>NZ_JAUSYP010000001.1:1810000-4085000 GCF_030816955.1 Streptomyces africanus | reverse complement strand
TTGTTTGAGAACTGCACAGTGGACGCGAGCATCTGTGGCCAAGTTTTTAAGGGCGCACGGTGGATGCCTTGGCACCAGGAACCGATGAAGGACGTGGGAGGCCACGATAGTCCCCGGGGAGTCGTCAACCAGGCTTTGATCCGGGGGTTTCCGAATGGGGAAACCCGGCAGTCGTCATGGGCTGTCACCCGCTGCTGAACACATAGGCAGTGTGGAGGGAACGCGGGGAAGTGAAACATCTCAGTACCCGCAGGAAGAGAAAACAACCGTGATTCCGGGAGTAGTGGCGAGCGAAACCGGATGAGGCCAAACCGTATGCGTGTGAGACCCGGCAGGGGTTGCGTATACGGGGTTGTGGGATCTCTCTTTCATGGTCTGCCGGCCATGAGACGAGTCAGAAACCGTTGATGTAGGCGAAGGACATGCGAAAGGTCCGGCGTAGAGGGTAAGACCCCCGTAGTCGAAACGTCAGCGGCTCGTTTGAGAGACACCCAAGTAGCACGGGGCCCGAGAAATCCCGTGTGAATCTGGCGGGACCACCCGCTAAGCCTAAATATTCCCTGGTGACCGATAGCGGATAGTACCGTGAGGGAATGGTGAAAAGTACCGCGGGAGCGGAGTGAAATAGTACCTGAAACCGTGTGCCTACAAGCCGTGGGAGCGTCGGACATCAAGCTTGCTTGGTGTCTCGTGACTGCGTGCCTTTTGAAGAATGAGCCTGCGAGTTTGCGGTGTGTTGCGAGGTTAACCCGGGTGGGGAAGCCGTAGCGAAAGCGAGTCCGAATAGGGCGATTTTAGTAGCACGCTCAAGACCCGAAGCGGAGTGATCTAGCCATGGGCAGGTTGAAGCGGAGGTAAGACTTCGTGGAGGACCGAACCCACCAGGGTTGAAAACCTGGGGGATGACCTGTGGTTAGGGGTGAAAGGCCAATCAAACTCCGTGATAGCTGGTTCTCCCCGAAATGCATTTAGGTGCAGCGTCGTGTGTTTCTTGCCGGAGGTAGAGCACTGGATAGGCGATGGGCCCTACCGGGTTACTGACCTTAGCCAAACTCCGAATGCCGGTAAGTGAGAGCGCGGCAGTGAGACTGTGGGGGATAAGCTCCATGGTCGAGAGGGAAACAGCCCAGAGCATCGACTAAGGCCCCTAAGCGTACGCTAAGTGGGAAAGGATGTGGAGTCGCACAGACAACCAGGAGGTTGGCTTAGAAGCAGCCACCCTTGAAAGAGTGCGTAATAGCTCACTGGTCTAGTGATTCCGCGCCGACAATGTAGCGGGGCTCAAGCGTACCGCCGAAGTCGTGTCATTGCAGCATATACGGCCAACGCCGGCTGTGATGGGTAGGGGAGCGTCGTCTGCCGGGTGAAGCAGCACCGGAAGGTAGTTGTGGACGGTTGACGAGTGAGAATGCAGGCATGAGTAGCGATTCACACGTGAGAAACGTGTGCGCCGATTGACTAAGGGTTCCTGGGTCAAGCTGATCTGCCCAGGGTAAGTCGGGACCTAAGGCGAGGCCGACAGGCGTAGTCGATGGATAACCGGTTGATATTCCGGTACCCGCTGTGAAGCGTCAAACATCGAGCATCGTGATGCTAAGGCCGTGAAGCCGCCCCTGATCTCTTCGGAGTGAGGGGGAGTGGTGGAGCCGCCGAACCAAGCGGTTAGTAGGTGAGTGATGGGGTGACGCAGGAAGGTAGTCCAGCCCGGGCGGTGGTTGTCCCGGGGTAAGGGTGTAGGCCGTGCGGTAGGTAAATCCGTCGCACACAAGGCTGAGACCTGATGCCGAGCCGATTGTGGTGAAGTGGATGATCCTATGCTGTCGAGAAAAGCCTCTAGCGAGTTTCATGGCGGCCCGTACCCTAAACCGACTCAGGTGGTCAGGTAGAGAATACCGAGGCGTTCGGGTGAACTATGGTTAAGGAACTCGGCAAAATGCCCCCGTAACTTCGGGAGAAGGGGGGCCACATCCGGTGATGAGCTTTGCGCTCTGAGCTGGGGGTGGCCGCAGAGACCAGCGAGAAGCGACTGTTTACTAAAAACACAGGTCCGTGCGAAGCCGTAAGGCGATGTATACGGACTGACGCCTGCCCGGTGCTGGAACGTTAAGGGGACCGGTTAGTCACTCTTCGGGGTGGCGAAGCTGAGAACTTAAGCGCCAGTAAACGGCGGTGGTAACTATAACCATCCTAAGGTAGCGAAATTCCTTGTCGGGTAAGTTCCGACCTGCACGAATGGCGTAACGACTTCTCGACTGTCTCAACCATAGGCCCGGTGAAATTGCACTACGAGTAAAGATGCTCGTTTCGCGCAGCAGGACGGAAAGACCCCGGGACCTTTACTACAGTTTGATATTGGTGTTCGGTTCGGCTTGTGTAGGATAGCTGGGAGACTGTGAAGCGCTAACGCCAGTTAGTGTGGAGTCGTCGTTGAAATACCAGTCTGGTCGTGCTGGATGTCTAACCTGGGTCCGTGATCCGGATCAGGGACAGTGTCTGATGGGTAGTTTAACTGGGGCGGTTGCCTCCTAAAGAGTAACGGAGGCGCCCAAAGGTTCCCTCAGCCTGGTTGGCAATCAGGTGTTGAGTGTAAGTGCACAAGGGAGCTTGACTGTGAGACCGACGGGTCGAGCAGGGACGAAAGTCGGGACTAGTGATCCGGCGGTGGCTTGTGGAAGCGCCGTCGCTCAACGGATAAAAGGTACCCCGGGGATAACAGGCTGATCTTCCCCAAGAGTCCATATCGACGGGATGGTTTGGCACCTCGATGTCGGCTCGTCGCATCCTGGGGCTGGAGTCGGTCCCAAGGGTTGGGCTGTTCGCCCATTAAAGCGGTACGCGAGCTGGGTTTAGAACGTCGTGAGACAGTTCGGTCCCTATCCGCTGTGCGCGTAGGAGTCTTGAGAAGGGCTGTCCCTAGTACGAGAGGACCGGGACGGACGAACCTCTGGTGTGCCAGTTGTTCTGCCAAGGGCATGGCTGGTTGGCTACGTTCGGGAGGGATAACCGCTGAAAGCATCTAAGCGGGAAGCCTGCTTCGAGATGAGGACTCCCACCTCCTAGAGAGGGTAAGGCTCCCAGTAGACGACTGGGTTGATAGGCCGGATATGGAAGCACGGTAACGTGTGGAGTTGACCGGTACTAATAGGCCGAGGGCTTGTCCTCAGTTGCTCGCGTCCACTGTGTTGGTTCTGAAACCACGAACGGCCCCATGCCATGGTCACGGCATGGTGCGGCATAGTTCGACAGTTTCATAGTGTTTCGGTGGTTATAGCGTAGGGGAAACGCCCGGTTACATTCCGAACCCGGAAGCTAAGCCTTACAGCGCCGATGGTACTGCAGGGGGGACCCTGTGGGAGAGTAGGACGCCGCCGAACAATTATTGAAAAGGCCCACACCTTACGGTGTGGGCCTTTTTGTGTTTCACCAGCGTGTGTCACGACGGCTGTACCAGCTTGGTGTCGTACGCCAGGATCACCGCCTGAATGCGGTCACGGGAGCCCGTCTTCGCGAGGATGCGGCCCACATGCGTTTTCACCGTCGACTCGGCCAGGTGGAGGCGCGTGGCTATCTCCGTGTTGGTCCAGCCCTGGCCGATGACCGTGAGGATTTCGCGTTCCCGGTCGGTGAGGGAAGCGAGGCGGGGGTCCTCCTGCGGCGGGGCGTCCGACGACGGGTCCGTCGGCAGGTGGTGGACGTAGGCGTCGAGGAGGCGGCGGGTCAGGCTGGGGGCGACGACCGCGTCGCCCGTGGCGACCGCGCGGATGCCGGCCAGGAGTTCCTCGGGCTGGGCGTCCTTGACGAGGAAGCCGGAGGCTCCTGCGCGGAGTCCGGCGTAGGCGTACTCGTCCAGGTCGAAGGTGGTGACGATCAGGATGCGGGTGCGGTCGCCCGCGGCGGTGATGCGGCGGGTCGCCTCGATGCCGTCCAGGCCGGGCATGCGGATGTCCATGAGGACGACGTCGGGGTGGAGCTCGGCCGCCAGGCGGACCGCTTCGCTGCCGTTCGCCGCCTCGCCCACGACCGTCATGTCGTCCTGGCTCTCCAGGAGCATGCGGGAGCCGAAGCGCTGCAGGGGCTGGTCGTCGGCGATCAGGACCGTCGTCACTGCGGGTTTTCCTCCGGAAGGTGTAGGCGGACACGCCAGCCCTGCTCGGGGTGCGGGCGGGGGCCGGCCTCAAGTGTGCCGCCGTACAGGGCGGTTCGCTCGCGCATTCCGGGCAGGCCGCGACCGCCTGGGACCGGGCCGTCGGTACGGCTGCCGGTGCCTGTGTCCGTGATCGTCACTGTCACGGCTCCCTTGTCCTCGTAGGACAGCTCTATCTGCGCGGTGGCGTCGGGGCCCGCGTGTTTCAGGGTGTTGGTGAGGGCTTCCTGGATGACGCGGTAGACGGTGAGCTGGCGGCCCGGGGGGAGCGTGGGGCTGCCGTGAGTGGTGGTGTGGACGGGGAGGCCTGCGGAGCGGACGCCGTCGAGGAGGTGGTCGAGGTCCGTTAGACCGGGTTGGGGAGTCAGGTCTGCCTGGTTGTGTTCGTCCTCCCGCATGACGTCCAGAAGACGGCGGAGTTCGGTGAGCGCTTGGCGGCTGGTGGTGGCGATGGCGTCGAGGGCCTGGGCGGCGCGTTCGGGAGACTTGGCGGCCGCGTATCTGCCGCCGTCGGCGAGGCCGGTGATGACGGAGAGGTTGTGGCCGATGATGTCGTGCATCTCGCGGGCGATGCGGGCGCGTTCGGCGGCGGTGGCGAGCTGGGCCTGCTGGTCGCGTTCGGTCTCCAGGCGGCGGGCGCGGTCCTCCAGTGCCTCCGTGTAGTTGCGGCGGGTGCGGACCGTGATGCCGATGAGGGCGGCCACGGTGACGGACATCAGCTGGGAGCCGACCTGTTGGTCCCAGGTGCCCTCCCCGTGGCGGGCTGCCGACACCAGGACCGGGGCGATCACCAGGACCGTCACCCACCACAGGTTGCGCAGGGCCCGGCGCAGGGCGATGTGGTAGACGACGGCGAGCTGGAGCAGGGCCGCCTGGAGGGCCGCGCCGGTCCACGCGTTGACGAGGGCGAAGGGGGCCATGGCGACGAGGACGGCCCTGGGGTGAGTGCGTCGCCAGAGGAGAGGGCTCGCGAGGGCGAGGCTCAGGGGGAGGAGCAGCCAGCCGGGGACGTCGAGGTTGTGGGCGTTGTGGCGCCAGCCGCCGCCGACGTAGTCGATCAGGGCCGCTGTCACCCAGAAACCGGTGATGTGCAGGTCCCACAGCAGCGGGTGGCGTTGGTCGAATGCGCGCACGCGGCGGGTGAGGCGGTGGGCGTACTCGGTGAGGGGCTCCGGCGCCCGGTCTTCCGTCACGGGGTCCATCGTGAGGGTTTCCGGCACCGCCTGTCAGACGTCTCGGCGTCGTAGGACGGCGGCCGCCATCGTGAGGGTCGCCGCCGTCCAGAGGCCCATGGCGAGGAGGGCGGCGCCGGGGGAGGCCGTGCCGGGCAGGGGCTGGGCGGTGGTGAGGGTCTCCAGGGCCTTGCCGGGGAAATAGCGGACGGCGTCGTCGACGATGTCGTACGGAAGCATGGCCAGGACCTCCGGGACGATCATGATCAGGCCGGTGAAGGCGCCGATGGCCATCGGGACCGAGCGGAGCAGGGCGCCGATGGCGAGGGCGAGGACGGCGAGGAGGGTGAGGCCGGCCGCGTTGCCGGCGAGGGCGCGCAGGACGCCGGGGTCGCCGAGGGAGGCAGCCTGGTCGGTGCCGGTGAGGAAGGACTGGGCGAGGGGGAAGGTGATCAGGTTCGTCAGCAGGGTGAGGGGGAAGGCGATCGCGGCCAGGACGGCTGCCTTGGCCCAGAGGACGGGCAGGCGGCGGGGGACGGCGGTCATGGTGGCGCGGATCTGGCCCGTCGAGTACTCGCCGGCCGTGGCGAGGATGCCGAGCACGCCGAGGTTGATCGTGGCGAACTGGGTGCCGAGGAGGATGAAGAGGACCGTGTCCATTCCGCCCTCGCCGCTGCCGTCGTAGGCGGCGGCCAGGCCCGCGCCCATGGCGACGGTCAGCAGGCTCGTGGCGATGAGGGTGATCCAGGTGGAGCGCAGGGTCCACAGCTTGTGCCACTCGGAGCGCAGGACGCGGGCCGGGGTCACGCGGTAGGGGAGGGTCGCCGTGGTCATGCTGCCGCTCCTTCGGGGGTCGCCGTGTACTCCACGGCGTCGCGGGTGAGGTCCATGAAGGCCTCTTCCAGGGAGGCGGTGCCGGGGGTCAGTTCGTGGAGGGGGATGCCGTGGGCGGCTGCCGTACGGCCGATGTGCTGGGCGTCCGTGCCGCGGACCCGGAGGGTGCCGGGGGTGTCGGTGGTGATGTCGACGCCGGGGGCGGTGAGGAGGCGTACGAGGTCGGAGGCCTGAGGGGTGACGACCTTGACGGTGCCGGCGCCGGAGTCGCGTACGAAGTCGGTGACCGTGGTGTCGGCGAGGAGACGGCCGCGGCCGATGATGACCAGGTGCTCGGCGGTGAGGGCCATCTCGCTCATCAGGTGGGAGGAGACGAGGACCGTGCGGCCTTCCGCGGCGAGGGATTTGAGGAGGTTGCGGATCCAGAGCACGCCCTCCGGGTCGAGGCCGTTGACCGGCTCGTCGAGGATGAGCGTGGCCGGGTCGCCGAGCAGGGCGGCGGCGATGCCGAGGCGTTGGCCCATGCCGAGGGAGAAGCCCTTGACGCGGCGGTGGGCCACGTCGGTCAGTCCGGTGAGGGCGAGGACCTGTTCGACCCGTGCCCGGGGGATGCCGTGGGTGTGGGCGAGGGCGCGCAGGTGGTGGTGGGCCGTGCGGCCGGGGTGGACCGAGCGGGCCTCCAGCAGGGCGCCGACCTCCGTGAGGGGCGCGGGGTGGGTGGCGTAGGAGCGTCCGCCCACGGTGGCGTGTCCGCGGGTGGGGGCGTCGAGGCCGAGGATCATGCGCATGGTCGTGGACTTGCCGGCGCCGTTCGGGCCGAGGAAGCCGGTGACCGTTCCGGGGCGGACCGTGAAGGAGAGGTCCGTGACGACCGTCCGGTCGCCGTAGCGTTTGGTCAGTTCGTGTGCCGTCAGCATGCTTCGATGCTCGTGCGTGCGGGGGCGGCGGGCGTCGGACGGCGGTGGTAATCGGGGTGAGCGGTGTCGTACCCGGGTACTACCGTTGCCCGCATGAGCTATGTGATCCGGTCCGTCCGTGCTGATGAGTGGCCTGCGGCGAAGGAGCTGCGGCTCGCGGCGCTGCGGGATCCGGTGGCGCACCTGGCCTTCCTGGAGACGTACGAGGAGGCCGAGGCCCGGCCGGACTCCTTCTGGCAGGAGCGGACGGCCGGGGGCGCCGAAGGGGCCGACAAGGCTCAGCAGATCATCGCGGAGGGGCCCGACGGGCGGTGGGTGGGCACGCTGACCGTGCTGGTGGAGGAGCCCGGGACGACGGACTGGGCCGGGTTTCCGGTGGAGCGGAAGCAAGGGCACGTCGTCGGCGTGTTCGTACGGCCCGAGGAGCGCGGGAGCGGGCTGACCGAGGTGCTGTTCGACGCGGCCCTGGAGTGGGCGTGGGGGCGGGGTCTTGAGCGGGTGCGGCTCATCGTGCACGAGGAGAACGGGCGGGCGCAGCGGTTCTACCGGCGGGTGGGGTTCGAGCCGAGCGGGCTGGTCGTGCCGCTCGGGGATTCCGAGGAGCGGGAGTTGGAGTTCGTGCTCGAGCGGAGCGCGGTGGGGGTGCCCTTCTCAGACCGGTAGTTCGTCGTGCGGCCAGCGGGCGCGGCCCTGTTCGCGGGAGCGGAGCAGAGCCAGGGTCGGCATGCCCCGGTCCGCTCCGGTGGCCAGCAGCTCCGGGAGCTGGGGAAGTGGGGCCACGGCGGCGACGTCGTCCAGGACGAGGGTGAATGGTGGGTCGAGGCGACCGGAGGATGACCGTTCGGCCATGTGCCGGCCGCGCTCGACCACGCTGGAGACGAGGGCCGTCAGGAGGGGCATCGCGCCCGGGTGTGTCCTGGGGTCCTCGATGGATTCACCCACCACATAAAGCGTGCCCCCTTCGTCGACGAAGGAATCCAGGGCGAGGGCATCATTTCGGTTGGGAGTGCAGGCCTCGCGGATGTTGACCGTGGAGAGGGCCGCGAGGGCACGGGTCGTCAGCTGCTGGGCCATGTCGCGGCGTTCGGGGTGGGCGGTGAGGGCGCCTTCGAGTTCGCCCGCGGAGCCGGGGGCGGCCTTGGGGTTGGTACGGAGGATGCGTACGGCGTCCTGGATCTGGGTGCCCTGGGACCAGCGGTGGACGTGGCGGATGGTGCGGCCGTCGATGGCGGCGGCGTGCAGATAGCTCCGCAGGAGTGTCTCGGCGGTGTCGCTGAGGGCCTGGTCGAGTTTGGCGGTGGGGCGGACGGGGGCGAGGAGGGCGGTTGCTCTTCCCGTGGCTGTGGCCTTGTCCTCGCAGCCGGCTGTGGGGGACCAGTGGAGGCGGGCCGGGGTGGTGCAGAGGTGGGTGGGGTCGTAGAGGTGTGTGGGGCCGAGTTTGGCCCTTGCGTCTTTGGTTTCCTGCCAGACGGTCGGGTTCGATGTGACGATGAGGGCCGGGCCCTCGGCGTCGCGTACCGCCTGGGTGGCGGTGGTTTGGCGGGTTTCCCTTGGGGCTACGAGGATCTTTTCCCACCCGCCCACCCGTTCCGGGCCCAGCAGAGAAGCAGGGCTGGGTTCGGGAACTGCACGGCGGGGCGTGGGGACGTCGTGCTGCGCCGACGTGGCGGTGGTGTGCTGCGTCGGTGTCTGTACGTCGTGCGGTGTGGGTGTTGGTGCCGCGTGCTGCGCCGGCGTGGGGGCGTCGTGGTGCGTGGGTGTCGGCGCCATGTGCTGCGTCGATGCGGGGGCTTCGTGGTGCGTCGGGGTCGGGGCCCTGTGCTGCTCTGGCGTCGGCATCTCGTGCTGCGTCGGCCCACCGGGCCCGTGGACAAGCCCCGCCGCATCCGCCGCCGCCATCCTCTCCGCCCGGCGCCTCGCCCGGACCGCCCGCCATCTGGCCAGCGTGCCCATCACGAACACCGTCAGGACGATCAGGATCATCAGCTGGCCGATGAACAGGCCCCAGAACAGGCCGTAGCCCGAGAGTTCGCCGGGGGGCGTGTCGGGCCAGGCGCCGGGGATGTCGTGGGGCTGGGCGATGAGGCCGCGCATGGCCAGGGGCGTGCGGGCGAAGGTGACGCCGGACGGCCAGGAGCCGTGGGCGAACAGGGCGGCGAGGCCGGTGGCCGTCCACACCAGCAGGGTCATGCCGAGGAGGAACGCGAGTATGCCGACCAGCAGGCCGTCGGGGATGCCTCCCTGGCTGTCGCGCTGGATGCGGCGGTCGTCCGGTCTCACGCGTCCTCCCCCTACGCCACCGTCGATTCGGAGTCGCCCAGGTGGTGCTCCACGAAGGCCGCCGCCCGTTCCTCCGCCTCGAGTTCGGCGGCGCGCAGGGCGTCGTCCTCGCGGTCGGCGGAGGACTCGGTCATCGCGCGGTCGGTGAAGACCAGGGGGCGTTCGGTCTCCGTGACCAGGTGTTTGACGACCTGGACGTTGCCGTTGACGTCCCAGACGGCGATGCCGGGGGTGAGGGTGGGGATGATCTCGACCGCCCAGCGGGGCAGGCCGAGGACTCTGCCCGTGGCCCTCGCCTCGTCGGCTTTCTGGGCGTAGATCGTCCTCGTCGAGGCCATTTTCAGGATGGCCGCGGCCTCCTTCGCCGCCGCGCCGTCGACGACGTCGGACAGGTGGTGGACGACCGCGACGAACGACAGGCCCAGTCGCCGGCCGAACTTCAGCAGACGCTGGAACAGCTGGGCGACGAAGGGGCTGTTGATGATGTGCCAGGCCTCCTCGACCAGGAAGATGCGCTTCTTCCGGTCGGGGCGGATCCAGGTGTGCTCCAGCCACACGCCGACGATCGCCATGAGGATGGGCATGGCGATGGAGTTGCGGTCGATGTGGGACAGGTCGAAGACGATGAGCGGGGCGTCGAGGTCGATGCCGACCGTGGTCGGGCCGTCGAACATGCCGCGCAGGTCACCGTCGACGAGACGGTCCAGGACCAGGGCGACGTCCAGGCCCCAGGCCCGTACGTCGTCTATGGCGACGTTCATCGCCTCGGCCGACTCGGGCTCGGGGTGGCGCAGCTGCTCGACGATGTCGGTGAGGACCGGCTGGCGGTCGACGATGGTCTCGTTGACGTAGGCGTGCGCGACCTTGAGGGCGAAGCCGGAGCGTTCGTCCAGGCCGTGGCCCATGGCGACCTCGATGATCGTGCGGAGCAGCGCGAGCTGTCCCGTGGTGGTGATCGCGGGGTCGAGCGGGTTGAGGCGGATGCCCATGTCCAGGGCGGCCATCGGGTCCAGGCGGATGGGAGTTATCCCCAGCTCCTGGGCGATGAGGTTCCATTCGCCGACGCCGTCCTCGCCCTGGGCGTCCAGGACGACGACCTGGCGGTCGCGGAAGCGGAGCTGGCGCAGGACGTACGTCTTCTCCAGCGCCGACTTGCCGTTGCCGGACTCGCCGAGGACCAGCCAGTGGGGGGCGGGGAGCTGCTGGCCGTAGAGCTGGAAGGGGTCGTAGATGTAGCCCTTACCGGAGTACACCTCGCGGCCGATGATGACGCCCGAGTCGCCGAGGCCGGGGGCGGCGGTCGGGAGGTAGACCGCCTGGGCCTGGCCCGTGGACGTGCGCACCGGGAGCCGGGTCGTCTCGACCTTCCCGAAGAGGAAGGACGTGAAGGCGTCGGTGAGGACGGACAGCGGGTCCCGCATCAGGTCCTACCTCCGAATGCCGGTGGCGAAGGGAAGGGTGTTCACGAAGGCGCGGTGGTGTTCGCGGTCGCACCATTCCAGCTTCAGGTACGACTTGCCTGCGGAGGCCCTTATCGTCCGCTTGTCGCGGGCGAGGGCCTCGGGGGAACGCGAGGAAACGGTGATGTAGCCGACGAGGTTCACTCCGGCGGCGCCGCTGGCGAGGTCCTCGCCGCGCTGGTCGAGCCGGGAGTGGGCGGCCACGTCGCGCGGGTCGACGGTGCGGTTCATCTTGGCGGCGCGGGACGCCTCGGCCTCGTCGTTGGTCTTCTCCGTGAGCATGCGTTCGATGGCGACCTCGGTGGGTTCGAGGTCCATGGTGACGGCGACCGTGCGGATGACGTCCGGGGTGTGGACGAGCAGCGGAGCGAGGAAGTTGACGCCGACGGGGGTCATCGGCCACTCCTTCACCCAGGCCGTGGCGTGGCACCAGGGGGCGCGGGTGGAGGACTCGCGGGTCTTGGCCTGGAGGTAGGTGGGCTCCATGGCGTCCAGCTCGGCCGGCCAGGCATTACGTTTCGTCATCGCCTGGATGTGGTCGATCGGGTGGTCCGGGTCGTACATGGAGTGGATCAGCGAGGACAGTCTGCTCTGGCCGAGCGGCTGCCGGACGCGGATGTCGGCCTCCTGGAGGCGCGAGCAGATGTCGGTCAGCTCGCGGGCCATGACGACGGCGAGTCCGGCGTCCCGGTCGACCTTGCCGCCGTGGGCGCGGGCGGCCCGCGCCATGGCGCCCGCCTCGGCGGCGAGGTCGCGGGTGTAGTGCATGCAGGCGACGAGGTAGGCGCGGTGCTGCTCGCTGCTGGTGGACACCATCGACTGCAGCTGGTCGTAGGACTGCTGGAGCCACGGCGGTGCCTTGTCGTCGCCGCGGACGGCGACGTCCTTGGCGTGGGCGTCCGGGTCGGCGGGGAGGGTGCGGGCGAGCATCTGCAGGCGGGTGACGAAGCCGTCGCCGTTGGCCACGTGCTTGAGCAGGGTGCCGAAGCGGTCGACGAGGGCCTCCTGGTCCTCGGAGTCGCGCAGGCCGACGCCGGGGCCCTCGATCTCGATGGCGGCGGTGACGGTCTTGCGGTCGGCGTGCAGCAGGACGGCGATCTCGTCGGGGCCGAAGGGGGCGGCCAGCCAGGTGATGCGGCCGATGCCCGGGGGCGGTCCGACCTCCACCTCGCGGCCGTCGAGCCGGGTGCCGGCCTCGATGACGGAGGAGCGGTAGGTGGCGCCCTGCTTCAGGGTGCGCTTGTAGCTGCGGTTGATCTCGAACCACTTGTAGAACGTGCGGTGCTTGTACGGCACGTACACGGCGGCCAGGGCCAGCATCGGGAATCCGGCGAGCAGCACGATGCGCAGGGACAGCACGGGGACGAGGAGCCCGCACATCATGCCGAGGAACGCGCCGACGACGATCAGGGCGATCTCGCCGGTCTCGCGGTTGCGGCCGATGATCGCGTTCGGCCGGGCGCGGCCGATCAGATACGTACGGCGGGGCGTGACCGGATGGGACACGTGGGACTCGGTCGTCAACGCCCTTCACCTCCCGTGCGGTTGGTACTGCTGTTGCGGGTGCTGCTGGCGTGGGGAGTGTTGACGGGGTTGCTCGAACGGGGGGCGGGTGCGGCGGAGGGGACGGATCCGCCGCCGCCGTTCGAGGGGCGCGAGCTGTGCGCGGCGACGCCGCCGGAGGCGGGGTTGCTGGGGCGCGGGGCGGAGGACTGGCTGCCTCCGCCGTTGTTGTCGGCGCGGGTGCTGTGGGTCTTGATGCCCTGCGCGACCAGGGAGGCCGGGGAACTGATGACCGCGGCGGCCTTGCCCTCGGCGCCCTGCATGATGCGGTTGTTGCGGGAGCCGGCGATCTCGTCGCCGAAGCCGGGGACGAAGCGGTAGATCATCGCGCTGGCGAAGATGGCGAGCAGGATGATGGCGAGGCCGGAGACGACGGCGGAGAAGGCGTCGGGGCCGTCGTCGGCGGAGAGCGCGCCGGCGAGGCCGAGGACGATGACGATCACCGGCTTGACCAGGATGACGGCGATCATGATGCCGGCCCAGCGGCGGACGTGGCCCCACAGGTTCTTGTCGACGAGGCCGGCGTAGACGACGGTGCCGAGGAGGGCGCCGACGTAGAGGAGCGCCGCCCGGATGACGAGCTCCAGCCAGAGCACGCCGGCGGCGAGGATGCTGACCAGGGAGACGACGATCAGCATGATCGGGCCGCCGCCGATGTCCTCGCCCTTGTCGAGGGCCTCGGAGAACGTGCCGAAGAAGGCGTCGGTCTGGTCGCCGGTGGCTTTGGCGAGGACCTCGGTGACGCCGTCGGTGGCCGATACGACCGTGTAGAGGATCAGGGGGGTGAAGGCGGAGGCGAGCACGGTCAGCCAGAGGAAGCCGATGGCCTCGGAGAGGGCGGTGGTGAGGGGGACGCCGCGGACGGCTCGCTTGGCGACGGCCAGGAGCCAGAGGAGGAGCGTGAGGATCGTCGACGCGGCGAAGACGACGGCGTACTGCTGGAGGAACTTGGGGTTCGTGAAGTCGACGTTCGCCGTCTCCTTCACGGCGTCGCTGAGCTTGTCGACGGTCCAGGCGGCGGCGTCGGCACAGCCCTTGGCGAGGGAGGAGAGGGGGTCGAGGGTGGAGGTGGGGTCGAGGCGGGAGGTGCCGCCGCCGGATCCGCCGCCGCTGCCGGTGTCACCTTCGCAGATCTCCCGGGCCCTGCCGGAGAGCAGGGAGCAGTTGTCGTTGCTGGGTGTGGGCGACGGTGTGGGGGCGGCGACAGCTCGTCCGGCGAGCAGGACGACGGCGGCCGGTACGGCTGTGAGGGTCGCGGCGAGCTTGGCTGCGCGGCGCGGGCTACCGGGCATACGTGAACCCTCCGAACTCCTCGACGGCCTTGGAGATGACGTCCGACGTCGACACCTTGTTGTCGCCGTTGACCGGTGCGGGGCCTTCCTTCTGGGAGAAGCTGTCGACCTTCCAGTCGCCGTCGGCCCAGCGCAACTGGAGGGTCATGGTGAACCAGTCGCTGGTGACCGGGTTCTGCGAACTCTCCCCCGTCATTCCGTAGACGCCCGTGCACCAGACCTCGACGGTGGCGGTGCTGCCCCCGTAGTCGGTGACCTTGGTGCCGACCGGCATGGTGCGGGAGACGTACGTGCTGCCCTTGGGCGCGTTGCCGTTCGCGTCCAGGCCGACCTTGTCCAGGAACGCCTTGTCGTACACCTGGTCGAGGTTTCTCTCCAGCTCGGAGACTCTGCCGGCGTCGAACACCTGACGGACGATCTCGGGGCGCCGCGCGGGCTTGAGGATGTCGGCCGAGACCAGCACCACCGCATAGTTCGCCGCCGCGCTCTCCGCCCCCTCCTGGTTCTGGGCGAAGCCTGAGGGGATGCCGGCCGCCGACTTGGACTGGACGGGGCGTTGGCCGGAGGGGGCCGTGGCTGTCGTCTCCGGCTTGGCCGGGTTGGTGCCCGTGGAGGAGGGGTCGTCGTCGCCGCGGTTCGCGAAGGCGATCGCGGCGATGAGGAGGACCACTACGCCGACCACCGTGACCAGGCTGCGGGACGACGAGCGGGGGCGGCGGGGGGTGCCGTAGGGGTCGGATCCGGTGTCGGGCAGGCGGGTGCGGGTCTGGCCCGTGCCGCCGTAGCCGCCGGAGGCCTCGTGCTCGTCACCGAGACTCATGCCGCGTACGCCCCCTCGACGTCGTACCGCTCGTACTCCTCGTACGACGGTAGCCGTGCTGGTTCCCGCGCGGGCGCGGTGTGGTGACTCGACATCAGGGAAACGCAACCTTCGCCGGTGGGCACGACGGGCGGGTGGGAGGGAGGGGGAGCCGGGCGTGCCCGGCCGGGGCGGGTGGGGCCCGGCCTACACGGCCATGCCGTACACGATGGTGAAGAGCGTGCCGAGTGAGCCGATGATGAAGACCCCGGTGAGGCCCGCGATGATGAGGCCCTTGCCCTGCTCCGCGCTGAAGGTGTCCCGCAGGGCGGTGGCACCGATGCGCTGCTTGGCGGCGCCCCAGATGGCGATGCCGAGGCAGAGCAGGATGGCCACCGCCATCACGACCTCGATCATCACCTTGGCCTCGTTGCCCAGGCTGCCGAAGGGACCCCAGTCCGGAGCGATCCCGCCGATGATCGTGTTGATGTCTCCCTTGTCGGCCGCAAAGAGCATGTAAGTCACCGCCCCTGTTGGGTAGTTCCGCATCCTCTGCGGTCGTGCAGAGGTCAGGCCTCATTCTCGCCGACAATGACGCTGCCGGATGTCGACTTGGCGTCATTGATTGGCGGGTTTCGTACGAATACCTTGCCACTGTTCCCCGTCGGCCCCTAAGGGGGGCGACGGACGGTACACGAAGGATCGTATGGTCACTCTGTGTATCACGGCGTGTCACGCCGGGCAATGAGGCCTGAGCGAAACCTGTCGTGAGGTTCCGTCGTTGTGCCCTTCTACGCCCTGTGTCACCTTTCCGGACCATTTCTGACGGTCGGTCGGGTGAGTGGTCGTCCCGGTGTTCTCCGGGTGAAGGCTACCTGGCGCGGCGAACGGGCCGCGGCTGGGTGGCCTGCCGCGGCCCGTTCGTCCGGCGTTCCTTCGGTAACGGTCCGTCACGAAGCCGCGGCACACGTTTCTCTCACCTTCGTCGGTCACAGTGGCCCCGATGAAGCGAGTCCTCTCCCTTGCCGTGGTCCTTGTCGCCCTCACCTCCGCGTCCACCGCGGCGGCCGACGACGGGGCCGGGCCCTTCGGGGTGACCGTCACCGCGGGGGCGGTCGCGGGGAGCGCGCGGGTCGGGGTGCTCGTCCCCGCCGGCCGGGCGGACCGGCCGGCCGGGGCGCACTTCTGCACCGCGTCCGTGGTGCGGGCGCCGAACCGCGATGTCCTCGTCACCGCGGCGCACTGCCTGGACGGGCGCGGGGCGTTCGTGTTCGTGCCCGGGTACCGCAACGGTCGTGCGCCCTACGGGGTGTGGAAGGTGAAGCGGCGGTTCCTGCCCCGTGGGTGGGTCGACGAGCGGCGGGAGGACAGTGACGTGGCGTTCGGCGTGGTCGCGCCGCGGGGCGGGGAGGGGGTCGAGGACGTCGTCGGCGGGTACCGGTTCACCACCGGTACGGCGACCGGGGCGACGGCCGTGACCCTCACCGGATACCCCGACTCCCGCGAGACGCCCGTCGACTGCACCAACAAGCCGACGGCGCACGGCCCCAGCCAGCAGCGCATCACCTGCCCGGCGTTCGCCGGCGGTACCAGCGGAAGCCCCTGGGTGAACGGGGACGGGCAGGTCGTGGGCGTCCTCGGCGGCCATGACGACGGCGGGACGACCCCCGACGTGTCCTACAGCGTGGTGCTCCGTGCGGAGGCGGAACGGTTGTACCGGGAGGCGGCGGGCGGTGAGGCGTGACGGGGCCGTGCGCCGGGTGCCCCCGCCGTGCCGACCCGTGCTTTCGGGTGTTCCCCTTTCCGCCCCGACTCCCCTCCCCGTGATCATTCCGGCGTACGGCGGCCGCCTCTACACTGACCAGGCGACGGACTCCTGGCCGGCGAGGGGCGGTTGACGGTGCGTAAGGCATGGATCGTGGCGAGCGTTGCGATCAGCTCCGCCCTGGCCTTCGTGATGCTGCTCGTCGTCGGGGTCTACATCGTCGCCGGGAATCTGGTCAACGGGGTCGGCGGTGGGGCGAAGGCGCTGGCCAAGGGGGCGGTGCCCGCCGCGTACGCGGACCTCGTGAGGAAGTGGGGCAACCTCTGCCCCGCCATCAGCCCGGCGCTGCTCGCCGCCCAGCTCTACCAGGAGAGCGGGTTCAACCCGAGGGCCCAGAGCCAGGCCGCCGCCCAGGGCATAGCGCAGTTCATCCCCGGCACCTGGGCCTCCCACGGCATCGACGGCGACGGGGACGGCGACCGGGACGTGTGGGACCCGAAGGACGCGATTCCCTCGGCCGCCTCGTACGACTGCGAACTCGCGTCGTACGTGAAGAAGGTCGGCGGGAATCTGACTGAAAACATGCTGGCCGCGTACAACGCGGGGGCGTACGCGGTGATCAAGTACGGGGGCGTGCCGCCGTACACCGAGACCCGGAACTACGTGAAGAGGATCACGACGCTCTCGGAGAGCTTCGCGGCGCCCGTCGGGCGGGTCGACCCCTCCGAGCAGGCCGCCGGCGCCATCGAGTACGCGCAGAAGAAACTCGGCACGCCCTACCTGTGGGGCGGCACCGGCACCGCTGAGCAGGGCGGACGCTTCGACTGCTCGGGACTGACCCAGGCCGCCTACGAGACCGTCGGCATCAAGCTGCCGCGCGTCGCCAACGACCAGTACAACGCCGGGCCGCATCCCGCGCGGGACGAACTGCTCCCCGGTGACCTCGTGTTCTTCTCGGACGACCTCACCAATTCGCGTGCCATCCGGCATGTCGGTATTTATGTCGGAGGTGGGTACATGATCGACGCGCCGCGAACGGGTGCGGTGATCCGGTTCGACCCGATCGACACCCCCGACTACTTCGGGGCCACCCGGGTCACCGAAGATGGCGCGAAAGCACTGCCCACGAGGGTGTGAGCCGAGCGTGAACCCGCCCCCTGAGCTGCGAAGACGTGTCTCTCTTCGATAACGTCTGGGTGATCATTCGGTGGAGTGTGGAACGTATCAGCGGGGACCGTGCGTTCCTGGTGACGTAGCCGAGCGGACGCGAGTCGGCACGTGTCAGGGACGCGTGCAGCGGAAGCGGATCTACAACCACGGGGGTGGCAGGAACGGCGCACACTCAGGTGCGCCGGGAGAGACGACGAAGGGGCCGCAGCACCATGGCTGGACTCGCCGAATCCGGGTCGAACCCCGACGTCGACCTGCTCTATGACATCAATGGCCTGGCCAAGGACGCGCCGCCGTGGTTCGACCGGGTCATGGAGTTCGTCGGCGAGTACGGGTTGTTGCTCGCCATCGTCCTGCTCGTGCTCTGGTGCTGGTGGTCCGTGCGGCGCCGGGGCGAGGAGGACGCGGCGTCCTCCGTCGCGGCGCTGGTCTGGGCGCCGCTCGCGGCGGGTGTCGCCGTGCTGGTCAACGTGCCGATACGGGGGTTCGTGGAGCGGCCCCGGCCGTTCCTCGACCATCAGGGGCTCGAGGTGCTCGTCACCGGCAAGAACGACTACTCGTTCGTGAGCGACCACGCGACGATCGTCATGGCGATGGCGGTCGGACTGTTCGTCGCGAACCGGAAGTTCGGGCTGGTCGCGTTGGTGCTGGCCGTGTTCGGCGGGTTCATTCGCGTCTACATGGGTGTGCACTACCCGACGGATGTCGTGGGTGGGTTCGCGCTGGGGACGGCTGTGGCGTTGCTGTTGTCGCCGGTGGCGATGGCGCTGTTGACGCCTGTTGCGCGGGCGGTTGAGCGGTCGCCTCGGATGGGGTGGCTTGTGCGGGCTCGTGGGCGCGGGGTCGGTGGGGATACATCGGATGCGGTGCTTCCCGGGGCGCGGAGTGAGCGGGCCGGGGCGTCCGAGCGGGACCTTGCTGCTTAGTTCTCGGCGTTGGGGCTGGGGCGGGGCGTTGCGCGGCCCGGCGGAGCGGGGTGCCGCTGCGCCCACCCGTGCCGCCCTGGGGGCGCCTCCCAGGCCCTCAAGGCACTGGGAGAGGCACGACTGCCCGCAGCTGAGCGGCACGAGCGCCCGCAGCTCGGCTTACAGCGCCTGCGGGTACGTGAAGAAGCGGTTCGGGTCGTATTCGTTCTTCAGTTTCGTCAGGCGGGGTGCCGCGTCGCCGTAGTACGCCTTGCGCCAGTTGGTGAGGGTCGGGTCCGTGTAGTTCTGGTAGGCCGCGCCTGAGGCGTGCGGGCGCATGGACTTGTGGGCGGAGGCCAGCCAGTCGCGGGCCGTGGTGCCCGTCGTGCCGGGACGCCAGGCGGCGATGTACTGGGCCAGCATGCGCGAGCGGCGGTGGACGAAGGCCGTGGACGTCGGCGAGACCCGGTTCACCGCTCCGCCGAGGGCCGTGAGGGCGATGCTGCCCGTGCCGCCGCGTACCGACCTGATCTGGGACAGCAGGGTGCGGATACCGGCCGCCGAGAGGGAGCGGTCGAAGAAGTCGGACGCCGCCGCGTACGTCTCGCGGCCCAGCGCGCCCTTCGGGGAACGGCCCGGGGTCGAGCCGGGCAGATGGCACTGGGCGTCCGTAGGGAACGAGGAGCAGCCGGCGTAGACCTCCATCGACTCCTCGTACGAGCGGCGCTTCAGGGAGACGCTGCTCGCCGGGGCGCCGACGCGGTCGGCGAGGCGGTCGACCGCGTTCTGGAGCTCGCCGTAGGTGCCGAGGGAGAAGGCCGCGACGGAGACGGTCGGGTTGCCGCCGGCGGCGTTCGCCAGGTGGAGGGAGGACCAGATCTCGTCGGGCTGCGAGGGGCCCCACTCCTGCCAGGCCTTCACCACCGCCGCCGCCTTCGACCCCGGCCAGGACAGGTACGCCGAGACGCCCTGCGGGGCCGGGTGGGTCGTGAAGTGCAGTTCCGTCACCACGCCGAAGTTGCCGTTGCCGGCGCCGCGCAGGGCCCAGAAGAGGTCCTTGTGCTCGCGGGCGTCGGCGGTGAGCTGCTTGCCGTCAGCGGTGATCAGGGTGGCCCGGGTGAGGCTGTCGCAGGTCAGGCCGTAGGCGCGGGAGACCACGCCGTGTCCGCCACCGAGGGTGAGACCGGAGACGCCGACGGTGGGGCAGGAGCCGGCGGGGATCGTGACGCCCTTCGCGGCCAGCGCGCGGTAGACGTCGATGAGTTTGGCGCCGGCGCCGACCACCGCCGTGTTGCCGGAGGCCCGGACGCGGTTGAGCTTCGAGACGTCGATGATCAGTCGGCCGTCGCCGGAGGACCAGCCGGCGTAGGAGTGGCCGCCGTTGCGGATCGCCACGCGCAGGGCGTGGCCGCGGGCGTAGGCCAGGGCGGTGCGGATGTCGTCCGGGTGGGACACGTACGCGACCGCGGCGGGCTTGAGCGTGTCGAAGCGGGTGTTGTAGAGCTGCCGGGCCGTCTTCCAGTCGGTGTCGCCCGGGCGGACGAGGGGGCCGTCGAGGTCGCGCGCGAGGGCGGACCAGTCGGCGGCGGCGGTTTTCGTGGTGGTGGTTCTGGCGGTGGCCGTGGTCCTGGAGCGGGTGTCCGATGTCGTGCAGGCGGCGGTGAGTGGGGTTGCGGCCGCGGCGATGCCCGCCGTGCCGACTGCGAGGAATGTACGCCGTTCCATGGGGCCTCCCGGTGGTTCCGTCGTGGGAGACGGGGCGGTGGGGGTGAGGGTTCCATACGGACCCCGCCGCCCCGGTGGCGCGACCGCGTCAGCCGGCCCGGTGGTTCTCCGCGTCCGTGCGGGCCTGGCTTCTCGCTCGTCTGGCCGGGCCGGACCAGCCGCAGGTGCAGCGGGCCATGCAGAAGGGGCCCTTGTCCTGTGTCGTCGTGCGGTGTTCCGGGAGGTTGGGGGGAGGTTCCAGCCCGTCCTGCTGCGCCACGGCGACCACGTTACCCAGCCCGGGTAAAGGCTTCGTATGCCGACTCCCGCGGGCTCGCGTGACGGGGGCACATACCGGTCGTTAAGCGGAACAACAAGGGGGCCCGTGACGGACGTACCGGCTGGGGGTAGGCAGGCGATGACTGGGCGGCAGCGGGAACGGCGGCACAGGCGGACGGGTGCGGCGGTCGTCGCGGCCGGCGTCGTGGCCGGGGTGGGGCTGGGGGCCGGAGGGTGCGCGGGCGGTGACGCGCTGGCCGGTGATGCCCGGGGCGGGGACGCGGTCGTCGTGCTGCACCGGGCCGCGGACCGGCTGGTGGAGGCGGGGAGTTCGAAGGCCCGTACGTCGATGGAGATGGCCGCCGGCGGGACCCGGGTGACCATCCGGGGCGCGGGGGCATACGACTACCGGAAGCGGATGGGGCAGCTGAAGGTGCTGCTGCCGCAGGATCCCGCGGGGGCCACCGAGCGCCGGCCCATCACCGAACTGCTCGCGCCGGGAGCGCTCTTCATGAAGAACCGGGGCGCCGGTGTGCCCCCGGACAAGTGGGTGCGGGTGGAGACGCGGACCCTGTCGGACGGGAACCTCGTCACCGGCGGGGCCACGGATCCGTTCGCCGCGGCCGAGGTGCTGCGCGGGGCGCGGTCGGCGACGTTCGTGGGCCGGACCGAGGTCGCGGGCACCGGGGTGCGGCACTACCGGGGCACCGCGGATCTCGGCGCCGCCGCGAAGAAGGCCTCCGACGGCAACAAAGCGTCCCTCAGCGCGGCGGCGAAAGGGTTCGCCACGGCCGAAGTGCCGTTCGACGTCTACCTCGACGACGAGGGGCGGATCCGCAAGGTCCGGCACCGCTTCAGTTTCGTGGGCGGGCAGAAGAGCCCCGTGGCCGTCGCCTCGACCACGTTGCTCTACGATTTCGGGGCCTCGGTGCGCGTCCGGCTGCCGGACACCGACGACATCTTCGCGGGCAAGATCGCCGAGGACTGACCGGCGCGAACTAGCCCGTCCGTGCCATGCGCGGTGTGTAGGCCGCTCCCTACTCTAGGAAGTCGGTAACGGCAGAGACGAGGTGATGCACGTGGCTCCGGTCGGCGGTACGGCAGTTCAGGACCACGTGGCCCTCGCCGAGATCGAGCTGTGCGGAGAGCTGATCATCGCGGCTTCGACCGCCGACGAGGAGCGGCTCAGCCTGGAGAGCATCGACGAGGTGCTGAAAGTGGCCGAGGAGCGGGACACCTCCGCGGACTGAGTGGACTCACGTCCGCAGCATGCGGGCGATCGCCTGGGTCGCTTCCTTCACCTTCGCGTCGATCTCGTCACCGCCCTTGCCGGCGGCGTCGGCGACGCAGTGCCGCAGGTGCTCCTCCAGCAGTTGCAGGGCGAAGGACTGCAGGGCCTTGGTGGAGGCGGAGACCTGGGTGAGTATGTCGATGCAGTAGACGTCCTCGTCGACCATCCGCTGCAGGCCGCGGATCTGCCCCTCGATGCGGCGCAGGCGCTTGAGGTGCTCGTCCTTCTGTTTGTGGTACCCGTGCACGCCCCGGTCGTGGTCGGTCACGACGTCCGCCCCGGCGGTGACATCCGTGACATCTCCGGCATCCGTAACGTCGGTCACGTCCGTCATCGCGTCCTCCTGGTGGGCTGTGCGCCGACATATACCCCTAGTGGGTATATGGTACCGAACTTTGCGGGGTATACGGGCCTTGGACCGCCCCCGTGCTCATCACTGTGCCCGATGGGCGACACTGGTGGGCGGCCCGATAGCCGTGGCCGAATGATGCGCCTAGCATCAGCCTGACCGAAACCGAAGCAAGCCGAGGACCCCACGTGCGCTTTCGTCTGACCCCCAGGGAGACGAGCTTCTACGACATGTTCGCCGCATCCGCGGACAACATCGTCACGGGCTCGAAACTCCTGATGGAACTGCTCGGGGCGGACGCTTCCGCCCGAGCCGAGATCGCAGAGCGTATGCGGGCAGCGGAACACGCAGGTGACGACGCCACGCACGCGATCTTCCACCAGCTGAACTCCTCCTTCATCACGCCGTTCGACCGCGAGGACATCTACTCCCTCGCCTCGTCCCTCGACGACATCATGGACTTCATGGAGGAGGCCGTCGACCTGGTCGTCCTCTACAACGTCGAGGAACTGCCCAAGGGCGTCGACCAGCAGATCGAGGTGCTGGCGCGCGCGGCCGAACTGACGGCCGAAGCGATGCCGCACCTGCGCACGATGGAGAACCTCACCGAGTACTGGATCGAGGTCAACCGGCTGGAGAACCAGGCCGACCAGATCCACCGCAAGCTGCTGGCGCACCTCTTCAACGGCAAGTACGACGCCATGGAGGTCCTCAAGCTCAAGCAGATCGTGGACGTGCTGGAAGAGGCGGCGGACGCGTTCGAGCACGTGGCTAACACGGTGGAGACCATCGCCGTAAAGGAGTCCTGAGCCCGTCCATGGACACCTTTGCTCTGGTCGTGACCATCGCGGTCGCGCTGTTCTTCACGTACACCAACGGTTTCCACGACTCGGCGAACGCGATCGCCACGTCCGTGTCGACGCGGGCCCTGACGCCGAGGGCCGCGCTGGCCATGGCCGCGGTGATGAACCTCGCCGGTGCGTTCATGGGCTCCGGGGTCGCCAAGACGGTCAGTGAGGGCCTGATCCAGACACCCACCGGGTCGAAGGGGATGGGCATCCTCTTCGCCGCGCTGGTGGGAGCGATCGTCTGGAACCTCATCACGTGGTACTTCGGGTTGCCCTCGTCCTCCTCGCACGCGCTGTTCGGCGGGATGGTCGGTGCCGCGCTGGCCGGCGGGACGACGGTCTACTGGAGCGGGGTGCTGGACAAGGTCGTCATCCCCATGTTCATCTCCCCGGTGGTCGGTCTGGTGGCCGGCTACCTGGTGATGACCGCGATCATGTGGATATTCCGGAAGGCCAACCCGCACAAGGCCAAGCGCGGGTTCCGCATCGCGCAGACCGTCTCGGCGGCCGGGATGGCGCTGGGGCACGGCCTTCAGGACGCGCAGAAGACGATGGGCATCGTGGTGATGGCGCTCGTCATCGCGGATGTCGAGGACTACGGCGACCCGATTCCGGTCTGGGTGAAGATCGCCTGTGCGGTGATGCTGTCGCTGGGCACGTATGCCGGTGGATGGCGGATCATGCGGACGCTGGGGCGGAAGATCATCGAGCTGGATCCGCCGCAGGGGTTCGCGGCGGAGACGACGGGGGCGTCGATCATGTTCGCCACCGCGTTCCTGTTCAAGGCGCCGATTTCGACGACGCATGTCATCACCTCGGCGATCATGGGGGTCGGGGCGACGAAGCGGGTGAACGCTGTGCGGTGGGGTGTCGCCAAGAACATCATCCTGGGGTGGTTCATCACGATGCCGGCCGCGGCGATCGTGGCCGCGGCTTCGTACGGGGTCGTGAGTCTGGCGTTCCTGTAGCCGAACCGGAACCAGCACGTACGCGAACGGGCCCGCCCCTGGGAGAGGGGCGGGCCCTTTTCGGCCTCGCGGTGGCACCGCCATGCAGCACCGCGAGGGGTCTTGGCGAGGGCGGCTCAGCCGAAGCGGCCGGAGATGTAGTCCTCCGTGGCCTGGACCGACGGGTTGGAGAAGATGCGCTCCGTGTCGTCGATCTCGATGAGCTTGCCGGGCTGGCCGACCGCCGCGAGGTTGAAGAACGCCGTGCGGTCGGAGACGCGCGCCGCCTGCTGCATGTTGTGCGTGACGATGACGATCGTGAACCGTTCCTTCAGTTCGCCGATCAGGTCCTCGATGGCGAGGGTGGAGATCGGGTCCAGGGCCGAGCAGGGCTCGTCCATGAGCAGGACGTTCGGC
Source organism: Streptomyces africanus (assembly GCF_030816955.1). NCBI lineage: Bacteria > Bacillati > Actinomycetota > Actinomycetes > Kitasatosporales > Streptomycetaceae > Streptomyces > Streptomyces africanus. Next base: position 4,060,864 of record NZ_JAUSYP010000001.1, on the reverse strand, counting down.
TCGACCGCGATCGCCCGCGCGATACACAGACGCTGCTGCTGACCGCCGGAGAGGCCCGAGCCGGGCTTGTTCAGGCGGTCCTTGACCTCGTTCCAGAGGTTCGCGCCCTTGAGGGAGCGCTCGACGATGTCGGCGAGCTCGCTCTTCTTGTAGCTGCCGTTCAGCCGCAGGCCCGCCGCCACGTTGTCGAAGATCGACATGGTGGGGAACGGGTTCGGCCGCTGGAACACCATGCCGACCTCGCGGCGGACCGACACCGGGTCGATGCCCGTGCCGTAGAGGTCCTCGTCGTCGAGGAGCACCTTGCCCTCGACGCGGCCGCCGGACGTCACCTCGTGCATACGGTTCAGCGTGCGCAGGAACGTCGACTTGCCGCATCCGGACGGGCCGATGAACGCCGTCACCGAGCGGGGCTCGACGGTCATCGAGATGTCCTCGATCGCCTTGTGGGAGCCGTAGTAGGCGGTCAGTCCGCTTACGTCGATTCGCTTGGCCATGATTACTTCACTTCCAGACAGTCAGATCGGTCGCTGTGGTCGCCACGCGGCGGTAGCCGCACATCGATGCTTCAGCGACCGGTCTTCGGGGCCTTCCAGCGGGCGATGCCGCGGGCCACCAGGTTCAGGATCATCACGAAGGCGATCAGGGTGAGCGACGCCGCCCAGGCGCGGTCGTACGCTGTGACCTCGCCCGATCCGTACTGCTGGTAGATGTACAGCGGGAGCGACGCCTGCGCGCCCTCGAAGGGGTTGGCGTTGATGAACTTGCTGCCGAACACCAGCAGCAGCACGGGCGCGGTCTCACCGGCGATGCGGGCGATGGACAGCATGATGCCCGTGGTGATGCCGCCGAGCGAGGTCGGCAGGACCACCTTCAGGATGGTGCGCCACTTGGGCACGCCGAGCGCGAGAGAGGCTTCGCGCAGCTCGTTCGGGACGAGCTTGAGCATCTCCTCCGTGGAGCGGACGACGACCGGCATCATCAGGATGGCGAGGGCGAGCGACCCGGCGAAGCCGAAGGGCTCCATGTCGAACATCAGCATGAGGCTGAGGATGAACAGGCCGGCGACGATCGACGGGATGCCGGTCATGACGTCGACGAAGAAGGTGACGGCCCGGGCGAGGTTGCCGCGCCCGTACTCCACCAGGTAGATCGCGGTGAGCACGCCGACCGGCGCGGCGATCAGCGTGGCGAGGCCGACCTGCTCCAGCGTGCCGAGAATGGCGTGGTAGATGCCGCCGCCCGTCTCCGAGTCGGCGATCACGCCCATCGAGTGGGTCAGGAAGTAGACGTCGAGGACCTTCACGCCGCGTTGGACGGTCGACCACACCAGCGAGGCCAGCGGCACCACGGCGAGCAGGAACGCGACCCACACCAGCGAGGTGACCACGCGGTCCTTGGCCTGGCGGCGGTTCTCGACCCGGGCCGCGATGACGTACGTACCGAGGACGTACAGGATCGCGGCGATCAGCGCCCACTGGACGCTGCTGTGCAGGCCGGCGGCGGCGCTGACGCCGAGTCCGAGGGCGACGGATCCGGCGGCGATGGCCCACGGAGCCCACTTGGGCAGATGGCCGCCGCGCAGGGTACTGGGGCGCTTGGCGGTGAGGGAGGGTGTGGTGCTCATGCGTTGGCCCCCGAGTACTCCTTGCGGCGGGCGATGATCGCGCGGGCCGCGCCGTTGACCAGCAGGGTGATGACGAACAGGACCAGACCGGAGGCGATCAGCGCGTCACGGCCGAACTCGGTGGCCTCGCTGAACTTGCTGGCGATGTTCTGGGCGAAGGTGCCGCCGCCCGGGTCGAGCAGGCTGGTGTGGATCAGGAAGTCGGGCGAGAGCACGGTGGCGACGGCCATCGTCTCGCCGAGGGCGCGGCCGAGGCCGAGCATCGAGGCCGAGATGACACCGGAGCGGCCGAAGGGGATGACCGCCATGCGGATCACTTCCCAGCGGGTGGCGCCGAGCGCCAGGGCGGCCTCCTCGTGCATCTGCGGGACCTGGCGGAAGACCTCGCGGCTCACGTTGGTGATGATCGGCAGGATCATGATCGCGAGGAGGATGCCCACGGTGAGCATGGAGCGCGCGGCGCCGCCCTGCCAGGAGAAGACGCCGGTCCAGCCGAGGTAGTCGTTCAGCCAGCCGAAGAGGCCGTTCATGTGCGGGACGAGGACCAGGGCGCCCCACAGGCCGTAGACGATGGACGGCACGGCGGCCAGCAGGTCGATCACATAGGCGATGGGGCCGCGCAGCCGGCGCGGGGCGTAGTGGGTGAGGAACAGCGCGATGGCGACCGAGACCGGGACCGCGATGACCATGGCGATGATCGAGGAGACGATCGTGCCGTAGGCCAGGACCGCGATGCCGAAGACCGGCGGGTTGACACCGGTGTTCCACTGGAAGGTGGTCAGGAAGTTGCCGTCGTCCTTGCTGATGGCGAGGACGGCGCGGTAGGTGAGGAAGCCCGCGATCGCGGCCATGATCACCAGCAGCAGAATGCCCGAGCCGCGGGACAGACCGAGGAAGATCCGGTCTCCGGGTCGGGTGGCGCCACGGGCCGCGCGCTTCTGCTCGGCCGTGGACGGCTGCGTGGGGGGAGGTGCGTCAGCTATCTGTGTTGTGTCCATCGGGTTCTCCGGTCTGCGGAACCGCACGTGCTGTGCGGCCCTTGGCGGCGGTGCACCGGACGGTGCGGTCCGGCCCCCGCCGGGGGGGACCGGACCGCACTCAGGTCAGCTCAGGCTCTCGACGGTCGTGCGAACCTTGGTGATGATCTCGTCGGGCATGGGCGCGTAGTCGTTCTCGGCGAGGATCTTCTGGCCGTCCTCCGAGGCCGCGTAGCGCAGGAACGCCTTGACCGCGGGCAGGGTCTCGGCCTTGTTGCCCTTGTCGCAGACGATCTCGTACGTCACCAGGACCATCGGGTAGGCGTTGTCGGCCTTGGTCCCGTAGTTCAGCTGCAGCGCCATGTCCTTGCCGGTGCCGACGACCTTGGCCTCCGAGATCGCCTTGGTGGCGTTGTCGACGGTGGCCTCGACCGGCTCGGCGGCGCCGGTGTCGATGGCGACGGTCTTGATTCCGTCCTTGGCGTACGACAGCTCGAAGTAGCCGATCGCGCCGGCGGTCTGCTTGACCTGCGCGGCGACGCCGGAGGACTGCGGAGCGGACTGGCCGCCCTTGGCCTGCCAGGCCTTGCCGCCCTCGTAGGGGAAGTCCTTCTTGGCGGTGGCGATCAGGTACTTGGTGAAGTTGTCCGTCGTGCCGGACTCGTCCGAGCGGTGGAACGCCTGGATCTTGAGGTTGGGCAGCTTCGCGTCGGGGTTCAGCTTCGCGATCGCCGGGTCGTTCCACTTGGTGATCTTGCTGTCGAAGATCTTGGCGATCGTCGTCGAGTCCAGGACGAGCTTGTCGACGCCCGGGACGTTGTAGCCGACGGCGATCGGGCCGCCGACCATCGGCAGGTCGATGCCCTGGCCGCCGGAGCAGATCTTCTTGGAGGCCGCGACCTCGTCGGGCTTCAGCGCCGAGTCCGAACCGGCCCAGGGGACCTGGCCCTGCGTGAACGCGGTGACACCGGCACCGGAACCGCCGGCCTTGTAGTTGATCTCCACCTTGCAGGCCGCCGAGAACTGCTTGACCCACGCGTCGACCGCGTTCTTCTGCGCGGAGGAGCCGTCGGAGAGCACCTGGCCCGAGGCGTCGTCACACTTGATGTTGCTCGGCGCGGCGGCGTTGGAGGAGCCTCCGCCCGGGGTGCCGGTTTCGTCGGAGCCGCACGCCGTGAGGGCCAGGGCGCCGGAGACGGCGAGAGCACCGAGAGCGAGGGCCCGCCGGTTCATGCGCTGAAGCTTCACTTGAGTTCCTTCCAGGAGCCGCCGTCCTGATCGGCGGCGTGCGAAGTCTGGGTGTCGCGGGACGAGGCCGCGCACGGCAGGCGCGGCTCGCATCTGGTACGGCCGAAATTAGGCAGATGAGATGAAGGCGCCGATGGCCCGACATGAACGAGGGGTGAACCCCTGCCGACGGTGTGGTTAGGTCACGGAATGCTTACGGGGAGAGCACGTGAGGGTTCCGCTTTCCGGACCTGAGGGCTTCAGTCCGCTTTTCCGGCCTGTTCCGGCGGGTTCAGCACGGTGAGCAGCGCGTCGACCAGGGGACGGTCGTGGGGCTGGGTGAGGCGGGCGCGGGCGGCGACAGGTGTCAGCCACAGCACGCGGTCCACCTCGTCCGTCGGGGCGAACGCGCAGGAGACCGCCTCGGCCGCCCAGTAGCGGACCTGCTTGGGGCGGCCGTCCGCCCGGTAGCGCTGGGTGGGCAGCTCGGCGCCCGGCTCGGCCCGGCAGCCCGTCTCCTCCGCCACCTCGCGCAGGGCGCCGGCGAGCGGCTCCTCGCCCCGCTTCAGCTTGCCCTTCGGCCAGGACCAGTCGTCGTACTTCGGCCGGTGCACCAGGCAGAGCTCCAGCCCACCGGTGCCGGGGGAGCGGCGCCACAGGACGCAGCCGGCCGCCTGCACGGTGGTGTCCTCGGGGCCGGAACTCGAACTCACCGGGTGCTCACCGCTTCCTTTTCCTTCTGCCAGGCCTGCTGGAAGGCGAAGCGTGCCGCCTCCACCTCGTGCCGCTGGTCGGCGTGGAGCACGCCGAGGGCGTAGGCCGTGGCCGGTGCGATCCGGGGGGTACGGGCCGCCTGGGCCGCCGCTGCCGACGCCTCCGAGGCGTCGCGGTGGCGGTTCAGGGCCTGGCCGGCGGAGAGCAGGCGCAGGTCGACGACGGCGTTGCCCTTGGGGCCGCTGACGGCTTCGCGGGCGTAGCGGTGCAGGCGCAGGAGCAGGCGGACCTGGTGCCAGGGGGCGTCCTGGGGGTGCGGGACCGTGTCCGGGGAGAGGCCGTGGATGAGCGCGGCGGCGTTGTACGGGTGGCCCGCGGTGACGAGGGGGAGGGCGGTCACGGCGTCGGTGAGGCGGTCCTGCGCGGCGGCGGCGAGGGGGCGGAGGTCCGCGGTGGCCGCGGCCGGGGTGAGGGGGACCTCGCTGGCGAGGACGGCGACCTTGTCCGCGATGGCGTGGAAGCGGCTGGAGCCCAGGGCTTGCAGGGCGGTGGAGTGGGCTCGGGTGCGGGCCAATGTCAGTTGGCGGTCCAGCAAAGCGCCGGCTTTTGCTGCTCCTACTGTCAGGTTGCCGCGTTCTTGTGCTGGGGTCGGGGGGTTGCGCAGCTCGGCGTGACGGGGTGCCGCTCTCTTTGGGACGGGCGCCGCCCCAGCGGCACGACTGCCCGCAGCTGAGGCGGGGTCACTACCCACCTGGGCAGGCAACGCCGTGGAGCCCGACAAGCGGTGCAAGGCGTTCAGCAGGCGTTCCAGGGCGGGACGTGTACGCGTGTTCCATGGCCAGCGTGCCCGAGACCCAGGCCAGTTCGGGGCGCATGCCCTCGCACCAGTCCGTGTCGAGGAGGGGCTGGAACGTGTGCAGGCCGGCGCTGATGCGGCGGGCCGAGCGGCGCAGCGCGCGGGCCGCCTCGACGGACGCCTCCGAGCCGTTCGCCCCGGAACCGGTCTCCCGGTGCAGGCGCAGCGCGCGGAGGAACTCCGTGGCCTGGGCCCTCAGGTAGCCCGCGAGGGTGTCCCCGGTGGGGGCGGGCCCGGCCAGGGGGTCCGTCGGGTCAAGGTGTTGCTTTGCCACGCCGGCGCCTCCGGGCGTCTATGAGCATCTCCTGGACGTTGCGCAGGGGCTGGCCGTCCGCGTCGGTCGCATGCCGGGTCCAGTCGCCGTCCGGGCCGAGGTGCCAGGAGGCGGTGGCGTCGGACATGCCGGTCTCCAGCAGCCGGTTCAGGGCCGCCCGGTGGGCCGGGTCGGTGACCCGGACCAGGGCCTCTATCCGGCGGTCGAGGTTGCGGTGCATCATGTCGGCGCTGCCGAACCAGATCTCGGGGTCGCCGCCGTTGCCGAAGGCGAAGACACGGGAGTGTTCGAGGAAGCGGCCGAGGATGGAGCGGACGCGGATGTTCTCCGACAGGCCCGCCACGCCCGGGCGCAGCGCGCAGATGCCGCGCACCCACACGTCCACCGGCACGCCCGCCTGGGCCGCGCGGTAGCAGGCGTCGATGACGGCCTCGTCGACCATCGAGTTGACCTTGATACGGACGTACGCGGGCCGTCCGGCGCGGTGGTGCTGGATCTCCTTGGTGATGCGCGAGACCAGACCGTCGCGCAGCGACTTGGGGGCGACGAGCAGCCGGCGGTAGGTCTCGCGGCGGGAGTAGCCCGAGAGGCGGTTGAAGAGGTCCGAGAGGTCCGCGCCGACCTGCGGATCGGCCGTGAGCAGGCCGAGGTCCTCGTAGAGGCGGGCGGTCTTCGGGTGGTAGTTGCCGGTGCCGACGTGGCTGTAGCGGCGGAGCGTCTCGCCCTCCTGGCGGACCACGAGGGACAGCTTGCAGTGGGTCTTCAGGCCGACCAGGCCGTAGACCACGTGGCAGCCGGCCTCCTCCAGCTTGCGCGCCCACTTGATGTTGGCGTGCTCGTCGAAGCGGGCCTTGATCTCGACCAGGACGAGGACCTGCTTGCCGGTCTCGGCGGCCTCGATGAGGGCGTCGACTATGGGCGAGTCGCCCGAGGTCCGGTACAGGGTCTGCTTGATCGCGAGGACGTCCGGGTCGCCGGCCGCCTGCTCCAGGAAGGCCTGGACGGAGGTGGAGAACGAGTCGTACGGGTGGTGCAGCAGGACGTCGCGCTCGCGCAGGGCGGCGAAGATGTCCGGCGCGGACGCCGACTCGACCTCGGCGAGGTCGCGGTGGGTGCCGGCGACGAACTTGCGGTACTTCAGCTCCGGCCGGTCGAGTGAGGCGATCCGGAACAGGCCCGTGAGGTCCAGCGGGCCCGGCAGCGGGTACACCTCGGCCTCGCTGATCTTCAGCTCGCGCACCAGCAGGTCCAGGACCTCGCGGTCGATGGACTCCTCGACCTCCAGGCGCACCGGCGGGCCGAAGCGGCGCCGCATGAGCTCCTTCTCCAGGGCCTGGAGCAGGTTCTCCGCGTCGTCCTCCTCGACCTCCAGGTCCTCGTTCCTGGTGAGGCGGAAGGCGTGGTGCTCCAGTACCTCCATGCCCGGGAACAGCTCTTCCAGGTGGGCGGCGATGACGTCCTCGATGGGGACGTAGCGGCCCGGGGAGCTCTCCAGGAAGCGGGACAGCAGCGGCGGCACCTTCACGCGGGCGAAGTGCTTGTGGCCCGTGACCGGGTTCCGTACGACCACGGCCAGGTTCAGGGACAGGCCGGAGATGTACGGGAAGGGGTGGGCCGGGTCGACCGCCAGCGGGGTCAGGACGGGGAAGATCTGGTGCCGGAACAGGGTGAACAGGCGGGCCTGCTCCTTCTCCTGGAGCTCGCTCCAGCGGACCAGGTGGATGCCCTCCTCCGCGAGTGCGGGGGCGACGTCCTCGTGGTAGCAGGCGGCGTGCCGGGCCATGAGCTCGCGGGAGCGGGCCCAGATCATCTCCAGCACCTCGCGCGGCTGGAGGCCGGAGGCGGAGCGGGTGGCCACGCCGGTGGCGATACGGCGCTTCAGACCGGCCACCCGGACCATGAAGAACTCGTCCAGGTTGCTGGCGAAGATCGCGAGGAAGTTGGCCCGCTCCAGCAGGGGCGTGTTCGGGTCCTCGGCGAGTTCGAGGACCCGCTCGTTGAACGCGAGCCAGCTGCGCTCCCGGTCGAGGAAGCGTCCCTGGGGCAGTTGGACACCGTCGACCACTGACTCCTCGTACGCGTCGAGGTCGGCGTCGATGTCGGGTTCGAGGTCGGAGACGGCCGCCGCGATGGTGTGCGGGCGGTGGGCTGCTATGGAGCCCACGGAGGGCTGCGCGTGCTGGACCTGTGCCTGGGTGTTCGGCTGGCTCATGGCCCCATTCTTCCGCGCCGCGAGCATCACGGGCGCGTCGGACAGCGCGGGCGGGAGCGGGGGCGTCACATGAGTGGTCCCGTTCCTCCCAGGCCCCTCTGGGGGCGGTGAAGGCTCTGGCACGGCGGGAGTCATTGGCCGAGCCTCGCAAGCCCGTCTGAATCGATGGTTACGGCGACATGACGTGTGGGATAGCGCGGGGCGGCTCGCGGGGGTCCGGGAGAGGGCGGCCGGGCAGGGCGCACGGCCGTCCACAGGTTGTGGACGGTTCCTGCGAGCGTCCCCCGGGCGGTTGCCGTGAGTGTCCCCCGTGCGGTTCCCGTGAGCGTCCCTCGGGCGGTTGCCGTGACCGTTCCCCGGGCGGTTCCCGTGAGCGTCCCCCGGCGGTTCCCGTGACCGCCCCGGGTCGGCCCGCGCGACCATCCCCCCGTGGATGGACGCGCGGGCCCGGTTCAGGGGAGGCGGCGGGTCAGGAGGGCGAAGGCGGTTCCCGTCGCCGTGGCGGCCACCGCCAGGAGGATGCCGGACTCCACGTACTGGAGGGGCCAGAAGTGGGACCCGGGGTGGAACTCGGCGTAGGTGAGCGGGACGCCGTCCGGCATGGGGGTCGTCCAGGAGACCTGGAAGGCCGAGCGGGGCAGTTCGATACTGCCGGGCGCGATGCGGGTGACGGTCGGCCAGAGGTCCGCGCGGAAGCGTTCCAGGAGGGTGAAGAGGACCAGGGAGGCGGCGAACGCCGTTGCGGCGGCGGGCAGGGCCCGGCGCCACAGGAGGCCGGCGAGGGCACCCAGGGCCAGACCGGCCAGGGCGTAGGCCACGGCTGCCGGGCCGGTGGACACGAAGGAGTCCGGGGCGTACCAGTCGCCGACCAGGTCGGGATCGCCGTCCCCGCGGGCCCGGACGTTCAGCAGGACCAGCCCGCCCGTGCCGGCGGTGAGCAGCAGGGCCGGGACCGCGAGCTTGGCGGCCAGCCAGCGGACCGGGGTGACCGACTGGGTCCAGGCCAGCTGGGCGGTGCCGCTCTCCAGTTCGCGCCCGACGAGCGCCCCGCCCGCCCAGGCGGCCACGGGGAACAGGACGTAGGACAGCGCGGTCGCGATGAGCGCGATGCCGTTCGCGTACGTCTCGTCGGCGGTGATGGCGTCGACCGCCGCGCAGGAGGGGAGACGGTCGGTCGGGGGTATGGCGCAGGGGCTCATGCCCGCGCGGGCGTCGTCCCCGAGGGAGTGCAGCCAGAGCAGGGCGAGCGTGGCGGCGGCCAGGGCCAGGCCGGACAGGGCGAGGGCGGTGCGGTGCGTCCGCAGGACCGCCCGGAACAGGCCGCCCGGGCCGGGAAGGGGGCGGACGGCGGGTGCGGTCACCGCGTGGAGGGCGGTCATCCGGCGGCTCCCGTGCGGCGGCGCAGCAGGACGAAGGCGGCCGCGACCGCCAGGGCGGCGACAGCGAGGAGGATGCCTGTCTCCGCGAGCTGGAGGGGCCAGAAGTGGGAGGCCGGGTGGTAGTCGGCGTAGTAGCGGGTGATGCCGGTCCCGTTCGCGCACGCGGGCTCGCCCATGCATGCGGGGAACGGGATGCGGGCGCCTGCGGCGGTCAGGGCGCCGTCCTCGACGACCATGCCGTCGGAGCCGAGGAGCGTGCCCGGGGCCGCCGTGACGGTCTTCACCGGCCACAGGTGCGGGCGCAGGTCGTCGAGGATGTAGACCAGGGACGCGGCGGCCAGGACCGCGACGCCGAGGGCGGCCAGCGTCCGGCGCAGCAGCAGGCCCGCCAGGACGCCGACGGCCAGGGCGGCGAGGGCCTGGGCGGTGGCGACGGTGCCGTTGGCCTCGAAGACGCCGTCGTCGTGCCACTCGCGCCAGTCCATGGCGCCGATCAGCGTGCTGTTCGACGACCACAGCACGCGGTGCAGCAGCGTCAGCGTGAGCGTGCCCACCGTGAGCAGCAGGGCCGGGACTGCGAGCTTGGCGGTCAGCCAGCGGGCCGGGGTGACCGACTGGGTCCAGGCCAGCTCGGCGGTGCCGTTCTCCAGTTCGCGTCCGATGAGCGCCCCGCCCGCCCAGGCCCCGGTGAGCAGGGGGAGGATCCCGAGGACGCCGGTGCCGAGCGCCACGACCGTCTGGTACCGGATGTTCGCGGGCCCCGGGTCGTCGCACCCCAGGTTCGGGCGGGGCCGGTCGCAGCCGATGCCCGTGTACTCGGCCCAGGCGGCGTCCGCGCCCGGGACCGTCGCCCACAGCAGCGCGCCGGCGGCCACCGCCACCAGCATCAGCCAGAACCACAGGGCCGAGCGGTGCAGCCGGAGCATGGCCAGGACCAGGCCGCGCGGGCGCGGGAACCGCTCGGCGGCGGTGGGGGTCGGGACGGTCACGGCGCTCATGCGGCGGCTCCCTGGGCGGAGTCGAGCAGCAGCTCCGGGGCGTCGGGGGAGCGCAGATGGGCGAGGACGAGTTCCTCCAGGGACGGCCGGTCGGTCTGCCGTCCCGCGCCGAGCGGTCCCGCGGGCCGCACCAGGGCGGTCAGCTGGCGGCCGGTGGTGCGGGACTCGACCACGGTGTGCGGGTCGAGGCTGTCGCCGGCCCGGCCCGTGACCAGGGTGTGCGCGGCGAGCAGGTCGTCCAGCGGTCCGGAGAGCCGGACCCGGCCGGCGCCGAGCAGCAGCAGGTGGTCGCAGGAGCCCTCCAGTTCCGCGACGACGTGCGAGGACATGACGACCGTGGTGCCCTGGTCGGCCGCGTCGGCCATGAGCGTGGCCATCAGCTGGTGCCGGGCGAGCGGGTCGAGGTCGGCCATGGGCTCGTCCAGGAGCAGCAGCTCGGGGCGCTTGCCGAGGGCGAGGGCGAGGGCGACGCGGGTGCGCTGGCCGCCGGAGAGCGAGCGGACCTTGGCGTCCGGGTCGAGGTCGCCCTCCGCGACGATCCGCTCGGCGGCCCCGGCGTCCCAGCGGCGGGGGTTGAGGTCACGGCCCAGGCGGAGTGTGCCGGCGATGGTGAGCTGGGGGTGGAGGGGCTTGTTCTGGGCGACGTAGGCGAGGTGCTCGCGGGCCGCCGCCGGGGTCCGGCCGAGCACGGTGATCGTGCCCTCGCTGGGCCTGAGCAGCCCGGCCGCCAGGGCGAGCAGGGTGGACTTGCCGGCGCCGTTCGGTCCGACGACGGCGCACACGCGGCCCGCGGGGAGCCGGAAGGCGCAGCCGTTCAGGGCCGGCCTGCGGCGTCTGCCGAACCTCCTGCCCAGCGCCGCCGCCTCGATGGCGGTGTCGATCATGCCTGGTCCCCCTTGATGTGTGCGAAGTGTGCGTCGAGTACGGAAGTGAAGAGGGCGTCCACGTCGTCGCGTTCCAGCCCGGCCTCGCGGGCCCGGACCGCCCATGCCTCCAGCTCCGCGCGCAGCGGCGAGTCGGCGGGTGCGGTCCCCAGTGACCTGCGGACGAACGTGCCGAGTCCGCGGCGGGCCTCGACGAGGCCCTCGCGCTCCAGCTCCCGGTAGGCCTTGAGCACGGTGTTCGGGTTGATGGCGGTGGCCTCGACGACCTCGCGGGCCGTGGGCAGCCTGTCGCCCGGTTCGAGGAGGCCCAGGCGCAGGGCCTGTTTGGTCTGCTGGACGATCTGGACGTAGGTGGCCACACCGCTGCGCCGGTCGATGCGGTACTCGACCACTGCTTCCACCACCCTTTAACTAATTGAGTAGTGAAAGGGTGGTGGAAGGAGGGCCGGAAAGTCAAGCGTGTTTTCGTGAACCGTTCGAGCCGGGCGGTCCGATGAGGAGACGTGAGCGAAACGAGAAGCGACGGGGAGCTGCTGCGGGCCGTTGCCGCGGACGCCGACCGGCGTGCCTTCGAGGAGCTGTACCGGCGGTACGCGCCGTGGCTCCGTGCCCGGCTGCGGGGCCGGTGCGCCGACGTGGGGGTCGTCGACGACGTCGTACAGGAGACGTTCCTCGCGGTGTGGCGGGGCAAGGCCCGCTACCGGGAGGAGGGCGATGTGGCCGGGTGGCTGTGGCGTATCGGGTCGCGGCGGCTGGTGGACGCGCTGCGCGGTGACGGGGCGCGCGGGCGGCTGCGGCAGGCGCTGGCGCGCTTGCGGCACCGGGACGAGGCGTCGGCGGAGGAGCGCGTGCTCGCGGGGGTGGAGCACGGGGACCTCGCGGGCGCGCTGGTCCGGCTGTCGCCGGAGCTGCGGGCGGTGTTGCAGGCGACCGTCATCGACGGGCTGTCGACCCGGGAGGCCGCCGTGCTGCTGGGGATTCCGCCGGGAACGGTCAAGACGCGGGCCATGCGGGCCCGCAAGCAGTTGCGGGAGGCGTTGGCATGAGCTGGCACGTGCCGGAAGAGGATCTGCGCGCCTACGCGCGCGGCGAGCTGGCGGCACCGGCCCTGTGGTCCGCCGACGCGCACCTGGGCGCCTGCGCCGCGTGCCGGGGCGTGCTCGCCGAGGTGAGTGACCCGGTCGCGCTCGACGCGGGGTGGGAGCGGCTCGACGCCGAACTCGACGCGCCCCGGGTGGGGGTGCTGGAGTCGCTGCTGGTCCGGGCCGGGGTGGCCGGGCACACCGCGCGGCTGCTGGCGGCGGCGCCGGTGCTGCGCAGGTCGTGGCTGGGGGCCGTCGTCGTCGTGCTGCTGCTGAGCGTCGCGGCGGGGCACGCCGTGCGGGGCGGGGAGTTCCCCACGCTGTTCCTCGCGCTCGCGCCGCTGCTGCCGCTGGCGGGGGTGGCGCTGTCGTACGGGCCCGCGCTGGACCCGACGTACGAGATGGCCGTCGTCGCGCCGATGCACGGGTTCCGGCTGCTGATGATCCGCACGGTGGCCGTACTGGGCGTGGTGCTGGGGCTGAACGGCCTGGCGACGCTCGCGCTGCCCGTGTACGGGCTGCGGGCGCTGGCCTGGCTGCTGCCCTCGCTCGCGCTCACCGCGACCGGGCTGGCGCTGACGCCCCGGCTGGGGCCGGTGCTCGCGCCGTCGCTGGCCGGCGGGGCGTGGATCGGGCTGCTGGTGCTGGCCCAAGCCCTGCGGGCCGGCCCCGAGGTGCCGCTCGCGCCGTTCACCGTCGCCGGGCAGGGCGTGGCCGCGCTGGTCGCCGCGCTCGCCGCCGGGCTGCTCTTTCTCTTCCGTGACCGCTTCGACCTCTTCCAGGGACGTGCCGTATGACTCCGACCGTGTCCGCCTCCGGGCTCAGCCTCCGCTACGGCGGCACCCGGGCCCTCGACGACGTGTCGCTGCGGCTGACCGGCGGCGTCACCGGGCTGCTCGGCCCCAACGGTGCCGGCAAGACCACGCTGCTGCGGGTCCTCGCCACGGCCCTGCCCGCCGACCGGGGCGCCTTCACCGTGCTCGGGCACGACCCCGGCACCGCGCGGGGCAGGCAGGAGGTACGGCGCCGGCTGGGCTATCTGCCGCAGACGCCGGGGTTCCACCCGGACTTCACCGCCTTCGAGTTCGTCGACTACGTGGCGATCCTCAAGGAGATGACCGACCGGGCCGCCCGGCACCGCGAGGTGCGGCGCGTGCTCGACGAGGTGGGGCTCGCCGACGTACGGGGCAAACGCATCCGCAAGCTGTCCGGCGGCATGCGGCAGCGGGTCGCCCTGGGCGCCGCCCTGGTCGGTGATCCCGGCTTCCTGGTGCTGGACGAACCCACCGTCGGGCTGGATCCCGAACAGCGCATGCGGTTCCGGGAGCTGATCGCGGGGGCCGGGGAGGGGCGCACGGTGCTGCTGTCCACCCACCAGACGGAGGACGTGGCGATGCTCTGTCACCGGGTGCTGGTCATGGCCGGGGGCCGGGTGCGGTTCGAGGGCACTCCGGCCGAGCTGACGGCCCGGGCCGCCGGGCGGGTGTGGAGCAGCACGGAGCGCGATCCGGGCGCCAAGGCCGGGTGGCGGACGGGGACCGGGTCCTTCCGCAACGTGGGGGATCCGCCGGACGGCGCCGAACTGCTCGAACCCACCCTGGAGGACGGCTACCTGCTCACCCTCGACGGTGACGCCGTGGAGGTGGCGGCATGACCGCGGTCGTGGAGAAGCCGGTCCCGGCGGTTGTGCGGGCCGAACCGGGCGGGGCGCGGGCCGCCGTGTTCGCGCTGGCCCTGTTCGAGACCCGGCGGCTGCTGACGAGGCTGCCGGTGATCATCGCCTTCCTCGTGTACATCGGCTGGACCGTGTGGCGAGGCGGCAAGGCCTGGGACGGCTACCCGGCCCTCCAGGACGCCGACCGCGCCACCCAGGCCGCCCCGATGCTGGTCGGCCTCGCGGTCCTGCTGTCCGTCAACCACGCCGCGCTGCGCTCGCGACGGCACGGGACGGAGCATCACCTCTCGGTGCTGGTCCTCCCGCCGTGGCGGCGTACGGTCGCCCATGCGCTGTCGGTCGTGGCCGCGGCCCTGCTCACCGCCGTGTGCGTGGCCGCGCAGTTCGGCCGGGAGGCGCTCAGGCCCGGGGCGATCGGCCACGGTTCGGTGGCCGAACTGCTGGTGGGGCCGCTGACCGTGCTGCTGGCCGGGTTGGCCGGGCTGCTCATGACCCAGCTGGTGAGGTCGGCCCTCGCCGCCCCGCTGACGGTGGTGTTCTTCCTCCTGCTGTTCCTCTTCGGTACGGGCATGAGCGACGGCGCGACAAGGTGGTTCATGCCGGTGGTCGACGAGCCGACCACCAACACGCTGCCGTCCGACCTCATAGGCCGGCCCGCCGCCTGGCACGCGCTGTACCTGGCCGGACTGGCGCTGTGCGCGGGACTGTCGGCGGTGCTGGCCGCCGGTGGCCGCAAGCCGGTGGTGCTGGCCGGGGTCGCCGGGGCGGTGGCCATGACGCTGGTGGGCGGCGTCGCCCAGACCGGCGGCGACTCCGCCGGGCTGGTCAAGGCCCGCGAGCGGGCCACGGTGAACCCGGGCCAGGTGCAGTCCTGTGTCCCGCGGGTCGGTTCGACGTACTGCGCGTTCCCCGAGTGGGGGCCGCGGGTCGCGGACTGGGCCGGGGTCGTGGACCGGGTGCGGTCCCTGGCCGGGGGCAGCGCGCACGACCAGGACGTCGTCGTACGGCAGCGGATCGAGGCCCGTTACGGTCTCTCCGGCGACAGCGCGCTGAGGCCTCTGGAGCGGCCGCACGAGGTGACCGTACGCACCCAGTGGGGCGGGAACCGTGTCCCCGAGTTCTCGGCGGCCGTGGCCGGCGTGCTGGTCGCGGGGAGCGAGAAGGCATCCACCTCGATGTGCGACGGCCGCATGGTCACCGTCATGTGGCTGGCCCTGGGCCGGGAGCCCGACCCGGTGGCGGCCCTGCGCCGCGTCCGCCTCGACGACAGCGTGACCGGCTCGGCCCTCGTGCTCCAGCCGACGGACGGGATCTACATGACGGCCGCCCAGACGGAGGTCCTGCGCGAGCTGCTCGACCGGCCCCGCGGCGAGGTCACCGCCCGCGTGAAGTCCCACTGGGCCGAGCTGACCGAGCCGAAGGTGACGGCGGCCAGGGCGGCACGGCTGCTGGGCGTGAAGGCACCCGAGGGGGACGACAAGTGCCTCGACTGACGGGGGAGTTGATCCTCCCGGTCTGCCGGACCCTCCCCCTGGGCGTGCTCGGCACGGCCGGTGCGGCGGGACTGCTGCTCGCCGCGCTCCCCCGGCTCACCGGCGAGACGGGCGAACGCCTCTCCCTGCACCTGTTGCGGGCCGCGGTCCTGGCCTTCGCGCTGGGCCTGATGTTCCTCCTGGACGACCCCGCCCGGCACACCACGGCCACCGTGCCGACCCCGCGCCCGGCCCGCATCGCGCTGCGGGTGGCCCTCGTCGTCCCCGCCACGGCGGCCTGGTGGACGGCAGCACTGCTGCTCGTGCCGCCGGACCTACGGCCGCCGGTCGCCGACCTCACGCTGGAGGCCGGGGCCGCCTTCGCTCTGGCGGTGGCCGGCGCGGCGGCCGCGGTGCGCTGCAGCGAGACCACGCGGCCCGGCCCGCGGATCGCGGCCGCTCTGCTGACCTCGGCGGTACTGGCCGCGCTGTTCTGGCCCGGACGCTGGGCGCTGTTCGTACCGGTGGAGGACGACCGGTGGGCGGCGGCGCACGACCGGTGGGCGGTGGTGCTGGGCGGGGCCGTGCTGGTGGGTGCGCTGGGGGCGGTGGAGCCGCTGCGGCGGTGGTCCTGGCGTGTGGTGCCGGGCCGTCGCGCTGCGGGTCGCCGGGGTCTGCGCCGGGCGGGCTGATCCGCTCGCGGCTCCGGAACCCTAGGGTGACGCCGTGGACCTCAAAGCCGTACGCGCCTTCGTCGCGATCGCCGATGCCGGGCAGTTCCAGAAAGCCGCCATCGATCTGTCGCTCACCCAGCAGGCGGTCTCCAAGCGGATCGCCGCGCTGGAGAAGGACCTGGGAGTGCGGCTGCTGGTGCGGACACCGCGGGGAGCGGAGCTCACCATCGACGGGCAGGTGCTCCTGCCGCACGCCCGGGCCCTGCTCCAAGCGGAGGAGCGGGCGGTGGCGGCCGTGCGCCCCGGGGAGCGCGCGCTGCGGGTGGACGTCGTGGGGCGCCGGGTCGCCACGGCCGGGCTGGTACGGGACTTCCACCGGGCGCATCCGGAGATCGCCCTGGACGTCGTCACGCTGTTCGACGCCGACACGGCGGTGGCCGCCGTGCGGGACGGGGCGGTCGACGCCACGTTCCGTGCGGTCACCATGCCCGGGCGCCGGCTCCCCGACGGCATCGAGGCCGTCCCCGTCCTGGACGAGCCGCTGCGTCTCTGTGTCGGCCCCGACCACGCGTTCGCCCGAGCCGCCTCGGTGACACCCGCGCAACTGGCCGGGCAGAGGATCTGGATGCCGGGCAACGCGCCCGGCACTGAGTGGTCGGCCTACTACGACGAACTCGCCGAGACCTTCGGCCCGGCCATCGACACGATCGGCCCCAACTTCGGCATCGAGGCCCTCCTCGACACCATCGCCGCCTCCTCGACCGTGGCGACCTTCCTCAGCGAACGGACCCCGCTCGTCTGGCCGGCCGGCCACGACCTGCGCCTCGTCCCCCTGCGCGACCCGACCCCGGTCTACCCGCACTCCCTCCTCTGGCGCACGGACAATCCGCATCCCGGCCTGGCTGCCCTGCGCGACCACGTCCTCGCGACGCGCCCGGGGCTGATCGAGGGGGAGGTCTGGAAACCGTCGTGGGCGAAGCCTGTGCCATGAGCCCTAGGAACGCCGGGTGGCGTGCAGGGAGCCCAGGAGGCACAGGGCCTCGGCGCTGGGGCTGCCCGGCTCGGCGTGGTAGATGACGAGTTGCTGGCCGGGCGCGTCCCGTACGTCGAACGCCTGGTAGGTGAGGGTGAGGGCGCCGACGTCCGGGTGGAGGAGATGCTTGGCGTCCTGGGTCTTGCCGCGCACGGTGTGCGCGTTCCACAGGCGGGTGAACTCCGGGCTGTGCTCGGTGAGGGTGCGGACCAGTGCCCGCAGTCGGGGGGTGTCCGGGTCGAAGCCCGCCGCGTGGCGCAGGTTGGCGACGCAGGCCTCGGCCGCCCGGTCCCAGTCCGTGTAGAAGTGTCGGCCCGCGGGGTCGAGAAACGTCATACGCGCCAGGTTGTCCGCCGGGTCGAAGGGCGCGTAGAGGGCATCGGCCAGGGCGTTGGTGGCCAGGAGGTCCAGGGTCCGGTCGAGGACGAAGGCGGGGGTGTTCGGGTAGCCGTCCATCAGCTGCCGCAGCGCGGGGCTGACCAGGCCGGCGGTGGGTGCGGCGACCTGGTCGCCCGCAGTGGCCCCGGCCAGCCGGTACAGGTGCGCGCGGGCATCCGCGTCGAGCCGCAGCGCGCGGCTGAGGGCGTCGAGCACCTGGGATGAGGGGTTGCGTTCGCGTCCCTGCTCCAGGCGCGTGTAGTAGTCGGCGTTCACTCCGGCCAGCACGGCGACCTCCTCACGGCGCAGCCCGGCGACCCTGCGGGTCCCGTAACTCGCCATGCCGACGTCCTCCGGCCGCAGATCGGCGCGGCGTGCGCGGAGGAAGTCGCCCAGGTGGTTGTCAGCCATGTGTTCAGGCTAGGCGCGAGGTCCCGGCGCTGCCTGGGTGTGCCGCACCCAGGCAGGGCGCGGCCTGGGCGATCGCCCTCGGCCCGCCCACTCTCGGTGGAGAGCGACAGCCGCCACAAGGGCGCTGATCGAAGGAACCGAGGAGAGGAGCCCGCCATGACCGGGACGACCGGCAGCGGTCGCCAGACCACCGAATTCGCCGGGAAGGTCGCTCTCGTCACAGGGGCGGCGCGGGGCGTGGGCAGGGAGACGGTGGCGCTGCTGAGCGAGCGTGGAGCCCACGTCGTCGCCGTCGACCGGCGCCCCGAGACCGAGAGCCTGCCGGAGGCGTTCCCCGGCGTACTGGCGATGACCGGTGACGTGACGCGTGAGGAGACCGCCGCCCGGGCCGTGCAGGCCGCCGTCGACGCCTTCGGCGGGCTGGACGTCCTGGTGAACAACGCCGGGCTCACCCTGAACAAGCTCGTCACCGACACCACCGCCGAGGACTGGGACGCGGTGATGGGGGTCAACGCCCGCGGTTCCTTCTTCTTCGCCCGCGAGGCCTTCCGTGCCATGAAGGTCCGTGGCGGCGGAGCCATCGTCAGCACCGGCTCCTACACGTGCACCGTGGCCCTGCCCGAAGGCGCCGCCTACAGCGCGTCCAAGGGTGCTCTGGCCCAGCTGACCAAGGTGCTCGCCGTCGAGGGCGGGTCCCTGGGCATCCGCGCCAACCTCGTCGCCGCGGGCGTCGTCGAGACCGACTTTCTCGACACGTTCCGCTCCGACAGCCGCGCGTACCTGGCTTCCTTCGCCGATGCGCAGCCCCTGGGACGGGTGGCCCGACCCGCGGAGATCGCCGAGGTCCTGTGCTTCCTCGCGTCGCCGCGTTCGAGCTTCGTCACCGGAGCCGTGGTGGCCGCGGACGGCGGCTTCACCGCGCTCTGAGCACAGACCGACCCGCACGACAGGAAAGAAAGTTGAGGACCGCCATGACGGGACGCCTGGCAGGAAAGACCGCGCTGATCACCGGCGCGACAGGTGGCATCGGCCGGGCCACCGCGGAGCTGTTCGCCCGCGAAGGAGCACGTCTCCTGGTCACCGACGCCGACGCCGACGCCGCGGCCGGCCTCGCGGCACGTCTGCGCGGCGACGGCGCCGAAGCAGTGGGCATCGGGCTGGACGTGACCTCGGCACAGCACTGGAGCGAGGCCGTCGCCCGGGTCGAGCAGCACTTCGGGCGGCTGGACGTGCTGGTGAACATCGCGGGCATCGTGGACTGGCCCGGCGTCGAGGACACCGGTCAGCAGGCGTGGGACAGGGTGATCGCGGTCAACCAGACGGGCACCTGGCTGGGCATGAAGACGGCCATGCCGTTGCTGCGCGCGAGCGGCAACGGCTCGGTGATCAACACCTCGTCCGTCCTGGGACTGATCGGCAGCGGAGCCGCCGCCGCGTACCAGGCCTCCAAGGGAGCGGTACGCCTGCTCACCAAGACCGCCGCGGTGGAGTACGCGACCCGCGGTGTCCGCGTGAACTCCGTGCACCCGGGAGTGATCGCCACCCCCATGATCCAGGAGATCCTCGACGAGGAGGGGGACCGGCAGCCCGACATCGTGCGGACCCCGATGCGGCGGGCCGGCCGCCCCGAGGAGATCGCCCCCGTCATGCTGTTCCTGGCGGGCGACGAATCCTCGTTCGTCACCGGCGCGGAGTTCGTCGTCGACGGCGGACTCACGGCGCACTGATCAGCCGGCTCACCGCGGCACTGATCAGCCGGCTCATGCGTCCTGATCCGCCGCCCCACTGCCCCGGGCTTGGTCCACCCCCAGCGCCGTCACGTCTCCGTCCGGTACATCAGATCCACCTCGTGCGTGACGAACCCGAGCCGCTCGTACACCGACACCGCCGCCGTGTTGTCGGCGTCGACGTACAGCATCGCGGTCGGCAGTCCCCGGTCCGCCAGGTGCCGCAGGCCGATCGTCGTGAGGGACTTGCCGAGGCCGCCGCCCTGGGCGCCGGGGGCGACACCGAGGACGTACACCTCGCCCAGGCCCTCGCCGGCGTGGACCTTGGTCCAGTGGAAGCCGACGAGTTCGTCGCCGCGGAAGGCGAGGAAGAACCCCGCGGGATCGAACCACGGCTCGGCCTTGCGGTCGTCGAGGTCCCGCTGCGTGAGGGAGCCCTGCTCGGGGTGGTGGGCGAAGGCGGCGGCATTGACGGCCAGCCAGGCCGCGTCGTCCCGGCCGGGGACGAAGGTGCGGACGGTGACGCCCTCGGGCAGGACCGGATCGGGCGCGTCGAAGCCGGTCAACGGGAGCCGCATCTGGCGCAGTTCGCGGAACAGGGTCAGGCCGAGGACCTGGGCGAGGTGCCGGGCGGCGGAGTGGCCGCCGTGGGCCCACACCCGCAGCCGCTTGCCGGACGCGGCCAGCAGCGCGGAGCCCAGCGCCCGCCCGTGCCCCTGGCCCCGGTGCCCGGGGTGCACGACCAGCTCGGCGGCCGGCGGCTCCACCGGGTCGGTGTCCTCCAGCTGGGCGTACCCGACGAGTTCGCCGTCGACGGTGAGCAGCAGATGGGCGATGCCCGCGCGTTCGCCTCCGCGCAACTGCAACCGGCCCTGTTCGGACACGGCCTGCTGCCCGTCGGTGCGGGCGGCCTCGGCGAGCAGTCCGAGGACGGCCTCGGTCTGCTCCGCCGAGAGGGCGGCGTACGTGTCGATCGAGCGGGTGCGTCCGGGCCGTGCGGTGTCGTCGCTGGTCATGCGTACGAGGGTACGGGGGAGCACCGGGAAATCGGCGGCAAGAAGCAATCAGGCTGTAACCACGAAAACTCTGTCGCGCTACGCGCGTTGACTCTAGGCTGCGCCGGACGACATCACTGTCCCAGCAGACCCAACAGGGGGGCGTATGCCAGCCACTTCACCGGCACCGGCGCATCAGGAGCGCCGCAGACGTCGTACGAACCGTCTCGTCGCTCTCGCCGCCGGTGTCGTCACCGTCGGCGCGCTGGCCGCGGCGACGGTGCCAGGGTCGGCGTCGGCCGGAGAGAACCACGGCGGTGGCGGCCACTGGCCCGGCCGCTACCAGGACGTCCAGTTGCTGTCCTTCAACGACCTGCACGGCAACCTGGAGCCGCCCGCCGGCTCCTCGGGCCGTGTCACCGAACACCAGGCCGACGGCACGACGAAGACCATCGACGCGGGCGGTGTCGAGTACCTCGCCACCCATCTGCGTCAGGCCCGCAAGGGCGAGAAGTACTCCATCACCGCGGCCGGCGGCGACATGGTCGGCGCCTCCCCGCTCATCTCCGGCCTCTTCCACGACGAGCCGACCATCGAGGCGCTGAACAAGCTCGACCTCGACGTCACGTCCGTCGGCAACCACGAGTTCGACGAGGGCGCCAAGGAGCTGGCCCGCCTGCAGAACGGCGGCTGCCACCCGAAGGACGGCTGCTACAACGACCAGAGGTTCCAGGGCGCCGACTTCCCCTACCTGGCCGCCAACGTCCTCGACGAGAAGACGAAGAAGCCGATCCTCAAGCCCTACTGGGTGTGGAAGAAGAACGGCGTCAAGGTCGGCTTCATCGGCGTGACCCTGGAGGGCACCCCGGACATCGTCTCCGCCGAGGGCGTCAAGGGCCTCTCCTTCAAGGACGAGGTCGAGACGATCAACAAGTACGCCAAGGTGCTGCAGAAGCAGGGCGTGAAGTCGATCGTGGCCCTCATCCACGAGGGCGGCTTCCCGGCGTCGGCGTCGTACAACTACGACTGCGACGCCCCGGGCGCGGGCGACGGCATCTCCGGCCCGATCGTCGACATCGCCAAGAACGTCACGCCGCAGGTGGACGCACTGGTCACCGGCCACACCCACAACGCGTACGTGTGCACGATCGACGACCCGGCGGGCAAGCCCCGCATGGTCACCTCGGCCGCGTCCTTCGGCCGCCTCTACACCGACACGACGCTGACGTACGACCGGAAGACCGGCGACATCGCCCGTACGGCCGTGAAGTCCGCGAACCACGTGGTCACCCGGGACGTCCCCAAGGCGCCCGACATGACCGAGCTGATCGGCAAGTGGAACACGCTGGCCGCGCCCATCGGCAACAAGCCGATCGGCTACATCTCCGGCGACATCGGCAACACCGGCACCGAGTCCCCGCTCGGCGACCTCATCGCCGACGCCCAGCTCGCCCACGGCAAGCAGCTCGACCCGGAGACCGACCTGGCGCTGATGAACCCCGGCGGCATCCGGGCACCGCTGACCTACACGGCCAAGGCCGGTGAGGGCGACGGTGTCGTGACGTACGCCGAGGGCTTCACGGTCCAGCCGTTCGCCAACACCGTGAACCTCCAGGACTTCACCGGCGCCCAGCTGATCCAGGTGCTCAAGGAGCAGGTGACCGGCCCGAACGCGGCCGCGCCCAAGGTCCTCCAGGTGTCGTCCGGCCTCACCTACACGCTGGACCTCACCAAGTCCGGCGCCGACCGGGTCGTCACCGACTCGATTCTGCTGGACGGCAAGGCCATCGACCCGGCGGCCACCTACCGCGTCGCGACGAACAGCTTCCTCGCGGGCGGCGGCGACGGCTTCCCCACGCTCGGCCAGGGCACGAACGACGTCGTCGGCGCCGACGACCTGACCGCGCTGGAGCAGTACCTCACGGCCAACTCCTCGGCCGCGAACCCGCTGGCCCCGCCGAAGGCGGACCGCATCACGGTCGTCCGGTAGACCGCGAACCCCCACGGGGGGCTTGGCACGGGGCCGGTGCACGCCACCGGCCCCGTCGCCGGTTCCGGGCGCGTTACGGCGATCGCCGGGCCCCTCCCCCCTCCGGCGTGCGCACGCGACCCCGTACCGGAAACGTCCTGGTATTTCGGTCGAATCCCCGCCCAGGTCAGACCCGTTGCGGCACGATGAGTGACCCGCCGTCAGCAACCGGTCACCGTGGCCGAGACGCACGGCGTCGGTGAGGGGTGACCATGCTGCTGCCCGACAACCCGATCTCGGGGCCGGACGGAGACCGGTTCGGGTTCGGCACCCATGCCAAGGTGCTCTGCGACTCGATCACGACCGCCGAGGGGCTGCCGCTGACCATCGGCGTCTTCGGCCCCTGGGGCATGGGCAAGTCGAGCTTCATGAAGGTCTGCGAGGGCCTGCTGAAGGAACGCGGCGTGCGGACCGTCTGGTTCAACCCCTGGAAGTACGACCAGAAGGACGAGATCTGGCACGCCCTCATCCAGACCGTCCTCACCGAGATAGCCGTCGACCTCGACAGACGGCGGGAGGCCGGTGAGGAGACACGGCAGGAGCGGCTCTCCGCGGCGCTGGACACGGTCAAGCGGCTGAGCCGGGCGGCGGCCTGGCTGCTCGCCCGCAGGGCGGCCGGTCCGCTGACGGCGGGGTTCCTGGCCGCCGAGGACGTCGACGCCGTCCAGAGCGCCCTCACCGCACCGGGGGCGGAGACGTATCTGCACGTCAACCGCTTCGAGCAGGACTTCCGCGAGGTCGTCGACATCTACTCCGACGGCGGCCGGCTCGTCCTGTTCGTCGACGACCTGGACCGCTGCCACGAGGAAGCGGCGATCACCGTGCTCGACTCCCTGAAGCTCTTCCTGGGGGAGGGCTCCTGTGTCTTCGTGCTCGCCATGGACTACCAGGTCGTCGCGGAGGCCGCCGCCAAGCGGTTCGACCGGGAGGGCACGGACGGCGCGCGCGGGCGGCAGTACCTGGAGAAGCTGATCCACTTCCCGTTCCATCTGCCGGGCATCCCCTTCGAGTTGCTGTACCAGCAGCTCAGCAGCGAGGTCACGGATCCCGCGGTGGGTGCCTCGCGGGAGCTCTGGGAGCTCATCGAGGTCGCGTTCGCGGCCAACCCGCGGCGGGTGCGCCGCTTCATCAACGGCCTGAACCACACGGTCCGCACGCTCCAGCAGCACGACGGCCGGCCCGGCAGCGACCGCCTGCTGCACGCGGGCGTCCTGCTCGCCTTCCAGATCAAGTTCCCGGACTTCTTCTCGGCCCTGCAGAACGATCCCGGGGTCTGGACCCGGTTCGACGACGCCGAGTTCACGAAGTCGGACCTCGGCGGCCGGGACGGGGAGCTCGCCGCGCGGAACCCGGGGGTGCGGCGGCTGATCGCCGCCGTGTCGTCCCGGCGTACGGGATTCTCCTTCCCGCCTCCTCCGACGGCCAGCGTGCTCAGACTGCTGACCGAGGTGCTGACCGTCACCGGCGGAGGGCTCACCGGCGAGGGCGACGCGCATGCAGGGTGACGGCGAATCCGAGGTGCGGTACGCCGTCGGCCTGGACCTCGGCGACGGGGAGAGCTCCCTGTGCCGGCTGCCCACGCACGGGCGCGGCAAGGCGGAGATCTACGCCCGGGGAACCGAGGGCACCGCCATCGTGACGGCCCTGGGGCGCGAACCCCTCAAGCAGGACGGGCATCGGTACGTCATCGGCGAGGCCGCGGTGCTGGCGAAGAACGCGCTGCACTTCAGCGTCAACTTCAAGACGCGGCCCGATCCCGAGGGGCTGGTCGTCCCGGAGGCCGTGCAGTTCGCCCAGGTCCTCCTCACCGAGTTCTTCGCCGCGCACCCGGAGGTCAGGGAGGACTGCGCGGTGTACGTCGGCCACCCCACCGGCTGGGACGCCGCCTCGGTCGCGGCGTACCGCGAGCACTTCGCGTCGATGCGGCTGCCCGTCCACCTCGTCGCGGAGTCCCAGTCCGCACTCGTCCACGTCAGGGACCGCAGGGCCGGACGGCGTGACCCGCGCGGGCTCGACCGGGTCCTGGTCGTCGACATCGGCTCCTCCACGACCGACTTCACGTTCGTGGCCGACCTCGTCCCGCGGAACCTGCCGGTGGGCTCCGACCTCGGCTGCGCCCTGATCGACAACGAACTCGTCGAGCGGGTGCGGGCGGCGTTCCAGGCGAACGAGCAGTTCACCGCGGCGCTCGACAAGGACGGCGCGCCGGAGATGCTGCGGCTCGTGTGCCGCCCGGGCCAAGGAGGCGCAGTTCGGCGGGGACGACGTACGCCTCCAGGATCTCCGGGCAGGCT
This sequence comes from Streptomyces africanus, assembly GCF_030816955.1. NCBI lineage: Bacteria > Bacillati > Actinomycetota > Actinomycetes > Kitasatosporales > Streptomycetaceae > Streptomyces > Streptomyces africanus. The sequence goes on along the minus strand of NZ_JAUSYP010000001.1, from coordinate 4,035,946 downwards.
GCGACCGCCGGTTCACGCCGTTCCTGGTCCCCGCCATCGGCTGGCTCAGACAGCAGAACATCCCCGAGCACGTGGTGCGCGACCGGGGCGGCTGGGCGGAGCGGTTCGCGGGTGTCCTGGCGGAGGTGCGCGAGCTGCTCGGCGCGGACGGGCCCGAGCTGGTGGTACTCACCGGGGGCGGTTCCCGCATGCCCGTGGTGCGCCGGCTGTGTCTCGACGCGTTCCCCGGAGCCACCGTCGAGAACGACACCGACCCCTCGCTGTCGGTGACCCGGGGGCTCGCCAGCGTCGGACGCCACCGGGTCAACGTGGCCCGGTTCCGGCGTGACATCCAGACGCTGAAGAACCGCCCCGAGTTCGGGGAGAAGATCCGCGCCGGCCTGCTCTCCGCTTTCGACGAGGCCAGGAACACCCTGCTGACCCGCCTGCTGGAGAGGGCCGACGACGAGCACGCCGACCCGCAGGACGAGCAGGACATCGACGCGCTCATCCGCCGCCTCACCGGCATGGACGAGGTCCTCGCCCGCCTGCGCGTACGGCTCAACACCGAGCTCACCCCGATGGCACTCGACATCTGCCGCTCGTACGACATCCGGGACGACCGCTTCACCCTGGATCTCGAGCTGCCCGGGATCATCGGGACCGCCATCGGCGCCCGGATCCGTCCGATGTGGCGCACGCTCCGAGCGGCGCAGTCCGTGTTGAGGACGTTCGAGGAGAATGGACACGTACTCTCCACCGTGGTGCGGATCTTGGCGCCCGGAACGAAGATGCTCATGAAACTCGGCGCCGCGGGAGCCATCACCGCCGTGGCACTGGGTCTCCCGAAGGCGACCGAGGCAGGCGCCCGCAAGCTCATCCGTACGACCCTGCGGAACGCGGAACTGGATCCCGCCGAAGTGACCAGCATGGTCGCGCAGGTGGCGGAGCGGATCACCGCGCAGATGGACGACCGCGCCCAGGAGGTGGAGCGCTTCGTCTCCGAGGCGCCGGCATCCGTGACATCGGTCGCATAGCGGGGGTTCAGGTTGCGGTCAGGGGCGGTGCGCATGGTCGGATGAGACGATGCGCACCCCCCACCGCATGGACACGCAATACCCCCACGACCGCTCCGACCAGCCTCGCAACCCCTACGAGGAACTCGGCGCGCTCGACGACGGCCCGCTGGAGGAAACCCCTCTGGAGGACTTCCTCGGCGAGGAGGCCGAGCAGCGGGACGAGGCGGAACCGCAGTGGACGCCGCCCGACCACCGGCGTGGCGGCCGGCGTCGGCGGAATCGTTTCGCCGGGCTGCCACTCGCGATGAAGGCGGTGGTCGGCCTGGTCGTGCTCGCCGCCTTCACCGCCCTCGGCGACCGCTGGGCCGTGCTGTACGCCGAGCACCGGGCCGCCGACACGCTCAAGGACCGGCTCGACCTCGCGGCGGCGCCCGAGGTGGAGATCGGCGGGTTCCCCTTCCTCACCCAACTCGCCGACAAGCGGCTGGACTCGGTGAAGGTGACCGTCCCCGACGTCGCCGCCGACCGGGTCTCCCTGGCGAAGGTGTCGGCCACGGCGCACGACATCCGGCTGGACGCCGACGGCCTCACGTCCGTGCGCGGCGCCCACGTCCCCCGGTTCGACGGGGACGTCCTGCTGTCCTTCGAGGACCTCAACCGCGAACTCGGCGCCTCCCAGGTGACGTTCACCGGCGAAGGCCGCGACCGCGTCCGCGCCCGCGGCACCCTGCCCGTCGCCGGACACGATCTGCGGCTGCGCGCCGAGGCCCGGATCCAGCGGCAGGGCGAGCGGGGCATCGCCACGGAGATCGGCGGCATGCGGCTCGACATCGGGGACCTGGCCACCTACCGCCCCGGCACCCGCGCCTCCGAGGGCCTGCACCTGACGCCCAAGGGGACCGCCGACCTCGCCCGGGAGACCCGCAAGGCCAAGGCGCTGCTGTCGGTGCCGGCCATCGTGCAGCGGATGGGTGTCCCCCAGGCGACCGTGCGCGAGGCCCTGGCCGACGACGGCAAGCTCACCGAGCTGACCGGCTCCCCGAAGTTCGCCCGCCAGGCCGAGCGCCTCAACCTCATCGACCTGGCCCTGGACAACCCCGAGGTGCTCCGCCGCATCGGCCTCGACCCCAACCTCCTCGACGAGCTGTCCGGTCTGACCCGCCCGGTCCTGGCCGACCGGCTGGCGCTGGCGTTCGAACTGCCGAAGCCGGAGCAGGGGGACGTACGGCTGGACGACGTACGGGTGGAGGAGGACGGCATCCGGGTACGGGTGTCGGGCTCGGGGCTGAACGTGGGGTCGTAGCCCGGCGGGCCCGCTGGGTTCCGGGCGGTCTGCGTTCTTGATGAAATTTGGTGAGCAGATGTGTTGACCTCTGTTCGAGTCCTCTTCTAGTTTGCGGGAGCCAACGAGCCGCCGCTCTGTGCGCGAGGTCTCGCGGAACACAACTGCTCAGAAGGGGACGTCGTGTCACGAAAGACTCACCGGGGGACAGCCGGCCTGGGGGCCCTGCTCGCCTGCGTCACGGCATTCGGCGGAGCTCTCGCCTCCCCCGCGGCCGCCTCCACCACCGCCCCGCCGCCCGTCAGCGACTTCAAGGGCGTCAACTGGGCCGACCCGCGCGACAACTACGCCCACGACGCGGTCGTGCCCTCGGGCCTGTCCACGTCCGACAGCTACGCCACCACCTACGCCAAGTCCAAGGCGATCATCGGCGGATTCTCCAAGCTGGGCGCCAACACCGTCCGCCTCCCGGTCAACCCGACCTCCGTGAACGGCCCGTTCTGGAAGTCGTACCAGGGCGCGATCGACGCCGCCACAGCCAAGGGCTTCAAGGTCATCCTGGGCTACTGGGAGGCCGACAACGCCAAGGACGGCAAGATCGACAACAAGGCCTCCTGGGACCAGATGTGGGCGCGGATCACCTCCGCCTACGCCCGCAACTCCAAGGTGTACTTCGAGCCGATGAACGAGCCGTTCGGCTACACCGCCCAGGAGTGGACCGACATCGCCGCGAAGTGGGTGGCCTCCCACGGCAACGTGCCCCGCGACCGGATGGTGATCGGCGGGTACAAGTACAGCGAGGACGTCAAGCCGGTCTGCGCCGACCCGCGCCTGAAGGGCACGCGGCTGGCCCTGCACAACTACGGCTTCTGGCACACCGACTGGACCAGCGTCGACCAGTGGAAGCAGGACTTCAAGGCGCGTATCGGCGACTGCGCCTCGCGCACGATCCTCGACGAGTTCGGCGCGTCCATGACGACCGGCCTGGACTACAACGGCCCGGTCAACGGCTCCAACGAGGTCGCGTACATCCAGGCCGCGACCGACACCATCCGCGAACTGGGCCTGGGCTCGGTGTACTGGCCCGGCCTGCGCAACGGTGACACCTACTCCCTCACCACGCTCCAGGGCACGGGCACGAACCTCAGCCTGACGGTGAACAACCAGAGCGGCCTGGACCGGCTGCACTACGCCTGGAACCAGTAGGGATGGTGGCCCTTCCGGGTCCGGCGCCGCTCGTCAGCCGGACCCGGAAGGGAGCCGTCAGGACGCCGAGGGCGTCCAGCCCGCGAGCCAGTCCGCGACCTCCTGGTCCGCGGCCTGCGCGTCGGTCAGGTGCGGCCGGTTGGAGCTCGCCGAACCCGCCCCCGCACCGGTGTTCTTGTACTCGGCGAACCGGTCGTCCTTCCACGAGAAGCCGCTCATGTCGGTCCACGGCGTGGACTTGATCGCGGCACTCAGGCTGGTGTTGCGGACCGTGGTCTGCGGGTCGAGCGAGGCGTCACCGCCCGCGTGCCAGGGCCGGCCGAGGTAGAAGCTGCCGCCCGACACATCGCCGTTCACCGTGGAGTTGGCGATCAGGATGCCCTTGCGGTTCGCGGCGGTGCTCGGTGCGGTGACGTAGCCGGCCGAGGTGCCGTCCCAGCGCTTCTTCAGCGTGATGACGGACTTGTCGACGACGGCCGTGGCCCGCCCGAAGATGAAGTCGACGTTGCCGATGACGTAGGAGTTGGCGACGTAGACCCGGCCCAGCCGGTCCTTGGCGGCGGTGTCGAGGAGCAGCGTGTCCTGGTCGCCGCTGACGATGATCCCGTCCAGGAACACCTTGTCGGCGGCGGTCCGCAGCGCGACGGCCTGGTGCCCGCTCAGGTTCTGGTTGGCCTTCTCGTCGAAGTCGTTGGAGATGGTCAGGTTGCGGGCCTGGAAGTCGTCGGCCTCGACGGCGACGGTGGCGCTGCCGCCCGTGCCGTACGTGCCGCCGCCGGGCTTGGGCGTACCGGACGCGTTGTTGTAGACGATCGTCGTGTCCTTGCGGCTGCCGCCGGTGCCCTGGATGGTGACGTGCGGCTTGTTGGACGGCACCTTGACGAGTTCCCGGTACGTCCCCGGCTTGACGGCGATCACGACCCGCGACGGGTTGTTCGCCGGTACGGCGTTCACCGCGGCCTGCACGGTCGTGTACTGCCCGCTGCCGTCCTTGGCCACGGTGAGGGTGGTGGCGTTGGCGGCCTTGGTGGAGGCGGCGGCGGTCGTGCCGATGGAAGCGCGGGGCCCGGCACCGGCCTTGAGGACCGACGGCAGGTCGGCGGCCTTGTCGAGGGAGTACGGGTAGAAGGCCTTCGGATCGAAGGCGGTCCCGCCGCTCTCGTTGCGCCCGCTGGTGCCGGAGAAGGAGTTCCCGCGCTGGACGATGGCGGCGCCGCTGTCCTTGATGACCGGGTTCTTCATGCCCTGGAAGAGGGAGTTCTCCAGGACCATCTTCGTCGCGCCGCGCGAGTAGTTGCCGTACGAGGAGTTGATGTCCGTGCCCGGGGCGTCCTCCAGGAAGTTGTTGTAGAGGTGCGCGTGGGCGGCGTTGTCGGTGGACGGGTTGCGCTGCTCGGTCTCGCGGAACCAGTTGTGGTGGATCGTGATGTCCGTCTTGACGTTCTCGGTCCAGCCGATGCCGAAGGTCTTGTTGTTGTCGCTCAGCTTGTTCCAGGAGACGGTGACGTTCGTGCTGTCCTTGCGGACGTCGATGAGCCCGTCGGCCATGTGCCGCAGATCGTTGTGATCGATCCACACGTGGTGGGCGCCGTCCATCTGAACGGCGTCGAAATCGTGATCCTTGTCGTTCCAGATGCCCTGGTACGAGTCCCGGATGGTCAGATTCCGGATGATCACGTTGTGCACGCCCTGGCCGAGGAAGAACCCGCCTCCGACGATGTGCCCGGAGGTCCCGGACCCGACGATGGTCTTGTCGGACTGCACCTTGATCTCTTTGCCGACCGGGTTCATGTTGATCGTGCCGGCGACGACGATGACGTACGGCTCGGTGGCCGTGGCGTACTTCTCCAGGTCGGCCTGGGTCTTCACGGTGACGGTCTTGCCGTCCCGGCCGCCGTACGTCCCGTTCTGCCCGAGGGAGTTGACGGAGGCGAACCCGTCGGCGGTGTCGGCGGCCCAGGACGGGGCGGCGGCGGAGGCCTGCTGGGCGGTGGAGCCGAGAACGCCGAGGTCGGTGCCGTAGGCGAGGGTGCCGGCGGCGGTCAGGGCCAGCGGGACACCGACCGCCAGGGCCGTGCGGCTTCTGCGGTGCCGGGGCTTGCTGCGCAGCTCACTCATGCGGCGAATCCGTTCCGTGCGGGGGGATGATCCGGGGGTGGGTTGCCGCGGGGGGAGGAAAGGTTGCCGCGCTATGAGCCTTACCGAGTACGGGACTTGGGATCGACGCGCTCCCCGCGACTGACGGCCACGCGCAGCACGTCTCCCAGCGACTCCAGCGCCCTGACCAAGGCGAAACGCACGGCGCGTTCACCGGCCTTGGTGTCGCGCAGTACGGCCTCGGCGCCGGCCAGGACCTGTTCGGCGGAGGCGAGCTGAGCGGCCTCGATGTCGTCGGCGAGCCGCGAGAGGAGGCTGTCCGGGTCGTCGGTGCTGAGGTAACAGGGTTTGCCGTCGGCGCCGGTCCAGGGGAGCAGCCTCATGCGAACACCTCCACGTTGTTGAGGTACGGCCGTACGAGGGGGGTGTCCATCACCAGGGGCTCCTCCGCTACGAGGGGGAGCGGGAGGGCACTGGGTGTCGGCGGTGGCGGGGCCGACGTGGCTCGGTGACGCCCTCGGGCGGGCAGCAGACTCCGCACGAGGAGCAGCAGGACCGCTTCGCAGAGTTCAGCGATACGCAGGCGCACGGAAGTGTCCCTTCTCAGGGCAGGAGGCAGGGGTTTGACGAGCGGTGATTACCGTTCGTGGCTTCATCGTCACTGGTCGCGCGTACGCTCTGGAAGAGGGCTGGCGTTGTCTGAGCGCCAGGCAACGGCGAGGGGTGACATGGGCGAATTCGTTGACGGGGAGCGGGAGTCGAGGCGTGCCGAGCTCGGGCGGACGCTGCGGTTCCTGCGGGAAAAGGCAGGCAAGACGCTCGCGCAGTTGTCGGCGGAGACGGCGTACGACAAGAGCTACCTCTACCGCTTGGAGAAGGGGGAGCGCCTGTCCAAGCGGACGGTCATGGAGGACCTGGACAGCTACTACGAGTCCGGTGACCTGCTGGTTCGCCTGTGGCGGGACGCCCGCAAGGAGGTCATCAAGGACAAGTACAAGGCGTTCATGGAGCTTGAGGCGACGGCTCGCGTCATGTGGATGTTCCAGCTGGCGGTGCCGGGGCTGTTGCAGACCGAGGACTATGCCCGCACGGTGTTGTCAGGGTTGTCCAGAGGCCAGACAACGGCAGGCAACAGCGAGGAGATCGAGGAACAGGTGGCCTTGCGCATGGGACGGCAGGAACTGCTGTACCGCGAACCGGCACCCAGCATTCGCGTGATCCTGGACGAGGGGGCACTTCGACGGCCTGTGCCCGATGCCAAGGTGTGGGCCGACCAACTGTCGCGCCTGCTGGACGCGGCCGAGTTGCCGTCGGTCGCACTTCAGGTACTGCCCTACGCGGCAGGCGTGCACGATCTCATGAACAGCCACCTCACGCTGTTGTGGCAACGAGTCGGTGACCCCGTTGCCTACGTGGAAGGCAACAGCCTCGGCGAGTTGATCGACGACCCAGACAAGGTCTTGTCCTTCCGTTGGTCCTACGATCTCGTCAGGGACGCGGCGCTGACTCCGGAGGAGTCGACAGCGTTCATCAAGCGTCTCTTGGAGGAGTGCAGATCATGAACCGAACCCTCGACCTCATCACCGCAGTGTGGCGCAAGTCGTCCTACAGCGACGGGGGTCAGACCAACTGCCTGGAGGTCACCGACGGCCACCCCGACACCGTCCCCGTCCGCGACAGCAAGCAGCCGGACGGCCCGATACTCGTGTTCGGCGCGAGCCCCTGGGCGTCTTTCTTGGCCGGCGTCAAGGGCGACAGCACCGTGCACATCTCCGGGTGACTCGCGTGCCGAACGACTGGATCGCTGCCGAGAAGGCCCGATCGGCCAGGCACGCCGGCGCGTCGTTGTGGCGCAAGTCGTCGTACAGCGACGGGGGTGGCACAAACTGCCTCGAAGTCGCCGACAACTGCCCCGGCATAGTCCCCGTCCGCGACAGCAAGCAGCCAGACGGCCCCGTGCTCGTGTTCGGCGCAAGCCCCTGGGCGTCTTTCTTGGCCGGCGTCAAGGGGTGACGGCCCTCGTCCCAGCCGGCGTCGGCGTCAGCCCACGGTGGTGCCGGCGTCGGCCGCGACGCGCGCGACGGACTCCCTGACCGCCTCCAGCGCCGCGGCTCGTTCCTGGTCGGTCATCCGGGCGGGGCCGTACGTGATCACGGGTTCCAGGACCTGGAAGCCGACGAACTCCAGCATGCCCCGGTGGATGTGGAACAGGAAGTCGTCCATCGGGCCGAAGGCGCCGCCGGGGCGGAACGACTCGCCGGGCCCGCCGGTCGTGAACAGCAGCATCGCGCGCTTCCCGGCGAGCGCCGCGTCCCCGAAGAGCCCGTGGTCCCCGCCGAAGACTCCGCCCATCACGAAGACCCGGTCCACCCATCCCTTGAGGACGGCCGGCAGCGAGAACCACCACATCGGGAACGACAGCACGAGCAGATCAGCGGCGAGCAGCCGGTCGAGATGCGCTCTGACGGCCGCGTCGAGCGTCCCCTCCCGGACCGCCCGCAGCTGCTCGGCCTGCGGCTTGAACGGGCCCTGAACCGGTGCGAACTCCTCGCGGGCGAGCACCGGCGCCCAGCCGTCGGCGTAGAGGTCCAGGACGTCGACCCGGTACCCGGCATCGCCCAGGCACTGGGCGGCGGCGGTCATCTGGGCGGTGCTGAACGACTGGGGCTCGGGGTGGGCGTGAACGATCAGGGCTGTGGGCGCAGCAGTGAAGGTCGACATGAGGAGATCATATCGACGTATCGCGATTCGTCAATTAGAGGGTGGTGCCGATCGCCCGTGCCAGCCGTGCCAGCCGCTCTTCGTCGCGCCGGTAGTGGGTCCACTTGCCGACCCGGGTGGGACGCACGAGTCCCGCCCGTTCGAGCGTGCTCATGTAGCTGGAGACCGTCGACTGGGCGAGTCCCGTCTTCGCCTGGATGTGCGTGACGCACACGCCGACCGTCCGGCGGTCCGCGATCGGTTCGTACTCGCCGAAGTGCGCCTCGGGATCCTTCAGCCACTGCATGATCTGCAGACGGGCAGGGTTGCCGAGGGCCTTGAACGCCTCGATCAGGTCGCCCGCATCCAGTTCCGCCGTCGCGGCCATGTGCCACCCTCCTCGCGCGTCAGTGCGACACACCACGATATATCGATATCGGGTGCGCGCTATCCGTCGGTGAGGGTGAGGCTGTCCGGCGGAGGCATCGCCGCCCCCGGCAGTCGTACCGTCGCCACCGCGCCGCCCCCCTCCGCCGGGGACAGTGACACCTCACCGCCCGCCTGCTGCACCGTGCGTGCCACGATCGACAGGCCGAGGCCCGAGCCGGGCAGCGCTCGCGCGCTCGGGGAGCGCCAGAAGCGGTCGAAGACGTGGGGGAGTTCGTCGGCGGGGATGCCCGGGCCGTGGTCGCGGACCGTCAGGGTGCCCTCGGACAGGCGCACCTCGATCGTGCCGCCCTCCGGGCTGAACTTCACCGCGTTGTCGAGGACGTTGACCACCGCCCGCTCCAGAGCGGAGGGCTCCGCCCGGACGAACCACGGCTGGACGTCCGCCGTGATCGTCAGCTCCGGGCCGCGCAGCCGCGCCCGCCGCAGTGCCGAGTCGACGATGTCGTGCCAGGCGATGATCTGCGTACGGCCCGAGTGCAGGCCCGTGTCCGGCCGGGACAGCTCCTGCAGGTCGCCGATGAGCGCGGCCAGCTCCGTCATCTGCGCCTTCACCGACGCGAGGAGCGCCTTGCGGTCGGCCTCGGGGATGGGGCGGCCCGTCTCCTCGCTGCGGGTGAGGAGCTCGATGTTGGTGCGCAACGAGGTGAGCGGCGTGCGGAGTTCGTGGCCGGCGTCGGCGATGAGCTGTTGCTGGAGGTCGCGGGAGCTGGCCAGGGCGGAGGTCATGGAGTTGAACGAGTGGGAGAGCCGGGCCACCTCGTCCTCGCTGTCCTGGTCCACCGGGATGCGGATGCCCAGGTCCTCCGTGCGGGCCACGTGCTCGACGGCCTCGGTGAGTTTGTCGATGGGGCGCAGTCCGGCCCGGGCGACCGCCAGTCCGGCGGCTCCGGCGCCCAGGACCCCCACGCCCGAGACCAGCAGCAGGATCAGTGCGAGGTCGTTGAGGGTGGACTGGGTGTTCTTCAGGGGCAGGGCGAGGATCAGCGCGGCGTTGGGCGCGTCGGGCTGCTCGGACGCCAGCCGTACGGTCATCACGCGCAGGGCGTTGCCGTGCTCGTCCGTGCCGTTGCGGACGATGCCGCGCCCCACGGGCGAGTTCCTGATCACGTCCCGGTCGGCCTCGGTGACCTTGACCAGGCCCACGGAGCTGGAGTGGACGCAGATGTCCCCGTCCGCCTTGACGACCTCGAAGTAGGAACTGTTCCGGAAGCTGTTGCCGCCCGGCGGGGTCTGCGTGCAACTGTCCACCGCCTGCTGGATGGCGATGTTCTGGCCCGGCTTCTGCAGCGACTTCTCCAGGTCGCTGTCCACCTGGTCGTACAACTTCCCCTGCACGATGAACCAGCACGTCACCGACACCGCCGCCACAGCGAACGCCACCGCCGCCGCCACCAGCAGCGCGAGCCGGGACCGGATCGGCAGCGAGCGGAACCGGCGTACCACCTTGTTCACTCCGCGCCGCCCTGCCGCAACACGTAGCCCACACCCCGCACCGTGTGCACCAGGCGCGGCTCGCCGCCCGCCTCGGTCTTGCGGCGCAGGTACATCACGTACACGTCGAGGGAGTTCGACGACGGCTCGAAGTCGAAGCCCCAGACCGCCTTCAGGATTTGCTCCCGCGTGAGGACCTGGCGCGGGTGCGCCATGAACATCTCCAGCAGCGTGAACTCCGTACGGGTCAGCTCCACCTGGCGGCCGCCCCGCGTGACCTCACGTGTCGCGAGGTCCATGCGCAGGTCGGCGAAGGCGAGGACGTCCTCGTCGTCCGGAGAGCCCGCGCCCACGGCCGCCGCGTAGGAGCTGCGGCGCAGCAGTGCGCGGATACGGGCGAAGAGTTCGTCCAGTTCGAAGGGCTTGACCAGGTAGTCGTCGGCGCCCGCGTCGAGGCCCGTGACCCGGTCGCCGACCGTGTCGCGGGCCGTGAGCATGAGGATCGGGGTCGTGTCGCCGGTGCCGCGGATGCGGCGCGCCGCCGTCAGGCCGTCCATGCGGGGCATCTGGATGTCCAGGACGACCAGGTCGGGCCGGTACGCCGCCGCCTTCTCCAGCGCGTCCGCGCCGTCGACCGCGACCTCGGTCCCGTACCCCTCGAAGGCGAGGCTGCGCTGGAGTGCTTCGCGTACCGCCGGCTCGTCGTCGACGATCAGGATGCGCTGGGGGTCACGGTCGCCGTCTGCGGGGCTCATGGGTCGGGGTCCTCGGGTGTGGTGTGGTGGGGCGGGACGGGGTGTCGCTGACGCTCTCAGCCTCGCACGCCGGCGGGGCGGGCCGGGAGAAGGACCAGCCCCGGATCAGCCCCGTACCGTGCGGCGCCGTGCGGCGGCGGCCCGGCGGGCGGCCCGCGTCTTGACCGTCGCCACCTCGGGCGCCCGTGCCGCCGGTGCGTGCAGTGCGTACGCCACCGCCAGCGCCAGCGCGAACCCCGCCGGGTCGGCCCCCGGCACCGTGTGCGGAACCTGCTGGATCATCGCCGTACTCCTCGCTCCGGTGGAACTCAGTCGGTGGCGCCGGCCCGCAGCTTGGCGAGGTCGGCCTTGACGGTGTTGATCGGGATGGCGAAGCCCAGGCCGACGCTGCCCGCGTCGGAGGACGAGGAGGCGGCGCCCGCCGGCGAGTACATCGCGGAGTTGATCCCGATGATGTTGCCGTTCATGTCGATCAGCGCGCCGCCGGAGTTGCCCGGGTTGAGGGACGCGTCGGTCTGGAGCGCCTTGTACGTCGTGGTGTCCGAGCCGGTGTCGCCGTTGAACTGCCGCCCGCCGAACTCGAACGGCCACCCGTCGCCCTGCTGGGGCTGCCGGCCCTGGTCCTCGTCGGTCGGGACCGTGACGTCACGGTCGAGGGCGGAGATGATGCCGCTGGTGACCGTGCCGGACAGGCCCTCGGGGGAGCCGATCGCCACGACCTGGTCGCCGACCTGCAAGCCCGAGGAGTCGCCGAGCGTCGCCGCCTTCAGGCCGGAGGCGTTCTCCAGCTTGATCAGCGCCAGGTCCTTCTTGCTGTCGGTGCCGACGACCTTGGCGGAGTACGTCTTGCCGTCGCTGGTCGTCACCTTGATCTGCGAGGCACCGGCGACGACGTGGTTGTTGGTGACGACCTCGCCGCCGCTCGTGATGATCACGCCGGAGCCGGTGGCGGAACCGGCGTTGGAGGCGGCGCTGATCTCGACGATGCTGGGGCTGACCGCCTTGGCGACCCCGGCGACCGTGCCCTTCTGGGCGGACGGCACCACGTTGGTGCTGGTGGAGCTGGAGGCGACGGTGTCGTTGCCCGTCAGCTCCTGTATGCCGTAGGCGGTGCCGCCGCCGATCGCCGCGGCGACGATCGCCACGGCGGCGAGCAGGGCGACCGGGCCACGGTTGCGCTTCTTCGGAGCGGGTGCCGGGGCGTACGCCGGCGGAGGCGGCCACTCGGGGTTCACCGGGGCCTGCTGCTGACCCTCGTAAGGGTTCTCGTACTCGCCACTGCGGTGGAAGCTCTCGGTCATGTCTCCGAGCTTGGAGCCCGACCATGAGAGCTTCCTGAGTGCACCCTGAGAAGCCCGACAGAACCTCGTATGCCCGATATAAAGACGCCCCGGAAAGGGCTAGGCGCAGCCGCAGGAGTGCCGTACCACCAGCCGCGACGGGAACACCTTCAGCCGCTCGCGCCGGGCTCCCGCCACGCGCAGCCCGTCGTCGAGGACGAGGTCCACCGCCGCGCGGGCCATGGCCGGCCGGTCCGAGGCGACCGTGGTGAGGGGCGGGTCGGCCAGGGCCGCCTCCTTGATGTCGTCGAAGCCCGCCACCGCGAGCTCGCCCGGCACGTCGATGCGCAGCTCGCGCGCGGCGCGCAGCAGGCCGATCGCCTGGTCGTCGGTGGAGCAGAAGATCGCGGGCGGCCGGTCCGGCCCGGAGAGGATCTTGAGGGCCGCCTGGTAGGCGTCGTAGCGGCTGTACAGCGCCTCGAAGAGCCGGCCCTCCGTGGAGATCCCGGCCTCGGCCATCGCGCGCCGCCAGCCCTCGACGTGGTCGGAGACCGGGTCGCCGACCACGGGCGTCTCCGCTATGCCGCCCATACAGGCGACGTACTCGTACCCGTGCTCCAGCAGATGGCGCACGGCGAGCTGGGCGCCGCCCAGGTCGTCCGTGACGACGGCGACGTCGTCGATGGCCTCGGGCCGTTCGTGCAGCAGGACCACGCGGGCGTCCCAGGCGTCGATCTCGGCGGCCGCGAGGTCGTTCATGGCGTGGCTGACCAGGATCAGTCCGGAGACGCGCATCCCCAGGAAGGCGCGCAGGTAGTGGACCTCGCGCTCGGCGATGTAGTCGGAGTTGCCGACGAGCACCATCTTGCCGCGCTCGGACGCGGCCTGTTCGACCGCGTGCGCCATCTCCCCGAAGAAGGGCTGGCGGGCGTCCGGCACGATCAGGCCTATGAGGTCCGTACGCCGGGACGCCATCGCCTGCGCGACCCGGTCGGGCCGGTACCCCAGCTCCTTGATCGCGGCGAGGACGCGCTCGCGCGTGGCCGGGGCGACCGGCCGGGGTCCGTTGTTGATGACATAACTGACCACGGCAGTGGAAGTCCCTGCCAGCCGCGCCACATCATCCCGAGTCACCTTGGCCACGCGCGGAGTCTACGCGGATATACCCGCTCTGGGCAGGGCGTAAAGGAGCTTCCGTACGATTTACGCCTTGCTGCGCGACTCGACGGCTTCCAGATCGGCCGGCTCGTCCGCGTTGTCCGGGTTCTCCTTGGCCGCCTTGGCCTTCGCCTCCTCGGCGGCGCGCTCCACCTTCTCCGGCGTGACGAATCGATAACCGACGTTCCGGACGGTGCCGATCAGCGACTCGTGCTCGGGGCCGAGCTTGGCGCGCAGCCGCCGTACGTGCACGTCGACCGTGCGCGTACCGCCGAAGTAGTCGTAGCCCCAGACCTCCTGGAGCAGCTGGGCGCGGGTGAAGACGCGGCCGGGGTGCTGCGCGAGGTACTTCAGGAGCTCGAACTCCTTGAAGGTGAGGTCGAGGACGCGGCCCTTGAGCTTGGCGGAGTACGTCGCCTCGTCGACCGACAGGTCGCCGTTGCGGATCTCCATCGGGGAGTCGTCGCTGACGATCTGCTGGCGGCCCATGGCCAGACGCAGGCGCGCCTCGACCTCCGCCGGTCCGGCGGTGTCCAGCAGGACGTCGTCGATGCCCCAGTCGGCGGTGACGGCCGCGAGACCGCCCTCCGTGACGACGAGGACGAGCGGGCAGCCGGGCCCGGTCGAGCGGAGCAGCTGGCACAGGCTGCGGACCTGCGGCAGATCGCGGCGGCCGTCGACGAGGATGACGTCGGCGCCGGGGGTGTCGACGAGGGCGGGGCCCTCCGCGGGGGCCACTCGCACGTTGTGCAGGAGCAGGCCGAGAGCGGGGAGCACCTCCGTCGACGGCTGGAGGGCGTTGGTCAGGAGCAGCAGAGAACTCATACGTCTGGTTCCTCCTCGGTCCCTGCGAGGACGTTTGTTGGCACAGCACAGCTCTGCGATCCCGAAGGCCCCGTACACCTGCGGTTTCCCGCGTCGTATACAACGCTTCCGAAAGCACAAAAGGACCCGGGGGCTACGCTGCCCGAGTCCTCTGCCCAGCAGAATAGCCCACATGAGCACTGGACCGGCAGGTCATGTGGCGCGTTCCACCGATCGTCCGCACTCCGAGACGACCCGGGGAACGCCTGTGCGGACGCAATTGCGGACCTTTCTGCGCACGTCGGACGGCGTGGCCATCGACGCCGTATACGACCCGGGTGCGGTTGTATACGACACGTCCCGGACGCCTGCCGATCACCCCGTGTTCGTCGTCGCCCACGGCTTCACCGGTGCCGTGGACCGGCCGCACGTACGGCGGGTGGCGCGGGCCTTCGCCCGGTACGGGGCCGTCGTCACGTTCTCCTTCCGGGGCCACGGGGCGTCCGGCGGGCGGTCGACGGTCGGGGACCGGGAGGTGCTGGACCTCGCGGCGGCGGTGGAGTGGGCCCGGGAGCTCGGCCACGCGCGCGTGGGGACGGTGGGGTTCTCCATGGGCGGCTCGGTGGTGCTGCGGCACGCGGCGCTGCACCCACGGCAGACGGACGCGGTGGTGTCGGTGAGCGCACCGGCCCGCTGGTACTACCGGGGCACCGCCCCCATGCGCCGGCTGCACTGGCTGGTGACGCGGCCGGAGGGGCGGGTGGTGAGCCGCTACGGCCTCCGAACGCGCATCCACCACCGCGACTGGGACCCGGTCCCGCTCTCGCCGGTGGAGGCGGTACCGAGGATCGCGCCCACGCCCCTGCTGATCGTGCACGGCGACGCCGACGGCTACTTCCCCGTCGACCATCCCCGCATGCTGGCCGCGGCCGCCGCCGACCAGGGCGAACTGTGGCTGGAGCCGGGCATGGGGCACGCCGAGAACGCGGCGGGTGACGAACTGCTGGGGCGGATCGGGGAGTGGGTGGTGGGCCGGGCGGGCTAGCCTGACGGGGTTCACCGACAAGCAGATCGAGGAAGCAGATGCCAAAGGTCACGGTGCGCTACTGGGCCGCCGCCAAGGCCGCGGCCGGGGTGGCCGAGGAGCCGTACGAGGCGGCCACGCTCGCCGAGGCGCTCGACGGGGTGCGGGAGCGACACCCCGGCGAACTGGAGCGCGTGCTGCGGCGATGCTCGTTCCTCGTGGACGGTGACCCCGTGGGCACCCGCGGACATGAGACGGTACGGCTGGCCGACGGCGGCACGGTCGAGGTGCTCCCGCCGTTCGCAGGAGGGTGAGCGATGACCGACCAGCCGACCAACCAGCCGTACGACGGCTACGACGGCTATGACCCCTACGGGCAGCAGGGGTACCAGCAAGGGCAGCAGGGGTACCCGCAAGCGCACCAGGGTTACGACGATCCGTACGCCGCTCAGCAGTACACGCAGCAGTGGCAGGGGCAGACCTGGGAGACGCAGACGCAGTCGCCGGTGTCCGCGCAGGTGACGGCGGCGGAGGAGACGGCGTATCTGCCGCCGCAGGGGTACGGGGCTCCTCCTGAGGCGGCCCCTGTCTCTTCTCCCGCTGCCGATTACGGCCCGGCCACCGTCGCCGGGAACCCGCGGGTCACGGACGCGCAGCGGGCGCGGGCGGAGGGGCGGTCGCCGGTCATCGAGCCCGGGATGCAGCCGGCCGCGCTGACGGCGCTGCTGGGGCTGTTGCTGGCGGGCGCGGCGGCGGTCGGCACGTACGCGCTCCTGGTGCCGCTCGTCGTCCTCCAGGCCGTCACCGCGGCGGGCTGGTTCCGGCTGAACGGGATGTGGCCGGCGCGGCAGGGCATCGCACTGGGCTTCGCGGGCGCGCTGGCCGCGGACGCGGCGCTGCTGGCGTCGGACCGCTCGCCCTCGGCGATCCTGGGCACGCTCGGGGTGTGGGTGCTGCTGGCGCTGGTGCTCCAGCTGCGGTCGCACGCCGACCCGGACGAGCGGATGTACGGCCTGATGGCGACGGTCGCGGCGTCGGCGCTGGCGATCGTGGCGGGCGGGTACCTGGCGGCCGAGGCGGACGCGGTGACCGTGGGTGCGATCGCGGTGGCGGTCGCGGTCCTGGCCCGCGCCCTGCCGCTGCCGACCCCGGTGTCGGTGGTGGTGGCGCTGCTCGCGGGGGCGGGCGGCGGTGTCGCGGCCGGCTCCCTGACGGGCCTGGGCACGTCCGGCGCCCTCCTGGGCGCTGGCGCGGCAGCCTGCGCCCTGATCGGCCACCGGGTCGCGAGCTACGACTACCCGTCCCGCTTCGTCCACTTCACTGCGGGAGTCTCCCTGCCCCTCTCCGCCGCGGCCCCGGTGGTCTACGTACTCGGGCGGGCCCTGGTCTAGCGCACCCAGCTGCGGGCAGTCGTGCCGCTGCGGCACCCCGTTCCGCCGGGGGCGCGACGCCCCGGCCCCGGCACCGACGCCGAGTGCCTGAGCTGTCACAGATGATCGACAAACCCGGAGCCCCCGCCTCCCACGGAGTTACCCTCACGCATGGACGGCCGCTCGGTCGTCGAACACCGGACCGCCGTCCAACCGCCTAGGTGGGGGAAACACCGCATGCGCGCACTGCGAATACTGCTGATCATCGTCGTGATCCTGGGCGGGCTCTTCGTGATCGCCGACCGCGTCGCCGTGAACTTCGCCGAGGGTGAGGCCGCCGACCGCCTGAAGACCACCGAGAACCTCTCCGCCACCCCGGACGTGTCCATCAAGGGCTTCCCGTTCCTCACCCAGGTCGTCGGCGGCTCCCTGGACGACATCGAGGTCGGGATCAAGAACTACGAGGCCGCCGCGGGCAACGGCGCCCAGAAGATCCGTATCGACGATCTCCAGGCCGACATGCAGGGCGTCGAGTTCTCCGGCGACTACAGCTCCGCCACGGCCACCAGCGCCACCGGCACCGCGACCATCGCCTACGACGAGCTGCTGAAGACGGCGAAGTCCGAGCCCACCCAGGTCGCCCCGGGCGTCACCGCCAACGTCGTCGGCCTCTCCGACGGCGGCAACGGCAAGATCAAGGTCACCGTCGAGGCCACCGTCCTCGGCACCAAGCTGCCCGAACCGGTCTCCGTGCTCAGCTCGGTGACGGTGATCGACGGCGACACCGTGCGGGTGAAGGCCGACGGCCTGCCCAAGTTCGGCGGTGTCGAGATCGCCGAGTCCCGCGTCCGGGCCATCACCGACTTCCAGCAGAAGATCGACGGCCTGCCGGGCGGCATCCAGCTGGACAAGGTCCAGGCCGCGCCGAACGGCGTCGAGATCACGGTGAAGGGTTCCAACGTCCGCCTGGCCGGGTAGGGAAGCCGCCAGACGGACCGGGCCTGGCATGTCCGGTGGGCGAGACGGTGATGTCCGTAGCGCAGATGTGACGGCGGATACATTCGGGCACAAGCCTTGTCCCGCACCTCCGTGAACGCCCCCGATCCCACATCGTGGATTTTCGCGTCTCAGCATGCGACACCCCGGTGACACGCGTGCCCGACCGTCCCTACGATCGACGGCATGAAGCGACAGGCGGATCTCACGAAGCGGCGGGCAGTAGACCTGTGCCGCGTCGCCGCCATGCTCTGTCGCACCTTCTGAGCGACCGCGTCGGCCCATGCGCTGACGCGCGCATCCCCGCCGCCCCGCACCAAGGGCACCCGTGCGCCGCCCTCGTCATGGGCGCGCCCCGCATACCTCGCACGCCCCGCCGTAACTGCCCCGGAGGAGAAAGAGCATGAGCCGCAGCGACGTCCTGGTCGACGCCGACTGGCTCCAGGAGCACCTGGACGACCCGACCATCGCCATCGTCGAGGTGGACGAGGACACGTCCGCCTACGAGAAGAACCACATCCGCAACGCCATCCGGATCGACTGGACCAAGGACCTTCAGGACCCGGTCCGCCGTGACTTCGTCGACCAGGAGGGCTTCGAGAAGCTCCTGTCGGAGAAGGGCATCGCCAACGACCACACCGTGGTCCTGTACGGCGGCAACAACAACTGGTTCGCCTCGTACGCGTACTGGTACTTCAAGCTGTACGGCCACGAGAACGTCAAGCTCCTCGACGGCGGCCGCAAGAAGTGGGAGCTCGACGCCCGCGAGCTGGTCGCCGGCGACGAGGTGCCGGAGCGCCCGAAGACGGACTACAAGGCCAAGGCCCAGGACACGTCCATCCGTGCCTTCCGCGACGACGTGGTGGCGGCCATCGGCTCGCAGAACCTCGTCGACGTGCGCTCGCCCGACGAGTTCTCCGGCAAGCTGCTCGCCCCGGCCCACCTGCCGCAGGAGCAGTCCCAGCGCCCCGGCCACGTGCCGAGCGCCCGCAACATCCCGTGGTCCAAGAACGCCAACGACGACGGCACCTTCAAGTCGGACGAGGAGCTCAAGGAGCTCTACGCCGCGGAGAGCGTCGACCTGGCCAAGGACACCATCGCCTACTGCCGCATCGGTGAGCGCTCCGCGCTGACCTGGTTCGTGCTGCACGAGCTGCTCGGTGTGGAGAACGTCAAGAACTACGACGGCTCCTGGACCGAGTACGGCTCCCTGGTGGGCGTGCCGATCGAGCTCGGCGCCAACAAGTAAGCAAACCGACCGACCTCAAGACCTCTCTTCAGGAGTACGACATGTGTGGAGCGAAGGCCGGCGGCCCGGACGCCTCGACGATCAAGCCCGGTGAGACCACCATCCAGGGTCAGGTGACCAAGGACGGCGAGCCCGTGACGGGCTACGTGCGTCTGCTGGACTCGACCGGCGAGTTCACGGCCGAGGTGCCGACCTCGGCGACCGGACAGTTCCGCTTCTACGCGGCCGAGGGCACCTGGACCGTCCGTGCCCTGGTGCCCGGCGCCACCGCCGACCGCACGGTCGTCGCCCAGAAGGGCGGCCTGGCGGAGGTCGCGATCGCCGTCTGACGGCGACAGTGCCAGGAGGGGCCGCATCCCACGGGTTGGACGCCTGGGGTGCGGCCCTTCGGCCTGCCCGGACCTACGCTGGACGTATGTACGCACGACGGCGGCATACGTACTTCGCGATGATGGGCCTCTGCATCGGCCTCTTCGTCCTGGCCTGGGGTGTCGTGCGGTTGTGGTCCATCCCCGTGGCCGTGGGGATGTGCGTCGTCGCCATGGTCATCCCGCCCGTCGCCGCGATGGTCGCGAACCGCCGGGGGCCGGAGGACCGCTGGTGGGACGACCCGTCCGGCGACCCCGAGTCCGACGAGTGGTGGGACGAACTGGACGGCAAGAAGCGCCGTTACTGAATGCACGAGGGGGAGGAACCGTGCGCCTGACGGCGGCGACTCTGGACGCCCCGGACGCCCGCGAGCTGGCCGCCTTCTACCTGCGGCTACTGCCCGGATGGCGGGTGCGGCGCGGGGAGGACGGGCAGGACTGGGTGCACATCCGGCCGCCGGACGGCGGTACCGGACTGTCCTTCCAGACCGAGACCGCCTACCGGCCGCCCGTCTGGCCGAGCACGCCGGACCGGCAGCAGATGATGATCCACCTCGACATCGAGGTCGAGGACCTGGAACGCGAGACCGCGCGGGCCGTCGCCGCCGGGGCCCGTCTCGCCGCCTTCCAGCCGCAGGACGACGTCCGGGTGCTCCTGGACCCGGCGGGCCATCCGTTCTGCCTCTACACGGAGGCCACGGGGGCGTCTCAGTAGACGAGCGCCTGCGTCTCGTCCGCCATGGCCTCCTGGACGAAGACCTGGGCGCCCGCGATGCGGATGCCCTTCAGGACGTCCTGCTCCGTGATCTCGCGGCGTGCCGCGCACTGCGTGCACAGGGTGACGCGGCCGGCGGCCAGGACGGAGTCGAGGAGGTCGGGGAGCGGGGCCGCGTGCGGCAGCTCGAACTCGGCGGCGCGGCCGGGCAGGGCGAACCAGGCGGACTCGCCGGTCAGCCACAGGGAGACGTCGACGCCGCTGGCGACGGCCACCGCCGCCACCGTGAACGCCTGGGAGCACCGCTCGGGGGCGTCCGCCCCCGCCGTCACCTTGATCACCAGCTTCTTCGCCATAGCCCCGATCGTAGTGCCGGAGGGGCCCGCGTAAGCTGGGCGCGGCCCTGTGCACACAACCGCACCCCGCTCAAGGAGCACCCCGTGGAGCTTTTCTTCGAAATCCTGTTGGTCCTGGTCGCCGTCGGCGTCCTCGCCTTCGCCGGACTGACCGTGAAGAAGCTGTACCAGGGCCAGCGCTGACCCACGTCTAGGAAGTTCCCATGATCGAGATCCCGTCCGACCTCCACAAGGACCTCGTCCCGCTCGCCTTCCTGCTCGGCAACTGGGCCGGGGCCGGTGTGCACGACTTCCCCGGCTCCGAGAAGTGCAATTTCGGGCAGGAGGTCGCCTTCACCCACGACGGCCGGGACTTCCTCGAGTACCGCTCCCACAGCTGGGTGCTGGACAAGGACGGCAACAAGGTCCGGCCGCTGGAGTCCGAGCACGGCTTCTGGCGGATCGACGCCGAGCGCAAGGTCGAGGTGACGATGACCCGCGACGACGGCGTCATCGAGATCTGGTACGGCGAGCTGGCCGACAAGAAGCCGCAGATCGACCTCGTGACGGACGCGGTGGCCCGCACCGCCGCCTCCCAGCCGTACACCGGCGGCAAGCGGCTCTACGGCTACGTCAAGAGCGACCTGATGTGGGTGGGCGAGAAGCAGACCCCCGACGTGGAGCTGCGCCCCTACATGTCGGCCCACCTGAAGAAGGTCGTCACCCCGGAGGAGGTCGAGCGCTGGGCGAAGGCCCTGCCCGACGACATGCCGGACGACGGGATCGCTTTCTTCAAGTAGTCCTAGACTGGCCGGTGTGGTGAGCACCGACTGGAAGAGCGATCTGCGGCAGCGCGGCTACCGGCTGACCCCGCAGCGGCAACTCGTGCTCGAAGCCGTGGACACCCTTGAGCACGCGACCCCCGACGACATCCTCGTGGAAGTGAGGAAGACGGCGTCGGGGGTCAACATTTCCACGGTGTACCGGACGCTGGAGCTGCTGGAGGAGCTCGGCCTGGTCAGCCACGCCCATCTGGGGCACGGGGCGCCGACGTACCACCTCGCGGACCGGCACCACCACCTCCACCTGGTCTGCCGTGACTGCCAGGACGTCATCGAGGCGGACGTCTCCGTGGCCGCCGAGTTCACCGCGAAGCTGCGGCAGACGTTCGGGTTCGACACCGACATGAAGCACTTCGCGATCTTCGGCCGGTGCGAGGACTGCACGCTCAAGGCTTCAACTACCGAGTCGTAGGCTTACGGATATGAAGAGCCCCCTGCTGACCCTGCCCGGTGCCGTCCCCGCCGAGGGCGTGGACGAAGGCGTCGCCGCCCACTACGGCGATCTGTTCCGCGAGCAGCGTGCCCTCGCCGACGGCGCCGGTTTCGTGGACCTCTCGCACCGGGGGGTCGTCGCCGTCACCGGCGAGGACCGGCTCGCCTGGCTGCACCTGCTGCTCACCCAGCACGTCAGCGACCTCCCGGCCGGCCAGGCCACCGAGGCGCTGATCCTCTCCGCGAACGGCCACATCGAGCACGCGCTGTACCTCGTCGACGACGGCGAGACCGTCTGGACCCATGTGGAGCCGGGCACCCAGGACGCGCTGATCGCGTACCTGGAGTCCATGAAGTTCTTCTACAAGGTCGAGGTCGCCGACCGGACGGCCGACATCGCGGTGGTGCACCTGCCGGCCGGCTCCATCGCCGAGGTGCCCGAGGGCGTCGTCGTACGGGAGACGCCGTACGGCCGGGACCTGTTCCTGCCCCGCGCCGACCTGGAGGCGTACGCCGCGCAGGCCGGGCCGCCCGCCGGGATCCTCGCCTACGAGGCGCTGCGCGTGGAGCAGCACCGGCCCCGGCTCGGTTTCGAGACCGACCACCGCACCATCCCGCACGAGCTGGGCTGGATCGGCTCGGCGGTGCACCTCCAGAAGGGCTGCTACCGGGGCCAGGAGACGGTCGCCCGGGTGCAGAACCTGGGCAAGCCGCCGCGCCGGCTGGTCTTCCTGCACCTGGACGGCAGCGAGGTCCACCTGCCGGTGGCCGGCACCGAGGTCCGGCTCGCGGACGACAGCTCCGACGGCCGGAAGATCGGCTTCATCACGACCTCCGCACGCCACCACGAGCTGGGGCCGGTCGCCCTCGCCCTGGTGAAGCGGAACGTGGCCGTGGACGCCCCGCTGGTGGCCGGCGACACGGCCGCGGCCCAGGAAGTCGTCGTCGAGCCGTAGAGCTTGTCGTTCTTTCGGGTCAGATCTCGATCAGCACGGTGAACGGGCCGTCGTTCGTCAGTGATACGCGCATCGCCGCTCCGAAACGGCCCGTGGCCACCGTCGCGCCCAGCGAGCGCAGCTGGGCGACCACCTCGTCGACCAGCGGCTCGGCGACATCGCCGGGGGCGGCGGCGTTCCAGGTGGGGCGGCGGCCCTTGCGGGCGTCGCCGTACAGGGTGAACTGGCTGATCACCAGCAGTGGGGCGTCGATGTCGCTGCACGACTTCTCGTCGTGCAGCATGCGGACCGACCAGAGCTTGCGGGCCAGCTGGGCCGCTTTCTCCTTGGTGTCCTCGTGCGTGACGCCGACGAGGACGCACAGCCCCTCGCCCTCGATCGCCCCTACGGTCTCGCCGTCCACGACGACGCTCGCGCCGTCCACCCTCTGCACCACTGCTCGCATACGTCCATCATGCAGGGCGGTGACTTTCGCGCCTCGCGCGGTTCGCGCATGGCCCGAAAGGGTGGTTTGCCCGGGGGCCAACAGGCCGCGCACGGCCGTATTTTGCTGCTTAAGCGCCCATCTGGGGTCGATCGGGGGCACTCGTTCCCATAGCGGCCACTTGGGGTGGCACGATGCTTTCACACACCGGTCGAGGGGACGGTTGAGGCACATGAGCACATCCAGTACCGGACATCCGCTGGGGGCTGTCTGGTCCAGCCACACGGGGACCGGGGCGGCGGAGTACCACCGGCCGCCCACACAGCGCACCGACAGCCCGCCGCTGCCCTCGGACGCTCCCGAGCACGGTCTGACCGCGCTGAGCCTGCCCGAGCTGCGCACGCTGCGCCGTGACGCCCAGCGCGACGAAGCCGACCTCAGCTACGTACGGCGGCTGCTCCAGGGGCGGATCGACATCCTGCGGGCGGAGCTGACCCGGCGCACCCCGGTGGGCGCGGCCTCCGTCGCCGTACCCGCGGAGGCGTCCGTCGTCGAGCGGCTCGCGGAGATCCTGCGGGACGCCCCGGCCCGGCACCGCTCCTCCGCCCGTCATCTGACCCTGGGGACACCGCAGGGCGAGGAGTACCGGCGGCTGGCCGCCGAGATGCTCGCCGAGGTCGAGCTGTCCGACCTGGACGCCCGCACGGACCTGGAGCTGAACACCGCGATGGGACGGCTCGTGCGCTACGAGCAGCAGGTCTCCCGGCGGCGGCAGCGGCTCCAGCGCACGGCCGACGAGTGCAGCGCGGAGATCGCGCGCCGGTACCGCGAGGGTGAGGCCCAGGTCGACGACCTGCTGGTGTGAGGCGCCAGGGGGTGTCCGGGGGAGGGCCGGTCGGATATTTACGCGACACCGACCCGCCCTCGGCCTAGCGTGATGCCATGACCACCGCTCCCCGCGCCGACGGCATCGACGTACGCCCCGTCACCGAAGCCGAGTTCGCCGACTGGCTGCGTGCCGTGAGCACCGGCTTCCTGCGGGCGTCGGCCCTGTCCGAGGAGGAGATCGAGGGGCGTCGCCGGCGGTTCGTCCCCGGCCGCTACCTCGGAGTCTTCGACGGCGGCCGGTGTGTGGCGACCTTCCGGTCCTTCGACCAGGAGCTCACGGTGGTGGGCGGGGCGAGTGTCCCGGCCGACGCCGTCTCGGGCGTCACCGTCACCGCCACGCACCGCCGCCGCGGGCTGCTCAGCCGGATGATGGCGCAGGACCTGGCGGCCGCGAAGGAGCGCGGGGACGTCGTCGCGACGCTGATCGCCGCCGAGTACCCGATATACGGCCGGTACGGCTTCGGGCCGGCGACCTGGATGTCCGAGTGGACGGTCGACGTGCCGCGCGCCGGTCTCGACGCCCGCTGGGCGGGCCCGGCGGACGGCGGGCGGATCGACCTGGTGGACGGCGAGGACGTCCGCAAGCTCGGCCCGGAGCTGCACGAGCGGCTGCGCCGCACCCGGCCCGGTGTCATCACCCGCGACGAGATGTGGTGGCAGGTCAACACCGGCCTCCTGCGGTTCGACCCGTCGTGGAAGCTGCCCTTCTTCGCCGTGTACCGCTCGGCGTCCGGCGAGGTCGAGGGCATGGCCGCCTACGAGGTCGACGACAACTGGGGTGACGCCAAGCAGCCGTTGAACACGGCCACCGTGAAGTGGCTGCTCGGCGCGACACCGGCCGCGGAGCGCGCCCTGTGGCAGTACCTGTGCTCCATCGACTGGGTCGTGACGGTCAAGAGCGGCTGGCGGGCGCCCGACGACCTGCTCCCGCTCCTCCTGCCGGATCCGCGGGCGGCCAGGATCACCTCGCTGACGGACTGGCTGTGGGTGCGGATCCTCGACGTCGTACGGGCGCTTCAGGCGCGGACGTACGAGGGGGAGGGGGCGCTGGTGCTGGAGGTCGCCGGCGTGGACGGACTGACCGGCGGGCGCTACCGGCTGGAGGCCTCGGCGGCCGGGGCGTCCTGTACGCCGACCACGCAGAGCGCGGACATCGCGCTCGGGCTGGGCGAGTTGGCGGCGCTGTGGCTCGGCGACGAGTCGGCGGTGCGGCTGGCGGCGCTGGGTCGGGTGCAGGAAGAACGAGCGGGCGCCGCCCGGAAGGCCGACGCCCTGCTGCGTACGTCCAGGCGGCCTTGGTGCCCGGACATGTTCTGAGCCGCCCTCCTTCCGCCCGCGACAGGGATCCCGCATCCGTAGCGAGCTGTTCGGGGCTCCCGGCTCCCCTCCGGAAGGGAGCCCCATGATGGATGGCCAACCTCTCGAAGGCCTAACCATGTCACCCAAGTTGGTGACCAACTTCACTGTACTTATCTCCGATTGGAAGCGGCTCATAACCACCTAGTGCTGAACTGCCGGAAGATGGCGGGAAGTTGTACTGTTTGGTTGTGGACCCGGAACACGCCCCCGTCACTGGACGGAAGAGGTCGCAACGGCCACAGAGAACACATCACGAGGTGGCCGACGAACTGCGCGCCCGGATCAGGTCAGGAGCGCTGCGGCCGGGTGAACGCATGCCCACCCAGGCTCAGCTGGCACACGAGTTCGGCGTCGAGCGCGGTGCCGTCCGCCAGGCCCTGCGCATCCTCCAGTCCGAGCGGCTGCTCACCAACGTGTCCAAGGGCAGCCCGGCGACCGTCGCCCCAGACCCCGCCAGGGCGCTGACCGGCCCACAAGCCCCGCCCCTGCCCACCACGGTGGCCCTCGCCCCCCGGATAGCGACGGCCTTCGCGGCGGAGCACGTCGAGATCGACGCCGTGTGCCTGACCGCCATCTCCCTCACCCTCGCCATCGGTGAGCCGCTGCGGCAGATCCACGCCGGACGGCTGAAACCGGCCAAGGTCGACGTCCGGGTCCTGCTGCCGAGCCGGGACATCGACCTCGCCTTCCCGGTGCCGGTCGGGGGGCACGGCGACGACTCGGTGCACGAGCGGTGGCTGGCGATGCGCAACGCCCAGGGCCAGGTCCTCCAGCACAACCTGCTCGCCCTGCGCTCCACGCACGGCATCGACGTCCACGTCACGTTCCGCGCGCTGCCCTTCACCCCGCCGGTGAAGCTGTACCTGCTCAACAACACCGAGGCGCTGTTCGCGTACTACACGCTGATGCGCCGGGAGGCCGAGATCGACCACGAGCACCTGGAGATGTACGACGCCCAGGGCACCCAGTCGATGCTGTTCTCCTTCCAGCAGGGCCCCGGCCTGCGCGACACGACGTTCGTCGAGCAGTCGCACCTGTGGTTCAACGCACTGTGGGAGACGATCAGTTCGGAGCTGGTGCTGACGAGCTGACGTCAACGGACGGGGCCCGTCATCAGCAGCGCGAGCACGACCGCTCCCGCGGAGCTGACGGCCGGGCTCTTGGCCTTGATGCCCACGGTGAGAAGGATCAGCCCGACGATTCCGGCCGGGCCGTACTTCCACTGGACGAGCTGCTCGAAGGCGACGACGAAGGCGGCGGAGAGGAGAGCGAGGGCGGGCATCTGGTTTCCCCCTTCGGAAGCAAAACTTCCGCCAACTCAAGCAAGTTGGCAACCAACTCTGATTAAGTTGTCCCCACTTGGTCACTAGTAATAAACAACTTTCAAGCAACTCCCGCCAGATGGATCAAAGTTGTAGCGTTTGGTCGTGACTCAGGAGAGCGTGGCAGTGAACGGCAGCAGCAGGCAGTCGCCCCAGAAGATCGCCGACATCCTGCGGGAACGTATCCGCGCCGGTGAGCTCAAGCCGGGCGACCGCCTGCCCACCCAGGCCGAACTGGCGGAGGAGTTCGGCGTGGAACGCGGCGCCGTGCGTCAGGCCCTGCGGGCGCTCCAGGAGGACGGCCTGCTCACCAACGTCAGCAAGGGCAGCCCGCCGCGGATCGCCGCGCCCGCTCCGGCCCGCGGCGAGCCCCAGCCGACGATGGTGGGCCTGGCACCGCGGCTCACCGAGGCGTTCTCGGCCCGCCGGGTCCGTGTCGACGTCGTCTGCCACACCGCGGAGACCCTGATGGTCGCCATCGGCGAGCCGCTCCGCCTGATCCACGAGGGCCGTATCCACCCCGAGTCGATCGACGTCCGCATCCTGGTGCCCTCCCGGGACATCGAGCTGGCCTTCCCGGTGCCGGTGGAGGCGCACGGCGACGACAATCCGGTCCACAAGCGCTGGCTGGCCATGCGCAACGCCCAGGGCCAGGTCCTCCAGCACAACCTGCTCGCCCTGCGCTCCACGCACGGCATCGACGTCCACGTCACGTTCCGCGCGCTGCCCTTCACCCCGCCGGTGAAGCTGTACCTGCTCAACCAGGAGGAGGCGCTGATCGGCTACTACATGCTGACCAGGCGCGCGGAGGAGTGGCGCAGCCAGACGCTGGACATGTACGACGTCCTCGGCTCCCAGTCGCTCCTCTTCTCCTTCGTGAAACGGGCGGGCCTGCGGGACGCGGCGTTCGTCCAGGAATCCCAGAAGTGGTTCGACGCCCTCTGGGAAACCATCACCACGGACCTGACACTCTCCTAGTGACTCCTGATACGACACAGACTGGTTCGACGACAGTCGAGAACGAGAACGATCAGTACCACCTTCCGGCTCTGATCAAAGGCGCCCGTGTCGTGCTGTGGGACTTCGACGGTCCCATCTGCCGGCTGTTCGCCGGGCACTCGGCGGCCGGGGTGGCGGGCGACCTGGTGTCCTGGCTGGAGGGCCGGGGCCTGCACGGCCTGCTGACGGAGAAGGAACGCGAGTCGCTCGACCCGCAGGTCGTCCTGCGCGCCGTGGACCGCCGGCACCCCGGCAGCGACCTCGTCGCGGAGCTGGAGGAACGTCTCACCCAGGAGGAGCTGCGGGCCGCGTCCTCGGCGATGCCGACCCCGTACGCGGATCCGCTCATACGCACCTGGTCCGCGGTGGGCTCCGGCCTGGCGATCACCACCAACAACTCCCCGCGGGTGGTGCGCACGTACCTCGAAGGCCGGGGCATCGCCGGCTGCTTCGCCCCGCACATCTACGGCCGCACCCAGGAACTCCACCACCTGAAGCCGGACCCCCACTGCCTCAACCGGGCGCTGAACGCCATGGGCGCCGCCCCGGCCGACGCCCTGATGATCGGCGACACCCCTCCGGACCACGAGGCCGCCGCCCGGGCCGGGGTGCCGTTCCTCGGGTACGCGAGCAACCCCCGGAAGGCCAAGATCCTCAAGGAGGCGGGCGCCGAGACCGTGATCGAATCCCTGGAGCCCGTGCTGAGGTCGCTGCGCGGCTAGGGGGTGTTCACCTGCGAGGGGGGAGTTCGGATCGATAGCCCGGTTCTCCCCTGATCACGGCGTCCGGTGGAGTAACGTGCCTTCCCCCTTACACCCTCCGCACCACCGGGGCAGGCTGAACCACCCAATGACACCCCCATCGGTCTCCGGTGCTCGACAGCGAGCAGTCGAGATGAGCGGCGACCCGAGCCTGGTCAAGGGGCCGCTCAAGGGGTACCACCACGAGACCTACGTCCTCGCGCTCCCCGGCGGGACACGGACCGTCAAGGTCCGCGAGCCGCGCTCCGAGATCCTGTGGTTCGACCGGAGGTGCTTCAAGTCGGAGGAGGCGCTGCTGCGCGCCCTCCAGGAGCACATCAGCCGCGTGCCCGCCATCGTCGATGTCGCCGGTATGGGATTCCAGGGCTTCATCGAGGGGCGGACGCTCGGTGAGCAGCGGCGGCCGGGGCGGCGCGTTCCCGACCCGGTGTTCGCGCAGATCGTCGACCTCTTCCGGGAGATGGTGCGGGTCACGCCGGACATGCTGCGCGTGGAGCGGCGCTGCGAGGACCGCGACCGCGCCGAGAACGGGGACAGCGACGGCTTTCTGGAGCGTCTGATCGTCTTCGTCGAGGAGCAGGTCTACCGGAAGAACCACACGGAGTTCGCCGGCCTGTTCCACGCGCTCGGTATCTCGGACGAATCGTTCACCCTTCTCCGCAAGCACGTCCTGGGGCTCCAGGAGCGCCCGTTCTGTCTCCTGCACGCGGATCTGCACCGGGAGAACTTCGTCCTCGACCCGGAGGGCCGGCTCTGGGTCATCGACTGGGAGCTGGCCATGCTGGGCGATCCGCTCTACGACCTGGCCACCCACCTGTATCTGATGCGCTACCCGGGCGATCAGGAGAACCGGATGGTCCGTGAGTGGTGCGACCTGGTCGAGGGGATCCGGCCGGGCAGCTCGGCCGGGTGGGAGCGGGACCTGCCGCTGATCCTCGACTTCAAGCGGGCGCAGTCGGTCTTCACCGATGTCATCCGGGTCTCGCTGTCCCTGCGCGAGGACGCGGCCTTCAACTGGGTGGCCCTGCCCGTGGCGGCCGGCAAGCTCCAGAAGATCCTCACCGCCGCCGCACGGCCGCTCGGCCTGGCGCAGGTGCCGAGCCGCTCGCAGATCATGGCCGCGCTGATCCGCTGGCACACGTCCTGAGGCGGACTCCCGCAGCGCGGTACTGCGTAGGCTCGCCGCATGAGTGAGATCGGGCTGCGGGAGCGCAAGAAGCAGCGGATGTACCAGGTCGTGTCGGACATCGCGATCGGGCTCTTCCTGGAGAAGGGGTTCGACGCGGTGTCCGTCGCCGAGGTGGCGGCGGCGGCCGAGATCTCCAAGCCGACGCTGTTCCGGTACTTCCCGGCGAAGGAGGATCTGGTCCTGCACCGGATCGCCGACCACGAGGGCGAGGCCGCGCGGGTGGTGGCCGAGGCGGAGGGCGGGCCCGTGGAGGCGTTGCGGCGGCACTTCCTGGAGGGGCTGGAGCGGTGCGATCCCGTGACCGGGCTCAACGACGATCCCCGGGTGCTCGCCTTCCACCGGCTGCTCTACGGGACGCCCTCCCTGGTCGCCCGGGCGCACACGCACCAGGAGCGGTCCGAGGCCGCGCTCGCCGAGGCGCTCGGGGGTGATCTGGACGCGCGGCTCGCGGCCGGGCAGATCATGGCCGTGCGGCGGATCCTCGCGATGGAGAACTGGCGGCGGATCGCGGCGGGAGAGCCGGTGGAGGACGTGCGGGCGGACGCGGTGGCGGCGGCACAGCGGGCGTTCGGGTGGCTGGCGGCCGGGCTGCCGCCCAGCATCCAGGGTGATACCGAGTAATAAATTTAACTTGGTTGCGTTTTCCCGGTACGCTCTGTGGAATGACGTCGACCGAGCCTGCCCTTCAGCATGTCCTCGACCGTGAACGCGCCCACCACGACCGCTGCCGGGCCGCCCTCGCCGCGATGGTCGAGGGGGCCGACGAGCAGGTCGTCATCGGGGAGGACGTCTCCGCGTCCGGTGCCGATGCCGAGGTGCTCGGGTATCGGCTGCGCAGCCAGGCCAAGGCGCTGCGCGAGCTGCCCGAGGGGCCCTTGTTCTTCGGGGCCCTGCAGGGTGAGGACGGGCAGTTGCACATCGGGCGGCTGCGGATCTCCGAGCATCCGGCACAGCCGCCCCTCGTCGTCGACTGGCGTGCGCCCGTCTCGCGCGCCTTCTACCAGGCCTCGGCCCGCGACCCGCAGGGCGTCGCCGTGCGCCGCCGGTTCGGGTGGGCGCCCGGCAGCCGGGGCGACTCCGCCGACCTCACCGGCCTGGAGGACGAGCACCTGGGGGAGGGCGAGACGCGGACCAGCGAGATCGTCGCCCGGGAGATCGAACGGCCACGTGTCGGGCCCATGCGGGACATCGCCGCGACCATCCAGCCCGAGCAGGACGACCTCGTACGCGAGGACCTGGCGGTGTCGGTGTGCGTGCAGGGGGCGCCCGGCACCGGCAAGACGGCCGTCGGGCTGCACCGGGCCGCGTATCTGCTCTACACGCACCCGCAGCGCATCCGGCGCGGCGGTCTGCTGATCCTCGGGCCCAACCGCACCTTCCTGTCGTACATCGCGGAGGTGCTGCCGTCCCTCGGCGAGAGCGGTGTGCGGCAGTCGACGCCGGCCGAGGAGCTCGCGCGGCATCCGGTCAGGGGCCGTGACGAGCCGGCGGCCGCCGTCGTCAAGCACGATGCCCGGATGGCCGAGGTGCTGCGGCGGGCGCTGTACGCGCGCGTGCGCGCCGAGGGCGCCGGGTCCCTCGCCGTGCCGGACGGGTCGTACAACTGGCGGGTGCCGGCGCGGACCTTGGAGCGGATCGTGGCGGACGTACGGGAGGAGGAACCGCCGTACGGGGTGGGGCGGGAGCGGGTGCGGGCGCGGATCGTGAGGTGCCTGCGCGAGCAGGCCGAACGGCGGGCCGGGCCGCCCCCCAATGCCTGGGTGCGCCGGATCGAGCGGGCGCGGCCCGTGTCCGCGTACGTCGACGCCGTCTGGCCCCGGGTGAGGCCCGAAGAGGTCGTGGCCGGACTGCTCGGCGACGCCGGGGCGCTGGCGGAGGCCGCCGACGGGCTGCTGGACCCCGGCGAGCAGCGGGCGCTGCTGTGGTGCAAACCGCCCCGGTCGTGGAAGTCGGCGCGCTGGTCGGCCGCCGATCTGGTGCTCCTCGACGAGGTCGCCGGGCTGATCGAGCACCCGGAGGGATACGGGCATGTCGTCGTCGACGAGGCGCAGGACCTGTCCCCGATGGAGTGCCGGGCCATCGCCCGCCGGGCGCGCTTCGGCTCGCTGACGGTCCTGGGCGACCTGGCGCAGGGGACGACGCCGTGGGCGGCCCGGTCGTGGCCGGCCGTCCTGGCGCACCTGGGGAAACCGGACGCGGTCGTGGTCGAGCTGACCACGGGCTTCCGCGTGCCGCGCGCGGTCGTCGCCCTCGCCAACCGGCTGCCGGAGCGGCTGGACGTGGACGTACCGGCCGCCCGTTCGCTGCGCGGGGACGGGGAGCTGCGGATGCGCGAGACGGACCCGGACGGCGTGCCCGGCGCGGTCGTGGACGCGGTACGGGAGGCACTGGGGCGGGAGGGGTCGGTCGGGGTCGTCGCGGCGGACGCGGACGTGCCCCGGATCCGGGCGGCCCTGGACGCGGCCGGTATCGACGCGGCGGGCCCCGAGGAACTCGGCGCGCGGGTGTCCCTGGTACCGGCGAGCGTCGTCAAGGGCCTCGAGTACGACCATGTCGTGGCCGTCGAGCCGGCGGCGATCGCCGAGGCGGAGGAACGGGGGCTGCACCGGCTCTACGTGGTGCTGACGCGGGCGGTGACACGGCTGGAGGTGGTGCGGGGGCGGCCGTTGCCGTTCTGACCTGCCGGCCGCGACGGCGTCCCCAGGGTGTGGACGCCGTCGCGGGAGGTCAGGAGGGCGGGGCGAAGGGGCCGTCCTCGGTGAAGGCCAGTGCGTGGAAGCGTTCGCCGATGTGGCGGTGGGTGGCGGCGTCCGGGTGGATCTCGTCGGGGAGGGGGAGCCGGGCCGCGTCGGACGCGCCGTAGAGGTCGAGGCCGTCGAGGTAGTGGATGTTCGGGTCGTCGGCGGCGCGCTGCCGGACGATGCGGGACAGTTCCTCCCGGATGACGCCGAGCGTCAGCTTCCCGGCGGGCACCTCCGCCGGGTCGCCCATCGCGGCGAACCGCAGCCGGCCCTCACCGAGCGCGCTGACGTCCGGGGCCGTCGGCCCGGGCGTGGTCTCGTGGAGGGCGCAGTGGATGGAGGAGACGACCAGCAGCGGGGCGTCGGGGTGTCCGTCGCGGATCGTGTCGAGGAAACCGTGCACGGCCGGACCGAACGCGCGCAGCCGCATCGCGTCCGCGTTGACGACGTTGATGCCGATCTTCACGCTGATCAGGTCGGCCGGGGTGTCCCGCATGGCTCGCGCGGTGAACGGGTCGAGCAGCGCGCTGCCGCCCAGACCGAGGTTGACCAGTTCCACACCGCCGAGCGACGCGGCGATCGCAGGCCAGATGGCGGTCGGGCTCGCGGCGTCGGAGCCGTGGCTGATCGAACTGCCGTGGTGCAGCCACACCCGGCGGCCCCGGTCCGGCACGGGCGCCACGGGCGCGTCGGTGCGCAGGGCGACGAGCTCGGTGGTCTCGTTGTGCGGCAGCCAGATCTCGACGTCCTTCTCCCGCGCGGGCAGACCGGTGAAGCGGACGGTGCCGACCGGGCCCGGCGTGACCTCGCCGTCCCAGGTGGCCATGTCGATCACGAGGACGTTGCCGCCCGTTCCCGCGGCCTGGCCGGCCGGGCGGCCGTCGACGAGCAGGTCGTACAGGCCGTCCGGGCGGGGCGGGAAACCGGCGTAGTCGCGCTTGGTGCGCAGCGTGTCCAGCTCGACGGCGGTCGCCGCGGTACGGAACGCCAGCCGTACGCCGGACGGCTGGGCCTCGGCCATGGCCAGCTGGGCGTTGCTGTTCTGCGCGCGGGCCCGGGCGGGCAGCCGGTGCGGCAGCAGCCCGTGCTCGGTGCGCTCCAGGTCGAGGGCGCCGCGCAGCAGGTCCGCCGTGAGGGGGGTGGTGATCCAGTCGTGCTCGGTGTGCATGGGTGTCAGCCTCGGGGGTCGGTGGGGGGTGCGGGCCAGTTGCGCAGCAGCGTGTCGAGGGCGTCGAGGATCCGGGCCCAGGTGTCGTCGGTGTCGGGAGCGCTGTGGCTGAACCCGCCGCCCATCTCCAGGCTGACGTACCCGTGGAAGACGCTGCCCAGCAGCCGGACCGCGTGGGTCTGGTCCGGTTCCGTCAGGTCGTAGCCCCGCAGCAGCGCCCGGGTCATCTGCGCGTGCCGGACGCCTGCGCTCGCCGCCGCCGTCTGCGGGTCGAGCCGCAGCTGGGCGGCGGCGTAACGGCCGGGGTGCTCCCGGGCGTAGTCGCGGTAGACGTTCGCGAGGGCGGCCAGGGCTTCCTTGCCGGCCCGCCCGGCCAGGGCGTCGGCGGCCCGGTCGGCGAGTTCCGTGAGCGCCAGCAGGGCGATCCGGGTCCTGAGGTCCTGGGAGTTCTTCACGTGCGAGTACAGACTCGCGACCTTGACGTCGAACCGGCGGGCGAGCGCCGAGACGGTCACCTGCTCGAAGCCGACCTCGTCGGCCAGCTCGGCACCTGCCTGTGTCAGGCGTTCCGGTGTCAGTCCTACGCGTGCCATACGGCCACTCCCTTCTGCCGGAAGGTAGTGTGCAGTTGCCTAAGGGTATTAGGCAAATCATAAAGCTGTTAGGGAAGCCTTATGCCGCCTTGGGCGTCCTGGAGGGCGCGCCGGGCGGGTGCCCGCAGCCTCCTGCCCCGTTTGGTCGGGCCCCAGGGCTTCAGGACGGAGATCACCGTCATGAAGACGTAGGCGGACAGCGAGACGACCGGCCCGAACAGCACGTCACCGGCATCGGGCAGGGGCCCGCCCGCGGCGACGGCGGTGACCGCCGAGTTCACCGCGGGGCGCAGGGCGAACACCGTGGCGGTGGCCGTGGCGAGGGTCAGCCAGAACTTCGTGCAGACCCAGCGGTGCCGGGCGAGTCCCCACGGCGTGCCCAGGGACAGCACCAGTCCGCTGAGCAGCGTGAGGAACGCGACGGGGAGCAGGAGCCAGTCGGCGAAGAGCTTCATGGCCCGGACGGACGACTCCACGGTCACGGCGGACCCGGTGGAGGCCGCGGTGCTCCCGAGGGCCAGCAGCCCGAGCGTGAGCCCGAGCCAGCCCGCGGAGGCGATGACGTGGACGACGAGAACGGCCCGGCGCGCCGGGCGGCCGAGTGTCGGAATCGAGTGTGACTTCTGCTTCGGCTTCACGCTGCCACCGTGCCGGGCGGGGGGTGGCGGTGGCGTCTGACGGCGGGAGTAAAGCGGCGTACTGGCGTCGGAGTACGGGCGGGGGACCGGCAGGTGCTCGCTCGGCGTGACAGCCCGGCCCTGTCAGCCCCGTCGTCTACCTTCACGGCATGACCGAGCCCTCCCACCTCACCGCCGTCCGAGAGTCCTACGACACCGTCGCCGCCGACTACGCCCGGCTCGTCAAGGAGCCGGCCGAGCTGGACCCGGTGTCGCGCGCGATGCTGGCCGCCTTCGCCGAGCTCGTCCGGCCGCCGCACCCCGGGCCGGTGGCCGATCTGGGCTGCGGCCCGGGCAAGGTGACGGCCCATCTGGCCGCCCTCGGCGTGCCGGTGTTCGGCGTGGACGTCTCGCCGGAGATGGTCGGACTGGCCCGGAAGGCGTACCCGGATCTCCGCTTCACCGTCGGCTCGATGACCGCGCTGGAGACCGGCAGCGGCGAACTCGGCGGCATCCTGGCGTACTACTCCACCCACCACACCCCGCCGCAGTGGCTGCCGACCGTGTTCGCCGAGTTCCACCGCACCCTCGCGCCCGGCGGCCGGCTGATGCTGGCCGGCCCGGTGGGCGGCGGCGAGCACCTGCGCCCCTCGCACGCCTACGGCGACCACCCGGTGTCCTACGAGTCGTACCTGCTGCCGCCGGACCGGATCGCCGAACTGCTCCACCGGGCCGGGCTGGTCGTCACGACGCGTGTGGTGCAGGAGCCGGAGGAGGGGACCAAGCGGCAGACCGGCACGTTCCTGGCGTACAAGCCGCGGTAGCCTCCAGGCGGGGCCCGCCGCTACGTGCGTGCAGCCACACCCGCAACGGGCCGACCGGCTCGAAGCCGTGCCGGACGGCGGTCTTGAGGTCGTCGCCGCTCTCGTACCCGACCACGGGCAGGGCGGGGAAGAGCCGGCCGAGCGCGTGCAGCACGCCCGGCCAGGCCGCGTCGGGCCCGCCGTCCCGCCCGAAGACGTTGGAGACGCCGACCACGTGCGCGCTACGGGTGGCCACCGCCCCGGCGACGACGCGCCCGTCACCCGACCGTCCCGCGATCACGAAGGTCTCCGGGCCGGCGAGCAGCCCGTCCCCGAAGAGGTCCGCGTGCCCGGCGCCGTCGTCCCAGGCCAGTGCCCAGGCACGCAGGGTGTCGGGGTCGCGCACCACGTCCCACGCCAGATCCGTCGGCCCGGGGGCGCGGGCGGGCCCTGCCGCACCCGCCGGACGGTGGATCCACCGCGCCTCGAACAGCACCCGGAAACCGGCCCCCGTCAGATCGAGATCGGCGAAGCTGTCCTTGACCGAGGCACCGGGCGAGCCCGTGTCGACCCGTGCCACGAGCGCGTCCGGGTCGGCGCCCGGCTCCAGCGTCACCGCGTCGGGGTAGTAGACCGGCGCCCGTCGCGCGGCGGCCCACGCCTCTTCCCCGAACTCACTCGCCACGCCGTGCGCCCGGCACATCGCCGCACACCACTCGGCGTTGTTCCGGGCGGCGGCCCGGACCAGGAACTGCGGTGAAGTCGTCATGCGTGCGGATCATGGCTGCGAACGGCCTGTCAGTCGAACGATTTTGGGGCGGGGCGCTTCTAGGGTGATCGCGAGGGTCCACCCGACGATCGGCCAGGAGGCGGCATGTCCGTGCAGATGAAGTTGAGCGCCATAACCCTGGACTGCCCTGATCCGCTCGCGCTGGCGGCGTTCTACCAGGCGGCCACCGGCCTCGAACCGCACCCGAGGTCGAACGCCGACTTCGCCTCTCTGGGCGGCGGGGACGGACTCTCCCTCGGCTTTCAGCGGGTCGACGACTACCGGGCTCCCGACTGGCCCGGCCAGCACGTGCCCCAGCAACTGCACTGCTGCTTCAGGGTCGTGGACCTGGAGGAGGCCGAGGCCCGGCTGCTGGAGCTGGGAGCGGGCCGGCCGGAGCAGCAGCCGAACGAGAGCAGATGGCGCGTGCTCACGGATCCGGCGGGGCATCCCTTCTGCATCGTCGGAGGCTGAGGCTGACGTGTCCTGACTCAGACTTCGCCGGCCGGTGATCGGGGCGAGGACGGTGGGTGCGGCGGGGGACCTCAGTTCTTGACGGCCTCCGCGATCCGCTGGGCGGCCTCGGCGGGCGTGAGGTGCGTGGTGTCGACGACCTCCGCCTCGGCGTGCAGCCAGGTGCGGGCCGCCTCGGCGTAGGGCTCGAGGTACTGGAGACGGAACGAGGAGTTGGGGCCGACAACGGTGTCGCCGGCGATGCGCCCGCGGAGGGTGTCCTGGTCGGCGTGGAGGACGAAGTGCCGGACCGGAATGGCGTGCTGGGCAAGGCCCGCGCTGATCTCGCGCCAGTACTGCTCGACCAGGACCGTCATGGGTATCACCAGGGTGCCGCCGGTGTAGTCGAGGACGCGGCGGGCGGTCTCGACCACGAGCGGCCGCCACGGCGGCCAGTGCTGGAAGTTGTCCGTCTCGGGCAGCCCCGGCTTGATGTCCATGAGCGTCTCGCCGACCTTCTCGGCGTCGAACACCCGCGAATCCGGGAGCAGCCGCTGCACGAGCGCGCTGGTCGTCGTCTTGCCCGCGCCGTGGGTGCCGTTGAGCCATACGATCATGCGGCCCCACGCTAGCGGCTGACGGGCGTGTCCACGGCACATCCACGTAACCTCTTCCTGTGCCCGCACCCCGCCTGCATCGCGTCGCCGTCCTCGTGCTGGAGGGTGCGAAGCCGCTCGATGTCGGCATTCCCGCGCAGGTGTTCACGACCCGCGCGAGCATGCCGTACGAGGTGCGGGTGTGCGGGGCGACACCCGGTCTCGTGACCGGCGGCGACGGCCTCGCGTACTCCGTAGCGCACGGTCTCGACGCGCTCGCGTGGGCCGACATCGTCTTCGTCCCCGGCTACCGGTTCCCGGACCGCGACGACCCGCCGCAGGCCGTCGTCGAGGCGCTGATCGCCGCCCACGACCGGGGCGCGCGGCTCGCCGCCATCTCGACGGGCGCCTTCGCGCTCGCCGCCACCGGCCTGCTCGACGGCAGGCGCGCCACGACGCACTGGCACTACACGCGGGCGCTCATGGCCAGGCACCCGCTCGTCAAGGTCGACGAGAACGTGCTGTTCGTCGACGAGGGCAGCGTGCTCACCTCGGCCGGCGCCGCCTCCGGCATCGACCTGTGCCTGCACATCCTGCGCGGCGACCTCGGCGTGGCCGCGTCCAACCACGCGGCCCGGCGTCTGGTCGCGGCCCCCTACCGCAGCGGCGGCCAGGCCCAGTACGTGCCGCGCAGCGTCCCCGAACCGCTCGGCGAACGGTTCGCCGCCACCCGCGAGTGGGCGCTGCACCGGCTCGGCGAGCCCCTCACCCTCGACATCCTGGCGCGGCAGGCCGGCGTCTCGCCGCGCACGTTCTCCCGGCGCTTCGTCGAGGAGACCGGCTACACGCCGATGCAGTGGGTGATGCGCGCCCGCATCGACCTGGCCCGCGAACTGCTGGAGCGCTCGCAGCGCAGCGTGGAGCAGATCGCCGCCGACATCGGGCTCGGCACCGGCGCGAACCTGCGCCTGCACTTCCAGCGCATCCTCGGCACCACACCGAGCGAGTACCGGCGCACCTTCACCCGGGGCGAGTAGCCCCCGGACAGCGCGTGGCGGGATCCTTTTGAACCGTGGCGTTCCCGCCACTGTCAGGGGCGCCGGCCGCGGGCGAGCCTGGTGGGGAGGGAAGGGACATCACTCATGACTCGCATCGCCATCAACGGATTCGGCCGCATCGGACGCAATGTGCTGCGTGCCCTGCTGGAGCGCGACAGCGCCCTGGAGATCGTCGCCGTCAACGACCTGACGGAGACCGCCACGCTCGCCCGGCTGCTCGCCTTCGACAGCACGGCCGGCCGGCTCGGGCGCCCGGTGACCGCAGACGGGGACGCCCTCGTCGTCGACGGCCGCCGGATCACCGTGTCGGCCGAGCGCGAACCGGCACAGCTGCCGTGGGCCGAACTCGGCGTCGACATCGTCCTGGAGGCCACCGGCCGCTTCACCTCGGCCAAGGCCGCCCGGGCCCACCTCGACGCGGGCGCGAAGAAGGTACTCGTCAGCGCGCCGTCGGACGGCGCCGACGTCACGCTCGCGTTCGGCGTCAACACCGACGCCTACGACCCGGCCGTGCACACGGTCGTCTCGAACGCCTCCTGCACCACCAACGCGCTCGCGCCGCTGGCCAAGGTGCTCGACGACCTCGCCGGTATCGAGCACGGGTTCATGACGACGGTGCA
This sequence comes from Streptomyces africanus, assembly GCF_030816955.1. NCBI lineage: Bacteria > Bacillati > Actinomycetota > Actinomycetes > Kitasatosporales > Streptomycetaceae > Streptomyces > Streptomyces africanus. The sequence continues at coordinate 3,997,138 of NZ_JAUSYP010000001.1, read as the reverse complement.
CGCCTACACGCAGGAGCAGAACCTGCAGGACGGTCCGCACCGCGACGCCCGTCGCGCCCGGGCCGCCGGCGTCAACATCGTGCCGACCACGACCGGCGCCGCCAAGGCGATCGGCCTGGTGCTGCCGAACCTCGACGGCAAGCTGTCGGGCGACTCGATCCGCGTCCCGGTGCCGGTGGGCTCGATCGTCGAACTCAACACGACCGTCGCCCGCGATGTGACACGCGACGACGTGCTGGCGGCGTACCGCGCCGCGGCGCAGGGGCCGCTCGCCGGCGTCCTCGAGTACTCGGAGGACCCGCTCGTGTCGTCCGACATCACGGGCAATCCCGCCTCGTCGATCTTCGACTCGGCCCTCACCCGCGTGGACGGCCGCCACGTCAAGGTGGTCGCGTGGTACGACAACGAGTGGGGCTTCTCGAACCGCGTGATCGACACGCTCGAGCTGCTCGCCAGGGGCTGACCGGGCGCCGGGGGTGGTGTCCCGCCCCCGGCTGTCCTGCGAAGACCCGGGCGAGCGGGGTGAGGGAGTCCCCAGCGGCGGTGTCCAGCCCCTGCTGAGCCAACCTGCTTGGTCGGACTGCCACATGGTGCTTGCCGACTCTCCGCAGGACTAGATCGGAGCGGGAAGATCCCGGGCTGGTGACACCAGGCGAACCTCTCGGGTGGTGTGGCGCACTTTTGCAAGCGGGTGCTTGCAATAGTTAGCGGGGTGCGGCACTGTGGAGTCATGGCATCGCTCAACGTCGGCAATCTCGGTGACTACCTGCGCGAACAGCGGCGCAACGCGCAGCTGTCGCTGCGGCAGCTCGCCGACGCCGCCGGGGTGTCCAATCCGTATCTGAGCCAGATCGAGCGCGGGCTGCGCAAGCCGAGCGCGGAGGTGTTGCAGCAGGTCGCCAAGGCCCTGCGGATCTCCGCGGAGACGCTGTACGTCCGGGCCGGCATCCTCGACGCCGAGCGGGACCGGGACGAGGTCGAGACGCGTGCCGTCATCCTCGCGGACCCGACGCTGAACGAGCGGCAGAAGCAGGTGCTGTTGCAGATCTACGAGTCCTTCCGCAAGGAGAACGGGTTCGGGACCGGCGACGGCTCCGCGGTCGTCGACCTCGTGGCCGCCGAGGACGCGGCGGACAGAGACGGAGACGGGGGCGCCCCGCACGCCGGCACCGAGATACGACGGACCCGCACGGCCGACGGCGGCGACGGCGCCGCGTCCGCGTCACCGGGTACGTCACCGTCGCCCGCCCGTCGCGCCCGCAAGACCACCGGCGGTACGTCCGCCGCCCGCCGGACCCGCAAGACCACCGGCGGCAGCGACACCGACCCGCAGCAGACGGCCGGCTGAGCCGGACCAGGGCACCGGCCGTACCGCTGCGGATCACACCACCCTCAGCCGAACCCTCAAGCGAAAAAGAATCCGGGAGGACCATCACCATGGCCATCACCGACGACCTGCGCAAGACCCTCAGCGACCCGACGCCGCTCTACTTCGCCGCAGGCACCGCCGACCTCGCCCTTCAGCAGGCCAAGAAGGTGCCGGCCCTGGTGGAGCAGCTGCGCTCCGAGGCCCCCGCGCGGATCGACGCCGTACGCAACACCGACCCCAAGGCCGTCCAGGAGAAGGCCTCCGCCCGCGTCAAGGAGACGCAGGAGACCCTGCAGACCAAGGTCACGGAGTTCATCGGCTCGATCGACGTCGACATCAAGAAGCTCGGCAGCACGATCGACGCGGACCTGAAGAAGATCGGCGAGACCGCCCAGGACTTCGCGCTGCGCGGGGTCGGCGTGGCCGCCGAGTACGCCGTCAAGGCCCGCGAGACCTACGAGAAGGTCGCCGAGCACGGCGAGCAGGCCGTGCGCACCTGGCGCGGCGAGGCCGCCGAGGGTATCGAGGATGTCGCCGAGGGCGTCGAGGAGCTGGCCGTGGCCGTCGAGCCGAAGGCCCAGCCGGTGGAGGTCAAGGAGGAGCCGGCGAAGCCCGCCGCCGCCACGGCCGCTCCGGTGAAGAAGGCCCCCGCCAAGAAGGCCCCGGCGCGCAAGCCCACCGCCAAGAAGACCACCCCGCCGGCCAAGTAGGACGGCGCAGGGCGCACAGCGATCACACGGGCCGGGCACCCTGGGGGTGCCCGGCCCGTTGTACGGGTACGGTGACCGCGTAGGGACGAGCCGAGTCAGGTGGTGGACGTAGTGCTGATGCAGGGCTTCGCAGGGTTCATGTGGCTTCTGAGCATTGCCCTGATCATTTTCAGCGGCTTCGCGTTGTTCGACGCCGCCGTGCGGCGTGAGGACGCCTACCGCGCGGCCGACAAGAAGACCAAGCCGTTCTGGATGATCATCCTCGGGCTGGCCTTCGTGGTGAACCTGCTCTTCCCGATCCTGTCGTTCCTGCCGATCATCGGTCTCATCGCGACGATCGTGTACATGGTCGACGTCCGCCCCGCCATCCGCGCGCTCCCCGGCGGCGGCCGCAGCCGCCGCGGCTCCAGCAGCGACGGCCCGTACGGCCCCTGGAACGGCGGCCGGTAAGACCCCCGGCAGCAGCACGGGAGCCGGCCGGGGCTACGGCACCCGGTCCAGCAGGAGTACCGCCACGTCGTCCGTCAGCTCGCCACCGTTGAGTTTGCGCACCTCGTTCACCGCCGCCCGCAGCAGCTCCTCGCCCCGCAGTCCCTCGGCGATCTGGCGGCGCACCATCTCCGTCATGCCCTCCTGGCCGAGCCGTTCCCGGCCCTCGCCGACATGGCCCTCGATCAGGCCGTCGGTGTAGAGCATCAGGCTCCACTCGGCGCCCAGCTCCACCTGCATGCGCGGCCAGCGGGCACCCGGCAGCAGTCCGAGGGCCGGGCCGTTGTTGTCGTACGGCAGCAGGCGGGCCGGCTTGCCCGGGCGGGCCAGCAGCGGCGACGGGTGGCCCGCCAGGCACAGGCCGGCGCGGCGGCCGTCCGGTGCGATGTCCACCGTGCACAGGGTCGCGAAGATCTCGTCATCGGCCCGCTCGTGCTCCAGCACCTGCTGGAGCGTGCCCAGCAGCTGGTCGCCGCACAGGCCCGCCAGCGTCAGCGCGCGCCACGCGATCCGCAGCTCCACGCCCAGGGCGGCCTCGTCCGGGCCGTGACCGCAGACGTCACCGATCATGGCGTGGACGGTGCCGTCCGGTGTGCGCACGACGTCGTAGAAGTCGCCGCCGAGCAGGGCGCGCGAGCGGCCCGGGCGGTAGCGGGCGGCGAACCGGAGCGGGGAGCCGTCCAGCAGCGGGGTCGGCAGCAGACCGCGCTCCAGGCGGCGGTTCTCCTGGGCGCGCAGCCGGCCCTCGGCGAGCCGGCGCTCGGCCGACTCGGAGCGTTTGCGCTCCACCGCGTAGCGGATCGCCCGGCTCAGCAGCCGGCCGTCCAGCTCGTCGCGGAAGAGATAGTCCTGGGCGCCCACGCGCACCGCCTCAGCGCCGCGCTCGGCGTCACCCGAGGCGGTCAGCGCCAGGACGGCGTGCCGGGGCGCGAGCTCCAGCACGTGCTTGAGCACGGCGAGCTCGTCGTCGGAGTCGCTGCGGCCCGGAGCCGGCAGGGCGAGGTCCAGCAGGATGCAGTGGACGTCGTCGGTCAGCAGCCGCCCGGCCTCGGTGAGGTTGCGGGCCGTGCGGACGCGGATCGGCTTGCCTGCCTGATCGAGCATGTCGGGCACGATCGGCGAACCGGCCGGATCGTCCTCGATCAGCAGCAGGGTCAGATTCGTGTGGGCGGTGTTGTTCTCCACCTTGTCCGTGATGTTCCCGGCGGTGTCCGGCGTGCGCGGGGTGGCTGCCGAGGCGTCCTTGGCGGACTGCTCGGCGGTGCCGTCGCAGCGGGACTCGGCCTGCGCCTGACCACTCTCCACGGCCGGGATCGCTCTCTGCCGCGGTATGGGTACGGGCATCGTCTTGGGTTCCTTCCCTCCCCCCGAGGGCATGGCGGGGGCGAGGGACCTCGACCCACCGACCGGGACCATAGCGGGTGTCGGCGCCCCATTGGAATGGTGTGAGCCACGCCGCTGAGCCATCGGCCAGTGTCATATGCCGCGATATGCGCCCCAGTTGGACACCGCCGGGATGCTGCGGGGATGACGAACGTCACGTCAGCGCGCGGTTTGGTGGCGGATCGGGGTGGGCTGGGTCACGTGGTCAGGGCCGCGTGACCCCATGGGGCGGTGCCTTCCCCCGCTCAGTCGGCGTCGGCGGCGTCCGGTCGTACCACCCCGAGGATGGGCATCGACCCGGCCCCCGCGAGGGTCACCGTCCGCCCGGGCCGCGGGGCGTGCACGATCGCCCCGTCGCCGACGTACATCGCGACATGGCTGGCGTCGTCGAAGTAGATGATGAGGTCGCCGGGCCGCATGTCCTGGATGTCGATGTGCCGCAACTGCTTCCACTGCTCCTGCGAGGTGCGCGGAATGCCGCGGCCGGCGGAAATCCAGGCCTGGGAGGTCAGCCCGGAGCAGTCGTAGGTCTTCGGGCCCTCGGCGCCCCACTGGTACGGCTTGCCGATCTGGGCCGTGGCGTACGCGACGGCCTTCTTGCCCTGCTCGGAGGCCTTTCCGCTGATCTCGTCGAGGATGCCGGAGTCGAGCCAGGCGGTCTGCGCCTTGCCGGCGGCCTCCTTCTCCAGCTCGGCGAGGCGCTCCTGCTCCTCCTTCTGGAGCTCGGACTCGAGCTTCTCCGCCTCCGCGATCTGCTTCTCGACCTTCTTCCGCGCGGCGGCCTTGGCCTTGCGGCCCGCCTCCAGTTTCTTCCACTGCGCGGAGGCGTCCTGCGCGTACCGCTCCAAGTCCTCCTGGGTGCGGGTCAGTTCGCCGATCAGGCCCTTGGCCGCGTGCTGGCCCTGGCGCACCCGGCCCGCCCCGTCGAGGAACTCCTGCGGATCGTCGCTCAGCATCAGATGGGCCTCGGGCGGCAGTCCGCCGCCGCGGTACTGGGCGGCGGCCGAGGCGCCCGCGCGGTCCTTCAGCTTCGCCAGCTTCTCCTGGCCCTTGACGATCTTCTTGGCCAGCTTGACGAGCTCGGCGGACTGCCTGTCGGCCTTCTCCTCGGCGGCGTTGTACTCGTCGGTGGCCCGGGCCGCGGCGCGGTAGAGCTTGTCGAGCCTCTCGCGTACGGCTTCCAGGTCCTTGCCGGGCGCGCGCGTGGCGCCCGCGCTCGGGGTGGGTGCCGGTGTGGGTGCGGGCCCGGGGCTCGCGAACGCCGTGCCCGGTGCCGCCAGCACCGTGAGCGCGCAGACCACGGTCACGGCCGTCGCGATCAGGCCACGCTTGCCCGGTCCCATACCTCAGCCCCCAAAGCTGATTAACCGTCAGTAACATTCGGTACGCCTGGGGATGCTGCCACGTCGGCGCGCGAAGCGACAGGGGTAATACTTCCCGCAGTCCCCTCCCCGATATGCCCCCGGCATGGCGATCTCCCGCCTGTGTGACGAACGACTCAAAGAGATCGTTCCCGGCGGGCCGGGCCGGGCCGGTCCGGGCGGATTCAGCCCCGCGGTGCCAACGCCTCCCACCGCACCGTCACTTCGCCCTGCCGCCACCGCACCGGCCCGTCCGCCACGGGCCAGTCGGCGGTCAGGTCCCGTACCGCCCGGATCCAGCGCTGGCGGGCGCCATAGGACGCGTAGGGCGCGGCGGCGGCCCAGGCGCGGTCGAAGTCGCGCAGGAAGGCGTGCACCGGCTCGCCCGGGACGTTGCGGTGGATGAGCGCCTTCGGCAGGCGTTCCGCCAGGTCCGAGGGGCGTTCCAGGGAGCCGAGTCGGGTCGCGAAGGTGACCGTGCGCGGTCCCTCCGGACCGAGCGCGACCCAGACGTGCCGGCGTCCGATCTCGTCGCAGGTGCCCTCGACCAGCAGCCCGCCGCGCACGCCGGTCGCCGGATCGGCCGGCGCGAGCCGCCCGCACAGCCGCTGCCAGACGGCCTCGACCTCGCCCTCCGCGTACTGCCGCAGCACGTTCGCCGCGCGGACCAGCAGGGGCCGTTGCGGGATCGGGATCTCGAAACCGCCGTGCCGGAAGACGAGCCCCGGCCGCTCGTACGGCAGCGCCGCCGCGACCCGGGCCGGCTCGATCTCGACGCCCACCACGCGCGCGCGTGGGGCGACCGTACGCAGGCGGTGCAGCAGTTCGACGGCCGTCCAGGGGGCGGCGCCGTACCCGAGGTCGACGGCCACGGGGTCGGCGGCACGGCGCAGCTCGGAGCCGTGCGTGGCCGCGATCCAGCGGTCCATGCGGCGCAGACGGTTCGGGTTGGTCGTCCCGCGCGTCACCGTGCCCACGGGGCGGCGGGCGGCGGCGCGGGATGTCATGCGTACGAGATTAAGGGGCCTCTGCCCCTGTCAGGGGGCGAGGTGCCGCCGCCAGTAGGTGGGACGCCAGTAGTAGAGGACGGTCAGGTCGCCGGGCATCGGATCGTGGGCCAGCCCCTGCTCGAACGGGTCCCGGTCCGGGTCGGCGGGCCGGAAGCCCGGGTCCAGCGGCTCGTCGTCGCGCGGTGGCCGTACGTGGCGCCGCATCTCCTCAGTCACGGCACCGATCCGCCGGTAGTTGGCCTGCGCCTCGATCAGGCTCAGTCCGTGGTTGGGGCCCCAGCCGGCCGTGGGATGGCGGAGCTGGAAGGGGTCCTCCTCCCAGTAGCAGACCGGGCAGATCTCGTAGGCCCACAGCTCGCCGAGGGTCCGGTGGCCGCAGCACGGGCAGGGGAGGAGCTCCTCGGGCGGAGGCGGCGGTGCGGGGCGATGCCGTGTGCCTGTCGTGCCAGTCATGCCTGCGAGGGTAGGGATCCCGCGACCCGGCCGCCCCGCCTTTTCCGCCGCCCCGCCTTTTCCGCCTCCCCGACGGCCGGTGCCCCGCCTGAGGCGGGCGCGCCGTGGATCTGGTGCTCCCGGCCGGGCTGCCGCCTCAGACCCGCGGGCCGGGCGGGGGCACGTTCCGTTGGCCGATGCACCCGGACACCCTCACTTTCGAACGGTTGAGCGACCAGCGGTAATGATTCGGTAAAACTCCCGAATCGGGAAATGGAGTATGTCCCTCCGGTGTTGGACACCGTCGGAGGGCGCCGTGCGCTCTGCGAAAGGCATGCCCCGAGCGAGGAGGAACGCCACGTGAGCCAGTACATCGGCAGGCTCGGTCGGCGCTCCGCGTCACCGCCCGCGCGCCTCCGGCTGCACCGAAGGCCCCGCCGGGTGGCCATGCTCTCCGTACACACCTCCCCGCTCCACCAGCCGGGCACCGGCGACGCCGGCGGCATGAACGTCTACATCGTGGAGCTCGCGCAGCGCCTCGCCGCGATCAACATCGAGGTCGAGATCTTCACGCGCGCGACCTCGGCCGCCCTCCCGCCGACCGTCGAGCTCGCCCCCGGCGTCCTCGTCCGGCACGTCGACGCCGGCCCCTACGAGGGCCTCAACAAGGAGGACCTCCCCGCCCAGCTTTGCGCCTTCACGCACGGCGTGATGCAGGCCTGGGCCGGCCATCGCCCCGGCTACTACGACCTGGTCCACTCCCACTACTGGCTCTCCGGCCACGTCGGCTGGCTGGCCGCCCAGCGCTGGGGCGTCCCCCTGGTGCACGCCATGCACACCATGGCCAAGGTCAAGAACGCCAACCTGGCCGACGGCGACACCCCCGAACCGGCCGCCCGCGTCATCGGCGAGACCCAGATCGTCGCCGCCGCCGACCGCCTCATCGCCAACACCACCGAAGAGGCCGACGAACTGGTTCGGCACTACGCGGCCGACACCGACAAGGTCGCCGTGGTCCACCCGGGCGTCAACCTCAGCCGCTTCTCGCCCGCCGACGGCCGCGCCGCCGCCCGGGCCCGTCTCGGCCTGCCCCAGGACGCACTGATCCCGCTCTTCGCGGGCCGTATCCAGCCCCTGAAGGCCCCCGACGTGCTGCTGCGCGCCGTCGCCGTCCTCCTCGACGAGCGCCCCGAGCTGCGCTCGCGCATCCTCGTCCCCGTCGTCGGCGGCCCCAGCGGCAGCGGCCTCGCCAAGCCCGAGGGCCTGCAGAAGCTGGCGGCACGCCTCGGCATCGCGGACGTCGTACGGTTCCACCCGCCGGTCGGCCAGGAGCAGCTGGCGGACTGGTTCCGCGCCGCCTCCGTCCTGGTCATGCCCTCCTACAGCGAGTCGTTCGGCCTGGTCGCCATAGAGGCGCAGGCGGCGGGCACTCCCGTGCTGGCGGCCTCGGTCGGAGGTCTGCCGGTCGCCGTACGCGACGGCCACACCGGCTTCCTGGTGCGCGGCCACCATCCCGCCGACTACGCGCGCGTGCTGCGCGAGTTCGCCGACGACCCGGAGCTGTCGCCCCGGCTGGGCGGCCAGGCCGCCCGTCACGCCCAGTCCTTCGGCTGGGACACCTCGGCCGCCACCACGGCGGACGTGTACACGGCCGCGATGCAGGCGCACCGCCGTCGCGTACGCTCGCAGCATGGGTGAAACCGATCTGGAACAGCGTGCGGCACAGGTCGTCGAGGGAGTGCTGAAGGACGCCGACCTGGAGTGGGAGAGCCCCCAGCCCGGCACCTACGTGGCGCAGCTCCCCGGCACCCGCAAGCTCAAGACGACGGTCTCCCTGATCGTCGGCCGCCACTCCCTGTCGCTCAACGCCTTCGTCATCCGCCACCCCGACGAGAACGAGCAGGGCGTCCACCGCTGGCTCCTGGAACGCAACCTCAAGCTCTACGGCGTGAGTTACGCCGTCGACCAGCACGGCGACGTCTACGTCACCGGCCGGCTCTCCCTGTCCGCCGTCACCGCCGACGAGATCGACCGCCTGCTCGGCCAGGTCCTCGAGGCCTCCGACGGCAGCTTCAACACCCTCCTGGAGCTGGGCTTCGCCTCCGCGATCCGCAAGGAGTACGACTGGCGGGTGTCCCGCGGGGAGTCGACGCGCAACCTGGACGCGTTCACCCACCTCACCCAACGTCCCGACCGGTAGGCCGCCCCTCCCGGTAACGCCCGGGCGGCACGCCCACCAGCTTGCGGAAGTGCCGGGTGAGGTGCGACTGGTCGTAGAACCCGGTCTCGGCCGCCACCTCTCCCGGTGAGCGCCCTTCGAGCAGCAGCCGCCGGGCGCGGCCCACGCGCAGGGACGTCAGGTACTGGTGCGGGGCGATGCCGTAGGCGCCGCTGAACGCCCGTACGAGATGGGCGGGATGGGCCCCGACGAGCCCGGCCGCCTCCTGCAGCCCGACCCCCTCCACGACCCGCTCGTCCAGCAACTCCCGCAGCCGCCGCGCGAGAACGGGATCCGCCGGACGGGGCTTGTCGCTCTCGTCCCGCAGATGCCCGCGCAGCCGCTCCCCGACGAACAGCAGCCTGCTCTCGGCCTCCAGTTCCTCCCCGGGTCGCAGCAGCGCGCCGTGCACCTGCCCCACTCGCTTCCGCAGCAGCGGATCGCGCAGGTCCGGCCGGTCGACGGCGGCCCCGATCAACTCGTCCCCGAGATACGTCCCGTCGAGATACAGCACCCGCTTGCGGAAGCCCTCCGGGGTGACGGGGGAGCCGTTGTGCGGCACGTGCGGCGGCAGCAGCGACACGGTGTCGTGCGGGGTGCCGTGCTCGTGCCGGTCGAGGTCGTACCGCACGGCGCCCGTGTCGACGATCAGCAGCGTCCAGGCGTCGTGGACGTGCATCGGGTAGGCGTACTCGGTGAAGCGGGCGTGGAAGACCTCGACGACACCGGGCACGGCGGGCCGCCAGGCGGACACGATCCGGGCGGGCTGGGAAGCCATGCAAAAAACGTACAAGACCCCGGCGAGTGCCGCCGGGCACGCTCGCATCATGAACACGCACACCGAACCGGCCCCGGAGCCGATCCGCTTCGACACGAAGATCGCCGTACTGCTGCGCGCCGACCTGGAACCCTGGCAGCGCCTCAACGTCACGTCGTTTCTGGTCAGCGGCTTGGGTACGCAGGTCCCCGAGGTGATCGGCGAGCCGTACGAGGACGCGGACGGCGTGCCCTACCTGCCGATGTTCCGCCAGCCGGTCCTGGTCTTCGAGACCACGAAGGAGACGCTGACCACGGCCCACACCCGCGCCCTGTCCCGCTCCCTGCCCCGCGCGATCTTCACCTCGGACCTGTTCTCCACGGGCAACGACCGCGACAACCGCGCGGCCGTACGGTCGGTGCCCACGGCGGACCTGGATCTGGTCGGCCTCGCGGTCTACGGCCCGAAGAACGCGGTGGACAAGGTGGTGAAGGGGGCGCGGATGCACCCGTGAGGCGGGCGTGGCCGTGAGGCGGGGCGTGGACGCGCCCGGCGACCAAAGTCGCGGACGTGTAGACCAACGGCTGACGACAGCGCATGGCCCGCCCGCCGAGACTCGCCTCATGGAGGACGCGAGGCACGTTCAGATGGGGAAGAAGTCCGTCCCGCCGACGGGCACGGGCACGGGCGAGGTCACGCAACTGGCCGAGTCGGCCTGGGCGATCACACTCTTCTGCGTGGCCTGCGGCGTCGGCATCGGTGCCGTGCTCCCGCTCCTCGCCCGCCTGCTGCTGAAGCTGCCGTGGGCACCGCTGGAGGGCCCGGCCGAACTGCTGACCTCGATCCCGGAACCCGCCCTCACCCTCGGCACGGTCGCGGTGGGCGCACTCGGCGGCCTGCTGCTGGGCCTCGCCGCCGCGCACGAGTCGCTGTCGGTCCGCGTCTGCGACACACACCTGGCCCTGACGATCAGGGACAGCACGCGGGAGTTCACCCGCGAGGAGATCGCGGTGCTGTGCAGGGACGGCAAGCAACTCGTGGTGCTGGCCCCCGACGGCATGGAACTGGCCCGGGAGGACTGCGGCCTGCCCTGGCCCCGCCTGGCCGACACCCTCGCCGGGCACGGCTACCGCTGGGCGGAGGAGGACCCGTACCGCGCCGAGTTCCGCCGCTGGGTCCCCGGCACCCCCGGTCTCCCCGAGGGCGCGGACGCCCTTCTGCGGGCCCGCGCCCAGGCCCGCAAGAGCGACGACGACGCCGAGGACGCCCGTGAGCTGCGCCGCGAACTGCTGCGGCTGGGCGTGGTCGTACGGGACGAGGAGAAGCGGCAGTACTGGCGGCTCGTCGGCGGGTGACGTCAGCGGGTGACCTCGAACGCGGCGGCCTGGGGCACGAACGTCGTGTCGCCGTCCTCGCCCGTCGCCAGCGCCGAGACGTACCAGGTGCCGGTGGTCAGCTCGGCCGCCTCCTCCTTGGTGGCCCGCACCCTCGGCTCGGGCCGGGGCCAGGGTTTCCTGCGGTCCCGGGCGAGGGAGGCGGGGGGCACGCTGACGAGCGGCCCGACAGCGGAAGGGGGCTGGGAGGTCAGGGCGGTCCTGCCCGGCCGGAACACCGGGTCGGCCGAGCGAACCGTTCCCCGGACCTACCGCCTGGCACAGTTGACCGCCGCTGCCGGTCTGGCCGGGCAGCCACTGCTCCCGGTGCTGGTGATCCGGTCCTCCGAAACCACGCCTGGGTCCCAGGTGTCCGCCGGAGTCCTCTTCGCACTGCTGGCCGCCGCCCAGGCGGTGGCACTGCTGTGGCTGGCGCGGGCGCCCAGGGCTGCCTACGGGGTCCTGCTCGGGCTGGTGTTGCTGTGGCCGCCGGCGATGCAGGCGGGCGGGTACACCGGGCCGGTGCTCCTTCCGCCGCTGCTGAGCCTGATCGCGACCTGTACGGCGCTCGTGGTGAGGGCGGCACGAGGGGGTGCCGACCCGACGTCCGGTCGCTTCCCGAGCGTTCTGCTGGCAGTGCCGGTGCACGCGGCAGCCGCGACGGCCGCCGTCCTGGACTGCGGTACGACGCTCCCCGCCTGGGCGGTCGGAGCGAGCGCGACGGCCGGAGCGGCTCTGGCGGCCGGCACGGCCCACTGGTACGGAACGCTGCGCGGCCGGCACGACGCGGCCGGTCGCAGCGCACAAGACGAACGCCTGGCCACCTGGACCGAAGAGGCCGTCCGGGAAGCATGGGCCGAACGCCGCCGGATCGCCACCGGCCTGGAGACCACCGTCCTGGCACGCACCGCCGACATGATCGCGGAGGCGGAGGCGGGGCACCTCGACGCGACAGCTGACCGCGCACGCGAGGCCCTGGCAGCGATGCGAGCCCTGCTGGACACGGTGAGGGAGGGCGATCCGGCCCCCGACCTACGACCGCAGCCCACCCTCCAGGCCCTCGACCTGCTGGCCCACCAGTGCCGGGCGACGGGCAGGGACGTGGAGATACGCCTGACGGACCGCGTGCCCGAGCGTCTGCCAACGGCGGTGGACCTGGCCGCCTACCACGCGGCCGAGACGCTGCTGGCGGCCGGCGGTACACGGCCGGCCCTGCTCGAACTCGACGCGGACGGCGATACGTTGACCCTCACGGCCACAGGGGTGACCGCCGCAGCCGAGCCCGCCGTCCGCCGGCGCCTGGAAACCCGGGTCAAGGCACTCGACGGCACTCTCACCACCGGCCCGGGAGGCAGCACGCTCCGCCTCTGCCTGCCCCTGTCCGCAGAAGAGGAGACCGAGCGATGAGCCTCAAGGTGCTGGCCGTCGACGACCAGGGCATCGTACGGGCCGGTTTCGCGGCGGTGATCGACGCCGAGGACGACATGACGGTCGTGGGCGAAGCCGCCGACGGTGTGGCAGCGGTGCGCCTCGCCGAAGACCTCTCGCCCGACGTCGTCCTCATGGACGTCCGCATGCCCGAACTGGACGGCATCGCCGCCACCCGCATCATCACCGCCCGGGAGAACGCCCCCCGGGTCCTGGTCCTGACCACCTTCGACCTCGACGCCTACGTCTTCGACGCCCTGCGCGCCGGTGCCTCGGGCTTCCTCCTCAAGGACGTCCACGCCTTCGAACTCCTGCAGGGCATCAGGGTGGTGGCCACGGGCGAGTCGGTCCTGGCCCCGTCGGCGACCCGTCGCCTGATCTCCCACTACGCGTCCGGCCCGGGCCCTCGCACCGCCGGCGGCCCCCACGAACTGAACACCCTGACCACGAGCCAGCGGAACATCCTGGGCCTGGTCGCCGCGGGCCTCAACAACGGGGAGATCGCGGACACCTTGGGCATCACCGTCGGCACGGTGAAGTCCCACGTGAACGCGCTCCTGCGCAAACTCGGCCTACGGGACCGGGTCCAGGCCACGATCCTCGCGTACGACCTGGGCCTGGCCCGCCCGAACCAGCCCGGCACGCACCTTTGACGACCCGATGACCACCTGGATGACCATCCCGACCGAGGAGTCCCACCGTGACAGCTGCACCTCCCGGCCGCTCGCTCTCCCGCATGGCGGCCCACGCACTGCGCCATCCCGCCGCTCTCGTCTACCTCGCCGTCTGCGCGATCCTGCTGGCCTGGGCGCTGGCGGTGACGCTGGCCGACGGTTCGGACGAGTCGATGGCGGGGGTGATCCCGCTCCTGGCGACGGCCCCCGTGAGCCTGGTCCTCCTGGCACTTCCGGACCACGGCTCGATGCTCGTCGCCGCCGTCGTGCTCGGGGCGCTGGCGAACGCCCTGATCATCGGCATGTGCGCCCGGGCGCTGAGCAGGGGCAACAGCGCGAACTAGATCTCAGGGCGTGCACGCCGCGGCGATCGACGCGCTGTTCTCGTAAAGATGGTGCCGGGTGATCCGCCCGCCCTCGACGGTGAGCCGCAGCGCGAAGGGCCCCGAGAAGGACTTGCCGGTCGCACGGACGGTCCCGGAGAGGTGCCCCGTCAGAACGGCGTCGGTACCGTCGACGAGGATCGTGTCGATGGACGCGCGGGCGTCTTCCGGTACGGTGTACTCGGCCAACTCATCGGCCTGAGCGGCACATTCGGCGGCCGTGGACCGAGGCCGGATCCAGGGAACGCCGGGGTTCTCGGCCAGCATCCAGTCGACCTCGTCCGCGAAGAGCCCGGTGAGCCCTTCGGTGTCGCCGGCGAGCCGGAGTTCGAGGAACTTCTGGACGGTGGCGCGGGTGGCGTCCGCGGTGCTGGTGGGTGTCATGGGAGCCAGCCTGCCGGGACGCCGAAGGCCCGTCGATTACGTCGGAGGTAAGGACGGGGACGTGCAGGCGGTCGGGTCTTCCCGCCTTGAACCTGCGAGGTCGGGTGCGGGCATGCCGCGAGAAGGAGCGAACGGCCTCGGACGATCACTGCCCGACCCGGCCGTCGATCAGCTCGCGCAGCAGGTCGGCGTGGCCGCAGTGGCGCGCGTACTCCCCGATCTGCGCCACCAGGACGTCACGCAACTGAAGCTGCCCACCGGGCTCGGGCCCCAGGTCGGAGTACCCGGCATTCGGGGTGGCGAGGTCGCTGACACCGGCCAGATACCGCTCGTTGAGCTCCACCTCGGTCCGCCACTGCCGCCACGCCTCCTCCACGACCACCGGGTCCGCGACCGCCCCGTTGAAGTCACCGTCCCGGTCCTCCTCGGTGCGGTACAGCTTCGGCGCGTCATCCCCGGCCATCACCCGCCGGAAGTGCCGCTCCTCCTCGGCCAGATGCCGCACCAGCCCGAGCAGCGACATGGTGGACGGCGGCGCGGACCGCCGAGCCATCTGCTCCGCCTCCAGCCCCGCGCACTTCATCTCCAGGGTGAGGCGATAGTGCCGCAGGTTCTCCAGCAACGCCCCACGCTCATCGACGATCTCCACCTCGGTCTCACGCGGGTCGTCGTCCGGATCCACCCACATGTCGGGATAGACGCTCGCCCGCGTCCACCGAGTCACCGCCGGTTCACTGACGTGCTCGTTCGAGACCATGCGGGGATGGTGGACGGGATGGGAGGGGTTCCGCCACCGAATATCGAGCGCCCGAGATCGCTCTACGCTTCCTCTGCCTGCGTCGGCCGGCCAGGCACCGTGCGCGACCTGCCGTCAAGGAGTCAGCCTGGTGTGGGACGGGGCGTTCTACCGCGTTCGACGTGACAGCTACGAGATCTGCTTCGTGCCCGACGACGGGGTACCCCTCGACGAGATCGACGACGTCGACATGTGGGTGATCTTCGACAACGGAGAACGCTGGTCGGGGACGATCTACACGTTGGAGAACGTCCACCGCACCATGGACCGCTGGCGAGACACCGGCGAATGTCTCGGCGGCAGCTACTTCTACGTCTGGGACGGCTTGATCGTCCGCGAGCGGGGCATTCCCACGATGGTCGAGATCGTCGACGAACTCGTACGGAGCGGCGACTACAGAAGCGTCTTCCGCGATGTCGGACCAGAGGAAACGGTCGACTGACCCTTTACCCGGGCAAGTCCCCCACCGTCGAAGAACTCGTTGGCAGGGGACTGCTCGGGGTATGGATGGGGGTTACTTCTTCTTCCCCTGGTTCTTGACCGCCTCAATGGCCGCCGCAGCCGCGTCAGGGTCCAGGTACGTCCCGCCCGGGTTCACCGGCTTGAAGTCGGCGTCGAGTTCGTAGGACAGCGGGATGCCCGTCGGGATGTTGAGGCCCGCGATGTCCGCGTCGGAGATGCCGTCCAGGTGCTTGACCAGGGCGCGCAGGCTGTTGCCGTGGGCGGCGACCAGGACCGTGCGGCCGGTCAGCAGGTCGGGGACGATCGCGTCGAACCAGTACGGGAGCATGCGGACGACGACGTCCTTGAGGCACTCCGTCTGCGGCCGCAACTCCGGCGGGAGGGTCGCGTAGCGAGGGTCGGAGAACTGGGAGTACTCGGCGTCACGGTCCAGCGCCGGCGGCGGGGTGTCGTAGGAGCGGCGCCACAGCATGAACTGCTCTTCGCCGAACTCGGCGAGCGTCTGGGCCTTGTCCTTGCCCTGGAGGGCGCCGTAGTGGCGCTCGTTCAGGCGCCAGCTGCGGTGGACCGGGATCCAGAGGCGGTCGGCGGACTCCAGGGCGAGCTGCGCGGTGCGGATGGCACGCTTCTGGAGGGACGTGTGGACGACGTCGGGGAGCAGGCCGGCGTCCTTGAGCAGCTCGCCGCCGCGCGTCGCCTCCTTCTCGCCCTTCGCGGTCAGGTTGACGTCCACCCAGCCGGTGAACAGGTTCTTCTCGTTCCACTCGCTCTCGCCGTGGCGGAGGAGGATCAGCTTGTACGGTGCGTCGGCCATGCCCCAGAGCGTAATCCACGCATTCGCCCGTTCGCGTGGCTGCCCGGCAGGCGGACGTTTGACGGGTTCTGTTAATTGAGTGGCCTCCGTCAAGCGCGGCTTTGTAATTTCTCACTGCTACATGCGCCGCTTACATCTTGCGCCTCGGGGGAGCCCATGTCGTCCATGCCGTACGCCCTGCGTGCCAGACGTGCCGTCCGGGAGAGCGTCTCCGGACTGCCCCGCGAGTTCTGGTGGCTGTGGACCAGCACCCTTGTCAACCGGCTCGGCGCCTTCGTCGCGACCTTCATGGCGCTGTACCTGACGCTCGACCGCGGCTACTCCGCCACGTACGCCGGTCTGGTCGCCGCCCTGCACGGTCTCGGCGGGGTGGTCTCCTCGCTGGGCGGTGGCGTGATGACCGACCGGCTGGGGCGGCGGCCGACCCTGCTGATCGCGCAGGCCTCGACCGCCGTCTCCGTCGCGCTCCTGGGGTTCGTGCACCACCCGGTCGCGATCGCCGGCGTCGCGTTCCTCGTCGGCATGGCCAGCAACGCGTCCCGGCCCGCCGTGCAGGCGATGATGGCCGACATCGTCCGGCCCGAGGACCGTATCCGCGCCTTCTCCCTCAACTACTGGGCCATCAACCTCGGCTTCGCCGTCTCCTCCATGGCCGCCGGATTCATCGCCGAGGTCAGCTATCTCGCCGGGTTCCTGATCGAGGCGGGGATGACGATGGTCTGCGCGGTGCTCGTCTTCCTGAAGCTGCCCGAGTCCAAGCCCGCCGAGACGGTGAAGACGGCCGCCGCCTCCGATGGACCCAACAGAAGCGCCAGCTCCGTCAGCCTCGGGACCGTACTGCGCGACGGGCGCTTCATGGGCGTCGTCGGGCTGTCCTTCCTGGTCGCGCTGATCTTCCAGCAGGCGTCGGTCGGGCTGCCGGTGGCGATGGGCCAGGCCGGGTTCACGTCCGCCGAGTACGGCATGGCGATCGCCGTCAACGGCGTCCTGATCGTCGTGCTCCAGATTCCGGTCACGCGGTTCATCGAGCACCGGGACCCGCGCCGGCTGCTCGTGCTCTCCTCCGTCCTCGCGGGCTACGGCTTCGGGCTCACCGCCTTCGCCGGGTCGGTCGGCGTCATCGCCCTCACGGTGTGCGTGTGGACGCTGGCGGAGATCGTCAACGCCCCTACGCAGACGGGTCTCGTCGTCCGGCTGTCCCCGCTCCACGGACGCGGGCGGTACCAGGGGATGTACAGCATGTCCTGGTCCGTCGCCGCGCTCGTCGCCCCGCTGATGTCCGGGTTCGTCATCGACCGGTTCGGGGCGGAGTGGCTGTGGGGGCTGTGCGCCGTGGTGGGGACGGTGGCCGGGCTGGGGTACGGGGTGTTGATGCGGCGGGTGCCGGAGGACGAGCAGCCGGTCGTCGAGGCGGTTGAGCCCGAGCCTGCCGAGTCGGCTGAGCCGGCTGCCGGCGCCCTGCGAGCTCCCTGAGACCGGCCGACCGCACCTTCACTTCACTGGACCATCAACGGCACCGGGTGGATCTCGTCCGCCTTGTGCCCCGCCCGTTCGTGGACACGCTGGACCGCTTCCGCGGAGGGTGCTTCGGAGAGGCAGTAGACGAGGCCGGACTCCGGGTCCGCCCAGGCCCTCTCGAAGTGCACGCTCTCGTCCCCTTCTATGGCGAGGTCCGCGTTGTGGGCCTCGAGCAGCTGCTCTTCCGTGATGCCCTTCATGCTGTGGTGGACATCCATGAACTTGGCCATGACGTCACGCTCCCTTCCCAGTATCCGGCGCACGCCGATACGGCGGGCATACCCCCATGGTCCGCCCGTACCGGTACGAAGGCACCACGACGGCCGAAACCTTCACAACGCCGCAGGGCCCCGGCGGCGAACCACCGGGGCCCTGCGGGTCGTACGAGAACGCCGGCGTCAGCCGCACTGGCAAGGGCTGCCCGACTGGCATCCGCAGCCGCAGCCCGAGCCGCAGCCGCATGCGGCGACCAGGGGCAGGTTCCTGATCTCGGCGGGCTGCTCGGTCTCGCGCTGCTGCGTGGGGTCGGGCGCGGTACTGGGGGATTCGGCCATGGGTCCCTCCTCGAGGCTGGTGCCTGTGCCCATTGGATGCCCGTCCCGCTGGGCGCATCAACGGCGCACAGAGGCGCCCGCGCGCCTCGGCAGATCCCGGCCTGCGCCTACCACTGGCCGGCCCACCCCACGCTCAGGCGCTCTCCGCCCCCGTCACCGCCTGGATCTCCGGCTGCACATCCGTCTGGAGCTCGTCCGCGTGCTCACCCGTCACCAGGTACACCACCCGCTTGGCGACCGAGACCGCGTGGTCGGCGAACCGCTCGTAGTAGCGGCCGAGCAGCGTCACGTCCACGGCCGTCTCGATGCCGTGCTTCCAGCGGTCGTCCATCAGGTGCTGGAAGAGCGTGCGGTGCAGCAGGTCCATCTCGTCGTCGTCCTGCTCCAGCTGCAGCGCCAGGTCGACGTCCTTGGTGATGATCACCTCGGCGGCCTTGGCCATCAGGCGCTGGGCGAGCTGGCCCATCTCCAGGATCGTGGCGTGCAGGTCGCTCGGGACAGCGCGGTTCGGGTAGCGCAGGCGCGCGAGCTTCGCCACGTGCTGGGCGAGGTCGCCCGAGCGCTCCAGGTCGGCCGACATGCGCAACGACGTGACGACGATGCGCAGGTCCGTCGCCACCGGCTGCTGCCGCGCCAGCAGGGCTATGGCCCGGGCCTCCAGGTCGTGCTGGAGCTCGTCGACCTTCTGGTCGGCCTCGATGACGTTCTCGGCCAGCTTCAGATCGGAGTCGAGCATGGCGGTGGTGGCGCGCCCGATCGCCGAGCCGACCAGCCGGGCCATCTCCACCAGACCGTCGCCGATCGAGTCCAGTTCCTCGTGGTACGCGTCCCGCATCAGGCATCCCTCTCGTGCGTCTGTGTCGGGGGTTCAAGGGCCGGGGCCCACCGAACAACCGGCGGTACGACCGTCGTACTACCAACGGTCCGAACCCCACGCTCCCACGTTCCGTCCCGTACGCGTCCGTTTCCGTCATCCCAAATGAACCAATACTGGCTCCAAGGTGAACTCTGGGCGACGAGTGTTCGAGGTCGCAGTCCGACGGCTGTGGCCCGTGCCCGACCCATGCCTAACCTGGGTGCATGGACGTGAACGCGGCGGTCGCCGCAGTGGCAGCGATCGCCGGGGTGCTCACCGGCGTCATCGCCATGCTGGCGTTCCGCTGGAGTGAGCGTGAACAGAAGCGCCCCACCCGCAGCTCCCTCCACACGGACGCGGTGCTCCCGCCGGGCGTGGACACCGTCCTGTCGGTCCTCAGGTCCTCCGCCGTCGTGCTGGACGAGGCGGACGCGGTGGTCAAGGCCAGCTCGGCGGCGTACGCCCTCGGCCTGGTCCGCGGCGGCAAGCTCGCCGTCGAGCCGATGCTCCAGATGGCCCGCGACACCCGGCGCGACGGCGAGATACGCCAGGTCGAGCTGGACCTGCCACGGCGCGGCACCGGACGCGGGGAGGCCCTGGCCGTCTCCGCGCGGGTCGCGCCGCTCGGCTCCCGGCTGGTGCTGCTGCTCGTGGAGGACCTCACCGAGGCCCGCAGGATCGAGGCGGTGCGGCGCGACTTCGTCGCCAATGTGAGCCACGAGCTGAAGACGCCCGTCGGCGCCCTGTCCCTGCTGTCCGAGGCCGTCATGGACGCCTCCGACGATCCCGAGGCCGTCGAGCGGTTCGCCGGGCGCATGCAGATCGAGGCCACCCGGCTCACCAGCCTGGTCCAGGAACTCATCGACCTCTCCCGGGTGCAGAACGACGACCCGCTGGAGGACGCCGAGCCGGTCCGCGTCGACGAGCTCGTCGCCGAGGCCATCGACCGCTGCCGGCACCAGGCGGGCGCGAAACAGATCACCATGGCCGCGGGCGGCACCGCCGACCTGCATGTGTGGGGCAACCGCGGCCAGCTCGCCGCCGCCCTCGGCAACCTCGTCGAGAACGCGGTCAACTACTCGCCCGCCCGCACCCGCGTCGGCATAGCGGCCCGCAGGGTGAACGCGCCCGGCGGGGAACACATCGAGATCGCCGTCACCGACCAGGGCATCGGCATCTCCGACAAGGACAAGGAGCGCATCTTCGAGCGCTTCTACCGCGTCGACCCGGCCCGCTCCCGTGCCACCGGCGGTACGGGACTGGGGCTGGCGATCGTGAAGCACGTGGCCGCCTCGCACGGCGGGGAGGTCACCGTGTGGAGCGCCGAAGGCCAGGGCTCCACCTTCACCCTGCGGCTGCCGGAGGCCGGTGCGGCCCGCGACCGCGCACATCAGCAGCCCGCCCGATCAGAACGCGCAGGAGGCGCGGGCCTCGACGACGAGGCCGGGCGGTCCACCCCCACATCCCCCGAATCAACCGCGTACGAAACGCTTCCTGCCCCGGAGGTCCTTCCGTGACCCGAGTGCTCGTCGTCGAGGACGAGGAGTCCTTCTCCGACGCCCTGTCGTACATGCTCCGCAAGGAGGGCTTCGAGGTCGCCGTCGCGACCACCGGGCCCGACGGACTCGACGAGTTCGAGCGCAACGGCGCCGACCTCGTCCTCCTCGACCTGATGCTGCCCGGCCTGCCGGGCACCGAGGTGTGCCGCCAGCTGCGCGGCCGCTCCAACGTCCCCGTCATCATGGTGACCGCCAAGGACAGCGAGATCGACAAGGTCGTCGGCCTGGAGATAGGAGCCGACGACTACGTCACGAAGCCCTTCTCCTCGCGCGAACTGGTCGCCCGCATCCGCGCCGTGCTGCGCCGCAGAGGCGAGCCGGAGGAGGTCACCCCGGCCGCGCTGGAGGCCGGCCCGGTCCGGATGGACGTCGACCGGCACGTGGTCACCGTCGGCGGCACCAAGATCGACCTCCCGCTGAAGGAGTTCGACCTGCTGGAGATGCTGCTGCGCAACGCCGGCCGCGTGCTCACGCGCATGCAGCTCATCGACCGCGTCTGGGGCGCCGACTACGTCGGTGACACCAAGACCCTCGACGTCCACGTCAAGCGGCTGCGCGCCAAGATCGAGCCGGACCCGGGAGCACCGCGCTACCTGGTGACGGTCCGCGGCCTGGGCTACAAGTTCGAGCCGTAAGCCGACCGCCTGCGACACACACAGCAGGGGCGGGACCTCCCGGAGGTCCCGCCCCTGCTGTTCGTGTCGCTACGGCTGCTCAGTGCCCGGCGCTCGCCGAGGCCGCGTCGGTCGGCGTGGCCGGCGACTCGTGGCCGCCCGGGGTCTCGCCGGCGGCGGGGCTCTCGGTGCCGGCCGGCGAACCGGAGGGGCTCCCCGACGGCGAACCGGACGGGGACGCGGAGGCCCCCGGAGCGGCCGGGACCTCGGCCGGGCCCCACTCCTTGAAGTAGTGCTCGGCGGGGACGACGAACGCGCGCAGGCTCACGTCACCCGTCTTGCTGAAGGTGAAGGTGACCTTCTGGGCGTTGCCGTCCTGGACGGCCTCGCGGCTGCTCGGCAGCACGGCGGTGGCGTTGTCCTTGCCGCCCAGGACCAGCGAGCCGTGGGCCGGGATGCTCAGGCTGCCGCCCTTGGCGGGCTTGAGCTCGGCCTTCTTGCCGGTGCCGGGCAGGGTGATGGACTCCAGCGTCTCGGCGGTGCTGCCGGAGTTGAAGAAGGTGGCGGAGATCGCGGCCGGGCCGGTCGACTCGAGGTCGGGCTGCGTGATCACGATCGCGTTCTGGACCTTGATGTTGCCGACGCTCGTCGCCGCGTTGTCCGGCTTGATCTCGAGGGTCTGCGCGTCGCTGCCGGCGCCGCACGCGGCGAGCGAGGCGACGGAGAACGCGATGGCGGCCGCGGCGAGGACGCCGCGTCGAAGGCTGCTGCTCACGGCGGCGGCAACTCCTTGACTCGAGCGGAGCGGCCGATAAAGCCGCCCTAAGTGTCTGTCAGCAGGCCTCAGGTTACCGAGCCGTTCCCGCCCGGCCGCACCCGACCCCCCGGCACCTGTGGTCCCACGTGAGTCACAAGTGACACCCAGGTCACATTGGCGGGTGCTCGTCAGGCATTCACATAAGAGCCTCGGGCGGCAGCGCAGATTTTCCGTGAAGGAATGCGCGGACCCCCTCGGAATTGATCACCGGCGGCTCGCCCGGACGCCCGGTGATCAATTCGGGATTCGACCGGAACCCGGCTCGGGCCTCCGAACGGAGTAGCGGAAGTCGATCATACGGAACCGGACATATGGGGATGTTCGGCCGCTTGGAGGGGGGTCCGGATGTGTGTAACGTACGCGTTTCGCTCGGCCTGGAGAGCCGCTCCGACCTGCGAATACCTTCTTCCATCCCCTGTCCGAAGCACGTTCCTGTTGGACTTGTCAAGCCCCGAGATATGCCCTGACCTGCGAAAACGCCATTCAGAACCCGCAGTTTCCGTGTTACCCTGGATAGCCACGGAAGGGGTACCTGTCACATGACGTTCAAGGTTGGCGACACCGTGGTCTATCCCCATCACGGGGCCGCGCTGATCGAGGCTATCGAAACTCGCCAGATCAAAGGCGTGGACAAGACCTACTTGGTGCTGAAGGTCGCCCAGGGTGACCTGACAGTGCGTGTGCCAGCGGACAATGCGGAGTTCGTCGGCGTGCGTGATGTGGTCGGTCAGGATGGGCTGGACCGGGTCTTCGAGGTGCTGCGCGCGCCGTACGCCGAGGAGCCCACGAACTGGTCCCGTCGTTACAAGGCAAACCTGGAGAAGCTCGCTTCGGGCGATGTCATCAAGGTCGCGGAAGTGGTGCGTGACCTGTGGCGTCGTGAGCGCGAGCGCGGACTCTCCGCCGGCGAGAAGCGCATGCTCGCCAAGGCCCGCCAGATTCTGGTGAGCGAGCTCGCCCTCGCGGAGAACACCAACGAGGACAAGGCCGAGGCCCTGCTCGACGAGGTTCTCGCCTCCTGAGGCGAAGCCTGTCGCTCAGCACTCTGCTGATCAATCCTGCACATCGAAATGCCGCGGTGCCCGATGACGATTCTCCAGTCGCCGGGCGCTGCGGCATGTTCGCATTCGGACGCCGAATGCGCCGTCATCGCCGGATGTGTTATCACTCACGATCCGGTGCTTGGCGTGCCGGGCCCGGGCAGCCGGCTCGACCAGCGTCACGGAAGGGTCCGGTCGAGCGCGTCGCGCCCGGCACTCCTCCAGGCCATACCCACGCCAGGGCAACACACAAACCTGACAGGAACCGATGTCTGACGATTCGCGTCCCTCGCCGTCGGCCGCCCCTTCGGCAGGCCGTACGGCGGCCGTGATCCCGGCCGCCGGCCGTGGTGTACGGCTCGGCCCGGGCGCCCCCAAGGCGCTCCGCGCGCTGGGCGGCACCCCCATGCTCATCCACGCGGTCCGCGCAATGGCCGCCTCCCGCGCCGTCTCGCTGGTCGTCGTCGTGGCCCCGCCCGAGGGTGCCGCCGAGGTCAAGTCGCTGCTCGACGCGCACGCGCTGCCCGAGCGGACCGACTTCCTCGTCGTACCGGGCGGGCAGACCCGCCAGGAGTCCGTGAAGCTCGGCCTGGACGCGTTGCCCCCCGGTCACGACATCGTGCTGGTGCACGACGCGGCCCGGCCGCTGGTGCCGGTGGACACGGTCGACGCCGTGATCGAGGCCGTACGCGAGGGCGCCCCGGCCGTGGTCCCGGCCCTGCCGCTCGCCGACACCGTCAAGCAGGTCGAGCCCGCCGGGGCGCCCGGCGAGCCGGAGCCGGTCGTCGCCACGCCGGAGCGCGCGCGGCTGCGGGCGGTGCAGACGCCGCAGGGCTTCGACCGGACGGCGCTGGTACGGGCGCACGAGACGGTCACCGGGGACGTCACCGACGACGCCGGCATGGTCGAGCAGCTCGGCCTCACGGTCGTGGCGGTGCCCGGCCACGAGGAGGCGTTCAAGGTCACCCGGCCCCTGGACCTGGTGCTCGCGGAGGCGGTCCTGGCCCGCAGGAGGCTCAACGATGGCTTCTGACGAGACGCCCGCGAAGGGCGAGACGCCCGCGGTGGACGAGGCGCCCGCGATGCCGCTGCCCCAGGTCGGCATCGGTACCGACATCCACGCCTTCGAGGAGGGCCGCGAGCTGTGGTGTGCCGGTCTGAAGTGGGAGGACGAGGGTCCGGGACTGGCCGGCCACTCCGACGCGGACGTCGTCGCGCACGCCGCGTGCAACGCGCTGTTCTCGGCGGCCGGCCTCGGCGACCTGGGACAGCACTTCGGCACCGGCCGCCCCGAGTGGTCGGGCGCGTCCGGCATCACGCTCCTGACGGAGGCGGCCCGGATCGTCCGCGCGGCCGGTTTCCGCATCGGCAACATCGCCGTACAGGTCGTGGGCCCGCGGCCGAAGATCGGCAAGCGCAGGGACGAGGCCCAGAAGCTGCTGTCGGAGGCGGCCGGAGCACCGGTTTCCGTATCGGGCGCGACGACGGACGGACTGGGCTTCCCGGGACGCGACGAGGGCCTGATGGCGGTGGCGACGGCGCTGGTCGTACGCGCCGCGTGACGGCTCTGCCCCACACACCCCCTACGGCCTACTACCCTGGTCCCGTGACTATTCGCCTGTACGACACCAGCGCCCGGCAGATCCGTGACTTCTCCCCGCTCAAGCCGGGTTGTGTCTCGATCTACCTGTGCGGTGCCACCGTGCAGGCCGCACCCCACATCGGGCACATCCGGTCGGGTCTGAACTTCGACATCATGCGCCGCTGGTTCGAGTACCGCGGCTGGGACGTCACGTTCGTGCGGAACGTGACGGACATCGACGACAAGATCATCTCCAAGGCGGACCAGCAGAACCGTCCGTGGTGGGCCATCGGCTACGAGAACGAGCGCGCCTTCAACGACGGCTACACCGTGCTGGGTTGCCTGCCGCCCACCTACGAGCCCCGCGCCACCGGCCACATCACCGAGATGGTCGAGATGATGCGTGACCTCATCGACCGAGGGCACGCCTACGAGGCCGACGGCAGCGTCTACTTCGACGTCCGCTCCTGGCCCTCCTACCTGGAGCTGTCCCGGCAGGACCTCGACGAGATGCGCCAGCCCGCCGAGGAGGGCATCACCGGCAAGCGCGACCCGCGCGACTTCGCCATGTGGAAGGCGGCGAAGCCGGGGGAGCCCAGCTGGGAGACGCCGTGGGGCCGCGGCCGTCCGGGCTGGCACCTGGAGTGCTCGGCGATGGCGCACAAGTACCTCGGCACCGCCTTCGACATCCACGGCGGCGGCCTCGACCTGGTCTTCCCGCACCACGAGAACGAGATCGCCCAGGCCAAGGCCTACGGCGACGACTTCGCCCAGTACTGGGTGCACAACGCCTGGGTCACCATGAGCGGCGAGAAGATGTCCAAGTCGCTCGGCAACTCGGTCCTGGTCAGCGAGATGGTCAAGCGCTGGCGGCCCATCGTGCTGCGCTACTACCTCGGCACCCCGCACTACCGCTCGACGATCGAGTACAGCGAGGAGGCGCTGCGCGAGGCCGAGTCGGCGTTCGCGCGGATCGAGGGCTTCGTGCAGCGCGTGGTGGAGAAGGCCGGTGCCGTCGAGCCGGCCGCCGAGGTGCCGCTGGCCTTCGCCGAGGCGATGGACGACGACCTGGGCGTGCCGCAGGCGCTCGCCGTGGTGCACACCACGGTCCGGCAGGGCAACAGCGCGCTGTCCGCCGACGACAAGGAAGCCGCGGTGGCCCGGCTCGCCGAGGTCCGTGCCATGCTCGGCGTCCTCGGGCTCGACCCGCTCGACGCCCTCTGGGCCGGGGAGAGCGACCGCGGCGCCGACCTGCACGGCGTGGTCGACACGCTCGTCCGCATGGTCCTCGACCAGCGCGAGGCCGCCCGGGCCCGCAAGGACTGGCCCACCGCGGACGCCATCCGCGACCAGCTCGGCCAGTCCGGCCTGGTCATCGAGGACAGCCCGCAGGGGCCCCGCTGGAGCCTCGGACCGCGCTGACCCGACCGCGATCCGGAAGATCGATTGTGCCGCCCGGGCCTCCGGGCGGCACACTTCAGACGTACGTACGTACCGCACCCACAGACAGGTAGGTCATGGCAGCCAACAACCGCCGCATGTCCGGCAAGAAGGGCGCGCAGGTCGGCAGTGGCGGCCAGCGGCGCAAGGGCTTGGAGGGCAAGGGCCCCACTCCGCCCGCCGAGATGCGCAAGGGACACAAGAAGAACCGTGTCGCCGGCGCCAAGGCGCGGCAGACCGCGCGCCGTCCCGCGCCCCGGGGCCGCGGCGGCAAGTCCACGTCCGAGCTGGTCGTCGGCCGCAATCCGGTCTTCGAGGCGCTGCGCGACGGCGTGCCGGCGTCCACGCTGTACGTCCAGCAGTTCATCGACAACGACGAGCGCGTCCGTGAGGCCCTCCAGCTCGCCGCCGAGCGCGGTGGGATCAACCTCATGGAGGCCCCCCGTCCCGAGCTCGACCGGATGACGAACGGGCTCAACCACCAGGGCCTGGTGCTCCAGGTCCCGCCGTACGAGTACGCGCATCCCGAGGACCTCGTCGAGGCCGCCGCCGACGCGGGTGAGGACCCGCTGATCGTCGCGCTCGACGGGGTGACCGACCCGCGCAACCTCGGCGCGGTCGTCCGCTCCGTCTCCGCCTTCCGCGGGCACGGCGTCGTCGTACCCGAGCGGCGGGCCGCCGGGATGACGGCCGGTGCCTGGAAGACGTCCGCCGGTGCGGCCGCCCGTACGCCCGTCGCCCGCGCCACCAACCTGACGCGCGCGCTGGAGGCGTACAAGAAGGCCGGCATCGTGGTCGTCGGACTCGCCGCCGACGGCGAGGTCGAACTCGGTGACCTTCAGGCCCTCGGCGGGCCCGTCGCCATCGTCGTCGGCAGCGAGGGCAAGGGCCTGTCCCGGCTGGTCGGGGAGACCTGCGACTTCCGCGTGCGGATCCCGATGCCGGGCGGCGCCGAGTCGCTCAACGCCGGTGTGGCGGCGGGGATCGTGCTGTACGAGGCGGCCCGCCGGCGCCGCTGAACAGGCGTCCGCCGCCTCACCCGTACGGGGTAATTCCGGTGGCATCGGGGCGACAAGGACAAGCTTGACGGGGTCCGGACAGATCCGGCGAGTCAAAGCAGTGTCCTATCCCGACGTCACTCGGTTAGATGAGTGTGGACACCAGAACACCCCGCACACCCACGGGGGAACGCTCGTCGGGACTCGACGACGCTCCCGCGCTGAGCATGGTGAAGGTGCCGAGCGACCCGGCGCAGGTCATCGTCAATCACGCGAGTTTCCGCGTGCAGTTGGGCGTCTCGACGCGTCGCGTCCAGTCCCCCCGGGTCGCACGGCATCTGACCGCCAGCGAGGACACCGCCCGCACCCCCGTCGTCACCGCCCGGGGCGCGGCGGACGGGGCCGCCACGCGTCGCCGGCCCGTCGTCTGGAGCGGCAAGTCCGCGCCCGACGACACCGGCGCCCACCGGCTCCTCCAGGCCGTCCGGCACGAGAGCGTCCGCCACCCCGACGAGTCCGCCACGGACAGCGGGGCCACCCAGGTCATCTCCCGCGTGGGCACCGACCCGCGGGCCCCGGGCTACGGCGCCGGGTACCAGGACGGCGGCTACGGCACCGGCTACGAGGGCGACGGCTACCAGGACGAGCTCACCCAGACCGTCGAGACCCCCGTCGTCGGCCGGCAGCGCACCCACGAGCCCGCCGACGGCACCCGGCTGCTGCCGCCCATGCGCACGGTCGGCAGCGCCTACGACGAACCGGCCTACGACGCACCGGCCTACGACGACCCCGCCTACGCGGAAGGGGAGTTTGAGGACGACGCCGACGAGGCGGACGGCACCGGGCGGTCCGTCAAACGGCACGGCGACGA
Source organism: Streptomyces africanus (assembly GCF_030816955.1). NCBI lineage: Bacteria > Bacillati > Actinomycetota > Actinomycetes > Kitasatosporales > Streptomycetaceae > Streptomyces > Streptomyces africanus. The sequence goes on along the minus strand of NZ_JAUSYP010000001.1, from coordinate 3,969,246 downwards.
CCCGGCACGGCACGCCTACTACCCGGGCCGCCGGATGAACCTCGGCGTCGTCCTGCTCCCGCTGCGCGTCTTCCTCGGCTTCATCTCCATCTACGCCGGCATGGGCAAGCTGTGCGACCCCGTCTACTTCGACGGCGGCAAGCGCGGCACCATGGTGAAGTGGCTGAACACGCTGCACCCCTGGGAAGTCGCCGAGCCGCTGCGGCAGTTCGCGTTCGAGCACCCGGTCGGATCCGGACTGGCCATCGCCTTCGCCCAGGTCATCGTCGGCGTCCTGACAGTCCTCGGCTGCTGGCAGCGCGTCGCCGCCTGCTTCGGCGCCCTGCTCTCGGCCGCGCTGCTGGTCACCGTCAGCTGGAAGAGCGTCCCCGTCTACGAGACCCCCGACATCATCTACCTCGCCGCCTGGTCCCCGCTGATCATCGCCGGCGCCCCCGTCTACTCCGTCGACGGCCGCCTGGCCGGCAGCGCCTGGCGCCGCCTCGGACCCCGCGCCGACATCTGGGACCTGCGAAGCTACGTGCTGCGCCGCGGCGCCCTCGTCACCGCCGTCGCCACCGGCCTCACGCTGCTCGTCGGCTCGCTGCTCGGCGGCGCCGTCCGCGACTCCGACCGGGTCGTCGTCCCCGGACCCGGCGAGGCCCCGCGCAACGAACTGCCCGGTGCCCCGCTCCCGGACGCCCCTGGCAAGCGGCACCACAAGCGGACCCCGTCGGCCTCCACCTCGCCCACCCAGGGCGCCACGGCCGGCTCGGCCAGTCCCAGCGCGGGCACCACGGCCAGGCCGGGCGCCACCCAGGACGCCGGCGCGGTCACCGGCGGCTCGCCCAGCCAGACCCAGGGCAGCGCGGGCCAGGCCCCGCCCCAGCAGTCCTCCCCGGCCGGCCAGGCCCCGAGCACCACGTCCGGCCCCACTTCCGGCGGCACGGGCTCGACCGGCGGCTCCGGCTCGACCGGCGGCTCGGGCGACGGCGACTCCTCGTCCACGGGCCGGCCGGGCCTGGTGGGCGGCTTGCTGGGGTAGCCGGCCGACCGGCACGAACAGGAACGGGCCCCACACCTCGGGTGTGGGGCCCCTTCTGTGGAAGGCGAGCTCTCAGCGCCCCGACGCCGCCAGTTCCTTCGCGGCCTCCGTCAGATCCTTGGCCGTGTCGATGGCACGCCAATACGACCCCTGAGGGATCGTGAACCCGGCCAGCTTCCGTTCGCGGGCCAGCCGGGGAAACGTCGTGCGCTCGTGGTCCCCGCGGTCGGGCAGCAGGCCCGCGAACCCGGGGGAGAAGACGTACACACCCGCGTTGATCTCGAAGGTCGACGGCGGGGCCTCGATGAAGTCCGTGATGCGGCCGAAGCCGTCCGTCTTCACCGCACCCCACGGCAGCCGCGGCCGCGCCAGGGCCAGCGTCGCGACGGCGTCCCGCTCGGTGTGGAAGTCCGCCATGTCACGCAGCGAGAACCGGGTCCAGATGTCGCCGTTCGTGGCGTACCAGGGCTGGTCCGGGTGGGGCAGATGCGCGGCGGCGTACTTGAGGCCGCCGCCGCGGCCGAGGGGCTCCGACTCCACGACCGTGGTGACGGAGACGGGCAGATCGGCCGTCTCCAGCCACTTCTGGAGCACCTCGGCGAGGTGGCCGCAGGAGACCACCACGTCCGTCACGCCCTCCTCGGCGAGCCAGGACAGCTGATGGCCGATGATCGGTGTCCCCGTCCCGGGGATCTCGACCATCGGCTTGGGCCGGTCGTCGGTGTACGGGCGTAGCCGGGAGCCCTGGCCACCGGCCAGAACGACGGCTTGAACGGGGCGGGACGCGGCGCTCGGATCGCTCATGAGACCGAACTGTACGTGGCGTCCCGCCCGGGACCGCGGCGGACAAAAAATTCTCGCGTCAGCCGCTGCCGGCTTCTCACCTCTCTCGCCGACGGCAGGGCGGGGTGCTCAGGTGTGCGCGGCCGCGACGCCCGTGGCGAAGGCGGTGTCGCAGACCGGGCGGGCGTAGGACTGGGCGCGTGTCGGGCCGTAGACCCGGACGGCGGCCTGTCCGAGGGCGCGGGCGATGGACGTGCAGTGCTTCGCCAGCGACGGGCGGCCGTTGACGGCCTGCTGGAGATGGGTGAGGGCGACGCCGGGGTTCTCCTCCTGGAGTTCGGTGAGCAGTTTGTCGCGCAGGATGTCCTGCGGGGCGCGCTTGACCGCCCGCGGGGTGCCGGCGGACGTGCTGGTGTCCGCGGCGGTGAGCACCGGGTCGGAGGTGCTCCCCGACCAGTTGACTCGGGTGACCGCGAGGGTCCCGGAGAGCACCAGGACGACGGGCAGGACGAAAGCGAGGGAGCGGCCGATCCGGCGGGCGGGGCCCCGGCCGCGTCGCGTCTGTTGGTTAGTGGAGTGCTTCACGCGTGTGAGGGTAGCGCGGGGTAATGGTTTGTAGACATTCAGTCACCGGTTCGGGGGATGAGACAGTGCTCATTTTTGGGTAAGGCGTTGACGCACACCGCTCGAAACGTCCGGTGTGCCGGGGTATTTGTCGACAAGGAGAAGGGCCCCGCAGCAGGCTGCGGGGCCCTTCTCGTCAACTTGGGTGATTCACCCGGGGTTGTGCGTTTGCCGACGGGTCAGTCGGACAGGCGCGCACCCGTGGAGGTCGAGAACACGTGGGTCTCGCCGGCACGCGGGACGACGTGCAGCGTGCTGCCCTTCTCCGGGACGTCACGGCCGCCGACGCGGACGACGATGTCCTTCGTCTCGCCACTGACCTGGGCGGTGCCGTAGACGAAGGCGTCGGAGCCGAGCTCCTCGACCACGTTCACGGTGACCGCGACACCCAGGTCGGAGTCGGCGCCGGCGACGTCGAAGTGCTCGGGGCGGACGCCCACGGTGACCGTCTTGTCGGTGGCGGCGGAGAGCGCGTCACGCTGCACCGGCACGACCGAGTTGCCGAACTTCACGCCGCCGTCGGTGATCGGGACCTCGACGAGGTTCATCGCCGGGGAGCCGATGAAGCCGGCCACGAAGAGGTTGGCGGGCCTGTCGTACATGTTGCGCGGGGTGTCGACCTGCTGGAGCAGACCGTCCTTGAGGACGGCCACGCGGTCGCCCATCGTCAGGGCCTCGACCTGGTCGTGGGTGACGTAGACGGTCGTGATGCCCAGGCGGCGCTGGAGCGAGGCGATCTGCGTACGCGTGGACACACGGAGCTTGGCGTCCAGGTTGGACAGCGGCTCGTCCATGAGGAACACCTGCGGCTCACGCACGATGGCGCGGCCCATGGCGACACGCTGGCGCTGACCGCCGGAGAGCGCCTTCGGCTTGCGGTCCAGGTACTCGCTGAGGTCGAGGATCTTCGCGGCCTCTTCGACCTTCTGCCGGATCTCCGCCTTGTTGACGCCGGCGATCTTGAGCGCGAAGCCCATGTTGTCGGCGACGGTCATGTGCGGGTAGAGCGCGTAGTTCTGGAACACCATGGCGATGTCCCGGTCCTTCGGCGGCAGGTGGGTGACGTCGCGGTCGCCGATGCGGATGGCGCCGCCGTTGACGTCCTCGAGCCCCGCGAGCATGCGGAGCGAGGTGGACTTGCCGCAGCCGGACGGGCCGACGAGGACGAGGAACTCGCCGTCCTCGATGTCGATGTCGAGCGCGTCAACAGCGGGCTTGGTGGAACCCGGGTAGATCCGGGTCGCCTTGTCGAACGAGACAGTGGCCATGGTGAGTGAACCCCTTCTACCGGCAGGAACGTGCCGGACGATCCGAGTAGGAAGGCGGTGCCACGACGGTGTTCCGTTGTGGTGTAGTCCACACGTGTGAACTGGCTCAGGACGGTACCTGGCGTTCACGTGGTCTGTCAGTACCTCCGGCCCTGTGAACTTCGTGGAAATTTTCGAAGACGCCTCACGGCTGCCCGTACCGGTCCGCCAGCGCCGCCACCGCCCGCGCCACGGCCTGCCGCAGCCCGGGCGGCCCGAGGACCTCCGCCTCCGGACCCAGCCGGAGCAGGTCCCCGACCGCCACGGCCTCCGCCTCCACGGGCAGTTCCACTTCCACCCAGCCGTCCGCGTCCGGCGCGCCCGCACCCTGAAGGGCCCGTGCGCCCGCCGCCCCGAACTGCATCGGCAGCAGCCGCTGCCCCCGCGGTGAGAGGCGCAACCGGGCGACACCCTGCTGCAGGGCGGCCTCCAGCCGCCGGGACGACTCCTCCCAGTAGGCGGCCAGGTCGAAGCCGGCCGGACGGTCGAAGAGCTCCCCGGTCTCCTCCACGGTCAGCAGGCGGGACACCCGGTACGTCCGCACGGACTCCTCCGCAAGGGCGACCAGGTACCAGATGCCGCCCTTGAGGACGAGCCCCAGCGGCCGCACCTCCCGGCGCACCTCGCCCCGCCACCGCCGGTAGTGCACGCGCAGCACCCGCCGCTCCCACACGGCCGCCGCCACCGGTTCCAGACACGGCACCGGATCGGCCTCCCGGAACCACGCCGGCGCGTCCAGATGGAACCGCTCCTGCACCCGCCGCGCCTGCCCGGCCAGCTCCGCCGGCAGCGCGGCCTGCACCTTCAGCTGGGCACTGGCCAGTACCGCTCCCAGCCCCAGATCCCGCGCCGGGCCGGGCATTCCGGCGAGGAACAACGACCCGGCCTCGGCGTCGGTCAGACCGGTCAGCCGGGTCCGGTAGCCGTCCATCAGCCGGTAGCCGCCCTCCGGCCCCCGGTCCGCGCACACCGGCACCCCCGCCGCGCCCAGCGCCTCGACGTCCCGGTAGACCGTGCGCACCGACACCTCCAGCTCGGCGGCGAGCTCGGGCGCGGTCATCCGCCCGCGGTTCTGGAGCAGCAGGAGCAGGGAGAGGAGCCGGTCGGCACGCATGGGAGCCATTGTCCGGTGTACGCGCCCGTACCTGACAGGAGATGTCAGGTACGGGGGACAGAGTGGTGTTCCCAGACGGGCCGCACGGCCACCGGCTGATCTTCGAGAGGACCCACCCATGCCCGGCACCCGCACCACCACCGGACACTTCACCTTCGCCGACTGGCAGGAGCGCGTGATCGGCCCGGGGGAGGACGCCAACCCCCGGCTCGCCCACGCCTCCGTCCGGAACACCTTCAGCGGCGGCATCGAGGCGGCCGGGACGCTCTGCGAGTACTCCATCGTCTACGTCACCCAGAAGACCGGCTCCTTCGCCGGCATGGAACTGATCACGGGCCGGCTCGACGGGCGGGAGGGGAGCTTCGCCGTGGAGGAGCGGGGGTGGTTCGGCGAGGACGGGACGGTGCACTGCACGTTCGAGGTGGTGCGGGACTCCGGGAGCGGGGAGCTGGCCGGACTGCGGGGGAAGGGCGATTTCACCGCGTGCCACGGGGAGGCGACCGTGGCGTACCGCTTCGAGTACGAGCTGGAGTGAGCCCGGGCGGGACGGAACTTCGTGGCTCGGGGTAACGGGCTCTGTGTACAGTGGTGCCGCCCTCGCGTACGGCGTTGTAGTACGCGGTGCCTCCTTAGCTCAGATGGCCAGAGCAACGCACTTGTAATGCGTAGGTCGTCGGTTCGAATCCGACAGGGGGCTCCGGTGGAAGCCCGGGTCAGATCGTCTCTGGCCCGGGCTTTTTTCTGTTCTGGACGTCGCTGAGGGCGTCGGTGCTGTCCACCCACTGGTCGATCGCGCCGGTGTCGGGCAGCGAGCGGAGGGCCGGGTCCGTGATGCGGGCGCGCAGTGCCGTCGTGAAGCGTTCCGCGTGGAGGACCTGGAACGGGCGGCTGTGGTACGGGCGGGTGGTGGGGTCGACGGGGGCCGTGAGCGCGAGGTCGTTGTGGTGGGTGGCGACGGTCTCGTAGGCGTGCTCGAGGTGGTGCTCGCGGGTGTGCCAGTCGGGGGCCGCCAGCGCCGCGGTCAGGGTGGGGGTGAGCGCCGCGCCCAGGGGAGTCGCGGTGAAGGCGGTGCCGAGCCACTTGCTGTAGGGCGGGTAGCGGCGGTCCATGAGGAGGCTCAGGCGCATCAGGTCGCGGATCAGACGGGCGGCCACGATCGCGGAGCCGAGTTCGTCGCCCACCTCGCCGCAGCGGCCTACGAAGGCCTCCTCCTGCGAGATGCGTTTCCACTGACAGGCCAGGACGTACAGCCAGATCTCGTGTGGGTACCAGCGCAGGGCGGTGCGGGCCGGGGCGAGGCGGCCGAGGCCGTCGTGGAAGACGGCGCCGGTGGTGACCTCGGCCAGGCGCTGGGTGGACGTGGCCAGCCAGTCCGCCGTGGTGACGCCCTGGGCCGGGTCGAAGCCGAGCCGGTCCGTGAACCAGGTGGCGGAGTCCGTGATGTCGACGCGGTGGTGGACCGGGCCGTCGGTGCCGGCCATGACGCGGATGTCGGTGCCCGGGTCGTCGCCGGTGCGGGCGAAGTGGGTGGGGTGGCCGAGGAAGGTCTTCGGGAGGCGGTGGGAGAGGAGGTCGGTGAGGCGGGGGCCGTGGGGCTCGGCGTCCTCCGGGCGCAGGAAGAGCTGGAGGCGCGGGCCCCACTCGTGGTCGGCCGAGCGTGCGGTGTCGTAGCCGAGGACCTCGGAGCCGCTGCCGAGGCGGGCGGCCGAGTGGGGCAGGCCGGGGAGGGCCTCGTGCAGGAGGGGGCGTACGGCCTCGGTGTAGAAGCGGCGGGAGAGTTCCAGGCCGGGGAGGAAGGAGGGCATGGATCAGCCGGTGTGGTCGCGCAGGCGGCGGGCGATCTCGAGCTGGTCGTCGTCCAGGGGGCGGCCGTCCTCGATGTCCCACAGGGCGTTCTGGAGGAGGCGGCCGAGGGTCCAGGCGCGGGCGCGGGGGCGGTCCAGGGCGAGGACGTCGGTCATGGCGTCGAAGCGCCAGAGGATGTCGTCGGGGTCGTAGCGGTTGTCGATGGCCGGCCACAGCTCGAAGGCGGGGTCGCCCGCGAGTGGCTTGGGGTCGATGGCGAGCCAGGGGGCGCGGTCGCAGGCGAGGACGTTCTCGTCGTGGAGGTCCCAGTGCAGGAGCCGGTCGCCGGGTTCGTCGACGACCTCGCGGACGGCGGCGGCGCAGTCGGCGACGAGGCGGCGGGCCTCGGGGTCCGGGATGCGGTCGAGTGCCCACGGGGTCTGGTCCAGCATGGCCCGGGCGATGTCGCCGAGGCGGCGCATGCCGGGCGGGGCGGGGAAGGAGGTGAGGTGGGCGAGGAGTTCGGCGATGGTGACGACGGCCTGGTGGGGGTCCGGGACGTGGGACAGCATCCGGGTCTCGTCGAGACGCTCCAGCAGCATGGTGCCGGTGGGCTCGTCGTGGTCGAGGAGACGGACCGCTCCGTCGCCGTCCCAGACGCGCAGCGCGACCGGCTCGCCCTCGCTCTCCTCGTCGCGGATCTGCAGCTTGAGGACCGCGGGGCCGCCGTCGGCGCGGCGGACCGGGAGGACCAGGGCGGACACGCCGTGCATGGGCGGCCCGTCGGGCTCCAGCCCCCAGCGGTCGAGGAAGCCGGCCGTCAGGTCCGGCAGTTCCTCGATGAAGGCGCGGCCCGCCTCGCCGTTGAACTTCTCCTGTGACGCTGCCAGTTCCCGGGGGATGTCGATCACTTTCGGCACGGTAGTGGGGTGGGCCGGGCGGGTCATGTGAATTAACCCGGGCCGGGACGGGATGGGCCGGCCCGGCGTCTCGGATTTCTCACGGGCGCCGTGTCGTACCTGTGTGCGAGCATCTCGCCAACGACCACTGATCCAGGGGGGATTGCCTTGTCGGACAACGACGCCTGCCCGAGACCGAGACCGAGATCCAGATTCAGATCCAGGTCCGGATGGCGAGTGAGACGTGGGCGGGCCGGCGCGTCCGCCGTCGTCGTCTCGCTGTTCGCCTCACTGCTGGGCCTGACGGGGGCGGGCTCCGCCCAGGCCGCCGCCGAACCGGAGTGTGCGCCGCTCGCGCTCGCGCCCTTCGGGGATCCGGGTGACGCCGTCGGCAAGGTCACCGTCCCGGCTCAGAGCAGCGCCTGCTTCACGGTGACGGCCGCCTCGGCCGGTCTGCACTTGGTGACGCTGGACGACAGTCAGAACAACGCCTACGCGCAGATGTTCGACGCCGACGGCGCCGAAGTCGACTGCTTCGACGAGGAGTACCGCGCCGAGGGCTGGTGCCAGGTGCCCGCGGCCGGCACGTACACCGTCAAGGTCGTCAACAGCGGCTGGGTCGACGACGAGCGGACCGAGCTCACCGTCGTCCCGCTCGGCTCGGGCACCCGCGGTTGCGCCGAGCCGGTCGGCACCGGCTGGGACCGGCCGGCGGTGATCCGGAGCGCGGCGAGCCCGCTGGCCGTCGACTGCCAGGCCTTCGAGGGCCGGCCCGGTGAGCGGATCCGGCTGACGGTCGGCACCAAGGTGTACGGCGAGTCGGTCGCCTGGATCACCGACGCGACCGGCGCCCGCGTCTGCGAGCACTTCCCGGAGGACGGCGAGGACAGCTGCGTCCTGCCCGGCCACGGCCCCTACCGGGTGCTGTCGAGCGTCTCCCGCGCGGAGAGCGGCTTCCCGGCCGAGTACGCGCTTCAGGTGCGCCGGCTGAACGACCCGCAGGGCTGCGCGACCGCGTCGGTCCTGCCCTACGGCCCGATCGAGCCACGGGAGTTCGGCACGGACGCCTGCTACACCTTCTCCGTCGCCAAGGCCGGGCCGTACACCGTGCACTACGTGGACCAGGACCGGTCGGCCGGGGCGGTCCGGGTGTACGACGCAGGCGGCAGGACCGTGTGCCAGTCCGGCACCGACCCCTGCCGGATCCGCGAGGCGGGCACCTACACGGCCGTGCTCGGCACCAACGCCTTCGCGCCGTCCCGTGACCGGCTGGTGGTGTTCGACCGTGCCTCCGACGCCGGCTGTGTCGCGATCGAGGCCGGCCTGTACAAGGGGAAGCTGAGCACCGTCGGGCAGTACGACTGCCTGACCCTGCCCGTGCCGAAGGGCGGCCGGATCGCCGCGCTCACCTCGCAGACCTCGGCCGGGCTGACCCCCGAGGTGGAGGTCCTGGACCGGGACGGCACCCCGCAGTGCGACGGGGAAGCACTCCGGGGCGGTGACTGCGCGCTGACCGGTGAGGCGCCGTTCCGCGCGCTGGTGCACACCGAGGACAGCGGCGACACGGCCACGGGCCCGTACGCGGTCGCCTTCCACCGCACCGACGTCGCCGAGGGCTGCCCCGTTCTGCCCGCGGGCAGCTTCGCCGCGGGCGGTGCGAAGGCCACGCTGACCACGGGCGACGGCGTTTTCTCGCACTGCCTGGGGATCCCGGCCGGCGCGCACTCCAGCACCGAGCTGCTTCAGCTGACCGCGACCTCGGGGACCGCGCCGGCCGGGTTCTCGGTGCTGGACCCCGACGGCAAGCGGGTCTGCGAGCGCTACGCCGCGACCGACGGCTGGACGATCTGCTCCCTGACCCCGGGCAAGGCCCACACGGTGCTGGTGACCGGCCGGGACGAGGCAGCCACGTACTCCCTGACCCGGCGTGACGTCACGGCGAGCGCCTCCGCCGCGGGCTGCGCCAAGGCCGCTGCGGTGAAGGTCGGCGGCGCGTCCGTGAAGGGCGTGTCCGGAGCGCCGGGCACCATCACCTGCCACCAGGTGACCACGGGCGCGGCGACCGACGTCGTGCACGTCAATGTGCGGGACGCCCTCGGCACCGCCAACAGCGCGGTCATCGCCGGGGACGGCCGCGTGGAGTGCTCCTTCCGCAACTCGCCCTGCGCGGTGAGCGGTTCGACCACCCACCAGGTCCTCGTACAGACGCCGACCCGTCTGCAGGCGGCTCCCGAGTACCGTCTGGACGCCCTGCGCATCGCGACCGCCGACGGGCCCGCCGCGGAGTGCGCCGCGGTGCCGTCCGTGGCGTTCGGGTACGGGCCGGTCACCGGCACGCTGGACGAGTCGCGCACCGCGATGTGCGCGGCGCTGCCCACCGCCGGGTTCGACCGGTTCGAGACCGACATCAAGGACACCACCGGCGCCGCCACCGCGGCAGTGCCCGTGCTGTACAACACGTCCACCTGGAAGAACGGCTGCACGCACTTCATTCCGGAGGGCTACGACTGCAATGTGCTGGGCTCGTCCTCGGGGAGTACGCCGTCGCTGTTCCTGCTCGGCCTGCCCGAGAAGGCGGCCGGCACGGCCTACAGCGCCAAGCTCACCTGCTCGTCCGCGCTCTGCGGCACGGAGAAGACGGACGTCACCGCCGTCAGCCCCGGCACCGGGGCCGCCGGCACCAAGGTGAAGCTCACCGTCACCGGTACCGCGCTCGGGCCGGACGTCAGGGTCCAGCTCAGCCAGGCCGGAAAGACGATCACCGCGCCGGCGGACTCGGTCTCCGCGGACAACCGCACGGTGACCGCGACCGTCGACCTGACGGGTGCGGCGACCGGCACCTGGAACATCAGCGTGTACACGCACGGCCGGGAGTTCCAGCGCGGCACCTTCACCGTGACCCCCCAGCCCGGGCTGGAGAACACGGCGGCCCCGAAGGTGACCGGCACGCCCAAGGTGGGCGCCAAGGTCACCGCCGCGCCGGGCACCTGGTCGGCGACCCCGTCCTCGTACACGTACCAGTGGAAGGCGGACGGGACGGCGATCGCCGGTGCGACCGCATCCGCGTACACGATCCCCGCGGCGCAGGCCGGCAGGAAGCTCTCCGTGACCGTGACGGCGGTCAAGACGGGCTGGCGCAGCGGGTCCGCGTCCTCGGCGGCCGTGACCGTGGCCAAGGGCGACGCGCCCAAGGCGACCAAGCCGCCGGTGATCAGCGGGACGGCGAAGGTCGGCCGGACACTGAAGGCGTCCACCGGCACGTGGAGCCCGGCCGCGACCTCGTACGGGTACCAGTGGTACGCGAACGGCAAGGCGATCAGCGGGGCGACCAAGTCATCGCTGGTGCTGAAGGCGGCGCAGCAGGGCAAGAAGATCACCGTGAAGGTGATCGCGCACCGCACCGGGCACAAGGACGGCTCGGCGCTCAGCGCGGCGACGAAGGCGGTCGCCCGCTGACCCGTCCTGGCCGAGCCCTGTGAAGAGGAGGTGTCACGGCTCCAGGACCACCTTTCCGATCGTCCCCCGGCTCTCCAGCGCCCGGTGCGCGGCCGCGGCCTCGCGGAGCGGGAAGCGTTGTACGGCCGGGGCCAGACGGCCGGCGGCGGCCTCGGTGAGGGCGCGCAGTTCGAGGGTGCGCACGGGGTCGGGGCCGCCGGCCTTCCGGAGCATCACGGGGCCCAGGACCTGCTCGGAGACGCCCTCGACGAGGTAGGGGCCGCCGTCGTGGATGCCGTCCGCGGACCAGCCGAAGACGATGTGCTTGCCGCCGGGGCCGAGCAGGGCGACGGCCTCGCGGGCCACATCGCCCCCGACGCCGTCGAAGACCACGGTCGCGGCCCGGCCGCCGAGATGGGCACGGACCTTCGCGGGCCAGGCCGGGTCCTTGTAGTCGACGGCGAGATCGGCGCCGCCCGCCTGCACGCGGGCGACCTTCTCCGGCCCGCCCGCGAGGCCGACGACCGTGGCGCCGGCGTTCTTGGCGTACTGCGCGAGGAGCGTGCCGATGCCGCCGGCCGCGGCCGGGACGACGGCCACCGAGTCGGGGCCCAGCTCGGCGAACTGCAGGATCCCCATCGTCGTACGGCCCGTGCCGATCATGGCGACGGCCTCGGCGAAGTCCAGGTTCTCCGGGATCTCGTGCAGGCGCTCGGCCTCGGTGACGGCCAGTTCGGCATAGCCTCCGGGGACGAAGCCGAGGTGGGCGACGACCCGCTTGCCGAGCCACAGGCCCGCGACGCCCTCGCCCAGGGACTCGACGACACCGGCGACCTCGCGGCCGGGGATGGTGGGCAGGGGCGTCGGCTCGGGCGCCGGGCCCTGTCCGCCTTCGCGCAGGGCGGTGTCGAGGAGGTGGACGCCCGCCGCCCGTACGGCGACACGGACCTGGCCGGGGCCCGGTCGCGGGTCCTCGACCTGCTCGTAGGTGAGGTTCTCGGCCGGGCCGAAGGCGTGCAGGCGGATGGCGCGCATGGGAACTCCTCGTCGATGCGTCCGGCGCACGTGCGTGCGTCCGGTGCTCATGGGTTCGTCCGGTGCGCCCAGCCTTCAACCTCAAGCTTGCTTGAGGTCAAGCTCCCGCCGGCCGAGCGCCAACGACACCGCCGTCAGGGCGCTGTTGAAGGAGACCTCCGACAGCACGCCCGGGGCCGCGACCTGGTCGCCGGCGAGGTAGACACCGTCGCCCCGGTCCACGGCCGGCCGGTCGCGCCAGCTGGTGCCGGGCAGATCAACCGCGCCCGTACGGCCGTTCGCGACGGCCTCGCGCCGCCAGGTGACGCGCTTGCGCCAGCCCGGGAAGCCCAGATCGAGCAACTGCTCGGCGCGGGCGGTGCCGTCGGCCTTGGACTCGTGCGGGGCGATGGGGATCTGCCCCTGGATGAGCTGCCGGCCGGCCGGGGCGAGGCTGCGGTCCTGGGCGGTGAACCGTTCGAGCCAGCCGGGCGCGTCGAGGTCGGAGACCGCGAACGCGTCCCCGCGCCGCGTCCGTACGGCGAGGTCGACGAGGACGGTACGGCCGCTCGGCCAGGTCAGGGAGTCGTCGCCGAGCAGGCGCCGGGCGGCGTCGAGGGAGGTGGCGACGATGACCGGCGTGTCGGTGGGGAGCGTGTCGACGCGGGACAGCGTCTCCATCCGGACGCCCAGGTTCCAGGCGCGGGCGGCCATCCGGTCGATGAGGGTGGCCCAGCCGCCGCGCGGGTAGTGCGCCTCGGGCGGCAGCTTGGTGGCGCGGCGCAGGCGCTCCTGCACGAACGCGGCCGACAGGGAGCCGGGGTCGTGGTGGAAGAGGGCGACGGCCGAGTAGTGGGCGGCGGCCCGGGCCCCCTCCTCGCCCGCGATGCCGGTCGCCCAGGTCAGGAAGTCGACGTCGGCGGGGGCCTGTTCGGCGGTCCGGCGCAGCAGCTTCAGCATCGGGAAGGGCGGGGTGCGGCGCAGCACGCCGTGGTGCCGCAGCCGTAGCCGGGCGGCCTCCAGGGGCGGGATCGGCGCGAGCGGCCCGATCAGGTCGCGCTGCTTGAGCCAGGTCCAGTGCGGGCCGCCGTTGTAGAGGGCGTGCGGGCCCTCGTTCGTGCGGTAGGGGCCCTCGGCGGTGCGGGCCCGGCCGCCGAGGGTGTGGTGGGCTTCGTGGATGGTGACCTTGGCGCCCGCCTCGGCGGCGGTGATCGCGGCGGTCAGTCCGGCGAAGCCGCCGCCGATGACGGTGATGCGGTGCATGGCTGGGGGTCTCCCTCGGGTCGGGGTCGCCTTTTGCGAGTACGACCGGCCGAGGGCACCGGAATGTGACATGGCCGGTGTTCCCGCAGGTCAGGGCCGGTTGTCAGTGGCGGGGTGCAGCATGGGGGCATGGCGAGGAGAGCGGCTGGCGGTACGGGTGTGAAGGGCGCGCGGCGACCGGAGGTGCGGCTGCCCGCGCTGGAGCCCCACGAGGGCGGTGCGCTGGAACCGGACGGGGACTACGACGGGCTGGACTTCCGGGGAGCGGACTTCACCGGGCAGGACGGGTCGGGCGCCCGCTTCATGGACTGCGCCCTGACGGACTGCGCGCTGGACGAGACCGGGCTGCGGCACGCCCGCGTCCTGGACTCGACTCTCACCGGAGTCCGGGGCGTCGGCACCGATCTCGCCGAGGCGACCCTGCGCGATGTGGAGCTGACCGATGCCCGGCTCGGCGGGCCGCAGTTGCACGGGGCGGTGCTGGAGCGGGTGCTGGTCCGCGGCGGCAAGATCGACTATCTGAACCTGCGCACGGCCCGGCTCAAAGACGTCGTCTTCGAGGGCTGTGTCCTGGTCGAGCCGGACTTCGGCGGCGCCCGCCTGGAGCGCGTGGAGTTCGTGGACTGCGCGCTGAAGGGCGCCGACCTCCACGCGGCGACCCTGACGGACGTCGATCTGCGGGGTGCCGCGTCCCTGGAGATCAGCCGCGGGCTGGACCGGCTGGCCGGGGCGGTGATCAGCACGGCGCAGCTGCTGGATCTGGCGCCGGTGCTGGCCGCGCAGTGGGGGATCCGCGTGGAGGGCTGAGCCCCGGCGGGGTCTACGGAAGGCGGGGGAAACGCGCCTGGAGCGTCCAGATCGCCGGGTTCTCGGCGAGGTCGTCGTGCAGGTCGGTGAGGTCGGCGATCAGGTCGTGCAGGAAGTCGCGGGCCTCGCGGCGCAGTTCGGTGTGGGAGAAGGTCAGAGGGGCTTCCTCCGCCGGCATCCAGTCGGCCTCGATGTCCACCGACCCGAAGCGGCGCTCGAAGAGCATTCGGTCGGTCGACTCGGTGAAGTCCAGCTCCGCCCGCTGCGGCCGGGACGCCCGGGAGCCCGCCGGGTCCCGGTCGATCCGCTCCACGATGTCGCACAGCGCCCACGCGAAGTCGAGCACCGGCACCCATCCCCAGGCCGTGGACACCTCCCGGTCCTGCTCGGTGTCCGCCAGATAGACGTCACCGCAGAACAGGTCGTGCCGCAGGGCGCGGACGTCCGCACGGCGGTAGTCGGTCTGCGGCGGGTCGGGGAAGCGGTTGGAGAGGGCGTAGCCGATGTCGAGCACGGATGTGATGGTGTCACGCGCCCGTAGGATCTTGATCGTGGCCCGATCTGTACGTCTTGTCCCTGTCCTGCTCGTCTGCTGCGCTCTCGCCGGTACCGCGTGCGGCGGCGGAGTCCACGGCACCCCGGGCGGTTCCGGCGTACGCGATCCGTACTTCCCGAAGGCCGGCAACGGCGGCTACGACGTCACCCACTACGGCCTGCGCCTCGGCTACGCCCCGGACGCACATCACCTCACCGGCACGGCCACCCTCACCGCCCGGGCCACCAAAGCCCTCTCCGCCTTCAACCTCGACCTGCTCGGCCTGGAGGTCGGAAAGGTCACCGTCGGCGGCGAGACCGCCCGCTGGAACCGTGCCGGGCAGGAACTCACCGTCCGGCCGCGTGAGGATCTCGACGAGGGCGAGACGTTCCGCGTGACCGTCGGCTACTCCGGGGCGCCCGAGACCGTCACCGACCCGGACGGCTCCAAGGAGGGCTGGCTGCGCACGACGGACGGGGCCCTCGCGCTGGGCGAGCCCGCCGGGTCGATGGCCTGGTTCCCCGGCAACCACCACCCCTCCGACAAGGCGGCGTACGACCTCACGGTGACCGTGCCGCGGGGACTGCGGGCCGTGTCCAACGGGGAGTTGCGCGGCGAGACGACCGCGCGGGACCGGACGACCTTCCGCTGGCACACCGCCGAGCCGATGGCGAGCTACCTCGCCACGCTCGCCATCGGCCCCTACGACATCTCCCGCACCACCGCCCGGGACGGCCTGCCCGTCTACACGGCCGTCGACCCGGCGGAGAAGAAGGGGAGCCGCGCGGTCCTCGCGCGGATCCCCGAGGTCCTGCGCTGGGCGGAGCGGCGGTTCGGCCCCTACCCCTTCTCCTCCACCGGCGCGATCGTCGACCGCGCGGCCGACATCGGCTACGCCCTGGAGACCCAGAGCCGTCCAGTGTTCCCCGGCGCCCCCGACATCACGCTCCTCGTCCACGAACTCGCCCACCAGTGGTACGGCGACTCCGTGACGCCGGAGAGCTGGCGGGACATGTGGCTCAACGAGGGCTTCGCGACGTACGCGGAGTGGCTGTGGGAGGAGGACCACGGCGGCGAGACGGCGCAGGAGAGCTTCGACGCGCTGTACGACCACGGGGAGCAGACGTACGAGGACCTCTGGTCCTTCCCGCCCGGGAAACCCACCGACGCCGCGCACCTCTCCGGAGCCCCCGTCTACCAGCGCGGCGCCATGGTCCTCCACAAGGTCCGCCAGGCGGTGGGCGACGAGGCGTTCGGCGACATCCTCCGCGGGTGGGCGGCGGCCCATCGCCACGGGAACGCCGACACGGCCGGCTTCACGGCGTACGTCGAGAAGCAGGCGCCCGGGAAGGACGTCGACGGCATCTGGGAGGACTGGCTGTACGGGGAGGGGAAGCCGGAGCGGCCCTGAGGGTGCGCTAGGGCGTGCTGAGTTCCTTGCGGAGCACCGCACAAGGGCGCTTCATCTGCAGGTCCTCGCGACGGTCGATGACCTCGTAGCCGAGGGCCGTCCAGAAGGCCAGGGCCTTCGGGTTGTTGTCGAGGACGGCGAGGCGTGCGGCGGTGCGGCCCGCCGTGCGGAAGCGGTCCTCCACGAGCGTGGCCAGGCGGCGGCCGTGGCCCTGGCCGTGCAGGCTCGCGTCCACCATCAGCAGGCCGATCCAGGGGTCCGGATCGGCGGGGTCGGGGTGGTCGGCGAGGGTGATCGAGATCCCGGTCAGGCCGCCGAAGCTGCGGGCGAGCAGCACCTCGGTGCCGGGCTGGGTCCATTCCTCCGACAGGGCGTGTGCCACCTGCTCCGGGCGGATGTCGTGCGGGTCGGGGAAGTCGCCGGTGAGGGCGTGGAACGCGTGGTTGGAGGCGTAGAGGGCCGTGAGTTCCGCGAGGAGGGGTTCGGGGAGGGAGCGGCCGGGGGGTGGTGGGAGAAGGGGGTCGAGGATCACGTCGAGAACGTATCGCGGGCGGCGCGGGGAGGGGCGGGGACGCGGAAGCCCCCGGGCCGGTGGACCGGCGCCGGGGGCTTCCGCGGCAGGTGAGGGCGTCCGTCAGACGTTCACGCCGAAGTCCTGGGCGATGCCGACCAGGCCCGAGGCGTAGCCCTGGCCGACTGCGCGGAACTTCCACTCCGCGCCGTTGCGGTACAGCTCGCCGAAGACCATGGCCGTCTCCGTGGCGGCGTCCTCCGACAGGTCGTAGCGGGCGATCTCGGCGCCGCCGGCCTGGTTGACGATGCGGATGTAGGCGTTGCGGACCTGGCCGAAGTTCTGCGAGCGGTTCTCGGCGTCGTAGATGGACACCGGGAAGACGATCTTGTCGATGTCGGCCGGGAGGGCGGCGAGGTTGACGTTGATCGCCTCGTCGTCGCCGGCGCCCTCACCCGTGCGGTTGTCACCGGTGTGGACGATGGAGTTGTCCGGCGTCTGCTTGTTGTTGAAGAAGACGAAGTGGGCGTCCGAGTAGACCTTGCCCTGCGTGTTGACCGCGATCGCGGACGCGTCGAGGTCGAAGTCCGTGCCGGTGGTGGTGCGGACGTCCCAGCCGAGGCCCACGGTGACGGCGGTCAGGCCCGGAGCCTCCTTGGTGAGCGAGACGTTGCCACCCTTGGACAGGCTTACAGCCATTGTTGGGAGTCCCTTCCCTCGTTTACGTACGGCAAAGAAGCTACAGCTACCCCCATGAACGCGGAGAGGGGTACGCGAGGTTCCAGGTCCTTTACTTTCTTTACGCGCGATTATTCGGGTGACGTGGACTGGTCAGGAGCGGGAACATGGAGGGCATGTCCGGTCCCCACGTCATCCGCGGCTCCGTCTCCCTGCCCGAGGCCGAGCTCATCTGGCGTTTCTCGCGGTCGTCGGGGCCGGGCGGGCAGCACGTCAACACCAGTGACTCGAAGGTCGAGCTGAGCTTCGACCTGGCGAGGACCGAGGCGCTGCCCGAGGTGTGGAAGAAGCGGGCGCTGGAGCGGCTGGCCGGGCGCCTGGTCGACGGGGTCGTCACCGTGCGTTCCTCCGAGCACCGCTCCCAGTGGCGCAACCGCGAGGCCGCCGCCGTACGCCTCGCCGCGCTCCTGGCCGAGGCGACCGCACCCCCGCCCAAGCCCCGCAAGCCGACCCGGATCCCCCGGGGCATCAACGAGCGGCGCCTGCGCGAGAAGAAGCAGCGCTCGGAGACCAAGCGGGGCCGCTCCGCGCAGAACTGGAACTAGGTCAATTCCAGCACTCCGACCGTCTGGCCTCCGCTGGTCTCACCGTTGAGGCGGAAGCCGAGCCCCACGTAGAAGCCCTCCGGGCCGTCGGGGCCGGGGTGCCAGGTTACGTAGAGCTGCTTGGCGCCGCGCCGGCGGAGTTCCTCCGCGACCGACTCGACGGCGAAACGGCCGTAGCCCCTGCCCTGCTCCCCGGCCGCGATGTTCAGCCGCCACAGGCCCGAGCGCCGCACGCTGCCGTCCTCGTACCAGTCGATGTCGAGGAAGGCCATCAGGAAGCCGACCGGGCGGTCGCCGTCGACGATCAGACGGGGCCAGGCGACGCCCGGATGGACGTAGGCCTCGGCGAGGGACTTCACGACGGGGGAGACCGCGTGCTCCTGGTCGGGGCGGACGGCGATGCCGAGGGCGGCGTCGAGATTCGCCGGGGTGATCTCTGCGAGGCGCGGGCCGGTCCTGGTCATGCGCGCACCATAGGCGGGCGGATCACCGCCGGGCCAACCGTTTCCTCAGCCCAACTGCCGGTATCGGCCACGGAAATACGTCAGCGGGCCGCCTTCCGCGCTCGGCACCCGGGCCGTCAGGACGCGGCCGATGACCAGGGTGTGGTCGCCGGCCCGGACCCGCTGCTCCGTGCGGCACTCCAGGACGGCCAGGGCGCCGCCGACCAGGGGCGCGTCGGTGTACTCGCCGCGTGTGTACGGGATGTCCGCGAAGAGCAGACGGTCGCTGACGCGGCCCTTCATGGCGAAGCGGCCCGCGATGTGCCGCTGGCTCTCGGACAGGACCGAGACCGCCCACAGGGGCTGCTCGTCGAGCAGCTCGTCCATGCGGGAGCCCTCGCGCAGGCTCACCAGCACCAGGGGCGGGTCCAGGGACACCGACATGAAGGCCGTGGCCGTCATGCCCACGTCCTCGCTGCCCGGCGCCGAGGGGTCGTCCGGGTCGAGGGGCGGCTCCTGCGCGGTCACCAGGACCACGCCCGAGGCCAGCCGGGACATGGCGGCGCGGAACTCGTCGTTGCTCACCCCCTCAGCATGCCCGGAGGCGGGCGACGGAATGATCGGGGACGTGGCTGTGGGAGTGTTCGGCACGCCCGAAACGCTAGTCTCCGTCTCCGGCGTCCCGCATCGGGCTCCCGCCGGATCACGGACTTAGGACTCCCGACGGACTCCCGACGGACGCCCGACGGACTTCCGACGGACGCCCGACGGACTCCGGAAGGGCGTGGGGACATACATGTGCGCAACCTGACAAAGTTTGCGTTCGGTAGCCGCACGTGAAGAACGCAGAAACTCCACTCAATTGTTCAGGTTTGCCTGTGACTTGAGTCACAAGGGGCAGGAATTGTTGACCCTGTGTACCGAGTGGGCAGCGCGCTGTGATTCAGTGGCTGGGAAGCTGCCAGGACGATACGCCGATGAGAACCCTTGATTCGCTGCGAGGTCTCGGGGGGAGGGCGAGCATGGAGACCGAGTCGGAGCCCTACGTCCGCCTTGCGTCCCTGCGGCAACTGCACCAGGTCATGGCCGACATGAACACGGCCCGCAGCCTGGCGGACACACTGCAGACCGTCGCGGAGGGCGTCGTCGCCGCCCTCGGGTACGAGCTGGCGTGCGTGAACCTCGTACGGCCCGACGGCGACCTCGTCGTCGCCGCCTTCGCCGGGAACCCCGCCGCCGAGGCCCTCATCACCGGCCGCGTCGGCTCGCGCGAGTCCTGGGAACGCCGCCTCGGCATGGGCGAGCACTGGGGCGACCTGGTGTTCATACCGCACACCGAGGGCTGGGTCCTCGACGACGACGACGTCCCGCAGTGGTACACCGACGGCCCCGCCCCCCGCTTCGAGGACGAGTGGCACCCGGCCGACCGGCTCTTCGCCCCGATGTACGCGCCCGGTCCGCAGGGCAGCGCGGCCTGCGGCGAGCTGATCGGCGTGCTGTCCGTCGACCGGCCGCGCAACGGCCGCCGCCCCGGCGCCTGGGGCCGCGAGGCGCTCCAGATGTACGCCTTCCAGGCCGCCATCGCGATCAGCAACGCCCGGCTGCGCGCCAACATGCAGCGGGCGCTCGTCCGGCTGGAGCGCGAGCAGCAGGCGCTGCGGGCCAGTGAGGAAAGCTTCAGGCAGGCCTTCGAGTACGCCCCCTCCGGCATGGCCATCGCCGAGATGGGCGGCGACCAGCACGGCCGGATCCTGCGCACGAACGACGCCCTGTGCCGACTGCTCGGCCGCCCCGCCTCCGCGATGCGCCGCTACTCGTTCTCCGACCTGGTCCACCCCGAGGACATAGGCACGCTCCTGCGCACCTCCGCCGAGGGCGGCCGGGCCGAGCTCCGCCTCGGCCGCCGGGACGGCACCTACGTCTGGGTCAGCCTGCGCAACAGCGTCGTCGCGGACGCCGCCGACGGACCGCGCTTCCTCCTCACCCACGTCGAGGACATCGAGGAGCGCAAGCGCCGCGAGCTCCAGCTCGCCCACCGCGCCTCCCACGACTCGCTCACCGGCCTGCCGAACTCCGCCGAACTGCGCTCCCGCCTGTCCGCTCGCCTGTGTCAGCGCGCCACTCCGCAATCCGCCGTCGTCGAGTCCCACGACGCGGCGTACGGTCATCCCGACTTCGACGTGGTCGGGCCCGGCTTCGACTTCCGGCAGGGCGTGGAGCCGTACGACGCCTACGACCACCATGTGCACACCGTCGCCCCGGACGGCGATCACGACGACGGCACCAAGGGCCTCGCCGTCCTCTTCTGCGACCTCGACGGCTTCAAGTCGATCAACGACCGGTTCGGGCACAACGCGGGTGACGCGGTTCTCATCGAGGTCGCCCGCCGGCTGAGCAACGGCGTCCGCGACGGCGACACGGTCGCCCGGCTCGGTGGTGACGAATTCGTCATCCTCGCCGACGGGCTCGGCCGCGCCGACGCGCAGGACCTCGCGGTCCGGCTGCGCAACGAGATCATCCAGCCCATCCGCGCCGAGGGGCGGGCCGTCCGGGTCGGCGCCAGCTTCGGCATCGGATGGGCACACTGTGGAATGACGGCGGACGAAGTGTTGAAATCCGCTGACGAGCGGATGTACGTCGAGAAACGATCTCGTCCCAAACAGCACAGACGCGCGGGCTGAGCCCCAGGTCAGCGAGTGGATGCGGTCTGAGTCACCCGTTTGGGTCACTGGGAGCGGGTAGGCTCGCTCTCTCACGACCCGTACCGCATGCACCGCACCTGACTGAGGAGACCAAGGGATGACGCCCGGCAACAACGGCGCGAGCACGCCCGAGGACGACGACCCGTTCGGCTATCTCTACGCCGACGGGCAGGCCAACGGGGCCCAGCCGCCGTCCGGGGGTTATGGCTACCCGAACTCGGTCAACCGGGTGCGGGCGGTCGGCACACGCCAGTACGGCCAGCAGGCGTCCTACGGCCAGGCCCCGCAGCAGCAGAGTGCTCCCGGCCGGCCGAACGCGCACTACGCGGCACCGGAGACGCTGCCCGGCGGCGCGCCCACCGCGCAGCAGCAGGTGCCGGGCGGCGGTGGCGGTGGCCGTGGCGGCCGCGGGCCGAACACCAAGGGTCTGCTGATCGGTGCGATCGCGGTGGTCGCGGCGGTCGTCATCGGCATCGGCGTGGCCATGCTGGGCGGCGAGAAGGACCAGAGCAACACCGACGACCAGGCGGGGACGACCCCGACCCAGTCCCAGAACGCGAAGCCGAGCCCGTCGCCGAGCAAGGGCGGTCAGAGCGAGGTGGAGCTGCCCAAGACCGACGCGAAGGCGTTGCGGCTCGGGCCGGGCGTTTCGACGGCGTCGGACTTCAAGGGCGCGAAGGCCGACGGTGGCGTCTATGTGACGGGTTTCAACCACGTCGGAGCGACCGTCACCTGGACTGTCGACGGCATCAAGAAGGCCGGCACCTACCGGCTGTACGTGAACTACGGCGTCCCGGGCGTGGACGCCAACGCGACCGTGGTGGTCAACGGCGAGGCCAACAGCAAGCCGCTGAGCATGGCGAACTTCGGGAACACGCCCAAGGGCGACTGGGAACAGGGCTGGAAGAACACCTGGGCCAACGTGAACCTGACCAAGGGCACCAACACCATCGAGCTCGCCTGCAACGAGGGCAACCAGTGTGACGCCGTCATCGATCAGCTGTATCTCACGGGTAAGGACGGGTGAGCAGAGGCGGAAGCGCCTCCCTGGCGGCGCTGACGCTCGTCGACTCAGGCCGCGCTGACCTCCCCTGACACCGTCACCCGCCCCAGCAGCTCCTCGTACACCCCCCGCTCGAACTCCCCCGCAACCGGTGCCGAGACCGTCGCTGCCGACAGGGCCACCGCCCGGGCCAGGCGGTCCGGCCAGGGGAGGTGTTCCACCAGGCCCGACAGCAGGCCGGCGACCGCCGAGTCGCCCGCGCCCGTCGGGTTGCCTCGTACGGAGGTCGGTGGGGTGGCTCGCCAGCGGCCCTCTCGGGTGGCGGCGAGGAGGCCTTCCGGGCCGAGGGACGCCACCACCGCGCCCGCGCCCCTGCGGCGGGCGTCCTGCGTGGCGCGCAGGGGCTCGTGGGAGCCGGTCAGTTCCGCCAGTTCGTCCGCGTTCGGCTTGATGATGTCCGGGCGGGCCGCGACACCCCGGCGCAGCGCTTCGCCGCTCGTGTCCAGGAGGACCGGGACGCCGGCGGCACGGGCCGTCCGGACCAGGACCGCGTACGCCCCCACCGGCACGCCCGGCGGCAGGCTGCCGCAGAGGGCCACCGCCGAGGCGGACGGCAGCAGGTCCTCGTAGGCCTCCTGGAAGGCCGACCACTCGGCGGGCGTGACCATCGGGCCCGGTTCGTTGAGCTGCGTCGTGTCGCCGGTCTGTTCGTCCACCACGGCGATCGTGCGGCGGGTCGCGCCCGAGACCGGGACCAGCGCGTCCACCACGCCCGGCACCGCCGCGAGCCGCTCCTGCACGACCCGTCCCGTCGCCCCGCCCGTGAAACCGGTCACCGTCACCTGGTGCCCGAGCGCGGCGAGCACCCGGGCCACGTTGACGCCCTTGCCGCCGGGGCGTTCCGTCACCTCGGAGACGCGGTGGGAGGCGTGCGGCCTGAGGGACCGCACACGGTAGGTGATGTCGAGAGCGGTGTTCAGCGTGACCGTGAGGATCACCTGGGCCGACCTCCCCCGAGAATGCGCTTGCCGCCGTGAATGTTCAGATAGTCCGATCATGCCAAAGAGACGGCGGTCGGCCCAGTCCTGGAGCCGGCCACCGTCTCCCTACGGCGGGACGGATCAGTGCAGTTGGGGACCGACCACCCATTCGCCCCGGCGCATCACGCCCCTGAGCTCGTAGTCCGCGTCCAGGAGCACCAGATCCGCGTCCTTGCCGGGCTCCAGGGAGCCGATCCGGTCGGCCATGCCGAGGAGCCGGGCCGGGGTGGCCGAGAGGGCCGCCACCGCGTCCTCGACGGACAGGCCGTCGACCGTGACCGCACGCTTGAACGCGCGGTCCAGGGTGAGGGTCGAGCCGGCGATCGTGCCGTCCGTGAGCAGGCGGGCAACGCCGTCCGCGACCTCCACCTCCATCGGGCCCAGCCAGTAGCGTCCGTCGCCGAAACCGGCCGCGTCCATCGCGTCCGTGATGAACGCCACCCGGTCCGCGCCCGCGCGGTGGAACGCCAGCTGGAGCGCGGCGGGGTGCAGATGCGTGCCGTCGTTGATCAGCTCGACCGTGATCCGGTCGTCCTCCAGGAGCGCGGCGATCGGGCCGGGGGAGCGGTGGCCGAGCGGCGGCATCGCGTTGAAGAGGTGGGTGGCGACCGTCGCGCCCGCGTCGATGGCCTCGACCGTCTGCTCGTACGTCGCGTCGGTGTGGCCGATCGCCGCGATCACGCCGTGTTCGGCCAGGAGGCGTACGGAGTCGGTGCCGCCGGGCAGTTCGGTGGCCAGCGTGACCATCTTCGCCCTGCCCCGGGCCGCGTCGATCAGCTTGCGGACCTCCGCCGGGTCCGGGTCGCGCAGCAGCCCCTCGGAGTGCGCGCCCTTGCGGCAGGGGGAGATGAACGGGCCCTCGAAGTGGATGCCGGCGATCTCGCCCTGCTCGGCCAGCTCGCTCAGCAGGCCGGCGCGCTGGGCGAGGAAGTCCATGTCGCCGGTGACGGTCGAGGCGACCAGGGTGGTCGTGCCGTGCAGGCGGTGGGTGTGGATCCCCTTGAGGATGTCTTCGACCGACCCGGAGGTGAAGGAGGCTCCGCCGCCGCCGTGGTTGTGGATGTCGACGAAGCCGGGGAGTACGTAGTGGCCGGTTACGTCGATGACCTGGGCGTTTTCGGGGGCTGTGGCGGTGATGCGGGTGCCGTCGATGGTCAGCCGGCCGTTTTGGAGCGTTTCTGTGGGGAGGACGACGGTTGCGCCGGTCAGGACCGTGGGTTGTCCGGCCGTCGCGGGCTGCGGGTGCGACGGGGCTGGTCGCGCAGTTCCCCGCGCCCCTGGGTCGGCTGCCATCAGGGCGATACCTCCATACGGTCGGTTCGGTCGAGGAGATCCCAGGCCAGGAGCCCGGCGCCGAGGCATCCGGCCGTGTCACCCAGCGCCGCGGGGACGATTGACGGCTGCTTCTGGAAGGTGAGGCGGTGGCGGATCGCTTCTCGTAGCGGTGTGAACAAGGTTTCTCCGGCCTCGGCCAGGCCGCCCCCGATGATCAGGGTGCTGGGGTCCAGCAGAGTCAGGGCGGTGACCAGGCCGTCCGCCAGGGCGTCGACGGCCTGCTGCCAGACCGCCTGCGCCCTCGGGTCGCCGGAGTCCACCGCCTTCGCGCAGTCCGCGGCGTCCGCGTCCGGGTCCCCGGAAGCCGTCGCCCACGCCTCGCTCACCGCCGCCGCCGAGGCGAAGCGCTCCAGGCAGCCGTGCTGCCCGCACGGGCAGGGCGCCCCGCCGGGGCGTACGACGATGTGGCCGATCTCACCCGCGAAGCCGTGCGCGCCCGCCTCGACCCGGCCGTCGACGCCGATGGCGCCCGCGATGCCGGTGCCGAGCGCGACGAACAGGAAGCGGTCCGCGCCCCGGCCCGCGCCGACCCGGCCCTCGGCGAGGCCGCCGGTGCGCACGTCGTGGCCGAGGGCGACCGGGATGCCCAGCCGCTCCGCCAGCAGGTCGCGCAGGGGGACGTCACGCCAGCCGAGGTTCGCCGCGTAGACGGCGATGCCCCGCGCCTCGTCGACGATGCCGGGGACGGCCACGCCGGCGGCCGACGCGGGCGTGCCGAAGTGCTCGGCACCGTACGCGCGCAGTTCGGCGGCGAAGTCGAGGATGCCCGCGACGACGGCGTCCGGTCCGTGCTCGCGTCCGGTGGGGCGGCGGGCCCGGTGCAGCAGTTCGCCCCGCGGACCGGCCAGGGCGGCCTTCATTCCGGTCCCGCCCACGTCGAGGGCGATGACATGTCTCACGGAAACAGTGTGACCCGGGGACCCGCGAGAGGTCTAGTCCACTCACGTGGTGTAGACCTTGTTCCGATTATCGAAAGCTTTCGTCGGCGGTCACGCCAGGGTTGGGGAAGAACAGCGGTGCAGCGGCGGTGGATGGCAGGAACGATCGCGGTGGTGTCCGCACTGGGCATGACGGCGGTCCTCGGCGGCTGTGGCGTGACGGGCGGCTCGGCCGACGTGACCCTGAAGCTGGTCGCCGCCGACTACGGCGACAGTGCGGCCAACAGCTCCAAGAAGTACTGGGACAAGCTGGTCGAGGAGTACGAGGCCGACCACCCCGGCGTCAAGATCGACGTCAGTGTCTACTCCTGGAACGACGTCGACCGCAAGGTCAGGGAGATGGTCGCCGCCGGTGACCCGCCGGACATGGCGCAGATCGGCGCGTACGCCGACTACGCGGCGCAGAACCAGCTCTACAAGGCGGACGACCTGCTCTCCATACCCGTGCAGGCCGACTTCGTCGGACAGCTGGCCTCCGCGGGACAGGTCAAGGGCGTGCAGTACGGCATGCCGTTCGCCTCCTCCACCCGCGTGCTCTTCTACAACAAGACCCTCTTCGCCAAGGCCGGCATCACCCCGCCCAAGTCCTGGGACGACCTGGCCGAGGACGCCCAGGCGCTCAAGGACGAGGGCGTGAAGTACCCCTACGCGCTGCCCCTCGGCCCGGAGGAGGCGCAGGCCGAGACCCTGCAGTGGATGCTCAGCGGCGGGGGCGGCTACGCCGACACCGTCGGCAGCTACGGCATCGACTCCCCGGAGAACATCGACACCTTCTCCTGGCTGAAGAACGAACTGGTCGCCAAGGACCTGACCGGGCCGGTCGCGCCCGGCGAGCTGAACCGGGCCGCCGCGTTCGCCGCCTTCGCCAAGGGCGAGGTCGGCATGCTCAACGGCCACCCCTCCCTGATGAAGATCGCCGCCAAGTACGGCGTCGAGTACGGCATGGTGCCGACCCCGGGCAAGGAGGGGCCGAGCAAGTCCACGCTCGGTGTCGCCGACTGGATGACGGCCTTCCGGAAGAACGGCCACAGTGACCAGGTCGGCGACTTCCTCGACTTCGTCTACAGCGAGAAGAACGTGCTGGCCTTCTCCCGCGAGTACGACCTGCTGCCGGTCACCAGCTCCGCGTCCCGGACCATGACCGCCTCCCGCAAGGACCGGCACCTCAAGCCGTTCCTGGAGGAGCTGGTGGCCTCCGAGCTCTACCCGGTCGGCAAGACCTCCTGGGCCGACGTCAGCGCCGAGGTGAAGAAGCAGATCGGCAAGGCCGTCGCCCCCACCGGCAGCCCCTCGGGCGTCCTGGGACACCTCCAGGCCGTGGCGACCCGGGCGGAGAGCGCGGAGTAGCCCCGCTGTCGGTGGCGGGCGTTACGGTGCCTGGCATGGACGAGGACACGGGTGAGGAGCGGCTCGGGCGCCGGGAGCGGGACATCCTCGCGCTCGAACGCCGCGGATTCTCCGGGCCCGGCGCGAAGGAACGGGCCGTACGGGAGGAGCTGGGCCTCGCCCCCGTGCGCTACTACCAGCTCCTCAACGCCCTGCTGGACGACCCCCGGGCCCTGGCCCACGACCCGGTGACGGTGAACCGGCTGCGGCGGATCCGGGAGAAGCGCCGGGCGGAGCGTTAGGACTCAGCCGATCCGGGCCGCCAGCTCGCTCAGCAGGCGTACGACACCCTCCGGACCGTCCACCACCACGTCCGCCCGCTCCCTCAGCTCGGTCACCTCGTCGCTGCCGCTGCACACCAGCAGGCCCGGGGTGCCGTCCGAGCGGAGCGTGTCGACGGCCGAGAAGGCGGGCAGATCGCCCAGGTCGTCGCCGGCGAAGAGGACGGACCCGGCGCCGACCTCCCGGGCGAACCCGGCGAGGGCGGCGCCCTTGTCCATGCCGGGCGGGCGCAGTTCGAGGACCATGCGGCCGGGCTCCACGATCAGGCCGTGGCGGCCGGCCAGGCCGGCGAGCGGCTCGCGCAGGGAATCCAGCGTGGCCTGGGGATCGGCGGCCCGGCGGGTGTGGACCGCCACGGACCGGCCCTTCTCCTCGATCCAGGTCCCCTGCGACGCGCCGAGCCGTTCGAGGAGCTCGGGCAGCTCGGTGCGGACCGCGGCGACGCCGGGATGCGGCTCGGGGGCGCTGACCTCGCCGGTGCGGGCGTCCCAGCGCTCGGCGCCGTAGTGGCCGAGGACCACGAGGTGCTCCAGGCCCGGGACGTCCGCGAAGCCGCCGCCTCGCACCGCGACCTCGGCGGGCCGCCCGGTGATCACCGCCACGGCGGCCACCTTCGGTGCGAGCGCGGCCAGCGCGGGGACGGCGTCGGGGTGGGCCCGGGCCTGCTCGGGGTCGGCCACGATCGGCGCGAGCGTCCCGTCGAAGTCGAGGCCGATCAATGCCGTGCCCGGGCGGGTGAGAAGAGCGTCCAGACCCTCCTGCCCGGCTTTCGTGGCGGGCACCGGCAGCGGGGAGTCCGTGGGACCGGTCATCGCCGCTCAGCCCCTCAACGCGTCGAGCTGGTCCAGGAACCACTGCGCCGGAGGCAGAGCCGTCGCCGCCGCTGCCAGGCGCTTGCTGCGCTCGGCCCGCTCCTCCGGGCGCATGGACAGGGCCTCGTGCAGGGCCGTCGCCGTGCCCGTGATGTCGTAGGGGTTCACCGTGATCGCGTCCTCGGCCAGCTCCTCGAACGCCCCGGCCTCCCGCGACAGCACCAGCGCGCAGCCCGCGTCGGAGACGACCGGGACCTCCTTGGCGACGAGGTTCATGCCGTCCCGGATGGGGTTGACCAGCGCCACGTCGGCCAGCCGGTACGCGGCCAGGGAGCGGGCGAAGTCGTCCTTGAGGTTGAGGACGACCGGAGTCCACCCCGGTGTCCCGAACTCGGCGTTGATCTCCTCCGCGACCCGCCGCACCTCGGCCGTGTACTCCCGGTACACCGCGAGGTCCTGGCGCGAGGGATACGCGAAGGCCACGTGCACCACGCGCTCGCGCCATTCGGCGTGGGTCTGAAGCAGCCGGCGGTAGGCCAGCAGGCCGCGCACGATGTTCTTCGACAGCTCCGTGCGGTCGACCCGGACGATGGTGCGGCGGCCCTCGCCGATCTCCTCCCGGAGCGCGGCCATCCGCTCCTCGACGTCCTGCTCGTGCGACCGCTTCCGCAGGAAGTCCGCGTCGGCCCCCAGCCCGTGCACGCCGATCCGCGTGCCCCCGAGCCCGCCGGCGAACTGCTCGGCGCACGCGGTGAACGCGTCCGCCCAGCGCTGCGTGAGGAAGCCCAGCCGGTCCGCGCCCAGCATGCCGCGCAGCACCTGCCCGGCCACGTCGTCCGGCAGCATCCGGAAGTACTCGGGCGGCGCCCACGGAGTGTGCGAGAAGTGGCCGATCCTGAGGTCCGGCCGCAGCGCGCGGAGCATGCCCGGCACCAGCGTGAGGTGGTAGTCCTGCACCACCACCGCCGCGCCCTGCGCCGCCTCCTCGGCCAGCGCCTCGGCGAACGCCCGGTTGTACGTCTCGTACGACGCCCACTGGCGCCGGAACTCCGCGTCGAAGACCGGCTCCAGCGGCGTCTGGTAGATCATGTGGTGCACGAACCACAGCACCGAGTTGGCGATGCCGTTGTACGCGTCCGCGTGCACGTCGGCCGGGATGTCCAGCATCCGCACGCCGTCCTCGCCGACGCCCCGCCGGACCGCCTCGCGGTCGCCGTCGGACAGCGCCGAGCACACCCACAGCGCGTCCGCGTCCGAGCCGATCGCGGACAGCCCCGAGACCAGCCCGCCGCCGCCCCGCTTGGCGTTCAGCGAACCGTCCTCGCCCACCGCGTACGAAACCGGACCGCGGTTGGACGCCACCAGCACCTGTGCAGCACCGTACGTCGAAGCCATACGCCTCAACCTAGCCCGGCCCGGAAACACTCAAACGTGCGGCCCCGCCCCACCCGGCCGAAAACGACCCCGGTCAGGCCGCTCTCCGCGCCTGGTACTCGGCGATCTCCGCCATCGGCGGACGCTCCTCGGTGTCCACGGAGTACGTGCGCGGCTCGAAGCCGTCGCCGCCCCGCTCGAACTGCGTCAGGGACGGCCGGATCAGATGCCCGCGGGCCAGCCGCAGCTGGGCCGTGCGGTAGATCGCGGCGGCCATCCGGCCCAGCGCCTGCCCGTCCTGGTGCCGGTGCTTGCGCACCCCGACGTCCACCTGGGCGAGGGCGTCCAGGCCCACCAGGTGCAGCGCGTCGACCAGCATGCCCAGCTCGACGCCGTACCCGACGGGGAACGGCAGCTGCTCCAGCAGCGAGCGGCGGGCCGCGTACTCGCCGCCGAGCGGCTGCACGAACCCGGCCAGCTGCGGCCAGTGCATGTTGAGCAGCGGGCGGGCCATCAGCTCCGTGACCCGGCCGCCCTGGCCGGCGGCGCCGCCGAGCGGACGGTCGTACATGCCCTTCACCAGGGCGACGTCCGGGTCGGTGAGCAGCGGGCCCACGATCCCGGAGACGAAGTCGGACGAGAAGTCCTTCAGGTCCGCGTCGATGAAGCAGACGATGTCCCCGCGCGTGACCAGCAGCGAGCGCCACAGCACCTCGCCCTTGCCGGGCACGGCCGGGATCCGCGGGATGATCTCGTCGCGGTGCACCACCGTCGCGCCCGCGGCGGCGGCCACCTCCGACGTGCGGTCGGTCGACCCCGAGTCGACGACGACCAGTTCGTCGACGAGCGGCACCTGCCGCATCAGGTCGTGACGGATGATGGCGGCGATGTCACCGACCGTCTCCTCCTCGTTGAGCGCGGGCAGCACCACACTCACCGTCTGGCCGGTGCGCTGCTTGGCGGCCAGAATCTGGTGGAGCGGACGATCGGTCGCTGACCAGGAACGGGTGCTCAGCCAGCGCTCGACTTCTTCCAGCACCGTGGCGGCTCCTCTGCGTACTCTCGGCGGGACGGACTGTGACCCATCTCGCGGTTCGGACGACTATCTCAACTGTCCTGGTCGTCGGTTACAGTCTTGAACAACGCGGATGACCATCGCATGTCCGGGGTCAACCGTTGTTTACAACCACATACAGCTCATCCAGAGGGGCAGAGGGAAACGGCCCGATGAAGCCCCGGCAACCCTCCAGCCGATACTCGTAGGTCACTGTCGACCGCTCCGCGAGGCTCCCGGCTCGGGAAGGTGCCAAATCCGTCTCACGGCGAGATGCGTCGTGAGGAAGATGAGGAGAAAGGGCCTCGCCTCACATGGCTGTGCAGACTGTTGCAAGCACCACCGACTCCACCGTAGACCTCGGCCCCGCCGCCGCCCTGAGCTGCCGCGAGTGCGGCCACCGCGTACCCCTCGGCCCGGTCTTCGCGTGCGAGGAGTGTTTCGGCCCGCTGGAGATCGCCTACGACTTCTCGGCCTACGACACCGAGGAACTCCGCAAGCGGATCGAAGCGGGACCCGCGAACATCTGGCGCTACGCCCCGCTGTTGCCGGTCCCGGCCGACGTGGCGACCAAGCCGAACATCAACCCGGGCTGGACCCAGCTCGTCAAGGCCGACAACCTCGCGCGTGAGCTGGGTGTCGACGCCGGCAAGCTCTTCATCAAGGACGACTCCGGCAACCCGACGCACTCCTTCAAGGACCGGGTCGTCGCGCAGGCCCTGGAGGCCGCCCGCGCCTTCGGCTTCACCACGCTGTCCTGCTCCTCCACCGGCAACCTCGCCGGCGCCGTGGGTGCCGCGGCGGCCCGCGCCGGCTTCCGCTCCTGCGTGTTCATCCCGCACGACCTGGAGCAGGGCAAGGTCGTCATGGCCGCGGTCTACGGCGGCGAGCTCGTCGGCATCCAGGGCAACTACGACGACGTGAACCGCTTCTGCTCCGAACTGATCGGCGACCCGGCCGGCGAGGGCTGGGGCTTCGTCAACGTCAACCTGCGGCCGTACTACGCCGAGGGCTCCAAGACCCTGGCGTACGAGATCTGCGAGCAGCTCGGCTGGCGGCTGCCCGACCAGATCGTGGTGCCGATCGCCTCCGGCTCGCAGCTCACGAAGATCGACAAGGGCCTGCAGGAGCTGATCAAGCTCGGGCTGGTCGAGGACAAGCCGTACAAGATCTTCGGCGCGCAGGCCGAGGGCTGCTCGCCGGTGTCGACGGCGTACAAGGCCGGGCACGATGTCGTACGCCCCCAGAAGCCGGACACGATCGCCAAGTCGCTGGCGATCGGCAACCCGGCGGACGGGCCGTACGTGCTCGACATCGCGCGTCGCACGGGCGGTGCGGTGGAGGACGTCAACGACGAGCAGGTCGTCGACGCGATCAAGATTCTCGCCCGGACCGAGGGCATCTTCGCGGAGACCGCCGGTGGGGTGACCGTGGGCGTGGCGAAGAAGCTGGTCGAGAACGGGGTGCTCGACCCGTCGTTGACGACCGTGGTGCTGAACACGGGTGATGGTCTGAAGACGCTGGATGCGGTGGCTGGGACCGGGCTCACCGCGACCATTCGTCCCAACCTGGATTCGTTCCGTGAGGCTGGGCTCGTCTGACCGTCGTCTGCTGCGGGCCGGTGGGGGCTGGTCGCGCTCACGCGGCGGAGCCGCATGTTCAACGCAGCCCCGCGCCCTAGCTATCTCGTCCAACCGGAGGTTTTGAAGTCATGAGCGTCACCGTTCGCATCCCCACCATCCTGCGTACCTACACCGGCGGGCAGGCCGAGGTCGCCGCCGAGGGGGCGACCCTCGGCGAGGTCATCGCCGATCTGGAGAAGAACCACACCGGGATCGCCGCCCGGGTGCTGGACGACCAGGGCAAGCTGCGCCGGTTCGTCAACGTGTACGTCAACGACGACGACGTGCGGTTCGAGCAGGGGCTGGAGACGGCGACGCCGGACGGTGCCGGGGTGTCGATCATCCCCGCCGTCGCGGGTGGCTGAACCGGTCGACCGGCTTGATTGTTACCTTCGGTAATGGCGGTTACTGAGAGTTCATCGAATTGCCCCCTCCGTGAGAGAAGCGGAGGGGGCAATTCTGTGTGATTGAGCGCGGTAGAGTTGGGGAACGCAGCGCCGATCTCCTGATCGGGAGCCCTGATTTCCTGCCGCGCGCCCGACAAGATGTAGCCAAAGTGTGTGTGTCTTTCGCGGCTTTTGTGCCTTTTGTGTGGCCCGACTTGCCCTGAAGTCTGGCGAATTCTCCCCACATTCCGGACCCCGCGCGTCCAGAATTCTCGTCCGATTGACCTGTTGCAGACGGCAGTTGGACAGATACATTCGGCCGCGGTCGACGCGTTCCGGCGCACGCCCCCAACCGTGGGGGGTGAGGTCTGACCCGGGTCCGCGAAGTGTGGATCTGTGCAAGGGCCAGTAATAGGGGAGTTAGGCATGGCTCAGGGCACCGTCAAGTGGTTCAACGCGGAGAAGGGGTACGGCTTCATCGCGGTCGACGGTGGTGCGGATGTTTTCGTCCACTACAGCGCGATCCAGATGGACGGCTACCGCACCCTTGAAGAGGGCCAGCGGGTCGAGTTCGAGATCTCGCAGGGTCAGAAGGGACCGCAGGCCGACATGGTTCGCGTCTCTGCCTGAACGCGCACCACGACCAAGCGCAAGCGACCGGTCTTCTCTGAAGGGCCCGCACCCCCTGGGGTGCGGGCCCTTCGGTCTGTCGGGCCGGCCGACCGGGGTGACGGGCGCGCCGGGCGACCGCTCGTCGAAACCGCCGCGCCCGAACGCGTCTCGGCGTCCCCCCGGCGCTGGGGGCGCGGGGCCGCGCTCCGGACCTGCTCGCGTCGTCGCTCTCGTCTCGCCGCCGCGGGCCGGGGGCCAGGCATTTCTCTGCTCGCCCGATCCGCCGCGGCGCTGCCCGTGGCCTGCGGGCCGAGCCGGATGCCCCCTGTTCGCCGGGGGCTGAGCGCCCGCTCGAACCGTGGGAGTCGCTTGCACTCGCCATGCCCGAGTGCTAATCATTGCGTTAGCACTCTGAAGGTGAGAGTGACAACGTAAGGACCGGGTCGGTGAGGCCCGCAGGCCGGGTGGGAAGGAACCACGAGGCAGGCGAGCCGTCCGTCGCGGGCGCGGGCGCGGTCCGAAGTAATCACCCCCAGTCCTGGAGGGACCACTTCACATGGCCAAGATCATCGCGTTCGACGAGGAGGCGCGGCGCGGCCTCGAGCGCGGCATGAACCAGCTCGCGGACGCCGTCAAGGTGACGCTCGGCCCCAAGGGCCGCAACGTCGTCCTCGAGAAGAAGTGGGGCGCCCCCACGATCACCAACGATGGTGTGTCCATCGCCAAGGAGATCGAACTCGAGGACCCGTACGAGAAGATCGGCGCCGAGCTGGTCAAGGAAGTCGCCAAGAAGACGGACGACGTCGCCGGTGACGGTACGACCACCGCGACCGTGCTCGCCCAGGCCCTGGTCAAGGAAGGCCTGCGCAACGTAGCCGCCGGTGCGAACCCGATGGCCCTGAAGCGCGGTATCGAGCGCGCCGTCGAGGCCGTCTCCGCCGCCCTGCTGGAGCAGGCGAAGGACGTCGAGACCAAGGAGCAGATCGCCTCCACGGCCTCCATCTCCGCCGCCGACACCCAGATCGGCGAGCTCATCGCCGAGGCCATGGACAAGGTCGGCAAGGAAGGCGTCATCACCGTCGAGGAGTCCCAGACCTTCGGTCTGGAGCTGGAGCTCACCGAGGGTATGCGCTTCGACAAGGGCTACATCTCGGCGTACTTCGCCACCGACATGGAGCGTATGGAGGCCGTCCTCGACGACCCGTACATCCTGATCGCCAACTCGAAGATCAGCAACGTCAAGGACCTGCTGCCGCTCCTCGAGAAGGTCATGCAGTCGGGCAAGCCGCTGCTGATCATCGCCGAGGACGTCGAGGGCGAGGCCCTGTCGACCCTGGTCGTCAACAAGATCCGCGGCACCTTCAAGTCCGTCGCCGTCAAGGCCCCGGGCTTCGGTGACCGCCGCAAGGCGATGCTGCAGGACATCGGCATCCTCACCGGCGGCGAGGTGATCTCCGAGGAGGTCGGCCTCAAGCTGGAGAACGCCACGATCGACCTCCTGGGCAAGGCCCGCAAGGTCGTCATCACCAAGGACGAGACCACCATCGTCGACGGTGCCGGCTCCGCCGAGCAGGTCCAGGGCCGGGTCAACCAGATCCGCGCCGAGATCGAGAACAGCGACTCGGACTACGACCGCGAGAAGCTGCAGGAGCGCCTGGCGAAGCTGGCCGGCGGCGTGGCCGTCATCAAGGCCGGTGCCGCCACCGAGGTGGAGCTCAAGGAGCGCAAGCACCGCATCGAGGACGCCGTCCGCAACGCCAAGGCGGCCGTCGAGGAGGGCATCGTCGCCGGTGGTGGCGTGGCCCTGCTGCAGGCCTCCCAGGTCTTCGAGAAGCTGGAGCTGGAGGGTGACGAGGCGACCGGCGCCAACGCCGTGAAGCTCGCCCTGGAGGCCCCGCTGAAGCAGATCGCCGTCAACGGTGGTCTCGAGGGCGGCGTCGTCGTGGAGAAGGTCCGCAACCTCCAGGTCGGCCACGGCCTGAACGCCGCGACCGGTGAGTACGTCGACATGATCGCCGAGGGCATCATCGACCCGGCGAAGGTGACCCGTTCCGCGCTGCAGAACGCCGCCTCCATCGCCGCGCTGTTCCTCACCACCGAGGCCGTCATCGCCGACAAGCCGGAGAAGACCGCCGCGCCCGCCGGCGGCGGCATGCCGGGCGGTGACATGGACTTCTGATCGACCTGGTCGATCAACGTCCTTGCCGAGGGCGGCACTCCCTGTTCCGACAGGGGGTGCCGCCCTCGGGCGTGTCCGGGATCACAGCGCGGACGGGATGAGGGGGCCGGGGCCGGATGGTTGGACCGTACGTCTTATGCGTATGCACATACTGTCCGGTATCAAGAGGAGCCCCCACGTGACCGTCGACGCCTCCGCCGCCTCCCGCGCCGCCGAAATCCTGTCCCGGCCCGTGTCGCTGGGCGGCCTGACCGTCCCGAACCGGATCGCGATGGCGCCGATGACCCGCAT
Organism: Streptomyces africanus; assembly: GCF_030816955.1. Lineage (NCBI taxonomy): Bacteria > Bacillati > Actinomycetota > Actinomycetes > Kitasatosporales > Streptomycetaceae > Streptomyces > Streptomyces africanus. The sequence continues at coordinate 3,933,992 of NZ_JAUSYP010000001.1, read as the reverse complement.
GTTCTCCCCGGGCGGCATCCCCGGCGAGGACGTCGTCTCGTACTACGCGCGCCGCGCCGCAGCCGGTGTCGGCCTGATCGTCACCGAGGGCACCTACGTCGGCCACGAGTCGGCCGGGCAGAGCGACCGCGTCCCGCGGTTCCACGGCGAGGAGCAGCTCGCGGGCTGGGCGAAGGTCGCCGAGGCGGTGCACGCCGCGGGCGGCACGATCGTGCCGCAGCTGTGGCACATCGGCATGGTCCGCAACCAGGGCGAGCCGCCCGTCGCGGACGCCCCGGCCGTCGGCCCCTCCGGTCTGCGCATCGGCGCCACCGAGCCCACCGGCAAGGCCATGACCCAGGCCGACATCGACGCCGTCATCGGCGCGTTCGCCGAGGCCGCGGCCGCCGCCGAGCGCATCGGCTTCGACGGCGTGGAGATCCACGGCGCCCACGGCTACCTGCTCGACCAGTTCCTGTGGGAGGGCACCAACCGCCGCAGTGACGCCTACGGCGGCGACCCGGTCGCCCGTGCCGCGTTCTCGGCGGAGATCGTCGCGGCCGTCCGCGAGACCGTCTCCGCCGACTTCCCCGTCATCTTCCGCTACTCGCAGTGGAAGCAGGACGCCTACGACGCCCGCCTCGCCGAGACGCCCGAGGAGCTGGAGGCCATCCTGACCCCGCTCGCCGCGGCCGGTGTGGACGCCTTCCACGCCTCCACCCGCCGCTACTGGGTGCCCGAGTTCGACGACTCCGACCTCAACCTGGCCGGCTGGACCAAGAAGCTCACCGGCAAGCCGACCATCACCGTCGGCTCGGTCGGCCTGAACGGCGACTTCATCAAGGCCTTCCAGGGCGAGGGCGCCGAGGTCGGCGACCTCGACAACCTCCTGGACCGCTTCGAGCGAGACGAGTTCGACATGGTCGCCGTCGGTCGCGCCCTGCTCCAGGACCCGCAGTGGGCGCAGAAGGTCCTCTCCGGCCGCTTCGAGGAGCTGGCGTCGTACGACCCGGCGGCGCTGAAGACGCTCAGCTGACCACGGGGCGGTCCGCGCCCGGGCCGCCCTGGTTTCACTTGCGTCAGTCAAGGACACTGGCGGAGCGCCTGTTCACCGGCACCCCGTGAGGAGATCCAGAGATGACGACGACCGAGTCCCACCCCCCGAACGGCGCCTTCGCCGGGCAGGCCGCACCGGTGGTGCGCACCACCGCCGGTGCGGTACGCGGCCGCACGGAGGAGGGCCTCGCCGTCTACCGCGGCATCCCCTTCGCCGCGCCCCCCGTGGGCGAGGCCCGGTTCCAGGCACCGCGCCACGCCCACGCCTGGGACGGCGTACGGGACGCGTACGCCTTCGGCCCGCCGCCCCCGCAGGACCTCGGCAACCTCGGCGGCCCGGGTTTGATCAACGTGCCCGAGGGCGACGAGTGGCTCACGGTCAACGTCTGGACCCCCGAACCCGCCCCGGGCGCCCGCCGCCCGGTGATGGTGTGGCTCTACGGCGGCGCCTACAAACTCGGCCACGCCGGCAGCCCCGGCTACGACGCCCGGCACCTCGCGGCCGACGGTGACGTGGTGGTCGTGTCGCTCAACTACCGCGTGGGCATGGAGGGTTTCGCGTTCATCGAGGGCGCTCCCGCCAACCGCGGCCTGCTCGACCAGGTGGCCGCGCTGGAGTGGGTCCGGGACAACATCGAGGCGTTCGGCGGCGACCCCGGCCAGGTCACGGTCTTCGGTGAGTCGGCGGGCGCCGGCTCGGTCGCCTCGCTGCTGGCCATGCCGGGGGCGGCGGGCCTGTTCCGGCGGGCGATCGCGCAGAGCGTGCCGGGGACCTTCTTCTCGGACGCGCTGGCCCGTGACATCGGCGCCGCGCTCGCCGCCGAGGTGGGGCTGCGCGCCACGGTCGCCGACCTGGCGACGATCCCGCCACGCGAACTGACGTCGGCGGGCGAGTCGTTGAGCGGCAAGATGGCCGGGTACATCGACCGCTGGGGCCAGGCGGCGCCGACGGTCACGCCCTTCTCGCCGGTCGTCGACGGCGAGGTCCTTTCGGTCACGCCCTGGCAGGCGCTGGCGGTCGGCGCGGCCAAGGACGTCGACCTGCTCGTCGGCCACAACCGCGACGAGTACCGCCTCTTCGTCGCCATGGCGGGCCACCTGGGCCGGATATCCGAGGAGCGGGCGACCGCGGCCCTGCGCCTCTTCGCCCCCGGCCCCGACGGCGAGCGGGCCTACCGCACGGCCTTCCCCGACGCCTCCCCGGGTGAGCTGTTCGAACGCGTCCAGACGGACTGGTTGTTCGGCATGCCCTCGCTGCACCTGGCCGAGGCGCAGCGCGCGGGCGGCGGACGCGCGCACGTCTACGAGCTGACCTGGCCGGCCCCGGGCAGCGGCGGCGCGCTGGGCGCCTGCCACGGCCTGGACATCCCCCTGCTCTTCGGCACGTACGGGGCGGACCTCGGGGCCCTGCTGTTCGCGGGCACGGAGCCGTCCGCCGAGGCCGAGGCGCTGTCGTCCCGCTTCCGGACGTCCTGGACGGCGTTCGCGAGGACGGGTGACCCGGGCTGGCCGGCGTACGAGGAGACGGAGCGGCTGGTGCAGGTGCTGGACGCGGAGCCCGAGGTGAGGGCGTACCCGGAGGAGGCCTCGCGCAGGCTGTGGGAGGGCTACGACTTCCGGGCCCTGCCCCTCCTGTGAGCTAAAGGTTGCCCATCGGCTCGATGTCGACCCTGACCGGCGTCCCCCACACGCGCAGCACCTCGTAGTCGGTGAACTCGTGCACCAGCCGGTAGGCCATGGCGGCTCGGGGAGCCTTGCGCTGGGCGGCGATGTAGAGCTCGGCCTCGCGGCGGTCCCGGCGTGGGGTGCCGCACAGCTGCCAGGTCTGGCCGTTCCACAGCTCCGGCAGCCAGCGCTGCTGGGGCTGGGGACGGTCACCGCTGACGCCGTAGCGGGACTGGACCGGCTCGGTGGGCCGGTGCTGCGGGGCGGGGCCGTTGAACTCCGCCCGGCGGGCGGCCCGGCGCCGGGTCTCGCACAGCAGGCACAGGTCGGGGGCGGCCTCGTCGACCGGGCCGCTCGGATGCTCGGGGCAGCGTGTGCTGGGCGCCGCGTTCGAGACGCTCTCCTCCAGCAGGTCCAGGGCGCGCTTCAGATCCGCCTTGACCTCGTGCAGCTTGGCGTCCGGGGTGTCGGAGGTGAGGACTTCCCCGTGCTCACCGAGGAGACGGAGGGCACGGCCTAGGGCGGTGAGCTGGGCGTGGTTCATGGGTCCATTGTCGTCAGTCGGCGTAGTCCTTGAGCTTCCCGGTGTCCAGGGTGATGTTCACGGGGGCGGGGAGCTCGACGGTGGCGCCCCAGGGGTGGGAGGAGACCTGCTGGTAGCGGCCGTCCTTCGGCTCGCTGAAGACCGTGAGGGTGTGGTTGTCCCGGTCGATGAGGAGGTACACGGGGATCTCGGCTTCGGCGTAGCCGATGGGCTTGTCGATGCGGTCGCGCTGGTTGGTATCGCGGTCCCTGGAGGTGATCTCCACGGCCATGAGGGAACCGTCGGGCTCGGACCATTCGCCGTGGCCTCGGAAGTGATCCACAGGCGCGAGAGTTGCGTCCGTGCGAGCGCGGCCCTTGCGGTAGGCCTCGGCCTTGACGCCGGACTCGGGCACGAGATCCAGGTCAGGGCGGTGTTGCATGCACTGGCGCAGCAGCCACATGAGGATGCAGCGGTGGTTGCCATCCGGCATGGCCTTGACCTCTAGTTTTCCGTTGATGTACTCAAGCCGCACGGTCTCCGGGGCGCGGCGTTCAAGTTCCTCGAAGTCCTCGACGCTGAGTGGATCCTTCGTGCGGACCCGCCCGTCGACGTATTCGAGCCGCACGTGGTCCGGGGCCACGTCGGCCAGTTCCTCGAAGTCCTCGATGGGCATCAGCGGGTGGTCAGCGGTACCAGGGGTCATGGTGGTGCCTCCTCCCTTCCATCGTGCCCTGGGGGAGTGACGTCGCACCGTAGGAGCCGTCATGTGCGTGCCTTCTCTCGGCGTCGTTGGGACATCGCGGCGCGGATCTGGGCCGCGCGGTCGTGAACCGTGGGGGCGGACAGGGGTGCAGGGGGTTGCGCGGGGGCGCGTTCGCCCCGGCAGGCGCTGCAACGGCCCCCTGGTAGGGACTCCGGACGCCCCGGAGCACCGCAGTTCGCGCACTCCAGGACCCGCAGGGGCGGGCGCGGGGCGGGTGGGGGCGGGAGTTTGCTGGTCAGGCGATTGCGGACCAGGGCGGCGGGGTGGTGGACGGGCGTCGGCAGGCCGGCTGTGAGCGCACGCAGTACGTCCTCCTCCGAGGCGCCCCGCTCGAACCACTCCGTCACCAGTGGGGCGAGCGTCGCGCAGTCGGCCTGGGAGAGCGACAGGACGGGTGCCGTGCGGCCGAGGGCGGCCAGGAGGATGTGGGCGCGGGAGCGGGTGGGGCGCGCTGTCTGCTTCGGTACGTCGCCGCGGGTGAAGGCGGCCCACCAGTCGTCATCCCGGGCGGTGCGGGTGAACCACGTTCGGGTGATCCAGCGGGAGCTGCCGTCGTCCGCCGTCACGCACTCCCGGCCCCGGCGCAGGTGGCCCGCCTGCTGGATGCGGTTGAGGGCGGTGCCGAGGGCGCACTGTCCGTATGGCAGGTGCTTGGCCAGCGTCTTTACGGAGATGTCGGCGCCGTCGGGGAGGCGGTCGAGGTAGGCGGCGATGGCGGCTTCGCGGGGTGGGAGGTGTGCGAAGTCGTTTCTCGCGCGGGGGAGTTGGTCAGGAGCAGTGCGTTTGCCGTAGCCCGGGTTGGCCATGGGGTGCGCGGACGAGCGGGCAGCACTAAAGTTGGCGTCAGCCATGGGATCGATCGACTCTCGATCTCGTTGGTAAGCCCCCGCAGGTGTTGGCGCACCTGGCGGGGGCTGTTGCTTTGTGCAGGGAACGTTAAGGGTATGTGACTGTCCGTGGCAAGCCGGACGCGTCGCGTCAACTCGCCGGGTGGGAGGGTGGGTTGAGGCCCTCCACCCGTTCCTTGAAAAGAGGGCTCGAAGCCCGGGTCCCGAAGCTCAGGCCGTCTCGTCCTTGAGCTTCTCGACGAACGCGGACCAGGCAGTGGCCCGGAACACGAGCTTCGGGCCGTGGGGGTTCTTGGAGTCGCGGACGGGGATGACATCAGGGAGTGCCTGGGTGACTTCCAGGCAGTTGTCGCCGGTGCCGCCGCTGTAGCTGGACTTGTACCACTCAGGCGTGTTTCTCATGGCCGTAATCCTGCGCCATCGCCTCAAGGAGAGCCAGAGACTTCTCAGGCGAGAGTGCCGAAGCCGTGAGGAATTCGAAGTAGAGCCTGTAACGCGCGACGGTAGCGGGGTCGTCTTCCAGCTGTCCGGTGTCGACCCCTTCGAGATAGGCCAGCGGAGGGGCGTCGTCGAAGTCCATCACCCTGACGCACCCCTGCATCCCCGGGTGGGCTCCCGCGTCGAACGGCAACACCTGAACGATGACGCGGTTCCGGCGGGTCAAGCCGATGAGGTGGAGTAGGGCCCCCCTCATCACCTCTGGTCCGCCCGTGACTCGGCGCAGTGCGGCCTCGTCAATAACCGTCCACAACAGAGGCTTTGTTGGATCACCGAGGATCCGCGCCCGCTCCATCCGGCCTGTCACCAGCGCCTCGATAGACTCCTCTGCTGCTGAGGGCTGGTAGGCGCGGCTGACGGCTCGTGCGTAAGCGGGTGTCTGGAGCAATCCGGGGATCAGCATCGAGGTGTACTCCCTGATGGCCGTGGCCTCCGTCTCCACCTCTGCGGCTTCCGCGAAGTGCTCGCGGTACTTGGACTTCGCCGCCGCCGCACAGTTCCGCTGGAAGAAGTCCTCCGTCCCCAGCACCTCGTCCAGCAACCGCGCATACTCGCGCTGCATCCTGCGCGTCCCCGCCTCCAGCTGCCCGATGAACGACCCGCTCACGAACAGCCGCTGGCCCAGTTCCTCCTGGCTGAGGCCGGCCTTCTCGCGGGCGTGGCGGAGTTCGGCGCCCAGGAGGGCTCGCGGGGAGGAGGACGGGTCGAGGTCCCTGGATCCGGGCATGGGCAACTCCCTGTCGTACACATCGGGTTGTTGGGCCGCCGTATATCGCCAGGCTAGAGGCGCGTCGGCCACGCTGTGTGGTGAATCACAAACTCAGCGTGGAGGTAGGAAAAGGTGCGCTCGACCGAAGAGATCGTGGAGTCGTTGCGGGACGCGCTCGCGGGAGTGGGTGTCGTGCTGCCGTCCCTGTGCGTCGATCCGGTCACGGCCGCGAGTGACGAGCCGTTCGCCCTGGTCGATCTGGGGCGGTGCAATGTACGGACGGCTGAGCACCTGACCGACGTACTGCGCTCGCTGCCCGTGCGAGAGACGCTGCGGGCTCGCGTGCGGCAGGTCAACCGGGAGCCGAAGTCACGGTGAAGTATTGGTGACCGGCAGGTGTACAACCATTCGCCCGCAATCGCCGTCGAACTGACGTATCGCGCGTACAGCGGCGTACGCCCCACCGCACGCCATCCCGGAAGACACGTCCTTTTCCCAGAGGGATCCTGTTCATGACGCTCCGTTGGCTGTGCGGTGTCCTGCGCGTGCGCGGGAAGACCGATCTGTTCCTCGTCCTCCTCCTCGCCGCCGGTTTCGCCGCCCTGCCCGTCTTCGCGTTGCTGCCGTCGCTGTGGGGCTTCGCTGCGGCCTCGGCCGTGAGTTACGTCGCGGACGAGGTGCTGCACGCGCGGTCTCCCTCCTTCGTGCGGCGGCTGGCCGCGCTGCAGCTGACCCGCACGATGCGGTTCACCGTGCGGACGGTGATGCTGCTCGCCCTGGCCGACCGCATGAACGCGTCGGACGCGGTGCTGGTGACCGCCCTGGCGGTGTTCAGCGCCCACTTCGCCCTGGTGACGCTGTACACGGCGGTGCATCACGCCATCCGGCGGCGGCGCACGCTCCCGGTGGTGGTGCGCAACCTCGACATGAGCGGGGCGGGGATCCCGGCGGCGCCGCCCGCCTTCCTCTACCGGCGCTTCCTGCGCAAGCTGCTGCATCTGGACCTACCGGCCCACGCGGGGCTGCTCGTCGCGCTCGCGGCGGGCGCCTGGCAGCCCGCGGGCGCCGGCTTCGCGCTCACGGCCGGGCTTTCCGCGGCGGCCGTGCTGGCGCTGCTGGCGCAGTTGCGCCAGGCCCGCCGGATGCCGTCGCCGGACCAGGTGATCGCGGAGGTCAACCGGCAACTGGCCGGGTACCGGCCGGAGGTGGCGCTGTACTTCAGCTTCGCGTCCGTGTCGCGGGACTTCATGTACCAGGTCAACATGTGGATCGAGACGCTGGAGCGGCTCGACCGGCGGCCGCTGATCATCCTGCGGGAGCGGGCCTCGTTCCGTTATCTGAGCCGTACGCGGCTGCCGGTGGTGTGCGTGCCGAAGGCCGATGACGTGGCGCAGCTGGAGCTGCCCGAGCTCCGGGTCGTCCTCTACCCCGGCAACGCGGGCAAGAACGTGCACATGCTGCGCGTCGCCGAGGCCAAGCACGTCTTCATCGGGCACGGCGACAGCGACAAGCTCGCCAGCAGCAACCGGGTGAGCAAGGTGTACGACGAGATCTGGGTGGCCGGGCGGGCCGGGCGGGACCGCTACCAGCGGGTGCGGCACGCCATCAGTGACAAGGCGATCGTCGAGGTGGGCCGCCCGCAGCTGTCGTCGATCCGGCTGCACGCGGACCATGTGCCGGGTCCGCTGCCGGTCGTGCTGTACGCGCCGACCTGGGAGGGCTGGAGCGACGACGACTGCCACACGTCCCTGATCCCGATGGGCGTGACGCTGGTGGAGAAGCTGCTCGCGGAGAACGTACGGGTCGTCTACAAGCCGCATCCCCTCACCGGCAAGCGCTCCCGCGCGGCCGCCGAAGCGGACCGGGCCGTCCGGGAACTGCTGCGCGCGGACAACGAGCGCCGTGACGCCGAGCGGGCCCAGGCGTCGGTCGCCGCCGCGAAGCCGCGGCTCGCCGAGATCCAGGCCCGCCTCGGCGAGCTGGCCGGGCGGCTCGGCGGCGACGACGCCGAGCGGACCCGCGAGGCGCGCCTCCCCGGGCCGGACGGGGAGGCCGAGTGGCACGAGCTGCGGGCCGAGTGGCACCGGATCTTCTGGGAGAGCCGGGGCCCTGTCCGGCACAACGTGGTGGTCGGGCAACTGCCCACGCTGTACGAGTGCTTCGACCAGGCCGACCTCCTCATCAGCGACGTGTCGTCCGTGGTCGCGGACTTCGTGGCGAGCCTCAAGCCGTACGTGCTGACCAACGCGGACGACCTGCCCGACGCGGAGTTCCGGGCCGCGTACACTACCGCCGGGGGCGCTTACCTCCTCGACCGGGACTGCGCCCGCCTGCCGGAGATCCTGCGCTCGGTCCGCGATCCGCGCCACGACCCGATGGCCGCCGAACGCCGGGTCCTCAAGGAGTACGTCCTGGGCCCGGACCGCCCCACCTCGACGGAGCGGTTCAACGCGGCCGTCAACGCCCTGGCGGGCAGGGCCGCGGCGGAGCACGAGGAGTGGCGCGGGGACGGACCGCGGGTCGCTGTGGGGCTCTAGGCGGTGCCCGTCGCCGCTGCCAGGGCCGCGCGCAGGTGGCCGTCGGACTCCGTCAGCAGGCGGGCCGCCGTCGGGCCGTCCACGTCGGCCAGGAGGGTCAGGATCGCGTTCTTCACCTCGCCGTCGGTGGCGGCCAGGGCCCGTTCGATCTCCTCGTCGCCGGCGCCGGTGGCGAGGGCGACGATGCGGTGGGAGCGGGCGCGCAGTTTGTCGTTGGAGGCGCGGACGTCGACCATCAGGTTCCCGTAGGTCTTGCCCAGGCGGATCATCGTGATCGTCGAGAGCATGTTGAGGACGAGCTTCTGTGCCGTGCCGGCCTTCAGCCGGGTGGAGCCGGTGAGCAGTTCGGGGCCCACGACGATCTCGATGCCGTGCTCGGCGGCGGCCGCGAGCGGGCTGCCCGGGTTGCAGGCGAGGCCGATGGTGAGGGAGCCGCGGGCGCGGGCGTGCTCGACGGCGCCGATGGCGTACGGGGTGCGGCCGGAGGCCGAGATGCCGACCACCGTGTCGTCCGGGGTCAGGCCGAGGGGCTCCAGGTCGGCACGGGCCAGTTCCCGGGAGTCCTCCGCGCCCTCCACCGAGGTGACCACGGCCTGCGGGCCGCCCGCGATCAGCCCGACGACCCGGGCGGGGTCGGTGTTGAAGGTGGGCGGGCACTCGGAGGCGTCCAGGACGCCCAGCCGGCCCGCCGTGCCGGCCCCCGCGTAGACCAGGCGACCGCCCCGGGCCATCCGCTCGGCCAGGGCGTCGATCGCGGCGGCGATCTGAGGCAGCCGGGCCGCGACCGCCCCGGCGACGGTGGCGTCCTCGCCGTTCATCAGCCGCGCGATGTCGAGGGTGGGCAGCCGGTCGATGCCGGCCAGCTCCGGCCGGAACGCCTCGGTGGTCAGGGACTCCAGCTCGGCTCTGAGACCACGGGGGTTGGAGGTGGAGGTCATGGACGGCTCTTTCCGTGTCTTTCCGGTGCGTGTCGGCCGGGGCCGGCTCAGGAACGATGCCGGTGGGCCAACGCCTCGTACGACGCCGAGAGCGCCGGCGCCGCCGTCTCGTACGTCCGCTGCGCCACCCCCACGAACAGGCAGTCCACCACAAGAAGCTGTCCGGTCCGGGACGACATCGCCGCGGGACGCAGCTCGCTCTCCCGGGCCGTGGACGTGGTGAGGACGTGGTCGGCGTACTGGGAGACCGGGCCGTCCGGGCGGCCGGTGATCGCCACCGTCGTCGCCCCGCGCTCGAAGGCGACCCGCAGCGGCTCGATGACGTCCCCCGTCGACCCGGAGTGCGTGATGGCGATCGCGACATCGCCCGCGCGCAGTTGCACGGCATTGGTGACGGCCAGGTGCGGGTCGCTGTGCGCGTGCGCGACCAGCCCTATGCGCAGCAGCTTCTGCGTGAGGTCCTGGGCGACCAGGCCGGACGCCCCGACCCCGTACACGTCCGTGCGGCGGGCAGCGGCCAGCGCGGTGACGGCCGCGCCCAGTTGGGCGGTGTCGAGGCCGGCGGCGGTGTCGGCGAGGGTCTGCTGCTCGTCGTAGGCGAGCTTCGCGACCACGTCGGCGATCGGGTCGTCGGCCGCGATGTCCGTCGTGATGGCGGGGGCGCGGCCGGACTGCTGCTGGGCGGCGAGGCCGGCGAGGGCCAGGCGCAGGTCCCGGTAACCCGGATAGCCCAGCAGCCGGGCGGTGCGTACGACGGTCGCCTCGCTGGTGCCCGTGAGCTCGGCGAGGCCGGTGACCGTGAGGGCCGCGCAGCCGGCCGGGTCTCCCGCGACGGCCTCGGCGACGCGCTGCATGGAACGCGTCATCGACGGGCCCAGCGTGCGGACCTTGGCCGCGAGGGCGGCGGGCGCCGGCGGGGTGCCGAAACTTTCCTTCACTCTTGAGGTCACCTCTGAAAGATATTTTCGGCTCGGCGTCTCGGTCAAGAGTGCGCACAATGGGGGCATGGACCCCATCAGCCCCCTGGAGCAGGCACTGCACGCCGCGCGCGCCCTCGTGCTGGCCGACCTCGTCGCGGGACGCGTCGCCGAGGCGGACGTCGTCTCCCTGGTCGAGGAGTCGGTCGTGCAGCGGCGCTGGTGGGTCGAGCAGTGGCCGGAGGGCGCGCAGTTCGTCGCCGGCCTGGTCGCGCAGGACGTGCAGGACGCCTTGCTGGAGCGCTACGGCCGCTGGCCGCTGTGCCCGGTGTGCGGCACCGGCGAGCCGCACGCGCTGGACGTGCGACCGGAGTTGGGGCCCGACCCGCACTGGGTGTGCAGCGAGGCGGGCGTGAAGGTCGCGGCGGTCGGGTCGCTGGGCGAGGCGCTCGGCGGAGCGGCGTCCTCGTGACCGTCTACATCGACCCGCCGACCTGGCCCGGCCACGGCCGCATGTGGTCCCACCTGATCAGCGACGTCTCGTACGAGGAGCTGCACGCCTTCGCCGAACGCCTCGGCGTGCCCCGGCGGGCCTTCGAGCGCGACCACTACGACATCCCCGCCCAGCGGTACGCGGACGTCGTGGCGGCCGGGGCCGTGGAGGTCAGCAGCCGCGAGGTGGTGCGGCTGCTGCACGGGGCGGGGCTGCGCCGGCCCAAGGGGCGGACTCAGCCGCGGGGTTCGCGCAGCTCGTAGGCGACCTGCTCGGTGTCCTGCGCGACGGCCTCGAATCCGGCGCGGGCGAGGACGCGGTGCGAGGGCGCGTTGTCCCGCTCGACATTCGCGACGACGGTCCGGACCTCGTCCCGGGACAGTGCCCACGCCGACAGCGCGCGCAGCGCCTCGGTGGCGTAACCGTGGCCACGGGCCGCTTCGACCAGGTCGTAGCCGACCTCCAGCCGCCCCGACTCGTCCGGCACGCTGTGGAAGCCCATGGCGCCGAGCGCGCGGCCGTCCTCCCGCCGGACCAGGACGTACATGCCCCACTCGGGCCGGTGGACGCCGTCCTCGTACTGCTTGAACACCAGCCCGGAACCGATCCGGGTGCCCTCGATCGGACCGCCGTCGAGCCACTCGAAGCCGCCGTCGCCGACCGTGGAGAGATCGCCCGCCGCCGCCGGGGTGACGCCCTGGAGGGTGAGCCTTTCGGTGGGGATCACGTGGTTGTTGCTCCACCGCCACCCGGTGACCGGCTCGCGGCCGGGCAGGTCGCCCCGGCCGGTGGCCCACAGCAGGGTCCGCCACGGGGTGGGGCCGGGCTGGACGTGCGGGAAGATCCGGGTGAGGACGAAGTCGCACAGCTCGGGGGCCGGTTCGTACGCCACGCCCAGGCCTTCGGCCATGTCGTGGGTGTGCAGCAGCACCTCGGCGACGCCCATCGCGGCGAACCCCTCACGGTTCGCGCTGCGGAACGGATACGGATGGAAGGCCCGGACCTCGCGCGGGGTGGTGCGGATCGCGGCGGCGAACAGGGCGCCCATCGTGCGGATCACCCGCAGCGCGCCCGCGTTGTCCGTCCCCTCCTCCAGCGAGATCTCGAACGGCGTGTACGACTCGGGCTCGCGCCCCGCCAGCTGCCCGGCGTACCCGATGAGGTCCTCGGCGATGTGCACCGCCGTCTCCCGGCAGCTCCACTCCAGCCGCCCGGCCCGCACCGCCTCCCAGTCCCGGTCGGTGACCGCCCCCAGCAGGCCCACGCACTCGTCGACGGCCTGCTCCACCTGTTCCGCACCCGTTGTCCGCATGCCGGGCAGGTTACGAGGCGTCGTCGGGCGGAAGCGACAGCATTTCCAGCTCGGCGGTGAGGTTGTAGCGGGCCGTCGCCTCCCACTCCGACGCTCCGTACGGCGTCCTGAACAGCCTCGGCAGGTCGAGGAGTTGGCGCAGGATCGCCGCACGGCCCGTGCGGAAGGCCTCGTTCGGGACGAAGTGGTACTCCCCGCGGACGGCGGCGGTGTAGGCGGCGTACGCCGACGGGGGCGAGGCGAGGATCGCCAGGTCGGCGTCGCACAGGACCTGGCCGTCGGGGTCGTCGTCGGCGGGGTCGTGGCCGACGGTGAGGCGGACCAGGCGGGCCACCTCGGCGGTCCTGGCGGCGGACACGCCGGCCTCGGGCAGGGCGCGTTCGGCGAGCCGCGCGGAGCGCTCCTCGTTCTCGGAGCGCTCGGGGAGGTAGACGGCGTCGTGGAACCAGGCGGCCAGCCGGACCACGTCCGGGTCGCGCGCGTACTTCCCCAGTACGTCGATGTGGTCCAGGACCGCCGTCAGGTGCGCCACCGTGTGGTAGCGGCGCTGCGGCTCCTGCCAGCGTCCGAGCAGGTCGTCGGCGTACGGGACCGGGTCCGGGCCGGCGGCCGGGCCCCGGGCCGCCTCCAGGGTGCGGACGAAGCGGGCGCGGAGGGCGTCGATATCGGCCATGGGGGCATTCTCCCGCTCGGCGGGGTGAGGCACCTAGCGTGGGGTCCATGACGACTCCTGCTGATGTGCACGACGTACGGGACCCCGAGCAACCCGGGAGGCTGCTCGCGATCGAGCGTGACGGGCTGATCCCGCTGCTCCGGGCCAGGGCCGAGGAGGACTTCGCGCTGCCCGTGGGGGCGTGTCCGGGCTGGTCGGTGCGGTCGGTGCTGGCGCACTGCTCGGCCGCGCTCACCCGGGTGGTGGAGAACCGGTTCGAGGACGGCGTGTTCTCGCCCGAGTCGAACGACCGGGACATCGCCGAGCGGGACGGCTGGAGCAACGCGCGGGTGGTCGACGAGCTGGAGCGCGGGATGACCGAGGCCGGGCCGGTGATCGCCGGGGCGGGCGGGAAGCTGGACGGTCTCGCGCTGGGGGAGTGGGTGCACGCCGGTGACGTCCGTGACGCCTTCGGCGAGCCCGGGGCGTACGGCGGGGCCGGGCTGCCGGACGCGCTGGCGCTGCTCGCCCGGATCACCCGCGAGCGGGGGCATGTGCCGCTGCACGCCGACCTCGACGACCTGGACGAACCCCTGCGGCTCGGGGAGAGCGGCGGGGAGCGGCCCCCGGGCCGTTTCATCGGGGACGGGCCGACCCTGGTGCGGCTGTACACGGGGCGGCCGGTCGACGGGGCCGAGTTCGAGCTGGTCGGGGTGGAGGCGAAGGATCTGAACATCTTCGGATGAGCCGGGTCCCCGGGGCGTGGGATGCGGCGGAAGCGGGCAGCGTAGTCTTGATTGGACTAGACCTGTTTGGGTCAGACCTGCTGTCGTACGCCGACGCCATGCCGACGAAGGGGCCCCATGAGCAAGCGTGCAGTCCTGGAGGTGATCGCCCTCGGCGTCGAGGACGCGGTCGCCGCCCAGGCCGGAGGCGCGGACCGGCTGGAGCTGGTCACCGACATGGCGGCCGACGGGCTCACCCCGTCGGCCGCCACGGTCGCCGGGATCCGCCGGGCGGTCGACCTCCCGCTGCGGGTGATGCTGCGGCTCGCCGACGGCTTCGCGGCCGGGGACGTCGACCGGCTGGCCGGGGTGGCCGCCGGGCTGCGCGAGGCCGGGGCCGAGGAGTTCGTGCTGGGGTTTCTCGTCGCGGGGGGTGGGGTGGATCTGGCTGCTGTGGAGCGGGTTGTGGGGGTGTTGGACGGCTGCCCCTGGACCTTCCACCGGGCCATCGACCGGGCCGCCGACCGGGATGCCCTGCGCAAGCAGCTGGACGGGATGCCCGGGCTGGACACGTACCTGACGGCCGGGTCGGCGGACGGGGTCGACGACGGGCTCCCCGTGCTGCTCGCGGAGGCCGGGCGTGCCGGGGAGCCGGGGTATGAGCAGCGGTTGCTGGTGGGGGGTGGGTTGCGGCTCGATCATGTGCCGATGCTGTTGAAGGCCGGGGTCGACGGTTTTCACATCGGCGGGGCGGCTCGTCCCGGGGGCTGGGACGAGCCGGTGTCGGTGGAGGCGGTCGCGGAGTGGCGGGTTGCGGTGGACGGCGGTTGACGAGGGCTCGGCGTTGGGGCCCTGGTCGGGTGGGTGCGCAGCTCGGCGCAGCGGGGTGCCGCTGCGCCCACCCGTGCCGCCCCAGCGGCACGACTGCCCGCAGCTACGTCGGCACGCGGGCCCGCGGCTGCGTCGGAACGCATGCCCGCGGCTGCGTCGGCACGCATGTCCGCGGCTGCGTCGGCACGCATGTCCGCGGCTGCGTCGGCGCGACTGCCCGCGGCTGCGTCGGCACGCATGCCCGCGGCTGCGTCGGCACGCATGTCCGCGGCTGCGTCGGCGCGACTGCCCGCGGCTGCGTCGGCACGCATGTCCGCGGCTGCGTCGGCACGACTGCCCGCGGCTGCGTCGGCACGCATGCCCGCAGCTACGTCGCCACACGGGCCCGCAGCTACGTCGGCACGCATGCCCGCGGCTACGTCGGCACGCGTGCCGGCAGCTGCGTCGGCGCGACTGCCCGCAGCTAAGCGAGCACCGCAGCTAGGCGATCAACTGGGGCGGCAGCGGCGCCGCGTGCGTCACCGTCAGTCCCGACACCGCTCGCGTCAGCGCCACGTACAGGCGGCGCAGGCCCGTTCGCTCGTCCGGTTCGCCGTCGACCACCGCCCGGGGTTCGTCCAGGACGACGTAGTCGTACTCCAGACCCTTCGCGAGCGACGCCGGGACCAGGGTCAGGCGGGTCTCCCGGGTCGTCTCCTCGCCCGGGCCGAGGTAGGCGATCCCGGCCTCCGTCAGGGCCGCCGCCAGCTCCGGGATCCGGGCGTCCGCCGCGATCAGGCCCGTCGAGCCCTCGTGGCGCAGCGACGCGCGGCAGGCGTCGACCACGTCGGCGGTGCCGGTGACCTCCCGGACCTCGAAGTGGCCCGGGTTCTCACGGATCGACACGACCGGGGTGAGCCCCGGGGCGATGTGCGGGAGCAGCCGGGAGGCGTAGGTGATGACGTCCGTCGGCACGCGGAAACCGGCCGTCAGCTCCTCCACCATCGCCTCCGCCTTGCCCAGGTGGACCAGCGCCTCCTGCCAGCTCCGGGTCGCCCACGGCGTGGTGCCCTGCGCCAGGTCGCCGAGGACGGTCGCACTGCCGGTCGTGCAGCGGCGGCCGACCGCCCGGTACTGCATGGGGGAGAGGTCCTGCGCCTCGTCGAGGACGACATGGCCGAGGGAGTGCGTGCGCTGGATCAGGTCGGTGGCCTCGTCGATGAGGACGGCGTCGGCGGCCGACCACTTGGCGGACCTGACGCTGCGCGCCGGCTTCGCCCACAGCACCGCCTTCTGCTCCTCCTCGTCGAGGATCCCCTCCGCGTGCTCGGCGAGGAAGTCCGCGTCCGACAGCAGGCGCAGCACCAGCTTCGCCGGGTCGACGGCCGGCCAGACCGCCTTGACGGCCGCCTTGACCGCGCTGTTGCGGGCCACCGCGTCCTGCACCCGGTCGTCCGGTGCCTCCCCCGACCGCTCCATCTGCACCAGCACCGCGTGCGCGATGCGCTGCGGCAGGGCCTCGCGGGCGGCGCCGTAGCGGATGTCGCGGTCGAGCAACTCCCGGACGATGTCCTCCAGTTCGTACGCCGCCACGCGCCAGCGGCGGGAGCCGCGCACGACCACGACCGGCTCGGCGGGCATCGTGACGTGCGAGTACAGGGCCCTGCGCAGCACCTGCGCCATGCGGGCGTCGCCCTTGACGACCGCGGCCGTCGCGTCGTCCGTCCCCTTGATCTCCACGTGCGCCACCAGGTCCTCGACAGTGGCCTGCCGCACCGTCAACTCGCCGAGCGCGGGCAGCACTTGCTCGATGTAATGCAGGAAGGACCGGTTGGGTCCGATGACGAGCGTGCCGGTGCGGGCGAGGCGCTCGCGGTGGGCGTAGAGGAGGTAGGCGACCCGGTGCAGGCCGACGGCGGTCTTCCCGGTGCCCGGGCCGCCCTGCACGCACACCGTGCCGGAGAGCCCCGACCGGACGATCTCGTCCTGCTCGGGCTGGATCGTCGCGACGATGTCCCGCATCGGGCCGACACGGGGCCGCTCGATCTCCTGCTGGAGCAGCTTGCTGGTGCGCGCCGCCTCGCCCGGGTCCGACAGGTGCTCGTCCTCGTACGCCGTGAGGTCGCCGCCCGTGTACCCGAAGCGGCGGCGCAGCGCGATGTCCATCGGGTCCTTCTTGGAGGCCCGGTAGAACGGCTGGGAGACCGGTGCGCGCCAGTCGATGACCATCGGGTCGCCGTCGTGGTCGTGCACATGCCGCCGCCCGATGTAGAAGCGCTCGCCCTCGGCACCTTCGGCCTGCTCGGCACCCGGGGCGTGCAGATAGTCGAGCCGCCCGAAGAACAGCGGGGTGTCGCTGAGGTCGGCCAGGGCCTTGATGCGCTCCTCGATCTGGCGGGCCAGGACCTCCGCGTTGACCCAGTTCGCGGTGACGTCGCTGATGTCGAGGGCCTCGACGTCCTCGCGCATGGCACGCAGGGCGGAACGGGACGCGGCGAGGTGGGAGCGCTCACGGGAGAGCGGGTCGTCGACGGGCGTGGACAAGGGGGTGCCTCCGGAGGACCTGCTGAGAGTTGGCGGTGAGATGCCGGCCGGTTTCCGTCCGGTCGGCGGCACTCCGTGAGGGAGGCGGGCAAGAGCGGAGATCCTAGAGGAGCGCAGGAGGTGACCGCCAACGGTTTTTCTCATCCCCTAGGGGACGAGGCCCTCCTCCCTGAGGGGCCGGTGTCGGTCCGCAGGCGTACGAGCGGGGCACGCGGGTTCGGCCCTCAGGCCGACGCGGACTTTACGTGCGGAAACGCACCATGGAGACATGAGCGCAGCAACCATCTCCCCCGCCCCGGCACCGGGCCGCCCGCCCGGCGCCACCGCCGTCGCAGGCAGCCACCGGCACCGCCTCGGCGATGCCCTGCGCGCCGTCAAGGTGTTCGCGGGCGCCGCCTTCGACGTGATCATCCTCGGCCAGTACGGCGAGGAAGTGGGCGTGGTCCGCCGCAAGTGAGCGGCCCCACCGCCCGCGAGCGGCCCGCCCGCCTCAGCTCTCCGTGAGCAGCTCGTCCGCGTCCATGATCCGGTACGCGTACCCCTGCTCCGCCAGGAAGCGCTGGCGGTGCGCGGCGAAGTCCTGGTCGATGGTGTCCCGGGCGACCACCGAGTAGAAGTGGGCCTGGTGGCCGTCGGACTTCGGGCGGAGCACCCGGCCCAGCCGCTGGGCCTCCTCCTGGCGCGAACCGAACGTGCCGGACACCTGGATCGCGACCGTCGCCTCCGGCAGGTCGATCGAGAAGTTCGCGACCTTGGACACGACGAGCACGCTGATCTCGCCCTCCCGGAACGCGTCGAACAGCTTCTCCCGCTGCGCGTTCGACGTCTCGCCCTTGATCACGGGCGCGCCCAGATGCTCACCCAGCTCGTCGAGCTGGTCGATGTACTGGCCGATGACGAGGATCTGCTGCCCGGCGAAGCGGCGGACGATCGCCTCCGTGACCTTCCGCTTGGTGTCCGTCGTCGCGCAGAAGCGGTACTTCTCCTCCGCCTCGGCCGTGGCGTACGCGAGACGCTCCGCGTCCGTCAGGTTGACCCGGACCTCCACACAGTCGGCGGGCGCAATGTAGCCCTGCGCCTCGATCTCCTTCCAGGGCGCGTCGAAGCGCT
This sequence comes from Streptomyces africanus, assembly GCF_030816955.1. Lineage (NCBI taxonomy): Bacteria > Bacillati > Actinomycetota > Actinomycetes > Kitasatosporales > Streptomycetaceae > Streptomyces > Streptomyces africanus. Next base: position 3,915,910 of record NZ_JAUSYP010000001.1, on the reverse strand, counting down.
TGGGCCCGATCAGGGAGAACACGTCCGACTCGCGCCCGTCCTCACGCACCAGCGTGGCCGTCAGGCCCAGCCGCCGCCGCGCCTGGAGATCCGCCGTGAACTTGAACACCGGCGCCGGAAGCAGATGCACCTCGTCGTAGACGATCAGGCCCCAGTCCCGGGAGTCGAACAGCTCCAGGTGCGGATAGACGCCCTTCCGCCTGGTCGTCAGCACCTGGTACGTGGCGATCGTGACGGGCCGGATCTCCTTCTTCGTCCCGCTGTACTCGCCGATCTCGTCCTCGGTGAGCGACGTCCGCCGCACCAGCTCGTGCTTCCACTGCCGGGCGGAGACCGTGTTCGTGACGAGGATCAGGGTCGTGGACTTCGCCTGCGCCATCGACCCGGCGCCGACCAGCGTCTTGCCCGCGCCACAGGGCAGGACGACCACGCCGGATCCGCCGTGCCAGAAGTTCTCCACGGCCTGCTTCTGGTAGGGCCTGAGCGCCCAGCCGTCCTCGGCCAGCTCGATCGGGTGCGCCTCGCCGTCGACGTACCCGGCGAGGTCCTCGGCCGGCCAGCCCAGCTTCAGCAGCGTCTGCTTGATCTGTCCCCGCTCGGAGGGGTGCACGGCGACCGTGTCGGGGTCGATGCGGGCGCCGACCAGCGGCGCGATCCGCTTCGACTTCAGGACCTCCTCCAGCACCGGACGGTCGGTGGTCGTCAGGACCAGCCCGTGCGCCGGGTGCTTGGACAGGGTGAGCCGCCCGTAGCGGTCCATCGTCTCGGCGATGTCGACCAGCAGCGCGTGCGGCACCGGGTAGCGGCTGTACTGCACCAGCGCGTCCACGACCTGCTCGGCGTCGTGGCCCGCCGCCCGGGCGTTCCACAGGCCCAGCGGGGTCACCCGGTAGGTGTGGATGTGCTCCGGCGCCCGCTCCAGCTCCGCGAACGGGGCGATGGCCCGACGGCAGTCGCCGGCCTGCTCGTGGTCGACTTCCAGGAGCAGGGTCTTGTCGGACTGGACGATCAGCGGACCATTCACGCGTGGCACCCTTTCCCACGGCCGGACGGCTCGGACGGCTCGAACGACTCGGCCAAACGTCCAGTGTGCCTGATCGTCGCGGTCCTGAGGGTGTGATCTGCGCGGGACCGGACCGGTTCCGGTCCTACTGAATGCCTTTTCATCCCAACGTGTGGTGTGAATTCAGTTTTTCCACGGCGGCCCCGAAGAATGGCGAACCGTGCGGAATCCCACGACCACCACCCTCGGATACGCCCTGTTCGCCACCCGCTGGCTCCAGGCCCCGCTGTACTTCGGGCTGGTGGCCGCCCAGGGCGTCTACGTCTACAAGTTCTTCAAGGAGCTGTGGACCTTAATCCGGATGTGCGTGAGCGGGCACGCCACCGAGACGTACGTGATGCTCGCGGTGCTCAAACTGGTCGACGTCGTCATGATCGCCAACCTGCTGATCATGGTGATCGTCGGCGGCTACGAGACCTTCGTCTCGCGCATCGGCCTCCAGGGCCACCGTGACCAGCCCGAATGGCTCTCGCACGTCAACTCCAACGTGCTGAAGGTCAAGCTCGCCACGGCGATCGTGGGCATCTCCTCCGTCCATCTGCTCCAGATGTTCGTGGATGTCCACCACACCTCCCACCACGCCCTGTTGTGGGGGACGGTGATCCACATGGCGTTCATCGGCTCGGCGGCGATCCTCGCGTACATGTCGGGCCCGATGGCGGCACAGTCGGATCGCGGGCATGCGGATCGCGGGCATGGGGACCGCGGGCATGCGGACCGTTCGCCGGCCGGCCGGACTCAGGACGAACGCCCGCAGACCGGCAGCGTCCCCACCCCCGCCGAGCAGCCCGAGGCGTCGTACGCGGAGGCCCCGGCGGCCACCCCTGCCCTGCCCCGGCAGTCCGCTCCCGACGCGGACGCCGAGGCCCGGATCCGCGCGGCCGGCTTCCCGGCCCGCAAGCTGCTGGAGGACTTCGACCAGGAGCACCCCCGGGGCCTCGACCGGGAGGCACTGGCCCGGCTCGGCAAGGCGGAGTTCGTCGCCGCCCGGGGCAACGTGGTCCTCGTCGGGCCGCCCGGCACCGGCAAGACGCACCTCGCCATCGGCCTCGGCGTGCGCGCCTGCCAGGCCGGGCACCGGGTGTTGTTCGCGACCGCCGCCGAGTGGGCCGCCCGGCTCTCCGAGGCCCGGGCCGCCGGCCGGCTCGACGCGGAACTGGCCGCCCTCGACGAGCACCCCCTGCTGATCGTCGACGAGGTCGGCTACACGCCCTTCGACGCGGCCGCCGCCGGCCTGTTCTTCCGGCTGGTCGCGCACCGCTACGAGCGTGCCTCGCTGATCGTGACCAGCGACCGCCCGCTCGGCCGCTGGGACGAGGTCTTCGGCGGCGCCTCCACCGCGGCGATGGTGGACCGTCTCGCCCATCACGCCGACGTGGTGCGGCTGGACGGGGACAGTTACCGGACGCGCCGCGCTACTTCAGCGTGGGCAGACTGACGTTGTTGATCAGTGGCCCCTCGATGCCGACCCCCTCGGAGATCAGGGGCTCGCCCGCGGCGGCCGGCAGGGGCAGCGGCGGCGCGTGGGCCGCGGCGGCGCAGGGCGCGAGCACGCCCACGAGGGCGACGGCGGACAGGGCGGCGGCGGGGAGCTTTTCACGCATGGGGACGACAGGGCCTTTCGCGTTCAGGGAGGCGGGGGCGGCGCGCCGGGCCGGCCCGGGGGATGCCGGGGCCGGCCCGATGGTGCGCGGCGGGCGGATCAGACCTGCGGCGTCTCGAGGACGAGGCCGGCGACGTCGATGCTCACCGCGGCGGCCGGAGTGGCCAGCCCGCCGAACGTCATCAGGGCGGCGGTGGCCAGGACGGCGGCGAATCGACGGACAGCGCGCATGCTGGGACTTCCTTTCGGCAAGGACTCAGGACACCCGGTGGCTGCCCCCGCGCGAACGGCGGAATGCGGCACGCCCGGCAAGGTCGCCCAAGGGTGGGAAATCCCCGGCGTGGCGTGCATGAACGCCGGTGTGCACCCGAACGGGTGAGACCAGCCCCGAGCAGCCCCCGGCGGCTCAGCCCGCGTCGTCGGCGAGCTCCGCGACCCCGGTGATCCGGTGCAGCGGATACGTACGGACCTCGTCCGCCGTGTGGTCGTACGCGGTGACGAAGCCGCCCTCGACGCGGATCGGGGCGATGACCCGCTGGCTGGCGGCGCCCTCGGCGTTGACGTAGCCGATCCACAGGGCCTCTCCGGTCAGGACGGCGGCCTGCATCGTGGCGAGGGTCTCGGCGGAACCGGTGCGGGGCAGTTCGCCGTTGACCGCCGGAGCCGTGCCGGGCTTGCGCGGGGTGGTGGAGGCGAGGTCGCCGGCCCGGATGGCGCGCACCGCCGCCGCGAGGAGCGTGTCGTCGGGAACCGGCGGGCCGTCCGGCACCGGCTCGGGTGCCGTACGCGGCGGGGTGCGGTGCGCGTGCGCGCGGGTGATCAGCACATCGCCCTCGGCGGACTCGGCGGCCGGCGCGAACCCCATCGCCCGCAGGCCCTCCAGCAGCCCCGCCGGGTCGCTCTGCGCGGCCAGCACGGTCGGGGCGAGCCGGCGCAGCCCCAGAGAGGCGGCCCGCTTGTCGGCGAGGATCTCGCCCAGCACCGCGTCGTCGTCGCAGCGCACGTACGCCGAGGCCGCGCCCACGCGCAGATGGCCGTGCCTGCGGGCCACGTCGTCGATCAGGTACGTCAGCGGCTGCGGCACCGGCGTACGGGAGTGCGCGGCGAGGAAGGCGTGCAGGTCCGAGGCGCTCTGCCCGGCGTCGAGAGCGCGCCGCACCGATCCGGGCGTGAAGCGGTAGACGGTGGCCCCGCCCTTGGACTCGACGTCCGCCAGCGCGCCCAGCATGTCGGCGAGCGGACGCCGCAGGGGCCCGGGCGCGACCGCCGTCAGGTCGGCCTGGAGCAGCACGTGGTCCAGCGGCTCGGGCAGCAGGGGCGTGAGCAGCCGGGCCGCGGCGGCGGAGGCGACGGCCTGTTCGGTGGCGGAGAGGGTGGTGACATGGGTGGGGCGGTGGTGGACGGGGAGCTTGTCCCCTGGACCGGATGGCTCCGCTTCCGGGCTCTTCGCGGGAGCCGCGGGCGCCCCCAGCAGGGCCCGGCCGTGGGCCGACAGCGCACCTCTGCCCGTGACGCCCAGCAGTTCCGCTTCGGACAGGGCCCACTGGGCGAGCCGGCCGCGCAGGTCGTCCTCGGGCTGGGCGCCGCGCAGGGGGCGCTCCCAGCGCAGCCGCGCCAGCACCGACTCGGCGGCCGGCGCGGTGCCCTCCGGCAGCCCGGCCAGCAGCGCCAGCACCCGGTGCCGTACCTCGGGCGCCGCCGAACGGTCCAGACCCGGCCCGAGCGCCGACAGCGTACGGTCCTTCGCGTCCCGCCCGCCCACCAGCCCGGCCGTGCGGGTCGCGGGAAGCCACGCCGTGACCAGCCGCGACCAGCGCTCGGCGGCGGGCAGCTCCCGCCACTCGTCGTACGCCGGGGTCGCCGCGTACCGCTCGTCGGCCTCCCCGTCCGGGGCGATCAGGCCCGCCGCGTACGCCAGCTCCACCCAGAACGCGGCGACCGGCTCGGGCACGTCGAGGGCGACGGCGGTCCGCTTCAGGTCCCGCACGCTCAGCCCGCCGGCCCGCAGCACCGCCGGCCCGCCCTCGTCCCAGTCCTTCAGCAGCTCCTCGACGGTCGCGAGCGAGGTGTACGCCTGCCCGGCCGCGGTGCTGTCCACAACCTGTGGACGGTGAACGGCGGCGGCCTCGACCGTCGGCGGCACCGGCTCGGGCGTCCGGTGCGCGAGCCCCCGCCGCAGGTGCAGGGCGACCTCGCGCGGCAGTACGACCGTCCCGGGCGCCGTCGGCAGCAGCAGCCCCCGGTCCAGCAGCCAGCGCAGCCGGGGCGCCGGATCGGCCGTGACCTGCCCGTACGGCGGCCCCCACACCAGCCGCTCCAGCACGTCGAGGGAGTCGGCCGGGGCCCCGGCGAGCAGCGCGGCCATCCGGCGCCGGTCCGAGAACAGCTCGGTCAGGGACGTCACCGCGGAGACCGAGTCGTGGGTCGAGGGCAGCCCGGCGGCCGTGACGATCTCCTGGATGCGCCCCGGGGACATCCCGGCTGTGGCTTCCTGGACCGTCGGGCCGAGCCCCGTCGGCGACGGGTGCTGCGGCGAGGGAGCCAGCAGCTCACGGGCCGTGCGGACCAGCCGCAGCCGGTCGTCGCCGCCCCAGACCAGGGCCTGCTCGCGCAGGACGCCCAGGGCGTGCGGCAGGGCGGCGGCGACGGCCGGGTCGGCGTCGTCCCCGGCCATGAGCCCGAGCAGTTCGTCGTACGTCGCCGGATCGGCCGCCACGGCCAGCGCTTCCGCCGTCTGGAGGGCGAACCGGTCCAGCCGCTCCAGGGCCCGCACGACCGAGGCCCGGGTGCCGGCGCGGGTCGCGAGCTGCGTGAGGTCGGTGGGCACGGGCGTGATGAGATCCGGACGGCTGCGCAGGAGCGCGCCCAGCGAGACGTCGTCCCGCCCGCGGAGCGCTTCCGCGAGGGAACGGGGGGCCGACGGCCTGTCCTCGGTGCTCATCCGGTCCACGGTAGCGGGTCGCCTCCGGCGGCCGGGGCGACTGTGCGTGGGCATGTGGGTCGCCCGCTCGGACTCGCGGTACCGTCGACCGACGGCGTCAGCCAACGCACACGCCCCGGAGGGGACTTCGTGGGGATTGAGAGCGACCAGGTCGTTTACGAGTATCTGAGCCGCGTCGGGGACGTGGCCCAGCAGCGCCAGTTGTCGTCGGCCACCCGGATGCGTCTGGTCGCGGACCTGCGCAACGAGATCGACAAACGCCGCGCGAAGGCCACCGTCGACTCGCCCGCCGCCGTCCGCCGCATCCTGTCCCGCCTCGGCAGCCCGGACGAGATCGTGGCGGCGGCCGCGGACGGCACGGGCGCGGGCACGGGCAGCGGCGGTACGACGCAGAGCGCCCCGGCCGCCGTGCCCGTACAGCGCGAGGCCCGCGAGCCGGAGGAGACGGGCGAGCGGCCGAAGGGGGTCCTGCGGCGCGTCGTACCGCGTCCCCGCCCGGCCCGGCCCGCCGAGGAGTCACACCCCGCCGCCGGGGGCGCGGCCCCGCCGCACCTGGCCGCCGGGCACGAGCTCGGGGACAGCGCCGTCCAGCCGGACTGGTGGCGGGTGGACAGCAGCCCCTTCGGCGTCGGCGACGAAGTGCCGGGCTTCGTGGGCGGCGTGGAGCTGCCGGACCTGCTGAAGTCGCCGAAACCGAGGAAGCCGGAGCTGGAGAAGCCGGCGGCCGACGAGGACGCGGCCCCGGCTGTCGAGGTTGCCGGGGAGCCGGAGGAGACGGCCGGCAAGGCGACCCGCCGGCGTCTCCCGGGCCTGCCCGCGGGCGGCTGGAGCAACCCGCTCCTCCTCGTCGCCGCCGGTCTCCTCGTCGCGGGCGCCGTGCTCGGCAACTGGTTCGTGCTGATCCTCGGCTGGCTCATCGCCTACGCCTCACGCCGCCTGACCCCGGCGGAGACGAAGTGGGCGGTGATGATCCTCCCCAGCCTCTCCGTCGCGGCCGGCATCCTCTGGCTGTGGGGCAGGACGAACGACCGCTGGGGCACCCCGATCGCCGAGGGCCACATGAACGACGCGGTGGCACAGACCTGGCCGTGGGTGGTCAGGGGCGCGGCGGTGGCGTCGGCCCTGTTCCTGGTCTGGCGCTCACAACGCTCCCGCTAGCCGATCAGCTCTCGCCGGCCGATCACAGGGTGACGTCTGCCGTTCACACCGGCTGGGCACAATGGCCCATATGGCAATCACCGTCGGCTTCGACCTCGACATGACCCTCATCGACTCCCGCCCCGGCATCCGCGCCTGCTACCAGGCACTGGCCGAGCGGACGGGGACGTACATCGACGCCGACCTGGCGGTGACGCGGCTCGGGCCGCCGCTGGCCGAGGAGCTGATCAACTGGTTCCCGGCCGAGGAGATCCCGGCCGTGGCGGACCTGTACCGGGAGATGTACCCGACGATCGCCATCACCGCGACCTCGGCGCTGCCCGGCGCCCGGGAGGCCATCGAGGCCGTACGGGAGGCCGGCGGACGCGCGATCGTCGTCACGGCCAAGTACGAGCCCAACGCCAAGCTGCACCTCGCCCACCTCGGCATCGAGCCGGACGCCGTCATAGGTGACCTGTGGGCCGAACAGAAGGCGGAGGCGCTGCGCGAGCACGACGCCGGTGTCTATGTCGGCGACCACGTCGGGGACGTGCGCGGCGCCCGGACGGCCGGCTCGCTGTCGGTCGCGGTGGCCACCGGCCCGTGCCCCGCGGAGGAACTGCGCGCGGCCGGCGCGGACGTCGTCCTCACCGGTCTGACGGAATTCCCCGGGTGGTTTTCGGACTACCGTCCCGCACGCGCCTGACGCCGGCCCGCCGCCACGGAACGCAGTACTCCCGCACCGGCCATCAGGAATCCGACCGCCATGAGCATGCTCAGGCCGAACATGTACGTCGGAAAGGGCGTCGTCCCCAGGAACAGCGGGGCGACCGTGACCAGTGTGGCCACGGCGCCGATGAAGAAGACGATGGCACCGGCACGGACCAGACGGTCACCGGGAGCGGCGGAATTCGTTTGGGTTTTGTCACGCACCCGACCAGGGTAGTTCCCAGCGCGAAGGAACAACCGGGTGACGTCTTGTCACCGGCCTGAAGACCATTAGCCTGGGTACCGGCGGGTCCGTACGACCCGCCCGAGTGCTATCAAGAGCCGTTTCCAGAAGCAGTTTTCCGACGAGTACGAGGACGAGGACAGACGTGCCTACCGGCAAGGTCAAGTGGTTCAACAGCGAGAAGGGCTTCGGCTTTCTCTCCCGTGACGACGGCGGCGACGTCTTCGTCCATTCCTCGGTCCTCCCCGCCGGAGTCGAGACGCTCAAGCCGGGACAGCGGGTGGAGTTCGGCGTCGTCGCCGGACAGCGCGGCGACCAGGCGCTGTCCCTGACGATCCTGGACCCGACCCCCTCGGTCGCCGCCGCGACCCGCAAGAAGCCGGACGAGCTCGCCTCCATCGTCCAGGATCTGACGACCCTGCTGGAGAACATCACGCCGATGCTGGAGCGGGGCCGCTACCCCGAGAAGACCGCCGGCAAGAAGATCGCGGGCCTGCTGCGCGCGGTCGCCGACCAGCTGGACGTGTGATCCCCGCCAGGGAAGACGCTCAGGGAAAAGCGAGTGCGTTCGGGCCGAGGGGCGGCACCAGCCCCTCGGCCGCCGCGCGTGTCAGCAGCCCGCGTACGGCGGCGTAGCCGTCCTCGCCTAGGTCGGCGGTGAACTCGTTGACGTACAGCCCGATGTGCTGGTCGGCGACGGCCGGGTCCATCTCCTGGGCGTGCTCCATGACGTAGGGCCGGGACACCTCGGGATCGTCCCAGGCGGCGCGCACCGACCTCCGGATGGAGTCGGCGAGCAGCCGCAGCTTCTGTTCGCCCAGCGACCGCTTGGCGATGATCGCGCCCAGCGGGATCGGCAGCCCGGTGGTGTTCTCCCAGTGCTCGCCCATGTCGGCGAGCTTGTGCAGCCCGTAGTTCCGGTACGTGAAGCGCGCCTCGTGGATCACGAGCCCCGCGTCGACCTTCCCGTCCCGCACGGCCGGCATGATCTCGTGGAAGGGCATGACGACGATCTCGCCGACCCCGTCGCGCACCGTGTCCGCGGCCCACAGCCGGAACAGCAGATAGGCGGTGGACTTCTCACTGGGCACGGCGACCGTACGGCCGGTGAGGTCGACATCCGGCTCCCGCGTCAGCACCAGCGGCCCGCACCCACGCCCCAGCGCGCCCCCGCACGGCAGCAGGGCGTACTGCTCCAGCACGTACGGCAGCACGGCGTACGACACCTTCAGCACGTCGAACTCGCCGCGCTCGGCCATGCCGTTGGTGATGTCGATGTCGGCGAAGGTCACGTCGAGGGCGGGGGCGCCGGGGACGCGGCCGTGGGCCAGGGCGTCGAAGACGAAGGTGTCGTTCGGGCAGGGGGAGTAGGCGATCTTCAGCTGCTCACTGGTCATGCCGGTTCCAACTCTCCAGTACGGGCACGAGCTTCCCGAAGCCCTCGGTGAGGGCCGCCAGGGCGTCCGGAATACGCCAGGCGGCGCGGTCGCGCGGCCCGACGGGATTGGAGATCGCCCGCACCTCCAGCACGGGCACCCCGTGCACGGCGGCGGCCTCGGCCACCCCGAAGCCCTCCATGGCCTCCGCGAGGGCGGTGGGGTGACGCTCCCGGAGCGCGGCCGCGCGCTCGGCGGTCCCGGTCACGGTGGACACGGTGAGCACGGCCCCGGTAGGCGCCCCGACGGCGTCGCCGACCAGCCGTACGAGGTCCGCGGGCGGCTGATGCCGCACACTCCCGAACCCGAGCTCGGTGACCGACACGAACCCGTCATCGGTCTCGGCCCCCAGATCGGCCGCGACGATCTCATCGGCGACGACGAGCGACCCCACCCGCGCCTCCGGCAGAAACCCCCCACCGATCCCGGCGGAAACGACGAGGTCGTAGGGGGTGCCTTCGAGGGCGGCGGCGGTCAGGGCGGAAGCGGTGGAGGCAGCGGCGAGGGCGGGCCCCACACCAACGGCGACGACGTCGATACCGCCGCTCCCGCCGTGGGCAGTCGCCCCGCTACCGCCGTGGGCAGTCGTTCCGCTGGGGCGATGGGGGTCCCCCCTGCTCGAGCGAAGCCGAGAGCTTGGGGGAGGGTGGGCACGGCCTGCAGCGCCGAGCACCTCGTCACCGGACGCCAGGGACAACGCCCCAAAGCCAGCAGCCACCGCGTCCCGCTCCACGGAAACCGCGGTGGCGACAAGCACCCTGCCCAGCCCAGCGGCAGCGATTACGCGTCCTTCTCCAGCTTGAAGTTCCACAGCCCCGACGCGTCCTTCTTGCCCTCCTTGATGGACACCAGCGTCGAGTCGCCCTGCGCCCCGTACTGCGCGTTGAAGAACACGCTGCCCGGAATGGTGCGGTACGTCTTCGTGCTGGAGTCGGTCAGCGGCTGACCGTTCATCAGGATCGTCCAGCCCTCGTCCGCGATCTCCGGGTCGACACCGAAGCGCACGGTCTCGTCCGGGTCGACGGAGATGCTCTTGATGCCCTTGTCCTTCAGGCACTGGTTGAGATCGGACGGCTTCAGGGCATCGCCCTCGCCGCCACAGGTGGCCTCGGAGTTCACCGAGTCCTTGCCCACGGTGACCGTGGCCATCGGAGTCGGCTTGTCACAGGCCGAGAGGACGAGCAGTCCGGCGGACACGACGCCGGCGGCGGCGACGGCGCGGCGGCGTCGCACAGCGGATTGCAACCTGGTCATGGGCGAAGGCTATCTGGCCCGCAGCCCGGACCGCCCACGCGGGGTACGGCGTGCCCGTACGCCTAGGCCACGCGCGGCCGTGCCGCACTCCCGCGCCGGGCCGAGGAGATCAGCCCCCGCACGGTCGTCAGCCAGCCCGCGCCGACGATCGCGGCCCCCACCGCCAGCCCGAGCGTGCCGTTGAGCGGCATCGCGATGCCGACCGCCCCGCCCAGGACCCAGGCCATCTGCAGGAGCGTCTCGGAGCGGGCGAAGGCCGACGTGCGGACCAGTTCGGGCACGTCCCGCTGGATCAGCGCGTCGAGCGACAGCTTGGCCAGGGCCTGCGCGAAGCCGGCGATCGCGGCCAGGCCGGCCACCAGGACCGCGCCGAAGAACAGCGCGGCGGTGATCGCCGCGCCCAGCACGCACGCCAGGACCGTCACGATGATGATCTCCGGCGCCCGGGACCGCAGCCACGCCCCCACGGCCGTACCGAGCGCGTTGCCCGCGCCCGCCGAGACGCCCACTATCCCCAGGGACACGGCGGCGCTCTGGCCGGAGATCGGGTGCTCGCGCAGCAGGAAGGCGAGGAAGAAGATCAGGAAGCCGGTGAGACAGCGGATGGCGGCGTTGGCGGCCAGGGCGTGCGTGACGGCCGGGCCGACCGTGCGCAGCCCGGGGCGCTTGACGGGACGGCGGTGCGGTCCGTGCAGGTGCTCCTCGTCCGCGGCCAGCAGGGCGGTGTCCTCGCCCTTGGCGGAGTCGACCTTCGGCGGCAGCGTGAACGACAGGAACGTCCCTGCCACGAAGATCAGGAAGGCGCCGTAGAGCGGCCAGCGCGGTCCGACCTGCTGGAGTCCGGCACCGATCGGCGCGGCGATGCCGGTGGCGAGGAGCCCGCCCAGGGTGACGCGTGAGTTGGCCTTCACCAGGGAGAAGCCGGGCGGCAGCAGCCGGGGCACGACGGCGCTTCTGACCACCCCGTACGCCTTCGACGCGACGAGGACGCCGAGGGCCGCCGGATACAGCTGGAGGCTGCCGCTGACGACCGCGCCGGACAGGATCAGTGCCAGCAGTGCCCGGGCGAGCATCGCCCCGGCCATCGCGGCCCGGCGGCCGTGCGGGAGGCGGTCGAGGAGCGGGCCGACCACCGGCGCGAGGAGGGTGAAGGGCGCCATGGTGATCGCGAGGTACAGCGCGACACGGCCGCGGGCCTCGTCGGTCGGCACGGAGAAGAACACCGTCGACGCGAGGGCGACGGTGATCATCACGTCCCCGGCGCCGTTCACGCCGTGCAGCTCGATCAGCTTGCCGAGGCCGGACTCGCCGGCGCCGTGCGCGTGGGTGGCCTTGCGGATGCCGCGGGCGGTGCCGGTGAACGGGAGGTGCAGGGCATGGCCGACCGCACGGAGGGGGCCGCTCAGACGGCCCGGCCCGCTCAGTCGGCTGCTTCCCTTGACCCGTTTCGGCCCACCGGTCCCGGTGGCGCCCTGGGGCGTCCTCGCGGCTGCCACGACGTCATAGTGCCCCGAGATGGCCGTGGGTAGTGCCATTACCGCTTGTATAGGGCCTGTGGGGTGACTGTCCGGGTTGCGGGGGCCCGGTCGGCACGGCGGTCGGGGGCGTCGGTCAGGACCGTCGGTGTACGCGAAGTGGGGCGGAAGGGTAGCGTGCGTATCTCAGCCATCCCGCAAAATGGATGAAGGACGTCGACGCGGTCCCCTGGTCCGCTCCGTCCGCCCCCTGCGCTGGGAGTGGCGCACACGTGAGACGGCGTATGGAGAGAAGCGATACCTGTGAGCGCAGCGACAACGCGAAGCCGCACCCCTGACCGTCTGTGCGCCGAGGCCGTCGACCTCGCCCGCGCCGCAGCCGAGGAGGCCGCGGCACCAGGAATCGTCGGCGAGCACGTGGAGCTGGTCTCCGAAGGGGATCGCGTTGTCACGCACTTCTTCGAGTGCAAGGAGCTCGGGTACCGGGGCTGGCGCTGGGCCGTGACCGTGGCCCGGGCGTCCCGGGCGAAGATCGTCACGGTGGACGAGGCGGTGCTGCTGCCCGGCCCGGACGCGGTGCTCGCGCCCGAGTGGGTGCCGTGGAGCGAACGGCTGCGCCCCGGCGACATGGGCCCGGGCGATCTGCTGCCCACCGACGCGGAGGACCTGCGTCTGGAGCCCGGCTGGACCGGCGAGGACGAGCCGCCGCCGAACTCCGTCGTCTCCGACGAGATGGCCGCACTGGCGGAGGCCGAGGACGCGGAGGTCACGGCGGGGCCCCTGGCCGTCCCCGCCCGCGGCTCCATCGCGGCGGTGGCCGAGGAACTCGGCGTGCGCCGTGCCCGGGTGCTGTCCCGCTACGGCCTGCACATCGCCGCCGACCGCTGGGAGGAAGCCTTCGGTCCGAAGACCCCGATGGCGCAGGCGGCCCCCGCCGCCTGTGTGAGCTGCGGCTTCCTGCTCCGTATCGGCGGTTCCCTGGGCCAGGCCTTCGGCGTCTGCGCCAACGAGTTCTCCCCGGCCGACGGCCGCGTCGTCTCCTTGTCCTACGGCTGCGGCGGCCACTCCGAGGCGGCGGTCATGCCCAAGCCGCCCCAGCCGGCCCCGCCGGTCATCGACGAGACCCGGGTGGACCCGTTCCCGCTCCGCCCGGCCTCGGACTCGGGCTCGGTCCCGGCGACGCCGGACGAGGACACGGAGGAACTGGGCCACTCGTAGCCGCAGCCGCCATCGCGCGGCGTTCGAGCGGGCGGGCCTCGGTGAGGTCGCTTCGAGCTTCAGGTGATGCCGACTCCCAGCACGCCGAAAGCCCCCGGCTCGCCGTCGCCTCCGCCGCATGGTCGGATTTCGTGACGTTCGCCTCCGGGAGCTGAAGCGGGGCCGGACGGCGCGCGCAGCCCCGCTCCCCAGGCGGTACCTTCGTCCTCTCGTCGATGAGGAGAAGGAACGTGAGCAGCAAGTTCGTGCGGCCCGCCGCCGAGGGCGCCGACCCGTTCGGTACGGCACGTCTGCGGCGTGGCGTCATCGATGCCTGGGCCACCAGCCCCGCCCGGTTCCGTGAGGACGCCAACGCCGAGGAGGATCTCGTCCTCGGTGGCTACCGGGACCGGCTCGTCGTCGAGCTCGCGCAGAACGCCGCCGACGCGGCGGCCCGGGCCGGGGTGCCGGGGCGGTTGCGGCTCACCCTCCGGGACGGGGTTCTCGTCGCCGCCAACACCGGCGCTCCGCTGGACGCCGCCGGCGTGGAGTCGCTGTCCACGCTGCGTGCCTCCGCGAAGCGGGAGACCCACGAGCAGGCCGTCGGGCGGTTCGGCGTCGGGTTCGCCGCCGTCCTCGCCGTGACCGACGAGCCCGCCGTCGTCGGCCGGCACGGCGGCGTGCGGTGGTCGCTGGCCGAGGCCCGGGAGCTGGCCGCCGAGACCGCCCGGCACAGCCCCGGCCTCGGGGACGAGGTCCGGCGGCGCGACGGTCACGTACCGCTGCTGCGGCTGCCGTTCGCCGCCGAGGGCACCGCCCCCGACCCGTACGACACCGCCGTCATCCTGCCCCTGCGCGACACCCCTGCGGCCGACCTCGCCGAACGCCTGCTGCGGGCCGTCGACGACGCGCTCCTGCTCACCCTCGCCGGTCTCGAAGAGGTCGTCGTCGAGATCAACGGCGAGAGCCCCCGGACGATCACCCGCCGCACCGACGGCCCCTTCACCGTCGTCGACGACTCCGGCGACGGCGTCACCTACTGGCGCACCGCCGCCGCCCACGGCCCCCTCGACCCCGAGCTGCTCACCGGCCGGCCCGTCGAGGAGCGGCTGCGCCCCCACTGGGCGGTCACCTGGGCCGTGCCCGTGGACTCCGACGGCACCCCGGCCCGGCCCCGCACCAGCCCGGTCGTGCACGCCCCCACCCCCAGCGACGAGCCGCTCGGCGTCCCCGCCCTGCTCATCGCCTCGTTCCCGCTGGACTCCACCCGCCGGCACGCCGCCCCCGGCCCGCTGACCGACTTCCTGATCCAGCGCGCGGCCGACTCCTACGCCGAACTCCTCGGCGCGTGGCGGCCGGTGACGGCCGGGCTCATCGACCTCGTGCCCGGCCCGCTCGGCAAGGGCGAGCTGGACGGCGCCCTGCGCCAGGCGATCCTGGAGCGGCTGCCGCGCACGTCCTTCCTGCCGCCCGCGGTCGAGCGCCGCGAGCACGACGGCGACGAGCTGCCCGAGTCGCTGCGGCCCCGGGACGCCGAGGTCGTCGAGGGCGCCGGCGCGGACACGGTGCGGGTGCTCGCCGAGGTGCTGCCCACGCTGCTGCCCGCCGGTCTCGAACGCCGGGTGGAGCTGCGCACCCTCGGTGTCGCCCGGGTGCCGCTGACCGACGCGATCGACCGGCTGGCCGGGCTGGAGAAGGAGCCCGGCTGGTGGCGGCGGCTCTACGACAGCCTGGCCGGGGTCGACCCGGACCGGCTGTCGGGCCTGCCGGTGCCGCTCGCGGACGGCCGTACGACGATCGGGCCCCGGCAGATCCTGCTGCCCAGCCCCGACGCCACCGGTATGGACCCGGAGACCCTGGCCCGGCTCGGTCTGAAGGTCGCCCACCCGGACGCCGCGCACCCGATCCTGGAGAAGCTGGGCGCCCTGCCCGCGACCCCGCGCGCCGTGCTCACCACCCCGCAGGTCAGGGCCGCCGTCGCCGCGTCGCTCGACGACGAGGGCGGTGTGCTGTGGGAGGAGGACACTCTCGACGCGGAGGAACTGGCCGACACCGTCCTCGCGTTGGTGCGGGACGCCGGTCTGGAGCCCGGTGACGAGCCCTGGCTCGGCGCGCTCGCGCTGCCCGACGAGGACGGCGAACCGGCCCCGGCCTGCGAACTCGTCTTCCCCGGCGGCCCGTTCGCCCAGGTCATGCGCGAGGGGGAACTGGCCGCGGTGGACGCCGAGCTGGCCTCGAAGTGGGGCGAGCAGCCGCTGGCCGCCTGCGGGGTGCTGGTGAACTTCGCGCTCGTCCGCGCCACCGACGTCGTCCTCGACCCCGACGAACTGGAGCCCCGGGAGGGTGACTTCGCCGAGCCCGACGACCCGGGCCTGCTGGACGCGGTCGACGTGTGGGCCGAGGACATCCTCGACCGTTTCCCGGACAGCCCGGTGCCGCCGGTCGCGACCGAGATCATCGCTGTCCGGGATCTGGACCTGGTCGACGAGGACAAGTGGTCCCAGGCCCTGTCCCTGCTGTCGCAGCCGCCCCTGCGGGACGCGATCATCCAGCCCGTGCGCGTCCTGCTGCCGGACGGCACGCACGAGGTCGTCCGGCCGTACACGGCGTGGTGGCTGCGCGGGAACCCGGTCCTGGACGGCCGCCGCCCGGCCGGACTGCGGGCCGCCGGCGGCGACTCGCTGCTGCGCGGCCTGTACGACGAGGCCGACGCGACCGGTTTTGACGACGAGCAGGTGCTGCGGGCGCTGGGCGTACGGACGTCCGTCGCCGCGCTGCTGGACGAGCCCGGCGGTGCCGCCGAACTCCTCGACCGGCTCGCCGACCCGGAGCGCGAGGTGACGGACGCCCAACTGCACGCGCTGTACGGGGCCCTGGCCGAGCTGGACCCGGAGCAGGTGACCCTGCCGGACGAGCTGCGTGCCGTCATCGACGGCCGGGTGGAGGTCGTGGACGCGTCCGACGCCGTGGTGTGCGACTCACCGGACCTGCTGCCCTTCACGGCGGGCGTCCCCCTGCTGCCGGTCCGCCCGGCCCGGGCCGCCGATCTGGCCGAACTCTTCCAGGTGCGGCGCCTGAGCGAGTCGGTCACCGGGCAGGTCACCTCCGAGGGCGCCGAACACGACGTCCCGGACTCCGTCCGCGTCCTGCTCGGTCCCCGCACCCCCTCCTCCTACATCGAGCACGAGGAACTCGTCGTCGACGGCGTGGAGATCGACTGGCGGCTCACCGACGACGGCGTCCTGCACGCCGCCACGCTGGAGGGCGTCGCCGCGGGGCTCGCCTGGGCGGCGGGGCAGTGGCCGCGGCGGTTCGAGGTGGCGGCGCTGCTGGAGGATCCGTCGCGGACGGAGGAGCTGGCGCGGGACCGCTGGTTCGACTGAAGCGTGCGGCGGCGCTTGGTTGTTCGGTGAAAACTCCCGCACAAATTTTTCACCTCCCGTACAACCATGCGCCTTGCTCGTGTATCTGATCACGTGAGTCAAGAGACTCCACGATCACTTGGGCCCCAGGAGCCGACGACGAGCGCCGGGGCCCCTCTCCACCTGGAGAACGCATGCGTATCCGAGCCACCGTGGCCGCCGTGACCGGCGCCCTGGCCCTTTCCGCACTGGCCGTCCCCGCCGCGCAGGCGGACGACCACATGCCGAACCTGGCCTCGCTGGTCCCCTCCACCTCGAAGGCCACGCCGTTCGCGGCCGCCGGCCCGACGGACGAGGGCGAGGGCGACACGAAGATCACGAGCGTCACCGTCAACGGCGGCAAGAACATCGTCGTCGGCACGACCGTCAAGAAGTCCTTCACCGTCTCCGTGACGGCCACCGACCCGGAGGGCATCTACGACGCCTACCCCGTCCTGTGGCACGGCACGGACCCGGACAACGCCGACGGGGCGATCGTCCCGGAGAGCCTGGACCAGGAGTTCGTCGGCGACTGCACCAACTCCAGTGCCACCACCGCGACCTGCAAAGTGACGCTCGTCGCCGACCCGGCCGTGGACCTCTACAGCAACATCCTGGCCGGCACCTGGAAGGTGTGGGTCGGCGCGATCGGCAACGACGGTGACTACGTCATCCGCGACGCCTACAAGACCGCCAAGGTCCAGCGTGCCTCGAAGCTGACGGTCAACGCATCCCCGGAGCCGGTGGTGAAGGGCAAGACCATCACCGTCACCGGCAAGCTGTCCCGGGCCAACTGGGAGGACCACAAGTACCACGGCTACACCAACCAGCCGGTGAAGCTGCAGTTCCGCAAGAAGGGCTCCGACACCTACAGCACGGTGAAGACCATCACGTCCAACTCCACGGGCGAGCTGAAGACCACCGTCAAGGCCGCCACCGACGGTTACTTCCGCTACTCCTTCGCGGGCACGACGACCACTCCGGCCGTCAACGCCACGGGTGACTTCGTCGACGTGCGATAACACCGTCCCGCACGACACGGACGACACCGCCGGCCCCGGAATCCGTTCCGGGACCGGCGGTTCCGTATGTCTCCTGTCCCGAGTCTCATGCCCAGGTCAAACATTGGGGATGCGGCGGCAAAACCGGAACGGGACGTACAACCTGTTCCCCGGCTCGTGGATCTGATCATCCGAGTCAACAGACTCCTAGATCACTTCTCCACCTGGGGAACACATGCACATCCGAGCCACCGTGGCCGCCGTCGCCGGCGCCCTGGCCCTGTCCGCCCTCGTCGTTCCGGCCGCGCAGGCCGCCGACGCGCCGTCCGGCAAGGCGGCCTTCAGCTCCGCCTCGGCCGACGCCGACTCGGGCACCACCGCGTCGACCCTCGACGTCACCTTCTCCGACGTCAAGGTCAACAGCGGCAAGAACATCGTCGTCGGCACCACGAACGTGGTCAGCTTCCCGGTCACCTACACCGTGACCCACGCCGCGGACCTGGACACCAGCTCGGACAACTTCGCCACGGGCCCGCTGATCTACCACGGCTCCTCGATCGACACCGCGGACAACCTGTTCATCAGTGACGACCCGGCCACCTGCACCGCCGCCTCGTCGACCGTGCTCGACTGCAAGGGCGTCATCAACATCCGCCCGGCCGACGGCGACCTGTTCAACTCCGACGCCGGCACCTGGGGCGCCGGCGCCCTCGCCGTCACCAGCAACGACGAGGAGAAGATGCAGGGCGGCCTGGGCACCACCAAGGTGCAGCGCTACTCCAAGCTGACCGTCAACGCCGGCCCCGAGCCCGTCTACAAGGGCAAGACCATCACGTCCACCGGCAAGCTGTCCCGCGCCAACTGGGAGGACAACGCCTACCACGGCTACACCAACCAGCCGGTCAAGCTCCAGTTCCGCAAGGCGGGCACCAGCACGTACACCACGGTCAAGACGGTGTACTCCGACCAGTACGGCAACCTGAAGGCCACCGCCACCGCCCAGTACGACGGCTACTGGCGCTTCAGCTTCGCCGGCACGACGACCACCCCGGCGGTCAACGCCACCGGCGACTACGTCGACGTGAAGTAACCCCGGCTACGCCGGCACGCGGCGGTCCACCCACCTCCACAGGAGTTCCAGGGTGGCCGCCGCCACCACCGCGATGCCGACCGCCAGCCACGGCACCGTCATCCCGACCAGCTTCAGCGCGAAGAAGTGCTGGAGCCCCGGCACGACCAGCACCAGCAGGAACGCCCCGCCCATCGCCGCGACCAGGGCGATCCGCCACCAGGTGTAGGGGCGGGCGATGATCGCCAGGACCCACATCGAGATGAGGAACAGCGTGAGCGTCGCGGCGCTGGTCTCCGCGTCCAGGGCGCCCGCGCCCGTGTAGTGGTGCCGGGCGATCAGGTACGTCGCGAAGGTCGCCAGCGCGGCCACCACCCCGCCCGGGGTCGCGTACCGCATCACCCGCCGTACGAAGTTCGGCTGCGCGCGCTCCTTGTTGGGCGCGAGCGCGAGGAAGAAGGCCGGGATGCCGATCGTCAGGGTCGACAGCAGGGTCAGGTGCCGGGGCAGGAACGGGTACTCGACCTGCGAGCAGACCACCATGATCGCCAGCAGCACCGAGTAGACCGTCTTGACGAGGAACAGGGTCGCGACCCGCGTGATGTTGCCGATGACCCGTCGGCCCTCCGCCACCACCGACGGCAGCGTCGCGAAGCTGTTGTTCAGCAGCACGATCTGCGCGACCGCCCGGGTCGCCTCCGAGCCGGAGCCCATCGCGACACCGATGTCGGCGTCCTTCAGGGCGAGGACGTCGTTCACGCCGTCGCCCGTCATCGCGACCGTGTGTCCCCGGGACTGCAACGCGCCCACCATGGTCCGCTTCTGCTGCGGGGTGACCCGCCCGAACACCGTGCCGTCGTCCAGGACCCGCGCCATCCCGTCCTGCTCGGCGGGCAGCCGGCGCGCGTCCACCGTGGCGCCGGACAGCCCCAGCTTGGCCGCGACCGCGCCGACCGACACCGCGTTGTCGCCGGAGACGACCTTGGCGGCCACGTTCTGGTCGGCGAAGTAGCGCAGCGTCTCGGCCGCGTCCGGCCGCAGCCGCTGGTCCAGGACCACCAGCGCGACGGGCTTCGCTCCCTCGGCCACCTCCGGGTCGTCGAGGTCCCGGTCGACCCGGGCGAGCAGCAGCACCCGCAGGCCCTGCTCGTTCAGCCGCCCGGTCTCGGCGAGGGCCGGGTCGTCGTCGGGCAGCAGCACGTCCG
This sequence comes from Streptomyces africanus, assembly GCF_030816955.1. Lineage (NCBI taxonomy): Bacteria > Bacillati > Actinomycetota > Actinomycetes > Kitasatosporales > Streptomycetaceae > Streptomyces > Streptomyces africanus. The sequence goes on along the minus strand of NZ_JAUSYP010000001.1, from coordinate 3,896,176 downwards.
GCGCCCCGAGCAGCCAGGTGCTGCTCTCCCCGTCGGCCTCGGCGAACGCGGCGCCGCTGTACTTGCGGGCGGAGGAGAACGGCAGCGCCTGGGTGCAGCGCCAGTCCTCGGCGGCCGGGTAGGCGTCGATGATCGCCTTGAGGGAGGCGTTCGGCCGGGGGTCGGAATCGCCGAGGGCGCCGAGCACCCGGCGTACGTACGTCTCGTCGGCGCCCTGAAGGGGCCGCAGCCCGGTGACGTCCATGCCGCCCTCGGTGAGGGTGCCGGTCTTGTCGAGGCAGACCGTGTCGACCCGGGCCAGTCCCTCGATCGCGGGCAGCTCCTGGACGAGGCACTGCTTGCGGCCGAGGCGGATGACGCCGATGGCGAAGGCGACCGAGGTGAGCAGGACCAGCCCCTCGGGGACCATCGGGACGATGCCGCCGACCGTGCGGGCGACGGAGTCGTCGAAGGCGTTCTCCTTCACGAACAGCTGGCTGATGATCAGGCCGATCGCGGTCGGGACCATCATCCACGTGACGTACTTGAGGATCGTGGAGATGCCGGAGCGCAGCTCGGACTGGACGAGGGTGAACCGGGACGCCTCCTCCGCGAGCTGCGCGGCATACGCCTCGCGCCCGACCTTCGTGGCCTGGAAGGCCCCGCCGCCCGCGACCACGAAGCTGCCCGACATCACCTGGTCGCCGGGACGCTTGACGACCGGGTCCGCCTCGCCCGTCAGCAGCGACTCGTCGATCTCCAGCCCGTCGGCCTCGGCACAGACGCCGTCGACGACGACCTTGTCGCCGGGCCCGATCTCGATCAGGTCGTCGAGGACGATCTCGGAGGTGCTGACCTGGCCGGAGGTCCCGTCCCGGCGGACGGTGGGACGCACCTCACCGATGAGCGCGAGCGAGTCCAGCGTCTTCTTCGCCCGCCACTCCTGGACGATCCCGATAGCGGTGTTGGCGAGGATCACGAAGCCGAACAGGCTGTCCTGGATCGGCGCGACGAACAGCATGATCAGCCACAGCACACCGATGATCGCGTTGAAGCGGGTGAAGACGTTCGCGCGGACGATGTCGACGGTGGAGCGGCTGCTGCGCACCGGCACGTCGTTGACCTGGCCGCGCTCCACCCGCTCGGCGACCTGAGCCGTGGTCAGGCCGGTCTCGCGTGAGGTGACCGTCGCCGGCCGCGCGGAGTCGGTCCGGGCACCCGCGTCGAGATGCGTCATGCATTCGACGGTACGTGCGGATTTGCCGCTTCACCTGCCGAATGCGGGGAAGATCCGACCTGGGAACGAGGGACGTCGTGCCCTGGTCGTACGGCAGTTGTACGCCCTTCCAACCCCGTCGGACCCTGGTACCACCGGCGGTGTCAGCCCGCCCGGCGCGCGGTGAACAGCAGGTACTCCCACTCCCTGACGTCACCTGCTCCCGGGGCGCCGTCGCGGGCGAGGTCCGCCAGGTCGCGGTCCAGGGCGGCGGTGCGCTCGGGGTCGCCGGCGATGTTCCTGTAGACGGTGATCGTGGGGCCGTAGCGCTCCTTGAAGTAGTCGCGGAACGCCTCGGGTGTCTCGAAGCGGTCGACCCGGACGGTCCGGCGCTCGGCGCGCACGTCCGTGACCCGGTCGCCGAGGAGAGCGCGCACATGGCCCTCGTCCCCCCACAGCGGGGGCGGCTGCGCGCCCGGCGGGGGCGGTGGCGCGTACGGCTTCATCGTGGCGAACATCCGGCCGATGAAGCCCTGCGGTGTCCAGTTCAGCAGGCCGATGGTGCCGCCCGGACGGCAGACCCGGACGAGTTCCTCGGCGGCCTGCTCGTGATGCGGCGCGAACATGACCCCCACGCAGGACAGCACGGTGTCGAACTCCGCGTCGCCGAAGGGCAGGGCCTCGGCGTCGGCCTCCTGCCAGCTGAGCTCCACGCCCTGCCGCTCGGCCACGCGCCGGCCGGCCTCGAACAGCTCCGGGGTCAGGTCCGAGGCGACCACGTCCGCGCCGGCCAGGGCCGCCGGGATCGCGGCGTTGCCGCTGCCGGCGCCCACGTCCAGCACCCGCTGCCCGGAGCGCACCCCGCAGGCCTCGACCAGGACCGCCCCGAGACCGGGGATGACCTCGGCGGCCAGGGACGGGTAGTCGCCCTGCGCCCACATCGCCCGGTGCTTGGCCTTCAGAGCACGGTCGGCCTCGGTCGCGCTGTTCTGCGTCGTCATGGCTGCGCTCCTCACCGGTGGGGCGGCGCCCCCGACGGTTTCGGGCGTTTCGCCGCCTTCCTCCGAGCGTAGGGACGGAACGGGGGCGTGTCTCGCCGGGGACCGGGCGGGAACGCGCCTACTCGGCCGCCGGAGTCGCCGTCACGTCCTGCTGGGCCGCCGCCCGCTTGATCGCGGCATCGCGCCTGCGGACGTACCAGATGCCGATCAGCCCCAGACCGCCGCCGGCCAGGCAGGTCCACACCCACCAGGTGTGGCCGTGGTCGTCGAACCAGCCGTAGAAGGGGAGCTGGACCAGGAAGAGGACGAACCAGAGGATCGTGCCGCCGGTGACGGTGGCGACCACGGGGCCCTCCAGGGGCTCCGGCGCCTCGTGTCTGGGGGTCCATTTCGCCATGGGGACAGCTTACGAGGCGATCGGGTCTACGCGCGGAGATGTGCGATCGCGGCCTTATATGTTCATACTGAAACGGTTTGTGTCTGACCACTTCTCTTCGTAGGAAACACCAACACATGTCCTCCTCGGCTCCCGCCAAGGCCCCCGCCCCTGACCAGCCGGGAGCCGGGCCCGCGTACGGCGCACTCGACCGCTTCTTCCGGATCTCCGAGCGGGGCAGCACGCTGTCCCGCGAGGTCCGGGGCGGCCTCGCCACCTTCTTCGCGATGGCCTACATCATCGTGCTGAACCCGATCATCCTCGGCAGCGCCAAGGACATGTACGGTCACCAGCTCGACAACGGACAGCTGGTCACCGCGACGGCCCTCACGGCCGCGCTCACCACCCTCCTCATGGGTGTCATCGGCAACGTGCCGATCGCGCTCGCCGCCGGCCTCGGGGTGAACTCGGTCGTCGCCCTCCAGCTCGCCCCGCGCATGTCCTGGCCGGACGCGATGGGCATGGTGGTCCTCGCCGGGTTCGTGGTCATGCTGCTGGTCGCCACGGGGCTGCGCGAACGCGTCATGAACGCCGTCCCCTACGGGCTGCGCAAGGCCATCTCCATCGGCATCGGCCTGTTCATCATGCTGATCGGCCTCGTCGACGCCGGTTTCGTCTCCCGGATTCCGGACGCCGCCCAGACCACCGTCCCACTGCAGCTCGGCGGTGACGGCCACCTGGGCGGCTGGCCGGTCCTGGTCTTCGTCCTGGGCGTGCTGCTCACGCTCGCCCTGATCGTGCGCAAGGTCTCCGGCGCGATCCTGATCTCGATCGTCGCCATGACCGTCGTGGCCGTGGTCATCGAGGCCGTGGCCAAGGTGCCGAGCTGGGGTCTCACCGCCCCGAAGTGGCCCGGCAACCCGGTCGCCAGCCCCGACTTCGGGCTGGTCGGGCAGGTCAGCCTGTTCGGCGGGTTCGAGAAGGTCGGTGTGCTGACCGGTGTGCTGTTCGTCTTCACCGTGCTGCTGTCGTGCTTCTTCGACGCGATGGGCACGATCATGGGCGTCTCCGACGAGGCGAAGCTGACCGACGCGCAGGGCCAGATGCCCGGCATCAACAAGGTGCTGTTCGTCGACGGTCTCGCGGTCGCCGCCGGCGGAGCCAGCTCCTCCTCGGCGACCACCGCCTTCGTCGAGTCCACGGCCGGTGTCGGCGAGGGCGCCCGGACCGGCCTCGCGAACGTCGTCACCGGCGGCCTCTTCGCTGTCGCCCTCTTCCTGACGCCGGTCGCCACCATGGTGCCGTCCCAGGCGGCCACCCCGGCCCTGGTCGCGGTCGGCTTCCTGATCATGGCCGGCTCGGTCAAGGAGATCGACTGGGCGGACCACACGATCGCCGTCCCGGCCTTCGTGACGATGCTGATGATGCCGTTCACGTACTCGATCACCAACGGCATCGGTATGGGCTTCATCACCTTCGTGGTGCTGCGGCTGGCGGCCGGGCGGGGCCGGGAGGTGCCGACGGCGATGTACGCGGTGGCGGCGGTGTTCGCGTTCTACTACCTGATGCCGGCGCTGGGTCTGACCTGATCCTGGTCCTCGTCGCCCGAGTCGGGTGACCCGTAGAACCTCTCCGTCTCCTCGACGGCGGCCTGGAAACGCTGGTCGAAGTCATCGCGAATGAGCGTCCGGACGACATAGTCCTGGACGCTCATTCCTCTTTTCGCGGCTTGGTGCCGGAGCCGCTGAAGCAGCTCGTGGTCTATTCGCAGGCTGAGCACGCTGGTCCCCATGACCGAAGGGTCGCGGCACCCTTCGGTCTGGTGTGTCACGTTCCACCACTGGATCACCCATATGAGTGATGTCACGGTTCAGTGGCCGGGGTCACGGGCGTTCGTGCGCGCCCCGGGTGGTACTTAGCGAGAGTAATGAGTTATGCTAAAGAACATGCCGGACCTCACCCATGGCGACGACGTAGCCGCCGTGAACTCCCTCCGATCCGCCGTGATGCGGCTGTCCCGTCGGCTCAAGCACCAGCGGGTCGACGAGTCGCTCAGCCCCACCGAGATGTCGGTGCTCGGCACCCTGTCCCTGTGCGGCAGGGCCACCCCGGGCGAGCTCGCCCGCAAGGAGCACGTCCAGCCGCCCTCGATGACCCGCATCGTGGCGCTGCTGGAGTCCAAGGGACTGGTCCGTCTGGAGCCGCACCCCGAGGACCGGCGCCAGAAGGTCGTGACGCGCACCGAGCAGGCCGAAGCGATGCTCGAGGAGAGCCGCCGCAAGCGGAACGCGTTCCTGGCCACGCTGGTCGAGAACCTCGACGAGGACGAGTGGGCCAAACTGCGCGCCGCCGCCCCCGTGCTGGAGAAACTCGCGCATCTGTAAGCCGTAGTCGTCGCAAGGAGGCGAACCCTTTTGAGTACGGGACCCGGAGCAGCTTCCGCCCCCGCACCTGATCCCCACGACTCCCCGCCCACCTCCGACACCCGCCCCTCCGACGACGCCCGGCCGGTCCGCAAGTCCTCGATGTTCTCCTCCCTGAAGGTCAGGAACTACCGCCTGTTCTTCATGGGCCAGGTCGTCTCCAACATCGGCACCTGGATGCAGCGCATCGCCCAGGACTGGCTGGTGCTGAGCCTCACCGGCTCCTCCGCCGCCGTCGGCATCACGACGGCGCTCCAGTTCCTGCCGATGCTGCTCTTCGGCCTCTACGGCGGTGTCCTCGTCGACCGGCTGCGCAAGCGGCCCGCCCTGCTCGTCACGCAGTCGTCGATGGCCCTCACCGCCCTCGCCCTCGCCGTCCTCACCCTCACCGGCCAGGTCCAGGTGTGGCACGTGTACGTCGCCGCCTTCGCGGTCGGTCTCGCCACGGTGGTCGACAACCCGGCCCGGCAGTCCTTCGTCTCCGAGCTGGTCGGCCCGCGGCAGTTGCAGAACGCGGTCAGCCTGAACTCGGCGAACTTCCAGTCCGCCCGCCTGGTCGGCCCCGCCGTCGCGGGCATACTGATCACCGGCGTCGGCACCGGCTACGCGTTCCTCTTCAACGGCCTGTCCTTCATCGCGCCGCTCACCGGCCTGCTGCTGATGCGCGCCCGCGAGCTGCACGTCGTCGAGCGCGCCCCGCGCGGCAAGGGGCAGCTGCGGGAAGGCGTGCGGTACGTCACCGGCCGCCCGGAGCTGATCTGGCCGATCGTCCTGGTCGGGTTCGTCGGCACCTTCGCCTTCAACTTCCCCGTCTACCTCTCGGCCTTCGCGGACGACGTGTTCCACGCGGGCGCGGGCGCCTACAGCATGTTCAACACGCTGATGGCGGTCGGCTCGGTCGCGGGCGCGCTGCTCGCCGCCCGGCGCGGCACGGCCCGGCTGCGGCTGCTGATCGCGGCGGCGATGGCCTTCGGCGCGCTGGAGATACTGGCGGCGACCACCCCCACCCTGTGGATGTTCGCGCTGCTCATGGTCCCGCTGGGCCTGTTCGGCATGACGGTCAACGTCACGACGAACACCAGCATCCAGATGTCCACGGACCCGGCCATGCGCGGCCGTGTCATGGCCCTCTACATGATGGTCTTCCTCGGCGGCTCCCCGGTCGGCGCGCCGATCGTCGGCTGGGTCACCGACACGTACGGCGCCCGGGTCGGCCTCGCGGCCGGTGGTGCCGTCGCGGCCGTCGCCGCGGCCGTGATCGGCCTGATCCTGGCCCGCGTCGGCAACCTCCGCCTGTCGGTCGGCTGGCACCGCGGCCACCCACGGGTGCGGTTCGTCCCCCGGGAGCAGCGGGAGCAACTGGCACCGGCGGCTTAGGGCGGCGTGGCGCGTGCCCGGCCGGGAGGCTCACACCCTCCTGGCCAGCAGCTGGCCCGGCCAGTTGCTCTCGCCGACCGTGAAGGCCTCGGTCCGGGTGAAGCCGTTGGCCTCGTAGTAGCGGACGAGCTTGCCGTCGTCGCCGGCGTAACAGTCGACCCGCAACAGGCCCACCCCTGCCCGCCGGGTCACCTCGGCGGCGTGCGCGAGGAGCGCGCTGCCCACGCCGTGGCCCTTGAAGCGGCGGTCGGAGGCGAGCCAGTGGATGTACCGCTCGGGCTCGCCGGGCTGCGCGAGGTGGGACAGGTAGGCGCCGGGCGAGTCGGTGAGGGTGAGGGTGGCGGCGGGGACGCCGTCGGCATCGGCCATGAACACGCTGCCCTCGTCCATGTACCGGCCGACCGACTCCACCGTCTTCGGGCTCTGAGACAGGGGTTTCGTCCCCCACTGCCCCGTGCGCCCCTGCGAGACCAGCCACTCCACGCAGCTGTCGAGCATGCCGAGTATCGCGGGAATGTCGTCGCGGCCGCCTTCTCTGATGGTGATCTCCATGACCTCATGGTGCCAGGCTGGAGCCATGAGACTCTTCGCCGCCGTGCTGCCCCCTGACGGGGTGATCCGCGAACTCGGTGCCGTGGTGAACGCGTTGCGCGAGCTGCCCGGGGCGGACGGGCTGCGGTGGACCGGCCGCCCGGGCTGGCACTTCACCCTCGCCTTCTACGGCGAGGTCGACGACGGGATCCTGCCGGAGCTGTCGGCCCGGCTGGAGCGGGCCGCTCGCCGTACCGGCCCCTTTCCGCTGGCCGTGCGGGGTGGCGGCCAGTTCGGCCACGGCCGGGCGTTGTGGGCCGGGGCCGAAGGCGACCTGGCGACCCTGCGACTGCTGGCCGAGCGGGTGGAGGCGGCGGCGCGGAAGGCCGGGGTGCCCATGGGGGAACACCGGCGGTACAAGCCGCACCTCACCGTGGCCCGTAGCCGGGAGGCCTCCGATGTCCGGGCCTATGTCGAAACCCTGGACACGTTCGTGAGCCGGACCTGGACCGTGCGGGAGCTGGTGTTGGTGCGGAGCAATCTGCCGACCTCGGGGGTTGCGGGGGAGCAGCCCCGGTACGAGGCGGTCGGCCGCTGGCCGCTCGGAGGCGCCGGTTAGGCTCGGGGCGTGGACCCGAAGACCCGGAACCGGATCATGGCCGGTGTGCTCGTGCTGATGTTTCTTGTTGTCGCCCTGGCTTCCGTGCTCGGGAGGTAAGGGGCGGGGGACTGCCCGTCGCTTTCCGGCTGCCGGCCGGTGGGGGCTGGTCGCGCCCACGCGGCGGAGCCGCACATCAAACACAGTCCCGCGCCCCTGAAAGAAGGGCGTCTGCTACCAGGCGAAGGCCTCCGGCGACGGGCCCGGGCCCGGGAAGATCTCGTCCAGGCCCGTCAGGAGCTCCTCGGAGAGCTCCAGCTCGGACGCGCGTACGGCGGAGGCGAGCTGCTCGGCCGTGCGGGGGCCGACGATCGGGCCGGTCACGCCGGGGCGGGTGAGCAGCCAGGCCAGGGCGGCCTCGCCGGGCTCGATGCCGTGCTTGTCGAGCAGGTCCTCGTAGGACTGGATCTGCGCGCGGGTGGCGGGGTCGTTGAGCGCGTCGGCCGCACGGCCGGAGGCGCGGCGCCTGCCCTCGACCTCCTTCTTGAGGACGCCGCCCAGCAGACCGCCGTGCAGCGGCGACCAGGGGATGACGCCGAGGCCGTAGTCCTGCGCGGCCGGGATGACCTCCATCTCGGCACGCCGCTCGGCGAGGTTGTACAGGCACTGCTCGCTGACCAGCCCGATGGTCCCGCCCCGCCGGGCGGCGATCTCGTTGGCCTGGGCGATCTTGTAGCCGGGGAAGTTCGACGACCCGACGTAGAGGATCTTGCCCTGCTGGACCAGGACGTCGATCGCCTGCCAGATCTCCTCGAAGGGCGTGTTCCGGTCGATGTGGTGGAACTGGTAGACGTCGATGTAGTCGGTCTGGAGCCGCTTGAGGCTGGCGTCCACGGCCCGCCGGATGTTGACGGCGGAGAGCTTGTCGTGGTTGGGCCAGGCCGGGCCGTCGGCGCCCATGTTGCCGTACACCTTCGTGGCGAGGACGACCTTGTCACGCCGTCCCTCGCCCTTGGCGAACCAGGTGCCGATGATGCTTTCGGTACGGCCCTTGTTCTCGCCCCAGCCGTACACGTTGGCGGTGTCGAAGAAGTTGATGCCCGCGTCCAGCGCCGCGTCCATGATGGCGTGGCTGTCGGCCTCGTCGGTCTGCGGGCCGAAGTTCATGGTGCCGAGGACGAGCCGGCTGACCTTGAGTCCCGTGCGTCCGAGCTGCGTGTACTTCATGCTGCCCAAGCCAACGTCTTGAAGTGCGCTCCAAGCAAGCACGCGGTGAGCTCGAAGGGGGGAAGGCCCCCGCTGCGAATCGGGTGACAGCCTCAGCGAAACGCGCGGCTCACGCCCCTACCGTGCTGGTCATGAGGACTCCCGCGTCATCCACCACCCGTCGCACCGTGCTCGCGCTCGGCACCGCCGCGGCGGCCACGCCCTGGCTCGGCACGGCCTCGGCCCGGGCCCGCACCGATGCCGGGGAGCCGGACGAACAGGGCATCACCGAGCTGCGCCGCCGGATGAGCGACGGGAGTCTCGACGCCGAACGCCTCACCCGCCACTACCTGGAGCGCATCGAGCGCCTCGATCCGCTCCTGCACTCGGTGATCGAGGTCAACCCGGACGCCCTGCGGGAGGCCCGTCGGCTGGACGCGCGGCGGCGATCAGCGTGCCGGCCGGGTTCGCCTTCGGCCTGCCGGTGGGGCTGACGTTCATGGGGACGGCGTGGAGCGAGCCGGTGTTATTGCGGTTGGCCTATGCGTATGAGCGGGTGAGCGGGGTGCGGCGGCCGCCGGGCTATCGGCCTGCGGACGTGGGGTTCTGACGGGGCGTGGTCAGTCGCGGGGGAACTCGTCGGTCTTGAGGGTGAGGCCGAGGTGAGTGGTGGTCATGTCGACGTCCGCGCCGAAGGACACGGTCAGTTCGCTGAGGTACTCGCCGTCCTTCGGCTGGGTGTAGACGTGGGTCTTGCCCTGGTAGGGGTCGAGGATGAGGTAGACGGGCACTTCGGCACGTGCGTACGTCCTCTTCTTGGGGCCGTAGTCGTTGTGTGCGGTCCCTTTGGAGATGACCTCGGCGACAAACTCGACGTCCTGGTGGTACCAGCCGCCCTGTGGGGTCTGCACTGCCCTGTCCCGCAGTTTGGCCACATCGGGTGCCAGGCCGTTGAGTACACCGGGAAAGTCGATGCGCACATCTGAGGCGATCTTGGCGTCCATGCCGAAGGCGTCTTCCAGAGCCCGGACGAGTCGCCGGATGATCTGCCAGTGTGCGTTCCGCTGCGGCGACATGAAGACGGACCCCTCGACGATCTCGACCTTGTATCCCTCGGGGACGGGCATCCGCTCCAGGCGCTCGAACAGGACGTCGAGCGTGAGCTCCTCGCTCTCGTGGGCCATCTCGATCCTGTCTTCAAGGACGGTCATCGTGGCGCTCCTCCCCGACCGTCCCATGGACGTGGGCAGCCGCGCAGTACAACGATACGCACGGTGACCAGGACACGGGAAAGGAGCGCATATGCCAGACGGGCCCGCCACCGACCACCTCGTCCAGCTCCTGCGCACCACCCTCGGCGACTCGCTCCTCGGTATCTACCTGCACGGCTCCGCCACCCTCGGCGGCCTCCGCCCGCACAGTGACATCGACGTCCTGGCTGTCGTACGGGAGCCCGCGACACATACCCAACGCAGAGTCCTGGTCGAGGAGTTGCTCAAGGTGTCCGGCGTGGACGGGCGGCGGCACGTGGAGCTGATCGTCGTCGTACAGGACGACGTACGGCCCTGGCGCTACCCGCCCACCTGCGACTTCCTCTACGGCGACTGGCTGCGGGAGGACTACGAGCGCGGAGTGACCCCGGCCCCCGAGCCCAGCCCCGACCTCGCGCCTCTCCTCACGATGGTCCTGCGCGCCGACGCGCCGCTCCACGGCCCGCCGCCCGCCGACCTCCTCGACCCGGTCCCGCACGACGACCTCAGGCGCGCCATCGTCGCCGGCGTGCCGGAGCTGATGGCCGACCTGGACTCCGACACCCGCAACGTGCTGCTCACCCTCGCCCGGATCTGGACCACCCTCACCACCGGGACCATCCGCTCGAAGGACGCGGCAGCCGCGTGGGCGCTCGACCGGCTCCCCGCCGGGCACCGGCCCGCCCTCGCCCGCGCCCGGTCCGTCTACCTGGGGGAGGAGGCGGAGCGCTGGGACGACCTGGCGCCCGGGCCCTGCGCGGAGTTCCTGACCCGGGTGATCACCGAGAGTTACTCCTCGTAGGACTCGCCCAGGTCCCAGGCCTGGTGCATCGCCTCGGCGAAGGCCGCCGCGATCTTGTGCTCGCCGCTGTCGTTGGGGTGGGTGCCGTCGTAGGTGTCGGCGTCGATGTCGTACGACGGCGGGGCCGAGGCCAGGAGGACCGGCGAGCCGGACTCGTCGAGGTCGGCGGCCGTCTTCGCCAGCAGCTCGTTGAAGCGGGCGACCTCGGCGGCGAAGGCCGGGTCGGACTGGGCCCGCACGTTCGGGATCACCGGCAGCCACACCATCCGCACCCGCCGGTTCGCCGCGCGGGCCTCGGCGGCGAAGGCCCGGACGTTCTCGGCGGTCTGCTCGGCGTTCGTGTAGAAGCCCAGGTCGATCAGCCCGAGGGAGACGAGGAGAACGTCCGCGCGGCACGACCGCACCGCCTCGCCGATCAGCGGCGCCATGTGCAGCCACCCCTCGCCCCAGCCGGCCAGGTGGGCGCGCGGGAAGTCCGGATCGGCGTACGCGTACGACGTCGGGGCGTCGGCGAGCTTGTCGTGCAGCGTCTCGCGCGGGCCGACGAGGGTGAAGGAGCCGCCGTAGGAACGGCACAGGTGCTGCCACATCCGATAGCGCCACGTGTGTTCGCCCGCGCTCCCGATCGTCATGGAGTCACCGACGGGCATGAACCTGAGCATCCGCTCATCATGAACGATCAGAACTCCGGACGGGGTGTGAGTCGGACCACGCGCCCTGGGGAGCGCTGGTCATTCGGGCTCCGGCTGCTTCAGGAGGAGTTCGTCACCGGCCGGGAACCGGGTTGTACCGCCCTCCTCCCAGGTGACGACCACGGCCAACCCGCCCATCGGCCCCCGGTCGGTTCTGGCCTCCTTGACCGTGCGCCATACGCCTTCGTAGCCGATCACGTCACCAGCGCCGACCAGGACCGCGCACTTGGTGGGGTGGCTCAACCGTTGCCGTCGGCGGGGCGGATGCGGGTCAAAGGGGCCTCCCACTCGACGCCACCTCCTCTCGGCCGGATGAACGCGGTCCGACTGACGACCCTGTCGCCGTCCTTGGTGCGCTCCTCGATCACGCCTTGCAACTCTCCCGTGCGTTCGGTCTCCACGTCCGTGACCAACGTCCCCCGGGGGTACGGCAGCTTGCCGTGACTCAGCATCGTGGGCGGTTTCTCGTGTGTCAGTTCCATGACTCCTCTTCCCACCTGCGCATACGTGTCTCACACAAGAGAACTGCCGTTGTGTAAGGCGAACTTGCACACCCCTTGCACAACACCAGGGCGTCGGAGTGGCCGCGGTGCGACGATGGGTCGTAACGGAAGTCGAGCGGGGAAGACGCACAGTATGAGCGCGACCAGGATTCCCGGACCCGGAGCCAATGTGGCCGTGTGCCGCAAGGCGCGCGGCTTCAGCCAGGTTGCCCTCGCCCGGCGGGCGGGTGTGTCGGTCTCGCTGCTCAGCAAGATCGAGGTGGGCGACCGCGCGCTGACCCAGGGCATTGCCGCTGCTCTCGCTCAGGCCATGGGGCTGACGCTGGACGAGCTGCTGGGCACGGCCCCGGTCCAGCGAGCCGACGAGAACAGCTTGACCGCCCTCAACCACGCCATCCGGCGGTTCGACATCTCCGACGTGCCACCGGTCCACCCCGAAGACCTGCCGCGCCGGCTCGCCGAGCTGAATGAACATCGCTACCGGACTGAGCTGTCGGCGGTGTTGCAGGAGCTCCCCAGTGTGCTGGCCGACGCCACCAACCACGCCCACGCCACGCAGTCGCCCGACGCCTGGACCCGTGTCGCCGACGCGTACTCGGTGGTCTACTGGCTGGCCGCCCGGCACCGCTGGATGCACCTCGCCGAGCTGGCCGTGATGAAGCAGCGGCTGGCCGCCGAGCGTGCCCACCCGATCGCCGCCACCGTGGCCGCCCGTGACGAGGCCGGGGCCTTCCTCAATTCGGGTGACTTCGGCGGCGGGCTGGCCATCGTGGACCGCGCCATCGTCGAGGCGGAGTCCACACTCCGAGGACGCGACCGCGCGTTCGGCCTGGGCATCCTGCACCTGCGCGGGCTCACCTTGGCAGGCCGGCTCAAGGACAGCGCCACCGCAGACAGCCACATTCAGGCGGCGTGGCGGGTGGCCGAGGAGTATGGCGAGGACGCCGACGAACACGGCATCCACTTCGGGCCGGACCAGACGGCCACCCATGTCATCTCGACGTACAGCGACATGGACCAGCACCGGACCGCGTTGGAGACCGCCGACGACCTGATGCGGCGTGGCACGTCTCTACCGGCCACCCGCATCGGTCCCTTGCACATGAACCTCAGCAGGTCGCACCTTGCCCTCGGTGACCGGGATTCCGCCCTGGTCTCACTCGAAGAGGCGTGGGAGGTTGCCCCGGAGATGGCCAAGGTGCACCCGACGAGCCAGGAGCTGATGCGCGTGCTGACCTCGCTGCACCGTCGCAGCAACCCCCGGCTGACCAAGCTGGCGAAGCGCGCCGGCGTGCCTTTCTAGCCCTCAGCCCGGCCCGTTCAGGAACAGGCACTCAGCTTGTTCTTCAACCTTGGCCTGGGCACCTGCCGTTTTGTCCGTCCACAGGCCAGTGGCAGTGTGAGCCGGATGATCGGACGCCTGTACACCGTTGTCATCGACTGCCCCGACCCGGATGAGCTCGCCGGTTTCTACGCGAAGCTGCTGTCGCTCTCACGGCAGGCGGACACCGGCGACTTCGTCGTGCTCCAGAACGCGGCGGGCACACCGGTGGTCGCCTTCCAGCGGGTAGACGACTTTCGCGCGCCGCGGTGGAAGGATTCCGCGCGCCCTCAGCACATGCACCTCGACGTGATGGTCGCGAACCTCGATACGGCTGAGGCCCAGGTGCTCGCCCTCGGTGCGACGCTGCTGGATGGTTCGGACAAGCCGATCGGTTACCGCGTCTACGAGGACCCCGTCGGTCATCCCTTCTGCCTGATCACTCCCGAGGGAGCCTGACCCTGCCACTCGAGGTCCGGCGTCGAAAACGACTCGAACTGCGTCGAGACCCTCAAGTCCCATGCTGAGAAGCTCCGCTGAGGGCAACTCGGTTATTACCTCGACCACTCGTTGTCGTCACGGTTCGGCGTCGCACCCAGCGTGCAGGCGTGCTCGCGCTGGAGGCTGTTCCCATGGGGAGAAGGCCACAAGTCCAGACCGGCACTACCGGTGGCTGCTTATTCAACGGGTGCATAGCCCTGTGTGTCCTCCTGCTCGTGACCGTCGTCAGCGCCTGGATCTGGCTGGCGACTCAACCAGAGCGTGATGAGGCCGAGGCCCGCGCAGACTTGCGTGCCAACGTAGAAGAAGGCCGGCAGCGCCTCAGCCGAGCCGCGGCTGACGGGGTCTTGCAAGACGCAGAGATCGCTCAGCTCTTCCCTCTCGCGAAGCCGGCCGAGGGATTGGTCGACATCAAAAGGCAGGGGGAATCGACCACCGTCATCGCGGAGATGCTCGGTCTTGGACCGACACGCACGTACATCTTCGTGTACGAGACCACAGTGGAGGGCTGTTACGCCTTCCACATCCCCCCGCGCGCACGCGGAGCCCCGCGCGTTTCCGTGCGGCAACTCCCCGACGAGACATGTACAGCCAGGGCCGCGTCCTCGCCACCTCCATCACGCAGCACTCGTAAGGTTCCGTCGTGACCAGAGGAAAAGGGCGGTGGTCCAAGCCGGATCCGGACCATGGCGTCGAAGAGGCGACGCTGCTCATTCTGGAATGGCTCGGTGAGCAGGGCGTTGGGGCGATGATCCGGGTCGACTCGGAGCGGATGCGGGAAGGCCGGCCGGCGTGGACCTTTGCCGCTGGTGGGGGGCCACTGTCCGAAGGGCTGAGAGCCGACGGAGCCTCAGTCGCGGAATGCATGGGCAGAGCACTGCTCAAGCTGCGAGAGGCCGGTCTGGCTGTGCCCTTCTGAGCACCGGAACCCCAGCCGGCCTCCCCGTGATCCGTTACCCGCCATGAACCGCGCAGCGGGATGGCAGGCTTGGGGCATGCGCCGACCGTTCGCCATCATCGCCGCGGCCCTTCTCGTGGGCGCCTTCGCCGTGCCCGCCTCCGCCGCCGACGGCGACGAGGACTTCACGATCAAGGACCCGCGCATCACCGAGTCCAGCGGTCTGGCCGCCTCCCGGCTCCACCCCGGTATCTACTGGACGCACAACGACAGCGACGACGGTCCCTACATCTACGCCGTCGACAGCAGGACGGGCGAGACCGTCGCCCGCCTCACCCTCACCGGCGTCGGAACGCCCCGGGACGTCGAGGCCATCTCCATCGGCCCGGGCAACCGGATCTACGTGGGCGACATCGGCGACAACCTCGGCGGCAGCTGGCCCCATGTGTGGATCTACGAGCTGCCCGAGCCGAAGACGCTGAAGGACCAGACGATCCGGGCCACGCAGTACGTCGTGAAGTACTCCGACGGGGCCCGCGACGCCGAGTCCCTCGTCGTGCACCCGAAGACCGGCCGCGTCTACATCGTCGACAAGAACGAGAAGGGCGGGCACCTGTACGAGGGTCCCGCCGAGCTCTCCGCCTCGGGCACGAACGTCTTCCGGCCCGTCGCGGCCGTGCCCGACCTGGAGGCCACCGACGCCACGCTCTCCCCGGACGGTGAACACCTCGTCGTCCGCAGCTACTTCGGCGCGATCGCGTACGACTGGAACGGCGGGAAGATCAAGCGGGAGCAGCGGCTCGGCGTGCCGTTCCTCGGGCAGGGGGAGTCCGTCACCTACACCGCCGACGGGACGAGGCTCATGTACGGCGCCGAGGGGGCCGACAGCTCGGTGGAGGGGCAGGACCCGCCCGGTGGCTCCGGATCGTCGTCCGAGGGAGGGAGTTCGTCCGCGCGCGGCGGCCGTGGCAGCGGCGACGGGCTCAGCGTCGATCTCAAGACGGGCGCCATCGCCGTGGCCGTGGCGTGTGCCGCCCTGCTCGGCCTGCGCGGGCTGAGGCGGCGCAGGTAGCAGCCGGAGACGGCGGCGGCTTATGGGGCCGGCTCGTCCCGGCGTTGCGCGACCAGTACTTCCAGCCCGTCCAGGATGCGCTGGAGTCCGAAACCGAAGTGGTCGAAGTCCGGCCCGAACGTGTCCTCGGAGAGCGACGCCATCACCGGGTAGCGGCCCGAGGCCAGGACCTTCTCCAGCACCGGCACCTGTGCCTGCCAGAACTCCGTGTCCGTCAGGCCCGTCCGGCGCTCCGCCTCCTGCTGGTAGAGCTGCGTGCGCGCGGCCCCGACGACGTACCCGTCGATCATGATGATCGCGGATACCAGTTCGGGGTCGGTCAGCCCCATCGGGCGGATCCGGGTGAGGACCTTCTCCATGCCGTCCAGGGCGCTCGGGCCGAGGATCGGGCGGGACTGGTTGACCTGGAGCAGCCAGGGGTGGCGGCGGTAGAGGGCGAGCGTCGCGCGGGCCATGGCCTCCAGGGCGGCTCGCCAGCCGCTGTCGCCCAGGTCCGCCGGATTCTCGGAGGGGCGCTGGACCCGGTCCAGCATCAGGTCGAGCAACTCGCCCTTGCCGGGGACGTACCGGTAGAGCGACATGGTGCCGGTGCCGAGTTCGGCGGCGACCCGGCGCATGGAGAGCCCCTCCAGACCCTCCGTGTCCGCGACCTGGACGGCGGCTTCCACGATCCGGTCCAGGGTCAGGGTCGGCTTGGGGCCGCGGCTGGGACGCCGGCCGGTGTCCCACAGCAGTTCGAGGGTGCGCGCGATATCGCCGCTGCCACTGGTCTCCGTACCGACCGTATGGCCGGTACCACCCGTCCTGCCCGTACCGCTCCTGCCGCTTTCCATGGAGCCCAGCTTAAGTCCCCCGCAAAAAACTGGGTACGGCGTACGCGTAACCGGGTACGCTGTACCCAGTTCGGTGCCCGGAGCAGGGCACGAGCACAGGGGAGGGGCGGTATGGACGGATACGCGGTGCGGGCCGAGGCGCTGGAGAAGCGGTACGGCGAGAAACGCGCCCTGGACGGCTTCGACCTGGCCGTACGCGAGGGCACGGTGCACGGCCTGCTCGGACCCAACGGGGCGGGCAAGACCACCGCCGTCCGCATCCTGTCCACGCTGATCCGGCTGGACGGGGGCAGGGCGACGGTCGCCGGGCTGGACGTGGCCCGGCAGCCGCGCGAGGTGCGGGCCCGGATCGGGCTCACCGGGCAGTACGCGGCGGTGGACGAGGTGCTCACCGGCCGCCAGAACCTGGAGATGTTCGGCCGGCTGTTCCACCTGGGCGGCAAGCGGGCCGGGCTCCGGGCGGCCGAACTGCTGGAACAGTTCGACCTGACCGACGCCGCCGACCGGGGCGTCGGCAAGTACAGCGGCGGCATGCGGCGCCGCCTCGACCTCGCCGCGTCGATGATCCTCGCCCCGGCCGTCCTCTTCCTCGACGAGCCGACGACCGGTCTCGACCCCCGTAGCCGCGGGGAGGTCTGGGACTCCGTACGGGCGTTGGTGGCGGGCGGCACGACCGTGCTGCTCACCACGCAGTACCTGGAGGAGGCCGACCGGCTCGCCTCCCGCATCACCGTCATCGACCAGGGGCGGGCCATCGCCGACGACACCCCGGACGGGCTGAAGAACCTGGTCGGCGGCGACCGTATCGAGGTCGTGGTCGCCGAGCGGGCCGAGATCCCGCGGGTGGTGAAGGTGGTCGCCCGGGTCACGGACGGCGAACCCGAGGCGGACGAGAACGAGTTGCGGGTGCACGCCCCGGTCACCGACCGGGTCACGGCGCTCACCGAAGTGGCGCGGACCCTTCAGGACGAGGGCGCCCGCGTCCAGGACATCGGGCTGCGCAGGCCCAGCCTCGACGACGTGTTCCTGCGCCTGACCGGACACCGGACCGAGGAAGGAGCCGCGGCGTGAGCGCCATCGACCTGAGCCCGCCCGGCACGCGCGGCCGCACCTACTGGCTGCTCGCCGACTGCTGGAACGTCGTCCGCCGCGGCCTGACCCACTACCAGCGCCAGCCCGTGAACATCGCCTGGCAGCTGGGTTTCCCGATCCTCTCCGTGCTGCTCTACGGCTATGTCTTCGGCAGCGCCATGAAGGTGCCGGGCGGCGGGGACTACAACGACTACCTGATGCCGGGCATGTTCGCGATGACCATGGCGTTCGGCTTCATCAACACGGCGACCGTCGTGGTCCACGACTCCACCAAGGGCGTCATCGACCGCTTCCGCTCCATGCCGATGGCGTCCTCCGCCGTGGTGGCCGGACGCGGTGTCACCGATCTGCTCGTCGCCTGCGCCGAGTTGGCGATCATGATGCTCACCGCGCTCGCCATGGGCTGGCGGCCGGAGGGGGGCCTCGGCTTCCTGGGCGCGTTCGGGCTGCTGCTGTGGCTGCGGTTCGCGCTGATCTGGATCGGGGTGTGGCTCGGCCTGCTCGTGCCCAACCCGGAGGCGGCGGGCGGCCTGTTCGCGGTCGCCTTCCCGCTGACGATGATCTCCAGCATCTTCGTCGCGCCGCAGCTCATGCCCGGCTGGCTGAGCTGGGTGGCGGTCTGGAACCCGATCTCCTCCACGGCGGCGGCGACCCGCGAGCTGTTCGGCACGCCGGTCGGCGGCGACACCTGGGTCGAGCGGCACGCGCTGCTGATGGCCGGGGTGTGGCCGGTGATCCTGACGCTGATCTTCCTGCCGCTCGCGGTACGGCGGTTCAGGAAGCTGAGCCGCTAGGCGGACACCTCTCGAGCGGAACCCGCACCTCCCGGAGGGTTGACGTGCTCATGGTGCGTCAGTTTCCTGGGAGGTGCGCGGCATATGGGAGCGCTCCCATGCGAGTTCCGGGGCCGCGCCTCCCCCGAGAGGAAGCAGCCATGTTCCGCACTCTGCGAAGAGCGCTGTGCGTCGCCGCGGCGCTCCTGTTACCCCTGGCCGGTACCCAGTCGGCACAGGCCGACGCCGACGCCGACGTCGACGCTCAGGCCGGCGCCGGCTACTGGCACACCAGCGGTCGGCAGATCCTGGACGCGGCCGGCCAGCCGGTCCGTATCGCCGGCGTCAACTGGTTCGGCTTCGAGACCGACATCCATGTCGTCCACGGCCTGTGGGCCCGCGACTACAAGAGCATGATCGACCAGATGAAGTCGCTGGGCTACAACACCATCCGGATGCCCTACAGCGACGACATCCTCAAGCCCGGCGCCATGCCCGAGAGCATCAACCACGACGGCAAGAACACCGACCTGCGGGGCCTGACGTCGCTCCAGGTCCTGGACCGGATCGTGGCGTACGCCGGGCAGGCCGGACTCAAGATCGTCCTCGACCGGCACCGCCCGGACGCGGCGGGACAGTCGGCGCTCTGGTACACGGCGTCGGTCCCCGAGTCGACCTGGATCACCAACCTCAAGTCCCTCGCGACGCGCTACAAGGGCAACCCCACCGTCGTCGGCATCGACCTGCACAACGAGCCCCACGACCCCGCCTGCTGGGGCTGCGGCGACACGGCCCGGGACTGGCGGCTGGCCGCCCAGCGTGCGGGCAACGCGGTGCTGTCGGTCAACCCCGAGCTGCTGATCATGGTCGAGGGCGTGCAGTCGTACAACGGCGCCAACGGCTGGTGGGGCGGCAACCTCATGGGCGTCGCCCAGTACCCGGTCCAGCTGGACGTCCCGAACCGGCTGGTGTACTCGGCCCACGACTACGCCACGTCGGTGGCCCAGCAGTCGTGGTTCAGCGACCCGTCCTTCCCGGCCAACATGCCGGGGATCTGGGACAAGTACTGGGGCTACATCTTCAAGCAGAACATCGCGCCGGTGTGGCTCGGCGAGTTCGGTACGACGCTCCAGCCGGCGGTGGACCAGAAGTGGCTGTCCGCGCTGGTGACGTACCTGCGGTCGACGTCGGCGAACGGCGCCGACAGCTTCCACTGGACGTTCTGGTCCTGGAACCCCAACTCCGGGGACACGGGCGGGATCCTGAAGGACGACTGGCAGACGGTGGACACCGCGAAGGACGGGTACCTCAAGGCGATCAAGGCGCCGGGGTTCGAGGGCGGCGGTTCCGGGCCGGATCCCGGCGGGCCGGGCGAACCCGGCGGCGCGGCCGCCTGCACCGCCGCCTACGCGGTGAGCAGCGACTGGGGCGGCGGCTTCAACGCCGAGGTGAAGGTGACCAACACGGGCACGACGCCGCTGAAGTCCTGGAAGGTCACGTGGGCGTGGAGCGGTGCGGAGAAGATCACCAGCATGTGGAACGCGTCGTACACGCAGAGCGGGACGGGCGTCACGGCGGTGAACGCCGCGCACAACGGAAGCGTGCCGGTGGGGGGTTCGGCGAGCTTCGGCCTCGGAGGTGCTCCCGGGGGCGGGGCTGTGCCGAGTGTGACGTGCACGGCGACATGACGCCGGTGTGACGGGGGCGCTCGGTGCCGGCCGGGCGTCTCCGGATCACCTGCATACCCGGCCATGTACCTGACCGGGGGGCTCGCCGGGAGCGCCCTTCTTCTGATGCGGAGGATTCCGTACTGACCCGCCCGGCACCGGCGTACGCTGAGCCGTATGGTGCTTTACCGTGCCAAGAGAGGACAAACGGGTCAGGTATCGCCGGGCGATCCGAACCTTCCCGTGTTCGTCGACGCCTCCGGCCGGCGTGCGCGGAATCTGCGGCGCGCCGGCTACGGGCTGGCGGCCTGCGCGGCCACGTACATGGCGGTGCTGGGGCTGAGCCTGATGGGAGCAACGCCCTTTGCGCCGGGGGCGATCCTGCCCGGTGACATAGCGGCGCCTGCCGCACCGGGACCGCGCACCCCGGGCCGGACGCCCCTGGCGCCGCCGGACGACCCTTCGGCCGCGGCCGGTCCTCCGGTCGCCGTCGGTCCTTCGGCCGCGGCCGGCCCGAGCACCCTGCTCCTTCCGCAGCTCACCACGCCCGGCCCTTCCCTTGCTCCACCGCTTGTGCCCGGGGACCCACCGACCAGCGCACCGGCACCTCCTGACACAACAGAACCGCAGGCACCAACGACCCAGGCGCCACCGTCACCGGCGCAGCCCACGAGCCCTCCTGTTCCTCCCGCTCCCGCCCCTGCGCCCAGCACGGGCGGCACTCCCGCATCGCCGCCGCCCTCGCCCGCACCTGCTCCGCCGACCAGTGCCCCACCGGCCCCACCGGCACCCGCGCCCCCGGCGCCGGCGCCGACGCCGCCAGCCACCCCCCAGCCCACTGCGCCGGCGACCACTCCCTCGGCGCCGCCCGGTGGCGTGGCCGAACCCCCGCCCTCCGGCCCATCGGTGGTTGAGGCTCCCTGATGCGGCGGCACCCTGACCGGTCACCCGGCCGCTCACCGGGGTCGCCCGGCCCGCGGCGGAGGCGAGCACCCCTGTCGCCGCGGCACCGCTTCCGCATCGTCGTTCCCCTCGTCCTGCTGGCCTTCGTCGCCTCGGTCCTCCTCGTCGAGGGGTACACCACCAGGGGCTTCGCCGGTGACCAGGAAGGGCGCGGCGGACGACCGGCCACCGGCGTCCCCCGCAGGATCGCCGGCGGCGGCCCGGTCGTCGACACCACCGACGATCACCAGCGGACGTATCGCACACCGGACAAGACCATCGTCCTGACCTTCGACGACGGCCCCGACCCCACCTGGACGCCCCGCATCCGGGCCGTCCTCGACCACTACGGCACGCCCGGCACCTTCTTCGTCACCGGGCAGCAGACCGCCCGGCACCCGGGAGTCCTGCGCAGTGTGGTCCGCTCCGGCCATGAGATCGGCGTGCACACCTTCTCCCACCCGGACCTGGCCACCCGGTCCGCGAGCGAGGTCGACCGTGAGCTGGCGCTGACCCAACTCGCCCTCGCGGGGGCCGCGGGCATCAACACGTCGCTGATGCGGATGCCCTACTCCTCGGTCCCCTCCGCCCTCGACGACTCGGCGTGGTCCGTGGCCCGGCGCCTGGGGGAGAAGGGCTACGTCCTGGCGTTCATCGACCAGGACACCAACGACTGGCGGCGGCCGGGCGCCCGGGCCATCGCCGACGCGGCCACCCCGAGAGTGCCGGGCCGGGGCGCGGTCGTCCTCCTGCACGACGCGGGAGGGGACAGAGCACAGACGGTCGAAGCCCTCAAGACCCTGATCCCCCGGCTGAAGGCCCAGGGCTATCGCTTCACCACCCTCGCCGATCTCGTCGGCACCGACAGTTTCACCAGCCCCGTCGACACGGCGGACCGCTGGAGCGGCCGCATCTTCGTGGCCGCCGTGACCGTGTCGGGGGCGGCGGTGTCGGCCGTCAGCGTGCTGCTGCTGGTGGTCGGTTCGCTCGTCCTCGCGCGCTGTGTGCTCCTGCTCGTCCTGGCCCGTCACCACGCCCGCCGTCAACGGCGCCCCCACGGCGACCGGCACGGGCCGGTCACCCGGCCGGTCAGTGTCGTCGTACCCGCCTACAACGAGGAGCTGTGCATCGCCAAGACGCTCCGCTCCCTCGCCGCGAGCGACCACCCCGTCGAGATCATCGTCGTGGACGACGGATCCAGCGACGACACCGCCGACCTCGCACAGTCGCTCGCCCTCGACAACGTCACCGTCATCCGGCAGCCCAACGGCGGCAAACCCTCCGCCCTCAACACCGGCGTCCTGCGCGCCTCCCACGACCTCGTCGTCATGCTGGACGCCGACACCGTCTTCGCCCCCTCGACCGTCGGCCGCCTCGTCCAGCCGTTCGCCGACCCCCGCGTCGGCGCCGTCGCGGGCAACGCCAAGGTCGGCAACCGCCGGCGGCTGCTCGGCCGGTGGCAGCACATCGAGTACGTCATGGGCTTCAACCTCGACCGCCGCATGTACGACCTGCTGCGCTGCCTGCCCACCATCCCCGGTGCCGTGGGGGCGTTCCGCGCCGAGGCCCTGCGGGACGCCGGAATGATGAGCGCGGACACCCTCGCCGAGGACACCGACATCACCATGGCCCTGCACCGGGCCGGGTGGGAGGTCCACTACGCGCCGGACGCACTCGCCTGGACCGAGGCACCGTCCTCGCTGCGGCAGCTGTGGCGCCAGCGCTACCGATGGAGCTACGGCACGATGCAGGCCACGTGGAAGCACCGGCACGCGCTGTTCGAGCGTGGCCACGCGGGCCACTTCGGCCGCCTCGGTCTGCCCCTGCTGGCCGTCTTCCAGATCTTCACCCCGCTGCTCGCCCCGCTGATCGACATACTGGCCGTCTACGGGCTGGTGTTCGGCAACCCGCGCACCACCGCGCTGGCCTGGGGCGGCGTGCTGGCGGTGCAGGCCGTCTGCGCCGGGTACGCCTTCCGTCTCGACGGCGAGAGGCTCCGGCCCCTGTGGGCGCTTCCGCTCCAGCAGGTCGTCTACCGCCAGGTGATGTACCTGGTCCTGACCCAGGCCTGCCTGACCGCGATCAACGGCTACCGGCTGCCCTGGCAGCGGCTCAAGCGCAGCGGGGACGTCATGCTGCCTCCCCAGCCCTCCACCCGCCGGACGTGAGCTTCCCTGCCGCAGCCCTCTACGCCTCATGGCTCATCCGGTTCACCGGGGCCCCTGACCCCAGGGGCGCTTCGGTGTTCCCGGCGCCCCTCTCATCGCGACCTGCGCTCTTCCTGCGGGTGTTCGCTGTAGTCCAACAACCCCCGTTTTCCGGGGATTTGGGCACAGTAGATGACTCGATTCGGTCAAGTCTTGGTCGAATACGTACGTGCATGGCGTGCTCTTCCGAAACGATGCGGCACGGACCGCGTGACACGCGGTCCTGACCCCCCTCACCGTTCTGAGAGAACTCCATGAGAAGAAGCGCAGCCGTCCTGTGCGGCGCGACCGTCGTCCTGGCCGGGACGCTCACCGCCGTCCCCGCCAGCGCCAGCGCGCCGCACTCCGCGACCACCGCCCAGGCCGCGAAGGTCACCTGGAAGAAGTGCGGCACGGAGGACTACCCGACGCTCCAGTGCGCGTCGGTGAAGGTGCCGCTCGACTACGCCAAGCCGCAGGGGAAGCAGATCACGCTGGCGCTGTCCCGCGTGCCGCACACCGCCAAGACGTACCAGGGCCCGCTGCTGGTCAACCCCGGCGGCCCCGGCGGCAGTGGCCTGTCGCTGGCCGGTTTCGTCGCGTCGTCCCTGCCGAAGGAGGTCGCCGCCCAGTACGACGTCGTCGGCTTTGACCCGCGCGGCGTGGGCAAGAGCCAGCCCGCCCTGGACTGCAAGCCGGGTTACTTCGACCCGGTGCGCCCCGACTCCGTGCCCAGCACGCCCGCGCTGGAGAAGGCCAACCTCGACCGCGCCAAGTCCTTCGCCCAGGCCTGCGGCAAGAAGTACGCGGACGTCCTGCCGTACATCAACACGGTCAGCGCCGTGAAGGACATGGACTCGATCCGCAAGGCCCTCGGCGCCAAGAAGATCAATTACTTCGGCTACTCGTACGGCACCTACCTCGGCTCGGTCTACGCCAAGCTGTTCCCCGAGCGGGTGCGGCGCCTGGTGCTGGACTCGATCGTCGACCCGACCGGGGTCTGGTACGAGGACAACATCCAGCAGGACTACGCCTTCGACAAGCGTCACAAGGCGCTCATGGCGTGGATCGCCAAGTACGACTCCACGTACAAGCTCGGCACCGACCCGAAGAAGGTCGAGGCCAAGTGGTACGCCATGCGGGCGGCCCTGGCCAAGAAGCCGGCGGGCGGCAAGGTGGGCGCCTCCGAGCTGGAGGACATCTTCATACCCGGCGGCTACAACAACGCCTACTGGCCCACCCTCGCCCAGACGTTCGCGGCGTACGTCAACAAGAAGGACACCGCCGCGCTGGTGAAGGCGTACGACAACATCGCCGCCATCGACGCCTCCGGCGACAACGGCTACAGCGTCTACACCGCGGTGCAGTGCCGTGACGCGTCCTGGCCGCGCGACTGGAAGCAGTGGCGCAAGGACAACTGGGCGGTGTACGAGAAGGCGCCGTTCATGGCCTGGAACAACGCCTGGTACAACGCGCCGTGCGCGTTCTGGCCGACGAAGACGCTGAAGCCGGTGAACGTCGCCAACACCAAGCTCCCGCCGGTGCTGCTGTTCCAGGCGACGGACGACGCGGCCACCCCGTACCAGGGCGGTGTCACCATGCACCGCCTGCTGAAGGGCTCCAGCCTGGTGGTGGAGCAGGGCGGCGGCAACCACGGCATCACGCTGGGCGGCAACGCCTGCCTCGACAAGTACCTGGCGGCGTACCTCACCAGCGGCAAGGTGCCGCACGGCAGCGGCGTGGCCGACGCGGTCTGCAAGAAGCTGCCCGACCCGAAGCCGCAGGCCACGGCGGAGAAGACGCCGAGCACGGGCCAGTCGGCCGTCGCGACGGTCGGCAACACCCTGCGCGGGATCCTGGGGTCCGGGGTCTGAGCGCGCTCGCGTGAGCATCGCCTGACATGACGTGAGGGGCGCCCGGTACCAGCCGGGCGCCCCTCATCGTCTGCGGGAGAAGATCAGAGCTTCTCGATCACGTAGTCGACGCACTTCGTCAGGGCCTCGATGTCCGCCGGGTCGATCGCCGGGAACATCGCCACGCGCAGCTGGTTGCGGCCGAGCTTGCGGTAGGGCTCGGTGTCGACGATGCCGTTGGCGCGCAGGACCTTGGCGACGGCGGCGGCGTCCACCTCGTCCGTGAAGTCGATCGTGCCGATGACCTGGGAGCGCTTGGCCGGGTCGGTGACGAACGGGCTCGCGAACTTGACGTCCTCGGCCCAGCCGTACAGCGTCCGCGCGGACGTGGCCGTGCGGCGCACCGACCAGTCCAGGCCGCCCTGGCCGTTGATCCACTCCAGCTGCTCGTTGAGGAGGAACAGGGTGGCGAGGGCCGGGGTGTTGTACGTCTGGTTCTTGCGGGAGTTGTCGATCGCCGTCGGCAGCGAGAAGAACTCCGGGACGTGCCGGCCGGACGCGTGGACGCGCTCCGCGCGCTCGATCGCGGCCGGGGAGAAGACGCCGATCCACAGGCCGCCGTCGGAGGCGAAGGACTTCTGCGGGGCGAAGTAGTAGACGTCCGTCTCGGCGATGTCGACGGGCAGGCCGCCGGCACCGGAGGTGGCGTCCACGAGGACCAGGGCGCCCTCGTCGGCGCCGGCCACGCGCTTGATCGGCATGGCGACACCGGTCGAGGTCTCGTTGTGGGTGAACGCGTACACGTCGACGCCCGCCCCGGCGACCGGCTCGGGGTGCGTGCCCGGGTCACTGGAGATGACGTCCGGCTCGGCCAGCCAGGGCGCGAGCTTGGCGGCCTTGGCGAACTTGGAGGAGAACTCGCCGAAACTGAGGTGCTGCGACTTGTTCTCGATCAGGCCGTGCGTCGCGATGTCCCAGAACGCGGTGGAGCCGCCGTTGCCGAGGACCACCTCGTACCCGTCGGGGAGCTGGAACAGCTCACGGATGCCCTCACGCACCTTGCCGACCAGGTTTTTGACAGGGGCCTGGCGGTGGGAGGTGCCCATGAGGGACGTGCCGCTGGCGGCGAGGGCGTCCAGCGCCTCCGTCCGCACCTTGGAGGGACCCGCGCCGAAACGACCGTCCGCGGGCTTGATGTCAGAGGGAATCCGGATCTCAGCCACGGAGGGGAGCGTAGTCGCTTCCCGAAACGCGGGCGAAACGTCGTCCGTCGGGTGAGACGGTGTTGAGTGGAGGCATGAGCGCAGACATGAGTGGCGGCATGTCCGAACTTGAGGCGGAATTGCGGGCGGCCGTCCGCGGCGAGGTCGGGTTCGACGTCACCTCCCGGGCACTGGTCACCATGGACGCGTCCAACTACCGGAGGGTCCCTCGTGGCGTCGTCGCCCCCGTGGACGCCGACGACGTGGCCGCCGTACTGGCCGTCTGCCGGGAGCACGGCGTGCCCGTCGTCGCCCGCGGCGGGGGCACGTCCATCGCGGGGCAGGCCACCGGAACCGGTGTCGTCCTGGACTTCACCCGGCACATGAACCGGCTGGTCACCCTGGATCCCGAGGCGCGTACGGCCGTCGTGCAGCCGGGTCTGGTGCTCGACCGGCTCCAGGAGGCGGCGGCCCCGCACGGGCTGCGGTTCGGGCCCGACCCCTCCACCCACAGCCGGTGCACGCTCGGCGGCATGATCGGCAACAACTCGTGCGGCTCGCACTCGGTGGCCTGGGGGACGACCGCGGACAGCGTGCGCCAGCTGGACGTGATCACCGCACGCGGGCGGCGGCTGCGGCTCGGGCGGGACGGGGCCGGCGCGCCGGACGGCCTGCGGGAGCTGGTGGACGGCGAACTGGCCCGGCTGCGCACCGGCTTCCCGGAGCTGCCCCGCCGTATCTCCGGGTACGCGCTGGACGCCCTGCTGCCCGAGCGCGGCGCCGACGTGGCCCGCTCCTTCTGCGGTTCCGAGGGCACGCTGGGCGTGCTGACGGAGGCGGTCGTAGGCCTCGTCGAGGCACCACGCGCGCGTGCGCTGGCCGTGCTCGGCTACGCCGACGAGAGCGCGGCGGCGGAGGCGGCGGCCGGGCTGTTGCCGCTGCGCCCGCTGACGGTGGAGGGCATGGCGGCGGACCTGGTGCCGTCCCCGGCCGCGCTGCCGCGGGGCGCGGCCTGGCTGTTCGTGGAGACCGGCGGGGAGTCGGCCGAGGAGGCATGCGCGCGTGCGGAGACGATCGTGCGGGCGGCCGATGTCCTGGACGCGTTGGTGGTCACCGACCCGGCGGGGCAGCGCGCGCTGTGGCGGATCCGGGAGGACGCGAGCGGTACGGCGACCCGGATGCCGGACGGGACGGAGGCCTGGCCCGGCTGGGAGGACTGCGCGGTGCCGCCCGCCCGGCTCGGGGCGTATCTGCGGGACTTCCGGGGGCTGCTGGCCGCCCACGGGCTGCGCGGCACGCCGTACGGGCACTTCGGGGACGGCTGCATCCACGTCCGGATCGACTTCGACCTGCTGACCGAGCCCGGCGTCGCCCGGTTCCGCCGCTTCTCGGAGGAGCTCGCGGAGCTGGTGGTGACGCACGGCGGTTCGCTGTCCGGGGAGCACGGGGACGGGCAGGCGCGGGCGGAGCTGCTGCCGAAGATGTACGGGCCTGAGATGGTCGGCCTGTTCGAGCGGGTGAAGGGGGTGTGGGACCCGGACGACCTGCTCAACCCCGGCATGCTGGTCCGCCCCGCGCCCCTGGACGCCGGCCTGCGTTTCTCCGTCCTGCCCCGCGAGCCCGTCGACGTCGCCTTCGGCTACCCCTTTGACGGCGGTGACTTCTCGGCGGCGGTGCGGCGCTGCGTGGGCGTCGCCAAGTGCCGCACGACGTCGGTGTCCGGCTCGGGCGTCATGTGCCCGTCCTTCCGGGCGACCGGCGCCGAGGAGCACTCCACGCGCGGGCGGGCCCGGCTGCTGCACGAGATGCTCGCCGGTGAGCTGGTGAGCGACGGGTGGCGCTCCACGGAGGTGCGGGACGCCCTGGACCTGTGTCTGTCCTGCAAGGGCTGCCGGTCGGACTGCCCGGTGGAGGTGGACATGGCCACGTACAAGGCGGAGTTCCTCCACCACCACTACGCCGGCCGGCGCCGCCCCGCCGCGCACTACGCGATGGGCCGGCTGCCCGTGTGGCTCCGTGCCGTGACCCGTACGCGCACGGCGCGGCTGGTCAACGCCCTGGCCCGGCTGCGGCCTCTGGCCCGGGTGGCGAAACGGCTGGGCGGGATCGCCCCCGAGCGGGAGCTCCCCCGGGTGGCGACACAGACGTTCAGCCGGTGGTGGGAGCGGCGGCGGGCCTCCGTGCAGGGCGGCGACCTGGTCGTGCTGTGGCCCGACACCTTCACCGAGTACCTCTCGCCCTCCGTGGGGCGGGCCGCCGTGCGGGTGCTGGAGGCGGCCGGGCTGCGGGTGGCGCTGCCGCCGACCGTGCGTCTGGAGAAACCGCCGGTGGGCGACGGCCGGACGGTCGCCCTCGACCCGCTGTCCCTGCTGCGGGGCCGGGGGCACGTCTGCTGCGGGCTGACGTATGTGTCGACGGGGCAGCTTGACCGCGCCCGAGCGGTCATGCGCCGCACGCTCGACCTGACGGAACCGGTGCTGGAGACCGACGCCCCGGTCGTGGTCCTGGAGCCGAGCTGCGCCGCGGCGCTGCGCACGGACGTCCCCGAGCTGCTGCACGACGACCCGCGCGCCGCCCGCCTCGCCGCCAAGGTCCTCACGTTCGCGGAGACACTGGAACGCCACGCCCCCGGCTGGACACCACCGCGCGTCGACCGCCCGGTGGCCGGCCAGACCCACTGCCACCAGCACGCGGTGCTGGGCGACGCCGCCGACCACCGGCTGCGCCGGGCCGCGCTGCTCACCGGCGAACTGAGCGGCGGCTGCTGCGGCCTCGCGGGGAACTTCGGCTTCGAGAAGGGCCACTACGAGGTGTCCACCGCATGCGCGGAAGAACAGCTCCTGCCGTCGGTACGGGAGGCCCCCGACGGCACGGTGGTCCTGGCGGACGGCTTCTCCTGCCGCACGCAGCTGGAGCAGCTGGCGGGCGTGCGGGGGAGGCATCTGGCGGAGGTGCTGGCGGCGGCGCTGGAGGGGGACGGCTGACACTGACTGCCCCTTCACACCCGCGCTTGGGGCGTTCGGGCCACGGCACGGGCCGACCCGAGTGTCTGAGCCGGGGCAGGGGCGAAGCCGCTCCTAGGCTCTCGGCACCAGCCACTCGAAGGAGCCCGCGCATGAGCGTCCGCGTCCAGCAGATCACCCGTGACGAGCATCTCGCGTTCGTCGCGGCCCGCCCCTTCGCCAGCCACACCCAGATCCCGTCCTGGGGCGAGGTGAAGCCCGACTGGCGGGCGGAGAGCCTCGGCTGGTCCGACGGAGCCGGGCAGCTCGTCGGCGCGGGACTGGTGCTGCTGCGCCCGCTGCCCGGGCCGAAGCTGCCCGGACTGCCGCGGTACCTGGCGTATCTGCCGGAGGGCCCGCTGATCGACTGGCACGAGCCCGGCCTCGACCATCTGCTGGAGCCGATGGTCGCCCACCTCGCGAGCCGGGGCGCCTTCGCGGTGCGGATGGGCCCGCCGGTCGTGGTGCGCCGCTGGAGCGCCGAGGCGGTCAAGGCCGCGATCGCGGACCCGGCCGCCCGGCGCCTGCGCGACGTGCGGGCGACGTCGTTCGAACCGCGTGCCGGCCAGGTCGCGGACACCCTGCGCCGTATGGGCTGGCGGCAGACCGAACCCGGCGGCGAGGACGGCTTCGCCGCGGGACAGCCCCGGTACGTCTTCCAGGTGCCGTTCGCCGGACGGTCGCTGGAGGACATCCGCGGCGGCCTGAACCAGCAGTGGCGACGCAACATCAGCAAGGCGGAGAAGGCCGGCGTGAAGGTCGTACGCGGCGGTTACGAGGATCTGCCGGCCTTCCACGAGCTGTACTCCGAGACCGCCGAGCGGGACCGCTTCCTCCCGCGCCCGCTGCCCTACTTCCAGCGCATGTGGAGCGCGCTCACCGCCGAGCATCCGGACCGGATGCGGCTCTACCTCGCGTATCACGACGGCGAGGCGCTCGCCGCCGCGACGATGCTGACCGTCGGCGACCACGTCTGGTACTCCTACGGCGCCTCCACCAGCCGGCGGCGCGAGGTCCAGCCGAGCAGCGCCATGCAGTGGCGCATGATGACGGACGCCCATGAACTCGGCGCCGCCGTCTACGACCTGCGCGGCATCACGGACACGCTGGAGGAGTCCAGCCACCTGCTGGGCCTGCTCCGGTTCAAGGTGGGCACCGGCGGCGAGGCCGTCGAGTACCTCGGCGAGTGGGACTTCCCGATCAACCGGCTGCTGTACAAGGCGCTGAACCTGTACCTGGCCCGCCGCTGAGGCCCGCATTCCAAGACAGTGGCATAAGCGGTTTACGCGCCTGGCTGAGTCCATTACTCTGGACTTCAAAGTACATCCTGATGCACGCCAGCGTGCATCAGGATTGTAGGTACGCAGCCGAGCACAGGACCGCCCGTGACCACTCCGGACACCGCCACCACGCCCCAGTCCGCGACGACCGCCGCTGCCGGCGCACCGACCGCAGGACCGGGCAGGCCAGGCCGGCTGGGCTCCCTCGGGCCGGTGGGCCTGGTGTTCGCGGGCGGGATCTCTGTGCAGTTCGGCGGTGCGCTGGCGGTGATGCTGATGCCGAGGGCGGGCGCCCTCGGGGTCGTGGCGCTGCGGCTGCTCGTGGCGGCGGCCGTCCTGCTGGTGGTCTGCCGACCGCGCCTGCGCGGCCACTCACGCACCGACTGGGGCACGGTCGTGGTCTTCGGCATCACCATGGCCGCGATGAACGGCCTCTTCTACCAGGCCGTCGCCCGCATCCCGCTGGGGCCCGCGGTCACCCTGGAGGTCCTCGGCCCGCTCGCCCTCTCGGTCCTGGCGTCCCGCCGCGCGGTCAACGTCGTCTGGGCGGCACTCGCCCTCGCCGGTGTCTTCCTCCTCGGCGGCGGAGGTTTCAGCGGCCTCGACCCCATAGGAGCGGCCTTCGCCCTGGGTGCCGGCGCCATGTGGGCGACCTACATCATCTTCAGCGCCCGTACGGGCCGCCGCTTCCCTCAGGCGGACGGCCTGGCACTGGCGATGGCGGTGGGGGCGGTGCTGTTCCTGCCCCTGGGCATCGCGGAGTCGGGCACGAAGCTGCTCGACCCGGTGACGCTGGGCCTCGGCGCGGCGGTGGCCCTGCTCTCCTCGGTCCTGCCCTACACCCTCGAACTGCTCGCCCTGCGCCGCCTGCCCGCCTCCACCTTCGCGATCCTCATGAGCCTGGAACCGGCCATCGCCGCGACGGCCGGCTTCCTCCTCCTCGACCAGACTCTGACCACCACGGAGGCCGCCGCGATCGCCCTCGTCATCGCGGCGAGCATGGGAGCGGTACGGACCCAGGTCGGCCGGGGCCGGGGCCGCGGCCGCCGGAAGACGGCGGCGCTGGAGGGTACGGGTCTGGAGGGCTAGGGCGACCGGGACGCGTTCACTGCGGCTGGGATCCGCGCACCACGCGGAATCCCACGTCGTCGATCCGGAACGTCGGATGGCTGCGGCGCCGTACGGAGGCACGGCAACTCCAGTGCTCGTCGGCCCAGCCGCCGCCCCGCAGCACCCGGTAGGCGCCGTAGACCTCGGCGTCGTAGAGGTCCCAGCACCACTCCCAGACATTGCCCAGCATGTCGTAGAGGCCCCACGCGTTGGGCTGCTTGCCGCCCACGGGGCGGATCCGCTCCTGTGAGGTGCCGCGGTACCAGGCGATCTCGTCGAGCCGCCCGTACCGCGGCCCGCTGGTGCCGGCCCGGCAGGCGTGCTCCCACTCGGCCTCGGTCGGCAGCCGGTACCCGTCGCCGGAGGCGTCCCGGTCGACCGACTCGGAGTCGTCGCACAGGCGGTACACGGGCGTCAGCCCCTCCGCCCGGGACAGCGCGTTGCAGAACCGGACCGCGTCCCACCACGACACGCCCTCGACGGGCAGCCGTGCACCATGAGCGGCGCTCGGCCGCTCACCGGTGACCTGGGCGTACCAGGCCTGAGTGACCGGCACCGCGGACATCCGGAACGGCGCGACGTCGACGGCCCAACTCCGCTGCGTCCGCCGGTCGGACAGCGTCACCCGCCCCGGCGGGACGGTCACCATCCCGTTCTCCACGTCCATGTCGGCCCCCATGTCGAGCCACACTAACGACGCGCGGACGCCGGCCGTGAAATTTCCGTGCGCGCCGTGAAGTTGACCTGGCCATGACTCAAGGCCCCGCACCCCGCCCCCTGTCCGACGAAGCCCTCTCCGGCCTGCTCGGCAAGCAGCAGTTCGGCACTCTCGCCACCGTCAAGCGCAACGGCCGGCCCCATCTGACCACCATGGTCTACAGCTGGGACCCCGAGGCCCGGATCGTGCGGTTCTCGACGACGGCCGACCGCGTCAAGGTCCGGCAGCTGAGGCACAATCCGCGCGCGGCGCTGCATGTGCAGGGCGGTGACGTGTGGTCGTTCGCCGTCGCGGAGGGCGAGGCGGAGGTTTCCGACGTCACGACGGTTCCCGGTGACGAGGTCGGGCGGGAGCTGCTCGGGATCATCCCGGAGGAGGCCCGGCCGGAGGACGAAGGCGTGTTCCTGGAGCAGTTGGTGACCGAACGGCGGGTGGTCGTCCGGCTGCACGTGGACCGGCTGTACGGGACGGCGCTCGACATCGACGGCTGAGGTCTGCGGCGACTTTCCCCGCCGGACCCGTCAGGCGGGTGGCCGGCTCCGCAGGGCCATGTCGGCCACCCGCTGGAGCTCGTCGCGGGTGGCGCCGCCGGCGGCCTGGACGGCGATGCCGTTGGCCACGGTCATGAGGTAGCGGGCGAGAGGTCGGGGCCGAAACACCCCCTAGCGCACCAGCACCCCCCGCACCGAGATCCCGTAATGCACCCGCAGCCGCCGCAGCTCCCACAACCCGACCGCGGTCACGGACAGCGGGGCCCCGAGCACGAACACCGCCCGCACCGGCCCCGGCACGCCCGCATACGCCCCGGTGACGACGTCGATCAGCGCCATCTCCCAGACCAGCGTCATGGCGAGCAGCGGCGGCATGGTCTGGTGGATGTCGGCCGTGCGGAACACGTGGATCAGCGCCAGACCGATGCCCCAGAAGATGAACGGCGTCACCCACACCAGGATGAACACGATGACCACCCAAGTGACCACGGACATCACCGGGTTGGTCGCGAACTTCCCGTCGAGGAAGCCGGTGAGCATGGACGCCGGGAAGACGAAGACCCCGGCGATGAGGGCCAGGATCGCGCCGAACGACTTCGCGGCCCGGCGCAGTAGGTCCCGGCGGGCCGGCGGAGCCGTCAGGGCCGTCAGGACGCCCACGACCGCCGGGAGCGTCACGGACAGCATCAGCACGCTGATCCACGACTGATGGAACCGGTCGTCCGCGACGTCCTGGACGGAGTTGGCGATCTTGTAGGCCACCGACACCCACACCACCGCGCCCAGCCCCACCAACGTACGGATCTTCTGCATGCGCGCGATCAACGGATCCTCGACGAGGTCCGGCCGGGAGGGCTTGAAGACCCGGCGCGCGGTGTGGATCGGGCCGATACGCCGCCGCAGCCGCGTGAAGGGGCCGGGCGGCGGCGCCTGCGGTGGCATCGGGTGAGGGGTGTAGGGGTGCGGCACATGGGGCGGATAGCCACCGCCAGCGCCCGGTGGCTGGTGCGGCGGCCCATAGGGGCCGGGTGGAGGCGGCGGGTACGGCTGCCCGCCGTGCGGACCGTACGGCGGCGGCTGCCCACCCGGGTTCCAGTTGCTCATCCTTGTGTCTCCCCCGATGCGTGACCATGCGCGACCAAGTGAACGAGCGCGTCCCAGAGTGTATTGATCGCGCCGCCTGAGCACACGCTTCCGGCCACCCCACAGTTTCATGCAAGCACGCTTGATTGTTTCTGGCTCCGCTGCCATGCTCCTCAGCACGCCGCACCACCCCGCACCGACCCCGCACACCGCCGTGCCCCGAGGGGAGCGCCCGTGTCCGATCCGACGTCCGTGATCGACGACCTGCGCGAGGAGAGCGAGGAACTCGACCGCCTCGTGGCCGCGTTGAGCACGCAGGGCTGGGCGCTCCCCACCCCCGCGCCCGGCTGGACCGTCGCCCACCAGATCGCCCACCTCGCCTGGACGGACCGCTCGGCCCTGCTCGCCGTCACGGACGCCGACGGCTTCCGAGCCCTGGTCGAGAAGGCCCTCGCCGCACCGGGCTCCTTCGTCGACGAGGGCGCCGAGGAGGACGCCGGACTCCCGCCCGCCGAGCTGCTCGCGCGGTGGCGCGACGGCCGTACCGCGCTGGAGGAGGCGCTGCGGGCCGCCCCGCCCAAGGCGCGCTTCCCCTGGTACGGCCCACCCATGTCGGCCGCCTCCATGGCGACGGCCCGCCTCATGGAGACCTGGGCCCACGGCCAGGACGTGGCCGACACCCTCGGTGTGGTGCGCCCACCCACCGACCGGCTGCGGCATGTGGCCTGGCTCGGGGTACGGACGCGGGACTTCGCCTACGGAGTGCACGGGCTGACTCCGCCCACCGAGCCCTTCCGCGTCGCACTCGACTCGCCCTCCGGTGACGTGTGGGCGTACGGGCCCGAGGACGCCCCGCAACGCGTCACCGGGCCCGCCCTCGACTTCTGCCTCCTGGTCACCCAGCGCGCCCACCGCGCCGACCTCGCCCTGCGCGCCGACGGCCCCGACGCCGACCGCTGGCTGGACATCGCCCAGGCCTTCGCGGGCCCGCCGGGCACCGGGCGCCCCCCGAAAGGGGCCGCACCGTGACCCTCCGGATCGGCAACGCCTCCGGCTTCTACGGCGACCGCTTCGACGCCATGCGCGAGATGCTCACGGGCGGCGACCTGGACGTCCTCACGGGCGACTACCTCGCCGAGCTGACGATGCTCATCCTCGGCCGGGACCGGCTGAAGGACCCCGGTGCCGGATACGCCCGTACCTTTCTGCGGCAGTTGGAGGACTGCCTGGGGCTCGCCCATGAGCGGGGCGTGCG
The DNA here is from genome assembly GCF_030816955.1 of Streptomyces africanus. Taxonomy (NCBI): domain Bacteria; kingdom Bacillati; phylum Actinomycetota; class Actinomycetes; order Kitasatosporales; family Streptomycetaceae; genus Streptomyces; species Streptomyces africanus. The sequence goes on along the minus strand of NZ_JAUSYP010000001.1, from coordinate 3,860,943 downwards.
GATCGTCACCAACGCCGGCGGGCTCAACCCGGCCGGACTCGCCGACGCCGTACGGCACTTGGCCGACCGGCTCGGCATCCCCGTGCGCGTCGCACATGTGGAGGGCGACGACCTCACCGCCGCCCATCCCGGCAGCCTCGCCGCCCACGCCTACCTCGGCGGCTTCGGCATCGCGGCCTGTCTGCGCGCCGGCGCCGACGTCGTCGTCACCGGGCGGGTGACGGACGCGGCGCTCGTCACCGGGCCGGCCGCCGCCCACTTCGGGTGGCGGGAGACCGACCACGACCGGCTGGCCGGGGCCGTCGTCGCCGGGCATGTGCTGGAGTGCGGGGCGCAGGCCACCGGCGGCAACTACGCCTTCTTCCGGGACGGCGACGTCCGCCGGCCGGGCTTCCCGCTCGCCGAGCTCCACGAGGACGGCAGCTGCGTCATCACCAAGCACCCCGGCACCGGCGGTTTCGTCGACGTCGGCACGGTCACCGCCCAGTTGCTGTACGAGACGGCCGGTGCCCGGTACGCGGGGCCGGACGTCACCGCCCGGCTGGACACCGTGCGGCTCGCCCAGGACGGGCCCGACCGGGTGCGGATCGAGGGTGTGCGCGGTCAGGCACCGCCGCCCACCCTCAAGGTCGGGCTCACCAGGCTCGGCGGCTTCCGCAACGAGGTCGTCTTCGTGCTCACCGGCCTCGACGTGGAGGCCAAGGCCGCCCTGGTGCGGGAGCAGATGGAACCCGCCCTCGGCAAGGCCGCCGACGTGCGCTGGGAGCTGGTCCGCACCGACCGGCCCGACGCCCGGAGCGAGGAGACGGCGAGCGCGTTGCTGCGGCTCGTCGTACAGGACCCCGACCAGGAGGTCGTCGGACGGGCCCTGAGCGGGGCGGCCGTGGAGCTGGCGCTCGCCAGTTACCCCGGCTTCCATGTGCTGGCACCACCCGGAAAGGGCTCGCCCTATGGAGTCTTCGAGGATGTGTACGTCCCCCATGGTGCCGTCGACCACGTGGCCGTCCTCCATGACGGGCACCGGGTCCCGGTGCCCCCGGCCCACGACACCGCCGTACTCGACGAGGTCCCACAGCCGCACCTGCCCGAGCCGCTGCCGCCCGGGCCCACCCGGCACGCCCCCCTCGGGCTCGTCGCGGGCGCCCGCAGCGGCGACAAGGGCGGCAACGCCAACGTCGGCGTCTGGGCCCGCACGGACGACGCCTGGCGCTGGCTCGCGCACGAGCTGACGGCCGACCGGTTCCGGGAGCTGATCCCCGAGAGCCGGCCGCTGAAGGTCACCCGGCACGTCCTGCCCAACCTCCGCGCCCTCAACTTCGTCGTCGAAGGGATCCTCGGCGCGGGCGTCGCCGCACAGCACCGCTTCGACCCGCAGGCCAAGGCCCTCGGCGAATGGCTGCGCTCCCGCCACCTGGACATACCGGAGGCCCTCCTGTGACCGTCCTGACCTCCGCGCTCGACCCGAGCGGCCCCGAGTACCGGGCCAACCGCGAGACCATGCTCGCCAAGCTCGCCGAACTCGACGCCGAGCACGCCAAGGCCCTCGCGGGCGGCGGCGAGAAGTACGTCGAGCGGCACCGCAAACGCGGCAAACTCCTCGCCCGCGAACGCATCGAGCTGCTCCTCGATCCCGACACGCCCTTCCTGGAGCTGTCCCCGCTGGCCGCCTGGGGCAGCGACCACACCGTCGGCGCCTCCCTCGTCACCGGCATCGGTGTCGTCGAGGGAGTGGAGTGCCTGATCACCGCCAACGACCCGACGGTGCGCGGTGGTGCGAGCAACCCCTGGTCGCTGAAGAAGGCCCTGCGCGCGAACGACATCGCCCTCGCCAACCGGCTGCCCTGCATCAGCCTGGTGGAGTCCGGCGGCGCCGACCTGCCGTCGCAGAAGGAGATCTTCATCCCCGGGGGTGCCATCTTCCGGGACCTCACCCGGCTTTCCGCCGCCGGGATCCCCACCCTCGCGGTCGTCTTCGGCAACTCCACCGCCGGGGGCGCCTACATCCCCGGCATGTCCGACCACGTGATCATGGTCAAGGAGCGGGCCAAGGTGTTCCTCGGCGGTCCGCCGCTGGTGAAGATGGCGACCGGGGAGGAGAGCGACGACGAGTCCCTGGGCGGCGCCGGGATGCACGCGCGCGTCTCGGGCCTCGCCGACCACTTCGCCGTCGACGAGCACGACGCGCTCCGGCAGGCCCGCCGCGTGGTCGCCCGCCTCAACCACCGCAAGGCGTACGGCGATCCCGGCCCGGCCGAGCCGCCCGAGTACGACGCCGAGGAACTCCTCGGCGTCGTCCCGGGCGACCTGAAGAGCCCCTTCGACCCGCGCGAGGTCATCGCGCGTATCGTCGACGCCTCCGACTTCGACGAGTTCAAGCCGCTGTACGGGACGAGCCTGACCACCGGCTGGGCCGCGCTCCACGGCTATCCGATCGGCATCCTGGCCAACGCCCAGGGGGTCCTCTTCAGCGAGGAGTCCCAGAAGGCCGCCCAGTTCATCCAGCTCGCCAACCAGCGCGACATCCCCCTGCTCTTCCTGCACAACACGACCGGCTACATGGTCGGCAAGGAGTACGAGCAGGGCGGCATCATCAAACACGGCGCGATGATGATCAACGCGGTCAGCAACAGCCGCGTCCCGCACCTCTCGGTCCTCATGGGCGCCTCCTACGGCGCCGGCCACTACGGCATGTGCGGCCGGGCCTACGACCCGCGCTTCCTCTTCGCCTGGCCCAGCGCCAAGTCGGCCGTGATGGGCCCGCAGCAGCTCGCGGGCGTGCTGTCGATCGTCGCCCGCCAGTCGGCGGCGGCGAAGGGGCAGCCGTACGACGAGGAGGCGGACGCCGCTCTGCGCGCCATGGTGGAGCAGCAGATCGAGTCCGAGTCGCTGCCGATGTTCCTGTCCGGGCGGCTGTACGACGACGGCGTCATCGACCCGCGCGACACCCGCACCGTCCTCGGCCTGTGCCTCTCGGCGATCCACACCGCCCCCTACGAGGGCGCGCGCGGCGGCTTCGGCGTCTTCCGGATGTGAGGAAACCTCCAGTGATCACTTCTGTGCTCGTCGCCAACCGGGGCGAGATAGCCTGCCGCGTCTTCCGCACCTGCCGCGAGCTGGGCATCCGCACGGTCGCCGTGCACTCGGACGCCGACGCACACGCGCTCCACGCGCGCGTGGCCGACACGGCCGTACGACTGCCGGGGGCCGCGCCCGCCGACACCTATCTGCGCGGCGACCTGATCGTGAAGGCCGCCGTCGCGGCCGGAGCGGACGCCGTGCACCCCGGCTACGGCTTCCTCTCCGAGAACGCCGGCTTCGCCCGGGCCGTCCTGGACGCGGGCCTGGTCTGGATCGGCCCGCCCCCGGACGCCATCGAGGCGATGGCGTCCAAGACCCGCGCCAAGCGGCTCATGGGACTGAAGCCCCTCACCGACGTCACCGAGGCCGACCTGCCGGTCCTGGTCAAGGCGGCGGCGGGCGGCGGCGGACGCGGCATGCGCGTCGTACGGCACCTGGCGGACCTGGACGCCGAGTTGGCCGCCGCGCGTGCCGAAGCCGCGAGTGCCTTCGGCGACGGCGAGGTCTTCGTCGAGCCGTACGTGGAGAACGGCCGCCACGTCGAGGTGCAGATCCTCGCCGACACCCACGGCACCGTCTGGCCGCTCGGCACCCGCGACTGCTCCCTCCAGCGCCGCCACCAGAAGGTCATCGAGGAGGCCCCCGCCCCCGGCCTGGCCGGGGAACTCGAAGAGGAGCTGAGCGCCCTCGCCGTACGGGCCGCGCGAGCCGTCGACTACGTGGGCGCCGGCACGGTCGAGTTCCTCGTCGCCGACGGCCGGGCCCACTTCCTGGAGATGAACACCCGCCTCCAGGTCGAACACCCCGTGACGGAAGCCGTGTTCGCCCTCGACCTGGTCGCCGAACAGATCCGCATCGCCGAGGGCCACCCCCTCGACAGCACCCCTCCACGCGCGCGTGGCCACGCCGTGGAGGCCCGCCTCTACGCCGAGGACCCGTCCCGCGACTGGTCCCCGCAGACCGGCCGCCTGCACCGCCTCGCCCTGCCCGAGGGCATCCGCCTCGACACCGGCTACACGGACGGCGACGACATCGGCGTCCACTACGACCCCATGCTCGCCAAGGCCGTGGCCCACGCCCCCACGCGCACGGAGGCCGTCCGCAAGCTCGCCTCCGCCCTGGGACGGGCCGTGATCCACGGCCCCGTCACCAACCGCGACCTCCTGGTCCGCTCCCTGCGCCACCCGGAGTTCACCGCGGCCCGCATGGACACCGGCTTCTACGACCGCCACCTGCCGGACCTGACCGAGCCGTCCCCCGACCCGCACGCCCCGCTGGCCGCCGCGCTCGTCGACGCCCACCGCCGCTCCCGCTTCGGCGGCTGGCGCAACGTCCCCTCACAGCCCCAGACCAAGCGCTACGCCATGGCCGGGCAGGAACACGAGGTCCGCTACCGGCACACGCGCACGGGCCTGGAGGCGGACGGCGTACGGGTGGTACACGCCGACGCGCACCTCGTCGTCGTCGAAGTGGACGGAGTGCGGCACAAGTTCGACGTGACCCGCTACGGCGACCAGATCCACGTCAACGCCACCGCGCTCACGGCCCTGCCCCGCTTCCCCGACCCGACCACGCAGCACGCCCCCGGCTCCCTCCTGGCCCCCATGCCGGGCACGGTCGTCCGAGTAGCCGACGGCGTCACCGCAGGAAGCGCCGTCAAGGCCGGAGACCCCCTGCTCTGGCTGGAGGCGATGAAGATGCAGCACAAGATCACGGCGCCGGTCACGGGAACGCTGAGCGAGCTGTGTGTTGTACCCGGACAACAGGTAGAGCCGGGCGCGCTACTGGCAGTGGTGACAGAAACCTTCTAGGGGCGCGGGGCTGCATCGAATATGCGGCTCCGCCGCGTGGGCGCCTCAAGCCACATACGGCTCGCACCCGAAAGGACTCCCCATGGACACCGAAGACCACAAAGCCCTACGAGAGGCAGTCGCCGCACTCGGCAACCGCCACGGCCGCCCCCACGACACCGCCCAACTCTGGTCAGAAGCCGGAAAACTCGGCTACCTCGGCGTCAACCTTCCGGAGGAACACGGCGGCGGAGGCGGCGGCATCTCCGAACTCTCCATCGTCCTCGAAGAACTCGGCGCAGCCGGCTGCCCCCTCCTCATGCTGATCGTCTCACCGGCGATTTGCGGCACCGTCATAGCCCGCTTCGGCACGGACGCCCAGAAACAACACTGGCTCCCCGCCCTGGCCGACGGCTCCCGCCTCATGGCCTTCGGCATCACCGAACCCGACGCCGGCTCCAACAGCCACCGCATCACGACCACGGCACGAAAAGACGGCAACGACTGGATCCTCACCGGCCGCAAGGTCTTCATCTCCGGCGTCGACCTCGCGGACGCGACCCTCATCGTCGGCCGCACCGAGGACGCCCGCACCGGCCGCCTCAAGCCCTGTCTCTTCATCGTCCCGCGCGACGCGCCCGGCTTCACCCGCCGCCCCATCGACATGGAACTGGCCGCCGCCGAGAAGCAGTTCGAGCTGACGCTGGACGACGTACGGCTGCCCGCCGACGCACTCGTCGGCGACGAGGACGCAGGGCTCCTCCAGCTCTTCGCCGGCCTCAACCCCGAGCGCATCATGACGGCCGCCTTCGCGATCGGCATGGGCCGCTACGCCCTCGCGAAAGCCGTCGAGTACGCCCGCGACCGACAGGTCTGGAACACGCCCATCGGCGCCCACCAGGCCATCGCCCACCCCCTGGCCCAGGCGCACATCGACCTCGAACTGGCGCGCCTGATGATGCAGAAGGCCGCCGCCCTCTACGACGCGGGCGACGACATGGGCGCCGGCGAGGCCGCCAACATGGCGAAGTACGCGGCGGGGGAGGCCTGTGTGAAGGCAGTGGACCAGGCCGTGCACACCCTCGGCGGCAACGGCCTCACCCGCGAGTTCGGTCTGGCCTCGCTGATTACGGCCTCGCGCGTGGCTCGTATTGCCCCGGTGAGCCGGGAGATGATTCTCAACTACGTCTCCCACCAGACCCTGGGCCTGCCCAAGTCGTACTGAGACGGCCCGCGCGCGAGGAGGAACCATGTTCCGCAGCGAGTACGCCGACGTCCCGCCCGTCGACCTGCCCATCCACGACGCCGTCCTGGCCCGGGCCGCGGAGTTCGGCGACATCCCGGCGCTGATCGACGGCACGGACGGCACCACCCTCTCGTACGAGCAGGTGGACCGGTTCCACCGGCGGGTCGCCGCCGCCCTCGCCGAGGCCGGGGTGCGCAAGGGCGACGTCCTGGCCCTGCACAGTCCGAACACCATCGCCTTCCCGACCGCCTTCTACGCCGCCACGCGCGCGGGCGCCACCGTCACCACCGTGCACCCGCTCGCCACCGCCCAGGAGTTCGCCAAGCAGCTGACGGACTCCGCGGCCCGCTGGATCATCACCGTCTCGCCGCTGCTGGACATCGCGCGCCGGGCCGCCGAACTCGCGGGCGGCGTGCACGAGATCTTCGTGTGCGACAGCGCGACCGGACACCGCTCCCTGATCGACATGCTGGCCTGTGCCGCCCCCGAGCCGCAGGTAGCCATCGACCCCGTGGAGGACGTGGCGGCCCTGCCCTACTCCTCCGGGACCACCGGCACGCCCAAGGGCGTGATGCTCACGCACCGGCAGATCGCCACCAACCTCGCGCAGCTCCACCCTGCGATACCCGCCGGCCCGGGCGACCGTGTCCTGGCGGTGCTGCCCTTCTTCCACATATACGGCCTCACGGCCCTGATGAACGCGCCCCTGAGGCAGGGCGCCACCGTCGTCGTCCTGCCGCGCTTCGACCTGGAGCAGTTCCTCGCGGCCATCCAGAACCACCGCATCACCGCCCTGTACGTGGCCCCGCCGATCGTGCTGGCCCTCGCCAAGCACCCGGCCGTCGCGCAGTACGACCTGTCGTCGCTGAAGTACATCATCAGCGCCGCCGCACCCCTGGACGCCCGCCTCGCCGCCGCCTGCTCCGAGCGGCTGGGCCTGCCGCCCGTCGGCCAGGCCTACGGCATGACGGAACTGTCGCCCGGCACGCACGTCGTCCCGCTGGACGCGATGAGCCAGGCGCCGCCCGGCACCGTCGGCAAGCTCATCGCCGGCACCGAGATGCGCATCGTCTCCCTCGACGACCCGGACAAGGACCTCCCCGCCGGCGAGTCCGGCGAGATCCTCATCCGCGGCCCCCAGGTCATGAAGGGCTACCTCGGCCGCCCCGACGCCACCGCCGCGATGATCGACAGCGACGGCTGGCTGCACACCGGCGACGTGGGGCACGTGGACGGTGGGGGAGGCTGGCTGTTCGTCGTCGACCGCGTCAAGGAACTCATCAAGTACAAGGGCTTCCAGGTGGCCCCCGCCGAGCTGGAGGCCCTGCTGCTCACCCACCCGGGCATCGCCGACGCGGCCGTCATCGGCACGTACAACGACGACGGCAACGAGATCCCGCACGCCTACGTGGTCCGCCAGCCGGCCCGCACCGACCTCTCCGAGGCGGAGATCATGATGTACGTCGCCGAGCGCGTGGCCCCCTACAAGCGGATCCGGCACGTCACCTTCATCGACGGCGTCCCCCGGGCGGCCTCCGGCAAGATCCTCCGCCGACAGCTCAGGGAGCGCGCATGACCCTGGTCAGCCGGGCACGCGCGCGTGCCGTGGAAACCCTCACCCTCGACTCGCCCCACAACCGCAACGCCCTGTCGGCGGCCCTCGTCGGCGAACTGGCCGCCGCGATCGCGGACGCGGGTCGGGACCCCGGCGTCCGCGCGGTCGTCCTCACCCACACCGGCAACACCTTCAGCGCGGGCGCGGACCTCAAGGACCCGCCGCCCCCCGAGGCGCTGGTCGCCCTCCTCCGCCGGATCATCGAGTTGCCCAAGCCGGTCGTCGCCCGGGTCACCGGCCACGTCCGCGCGGGCGGCCTCGGCCTGCTGGCCGCCTGCGACATCGCGGCCGCCGCCACCGAGGCCACCTTCGCCTTCACGGAGGTCCGCATCGGCGTCGCCCCCGCGGTCATCTCCCTGCCGCTGCTGCCGCGCACGGACCCGCGCGCCCTGTCCCGCTACTACCTCACCGGCGAACGCTTCGACGCGGCGGAGGCAACCGCGACCGGCCTGCTCACCACCCATGCCGACGACGTCGACGAGGCCCTGGCCCCCATCCTCGACGGCCTGCGCAGATCCGCCCCGGACGCCCTGGCCGAGACGAAACGGCTGCTCACGGCTAGGGTGCTGGAAGCCTTCGACCGGGACGCGGCGGGCCTGACCGCGCTCTCGGCCCGGCTGTTCTCCTCCCCGCAGGCCCGCGAGGGGATGACGGCCTTCCTCGAACGACGGGATCCGGCATGGGTGGTGTGAGGACATGGGCGGTGTGAGCACGGTCGATCGTGCGGAGCGAGTCCCCAAGCAGGACCGCAGCCGGGCCACCCGGCAGCGGCTCCTGGAAGCCGCCGTGTCCTGCCTCGCCGAACACGGCTGGGCGGGATCCACCGTCTCCGTCGTCGCCGAATGCGCCGGTGTCTCCCGCGGGGCCGCCCAGCACCACTTCCCGACCCGTGAGGACCTCTTCACGGCGGCCGTCGAGTACGTCGCCGAGGAACGCTCCACGGCCCTGCGCGCTCTGTTCCCCGAGGGCGCGGCCGGAGACCGGCACGCGGTCGTCGCGGCCCTGGTCGACCTCTACACGGGACCGCTGTTCCGCGCGGCCCTCCACCTCTGGGTGGCCGCCTCCAACGAGGACCAGCTCCGCGCCCGCGTCACCGAGCTCGAATCGCGCGTGGGCCGCGAGACCCACCGCATAGCCGTCGACCTGCTGTCCGCCGACGAATCCGTCCCCGGCGTCCGCGAAACCGTCCAGGGCCTCCTCGACATGGCCCGCGGCCTGGGCCTCGCCAACCTCCTCACGGACGACGCGGCCCGCCGGGACCGGGTGGTCGAGCAGTGGGCGGGGCTGCTGGAGGGGGCGCTGGGCCGCCGCTAGGGGACGTCCGCCCAGGGACGCCCGCCCGGCGTCCGCCTAGGGACTGAGCCGCTCCACGCGCCAGCTCCCGTCGGCCCGCTCCACGTACCGCAACCGGTCGTGCAGCCGGTTCTCGCGGCCCTGCCAGAACTCCACCGTCTGCGGGGCCACCCGGAAACCGCCCCAGTGCGGGGGCACGGGGACCTGTTCGCCCTCGGGGTAGCGGGCGGCCAGTTCGGCGTACGCGCCGTCGATGTCGGCGCGGGTGGCGATCACCGAGGACTGGGCGCTGGCCCACGCTCCGAGCTGCGATCCGTGCGGCCGGGTCCGGAAGTACGCCGCCGTCTCGTCCCGCCCGGTCCGCCGCGCGACCCCGGTCACGATGACCTGCCGGGCCATCGGATGCCAGGGGAACAGCAGCGAGACGTACGGGTTCTCGGCCAGGTCACGGGCCTTGCGGGAGTCGTAGTTCGTATAGAAGACGAAGCCCTGTTCGTCGAAGTGCTTCAGCAGCACCGTGCGGGAGCTGGGCCGGCCCTCGGCGTCGGCCGTCGAGACGATCATGGCGTTCGGCTCGAACAGCCCGCCGTCCGTCGCGGCCTGCTTGAACCAGCGCGCGAACTGCTCGACGGGGGTGGCGGCCAGCTCGTTCTCGGAGAGGCCCTCGGCCCGGTACTGCTTGCGCATCGAGGCCAGGTCGAAGGGGACGGCGTCGCGGTCGGTCACCCGGTCATCTTGCCGTATGGACGGTGTCCTTCGTCACTGCGTGGCACTGAGTGCCGTGAACCCTCCCCAACGGTGGCACTCGGGGATATCGTTTCCGTGCCGTTCCGGTTGGGTGACCGCCAGCCGCACGGGGCATCACAGGGGGAGACCGGCCAGGACCGCGAGTCGCCGCACACGACCGTGGATCCTCCGGACGGCCGCCCGCTTCGCAAGCTGACTGACACATGGTTCGTTCGCCCCACCCCACATCACACCATCTGTCACTTCCATCACGAGGAGCCGCCTGATGTCCGACTTCGTACCCGGGCTCGAGGGAATCGTCGCGTTCGAGACGGAGATCGCCGAGCCGGATAAGGAGGGCGGCGCACTCCGGTACCGGGGCGTCGACATCGAGGACCTCGTCGGCCACGTCTCCTTCGGCAACGTCTGGGGCCTGCTCGTCGACGGCGCCTTCAACCCCGGCCTGCCGCCCGCCGAGCCGTTCCCGATCCCCGTCCACTCCGGCGACATCCGCGTCGACGTCCAGTCGGCCCTCGCCATGCTCGCGCCTGTCTGGGGCCTCAAACCCCTCCTGGACATCGACGCCGAGCAGGCCCGCGAGGACCTGGCCCGGGCGGCCGTCATGGCCCTGTCCTACGTCGCCCAGTCGGCCCGTGGCCAGGGCCTGCCGATGGTCCCGCAGCGCGAGATCGACAAGGCCCACTCGGTCGTCGAGCGCTTCATGATCCGCTGGCGGGGCGAGCCGGACCCCAAGCACGTGGCGGCGGTGGACGCGTACTGGACGAGCGCCGCGGAACACGGCATGAACGCGTCCACGTTCACGGCGAGGGTCATCGCCTCGACCGGCGCGGACGTGGCGGCGGCCCTGTCGGGAGCGGTCGGCGCGATGTCGGGTCCCCTCCACGGCGGCGCCCCCTCCCGCGTCCTCGGCATGATCGAGGAGATCGAGCGCACGGGAGACGCCGAGGGCTACGTCAAGAACGCGCTCGACAAGGGCGAACGCCTCATGGGCTTCGGCCACCGCGTCTACCGCGCCGAGGACCCGAGGGCGAGGGTCCTGCGCCGCACGGCCCGCGAGCTGGGCGCTCCCCGCTTCGAGGTCGCCGAGGCCCTGGAGAAGGCGGCCCTGGCGGAACTCCACGCCCGCCGCCCCGACCGGGTCCTGGCCACCAACGTCGAGTTCTGGGCGGCCATCGTCCTGGACTTCGCCGAGGTCCCGGCCCACATGTTCACGTCCATGTTCACCTGCGCCCGCACGGCCGGCTGGTCCGCCCACATTCTCGAACAGAAGCGCACGGGCCGCCTGGTCCGCCCCTCGGCCCGCTACACGGGCCCGGGCTCCCGCGACCCGCGCGAGATCGAGGGCTACGAGGACATCTCCCACTGACCCGTCCCGCACACGGCCTCACCCGGTTCCGGGTGAGGCCGTCCTTACGCCTCACCCCGTGAGCCGGTCCAGCTCCTCCCCGATCGCCTCCCGCAGCGGGGCATGCCGCGCCCCGAGCGCATACCGCTCCTCGCTCCACGTCTCCCGCGGATAGAGCCACACGGGCAGCCGCACGAGATCCTCGGGCTCCCAGTCGTAGCGCGGCCACACATGCGCGTGCAGGAACCCGTCGGCGTTCCCGAGAATCTCCAGATTGACCCGCCGAAACCCCGACTGCACCCGTCGGCAGGCCCGCTCGACGGCTTCCCCCAGCCGCTCCATGTCCCCCAGAAACGCCAGCCGCCTGCTCCGCGGCAGCTCCGACAGCCGCTCCACCAAGGGATCATCGGTCAGCAGCACCGAGTAACCGGGCAGGAACTGCACATCGCCGATCACCGCGAACCCGGCGTCCAGCCTCCGCATCACGGCCGGATTGTCGCCCCGCAGAGCGCTGCCGATCCGATCGTCGCGCCACTCACCCATCACCGTCGCCCCCCCCTGAAAACGCAGACGACCCGCGAGCCTGGTCCTCCGGAGGAGGGCCGGCCGGACGTACCGGCGGCTCGCGGGTCGGGTGACTGCTGGAGATTGGGCCGGCTGCACGTTTCGCTCACGCGCTGGTCCGGCACCGCACTGTGTGTGGTGTCGGGCCGCTAGCCCGCAGCCACCTCACGCGTCCGGTATTCATACATCTGCCGAACCACCTCCTCTCTCGTGTACCTGGAACCCTAGGAAACGGTCCGGCCTCGGATCAACCGATTTTCCGAGAGGTTGACCCGCACACTCACGAGGCCTGGACCGTCTCCAGCAGATTCGCCGTCAACGGCCCCTGATCGCCCCGGCGCCACCCCACCGCCACGCAGGTCCGGGTGTCGTCCGGCACCACAGCGCGGAACGCCACCCCGCGGAGGCGGATCCGGCGCATCCCGGCCGGGGCCAGGGAGACGCCGAGGCCCGTTTCGACCAGGGCGCAGACCGTCTGCCACTCCACCGCCTCCTGGACGACCCGGGGCGTGAAGCCGGCGGTGGCGCACAGGCTGGTGATGCGGTCGTGGAGGCCGGGGCCCGCCTCGCGGGGGAGGAGGACGAAGGGGGAGTCCGCCAGGTCGGCCAGGGCGATCGTGCGGTGGGCCGCGAGGGGATGGGAGGACGGGAGCACGGCCACGAAGGGTTCGGTGAGGACCGTGCGGAAGGCGAGATCGGGGTCGTCGCCCGGGGGTTCGCGTAGGAGGCCGACGTCGATCGTCCCGTCGCGCAGGGCGGCGAGCTGCGGTGCCGTGGTCATCTCGCGGATGTCGAGCTCGACCTGCGGGAAACGCTCCCGGTGGGTCCGGAGCAGACCGGGCAGCACGGTGAGGGCGAGGGACGCGGCGAATCCGATGCGCAGGTGCCCGGTGCGGCCGCTCCCGGCGGCACGGGCGGCGGCGAGGCCCTCCGTGAGGCCGGTGAGGGCCCGCCGGGCGGCGGGCAGCAGTTCCCGACCGGCGGCGGAGAGGGCGACGCGCCCCGGGGACCGGGTGAACAGGGCGTGGCCGACCTTGTCCTCGAGGCGGCGGATCTGCTGGCTCAGCGGCGGCTGGGCGATGCCGAGGCGGTCCGCCGCACGGCCGAAGTGCAGTTCCTCGGCGAGGACGACGAAGGCGTGCAGCTGTGGGAGGGGGAGCAGTTCCGGGCGCCGTTCCATATGGTCAGGGATATCAGAACGACCCCCATCTCGTATTGGACGTATGGACGATCTCCCGCCTAGCTTCGGCGCATGACACAGCGACGACAGGCGATTCTCAGCGGTTCGGTGTTCGAGGAGCGGATCGGCTACGCCCGGGCCGTGGTGGACGGGGACTGGGTGCACGTGTCGGGGACGACCGGGTTCGACTACGCGGACATGACGATCTCCGACGACGTCGTGGAGCAGGCAGAGCAGTGTCTGCGGAACACCGGGGCCGCGCTGGAGAAGGCGGGGTGCTCGTTCGCGGACGTCGTGCGGGTGCGGTACCTGCTGCCGGAGCGGGAGGACTTCGAACCGTGCTGGCCGGTGCTGCGCAAGTGCTTCGGTGAGGTGCGGCCGGCCGCGACGATGCTGGTGTGCGGGCTGGCGGACCCCCGGATGAAGATCGAGATCGAGGTGTACGCGCGCCGCGGGAGTGGTACTGGGGGCGTGGCGTTGATCGACTGAGTCCGCGGCGGGCCCCCTCGGGGCGTTGACGTGGGGATCGCCGCCGTACAACGATTCCTTCAATGTTGTGGGAACTCGGTGTGCGCTGGGTCACGTTCGAGTTGAATGATTGCAAGTAGCGAACCGACGTGCCGTACGTGCGGACGCAGCCTGCAGGGGGTCCAGGTGAGTGCTTCCCGGCGTAGTGGGACCACCGACGAGCTGGGGCCCGACGGGCCCGAGCCCGAGCGGGACGGCTCGGACGGCTCGGACCTGCTCGCCGCGCTGCTGGACGGCATGGACGCGGCGCTGTGCGCCTTCGACGCCGACGGGGTCGTGACGCACTGGAACCGCGAGGCCGAGCGGATCCTGGGCTGGAGCGCGGACGAGGCCGTGGGGCGGCGGGGCCTGGCCGGATGGGCCGTGCGCAGCGCGGACGCCGAGGAGGTCGAGGGGCGGCTGATGTCCGCCATGCACGCCCCGGGGCGCCAGGTCAACGAGTTCGCGCTGCTGACGAAGGACGGCGGGCGGGTGCTCGTGCGGACGCAGTCGGCGGCCGTGCGGGGCCCGGACGGCAAGCCCGCGGGTGTGTACTGCGCCTTCAGCGAGGTGCACACGCAGATCGATCTGGAGCGGTCGATCGCCCTCAGCGAGGCGCTGTTCGAGGACGCGAGCTGGGGCGTCGTGCTCGTGGACGTCGACCTGCGGCCCGCCGTGGTGAACGCGCACGCGGCCCGGGCGCTGGGCATGGGGCGTACGTCCGTGCTCGGGCGGCCGCTCGGGGAGCTGCTCACGCAGGGCGTGGAGGAGCTGGAGAGCGCGCTTCAGCATGTGCTGGCCCAGGGCGCGCCGCCCGCGCCCGCCGAGGTGTGGGTGACCGTGCGCACGCCCGAGGGGGAGCGGCGGAGGTGCTGGCGCAGCGGTTTCCTGCGGCTGGCCTCGCCGCTCGCCGAGGAGCCGGTCCCGCTGGGCGTCGGATGGCTGTTCCAGGACGTGACGGAGGCCAAGCAGAGCGAGCAGGAGGCGTCGCTGCTGCGGTTCCGTACGCAGCAGCTGCACCGGGCCTCGCGGGCCGCCGCCGAGTGTGAGGACCCGGCGGAGGCCGCGACGATCCACCTGGACTTCGCCCTGGCCGGTTTCGCCGACCACGGGCTGATCGACCGGGTGTCCGGCGGTGCGCTCACGGACGCGGAGGCCGAGGGACCGGTACGGCTGGTGCGGGTCGCCGAGACACCCTCCGGCGCGCCGGGTCCGAGCAAGCTCGCCGACCGCGCGGGCCTGCCCGTGCGGTACGCCGAGGGGCATCCGGCCCTGCAGTGCGTGGAGCGCGTCGGCGCGCTGCGGGCGAGCGCGGGCACGGTCCCGCCCGAGCAGGCCCGGGAGTGGGCCCTGGCCCGCCAGTGGCCGCCGGACGCCGTGCACGCCCTGTGCGCGGTGCTGCGCAGCCGGGGGCGGACACTGGGCGTCGTGACGTTCCTGCGGGGCGCGGGCCGCAGCGCCTTCGAGCGGTCCGACGCGATGTACGCGGAGGACGTGGCGGTACGGATCGCCGCGGCGCTGGATCTCGCGGGGCTGTCGGACGAGGAGTGAGCGACGGTCAGTGCCGGTAGAAGATCCGGTCCCGGTACTGCTCCATCACCCGCGCGTTCCAGTCATGTCCTCCGTCGACGTTCCCGGAGCGCAGGAGCGGCGGCTCGACGCCGCGGTCGGCGAGCGTGGCGGCCGTTGTCGCCATGACGGCCTGGAGGAGGGCGGAGGTGACGACCGTGGAGGCGGGGGCGAAGGGGGCGGGCACGTCGTCATGGGTGAGTTCCGCGTCGCCGACCGCGATCTTCGAGTCGAGGACGAGATCGCAGTGGTCCTTGAGGTACGTCCCCG
The DNA here is from genome assembly GCF_030816955.1 of Streptomyces africanus. Classification (NCBI taxonomy): domain Bacteria; kingdom Bacillati; phylum Actinomycetota; class Actinomycetes; order Kitasatosporales; family Streptomycetaceae; genus Streptomyces; species Streptomyces africanus. The sequence continues at coordinate 3,845,739 of NZ_JAUSYP010000001.1, read as the reverse complement.
AGGCGTGCCGCGGCGTCGTCTCCGTGGCGTACGCCACCGACGTCACGCCGATGACCTTCGCGCCCAGGGCGCGCGCGTGCAGGGCCATCTCCACGGGAAGGGCGTTGCGCCCCGAGAGGGAGATGATCAGCAGGGCGTCGCCCGCGCGGAGCGGGGAGCTGTCCAGGACGGCGCTCGCGAGGCCGTCGACGCGTTCCAGGGCGGAGCCGAGGGGCGCGGGCATGACGTCGACGCCGACGACACCCGGCACGGCGAGCAGGTTCATCAGGGCGAGACCGCCGGCGCGGTAGACGAGGTCCTGCGCGGCGAGGGAGGAGTGCCCGGCGCCGAAGGCGAAGAGGCGGCCGCCGTTCTCGACGGTGTCGGCGAGGAGCGTCCCGGCCGCCGTGATGCTGTCGGCCTCCTCGTCGCGGACCCGCCGCAGCAGGCCGATCGCGGCGTCGAGGAACTGGCCGGCCGGCGCGCGGTCGCTCATACGGGGTCCCTTCGGGCTGGGCTGAGGCCGAGTGTCGCGCATCACGGTGCGGTCTGGACCAGTGCGGTGTCAATACGGCCGTGAAAGGCCCGGCAGAGCCCTGAAAATCCCGCCGGAGGCGGTGTGAGTGCTTGGTGCGGCTGTGAAAAGCTCCGTCGTACCCCGTCGCGGGCCCGGATAACCTTCGCCTTCGCTCCCGCGGCACGGTTGTCGGTGGTATCCGGCAGAATTGAGTGCAGGGCCAGCGCACACGCCGGTGAGCCGTCCAGCCTCCGGCAGATCTCATTCGAGGGGCACGTATGTCCGGACTGATCGACACCACGGAGATGTATCTCCGCACCATCCTCGAGCTGGAGGAAGAGGGTGTGGTCCCCATGCGCGCCCGTATCGCCGAACGGCTGGACCAGAGCGGGCCGACGGTCAGCCAGACCGTGGCGCGGATGGAGCGCGACGGCCTGGTGTCCGTCGCGACCGACCGGCACCTGGAGCTCACCGACGAGGGCCGCCGTCTCGCCACGCGCGTGATGCGCAAGCACCGCCTCGCCGAGTGTCTGCTCGTCGACGTGATCGGCCTGGAGTGGGAGCAGGTCCACGCGGAGGCGTGCCGCTGGGAGCATGTGATGAGCGAGGCCGTGGAGCGCCGCGTCCTGGAGCTGCTGCGGCACCCGACGGAGTCGCCGTACGGCAACCCGATCCCGGGGCTGGAGGAGCTCGGCGAGAAGGACGGCGCCGACCCGTTCCTGGACGAGGGCATGGTGTCGCTGGCCAGCCTCGACCCGGGCCCCGAGGGCAAGACGGTCGTGGTGCGCCGGATCGGCGAGCCGATCCAGACGGACGCGCAGCTGATGTACACGCTGCGGCGCGCGGGCGTGCAGCCCGGCTCGGTGGTGAGTGTGACGGAGTCGGCGGGCGGTGTGCTGGTCGGCAGCGGTGGCGAGGCGGCCGAGCTGGAGTCGGACATCGCCTCCCACGTGTTCGTCGCCAAGCCCTGAGCCCGGCCGCGGCCCGGACCGCGGTCCGGACCAGGTCCCGGGGTCGTCGCCAACTACCGTTGCCCGTGGAGTGGTTGTGGCGTTGGCGTGATCCCGTCGAATCCGGGATTCAGTCCGTCGAATGGCAGCGCTCGTTCGCTTCCCGTGCGACGCTGTCGCGTGAGGCATATGACCTGAGGGCTCTTGGCCGCGGCTCGACAGCGATGTCGCCCGGCCGGGGAGGGGGCGCAAGGATGTGCCGTGGAGAAGCGGAGGGCCCCGGCGCCGTGTGGCGCCGGGGCCTGTCCTCCCCTGTGCTGACCCGGAGCCCCGAGCTCTCAGGGTCATTCCCCGCGGACCGGTTTCCCCGAGCGGTCCGCCCCCCGCTGAAGATCTCCCCTCGACCGAGGCGATCAATCCCCGAGGGTGGTCACTCGAACGAGGGGTGTTGCCCGCGAGAACGGTCTCCTCGAATGGCCATTCGATAATCTGCGGGTGACAGACCCGCCGGAGCGTGCGCTACAGGAAAGGGCGCTCCGACAGGAACCACGAGGAACGGCGACAGGCACAGCAGGCAGAACACGGTTCACAGGACCGACCGGCCGAAGACGGCCACGGTCCGCGCGAAGCTTGGGGGGTGCCAGGACATGGCGCGACGCATCGACGTGACCGGGACGGGCGGCGTACGCCTGGCGGCCTGGGAGTTCGGCGACCCGCCCAAGACCGATCCGGCCGGATCCGGTCCGGCCGGGTCCGATCCGGCGCGGGACGTGCCGGACGGCTCCCCGGGCGTGCTGTTACTGCACGGCCTCATGGGCCGCGCCTCGCACTGGGCGTCCACCGCCCGCTGGCTCTCCGGCCGGTACCGGGCGGTCGCCCTCGACCAGCGCGGCCACGGCCGCAGCGACAAGCCCCCGCAGGGCTCCTTCACGCGTGACGCCTACGTCGACGACGCCGAGGCCGCTCTCGAACAGCTCGGCCTCGCCCCGGTCGTCCTCATCGGCCACGCCATGGGCGCGCTGACCGCCTGGCAGCTCGCCGCCAAGCGCCCCGATCTGGTCCGTGGCCTGATCATCTGCGACATGCGGGCCTCCGCGCTCGGTGCCGCCTCGCAGCGCGAGTGGGACCAGTGGTTCAAGTCCTGGCCGCTGCCGTTCGCCACACTCGCCGACGTCCGCAAGTGGTTCGGCGAGGACGACCCCTGGGTGGAGCGGCCCAATCCGGCCCGCGGCGAGTTCTACGCCGAGGTGATGGCCGAGTCCCCGGACGGCTGGCGCCCGGTCTTCGACCCGGAGCAGATGCTGCGCTCCCGAGAGACGTGGGTGTACGACGCGCACTGGGAGGAACTGGCCCAGGTCCGCTGCCCCGCTCTGGTGGTGCGCGGCCTCGACGGCGAGCTGGGCCGGGCCGAGGCCCAGGAGATGGTCCGCGTCCTGCCCCGCGGCCAGTACGCGGAGGTCGCCGACGCCGGCCACCTGGTCCACTACGACCAGCCGGAGGCCTGGCGCGCGGCGATCGAACCGTTCCTCGACGCCCTCAGCACCGACTGACGCCCCCAGGGGTGTTTCGGAAGCCCCGCACAGCACCCGCGGGGCTTGCGGAACACCCCCTGGTCACCCCTTGCTGACCGCCGTCAGGATCTCCGGCAGCCGCCGGGCCGTTCGCGGCGCGGCGAGCCGCAGCCCCGCCGCCGTGAGCGCCGCCGCGTACCCGGCGCCCACCGGCAGCAGCAGCCACCTCCAGTCGTCGCCGCCGGCGCTCACGTTCAGCCAGATCGTGAGCGCGATGACGGGCGCGCACAGCAGGGCGGCGGCGACCATCCCGCCGAAGATGGAGATCCAGGCGAGCCCGGCCTGCCCGGGGGCGACGTTCTTGTAGCCCTCCTGCGGGATGGAGTAGGGGAAGCGGGCCGATGTCCACGCCCCGGTCGCGAGCATCGCGCCGAGCAGCGCGAACGACAGCCCCAGCGCCTCGGGCAGCCGCCGCCAGTCGCCGAGCATGGCGCTCGTCACCACGGTGACGAGCGTGGCGTACGGCAGGGTGATCAGCAGCAGGGCCAGGGCACGGGCGCGCAGCTCGACGTAGGCGTCGCGGGTCGACGAGATCGTCATCGCGACCATCCAGAACGCCGAGGTGTCCTGCCCGAACTGGTTGTACATCTGGATGCCGAGCATCCCGGCGGCGAAGCAGGCGAAGTACACGGAGCCGGTGCCCTGCCAGGCGTTGAACACCGGCACGATCAGCCCGATGGCCAGCGACGTCACCCAGGCCGCCTTGGTCTTGGGGTCGCGCCACACGTACCGCAGGCTGCGCTCCATGACCGTCCCCGTACGGCCCGCCGGCAGCAGCCGACCGAGCCCGGTGGACGTCCGCTCGCGGGCGGCCGACTCGGCGGCCGGCAGCGTCGACCCGTCGGGCGAGGTCATCAGCCGGGTCAGATGCCGTGACCACACCGCGAGCAGCGCGGCCAGCGCGCCCGCCGTCAGCGCCAGTTGCGCGAGGGCGCGACCGTACGCCCCCTCGCCCACCGCGTGCACGGCCCCGATGGCCGACGCGGGCGGCACCCACCGGAGCACGTCCGCCGCCGGGTCGAGCTCGCCCAGCCCGGACGCCCCGAGCCGCTGCGCACCGAAGTTGACGACCTGCGCCCCGATCGCGATGACGAGCCCGCTCAGCACTGCGAGGTCCCGCCCCTTGCGGCTGGTCAGCAGCCGTACGTTGGCGGCGGCGACGGCCCGCGCGAGAGCCACGCACACCAGCAGCGCCAGCACGACGGCGACCACGCCCACCGCGAACGCCGCCCCGCCCCGGGCCACCGCGACCACCGAACCGACCAGCAGGCACAGTGTGAACAGCGGCCCGATACCGACCAGTGACGCCACGAGCAGGGCCCGCACCAGCGGCCGGGGCCGCAGCGGCAGCATCACCAGCCGGGTCGGATCCAGCGTCTCGTCACCGCCGGGGAAGAACAGCGGCATCACCGCCCAGCCGAGCCCCAGCACCGCCGCCGCCAGCACGACCACCGACTCGGCGTGCGCGTGCCCGCGCAGCGCGATCAGGCCGATCAGTTGCAGCGCGGCGAACAGCAGAGCACAGACCGCCGACGCGAGGTAGGCGGCCTTCCGCCCGCCGGACTGCCGCAGCCCGTTGCGCAGCAGCGACAGCTTCAGCCGTACGAAGAGCGGGGTGATCGCGGAGTCGCTCACCGGGCCCCGCCGCCCAGCCAGTCGAGATCGGACCCGGCGTCCCGGCTCTGCGCCCCGACGAGCTCCAGGAACGCCCGCTGCAACGAGGGCGCGTCACCCCGCACCTCGGCCAGCGTCCCGTGCGCGCGGATCCGCCCGGCGGCCATGACGGCCACCCAGTCGCACAGCGACTCGACGAGCTCCATGACGTGGGAAGAGAACACGACCGTGGCGCCCGAGGCGGTGTACCGCTCCAGGACGCCCCGGATGGTCTGGGCGGAGACGGGATCGACGCCCTCGAACGGCTCGTCCAGGAACAGCACTTCGGGATTGTGGAGGAGGGCCGCGGCGAGCCCGATCTTCTTGCGCATGCCGGTCGAGTAGTCGACGACGAGCTTGTGCTGCGCCCCCGCCAGATCGAGGACGTCGAGGAGCTGCGTGGCCCGCTTGTCGACCTCGGCGCCGGGCAGGCCGCGCAACCGCCCGGTGTACGCCAGCAGTTCCCGCCCCGACAGCCGCTCGAACAGCCGCAGCCCCTCCGGCAGCACCCCGATCCGCGCCTTCACCTCGACGGGGTCCCGCCACACGTCGTGCCCGACCACCTCGACGGTCCCCTGGTCGGGCCTGAGCAGCCCGGTCACCATGGACAGTGTGGTGGTCTTCCCCGCCCCGTTCGGCCCGACGAGCCCGATGAACTTGCCCGCGGGCAACTCCAGATCGACCCCGGCAACAGCGACCTGCTGCCCGAACCGCTTCCAGAGCCCCCGCACACGCACAGCACTGGAACCCACCGCATCTCCCTCCGTCACCTTGAACCCTACGGTGGCGTTCTTCAGGGGCGCGGGGAGTTGCGCGACGCTTACCGATCCCTGCCGCATGCATAGGCCAACGGCGAGATCAACTCCTCCGCATCCGGCAGCCACCGATTCGCAGGCGTGGGCCGGCAGGCCCACTGCACAGCCCCCCGAGACCCGAACCGCGTGGGCGGCGCAGCCACATACGCGCCCTCACCCAGCACCGTCAGATCCAGCGACGACGACGACCACCCCAGCTTCCGCACCAGATCGGGCACCTTCACCGACGCCCCCGGCAGCACGAAGAACTCCATCCGCCGGTCCGGCGTGAGCGTCACCGGCCCCAGCGTCAGCTCCATCCGCTCCATCCGGGCCAGCGCGAGAAACCCGGCGGTCTCCGGCACGGAAATCGCGTCGAACGTCCGCCCCGTCGGCAGCAGGATCGACGCCGTCGGCTGCTTCTGCCACATCCGCCGCGCGACGGTCGCACTGCCCGTCGCCTGCGTCGCCCAGTCCGGGCGCGCCGGGTGCGATCCCGGGGCCGGACACGCCGCGTCACCGCAGGAGCAGCGCTGGGCGCCGTCGACGGCTTCCAGCCAGGTGCCGGGGAACACGTCCCAGTGGCGCTCCTCGGCGTAGCGGACAGCGGTCTCCAGCAGCGATTCCCCGCGCTGCTTCGGGATCTGAGCGGCTTCGGTGCCGGCGATCGTCTCTTCCACGATGAACACAACTCTGGTCGTCACCAGGGGTTACGCCCGCTCGCGTGCGCGGGGAGGAGCATCGCCCTCGGCGTCGGGGCGCATGGGTGCATGTGCGGGGGCGCGCAGGAGGATCCCTGGCCGGGGCTGGGTAGCCACGAGGGGGGCCGGCAACAGCCGTTACCCCGGCAATCCTCACATGCCTCGCATTTTCGCCTGGTCGGCGGGGCATTGATCTTCACGGCCGGATCTTTTCGCCGGGACGCGAGGGACCCCGGCCGCGGAAGACACGTCAACTCGGTGCGTGGGCAGGCACCGCAGCCACAGGGGGTACGCCATGGCCGCAAGGCCGCTCGTCGCCAGGCAGCCGAACGAACGGCTCCAGGCGCTCATCCAGGAAGCCGGATGCTCCAACGCCGGCCTCGCCCGCCGGGTCAACATGTGCGGCGCGGAGCACGGCCTCGACCTGCGCTACGACAAGACGTCGGTGGCGCGCTGGCTGCGCGGGCAGCAGCCACGGGGACGGGCCCCGGCGATCATCGCCGAGGCGCTCGGCCGCAAGCTCGGCCGTACGGTCACGATCGACGAGATCGGCATGGCCGACGGCAAGAACCTCGCCTCGGGCGTGGGTCTCCAGTTCTCGCCGACGGTACTGGGGGCCATCGAGCAGGTCTGCGAGCTGTGGCGCAGTGACGTGGGGCGGCGGGACTTCCTGTCCGGCTCCTCCGTCGCCGCGTCCGCGCTGGTCGAGCCCAGCCGTGACTGGCTTATCTCCGCACCCGACGGCCAGGTGGCGCGCTCGGCCGGGCCGCGGGTCGGGCAGTCCGACGTGCAGGCGGTGCGGGCCATGACGCAGGCGCTGGTGGATCTCGACCACCAGTACGGCAGCGGGCATGTCCGGCCGGTCGTCGTGCACTACCTCAACAGCGTCGTCTCGGGGCTGCTGGCGGGGTCGTACCGGGAGGCGGTCGGGCGGGACCTGTTCGCCGCGGTGGCCCGGCTGACCGAACTCGCCGGGTACATGGCCGTGGACACCGGGCAACCCGGCCTGGCCCAGCGCTACTACATCCAGGCGCTGCGGCTCGCCCAGGCGGCCGGGGACCGGGGCTACGGCGGGTATGTGCTCGCCGCCTCCATGAGCCATCTCGCCGCGCAGCTCGGAAACCCGCGGGAGATCGCGCAGTTGGCGCGGGCGGCGCAAGAGGGCGCGCGGGGGCGCGTGACGCCGCGTGCGGAGTCGATGTTCCACGCGGCGGAGGCGCGCGGGCACGCCCTCCTGGGCGACGCGCGCGCCGCCCAGTCCAGCGCCGGGCGGGCGGTGAGCGCCCTGGAGGCGGCCGACCCGGACACCGGGGACGACCCGGCGTGGATCGCGCACTTCGACGAGGCCTATCTCGCCGACGAGCTGGCCCACTGCCACCGGGATCTGGGGCAGGCCGAGGCGGCGGCGCGGTGCGCGCAGGAGTCGCTGGCAGGGCATCCCGAGACGCGGGCGCGCCGCCGGGCCATCGGTTATGTGCTGTTGGCCACGGCGCAGGTGCAGCAGCGCGAGATCGAAGAGGCGTGCAGCACGGGCATGAAGGCCGTCGAACTGCTGGAGGGACTGCGTTCCAACCGGGGTGCCGAGTATCTGGAGGACTTCCAGCAGCGGCTGGAGCCGTACCGGGAGGAGGCGGTGGTCAGGGAGTTCGGGGCGCGGCTGGACCTTCAGACGGCGGCGTGAACACAGGGTCCGCGGATGCGTGAACGTACGGGAACGGCCGCTTGACGCGAAGGAGGTGACGGGGGCGGCGGGCCGTGACCCGGTTTTGTTACCGCGCTCACAGGGCAGGAGGTCGCGTCCTGTGCTGCGTGGCACGGGGCTCGGGGGACCCGGTAGCGTGACCCGACGATTCACAAGGTCCCCCATTAGTAGGAGTCCCGGTGACGCAGAGTGGACAGGGCGAGGAGCCCTCGGCGCGCCCCGCGCGCGAAGGCATCGTGCTGCCCTCCGACGGTGGCGAGCCCCTGCTGCCGGGCATGACGGGCGGAGCCGGCGACGCGCCCGCCGGACACCGCTCCGGCCCGCCCCCGACCGGTCAGGCCCCGGCCTCCGCCCCCGCCGAGGGCCAGACCTGGGGCCAGCCGTGGGGCCCCGACCAGCAGACCCCGCCCGCGCAGCCGGGCCAGAGCTGGCAGTCCCCACCGCCCCAGCAGTGGACGGAGCCATCGGCCTGGGACGGCCGGCACTCCAACCCCGGCACCCCGGGTCCGGGCGAGCTCCCCCCGGAGGGCACCCAGCCCCCGAACCCGTACACCGGCTCCTACGGCCCGCCCGCCGACGCCGGACAGTACGGCGCGCCCGCGGGCGGAGCCCCGTTGCCGCCGGAGGGCACGGGCGGGCAGCCGCCACAGCAGTCCGGCGCGTACAACTCCCCTGCTGGCGCAGCGGGCCCCCAGGGGACCGGCGGGTACGGGCCCGGGCCTGCCGGGCAGCAGCCGCAGCAGCCCGGCGCGTACGGGACCGGCCCCGCGGGCGGGCAGCCGCAGCAGCGGACCGATGCGTACGGGACCGGAGCCTCCCACGCCTATGGACCCGGACCTTCCGGGGGCCGACAGCCCCAGCAGTCCGACGCCTACGGGCCCGGGCCCTCCGGTGGGCAGCAGCCGCAGCAGCCTGGCGCGTACGGGACCGGCCCCGCGGGCGGGCAAGCGCCGCGGCAGGCCGATGCGTACGGGGCTCCCGCGGGGGGCGCCCTGCCTCCCGCCTCCGGTGCGTACGGGCCCGCCGGTGGGCAGCCGCCGCAGCAGAATGACGTGTACGGGTCCGCCGCCGGGCGCGCCCCCCTGCCCCCGGCCGCCGACGAGGGGGCGACCCAGTATCTGCCGCCCGTCGCCGCCCCCGCCGACGAAGGGGCGACGCAGTACATACCCCCGGTGGGCCCGGGCGCGCTGCCGCCCGAGATGCCCGCCGAGCAGGACTCCGAGGCGACGCGGTTCCTGGGGACCGGGCCGCTGCCGCCCGCCTCGAACCCGGACGCCGAGGCGACGCAGTACATCGCGCCGGTGCCCGGCGGAGGCCAGCAGCCGCCCGCCGGGTTCGAGAACCTCTTCCGCAGCGAGCCCGGCGCCGAGAGCCCGGCCGCGGCCACTCAGCAGATACCCCGCTTCGAGCAACCGGAGCCGCAGCCTTCCTATGCCCCGCCCGGCGGCGGCCGGTCCGGCCGTGGTGGCCGGACCGGCTCGCGCGTGCCGGTCATCGCGGCCGTCGGCATCGGCATCGCCGTCCTCGGCATCGGCGCAGGCGCGCTGCTCGCCGGCGGCGGAGGCGGTGACGACGACGGCGGCGACAACAACAAGACCGTGGCCGCCTCGGCGCCCGCGACGGACGGTTCCGCCTCGCCGTCCGCCGACCCGGCCCGCGCGCAGGCGGTCGAGCTGGACAAGCTCCTCGCCGACAGCGGCGACAGCCGCAGCACGGTGATCAACGCGGTGGCCGACGTCAAGGGCTGCGACAACCTCGCCCAGGCCGCCAAGGACCTGCGCGACGCGGCCGAGCAGCGCAACCAGCTGGTCACCCGGCTCTCCGGCATCACGGTCGACAAGCTGCCCGACCACGCCGCGCTGACCACCGCCCTCACCAAGGCGTGGCAGGCCTCCGCCTCGGCCGACAACCACTACGCGGCCTGGGCCGACCAGACCGCGGGCAAGAAGGGCTGCAAGAAGGGCCAGGCCCGGGTCACCGGCCAGACGCAGGCCGGCAACCGGGCCAGCGGTGTCGCGAGCACCGAGAAGGCCAAGGCGGCCCGGCTGTGGAACGGCATCGCGAAGAAGTACGGCCTGACCGAGCGCCAGCCGACGCAGCTGTGAGGCGACCGGAACTCAGGAGCCGGGTCAGCGGTTGACTCAGTAGTTCACGTCGGCGTTCTGAAGGGTCCTCGTCGTGTCGACGAAGCCCTTCCGCGCCGACACCAGCCGTCCCTCCCGCACCACCTGAAGGGTCACGTTCGCATTGACCAGGCGCGGGAAGCCGACGGAGGCGAGCTCGGCCTGGAACCGCCACTGAAGCGTCGGCGTGAGGCCGCCCGTGCCGATCCTCAGGCCGTTGTCGAGGGCCTCCGTGACGGTGTCGGCGGTCACCTCACCGCCGCCGAGCGACTCGACGACCTCGCGGAACACGGTGTAGGCGATCCAGGTGGTCTGCACTCCGGCGTCCGCAGGGTCGATGCGGTTGTCGTCGAAGGCCTCGTCCTTGATCACCCGCTTCATCGCGTCCCAGCGGGGATCGCTCGCCACCGGGTACCAGCCGGTGATGTACGAGCCCTCGTACGGCCCCGACGCCCCGCCGGTCGCGTCGATCACCGTCTGGTCGACGCTGCCGAGCACGGTGGCCGTCCGTACGTCGGGATAGTCCTCACGGGCCCGGCGGAAGGAGTCCATGAAGGTGCCGTTGCGGTCGCCGAGCGCGGGCACCACACACCCCCGGTCCGCCGGGTCGGTGGTCGTCGTCTCCAGTGCCCGCTCGGCCTGGCCGTCGTACTCGGTGGCGTCCTCCGCCGCCCGCTGGTCCCGCGCGGGCCGGTGCCCGCCCGCCTTCAGGCCGGAGTCGAGAAGCGGGGGCAGCTGGTCGCCCGTGATGGTGTCGGGCCGGATCAGCGCCACGGGGCCGCAGTCGCCGGCGAGCGCGCTGCCGAGCCCGGCGAGCAGCGCGGGCTGGCCGCCGTTGACGGGGTAGGACAGCGGGCTGGTGAACTCGGCGTTGGTGATGCCGTAGCCGCCTATGTACGGGATGCCCGCGCCCTCCAGGGACGGGAAGAAGGAGTCGGCGTGCTGGCTGTAGGATCCTACGACCGCGACGACGTTCTCCTTGGCGGCCCGCCGGGCGCACTTGGCCGCGGCCACGCTGTCGTTGTGTTCGTTGCAGGTCAGCACGTTGAGCTTGCGGCCGTTGATCCCGCCGTGGGTGTTGACCCAGCGGGCGTAGGCGCGGGCGAAGGCGGGCATGCCGGGCTTGTTGGTCGCCTTGGTGTCCTGCGGCGCCCAGGTCATGACGGTGATCGGGTCGTCCCCGGCATCCCCCGTGGTGCCGGGGACGGCGCCGCAGCCGGCGAGGAGCGACGCGCACGCGACCGCCGTGCCTGCGGAGAGGACGCCGGATCTGGCGTGACGGGTGAGGAGGCCGGGGAGGAATGTGCTGCGCTTGCGTCGCCTGCCGGTCATGGTCCGCACGATTCCGCCACATGACCAACCCGGCAGTGATCTCCGGTCAACGATCGGTGACGCACAGGTGAATTGCAGGGGTCGGTGTGACCGATGTGAAGGGGAACGTACGATCGATGACCGTGCAAGCTTCGGAGAACTCTTCCCGTCGTGGCCGTCGCTCATCCACCATGGGCGGCATGCCTGTCAATGACATGCCGTGGTGGCGCTGGCGCAGCAACGTGCGCTCGGCGCTGCACATGCTCTCCGATCCCGTGTTCCAGCGGGACGTCTGGCTGGCCGGCGTGGACGGCTACGGCGACGTGACCGACGCGGTGTACCGGCTGGTCGAGGATACCTGGCTGGACCACTGGTCCGCGGAGAAGTACGTCGGCACGATCTTCCGCGACTCGCAGGAGGCGGCCCTCGTCGACACCGCCGTGCTGCGGGTGCTGCGGATCATGCACCAGGTCGGGCCGGACGCGCCGGTCGCCGCGTACCTGGAGCACCAGGCGTGGCCGGAGGCGGTCCAGGCGGCCCGGGACGCGCATGTGCGGCTGGCCGCGAGCGACGGTGACGAGCCGGACGCGCCGCCGCGCAGCCTGGAGGTGCTGCGGATCATGACGAGGTCCGCGTAGCGGGACGATTGCCGGTGGTCTCGTGGCTTGTGGGACCCTGTCCTGCATGAACGAGCAGTCCACCAGCGCCGCGGCCCCGGCCGACCAGTACGTCCTCACCCTCTCCTGTCCGGACAGGAAGGGCATCGTGCACGCCGTGTCGAGCTATCTGTTCATGACCGGCTGCAACATCGAGGACAGCCAGCAGTTCGGCGACCACGACACGGGACTGTTCTTCATGCGGGTCCACTTCTCGGCCGAGGCGCCGGTGAGCCTGGACAAGCTGCGGGCCAGCTTCGCGGCGATCGGTGACTCCTTCCAGATGGACTGGCAGATCAACCGGGCCGACGAGAAGATGCGGATTCTGCTGATGGTCAGCAAGTTCGGGCACTGCCTGAACGATCTGCTGTTCCGGGCGCGGACCGGGGCGTTGCCGGTGGAGATCGCGGGTGTGGTCTCCAACCACACGGACTTTGCGGAGCTGGTGGGCTCTTACAACATCCCCTTCCACCACATCCCGGTGACGAAGGACACGAAGCCGGAGGCAGAGGCCCGGCTGCTCGACATCGTGCGGGAGGAGGGTGTCGAGCTCGTCGTCCTCGCCCGGTACATGCAGGTGCTGTCGGACGACCTGTGCAAGGCGCTCGCCGGGGGGATCATCAACATCCACCACTCGTTCCTGCCGAGCTTCAAGGGCGCGAAGCCGTATCACCAGGCTCACGCCCGGGGTGTGAAGCTGATCGGGGCGACGGCTCACTACGTGACGGCTGATCTCGACGAGGGGCCGATCATCGAGCAGGAGGTCGAGCGGGTCGGGCATGACGTGACGCCCGAGGGGCTGGTCGCGATCGGGCGCGATGTCGAGTGTCAGGCGCTGGCCCGGGCCGTGAAGTGGCATGCCGAGCGGAGGATTCTGCTCAATGGGCGGCGGACTGTGATTTTCGCGTAGGAGCTCGCCCCTCCGGGGACGTCACATCCTGCTCAGTGACGCCGCCGCGAACAGGACGTCCCTGATCGCCTCCCTGTCTCCCACCTGGCCCGCCGCCGCCTCCTGCGGGGGTACGTGGCCCGCTGCCAGGCGGCAGAACTCGACGCCGTCCAGGGCCACGTGGGCCACCTCGTGCTCGGCGGAGCCCTTCGCGGCGGGGGAGTCGAGGGGGATCAGCCACTCGCCGCCGCCCGAGCCCTCGATCTCCAGGCGGAGGCTGCGGCCCGGTTCGCCCGCTGTCACGAGATGGCGGTGGCGGGCGGGTGCGGCCAGGCCGCCTCTGCGGCGGTCGGCCAGGACGTCGGGCAGCATGCGGGCCGCCAGGTCGATCATGCGGTGCAGATGGCGCGGCGAGGGCGGGTCGTACGGGTAGTCGACCGCGTCCGCGATGTCCTCGGCGTGCACCCAGCATTCGAAGGCCCGGTCGAGCATCGCGTCGTGCAGGGGCAGCGCGAAGTCGCCGTAAGGCACCGGCAGCCCGCCGACGCCGCTGCCCGTGAAGGACACCGTGCGGACGAGGTGGTGGCTCTGCTCCCGCCAGGGCGCCCGCACGGCACGGGTGGGCGGGAAGTGGGAGGCGTTCCAGTACGCCTCGGTGCGGGCCGCCGGGGTCGGCCGCCGGGGCGTGACGTCGCCCAGCGGGTCGTCCAGGCCCAGCGCGACCGCGACCAGCCCGTCCACGCTGAGCAGGTGCGCGATGACGCCGGCGACGGTGGTGCGGCGGCTCGTGGCCTCGTCGCCCCGGAACCAGCGCAGCCGTACCGGCGCGTGCCACTCGGCGTCGCCGAAGTCCTGGAGCAGGGCGTCCAGGCGCGCGGTCTCGGTGTCGTACGCGGCGGCCCAGTCCGGCACCGGGATGCGCGGCGGGCGGCGCTCCAGGCAGGACTCCAGGACCCGGGTGCGCAGGCCCGGGTCCAGGTCGAGGCTGTCGGGGCGTTGCAGCAGCCCGACCGCCTCGCGCAGCCGCCGGGCCTCGTCGGCACACGCGCCGCACTCGCCGAGGTGCTCCTCGACGGCCGTGGCCTCCTCCGCCGAGCACGCGGCCAGCGCCCAGGCGCCGAGCAGGGCCTTCAGCACGGGGTGCTCGAACACGGGCCGTGCGGGCGGCGGCTGTGTCGCGTCACCGGGCTCCCCCAGAGCGGGCAACGGCAGCCCGGTGTCCTCGACGGAGGTCCGGGGCGTGGGGACCCGCGGCGGGCGCCCCGGTTCCTCGTCATCACCGTCGTACGCCTCGAACCGGTCCGGCCCGCTCACACCGCACCCCCGTATCCGGGCGGTGCGCCGGGTGCCTCGGAGTCGTGGGCGGTGGCCAGGAGTTGCAGGCCCAGGCGGAGCCGGCGGCGGGCCTCGTCCTCGGTGATGCCGAGGTCGGTGGCGGTCTGGCGGTAGTCGCGGCGCTGGAAGTAGGCCCGCTCCAGGGCCGAGCGCAGCGGGACCGGCATGGACTGGACGATGTAGTCGGCGCGGGCGGCGACCGAGGCCCGGCGCACGGTGTGCTCCAGTTCCTCCGCCGAGCCGGAGCCCTCGCGGGCGAGCGCGGCGGTCTCGGTGGCGCGCAGGCGCTGGACGGCCAGGCGGTGGGTCAGCGTGGCGACCCAGGTGCGCAGCGGGCCCTGTTTGGGGTCATAGGTGTCCGGATGCTCCCAGACGTGGACGAAGACCTCGCGGGTGATGCGGTCGGCGGCGCGCTCGTCGCCGAGGACGCGGTGGGCGAGGCCGTGCACGAGGGAGGCGAACCGGTCGTAGAGCTCGGCGAGGGCGGCGGCCTCCCCGCGGGCGAGCCGCTGCTGCATCGTGCGGTCCCAGCGAGGCGGTACGTCCTTTTTCGCCATGCGGCCCCCTCACCCCCTGCTCGTGTCCCGCGCCCGTGCCCTGTCCAGCCTGTGTCCGACGTCTCCCCGAATGTAGTCGGCACGTCCCGTAGCGCACGCCCCTTTGTGGCAATGTGCGCCCCCTGACCGGCCGCAGGTGGTAGGGGACCGCCGGCGGCTCGTGCCGGGTGTCATCGGGCCGCGCCTACCCGTCCCACCTCCGATCAGACCTGACTGAAGAGGATCGAACAGGATCGAAGTCGACTAAAACAAGCCTCATCTCCGGGGGATCCGTTTTTCGGGTTGTGTTTCAGGGAACGGCCGCTGGGCAGCCGCGCTGCAAGGAAGCGTAGGGACTGCTTCCGTTTTGGCGATCGAAGGGCGTGGTGGTGACCTTCAAAGTGACCGGCGGCGAGCAGGGCGAATGGGCCGTGCTCCAGGTGTCGGGCGAGCTGGATCTGGTGACGTCGCCGGTGTTGCGTCAGCGTGTGCACGACGCGGTGGCCGAAGGGCACCACTGTCTCGTCCTGGACCTGTCCGAGGTGTTCTTCTGCGACTCCAGCGGCGTCGGCGTGCTCATCGCCGCCCGCCGGCTGATCCGCTCCTGCCAGGGCCGGCTGCGGCTGGTGCTGCCCGCCCGGGGCGCGGCCGACGGGTCGCATGTCAACCGGGTGCTCGGCGCGCTGGGCGTGCGCAGGCTGTTCGACGTGTACGGCGATGTGGACGCGGCCCTGGGCGACGAGGGCGAACCCATGTCCGCATGAGGGGCCGGTGGCGCACGGTGGGGCGAGTGTTGCCGTTCCGACACGCTGGTGTCCCGGAATTCCCCCGGTCTCGGCACAAGTGACGTTTTCCCGCGCCCGAACGGCCCCCTCCGTCGTACGCTCCGAGCCAGAAGCACCCCACCCGACGTAAGGCGGCCCGAAAGAGACATGGTCAGCAGCGAGTACGAGCGCAGGATCGCCGCCCGGTTCGCCACCTTCGACCAGGACGGCAACGGCTACATCGACCGCGAGGACTTCTACGGCGCGGCCAAGGCGCTGCTCACGGAGTTCACCGTGGCGGCCCGGTCCGACAAGGGGCAGGCGCTGTACGTCGGCGCCGAGGCGTTCTGGCAGGGCATGGCCGGGATAGCGGACCGCGACGGCGACCAGCGCATCACGCGCGAGGAGTTCGTGGGCGGCGCGGTCAAGCGGCTGCGCGACAACCCCGACCGGTTCGCCGAGATCGCCCGTCCCTTCCTGCACGCAGCCCTGGACGTCGCCGACACCGACGGTGACGGCGCGGCGACGGTCGAGGAGGCCGCCCGCGTCCTGAAGTGCCTCGGCGTCCCCGAGGACATCGCGGGCCCGGCCGCCGCCACGCTCGACGCGGACGGCGACGGCAAGGTCGGCGAGGCCGAGGTCGTCCCCGCCTTCGCCCGCTACTTCACGGTGCCCGAGTAGCCGCGCCCGGCGCCGGGCGTCAGGTGCCCGCATAGCGCTCGCGCAGCTTGTACTTCAGCACCTTCCGCAGGGTCTCGCCCCGCGGAAGGGCGTCCACCACCTCCAGCCGCTCGGGCAGCTTGTGCACGGACAGTCCCTCGGCACGCAGGAAGGCGGTCACGGCCGCGAGCGTCAGGGCCTCGGCCCCCGGGGGCTGTTCCACCACCGCGCACACCAACTCCCCGCGCGCCGCGTCCGGCAGCCCGATCACCGCCGCGTCCCCGACCGCCGGATGCCGGTGCAGCAGGTCCTCGATCTCCCGGGCCGAGATGTTCTCGCCCTTGCGGATGATCACGTCCTTGAGCCGACCGGTGAGGACCAGGTGCCCGGTCTCCGTCAGCCGCCCGAGGTCGCCGGTGCGCAGGAACCCGTCCTCGTCGAAGGCCTCGGCCGTCTGCCCCGGGTCCAGATATCCCCGGCACACCGCCTCCCCGCGCAACCGCACCTCCCCGTCCACGATCCGTATCTCCATGCCCTCCGGCGGCCGCCCCTCGGTCGTCGCCAGCAGCTCGGGCGTGTCGTCCGGCGCCCCCATGGTGATCATCGGCACCTCGGTCATGCCGTACCCGTGGGTGAGCCGCACGCCCATCTCGCGCACGACGGCGTGGTACAGCTCCGGCGGCTTGGGCGCCCCGCCGCCCGCCAGCAGCCGCAGTGACGGGACGACCGGAACCCCCGGCTGTTTGCGCTGCTCCGCCAGGAACATCGAGTAGAACGCCGTCGACCCGCCCGCCAGCGTCACCCCGTGCCGCCGGTAGGTCTCCAGCGCTTCCGGCAGCGCGAACTGCTCGAACAGCACCGCCGGGAAGCCGTACAGCAGCAGCATCACCGTGTAGTCGGGCCCGCCGATGTGGGCGTACGGGAAGGCGATCGACCCCACGTCATGCGCCGAGGGGCGCAGCGCGTGGGCGAGGCAGGAGCCGCCCGCGAGCAGGGAACGGTCCGTGTGCAGCACGCCCTTGGGGTCGGAGGTCGTGCCGGACGTCCAGTAGATCCAGCGGACGGCGGTGCCGTCGCGGGGCGGGGGAGGCAGCACCGACGGATCGCCGTCGGGCAGGTCGTCGTAGGCCTCGAAGACGCCCCTCGCGCCGAGCCGCCGGGCCATCTCCGTGTGGTCGAAGCCCCGCCACACGCCCGGCACCGCGAAGAACTCCGCCTTCGACTCGCGCAGCGCGAAGCCGACCTCGCGGTCCCGGTAGAAGGGGATCACCGGGGTCTGCACGGCGCCGAGGCGGGCCAGCGCGAAGGAGAGCAGGGCCGTCTCGATACGGGTGGGCAGCTGCCAGGCGACCACCGTGCCGGGGCGTACGCCCATGCCGTACAGGCCGGCCGCGACCCGCTCGGCGCGCGTACGCAGGGCGCCGAAGGTGAGCACGCGGTCGTCCTGGAGGAAGAGCGGGCGGCCGGGGGTGAGGGCGGCGCGGCGGACGAGAAGCTCCCACAGGGTGCGGGACGAACTCAGGGCGTGCGGGGTCTCGGTCACGGCTGCCCCCCTGCTGCTTGGCTGACGGGTCGTCAGGTGGGATGCTATCTGACGCTGCATCAGATAAGTACCGTCCGGCGGAGGGGACCCATGGCGACCGAACTGCCCCGCATCATCAGCGTCGACGACCACGTGATCGAGCCCGCCCACCTCTTCGACACCTGGCTGCCCGCCAAGTACCGCGACCGCGGGCCGAAGGCGCTGACCGCCGGAATCGGTGAACTCGCCTACGTCGGCGGCAAGTACCGCATCACGATGGACCCGGACGGCCCGCCCACCGACTGGTGGGTCTACGAGGACCTGAAGTTCCCGTACAAGCGCAACATCGCCGCCGTCGGCTTCGACCGCGACGAGATGACCCTGGAGGGCATCACCCGCGAGGAGATGCGGCCCGGCTGCTGGGACCCCAAGGAGCGCCTGAAGGACATGGACCTCAACCATGTCGAGGCCAGCCTCTGCTTCCCGAGCTTCCCGCGGTTCTGCGGCCAGACCTTCGCCGAGGCGCACGACAAGGAGGTCGCCCTGGCCTGCGTGCGCGCCTACAACGACTGGATGGTCCAGGAGTGGTGCGGGGGCAGCGGCGGACGGCTCATCCCGCTGTGCCTGATCCCGCTGTGGGACGTCGGCCTGGCGGTCGCCGAGATCCGGCGCAACGCCGCGCGCGGGGTGAAGGCCGTCACCTTCTCCGAGATCCCCACCCACCTCGGGCTGCCGTCCATCCACTCCGGCTATTGGGACCCGTTCTTCGCGGTCTGCCAGGAGACCGGGACGGTCGTGAACATGCACATCGGGTCCTCGTCCCAGATGCCGGCCGCCTCCCCGGACGCCCCGCCCGCCGTCCAGGCCTCGCTCAGCTTCAACAACGCGATGGCCTCGATGATGGACTTCCTCTTCAGCGGGGTCCTGGTGCGCTTCCCGCGCCTCAAACTCGCCTACTCCGAAGGGCAGATGGGCTGGGTCCCGTACGCCCTGGAGCGCGCCGACGACGTCTGGGAGGAGCACCGCGCCTGGGGCGGCGTCCGCGACACGATCCCCGAGCCGCCGTCGACGTACTACTACCGGCAGATCTTCTGCTGCTTCTTCCGCGACAAGCACGGAGTGGCCTCGATCGATGTCGTCGGCCGCGACAACGCCACCTTCGAGACCGACTACCCGCACGTCGACTCGACCTTCCCGCACACCAAGGAGGTCGCCCTCGACCATGTGAAGGGCCTCGACGACGAGACGGTGTACAAGCTGATGCGCGGCAACGCCATCCGGATGCTCGACCTGGACCTCGACCGCTGATGGACCTGTCGGACACGCCCGAGGAGGAGGAGTTCCGGGCCCGGCTGCGGGACTGGCTCGCGAAGACGCTCCCCGGTCTCCCGCCCGCGCCGTCCCCCGACGACTGGCCCGGGCGGCGGGCGTACGACCTCGGCTGGCAGCGCAGGCTCCACGACGCCGGATACGCCGACGTCCACTGGGACGCCTCCCCGGCCACCCGCCTGATCTTCCTGGAGGAGACCGAGAAGGCGGGCGCACCCTACGTGGGGGCCAACTTCGTGGGGCTGCTGCACGCCGGGCCGACGATCGCCGCCGAGGGCACGGACGAGCAGCGGGCGCGCTGGCTGCCGCCGATCCTGCGCGGCGAGGAGGTCTGGTGCCAGGGCTTCAGCGAACCGGACGCCGGCTCCGACCTCGCGGCCCTGCGCACGCGCGCGTGGCGCGACGACGACACCTACGTGGTGACCGGCTCCAAGATCTGGACCTCCCACGCGGAAGTCGCCGACTGGTGCGAGCTGTTGGTCCGCACCGACCCGGAGGCGCCCAAGCACCGGGGCATCACCTGGCTCGCGATGCCCATGGACGCGCCCGGCATCACCGTACGGCCGCTGCGCACGCTCGCCGGGTCGGCCGAGTTCGCCGAGGTCTTCCTCGACGAGGTGCGGGTGCCGGTCGGCAACCGGGTCGGGGACGAGAACGACGGCTGGCGCGTGACCATGGTGACGCTGTCCTTCGAACGCGGCACGGCCTTCGCCGGCGAGGTCGTCGCCTGCCGCCGCGTCCTCGGCGAACTGGCCGTCGCCGCCCGCGACAACGGCCGCTGGGACGACCCGGCGCTGCGGCGCCGGCTGGGCAGGCTGCACGCCGAGTTCCGGGCGCTGTGGCGGCTGACGCAGTGGAACGTGAGCGCGGCGCAGGCGTCGGGCGGCGTGCCGGGCGCCACAGGCTCGGTCTTCAAGCTGCGCTACTCGCACGCCCGCCAGGAGCTCTACGACGCCGCCGCCGAGGTCCTGGGCGCCGACTGCCTCGACCTGGACCGCCCCTGGACGCTGGACCGCCTCTCCTCCCTGTCGTACACCATCGCGGCCGGCACCTCGCAGATCCAGCACAGCATCATCGCCGAGCGGATCCTCGGCCTGCCGAAGGGACGGTGACCGTGCGGTTCCGGCTGACGGACGACCAGCGGGCCTTGCGAGACGCCATGCGGCAGCTGCTGGCGCGGCACTTCGACGGGACGGCGCTGCGGGCCGCCGCGCAGGGCCCCGCCCGGCTCGACCGGGAGCTGTGGCGGGCCCTCGGCGACGCCGGGTTCTTCGCGCTGCGGCTGCCTCAGGCGCAGGGCGGGGTGGGACTCGGGCTGCCGGAGGCGGTGTTGGTGTTCGAGGAGGCGGGGCGGGTGCTGCTGCCCGGGCCCTTGGCCGCCACCCATCTCGCCGCCGGTGTGGTTCCGGGAGCCGCCACCGGGGAGACGGTCGTCGCGGCCGTGGACGGCGGGCTCGTGGAGTGGCCGGCACAGGCCGACGTCGTACGCGGTGACGCCGCCGGAGCCGTGCCGGTGCGCTCCCTCGACCCGCTGACGCCCCTGCACCGCGTGCCCGGCGGCACGGCGGCGGAACCGGACCCGGTCGCCGTCCTCCTCACCGCCGCAGAGCAGCTCGGCACGGTCGGCCGCGTCTGCGAACTGGCGGTGCAACACGCCCGGGCGCGCGAACAGTTCGGACGGCCCGTCGGGAGCTTCCAGGCGGTGGCACACCTGTGCGCCGGGATGCTGGTCCGGTCCCGGACGGCCCGCGCGGCGGTGTACGCGGCGGCCGTCACCGCCGACCCGGTCGACATCGCCGCCGCCCGTCTGCTCGCCGACGAGGCCGCCGTGCGCGGCGCCCGCGACTGTCTCCAGGTGCACGGCGGCATGGGCTTCACCTGGGAGTCCGAGGTCCATCTCCATCTGAAACGCGCATGGGTTCGAACCCAGCGTGCGGGCGGAGTTACGGAGAGTGAGGAGATTCTTGCGGCCGCTCTGGCGGCCGGAGGAGCCTGACAGGCCGCCTGGCTGCGGTGTCACCGAATATGCCCGTGGAGATGTCGCGGATCGTGGCATCCCGTGATCACGGAGCGTTGATATCGGCTTGTGTCCCCGGAGCGACTCGTCACGGCCCGGAGTCGACTGCGGGCTCCGGTACCTTGTGTGAGATGCGAGTGGTTCTGAGCGCGGTACGACCCAGTAGCGCCGCCTGTTCGACTCCCCGCAGCGAGCGTCGCACAGTATGCCGCACGGGTACTCCTTCGCGCTGGAATATGCCCGAAGCGCTTGTTGGGGTGACTGTACGTCAACCATGCTGTCCCACAAGGGATTCACGTTGCGTGATCCTTGTCCCGGCCGTTGTTCTGGCCATGCAGAAAATGGCTACGATCGTGGCCCTCGTGAGGCGCGAGCCTAAGTGTCCGCCGGTTCGGATGGTGTGAGCGGTGCAGGTGCTTCAAGTGCAGCTGGAGATCCGGCCCGACCCCGCAGAAGTGGGGCGGGCCCGGCGGTGGGCCCGCTCCCGCCTGGCCGGGTCGGGCATACAGGCCGACGAGCCGCTCGCCGAGACCCTGATCCTGCTCGTCTCCGAGCTGGTCACCAACGCCGTGGTGCACACCGGCCGGCCCGCCGTGCTGCGGCTGTCCCTGCCGCACGCGGTGACGGAGGAGGTCACCGTCCGCCTCGAGGTCGCCGACCGCAGCGGCCGGGCCCCCGTGCCCCGGTGTGCGGACGACGACGCGACCGGCGGCCGGGGCCTCGCCCTCGTCGACGGCCTCGCCGACCGCTGGGGCTGGAGCGTCGAGAGCACCGGCAAGCGCATCTGGTGCGAACTGGACCGGTGTTCGAAGTCCCCCGAGGTCGCGGCCGCCTGCGGGGGCGGCGCGGTGGCGTACGGCGGCGGGGCCGCCATGGAGGGGTTGGCCTACGAGGCCGTGTGAGCCGGCGTGGGGTGGTGTACGGCGGCACATGCCGCGCGGTGTTGCGGCGGGGCCGGGGCACGGTCGCACGGCAGATCCGCCGTTTTCGTCATGGCATGCGGCGATGCGCCGGGACGTGCTTCCGTGCGCGCCCAAGGTGAAAGCCGCATAAGCGACAAATCCCCGAATGGGTGTTGACGCGTCGTGACCATTTGCTCACGCTTGTGGGCAGCGATTCGCCGTGAGGGGACGGCGAGGGCCGGCGACGGCGGCCCTCGGCGAGTGCGAGTCGTGACTCGGCGTCGGCTCCCTTTTCAGGGCCACGGGAGCCGGGGCGGGAGCGCCGGAGTCGGGTGGTGGCGCGCGCTGCCGTGCTCGGGGCGAGCAGCGCGGCGCCGCCATCCAGCTTCCCGGGGTGGGGTGGCGGCCCGGCGTGCGGGCTACAGGACGGCGACCGGGGCCACCGGAGAGCCGGTCGCTCCCGTGAACGGCTCGGGTGTCGCCGCCAGCAGGAACGCGTAGCGGCCCGCTTCTCCACAGGCTGTGGACAACTTTTCGAGATTCCAGTTCTGGCCCTGAGGCATCCCCATCTCCACGAGATGGAGGGCGTGCACCGGCAGCCACAGGTCCTCCACCTCGGGCGGGAACACCTCGAAGGTGAGGGTGTCGTTGGCGACCGCCGCGACGTCGCGCGCGTGGAACCACTCCGGTGTCCGGATCGACAGCCCCGGCGACGGATAGGCGTACGCGTGCCGGTCCCCGGCCAGGCAGAGCTGGACCTGCCCCGTCCGCACGAGCACGACGTCGCCCGCCCGCACGCGCGTACCGGCCAGGTCCTCGGCCGCGTCCAGGTCCTCGGGCGTGACGGCGTATCCGCCGTCGAGCCGGTCCGTGCCCCGGGCCCGGGCGACGTCGAGCAGTACGCCGCGCGAGACGAGGTGCCGGACCTTGTCGATGCCGCTGAACTCGGCGCCGTCGTGCGCGGTGATGGAGTGCGCCGGGCGGCCGTTGTAGAGCCTGCCCGAGTGCGAGACGTGCGGCAGCGCGTCCCAGTGGGTGGCCGCCTGGAGCCCCATGGTCACGGCGTCGTCGCTGCACGCGACGGTGCCCGGGCCGAAGAGCTCCTGGTTGATCTGCACCATGACGTGCAGCGGGTCGATCCGCCCCGGGATCATCCCCGTCTGGACGCCGTCGCGCCTCAGGGGCAGCGCGAGCGGGATCCGGCGACCGGTGCGGACCGTCGCCGCGGCCTGACGGACGACCTCGTCGGTGATCAGGTTCAGTGTGCCGAGTTCGTCGGCGGCTCCCCAACGGCCCCAGTTGTTCACGCGCTTGGCGATGTCGTGGAACGCGTCCGGCAGCGACATGAGTCCTCCCCGGGGCTTGTGCTCCCGTATCTGACGGGTCGTAGAATCTGGAGGTCTGCAAATCTAACGGTCCGTCAGAAACCGTGGGACGGGAAGGGGCCGGGCGTGGGGAACTTCTTGGCAGGCAAGGTCGTCGCCGTCACCGGCGCCGGGCGGGGCATCGGCCGGGCGGTCGCGCTCGCGGCGGCGGCCGAGGGAGCGAAGGTCGTCGTCAACGACTACGGCGTGGCGGTCGACGGCGCCTCCCCGACCAGCGCGGTGGCCGAGGCCGTGGTCAAGGAGATCGAGGCGGCGGGCGGGGACGCCGTCGCCGTCGCCGACGACATCTCCACCATGGCGGGCGGGCAGCGGGTCGTCGACGTGGCGCTGTCGTCGTACGGGCGGCTCGACGGGGTGGTGTGCGTGGCCGGGATCCTCCGGGAACGGATGCTGTTCAACATGACCGAGGAGGAGTGGGACCCGGTCGTCGCGACCCATCTGAAGGGCACGTTCACCGTGTTCCGGGCCGCCTCGACGGTGATGCGGGGGCAGCGCGCCGGCACGCTGATCGGCTTCACCAGCGGCAACCACCAGGGGTCGGTGTCGCAGGCCAACTACAGCGCGGCCAAGGGCGGGATCATCTCGCTCGTGCGGAGCGCGGCGCTGGGGCTGCACAAGTACGGGGTGACCGTGAACGCGGTGGCACCGGTCGCGCGTACGCGGATGTCCGCGGGGGTGCCGATGGAACTGGCGGAGATCGGGGAGCCGGAGGATGTCGCGGCGCTGGTGGTGTATCTGCTGTCCGACGAGGCCTCCCGGCAGGGGATCACCGGGCAGGTGTACACGGTCGCCGGGGCGAAGATCGCGGTGTGGGCGCAGCCGAGGGAGCTGCGGGCGGCGTACTCCGCCTCCGGCGGGTGGACCGTGGAGAGGATCGCGGAGTTTCTGCCCGGGTCGGTGGGGGTGGATCCGATGCCGATGCTGGAGCGGGTGCGGGAGATGGAGAGGGCGGCTCGAGAGGGGGAGCGGCCGAACGCCCAGTAGCTCGGGGGTGCGTGTGGTGGTGCGGCTGCGGGTGCGTGGGGGCTTGTCGCGCAGTTCCCCGCGCCCCTTGGATTGCTTCGCAACCCGCCGGCAGTCGCCACCCACCCCGCATCAGCCTCATCGCAGCAGTCACTTCGGACTAGGGCGGCAACCGTGGATTTCGGGTTCGCGCAAGAAGACGAGGACTTTCGTGCCGAGGCTCGTTCCTGGCTCGCCGCGCATGCCGACGGGGCGAATGAGCGCCGTTCCTGGGAGCGCACCCTCGGGGCGGCCGGCTGGATCGGGATCGGGTGGGGGGCGGGCGGGTACGGCAATCGCGCTGCCACGCTCACCCAACAGGTCGTGTGGGCCGAGGAGTACGCGCGGTCGGGCGCGCCCCCGCGCTCCGGGCACATCGGCGAGAACCTCCTGGCCCCCACGCTCATCGCGCACGGCACCGAGGAGCAGAAGTCCCGCTTCCTGCCCCCGATCGCCGCCGGTGAGGAACTCTGGTGCCAGGGGTACAGCGAACCCGGCGCCGGCTCCGACCTGGCCGGTGTCCGGACCGCGGCCGTGCGCGAGGCGGACGGTCGTACCTACCGGGTCACCGGGCAGAAGATCTGGACGTCGCTCGCCCACGAGGCGGACTGGTGCTTCGTGCTCGCCCGCACCGAGCCCGGCTCGGAGCGGCACCACGGACTGACCTTCCTCCTCGTCCCCATGGACCAGCCGGGGCGGATCGAGGTCCGCCCCATCCGGCAGCTGACGGGTACCAGCGACTTCAACGAGGTCTTCTTCGACGGGGCGCGCGCGGAGCATGTCGTCGGCGGTGCGGGCAACGGCTGGCGTGTCGCCATGAGCCTCCTCGGCTTCGAGCGGGGCGTGTCCACGCTGGCGCAGCAGATCGGCTTCGCCGAGGAGCTGGGCAGCGTGGTGCGGGCGGCCGTGGAGTCGGGCGCGGTGACGGATCCCGTCGTACGGGAACGGCTCGTCCGGCAGTGGGCCGAGCTGCGCACCATGCGCTGGAACGCCCTGCGCACCCTGGGCGGTTCGGGCGACGCGGGAGCCCCGAGCGTGGCGAAGCTGCTGTGGGCCGGCTGGCACCAGCGGCTCGGGGAGCTGGCGGTGCTGGTGCGGGGCGCGGCGGCGAGCGCCGGTCCGGCGGACTGGTCGCCGGCGGCGCCGTACGCACTGGACGCGGCGCAGCACCTCTTCCTCTTCTCCCGGGCCGACACCATCTACGGCGGCTCGGACCAGATCCAGCGCACGATCATCGCCGAGCGGGTGCTCGGCCTGCCCAGGGAGCCCAAGGGAGCCGCGTGATGCGAGGCGTGATCTTCGACGGGAAGCAGGTCCGGGTCGTCACGGACCTTCAGGTGCGGGAGCCGGGGCCGGGTGAGGTGCGCGTCGCGATCTCGGCGGCGGGGCTGTGCCACAGCGATCTGTCGGTGGTGGACGGGACCATACCCTTCCCGGTTCCTGTGGTGCTGGGCCATGAGGGGGCGGGTGTGGTGGAGGCGGTGGGGGAGGGCGTCACGCATGTCGCGCCCGGGGATCACGTGTCCCTGTCCACGCTCGCGAACTGCGGTACGTGCGCTGAGTGCGACCGGGGGCGCCCGACGATGTGCCGGCAGGCGATCGGGCGCCCGGGCCGGCCGTTCCGCCACGCCGGCCTGCCGGTCCACCAGTTCGCCGCGAACTCGGCGTTCGCGGAGCGCACGATCGTGAAGGCCGTACAGGCGGTCCGGATCCCCGAGGACATCCCCATGGCGTCGGCGGCGCTCATCGGATGCGGGGTGCTGACCGGTGTGGGCGCCGTGCTGAACCGGGCGCGGGTCGACCGCGGCGACAGTGTCCTGGTCATCGGGGCGGGCGGCATCGGCCTGAACGTGGTGCAGGGGGCGCGGCTCGCGGGCGCCCTGCGGATCGTGGCCGTCGACGCCAACCCGGCGAAGGAGGAGGTGGCACGCCGCTTCGGCGCGACGGACTTCCTCACCTCGACGGCAGGCGTGCGGGACATCCTGCCCACGGGCGTGGACCACGCCTTCGAGTGCGTCGGCCGGGTGGAGCTGATCCGGCAGGCGATCGACGCGCTGGACCGGCACGGCCAGGCGGTCCTCCTCGGGGTGCCGCCGGCCACGGCCGAGGCGTCCTTCCGCGTCTCGTCGATGTACCTCGACAAGTCCGTCCTGGGCTGCCGCTACGGCTCCTCCCGCCCTCAGCGGGACATCGCCCTGTACGCCGAGCTGTACCGCCAGGGCAGGCTGTTGCTCGACGAACTCGTCACCCGGACCTACCCGGTCGAGGACTTCGAGAAGGCGGCGGCGGACGCGGAGGCGGGGCGGGTGGCGCGCGGGGTGCTCACGTTCTGACGGCCGCTGTGCGGTCCTTTCCGGTCCTTATCGGTATCTTCTGGTCCTTTCCGGTCCGGAAGGTGCGCCGGTAGGCGGTGGGCGTGACGCCGAGCGCCGCCTGGAGGTGCTGGCGCATCGACTGGGCCGAGCCGAAGCCCGCGTCGCGTGCCACCTGGTCGACGGAGCGGTCGGTGGTCTCCAGCAGGTGCCGGGCCCGTTCCACGCGCTGCTGGGTGAGCCACTGGCCGGGGCTGACGCCGGTCTCCTCGCGGAAGCGGCGGGTGAACGTGCGCACCGACATGGACTCCTGGGCGGCCATGTCGCGCAACTGGATCGGCTCGTGGAGACGGCCCAGGGCCCAGGCGCGGGCGGTGGTGGTGGAGGCCTGCTGCGGATCGGGCACCGGCCGCTCGATGTACTGCGCCTGACCGCCGTCGCGGTGCGGCGGTACGACCGTACGGCGGGCCACGTCGTTGGCGACGGCGGCGCCGTGGTCCCGGCGCACGATGTGCAGGCACAGGTCGATGCCGGCGGCGACGCCCGCGGAGGTCAGCACGTCGCCGTCGTCGATGAACAGCACGTCCGGGTCGACCCGGATCCTGGGGAAGAGCCGCTGGAGGCGTGCGGCGTCGGCCCAGTGGGTGGTGGCGGGGCGGCCGTCGAGGAGGCCCGCGGCGGCGAGGACGTAGACGCCGGTGCAGATGGAGGCCAGCCGGGTGCCGGGCCGGAGGCGGGCGAGGGCCGCGGCCAGTTCGTCGGTCAGCACGCCCTCGCGGTGGACCGGGCCGAGTCGGTACGAGGACGGGATGATCACCGTGTCGGCATCGGCGAGGGCCTCCGGCCCGTGCGCCACGTGGATGGCGAAGTCGGCGTCCGTGTCGACGGGGCCCGGCGCCCGGACCGAGCAGGTCACCACCTCGTACAGGCGTCGTCCCAGGGCGTCCTTGGGGCGGCCGAAGATACGGTGCGGGATGCCCAGTTCGAACGGGAGCAGCCCGTCGAGGGCGAGGACGACGACGCGGTGGGGACGGAAGCCGGCGGCCGGGGCGCGGTGGGCATGGCTGGCCGATGTCATGGCCCGATCCTAGCGAATGCTGTCCTCCGGGCCACTCGATGGAGCCTGCCGCAGGCCGGAAGCTCTATGTCGTGACCCAGACAAGCGAAGCCGCAGCAGTCGCACAGCAGCCGCCGAAGCCGGGCCGCGGCAGCCGCATACGCGTGCACCGGGCCTGGTTCGTCGCCGCCGTCACCTTCGTGACCATCATCGGCGCGGCCGCCTTCCGTTCGGTGCCGGGCCTGCTCATCGACCCGTTGCACGACGAGTTCGACTGGTCGCGCGGCACGATCGGCGCCGCCGTCTCCGTCAATCTCGCGCTGTACGGTCTGACGGCCCCGTTCGCGGCGGCCCTGATGGACCGCTTCGGCATCCGCCGGGTCGTCGCGGTCGCCCTGACGGTCATCGCGCTCGGCTCGGGCCTCACGGTGTGGATGACGGCCGCCTGGCAACTGATGCTGTGCTGGGGCCTGTTGGTCGGCCTCGGCTCCGGCTCCATGGCGCTGGCGTTCGCGGCGACCGTCACCAACCGCTGGTTCACCGAGCGGCGCGGCCTGGTCAGCGGCATCCTCACCGCCGCGTCCGCCTCCGGCCAGCTGATCTTCCTGCCCCTGCTGTCCTGGATCGTCGAGCGGCACGACTGGCGTCCGGCGGCCGTCACGGTCGCGCTCGCCGCCCTGGCGGTCGTCCCGTTCGTCTGGCTCCTGCTGCGCGACCACCCCGCGGACGTGGGCCAGAAGCCGTACGGCGCCACCGAGTTCGTACCGAAGCCCGCACCGGTCCCCGGCGCCGCCCGCCGGGCCGTGACCGTCCTGTTCTCGGCCGCGCGCACCGGCCCGTTCTGGCTGCTCGCCGGCACCTTCGCGATCTGCGGCGCCTCGACCAACGGCCTGATCCAGACCCACTTCGTGCCCGCCGCCCACGACCACGGCATGCCCCTGACGACCGCCGCCTCGCTGCTCGCGGTGATCGGCGTCTTCGACGTCGTCGGCACGATCGCCTCCGGCTGGTTCACCGACCGCTTCGAAGCCCGGCGCCTGCTCGCCGTCTACTACTCCTTGCGGGGCGTCTCCCTCCTCTTCCTGCCCCTCCTCCTGGTGACGCCCGGCGTCCAGCCGCCGATGATCTTCTTCATCGTCTTCTACGGCCTCGACTGGGTCGCCACCGTCCCGCCCACCCTCGCCCTGTGCCGCGAGCAGTACGGCGAGGACAGCGCGATCGTCTTCGGCTGGGTCCTCGCCTCCCACCAGGTCGGCGCGGCCCTCGTCGCCTTCCTCGGCGGCCTCGCCCGCGACACGTTCGGCTCGTACGACGTGGTCTGGTACGCGTCGGGCGCGTTGTGTGCGGTGGCGGCGTTGATGGCGCTGGTGATCCGGCGGCGGGGGGTGGGGGCGGAGGCCATGGCCTGAGAGCGGGCCCCCGCCTTAGCCGTGTCCTCCGCTCAAGTCGGGCCGGGCTCGGTGAATGCCCGTCGGCTGTGCAGGAGCAACTCCCGCAGGGCGGGGCTGTGCTGGCTTTTCCAGATCAGGGCGAGCAACGCCGGTGTCTCGACGTCGTCGAGGGTGCGGGCGGTGAGCCGGTCGCGGTGGTCCGCGGCCATCGACTCGCTGAGGACGGCGACGCCGAGCCCGCGGGCGGCGAGGTCGGCGATCGCCTCCGCCGAGCTCGCCTGCAGTGCGATCGCGGGCTGGAGGCTCTGTGCGGCGCAGGCGCGGTCGAACACTGTGCGCAGACCCGTACCGGGTGGCATGCACACGATGGAGTGAGCGGCCAGATCGAGCAGAGTGACCCGCCGTTGTTTTGCCAGGGGGTGCCCGGCCGGAACCGCTGCGACGAGCCGCTCGCTGATGATCGTCAGCGCGTCCAGCCCGTCCGGAGCGGCGGCTGCGGTCCCGATGAGAGCCAGGTCGACGGTGCCGGCCCGTACGCCCTCGACGAGCCGGTCGGAGTTGTCCTCCAGCAGGGAGATCTCCACACCCGGATGCGCCCGGTGGAAGGTGGCGAGGGCGTCGAACAGCGGCGTGACGGTGCAGCCGATGACCATCCCGACCGTGAGCCGACCTCGGATCAGGTCGGTGACCTCACCCACCGCTTGGCCGACCGCATCGGCTGCGGCGAGCGCGGCGCGGGCGTGTTCGAGCGCGGCCTTTCCCGCCACGGTGAGGGTGGCGGTGCGCGCCGAGCGGTGGAACAGTTCGGCGCCGAGTTCGCGTTCCAGTTGGCGGATCTGGGCGCTGACACCGGACTGGCTGATGTGGACCCGCTCGGCCGCCCGGGTGAAGTTCTGTTCCTCGGCCACTGCGACGAAGTATTCCAGCTGCCTCAGTTCCATGACCGGCAATTCTAGTTTCCAGAAGAACCATCTGTTGGACTTCTGGTCGGCGGCCGACCAGGCTGGAAAGCGCTGGAAAGCACTGGAAAGCACTGAAGCCCGACGTCAGGAGGTACCCGTGCCGGAGTACGAGAAGGCCATGCGGCCCGAAGACATCACCCGCTTGTTCGTCGAACGCTCCAACGCCGGTGACGCGGCCGGGGTTGCCGCACTGTACGAAGAGGACGCAGTGCTGGCCTACCCGCCCGGCGAGCAGACGGTGGGCCGGGAGGCGATCCGTGCGCTGTGGGAAAAGGTGCTGGCGGGCCGTCCCCGCTTCGAGCCGGAACAACCGCTGCCGACGCTGGTCAGCGGCGACATCGCGCTCACCTCGACCCCGCCGAAGGACGGGGCCGGCGCCCGGGCCCAGGTCGTCCGGCGCCAGCCCGACGGAAGCTGGCTGCGCGTGCTCGACCAGCCCGAGTTCGTCCCGCCCGAGCGTTGAGCCGGCTCTGGTGCTCGGCCGGATATGAGCGTCACAGTTCGATCTGGTATCGGATGAAACCGCGGTTCTCCGCCACCTTGTCGTAAAGGTGCCGTGCCGTGCTGTTGGACTCGTGGGTGTTCCAGTACACGCGGCAGCAGCCGCGAGCCCGGGCCCGGTCGGAGACGGCGGTGATCAGCGCGCGAGCCGCGCCCTTGCCGCGTACGGCCGGTGCGGTGAAGAGGTCTTGCAGGTAGCAGACGTCCGGCCCCGACGTGCTGGGGTGGACGAAGAAGTGCGTGATGCCGACGAGCCTGTCGTCCAGCCTCGCCCCGAGGGCGTGCAGACGTGTGTCGGCCTGGAACTCGCGCCAGGCCCGGTCGTACATCTCGGGCGGCTCGACCCGCTCGTAGAACTCGATGTACGCGCGGAACAGGGCCTCCCAGTCATCCCTGTCGGACGGCACGAGCTTGCCGATACGGATCATGCGGCCCACCTGTTCGTTCACCGCCGGGGTCCCTTCGTCGCGGTCTGCAGGATGTGGGACAGGACGGCCGAGTAGTCCTGGCCGGCGCGTCCCGCGCGCTCGGCGTCGACCAGCCAGTCCCGGGCCGCGGCGGTCAGGCCGAGGCCGAGCCCGCCGTCGGTGACGGCGTCGACGACGAGGTCCGCGTCCTTGCGGGCCAGGGCGAGTGCGAAACGCGCCGGATGGTCGCCGGCCTCGATCGCAGGGCGGCGACGCGCGGCCTGCTCGGCCAGCGGTGTCACGCCCAGCACCTCGTGCAGGGCCTCCCACGACAACCCCAACGCGCCGCCCAGCGCGAGGGATTCGCCCAGCACGCCCAGCACACCGAAGAGCGCGTTGTTGGCGACGAGTTTCGCCGCGGTGCCGGCCCCGAGCTCCCCGACCCGCAACGGTGCACCCAACTGCGTCAGAAGGGGCAGGCATCGCTCGACCAGCTCGTGCGGGCCACCCACCAGGAGCCGCAGCGTCCCTGACGCCGCCTCGGCCACGCTGCCGAGCACCGGCGCGTCCAGCAGTCCCGTACCCGGTGGCAGCGCATGCGCGAGACGGGTCACCGACGACGGCGACACCGTCGACATCTGCACGACCACCGCTCCCGGTTGAACCCCGGCCGCGATCCCGTGCTCGCCCTCGGCCACTGCCAGCAGTGCCTGCGGGTCGGAGACCATCACGATCACCGTCTCGGCCCCCCGCGCCGCCTCCGCCGGACTCGCCCCGACCACGGCGCCCGCCTCCCGCAGCGCCGCGACCCGCCGCGGCGAGCGGTTCCAGACGGTGACCCGGTCACCGTTGCCCAGCAACCGGCGGGCGATCGGCGCGCCCATCGCGCCGAGCCCGATGACAGCGACCCGTTCCACGCTCATGCTCCCTCCGTCCCGCCTTCCGACGTCGAACGTAGAGGGCCACAGGACCAGACATAAGATCCAGTTCCATGCCAGAACATTGGTCCGGTTCCCGGCTCGACCTGCACATCGATCTCGATGCCGCAGGGGGGCGTCGCACCGGCCTGGAGTCCGCGCTCCGGGCGGCCATCCGCCAGGGACGCCTGCCCGCCGGCACGCTCCTGCCGTCCACCCGCGGGCTGGCCAGGGAACTCGGACTCTCGCGGGGCACCGTCACCGCCGCCTACGGCCAACTGGTCGAAGAGGGCCGCCTGATCACGCGGCCGGGTTCGGGCACCACCGTGGCCGGGATACCGCAACACGCCACGCCTGCCACACCCCCCGCACCCGCGCCGACGACTCCCCGTCACGACCTTCGCCCCGGGCTCCCCGACGTCAGCGCCTTCCCCACCCGGGCCTGGCTCGCCGCCACCCGCCGCGTCCTCACCCGCGCCCGCCCCGAGGTCTTCGGCGCCGGAGATCCGCAGGGCCGGATCGAGCTGCGCCACGCCCTCGCCGACTACCTGGGCCGCACCCGCGGTGTGATCACGACCCCGGACCACATCGTGATCACCTCCGGCTGCCACCAGGGCCTGGGCCTGCTCAGCGGCGTACTGGCCGCAGGCGGCATCAGCACCGCGGCCGTGGAGGATCCGGGCCACCGCCTCTTCCGCGACGTGGTGCGACGCGCCGGGCTCACCGCCGTCGCCCTGCCCGTCGACGCCCACGGCGCCCGCGTGGAGGAGCTGACGCAGCGCACGGGAGCCGTGTTCCTCACCCCCTCGCACCAGTATCCGACCGGTGTCCCGCTGCATCCGGGCCGCCGCCAGGCACTGTGCGCATGGGCGCGCTCCACGGGCGGGCTGATCGTCGAGGACGACTACGACGGCGAGTACCGCTACGACCGCTCACCGGTCGGCGCCCTCCAGGGCATCGCCCCCGACCATGTCGTCTACTGCGGAACCGCGTCCAAGACCCTGGGCCCCGCCCTCCGCCTGGCCTGGATGGTCCTGCCGCCCCCTCTGGTGCCACTGTTGGTGCGGGCCAGACAGGAAGCCGACCTGTACACCGAGACCCTGGGCCAGCTCGTCCTCGCCGACCTGATCACCACGCACGCCTACGACCGTCACATCCGTGCCGCCCGCCTGCGCTACCGCCGCCGCCGTGAGCTCCTCGTCAACCGCGTGGCCGCAATCCCTGGTTTCCGTGTTCACGGCGTCCCCGCCGGCCTGCACGCCCTCCTCACCCTCCCCTCCGACGGCCCCACCGAACACCAACTCCTGACCAGAGGCGCCCGCCACGGCCTCGCCTTGGGCGGTCTCACCGACCTCCACCACGTCCCCGCCAACCGCCCCCAGGGCCTGCTGATCGGCTTCGCCGCCCCGTCCGAACACGGCTACCCGGTGGCCCTCGACGCCTTGTTCACGTTGCTGGCTTCGAATTGAGTCCTGCTCGTAGCCCCCTGGGCTCTGCGGCCCTGCACGATCACCACACTTCGGAGGTATCCCGATGATCGAGTCCGGCAGTTCGGAGAGACTTCGGGACTCCAGCGAGTGCAGAAGGCGCCGCCAAGCGAACGGCCCGTGTTGTTCTGGGTGTTCACGGCCATCGCCGCGCTCGGCGCCGTTCTCACCGTCTTACGGCTGCGGCGCATGTGGAACACACACCGGCGCCGCCGCACCCTGCCCTCGTGGACACGGTTCCTCGGCGTGCTGCTCGCCGTGTACGGGCTGTACGTCGCCTACTGCGTCGCCGACGGCTTCGCCGGGTAGGGAGCGGGAGCCACGTAGCAGATGGCCTCGATCCGCTGTCCTGCTCCGTACGGGTGCTCGGCCAGGCGGGTCCTGAGCCAGCCGAGGCCTCGCCGTTGGGTCGCGTCACGGCGCCATGGCCGATCCGGTCTGCCTATCCCTCACCGATCTCCTGATCGGCGACTTCGTTGGCGCGGTCGATCTCGGCCATGTGCTCCTCCGCCCAGGTCCGCAGCCCCGCTAGCGCGACTTCCAGAGACAGCCCGAGTGCGGTGAGTCGGTAGAAGACCCGCGGCGGCACGGTCGGTTCCACCCGGCGTGACACCAGCCCGTCGCGGGTCAGGCTGCGCAGCGTCACGGACAGCATCTTCTGCGAGACGCCGGGCATCCGGCGTCTGAGCTCCGCGAAGCGCACCTCGTCCGGTGCGGCATCGGCGAGCGTCTTGACGGCCATGGATGTCCACTTCGTGCCGATGCGGTCCAGCAACTGCCGCGTCGGGCAGTAGGGATCGAACAGATCGCCGCGCACCCCGCGACCGGCGGGCCGGGCTCCTCGGGTGGTCACCTGTGACTCACCACCTTCCCTGAAAGTGCCGTCTGGGCAGCGGTCGGACAGTTACTTATCGTTCTGTGGTCACCAATGGTAACCATCCGGGGAGTCGTCATGCCCGCCACCACCGCACACCAACTGCGCCGCATCACCACGAACGGCGTCCAGCTCAACGTCGCGATCGCCGGTGAGGGACCTGCGGTTCTCCTGCTGCACGGCTTCCCGCACACCTGGCAACTCTGGCGCGGCATCATGGGCCGACTGGCCGGGCAGTACCGGGTCATCGCCCCGGACCTGCGAGGCTTCGGGGCCAGTGCACGTGCCGTCGAGGGTTACGACGCAGGCACCCTCGCCGCCGACGCCGAAGGGCTGCTCGACGCACTCGGCGAGCGCTCCGCAGCAGTGGTCGGCATCGACGCGGGCACCGCCCCCGCCGTCCTGCTCGCGCTGCGCCGGCCCGGCCTCGTCCGGCGCCTGGTCGTGATGGAGGCACTGCTCGGCCGCCTGCCCGGAGCAGAACACGCCTTCGCGGGCGGCACCCCGTGGTGGTTCGGCTTCCACGCCGTCCCCGGCCTCGCCGAGACCGTCCTGGCCGGCAACGAGGGCCCGTACATCGACTGGTTCCTCGACTCGGGGACGCTCGGGCGCGGAGTACCCGACGACATCCGTGCGGCCTTCGTCCACGCGTTCACCGGGAGCGAGGCCCTGCGCTGCGCGTTCTCCTACTACCGGGCCCTGCCCACCAGCGCGCAGCAGATCCAGGACGCCGTCGCGACGGCTCGGCTGACCATGCCCACCATGGCCGTCGGCTCACACCCCGTCGGCACCGGGCTCGAACGCCAACTCCGTCCCATCGCCGATGACCTGGTCGGACACCATCTCCAGGACTGCGGCCACATCATCCCCCTCGACCGCCCCGACGCGTTGTTCGCGCTCCTTGCTCCCTTCCTGGCCGCCGATCTGCCGGGACGTGGGGCGATGTTCCCGTCCACGACGTGAAGGAACGGTCGCGGCCGACCCTTGCCCCAGGCCGTTCCAGCACGTGGAAGAAGCGAGCGGGCGGCCCGTAGAGGCGGGTGGCCGGGGGCGGTTGGCCTCTTCGGTTGGTTGTGTGGCCGCTCGGCGAGGGGTGGGCGCGGTCGCGTGTCGCCTGCATGCCGGGTGGAATCGGCGGTGATCGGTGGGCGGGCCGCGTGGCGATCCGTGGGTGGGCCGAGCGGTGATCGGTCGGTGGTTCCGGAGCTGTGCCTATCCTGGGGCCAGCTGATTCGCCTCTCGGAAGGTCCGTTGATGACACTCGGCATGGTCCTCGGTGACGTGGTCGTCGTGACGTCGCAGGTTCGTTCACGTTCGACCTTCCGAGGAGTTTGCCGTGTCCACGATCCACTGGATCGAGGCTCAACCCCGTTCCGCCCGCTGGCACTCTGAGTCCGGGCTGCCCCTGCCCCGACGGGTCGTCGTCGCCGACGACCGTATGCGGGCCGCCGTCGCCTACCGGCTGGCCTGCGAGGGCACCGCGCTCTTGTGGCGCGGGGATTTTCAGAACGCGCGGCAGTTGTTGCGCGCGATGGACCGTCGAGTCGGTCGTGCCGCGCCCGGTGCGGCGCAGACGCCGGCCGAGACCTTTCGCCTGTACCGCCGGTTCCGTGCCCACCGCGCGCGCGTGATCGGCAAGTTGCTCGTCGTGCTGGAGGAGGACCACACGCTGGCGCTGCGCCGGGCGCCCGATGTGGGCCGGGCGTGTGCCGAGGCGTACGGGTCGTCCGATGGTCCTGTGGCCGTCGCCCTGACCGAGTTGCTGGGCGTGATCAGTGCCCGGGAATGGCGGGAGAGCGGCGTGTACGTACCGGCGCTGGGCGCCCGGATCCACCCGCACTACGGGGTGTTCGCACCGACGAGGAGCGAGTACGTCGACCTGGCCGCGCGGGCACCGGTGCCAGGCCCTGGTATGCGTGCGGCCTTCGACCTGGGTACGGGCACCGGCGTGCTCGCCGCCCTGCTCGCCCGGCGGGGTGTGGGGCGGGTCGTCGCCACTGATGTCAGTGCCCGGGCGCGGGCGTGTGCCCGGGACAACGTGCGGCGGTTGGGGCTCGGGCGGGTGGTCCGCGTCACCGGACCCGAGTTGTATCCCGACGGTCGCGCCGGCCTGGTGGTGTGCAACCCGCCCTGGATTCCCGGCCGTCCCGCCTCCGACCTCGACCTCGGCGTCTACGACGCGGGCGGCGGCATGCTCCACGGGTTCCTCGACGGGCTCGCCGATCGGCTGGAGCCGGGCGGTGAGGGCTGGCTCGTGCTGTCCGATCTGGCCGAACGGCTCGGGCTGCGCAGCCGGGCCGAGCTGCTGACCGCCATAGAGGCGGCGGGGCTGCGGGTCGTCGACCGTCTGGACACGCGCCCGCGCCACGCGCGCGTGCGCGACACGCACGATCCGCTGCACGCCGCACGGGCCGCCGAGGTCACGTCACTGTGGCGGCTGGCCGTCGCCTGATCCGTACCGACTCGATCAGTCCGACAGCCGCGCGAAGCGCCCTCGGTGGAAGAGCAGCGGTCCGTCCG
Source organism: Streptomyces africanus (assembly GCF_030816955.1). NCBI lineage: Bacteria > Bacillati > Actinomycetota > Actinomycetes > Kitasatosporales > Streptomycetaceae > Streptomyces > Streptomyces africanus. The sequence continues at coordinate 3,809,013 of NZ_JAUSYP010000001.1, read as the reverse complement.
GATCGTCGGCCGCCGTGCCGAGGGCGTCCACCCGGCCGACCACGACGAGGTGGTCGCCGCCGGTGTGGACGGCGTGGATCGCGCAGTCGATCCAGGCCACGGCCCCCGACAGGCGCGGCGAGCCGGACACCGGCGCCGCGTCGTACGCCACCCCCGCGAACTTGTCCGCGCCGCTCACCGCGAAGGCGCGGCACAGGTCGCTCTGGTGGGCTCCGAGGACGTTCACGCAGAACACCCCGGCCCGGGCGATACGCGGCCAGGTCGTCGACCTGCGGCCGACCATGAAGGCGACCAGCGGGGGGTCGAGCGAGAGGGACGTGAAGGACTGGCAGGCGAAGCCGGCGGGTGAGTCGGTGGGGGTGGCGGGGGGTGCCGTGATGACGGCCACTCCCGTCGCGAAATGTCCCAGGACGCGGCGGAAATGCGCCGGGTCGACGGGCGCGCGCTCGTCCTCGCCGACGCACCGCAGCTCGGGGCGCGGCAGCGCTTCGACGGGCTCAGGGGCGGGTGGGCGGACCGACCTGAGGTAGCGGACGGCGGCTTCGGCCATTCCTGCTTGTCCCATCACACACGCCATTGAAGCTGACGGACCATCAGATGGGAAGGGTCAGCAGCCCCTGTACGCCGGGCTCCGCCGCTCCACGAAGCTCCGTACGCCCTCCTGCGCGTCCGCCGTCGTCATGTTGATCTCCTGCGCGGCGGCCTCCGCCGCGAAGGCCGTGGCGCGGTCGGCGTCGAGGGAGGTGTTGACGAGCTGCTTGGTCAGGGCGAGGGCGCGGGTCGGGCCGGTGGCGAGGCGTTCGGCCCAGGCGCGGGCCGTCTTGTCCAGGTCGGCGTCCGGGACGACCCGGTTCACCAAGCCCAGCCGCGCCGCGTCCGCCGCCGTGAGCGCGTCGCCGAAGAACATCAGCTCCTTGGCGCGCTGCGGTCCGATGAGGCGGGGCAGGAGGTAGGCGCCGCCGGCGTCGGGTACCAGGCCGCGTCGTACGAACACCTCGATGAAGCGGGCCGATTCGGCGGCCAGGACGAGATCGCAGGCCCACGCGAGATGGGCGCCCAGCCCGGCCGCCGTGCCGTTGACCGCCGCGATCACCGGCTTCTCGCAGTCCAGGACGGCGGCGATCAGGCGCTGGGCGCCGGTGCGGAGGGTGCGTGCGACATCACCGGCGACGTGTGCGGCGGGCGTGGCGGCCGTGGCTCGGAGGTCCGCGCCGGCGCAGAAGCCGCGCCCCGTTCCCGTGAGCACGACCGCTCGTACCTCCGCCGACGCGGACGCCTCCGACAGCAGCCGGACGATCTCGTCCCGCTGGCCGGGCGTGAGGGCGTTGAGAGCCTCGGGCCGGTTGAGGGTGAGGGAGAGGACGTGGTCGGCGGTGGTGTGCAGGACGGCGGGTTCCGTCATCGGCTGCACACCGCCAGCGCGTCCAGCGCCACCGCGCCCTGCCCCTGGGGCAGGACCATGAGCGGGTTGATGTCCAACTCGGCCAGCTGGTCCCCGAGTTCCAGCGCCATGCGCTGTGCGCGCAGGACGACCTCGACGAGTGCGTCCAGATCCGCCGGTGGCCTTCCCCGGACCCCGTCGAGCAGCGCCCGCCCGCGCAGCCCGGCGAGCATGTCCCGCGCCTGCTCCTCGCCGAACGGCGGCACCCCTACGGCGGTGTCGCGCAGGACCTCGACGAGGACCCCGCCGAGCCCGACCGTCACCGTCGGCCCGAACAGGTCGTCGTGCGTGATGCCGACGACCATCTCCACGCCGTGCTCGACCATCTGGCAGACCAGTACGCCGTCCAGCGGGACATCCTCGTAGCGGGCGATGTCGGTCAGCTCCCGGTAGGCGTCGCGGACCTGGCTCGCCGAGGTGAGCCCGATCTTCACGAGGCCCAGTTCGGTCTTGTGGGCGATCCGGGCACCCGAGGCCTTCATCACCACCGGGTAGCCCACCAGTCCCGCCGCCCGTACGGCCGCCGCCGCGCTGGTCACCAGCTGCTCGCGCGGCACGCGGATGCCGTACGCCCGCAGCAGCTGCTTCGCCGCGTGCTCGCTGAGCTGCTCGCCGGGCCGCATCAGCGCCTGGGCCTTGCGGTAGGAGGGGGAGGGGGTGCGCGGGGCGTCGTCGAAGGGGGAGCGGTAGCCGGTCGTGAAGCGGTGGTGGGCGAGGTGGGCGCGGACGGCGGTGAGGCAGTTGCCGACCGTGCGGAAGGTGGCCACGCGGGAGGAGCCGAGCAGGACCTCGCGGTAGGCCGGCTCGGTGCCGACCGGCGAGCCCCACACCACGCACACCAGCTTGTCCGTCTGCTCCGCCGCGTCCACCAGGTCCCGCACGAGCCGGTCGCTGAGCGGGGGGAACGGCCCGGTGACGGGGCAGACGAGCACGCCCACCTCGGGGTCGTCCAGGATCGCGTCGATGATCTTCCGGCCGCGCCGGTCACCGACCGGGTGACCGCCGTTGTCGACGGGGTTGGCGACGCTCAGGTACTCGGGTATCCACTGGTGCAGCTCGGCCTGTTTCGCCTCGGACAGGACCGGCAGCCGCAGGCCCGCCTCCGTCGCCAGGTCGGCGACGTGCGCGCCCGTGCCGCCGGAGATCGAGTAGACGACGACCCCGTCGGCGCGCGGCGGACGGGCCCGGGCCAACAGGGCGGCCGTGTCCTGGAGTTCGTCGAGCCCGTCGACGCGGATCACGCCGTACTGCCGCAGCGCCGCGTCCACCACCGCGTCGGCGCCGGTCAGCTTGCCGGTGTGGGAGGCGGCCGTGCGGGCGCCGGTCTCGGTACGGCCCACCTTGACCGCGACGACCGGCACACCGCGCCGGGCGGCCCGGTCGGCGGCGAGCAGGAAGGAGCGGCCGTCCTTCAGCCCCTCCAGGTAACAGGCGATGGCGCCGGTCCCGGGCTGCTCGGCGAAGTACGAGAGGAAGTCGGCGCTCTCCAGGTCGGCCTCGTTGCCGGTGGGCGCCCAGTGGGAGAGCCGGATGCCGAGTTCCTGGAGGGCGAAGACGGGGCGGCCCTGGTGGCCGGACTGGGTGATCAGCGCGATCGCCGGGCCCTGAAGGTCGTCACGGAAGTGCTCGAAGGCGTTGAGGTTGGTGTTGGGGCCCAGCAGCCGCATCCCGGACCGCTCGACGGCGGCGGCCAGTCGCCGCTGGGCGGCCTCGCCCTCGGGCCCGGTCTCCGCGAACCCGGAGGCGAAGACGACCGCGAACCGCGCCTTGGCCTCGGCCAGTTCCTCGACCACCGGGAGGGGGTCGCCGACCAGCACCACGGCCAGGTCGACCTGCTCGGGCAGGCCGGCGACGGAAGGGCAGCAGGGCATGCCGAAGACGGACGGCCGGCTCGGATGCACCGGATACAGCCGGGCCCCGACCCGCCCGGCCCAGTCGGCCAGTTGCCGCGTGACGCCGGTGTGGGGGCGTCCCTCGGCATCGGACGCGCCGATCACGGCGACGGACTGCGGGTGGAAGAAGCGGTCCAGGTCGGGTACGTCCGCGTGCAGCGGACGCCCGCTGACATCGAGGTCTCCCGTCTGGGCCGGCCTGCCGTGCACGACGGGCCCGGACCGCTCGCCACAGGCGATGGCCCGGGTCCGGCGGGAGTCGGTGGTGAGGGTGCCGTGGGTCGATCCAAGCATCGTTCCGCCCGCTCCTGTGAGACAGCCGCTAACTGACGCTCTGTCAGATTATCCGAACTGACAGGCTGTCAGGAACGGTTGTGAACGGGGGAAAATGCCGGGCGGATGAACGTCCGTGTGCCGTGTGCCACGCTGAACCCATGAGTGAGGCCACCTCCGGTATCCGGCTGATGACCATGAACGTGCTGGCACCGCAGTACGCCGACGGCCCGAGCCGGCGGGCGGTCCTGGCCCGCGAGATCGAGCGCCAGGACCCGGACGTGCTCGCGCTCCAGGAGGTCACCCCGGAGGACGTGGCGGCCCTCGTCGACGCCGGCTGGCACGTCGCTGCGCACCCTCGCCGGTCTCCCGACGGTGTGGGGGCCGTCCTGGCCGCCCGCCACCCCTTCGGGCACACCGTGACGGACCCGCTCCAGGTGACCGAGCGCACGGCACTCACCAGCTGGTGCGGAGTCGTCGCCGCCGAACTACGGCTTCCCGAACCCTTCGGCACGATCCTCGTCGTCCACCACAAGCCGAGCTGGCCCTACGACTACGAGCGGGAACGGGAGTTGCAGGCGCTCGTCACCGCCCGGCTCGTGGAGCGCGTCACCGCAGAGCGCCCCGTGCGTCACACCGTCCTGCTCGGCGACTTCGACGCGACCCCCGAGGCCGCCAGCCTGCGGTTCCTCCAGGGGCTCCAGTCGCTCGACGGCATGGGCATCTGCTTCCAGGACGCCTGGTCGGCCGTGCACCCGGGTGAACCGGGCCCCACGTTCAGCCCCGCCAACCCGCTCGTGCGCCAGGGGGACATGCCCGAGGCCTCGGATCGCCGGATCGACTACATCCTGCTCCGGTGCGGCCCGCACGGCCCCACCCTGCGGGTCTCCTCATGCCGGCGCGTGCTGGTACGACCGGTGGACGGCGTGTACGCGAGCGACCACTACGGCCTGGTCGCCGACCTGACGCTGCCCGGCCATCCTCCGGGCCGGTGGGCCTAGGGGGTGTCCCCCTGGCCCGGGAGCCGCGACACGCTCCCCGAACCGTCCCGTTCGATGGCCTTCGCGATCTTCACCGCGTCGATCGCCATCTCGCGGAACATGCCGCTGATCGGGTTGGTGAAGCCGGTGAAGTACAGGCCGGGAGCGGTCCGCGGGGTGCGGGCGCCCTGGGTGACGGGCTTCCCGCGGGCGTCGAGTACGTCGAGGTGGCCGACGAGGCCCTCCAGCGCCCGGGTGTAGCCGGTGGCCGCGACGACGGCGTCCGGGGAGAGGCGGGTGCCGTCGGCGAGGACGGCCTTGCCGTCCTCGAAGCCCTCCACGGCCGCCACGACCTCCACCCTGCCCTTGCGCACGGCGTCGATCAGACCGACGTCCTGGACGGGTACGGCGCCCTCGGTGACCCGGGTGTAGAGGCCGGTGTCGGGGCGCGGCAGGCCGCGGGCGGACAGGTCGGGCACGCTCAGCTTGGCCATCTGCCGGGCCATCCGGTCGACCAGGCCCACCGGCAGGTGCCGTGCCAAGACGCCCGAGTACTGCGCGGCCCAGCCCGCGGTCGAACGGCGCACGATGTGCGGGACGGTGCGGATGGACAGCCGTACCCGGGCGCCGCCGTCCGCCAGGTCCACGGCGATCTCGGCGCCCGTGTTGCCGGCGCCCACGACGAGGACCTCGCGGCCGGCGAAGGGCTCCGCGTTGCGGTAGGCGGAGGCGTGCAGGAACTCGCCGGTGTAGGTGTCGCGGCCGGGCCAGTCGGGCACGCGGGGCGTGTGGTTGTAGCCGGTGGCGACGACGACCGCCGCCCCGGTCAGTTCCCGGCCGCCGGTGGCGTGCAGCAGCCAGCCCGTGCCGTCGGGCGCGCGCTCGATGCGGGACACCTCGACGCCGGTGACGACTTCGAGCCGGTGGTGCTCGGCGTACTTCTCCAGGTACCGCACCACGTTGTCCCGGGACACCCACCGCCCGAACCGGCGCGGCATCGGCAGCCCGGGCAGGGACGACAGCCGGCGGGTGGTGTGCAGGTGCAGCCGGTCGTAGTGGCCGCGCCAGGACGACCCGACGCGGTCGGACTTCTCCAGGACGACGGCCCGTATGCCCCGGGCCCGCAGCGCGTACGCGGCGGAGAGTCCGCCCGGGCCGCCGCCGATGACGTAGACGGGGCGGTCGGGTGCGGAGGGCGCGGGGGAGTGTGTGGGGGGTGTGGAGTCGGCCATGAGCGGGAGCGTAGCCACGGGCCCGCTTGATGGGTCTCGGTCAAGACCGGAATTGGTTTCGGATTGATCACGGCTGTAGGGGGACGGGGTGGACCCGGTGGAGTGGCGGGCCCGGGTGTGGCGAGCCGGTGGAGTGGCGGGCCCGGTGCGGCGAGCCGGTGATCATTCCCTGCGTCCCAGGAGCAGAGGTCTGAGGACACGGGGCCGACACGGGAACACCCTTCTGTGGAGCGGGTGTTGAGATGACACCGAGGTGGAAACCGGAACGACCCCGCGAAGGAGACCGGAATGGCCCTGACACGTGAAGAGCGCGAACAGTTCCTGGCCGAGCCGCACATCGCCGCACTCGCGGTCGACGCGGGGCCGGGCCGCGCGCCGCTGACCGTGCCGATCTGGTACCAGTACGAGCCCGGCGGCGACATCTGGATCATGACCGGCCTCGACTCCCGCAAGAACCAGCTGATCAGCGCGGCGGGCCGGTTCTCGCTGATGGTGGACCGGCTGGAGCCGACGGTCCGGTACGTGTCGGTCGAGGGCCCGGTCGTCGACACGGCCCCGGCCACCCCCGACCAGCTCCGCGAGCTCTCGGCGCGCTACCTGCCGGCCGACAAGGTCGACGGCTACGTCGACTTCTCCTTGAAGAACCACGGAGAACAGCTGGTGCTGCGGATGAGGCCGCAGCGGTGGGTGTCGTCGGACCTCGGACAGGTGTGAGGAGGCCTCCCGGGTGACAATCGGGGGCATGGCAACGGATCTTCACGAGCTGCTGAGGTCACTGCGGGTCTGGGACCCGCAGGTCACTCGACTGCCTCCCTTCGACCCGACGACCGCCCCCGCCACTCCGCTGCCGCTCTTCACCGAGTGGTTCGCGGCGGCGGTGGCGGCCGGGCAGACCGAGCCGCACACCGTGTCGCTGGCGACCTCCGACGAGTCCGGCCTGCCCGACGTACGGATCGTCATGCTGCACGGCGCCGACGAGACCGGCTGGTCCTTCGCGTCCCACGCCGGCAGCCGCAAGGGCCGCCACCTCGGCGCCCGCCCGTACGCCGCGCTCTGCTTCTACTGGCCCGTGCTGGGCCGGCAGGTCCGGGTGCGCGGCCCGGTGGCGTCGGCTCCGTCCGAGGAGGCCCAGGGCGATCTCCACGCCCGCTCGACGGGCGCGCTGGCCGCGGCGCTGACCGGCCGCCAGAGCGAGATCCTGGGCTCGGTGGAGGAGATGGCACGGGCCTCGGAGGCGGCGTGGGAACGGGCCCGGAGCGAGCCGGCGACTCCCGTACCGTCCTGGACCCTGTACCGGCTGCGGCCGGACGAGGTGGAGTTCTTCCAGGGAGACGCGGCACGGCGGCACGTACGGCTCCGCTATCGGAGCACAGGTGAGGAGTGGACGCGGGAACTGCTGTGGCCGTGAACGGGCCCGGGGTCATCGCGCGTCACGCAGCCCGAGAACGTAGGCCGCGGTAAGCGCCACGGCACGGTCTTCGTCGTGTGACAGGTCGGCGAGGGCACGTGCCGCCGTGCTTCCCGGGATGTCCGCGAGCGCCTGTGTCAGCCGTCGGCGTGCGGACGCGTCGACGGTGCCGTGGGCGAGGCATCCGACGAGCCCGGTGGCGATCCGATCGGCCAACGCGGGACGACTGGCCAGCGCGCTCAGCGCGTCGGCGGCGTCGACGTCGTTCGCCTCCTCGACGATCATGTCGATGAGCGTCGGGACCGCGTCGGCCACCCCGCGTGCCCCGAGCTCCAGAGCGGCATACCTGCGGACCACGATGTCGGGGTGCGCGAGGGCGTCCTGGAGCAGTGCGGTCGCCTCACCGTCCGCAATCTCGGCGATCGACTGGACGGCACGCTTGCGCACCTCGGCCGCCGGTGAGCCGAGGCCCTCCGCCAGCAGCGCCGGCGCGCCGTCGCCCGAGCGGGCCAAAGCCCATCGCAGGGCTCCGGCGACGTTCGGATCGGTCTCGCTCAGCGCCGCCTCGACCAGGGCTTCCACCGGCACCGGAACCTCGTCGACCGAGGACAGGGCCGCACGTTGGCGGGCTCCCGCGCTCTTCGACCCCAACCCCCGCAGCAGCGCGACGACCTGGAGGACGTCCTCCCAGCCGGCGGGTTCCGCGGCACCGATCCTGTGGAGCCGCGTGAGCAGCTCCGTCTCAGCCGCGATGCGTTCTCGCGTCTGGCGGACGAGGTCGTCGACGAGCTCCGCGGGCGCGAAGCCGGGTTCGTCGAGCGCTCGCTTGACCTCACGCAGCGACAGCCCGAGCGACCGCAGGCTCTCGATGTGGAAGATCCGCCGGACGTCCTCGCCGGAGTACTCGCGATAACCGGCTACGGTACGACCCGTCGGCCGCACCAGGCCGAGCGATTCGTAGTGCCTGAGCATGCGGGCGCTGACCCCCGACCGACGTGCCACATCACCGATCAACACGGCCTGTCATCCCTCCGGGCAGGTCGTGCCGAGAGCCACGACGCGCTTCGCCTCCTCGACCGCGAACTCGAATCCGGCATCCGGGTCGCGCAACAGCCGTTCCGTGACGAGCGCGTGCGCGCGCACGCCGGGGTCGAGGTCCGCCGTCGCGTCGCGCAGGGCCGGCGTGATCACCTCACCGAGCGCGATCAGCGCCCGGCTGAGACTCAACCGCGTCTCACGCTCGCCGCGCCCGAGCTGTGTCACCAACACCCCGGCCAGTTGCCTCTCTTCACCCTCGGGCACGAGCACGACCGCCGCTCGCCAGGCGCTCCGGGCCACCTCGTCGTCGGGATCGGTCAGTAGCGCCCGTGTGATCGCGGGCCAGACCTGACGATCCCCGATCTTGGACAGCGTGTGCAACGCCTGGCTCCGTGCCTGCGCACGCTCCGAGCGGAGTTCCCTGAGAAGCTCGGGGACCGTCATCGACGCCGGGTGGCGGGTGAGCGCCCACGTGAGCATGTCGCGGACGGAGAACTCCGGCTCGACCGCGCACCGTTCGACGAGCTTGCCGATGAAGCGCGGGTCAGGGGACGTGCCGACCGCCAGCGCCGCCCGCAGCCGCACGGACGAGCTGCTGTCCTCCAGGCCTTGGAGACCTCTCATCGGGACCACCTCCTCGCCACAGTGAAGGCCTTGTCACTGTGTCAAGGTCAAGCGGATGCGGAGGGCCCCGCGAAGTCGTACACCGCGAAGTCCGCCACCGGCCGGTACCCGATGCGCTGGTACAGGCCGTTGCTGGTCGGGTTGGCCAGGTCCGCGAAGAGGAGCACCTCCTGCGCTCCGGCCGCCAGGGCGGCGCGGCTGACCTCGGCTGTGGCGGCGCCCGCGTAGCCTCGGCCGCGCAGGTGGGGCGGGGTGTAGACCGGGGCGACGCGGATCTGGCCGGCGACCTGAGGGGTCGTTCCGGCCATGGCGGCGGGGGCGCCGTCGGGGGTCTCCCAGAACGTGATGCCGCCCTGCTCGATGCGGGCGTCCGCCCACTCGGCGGCGTCCCGGAAGACGCCCGAGCCGGCGGCTGCGACGAACTCTTCGTGCCAGCGGATGAGTTGCTCCCGGTCCGCCGTACCGGCGATACGGGGACCGCCGGGCGGCAGGGGAGTGGGCACGGCCAGGGTGCCGAGCCGGTAGAGCCGATTGCGCTCCCGGAGGGTGGCCGTGGCGCCCGTATGCCGCTGCCAGGCCTCGGCGAAGGCTGTGGCGGTGTCGCGGTCGGCGTGCACGCCGGGCAGGCATTGCCCGAGGGCGGCCAGCCGTGCGGCCAGCGCATCGGCCTCCTCGGGCGTCAGGACGGTGAGGTTCAGCCGGTGCGGTGGTGTGCGGAAGAACGTCGCCCGGACCGCGCCGTCCTGTTCCAGCATGCCGAACTCCGGCACTCCGTCGCCGTAGATGTGCGGGCCGTGCGTACGCAGGTTCTCCGTGACGGTCAACGGGAGAGTGTGCAGAGCGAGTTGGGAGCGAAGGAAGGCGTCGGCCCGGGTCAGGAAGGCGTCGAGGTCCTGGGTGAGGTGCCAGTGCCGGTGGTCGTCGGTGCGCATGCCCCATCGTGCCGCCCGCGCCCCCGTCGGCACCTCCGAATTACGCCCCGGGCGGCCGGCTCACCTGTGGTTCCGCGTCCGGTTCCGGATCCGTCGCCAGCCGTGCGTGCAGGTGGGCGTCCCGGAACGCGTCGTGCCGGCCCTCCTCGAAGATCGCCCCGCGCAGCGTCCCCTCGTACGCGAATCCGCACCGCTCGGCGATCCGGCAGGAGGCGTCGTGGCCGACGGCGTGATCCAGTTCCAGCCGGTGCAGGCCGAGTTCGGCGAGGGCCCAGCGGGCGGCGAGCAGCAGGGCCCGGGTGGCGACGCCCTGGCCGCGTGCCTCGGGGAGCACCCAGTAGCCGACGCGGGCGACCTTGAGGTGGTACTTGATCTCGTTGACGCCGATGTGACCCAGGGCGGTGCCGCTGCGGGCGTCCGCGATCCGGAACGACATGGACGTGCCCTCCGCCGCGCTCTGGGCCCGCGCGAGCAGCGACTCCCGGGCGCTCGTCCGGTCCGTGACCAGCCTCAGCGGGGTGTTCCAGCGCCGGAACTCCGGGTCCCGCATGCCGCGCAGCCATGTCTCGACGTCGGCGCCGGACGCGGGGTCCCAGGGGCGGAGACGGAGGTCGTGGCCGTGGATTTCCGGGAGGGGGCCGGTCGGGGACCGGTCGGGTATGGGGGCCATGGGGCCATTCAAGCGCGTGGGGCGGCGCCGTTCACCCGCCGGCCGTGCCCGGCACGACCCGGAACACCGGGATCCCGTCCCGGAACACGACCTCCAGTTCCGCCCCGGCGGACAGCTCCCCGGTCGGCGGTTCCGCCGCCGCCCCCACGACCTCCGTCATCATCCGCGGCCCCTCGGCGAGGTCGACCACGGCGGCGATGTACGGGGTGCGTTCCGCGAAGGGCGGCAGGTCGTTGCGGTGGACGACGGACCAGGTGTAGAGGGTGGCGCGGCCGCTCGCGGGCTCCCAGGCGACGTCCTCGCTCCAGCAGTGGGGGCAGAACTCGCGCGGATAGTGGTGGGCCCGGCCGCAGGCCCGGCAGCGGCGGATGAGCAGCCGGCCCTCGGCGGCCGCGTCCCAGTACGTCCGGGTGAAGGCGTCCGGCTCGGGCAGGTCGAACCGCCCGGCCATCAGAACAGCCCCAGCGCGCTGTCCAGCGACCAGGTCTGCCAGGACATCCCGAACAGCCCGACCACCGACATCAGGGCCATCATCGCGTTCTGCCCCTGCTCGGCCACGTCGTGGATCATGAGGGTGAAGTAGAGGGCGTTGAGGAGGAATCCGCCGGCCAGGGCGATCGGGGTGAGGAAGCCGGTGATCAGGCCCAGTCCGAGCGCGAGTTCCGCTGAGACGACGACGTACGCCATCGCGCGCGGGTGGGGCGCGACGACGGTGTCGAAGCCCGAACGCACGGCGCTCCAGCGGTGCTCGGCCGCTATCCCGGCCGCCCATGTGATGCCGCTGCCGCGTTCGAACCAGGCCTTGCGGTCCTTGTGCCGCCAGCTCTCCAGCCACCACAGCCCGAGCCCGATCCGCAGCACGGCCAGCCATTCCGCTCCGGTGAGCCAGATCGTGTCCATGCCCATGCTCCCGCGTCGCCGCCCGAGACGAAATCTGACGGTACGTCAGATAGATGGCGGCAACAAGCCCTGGAGCGACGCTCGGCTGCACCAGTGCCGGCGGCACCGTCAGTCAGGGAGGAACTCCCGGGCGTGGTCGTGTGCCCACTGGGCGAAGGTGCGAGCCGGGACCCCGGTGACCTCCTCGGCTGTGGGCAACGGCCCAGCCGCCGCCGGATCGAGTTCCTCGGGTGCCTGCGGGTCCGTCTCGCCGCCTGAGTAGTCCTCGAAGCCGAGCAGGAAATCCGCGTTCTCCGCTGCGAATCCTCCTTGTCTGCGGTAGTTCTCCCGTGCCTCTTCCCGGCTCACCACTTCGAAACGGATCGGTCGCCCGGTGGCCTCGGCGATGAGTTCGACCTGTCGACGGTGCGACAACATCTCGGGGCCGTTCAGGGTGTACGCCCGTCCGCAGTGTCCGTCCTCCAGCAGAGCCAGGGCCGCGACATCGGCGATGTCCCGCTCATGCACCGGGCACCAGGCCGCGTCGGGGTAGGGGTCGCGCACCACGCCCTCGGCACGGATGGACGGGCCCCACAGGGCCAGCTTGTTCATCGCGAACTCGCCGGGGCGCACATGAGTCCACTCCAGGCCCGACTCCTCCACGGCCCGCTCCGCCGGCAAGTGGAAGTCGCTGTCGAAGCCGGCCGTGACAGCCCCGGAGGACAGCACGACAATGCGGCGCACCCCGGCCTGCCGTGCCGAGGCGACCACGTCCCGTGCCGTTTCGGCGACCGGGAAGAGATACATCCGGTCGACGCCCTTCAACGCGTCGGTGAGTGACTCCGGTTGCGTGAGATCTCTTCCGTAGGGGCGCGGCACAGCGCACCGGTCGCGGAGAAGGCGCCTGCCTTCTCCGCGACCGGTGGGGCTCCGACTGCCGAAGAAGCTGATCTACTGCGGGTCATGCCGTTGTTGCTGCTGGACCTGGACAACACTCTCGTCGACCGCGATGCGGCCTTCCGCTCCGCCGTCGTCGACTTCCTCGCCGAGCACGGTCTGCCCGCCTCCGACCTCTCTTGGGTGATGGCCACCGACGCCGGCGGCTACACCGCACGTCGCGATGTCGCCACAGCCCTGACCGACCGGTACGGCGACGTGGTGCCCACCACCGCCGTCCGTGCGCTGCTCGACACGGGCGCCGCCGATCGCGTCGCCCTGGCGCAGACCGCCCGCGAGGCGCTGGGCAGAGCCCAGGCGGACGGCTGGACTTGCGTCATCGTCACCAACGGGCGCACTGTCCAGCAGGAAGCGAAGATCCGGAAAACCGGACTCGATCAGCTCGTCCGGGGCTGGGTCGTCTCGGAAGCCGTCGGCCACAAGAAGCCGGCACCGGAGATCTTCCAGGCGGCAGCCGCTCTCGCCGGTCTCCCCCTGCCGGGCGCGTGGGTCATCGGCGATTCACCGCACGCCGACATCGCGGGCGCCGACAGGCTCGGTCTTGCGAGTGTGTGGGTGACGGACGGACGTGACTGGACCGAGGACTCCTACCGGCCCACTCATGTCGCCGACGACGTCGCCTCCGCGATCGACCACGCCATCAGCCGGCGACCCTCCCCGCCTCCTCATCCGCACGCAGCTCCCCGTGGAGACGGGCGAACACCGCACACACCAGCGGCATGACCAGCGGGGGCAGCAGCAGGAGAGCCACGGCTGTGGGCAGGATCAGCACCAGTACGCCGGTGATCCACACGTTGTCGTCGCTGAGCCACAGCATGCCGAGGCCGGCGAAGTGGGCCAGGGGAGCGGCCGCGTACCGGGCCGGCGTGAAGACGAGTACCGCGGCCGCGGTGACCAGCGTGCCCAGGCCCAGGACGCGCCGGCGTGCGCGGCGGGTCAGCACCCAGGAGCGGTACAACGCGACGAACGGGGAGCGGCCCTCCAGCACCGTCTCGGCCGTGGCCAGGGACAGGCGGAAGTACAGCAGCGGGCCGAGGCACCCGACGGCGATCGGCAGCACCCAGCCCACCAGCGTGTACTGCGGGGTCGCGGTGCCGTGCAGGGGCGTGGGCTCGACGCCGGGCACCTTGCCGCGCTCGACGAGGTCCCACCACATCAGGGCCGTCAGCTCGATGGCGGCCACGGCCAGTCCGGTCAGCGCGTTGACCATGAAGGCCGCGGGGAGGCGTGCGCGGGTGCGTCGCCACAACGCGCGGGTGGTCAGCGGTCCGCCGTCGCGCCTGGCGTGCGAGTCGCCGAGGGCGTACGCGCTGTGCAGGACAGAGAGGACGAGGAGGGCCAGGACGAGCAGCAGCAGCGACACCACGGCACCGGCCCGTACCAACGGGGGCATGCCGCCGTCGGCGTAGGCGACGTAGGAGTCCTCGTTGGCGATGTTGGTGTCCGCGTAGTCCCGGACGGCCTCGAAGGTGTCCCAGGTCTGCGCGAAACCGCCGGCCACGATCGCGCAGGCGAGCAGAGCCGTCAGGGCGGACACGCGGAGGGTGAAGCCGTACAGCGCGCGCGGGTGGCGTCTGACGACGTCGAGCGCCCCACCGAGACTGCCGACCGGCTGGTTTCCGTGGTGTGCCATGACTTGGCCTGACCTCCATGCGGCCCGGTAGCGGTGAAGGCAAAGACGCCGTGTGCGGTGCGTGGGGTTCCCGGAAGCCCGACAGGCCGGTCACCCCACCCCCAGCACCACCGTCCCCGACGAGCAGAACCACCCACCCGTACCCGACGCCACCCCCAGCCGCGGCAGCCCCCCGCCGGCGCCCCGCCGCACCTGCCGGTCCCCGCCCTCCCCCCGCAACTGCCGTACCGCCTCCACCAGCAGGAACAACCCCCGCATCCCGGGATGCTGGGCCGACAGCCCGCCCCCGTCGGTGTTCACCGGAAGGCCCCCGCCCTCGACCCGCAGCCGGCCCTGCTCCACGAACGCCCCGCCCTCGCCCTTCCCGCAGAAGCCGAGGTCCTCCAGCGTCACCAGGGTCATGTAGGTGAACGCGTCGTAGATCTCCGCGAAGTCCATCTCGTCCGGCCGTACGCCCGCCCGGTCGAAGGCCAGCCGTCCGCTCACCGCCGCCGGGGACACCGTGAAGTCGGCCCACTCGGACATCGCCGCGTGCGAGACGTGCTCCCCGCTGCCCAGCACCCACACCGGCGGCGTACGGCAGTCCCGTACGTACTCCTCCGCCGCCAGCAGCACCGCCGCCCCGCCGTCGGAACGGACGCAGCAGTGCAGCTTGGTGAAGGGGTCGGCGATCATCGGGCCGGCCAGGACCTCGTCCACCGTGACGGGGGTGCGGAACATCGCCTCCGGGTTCAGGGCCGCGTTGGCCCGGGTCTGGACCGCCACTTCCGCCAGCTGCTCGATCGTCGTGCCGTACTCGATCACGTGGCGGCGCGCGGCCATGGCGTACTTGGCGATCAGGGTGTGGCCGTAGGGGACTTCGAACTGGAGGGGGCCGCGCGTGCCGAAGGACAGGGTTCCGGTGCGGCGGCCCGCCCTCACGTCCGCGCGGGCGGTCGAGCCGTAGGCGAGAAGCACCACGCGCGCGTGCCCGGCCGCGATCGCGTCCACCGCGTGGGCCGCCATGACCTCCCAGGTGGCGCCGCCGACCGAGGTGGAGTCGACCCAGGTCGGGCGCAGGCCCAGGTACTCGGCGACCTCGACGGGGGCCAGGGTGCCCAGGCCCGCCGAGGCGAAGCCGTCGACCAGGGAGCGGTCCAGGCCCGCGTCGGCCAGGGCGCGCCGGGCCGCCTGGGCGTGCAGGGCGTACGGAGTCGCGTCGTCCACGCGGCCGCAGTCCGAGAGGGCCACGCCCACGACGGCCACTTTCCTCCGGGCAACCATGGATCTGACGGTACATCAGGTAACCCGCAGTGCAAGGCCGCAGGACTCTGGGCATCCCCGCTCCGCCGCCCTAATATGACGGATCGTCAGATGCGGAGGTGCTACCCCCATGGACGCCCGCTTCACCCCCGAACAGGACGAGATCCGCCGCACCCTGCGCGAACTGCTCCACAAGCGGTGCGGCCCCGAGGAGCTGCGGGCCGCCGTCGGCACCCCGGCCGGGCACGACCCGGCCCTGTGGACCGCCCTCGCCGAACAGCTCGGCCTGCCCGGACTGGCCCTGCCCGAGAGCCACGGCGGTGTCGGCTGCTCGGTCACGGAGCTGGCCCTGGCCTGCGAGGAGACGGGCCGGGCCCTCGCCCCCTCCCCGCTGCTCGCCACGGCCGTCCTCGCCGCCCCGCTGCTGCTCGCCCTCGGCACCGACGCCCAGCGGACGGACCTCCTCCCGCGGATCGCCTCCGGGACACTCACCGCGGCCCTCGCGGTACCGGGTCCCGCTCTCGCCACCGCCCTCGGGCTCACCGGCCACGACCCGCGCGGGGAGTGGGCCGGCGGCGGGCGGGCCGGGGGCGTGCAGGCCCGGCAGGCCGAGGGCGGCTGGCGGCTGTACGGGCAGGCCGACCAGGTCCTCGACGGGCACAGTGCCCGGCTGCTCGTGGTCGCGGCGCACACCGGCGGGTTTACCCGCTCCCGCGTGCCGCTCTTCCTCGTGCGCGGTGACGCGGCCGGTCTCACCCGCGTACGGCAGACCGCGCTGGACGCGACCCGCCCGCAGGCTCGGCTCCAACTGCGGGATACGCCCGCCGAGTTGCTGGGTGATGCGGACACCGACGCCCTGACCGCCCTCGCCCGCCTCGGTGACACCGCCGCCGCCTGTCTCGCCGCCGAGGCCGTCGGCGCCGCCGGCCGGGTGCTGGAGCGGACCGTCGAGTACGTCGGGCAGCGCGAGCAGTTCGGGCGGCCGGTCGGCTCCTTCCAGGCGGTCAAGCACCGGCTGGCCGATGTGTACGTCCAGGTGCAGGCGGCCCGCTCGGCGGCGTACTACGCGGCCTGGGCCACCGCCCGGGGGGAGCGGGTGGGCGGCCTCGCCCTCGCCCAGGCGCTCCAGGCCCTGCGCTCGGCCGCCGCCGAGGGGATCCAGCTGCACGGCGGCATCGGTTTCACCTGGGAGCACGAGGTTCACCTGTACTTCAAGCGCGCCGCGGGCGACGAGCTGCTGTTCGGGCCGGTGCACCGGCTGCGGGCGCACGCCGCCGACGTGGCGCATGTCGTCGAGGAGGCCGGCCGATGAGGGGCGTGCGGTTCGTGCAGAAGGTGTCCTCCACCCGGGGCTTCGCGCGTGTGGCGCCGCACGTCTTCCCGGCCCTGGACCGGGCCGTGCACCGGCTCACGCGCGGAAAAGTGCTGCTCAGCGCGCAGCTCCTGCCCGGGGTGGTGCTGACCTCGACCGGGGCGAAGAGCGGTCTGCCCCGTCGTACCCCGCTGGCCTGTATGCCGGAGGACGGCGGGGACAGCTGGATCCTCGTCGGGTCCAACTTCGGGCGGCCGGGGCACCCCGCCTGGAGTCACAACCTGCTCGCGCACCCGGACGCCCGCATCAGCTGGAAGGGCCAGGACATCGCGGTCACGGCCCGGCTGCTGGAGGGGGCGGAGCGGGCGGCGGCCTGGCAGGCGGTGCTGGCGTTCTGGCCGCCGTACGCGGCGTATCAGGCGCGGGTGGAGCGGGAGATCCGGTTGTTCAGGGTCGTACGACGGTAGAAAGCTGCGAATCGTACGACGGCGGAAAGCGCAACAGGCGGCCGTCCACTCGGGTGGACCGCCGCCTGCCAGACAGGACTTGGGTGCGGGAAAGAGGCCGGGGCCGCCGGGCCGGGCTACCTCGTGGGCTTTCTGCCCGTGACGCCCAGGTGCACCAGCAGCGCGAGGTTCGGCTTCAGTTCGGCCTGCTTCACGCCCCAGGAGGAGAAGCCCTTCTGGTGGGAGGCGACGGCCGCGAGCATCGCGACCAGCGAACCGGCGACGGCCGCCGGGTTCACGTCCTTGTCGACCCGGCCCTTGGCCTGGAGCTCGGCGACGGAGTCCGCGAGCGAGTTGTTCACCGAGTTGAGGATCTTCATCCGGAGCTTGTAGAAGCGCTTGTCGCCCTCGGCGGCGCCGAGATCCACGACCCGGAGGATCGCGTCGTTCTTGCGCCAGAACTCCAGGAACCCGTCGACGAGCTCCTGCGCCGTCTGCCAGCCGGCCTTCCCGGCCCAGGAACGGCCCTCGAGGAGCTCGGTCAACGACGCGCCCTCGGCCGCCATTTGCTCGGCGATCTCCAGGACGGCGCCCTCGACGTCCGGGAAGTACTGGTAGAAGGTCGCGGGCGAAGTGCCCGCCTTCCGGGCGACATCGATGACTTTGACGTCCCGGTACGGGGAGGAGCTGAGCATCTCGCTGAGGCAGTCGAGCAGCTTCTGCCGGGTCGCCTGCCCGCGCCTACCGGCCACGCGGCCGTCGACGGTACGCACTTGTCCTGTCATGACGTCAGCTTACCGAGGCGTGATCGGGGCGCGATTCGGCCGACTGCAAATGGGGTGTAAGGGAGTACGGGGGCTGGTGTGCCTGGTCTGCGGGGTGTGGCAGTCGCGGTTACGTTGTCGGCATGGCCGAAAACAGGGCATCGGTGTACGCAGAGGGCGTTCCCTGCTGGGTGGACGCGCAGCTTCCCGACGTCGAGGCGGGCAAGCGGTTCTACGGTGAACTTTTCGGGTGGACCTTCGAGGACTGGTTCGGCCCCTTCGCGCAGGCGCTGAAGGACGGGGAACCCGTGGCCGCGCTGGTCCGCAAGGCGGACGGCCGGCTGCCCACCGTCTGGACGGTGTACTTCGCGACCCCGGACGCGGCGGCCCTGGCCCGTCGTATCCGGGCGGCCGGCGGGCAGGTCGTCTCGGCGCCCGTGCCGGCCGGCGAGCTCGGCGTCACCGCCCTGGTCACCGACCCGGAGGGGGCCGTCTTCGCGCTGTGGCAGCCGGTCGAGCACCCCGGCTTCGGCAGGCGGCACGAGCCGGGCACCTTCGCCTGGGCCGAGCTGTACGCCCGGGACACCGAGGCGGCCAACGCCTTCTACGGCGATCTCTTCCGGGAGGCCCTGTTCGGGCCGGACACCGAGCCCGACGTCGGCCGCGCCCCGGTCACCGACGTGTTCCCGGCCGAGATGCCGCCCCACTTCCTCGTCCACTTCGCCGTCGAGGACGTCCCCGCCGCGCTGGAGGACGTCACCCGTCTCGGCGGCCGGGTCCAGGCCCCGCCCTTCGCGACCTCGTACGGGACGGTCGCCGTCGTCACGGACAATCAGGGGGCGTCCTTCGCGCTGCTGCACCGCTGAGCAGGGCTGAGCAGGGCTGATCAGGCAGTGTTTGGTCGTCGTTTGGTCGCCTGTGTCCGGAGACATCCCAATTGTCACCGGGTTCGCAACCAGGGCTCCGGCCAGGAAGAATCGGGGTGCGTGCCGCCATGGCGGTGCGGTGGTGAGACGCTGCACGGGGTCGCGTGGAACATGTGGCTTGGCGCGGCTCGTACGGGGAGGTGGCAGGCAGAGTGGTGGATCAGCTGACGCAGCACGATCCGCGGCGGATCGGGCCGTTCGAGGTGCTGGGACGGCTGGGTGCCGGCGGCATGGGGCTGGTCTATCTCGCGCGCTCGGCGTCCGGTCGGCGCGTGGCGATCAAGACCGTCCGCACGGAGCTCGCCGAGGACCAGCTGTTCCGGGTCCGCTTCACGCGTGAGGTGGAGGCGGCCCGCGCCGTCTCCGGCTTCTACACGGCCGCGGTCGTGGACGCCGACCCGCGCGCCGCCGTGCCGTGGCTGGCCACCGCGTACGTTCCCGCGCCCTCCCTCGAAGAGATAGTGAACGACTGCGGGCCGCTCCCGGCCCAGGCGGTGCGCTGGCTGGCGGCGGGTGTGGCCGAGGCGCTCCAGTCCATCCACGGTGCCGGGCTGGTGCACCGGGACCTCAAGCCGTCGAACGTCCTCGTCGTCGAGGACGGCCCCCGGGTGATCGACTTCGGTATCGCGTCGGGTGTTTCGAACACGCGTTTGACGATGACGAACGTCGCCGTCGGCACGCCCGCCTACATGTCCCCCGAGCAGGCCAAGGACTCCCGCAGCGTCACGGGCGCGAGTGACGTCTTCTCCCTCGGCTCCATGCTGGTCTTCGCCGCCACCGGACACCCGCCCTTCCACGGCGCCAACCCGGTCGAGACCGTCTTCATGCTGCTGCGCGAGGGCCCGGACCTGGAAGGTCTCCCGGACGAGCTGCGGCCGCTCATCGAGTCCTGTATGCAGATGGACCCCACGGCCCGCCCCAACCCGGCCGACCTCCAGGCCCAGCTCGCCCCCCACCTCTTCGGCTCCGGCTCCGACGACAGCGGCACGGCCTCCGCCTGGCTGCCCGAGCGGGCCGTCGGCCTGATCGAGTCCCGCCGCAACGGCCGCCCGGCCGGCAAGCCCGCCTCCGGTGCCGGACGCAGCGGCGGCGGACGCCCCGCCCCGGGGTCCGCCCCCATCCCGCCCCCGCCCTCGCACGACCCGGTCGTCCCGGTGCCCGCCCCGGTCGGCGGCCCCGACACCGGCCCGGTGCGGCTGGCCGGCGGCCAGGTGCCCATCGGCCCGGGCCCGCGCGTCGCCGACGTCCGTGCCGCCGCCGTCAAGGCACCCCCTCCGGAGGCCGCCCTCGCCGCCTCCTGGTCCAAGCCCCGCCCGGGCGTCAACGGCACCGACCCCGCCGTGGGCCCCGCCGTCGCCGCGCCCCCGGCCCCGGCCGCGCCGCCCGAGCAGGCGAGCGGCTGGCGGCCGTGGCGCTTCCGCATGTCGAACGACGTCTGGGGCACCCCGTCCGTCGACGGCGACCTGGTCTACGTCACGTCCTTCGAGGTGCACGCGCTGGACGTGGCCACCGGCCGCCGCCGCTTCAAGACCCGGGACGTCGCCTGGTCCATGGCGGTCGCGGACGGCCGTATCCACGCCTCCGACGGTCCCACGCTGTTCGCCCTCGACGCTCGTGAGGGCGCCGACCTGTGGCGCCTCCAGACGGACGCCTGGGTCTACTCGCTCAAGGCCGAACGCGGCACGGTCGTCACCGGCACCCGGGGCGGCGGCGTCCAGGGCTGGGAGGCCTCGAACGGCCAGAAGCTCTGGGAGGTCACCGGCTGCCAGAGCGACTTCGAGTCGCCCGAGGCCGGACCCGCCCTGCACGACGGCACGGTCTACGTGTGGCAGGACGCCCGGCTGCGTGCCCTGGACGCCCGCACCGGCGACGAGCGCTGGTCGTACCCCATCGGCGACACGGCCTCCTGCGGCGGCGTCCCGGTCCGGGTCGCCCAGGCGTCCGACGGCTACGTCTACGTCTGCGCCGGCACCCGCGTCCTCGCCCTCGACGTGGCCGCCGGGCACGTGAAGTGGCACTTCGAGGCCCCGGCCGTCTTCCTGTCCCCGCCCACCTTCGTCCCCGGCCCGGCCGTCACCGGCGGCGGCATCTACCTCGCCGACTACCTCGGCACGGTCTACGCCCTCGACGCCACCGACGGCCGGGACCGCTGGCGCATCGCCACCGAGTCCCGGGCGTCCGTCGACCCCGTCCTGGTCGCCGCCGGCCATGTCCACGTGGGCAGCGGCAAGGGCCTCTACACCCTCGACGCGGTCACCGGCACACCCAAGTGGCGCTTCCAGGCGGGCGGGGACATCGTGGGCGCCCCCTCGGTGGCCGAGGGCCGTATCCACTTCGGCTCCACCGACCACCTGCTCTACACCCTGAAGGCCGACGACGGCCGGCTCCGCTGGAAACTCGCCACCGGCGGCGAGATCACCGGCTCCCCGGTCGTCCGGGACGGAGTGGTGTACGCGTGCAGCAAGGACCGCTGCGTGTACGCGCTGGACGCGGAGAAGGGCACGGGCACGGCGCGCACCGCGTGACGCGCCCGGGGCGGCCGCGCCCGACCATGTCGGGCACGATCCGGTCGCCCCACGGTGACATGACCGTGACAGGCGTTCACTAGGCTGTCCGCCATGCAGATACGGGGGCGCAGGCTCAAGTTCACAGCGGTGTCGGTCCTGGTGGTACTGGCACTGACCGGCTTCTCCACGGGCCGGGGCCGCGGCGGCAGTCACAGCAGCAGCGGCAGCCACGGCAGCGGGGGCGGGTGCAGCAGTTCCAGCCAGGACCACGACAGTTCGAGGTCGTCGTCGACATCGGGCGGCGGCTCGTACAGCTCCGGCGGCTCGGGCGGCTCTTACGGTTCCGACGACGATGACGACGACTACGGAACCAGTGGCGGCGGCTCCTACAACCGCAGGCCGAACTACGGATCCAGGCCGACGTCCACGACCGGCTCCGGCTCCGGCAAAGCCCTGCGGGACGGCACGGCGAAGCTGGTGACCTGCGCGACCCCCGCCTCTCCCCACGCGACCGTCGAGGTCAGCAACCCCAACAGCCGCAAGGCCACGTTCTCCGTCTCGGTGACCTTCGAGGACGCCCGGAGCATCACCGTCACCGACCGGAACGCGGACATCACGGTCCCCGCCCAGGGCAAGGCGACCGTCGAGGTCGAGGTGGGCGGCGGCTCGGGCCTGGTGGACTCGGTCGACCACTGCAAGGTCGACGGCCAGGCCCTCGTCGACGACTGAACGGGATCGGAGCGTACGGGACTTCAGTTCGGCCGGAGCCGGCGGGACGTCAGTCCCACCGGAGCCCACAGGACGTCAGTCCCGCAGCTCCGTCAGGAAGTCCAGCAGCGCCTCGTTCACCTCGGCGGGCCGCTCCTGCTGCGTCCAGTGGCCGCAGCCCGGCAGCACGAGCGGCTTCCGGCGCAGGTCGGGCATCAACCCGGGCAGCTTCTCGATCAGTTCGGGCGTGCCCGGGAAGGCCGGGACCAGGTCCCGGTCGCCGTACACGTACAGCGCGGGCGGGGACACGACCGCACCCTGCCAGGGGGCGGTCAGCTCCCAGTTGCGGTCCAGGTTGCGGTACCAGTTGAGCGCGCCGGTGAAGCCCCGCGCGTAGCTGTCGGTGAGGGCGTCGAGGTCCTCCTCGGTCAGCCACCCGGGCAGCACCTCGGGGTCGGGCGCGTCCGCCAGCCAGCCGCGGTCCAGGTCGACCAGAGCCTGCTCGGGGCGTCCGGCGTCCGGGGCGTCACCGGAGGCGGAGTACAGCAGCTTGCGCAGGGTGGCGCGGGTGTCGGCGGTGAACTCGGCCTCGGCGACCCCGGGCTCCTCGAAGTAGTTCCAGTAGAAGCGCCCGCCGAACCGCTCCCGCATGGTCCTGAGCGGCGGTTGCGCGCCACGGAACGGTGGCGGCACGCTCAGCCCCGCCACCCCCCGCACCACGTCCGGCCGCAGCAGCGCGGTGTGCCAGGCCACCGGCGCTCCCCAGTCGTGCCCGACGACGAACGCCCGCTCCTCACCCAGCGCGTGGACCAGCCCGACCACGTCGCCCACCAGGTGCAGGATGCTGTACGCCGCCACGTCCTCGGGGTGATCGCTGCGCCCGTATCCGCGCTGGTCGGGCGCGACCACCCGGAAACCGGCCTCGGCGAGCGGCCCGAACTGGTGCCGCCAGGAGTGCCAGGACTCGGGGAACCCGTGCAGCAGCACCACGAGCGGGCCCTCGCCCTGCTCCGCGATGTGCAGCCGTATGCCGTTCACGTCGATCATCCGATGCTCAACCACCCGTCGAGCATACGCGTGTATGGGTAAACGATTCCCTGGCGCAACCGGTCATCAGCGGGACGGGTAGCTCAACGCAACCGGTACTCACGCCGCCGCCCCGCGAACAGCCGGGCCTGCTCCTCACCCGTCGCGTTCCCGAGCGCGATGAGATGCGGCGCCTGCGCGAACCCCTGGGCCCGCCCCGCCTCACGCGCGGCCCACAGCGCCCGCACGGTCCCCTGCACGGCCTCGGTCGGATACCCGGCGAGGACGGCGGCGCACGCCCGCGCCGCCCCCAGCGCCTCGCCCTCCGCCACGAGTTCCGACACCAGCCCGATGTCGTACGCGCGCCGCGCGGAGATCCGCTCCGCCGTCCCCATCAACGCCATCCGCGCGGCCTCCCCGTACGGCATGCGCTGCGCCATCAGGACGGACTCGTAGGCGCTGACCATGCCGTAGGCGGTGTGCGGGTCGAAGAAGGCGGCGGTGGGGTCGGCGACCAGGAACTCCGCCTCCCCGAGGAGGTAGAAGGCACCTCCGCAGGCCATCCCGCGCACGGCGGCGACGACCGGCTTCCACAGGTCGTTCGCCTTCGGCCCGATGCCGAGCAGCGGATCGTCCTGGGAGTACGGCGAGTTCGGCTGCGGCACGACGGCGTCCCGGTCGATGCCCGTGCAGAAGGCCCGCTCCCCGGCACCGGTGAGGACGACGGCCCGCACGGAGTCGTCGCACCGCAACTCCCGCCAGACCCGGGCGAGATCACCGGCCATCTCCAGGTCGACGGCGTTGAGCCGCTCGGGCCGGTTCAGGGTGACGACGGCGACTCCGCTGTCCTCGTCGGCACTGACCAGTACCCCGCTCATGACCGCTCCGGAACCCACCAGGGGAGCCCGTCGTCGAAGACGACCCGCACCCGGGCGCCGATCCTCAGGCGGTCCGCCGCGAGGGAGCCGAGCGGCTCGCCGGGCCCGGCGACGAGGTTGCCGACGAGCCGGATGCGCGGGGCCTCGTCGAGTTCGACGACGACCACGTTGTACGGCGCCAGCTCGGCGTAGCCGGGCAGCAGCGGCGGATGCGGAACCACGTACGACCAGACGCGGCCCCGGCCGGACATCCGGCGCCAGTCGGTCTGGAAGGACTGGCAGTGCGGGCAGCAGGGCCGGGGCGGGAAGCGGAGCTCACCGCAGCCGGCGCAGGCCTGGACCCGCAGCTCGCCCCGGGCGGCATACTCCCAGAAGGGCGCGCCGTCGGTGTCGGTGACGGGACGCAGCATGTCAACTCCTCAGCAGCAGAGCGGAGGTCGGGACGCCCTCGCCCGCGGTGACCAGACAGGCCGAGGCGCCCGGCACCTGCGCGGTACTGGTGCCGCGCAGCTGCTTCACCCCTTCGTTGATCAGGTTGAAGCCGTGCACGTAGGCCTCGGACAGTCCGCCCCCGCCGGTGTTCACGGGCAGCAGCCCGCCGGTCTCCAGCGCCCCGCCCTCGGTGAACGCCCCGCCCTCGCCCCGCCCGCAGAAGCCGTACCCCTCCAGGGACAGCAGGACCAGGGGCGTGAAGGCGTCGTAGATCTGGGCGACGTCCACGTCCTGCGGCGTCAGGTCGGAGTGTTTCCACAGGTGCCGGGCGGCGGCCCAGGCCGGGCCCGTGAGGGGGTCGTCGTTCCAGTAGTTGACCATGCCGTGGTGCTGGGCGGGGAGCGACTGGGCGGCGGAGTGGACGTAGACGGGTGTGCGGCGGCAGTCCCGGGCGCGCTCGGCGGAGACGACGACACAGGCCAGCGCCCCGTCCGTCTCCAGGCAGTTGTCGAAGAGGCACAGGGGTTCGCTGATCCACCGGGACGTCATGTACATCTCGCGGGTCAGGGGCCGGTCGTACATGATCGCGGCGGGGTTCTGGTTGGCCCGGTTGCGGCAGGCCAGGGCGACGTTGAACAGGTGGTCCCGGGTGGCCCCGTACTCGTGCATGTAGCGACGGGCCAGCATGGCGATCTCGTCGACCGGCCTGAGCAGCCCGAACGGGCGGGTCCACTGGGCCGGGGTGGGCAGCTGGACGGCGGTGTTCGTCCAGGGGCGGGGCCCGCTGCCCCGCTTGCGCGACCGCCAGGCGACGCCGACACTCGCCTGCCCGGTGGCGACGGCGGCGGCGAGATGGGCGACGGTGGCACACGAACCGCCGCCTCCGTAGCCGACCTTGCTGAAGAAGGTGAGGTCACCGAAGCCACAGGCCTTCGCCAGCTCCA
Organism: Streptomyces africanus; assembly: GCF_030816955.1. Lineage (NCBI taxonomy): Bacteria > Bacillati > Actinomycetota > Actinomycetes > Kitasatosporales > Streptomycetaceae > Streptomyces > Streptomyces africanus. The sequence continues at coordinate 3,783,869 of NZ_JAUSYP010000001.1, read as the reverse complement.
CCTCGTCCGTCTCCTCCATGGTGTAGGAGGCGAGGGCGTCGACCTCCCCGGGCGCGATCCCGGCGTCGTCCAGGGCGGCCAGCACGGCACGGCAGGCGAGGGTGCGCTCGTCCTCGGGGAGCCGCTTGGCGAAGGGCGTCTGGCCTATGCCGACGAGGGCGGTGGCGTCCTTGAGGCCGCCCGATCCTGCTGCCATGCTGCGCGCACCTCCGGGCCGAACGGTTCGCTGACAGGTCGTCAGATTACAGCTAATCTGACGGTCAGTCAGCTCCTGTGCCGGCTACTGCTGGGGAGGCCTTCGGTGCGAGCGGATACGGAGTCGGGAAGCATCCCGGGCCTGGTGCGGACGGCGGCCGGGCGGTACGCGCACGTCGAGGCGGTCGTCGAGGGCCGCACCCGGATCACCTACGCGGAGCTGGGCGCCCGTGTGGAGCGCGCGGCGGCGGCCTGTCTGGCGCACGGCATCGGACCGGGTGACCGGGTCGGCATCTGGGCACCGAACACGCTCGACTGGATCGTCAGCGCCCTGGGCGCGGTCTCGGCGGGCGCGGTGCTCGTGCCGCTGAACACCCGCTTCAAGGGCACGGAGGCGGCGGACGTGCTGCGCCGCAGCGGGGCGCGGCTGCTGTTCGTGACGGGCACGTTCCTCGGCACGTCGTACGTGGCGTCGCTGCGCCGGGCGGCGGGCCAGGGCCCGGGCACCGGCCCGCTGCCCGGACTGCCGGACCTGGAGCACGTGGTGGTCCTCTCGGAGGACGCCCCGGCCGACTTCCGCACCTGGAAGGACTTCCTGGCGAGCGGGGAGGCGGTCGGGCCGGCACGGGTGCGGGCGAGGGCGGAGGCGGTCGACGGCTCCCGGCCCTCGGACATCGTCTTCACCTCGGGCACCACGGGCCGCCCGAAGGGCGCGGTCATCACCCACGCCCAGACGCTGCGGGCGTACGAGATCTGGAGCGACCTGGCGGGCCTGACCCGGGGCGACCGCTACCTCATCGTCAACCCGTTCTTCCACACCTTCGGCTACAAGGCCGGCGTGATCGCCTGCCTGATGCGGGGCGCGACGATGATCCCCCAGCCGGTGTTCAACGTGAACACGGTCCTCGCCAACATCGCGGCCGAACGGGTCTCCGTGCTCCCCGGCCCCCCGACCCTCCTCCAGTCCCTCCTCGACCACCCGGCACGGGACGCGCACGACCTGTCCGCACTGCGCCTCGTGGTGACGGGAGCGGCAGTGGTGCCGCTGCGACTCGTCGAGCGGCTGCGCGGGGAACTCGGCGTCGACACGGTCCTGACGGCCTACGGCCTCTCCGAGGCAAGCGGCGTCGTCACGATGTGCCGGCGCGGCGACGACCCGACGGTGATCGCGTCGACGTCGGGCCGGGCGATCCCCGGCACCGAGGTCCGGGTCGCGGACTCCCGGGGCAAGCCCCTGGGACCCGGCACCCCGGGCGAGGTCCTGGTCCGCGGCTTCAACGTCATGACCGGCTACTACGAGGACCAGGAGGCCACCGCCGAGGTGCTGTCGGAGGACGGCTGGCTGCGCACGGGCGACGTGGGCGTCCTGGACGCCGCGGGCAACCTGCGCATCACCGACCGCCTCAAGGACATGTTCATCGTCGGCGGCTTCAACGCCTACCCCGCCGAGATAGAGCAACTCCTCGGCCTCCACCCGGACGTGGCGGACGTGGCCGTGATCGGCGTTCCCGACGCCCGGCTGGGCGAGGTCGGCAAGGCGTACGTCGTACGGCGGCCGGGCGCCCTGCTGACGGCGGACGACCTGATCGCCTGGTCCCGCAGGGAGATGGCGAACTACAAGGTCCCGAGGACGGTGGAGTTCGTGGCCGAACTGCCCCGCAACGCGAGCGGAAAGGTCGTGAAGGGGGCGCTGCGGGACGGCCTGCTCAGCGGCCGGCCGGCGGCAGCGCCGGGGTCCCGGTGACGGACATGACGAGGGAGTACAGGGTGGTGTCGGCGGCGATGAAGAGCCGGTTGCGCCGGGCGCCGCCGAACCGGATGTTGGCCACCGTGCCGGGCACCAGGACGCGGCCGAGGAGCGTGCCGTCGGGGTCGTAGCAGTGCACACCGCCGTGCAGGGCGGCGGCCCACAGGCGACCCTCGTCGTCGAACCGGATGTTGTCGAAGTTGCCGTCACGGCACTCGGCGAAGACGTCGCCGCCGGTCAGGGTGCCGTTCGGCCGGACGTCGAAGACGCGGATGTGATTGGCCAGGCTGTCCGACACGTACAGCTTGCGCTCGTCGGGGGAGAACACCAGCCCGTTGGGTCCCTGGAAGCCTTCGGCGGCCACGCGCACGTCGCCGCTGCCCGGGTCCACGCGGTAGACGTTCCGGGCCCCGATCGCGCTCTCCCCGCGGTGCCCCTCGTAGTCGGTCGCGATCCCGAACTCGGGGTCGGAGAACCACACCGACCCGTCGGACCGCACCACGGCGTCGTTCGGGCTGTTGAGCCGCTTCCCCCGGAACCGCTCGGCGATCACCGTCACCGACCCGTCGTGCTCGGTCCGGGTCACCCGCCGGTTGCCCTGCTCGCAGGTGATGAGCCGCCCCTGGCCGTCCAGGGTGTTGCCGTTGGGGTACCCGGCGGGCGAGCGGAAGACCCCGACGGACCCGGTGGTCTCGTCCCAGCGCAGCAACCGGTCGTTCGGGATGTCGCTCCACAGCAGATACCGCCCGGCCGGCACGTACACCGGCCCCTCGGCCCACCGGCACCCGTCGAAGAGCGTCTCAAGCCGCGAGTCCCCGGCCTGACACCGGCCGGTCCGGAACCGCTCGTCGAGGGTCTCGTACGTCTGCGGTTGCTCGCCGGGCATGGGGCGCCACCTTCGGGGTCGGGCCGATCGTGATCAGGTTCCGGACCCACTATCGCGCGCCCGGAGCGGCAGCGCACGCCACCGGGCCGAGCCCCTCCGACCCGGGTATGGTGAACGGTATGGCAACGAAGAAGTACACCGTGACCCTCCCGGAGGAGCTCGCCGAGGAGATCCGGCAGGAGGTCGGGTCCGGCGGCTTCAGTGCCTATGTCACGCGGGCCATAGAGCGTCAGCGGGAGCAGGACCGGCTCGGTGAGCTGGTGGCGTGGCTGGAGGAGGAACACGGCCCCGTCACCGACGACGAGCTGGCGTCGGCCGAAGCCGAGCGCAGAGAGTTCGAGAGCCACTTCGCGGAGCAGGGTGAGCAGCACCGGAAGGCAAGTTGATGCGGCCCTCCTGCTATGTGCTGGACTGCGAGGCGCTGTCGCGCGCCGTGCTGGGTGACCGGGCGATGCTCGCGCGGCTGAAGGACGCCCATCGCTCCGGCATCCGCGTCGTGACCAGCTCCATGACGCTGATCGAGGCGTATCACGGTCGGGTACAGCGTGCCGCCTGGGCGTGGGCGATGTCGCGTGTCGTGGTGGAGCCCGTGACGCGGGAGGTCGCCGACGCCGCCGTCATTCTGCTCCAGGACACGGGCCTGCACGGCCACAAGTACGCCATCGACGCGGCCCTGGCCGTCATCGCGGGCCGGCAGCCCGGAGGCGTGGTGCTCTTCACGTCCGACGAGGACGACATGGGAAAGCTCTGCGGGCCGGGTGTCAAGGTCGTTCCGTTGTAGCGAACGACCCCGCTTGCGGACACACATCGGCCGCGACGGCTCCCCCTCCGCGCCGCCGCGGCCGAACCCCGTGTGGAGATGGCTTGCTTCCCCCGTCGGCTTCCCCCCGGCGCCTGCGCCGGTCGCCTACTTCGTCGGCTTGAAGGGCTCCGACGTGGCGTGCAGGTCCTTGGTCTCCAGCGGCTCGTCGGTGGCGTGCAGGTCCTGCGTCCTCACGGCCCCCTCTTCCGTGGCGTGCAGGTCCTCCGTCGAGGCCTCGCCGTCCGTGCCACCCGTGGCGTGCAGGTCCTGCGGCTTGAGCTCGTCGCCCATATCGTCAACTCCCCTTGGCATGGATCAAGCAGTGAGGTCGGCGGGCCCGCCCGGTCACTCCCCCGAGGGTGACCGGGCGGGCCCGCCTGGGCCGCTCACCCTGGTTCGGCGGTGGCAGGCCCTGCGCAGTGACCCGTCTGCCCCCCGACGCGACGGATCGACTGCCTCAAGCATGGCGGGGAGCGATAAACGAATGATGAACGCGGGCGCGCCAGGCCTCAGGCCGCCCGCACCGGCGACAGCAGCGCGCGCACCTCGGCGGCCTCGGGCGAGCCCAGCTCCTCGTAGATCGCCGCCGCCTCCTGCCAGCAGACCTGCGCCCGGCCTGTCTGCCCTATACCGCTCAGCGCGCGGCCGAGGACGGTGAGGACGTTGCCCCGCCGCCACTCCCCGCCGATGCCGCGCAGCACGGTGAGGGCCATCTCGGCGTTGGCGGCGGCCTGTGCGGGGCGCCGGGCGGCGAGATCCACCTCGGCCAGCCGGAACAGGCTCATGCCCTCCCACAGGCGCTGCCTGCTGTCCCGGAACACCTCCAGCGCTTCCTGGAGCCGGCCGGCCGCGTCGCCCAGCTCACCGCTCTGCGTGAGGGCGAGGCCGAGGGCGTAGCGGGCGTTCGCCCCGCGCATGGAGTTGCCCATGGCGTCGTAGATGTCGATGCCCTCCTGGGCGAGCGCGACCGCGCTCTGGGTCCGCCCGGTCGCGAGGTGGATCCGGGAGAGGTTGCACAGCGCGGCGGCCTCGCCGGGGCGGTCGCCCAGGGCCCGGAAGTGCTCGATGGCCCGGGAGAGGTGTTCCTCGCCGTCCTCGTGCCGGTTCTGGTAGAGCGCGATGATGCCGCGGGCGTTGCTGGCCCAGCAGACGGGCAGCAGGTCGCCGGCCTGCTGCGCGAGGACGATGGCCCGTTCCGCCTCCTGGTCCGCCCGCTCGAAGCGGCCGCCGACGTGGTGGACGTTGACGAGCGTCATGAGCGCCCGGGCCTCCGCCCGCACGAGGCCGAACTGCCGCGCCGCGTCCAGGAGCGCCCCGGCCGTCGCCTCGTACTCCCGCGAGTTGGCGCCCGACTCGGAGAGGTCGTGCGCGGCCCACAGCAGGTCGATCGCCCGGGGGAGGGTGTCCGGCAGCGCCGCGGACTGCCGTACGCACGCGAGGAGGCAGATGGCCTCCGCGTACAGCCAGTCCTGTGCCGCGTGCCGGCTGTCGAACCGCAGCCCCGGGTACGAGGCAGGCTCCAGGTGGTCCACCAGCCCGTCGCCGGGCCGCTCGATCGCGTACACCCCGGCCGCGGACGCCAGGTAGAAGTCCAGCAGCCGCGACAGCGCCGCCCCCCGCTCGCTCGGCGGGAGTTCGTCCCTTTCCGCACAGGCACGCGCGTAGAGCCGGACGAGGTCGTGGAAGCGGTAGCGGCCGGGAGCGGCCGATTCGAGGAGGGAGGTGTCGACGAGGGACTCCAGGAGATCCTCCGTGTCCTCGACCGGAAGGTCGAGGACCGCCGATGCCGCCGGCAGGGAGATGTCCGGGCCGTCGGCGAGGCCGAGCAGGCGGAAGGCGCGGGCCTGGGCGGGCTCCAGCTGGCCGTAGCCCAGCTCGAAGGTGGCCTTCACCGCCAGGTCGCCGGCCTGGAGTTCGTCCAGGCGGCGGCGTTCGTCGGCGAGCTTCGCCGCGAGGACCGACACGGTCCAGGTACGGCGGGCCGCCAGGCGGGAGGCCGCGATGCGGATCGCCAGCGGCAGGAAGCCGCAGGCCGCGACCACGTCCAGGGCGGCCTTGCGCTCGGACGCCACCCGTTCCTCGCCCACGATCCTCGTGAACAGGGCCAGGGCCTCGTCCGGTGCCATCACGTCCAGGTCGATCAGGTGGGCGCCCGCCAGGTCCACCATCCGCACCCGGGAGGTGACCAGCGCGGCGCAGCCGTCCGTGCCGGGCAGCAGGGGGCGTACCTGGGCGGCGTCGCGGGCGTTGTCCAGCAGGACCAGGACGCGGCGGCCGTCCAGCACCGAGCGGTACAGCGCCGCGCGCTCCTCCAGGGAGTCGGGGATCGCCGTGTCGGCCGTGCCGAGGGCGCGCAGGAAGGAGCCCAGGACCGTTTCCGGATCCGCCGCCCGGGCGCCCGCGCCCTGGAGATCGACGTACAGCTGCCCGTCCGGGAACGCCCCGCGCGCCTGGTGGGCGACGTGCACGGCGAGGGTCGTCTTGCCGACGCCGCCGATGCCGGCCAGGGCCGAGACCGCCATGACCCGGTTCTCGGCCGAGGCCAGGATGTCGCCGAGCTCGCGCACGAAACCGGAGCGGCCGGTGAAGTCCGGCACCGTCGCGGGCAGCTGCGCCGGACGGACCGGGACGGCGGCCGGCTCGGGGGCCGGGGAGGAGGGCTCCGCGAGCCCCGGGTCCGCCTGGAGGATCCGCTGTTGCAGTTCGCTCAGGCCGGGGCGCGGGTCCACACCCAGTTCGTCGGCGAGCAGGCGCCGCGTGTCGGCGTAGACCGCGAGGGCCTCGGCCTGGCGTCCGCTGCGGTACAGCGCCAGCATCAGCAGCTCGCGCAGCCGCTCGCGCAGCGGATGGGCCGCGGTGAGGGCGGTGAGCTCGGAGACGGCCTCCGCGTGGCAGCCCTGCTCCAGGTCCATGTCCAGCCGGGACTCGACGAGCTGGAGCCGCCACTCCTCCAGGCGGACGCGCTGTGCCTCCGCGTACGGGCCGGGTACGCCGGCCAGGGTCTCCCCGTCCCACAGGGTGAGGGCCCGCCGCAGCACCTCCCGGGCGTGGCAGAGGTCGCCGGCCGACCGGGCCTTCTCCGCCTCGGTCGCCAGGTCCTGGGCGACGGTCAGGTCCAGGGCGCCGTCGCCGAGGCCCCGTACCGCGTAGCCGCCGGATTCGCTGACCAGGACGCCGGGGTCCAGCACCTTGCGCAGCCGGGAGGCGTACGTGCGCAGCGCCGCCAGAGCCTGCGAGGGCGGTTCCTCGCCCCACAGGGCGTCGATGAGCTCCGCGGCCGTGGCCGTACGGCCCTCGCGCAGCAGCAGGGCGGCGAGCAGGGCGCGCTGCTGGGGGGAACCGGTGGCGAGCGCCTCCTCGCCCCGCCAGGCGCGCACCGGTCCGAGCACGCCGAACCGCAGCGCCGTCAGCCCCGTCGCCCCCGTCGGCTCCGGCGGCTTCGCCGAGGAGTCGGAACGCCGCTGCTCCGGTACGCGCGGTACACCGTCCGGTACACCGTCCATGCAGTCCCCCTAGACATCCTGAGCAACCACGCCAGTTTGCCTTGTGCGCGGCGGATACGTCAGCCGTGGGAGATACCGATCACAGGGCGACGCACGGGAGTCCACAAGGTCCGCACACTCTCTCCGCACCCACCCGCCCCGGCCCGGCCACCGCGGCCGGAACCCGCCCCCGCCCACATAGCTGACGGTCCGTCAGATCGGCGCTACCGTGAGCCCCATGGACACCCACGCGAGCACGTTTCCGCTGATCATCTCCGTGGACGACCACACCGTGGAGCCCCCGACCGTCTGGCAGGACCGGCTCCCGGGTAAGTACCGGGGCACCGGCCCCCGGATCGTCCGCGCGCCCGTGAAGGAGATGACGTTCCTCGGCGGGCGCTTCAAGCCCGTCATGGGCGCCCCCGGCGACGACGGTCCCGTCGGTGACTGGTGGGTCTACGAGGACCTCCGCCGGCCCCTGACCCGACTCGACACCGCCGTCGGGTACGACAGGGACGAGATACGCCTGGAGGTCATCACCTACGAGCAGATGCGGCCCGGTTCCTACGACGTCCCGGCCCGGCTCGCCGACATGGACGTCAACCACGTCCAGTCCGCCCTCTGCTTCCCGACGTTCCCGCGCTTCTGCGGCCAGACCTTCACCGAGGCCAAGGACCACGAGCTGGGCCTGCTCTGCGTCCGCGCCTACAACGACTGGATGGTGGAGGAGTGGTGCGGGCCCGAGGCGCACGGGCGGCTCATCCCGCTCACCCTGATCCCGCTCTGGGACCCCGAGCTGGCCGCCGAGGAGGTCCGGCGCAACGCCGCCCGCGGGGTCCGTGCCGTCGCCTTCTCCGAGATACCGCCGTACCTCGGGCTGCCCTCCGTCCACACCGACGACTGGAACCCCTTCCTCGCCGCGTGCGACGAGACCGGCACGGTCGTCGCCATGCACATCGGCAGCAGCAGCCGTATGCCTTCCACCTCCGCCGACGCGCCACCCGCCGTCGGCTCCACCATCACCTTCGCCAACTGCTGCTTCTCGATGGTCGACTGGCTGATGAGCGGCAAGTTCGAGCAGTTCCCGAACCTCAGGGTCATGTACGCGGAGGGCCAGATCGGCTGGATCCCCTACATCCTGGAGCGCGCCGACGTGGTGTGGGAGGAGAACCGCGGCTGGGGCGGCGTCGCCGACAAGGTGCACCGGCCGCCGTCCGAGCTGTTCGCCGAGCACGTCTACGGCTGCTTCTTCGACGACGCCTTCGGGCTGCGCAACCTGGACGCCATCGGCCTGGGCAACGTCCTCTACGAGACCGACTACCCGCACTCCGACAGCACCTGGCCCAAGTCCCGCGAGGTCGGCGAGGCGCAGATGGGGCACCTGGAGCCGGAGGTCGTGGAGCGGATCGTGCGGCGCAACGCGATCGAGCTGCTGGGACTGACCGACGACGGGCTCTGGGACGGGCCGCGGTGAGCCTGGCCTACGGGATCCAGCTCCCGGTCCAGTCCCAGAGCACGATCTACGCCGAGCCCTGGGAAGCCGCCGCCGGGCCCGAGGACCTGCTCGCCGTGGCCCGCGCCGCCGACCGCGCCGGTTTCGCCTACCTGGCGTGCTGCGACCACGTCGCCGTCCCGCGCCGCCTCGCGTCCGCGATGAGCACGGTCTGGTACGACCCGGTCGCCACCCTCGCCTTCCTCGCGGCGGCCACCGGGCGGACCCGGCTGCTCAGTCACGTCGCCGTGGTCGGACTGCGGCATCCGCTGCTGACCGCCAAGCAGTACGCCACCCTCGACCATCTCTCGGGCGGCCGGCTGGTCCTCGGGGTCGGGGCCGGGCACGTGCGGGAGGAGTTCGAGGCGCTGGGGGCCGACTTCGAGCGGCGCGGCGCCGTGCTGGACGAGACGATCGACGCCCTGCGCGCCGCCCTCGGGCCTGAGGAGTTCCCCGAACACCACGGCAAGCTGTACGACTTCGAGGGGCTCGGGCAGCGGCCCCGCCCGGTGCAGGACCGGGTCCCCGTCTGGGTCGGCGGGTCCTCGCCCGCCGCCCTGCGCCGGGCCGCGCTCAAGGGCGACGGCTGGTTGCCCCAGGGAGACCCGAGGGGCGTGCTGCCGGACCGCATCGCACGGATACGGCGGCTCAGGGAAGAGGCCGGCATCGAGGGGCCGTTCACCGTCGGCGCCATCGCCGAGCCCCTGTACGTCGGGACGCCGGGCTGGGACGTCGGACGGCGGACGGTCAGCGGGCCCGCCGGGGCGGTCGCCGAGTCGCTGCGGGCCTACCGCGCGATGGGGGTGGACCAGGTCCAGGTGCGCTTCCGCAGCCGGAGCCGGACCGAACTCGCCGCGCAGATCGAGCAGTTCGGGGAGGAGGTCGCGCCGCTGCTGCCGTAAGCGCGTTCCTTGAAAGCTTGAACATGTCCTCGCCGATCTCCGTATGGACGGACGTACGGACACGTACGGACACGTACGGCTTCGGCGGAAGGACACAATGACGTGCGCACTTCCCGGAAACTCTCCGTCGCCCTCGCCTGCCCCGAGGGTCCCTGGCCGCATCCCGACTGGCCGGCCCCGGACGACCCGTACGTCGAGCGGGTGGTGAGCCTCAGCCCGCCCCCGCCCTTCCGCGTCCCGGACGGCGTCGACGTCGTCGTCCTGCGCTGCGCCGAACCGGTCGACGGACTACGGGAGTTGCGGGCCGACGGCGTGCCGGTGATCGTGATCGGCCCGGACCGGGACGCCGAGACGATCGTGGAGGTGTTCCGGGGCGGCGCCGGGTATTTGGTCGAGGGCGACTACTGCACCTGCATGCTCTCCTCGGCCGTCGTCGGGGCCACCATCGGGCACACCTACCTCTCGCCCGCGGCCTGCGCGGCCCTGCGCGAGGGGGCCCGGCGGGCGTCCCCGGAGGACACGGCGCTGGAGCGGCTGCGTGGGCGGCTCTCCCCGCGCGAGCGGCAGATCATGGAGCTGCTGTCGACCGGGCTGGGCGCGCAGGAGATCGGGCTGCGGTTACGGCTGAGCGAGAAGACCGTCCGCAACAACCTCAGCAACATCTACGCCAAGCTGGATGCCCGCGGCAGCACGGACGCGGTCCTGAGGTGGCTGGGAGCCGCGCCCGTGCTTCGCATCTGAGAACCTCAGAAGCGGTTCTTCTACTGTGCCGGAATATCCGACAGCGGGATCTCGACGTCGGTGACGTTCTCGCCGGCCTCACCGAATCCCGGTTCGGACCGCAGGGCGCGCGTGGAGTTCTTCAGGCCCGACGCCTCGGGCGTTCCGCACTTCACGTTGCGCAGCCACAGCCGCCCGTCGGGGGTGCCGTTCTTCAGGATCTGCGGATAGAAGACGTGCACGCTCGTGGCGCCCTCGCTCGGGGAGAAGAAGACCGTGCCGCCGTCCTGCGCCTCCTTGTACGTGGCCCTCAAGTAGCCGCTCACGTCGGTGCGCTTCGCGGACCACATGAAGAACCCGACGCTGTCGGGCTGCACGGTGTCCGTCCTGCTGAACTGCAGGGTGGTCGTCTTGTCGTCACGCGTGATGTTGATCTCGGACGTGCTGAACTTCACGCCGATCTCGAAGAACGAATTGCCGAGTTTCGTGTCGGCGCCCGCGGTGAATCCGTCCTCCAGCTGAATGGTCCTGGTGACGGACGTGCTCACATTGAAGGTCTTCGAGGCGGTGCTCGTCGATCCGCAGTTGTCGGTCACCGCGGAGACGCGCTGGTTGGGACCGAGGCTGTTCCGCTTGAACTGGACGTCGACGAACTCGCAGTTCTCCAGCTTGTCGGAGTCCGCCGCGCAGTCGGCGGTCACTTCGGAGGGGGTGGCGGCACCCGCGGGGTTCATCAGCGGCACGGCCACCGCGAGGGCCGCGACCGGGGCCAGGGCGAGGGTGATGCGCTTCTTCTTGCTCCGGTGGCTTCTCGAGCGGCTGGTGCGTGTCATGGGGTTCTCCTGTGGGGGAAGGAAAGCGGGCGGTCGGTCAGCAGTCGGTCAGGACGGCCTTGGAGGTGCCGTCCACGACACCCGGGGCGCCGGCCGCGCCCGGCAGCACGACCGGGCCCTCGACGACCTCCGGCGCGACGAAGTTCTGTTCCGGAGTGGCGTTGGTGACGGTCGTCGCCTCACGGGCGTCGATCCGCACCCGCCACTCGCCCGTCATGCGCTGCATCTTCGGCGTGAACTCCATGTGGAGCACCTTGCCGACCGGGACCTCCCGCTGTTCCGTGTCACCGGCGGTCGCCGACCTGACGGTCATGTCGAGGGTGCCCTTGTGCTTGACCCAGGATCCGCTCAGCGCCCCGAAGAGCCCTCCGGCGCCGCCCTGCTGGGTGACGGTGTACTTGCCCTGGCCCTGCGCGGTCGTCGCCTGCCAGGTGACCGACACCTTCGCCGGTTCGGTGGCGTTGGGTTCGCAGTTCGGGAAGTCGATGGAGGCCTTTTCGGTCGGTCCGTCGAAGGTCTCGAACTTCGTCTCGACGAAATCGCAGTTGTCGGACGCGAAACCGGGGCCGGCGATGGGGTGGCCGCCGAAGTCGGAGATGGACTGCTGCTTTCCGTTGAGCACCTTGGCCCGCTGGCACATCGTCATGATCTGCTCGGGGGTCTTCTCGTCGGCGGCGTTCGCCGACGGCAGCAGCACCGCGGCCACGGCACCGCCGGCCACGAGAGCCGCTCCGATCGCGACGATCCTGATCTTTCTGTTCTTCAGTCTCCTCTTGGCCATGGGGCCGATCCTGGAAGGTCCCGACCGGCCCCGACAGGGTCAAACATCCCTACTTGCGGGTTACGTGAGATTCGCCTCAGCAACGGCCGAGTCTTGTATCTGCCGAGTCTTGTATCTGACGCTCCGTCAGGTATGCCGGTACGATGCCGAGGCCACCGTGTCCACCGCGCGAAGGGGGCTGCCATGGGCAAGCTCGACGGACGGGTCGTCATCATCACCGGCGCCGCGCGCGGCCAGGGCGAGCAGGAGGCCCGGCTGTTCGCGGCCGAGGGTGCCCGGGTGGTCGTCGCGGACGTCCTCGATGACCGGGGCGAGGCCCTCGCGAAGGAGATCGGCGCCCGGTATGTCCATCTCGACGTCGGCCGGGAGGACGACTGGCAGGCGGCCGTGACTGCCGTCCAGGACGCGTACGGCCGGGTGGACGGGCTGGTCAACAACGCCGGCATCCTCCGCTTCAACTCCCTCCTCGACACACCCCTCGACGAGTTCATGCGGGTCGTCCAGGTCAACCAGGTGGGCTGCTTCCTCGGCATCAGGGCCGTCGCGCCCGGGATGGCCGACGGGGGCACGATCGTCAACACCGCCTCGTACACGGGCCTGACGGGGATGGCGGCGGTGGGCGCGTACGCGGCGAGCAAGCACGCCGTGGTCGGGCTGACCCGGGTCGCCGCGCTGGAACTGGCCGGGCGGGGGATACGCGTCAACGCCGTCTGCCCGGGCGCCATCGACACCGCGATGTCCAACCCGGCCCGGCTGGACCCGGACGCCGACGCGGAGGAGACGGCCCGGGGGCTCGACCGGCTGTACCGCAAGCTCGTGCCGCTGGGGCGGGTCGGGCAGCCGGAGGAGGTGGCGCGGCTCGCCCTGTTCCTGTCGTGCGAGGACTCCTCCTACATCACCGGGCAGCCGTTCGTGATCGACGGGGGCTGGCTGGCGGGGGTGAGCGTCATCTGACCCGGCCGCCGCTGCTCTGACGTGCCGTCAGCTATTGACGCTCCAGGGGAGCGGTGGAACAGTCGGAGCCATGTATCTGACGAACCGTCAGAATTGACTGTGGGGCGGTGAATCTCCTTGGAATTCGGGGTCTTCGTACAGGGATACGTGGGCAAACGGGCCGAGACCGACCCGCTCGCCGAACACAAGGCGCTGATGGAGGAGACCGAGTACGTCATCCAGGCCGACAGGTCGGGCTTCAAGTACGCCTGGGCCTCCGAGCACCACTTCCTGGACGAGTACTCGCACCTGTCCGCCAACGACGTCTTCCTGGGGTACCTGGCACACGCCACGGAGCGGATCCACCTGGGCTCGGGCATCTTCAACCCCCTCGCCCCGGTCAACCACCCCGTGAAGGTCGCCGAGAAGGTCGCGATGCTCGACCATCTCAGCGAGGGGCGGTTCGAGTTCGGCAGCGGGCGGGGCGCCGGCTCGCACGAGATCCTGGGCTTCATGCCGGGGGTGACCGACATGAACCACACCAAGGAGATCTGGGAAGAGACCATCGCCGAGTTCCCCAAGATGTGGCTCCAGGACGAGTACGCCGGCTTCCAGGGCAAACACTGGTCCCTGCCGCCGAGGAAGGTCCTGCCGAAGCCGTACGGCGGCTCGCACCCGGCGATGTGGTACGCGGCCGGGTCGCCGCCGTCGTACGCCATGGCCGCGAAGAAGGGGCTCGGGGTGCTCGGCTTCAGCGTGCAGAAGGTCTCCGACATGGAGTGGGTGCTGGAGCAGTACAAGACGGCGATCGTGGACGCGGAGCCGGTGGGTGACTTCGTCAACGACAACGTGATGGTGACGACCACGGCGATCTGTGCGCCGACGCATGCGGAAGCCGTGCGGATCGCGGCGAGCGGGCAGTTGCACTACCTGCCGTCGCTGGTGTTCCGGTACCACGACACGTTCCCGCGGCCCGAGGGGTTCCCGGTGTGGCCGGAGACGCTGCCGGAGTACACCGAGGAGTTCATCGAGGTGCTCATCGAGGAGGAGCTGCTGATCTGCGGGGATCCGGACGAGGTGCTGCGGCAGTGCGAGCGGTGGGAGCGGGCCGGGGCGGATCAGCTGAGTTTCGGGTTGCCGGTGGGGGTGCCGAAGGAGGAGACCCTGCAGACGATTCGACTGGTCGGGGAGTACGTGATTCCCAAGATCGATACGGATCCCGTGCATCGGACTTCGCGGTTCCGTCAGGGGGCCTGAGCGTTCGTCGGCGGGTGCGGGTGGTTCGTGGCCGGTCGCGCAGTTCCCCGCGCCCCTATAGGGCAACGGTCTCAAGGGAGTTGACTGCTCATGCTCGATCACGTCATCAAAGGTGTGACCGTCGTGGACGGGACAGGCGCCCCGGCCTACACCGCCGACGTCGGCATCCTGAGCGGGCGTATCGCCGTCATCGGTGAGGTCACTCAAGAAGCGCGCACAAGCGAGGACGCCACCGGCCTCCTCCTCGCCCCCGGCTTCGTCGATCCGCACACGCACTACGACGCCCAGCTCTTCTGGGACCCGTACGCCACGCCCTCCCTCAACCACGGGGTCACCACCGTCGCCGGCGGGAACTGCGGGTTCACCCTCGCGCCGCTGAACCCTGCCCGGCCCGAGGACGCCGACTACACGCGGCGGATGATGTCCAAGGTCGAGGGCATGTCGCTGGTGGCGTTGGAGGAGGGGACGCCCTGGAGCTGGCATTCCTTCGGGGAGTACTTGGACGCCCTGGAGGGGCGGATCGCCGTCAACGCCGGGTTCATGGTGGGGCACTGTGCGCTGCGGCGGTACGTGATGGGCCCGGAGGCCATCGGCGGGCAGCCGACCGGGGAGCAACTGGCGGCGATGGTCGCGCTGTTGCGGGACGCCATGGACGCCGGGGCCTGGGGCTTGTCCACCACCCAGTCGACCAGCCACTCCGACGGCGACGGGAAACCGGTCGCCTCCCGGCACGCCGGGCCGGCCGAGCTGCTGGCGCTGTCGCGGGCCGTCGGGGAGCACGAGGGCACGCAGATCGAGGCGATCGTCGCGGGCTGCCTGGACCAGTTCAGCGACGCGGAGATCGACCTCTTCGTCGAGATGAGCGCGGTGGCGGGGCGGCCGCTGAACTGGAACGTGCTGACGATCGACGCTGCCGTTCCCGAGCGCGTGCCCCGGCAGCTCCTGGCGAGCGAGCAGGCGCGCAAGGCGGGCGGCCGGGTCGTGGCCCTCACCATGCCGATCCTCACGCCGATGAACATGTCGCTGGGGACGTTCTGCGCGCTCAACCTCATCCCCGGGTGGGGGCCGATCCTGGGTCTGCCCGTGCCCGAACGGATCGAGAAGCTGCGCGACCCGGACGTACGGGACGGGATGCTGCGGCGCGCCCGGTCCAAGGAGGCGGGCGTCTTCCGGCGGCTGGCGAACTTCGGGCGGTACGTCATCGGTGACACCTACAGCGAGGCGAACGCCGGGCTGACCGGCCGTGTGGTCGAGGACATCGCCGAGGAACGCGGGCAGGAGCCCTTCGCGTGCCTGGTGGAGATCTGCGCCAACGACGCGCTGCGCACGGTGCTGTGGCCGATGCCGCCCGACAACGACCCGGCGTCCTGGGCGCTGCGGGCTCAGACCTGGCGGCACGAGGACGTACTGCTCGGCGGGTCCGACGCGGGCGCGCATCTGGACCGGATGTGCGGGGCGCCGTACACGACCCGGTTCCTCGGGGACTGTCTGCGCGGCCGGAAGCTGGTCGGTCTCGAACAGGCCGTGAAGATGCTCACCGACGACCCGGCCCGGCTCTTCGGTCTGCGGCAGCGGGGGCGGGTGCGGGAGGGCTGGCACGCCGACCTCGTCCTGTTCGACCCCGAGCGGATCGACGCGGGCCCGGCCACCCTGGTGCACGACCTGCCCGGTGACAGCCCGCGGCTGGACTCCCGGGCGCTGGGCGTGCGGGCCGTGTGGGTCAACGGGGTCGAGGTGATCCGGGACGACGTGGTGACGGGTGCCGTGCCGGGGCGGGTGCTGCGCTCCGGCCGGGACACGGCGACGGTGAGCACGAGGTGACGGCACGGCAGGCGCTGTTCGTCGGCGGCTCCTGGGTGGAGCCGGACGGCGGGCACTACGAGGTGATCGACCCGGCGACCGAGCAGACCGTCGGGTGGGCGCCGGAGGCCTCGCGGGATCAGGTGCACGCGGCCTGTGCCGCGGCCCGTGAGGCCTTCGGGCCGTGGTCGGCCACGCCCGCGGAGGAGCGGGCCGCGGTCCTCGCCCGCGCCGCGGACATCGTCCGGGACCGTCTCGTGCCGTACGCCGAGCTGGCCCGGGCGGAGACCGGCGCGACCACCGGCACCGCACGCGGCATGCAGGTCGGGGTCGCCGCCGCCCGCTTCCGGCGCTACGCGCGCGTGGAGCCCGCCGAGTGGCCGATCCCGCCGCAGATCAACGAGGCCGGGCCGATGGGCAGGGCGGGCGTCATGGGCGCACTCGCCGTACGTCAGCCCGTCGGGGTCGTCACCTGCATCACCTCGTACAACAACCCCTGGGCCAACCCGGCCGGCAAGATCGCCCCCGCCCTGGCGATGGGCAACACGGTGGTGGTGAAGCCGGCGCCCCAGGACCCCCTGTCCGTCTATCGCATGGCCGAGGCCCTGGAGGCCGCCGGCGTGCCGCCGGGCGTGGTCAACGTGGTCAGCGGTGCCCGTACCGAGGTCGGCGAGGCGGCCGTGGACTCGCCGGACGTCGACATGGTCAGCTTCACCGGCTCCACGGCGGTCGGGCAGCGCATCGCCGAGGTGTGCGGGCGCGGCATGAAACGGCAGTTGATGGAGCTGGGCGGGAAGGGCGCGGCGATCGTCCTCGACGACGCCGACCTCGGCTCGGCCGTCTCCGGCATCGGCACCACGTTCTCCTTCTACAGCGGCCAGATCTGCACGGCCCCGACCCGGGTGCTGGCGCAGCGGGGCATCTACGACCGCCTCGTCGGTCAACTGGCCGCGTACGCAGGCCGCTTGAAGGTGGGCGACCCGTGCGAGCCGGACACGGTGGTCGGTCCGGTGATCTCGGCGACACACCGGGACCGGGTGGAGTCGTACGTGGAACTCGGCCGGAAGGAAGGCGCGACGGTCGTCACGGGCGGCGACCGCCCCGGCCTGCCGACCGGCTTCTACGTCACCCCGACCCTCCTGGCCGACTGCACCAACGACATGCGCGTGGCCCGCGAGGAGATCTTCGGCCCGGTGGTGGTCGTCATCCCCTTCGAGGACGAGGAGGAGGGCGTGGCCCTGGCCAACGACTCCGACTACGGCCTCATCGACTACGTCTGGTCGGCCGACGTGGCCAGGGCCTTCCGGCTGGCCCGCCGCCTGCGGTCCGGCGGCGTCGGCATCAACACCGTGGGCCGCAACATGGAGGCCCCCTTCGGCGGCTTCAAGAAGAGCGGCGTCGGCCGGGACGTCGGCTCGTACGCCCTGCACGCGTACAGCGAGGTGCAGGCGATCGTGTGGCCGGGGTGAGGCCCGCGCGCCAGGGGGTGGTCAGTCCGTCAGATCCACCCGCACCGTCAGCAGATCCGTCCCGAACGCCCGCACCCCCAGCCCGTTGACCCTCGGCAGCCGCCGCAGCCGCGCCACCGGGTCGTCGTCCGGCAGCAGGTGCGCGACCCCCGTGTGCCACCGCCCGCGGATCCGCACCCGCACCCGCGGATCCGCCTTGATGTTGCGCACGTACTGCGACCGTTCACCGAACTCCGACACCAGCCAGAAGGAGTCACCGGTGCGGCGACCGCCCACCGGGGTGCGGCGGGGCAGGCCCGAGGCGCGGCCCCTCGTCTCCAGAACGGTCTGGAGGGGAAGGCGCCGCATGAGCGGGTTGACGCGGCGCTGGAAGGACGTGGCGGCGCGGAACCTCAGGTCGGCGAGGCGGGACATCGTCGCGGGTCTCCTTCGCACGAAGTTCTCACGGTTTCTGCAACGGTTGCGCCCCCGCCGCCACCTGGGACGCCGCCAACCCGTACGTGGCGCCGACCCATGAGCCGAGCGTGCGCATCGACTACATCCACGTGGGCCCGCCCGACCCCGGCGGACTCGGCCGCGTACGGGACGTCCGGCGGGCGTGCGACGGCCCGGTGGACGGGGTGTGGCCCTCGGACCACGCGGCGGTGGTGGCCGACCTGGCGTAGGAGAGCAGGGCGCGGAATGCGGTGTGGCTGGTGGTGAGGATGGCCCGGGGCGGGTCGGGGCGGTCGGTTATGTGGACGGAGTCGTGGCTGACGGATATGTGGACGCAGGCATCGCCTTCCTGGCAGTAGGACGACTTCTGCCAGCGGTGCGGGGACATGTCGGCTCCCTTACAGGTTCTGGGCGATGGAGTGGATCAGATCCCGGGACTTCTCTGGACTGAGTGCGGTGGCTTCCACGATGTCGAGCAGGTTCCGGTACTTGTCCAGGAGGGCCTCGGCGTCGAGGAGGGCGGGGCCGTGAAACTGGTCGAGTTGCGCGGTGTCGAGTTGCGGCACCGTGCCGTACAGGTAGTTGATCGACTGACCGGCTCCGGGGAACGCGCCGACGTCGTACGGAAGCACGCGGATCGTGATGTGCTCGCGTTCACTCATGTCGAGCAAGTGCTGCAACTGGGCACGCGCCACCTTCCGGCCGCCGACGCGCATGTGCAGAGCAGCCTCGTGCACGGTCGTCCCGTACGGAGTCGGATTGTCGCCGTACAGGACTCCCTGCCGTTTGATCCGGTGGGAGACGCGGTGCTCGACCTCGGGTGGTGTTGGTGAGGGGATGACGTGCCGGAAGATCTCACGCGCATGATCGGCTGTCTGGAGCAGTCCCGGCATGTGGGAGGTGTACGCCGTGCGTACGGCGATGGCGTGGTGCTCCAGTTCGGCCAGGTCGAGGAGCCCTGATGGCAGTACTTCGCGATACGACTCCCACCAGCCGAACGTCTTGTCGGTCGCCAGGTCGACCAGAGCCTCGATGAACCCCTGGTCCGCGCAGGAGTAGATGCGGGCCAGAGCCCGGATGCGCTCGGGGCTCACCCCGAAGCGTCCCGACTCCACGTTGCTGAGCTGCCCCTGGCTCGTACCGAGCGCACGGGCGGCCTCGGTCGCCGTCATGCCCGCACGTTCGCGCATCTTGCGCAGCTCCACGGCGAGCCGTAGGCGACGGGCCGTCAGAGGTGGCCTTGCGGGCATGTGAACGCCTCCTGGACATACGTTCCGTCGCAAGTCACCCACACGAAGGGAAGTTGGCCGAAGTATCTCCGGATCACGCAAATGACATTTGCTGAGGTCCTATCTTCCTCCTCAGGCGCCCCGCCTGGAAGCGCACCGTGGGACGCCACGGCAGAGACACCAGGCACCCGTCCAACCCTCCTCAGCAACCGGAGACTTCCGATGGCCACCGTATCCCCGTCCTGGAACTACACCCTGCACCTGCCGCACGATCCACGCGCACCCGGTATCGCACGCGGCACCCTCAGACTCATTCTCGCCGCTCACGAGATGCCCGAACTCGTCCCGACGGCGGAACTCCTGGCCGCCGAACTGCTGGCGAACTCGCACTGCCACACCAAGGGGCCGTACGCCCTCCGCGTCCGCTCGGCGGAGCCCGGCCGGCTCCGTGTGGCCGTATGGGACACAGACCCTCGTGTCCCGCCCGGCTTCTCGAACGGAGGATCCCCGGCGCCCCCACCGGACGCCGAGCACGGCCGCGGCCTCCCCCTCGTGCGCGCCTGCGCGGACGCGTGGGGCGCGTCGGTGCTCCGCGAGCTGGGCGCGTCGAAGGGCGGCAAACTGCTGTGGGCCGAGTGCGGCGGTGGGGCGGCGGCGTGGTGAGCGGAGTCGTGCGGACCGTAGGCCATGGAGCGCGATGCCCGTCCAGGGCAGGCGGCGCCATACTGGGAGGTGGAGCGATGCCCTTTCATCAGGAGCAGATCATGAGTGCACAGCCCGAGCACGGCTGGACAGCGATGCCGCTGCCGGAGATCCGGACCGTGGACGATTTGCGCAGTGCGCTCAGCCGCTACGGCTTCCCGGGCGACCGGGAGCGGTTCGAGGAGGAGCTTGCGGCCGCCATAGGAGCCTCCCCGACCAACGACCTCACGGGCGCTGCAGCCGTGGTCCGGGCCTACCGGCACCGGGTGCTGATCAGGAACTCGCCCGACATCATGGCGGCTCTGGAAGAGGCGCGAGCCGGGGGCGGCGGCGCGTGAACGAAGTCCCGCTGGAGGAGGCCGAGCCTGCGCGCAAGGCGTTCGGTGACCTGACGGAGGGGGAGCGGGAAGTCGTCCGGGAGGCGCTCGTCGCCATCGCCCGCGAACCGGCGGCGGGTCGCGAGATCCCCGGCTGGCGGCCTCCGTCCGTGGAATACACGTACACCACGCCCCTGGCCCGCGACTCGGCTGAGGCGATCACGGTCGTGTACACGCACACTCCGGGCATGGGAGTGACGGTCGTCTACTACTTCCGTGATCCACAGGTCGTGGACTGACTCTGCTGCGTACCCCGTGAAAGGCTCCACACCCGATCTCACTGACGTCCGAGAAAGATCGGGTTCGTGAAGGCGGCCAACGCCCCCGGCACCGGCCCCGCCGCCGCCTCGTGCCGCAGTTCCGCCCGGACGTACGCCGCGTACGACGGCGTCGTACGCCACTCCACGACCCCCGCACCCGCCACCGGCAGCGGGGCGCTCGTGTGCAGCACGCCCTGGTCGGTGACGAAGCGGACCGTGCAGCGCGGGGCGCCCGTGACCTCCAGGCGGACGGTGACCGGGGTGTCGCGGTCCACCCGCAACCGCTCGCCGATGCCCGCGTGGTCGCCGCGTCCGCCCGACGCCCGGAAGGACAGCGCAACGCGCGCGGACTCGGCGGCGTACGACCGTCCCGCCCGGATGCCCTCCTGGATGGCCTGCCGGGTCAGGTCGTCGGCCAGGACGACCGTCTGGGGGTGCCCGACGGCGTCCGGGTCGCGGTGGGCGTCGCTGCTGCCCATTGCGGGGATCCAGTCGCGCCCGTCCCGTACGGACGCCACCAGCATGCTGTCCCAGTCGGCGAGGGTCACCTCGTCGTCGGGCGTGTAGGGGCCGTTCCACACCTCGACCGCGTCGGCCTCGCCGAAGCCGAACTTCCAGTTGCAGCCGACGCACGTGGCGTGCGGGTGGGCGGGGACGACCAGACCTCCGGCGCGGCGGATGCGGTGGGCGAAACGGCCGAAGCGGTTGTCTCGGGCCCGGTAGCGCCAGTCGACGAAGGTGCCCGGGTCGGTGCCGAGCGCCACCACGTGGCCGTTCCTCGTCGTGACCTCCTCGCCCAGCATCACCAGCAGGTCGTCCCCGGCCACGTCCGCCCAGTGGGCGTGCGCCGAGTGGGTGTTGTGCTCGGAGGAGTTGATGAAGTCCAGGCCCGCCGCCCGCGCCAGCGCCCCGATCTCGGCGGGGGTGCGGCGGCCGTCGGAGTACCAGGAGTGCAGATGGCAGTCGCCCCGGTACCAGGCACGGCCCCGGCCCCTGGCCCGGTCCGGCGGGTACACCGGCCGGATGGCCTCGCCCGACTCGCCGTACGTCAGCGTGATCGTGATCTCGTACGACAGGCCCTGCGGGGCGACCGTGTACGGGCCGAGCGCGATGTGCCAGGTGCCCTCGCGCACCGGCCCCGGGAGGTAGCCGGGCGTCGCCTCGTCGGCGCGGATGAAGAACTCCGTGCGCGCCCCGCCCGACCAGCCCCTGAAGCCCCGGCCGCCGAGCTCGGTGCCGCGGTCGTCGAAGATGCCGATGTCGAGGGCGTTGCCGGTGGTGCCGGCCGGGACGGCCGGGCGGTCGTAGGTGTAGGCGACCCTGAGCTCCCGGACACCGGCCGGGACCTCGACGGGCACGTACACGAAGTCGGGGGAGCCGGGCGGCAGGGTGCCGCGCACCGTTCTGCTCTCCTGCTCCCCGTCGGCCGCTGCGGCGAAGCTCACGCTTCCCAACGTAAGCGCGGCGGCCGCTCCCGTCACGAACAGAGCGCGCCGGCCGAGCCCGCCGTGGTGGTCCTCGCACATGCTGCTGCTCCCCAGGTGTCGTCTGCTGACATGGCATGGGTGGTGCGGGGGTGGTGCGGTGCAACTCTTGTATTCGGCCCTGAACCGGCGGGCAAGGGAAGGGAATCCGATGGCGGGAAACAGCCGAACAGGTCGCGTCGGCGCCTGACAGTGCCGACCGGTCGGTATGGACCGTCGAGTGCCCCTCGGGTACAGGACCGGGCTCACGGGATATCTTCCAGGTACCTGACAACTCGCTGACCACTCGGTCCGGACACAGGGGGAGAGCACGGCGTCATGAGGCTTGCCTGGTTATCGTGGCTCGCGCGGCATTTCACCGAATACGGCTACAGTCAGGGGCTGTTGCGGGCCGGGATCGGGACGACGGCCGTGCTCGTGACCGCCGCGCTGGTCTGGTTCGGTCTGCACCGCAACAGGCCCCTCGCGGTGGCCCTCAGCGGTCTCGTGTCAGCCCTGGGCATCGGGTGGCTGGCCTTCCACTGACGGGCCCCGGCCGAGTTGATCAGCGCGATCGTATGCTCGAAGGATGACGACTTCCGCGACCTCCGGAACCGGCCCCACCGAGAACTCCATGCGTCGCGCCCTGAAACGGGCCAGGGACGGCGTCTCCCTCGATGTCGCCGAGGCGGCCGTCCTGCTCCAGGCCCGGGGCGCGCACCTGGAGGACCTGGCGGCCTCGGCCGCCCGGGTGCGGGACGCGGGCCTGGAGGCGGCCGGCCGGCCCGGCGTCATCACGTACTCCAAGAGCGTCTTCATCCCGCTGACCCGGCTGTGCCGGGACAAGTGCCACTACTGCACGTTCGTCACCGTCCCCGGCAAGCTGCGCCGCGAGGGCCACGGGATGTTCATGTCCCCCGACGAGGTCCTGGACATCGCCCGCAAGGGCGCCGCGCTGGGCTGCAAGGAAGCCCTCATCACCCTCGGCGACAAGCCGGAGGACCGCTGGCCGGAGGCGCGCGAGTGGCTGGATGCGCACGGCTACGACGACACCATCGCCTACGTCCGCGCCATCTCCATCCGCATCCTGGAGGAGACGGGACTCCTCCCGCACCTGAACCCGGGCGTCATGTCCTGGACCGACTTCCAGCGGCTCAAGCCCGTCGCGCCCAGCATGGGCATGATGCTGGAGACGACCGCGACCCGGCTCTGGTCGGAGCCGGGCGGCCC
The DNA here is from genome assembly GCF_030816955.1 of Streptomyces africanus. Lineage (NCBI taxonomy): Bacteria > Bacillati > Actinomycetota > Actinomycetes > Kitasatosporales > Streptomycetaceae > Streptomyces > Streptomyces africanus. The sequence goes on along the minus strand of NZ_JAUSYP010000001.1, from coordinate 3,760,874 downwards.
GCACCACGGTTCTCCCGACAAGGAGCCCGCCGTCCGCCTGCGCGTCCTGGAGGACGCCGGGCGGTCCTCCGTGCCGTTCACCTCGGGCATCCTCATAGGGATCGGCGAGACCTACGAGGAGCGCGCCGAGTCGCTGTTCGCACTGCGCAAGGTGTCCCGGGCCTACCACGGCGTCCAGGAGCTGATCATCCAGAACTTCCGCGCCAAGCCGGACACCGCGATGCGCGGCATGCCGGACGCGGAACTGGACGAACTGGTCGCCACGGTGGCCGTCGCCCGTCTCCTCATGGGTCCCTCGGGCTGCATCCAGGCCCCGCCCAACCTCGTCGACGACGAGTACGAGCGGCTGATCGGCGCCGGTATCGACGACTGGGGCGGGGTGTCCCCGCTGACCATCGACCACGTCAATCCCGAGCGCCCCTGGCCGCAGATCGAGCAGCTCGCCGAGACGTCCCGGGCAGCCGGTTTCGAGCTGCGCGAACGGCTGTGCGTGTACCCGGAGTTCGTCCGGCGCGGCGAGCCCTGGCTGGACCCGCGGCTGCGCCCGCACGTGGCCGCGCTGGCCGACCCGGAGACCGGGCTCGCGCGCCCCGAGGCCCTGCCGGAGGGCCTGCCGTGGCAGGAGCCGGAGGAGGTCTTCGTCGCGTCCGGCCGCACCGACCTGCACTCCTCGATCGACTCCGAGGGCCGCACCTCGGACCGCCGGGACGATTTCGACGAGGTGTACGGCGACTGGGGCGCCCTGCGTGAGGCCGCCGCCCCGGGCATGGCACCGGAGCGCATCGACACCGACGTACGCGAGGCCCTGCGCACGGCGGCCGACGACCCCACGAAACTCACCGACGACGAGGCGCTGGCCCTGCTGCACGCGGACGGCCCGGCCCTGGACGCCCTCGCGCGGGTCGCCGACGACGTCCGCAAGTCGGCCGTCGGTGACGACGTCACCTACATCGTCACCCGCAACATCAACTTCACCAACGTCTGTTACACGGGCTGCCGGTTCTGCGCCTTCGCCCAGCGCCGCACCGACGCCGACGCCTACACCCTCTCCCTTGACCAGGTCGCCGACCGGGCCCAGCAGGCCTGGGACGTCGGCGCGGTGGAGGTCTGCATGCAGGGCGGCATCCACCCGGACCTGCCCGGCACGGCGTACTTCGACATCGCGCGGGCGGTGAAGGAACGCGTCCCGGGCATGCACGTGCACGCCTTCTCGCCGATGGAGGTCGTCAACGGCGCGGCCCGCACCGGCATGTCCATCCGCGAGTGGCTGACCGCCGCCAAGGAGGCCGGCCTGGACACCATCCCGGGCACGGCCGCCGAGATCCTCGACGACGAGGTCCGCTGGATCCTGACCAAGGGCAAGCTGCCCGCGGCCGACTGGATCGACGTCGTGACGACGGCCCACGAGCTGGGCATCCGCTCGTCCTCGACGATGATGTACGGCCATGTCGACCAGCCCCGCCACTGGCTCGGGCATCTGCGCACCCTGGCCGGCATCCAGCAGCGCACCGGCGGCTTCACCGAGTTCGTGACGCTGCCGTTCGTGCACACCAACGCGCCCGTGTACCTGGCGGGGATCGCCCGCCCGGGCCCGACCATGCGGGACAACCGCGCGGTCACGGCCATGGCCCGGCTGCTGCTGCACCCGTACATCCCCAACATCCAGACCAGCTGGGTGAAGCTGGGCACCGAGGGCGCGGCCGAGATGCTCCGCTCGGGCGCCAACGACCTCGGCGGGACGCTCATGGAGGAGACCATCTCCCGGATGGCGGGCTCGTCGTACGGCTCGTACAAGTCGGTCAAGGACCTCATCGCGGTGGCCGACGCCGCGGGCCGCCCGGCGAAGCCCCGGAACACCCTGTACGGGGAGATCCCGCAGGAGCGGCAGCGGGCGGCGCAGGTGTCGGACGGGCATCTGCCGGAGTTGCTGCCGGTGCTGGACTGAGCGGGCTGGGCGGCTGAGGGTCTACTGGCCTCCGGCGTCCGCCGGCTGCCGTGCCGTCACGGCACGGTCGGGCGCGGCGCCGGGGCTCTGGCCCCGGCCCAGCCAGAGCAGGAGCAGGCCGAGCGTGCAGGCGATCGCCGGCCAGTAGACGTAGCGGAAGTCCGTCGCGGGCATGATCGGCAGATAGCCGAGGATGTAGGCCGCCGAGCTGATGCCCAGCGCCCGGACCGGCATCGAGAACCGGCCCTTGCCCGGGCGGATGGCCAGCACCAGCGCGACGGCGAGCCAGAACCACCCGCGGAACAGCCACCGCACGTCCGTCACCATGCCGTTGACGTACGTGCCGAGCATGTCCTCCAGCAGGGGATGCGCCACCTCGATGCCCAGGTCGTTGCGGCTGACCCCCGCTTTGTACGGATCGTCCGTCTCGAACAGCAGAGTCGAGAAGAGCCGCAGCCGGTACTGGAGATACTGCGGCACATGCCCGCTCATCTCGCGCAGCCACAGGGACGTGATCTCCCCCGAGTCCCCGCGCAGCCCGTCCGCGGGGCGTTCGTAGCAGGCCCAGTAGGCGTCCGACAGGGCCCCGACGCGCTCGCACTCCTGCGCGGAGGCCACGAGCCGGTCCCTGAGACCGGGTGGCACGTCCGCCGTGCGGAGCTCGTCCACCTCCAGTACGTGGACCAGGTCGTCGAGCATGATCTGTGCGGCCTGTTTCGTCCCGAGAGGCCGCGCGAACAGGGAGATGGCGGCGGTCGGTACGACGAGGGCGGCCAGGAGTGCCGCCGTGCAGGTCACCCACGTACGGCGCCCGGGAGCGCGCCACAGTGCGAGGACCAGCATGACGAAGACGGGGAGCGCGGCGAAGAAGGCGTTCTTGCGCACCAGCATGGCGTACGCGAGGAACAGCACGCCCAGCCAGAGCAGCCCCCACCGCACGGCGGGACGAGGAGGCCGGTGGTCCCGCAGCAGCAGCCCGGTGAGCGCGACCGCGCACGCGGCGAGCAGCGCGACCGCCGCGTGGACGTCCTTCCACACCACCCCGACGAACGTCAGCACGAAGGGAGCCAGACCGAGGCCGAGTACGGCGAGCGAACCGCCGCGGCTCGCGGTCAGCTCCCAGACGCACCAGGCCAGCACCCAGAGCGCTCCCCAGAAGAGGACGGCCTGGAGGACGAGCATGGACGCGATCGAGCCGGTCACCGCGATGAGCGCACGCCACACCAGGCTCAGCACGGGCGGGTGCCAGTCGGTCAGGGGCGTCTTCCCCTCGGCCTGCCGGAGCTGGTCGAGGCTGTCGGGACTCAGGTAGCCGGGGAAGAACACGAGGATCGTGCCCAGACAGCAGACCGCGGCGACGACGGCCAGCCCCCAGACCCAGCGCTGCGCACGCGGCAGCCACGGCATTTGTCCCATATGCCGGATGCTAGCGGGTCGCCGGTGGCCGTCGGCTCAGGGTGCGACGAAGACGTAGCGCCGGTAGGCGTGGAAGCGGAACAGGGTCGCGAGCACCCAGCCGAGGATGCGGGCGGTGTTGTCGCTGAGCGCCGAGTCGAGCCCGAGCAGCTGCCGGGACGCGAAGACCGTGCCGGCGGTGATGGCGAGACCGACGCCGTTCGCGAGGAGAAACAGGCCCAGTTCACGGGAGACCTTCTCGCGGTGCTGGTGGCGATAGGTCCAGTAGCGGTTCCCGGCCCAGCTGAACAGCGCGGCGGCGCCCGTCGCGACGACGGACGCCTGGACGGGAGCGGCCCCCATCGGCCCGCCCTCCGCGCCGCCGGGCAGCCCGAAGACCAGCAGGTTGTAGCCGCCGTTGTCCACGACGAAGGCCAGCGCCCCGACGAGTCCGAACTTGGCGGCCTCGCGCCAGATGCCCCGTACGGCATCACGGGTGGAACGTGTCACAGAACGTGTCACAGAGGCGAGAACCGGCACAAAGCGAGAGTAGCCACCCGGCGCGCCCCCGCCTCAGAGGCGCGCTCATATCGCATGATTTACCCACATACCGGAACTCGGCACCGGCTCAGACGAGGAGTGGGAGTGGGAGTGGTCGTGGAACCGACGATCGCGTGTGTCGTGCCGTGCCACAACGAGGAGGCGGCCGTCGGCAAGGTGGTCCGCGACCTGCGCGCGGCCCTCCCCGAGGCCGTCGTCTACGTCTACGACAACGCCTCCACCGACCGCACCGTGGAGGTCGCCCGCGCGGCGGGCGCGATCGTCCGGCAGGAACCCCGCAAGGGCAAGGGCAACGTCATCCGCCGTGCCTTCGCCGACGTCGACGCCGACGCCCTGCTCATCGTCGACGGCGACGACACCTACGACGCCTCGCGCGCCCGGGACATGGTGGACCTGCTCTTCGAAGGGCCCTACGACCAGGTCGTCGGCGCCCGCAGGGTGACGGACGACGGCGCCTACCGGACCGGACACGCGGTCGGCAACAAGTTCCTCACCGGGGCCGTGCGGTCCCTGTTCGGCAACGACGTGACCGACATGCTCAGCGGTTACCGGGTCTTCTCGCGCCGCTTCGTGAAGTCCTTCCCGGCGCTGGCCCGGGAGTTCGAGACCGAGACCGAGATGACGATCCACGCCCTCCACCTCCGGCTCCCCACGGCGGAGGTGGTCGTCGACTACCGGGTCCGGCCCGCCGGCGGCGAGAGCAAGCTGCGCACCTACCGGGACGGCTGGCGCATCCTGCGGGTCATCCTCGACCTGGCGCGCCGGGAACGCCCCTCCCTCGTCCACACCGTGCTCGCCGGCGTCCTGGCCCTGATCTCGGTCGTCCTCGGCATCCCCGTCATCGCCGACTTCGTCCGCACGGGCACGGTGCCCCGCGTCCCCACGGCGATCCTCGCCGCCGCGATCATGACCATCGCCGCGCTCGTCCTGCTCGTGGGCTACATCCTGGAGTCGCTCACGCACATGCGGCAGGAGCAGACCCGGCTGGTGCACCTCTCCTACCCGGCTCCCGTCCGCACCCCGCTCTACACCGCCCACGGAGCCGGCACCGGCCCCGTCCCGGTCCGGAAGACCATGGACGGCCCCTGAGCCGCCTGGGGAGCGACGGGCTCGCAGTACGATGATCGGAACCCCCGAGCTGCGGGGTCCCGTGACCGAGGAGATGCGTGCCCGTGCCTGCCCGACTTCCTTCGTGGGCCTGGGTGACCGGGCTGACCGTGGGAGCGATAGCCGCGGTGACGGTCCTGGCCGTACAGGCGGACCAGGGTCCCCACCCCGCCGCCACCTCGGCCAAGCCGAGCACCTCGGCGTCGGCGGGCGCGCATCCCACCCCCACCGCGTCCGTCCCGGCCCGGGTGCCCGACGGCTCCGGCACCGGCCGGCGCATCGTGTACTCCCTCGGCGAGAAGCGGGTGTGGCTGGTCGACGCGAGCGAGGCGACCCGCCGCACGTTCGCCGTGTGGCCGGGCACGGTCAGCCCCGATCCCGGCACCTACACGGTGTCGTCCCGCAACGAGGCCACGACCGGCTCGGACGGCGTCCGGATCGAGCACATCATGTACTTCGCCGCGAAGTCCGGCGTCTCCGTCGCCTTCTCCAACGCGGTCGACGGCGCCTCGCCGCCGCCCGCCGACTCCGGCGCCAAGACGGGCGGAGTCCGGATGCGGAAGGCGGACGGCACGGCACTGTGGGCGTTCGGCACGGTCGGCACGACGGTGACCGTGGTCAAGTAGCGCCCGGGGTCAGGCAGCCGGGTCCGACTGCCTGGACGGCAGGTGGTTGACGATCAGCACGAGCCCGCTGAACAGGAACACCCGGGTCGCCGCGTCCAGCCCGTTCCAGCTCTTCGACTGCCACATCGAGAACCACTCACCGCCGATCGCGATGAACCCGGCCCCGAACAGCAGCAGCACCATCAGCAGCCCGTAGGTGGACATCCGCCGGGCCTGCTGCTGATCCCGTCTGGCCCACAGCCAGGTCCCGTATATGAGGACGAGCGCGGCGACGGTCTCCCAGACGATGATCAGGACGTAGGCGGTGTCCTGAAGTCCCGTGCTCGTCACGGCCCGCCACATCAGGTCCTCGTCCTTGAACGTGGTGTCCATGGCGAGAACATGGCGGACGAACTGCTGGTTGGTGCCGAAGTCGGTGATGTTCCCGAACGCGACCAGCGCCATGTACAGCGCGACGGAGGCAGTGAGCAGCGCGGTGGCGAGAGGCAGCGCGCCGCGGCGTGAGGTGGAGGAGGTGGCCATGCCGATCATTCTTCCCGAGCGGCGGTGGCCGACGCGACAGAATGACGGCGGAAGCCGGACGGGCGAGACGAGGGGGACGTACGGATGGCGCAGGCCAGGCCGTCGATGCAGGACCTGATACGGCAGCGGACCCGGGCCGGATTCGTCGGCCGGGCCGCTGAACGGGCCCTGTTCCGCGCGAACTTCGACACTCCTCCGCACGACGAACGCCACCGCTTCCGCTTCCATGTCCACGGCAACGCGGGCGTCGGAAAGACCTTCCTCCTACGGGAGTTGGAACAGATCGCCCGCGAACAGGGCGCGCTGACCGCGTACGTGGACGACAGCGCCGGCAGCGTGCCGGAGGCGATGGCCGAGATCAGCCGCCAGTTCACCGCGCAGGGCCACCGGCCCAAGGAACTGAACCGCCTGCTCGCCGCCCACGACGAACGCAGGCACGAGGCGGAACTGGCCGCGCTCGCCGCGCTGGACGCGCGGGCGGAGGACGCGGGCCCGTCGGCGGGCGGCAGGGCGGTCGCCCGGGCCGGGGTGGTCGCCATGGGCATGGTCCCGGTGGTCGGCCCGTTCGCCGGCATGCTCGACTCCGACCAACTCGCGGGCGGCGTCGACCGGTTCCGGGAGAGCGTCCTGGCCCGCTTCCGCGACCACGAGGACGTGCGGCTGGTCCTCGCCCCCGAGCAGGTGCTCACACCGGTGCTCCTGCGCGAACTCACGGAGGCCGCCGCCTCGGCTCCCTGGATCGCCCTCTTCCTCGACACGTACGAGCGGACCGGCCCTTACCTGGACCACTGGCTGCACGAGACGATGGTGACCGACCGCCACGGCGCCATGCCGGCCACGACCGTCGTCGTCACGGCGGGCCAACGCCCCCTGGACATGGCCCTGTGGGGCGGCCTGACGGACTTCGTGACGGACGTCGCGCTGTCCCCCTTCACCGAGGCGGAGGCACGCGGCCTGCTCGCCGGCAAGGGCGTGACCGCCGAACCGGTCGTCGAGGAGGTCCTGCGCCTCACCGGCGGCCTCCCCGTCCTGGTCTCCACCCTCGCCGAATCCCGCCCCGCCGACCCGGACGACGTGGACGACCCGAGCGCCACGGCGGTGGAACGCTTCCTGAAGTGGGAGCGCGACCCGGCACGACGAGCGGCCGCACTTGCCTGCGCGCTGCCCAGATGGCTGGACGCGGACGTGTTCCGGGCGGTCACCGACTGCCCCCAGGAGCAACTGGAGCCGCTCTACGCCTGGTTGCGAGGCATGCCGTTCGTCGGCGAGCGCGGTGGGGGACGCCTGCGCTACCACGACGTCGTACGGGCACCGATGCTGCGCGCGCAGCGCAGCCGGTCGCCCCGCGAGTGGGCCGAGCGGCAGCGGCGCCTGGCGCGGACGTTCGGCGGCTGGCGGGAGGAGACCGAGGCCGGCGGGGCCGAGCCGTGGGCCGACGAGACGTGGCGGAGCCTGCGCCTGGCCGAGGTGTACCACCTCCTCTGCGCCGGTGAGCGGGACGCGTTGCCGCAGGCCCTGCGGGACTTCGTCCACGCCTGCGACGCCGGTGCGGGCGTGGCCGCGCAGTGGGCGCGTGCGCTGGTGGACGCGGGACACGACGCGGACACGGCGGCGGTGGCCGAGTGGGGCACCGAACTGACGGCGGCCCTCGACACGGAGGGAACCCTCACCGCACTCGGCCTGCTCCTGCGCCGCGCGGTGCTCGACGCTCCGGCCCAGGCCCGGGCCCGGGTCGTACGGGGTGACGAGCTGCGCGGCCGGGCCGCGTACCCGCAGGCTCTCGCCGAGTACGACCGGGCCGTCGCCCTGGATCCGGAGCTGGCCGTCGCCTACCGTCACCGGGCCGGGATCCGCAGGGAGCTGGGCGACGACGACGCCGCGATCGCCGACCTGGACCGGGCCGTCGCGCTGGAGCCGGACAACTCCTGGTACGTCGCCCTGCGCGGCGAACACCACCGGCTCGCCCGGCACCATGCCGAGGCCATACGCGACCTGAGCGAAGCGATCCGCCTCGATGCGGCCAACGAGTTCGCCTGGGCCTCCCGGGGAGCCACGCACGAACGCCACGGAGACCTGGACGCCGCCCTCCGCGACCTGGGCCGGGCACTGGACCTCAAGCCGGACTACGCCTGGGCGCTCGCCCGCCGCGCCCGGGCCTGGCGCGCGCTGGGCGACCCCCGACGCCAACTCGCCGACCTCGACCACGCCCTCGCCCTGAGCCCCGACTGGCCCTGGGCCCGCTGCCAACGCGGCGACGCGCTGCGCGCCCAGGGCCGCGACGAGGAGGCTGTCGCCGACTTCGACCGAGCCCTGTCCCTGGACCCCGCCTACGCCTCGGCGTACGCGAGCCGGGGCGCGTCCCACGCCGGCCTCGGCCGCCACGCGGAGGCCCTCGCCGATCTGAACCGGGCGGTGGAACTCCGGCCGGGGTACGTCTGGGCGCTGTGCCGCCGGGCGGTCCTGCTCGCGCTCATGGGGCGCCTCGAGCAGGCACGGGCCGATGTGGAAAGGGTCCGGGAACTGGACTCCGAGGCACTGGAACGCCTTTCGGATACCGACCGTGCGGTATTGGTGTCGGTCCTCACCGGGTGAACGGCATGCGAATTAGCTGTGTGCGGATGTAATTCGACCGTGACGTATCGCGTCGTGGCCGGGTAATATTCCACACCTCAACACCCCTGCATTCAGAGGAGGCATCGGTGTTTGACGAGCGCAAAGAAGCGGAAATGAGGCTGTACTCGGAGGCCCTGGCCCGGGAACTCGCTCTGAAGAAGGAGCGAGCGGAGGCCGAGGAGAACGACACGACCCCCGACCCTGAAACGGCCCCCGCCCGGGACTGAGACTCAGCGCCCCACCGCGAACTCCAGGAATTCGGACCAGGCACCATCGGTAAATGCCAGGCGGGCGGCGTCCTTGTTCTTGGAGTCGCGGATGTGGACGGTGGGGTGGTGGGCGGGGGATATGGCGACCTCGACGCAATCGGGGCCGTCGTTTCCGCTGTAGCTGCTCTTGATCCACGTCAGTGGGGTGGGCGTCATGTCTCTTCTCCCAGCACTTTTTCGATGAAGGCCAGTGACTCGCGGGGCGAGAGGGCCTGCGCCCGGATCATGCCATAGCGCATATCGAGAACCTGTACGTCCTTTGGGTCGCTGATCACGCGGTCGTACAGCTGGCTTTCCGTGTGACCGAGCGCCTTGCCGTCCTGGAGCTTCAGCAGCCGGAACGAGCCCATCACAGCCGCGTGGTCCTCCCTGTCCATGGGCATCACTTGGATCTCGACGTGCCGCAACTCCGCCACTTCCAACAGGTGTTCGAGCTGTCGGCGCAACACCATCTTGCCCCCGAAGGGTCGCCGCAGCGTCATCTCTTCCTGGACAAAGGTGACCAGCGGTCGGGGTACCCGATCGAAGACGGCCTTCCGTGCCATGCGTGCGGCCACGTGACGTTCGATCTCATCCTCGGTGTAGGCCGGCCGCCGCATGGCGTACAACGCCTGGGCGTACTCCGGCGTCTGCAACAGCCCGTGGATGTGCAGAGCTGCGTAGGCCCCGAGTTCGACCGCCTGGTCCTCCAGCTTCGTCAGGTCCCGCACGGTCTTCGGATACCGGGCCTTCTCCACGTCCTCCTTCATCGCTGAGATCTTGCCCCCGGCGCCGAGCACCTCATCGGTCTTGTCCAGGAAGTCCGGCTTGGGGATCCGCCTCGCCCGCTCCACGGACGAAACCATCTCCTCGCCGTACCCGATCGCCGAGCCCAGCTCCGTCTGCTTCAACCCGGCGGCCTCGCGCCACATCTTGATCTGCCGCCCGACCGTCCTGAGCACGGCCGCCGCTTCCTCGTCCTCCACGCCTTCCCCTCCTGACGTACGAGCCGTACGACCCCGCCACCCGTCCGGACAGTCACCCTCCGTACCGGGGTCGTTGCTGTTCAGGGTAGGGAGGTCCGGCCACGCTGGGTGACATGAGTCAGAGATCCCTCGCCCAAATCACCGCTCCCACGCGCCACTTCGCAGTGCAGCTGTCCGCTACTCGAAGAGGTGCTCGACTGGCCCGCCTGCTCACCGAACGCCAACTCGACGAGTGGGGCGAGCCGTACGAGGCTGCCGCGCAGGTGGTGGCGGAGCTGGCGTCCAACGCCGTACTGCATGGACGGGTCCGGGGCAGGGACTTCCGGCTGCGACTGGCGCTGCGAGCCGATCGCACTCTCCGTATCGAGGTCACCGACGCCCGGGGCGACGGGGTCCCGCGCATTCAGGCCCCGGTGGAGCAGGACGCGGAAGGAGGACGCGGCTTGCGCATCGTCGAGGCGTACGCGGACCGCTGGGGCGTGGCGGAGGCGCCGGCCCACGGCAAGACGGTGTGGGCCGAACTGGCCATGATCAGCGCCCCCCGTGAGCGGCGACCTCGCGTACGGACTCGGCGATGGCCCGGAAGTCCTTCTTGAGGAGCGCGCCGTGGTTGCTGGGGACCTTCGCGCTGATCCGGATGTTCGGGTTGCGGACGGTCACCGCATCGAGGCCGGCGCGTATCCGTTCCTGCTCGTCACCGCGGCTTCCGAAGGACGTCCCCGAAGCGACCACATACCGCACCGGGACGGTGATGCCGTCCAGCACGGGGCCCAGCTCGCGCTCCCGGGAGAGCCTGCCGAGCTCGATGTTGCTCTCGGCCTGCTGTGCGGCGGTCATCCGCGGGGTCAGGCCCGTCGGGCGCAGCAGCGGCATGAACCAGCCCAGCCGCCGGAACAGCTTCCGGATCCGCTGCTCCATGGCCTCGTCCAGCCAGTCGTACGGGAACGCGCCGTCGACCAGGACCGCCCCCACGGCACGCTCCGGATTCCGGTCGGCCCAGTGAGCCGCGACGACCGCCCCGTAGGACCAGCCGATCACCAGCGCCCGGTCCACGCCGCGGGCCGCGAGAACGGCGTCGACATCACGGACGGCGGCCTCGAAGGAGTAGTCCGCCGAACGCTTCGACCTGCCGCGGGCCCGCTCGTCGTAGGTGATGTGCCGCCACCCCGCCCCCAGTTCGGCGATGACCCGCCGCCAGTACCCCTGGGTGGCGAACTGGCCGTTGAGGTAGACCACCGGGATCCCGGGCCCGCCGGTGTCGGTGACGGCCAGGGCCGTGTCGTCGACCGGCACCATGCCGGTCCATGCCGAACCGGTCGCGGACGTGCTGTTCTTCGTCATGTGTTCCCCCTGGTGATGAGTTCGGCCGGACAGTTCCGGCGCTGCTCGTTCAGAGACTGCGGGCGGTGATGTCGCCGTGCGAGGTGGTGGCGCGGATGTCGAGTCCGGTGGTGCCGTCGTTCTTGAGGGAGTTGCTGACACGGCCGTAGCCGGTGTCCGCGTCCAGGGCGGCCGAGACGCCGGCGGCGGCGACGACCGAGATGTCACCGGACTGCGTGCGCAGCACGACCGTGCCGCCCAGAGCCTCGGCGATCCGGATGTCGCCCCTCGCGGTGCTGATCTCCGCGGGGCCGCCCAGCCGGCCGACCTCGACGTCGCCGTCGGTCGCGGTGAGCCGGACGCCCGCGGCCTCGTCGATCTTGATCCGGCGGTACGCGCCCTCGAAGACGACGTCGCCGAGCCGCCCGACGCCGCGCAGCTCGGTGCTGTCGGCCTTGGCCTCGACGCGGGAGCCGGCGGGCAGCCGCACCGTGACCTCCACGGCTCCGGAGGGGCCGAGGAGCCGGCCGGCGGAGGCCGATGCCCTGATCCGCAGGACACCGTCGGCGTAGGTGACGGCGGTCTGCTCGGCGGCCTTGGTGTCGCGGCTCCTGGAGGGGTCGGCGGGCAGCACCTCGACGGTGGTGTCGGCGCGGTCCGCGGCGATGAACTGGACACGTCCGGCGGGGATGTCCAGGACGGCGGTGATCGGGGCGGGAGTGGCGAACTTCTGCATCGTGCTCTCCTCTGACTCGTTGTTTCGAACGATGGAAAAGCTACGTTGCGTTCGCCGATTCAGCAATGCATTCGTTGCGTGGAGACGTGGAATGCGCAGGTCACCCCCGAAGAATCGTTGCAACGGCTAGGAAATCAAAGCAACAACCCGGGGGAGGGTGTTGCAATGGGTGGAAAGTGAACGCACTGCGGGCCGCCTGTCGTCCCCGTTCGATTACAGTGCTGAGCTGTCGTACGTATGGACGGTCCCTGGGAGGTCAAGGTGGGTGCGACTGCCGGTGCCGTCTGGGGGCGTACGGAGCAGCAGGACTTTCGCAGCAGGGTGCGCGGGACGTTGCTCGGGCTGGCCGTCGGGGACGCGCTGGGCGCGCCCGTGGACGGGCTGGGGATCGACGGGATCAGGGAGGAGTACGGGGCGGAGGGGCTGGTCGATCTGGCTCCCGCCTATGGCAGACGCGGTGCCGTCACCCATCTCACCCAGCTCACCCTGTTCTCCGTGGACGGGCTGATCCGGGCCCAGGTGCGACGGGACACCGGCGCCTGGCATCCGCCGACCGACCTGCACCGGGCCTATCTGCGCTGGGCCGCCACCCAGCGGGACTGGGGGCCCGACCTGCGGCGCAAGGACGACGGGTGGCTCGCGCGGGAGGAGTGGCTGTACGCGCGCAGGGACCCGAGCAAGGCGCTGCTCCTCGGGCTCGCCGACGCGACCATGGGGACGCCCGAGGCGCCCAAGAACCCCGGTGAGCTCGGGCCGGAGGCCGCAGCCCGGTCCGCCCCGTTCGGGCTGCTCGTGGGCTGGGAGCCGCAGCTCGTCGTCCAGCTCGCGGTGGAGTGCGCGGCGCAGACCCACGGGCATCCGACGGCGTATCTCGCGGCGGGTGCGTACGCCGTGATCGTGCACGCGCTCGCCCTCGGGGAGAGTCTCGACGGTGCCGTGCAGCGGGGCTTCGCCCTGCTGGCCGCCCGGCCCGGGCACCAGCCCGTGTCGGACGCGCTCCAGCACGCGCTCGGTGCCGTAAGGCAGGGGCTGCCCGGGCCGGAGCGCGTGGCGGAGCTGTGCGCGGCCGGTACGGCGGAGAGCCTCGTCGGTGCCGCCGTGTACTGCGCCCTCGTCGCCGCCGACGTCCGGCACGGGCTGACCCTCGCCGTCAACCACGACGGCCCCTCGGCCGCCACCGGCGCGCTGACGGGCGCGCTGCTCGGTGCCCTGCACGGCGAGACGGCCCTCCCCCCGGCCTGGCTGGCCGAGCTGGAGGGCCGTCCCACGATCCTGGAGCTGGCCGACGACTTCGCCATGGAGATGACCCAGGGCCCGGCCCTGCACAGCCCGGCGGGCGCGTCCCCGGGGTGGCTGGCGCGCTACCCCCGGGCATGAATCCGCGCTACCCCCGGGCGTGAACCCGCACTACATCAGCGTGAACCCGCGCCCCCGGGCGTGAACCACAGGACGGCCCCCTCGCAGGACGGCCGCGCCGCCGGACGGCCTCCTCGCTGGACGGCCGCGCGCAGGGCGGCCCCAGGCTGGATGGCCCCCGGCTGGACGGCCCCCCGGCTGGACGGCCCCCCGGCAGGGCGACCGCCCGCTGGACGGCCCCCCGGCAGGGCGGCCTCCTCGCTGGACGGCCCCCCGCTGGACGGCCGCGCCGCAGGGCGGCCCCCGGCTGGACGGCCCCCCGGCTGGACGGCCCCGGCAGGGCGACCCCCCGCTGGACGCCCCCCCCGCTGGACGGCCCCGGCAGGGCGACCCCCCGCTGGACGGCCCCCGCAGGGCGCCCCCCCCCCGCTGGACCCCCCCGCAGGGCGACCGCCCCGCAGGACGGCCGCCCCCCGGCGTACGCACCCCGCCGCTACTCCTTGCCCGGCGTCGCCCCCACCACGCCGTCCGCCGCGCCGGCCGGTGTCGGGATCGCGGCCGACGCCGCCCCGTCCCCGTCCGTGTTGATCTTCTCGATGAGCGCCAGCCGCTCCGGGGTGTCCTCCGGCTTGATGTAGCCGACGAGGATGTAGAGGACCAGCGACACCGCCAGCGGGATCGACACCTGGTACTGGAGCGGCACGCCGCCCTCGACGTTCCAGTGGATCGGGTAGTTCACCAGCCAGAAGGCGAGCAGGCCCATCGACCAGCTGACGAGGGCCGCGGTCGGGCCGGAGCGGCGGAACGCCCGCAGCAGGCCCAGCATCATCGGGATCGCCATCGGGCCCATCAGTCCGGCCACCCACTTGATGACGACCGTGATGATGTCCTTGAACGCCGGGGAGTTGACCTGCGTCGCCGCCGCCATGGACAGGCCGAGGAAGACGACCGTCGCGACCCGGGCGACCCGCAGGCCCTGGCTCTGGTTCCAGGCCCGGGCCCGGGCCCAGATCACCGGCGCGCAGTCCCGGGTGAACACGGCCGCGATGGCGTTGGCGTCCGAGGAGCACATGGCCATGGTGTGCGAGAAGAAGCCGACGATGACCAGGCCCAGCAGGCCGTGGGGGAGGAGCTGTTCGGTCATCAGGGCGTAGGAGTCGGAGCCGTCGGCCTTCTGCGACTCGACCAGCAGCGGGGACATCCACATGGGGAAGAACAGCACCAGCGGCCAGACCAGCCAGAGGATCGCCGACAGCCGGGCGGACCGCTCGGCCTCCTTGGCGTTCGGCGTGGCCATGTAGCGCTGGGCCTGGTTGAGCATGCCGCCGTTGTACTCGAAGAGCTTGATGAAGAGGAACGCGAGCAGGAAGACCGTGCCGTACGGGCCGACCAGCGGCTTCTCGTGGCCCTGGAGCTCGGGGGAGTCCCAGACGCCGAAGAAGCCGCCGTGGTCGTCGAGCCGTACGACCACCGCCACGAACATCGCGACGCCGGCCAGCAACTGGATGATGAACTGGCCGAGTTCGGTCAGCGCGTCCGCCCACAGGCCGCCGATGGTGCAGTAGACCGCGGTGATCGCGCCGGTGATGAGAATGCCCTGGTTGAGGGAGATCCCCGTGAAGACGGACAGCAGCGTCGCGATCGCCGCCCACTTCGCGCCCACGTCCACGATCTTCAGCAGCATGCCGGACCAGGCCAGCGCCTGCTGCGTCTTCAGGTCGTAGCGGTTCTTCAAGTACTCCAGCGGGGAGGCCACATGGAGTCGCGAGCGGAGCCGGTTGATGCGCGGCGCGAACAGCTTCGAGCCGATGGCGATGCCGAGGGCGATCGGGAAGGACCAGGTGACGAAGGACGTGACGCCGTAGGTGTAGGCGATGCCCGCGTACCCGGTGAACATCACCGCGCTGTAGCCCGACATGTGGTGCGAGATGCCGGAGAGCCACCACGGCATCTTGCCGCCGGCGGTGAAGAAGTCGCTGACGTTGTCCACGCGTTTGTGCGACCAGACGCCGATCGCGACCATCACGGCGAAGTAGCCGATGAGCACGGCCCAGTCGAGACCGTTCATGAGTCCCCTTCCACGGGTGCGCCGCCAGGGTCAGGCATGTGAACTCTGGGTTGGGTGACGTGCGCACGGCAAGGAAGAGGAAGGTCAAGAGACCGTAAAAAAGTTCGGTGAGGTGACTTGCATTTATATATCTGAACCGTGTCGCCTGGCTGGAAATCGCCCTCAGCGCATCAGCTCACCCGCGTTCACCAGCAGCGACTGGCCCGTGATCGCCCGTGCCCGGTCCGAGGCCAGGAACACCGCCGCGTCCGCCACGTCCGCATCCGTCGCCGGCTCCGGCAGCGCCATACGATCCGTCAGCCTGCCCAGCACCTCCGCCTCCGACACGCCCTCCGAGCCGGCGGCGAACCGTACGTACGCCCGCACCGGCGGACCCCACATCCAGCCCGGCAGCACGGTGTTGACCCGGATCCGGTACGGCCCCAGCTCGCGCGCCAGCGAGTACATCGCGCTCGTCAACGCCCCCTTCGACGCCGCGTACGCCGCCTGCCGCACCTGCGACGGAGCCGCCACCGCCGACTGCGTCCCGATGAACACGACGGACCCGCCGCCCTGCTTGAGCGACGGCAGACAGGCCCGGGTCATCCGCAGCGTGCCCAGCAGGTTCACGTCCAGGACGGAGCGCCAGGTCTCGAAGTCCGCGTCCTCCAGACCGCCGAAGCAACTGTCCAGCGCGGCCACATGCACCACCGCGTCGATCCGCCCGAACCGCTCCCGCGCCAGCCCCGCCAGCGCCTCGCACTGCGCCTCGTCGGTGATGTCGGTCGCCCGGTACGCCGTGCGCGACCCGTCCGGATCGAGTTCGGCCGCCGTCTTCGCCAGTTGCGCCTCCGTACGCGCCCCGAGCACGGCCCGGCCCCCGTCCCGCACGACGGCCGCCGCCACCTGCCGCCCCAGCCCGGCCCCGACCCCCGACACGACGACCGTCTTCCCCGCGAGCAGCGACATCGAAGCCTCCCGGAACCCTGGCGCAATATCTGACGGAGCGTCAGAGTATGAGCCAGCCGCCAACAGAGGGGAAGGGCATGAGCGACGACACCCGCAGCGAGCTGTACGCCGAACTGGCCGCCGTCGGCCCCTACGGCACCCACCCCGGCCACGCCCTGATCACCCTGGTCGAACCGCACCCGGGCCACGAGTACGCCTACAACCGCTGGTACGAGGACGACCACTACTACGCCGGTGCGATGGCCATGCCCTGGATGTACGCCGGCCGCCGTTGGGTCGCCACCAGGGACCTGCAACTCCTGCGCTACCCCGAGAAGTCGGCGATCGCCCGGCCCGTCACCACGGGCTGCTACCTCTCCACGTACTGGATCACCGACGGCCGCTACGACGACCACATGCGCTGGACGGTCGCCATCAACAAGCGCCTGGGCCGCGACGGCCGCGTCTACCACGACCGCACCCACGTCCTCACCGCGTTCCACGACCACGAGGCGACGGTCTACCGGGACGGGGCGGCGGGCCCGCGCGACGTCCACGCCCTCGACCACCCCTACGCCGGCCTGGTCCTCCAGGTCGTCGAGGCAGGCACCCCCGAGCAGCGCCCGCGGCTGCTGGAGTGGCTGCGCTCCCGCCACCTGCCCAAGCGGCTCGCGGGCTCCCCGGCGGCGCTGGTGACCGTCTTCCGCCCGACCCCGCTCCCCGGCGACCGCATGACCTACGTCAAGCAGGTCGAGGGCGTCGACACCCGGCTGACCCTGCTGTGGTTCCTCCAGACGGACCCGAGGGAGTGCTGGGACCCCTGCTTCACGGACCTGGACGCGGCGGTGGCGGAGTCGGGGCTGGGGCGAGTGGAACTGGTGGCGCCGTTCATCCCGACCGTGCCGGGCACCGACACCCACGTGGACCGGCTCCGCTGAGGGTCAGCGCAGTTCCTCCGGGCAGGGCGTTCCCCTGGGCAGCTGGTACGGGGCCGCCAGGCGGTACGTGCCCGCCCTGGGGGCCAGCAGCTCCGTCCACTTGTCGCCCTGGGCGTCCTCCTCGGTCTCCGTCAGGCAGCCGTTGACGTTGACGTACGTCTTCGGCTCGTCCTCGGGGCGCTCCCTGGAGGCCTGTGTCTCCTGGGGCGGCTTCAGGCTCTTGCCCTCCGCGTCGACGATGCTCAGCCAGGGGGAGTAGGGGATACGGACCAGGATGCGGCCCGGCTTCTTCACCCGGAGGATCATCTCGCCCTGCTCGGCCCGGTCGACCACGGCGTTCGGCTCGGCGAGGGGCGTCGGGGCGGTCACCTTGAACAGCTGCCATTGGTCGTCGCCCCAGATCTGGGTCAGATACGGCAGCCCGCGCCGCACCAGCGCCCGCTCCCGCTGACCCCCGTCACCGTCCGGCTCGTCCTTCGGCAGCACCACGTAGTGCACCGCCCAGCGCTTGAGCCACTCGTGGTAGTTCGCCGAGTTGAGCGTGTCGTCGTAGAAGAGGGGGTTGCGCTCCATGTCGGCCTGCCGGTTCCAGCCGCGGGCCAGGTTGACGTACGGGGCGAGGGCGGAGGCCTCGCGGTGGGAGCGGGCGGGGACGACCTCCACGCGGCCCTTCTCGGCGCCGACCTCCTGCAACTCGTTCACCAGCGGGGCCAGCTCGCGCGACCAGGACGCCGCCGGGGCCGTGTGCACGATGTCGTCGACCGTCTTGTAGCCGATCCACACGGCGAAACCGACGAGCGCGACGACGCCCGCGTACCACTTGCGGCTGCGCGGCACCGTGAACGGCAGCGCGGCGACCAGCGCCACCCCGGCGAACAGCATCGCCAGCCGCGTGATGTTCGAACCGATCTGGGAGCTGACCAGCCACACCAGCACGACCCCCAGCCCGTACACCGCGGCCGTGACCCGGACCGTCTTCCAGTCCTCGGGCACCAGGACGAAGACGAGGACCGAGAACGCGAGCGGCAGCAGCACCGAGCCGAACGTCATCGGCTGCGTCCCCGAGAACGGGAACAGCCACGCCGACACCGCCACCACCGCACTCGGCGCCAGCCCCAGCGCCCACGCGCCCGGCCGCCGCTTCTGCAGGAACAGCGCCGCCGCGACCAGGCCCACGAACAGACCCGCGACCGGCGACGCCATGGTGGCCAGCGCGGCCAGCGGCGCCGCGCACAGGGCCTTCGCCCAGCGCTTGTAACGCCACCGGTAGGGCCAGCAGAACACGACCGCGACCGCGCCGAGCGCGAACATCATGCCCAGACCGAACGTCACCCGCCCGGACACCGCGTTGCAGAACAGCCCGAACACGCCCGCCAGTGACGCCCACAGGGGGTTGCGGACGGAGCGGCTGCGCAGCAGGAGCAGGGTCAGCAGCCCCGCCGAGACCGTCCCCGCGATCATCATCGTCGTCCGCACGCCGAGCACCGACATCAGATACGGCGACACGACGCTGTACGACACCGGGTGCATCCCGCCGTACCAGGCGAGGTTGTACGCCGAGTCCGGGTGCCGGCCGACGAACTCCGCCCAGGCGTCCTGCGCGGCCAGATCGCCGCCGCTGTTCGCGAACGTGAAGAACCAGAGGACGTGGAGCAGTCCGGCGAGGCCCGTGACGGACAGGACCGGGTGCCGCAACATGCGCTCACGCAGCGTCAGGACGAGGGTCCGCAGCCGGTCCTCACGGCCGTCCCGGCTGCCGCCTTCCCCGGCTGCGGGCAGGCGTATTCGCGGGCCGGCGGATACCGGGCCCGGATCGGCGTCGTCGGCGCGTGTCGGCTCCGCAGTGGCCACTCGAAGGCACTCCCCGTTGTCCCGTCTTCTGTTCTCGTCTTCTCTTCCGGCTCTTCCCGGCCGTGTCCCGTCGGTCAGCGGTCCACGGCCTGCCCGGTTCGCGACGCTAGCACGCACCCCGCCGGGCGGCGCCCGGACGGGCCGTCACTCGGCGGGGTGCGGTGGTGCGGGCCGGCCCGGCTCTCAGCCGAGGCGGGTGAGCTTGTCCGCGAAGCCCGGCTCCACGAGATCCTTCTGCAGGGCGACCGGAACCTTGACCGCGCTGCTGCTGCCGTCACCGACGGTGAGCGTGCCCACCTTCGTGCCGGCCTTCGCCGTGTGCGGCAGGTCGTCCGCGGCGAACGTCAGCTTGACGGACAGGCCCGCCCAGCCGACGGCCGTGACGTCCTCGGTGGCGACGACCGGCGTACGGCCGCCGAGACCGTCGTCGGCGTACCCGACGACGTCGCCCTTCTTCAGGATCGTCGCCGACTCCAGCGCGCCCTGCGCGGCCTTGATCAGCCGGTCGCCCTCGTAGAGCGCGGCGCCCAGGATGGTGTTGTCCGGGCCGCCGGCGGGCTGGCGCACCACGGCGCCGACGATCCGGTGGGTCTCGCCGTCGACGTCCTTCCTCGCCGAGAAGACGAGGTTGCCGAGCGCGGAGGTGGTGGTGCCGGTCTTGATGCCGGTGACGTCGTTGTAGCCGACCAGGCGGTTCCAGTTGTCGTGCTTGGTGCCCTTGTAGTCGACGTACGACATCATCGCGGCGACCTCACGGAAGGCGGGCTGCTCCATGGCCGCCTTGCCGAGCTTCACCTGGTCCACGGCCGTGGACACGGTGGTGTTGTTCAGGCCCGACGGGTCGGTGTACGTCGTGTTCTTCATGCCGAGGTCCTGGGCGGCGTCGTTCATCTTCCGCACGAACGCCTTCTCGGAACCCGCGTCCCAGCGGGCGAGCAGGCGCGCCACGTTGTTCGCGGAAGCGATCAGGATGCTCTCCAGCGCCTCCCGCTGGCTGATCTTGTCGCCCTTGGTGACGTCGACGGTGGACTCCTGGCCGGCGTCGGACTGGTCCTCGGCGGCCTGGTCGATCTCGATCTTCGGCCCGTCCTGACCGCTCTTGAGCGGGTGATCGCGCAGGATCACATAGGCGGTCATGACCTTGGCGACGCTCGCGATCGGCACGGGCTTCTGCTCGCCGGACGACCCGAACGAGCCGATGCCCTGCACGTCCAGCGCGGCCTGGCCCTTGGCCGGCCAGGGGATGTCGACCTTGCCGCCCTCGAAGGTGTAGCTGTCCTCGGCGGTGAGGTCCAGGGTGGGCGCCGGCAGCGGGCGCACGCTCTGCACGACGCCGAGGAGGACCACCAGAAGCAGCACCAGCGGCGTCCAGATCTTCACCCGCCGCACGGCCGTCCGCAGCGGGGTGTCCGGCGGCGGCGGGGTGTTCGTCAGTTCGGCCAGCAGGTCCAGCGGCGGCCGCGGCGGCAGGGGCTGCTGGGTGGTCCGCTCGGGGCCGACGGCGGGCACGGGTGCGGTGGCGTCGGCGGGGGCGGGCGGAGTGGCTTTGGCGGCCGGAGTGGCCTGTCCGGCCTGTGCACCGGCCTGTGCACCGGTCGCCGGCTTCCGCGTCGACGGATCGTCCAGCGGCTTGAGCGCGACGAACTTACTGGTCCGCTCGGCTTCCTTCTCGGGTTCCTTCCCAGGCTTGGTCTTGGCGTCCTTGGCGGCCCCGCCCAGCTTCAGCATGGTGGTGGGCTGATCGACCGGGGGCCGCACGGCCTTGAAGACGGCGGTGGGCTGGTCGACGGGGGGTGGGGTGTCGCCCTTGTCGGTGTCGGAGTCGTCCGACTTGGAGGCGTCGTCGGTGTCGTCGGCGGGGGCGCTGTCCGCGGAGGCGGCCTCGGAATCGCCCGCGCCGCCGGTGGCGGAACGGTCCGCCTCCGGCTCGTCGGCCTCTTCCCGCCCATCCCGGGCCTGGGCACCGTCGCCCTTCGGCTGCTCCTGGACGCCGGCGCCGTCCTCGGCAGCGTCGTCCGTGTCTTCGGCCTCTCGGTCGTCCCGATCGTCTGCGCCGGCCTCAGCAGGCTTCTCAGGCTTCTGGGCGTCCGTGTCGGCCTCTGCGGCCTCTTCCGCCCTCTCAGCCGCCTCCTGGCCGTCCTCAGAGCCCTTGTCGGCGCCCTCGGCTGCCGCGGGCTCCTCGTCCTGGTCGGCCGACGCGACCCACGCGGCCACGGCGTCCCGCAGCCGCCCGTCACTGGCGGCGGCGTCACCCCCGCGCTCACCGGAGCCGGAGCCCTTCACAGACTCCTGGGACGCGTCGACCGCCGCGCCCTCGGCCTCGGCGTCCTGCTCGGCGTCATCCGCCGCGCCCGCACCGCTGACGTCCTGCTCGGTGTCACCGGCCGTGTCGGCCTCGCCCGCGTCCTGTTCGGTGTCAGCCGAGCCCGCGGCATCCGCGCCGCCGTCGTCCGGCCCGGCGTCCGTCGCCGAGTCCGCCTCGTCCGCGCCTCGCTGGGCGTCAGTCACCGTCCCCTCGGCGTCCGCGTCGTTCTCGTCCCGCTCGGCGTCGCCGTCGGCCGGCCCGGCGTCAGCCGCCGAGTCCGCCTGGCCGGCGTCCCGCTCGGCGCCCGCGCCGCTCACACCCTGCTCGGTGTCGGCCTCGCCGGCGTCCCGCTTGGCGTCAGCCGTGCCATCGGCATCCGCGTCGCCGTCGTCCGGCCCGGCGTCCGTCGCCGAGTCCGCCTCGTCCGCGCCTCGCTGGGCGTCAGTCACCGTCCCCTCGGCGTCCGCGTCGCTCTCGTCCCGCTCGGCGCCCGCGCCGCTCACACCCTGCTCGGTGTCAGCTTCGCCGGCGTCCTGCTCGGCGTCGGCCGTGCCCGCGGTGCCCGCGTCGTCGGCGCCCCGCTCGGCGTCCGCCACCGCGTCCGTCTCGCTCTCGTCCCGCTCGGCGCCGGCCGCCGGCTCGGCGTCCGACGTCTCCGTCGGCTTCTCCGCCGTCCGGGTGGAGAACACGCGGGTCGCCGTGTCGGCGCCGCCGCGCTTCGTGGACCTCTCCGTGTCCCGGGCCACCGCGAGGCGCGGGTCACGCTTGGGTGGGGCCTCGCTCCTGGCCTCGGGAACCGGACTCGCGCTCCCCGACGTCGGTTCTGCCGACGACTCGCGCTGCTTCGACCTGTCGGGGGACTCGCCCGCCACCGATGCCTCCTCCTCGCGCCGCACTCCCCGCGTGCGCGTACCGAACCGTGAACCGCCGCCCGTGACACCGCTCCAGGCGCTGTCCGAACCATGTACCAGTGTCCTGTGCGCGCACTGAACCCATCCGGTAGACGAGAACGACATACCTACTGGTTCCACTACGAACCGGTCACGCACCCTCGACAGACCATTGTGAGAGGGGTCACCCTGTCATTCATCCACGCGGGGAGGCATGGATGGGCAGGAGCCGCAGAACACTTCCGGAGGAGCTTCTGCTGCTGGCATTGGACCCGACCACGGGTACCACTGCGCAGCCGCAGTCGCTCGACCTCGGTCTGGCCGGAGCACAGCTAGTGGAGCTGGCACTGGCCGGACGGATAGCCCCAGACGGGGATCGTATCGCCGTGGTTGTACCACGGCCGACTGGAGATCCAACGTTGGACTGCGCGTTGGAGTTGCTGCGTAGGCGCGGCGCTCCCGTGCGGGCAGTGAACTGGATTGGCGGGCCGCGTCTCGGGCTCCGCCAGACCTACCTCTCGCATCTGGAGCGGTGCGGCATGGTGCATGCCGTGGCCGGCCAGATGTGCGGAGTGCTGCCGACGACTCGCTACCAGGCGACGGACACGGAGATCAGCCGGGAGATCAGGGCCCGGCTGGACTCGGCGATCCGCACCGGCGTACCGCCGGACCCGCGGACCGCCGCGCTCGCCGCCCTGGCACACGCGGTCGGCCTCGGCAAGCACCTGTACCCGGGCAACGAGGGGCGTTCCTCTCGGTCCCGGCTGCGGGATCTGATCAGGCACGACCCCATGGGCGGTCTCGTCGCGCACGCCGTGATGGACGTCCAGAACGGCGTGGCGGCGCAGCCGCGCCGCAGCCCGGCCCCGTCCGGCCGTCAGGCCGCCGGCGGAGCCAGGTCCGCAGCGGAACCCGCCCGAGGCGTTCCGATGCAGCCGCGCCACGGGAGCATGGCGCGCGCCGTGGCCCACTGAGCCGCGGACCCACAGCACCACGCAGTACCCCAGAACCCGGTCACGGGAGCCGCTGTCCGAGCGGGGCGGGGAGAGCACACACTCTCCCCGCCCCGCTCGGCGTGCCCTGTCCGAACTGGGCGTGTACCCGTCGCATATCCACCGTTTCCCAGCGGTAGGAAGCACCTTGGTGGCAGTCTGCTCAACAGCAGATACGCAAAGTAGAGGCACGCAGCCGGAGGTGCACGTCCCGTGGCGTCCAATGTCAATCCCACCGTCAGGCGGCGCCGGCTGGGCCAGGAGCTGCGCAGGCTCCGTGAGCTCAAGGGCATGACGGCCGAGGAGGTCGCCGAGCGGCTGCTGGTCTCGCAGTCGAAGATCAGCCGGCTGGAGAACGGCCGGCGCAGCATCAGCCAGCGCGACGTGCGGGACCTGTGCGGGGTCTACGAGGTCGAGGACCAGCGGATCGTCGACTCGCTGATGCAGATGGCCAAGGACTCCCGGCAGCAGGGCTGGTGGCACGCCTTCGGGGACATCCCGTACAGCGTCTACATCGGCCTGGAGACGGACGCCGAGTCGCTCAGGGTCTACGAACCCCAGATCATCACCGGCCTGCTGCAGACGCGTGCGTACGCCGAGGCCATCATCCGGGGCGGCTCGCCCGAGGCCTCGGAGGCGGACAACGACAAGCGCGTCGAGGTCCGGCTGCGCCGGCAGGGACGTATCACCGCCGAGACGGACCCGCTGCGGCTGTGGGTGGTCCTGGACGAGGCGTCCCTGCACCGGACCGTCGGGAGCCGGCAGGTGATGCGCGAGCAGCTGGAGCACCTCATCGAGATGTCGCAGCTGCCCCACATCACCGTGCAGGTGCTGCCGTTCGAGGTCGGCGCGCACGCCGGCATCAACGGCCAGTACTCGATCCTGGAGTTCGCCGACGCGGCCGACTCCAGCGTGGTGTACATCGAGGGCGTGACCAGCGACCTGTACCTGGAGAAGCCGCTCGACGTGCAGAAGTACACGGTGATGTACGAGCACCTGCGCGCGCAGTCGCTGAACGTGGACCAGTCGCGGCAGCTCATCGAGCGCCGGGCGAAGGAGTACGCGCGCTGACCTTCCGTGGCGCGCTCCATGGTGCACGACCTTCCGTCCGGCAAAGTGCGGGATGCTACACCCCTGCCACGCCTGCCTGTAAGTCTCCCCTGGAATATGCCATCCGGTCGAGTGAATGACTGCTCCGAACGAGGATGTTGGCGAGTAGCGTCGATCACGCCAACCACCAGCACGGGTTGGCGTAAACGCAACTGGCTACGGAGCGAACATGGCAATTCGTCTGGGCGCCACGGAAACGTGGACGACGTCCTCCTACACCAACAACAACGGCGCCTGTGTGATGGTCAGGTCGACCGTCGAAGAGGCCCTGGAGCTCGGGGACACCAAGATCCCCGAGGGCCCCAAGCTGGCCTTTCCCGCCGACGCGTGGAGCGCTTTCGTGGCCTCGGTCAAGGCCTGAGCCACCGCTGGACAACAGCACAAGCACCACCGAAGAGCCCTCTCGACCAGCTTCGCCGTCCTTGCCGAGAGGGCTCCGCTTGTGCCCGCGGGCGCCTGAGGGCGATCAGCTCACCGGGAACGCCACGTCGCACACCGGGTCCTCGGCTCCCGCCGCCTCCCAGTCCGCGAAGTACAGCTCACGGCACGGGCCGGCCGGGGTCAGTCCCTGTGCCGCCATCCACTCCTCCACCGCCTCGAACGCGGCCAGGATCTGCGGGTGCGCCACCTGCGCCTTGGTGATCCGGGTGTACGCCAGCCGCCGGGCCGGCTCCACCCGCACCGCCGTCTCCCACGCCCGGCCGTGCCGCTCCGCCCACGCCCGTGCCGCCGCCTCGTCGGCGACCGGCACGCACGCCTCGGCGGGGCCGTCGCTCTCCATCGACACCTCGGCGTGGTAGGCGACGTACGGCACCCCGCTCACGCCCCCGCACTCCCGGGCCGCCGCCTCCAGCCGGCCCAGCGAAGCCCCGATCCACGCGGGCAGCTCGTCCGCCAGCGTGTGCCGCTTCTCGGTGATCACCACCTGCTCGGGCACGTCCACCGTCTCGACCGCGAACCTCTGGTACATCTCGGAGCTCCTCCCCGACAGTCGTCCACGGAGGTACTCGGCGAGCGTCCGCTGCCCCGCCACCCGCGCCTCGACATCCGCCCAGTACGCGCCGAGCAGCCCGGCCGCCGTCGGCCCGTCGCCCGCCGCGACCACCTCGGCGATCCGGGCGAGCGGCATGTCCAGCTGCCGCAGCATGGCCACCAGCCGGGCCCGTTCGACCTGTCCGGCGCGGTAGTAGCGGTAGCCGGTGGCCTCGTCGACGTGCGCCGGGGACAGCAGCCCCAGCCGGTCGTACAGCCGCAGGGCCTTGGCCGACAGCCGGGCGCGCGCGGCGAACGCCCCGATGGTGAGCAGGTCACGGTCCGGTACGTCCACCACGGCATCCTCCGTCATCGGGCGGCTCTTCCGCCCGATGACAAGGAGGCTCGGCCCTGCCCCAGGGGCAAGGTCAACGGGGCCGTATTCAGGCCAGCTGCGCCTCGATCGCCGTCACGAGCTCCGTGGCCTCGGGCTCGGTCTGCGGGGAGAAGCGGGCGACGACCGTGCCGTCCCGGCCGATCAGGAACTTCTCGAAGTTCCAGCGGATGTCCCCGCTGTGCCCCTCGGCGTCGGCGAAGCCGGTCAGGCGCTCGTACAGCGGGTGCCGGTTCTCGCCGTTGACCTCGACCTTCTCGGTCATCGGGAACGTCACGCCGTAGGTCGCCGAGCAGAACTCGGCGATCTCCTCGGCGCTGCCGGGCTCCTGCCCGAGGAACTGGTTGCAGGGCACGCCGAGGACGGTGAAACCGCGCTCGGCATAGCGCTCGTGGAGCTTCTCCAGCCCGTTGTACTGCGGGGTCAGGCCGCACTTGGAGGCCACGTTCACCACCAGCACCGCCTTGCCCGCGTACTGGGACAGGTCGGCGGAACCGCCCTGGAGGGCACCGATCTCGACGTCGAGGGGAGAGGAACCGTTGCTAGTTGTCATGAGCGGATGCTAACTCCGGCCGGTGTCGGCCCGGCCGGTTCCGGCCTCCACCAGCACCTGCCCCGCCCCCGTCCGCGCATACAGCACGGACCGGCCCGCGCGGCGCCGCTCGACCAGACCGGCGTCCAGCAGCACCCTCAGATGCCGGCCGACCGAGCCGAGGCCCTGGCCGGTCACGGCGACCAACTGGCTGGTGCTCATCGGGGAGTCGAGAAGGACGAGCACCGTGGCCCGGGCGGCCCCGAGCAGCGCGCCGAGGCTCGCGGGGACGGTCCGGCCGCCGGGGTCGGCGAGCACGCCCGCGCACGCGTAGACCACCGCGTACCGGTCGGGCTCCTCCCAGGACACCCAGCCGGTCTTCGGGGTCACCGGCACGAACAGGAGCTCGGCGCCGGAGATCTCGCGGGGCGGGTACTCGTGCAGATTCACCTGGAGCCGGTTGTCGCCCAGCCACCGGGTCCGGCCCGGTCGCAACGCGTCCAGCACCGCCGCCCAGCCGCCCCGGCTCACCTGCGCGGTACGGGCGACCACGTCCGCCTCCAGCACCCGCCGGCGCCGGTCCCAGTCCGGCCGTACGGTCTCGGTCCAGACGTACGTCAGCAGGCCGGCCGCGCGCTCGGGGAGGTCGTCCCGGTCCAGGGCGGCGGGAAGCGGGCCGGCGAGGGAGGTCCGCAGATGGGCGCGGGCCTCGGCAGGGCGGGCCGCCCGCACCCGTGCCACCCCTTCCTCGAACGTCTCCTGGTCTCTCGGGGTGGGCGTGAGGAAGTCGGCGATCCAGAGCCGGCCCAGACCGGCGCGGACGAGCAGCGCGGTCACGGGGTCGGCGGCCATCCGGGCCCGGTAGCCGGGCAGGTGGTCGCGCAGCCAGGCCCGTTCGCCCGGGTGGGTGGGTGTGCCCCGGTGCAGCAACTGGAGGCAGGCGAAGGTCTCGGCGAGCGGGGAGAGCACGAACCGGCTCCCGGCCAGGGTGTCGGCGTTGATCTGCCACCAGCCCATGGGCACCCCCCCGACGTTTCGCACCTGCGCGAAACAATAACCACGCGATCCGGGCCGCCGGAGACTCCCCGCATGCGCAGTTACCGCGAACTGTTCCGTACCCCCGAGTTCACCCCGTTCTTCCTGGCCGCGTCGGCGCAGACGGTCGCCCAGACGATGGGCGAACTGGCGCTGGGCACCCTGGTCTACCGGGCGACCGGGTCGCCGCTGCTGTCCGCGGTGAGCATGTTCGGCTCGTCGCTGGTGCAGGTGCTGGGCGCGACGCTGCTGCTCTCGGCGGCCGACCGCCTGCCCCCGCGCGCGGCCCTGACGGCCCTGTCCCTGATCTTCGCGGCCGGCACGGCGGCACTGGCCCTGCCCGGCTTACCGATCTGGGGCCTCCTCGCGATCGTCCTGGCCATGGGGATGGCGAAGTCGGTGGGCGGGGGAGTGCGCTGGGGCCTGCTGAACGAGATCCTCTCCAAGGACGGCTATCTGCTGGGCCGCTCGGTCTTCAACATGATGAGCGGCCTCATGCAGATCGCCGGATACGCGACCGGCGGCGCGCTCGTGGCCCTGCTGTCCCCGCGGATCTCCCTGCTGGCGTCAGCCGCCCTCTACGTCCTGGCGGCCGTGGTCGTCCGCCTCGGCCTGACCGGCCGCCCGCCCCGTACGGCCGGCCGCCCCTCGGTGTCGGCGACGTGGCGCGCCAACGCCCTGCTCTGGTCGTCCGCACCCCGCCGCCGGATCTATCTGGCCCTGTGGATCCCGAACGGCCTGGTCGTCGGCTGCGAATCCCTCTACGTCTCCTACGCCCCCGACTCCGCCGGCACCCTGTTCGCCTTCGCGGCGCTCGGCATGCTGGCCGGGGACGTCCTGGTGGGCCGCCTGGTCCCACCGCGCCTGCGCCCCCGCCTGGGCCACCCCCTCCTGCTGCTCCTGGCCGCCCCGTACCTGCCCTTCCTCCTGCACCCGCCCCTCCCGCTGGCGGCAGCCGCCGTCACGCTGGCCTCGGTCGGCTTCGGCGCGAGCCTCGTCCAGCAGGAGCGCCTGGTGGCCCTGACGCCCGACACCCTCACGGGCCACGCCCTGGGACTGCACTCGGCGGGCATGCTCACGATGCAGGGCGTGGCCGCGACGCTCGCGGGCTCGGTGGCCCAACTGACCTCCCCGGCGGGGGCGATGACGGCGATGGCGACGGTGTCGGCCGGGGTGACGCTGGCCCTGATGGCGGCGGCGAGGCGGGAGCGGCGGGCGATGGCGCCGGTGGCGGGACAGTGAGCCGTTGTGGTGACCGGTCCGCTACTCGGCTGTGGCAGGTCCGCTACTCGACGCCGGGCACCTGCTCGGCCTCCACGAACACCGCGGGAACCTCGTTGTCGGCCACGACCCGCGACAGCAGGACGGCCAGCCGCTCCCGTTCGGCGCCGCTCAGTCCGGACGGCAGGGCCTCCATCCGGCGGCAGGTCTCGGCGTAGAACTTCTCGGCGAGCGCGGCGCCTTCCTCCGTCAGCCCCACCCGCACGGCCCGGCCGTCGCGCGGGTCGGCCTCCCGCCGCACCAGTCCGCGCCGCACCGTCCGGTCCACCAGCCCGGTCAGGCTCGACTTCGCCAGCCCGAGCGTCTCGCCGAGCTCGCCCATCCCGTACGGCCGCGGCATCAGCACGCAGAGGAGCTGCCCCTGCTGGGGTGTCAGCCCGTACGCCCGGCCGGCCTCCGCGTACACCCCGTCCACCAGGAACGCAGCCCGTACGAGCGCGGCGACCACCCCCACCTGCCCGGTTGCCCCTTTCCCCATCGGGTCAGAGTACCGACCGGTAGGTCCCCGCGCGGGTCACTCCTCCTCCTGGGCACTCTCCTCCGGGGCCCCGCCTTCGATGAGCCGTTCCGCGATGTCGTCGGCCCACTCCTGGGCCCAGCGGCGGAGCCCGGCGACGGCCTCGGCGTCGAGGCCGTGGGCGGTGAACGCGCTGTCGTCGAGCCAGTCCGTGCCGGTCAGCCGGGCCTGGAGGTCGGTGAGGTCGAAGGGCTCGGGGGTGTGCCGGCGGCCGAGCTCCTCCAGTTCCGGGTGGCTCCAGCGGGCCGAGGCGGCGTGTACGTCGACCAGGTCGCGGGCGAGCCCGCGGTCGGCCAGGTCCCGCACACGGGTGCCGACCAGGTCGTCGAGGGAGAGAGCCGGTCCGAGCCCGGTCGGCACGGGCGGGCGCCACAGCACCTCCTTGCGGACGCCGACCTCGTACTCCTCACCCGTCGCCGCGTCGGTGACGAGGAACTGGGCGGACAGCGGATCGCTCTCCAGTGACTGCACGAGCCAGCCGCGCGCCACCAGCCCCGTCCGGACGGTGTCGGCGATGCCGTCCATCCCGGCGGGGTGCTCGGTGGCGACGTCCACGTCCCGCCCGCCCCGCCGCACCAGCCCGTGCGCCAGCACGGCGTACCCGCCCGCGAGGACGAGGCCGTACGCCTCACCCACCGCGAGAAGATCACCGACGAGCCGCCGGACGGGCTCGGGGACGGGGGGTGGTGCGGACATGTCCTTGATTATCGCCGGGCGGCCTCTCAGGGGCGCGGGGAACTGATCCCCTACGGCTTGCGGCCGACGCCGCAGTACGCGTCCACACCCTCGGCGACATCGGCGGGCTCCGCCCGCCACTGCGGCACCCGGACCACGCCCGGCTCCACCAGCTCCAGCCCGTCGAAGAACCCGGCGATCTCGGCAACCGGCCGGACGTAATACGGCACGGCCCCACTCGCGTTGTAGGCCTCCGACGCGGCGATCATGCCCTCACTCGTCGCGGTGCTGTCGCTGATCACCAGGTGGCTCCCGGCCGGCAGCCCGGCCATGAGCCGCCGCACCAGCTCCCGCGCCTGCTCGTAGTCGGCGACATGCCCCAGCGTGTTGAGGATCATCAGGCCGACCGGCCGGGACAGGTCGAGCGTGCCCGCGGCCGCCTCCAGGACCGCCTCCGGGTCGTACAGGTCGGCGTCCAGATAGGCGGTCCTGCCCTCGGGCGTGCTGGTGAGCAGGGCGTTGGCGTGGGCCAGCACGATGGGGTCGTTGTCGACGTACACGATCCGGGAGTCCGGTGCCACGCGCTGGGCGACCTCGTGCGTGTTGTCGGCGGTCGGCAGCCCGGTGCCGACGTCCAGGAACTGCCGCACACCCTGCTCGACGGCCAGGTACCGGACGGCCCGGCCCAGGAACCGGCGGCTCGTGACCGCCACGTCGACCAGGCCCGGGAAGATCGACTTGATCTGGTCGCCGATCTCGCGGTCGACCTCGTAGTTGTCCTTGCCGCCGACGAAGTAGTTCCAGAAACGGGCCGAGTGCGGCTTGGACGTGTCGATACGCACACGCAGGCTGTCGTCGGGCATGGCGGGGCCTCCTGGGGGGTGGGGAAGGGGGACCGGTCCACCAACCTAGGTGAACTCCCCGACCGGATACGGATGTTGTCCGCCCCACCCACCGCTCCCCCGTGGGGTTTCGGCCACGTGGAAGAGAGCCGCGCCGCCCGTCACACCCCGCCGGAGGCGAAACCGCCCAGGCGCCGGCCGCCGGCCCCGCCGTCGATGCCGTGCCGCCGCGTGGCCAGCCAGACGCCGCGCCCCACTGCCCACAGGACGAGGCCGGCGGCGACCGGCGTACCGAACATGAGCACCAGCCCGGCACCGATGTTGGCCCCGACGACCCCCGCCGTCAGGATCCGCCACCCCACACCGGCCATGAGGCCGACGACCACGAGCGGCCCGAGGACCCCCCACCAGCGCCGGTCCATCGCGCCACGCCGCGCACCCCGTACGAGCACCGCGCCACCGATCCCCGCCAGCACCAGCGCGATCCCGCCGACGGCGGCGGCCACACCGTCCCCGATGTCCCACGGCTGGAAGGCGTGGTCGAGCTCGCTCGCAGGCAACCCGTCGTAGTCCTGCCGGCCCATCAGCCCCCAGGCGGCGACAGGCACCCCGAGAACGAGCGCGACCCCGGCCGAAAGCATGCCCCGTGTCTTCATACGGCCATGGTCACGTGGGCGGGGCGGGGCCGTCATGAGCACCCGTACTCAAGTAGTGCGGCGGGCAGCCCGAAGTGCTCGGCGATGACGCGGATGGTGTGGCTGCCGTCCGGGTTGAAGTCCGGGGCGGTGTCGTAGCGGGTGGTGCGCCCGACGATCCCCTGCTCCAGGAACTGCCGTATGAACAGGTCGGCCTGGCTGCCGAAGCGGCGGGACTCGCGACGCGCGCCGACGTTGAAGATGCAGACGGCGAAGCCGCCGCGGCTGTAGGCGAACTGGTACGGATGCTCGGCGCAGTGGGGCACCGCGTACCGGTCGCCGCACGAGCAGGCGGGTGTGGACGCCAGGAACACCATGTCGACGTTCCGCCGGTCGCGCACGCGGTCCTGGTACCGGAAGCCGGTGATGTACTGGCCGAGCTGCTGGACGGCGCCGCCGTCCGGGGTGGTGTCCGGGTGGTGCGTCAGCCAGGCCCAGCCGTCCGCCGTGCCGGAGGCCGCGGGCGGCAGCCCCGCCTCGCTGAAGAAGCCGGTGAGGTCGGCCGGGGGAATCCCCCGGCAGAAGGTGAGGAAGGCGGCGGGCGCGAGCCAGGTCACCGGTCCGTCATCTCCGGGGACAGCGGCGGCGAGGGCAGGGCGAAGAAGCCGGCGACCGCCCGGACGATGCGGTTGTGATCCTCGTAGTAGTGGTCGAAGCAGTCGTGCCCGCCCTCGTCCGCCTCCGCGCACCCGGCGTCCGGCCCGATCAGCTTCGCGGCCAGCAACTCGGCGGACAGGTAGTCGGGGTTGTCCCCCGGCCGCTGCGTCAGGTCCTCGAAACTGAACCAGGTGATCAGCCGCCCGTCCCGGTAGTACTCGAAATGCGGCGCGTGCCCCTTGGCACTGCACGGCTCGGTCACGAACACGACGATCTCGGCGCCCGCGGATATCTCCCCATAGGGCACGGGGTCGAAGTCCTCGATCTCGACGTTGACCATGTCGTGGACGCCCCACACCCACCCACCCCCCTCCCCGCTCACCAACGGCTCCCGCCGCAGCCGGCGCAACCCCTCGGCAAGCGCGTCCAGCCCCATCCCGCGCGCGAACACGAGATTCACCTCGTCGTGCCAACCGGATTCCAGAACCGCGCTGGACACATGCATCCATTCAGGCATGCGGCGCATCGTAGGACCGGGCACTGACAACGGGCCGGAGAACCCTGCGCTGTCAGACCCGTCGCATAGGGTTCCCGGCATGGCACTCGCGGACATATCGCGCGTCGAGATCGAGAAGGCGATCGAGGAGTGTGACCGGCTCGGGCGGGACGCCTTCCTGAAGAGCTACGGGTTTCGCCGTGCGCGCCGCTACCTGCTGGCGCACGAGGGCAGGCACTACGACTCCAAGGCGATCGTCGGGGCGGCACACGGCTTCCTGCCCGGCGAACGGCCCCTCGCCCCCGACGCGAAGGGTTTCTCCGGCGGCGCCGAGCACGCCGCCCGACTCCTCGGACGCCTCGGCTTCGAGGTCGTCGAGGAGTCCGGGGCGAGCGCTCCGCCCCACGACGAGTTGATCTCCCGGATCACCCACCTGAAGGTGAACGGTTCCGCAAGCCGCCGGGCCCTGTACAAACCGATCGCGTTGCTGTGGGCCATGGGACGGGCCCTCCGGGGCGAGCCCCGGCTCCTTCCCTGGTCAGAGACCGAGGAAGCGCTCAAGGGGCTGTTGGAGAGGCACGGGGCGAGGGGCGAGCGCCTGCGCCCCGACTACCCGGTCGCGTCTCTCCACCGCGACGGCATCTGGGAGGTGCGGGACTGCCCGCGCCCGGTACCCACCGCTCACGGCGACGCCCGGCTGAAGCGATGGTTCGCCACGCATCAGCCACTCGGCGGCCTCGCCGAACCCGTGTACGAGCGGTTCCGGCACTCCGCGGTGACCCGTCTCGCCGTCCTCGACGAGCTCCTCGGCACGTTCTTCGAGGACCTCGACCCGGATCCGCTCCTCGCCGACGTGGGCCTGGACGACGTGGAGTCGGCCGAACCGCACACCCCGCAGGACCGCGCACCGGAACAGTGGCTCATCACCGCCGCCGAGTACGAACGCGGTTGCAGGCTCGTCGAGGAACAGGAATCCGAGACCCACGGCCGCCGGGTCTCCCGGACCACCCGCAGCCCGGTCCGTTCCCGGGCCGCCCGCTATCTGGTCCTGAGCCGCAGCGGCGGCCGCTGCGAGAACCCCGGCTGCACGGGCCAGCCGGCCGACGTCACCGACCGCGAGCACCCGATCCTCGAGGTCGACCACGTCGTCGACCTCGCCCTGGGCGGTCGCGACCACCCCAGCCAGATGGTGGCCCTCTGCCCCAACTGTCATGCGGTGAAGACCCGAGGGCGTACCCGGGAGGCACTGCGCGAGACCCTGCTCAAGGTGGCGATGGAGCGACACGCCGCCGGCGGCACCGACGGAGCCGCTCCTCCCGGGCCCCCGCTCTAGAACCCGGGGTGGCGCGACGGCACTTGTCGCCGTCGCGCCGGAAGGGCGGTGTGTGCTCCGCGTGTTCCCGCGGTGTTCTCCGAGGCCGTTCGCTCAGCCGGGAGCCACCGCGCGGCCCGTCTGCGGGGAGATCATTCCCGCGCACAGGCCACGGGACGTCAGGCCCCGGGCGATGCGGGGGATCGCTGCGAGGGTGTTGGCGGACCAGTCGTGCATGAGGATGGTCTGGCCGTTGGTGAGGCGGGCGGCGGCCTGGACGATCGCTTCCGTGCTCGCGCCGTTCCAGTCCTGGGAGTCGACGTCCCAGATGATCTGGGTCAGGCCGTGGCGGGCCGCGACCGACTTGACCGTCGCGTTGGTCTCGCCGTACGGGGGGCGGAACAGTTTCGGTGTGCCGCCTCCCGCGTTGGCGACGGCCTGCTGGGTCCGGGAGATCTCGGAGTCGATCTGGGACTGGCTCAGACCGGTCAGGTGCGGGTGGGTGTAGCTGTGGTTGCCGATCCACATGCCGGCGGACACCTGGGCCCGGACCAGGGACGGGTTGGCGGCCGCGTGCTGGCCCTGGTTGAACATCGTGGCCCGCAGCCCGTTCTGGCGGAGTGCGTTGAGCAGTCCGGTCGTGTTGCCGGACGGGCCGTCGTCGAAGGTGAGGCCGACGTATCCGGTGCAGGCGGCGGCCCGGGACGGGGCGGCGACCGCGGTGGTGGCGGTGGTGGCCGTGAGGGCGGCGGCTGCGGCCGTCGTGAGGACCGTCAGTCTCGTGAGCAGGGCGCGGAACGAGGACGGTGGTGTGGTTCCCATCGTCAGCGCACCGTGATGCTGGAGTTGCCGCTGCTCTGGTAGCCCTCGGTCGCCATGATCATGTAGTACTTGAAGTTGCCCAGGGGCATGCCGGCCCGGGCCCAGGCGTCGAAGTGGTTGCCGGCCGTGATGGTGCCGCCGGTCCTCCTGGACTGCCGGACGCTCCAGTACTGGTCGAAGGTCCGCGTGCCCTCGACGGACGGGGCGTTGTACCGGGTCGTCTTGTAGATGTCGTACGTACCGCCGTCGCTGGTGACGGTGCCCTTGTACTGGCCCGTGGGCCGGTACGTGCCCCAGTTGTCGACGATGTAGTACTCGACCAGCGGGTTCGCCGTCCAGCCGTAGAGGGTCAGGTAGGCGTTGCCGGACGGGTTGAACGTGCCGGAGTAGTTCACGGTGCGGCGGGCGCCGTTGCTCCAGCCCTTGCCGGCGACGAAGTTGCCGGTGTTCCGCCATGAGGTGCTGTACTTGCCGCCGGACGACAGCGTCATGGAGACCGTGCCCGGGGCGTCGGTCCAGAAGGAGTAGAAGTAGCCGTTGTCGGTGCCCGTCTTGTTGCTGGTGACGACCGTGTCGGCGTGGGCGGTGCCCGGCATGGCGATGGTGGCGAAGGCGACCAGCAGCATGGTGCAGGTGCTGCTGATGAGCAGCCGTAAGCGGCTCGATGACTTCTTCATGGGGGTGCTTCCTCCTCGTCCTCGTGGGGGTCGGTCGATGGGGAGCCTGTGTCTTCGGGAGTGTTGGCCGGGCCCTGTCAACTGTCAATGGTTTCGGTGAGAGTTTCGAAATATTCGTCGGCTGTCGTGGGGCGGGCGTAGGGGTTTCGCCCAGGTCAATCGGTATTTTGGCGGCTGGGTGGGTGGCCGGTCCGGCGAGCCATCTGCCCATCTGACACGGAGGGCAGGGTTCCGGTAGCCGAATGTTTCGCGGCGTTTCCGGATCGGGTGGGCGGCCGGGTCCATCGCCTGAGGGCTGGCCGAAAACCGTTCAAAAGACGGCAGTTGGGCGCGTGTATTCTCCGCGAGTGACACCTACGTCCCCGGCAACACCCACCCCTTCCACCACGGACGCCGAGTGCCTCGCTCTCACCCGTAGCCTGCGCCGCAGGGGAACGCTCGTGCTCTCCGTGTTCGCCCTGGTGTGGGCCGTCGCGGCGGCCTCCGGGACCGGTTCGGCGACGGACGTCGCCCCGCTGGGCATCGAGGTGGCGGCGCTCGTGCTCACGGCGGCGGCGATCTACCTGGGATACCGCAAGGACGCCCCGCCCTCGCCCCGCACGGTGAGCCTGCCGGCGAACTGGGCGCGCGGCGTGGGCATCGTCAACTCCGTCGAGCTGGTGGCCGTCTTCGCCGTCATCGCCGTGTCCAACGCCTCGGGCCACCCCGAGGCCGTCCCCGCGGGCATCGCCCTCGTCGTGGGACTGCACTTCTTCCCGCTCGCCCGGCTGTACGACCAGTGGCAGTACCGGTGGACGGCGGCGCTGCTGACGGCCGTCGCGGTCACCGGCTTCGTCCTCGTCGCGGCCGGCCTGGCGAGCGAGACCGTGCGGATCGTGGTCGGCCTGGGCAGCGCGGTGGTGCTGTGGGCCTCGTCGTACCACCTGGCCGTACGCGGCTGACGCCGCCTGCGGAGACGGCGCGCAGATGATGCACGAGAGCGAGGACATCGAGCAGGAGAGGAGCCGGCTGTCGCACGGGTCGGCATCAGAAGACGCGCCCCCCGTTCTGTGCGCCTTCGACCTGCGGACGAGCTGCCCGGTCGACGAGTTCGGCCTCAGGGTGCGTTCCGTGCTGGACCCCGCCCTTCACCTGGCGCTCTCGCAGCCGTTCGAGGGCGAGGACCTCCCTGTCGGCGGGATTCCGGACTGGTTCGTCGCCGCGGGCCGGGGAGGGACCGGGCCGGTCCCCGACTTCGCGGCCCGGGGCAGGGAGCGCTACACGGCCGCGGTCGGGCAGGGCCCGTGGGACGTGCAGGAATGGCTGTACCAGTTCGACCCCGAATCCGAATTCCGAGGGTGGGCCTGGTGGCACCTGACCCGCTCGGGGGACCGCCGGGCGCGGATCTGGGTCGACTCATGGGGCGAGTCCTTCTTCGCCTGCGACGAACTCCGCTGGCTCGCCTACGTCTCCGGTGCCGAGGACGTCAGCGGTCCGGCCTTGGTGAAGTCCGCTGCTCTCGTCATCCCGGAGCACATCTCACCCGGTGGCGCGTGAAGCGGCCGGGCCCAGGGGTCGGGGGCTGTCCCCACCCACGAGCGGTGGCTCGCCGGATGGGCGACGGCATGCGCGAGAAGTGATCGTGTACCCACGGGTTTCCGCGACGGGCTTCCCGCTCGCCGGGCGACCCACGAAGACCGATCACAAGGGAGAAACGTGAAGCGTCCCACGGAGCACGCTCTGGCCCGCCGCACGCTGCTGGCGGCCGGCATGGCGGCGGCAGCCGGTGCCGGAACCGTGTGGGGTACGGCAGGGAAGGCCGCCGCCGGCGAGTGGAGGGGACCGGTGGGGAACGGGCCGGTGGAAGCCGAAGTGACGCGCCTGGAAGCCGGGTTGATCGAGCTGCGGCGGGACCTCCACCGGCACCCCGAGCTGCCGGGGGAGGAGCGTCGTACCGCGGACGTGGTGGCCCGGGAACTGCGGGCGGCCGGGCTGACCGTCACCACCGGGGTCGGCGGCCACGGTGTGGTCGGCGTCCTGCACGGCACGCGCCCGGGCCGGACGGTCGCGTACCGGGCGGACATGGACGCCGTGCCGCCGAAGGACATCGTCGGGGGCGGCCAGGCCGCGGCCCACCTCTGCGGGCACGACATCCACACGACGGTGGCCCTGGGCGTCGCCACGGTCCTGGCACGGCTGCGGCAGCACCTGAGCGGCACGGTGGTGTTCCTCTTCCAGCCCGCCGAGGAGAGCCTGTCCGGAGCCCGCGCGATGATCGAGGCGGGCGTGCTGGAGCGCACCCGCGTCGAGGAGATCCACGCGCTGCACTGCGGGCCCTTCCCCGTCGGCCGGTTCGCTGTGACCGGGGGCTACGGGATGCCCGGCCAGGACAAGGCGGAGGTGACGCTCCAGGGCCCGGACGCACCCGAGGCGGCACGGCGCCTGGCCGCCGACATCGGGGCGCTCGCCACGGTGACACCCCCGCAGACGCCCGCGGACATCGAGCGGATGGTCACCGACGCCCGGACGCCCGACGGCCCGTTCGCCCGCTTCGTCGCGCTGCGGGCCTCGGCACAGGACACCAAGGTGAGCGTGTCCTACCGCTGTTGGCCGCGGGAGCGGTACACGGAGATACGCGGGGAGATCCGCCGGCTGGCGACGTCGTACGCGGGAGCCGCCGTGAGCTTCCCCGCCGAGCCGTTCCCGGCCCTGGTCTGCCCGGAACCCGACGCCCGCGCGCTCGCCCGCCATCTGCGCCGCGCACCGGGCCGTGACCCGGTCGTCACGCTCCACTCCGCGTTCCCGCCCTTCAGCGGCGAGGACTACGCCCTCTACCTGGACCGCGTCCCCGGCACCTACACCTTCCTCGGTGTCCGTGCCCCCGGCGCCCCCATCACCGCCGGCTACCCGCACTTCCCCGACTTCGCCCCGGACGAGCGGTCCATCGGCATCGGGGTGCGGGCGATGGCGGGGTGGCTGGCGCAGCGGAGTCACCGTCAGGGCGTCCCCGGAGGTCACGCAGTCCGGGACCCGTGGGGCAGCAGCAGCGTGGAGCCGGTGTGCAGCGTGACGCGTATCGGTGTGAAGTCGACGGCGTCCACCGGGGACTTGCCGGTCCCCGGGTTGCGGGCGTAGCGCGGATGGGCCCCCGCACTGATCTGCCAGCGGATCCGGTGCCCGGCCGGGAAGCGGTAGGCGGTGGAACTCATCCGCACGGTGACCTCCGAGGGGGCCTGCCCCACCGTCTCCAGCCGGGCCAGCCCGTCGCAGACGTTGATGGAACGGCCCTGCGCGTCCACGTCGCACAGGCGGGTGAAGACATCGGCGTACCCGGTGTCCGTGGAGACGCTCAGCCGCGCGGAGACCGCACCGAGAAGGTCCACGGGTTCGGTCAGCGGTGGACCGGTGAAGGTCAGGACGTCCTCTCGCCCCTCCAGAGCGCTGTTGTCACGGGGACCGGCCGTGCGCGAGAGCAGGGGACCGCCGATGGACGGGGTGGGGTCGGCGGGGTCGTAGCGCAGGGAGGCCAGGGGGGCGGGGGGCCGTGCCGTTCACGCCGCCCCCGGACCCCGCGTCGGCTCGCTGGTCGAGATGCCCGTCCGCGGTCGGAACCCATGAGATGGTGCCGGCGGAGAGAGACGGCCAGTCGTCGAGGTCCCGCCACGCGTCCTCGCCGCCGACGTGCACCCGCACCCGCGTGGGACGCAGCCCGGACGGCTCGCCGCACAGGTGCGCACGCAGCCAGGCCAGGCTCTCGGCGAAGACCTCGGGCCAGCCCTGCTGCATGGCGGAGGTATGGGTCCACGGGCCGACGAGCAGGGCGGTGTCGCATCCGGCCTCGCGCAGCCGGGCGTACTGCTCGAAGCTCTGGTCGACCAGGGCGTCGTACCGTCCGGTGATCAGGCTCGTCGGGACGCGAAGCCCCTCGGCCGCCCGCGCCAGGGACGCGCCGTCCCAGTACGGGTCGCCGGCGTCCGGGTGCGCCATCACGTCGTCCAGCCACGGCACGTCTCCGAGCGCGGACGCGTACGCCCCGCGCAGCGGCCGTGCGGTGACGATGTCGCGCATACGGCGCTGGAGACGCAGCGTCGCCCCGGCGAACGGTGCGATCCCCCGGTGCTGGTACGCCATGCCCAGGCCGACGAGCAGGGCGTTCTCCAGCCGGAGAGCGCCGTCCGCGTAGAACAGGGCGTACGGGTCGTGCAGACCCACCTGCACCACCATGGCCTTCAGTTCCGGCGGCGGGTCGAGGGCGAGCGCCCACTGCACGTATCCCAGGTAACTGGGGCCGATCGTCCCCAACGTCCCGTCGAACCAGGGCTGTCGGCGCAGCCAGGACACCGTGGCCAGGCCGTCGGCGGCCTCGTTGCGCCACAGATCGAACGCGCCGCCCGAGCCGCCCGTGCCGCGGCAGCTCTGCAGGACCACGTGGAAACCCTGCTCGGCGAAGAGCATGCCGTACATGGGCGACCAGGGCAGGCCCCTGCCGTACGGCGAACGCACCAGGAGGGTCGGGAAGTCACCGGCCGTCCGGGGGAAGTAGTGGTCCGTGACCAGCGGACTGCCGTCGGCGGCCGGCACCACCAGGCCCGGCTCCCACCCCACGTCGTGCCGCTTGTCCGGCAGGCCGCGCCAGATCGCCCTCATCATCCGCGAGGACAACGGCGGCTTCCCACGTGATGCCATGGTTCCTCCTCTATTCTCGTACGTCGTACGAGAATAGAGGATGCTTGGATGGTGATGCACGGGACGGGAGGACGAAGACAGTGACGCGTGACGGCGGCGGGTCCGCAACCCCGGGGACCGACCCGCAACAGCTGTGGCTGAGCCCCGGGCAGCCCCGCAGGGGCCGCAGGCCGGGCTTCAGCCGCGAGGCGATCACGGCGGCCGCCGTGGCCCTGGCCGACGCGGAAGGGCTCGAAGCGGTCACCATGCGGCGGGTCGCCGCACAGGTCGGAGCCGGAGCCATGTCGCTCTACAGCTACGCCTCCGACAAGGAGACGCTGCTGGAGCTGATGGTCGACCACGTCAGCGGCGAACTGCCGGCGTCGGCTCCTCTCACCGGCGACTGGCGCGCCGACCTGAAGACCGTCGCCCACCGCCAGCGCGACCTGATGCTCCGCCATCCCTGGCTGCCCGCCGCCCTGTCCACCCGCCGCAGCCTGGGCCCCAACACCCTGGCGTTCCTGGAACACGCCCTCGCCGCCCTGCGCCCCACCGGTCTGGACGGTGCCGCGAAGCTGGAGGTCTTCGCCCAGCTCACCGCGTTCGTCGCCGGACATGTCACCTACGAGATCACGCAGGCGGCCGCGGCCAGGTCCCCCGACCGGGCCGCGGCGGAAGCCCGCTACCTCGCCACCGTCGCCGCGGACGGCCACCACCCGGAACTCGCCGAAGCCCTCGCGGCCCCCGCACGCACCGTCACCCCCGAGGCCACTTTCACCCGCTTCCTCAACCGCCTGGTCGACGGCCTCGCCACCGACTGATCCCGCTCCGCTTCCGCTGCTTCCGCCGCGAACAGGCCCCGGGGGCCGGATCAGCTGCGCGGCAGGAGGAGACGGGAGAGGACGGCCGTGGCGAACAGGAGAGCGGCGACGGCGAGCAGGCCGATGCGCATGCCCGGGAGGGAGAAGTCCCCGCCCGGGCCGGCGAGCAGACTGCCGAACAGGGCGACGGACAGCGCACCGCCGGTCTGGCGAAGGGAGTTGAGCAGCCCGGACGCGGTGCCCGCGCGCTCCTGCGGGACGGCGTCCATCAGCAGCGCGGTCACCGCGGGCACCGCGAGCGCCCCGCCGACGCTCAGCGGCAGCAGCAGCACGAGCACCAGCCACACCGGAGTGTGCGCGGCCAGCGGCAGCATGGCCAGCATCGCTCCGGTGAAGATCAGCTGCCCCGCGACGATCACCGGCCGCCGCCCGATCCGCTCCGCCAGCCGCGGTGACACCAGGTTGGTCGCCGTCACCACCGCCGACATCGGGACGAACATCAGCCCGGCCGCGATCGCCGACATTCCGCGCAACTGCTGGTAGTACAGCCCGAGCAGGAAGATCCCGCCGTAGAAGGCGGCGTTGACGGCGAAACCGACCGCGAGCGGGACGGCCACCCGGCGGTCCCTCAGCATGCCCAGCGGGACCATGGGCCGGCGGTGCCGGGCCTCCACCACGTAGAAGGCGTACCCGGAGGCGAGGGCGAGCGCGGCGGCGGCCGCCACGGGGCCGCTGGTCCAGCCGAGGCGGCCGCCCTCGATCACCGCGAAGGCCAGCCCGGCCAGGGCCAGTACGGCGGTGAGCTGACCGCCGCCGTCCAGTGCGGCGGGCCGGCGCGGGGAGCGCGGCACCCGCACCAGCAGGCCCAGGATCACCGCGCCCACCGGGAGGTTGAGCAGGAAGACCGCCCGCCAGCCGGCCGAGTCGGTGAGCAGCCCGCCCAGCACCGGGCCCGCGGCCATCGCCACCGACCCGCCGACCGTCCACAGCGCGATGGCGCGGGCACGCGCCCGGGAGTCGTCGTAGGCCTGCCGGATCAGCGCCAGCGAGGCCGGCATCACGATCGCGGCGGCTGCCCCCTGCGCCACGCGCGCACCGACCAGCACGCCGATGCCGGGCGCGAGCGCGCAGCCGAGCGAGGCGAGGGTGAACAGGGCGACGCCCCACGCGTAGGCGCGACGGGCGCCGATGCGGTCGGCGAGGGCGCCCGCGGAGAGCATCAGGGCCGCGAACATCAGGGTGTAGGCGTCGACCACCCACTGAAGCCCGGCCATCCCGCCGCTGAGGGAGTCCCGGATCGCGGGCAGCGCGATGTTCACGGCCGAGACGTCGACGGTGATCACGGTGAACCCGAGCAGCGAGGCGACCAGCGCGACGCCGCTCCGCCGTGGCACGGCGGGGCCCTCGGCAGGCGGCGACGCGGTTGTCCGGGCCGGGGACGAAGACGGGGCGCGGGTGGTCGGCATGAAGAACTCCTGGTGCAAGTGACGTCTCGACACAGTGACCGGGCGGGCGGCCGCAGTCCGTTTTCCGAGGCCGCGGACCGGTGTCGCGCACCCCCTGGGCCCCGGCGGCCGGGCCGCCCGCTCCGGTAGCTCAACTCTCCTCCCGCACGCGGCCGCCCGGCAGACCGCGCTGTACCCGGGGTGCGGTGTTCCAGGCCCTGACACGGCCCCCCACGCTCCTTGACCGCCTGGGACAATGGCCGGATGGCAGCAGCAGCGGATACGAGGGGCACGGAACTCGGCCGGTACCTGAAGGCCCGCAGGGCGCAGGTGCGCCCGGAGGACGTCGGTCTTCCGGCCGGCGCGGGCCTGCGCCGCACTCCCGGACTGCGCCGTGAGGAACTGGCCGCGCTGGCCGGAGTGAGTGTCGACTACTACATCCGCCTGGAGCGCGGCCGGGAGACCAACCCGTCCCCCGCCGTCGTGGACGCTCTCGGCCGCGCCCTGCGGCTGCGCGGCGACGGTTACGAACGCCTGCACGAGCTCGCGGAACTGGCCTCCGGCCGGCCCTCCGAGCTGCCGGCCTGCTCGGACCACACCGTCCGCGAGTCGGTCCTGCGGATGCTGGAGTCGGTGCGCCCGCTGCCCGCGTATGTGGTGAGCCGCTACAACCGCGTCCTGGCCGCGAACCCGCCGGGCCGACGGCTGATGCCCGGGCTCTGGGACTGGCCCGAGGACCAGCGCAACCTGACCCGCTACCTCTTCCTGCACCCGGTCGGCCGGACGCTCTACGAGCCGTGGGAGGAAACCGTCGCCCTCTCGGTGGCGCACCTGCGGGCGGTGGCCGGAGCCGACGCGGACGATCCCGAGCTGACCGCGCTCGTCGGCGAACTGGTGCTGAAGTCAGCGAAGTTCGCGCAGCTCTGGGAGCGGTACGACGTCTGCGAACGCGGCGGCGGACAGAAGTGCTTCCAGCACCCGAAGGTCGGCCCGATGACCCTGACCTACGAGGTCATGCGACTGGCCCGGACGGGCGGCCAGCGCATGGTGGTCTACCAGGCGGCCCCCGACACCCCGGACGAAACGGCCATGCTCCGCCTGGACCCGGCGAACACCCACCCGAAGCCGACCCCCGCGGAGCCCTCCGCCATTCCCTCCCCGGCCCACGCCTCGACCGGCTGAC
This sequence comes from Streptomyces africanus, assembly GCF_030816955.1. Lineage (NCBI taxonomy): Bacteria > Bacillati > Actinomycetota > Actinomycetes > Kitasatosporales > Streptomycetaceae > Streptomyces > Streptomyces africanus. The sequence goes on along the minus strand of NZ_JAUSYP010000001.1, from coordinate 3,717,438 downwards.
ACCCGGCACCCTCGCCGTGCCGGGTGTCGGGTGTCGGGATCGGGTCGTCTCACCGGCGAGTGAGTGCTCCGCAGAGCCAGTCGGCCGCGGTGGGCAGCCAGTCGGGCCGGGCGTTGCCCAGGAGGTGATCGCCGTGCGGGACGAGCAGGTACTCGCCGTGCGGCGCCAGGCGGGCCAGCTCCTCCCCGTTGGTCACGCCGGGGATGACGTCGCGGCCGCCGTCCACGACCAGGAGCGGGCAGGCGATACGCGGCGCCGACGCGGACAGGTCGACGTGGCGGACGAAGTCGCGGGCCGCCTCGGGCCCTCCGGCCCGCCGGGTGAGGATGTCCCGCACGACGGGCGGGGCGGTGTCCCAGTCGAGGCGGAAGGGCCCGCTGACGGTGGCGGCAGCGGCCACGCGAGGTTCATGGGCGGCGCTCTCCGCGACGTAGTAGCCGCCCAGACTGAGCCCGATGAGCCCGACCCGGTCGACCCCGAGCGCGTCGATGACCCGGCCGATCACCTGGTGGTAGTCCGGCCGCACGGTGGTGGTGGCCGTGAGTACGCCCTGGCCGGGCCCGTCCATCGTGAACACGGCCACGCCCCTGTGCAGGAGGGCCGAGGTGACCGCGTGGAACTCCTCCTTGCCGGAGTCCAGGCCGGGGACCACGACCACAGTGGCCGGCGCGTCGGCGGGGCCGCGCAGCCAGCCGGTGAAGCCCGGCCCGTCGATCCTGCGGGCACCGGGTTCCAGGAGGGCCAGCGCGCGGCCCATGGCACGGTCCGCCTCAGCCGCGGCCAGGGCCTGGCCCCCATGCGGGGCGAGCGTAGCGATGTGAAACCAGCGCGCTGCCACCTGATAGTGCTCGCCCGCCGACAGCGGGGAGGCGGCCCGCTTCGCTCGGGCGACGTGCTCCTGTGCGGTACGGGCGAAGGCCTCACCCCCAGCCCTCGACGGATGCCAGTTCACCGGTGACGCGCTCGTACTCGTGCGGGTCGAGCCCGGCTCCCGTGGCACGCGTCATCTGGGCGGTGGCGAATGCGACGACGGATTCGCCGCCGGACTCGACTCCGGACTCGACTCCGGACTCGACGCCGGATTCGGCGGCGCTCATCGCACCGTCCCCGTGGTGAGGACGGCCTTGCCTCGAATACGGCGTTCCCGTAGGTCGACCAGTGTCGGCGCGGTCTGCTCCCAGCCGGCGACGAGGCCGATCTCCGGATGCAGCCGCCCGCCCTCCACCAGCCGCACCAGAGTGGTCAGGTCGGGGCCGTAGGGCGCACCGGCGTAGTGGAAGTGGCGGATCGTGGCCCCTTCGGGACCGCCGAGCAGGTCGAAGAAGTCGAGAGTCACCGGAGTGCGGCTGGCCTGGCCGAACCAGATCAGCGTGCCGCCCGGGGCCAGCTTCGACACAGCGACCGGCAGATGTGCGCCGCCGGTGGATTCCAGCACCACGTCGAACGGCCCCTGAGCCTCGGCCACCTTGTGCACGACCGCTGCCGCCCCCAACGCGCGCAGCCGCTCACCGCGAGACGGCGTGGCGGTCACCACGCTGACCTCCGCCCCTGCGGCTGCCGCCAGCTCCGTCACGTAGTGGCCGACACCGCCCGACGCACCGGTCACCAGGACCCGCCGCCCCACCACGCTGCCGGCCGCGCGAAGGAGCCGGAGCGCGGTGATCCCGGCCAGCGGCAGGGCCGCGGCCCGCACGGCGCCGATGTCGTCGGGCAGTACGGCGAGCGAGTGGGTGGGCACTGCCGCGTACTCGGCCCATCCGCCCTGCGCCGGATGCCCCACCACTCGGGTGCCGGTCTGCGGGCCCGACCCGTCGGCCGCGGCCTGCACCACCAGACCGGCGACATCTTTGCCGGGACACAGCCCCGCCCCCGGCTGCTCCAGAAGGAACGTCTCGCCCCGATTCGGCGAGAAGGCCTCAACCCTGATCAATGCCTCGTCCGGCTCCGGGACGGGCTGGGCGTCCTCCGCGAACGCGACCGGACGCGCCTGATTCCCCGTGGGGATCAATCTCTGCATGCGATGCATGAAACGGGCGGCGCTACCGAGGAATCCAACAAGGAAACGGAAACGCCCACAACTGTCGGTTGTCGCCTACGGTGACAGACGTGGATCTCGACTTGGCGCACGTTCGCGCCTTCGTACTCGCCGCACAGGAGCTGCACTTCGGACGGGCGGCCGAGTCACTGTCGATCTCGCAGCAGGGGCTGTCCAAACGGATCGCGCGGCTGGAGTCCCAGCTCGGCACCGACCTGTTCCTGCGCAGCGGGCAAGGGGTGCAACTCACCGAGGCGGGACGGCGCTTCCTGGGACCGGCCCGGCAGACGCTGGCCGTCGCGGACCAGGCCCTGGCCGCAGTGCGGGGCGAGCACCGTCCGCTACGGGTCGACGTCTGGGGCCACCTGTACGCGCCGATGCGGGCACTCGCCCAGGTCGCGGCGCGGACCGGCGAGCTGCCTCTGGAACTCGGACACGGCCGCGATCTTCCCTCGGTGGCGGCCGCACTGCTGCACGGCGACATCGACGCGGGCTTCGGGCGGGTCCATCCGCCCCTGCCTCCCGGACTGACACATCGTCTGGTGCGCCTTGAGCCGGTGGACGTCATCCTCCCCGAGACCCATCCGCTCGCGTCCGAGCCCGCGCTACGGCCCGAACAACTGCGGGACAGCGTGCTGTGGACTCCCGGGTCGCTGGACCGGCTCGACTTCCTGCACCGCTTCGCCGAGCAGTTCGCCATCCGGCACCACGCCGAGGCCCCCAACCTGGGCCTCGACCACTTCCTCACCGGCCTGACCGCGGACGCGCACCGCTTCTCCCTCATCCCGTCCGACGTGCCGCTTCCCCAGGCCCCCGGGGTCCGGTCCGTTCCCCTCGTCGACCCCACACCGCTGTACGCCTGGTCACTGCTGTGGCGCACCAACAACGGACATCCACTCCTGCGTGAACTCCTGAGCACTTTCACGACCCAGGCCGGCCGCAACCGCTGGCTGGAGTACGACCCGGCCCAGGACTGGCTGCCCGAACTGTGAGTGCATCGTCCTTGGGATCTCCGGCGCGCGGACCACGGTGCAGGTCGTCAGGGAGGAAGAGCACGCGGGCTACGTCCGGATCGGGGCCGAGGCCGGTCCAGGTGTCGCCGTCCGCCACCTGGTGTGTGTCGTAGGCGTCGAGCGCTTCTTCCCAGAAGATGGTGCTGCAGCTCAATACGACGCCCGCGGCGTCCACCGCGCACACCGGGATCTCCACTGAAACGACCGGCAGAGGCCCAGTCTGGGTCGCGCGACAAGTGAAGTGCAGCCAGTCCGGGCACTCGGGGCCTTGGGGTGCGGTCGCAGCTCCCAACCAGTGATCCGGGCGGTCAGGGGCAACATGCTCGTGCAGAGGGGCTAGCCGCAGCTGTGCGACCGCCGGTCCACGGCGTGGACGGACGAGCGGTCTGGATCTTGATTCTGGGACGATGCCCGCATGACTGATGGGATACGGAATGCGTATCTGGAGGCGGCCGAGACGGCCGTGGACCTGCTGGCCACCGAGCAGGTAGCCCACTGTTGGAAGGACGAGTCCGTGCTCGCCGGGATGTCGGTGGGCGGACTGGCCGGTCACCTTGCTCGGAGCGTCCTGCAGGTCGAGTGGTTCCTCGACGGCCAGGTGCTCGGCGCGGAACCGGTGTCGCCGGTGCGGTACTACGCGCGACTCGTCGGCACATCGAAGCCGGACTCGGCGCTGAATGCCGGGGTGCGTGCCCGTAGCGAGGAAACAGCAGCCGCTGGTCCCGCTGCCGTGGCTGAGCAGGCACGGGTGGCGTGGGAGCGGCTGACGCGACGGCTGAGCACGGAGCCGGTCGATCGACGGGTGGAAGTCCTCCACCGGCCGGGAGAGGAGATGCTGCTCAACGGCTACCTGCAGACCCGTTGTGTCGAGCTGGCGGTGCACATCGAAGACCTCGCGCTCAGCGTGGGCACTGATCACCGGGCACCCGACGCTGCTCTCGCCATAGCGGTGGACATCCTCGTCGCAGCCGCCCGCGACCGGCACGGGGACCAGGCCGTGTTGCATGCGCTGGCCAGGCGCGAGCGCGACGTTCACCAGGCCCTGCGGGTGCTGTAGCCCGGTCCCGCCTCAGGGGCGTCCCACCCGTTGTCGCCTGACCTCTTGCCTCCACCGCCGTACCGCCGCGGCGTATGCGCTCCTCGCAGACGATGGTGGGGGAGGGGCCGGCCAGGAGATGTGGCGTCCGCGTGGCATTCCGGGGTGGTGCCGGATCTGTCGCCGTCCTGGTCGCCGTCATGGCGCTGCCCTCACTTCGCGGCTAGGACCCGGACCAGCGTGCAACGAGGGACCGTGAGCGAGCCGGTCGTCCGGCATGTCGCACGGAGTTCGATACTTCGTTCAGCGATCGAAGGTATGGCCACGCCTGCCGGGCGTCAATATCTCTGCCGAAGAAGGCCCCTTTCGCGTCGGGCGCCCGGCAGGCCGTCACCCTCGCCCGCTGCCCCGCGTTACCCAAACGTGATGGCCTGCTTCTCGCGCAACCTCTTGACCAGGGGGGACGGCGGGCGCTCATATGACCTCCCCATTACTGACCACTTGAGGGAGGTACAGCCGTGGCACATCCGGCGCACAGCAGCACCTCCCTGGCAGGCGGCGGCCAACGATTAGACGGCACTCCTTAGACGGCACTTCCCACGGCCCTTCTTGCTGCGGAAGCCGGGCGAGGTGACCGCCCGTACTCCCTGCGAGGCGGCCCGACCCGAACACCTCCGGTCGTCATTGAACCCGGACTCATCGCCCCGTCGGCGACTCATCACCCGCGTCGGCCGGGCGACGCGAGCGCCACGACCACTTCCACTTCGCCGGCCCCTCCCTGATCCCCCCGCCCGCCCATCCGCTCCTCCGGCGCCGCGCGCATCGCCGGCTCCACACCCCCTGCATCCGGCCGCTCCCGGCCTCCCCGCCCAGACCACCCTCTGACGGCACGCGTCACGCATGTTCGATATCTCGAACGTTGGTCGGTCGTCAGAACGTCATCACTTCCACGGTTCCCGACGGAACGTCAGAAGCCGCAGCAACCGAGTCCCATCCCCGGGCCGGCTCAACGAAGGAGATCAAGCATGCTCAGCAGAAGGAACTTCCTCACCGCGGCGGTCGGCGTGGCGGCTGCGACCGGACTCGCGGCCTGCGCCAAGGAGGACGGCAACGCTGCCGCCTCCGCCGGCAGCGGCAGCAAGGCGATCACCCTCGGCTTCTCCCAGGTCGGCTCGGAGAGCGGCTGGCGCACCGCCAACAGCGACTCGGTGAAGTCGGCCGCGAAGGACGCGGGTTACACCCTCAAGTTCTCCGACGCCCAGCAGAAGCAGGAGAACCAGATCTCCGCGATCCGCAACTACATCGCGCAGAAGGTCGACGTCATCGCCTTCTCGCCGGTGGTCGTCACGGGTTGGGACGCCGTGCTCAAGGAGGCCAAGGCCGCGAAGATCCCCGTGGTCCTCACCGACCGCTCCGTCGAGACCTCCGACGATTCCCTGTACGTGACCCTGGTGGGCTCCGACTTCACGGACGAGGGCCGGCGCGCCGCCAAGATCCTGGAGAAGGTCCTGGAGAAGGCGGGCCACAAGGGCGCCGTGAAGATCGCCCAGCTGGAGGGCACCACCGGCGCCGCACCCGCGATCGAGCGCGCCAAGGGCTTCAAGGAGGTCATGGAGGCGGACCACGCGGACGACTGGAAGGTCGTCGTCAGCCAGACCGGTGACTTCACCCGGGCCGGCGGCAAGCAGGTCATGGCGGCCTTCCTCCAGTCCAACCCGGACATCAACGTGCTCTTCGCGCACAACGACGACATGGCCATCGGCGCCATCCAGTCCATCGAGGCGGCCGGCAAGAAGCCCGGCAAGGACATCCTCATCGTCTCCATCGACGGCGTGAAGGACGGCTTCGTCGCCATGTCCGAAGGCAAGATCAACGCCATCGTCGAGTGCAACCCGCTGCTCGGCCCGCAGTTGATGGAGGTCGTGAAGAAGGTCAAGGACGGCGAGACGGTCGAACGCTGGATCAAGACCAAGGAGAGCGACTTCATGCAGGACCAGGCCAAGGACGCGCTCCCCACCCGCAAGTACTGACCGACCGTCCCCACGGCGGGAGCCTCCGGCCGGCCGGCATCCCCGGCCGGGAGGCTCCCCGCGGACCTGGACCATTCACGAGGAGCGCTGCCATGGCAGAGCCGCAGCCCGTCCTGGAAATGACGGGCATAGTCAAAGAGTTTCCGGGGGTACGGGCTCTGTCGGGCGTCGACTTCCGGCTCTTCCCCGGCGAGATCCACGCCTTGATGGGTGAGAACGGCGCAGGTAAGTCCACCCTCATCAAGGTGCTGACGGGCGTCTACTCCCTGGACGGCGGCACGATCACCCTGGACGGCGAGTCCGTACGGTTCGGCAGCCCGCTGCAGGCGCAGCACGCCGGCATCAGCACGGTCTACCAGGAGGTCAACCTCTGCCCCAACCTGTCGGTGGCGGAGAACATCTTCATCGGACGCGAACCCACCCGCGCCGGCCGCATCCAGTGGAAGCGGATGCGCAAGGAGGCGGCGGAGCTGGTCGACCGGCTCGGACTCGACATCGACGTCGCCGCGCCGCTGTCCTCGTACCCGCTGGCCGTACAGCAACTGGTCGCGATCGTACGGTCGGTGGGAACCGGGGACCGTGACGCCGCGGGATCCGGCACCAAGGTACTGGTCCTCGACGAGCCGACCTCCAGCCTCGACCGCGACGAGGTCCTCGAACTGTTCCGTCTGATGCGGCGGTTGAGGGACGAGGGCGTCGCGATCCTGTTCGTGTCGCACTTCCTCGACCAGATCTACGAGGTCTGCGACCGGATGACCATCCTGCGCAACGGCACCCTGGTCGGCGAGCACCTGGTCCGCGACCTCGACCAGGTCGGACTGATCGAGCTGATGATCGGCAAGGCCCTGGACCAGCTCGAGGAACTGGCCGAGCACCAGATGCACTCCGACGTCGGCGAGACCCTGGTCAAGGCCGAGGGACTCGGCCGCACCGGCGGGATCGCCCCCTTCGACCTGGAGATCAACAAGGGTGAGGTGCTCGGCCTCGCCGGCCTCTTGGGATCGGGCCGCACCGAACTCGCCCGGCTGCTGTTCGGAGCCGACCAGCCCGACAGCGGCAAGGTGACCATCGGCGGCAAGCAGGTCTCGATGAGCGCCCCGAACGACGCCATCGAGGCCGGTGTGGCGTTCTGCTCGGAGAACCGCAAGAGCGAGGGCCTGGTCCCCGACCTGACGGTGCGCGAGAACATCATCCTCGCTCTCCAGGCGGCCCGCGGCTGGACCCGGCCCATCCCGGCCTCCCAGCGCGACGAACTCGTCGACACGTACATCAAGGCGCTGGACATCCGCCCCGCCGACCCGGAGGCCCGCGTGGGCCGGCTCAGCGGCGGCAACCAGCAGAAGGTACTGCTCGCCCGCTGGCTGATCACCCGGCCGAAGCTGCTGATCCTGGACGAGCCGACGCGCGGCATCGACATCGGCGCCAAGACGGAGATCCAGAAACTGGTGGTGTCCCTCTCCGAGGACGGCATGTCGGTGCTGTACATCGCGGCCGAACTGGAGGAGGTGCTCCGGCTCAGCCACACCATCGGAGTGCTGCGCGACCGCCGGCTGGTGGCGCGGCTGACCAACGGGCCGGAGATCACCACCAGCAAGATCCTCGAGACCATCGCGAGCGGAGAACACCAGTGACCACCACCTCCCGCTGGCGAGCACTGACGCATCACCACCTGTTCTGGCCGGTCGCGGTCCTGATCGCCCTGCTGCTCGTCAACGTCCCCTTCACGCCCGACTTCTTCTCGATCAACATGACGAACGGCCACCTCTACGGCAGCCTCGTCTCCATCGTGCTGTTCGGCTCACCGCTGATCCTGGTCGCTGTCGGCATGACCCTGGTCATCGCCACCGGCGGCATCGACCTCTCCGTCGGTGCCGTGGTCGCCATCACCGGCGCCCTGACCTGTTCGTACATCAGCGACCAGGCCGACCAGAACGCCGTGTCCGCGGTGTTCCTGGCGATGGGCATCGGGCTGGTGGCCGCGGTCGTCTGCGGTCTGTGGAACGGCTTCCTGGTGGCCAGGATGGGAATCCAGCCCATCATCGCGACCCTCATCATCATGGTCGCGGGCCGAGGTGTCGCCCAGCTGATCACCGACGGCCAGATCATCACCGTCAACAGCGAGCCGTACAAGCTGATCGGCGGCGGCTACTGGCTGACCCTGCCCTTCTCCATCTTCGTGGTGGCGGCGGTGGTGGCCGTCACCGTGGCGCTGACCCGCCGCACGGCGCTCGGCCTGCTGGTCGAATCGGTCGGCGGCAACGCCGAGGCCAGCCGCCTGGTCGGCATCAGATCCACCCGCATCAAGATCATGGTTTACATGTTCTGCGCGCTGTGCGCGGGCATCGCGGGCCTGATGATCAGCTCCAACACCTCGGCCGCGGACGGCAACAACGCCGGTCTGTGGATCGAACTCGACGCGATCCTCGCCGTGGTGATCGGCGGCACCTCGCTGCTCGGCGGCCGGTTCTCCATCGGTGGCACGGTGGTCGGCGCCCTCGTCATCCAGACCCTCACCACCACGATCTACACCATCGGCGTACCGACCCAGACCAACCTGGTCTTCAAGGCCGCCGTCGTCATCGTCGTCTGCCTGCTGCAGTCCCCGAAGTTCCGGGCCAAGGTCTTCGGCGCCAAGGGCCTCAAGGGCCCGCGCCGGGACGCCGCCCCGGTGGAGCCCGCTCCGGCGGCCGACGCCGCCCCGAAGATGGAGGTGTCGCGATGAGCGCGACCGCCCAGACCCCCAAGGCGGCTCCGCGCGGCAGCACCGCCTCCCGTGCCGCGCGCCTGCTCGGCGACCGGCGTCTGCCCGTCCTGGTCACGGCCGCCCTGTTCATCGCCATGTACGTCGGTGGCCTCAGCCGGTACCAGAACTACGGCTTCGCCGAACCCCAGGTGTTCCTCAACCTGTTCATCGACAACGGCTATCTGCTGGTCGCCGCTATCGGTGCCACCTTCGTCATCATGTCGGGCGGCATCGACCTGTCCGTGGGATCGGTGATCGGCTTCACCACCATGTTCACGGCATGGCTGGTGGAACGTCAGGGACTGCCGCTGCTCCTGGTCGTCCCCCTCGCACTGGCCGTCGGCGCCTTCGGCGGCTTCCTGATGGGCTACGTCATCCACAACTTCGAGATCCAGCCCTTCATCGTCACCCTCGCCGGGCTCTTCCTCTTCCGCGGACTGTGCCTGGTCATCAGCAAGGAGTCGATCTCCATCAACGACGCCTCGGTGGGCACCCTCGCCCAGACGCGGGTGTCGCTCGGCCTGGGGGAACTGTCGATCGGCGCCCTCGTGGCCCTGGCCGTCCTCGGTGTCGCCTGCTACGTGCTCCACTACACCCGCTTCGGACGCCGTGTGTACGCCATCGGCGGCAACGAGCAGTCGGCCCTGCTCATGGGCCTTCCGCTGGGCGGCACGAAGATCGCCGTGTACACGGTGAGCGGCTTCTGCTCGGCCCTGGCGGGTCTGCTGTTCATGCTGTACATCCAGTCGGGCGACCCGCTGCACGCCGTCGGCATGGAACTCGACGCCATCGCCGCCGTGGTCATCGGCGGCACCCTGCTGACCGGAGGTTCCGGTTATGTGCTGGGCACGCTCTTCGGGGTGCTGGTGCTCGGCCTGATCAAGAGCGTCATCACGTTCGAGGGGACGCTCAGCTCCTGGTGGACGAAGATCGCAACCGGTGTGCTGCTGTGCGCCTTCATCCTGATCCAGCGGACCATGACGTCACGCCGGAAGACCTGACGGGCACTGCTGAGAGCCGCGACGGCGGCAACTGATCCGACGCGCTCGGCGCAGCGCCCACGGGGGGCACCGGAAAGTCAGACAAAGACAGGGGAAATGCACATGCGCGCGCTTCTCTCCAGGCTGTCGGCGATAGCGCTCGCCGCCTGCCTCCTCTTCACAGGCCAGGCCCTGACCACACCTGACCGGGCCGCCGCCGCCGACCCGGGCTACCTGATGACGCACTTCATCGGGGAGGGGTCGACCGGTCAGCAGATCTACTTCTCGCACAGCACGGACGGCCTGAACTGGAGTGACCTCAACGGCGGCGGGATGACCCTGCGTTCCACGGTGGGCACCCGTGGGGTGCGCGACCCCGCACTGGTCAGAGCCCCCGGCGGTGACAAGTACTGGATCATCGCGACCGACCTGTGCATCGGCTGCGGGCAGTCATGGGACGACTCCGTGAACAACGGCAGCCGCAACCTCGTGGTGTGGGAGTCGACGGACCTGGTCACCTGGTCGCAGCCGTGGCTGCTCAACGTGGCCGGCGCGATCCCCGACGGGCGCAACGCCTGGGCGCCGGAAGCGATCTGGAACCCCGAGACCAACGACTACGTCCTGTACTGGGCGACGAACGCGACCAGGGACGGCGTGCTCAAGCACCGCATCTACTACGCCCGCACCACCGACTTCCGCACCATCACCACCCCGCAGCTCTACATCGACCGCCCCGGTACCCAGAACATCATCGACACCCAGATCGTCGAGGTGCCGTCCGGCGTCGGCAGCTACCGCTACGTTCGGGCCTCCGGCGACGGCCAGATCACGCTCGAAGGCAGCAACTCGATCCTCGGCACATGGACGAACCTCGGCAATCTCTCCGGCATCGGCCTGACCGGCTCCCAGGTCGAAGGCCCGATGTGGATGAAGTTCAGGGACCGCAACGAATGGACCCTGTACCTCGACCAGTACGCCTCCGGACGCGGCTACATGCCGGTCACGACGACCAACCCCTCCGCCTCCGGCACCTACCGGCTCCCGGCGTCAGGAAGCTACAACCTGGGCGGGACGAAGAAGCGCCACGGCGCGATCCTCACCCTCACGGCCGCCGAGGAGAGCCGCGTGCTCGCACGCTGGGCCGACACCCCGGCCAAGCGGCTCCAGTCGTTCAACTTCCAGGACCGCTACGTGCGGCACACCAACTTCGACGTGCGCATCGACCAGAACGTCACTGGCCCGGACGCCCAGTTCCGGCCCCGACCCGGCCTGGCGGGCTCGGGCACCGTCTCCTTCGAGTCGGTCAACTTCCCCGGCCACTTCCTGCGGCACGCCGGATACGACTTCCAGCTGGCCTACAACGACGGCACCCCCCAGTTCGCCGCGGACGCCACCTTCCGCCAGGTCACCGGCCTCGCCGACTCATCCTGGTCCTCGTTCCAGTCGTACAACTTCCCCGACCGGTACATCCGCCACTACGCCTACGAACTCCGCCTCGACCCGATCACCACCACGACGGCCCGCAGCGACGCCACGTTCCGCCTGACGAACTGACCCACGCCTGCGCGAAGTCCCTCCGCCATGACGGGGCCGCGGGCGGTTGTGCCTGCGGCCAGCGGGCCCGTCGCCCCGGCCCCGGGTCGAGCCGGTGCGGGTGCAGCGGCGGGTCAGCGCGGTCGGCACCGTCATGGTCTGCCGGCAGGTCGTCTCCCTCGGCCGCCCCTACGCAGGCCAGACGGTGACCGTGCACGTGTCGGACTCCACGATCACCGTCGACCTGGACGGCCAGGTCCGCGTCATCCGGCGCACCACCGACGTTCCGGTCCGTAACGTGAAAACGAACAAGCCCCACGGGGCTTCCCATGTTGTCTAGGCCCACCGTCAAGCATCACCTGGGATCAAAACGTCAGGCATCAGCTGGGATCCGACACGGTCGGCGGGGACTTGACGTCGAGTGGGATAGGCGGCAGTTCGGTGTTCTGCCGCCGGTGGGTGAAGGGCGGAAGAGTCAGCCCAGCTCGCCCATCGTGCTGCGCAGCCAGTCCAATGGGTCGGTCGCCAGTAGTTGGTCGGCGAGCTCGATCGCCGTCTTTGTCACGAGGCGGCCGCGGCTGTTGTCGATCCAGCGCTGTGCGTGCTCGTAGCCCTGGGCTTTGTACTCGAGGCCCTGCAGCATGCATTCCAGCTTGTCCGCGTCTCGTGCGCAGATCGCTTCGGGAGTTTCCCGGGCCTCGTATTCGTTGATCAGTTCGCGCACAGTGGATGCGAGCGCCTCGGGCATGCCCGCCACCTGGTCGGCGGTGACCACCGCGGGGTCGGCTTCGCCGGCGCCGTACTTCTTGGCCAGGTGGTTGACGTCTCCGGTCCTGGTCTCCTGCGAGTCGTGCCAGACGGCCAGGAACGCGGCGCGGGCGGGGTCTGCCCCCTCCAGTTTGGCGATGATCGACGCGATCAGCGAGGTGCGCCAGGAGTGCTCGGCGACGCTCTCCGGGTCGCGCACGCCTGCCATCCACCACCCGGTGCGTTTCGACTGCTTGAGCGTCCCCGCTTCGTACAAGAACCGTGCCACCTGGGTCAGCTCTTCGGCCACGGTCGGGTCTCCTCTCACGCCTCGGCGAGGCGGATCGCATACCTGATGCTGTCCAGTTCACGGCGAGCGCGAGCCGACAACTCCTGGCTATCCAACATCACCGGCAGCCGGTCGCGCAGGGCTCGAGTCGCTGCCCCGGATTTCAGCAGGTTCGGCCGGATGGTGAGCAGGGACCACAGGGAGTGGATGGTCAGGTCGACGTACCCGTGGTGAGGAGCCAGTCCGTTCGCGAGGTGGGAGAGCAGCTTGTCCCCGGGCCAGGGGCCGGGCTCGCGGGAAGCGATGAAGTCGTCGGACAGTTCGAGGTGGCGGCTCTCGCCGACCCAGTACGCCCAGTAGTTCAAGTTCGCGGCCTCGCCGCGGTCGTCGTCGAGCAGGACGGTGTCGATGAAATGGCCCATCCGCTCGCGGTCGCCCTGCCGCGCGGCGACGGCCGCCACGGAGCGGGCGTTCAGCCAGTTGATGAGCCAGCCTCCGGGCCTTTCCGCGTTCTGCTGGTGGGCGAGCCACTCGAAAGTGTCGGACTGGTCGTCGTAGCCGGACAGGTACAGCGCCTGGCGCCGTAACAGGAACTGCTCCTTGCGTCGCGCCTGTTCTGCCGTGTCCCGCATCCGTGCGAAGAACTTTCGCCTGTCGGTGGCCGGCAGTTCGGGCGCTGACGGTACGGGTCCTCGGCGGGGCCGCCGGGGCGCGGGCAGATCGCGAACCGGCTGGGGCGGCACCTGGGTGAGCGGCCATGCGAGGACCTCGACCAGGTCGCGCTGCATGACCCACGCCCCGAGCGGGCTCTGGTCAGCGGGTGTCTGCTCGTCCAAGGCGTCGGCCAGGAGAACGTCGGCCTCTGTCGCTCTCTCAAGAGTCTGAAGCAGGGCGGGGGAGGTGCCCATCTGCATGAGGCGGTGCCGGTGCACGAGCATCTGCCCGACCGGCAACGCGGGCAAGGGCCGGCGTCCGGACTCCCAGCCGCGATCGTGTCCGACGAGACCTCCAGCCGCTCGGCCACATCGTCCTGCGTCTGGCCGAGCTGCTCCCGGATGACCCGGAATGTGTATCCGGAGATGACCCCGATTCGGGGTCGCGCGGGCGTACCCCGACCGCTAGTCAGGGTTCGTCCTGAAATTGACGGCACCTCGACCACCTGTCCCCGCGTGGGCCCCATCCATACCTGTACTGCCAGTCACTTCAGCCCGTGACCGGCGTTTTCTACCGTTCGGACAGTAGCGACTCGACAACTCAGCGTAAAGGGAAGGTGTAGCCGTGGACGCCGATACGCCAGCAGGTATCCAGCCGGGGGAAGCCTCGGGCGCACTCAGCGTTCTGCGCCCGATCGGGGCCGAGCCCGGCGTGCTCATCCACCCCACTGCGGACCGTCGGCTCGCGACGGAGGACTGGCTGCTGGCGACGTTGCCGCCCGCGTTCCGGGACCGGGCCCGGTGGGAGTGGCAGCAGCACCGGGTGGCGATGCTGCCGCTCGGTGGGCTTTTCTCCGCCCTACGAATTCCCGAGTGCCTGTTGGCCGCTCTGAGCACCAGTACCGAAGCCGGCTGCTTAAACGAGTTCCTGGCCGAGGCCCTTGGGGGCGGGCCGGTCATCTGTGACCCGCGCTTTTCGCGGTACTACGCGCTGTTGCCCGCCAGCATGCCGGCGACACTGCATCAGATGGCCGAGGCGTGGCGTGCCCTGGATGTCGATTGTCTCGGCCACGGCAGCTATCTGGGAGTGCCGCGGCTGGATGCTGTGAACCGGGAACAGGCGCTCGCCTCTTACTGGTCGGTGCCGATGGACTCGGCCGCAGTGCTGTGCACTCCGCTCGCGGTGGCCCGGCTGATCGCCGCCGGACGGCGCTGCCTGGAGACGGAGCCCGAGGCATGAGCGGTACGCCGTATCCGTCATTCGTCGATGTCCCGTGGGCGGATGCGTACGCGCGGCTGGCGAAACACTGCAGCACCTGCGTGACGTGCACGGCCGTGGAGACGAGGAGGGCGTGAACCTCGAACTCCCCTGCGCGACGGCCGACCAGTTGGACGAGGCGTACCGGCAGGCACGGCGTGCACCCGCCGCCTCGACGTTCCCGGCCCGGGATTCCACCGCCTCCAGGGGCGTCGAGACGGTGGCGGGACCTCTCGACCGGCCGCGTTGATGTCAGAAGCACATGTCAAAGGCCCCGGACCATGATCGGTCCGGGGCCTTTGAGCTGGTGCCCCCGGCAGGATTCGAACCTGCGACACCCGCTTTAGGAGTTTTCCTTGGGCGGGGCTGTGACCTGCGGAAACGTCGACTGCGGGGCGCCTGGCCTGGGAAAACACCCCTCCGTAGTTCTCGCCTGTTCACGGGGTTTCCCGGCCTCATGTGTGCTGGATCCGTTCTGCCGGCAGCTTCTGGCGGGGGATACGCCGTATGCCCGGCTGGTCACCGTTCGGCTTGCAGCCCCGGGAACAGGGTGCGAGCGCGGTGGGGGTCGGGAGCGATGAAGACCCCGTCGGAAGTGACGAGGCTCGTGTCAGGGGCTGTCCGGGTGGCGATCGACCCGCTCACGAAGATCTTGCGGTCGTCCCTGCCGGTGACGCGGGCGAGGATCCGCAGGGGTGTTTCCAGTGGGACCGGGCGGTGGTAGCGCATCTGGAGAGAGACCGTCAGGCCGGGCATCCCGGCTGCCGCGCAGACGCGCCCCATGAGTTCGTCCAACAGCATGGCGCTCATGCCGCCGTGGCCGTAGCCGGGTGGCCCTTCGTGGGCGATGCCGAGCGTGCAGTGACCCACCAGGCCGTCGGCGGTGGGCGTCACCTGTACGGGCGGGGCCAGCGGGCTCCCGGCCCCGGTCACAGGGCTGTAGATACGTGTCCCTGTGGGGAACTCGTCCACCTGGGGGATCTCCGCCCGCGACCGCCGTCGGCCCGTCAGCTGGCTGGTGACAGCGCGGACGCCGTCCGCCACACGGTGGAGGGTGTCCGGGGAGGCGGCGGTGCGGACGGTGGCTTCCACCAGGGCGCGCAGTTCGTGGCCGAGGTGGGTGATGGCCGCCTTCTGGTCTTCCAGTTCCTCTTCCTCGGCTGTCGCTCGCGTGGGGTCGGTGGCAGTGCCGGTGGGCGGCGGGTCGGTGAGGGAAGTGTGCATCGGGTTTCTCGGTGGGGTGGGCTGGTGGGGTGCGGGCCGGGTGCGGTCAGTCATCGGCGCGGACGAAGACCGGCTTCAGGTGCTTCTCCGGCAGCGCGGTCGGCAGGTCCTCCCAGTCGATGACGTGGGAGACCACCTTTTCGGGGGCGACCCTGCCGGAGGCGGCGAGTTCGAGGGCGTCGGGGATGTGGGCGCGCACGTTGTCGCGGGCGATGCGCAGGGTGACGCCGTTGAGGTACATGTCGAGCAGTGGCAGTTCACCGGGACGGAAATGGTTGCCCGCCGACTCACAAATCCCCTCCGGGGTCAGGGATTTGACGGCCAGGGCGAGCTGGTCGACGCGTCCGGTGGCCTCGACGGCGATGTCGTAGCCCTGGGGGATCGGTTCCAGGACTTCGGCGGTGGCGGCGCCGAAGGCGCGGGCCAGGGTGCGGTGTTCGGGGTCGGGGTCGACGTAGAGCACTTCGGAGGCGCCGAGGGCGCGGGCGATGTCGCACACGTACAGGCCGATGCTGCCGCGGGCGACGACCAGGACGCGTGCTCCGGGCCGGGCCTTGAGGTGGGGGGCGACCAGGCGCCAGGCCAGGGACCAGTTGTCGCTGGCGGAGGCCATGGCGACGGGGTCGAGGCCGGCCGGCAGCGGGACGAGCATGGCGTCGGCGTAGGGCACGCGGACCAGGTCGGAGAAGAGGCCGCCCCAACTGCCGCCGATCGGTGCGCCGTACATCGCCATGTAGGGCACGGCGGTGCAGTGCGCGGTCAGCCCGGCCCGGCAGCGCTCGCAGGTGCCGCAGTTGATGGACCAGGGGACGACGACCAGGTCACCGGGGGCTACGGCGGTGACGGCGTCGCCGGTCTCGACGACCCGGGCGACGCACTCGTGGCCGAGGGCGAAGGGCGGGTCGATGAAGCCGTGGCCGGCCAGGATGGAGGAGTCCACGTCGCAGGAGGTGGCGGCCACCGGCGCGACGATCGCCTCCCCGTCAGCCTGGAGTTCCGGGTCGGGCGCCTCGCGCCACTCGACGGTGCGCCGGGCGACGTAGGTCAGTTCACGCATCGGCGCGCTGTCCCTTCGCCAGTGCCACCAGGTCGGCGTAGCGGATGACGGAGCCGCCCGCGCCCCAGGTGCCGTCGGGCTGTTCGTGGACGAGCACCCACACTCGCAGGGCGTCGTCCGGGCCGAGGCCGGCGGCGGCCAGGACGGTCTTCGTCGCCTCCTCGACCAGGCCCGCCTTGCGGCGCTCGGACAGGGCTCCGTGCGGGACGGTGACCTCTACCAGGAAGCGCGGCGCGTCGTCCTCGGCGGTGATCTGGGCGTCTTCCGGCAGTTCTACGAGGTAGCTCCATGCCTGGGCGCGGAAGAACGCCGTGTCGGGTGCGCCCTCCCCAGCGCAGCAGTACGGCGGCGAGGTCGCGCTGGATGCTCAGACGGCCCTGTTCGGTCAGGGCGCCGGCGGGGGCTGTGAGCCGGATCATCGGCATGGGCATACCTCTCTTCGTTGCGTTCGTCTTCGTTTCGTTCGACGACCAGGTTTATGACGGTCGTTATAAACGACGGACACGCTAGACTATGACGGCTGTTATAGCCAGTGGGGTCGAAGGGATCGGGTACGTGGCCAAGTCAAGTCCGGCGGCGCGCGAGCGGATCGTGGCCGGCGCGGCCGACATGATCAGTCGACGCGGTCTGAACGCGACGAGCATCCGCGAGACGGCCAAGCACGCCAGGGCGCCGCTCGGCTCGACGTACCACTACTTCCCCGAAGGTAAGCAGCAGTTGGCCACCGAGGCCGTCCGCTACACGGGCGAGTGGGTCGCCCGCAGGCTGCGCAGGGAGTTGGAGGCGGGACCGGTCGCCGGGCTGCGGGCGTTTCTCGACCTGTGGCGCAAGATCGTCGTCGACAGTGACTTCCGGGCAGGCTGCCCGGTTCTCGCCGTCTCCATCGAGGAGCCACCCACTGACGAGACGCCGGCCGCCCTGGTAGCGGCAGCTGACGTCTTCGGCGCCTGGGAAAGCCTGCTGGCCGACTCGCTGTGCGAGCACGGCGCCGAGCGTGAGCAGGCGGCCCAGCTCGCCACCCTCGTCGTCGCGGCCGTCGAGGGGACCGTGGCGATGTGCCGTGCCAAGCGCAGCACTCAGCCCCTGGACCGCACCGCGGAGCAGTTGCAGGCGCTCGTCCTCGCCGCGATCAAGGGCTGACCGGGCGGGGGCAGGGCTCCGTGCATGCCTGGAGGCCCGTCGCTGTCGACTTCAGGCGCCCAGCGCGGCACGGACGGCTTTGGCCCTCTCCTCCGTGAACACGCCGCTCTCAAGGAGTGGGAGGACGGACAGCACGCCCCCGGACGAGCCCCAGCTGCCCTCGTCGATCACGCGGAAGTTGACCCACCACGTCGGTGACGGCTTCTCCAGTCCGCAGGACTCCGCCAGCGCCGCCAGGACACGCTCGATGACCTGGCCTCGTACGTCCGGCTGCCAGGCGGCGTCCATGACCGCGATGTCGATCACCATCACGTCGAGTTCCTGGCCGGCGTCCGAAAGCAGCCGCCCGCCGATCGCCATCATGTCCCGCTCGCGCTCGACGAAGTGCACCTGGAACCCGACGCGGGCGGCCGGAGCGGGCTGTCCCACCTCGGGCACCAGCACCGCGTCCGTCAGCGTCTCGGCCAGCTCGCGGCGCCGGCCGAGGTCGAGGCGTCCCTTGGGGGCGTTCACGGTAATGATCGTCACGACATCCTCCTATGACAGACGTTATAGAAACCGAGGCTACACGCTTCTATAACGACTGTCATACTCGGAGTGTGGACTCTCAGTCCGAGATCACGGCGGTGCGGTTGATCCACTCCCTGCCATGTGCTGCCCGGTGCATGAAGGCGGCGACGTCCGCGCGGCTGATCGTCGGGTTGCCCTTCATCGGCAGCCGGTCGTCCGCGCGGTACGTACCCCTGGCCGGGCCGTGGGTCAGCCTGGTCGGGTAGACCAGGGTCCAGTCCAGCCCGCTGGAGCGGATGCTCTCGTCCGCGATCGCCTTGTCGGCGTAGATCGACCGCAGCAGCGTGCCGTAGATCAGCTTCTGCGCGCTGCTCGACCAGCCGAAGGTGTCGCCGACACCGAACGACGACAGCCACACCAGGCGGGAGACACCCACTTCCCCGGCCGCGCCGATCACGGCCACCGAGGCGCGCGTGAAGAGGCCGTCGGCGCGCACCGAGTTGCCCCTGCCGAGCGCGGAGACGATCGCGTCGTGCCCGGCCGCCGCGGCGGCGAGGTCGCGGTGTGAGGTGGCGTCGCCGGTGACCGGCGTGACCCGCTCGGCCAGGTCACCCAGGGCCGCCGGGTTACGCACGAAGGCCGTGACCGAGTCGCCGGATCGCACGGCCAGATCGACCACATGACGACCGGTGGGACCGGTCGCACCGAGGATCAGCAGTTTCATGGCAGGGGCTTCTTTCGTGTGCGACGTCAGGAGAGGTCGGCGAGGTCGTCGTCGGTGAGGGTGATCGCGGCGGCGGCCATGTTGTCCTCCAGGTGGGAGAGAGACCCCGTGCCCGGGATGGCCAGGGCCATCGGGGAGGAGGCCAGCAGCCAGGCGAGGCCGATCTGCGGGACGGTGGCACGGTGCCGGGCCGCCACCTTGGCAAGACGCTCGTCGTCGAGTTCCCGGCCGCCACCCACAGGGAAGAAGGGCACGAAGGCGATGCCGGACTCCTGGCAGGCGGCCAGGAAGTCCGCTTCGTCACGCTGGCCGGCGTGGTTCTGTACGGCGGCGACGGGCGCGATGGCACGAGCCTCCGCGAGATGGCCGGTGTCGACGTTGCTGAGGCCGAGGTGCCGGATCAGGCCCTCCTCGCGCAGCGCGGCGAGTGCCTCGAAGCGCTCGGCGAGCGACTCGCCGTGCGGGGGTGCCATCGCCCCGATGCGCAGGTAGACGAGATCGAGTCGGTCCACGCCCAGGCCGTCGAGGTTGGCTTCGACAAAGCCACGCATGTCGGCCGGGGTGCCATGGTGGAGGCCGTCGGGGCGGATGACGGGCCCGACCTTGGTGGCGATGACCAGGTTGGACGGGTAGGGGTACAGGGCCTCGCGGATCAGGTTGTTCGCACGCACCGCACCGCCGTGGCTGACGTAGAAGTCGGCGGTGTCGATGTGGTCGACCCCGAGTTCGACGGCGCGCCGCAGCACGGCACGGCCGACCTCCGGGTCGCGGGCGGGACCGCCCATACCGTCCTTGGAGGGCAGCCGCATGGCGCCGAAGCCGAGCCTGTTGACGTCAAGGTCGCCGCCGAGGCGGAATCTGTTGCTCATGGCCTCCAGCCTGCAAGGCCCGGCATCAGCCGACGAGCCCGTGGCACTTTGCTGCCACCGGCACAATGGATGCATGACACAGGTCGTGATGCTTCGCAGTGATCTTGAGCTCTGGGCGCGCATCAGACCCTTGGCGGAGTCGGACGACACGGAATGGGTCAACGTCGCCCGCGACCTCGACACCTGGCCCGGCGCCCGTGAGGCCGCCCGCCTGACGATGCGTCGTGACGGGGCGGTCCGGGCCCGCAAGCTGTACAGCCCCGCGGTGCTCGCCGACGAGCGCGACCGGGAAGCCCTGCGCGAGATGGCCGCCCACGGCATGCAGATCCGGATCACCGCCACCCCATTGTCCCGGGGAACCTTCTTCATCGACCGGCGAACCATGATCCTCACCAGCCCCATGACATCCGCACCGGCCGCCCCTGGACACCGCACCTACACCGTGAGTGCCACACCAGCCTTGGTCGACGGGGCCTACGCGCTGTTCGAAGCCGCGTGGGAGAGCGCCACCGACCTCGCGGCCTCTCTGAGCGCGGAATGGCCCCGGATCGACGCCCAAAGCGCAAGGGTCTTGCGCGCCCTGGCCTCCGGCGCCACCGACGAGACAGCCGCACGGGAACTCGGCATGTCGCTGCGCACCTACCGCCGCCGGGTCGCCGAACTGCTCGTCGCCCTCAACGCGGGCTCCCGTTTCCAGGCCGGACTACGCGCCGGCGAGATGGGCCTGACCCGCGGGTGATCACCGCCATAACCTGACACGTACGGATACGGATACGGCCGACCACCAGCCCCTACAGGCGTAGTAGCTGCTGTGCAGCAGTGACCGCTGGCGTTGGTTCGTGTCCGGTGGTGTTGTCCGTGCGGGTCAGCGGCGCCTGGCACGTTCTTATCTCTCACTCGTGCAGCGATTGGGGGCGGGAGGGCGCTGACCTGGGGTTTCGCAGGGAAGTATGCGTTGAACTGGGAAAACTCCTCTCGGTTCTCACAGATCAACGCTGTTTCCCAGGCTCATGTGCCCTGGATGTGCCCTGGCGGCTTCAGAATGCCATTGGCTTCGCGAGCAACAACGGCTCCTGATCCAGGCCCTCGAGGACGAGATGGGGGACGACTTCGAGGGCGATGTCCATGGCGTACTCAAGGGCGGCTGCGCTTTTGGACTTGTCGACGTCCAGGGCCTCGGACCACTTCCGGGGCTGGTACCGGGCCAGCATCGAGAAGCTGTAGAGGATCAGCCACCAGGACATGAGGGGAGTCGGGGGGTTCTTGGTGGGTTCGAAAGACGGACGTACGAAGCGGTCCGCGTTGAAGCGGTAGGCAGGAGCCCTGCTGTCGAAGAAGCGGTCGACTTCAGGCTCCTCCATCCCACGCTCGGGGGCAGGCCAGCAGATGTCAACGGAGAAGCGCCCAGGGCGGATCTCTGTGGAGGCATCCTGCTCGCCGCCCCAGAGACGTGCGTCGCGCAGACCTGGGTACTTCGGCAGGAACGATGTCAGCCACGCCCTCCTGTCCGCCGCCGAGGGCGTCTCGTCGTTCACGCAGACCGTGGCGCGCAGGTACTCGATCGGCGGCGCGGTGTCGCCGTTCCAGCTTTCCCAGTCGCCTCGCAAGGCTGGCTGGCTATCGGCGAGGAACATGACCGCCGGGTCGCTCATCATTCCTTCAAGCGGCGCCTCAGTGAGTTCGGGAATCGAGTTCCACAGGGCCCCGAGGCTGATCGCAGCCGCCGCACGCTCGGATCCTGTGGCGTCGGACACAGCCTGGAACGCGCCTTCGCCATCGGGCCTGACAGCCACGTCGGGGATGCTCTGCTCCATGTCGAGGATCTTCAAGCCGTGCTTGTCGAAGGTGAATCGGCCTGGTGCATGGGCCGCGGTCATCGCGAGGCCGGCCTGCACGAGGCCGTAGTACAGGTTGATGGGCCGTGTGGCGGCGGTGACGACCTTCGCCGCGTTCATCTGCTCTTCGAACTGCTGCAGGGCAGCGGCGAACGTCTTCCTTCTGGACGACGACTACTTGAGCTTGGTCTTGTTCACCAGGCTTGTACGGCGGTGCCGCAGGCCCACTCGAACGATTGTGGTTCCGTCCATACTTCGGCTTTCTTGTGTGCAGGGCCATACGCACGCCGGGCGCTTGGCGTGGAGGCGCAGGGTTGTCGGACCGTCCGCCGCCTCAGCGGTGACAGGTGGCTCGTTCTTTGAACAGGTCGAAGCCGCGCTGCATCATCGCGACGGTGCGGTCCGTGGCCCAGAACAGCACCTTGGGGGAGCTGGTGATTTGGGCGAGGTTCACACGGTCCTGGGTACCTACGATGGTCCGCTCCAGGACGCTGAGAGTGCCGTAAGTGTCGCCGTGGGCCAGGGAACTGCAACTGGTCCACACGACCTCGGCCTCGGCGCCCATGGGCGTCAGGGCGCCCGCTTCGCGCACGATCTCCGAGTAAGCGGGGGGCCGGAGGGCCTTCTTGGCGTTGTCCGGGTCCGTTCCCGCCTTGATGACGAGGTCTGTCAGCTGCTGCATGCGTACGTCCAGCGGACGCTTGGGCTGCTGCTGGAGGAGCGCGGTCATGCGGTCGGAGTTCTTGTTCTCGCCCGCCTGCATGGACAAGCGCCGCTGCACGCGTACGAGGCGCTGGGCGGGGCCGAGCATCCATACCGCGCGGGCGCTGTTCTCGAAGGCGCCGCGCAGCAGTGAGTACTGCCCGTGGGTGTGGAGCGTGATCGACACCGAGTTGTCCCGCAGGTCGTCCGCGAACGTAGAGCGGAAGCAGTGGAGATGGTCCACCGCCACGGTCAGCGCGATCCAGGCGTTGTGGGACACCTTATACGACGGCCGGCGGCCACGGGCGACTTGTGCGGGCAGGGTTCGACAGCCGTCTTGTCACTGGCTGACTGCGACTCAGTCCCGAAGGTCTTTGACCATGACCGCGTACACCGGTGAGTCGGCGAACGGTTGCTGCTCGCCGACTCTGGCGTATCCCCATGTTTCGTACAGGGCTTGGACCTTGGGGTGCGTGACGTCGACCAGCAGCACGGCGAGGTCTTCCGTACGTTCCTTGAGTAGCGCCTCGTGCAGGCGGTCGGCAATTCCCTGCTTGCGCCAGCTTGGGCGCACCATCACCTCGGAGACTGCGTAGGTGGAGGAGTAGCCGTTGTTCGGCTCGTACGCGGTGGAGCGCCACCATTCGCGGCCGGGGGTGAGCGGGGCGCCGTAGGCGAAGCCGACCGGTTCGTCTCCGTCGTACGCCACCACGCAGGAGAAGCCGTCCATGCCGGTCCAGTGGTCGACGAACCAGGCGAAGCGCTGGTGGAAGGGGTCGTCCATCTGGTCGGCGTAGGCGTCGGCGTGTACGTCGATGAGCATCTGCCGGAAGACCTCGGGGAGGTTTCCGTGCTGGAAGTGACGCAGGTCGGTCACGCTCGGCTCCATTCGGTTCGCATGCGGTCTGCCCAGTCTCGTACGCAGGAGGCGGAGGGAGCCATGATGAACAGGCCCCGGTGGAAGTCGCCCATGAGTGTGCGCATACGGCCGGGCAATGGGTCGCCATCCATGATGGTGAAGACGTCGGTGGCTGAGGCCGTGGCCTGTTCGGCCTCTCCCTGGTGGAGCTGTGCAAGGGCGAGCTGGGCGGTCGCGAGGGCCTTGTTGCGCCGGAAGGCGGTCGGGATCCTGGCCAGCGCACGGTGAGCCATGGCTTCGGCATGAGGGTGGCGTCCGCTGTTGAACTGGACGATTGCGGCGAGGTGGTCGAGTTCGGCCTGCCCGTAGAAGGCGGTCCAGCGCGGACGCTCTCGGTCGGCCACCCTGGTGAAAGTGTCCTGGGCTGATCCCAGTGAACGCAGGCCCGCACGGGCGTCACCGAGAGCCGCGTACGCGAGGGCGACGCGGACTCGGCCCAGCGAGTCGAAGAACGGGTCTCGGCGAGCCGCTGAGGAGGCTTGCGCGGCCTGGGCCGCTGCGAGGGCTTCGGGCCAGTTCTGCCGCTGGTAGGCGAGCATCGAGAGGTTGACCCAGACCCGCATTTCGGTGGGGCCGTCCTGGGAGAGGCCGGCGTACGTCGCTGATTCGTTCAGGTAGCTCTGGGCCTGGTCGAGATTGCGGGCGTCGATACAGGACCAGGCGGCGATGGTGGTGTACTCGGCGGCCAGTGCGTACAGGGCTCTGCGGACGCGTTCGCCAGCGTTGCGCTGCTGTAGTTCCAGCACCCTGGTGCGGCCCTGGGCGGCGGCCTTCTCCAGTGCCGTGTGTCCGCCCTGGCGGTCGTCCGCTTCGACAAGGGCGTTCATCCCGGCAGCGAGCCGGGCCACGTCCGACATGCCGACTGTCCGGCGTTGGGCCACCAAGGGAACGGTGGCAGCTGCGCTTCCGGTCGCTGAGGTGAGGAAAGTGCGACGCCGCACGGGGTCCTCCTGCGGGTGTTGCATGGTGCGTGGTGCGCTGAACCCTAAGTCCTCGACGGGACAACCGAACACCCGCTCCAGGGCTGCACACGTGCGTCCGATGGGGCGGCGGGAGGTTCCATTGAGGAGGTTGCGGATC
Source organism: Streptomyces africanus (assembly GCF_030816955.1). Taxonomy (NCBI): domain Bacteria; kingdom Bacillati; phylum Actinomycetota; class Actinomycetes; order Kitasatosporales; family Streptomycetaceae; genus Streptomyces; species Streptomyces africanus. Next base: position 3,693,061 of record NZ_JAUSYP010000001.1, on the reverse strand, counting down.
GTGCGGTCGGAGACGTCACCGGGCCTGCCGGTGATCTCTGCCAGCGCAGCGTTCATCCGACCAGCCAATTCTTCCTGGGTGAGCCCGAGTTCCTCCATCCGGCCCTTGAGAATGGCGTTCGCTCCCATGGACCGACCGTAGCCCTGTGGTTACCGGCCGAACCAGACTCGAGGTCACCGGAGCGTAAAGTCTTCCGGTTCGCGTAGGTGCTGCGGGGCGCGACATTTCCTGTTCGTCGTCGGCCAAGTGCCGTTGACTCGGTACCAGCCGTTGAGCGGGCGAGATTCCCCTTCCTGCCTCTCGATGGCGTGGAGGAAAGCCCGCTCCTGCGCACCCTTCGCGGGGCGGGCGTCCCAGCCTCGGAGGGATGACCCCGTGACCATGACCGCCGCCAAGCCAACCGCGACTGGTGTTCCGGGCTACACCGAGACGGTGCCGTGCGAGCCGGAATCCGCGCGCCGCGCACGTCTGCTTGTCTCCGCGACTCTGGACACCTGGGACATAGGCGAGTTGGCCGAGGTGGGCACTCTGATCGTTTCGGAACTGATCAGCAATGCCGTCAGCCACACACGATGTCGCGCGGTCCGTGTGGTGATTCGGCGTGAGACGGCCGAAGTGATTCGGATCGGCGTTGCCGACACGTGCCGAGACACCCCGGAACCGGGCTGCCCTGAAGGTGACTCCGAGGGCGGCCGTGGTCTGCTCCTGGTCGAGTCGCTGAGCTGGCGGTGGGGCTACGACCTGCATCGTTGGGGCAAGCTCGTCTGGGCAGAGCTGCGGGTGCCGGCCGCATGTTGATCTCGCGTATCTCCTTACGGCTCCTGTCCTCGGAGGAACTGGTCGGAGACCCGTTCCCGGACGCGTGCGTGCAACTGGCCTTCGGCCCGACGCGTCCGTCTGACCAGGCCGACGCGGTTGTTGTCCCAGAGCCGGTCCGGTTGACCCCCGCCGACCTTGTGCGGCTGCGCGTCGAGTCGGGACTGGCTCTCGGCGAGATCCGCGCGGAGATGCAGCGTGCCGAGATCGCGTGGCGGCAGCAGCTCAGCCGCTGGTACCGCGACGGTCGGCTGGCGGCCGAGGCCCGCGCACCGGACATCAGCCTCCTTCAACGGGTCCTGGGCGGGCTGCGGAACCCTGGTCCGGTTACGACGTAGGCCCCGGTGCCTCTTCTTCCCGGAACCCCTGAGACTCCCGCACGAGCAGGACCGCCTTCCGCGATGCCCGTGCGGGTGAGCAAGTCAGGCGAAGAACAGAACTTCTGACAGGAAGGAAGACCGTGTTCAACCACATGGATCGATTCCCCACGGGCAGCCCGCTGCCGCAGGGGCATCTGACGGCGGCCCCGTGGGGTCTTCGTCGCATTGCCCCGTATCCGCCCGCCGAGGACCCCGCCTACGCGACGGTGACGCTGGACCCGGAGACGCAGACCGCCCGGTACTTCGATGCCTCCGGGGTGCCCACCATGTCCCCGGGCCACGGCACGTCCTCCGGTACGAATCCCGCGACCGGCACCACGGGCCAGGGCGACCGCAACAGCGACTCCCCGGACAGCGACACGGGCAACGACACCGACCAGTGACCCTGGTGACGAAAGACGATCGTCCGGTCCTGGTCGTCACCAACCTCGACGACCCGACCGCGGACTTCGTGATCGCCGAGCTGCACGACCGGGGTGTCCCGGTCGTGCGGTTCGACTCCGGTGACTTCCCCGCCACTCTGTCGTGCTCGGCCGCCATCGGCGGCGACAGTGACAGATGGCGGGGAAGCGTGCAGACCCCGAGCCGGCGTGCCGACCTGGGCGCGGTGCGTTCCATGTACTACCGGCGCCCCTCCGGGTTCGCCTTCCCCCATCTCGACAAGCAGGACGAACGGTTCGCTGCGGCCCAGGCCCGCTACGGGCTCGGCGGCATCCTGACCGCCCTGCCCGGCTGCCTCTACGTCAACCACCCCAACCGCATCGGCGACGCCGAGTACAAACCGGCCGGGCTCGCGGCAGCGGCGGCGGCCGGCTTCACGGTGCCGCCCACGCTCGTCACCAACGTTCCCGACGACGCACGCGCCTTCATCAAGGAGCACGGTCCGGCGATCTTCAAGCCGATCTCGGTCCCGCTCTACCTGGTCGACGGCAAGGCCCAGACCGTCCCCGTCACCGAGGTGGCCGCCGACGAGATCGACAACTCCGTGACCGGCAGCATGCACCTCTTCCAGACGCGCGTGGACAAGGTCGCCGACATCCGGGTGACGGTGATCGGCGAGCAGATCTTTGCCGTGCGGATCGACTCCGGTCTCCTCGACTGGCGCACGGACTACGGCACCCACACCTACACGCCGCTTGCCGCACCGCCCGCGGTGGAGCGGTCGATGCATGCCTATCTGAAGCACTTCGGGCTCGTCTTCGGGGCGTTCGACTTCGCTCTGACCGACTCCGGCGAGTGGATCTTCATCGAGTGCAATCCTTCCGGGCAGTGGGCATGGATGGAGCCGCCGACCGGTCTGCCGATGACTGCGGCACTCGCCGATCTTCTGGAAGGAGGACTCTGTGGCCAGTGAGACCGATATCGAGACGGCTGCGGTCGATCTCCGGCGCCGGCTCGCCCGGCAACTGGAGAAGGACGGACGGCTGCGCTCACCTGAGTGGCGGGCCGCCGTGGAGGCCGTGCCCCGGCACAGGTTCATCCCGCGCTTTTACCGGGAGAGCCATGTCCCGGGCGTCACCACCTGGGAGCCGGTCACACCGGAGACGGTCGGCAAGGAGGAGTGGCTCCGGCTCGTCTACACCGACGAGACATGGATGACTCAGTTCGACGGCCAGGACATCGATTGGGCCGAGCCGAAGCCGATCAGCAACGCGGCCCCGACCTCGTCCTCGACGTTGCCGAGCCTGGTGGTGCGGATGCTCGAAGACCTGGATGTGCAGGACGGCATGAACGTGCTGGAGATCGGCACCGGAACCGGATACTCGACAGCGCTGATGTGCCACCGGCTCGGTAGCGAGAGCGTGACCTCGATCGAGACGGACGAAGGCGTTGCCCGCCGAGCCAGCCACGCCCTCACCGAATCCGGTCATACGCCCCACCTGCTGGTGGGGGACGGCCGTGCCGGCCACCCCGACGGAGCCCCATACGACCGGCTGATCGCCACGTGCGGCTTCCGCAGCATCCCGCTCGCTTGGTTGGAGCAGGTCCGGCCGGGCGGCGTCATCCTCACCACCCTTCGCGGCTGGCTGCGCTCCCTCGGCCTGGTCAAGCTCATCGTCACCACTGACAGCGCGAGCGGCTGGTTCAGCGAGGACGACCCAAGCTTCATGATCGCCCGCCAGCAGGACGCACCGGAGAGCCTCGGCATGGTGCCGGGGCCCGACGACGGGACGGTACGGAGAGCCGCACGCGGGCCAGAAGTTCTCACCAGCTCCGGGCCGGCGTTCATGGCGCAGCTCGCGGCGCCGGACGCCCGCTTCTTCTCGATGGCGGTCGACAGCGGCCCAGTCCGCACGTTTCTGTTGGACAGCGTTACCGATTCCTTCGCCGTCCTCGCTCCCACGGACAGCGGCTGGCAAGTCCGCCAGGGCGGCCCCCGCCGCCTGTGGGACGCGGTCGAATCGGCGGTGGCTACCTGGGAGGAGTACGGCTCACCGAACACCGCGGCGTTCGGCGTGACTGTCTCCCGCGACCAGCAGGCCGTCTGGCTCGGGAACCCGAACGGCCCGCGGTGGCCGCTACCCTCCTGAGACAGCCGCCACCGACGCGAGGAACGCCAGGATGGACGACGAGCCGCTGAGGGACTGGGCGGAACGCCGTGACGCGAAGATCGGCCGACTTCGCGCCGTCCCTGTCGTGCCCGGCGACGGGCCCAGGGCATCGCATCTGAACCCGGATGCATGCCGCGCCATCGAGCGCTGGAACGGGCACGCATGGGAGCCGTACGGGTTCGCCGACAGCTTGGCCGAGGCCCAAGCCATCCTGTACCCAGAGGCCAACGATCCTTCACCTTCAGGGCCGGTGTCGAAGCCACTCGGCTCCGGCACCGGCAAGCACCGCAAACCCCAGGCGCCCAGGCCGGACAGTGGCGGCCGGGCACAGAGGTGATCAACGCCGCCGCGCCTGAGGCTGCGGCGGGCGCGGAGCGGCGGGGTGCCCCTCGATGTAGTGCGCGTTGGCTGCCTGGGCTCGTGGGCCGGGTGTGTGGCGTTCGCCGAGGCGACGGATGCGCCAGGTCAGTGCTCGTGCAGGGCTGTGGGCGTCGTCGAGAGTGCGCTGGCTGAGGGCCCGGTCGAGGATCGCGGTCGGATTGTGTCCGGCTGCTTCCGCCTCGGCGAGCACGGCGGCAAGGGCATCCCAGGCGGGGTCGGCCAGGATGCGCTCGGCGTGCTCCGTTGCTGCCTGCTGGAGGTGGTGGGCGAAGCGGCGCTTGGTCTGAAGGCTAGGGGAGCGGCGTGCGAGGTCCGTCAGGACCGGGCCAGCGACCTGCGCGTACGCGACCTGCAGATGGAGGAGTGCCTGTTCCGCTGCGGCCTCCTGCTGCGCGTGCTGGCGGCTGCGGTGCCAGTGCATCGCGTAGGCGACCGCGGTGAGCGCGACGTCCAGCAGCATCGCTAGCCCGGCACCGTCCTCGTGCCGTGCGGGGTCCTTCCAGATCGCCTGGACGCTGCGGCGCAGGACGCGTGTGCTGTCCAGGTCGGCGGCGATGCGGGAGCGGGTGGCGCGCTCGAAGACGGCCGCGGCCTGTTCGAGTTCGGCCTTCAGCGCCGACGGTGCGGTGACGGGCAGGAGGTCTAGTGCGGCCCCGAGCGCGACCAGCTGTCCCTGCCCCGTGGGGTTGTCGCCGTGGGTGAGGTGGTGGGGGATGCGTTCGGTGGCGGCGGTGGCCTGGTGCCACGGATTGCCCGGCCGGACGGTGACCGGCTCGGGGCTGGTGGTGGCGAGACGCTGGCGGATCTTGGGGAGGGAGAGGTCGGGGGCGAGGGTGGAGCCGGAGTAGAACACCGGGTCGCCCTTGTCGTTGGTGTCGCCGGGCAGGGCGAAGTTACAGCCAAGCGCGTCGCCGGACGGGCCTCGCTTGAGGCGCACGTTCACGTCGGTGGCCTCCAGCAGGGCGAAGAACTCGGTCTCATCCGCTGCGGCGGCGACGGCGCGGCGGACCCGCTGGCGCAGGATCTCGCGGGAGGTGGCGTCCTGGCACAGGCGCTTGGCCTTGAAGTGCTCCTTGCTGGTGGGGCGTTTGGCGGCGGTGCCGTCGCCCGGCTTCAACCGCCTCAGTCCGTAGTCGATTTCGATCTGGCGGGCTTCGCGCTGGACGGCGCACTGGTCGTAGTCGCGCTGGGGGCGTCGGCCGTCTTGCCGTACGAGGGTGGCGGCGATGTGGATGTGGTCGTCGGCGTGGCGGACAGCCACCCAGCGGCAGGCTTCGGTGTCGCCGTCGGGGGCGACGCCGGCGGCGGCCACGATCCGGCGGGCGATGTCCGCCCACTGGGCGTCGGTGAGGAGCGGGTCTTCGGGGGCGGCACGGACGGGGCAGTGCCACACGGTGTATTTGGGTGCCTTGTCGCCGAGCATCTTCACGGGCTGGTCGAGCTGCGCGGCGAGCTGCGCCTCCACCTCCTTCGGGTCGCGGTGGGGACTGCGGCCGGGGTCCGGGGCGAAGTCGTTCCAGGAGGCCACCAGGTGCGGGTCGACGTGCTCGTTGGCCCGGCCCTTGCCGAAGAGGTAGCCGATCGTGCGGCGCGTGGCCTCCGGCCCCTTGCCGAGGATGATCTTCGGGATCAAGGGCTCACCGCCCCTCGGTGATCTGGGCGACGGCGGTGTCCACCTCGGCGATGGATGCCTCGACGCGGTCCAGGAGCCGTTGGACGGTGTCGGGGTGGGGCCAGGCGCCGTCCCTGTTGAGGTGCCAGGTGAGCTGGTTGAGGTTGTTGCCGATGCCGCCGAGTTGCCGGTTGGCGGCCATCAGCGTCTGCACCATGGCGCGGTAGTCGGCGACGGCGGCGGTGGGGCCCTCGGCACGGGCGGCGGCGAGCGCGCACTCGGCGACGTAGCCGCCGGGCTGCATGCGGGCTCAGGGCGGCGGCTTTCTGCACGAGGGCGAACTCGTCGTCGTTGTAGCGGGGGTGGACGCGTCGCTCGCGCAGCTGCTTGTCACGCAGACGGCGACGCGGCGCAGGCTGCTGCGGCACGCTCGACGACGGCTCGCTGCCCCCAGTCCAGGTCGGCTCCCCCGGGCCGACCGACTCCGGTGCCCCTGCGCCGGATGCCTCCGCACCCTCCAGGGCGGGGGCCGGGTAAGGACTCCTTACCCGACAACTTGCTGCGCGTGTGACGGGGGTGCGGGGCATCTGCTTCTGGGGCATGGGGTGTTCGGGGTGCAGGTCGCGCATCGGAGTACTCCGTTGGTGAGGGGGCGGCAGGTGTGTCACGTGCGTCGCATCCGTCCCATGCCTGGTCAGGACAGGTACGGACACTCGGGCAGGTACGGAGAAGTCCGTCCCGGCGAGGACATCCGTCCCCGCGCTGACCTGCGCGGGGACGGATGCGACGCAGTGATACGGACCTTGGGGGGAGGCGGGTCAGCGGGCGCGGTGGGGGCCGGTGGGGCCGCCGGGCGGGCCGACGGGCAGCTGGCCCGCCGGGGCGGCGGGCGGCTTGCCCTGGGCCCGGTGCGCAGGTGTGGCGTCGTGCGCGGGGGCGGGCGCCGTCTCGGTGAGGTCGGGGCAGTGCCGGGCCCAGCTGTCGAGGAACCGGTTACGGGCGTACCCCTTGGCCTGCCTGCCCTTGTCGAAGCGGTAGTTGGCCGGGCTGATGCCGAAGTCCCTCAGCATGTTGCCCAGGTGGTGGGCGTTGAGTCCCTTGGTGCCGTGTTCCGCCCAGGGGGCGTCGGGGTCCTGGAGCAGAGCGGTAACCAGATCCAGAGAGGACAGGGATTCTGGGTTGCCGTGTGCCTGGAAGATGCGGTGGATGTCGCGCAGCAGTCGCGTCTTCAGGTTGGTCTGCTCGTCCTGGACGGCCTCGAACCGGGTCATCGCCACACAGGCCGCACGGGCATGGGCGGGCCAGTGGCCGCCGGCCAGGTCGGCGATGATGACCAGCGGTTCCCAGGTGTCCGCCGCCCGGTCCTCCACCGGCATGGTCGGCGCCATGCGAGCGGCCGTGCCGCGCAGCGGTCCCAGCCAGGCGGCCAGCTTGTCCCGCAGTGCGTTCAGTTCCGGTACGGCGTAGCGCGAGCGGAACGGGGTCACCTTCTCGCCGGGCTTGCGCTTTTGCATGCGGAGCACGACCGCCCGGTCCGTGATCGTGTCGGGCAGGTCGCCGATCGAGGCCAGCGCGGCCATGGCGAAGGTCGGATACGGGGTCGGCTTGTGCTCCGGACCGGAGATCCGCCAGGCGGGCCGGTTGCGCTGGTGACCGGCGTTCAGCAGGCCGCGCAGTTCCTCGTTCTCGCCGGCCTTGCTGAAGATGGTGTCGGCCTCGTCCACCAGGATCGTGCGCGGGTTCTTGCCGATGACGCGGAAGAGCACCGCCGTGGACATGTTCACCGTCATGATCGGCTGGTGGACGGTCTCGTGGAGTACGTCCAGCACCCGGGACTTGCCGCAGCCCTTCGTCGGGCCGACGACCGCCAGGCGCGGCGCGTGCTGCAGAACGCTCTGGATGTGCGTGGCCGCCACCCACAGGGTGACCGCGGTCAGCGCCTCGTCACTGGGCAGCACGACGTACTTGCCGATCGCTGCCCGCAACTCATCCAGCAGTACGGCACCCTCACCGGAACCCTGTTCCGAAGGGTCTTCCGGTCCCCGAGGAGGCCGGGGACCGACCTCGTGATCCGGTCCCCGTGCGTCGACGGGACCGGTCCCCTCCTGCTGGGCGGTTCCCGCCACGGGGGTGTCGGCCCCCAGCGACCGGCGGGGACCGTGATCACGGTCCCCATGACGGTCCCCTGGTGCAACTGCAGCCTCTTGGGGACCGGTCCCCGATTTCCCGCCGCTGGCCTGCGGGTTTGCGCCGGATGTCGATACGGGGACCGGGACGTGCGGGGACCGGGCAGTGGGCACGTCGCGGGGACGGTCCCCAAAAGCAGCCGCGTCAAAGGGAGGCTGGGGACCGCGTGCTTCCGCATCTGCCGCGTGCTCGACGGTCCCCGACGCGGGGGGCCGTGTGTCCGCCTGATCGTTGCGGTGCCAGGGGATGCCCTTGCCGGGACGGCGGGAGTGGGCCAGTCGATGGGGGAGGTGTTCGTGGTGCTGGGGGACGTAGAGTCCTCCATAGGCGTTCCTCTCCGGCAAGGGGCAGGACGGGCAAGGTCCCGCCCCTCACCAGCTCGTTCGTTCAGGGATGGGCAATCGACAGGGGAGTCTTCGGCCCTCGGCGTTGGCGCGCCGGGGGCCGTTCCGTTGTCCGCGCCGGGCGCCGGGTCAGGCTGTGAGGTCGTACGAGGTCTGGGCGTCCAGCCACGTGTCCACCTCCCGCCAGCGGTAGCGCAGGTGACGGCCGACCTTGTGGACGCTGGGGCCGATGCCCCGGTACTTCCACTGGTAGAGCGTCTTCACCGGCACCCCGAGGTAGGCGGCCACGTCGGTGGGAGTGGCGAGCTGGTCACGCTCGGCGCCGGCAAGGCGCGGGGAGTGGTTCGGCAATGAGGTCTCCATATCGGAATCAGGGTTATGGATGGCAGGCGTGGACAGCACAGCCACACCACCCGGGGAAGCATCCAGAGTGGATTCTGAACCCCGGCTACTTCCCTCGGCGTCACCGGGGAAGACCAAGACAGTAAGGGTGAATCACCGGTTGCCGAAATCGCTCCCGCGGAAGCAGAAGTTTTCTGTGGAGAAGCGACCGGCTAAGGTGCCGGAATCCGATACCTCAGCAGCTCAGAGGCGGCGCCCAGCAGTCAGCAGCGAAACGGCCAGCCCACCGGACACCGCATCCGATAGCCGCTCAAATCGCCCATATTTTTGGCGCGGAGGGAAGGTAGCACAACCTCCTTGCTGAAACGGCTCGTGATGTATCGGAATTCGACGAGACGAACACCACTTCGCCCCTGGACGCCTTTTGGAGAGTTTAAGAACTAACTCTTGCCATGGCGGCCGGCTGCAAGTTACAGCTATCTGTCATGCCCAACCGACCTGTCGAAATAGGCCCCGCCGGCCTCCACACCGCACGCGCCATCGAGCGCCTACGCCTCGCGCGCGGCCTGACCCAGCACCAGCTCGCCGCCCGCTGCACCGCGCTGGGCCGTCCGATGGCCAACACCGCCCTCAGCCGCACCGAACGCGCCCGCCGCCGATGCGACGTAGACGACCTCGTCGCCCTCGCCACCGCGCTCGGCGTTTCTCCCACGACCCTGCTCCTGCCGCTCCCGTCAGTGTCCGGTGATGATCGGAGGGAGTGCTAGTTGGCGCGGGTCTGGATTGAGGACCGCATAGGGCACGCGGCATACGTGCGTGCCGTGGCGGAAGCCAAGAGCGCGGGGCGTACGCCACCGGGGCGCTACCGCGTGCGCTGGTACGACCCTGACGGCAAGCCGAAGAAGAAGACCTTCGCCCGCAAGGTCGACGCCGAGGCGGAGCGGACAAGGATGGAGTCGCGTCTCAACGACGGCTCCTACCGCGATCCCGCAGCCGCGCGGGTGAAGTTCGCCGAGGTGGCGGAGTCCTGGCTGGCGGCCCAGCTCCACCTCAAGCGCTCAACCCGGGCTCGCTACCGCGGCGTTCTCGACGTCCACGTGATCCCCAAGTGGGGCACCACCCAGCTGGACCGCATTCACTTCGAGGACATCGCGGAGTGGCTCGCGGATCTGCTGTCCGGCGAGGCGACCGGCGGCAGGAAGCTTAGCCGCCGGTCGGTCCGCAAGGCGTACGTCGTCCTCAGCCGCGTTCTCGGCTACGCGGTCAAGGCCCGTCGTCTGGCAGCCAACCCGGCTGTCGGCGTGCCCTTGCCCAAGGCGATGCCGGCTGACCACGTGTACCTCGACGACATGCAGGTCGACGCACTGGCCAACGCGTCAGGCGCTTACCGGGTGTTCATCCTGCTGCTGGCCTACACCGGCCTGCGCTGGGGCGAGGCGTCCGCGCTGAAGGTGGGCCGCGTCGACCTGGACGCCTGCCGGGCCCACATCGTGGAGGCGTACGCCGAGGACAACGGCAAGCTCTACCTCGACACCCCCAAGAACCACGAGCGCCGTTCGGTACCGATCCCGCGGTTCCTGGCCGAGGAGTTGGCGCCGCACGTCCGGGGGCGGGGAGATGAGCAGTTGCTCTTCACGGCCCCGCAGGGCGGCCCGCTGCGGGCCCGGAACTTCCGTCAGCGGTTCTTCGCACCGGCGGTCGTGAAGGCCGGGCTGGGGCACCTCAAGGTCACCCCGCACAAGCTGCGCCATACGGCGGCCTCGCTCGCCATCGCCAGCGGCGCGGACGTCAACGTCGTACAGACGATGCTGGGCCACAAGTCCGCGACGCTGACCCTGGACACGTACGGGCACCTCTTCCCTGACCGTCTGGACGAGGTCTCGAAGAAGATGCACAAGCGCCGCTCCAAGCAACTGGCCAAGGCGAAGGCCAAGCTGGAGAAGGCGGAGCGGAAGGCCCGTGAGGCCGCCGAGGCGGTCGCCACCCTGGAGGACGATGCCGCGTGATGTGTGCCTGATCCGTGCCGGGGAGCCGTCACCGAGGGCGCCGCCCCACCGCGCTGATGCGGTGGGGCGGCGCCTTGCGTCTCCCCCGGATCAGGTCAGCCGCGCGGTCGGTGGCTTTCCTGCCGGGCCCGATCGATCGCGGCAGCGGCTGCATCTCCGGCCAGCCGCTCGATCTCCTCGGGAACCTTCCGCTCGTCGAGGGCAAAGAGCCGGTTACCGACGAGATGGGTGGTCGTCTTCCATCCGAGACGCCGTCCCGCTTCCCTGGCGGCACGCCGGACGTCCTTGAGCTCGCCCATCTCCGCAAGATCGTCAGCGCCAAGGATCAGCTGCCCGTAGTACCCCTCGTACTCCGGCTTCAGTGCGGCCTGCATCAGCGACTCAAGCCGCTCAACCAGCTTCTCGTACCGTCGCCGGGCCAGCTCGTCCTTCGCGGGCATCTCGCACAGCTCCCCACCTCTGCCCGCAGCCGCATGTGTGCCATATGTGTGCTGCGAGTACGAAGGCCCTCCCGCCCGTTGGACGGAAGGGCCTATGACCTGGTGTTTTGCTGTGCCCCCGGCAGGATTCGAACCTGCGACACCCGCTTTAGGAGAGCGGTGCTCTATCCCCTGAGCTACGAAGGCGGGGCTTGTGCAACCGCGGCTGAATACTCTGCGTGACTATTCGCCCCGATTGCGGCAAGGGTGGGGACGCCACCGAGGTGGCGACCCCTGACAGGGTAGCGGATCGAGGTGGGGTGGTGGGCTGGGGCCGTGGTCGCAGCCCCCGGGGACAGGGGGTGGCCCGGCAACCGTTGTCGCTCGCAGGTGTGTGCCCGGTGCACCTACCTGGGCGGCCAGGGTTGACGGCGCAACCGTGACGTCGGCGAGCGGGGGAAACGTGAACGCGAAGGTCGTCTCCAGCCATCGAATACGAGCGGGCGCCTGCGAGGTCACCCATCCAGGCGACGAGTTCAGTGCTGCGCTAGACCCGCCGCAACGTCCGCTCCTACCTCGACCAGCTGGCGATCCGGTGAGCGGCACGCAACACCCGTAGCTCGCCCGGGTGTGGGGGTCAGGTCGGCGACACGCGGGTGAAGCGGCCGGCCGTGCGGAGGTCCGACTCGATCCGGGTGGCTGTCGCGGTCAGTTCGGGGAGCAGGTCCGTCACGCATGCGTGCCGGGTGCGGCGGCTCGCGTGCATCGCTGTGTTCAGGGCGGCCACCACCCTTCCGGAGCGGTCGCGGACCGGGACCGCGAGGGAGCGGAGGCCCTCTTCCAGTTCCTCGTCGACCAAGGCGTAGCCCTGGGAGTGGATCGAGGTCAGGTCGAGGCCTTCGTGCTCCGCGGGTGTGTCTGCCAGCAGAACTCGGCCCGGGGCCGTCGCGTACGCCGGCCGGCGCGTGCCCACCGTGATGTTCACGCTCATCACCCGGCCCGTCGCCACCCTGGCCGTGTACTGGATCTCCTCGCCCGAGTCCGAGAGCACGGCCAGCGACGTCGACTCGTGGATACGGGACGTCAGGTCGGACAGGTGGGGCTGGGCGATCTCGGGGAGGGACGTGCGGGACAGGGGCGGGAAGCCCAGGGAGAGGACCCGGGGGGTGAGGGTGAAGGTGCGGGGGTTCGGGGTCGTCACCAGGCCCAGGTGTTCGTAGGTGATCAGGGCCCGGCGGGCCGTGGCCCGGGCCAGGCCCGTCGCCTGGGCCACCTCCGTGAGGGTCAGCTCCGGCCTGCCCTCGCCGAAGGCCGTGAGGACCGTCAGGCCGCGGGCCAGGGATTCGACGAAGTCGCGGCCCAGCCGCTGCTTGGACGCGCCCGTCCAGAGCGCCAGGTTCGAGGGGGACGGGCCGGGCTCCGGGGGTGGCGTGCGGCGCAGTTCGCGTTCCATCTCCGTCACCGCCGAGCGCAGCCTCGGGAGCAAGGTGGTGCGCAGGTCATGGGCCGTGTGGCGGCTCGTGTGGCTGACCACGCTCGCCACGCACGCGATCGTCCGGCTGTCGCCTGTGTGCGTGGACCGGACCGGGACCGAGACCGCCACCAGGCCCGGTTCGATCAGTTGGTCGTCCAGGGCCCAGCCGTTCGCGGCCGCCTCTTGCGTGCGGCTGACGAAGGCCTCGTCGTTCCGTTGGTCCGCTCCGTACTTGCGTGGTGGTACGGCCGTGAAGGACAGATCCCTCGGGTCCGACGCCCTGCGGTTCCGCCAGCGCTGCCAGTCGGTGTCCGTCCACTCCGTCGCGAACAGCGGGCCCGGTGCGGTGCGTTCGGCGGGGAGCAGGTCGCCGATGCGGAAGCTGAGGGACATCGCGCGGCGGCGGGTGGCCTGGTGGATGAAACGGATGCCGTCGCGGTCGGCGACCGCCAGGGACACCGACTCGTCCAGTTCGTCGGCCAGGGCGTCCGCTCGGGCGGAGAGGAGGGCGGGGAGGCGCAGCGCGGAGAGGTAGGCGTTGCCCAGTTCCATCAGGCGGGGGGCCAGGTGCACGTCCCTGCCGTCCAGGCGGACGTAGTCCATGCGGGCGAGCGTGGCCGTGATGCGGTCGATCGTGGAGCGGGCGAGGCCGGTGGCCCGTTCGAGGGCGCTGAGGCTCAGGGTGCCGTCCGCCTCGGTCAGTTCCCGCAGGACCGCGATGCCGCGGATCAGCGGCGTGACCGCCTCGGTGGGCGCGCCCACCCCAGCAGCTCCCGCCTCAGCAGCCCCCGCCCCAGCAGCCCCCGTCCCGTCGGCCCGAGGGGCCGCCGCCTCGTGGGGGTCGTTCGTGGGCTTCGCAGGCATCGGCTCTCCGGTACGGCGGTCGCGGCAGTCCTAACCGTAATCCGGAATGCGCCGGACGCCTCCGCGCCGATCTCCCCACCGGCCGGCCGCTACCTCCTGCTGCCTGCCGTTATCGACCCTCGTGTCACCCGCACCCGGTAGCCCCCCGCCCGATCCGTCCCCACCACGCTGATCACGACCCCCCTCCGCGGATCCCGGAACGTCTCCCCGGGTGCGAGCGGGGCGTCGGACAGTTCCGCGTGGACGTTCGGCGCGCGGGTGCAGCCGCCGCTGTCGCGGCGGGAGTCGTGGACGGTGACCGGGCCCATGCCCGTGTCCACCGCAGTGTCGATCTCGTAGACCAGGACGCCGGGGCGGCACACCGCCTCGTCGTTGCCGGCGCGGGTGCGCAGTTCGACGGCGTAGCCCGTTCCGCTGTCCAGGGGTACGACGACCAGCTTGGAACCGCCCCTGCGGGCCAGCGGCGTCAGGGTGTACTCCGTGGTGCCGGAGTTCGCCGCGCAGTGCACCTGCGCGGCGTCCAGCCAGCCCAGTTTCCACTTGTGCCAGCCGAGGAGGTCGTTGTTGGCGCCCCAGTCCTCGCTCATGATGTCCCAGTGGCCGACCGCGCCCCCGCCCTCCGCGGTGTACAGGTCGGGCAGGCCGAAGACGTGGCCGTTCTCGTGGGGGAGGACGCGGTAGCCGGTGCGGTCGTAGGAGCCGGAGCCGTCGTCCTGGCGGGAGTAGATGAAGGAGGCGTTGGCCACGGGTATGCCGTCGGCTGTCGGGGCCTCGGGGTTGCCGGCGAAGGTGACGGAGAGGACGGTGTCGAGGGCGGAGGGGCCGGCGTTCGGGGTGACCAGGACGTTCAGCAGGTCGTACGCGCGGAAGTCCACCTTCGGGTCGGCCACCTCCACGAGGTCCTGGATCAGCGCGCGGTAGCCGGGGTCGAAGGGGGCGCCGCGCTCTATGCCGTACGCGCGGAAGGACTTCGGCATCCGCAGCCACTCCCGGATCGGGGCCGCGGGGCGGTAGTCCAGACGGCCGTAGGAACTGGTGCGGAACCACTGCCGGGTCTGCGGGAAGAACTCCCGGAAGCGGTCCAGGGCCTCGCCCTCGCCGGGGGCGTCGGAGAAGTCGACCATCAGGGTGAGGGCGCGGACGGTGCCGGTGGAGCGGGCGTAGCCGTCGGTGGGTGGGGATGCCCTCGGACATCTGGACCTTGCGGGCGGCGCGGATCAGGCAGGGGCCGTGCGCGGAGGTGTGGGACAGAACGATCGGACCGGCTCCGGCCGTGGAGGCGCCCGGGGCAAGGTGGCCCGTGCCGGCCGAGGTGCTGACCGTGAAGGTCAGGGCGGTCACGCAGGCGAGAGCGGCCAGGCGCCGCCGGGGTATCCGGCGGCCGGGCGGCCCCGGGCCGTCCGGCCGGGGGCGCCGGTGCTGTGGCTGCATGCCAGGGACCTGCAAGGGACCTCCCGCGCCACGGCAGCCTCCGGTCTCCGGCTGCGCCCTTGCGATCACCCTGCGTCACGGGGCGGGGGGACGCGCGTTGGAGGAGACCGATCGTGGGTTTCCCGTCAGTAACGGCACAGGTGGCGGCCGTGTCCGTCGCGGGAGGTCGCGAACCCGCCGAACCTGTGACCCAGGTCACTCATAAAAAGTCCAGACGCGGGAAATACCGGGGACCCGGTCCCCGTTTAGCCATGTGTCCGACCAAAACGGGGAGCCTCTCCCCGGATCGACACCAGAACACCTCACCCAGGAGTACGCCGTGCAGACCGCCACCCCCACACCGCGCAAGGCGCCCCGGCCCCGTGCCGACGCCCTGCGCAACCGGGAGCGGATCGTCACCGCCGCCCGGGAGATGTTCGTCGAGCACGGCCCCGAGGTGCCGCTCGACGAGATCGCCCGCCGGGCCGGCGTCGGCAACGCCACGGTGTACCGCAACTTCCCGGACCGCGACGCGCTCGTGCGCGAGGTCGTCTGCTCCGTACTGGACCGTACGGGCGCGGCGGCCGAGCGCGCGCTCTCGGAGACCGGGGACGCGTTCGAGGCCCTGGAGCGCTTCGTGCACATCTCCGCCGACGAGCGGATCAGTGCGCTGTGCCCGATGGTCTCGAGCACGTTCGACGAGAACCACCCCGATCTCGAAGCGGCGCGCGAGCGCGTGGAGCGGATCCTCGAAACGGTCATGAACCGCGCCAAGGCGGCCGGCCAGCTCCGCTCCGACGTCGGCGTCGGTGACCTGATGGTCGCCGTGGCCCAGCTCAGCCGGCCCCCGGCCGGCACGGCGTGCTTCAGCGCCGACCGCTTCGTACACCGTCATCTTCAGCTGTTCCTGGACGGACTGCGGGCCCCGGCCCGTTCCGCCCTGCCGGGTGCGGCAGTGACCATGGAGGACCTCCGTCAAGCCTGACCAAGCCTGACGACGCCTGACCGATCAGATCCCGGCGCCACCTCAGTCATCACTCGCAGAACTCACGGCCGACGTTGGCCGTCGAGTCGTCCCTCAACGACACGTTTTTTCGCTTCTTTCCAGTTTTTCCGTCATCTTGTCCCGAAGTGGGTACCCCCATGTCTGAAACAGCCTCAAAGGCACTCGGCGCCCCGGCGGCCTCGCCGGACGCCGGCCGCTGGAAAGCGCTCGTCTTCATCGCGCTGGCCCAGCTGATGGTCGTCCTGGACGCCACCATCGTGAACATCGCCCTGCCCTCCGCCCAGCAGGACCTGGGCATCTCCGACGGCAACCGGCAGTGGGTCGTCACGGCCTACGCGCTCGCCTTCGGCGGTCTGCTCCTGTTCGGCGGCCGGATAGCCGACCTGTGGGGCCGCAAGCGGGCGTTCGTGCTCGGGCTCGGCGGCTTCGCCGTGGCCTCCGCACTCGGCGGCGCGGCCACCAACGAGGCGATGATGTTCGGCGCCCGCGCCCTCCAGGGCGTCTTCGGTGCCCTGCTCGCGCCCGCCGCGCTCTCCCTGCTCGCGGTGATGTTCACCGACGCCAAGGAGCGCGCCAAGGCGTTCGGCATCTACGGCGCGATCGCCGGTGGCGGCGGTGCCGTCGGCCTGATCCTCGGCGGCTTCCTGACCGAGTACCTGGACTGGCGCTGGACGTTCTTCGTGAACGTCCCGTTCGCCATCGTCGCCGCGGCCGGTGCGTACTTCGTCATCCGTGAGCCGGAGGGCGGCCGCAACCGCTCCCCGCTCGACATCCCGGGCGTCGTCCTGTCCACCCTCGGCCTGGTCGCCCTCGTCTACGGCTTCACCCGCGCCGAGTCCTCGGGCTGGAGCGACTCCGTGACCGTCGGCATGTTCGTGGCCTCGGTCGTCCTGCTCGCGACCTTCGTGGTCGTCGAGTCCAGGGTGAAGGCCCCGCTGCTGCCGCTGCGCGTGATCACCGAGCGCAACCGCGGCGGCATCTACCTCTCCCTCGGTCTCGCGATCATCGCGATGTTCGGCCTGTTCCTCTTCCTGACCTACTACCTCCAGATCGTGAAGGGGTACTCGCCGGTCAAGACCGGGTTCGCGTTCCTGCCGATGATCGCGGGCATGATCACGGGCTCGACCCAGATCGGTACCCGCCTGATGACCCGGGTCGCGCCGCGCCTGCTGATGGGCCCCGGCTTCCTGGTCGCCGCGCTGGGCATGCTGCTGCTGACCCGGCTGGAGATCGGCTCCTCGTACGCCGCCCTGCTGCTGCCGGCGATGCTGCTGCTCGGCCTCGGCATGGGTACGGCGTTCATGCCGGCCATGTCCCTGGCCACCCAGGGCGTCGAGCCGCGGGACGCCGGTGTCGCCTCCGCGATGGTCAACACCTCGCAGCAGGTGGGCGGCGCGATCGGTACGGCGCTGCTGAACACGATCGCCGCCTCGGCCACCACGTCCTACATCGCGGACCACATCGCCGGGGCCGGCAGCCGGTCCCAGCAGCAGCTGGTCCAGCTGGAGGGCATGGTCGAGGGCTACACGAGCGCCATCTGGTTCGCCGTCGGCATCCTCGTCGTGGCCGCCGGGATCGCCCTGACCTTCGTCAACGCGGGCCGTCCCGGGGGCAACACCGTGACCGGCTCCGGCGAGGGCGTGGCGGACGAGGTGCCGGTCCCGGTCGTCGCCCACTGACGGCCGTACCGGAAACACCCCTTCGGGCCCTTCCGTAGGTACGAGGAAGGGGACGCCTCGTACCTACGGATTCCAGGACCTGCCCCGGCTCAGCGGAGCCAGGGCAGGTCCGCTCCGGCTTCGGCCGGCTGAAGTCCCTCGGCGATGATCCGCATGATCTCGCCGAGGGACTTCTGCTGTTCCGGGGTGAGCCGGTCGAAGACCGCCTGCCGTACGGCCTCCACATGGCCCGGCGCCGTCTGCCGCAGCACCTCGTAGCCCTCGTTCGTCAGCACGGCGAACTGACCCCGCTTGTCGTCGGGGCAGTCCTCGCGGCGCACCCAGCCGTTCTTCTCCAGGCGCGCGATGGCGTGCGAGAGGCGGGAGCGGGTGATCTTCGCCAGCATGGCGAGCTCCGTCATCCGCAGCCGCCGCCGCGGCGCCTCGGCGAGCTTGACCAGAAGGCCGTAGTAGACGTGCGGCATGCTCGCGTCGCGCTGGAGCTGACGGTCGAGGTGGTCGTCGAGGAGGGTGACGCCCTCCATGAAAAAGCGCCATACGCGCTGCTCGTCGTCGGTGAGCCAGCGCGGTTCCGGAGGCTCCGCCACGGAGCCCGGGGTCGGTGCGGATGCGGGTGCCTTCATGTCTTCCACTCTACGTGGCCCCTCCTTGAACTTTAAACAAATGCCCCGTACAGTTTTGTTAGGGAACCATGTTTTGGAAGGAGCCGCAGCATGTCCGCCGCCACCCAGGAGCGCATGCCCGCTCTGTACCTGAGCCACGGTGCCCCGCCGCTGGCGGACGACCCGGTCTGGCCCGGTGAACTGGCCGCCTGGGCGGCCGGCCTGCCGCGTCCCCGGGCGATCCTGATGGTCTCCGCCCACTGGGAGGAGGCCCCGCTCGCCATCGGCGCCACCGAGACCGTCCCGCTCGTCTACGACTTCTGGGGCTTCCCGGAGCACTACTACCGGGTGACCTATGAGGCCCCCGGCGCACCGGAGCTCGCCGAGTCGGTACGGAAGCTGCTGCGCGCCCCCGGGATTCCCGTCCAGGACGTCCCCGACCGGGGCCTCGACCACGGCGCGTACGTCCCGCTGGTCGAGATGTACCCGGAGGCCGACATCCCGGTCCTCCAGGTGTCCATGCCGACGCTCGACCCGGTCCGGCTCATGGAGATCGGCCGCAGGCTCGCCCCCTTGCGGGACGAGGGCGTGCTCATCGTCGGCTCCGGCTTCTTCACCCACAACCTGGCCGCGCTCCGGCAGGGTGGCATCCCCGCCTGGTCGGCGGAGTTCGACGACTGGGGCCGGCGGACGCTGGAGGCGCGGGACGTGGACGCCCTGCTCGACTTCACCCGCAAGTCGCCCGCGGGGCAGCTCGCCCACCCGCGCACGGAGCACTTCGCCCCGCTGTTCGTGACCATGGGCGCGGCCGACGCCGCCGGTGAGCTGGACGCGCAGAAGTCGGTGATCGACGGCTTCTGGATGGGGCTGGCGAAACGGTCGGTGCAGTTCGGCTGAGGCCGCCCCGGGAACCCGGACGCGCCCTAGAGGTCCTTCTCGTACCAGGCCACGTCCCAGTAGCGGCCGAACTTGTGGCCGACCTCCCGGTACGTGCCGACGTACCGGAAGCCGAAGCGTTCGTGCAGCCGGGCCGACGCCTCGTTCGGCTGCGCGATGCCCGCGTAGGCGCGGTGCAGGTCCTCGCCGGACAGGGCCTCGAAGAGGGCCTTGTAGAGGAGGGTGCCGACGCCGCGGCGGCCGGCGTGCGGGGCGACGTACACCGTCGTCTCCACGGAGGTCGCATAGGCGGGCTTCGCCCGGAAGGGACTGGAGGTGGCGTAGCCCAGAACCTCCTGTGAGTCCGGGTCCGTGGCAACCATCAGGCGGTGCGGCCCGTCTACAGGGTGGGAGAGCAGCCAAGGGCGGCGCTCCTCCGGAGTGAAGATCGCGGTATCGAATGTGATCGGCGTCTCACGTATGTAGTGGTTGTAGAGGGCTGTGAGGGCTTCGAGGTCGGCCTCGACTCCCGGTCTGACCTGCACCTCTGTACGTTCCGTCGGCACCGCGCCTCCTCATGGGGCCCGACAGGGTACTGCATGATCCTAAAAATTGGGGGACAGGTTGGGAATTCTGTCCTGATTCCAGTCGTTGTTTCCATCGGATGCAGGGCACCCGAGGAGAGTCCGGAGAGTCCCGGAGACGGAGTCCAGCGTCCGAAGGACCACCCGCTGACCTCACCATCGCAAGGGAGCACGCATGGCAACCCGTGCCGTCGCCCGTCGTCAGTCCGCCACCGGCGAGACGGCCGACGCGGCAAGCAGTGTTCGCGCCCATGGCGGCGAGATCGCCGATCGCGACCTGGTCGGCATGTACCTCGACGAGATCGCGCGTACACCGCTGCTCGACGCCGCCAAGGAAGTCGAGCTGTCCCAGGTCATCGAAGCGGGTGTGTTCGCGCGACAGGTCCTCGACGGGTACGAGGAGACCAAGGCGGACGCCACCCGCGAGGAGCTCGAAGCCCTGGTCGCCGACGCGGAGCGGGCCAAGGACGTCTTCATCCGCTCCAACCTGCGCCTGGTCGTCGCCGTCGCCCGCCGCTACCCCCGCAGCGGTCTGCCCCTGCTGGACCTGATCCAGGAGGGCAACGCCGGCCTGGTGCGCGCGGTCGAGAAGTTCGACTACCGCAAGGGCTTCAAGTTCTCCACGTACGCGACGTGGTGGATCCGCCAGGCCATCACCCGCTCCATAGCCGACCAGTCCCGTACGATCCGCCTGCCCGTCCACCTCGTGGAGGAGCTCGGCCGGATCCGGCGGGTGCAGCGCGAGTTCAACCGCGAGCACGGGCGCGACCCGGAGCCCGCGGAGATCGCCGCCGAGCTCGGCTCGACGCCGGAGCGCGTCACCGACGTGCTCGACTGGGCCCGCGACCCGGTCTCGCTGAACATGTCGGTGGACGACGAGGGCGAGACCCAGTTCGGCGACCTCCTGGAGGACACGTCGGCGGTGTCGCCCGAGCAGTCGGTGCTCACGCTGCTGCGCAGCGAGGAGCTGGACGACCTCATCGGCCGCCTCGACCAGCGCACGGCCTCGATCATCAAGATGCGCTACGGCATCGAGGACGGCCGGGAGCGCACGCTGACCGAGGTCGGCAAGGAGCACGGCCTGACCCGCGAGCGCATCCGGCAGATCGAGAAGCACGCGCTGCTGGAGCTGAAGAAGCTGGCCCGCAGCACCGGGTTCGACGCGGCGGCGTGACGCCGGCGCCGGTGTTCGCCGGTGTCGGTGTTCTCCGCCGGGCGTCCGGGCGTACAGTCCGTCCCACGGCTCGTGGGTGTTGTCCCAGTGTCTGTGGGTGACGGACGGTGTGCGCCCGGGGGCCGCCGCGTACGCCGGGTGGCGAAAGACCGCGCAAACATGGCGATGTAACGCCGCTTCAACCCGCGGGGCACCGGGAACAAGACTTCCGGGCCCACCAGTTCGGGCCGGGGCCGCGCCCCTGGCCCCCAGAGCCAAGTCCCGTCGCACTCCCCCCGGCGCCGGGACTCTCCCAAAGCCGGGCTTCGGCGTCCCTCCCCCCGGGCGCCGGGGCCCGGCTCTCTGCGTGAGCGGGGAAGTGAAGGGCGGGCCACCCCGTACCTGAACCACGGGGTGGCCCGCCAGATGGCAGATTGTGTCACATGGGCATAGCCTGCCGGGCGTGAGCAGCACCACCCCGACCCCTCCTCAGGCCTCGCTGACCGAGCGGCGCAAGGCCGAGACGCGTATGGAGATCGCCCGGGCCGCGGCAGGCCTCTTCGTACGGCACGGCCTGCGCGCCACCCGCGCGGAGGACATCGCCCAGGCCGCCGGCATCGCCCCGCGCACCTTCTACCGGTACTTCGCCACCAAGGAGGAGGCCGTCGCCCCGCTCTACGCGGCCGGCGCCCAGCGCTGGGTGGAGGCGGTACGCGCCGCCCCCGCCGACGCGAGCGTGTTCCGGGCCCTGGAGCACGGGGTGCGGCACACCCTCACCCCGGGTGTCGGCGTCTCGGCGTCCTCCTGGGAGTGGGTCCGCACGCTCCTGCGCCTCGCCGAGGCGAACCCGTCCTTGCGCAGGGTGTGGGCGGAGGTGTGCCAGGCGTCGGAACGGACGCTGGCGGAGGTACTGGCCGCGCGGCTGACGGCCGGTCCTGTGCGGACTCCCTCGACAACCGCCCCCGACAACGTTGCCGCGCCCTCGGACCTGCGCTTCGCCGCCGCCGTGGCGAGCGCGGCCGTACGTGCGGCGGTGGAGTGCTGGGCGGCGGCCGGGGACGTCCGGGCGGACGGGCCGGAGGGACCGGCGGAACTGGCGTTGCGGAATCTGGGGGCGCTGCGGGACTTCCCCTGGGAGAGCCGGCGACTCGACGATGGACGGTCACGCCGTTGAGAGGGTCTTACGGTCACTCGGCTGACAGGGCCTTGTCGACGAATGCGGGGCAGTCGCCTGCTGACTTGGAGGCTTTCGCGGCGTCGCGAAGAGACACGTCGAACACGGGTATCTCCGCGATGGACACCGCTTCGTCGGGTCCAGCTCTGGTGAGAGCGGCCTTGTACCCCTCGGAACTGGCCTGGGCCGGAGACGTCCCCTGCTCGAGTTCGCCACCCATCACCTCCGTGAAAACGGTCAGGGCTTCCTTCGAGACGCCGGCCGAATCGAAGTGCGCGGCACATCGCCGGATGGCCTGCAGTTCGTCTTCGAGGTCCTGTTCGGACAGCTTCGGGGACCTGACGACGGCGAACCTGGCACTGCCCTGCTCCGCACCCTCCTCGTACTTCACCCGGGTGACGTTCTCCTTCTCTCCGTAAGGCACCTGCGACGCCTTCACCACCGCACGGATGGTGATCGTGACCGTCTCCTCCGGCACGATCTTGGTGTCACCCTCCGTGGGGCAGGTCACCACGGTGCCGCCCGCAGTGATGTCGCAGTCGTTCTCCTCACCTGAATCCCTCGTCAGCTGCGCATGCAACACGGGGCGGATGACGCCTCCATCAGCACCGCCCGAGGCCGACTCGAACTCGTCCTCCACCGTCACACCCGTGACGTCGTCATCCCCGTGGTTGGTGACCTTGACGGTGAAGGACTGGAACTCTCCCGGAGCGACCGTGGAGCTCAAGGGTTTGTTCCTGATCTCCAGCAGGGGCTTGTCCGAGTGCTTTTTGTTGGTTTTATCAAGTTTCTTGAGGAATTCCTCTCCCGCATCCTTCGCCTTGTCCCGGTCTTCGTGGGTTGCCGACCGGTCGTAGGACTTCAGCAGAGCGGCGCTCAGCTGCTCCACGTTCTTCTTGAGCTCGGCCTGCTCCTTCTGCGGAAGGGTCCGCTTGCCAAGAATCTGCTGACCCTTCCCCATGGCATCGAAGGCCTCCGATGCCTTGGCAAGCTCCTGCTGCGGCGGGCCTTCGGCCTGAATGCGAGCCAGCGCTGTGTTGCCCCCCTCAGCATGCCTGCGCGCGAAGGCCCGAAAGCCCTTCACCGCTTCCTGACCCGTGAGCAGCCCGAAGCCCTCGGCCATCTCTTCAGTGAGCCCCGTGTAGGTGGCCCGCTGCTCGGGAGATGTCCTGGGATCCTGGATCTTCGCCAGCGTCTTGACTGTCCCGTCCACGATCCTCGTGTAGGTGGCCCGGTCCTTGCGCGACGTGCCTGGATCCTGGATCACGCCCAGCGTTTCGGTCGCCCTTTCCACGATGTGCGTGTGGGCGACTCGCTGCTCGCGAGGGGTCTTGGGATCCTGGATCATCTCCAGCTCGTCGGTGAGCCGAGACACGATTCTCGCGTAGGCGGCCCGTTCGCCGGGCGGGATGTCCGGATCCCGGCTCATCTTCAGCAATCCGCTCAGCTCGTTCCCGACCTCCCTCTTCACTTCTTCCGGCACCTTCAGCGCCGCCGTGCGCTTCTCCATGAGCGTCGCTTGTTCCGAGGGGTCGACCGGTGACGTGGGCTGCGACTGAGTGCCGGAGTCCGTCGGTTTGCTGGGGCCGGTCGGCTCGCTCGGCCCGGTCGGTTCGCTCGGCCCGGTCGGTTCGCTCGGCCCGGTCTGCGTGCCGGATCCCGTCGTCCCGGTATCCGTCGGCGTGCTGGGCCCGGGCGGAGTACTGGGCCCGGTCGGCGTGCCGGGTTCGGGGGTGCCGGATTCCGGGGTCCCACCGTCCGGGGTGCCGGGATCCGGCGGTGGGGATGGAGTCTGGACCGGTGTCACGGCCGCGGCCTGGCCGAAGGCCCCCGTCGCAGAGACGGTCACGCCTCCCGAGAGCGAGAGCGCTGCAACCAAGCAGTACGTGCAGCCCCTGTAACGGCAGACTCGTCGTCGGGCGTTTCTGGCCATGGCGCGTCCAGGTGCACTGTGGAACATGCGGATTTGCCCGTGCAGACACAACAACCACTTACAACTACTCTGGACCCGATGGTGTCCCCCTGCAACTCAACGCCCAGTCCATTACAACGACGCCATCAATGCCGCGACGGATACTCTCGTCGAAGTCGAACGCGACTCCACGCCGTACCGATCCTCTTCCCTCGCGATTTCCCTTCCCAATTCCTCCCGGTCAGGGTTTTTTCTGGAGTCGAATTTGTAGGACGAGATGGCGTATGCGTAGTTGAACTCCTCCCGTGTGCCGTACCAGAGTACGGTGACGTACCGGGGTTTTCGGGTGACGTTGATGATGTTGTTGTTGTGGTGTACTTTCCCTTCATGGATGATCATGTCGCCGCACTCTGTGCAGTAGAATCTCCCCTCCTCCTTTTGCCAGGCGGGATGCACCTGCTGTAGTTGCAGGAGGTCGATCTTTCCGCGATCCATTCTCATCGTCACCACGGCCAAGGAGGCTTCCAGGAGGTCGTACTCAACGCTTCTGGGGATCTCGATCACCTTTTCCTTTACGTGGCCCTCTCCCGGGTGAAGCCAGTACCCAGGTCCGGCGAATTGTCCGGCGCTTATCGTTTTGCTGTCTGATGGAGTGACGTGAAGCTCTGCGTCTTCTTCGTTTTTCAGAGCCTCCTTCCAGTCCCTCAGTCCCCCGTCGTCCTTCGAATATTCAGCTGAACGCCCGTAGACCAGATATTTATCAACAAGGATGTATGCCGGAACCTTGCCGGTGTTCTCCACTTGGAAAGTCAGCGGCACATGGATGAACGGACGGATGGGATCGGTGTGAGGGGTGCCGAACTTTGCCGTGAGAGTGACATAGAAGGGAGCTGATGTGGGCTGATAGACGGCGGAGTATGCGAAGTTCGTGGCGGCCAGAAGGCCGGACAGGGCCACCCCGGTCGCAAATCTTTTGGGATGGGGTATGACTCTCCACACCTGCCCCTGGAACAGCCGCCAGAGGGCCCACAGCGACCATGCGAAGAGAAGCAGGTATACCGGGAGGTAAAGTGTCGGTTCTCTTTCCTGGAGCCAGGTGAACAGGAAAATGCATTGGGTGATCAAGGCGATCAGTGCCCCGACCAGTACCAGGGCTCCGGAATACTTGAACTGCCGTTTTCCCTCATGGTCGAGGGCCGCCAGCGCCGCGAGGCCCTGCACCGCGCCGGACAGGATGAAGAGGAATCCCGTGATGCGCTGGGCGAAGGTCAGTGCACCCATGGCGTCCGGTGTTCCGACGACGGTGAGCAGGACCATGGACAGGATCAGTCCCGCCATCATGAGCGCTGTGGCAGTGCGTCTTCGCCACGTGCGATCGGGCCATATCTCGCTGCCGGCCTCGCGCCAGACGATGACTCTCCGGTCCTCCAGATCGATGTTTTCGGGGCAGCCGAGTTGTCGGAGAACCTTGCGCAGCCCGCTCGGGGACCAGGCACTGCCCACCGTTGTGCCACCCACGCTGACGGCGCGAAGGCCTCTGCTGTCCGGCGGCTCCACGATCACCCTGGGAGTCTTCTCCATGAGGGACAGCCTTGATGCTGAACGGACAACACGCAGCCGGGCTTGCTCCATCCGGCCATGCGGCGGTGCAGCCGCCCCCCGGCAACGGGCGCGTCAGGTCATGATCCGTCCCCCCTCGCCCGCCCTGCTCAACCGCGCCCCCAACTCCCTCACGGCCGTCACGAGTTCCTCCGGCGCGTGCACCACGAAGTCGCACTCCAGCATCGCCAGCCGGAACGCCACCCACTGCACGGCGTCCCCGACGGACCCGCGCAGCCGGCAGCTGCCGTCGTCCAGCGGCTCGGGCGTGCCGAGCCACTTCGGCAGCCGGGCGGCGACGAAGTCGGCCGGCGCGGCGAACGTGACCTCGACGTCGTAGGACTCCTGCTGCCGTTGCATCGACTGCCGCAGGTACTCCGCCGCGTTCCCCGTCGGCAGCTCGCGCGGCGTGAACCGCGCCCCCGTGGCGAACGGTTCGCTCACGCGGTCGACGCGGAACGTGCGCCAGTCGTCCCGGTCGATGTCGTACGCCACCAGGTACCAGCGGCGGCCCGTGGACACCAGCCGGTACGGCTCCGTCAGGCGCCGCGACTCGGTGCCGTCGGCCGCCCGGTAGGCGAACCGCAGCCGCTCGTGCCCGGCCGCCGTGGAGGCCATGACGGTCAGGGTCTCCGGCGCGATGCTCGGCCCGTCCCCGCTGGTCAGGGGAGTGGTCGCGGCCTGGAGCGTGGTCACGCGGTGGCGCAGCCGGCCCGGCAGCACCTGCTCCAGCTTGGCCAGCGCCCGTACCGACGCCTCGTCCAGGCCCTCCACCGCGTGCCCCGCCCCGGCGCGCAGGCCGACCGCGATGGCCACGGCCTCCTCGTCGTCGAGCACGAGCGGCGGCATGGCCTTGCCGGCGACCAGCCGGTAGCCGCCGTCGGCGCCCTTGGTCGCCTGCACGGGATAGCCCAGGTCGCGCAGCCGGTCGATGTCCCGCCGGACCGTGCGGCGGGAGACCCCGAGCCGGTCGGCGAGCTCGCCGCCGGGCCACTCGCGGGGCGTCTGGAGGAGGGAGAGGAGCGTCAGCAGCCGGGCCGGTGTGTCCGTCGTCATACCGACGAGGATGCCGCACCAGTAGGACACGATCTGACCTAATGGCCCTCTACCTTCTGGGCATGACCTCCACCGAGACCCCTCTCAGCACCGCGGGCGGGACCGACCGCCGCCGCTGGTTCGCCCTCGCGATCGTGATGACCGCGGCCTTCATGGACCTCGTCGACGTGACGATCGTCAACATCGCCATCCCGTCGATCCAGCGGGAATCGGGCGCGTCCTTCAGCCAGATCCAGTGGATCACCGCCGGATACGCCCTCGCGTTCGCCGCCGGGCTGATCACCGGCGGACGGCTCGGCGACATCCACGGCCGCAAGCGGATCTTCCTCGTCGGCATCGGCGGCTTCACCCTCGCCTCCGCGCTGTGCGGCCTCGCGGTGAACCCGGAGATGCTGGTCGCGTCCCGTTTCCTGCAGGGCGGCATGGCGGCGCTGATGGTGCCGCAGGTGCTGTCGATCGTGCACGCGACCTTCCCGGCGCACGAGCGGGGCAAGGTGTTCGGCCTGTTCGGCGCGGTCGTCGGGCTCGGGGCCGTGTCCGGTCCGCTGCTCGGCGCGCTGCTGACCGAGTGGAACCTGTTCGGGTGGGAGTGGCGCTCGATCTTCCTGATCAACCTGCCCGTCGGGATCGCGGGTCTGATCCTCGGCAGCCGCTTCATCACCGAGTCCAAGGCGCCCCGGGCCCTGAAGCTGGACCTGGTGGGTGTCGCGCTCGTGACGCTGGGGCTGCTGATGCTGCTCTACCCGCTCATCCGCGGCCGCGAGCTGGGCTGGCCGCTGTGGGGGTACGTCTCGATGACCGGCGCGCTCGTCGTCCTCGCGTCGCTGGTGGCGTACGAGCGGCGCAAGAGCGCACGGGACGGCTCCCCGCTGGTCGAGCTGTCGCTGTTCAAGGTCAAGAGCTTCGCGGCCGGGATCGCCGTGCAGACCGTCTTCGGGGTCGCGCTCGGCGTCTTCTTCCTGGTCTGGACGCTGTACATGCAGGTCGGGCTGGGCTGGAGCGCGCTGAAGGCCGGGCTGACCGGGGTGCCGTTCTCGATCGCCGTGTCCGTGGCCGCCGGGATGTCGGTGCAGCAGCTGGTCCCGCGCTTCGGGCGCAAGGTGCTCCAGGCGGGCGCGCTGGTGATGGCGGCCGGGGTACTGCTCTACCTCTGGGAGTCCGGGCACTACGGCCTCGGCATCGCGCCCTGGCAGATGGCGCTGCCGCTGGTCGTGATGGGCGTGGGCATGGGTCTGATCGTCGCCCCGCTGACCGACGCGATCCTCTCCGAGGTGCCGCGTGAGCACTCCGGGTCGGCGTCCGGCCTGCTCAACACCGTGCAGCAGATGGGCAACGCGCTGGGGCTGGGCCTGGTGTCGGTCGTCTTCTTCGGCACGATGGGCGACCGGCTGCGCCCGGACCAGGTGGGCCCGGCCTTCGCGGACGCCTTCCGGAACTCGCTGGGCTGGGTGGCAGGGGTGCTGGGTGTGATCTTCGTGCTGATGTTCGCCCTGCCGAAGCGGCCGGCGCAGCACGTCGAGGGGGAGCAGGCGGCGACGGAGCGGAAGGAACCGGTACTGGTCTCCTGACCACGCGTGTTCCCTCCTCTGCTCCGTCGTGGGAGAGCGGGCTCGGCACATGGGTGCCGAGCCCGTTTCCAAGATCATGCCCGATTGAGTCCGAACCTGTTTACTTCGCGGAAATCTCGGCGTAGCCTCCCGCTGAAACCACACGTTCGGGCATGGGCGGAGGCGAACAGACATGTACGCACCGGAGCGGCAGCAGGAGATCCTCCGGCTCGCCCGTGACGGCGGCCGAGTGGATGTCGTGTCGCTGGCCGAGGAGTTCCAGGTGACGGCGGAGACGATCCGCCGGGACCTGAAGGCCCTCGACCGCGCCGGACTGGTCCGCCGTGTGCACGGCGGGGCCATCCCGGCCGGGCGGCTCGACTTCGAGCCGGACCTCGCCGAGCGCGAGACCACGGCCCCCGACGAAAAGGACCGCATCGCCAAGGCGGCCCTCGCGGAACTGCCGAGCGAGGGCACGATGATCCTGGACGCCGGTACGACGGTGGCGAAGATGGCCGCCGCCCTCCCGCTGGAGTCCGCCCTCACCGTCGTCACGCACAGCCTTCCCATCGCGGCCCGCCTCGCCGACCACCCCGGCATCCAGCTCCACCTCGTCGGGGGGCGCGTACGACACCGTACGCGCGCCGCCGTGGACGCCTGGGCGCTGCGCGCGTACGGCGAGATCCGGGCCGACGTGCTGTTCGTGGCCGCCAACGGCTTCTCCGCCGAACACGGTCTGACCACCCCCGACCTCGCCGAGGCCGCCGTGAAGCGCGCGGCCGTGGCCGCCGCCCGCCGCGTGGTGCTGCTCGCCGACTCCTCCAAGCACGGCCAGGAGCACTTCGCCCGCTTCGGCGACCTGAGCGATGTGGACCTGCTGATCACCGACAGCGGGCTGAGCCCCGAAGACGCCGTCGCGATCGAGCGCGGCGGCACGGAAGTAGTGCGCGCATGATCCTCACCGTCACCCCCAACCCTTCCCTGGACCGCACCTACGAGGTGCCGTCCCTCGACCGCGGCGAGGTCATCCGCGCCACCGGCGAGCGGATGGACCCGGGCGGCAAGGGCGTGAACGTCTCCCGCGCGGTCGCGGCGGCCGGTCAGCGCACGGTGGCGGTCCTGCCCCTGGGCGGTGCGCCCGGCGCGCTCGTCGCCGACCTGCTCGACACGCAGGGCATCGAGGTCGCCCCCGTCCCGGTCGCCGGGGCCACCCGCTCCAACATCGCCCTCGCCGAAGCCGACGGCGTCCTGACGAAGATCAACGCACCGGGCCCGGAACTGTCCGACGCCGAGCGGGAACTGCTCCTGGAGACCGTATGGCAGCAGTCCCGCGACGCCGCCTGGATCGCCTGCTGCGGCAGCCTCCCGCGCGGCCTCGCCCCCTCCTGGTACGCCGACCTGGTCGCCCGCGCACACGCCGCCGGTGCCCGGATCGCCCTGGACACCTCCGGGCCCGCGCTGCTCGCGGCCCTGCGCGAGCGGCCCGACGTGGTCAAGCCCAACGCCGAGGAACTCGCGGGGGCCGTCGGCCGCCCCCTCGCCACCGTCGGCGACGCCGTGAAGGCGGCCGAGGAGCTGCGCGCGATGGGCGCCCGGGCCGTCCTCGCGAGCCTCGGCGCCGACGGACAACTGCTGGTCTCCGAGGAGGGCGCCTGGTTCGGCAGCGCTCGCGTGGCCGCCGTACGCAGCAACGTGGGCGCCGGCGACTCCTCCCTCGCCGGTTTCCTGATCGCCGGCGGCAGCGGCCCCGACGCCCTCGCCTCCGCGGTCGCCCACGGCGCGGCGGCCGTCCAGCTGCCCGGCAGTGTCATGCCCAAGCCCGGCGACCTGGACCCGGCCGCGGTGACGGTCACGGCCCGGATCCCGGCGGACCGTGCGCTGAGGGAGCCGGTGTCATGACGTACGCCGAGCTGCGTGAACCGGCCCGTGACCGGCGAGATGCCCGAGACCGGCGAGACGCCCCGTTAGCCGAGGCCGGTACGCCCACCTCTGTCACCCCCCACCCCATCCCCGTCACCCCCCACCGCACCCCCGTCCCCTCCCCGCCCACCCGACTGACCGGGCGATACGCGTGCTAAGGAGCCCGCGATGAGCGACATGATCACCGCGGACCTGGTCGATCTCGACCTGTCCGCCGACACCAAGGAAGCGGCGGCGCGTGCCCTCGCCGAGCGCATGGTGGCCCTGGGCCGGGTGACCGACCTGGACGGCTTCCTCGCCGACGTGGCCGCCCGCGAGGCCCAGATGCCGACCGGCCTCGACGGCGGCATCGGCATCCCGCACTGCCGCAGCGAGCACGTCACCGAGCCGACGCTCGCCTTCGGGCGCAGCGCCGACGGCATCGACTTCGGCGCGGCCGACGGCCCCGCCGACCTGATCTTCCTGATCGCCGCGCCGGCCGGCGCCGACGACGCCCATCTGACGATCCTGTCGTCGCTGGCCCGGCAGCTGATGAACACGGAGTTCACCGACGCCCTGCGCGCGGTGGGCGACGCGACGGCCGCCGCCGCGCTGATCCGCGGCGACGAGCCCGGCGAGCCTGCCGAGGCCGGCTCCGAAGACCCCGTGGCGTCGGCGGGAGCGGCCTCTCCCGCCGCCGCCACGGTCACCGACGACACCGACAGCGCCGACGAGACCGCCGATGCGGCGGAGCGCCCGTTCCGCATCGTCGCCGTCACCTCCTGTCCCACCGGCATCGCCCACACCTACATGGCGGCCGAGTCGCTGGAGAACGCCGGCCGTGAGGCGGGCGTCGAGGTCACCGTCGAGCCCCAGGGCTCGGCCGGCTTCACCCGGGTCGACCCGTCGGTCATCGCCGCGGCGGACGCCGTGATCTTCGCCCACGACGTGCCCGTACGGGAGAAGGAACGCTTCGCCGGCAAGCCGACCGTCGACGTCGGTGTGAAGGCGGGCATCAACCGCCCCGCGGAACTCATCGCCGAGGTCCGCGAGAAGGCCGCCCGCGGCGAGATCACCTCCGGGTCCGCCCCGGCCACTCCGGTGGAGCGCTCCGGCGACGCCGGCGAGGGCTACGGCACCAAGCTGCGCAAGTGGCTGATGTCCGGCGTCAGTTACATGGTGCCGTTCGTCGCGGCGGGCGGTCTGCTGATCGCCCTCGGCTTCGCGATCGGCGGCTACAAGGTCGACAAGGCCCCGTCGGTGATGGACCACTTCATGTGGGCGCAGGCCGACAGCTGGGCGGCCCTGCTCTTCCAGATCGGCGGCGTCGCCTTCGGCTTCCTCGTCCCGGTCCTGGCGGGCTACATCGCCTACGGCATGGCCGACCGGCCCGGTCTCGTCCCCGGCTTCGTCGGCGGCTCGATCGCCCTGACCATCAACGCCGGCTTCCTCGGCGGTCTCGCGGCCGGTCTGATCGCCGGTGGCGTGGTCATCGCGATCCAGAAGGTGAACATCCCGGCGGCCCTGCGCGGCATCATGCCGGTGGTGGTGATCCCGCTGATCTCCTCGGCGATCGTCGGGTTCCTGATGTTCGTCGTCATCGGCAAGCCCATCGCCGAGGCCCAGAAGGGCATGACGGACTGGCTGAACGGCCTGTCCGGCAGCAACGCCATCCTGCTCGGCGCCCTCCTCGGCCTGATGATGTGCTTCGACCTCGGCGGTCCCGTCAACAAGGTCGCCTACACCTTCGCCACGGCCGGTATCGCGGTGTCCAACCCCAGCGACTCCGCGATGAAGATCATGGCGGCGGTCATGGCGGCCGGCATGGTGCCTCCGCTGGCGATGGCCCTCGCCACGACCGTGCGCGGCAAGCTCTTCACGCACACCGAGCGCGAGAACGGCAAGGCCGCCTGGGTGCTCGGCGCCTCCTTCATCTCCGAGGGCGCGATCCCGTTCGCCGCGGCCGACCCGCTGCGTGTCATCCCGGCCTCGATGGCGGGCGGCGCGATCACCGGCGCCCTGTCGATGGCATTCGACACCACCCTGCGCGCCCCGCACGGCGGCATCTTCGTGGTCCCGCTGATCGGCAACCCGCTGCTCTACCTGGTCGCCATCGCCGCGGGTGTCTGCGTCACCACGGCCCTGGTGGTCGTCCTGAAGGGCATGCGCAAGCCGGCCCCGGGCGCCGCACCGGGCTCCGGCGAGGCCGCGGCCCAGTCGGCGGAGGCGAAGCAGCCGGTGGCGGCGTGAGCCCCCACGCCTGAGGGCAGGCCCTGAGTTCGCCCCCTTTCGGGGCGTGTGAACCGTTCACGGCACCTGCGAGATAGATCACGAAAATCACGGCCCGGGACCGAAGTCCCGGGCCGTGGTGTCTACTGGGGCGCATGCCCGAGCACGTCTCCCGATGGCCCGAAGGCCACCCTCTCCCCGCCCTCCCGCAACAGCGGCAGACGGGTCCCCGGTCGGAGTCCGTGGAACTGACCCCCGAGGAGAGAGACGCTTTCGCGGAGCTGGCACGCCAACTCGGAGACAGAGCGGCCTGAGGGCCGTCCGGCGGTCATGCCGCCTCCTCGCTCGGCCCTCCCGCGTCTCCGGTTGCCATGCCCTGGGCCGGGGCTCACAGTCGTGCTGAGGTGAGGCGTATGTGGGCTCGTCGATGCGCGGCGGCCGCCGTGAGCGTGTCCCTGCTGGGTGCTGTGTCCGCCTGCGGCGGTGGATCCGCGGCGGGCACCGCCTCGTCGCCCGCCGCCCGGGCCACGGTGTCGGAGTCGGCCTCGCCCGTCGTGTACAGGAGCAAGGCGTTCGCCGTGCCCCTCACGGTCACCGTCCCCGCCTCGCTCGGTGCGCGCCCCGACTCGGACACCCGTACCTTCCTGACCTGGGACACGTCGGAGAGCGACAAGGTCAGGTTCCTGCTGCCGGTGGTCGTGTACCCGCCGGGGAAGGACGACCCGGTCAAGCCGCCCGGGAGCTACCAGGACTACCTGGCCCGCCTTCGCGGGCTGGCCGACTACCACGCGAAGTGGCGGAACACGGCCGAGACCACCGTCGACGGGCACCCGGCGACCCTGATGACCGCCACCACCGACTGGTCGCTCAACGGCACCCTCGGCTGCCCCAAGGCCGACGGAGACGCCCACGACGACTGTTACGGACTACAGCCCGAGTACGCGCTCCGCGTGGCCGTCATCGACATCGGCAAGCGCACCCCCCTGGTGTCCTGGACCACCGTGAACACCGATCAGCAGCGGGACACCTCGGCCGCGTTCACCCGCTACGAGGCGATGCTGCGCAGCCTGAAGTTCTCGGACACCCTCTAGGACAACTGCCGCCGCATCAGCTAGGACAGCTGCGCCGCCCGCCGCTCCATCGCCTCGCGTGCCGCGTCCTCGCTGGCGTACACCTCGCACATGTGCCGCCCGTCCGGCGTCGCCGTGTGCTCCACCTCCCAGAGGGAGACCTCCGCGCCGTCGCGCAGCAGGAACGCGTGCTCGTAGAGCGAGTAGCCCAGGCCCGCCCGGCCCGCGCGGCACGGGCGGCCGAAGGCCTGGGTGATCTGGTGACCGGACGCCGTGGCCAGCAGGGCCGCCGTATCCGCCCCCGGCCGGTCCGCGTTCTCCGCGCGGCGCAGTAAACGCCGCGCGTGGTCCGCAGAGTCGACCCCGGCGTACGCATGCCGGGGCGCGGGGACCGGGGACAGCTGCACCGCCACCGGCAGCTCGAAGTCGGTCGTGTCCGGGGGCAGCGGCAGGCGCGTGGTGGCGGCGCGCAGCTCCTCCTCGTCGACGTACACCTCGTGCTGCGGCTCGCTGCCCGGCGCCGTGTTGTGGACGAGCTCCCACAGCGTGAGCGCGGAACCGTCGGCGAGCAGCCAGGTGTGCCGGTACGTCTCCCGGTGCAGGCCCGCGCTGTGGTGCGCGGAGTGCAGCGAACCGTCGTGCGCCAGCGCGCAGTCCAGCCGCCTTATCGTCTCGTCCGGCAGCTCGAAGGAGTTCAGGGCGCGGCCGAGGAGTCGCGCGAGGTGCTCCTCCGGAGACTCGGGCGAGTCGTGGGGTTCGTACGCTGCCGTCTCGTACGGAACGCTCAAGGTTTCTCCCGGCGTTGCTGCATGTCACCTTGTGGGTGCATACCGTAGCCCCTCCATCGGACATCATGTCCGGGAACCGAGAAAACGTACGTCAGGGAAAACGCACGGGCCGCGCGAAAAGTTCCCGCGCGGCCCGGTCGGTCCGTCAAAACCCCAGTGTGGGCGGTCGTTCAGCCGCTCACGCGTCGCTGCCCGCGACCCACTGGCTCCAGTCCAAGTTCCAGCCGTTGAGCCCGTTGTCCGGCGCCACCGTCTTGTCGGGCGAGTTCTTGACGACCACCACGTCACCGATGAGCGAGTTGTCGTAGAACCACTTGGCGGGCGTGCTGCCCCCGGCGCCCTGGACGTCCGCCAGGCCGACGCAGCCGTGGCTGGTGCCTTGGCGGCCGAAGGGCGGGTTGCCCTTGTTGTACCAGTAGTTGCCGTGGATGAACGTGCCGGACGTCGTCAGGCGCATCGCGTGCGGCACGTCCGGGATGTCGTACTCCCCGCCGAGCCCGACCGTCCGACTGTTCATCCGGGTCTGCACGAACTTCTCGGAGATCACCATCTGCCCGTTGTACGTGGTGTGTTCCGGGCTGCCCGCCGAGATCGGGACCGTCTTGACGGTCTTGCCGTCCCGCACGACCGTCATGGTCTGCGTGTTGACGTCGACTGTGGAGACCTGCGAGCGGCCGACGGTGAAGGTGACCGTCTTCTTCTGCACGCCGTAGACGCCGTTCGTGCCCTCGACCCCGTCCAGGTCGATCTTCATCGTGACCTTGGAACCGGCCTTCCAGTACTCCTCGGGCCGGAAGTCGAGCCGCTGCGAGCCGAACCAGTGCCCGACGACCTGCTGCCCGCTGCTGGACGTGACCGTGATGTGCGACTGCACGTCCTTGCGGTTCGTGATCGCCTTGTCGAAGGTGAACGACACCGGCATGCCCACGCCGACCGTGGAGCCGTTGTCCGGCGTGTACGTCCCGATGAAGCTGTTCGCCGAGGTGACGGTCGTGAAGATGGAGTTCGCTGCGGCCGTACGGCCGTTCGTGTCCTTCGCGGTCGCCGATATCTGGTACTTCGTGCCGCGCTCCAGCTGCTCCTTCGGCTTCCAGGCCTTGCCGTCGGAGGAGATCGAGCCCGGTACGGCCTGACCGCTGCCCGCCACCGTCATCTTCACGTCGGTCAGCTTGCCGTCGCTGACCTTCACGCCGGTCTTGTTGATGGAGGCGCCGGTCGAACCGTCCTTCGCCGAGATGGCGATCTTCGCGACGGACGTCTTCGCCGAGTCGCTGCCACCCTTGGCGTCGTCCTTGGCGTTGGCGCTGCCACCGCAGGCGGTGAGCGTCAGGGCGCCGACCATCAGGGCGGCACATGCCCCCAGTTTGCGCCGCGCTGCAATGTCCGGCGTTGTCACGGGCTGCTCCCAGTTCGTGTGATGTGCGTGGTCCGCTCCAGTACGTGAGAGAAGAGGGGCCGGGCGGCCGGTCGGGTTCCGTCCGACCGCCATGAGCGACATCACCGTTACAGGGCCGGGACAATGTCCGGCGTCGCTGTGGAACCGCTGTGCGGTGTCCGTCCGCTCAGCGGCCCCCGTACAACTCCCCGTACGACGGCCACGCCCCGCCCGGACCGTCGACCGGCTCCGCGGCGCGCACGGCCCGTACGATCGCCCGGGTCACGACGTCCGCGCCCGCCGCGAGGATCTCGTTGAGGGCGAGCGGATTCGCGGCGTCCAGGGTCCGCTCTGCGGTCGCCAGCGCGAACACCGTGTCCCCGTCGTTGAGAAGGTGCACCGGCCGCACCGCGCGGGCGATGCCGTCGTGTGCCGTACCTGCCAGCTTCTGCGCCTGCGCCTTCGACAGGTCCGCGTCCGTGGCGACCACTGCCAGCGTGGTGTTGAGCGGCGGAGGCGCGCTCCTCGCGGCCGTCTCGGCGAGGTGCCTTCGGGCTGCCTCGTGCACCGTCGCCTCCGGGTACTCCACCCGCCCCTGGAACAACTCCCCGTACAGCACCCCCGTCTCCGGATCCAGCACCGACCCCGCCGCGTTGGCCACCACCAGCGCGGCCACCGTGATCCCCGAGCCGAGCACGGTGCTCGCGCCGCCGACGCCGCCCTTCACGACCCCGACCACCGCCCCCGTACCGGCGCCCACACACCCCTCGGGCACCGGCGCGCCGGGCTCGCTCGCCGCGGCCGCCTCGACCGCCGCACGGCCGGTGGCCGCGTCCGGCCGGGCCCGGAAGTCGCCGCCGCGCCCCAGATCGAAGACACAGGCGGCGGGCACCACCGGCACGACATGCGCCGGGTCCGCCCCGACCCGGATGCCACGTCCCCGTTCCTCCAGCCAGGCCATCACCCCCGAAGCCGCGTCGAGCCCGTACGCGCTGCCGCCGGTCAGGACGACCGCCTCGATCTTCCGCACCACGTTGCGCGGGTCCAGCGCGTCCGTCTCCTTGGTGCCGGGACCACCGCCCCGCACGTCCACGGCGGCCACCGCCCCGCCCTCCGGGGCGAGCACCACCGTGGTGCCGGTGAGCCAGCCGTCGCCGGCGCGTGTCGCGTGCCCCACCCGCAGGCCGGAGACATCCGTCAGAGCGTCCACCAGAGCGTCAACTGTCATGCCGCCCAGTCTCGTCCAGACCTCGGCCCGTGCGGGCGTACGCAGCCGGGTGGCCCCCGTCGGGCGCACCCAGCCCGGCCGACTGTGCCGTCAGCCTCCCGGCCCGAAGGGAGGGACGCCCCGTCACCCGGCCGGCGCCCCCTGCCCGTCGGCCCGGGCGGTCCGGGCGGCCCTGCGCAGGGCCAGGGTCTCTCCCGCCACCACCGACAGCGTGCAGACCAGACCCGCCGCGAGCACCGCCCAGTCGTCGAGGAACGTGCAGCAGATCACCAGCAGTGCCGTCGTCGGCAGCACCAGCTGCTGGGCGATGCCCGTCTTGAAGTGGCGCGAGTGCAGGGCCCACAAGGTCAGCAGGTACAGGGCCGTCGGCAGGGTCACGGCGGCCGACGCCGCCAGCGTGGAGATGTGCGCCTTGCCGACCGTCTGCTCCACCGCCACCTCCAGCCCGGCGCCGATCGCTGCCGCCGAGGCGAAGACCAGATAGTGGCCGTAGCCCCACAGGAACGCCTGCCGGTTGGACCGCAGATGGTCGTGGATGGGGACCACGAAGTAGACCCACCACGCTGCGAAGATGATCAGCAGCCCGCCCGCCGCGATGGGGAGGAGCTCGCCCAGGGCGTCGTTCTCGTCGATGCCCGACTTCACGGCGACCGTGGCCGCGGCGATCGTCTCGCCGAGCACGATGATGGTGAACAGCCCGTACCGCTCTGCGATATGGCGCGGATGCCAGGACGTGGGACGGCCCTTCTCCGCCCACGGCGGCACGCACATCTCCAGCAGCGCCATCACCAGGAACCACCAGGTCCTGGCACCCTCGGGCAGGAACAGCAGCCCCAGCCAGCCGACCTGGCACGCCAGCAGACCACCGGCGTAGCGCAGAGCCGTCGTCCGCTCCGGGCCCTCGGCGGAGCGGGCCGCCCGCAGCCACTGGGCCGCCATGGCGAGCCGCATGATCACGTAGCCCAGCCAGACCACGAAGAACTCGTGCTCCCCGAACGCCCGGGAGACCCCCGCCGCGAGGACCAGCACACCGGCGATCTGCACCAGCGTGACGACCCGGTAGAGCACGTCGTCGTTGTCGTACGCCGAGGCGAACCACGTGAAGTTCATCCACGCCCACCACAGGGCGAAGAACACCATCGCGTAGTCGAGGATCCCCTCGCCCGCATGCCCCTCGGCGACGGAGTGCACCAGCTGGATGCCCGCCTGGGCCACCGCGACGACGAAGCACAGGTCGAAGAAGAGCTCCAGTGGCGAGGCCGCCCGGTGCGCCTCGCCGCGGCCCCGGGCCGTGAGCCTGCGCAGCGGCCCCCGGACGCCGGGTCCGCCGGAGGGGCCGGACGCTGGGGAGGGGACGGGTGGGGGAGCGGGGCTGGACGTCATGGTTCCCAGCACAACAGAAGCAGCGGGGAATTTCACCGCGATGTTCTCCGCGACCGTACCCTGGACGCATGAGCACCGCCCCCGACCCCGAGCCGCGCGCGCCGAAGCCCGCGCTGGTCTTCGACGATCCGCTCGACCAGCAGTCCTCCGACGACACCGACCGCGGCTGGGGCGAGCGCTCCGACACCGGCGGCGGCGCGGCCGACCTGAAGCGCTTCCTCGACGAGAAGCCGCCCCACCACCTCTGAGCCGGCCGGGCGGCCGCCCGGAGCGCTACTGCCGCTCGTGCCCGGAGCCGCGCTGGGCGACCAGCTCGTCGCGGATCTCCTTCAGCACCTCCAGCTCGGTCACCTCGATGACCTCCTGCGTGCCCTCCTTCGCCTTGCGACGGGCTTCCATCCGGGCCAGGTACTTCGCCATCGGCAGGACCATCAGGAAGTAGACGACCGCCGCGGTGATCACGAAGCTCAGCGCGGCGCCGAGGACGGAACCCCACAGGATCCTGATGCCCTGCTCGCCCGCGCACGTCGAGCTCAGACACGAGCTGTAGTGGTCGAGGTTCTTGGTCCCGATGGCCCCGACGACGGGGTTGATGATCCCCTTCACCACGGCGTTGACGATGTTGGTGAAGGCGGCGCCGATCACCACCGCCACGGCCAGATCGACGACGTTCCCGCGCATCAGGAAGGCCTTGAAGCCCTCCCAGACGCTCGGATCCTTCTTCTCGCTCACCTCGGGGTCTCTCCTCGCACGAGCAGCCTGCGGAACAAAACGCTCCGCAACCTACGTCAACGCTGCTCCGAACGGAGCACCTGGGTCCTTCGAACGAGCGACTCGACGAGACCAGGGACGTCACCACAGCGTCACGGCCAACCGCGCGGTGGTGCTCGCGCCGGCGAGCCGGGCCGCCGTGGCACGCGGCACCGACAGCACGACCAGCGCCCCTGTGCCGTCCGCGCCCTCCAGCGGCTCCGGCACCTTCGTCACCCGGGCCCCGCGCGCGACCACCCGGGCATCGCCGCCCGACGCCGTCTCTTCGGCGGCGATGACGTCGACCCGGTCGCCGGGCCGCAGCAGCCGCACGGTGGCCGCGTCGGCGATCCGGACCGGGGCCGTCACCACCCCCACGGCCCGACGCGTGCGCACGGGCTGCTTCCCGGACAGCGGGACCGCGTGCGCGGGAGGCTGGGCCCGGGGATGCCCACGGGCCCCGTCGGCACTCCGCGGTCCCGCCGCCACCAGCGCGGTCGCGGTGACCGCGAGCCCTACGGCCAGGGCCCGCCGCCGGTTGCGCACGAGCCGGCCGGCCCGGCCGCGTACCCGGACGGGGTCGAACCGCGGCACTTCACGGGTCGCCGGCACCTCGGGGCCGGGCGGGCACGGGGCGACGGACCAAGAGGGGGAGGAGGGCGCGAACGAAGAGCGAGCGAGGGACATTGGGGGACCACCACCTGTGACGAGCGACCGGCTTGCGCTCCCCACGATGAGGCTTCCCGCGACCGCCCGCTCAGGCCTGTGGACCTACCGCCGCCCTGTGGACAACTCCCTCACCCGAACGGCAGGTTCCGCTTCCCCGGTCAGCCGCCCCCACAGTCCGCAGCACGCCACCTACGGCAACGCGAACCCCGGATCCATCCCGCCCAACGCGTTCACGCACAGACAGCCCCGCTCGTCCTCCCCCGGCAGCCCCGCCACCGCGTCGAACAGCACGCCCCGCAGCCGGTCCACGTTCGCCGCGAACACCCGCAGCACCTCGTCGTGCGAGACGCCCTCCCCGGTCTCGGCGCCGGCGTCGAGGTCGGTGACCAGGGTCAGGGACGTGTAGCAGAGCTCCAGCTCACGGGCGAGCGCCGCCTCGGGATGGCCGGTCATGCCCACCACCGACCAGCCCTGCGCCTGGTGCCACAACGATTCGGCACGGGTCGAGAAGCGCGGCCCCTCGACGACGACCAGCGTGCCCCCGTCCACCGGCTCCCAGTCCCGGCCGCGCGCCGCCTTCAGCGCGACGGCCCGCCCGGCGGGGCAGTAGGGGTCGGCCAGCGACACGTGCACCACGTTGGGCACCGTCCCGTCGGGCAGCGGCAGTCCGTCGAAGTAGGTGTTGGCGCGGGACTTGGTCCGGTCGACCAGCTGGTCCGGCACCAGCAGGGTGCCCGGCCCGTACTCGGGACGCAGGCCGCCGACGGCGCAGGGGGCGAGCACCTGGCGCACCCCGACCGACCGCAGCGCCCACAGGTTGGCCCGGTAGTTGATCCGGTGCGGCGGCAGGTGGTGGCCCCGTCCGTGCCGGGGCAGGAAGGCGACGCGCCGCCCGGCGACCTCACCGAGGAAGAGTGTGTCGCTGGGCGGCCCGTACGGGGTGTCCACCTGGACCTCGGTCACGTCGTCGAGGAAGGAGTAGAACCCGGAGCCGCCGATGACGCCGATCCCGGCGCTCCCCTTGTCCGCCACGTTCGCCTTGTTCACCATGCCCGCACCCTAACCGCACGCGGAAACGCCGAGGACCCCGTCGCCGAAAGGCGACAGGGTCCCGTAAGAAACAGGCCTTACGCGGCGGTGCTGCTGCTGGTGGAGCTGCCGGTGCTCGACGACGAGCTCGAACCGGAGCCGGAGCTCGAACCGGAGCCGGAGCCGGAGCCGGAGCCGGAGTCCGAGGACGACGACGAGGAGCTCGACGACTTCGACGCCGGGGCGCTGCTCGACGAGGAGCCGCGGCTGTCGTTCCGGTAGAAGCCGGAGCCCTTGAAGACAATGCCGACCGCCGAGAACACCTTCTTCAGGCGGCCCTTGCAGCTGGGGCACTCGGTGAGGGCGTCGTCGGTGAACTTCTGCACCGCCTCGAGGCCCTCGCCGCACTCGGTGCACTGGTACTGGTAGGTGGGCACTGTCTTCCTCCTGGCACTCTCACTCGATGAGTGCTAACGACGATCCATCTTGACGTATTCCGGCCGTTCAGTCCACTGCCACCGGCACGCGGTGACCCACGCCACGCGCGACGGTGCGGCCCCGAGCACGTCCCGCCAGCCGGGAACGCAGGGCCAGAAGGGTCGCCAGGGCGAGCACGGTGCCGCCCATCGGCACCAGGAAACCGGCGCCGTCCCGGAAGCGGTCCTCCAGCTGTCCGGCGACCGTGACGGCGGCCGCCTGGCCGAGCGCCACCGCGCCCGTCAGCCAGGTGAAGGCCTCGGTGCGGGCCCCGGCCGGGACCAGGCCCTCGACCAGGGTGTAGCCGGTGATCAGGGCGGGCGCGATGCACATGCCGACCAGCAGGCCGAGCCCGGCGAGGACCGGCACCGAGTGGGCGGCCCACAGGCCCGACGCGGTGAGCGCGAGCGCCGTGTAGCCGACGACGAGGCGCCGCTGCGGGGCCGCCTTCCAGGCGATCGCGCCGCAGACGACACCGGAGAGCATGTTGCCCGCGGCGAAGACCCCGTAGAGGACGCCGTTGAGGCCCGGTTCGCCGATCGACTCGGTGAACGCGGCCAGCGAGACCTGCATACCGCCGAAGACGGACCCGATGCCCAGGAACGTCACGATCAGCACGCGCACCCCGGGGATCCGCAGCGCGGAAGCGTGCTCCACGCGCGCGTGGCCGCTGCCGCCTCCGACCGAGGGCTGGGTGCTCTTCTGCGCGGCGAACAGCAGACCGCCGATCAGGGTCAGCGAGGCCTCCGTGACCAGCCCGGCGGCCGGGTCGACGGCCGTGCACAGGGCGGTGGCCAGCAGCGGGCCGACGACGAAGGTCAGTTCGTCCGTGACGGACTCGAAGGCCGCAGCGGTGGTCATGAGCGGCGAGTCCTTGAGCTTCACGCCCCAGCGGGCCCGCACCATGGGCCCGACCTGCGGCACGGAGGCGCCGGTCGGGACGGCCGCCGCGAACACCGCCCACAAGGGGGCGTCCGCAAGTGCCAGCGCCGTCAGCGTCAGCCCGGACAGCGTGTGCAGCAGTACGCCGGGGACCAGCACG
Source organism: Streptomyces africanus (assembly GCF_030816955.1). Lineage (NCBI taxonomy): Bacteria > Bacillati > Actinomycetota > Actinomycetes > Kitasatosporales > Streptomycetaceae > Streptomyces > Streptomyces africanus. The sequence goes on along the minus strand of NZ_JAUSYP010000001.1, from coordinate 3,651,147 downwards.
GCCCGCTGCCCGTAGCGGTCGGCGAGGCGGCCGCTGTAGGGCGCGAACAGCGCCATGGAGACACCGGTGACGGCCGCGGCGGCGCCCGCCGCTCCGTAGGACCCGGTGGTGTGCTGCACCAGCAGCACGATGGAGATGGTCAGCATCGCGAACGGCTGGCGCGCCGCGAAGCCGGGGAGCAGGAAGGTCCAGGCGCCGCGGGTGCGCAGCAGCCGGCCGTATCCCGGGCGGGCGGAAGCCGTCGAGTTCTTCGAGGTCATCGAGTTCTTCGACTTCTTCGAGGTGACCGTGGACGCCACGGCCCGTGCCTTTCTGCCGCCTGGTAGCGCGGGCCCGTGGGCGGGCGGCGCCGAGAGCTGTCCTCTTGCGCGGAACTGCGGTAGATGCCGGGGCCCGGTGAGGAGGGGCGACCCGACCGCCATACGGTCGCGCCAGCTCTGCGTCAGGCAGAGTTGGTTCGATCTGGGTAACGCCTTCATCGTACAGGGATCAAGGGCTGGGTGCCTGTGAAAGTGAGCACCACAGGCTCGTCCGCCTTATGAATCACAAAGCGGGTAAAACGCCGTCTAACGGCTCGCCCCGTCCGTCCCGAGCCAGCCGGCCAGCTTTCCGCCGTGCCCGACGGCCCGCAGCCTGCTCTCGGTCGCGTCCCGGACGGGGTCCGTGGCGACCACGAGGAGTTCGTCTCCCCGTTGCAATATCGTCGTCGGCAGCGGCACGAAGGACTCGCCCCCGCGCACGATCAGTGTCACGGCGGCGCCGTGCGGCAGTCGCAGCTCGGCGACCTCCACGCCGTGCATCTTCGACCCCTCGGGGATCGCCACGGACAGCAGATGCCCGCGCAGCCGCTCCAGCGGGGCCGACTCGATGCCGAGGTCGGCGGCCTCCGAACCATCGCCCAGGCGCAGCGTGCGGGCCAGCCACGGCAGCGTCGGACCCTGGACCAGGGTGTAGACGACGACCAGGATGAAGACGATGTTGAAGATCCGGCGGCTCGACTCGACGCCCTCCACCATGGGGATGGTCGCCAGGATGATGGGCACCGCCCCGCGCAGCCCCGCCCAGGACATGAGGGCCTGTTCCTGCCAGGGGACCCGGAAGGGCCGCAGGGACACCAGCACGCTCAGCGGGCGCGCCACCATGGTCAGCACCAGCCCGATGGCGAGCGCGGGCAGGATGTCGTCGCCCAGCTCGTGCGGGGTGACCAGCAGGCCGAGCAGGACGAACATGCCGATCTGGGCCATCCAGCCGAGCCCGTCGGCGAAGCCGCGCGTGGCCGGCCAGTGCGGCAGCCGCGCGTTGCCCATCACCATCGCGGCGAGGTACACGGCGAGGAATCCGCTGCCGTGGGCCAGCGCGCCCGCCGCGTACGCCACCACGGCGATGGCCATGACGGCGATCGGGTAGAGGCCGGAGGCGGGCAGCGCCACGTGCCGCAGCCCCCAGGAGCCGAGCCAGCCCACCGCGAGGCCGATGGCCGCGCCGATGGCCAGCTCCAGCAGGATCACGCCCAGCAGCACGTACCAGTGCTCGACCGGGCCCGCCGTGGACAGCGAGACCACGAGGATGACCACCGGGGCGTCGTTGAAGCCGGACTCCGCCTCCAGGGTGCCCGTCACGCGCGCGGGGAGGGGGATCTTCCGCAGCACGGAGAACACGGCCGCCGCGTCGGTCGAGGAGACGACCGCCCCGATGATGAGCGCCTGCCTCCACTCCAGCCCGATCAGGTAATGCGCGGCCGACGCCGTGACCCCGACGCTCACCGCGACACCGGCCAGTGCCAGTGCCGTGGCGGCCGGCAGGGCCGGCTTGATCTCCTTCCACTTCGTGCCCAGACCGCCCTCGGCCAGGATCACGACCAGGGCCGCGTATCCGATGACCTGGGTCAGTTCGGCGTTGTCGAAGTGGATGTCGCCGATGCCGTCCTGGCCCATGGCGACGCCTATCCCCAGATACACGAGCAGGCTGGGGAGCCCGCTGCGCGAGGAGATCCGTACCGCTGCGACGGCGACGAGCAGGACGAGCGAGCAGACGAGCAGGAGCTGGTTGAGGTGGTGAACAGTCAGCGGCCGAATCCTTCCCTGGCCCACCCGCACGCGCGCGTGGGCTCACGTACATCGCACATGAAGCTGTGGCGCATCGCGCCAACTACTTCGTTACCTTACCTAACTCTTGACGATTTCTTGACACTTCCCGGGGTGGGATCGAACGTTCGTCCGGGCCGGTTCCCGACTCCGCGTCAAGGGGCGCAGGGCCCTGCGCCTATCGTTGCTCCAGCGCTCAGTTAAAAGCACAGCCGAACCTGCCGCTCGCGTTAGGACAGCAAGGACAGCGATGCCCACCGACACCACCGCCTCCACGGGTCAGCAGCCCGCCAAGTCCGGCAGGAGAAAGGGGCGCAAAGCCCGCCTGGCCGTGATCGTCCTGGTGCTGGCACTGATCGGAGGCGTCGCCTTCGGGGCGTACTGGTCCATCAGCACCGTCCGGGCCTCCTTCCCGCAGACCAAGGGCTCCCTCACGCTCAAGGGCCTCTCGGGACCCGTCGAGGTCAAGCGCGACGGCTACGGCATCCCGCAGATCTACGCCTCCTCGGACGCGGACCTGTTCATGGCGCAGGGCTTCGTCCAGGCGCAGGACCGGTTCTACGAGATGGACGTACGCCGTCACATGGCGGCCGGCCGGCTGTCGGAGATGTTCGGCAAGAGCCAGGTCGACAACGACGAGTTCCTGCGCACCCTCGGCTGGGAGCGGGTCGCCAAGCAGGAGTACGACACCAAGCTGTCGGCCGCCACGAAGAAGTACCTCCAGGCCTACGCCGAGGGGGTCAACGCCTACCTTCAGGGCAAGGACGGCGAGGACATCTCCCTGGAGTACGCGGCGCTCGGGTTCACCAACGACTACAAGCCGCAGAAGTGGACCCCGGTCGACTCGGTCTCCTGGCTGAAGGCGATGGCCTGGGACCTGCGCAGCAACATGCAGGACGAGATCGACCGCGCCCTGCTGACCAGCCGCCTCGGCCCGAAGCAGATCGCCGAGCTGTACCCGCAGTACCCGTACGGCCGGAACAAGGCGATCGTCCAGGAGGGCCAGTACGACGAGCTGACGGGGGCGTTCGAGCAGGGCGGCGCGAGCGGCACCAGCGGCGCGGGCACCGGCGGCACGAGCGGAACCGGCGGCACCGCCACCGGCACGGCGGGCACCGCAGGCACGGCCGCCGGCGCCTCGGGCACGGCTTCCGGCGCCTCCGGTACCGCCTCCGGCACCTCGGGCCTGGACAGCCAGCTCACCGGCCTCAGCGACGTCCTGAGCGACCTCCCGCCGGCCGTCGGCGTGAACGGCGACGGCATCGGCTCCAACTCCTGGGTCGTCCGCGGGAAGCACACCATCACCGGCAAGCCGCTGCTGGCCAACGACCCGCACCTGTCGCCCTCGCTGCCGTCCGTCTGGTACCAGATGGGCCTGCACTGCCGCAGCGTCTCCAGCGCGTGCCAGTACGACGTCAGCGGCTACACCTTCGCCGGCATGCCCGGCGTGATAATCGGTCACAACCAGGACATCGCCTGGGGCATGACCAACTCCGGCGTGGACGTCACGGACCTCTACCTGGAGAAGATCACCGGCGACGGCTACCTGTACGACGGCAAGATCAAGCCCTTCGAGACGCGCGAGGAGACCATCGAGGTCGCCGGCGGCTCACCCAGGAAGATCGTCGTCCGCGAGACCAACAACGGGCCCCTGCTGTCCGACCGGGCCAAGGAGCTCGTGAAGGTCGGCAAGAAGGCCACCGTCGACACCGCCGCACCCGACAGAGGCGACGGCTACGGCGTGGCGCTGCGCTGGACCGCGCTGCAGCCGGGCACCACCATGGACGCCGTCTTCGCCATGGACCGGGCGAAGAACTGGACCGACTTCCGCAAGGCCGCCGCACTGTTCGACGTGCCCTCGCAGAACCTGGTCTACGCGGACACCCAGGACAACATCGGCTACACCCTGCCGGGCAGGATTCCCAAGCGCTCCCAGGACGACGACGGCTCCGTCCCGGCGCCCGGCTGGGACCCCAAGTACCGCTGGACCGGCTACATCGACCAGGACGCGCTGCCGTACGAGTACAACCCGGACCGCGGCTACATCGTCACCGCCAACCAGGCCGTGGTCGACCCGGACAAGTACCCCTACACGCTCACCAAGGACTGGGGCTACGGCACGCGCAGCCAGCGGATCACCGACCTGATCCAGTCGAAGATCAAGGACGGCGGCAAGATCTCCACGGACGACATGCGCCAGATGCAGCTGGACAACAGCAGCGAGATCGCCCGGCTGCTGGTGCCCACGCTGCTCAAGATCGACCCGGAGAACAAGGACGTCCGCGAGGCGCAGAAGCTGCTGGAGGGCTGGGACTACACCCAGGACGCCGACTCGGCGGCCGCCGCCTACTTCAACGCGGTCTGGCGCAACATCCTCAAGCTCGCCTTCGGCAACAAGCTGCCCAAGGAGCTGCGGGTCAAGGGCCAGTGCCTGTGGGTGGACCCGGTCAACACCACCGGGCCCGCCGACGAGGCGGAGAAGGTACGCGAGTGCGGCGAGCGCGACCCGGACCAGGCGCAGCCCGACGGCGGCGACCGCTGGTTCGAGGTGGTCCGCAAGCTGATGGACCAGCCGGACAGCGACTGGTGGAAGACGCCCAAGGCGGGCACCCGCCCGGCCGCCGTCAACCGTGACCAGCTGTTCAGGCGCGCGATGATCGACGCCCGCTGGGAGCTGACCGCCAAGCTCGGCAAGGACATCGACACCTGGACCTGGGGCCGGCTGCACCGCCTGTTCCTGAAGAACGAGACCCTCGGCACCGAGGGCCCCGGATTCGTCCAGTACGCCCTCAACCGCGGCCCCTGGGAGCTCAGCGGCGGCGAGGCCACCGTCAACGCGACCGGCTGGAACGCGGCCGGCGGCTACGGCGTGGTGTGGGTGCCGTCCATGCGGATGGTGGTGAACCTCGGCGACCTCGACAAGTCCCGCTGGATCAACCTCAGCGGCGCCTCCGGGCACGCCTACAGCGCCCACTACGTCGACCAGACGGACAAGTGGGCCGACGGCGAACTGCTGCCGTGGTCCTTCTCGGACAAGGCGGTCGAGGACGGCACGGCCGACAAGCTGGTGCTCAAGCCGTGAGCCGCTGACACCGAAACCGAAACGGCCCTCCACGCGCGCGTGGAGGGCCGTTTCCGCGTCAGGTCCCCGGCCCGAACCGCCGCACCCCCGACGGCGTCACCACCGCGTGCACCGGCCGGTCGTGCGGCTCCTCGGGGACGTGCCCGACCACCTCCGAGTCGTACAGCAGCACCACCAGCGCGGGACGCGCACCCGCCCGCTCCAGCCGCGCCAGCACACGGTCGTACGAGCCTCCGCCGCGCCCCAGCCGCATCCCGCGCGTGTCGACCGCCAGCCCCGGCAGCAGCACGGCGTCTGCGGTGGTCACGGCGTCCGGCCCGAGGCGCTCGCCCGCGGGCTCGAAGAGGGCCATCCTCCCGCCGTGTTGGACGCGCGCGAGCGAGCCCTCGCCCTCGTAGACGCCCCAGTCCAGGTCGTTGTCGGGCAGCAGCACCGGCAGCAGGACGCGTACACCCCGGGCGCGCAACGCGTCCAGGAGCGCGAGCGTCCCCGGTTCGCTCCCCACGGAGACGTACGCCGCCACCGTCCCGGCCCGCGCCAACTCGGGCAGCTCCAGCGCCCGCCCGGCCAGCGCGGCCGACGTTTCCCGCAGGTCATCGGCCGTCAACCTGTTCCTCACCGCGAGGAACGCGCGCCGCAAACTCCGCTTGTCAGGCTCGTCCGGACGTCCGATGTGACTCAATGGTTGCTCCCGTACCGTAACAATACGCTCATATGAGCGTCTATGAACCGGAGCCGCAGATTCCATGCAAAGGCACCGGATAAGGTGGCGGGCATGACTCAGTCGCACCCTCGGATCAGCAAGGCTGTCATTCCCGCAGCAGGCCTCGGCACCCGGTTCCTGCCGGCCACCAAAGCCACTCCCAAGGAGATGCTGCCGGTCGTCGACAAGCCGGCGATCCAGTACGTGGTCGAGGAGGCCGTCGCCGCGGGTCTCGACGACGTCCTCATGGTGACGGGCCGTAACAAGCGCCCCCTCGAGGACCACTTCGACCGCAACTACGAGCTTGAGTCGGCGCTTCAGAAGAAGGGCGACGCCGGCCGCCTCGCCAAGGTGCAGGAGTCGAGCGACCTCGCCACGATGCACTACGTCCGCCAGGGCGACCCCAAGGGCCTCGGCCACGCCGTCCTGTGCGCCGCCCCGCATGTGGGGGACGAGCCCTTCGCCGTCCTCCTCGGCGACGACCTGATCGACCCCCGCGACCCCCTGCTGCAGCGCATGGTCGAGGTCCAGGAGCAGGGCGGTGGCAGCGTCATCGCGCTCATGGAGGTCGCCCCGGAGCAGATCCACCTCTACGGCTGCGCCGCCGTGGAGACCACCGAGGACAGCGACGTCGTCAAGGTCAGCGGCCTGGTCGAGAAGCCCGACCCGGCCGACGCCCCGTCCAACTACGCGATCATCGGCCGCTACGTCCTCGACCCGCACATCTTCGACATACTGCGCAAGACCGAGCCGGGCCGCGGCGGCGAGATCCAGCTCACGGACGCCCTCCAGCAGCTCGCCCAGGACGAGAAGATCGGCGGCCCCGTGCACGGCGTCGTCTTCAAGGGCCGCCGCTATGACACCGGTGACCGCGGCGACTACCTGCGTGCCATTGTCCGACTCGCGTGCGAACGTGAAGACCTGGGCCCGGACTTCCGGACCTGGCTTCGCAGTTACGTAGCCGAGGAGATGTAGCACGTTGAGCAGCGCCGCGCCCCGCGTCACCGGCCAGGACCACTCCGGCCCCGACCACCTCTGGTCGGTGGAGGAGCACCTGGAGGACATCCTCGCCACCGTCCGCCCCCTGGAACCCATCGAGCTGCATCTGCTCGACGCCCAGGGTTGCGTCCTCGTCGAGGACGTCACGGTGCCGGTGTCCCTGCCGCCCTTCGACAACAGCTCGATGGACGGCTACGCGGTACGGGTCGCGGACGTGGCGGGCGCGAGCGAGGAGTTCCCGGCGGCCCTGGAGGTCGTCGGAGACGTCGCCGCCGGGCAGGCCGAGCTGCTCCACGTGGGCCCCGGCCAGGCCGCCCGCATCATGACCGGCGCCCCGCTGCCGCCCGGCGCCGAGACGGTCGTGCCCGTCGAGTGGACCGACGGCGGGCTCGGCGAGGGACCGGTGCGCGGCATGCGCGCCCGCAGCCTCGGCCCCGAGGGCGCCACGGGGCACGTGCAGGTGTACCGCCCGGCCGAGGCTCGCGCGCACGTGCGCGCGAAAGGCAGTGACGTGAAGGCCGGCGACCGCGCCCTGGAGGCCGGCACGATCCTCGGCCCGCCCCAGATCGCCCTGCTCGCCGCGATCGGCCGCGGCACGGTCCGCGTGCGCCCCCGCCCGCGCGTGGTGGTGCTCTCCACCGGCAGCGAACTCGTTCAGCCGGACAGGGAACTGGGCGCCGGTCAGATCTACGACTCCAACAGCTTCGCCCTCACCGCCGCCGCCCGCGACGCCGGCGCCATCGCCTACCGCGTGGGCGCCGTCGCCGACGACGCCGAGACCCTGCGCTCCACCATCGAGGACCAGCTGGTCCGCGCCGACCTGGTGGTCACCACCGGCGGCGTGAGCGTCGGGGCGTACGACGTCGTCAAGGAGGCCCTGTCCCACGTCGCCGACGCGGACGAGGCGGGCAGCGGCATCGAGTTCCGCAAGCTCGCCATGCAGCCCGGCAAGCCCCAGGGCTTCGGCTCCATCGGCCTCGACCACACGCCGCTGCTGGCACTGCCCGGCAACCCGGTGTCGTCGTACGTCTCCTTCGAACTGTTCGTCCGCCCCGCGATCCGCGCTCTCATGGGCCTTCAGGACGTCCACCGGCCGGTGAGCCGGGCGACCCTGACCGCGGACAAGGCGCTGACCTCGCCGAAGGGCCGCCGCCAGTTCCTGCGCGGTACGTACGCCGACGGCCGGGTCACCCCGGTCGGCGGCGCCGGATCCCACCTGATCGCGGCCCTCGCCCACGCCGACGCGCTGATCGTGGTCCCCGAGGACACCGAGTCCGTCGAGCCCGGCACCGAGGTCGAGGTGGTCCTGCTCGGCTGAGAGGCGCTGGTTGGGGGTACCGTGTCGCGCACAGCAGGCCCGGACCGGGAGCGCCACACAGCATGAGCATGCAGGACCCCCCTACGCAGGACCGCCTGACGCACATCGACGAGGCGGGTGCCGCCCGCATGGTCGACGTGTCCGAGAAGGACGTGACCGCCCGCACCGCCCGCGCCAGCGGACGCGTCCTCGTCTCGCCCCGCGTGATCGAACTGCTGCGCGGCGAGGGCGTCCCCAAGGGCGACGCCCTGGCCACCGCGCGGATCGCCGGGATCATGGGCGCCAAACGCACCCCGGACCTGATCCCGCTGTGTCACCCCTTGTCGGTGTCCGGTGTGAAACTGGACCTGTCGGTCGCGGACGACGCGGTGGAGATCCTGGCCACGGTGAAGACGACGGACCGCACGGGCGTCGAGATGGAGGCCCTCACCGCGGTCTCCGTCGCCGCGCTCACCGTGATCGACATGGTCAAGGCGGTCGACAAGGGAGCGGTCATCACGGACGTACGGGTGGAGGAGAAGACGGGCGGCAAGTCGGGCGACTGGAGCCGGGCATGACCTACCGCGCTCTCGTCGTCACGGCCTCCAACCGGGCCGCCGCCGGGATCTACGAGGACAAGGGCGGTCCGCTGATCGCGCACGGCCTGAGGGGCTTCGGCTTCGAGGTCGACGGCCCCCAGGTCGTCCCCGACGGCGACCCCGTGGAGGCGGCCCTGCGCGCCGGTGTCGAGACCGGCTACGACGTCATCGTCACCACCGGCGGCACGGGCATCTCGCCCACCGACCGCACCCCCGAGGCGACCCGCCGCGTGATCGACCACGAGGTGCCGGGCATCGCCGAGGCCATCCGGGCGTTCGGCCGGGAGAAGGTGCCGACCGCCGCGCTCTCCCGGGGCCTGGCCGGAGTGGCGGGCGGCACGCTGATCGTCAACCTGCCCGGCTCCAGCGGCGGAGTGAAGGACGGACTGGCGGTCCTGGAGCCGCTGCTGGTCCATGCCGTCGAGCAGCTCCGCGGCGGTGACCACCCCAGACCCGGCAGTGGGGGTGCGAGCTGAACAGCCCATCCTGGCCCGTCGAGCTGGTGGACGGCGACATCGTCCTCAGGCCGATAAAGCTGCGCGACCAGCGGGCGTGGCGCGAGGTCAACCGGCGCAACCGCGACTGGCTGCGCCCCTGGGAGGCGACCATTCCGCCGCCCACGCCCGGCGGGCCGCTGGCACACCGCCCGACCTTCCGCCAGATGGTCCGCCACCTCAGGTCGGAGGCGAACGCGGGCCGGATGCTGCCCTTCGTCATCGAGTACCAGGGGCGGCTGGTGGGGCAGTTGACCGTGGCCGGAATCACCTGGGGCTCGATGTGCTCGGGGCATGTCGGCTACTGGGTGGACGAGGGCGTGGCCGGCCGCGGGGTGATGCCGACGGCGGTGGCGCTCGTCGTGGACCACTGTTTCCGCACGGTCGGGCTGCACCGCATCGAGGTCTGCATTCGCCCTGAGAACGGGCCCAGCCGCCGGGTCGTGGAGAAACTCGGATTCCGTGAGGAGGGGCTCAGGCCGCGTTATCTCCACATCGACGGGGCCTGGCGCGACCATCTGGTCTTCGCGCTCACGGCGGAAGAGGTGCCGGACGGGTTGCTGAGGCGCTGGCACCGGGCACGATCGCAGAGTAATCCGGGAATCCGGCATCACCCCGGAAATTGAATACATGTTCGAAATTGATCGGCCGGTGACCGTCTTGGGGCATTGAATTCCCGGCCTGGACGCTCCGCTGATCGCATCGGTCACAAAAAAAGTTCGAAATATCAGCCAGATCGTGCGACACACCGGCTCAATTGGCAGATGGCCTCACGCAAACCCCTCTACCGTGTGAGGCGTGAGCAGCAGCGGCCTCATCTACGCAGTCATTGTCGGGGCCTGGGCCGCCTACTTGGTGCCGATGTGGCTCCGTAGGCAGGACGAGCTGAACGAGGCCCGTCCGACGGAACGCTTCAGCACCGCCATCCGGCTTCTGTCCGGAAAGGCGGCCATGGAGCGCCGGTACGCCAAGGACCTGCGGGCGCGCTCCACCGAGGAGGGGGAGCAGGACGCCGACGACCTGGACGCCGTCACCGACTCGGTGGACGTCCGGGCCTTCGCCGTGTCCAAAACGCGTCCCCAGACCCAGGCACCCCTACCGTCGCCCGCCCCCGAGCAGCCGGCCCGCCCGGCACCCGGACCGGACCCGGCGAGCGCCGAACGCGGCCGGGGCCAGGTGCCCGCCGCCCGGCGCGGCGCGACCCCCCGGGCGAACAAGACCAGCCAGGCGAACCAGGCGGCCGCAGCACGGGCCCGGCGCTCGAAGGTGCTCGCGCGCCGTCGGCGCACCACCACCATGCTGTTCCTCGCCTTCACCCTGGGCGCGATCGTCGCCGCGGTCGGCGGCCTGGCGTTCCTGTGGGCGCCCGGTGTGCCCGCCGTCATGCTCAGCGTGTACATCGCGTACCTGCGCTCCCAGGAGCGCCGCCGCTTCACCTACCAGATGGACCGCCGCCGGGCCGAGGCCGCGGCCCAGCGGCTGCGGGAGCGCCAGCGGCAGCCCCGCCGGCGCGCCTCCGCCGACGAAGAAGCCGAAGAACCGGAGGCGGGACCCGAGCCGGCGACCGACCCCGGCCTGTCGGCCCTCGCGGCGGACCGGCGCGCGCTCGTCGAGCAGACCGACCACGCCGAGTGGGTCGACCAGCAGCGCGAGCGGCAGCGGCGGCCGGGACAGGGCGACAGCTGGGAGCCGGTGCCGGTGCCCCTGCCGACCTATGTGACCGCGCCCGTCGCGCCCCGGGCCACCAGCGACGTGGACCTCGGAGCCCCCGACACCTGGAGCTCCGCGCGGTCGAGCACCGTCACCCCCGACCACGAGGACGCCACCGCCCCCGCCGACAGCCAGGACCCCGGCGATGCGGACGCCCGCACGCAGGAGAGGGCGGACGGCGGAGGCCGCAGCGACGCCCGCCGCGCGGCCTCCGCACGGCGGGCCCGGGAGCGCGGGCGCACCCCCCTGTTCGACCAGTACGAGGACGGGGGCCGGCCCCGGGCCGCCAACGAGTAGCCCCACGAAGCCGCAGGTGACCGCCCCTCGGGAACGGATTTCCAAGCAGGCCGATCGGGGTGCTAAAGTTTCACTCGTTGCAAGGGCCTGTGGCGCAGTCCGGTAGCGCACCTCGTTCGCATCGAGGGGGCCAGGGGTTCAAATCCCCTCAGGTCCACGCAGCGATTGTTTCCGAGCTTGCTCGGGGGCAGTTGACGAGATCCCGTCCGATCTGATTGATCGGGCGGGATCTCTGCGTTGTACTGATCCCGGGTCAGCCGTGGGGCGGGCACACCGCATCCAGGCGCGAGACGAACCAGCCCTCGCCGAGCACGCCGCCGCCCGGAGCCAGGACGGTGCCGGAGCGGTGGAAGACCGCCGCGGCGAGCGCGGGGCCGTGCAGTGCCGGGTCGTCGGCCAGCGCCTCGGCCAGGGCGGTCGCGGCGGTCGCGGCACGCTGGGCCAGGCAGAAGCCCGGGTGCACGGCCCACACGGGCCGGTCGCCCCACGCGTTGACGAGCGCGCCGAACGAGGCCGCCCGACCGCAGTCGGCCACCACCAGCACCGGCCGCCTGGGCGGCATGCGGAGTGCGGCCGAGAGGCGATTCTGAGGGACGAGCAGGGCCAGGGCGGTGTCCGGGCCGTTCGTGCGTGGGAGCCCCGCGGCATCGGCCGTGCCGGTGACCCGCTCGGCCAACGTCGCCCAGCGCCGTGCCGGGTCGTGCGTCACCGCCAGGGAGGTGGCGCCCAGCGCGATCGCGCCGCGGACGATCGTCCGGGCCAGGCCGTCCTCGTCCGGCGCCCAGCTCAGCGCCGGCTCCGGAGCCCGTACGAAGGGCAGCAGGCACAGCACGCCGGCGCTCTCGTAGAGGCGGAGCGCCCGCTGGGCCTCCTCGGGCACGCAGTGGCCGATCACCGCCACGTACCCGCCCCGGGCGACGGCATCCGCCCCGCCCCTGGCCTCGTCGTGCACGTGCCAGTCGGCCAGACCCGGGTGGGCCGCCTTCACGCGCTCGACCTGTGCGAGGAGAATCGCCCCGGACTCCGTGCACGGCCCCGTCAGAGGCGCGACGACGGCGATGGCCGGACGTGCCACGGGTGTCAGCCCCAGATGAGGGAGTCGCGCGCGCCGTCCGCGGTCACGATGGTCCCGGCCGGGGCGTCGCTCCCGGCGGCGCCGGAACCGTAGCCGAGCGGCAGTGCGGCGGCGAGGGTCACGAGGACGGCCGCGACGAGACGGGCGGCTTTCTGGGCAGCGGACATCACAAAATCCCCCTGGGAATCAGCAGTTGGTGTGTCATCAGCATGGGCCGTGGAGTACGGGCGCGGCTATGCCCGGCGGTGTTCCGGGACCGGCCATGGCCAGGCCCGGACGCTGCCTCGCGCGGGCGGCCGCCTCAGGTCTCCCCCCCCCGGGTCCGGATGACGGACTGTGTCTGGCCAGGCACGGAGCACGTTCATAGGATGCGTGGGCCGTCCGCCGGGGGAGCGGTCGGCACCGGGGGGAATCGGATGGACGTGCGCACGAGGGCGCAGGAGCTGTACCGCATCGCACTCGACGACGCGGACTGGAGCCCGCAGACCGTCACGGTCGGCCACGGCTGGAGCGACACCGAGTTCGCCGACGCGCTCCAACTGCTCGGACGGCTGAACCTGTTCGTCCCGTCACAGGGCAACCCCAACGGCTGGATGGCCCTGTCCCCCGGAACGGCGCTCCGGAACCTGCTGCTGGAGGAGGAACGGCATACGTCGGCCCTGCTCGACTCCGTGCAGCAGACCCGCTCCGCCGTCGCCCGTGTACTGGCGGACTTCCAGCCGGTCCACGCGCGGGAACTGCGCTCCGTGCAACTGGAGGTGGTCACCGGCGGTGCCAACGTCTCGGCCGCCCTGGAGGACGTGTCGCGCGGTGTCGAGCAGGAGATCCTCTCCCTCCACCCCGGGCACGCGCTGCCGCCCGACATGATCGAAGCCGGTCTGGAGCGCGACCTCCTGGCGCTGGAGCGCGGTGTCCGCATCCGCACCGTCCATCTCGCGTCGGCCGCCGCCGTCCCGCACATGGCGTCGTACCTGCGGCGGCTGAGCGCGGCGGGTGCGCAGGTGCGCGTGGCGCACACCCTGCCGCTGCGGCTGATCGTGGCGGACGGCTCCCTGGCCATCGTGCCCGCGCCGCGTACCGCCCACGGCGAGCTCGCGGCGGCGATGCTGCACGGTGACGTTCTGGTGGGAGTGTTCCGGGAGATCTTCGACCACTGCTGGGCGGGTGCGGCCGTACTGGCCGACACCGCCGCCGTCACCGACCCGGCGGCCGCCGGCGCGTGGGAGCCCACAGGCCGGCACCGCGAGGTGCTGCGGATGCTCGCGGGCGGAATGACGGACGAGGCGATGGCCCGCAAGCTCGGTATCTCCGAGCGCACGGTCCGCCGCCTCGTCTCGGACCTGACGGAACGCCTAGGCGCGGCCAGCCGGTTCCAGGCCGGAGTCTGTGCCGTGCGGCTGGGCTGGCTCGACGTCTGAAGCCGTGACGGCCTCCGCCGGGTTCCCCGTGCCGTCATCGCCCGCGGAAGCCGTCTCGGCGTCCCCGTCCCGGCCGGCCACGGAGCGGCCCCAGGCCGTGCCGCCCAGAATCAGCGCCACGCCGAGGAAGCCCAGCCACCCGGGCCGGTCACCGGCCAGGGTGACGCCCACGACGGCGGCCCAGACCGGCTCGGTGCCCAGCAGCAGGCTCACCCGCGACGGAGAGGTCCGCCGTACCGCCCACATCTGGACGAAGAAGGCGAACAGCGTGCAGAACACGGACAGGTACAGCAGCCCCAGCCACTGAGCCGCCCCGAAGTCGGCGGCCACCGCCCACGGCGTGGCGTCCGTACCGGAGGCCGTCGAGAGCAGGGCGAACACCACCACCGCGGTCCCCAGCTGAATGGTCGTCAGGGACAGTGAGTCCGCGCCCCGCACCGAGTCCATCCGGGCCATCGCCAGCACGTGCACCGTGCGGGCGACGGCGGCGCCCAGCATCAGCAGGTCACCGACGGACGGAGCGCTGAACCCGGTGCCCTGCGTCAGCAGCACCACACCGAGCACGGAGAGACCGGCGGCCGCCATGAACGCTCCCGACAGCCCGGTGCCGCGCACCCGGCTCTCGGCGATCGGCGTGAAGATCATGGTGAGGCTGATGATCAGCCCGGCGTTGGTCGCCGATGTGTGCACGACCCCGTACGTCTCCAGGAGGAAGATCCCCGCGAGGATCAGCCCCAGCAGTCCCGCCCCGGATATCTGGGCGCCACTGAGCGCCCGCAGCCTTCGCCACCCGGCGACGACGAGCACGGGAATCACCACGGCGAACCGCAGCACCAGCACCGCCAGTACGGTCTGTGCCGTGGTGATCCCCTTCGCCGCCAGGTAGCTGGAGCCCCACACCACCGCGACCAGCAGGACGGGAAGGTCGGTCAGCCAGGCGCGACGGGCCACGGTGACGGTCAATTCAGGCTCCTCGGCAGGAAGAGGTACGGGACGGGCGCGCGGTTCAGCGCGCGGTGTACGCGATCACCAGGACGTCGCGGTGTGCCGGGAGGCCCGGGTCCGCCGGGCGCACCGGGGTCACCGAGTGCAGGGTACGGCGGTCGTCACCCAGCAGCAGGTCGCCGGGCTCGGACAGCGTAGTGGTGAGCAGATGGGCGCCGTCGTTCGCGTAGACGCCGCTCTCGCCGCCGGTGACATTGGTGCGGCCGATCAGAAGCGAGGTGATGAACGTGACGCCGTCGCGGTGCCGGCCCTCGGGCGCGGGCTGTCCCTGCTGGTCGGCGGAGGCGACGATGCGGTACGGGTGGAGCTTCACGTTCCAGCGCGGTGTGCCGCTGACCTCGGTGAAGATCCTTCCGAGCGCCACCAGTACGGAGCGCAGCAGGGGGTCTGTCGCGAAGGACTCGGTCAGGGGGGCGAAGACCCGCTCGATGCCGCCGTTGAGCGGATTGACGTCCGTCTCCTGCCGGTACGGCGCGTGCGGCAGCAGGGTCAGCTCCCCGGAGCCCGGTTCGAGGTCGAACTGGCCGTAGCGGCGGAAGCGGTAGGTTCCGCCGTCGGCCATGTACGTGTCGAGGGTCAGCTCGTTCCAGTGTCCGGCGAGCCGAGCCCAGTCGGAGGCGCCCACGCCGAGGAGCGACGACAGGGCGGCGGACGGCATCAGATGCCCGCCGGGACCGGACAGGGCGGTGACCGCCTCGGCGGCGGAGTGGGTGGGGGCGGTGGTGGTCATGGCAGTACTCCGTAAGGCTCGCGGCGCAGAAGGGCGTAGAAGAAGGAGGATCGGAAGGGTGCAGAAGGGGGGCGGCCGGTCAGGCGGCCGCCGCGAGCACCGGCTCGGGACGGGTGAACGGGGCCGACTCGGTGGCGATCGCCCGCTCCTCCCACGCCTCGCGGTCCCGCAGGTAGAGCGGTGCGCCGGTGGTGATGGACCGGGTGTCGGCGCCGCCGGTCCGCAGCCGCCAGGTGACCGAGCCGGTGGTGCGGGCGGCGCAGGCGTCGATGAAGCTCTGGGTGGCGAGTCGGAGCTCACCGAACCAGCGGCCCTCCAGGGCCTCGCGCACCCAGACCTGCTCCAGATGCCGCTTCTCGCGGATGAGTTCTGCCTCCAGGCAGGCGCTCTCGACGTGCCGGTAGCTGCTCAGGAGCAGCCAGGCGGCAGGCATTTCCCGGATCTCCAGGACCTTTTCGCCGTGGTCGAGGTGCTCCAGACCGGAGTACCGGCCCAGGCCGTAGGCGCCGACGCGACGGTTGAGCCGGTCGATCAGCTCGGTGAGGGGCAGGGGAGTGCCGTCGACGGCGACGGGCAGGCCGTGCTCGAAGGCGACCGTCACGGTGTCGGTGTCGTCCGGCGCGGCGACCGGGCGGCTCCAGGTGTACATCTCGTCGGGAACCTCGTGCAGTTCCGGGTCGTCGAGGATGCCCGATTCGAACTCGCGGCACCACAGGTTGGAGTCGCCGCTGACGATCCGGCCGGCGAGCAGGTCCACGTCCGCGGCTCGGAGGGCGGCGAGCTTCTCCTCGCGGGAGACGGGGTCGAGGTCGTACGGGCTGCCGAAGGCACCCTCGTAACCGAGCAGTCGCAGGGCGCCGTTGAGCCGGCGCAGGGTGTTCTGGGAGCGGTTGGCGGTGTGCAGCACGGCCTGCGCGCCGAGGTTCCGGGCCAGCTCCACGGCACTGTCCGCGATCAGCGGGCGGCTGAGAGTGGAACTGACCGGGTGGATGCCGAGGTACACGGCCTGCGCGGCGATGGCGGGGGCGACGTACCGGTCGGCGAACTCCTGGCGGCGGTCCAGGATGTGGAGTTTCGCCCCGAGAGCCTCGGCGACCTGGCGTTTGTAGTCCGAGGACTCGTCCTCGCCGATGTCGACGCTGACGGCGTGGACGTCACGGACGCCCATGCGGCGCAGCCGGAGCAACAGGTACGAGCTGTCGAGCCCGCCGCTGAACAGGGTCACCACGGGTTGGCCGGGTGCCAGGTCCTCCAGCTGGGAGAAGGAACGGATGAGCGGGGGCCGCATAGTGTCTCCACCTTTCGCATGGGTCACGAGGGGAGACTTCCCTGGTGCGGGAACCCGGGCAATGGATTCCGGGCGACCGCCCCCGGCCATGGCCGCACCCGGAAACAGCCGCTGAGCGGCCCTTCAGCGAGGGGGTCGGAGCCGTTTCGCGAAGCAGCGGCTCGACTCGTAGTGGCGGTAGTAGCCGAACTTGGCGCACGGTTCGTAGCCGCTGGAGGTGTACAGGGCTATGGCCTCCGGCTGCTTGAGGCCCGTCTCCAGGACCATGCGGATACGGCCGGCCGCGCGGGCGTCCTCCTCCAGGGCGGCCAGGATGCGGCGGGCGATGCCCCGGCCGCGCATCTGCTCGATCACGTACATGCGCTTGACCTCGGCGTCGCCGTCCAGGTTGCCCTCGTCGTTGGCGTCCTGAGAGCGCCAGGCGCCCGAGGCGACGGGGGTGCCGAGCTCGTCGTACGCGATCAGGTAGATGCCGTTCGGCGGCTCGAAGTCCGACGCGGCCATGACCGTGGCGTCGCCGTCGTCCCCGTAGCGGACGGCGTACTCGGCCTGGACCTGGTCGTTCAGCTTCACGGCGTCGGGGTGGTCGAAGGAGACCCGGCGTATCTGCATGACGGCTACCGTATTCGATCCGGAACTGGACCTGGTCCAGTGTGCCGGTATCGTGCCGGGGTGCTCACTGTGACCTGTGTGAATGTGAATGGGCTGCGTGCCGCCGCGAAGAAGGGCTTCGTGGAGTGGCTCGCGCAGACCGACGCCGACGTGCTGTGTCTGCAGGAGGTGCGGGCCGAGCCGGAGCAGTTGCCCGAGGCCGTCCGGGACCCCGAGGGCTGGCATGTGGTGCACGCGCCGGCCGCCGCGAAGGGGCGGGCCGGGGTGTCCCTGTACAGCCGGCGTGAGCCCGACCGGGTCCGGGTCGGGTTCGGGTCCGCCGAGTTCGACGGCAGCGGGCGGTATGTGGAGGCGGATCTGCCGGGGGTCACCGTCGCCTCCCTGTATCTGCCCTCGGGTGAGGTCGGGACCGAGCGGCAGGACGAGAAGGAGCGCTTCATGGGCGAGTTCCTCGCCCATCTGAAGGAACTCCGGGAGCGGGCCGCCGCCGAGGGGCGCGAGGTGCTGGTCTGCGGCGACTGGAACATCGCCCACCAGCGGGCCGACCTGAAGAACTGGCGCGGCAACACCAAGAACTCCGGGTTCCTGCC
The DNA here is from genome assembly GCF_030816955.1 of Streptomyces africanus. Lineage (NCBI taxonomy): Bacteria > Bacillati > Actinomycetota > Actinomycetes > Kitasatosporales > Streptomycetaceae > Streptomyces > Streptomyces africanus. The sequence goes on along the minus strand of NZ_JAUSYP010000001.1, from coordinate 3,633,164 downwards.
CGAGGAGCGGGAGTGGCTGTCCCAGGTCTTGGATCCCGCGGACGGCGGATACGTCGACGTCGTACGCGCCCTGCACCCGGACACCGAGGGACCGTACTCGTGGTGGTCGTACCGCGGGCGGGCCTTCGACAACGACACCGGCTGGCGGATCGACTATCACGTGGCCACGCCGGGGCTCGCCGGCCGGGCGGTCAAGGGGTTCGTGGAGCGGGCGGCCACGCATGCGGAGCGGTGGTCCGATCATGCGCCGGTGACTGTCGTCTACGACCGCTAGGCGGACAGCCCCTAGGACCTGCGCATCCTGCGGTCCATGGCCAGGGACAGCTCCGCCTCCACCACGCTGCGGGCCAGCGGGCGCAGGCGGGGCAGGTCGGCCTCGGAGGCGTGGCGCAGGACCAGGCCGGTGAAGAGTTCGGCCAGGGCGTCGGCGTGGGTGCGGACCTGCTTGGCCGCGCCGAGGACCTCCGCGAGCGGGATGCCCTCGCGGACCAGGGCCGAGGAGACGTCCAGGAGGCGGCGGCTGATGTGGACGATCTCGTCGCCGTCGGTGCCGAGGTAGCCGAGCTCCATCGCGGCGGCGAGGTTCTCGGGGGTGGCCTCGCCCGCGAAGTGGTCGGCGAGCTCCTCGGGGGTGAGGTGGACCGGCTCCTCCTCGGTGGGGGCGCCCACGCCGAGCAGGTCGCCGACGTCCCGGCCGTGGTCGAAGGCCTCCGCCAGCTCCGCGATGCCGCTGAGGGTGTGGCCGCGTTCCAGTAGGGCCGTGATCGTGCGCAGCCGGTTCAGGTGGTGGTCGTCGTACCAGGCGATACGGCCTTCCCGGCGAGGCGGCGGGATCAGCTTGCGTTCGCGGTAGAAGCGCAGGGTGCGCACCGTGATCCCGGCCAGGCGGGCCAGCTCTTCCATGCGGTATTCACGCTTCTCGGCCACCTGGGCACCTTAAGGCGTACCAGGGGTAACTTCCTCGTTCCGCCCCCTACCCATCAGTACGCCACTGCCCTACGCTCCCATTGCGCCAGTGTTCACTGGCATGGTTTTCGTGGTGTGTGGAGGTGTCGGCATGGGCGAACGCGAACACGAACGCGAGCATGTGCGGGTCGCGGTGGTCGGGTCCGGGTTCGGCGGGCTGGGGGCCGCCGTACGGCTGCGCCGCGAGGGCGTCACCGACTTCGTCGTCCTGGAGCGGGCGAGCAGCGTCGGCGGGACCTGGCGCGACAACAGCTACCCCGGGTGCGCGTGTGACGTGCCCTCGCATCTGTACTCGTTCTCCTTCGCGCCCAACCCGGACTGGCCGCGCACCTTCTCGGGGCAGGAGCACATCCGCGCCTACCTGGAGCACGTGACGGACACCTTCCGGCTGCGGCCGCACATCCGCTTCGACTCGGAGGTGAAGCGGATGACGTGGAACGCCGAGCGGCTGTGCTGGGACATCGAGACCAGCAGCGGGAGCCTGTCGGCGGACATCGTCGTCTCCGCCACCGGGCCGCTGTCCGACCCGAAGGTGCCGGACATCCCCGGGCTGGACTCCTTCCCGGGCAAGGTCTTCCACTCGGCCCGCTGGGACCACGACTACGACCTGCGCGGCAAGCGCGTCGCCATGGTGGGGACCGGGGCCTCGGCCATCCAGATCGTGCCGGCCGTCCAGCCCGACGTGTCGCGGCTCACCCTCTTCCAGCGCACCCCGCCGTGGGTGCTGCCCCGCGTCGACCGGGCCATCAGCGACGCCGAGCGGTGGCTCCACCGGCAGCTGCCCTTCACCTCGCAGCTGCGCCGCGGACTGCTGTGGGGCATCCGGGAGGTGCAGGTCCAGGCGTTCACCAAGCGCCCGAACGAACTCGGCTTCGTCGAGCAGCTGGCCAAGCGCAACATGGCCCGCGCCATCAAGGACCCGGCCCTGCGGGCGAAGCTCACCCCGGACTACCGCATCGGCTGCAAGCGGATCCTGCTGTCCAGCGAGTACTACCCGGCGCTCGCGCAGCCCAACGTGGACGTCGTGGCGAGCGGGCTGACCGAGGTCCGCGGGTCGACCCTCGTCGCCGCCGACGGCAGCGAGGCCGAGGCGGACGCGATCGTCTTCGGCACCGGGTTCCACGTCACCGACATGCCCATCGCCGAGCGGGTCGTGGGCGCCGACGGACGGACCCTGGCCGAGACCTGGAAGGGCGGCATGGAAGCCCTGCGCGGCGCATCGGCGGCCGGTTTCCCGAACTGGATGACGATCATCGGGCCCAACACCGGCCTCGGGAACTCCTCGATGATCCTCATGATCGAGTCCCAGCTCAACTACCTGGCCGACTTCGTCCGCCACGTCGACGTCCTCGGCGGCCGGGTCGCCCTCGAGGCCCGGCCGAGCGCCGTACGCGCCTGGAACCACCGGGTCCAGGAGCGTATGAAGCGGACCGTGTGGAACACCGGCGGCTGCACCAGCTGGTACCTCGACGCGAGCGGCCGCAACACCACCATCTGGCCCGGCACGACAGCCGAGTTCCGGCGGGCGACGCGGCGGGTGGACCTCGCGGAGTACGACGTCCTGCGGGCCCCCGTGACGGAGGCCCAGAAGGTCGCCGAGCAGAAGGCCGGGGTGGACGCGTGAGCCGTCTTCTGCACGTCGACTCCGGCCCCTACGCCCCGCCCGCCCCCGCGCGCGAACTGACCGCCGTCTCCGCCGACGGCGCCCGGCTGCACGTCGAGGTCCACGGGCCCGACGGGGCCCCCGCCGTCGTCCTCGCCCACGGCTGGACCTGCTCCACCGCCTTCTGGGCGGCCCAGATCCGCGACCTCGCCACCGACCACCGGGTCATCGCCTACGACCAGCGCGGCCACGGACGCAGCCCCGCGAGCCCCGCGTGCACCACGGACGCCCTCGCCGACGACCTGGAAGCCGTACTCGGCGCCACCCTCGCGCCCGGCGAACAGGCCGTGATCGCCGGGCACTCCATGGGCGGCATGACCGTGATGGCGGCCTCCGGGAGAACCGCCTTCCACGAGCACACCGCCGCCGTCCTGCTGTGCAGCACGGGCAGTTCGCAGCTGGTCGCGGCCTCCACCGTCGTCCCCCTGCGGCCCGGGCGGCTGCGGACCTGGCTGACCCGGCGGATCCTCGGCTCCCGGGCACCGCTCGGCCCGGTCACGCCCCTGGCCCGCCGGATCCTCAAGTACGGGACGATGGGCCCGGCTTCGGCCCCGCACATGGTCGAGGCCTGTGCCCGCATCGTGCACGCCTGCCCCCGCAAGGTCCGCTACGCCTGGTCGCACGTGCTGGACCTGCTCGACCTGGACCACGGCGTACGGGAGCTGCACGTGCCCACGGCCGTGGTGGCCGGTACGGCGGACCGGCTCACGCCGCCGGCGCACGCCCGGGCCCTGGCCGCCGCGCTGCCGCACTGCACCGGGCTCACCGAGCTGCCCGGCATCGGCCACATGACGCCCGTCGAGGCGCCCGAGCTGGTCACCGGGAAGATACGTGAACTCGTCCACGCACACATCCGGGTCGTATCCGAGGAGAGCGCATGAGCAGGGTGAGCCTTGAGGACAGGGTCGCCGTGGTGACCGGGGCGGCGCGCGGCGTCGGGGAGTTGCTGGCCCGCAAGCTCTCCGCGCGCGGTGTGAAGGTGGCACTGGTCGGGCTCGAACCTGACGCGCTCAAGGAGGTCTCCGGGCGGCTGCACAGCGACAGCGACCACTGGCACGCCGACGTCACCGACCACGAGGCGATGGCCCGGGTCGCGCAGGAGGTCAAGGAGCGCTTCGGCCGGGTCGACATCGTCGTCGCCAACGCCGGTGTCGCCACGGGCGGTCCGTTCGTCGACTCCGACCCGGTGTCCTGGCGGCGGGTGATCGAGGTCAACCTGATCGGCTCCGCGGTGACGGCCCGGGCCTTCCTGCCGCCGCTGCTGGAGAGCCGGGGCTATCTGCTCCAGATCGCCTCCCTCGCGGCGATCACGCCGGCGCCGATGATGACCGCGTACTGCGCGTCCAAGTCCGGTGTGGAGGCCTACGCGCACAGCCTGCGCGCCGAGGTCGGGCACCGGGGTGTGAAGGTCGGCGTCGGGTATCTGTCGTGGACCGACACCGACATGGTGCGCGGGGCCGACCAGGACGACGTCATGCGGGAGTTGAGGCAGCGGCTGCCCTGGCCGTCGAACAAGACGTATCCGCTGGGCCCGGCGGTGGACCGGCTGGTGGCCGGGATCGAGCGCCGGTCGAGCCATGTCTACGGGCAGTGGTGGCTGCGCGGCATGCAGGGCGTGCGCGGATATCTGCCCGGGGTCATCGGGACGGTGGGCCAGCGCGAGATGCGCCGGTTCGCGGACCGGCTGACGGGCATGCGCACGGGCCTCGTCGGGGCGGGCGGAGCAGCCGATGAGCAGCAGAGAACTACAGTCCGTAAGTGATCGACATGCGCAGCGTCACGACGCGTGTGAATCTGGTCGAGCCAGATCCCCTCACCCCCAACGGGAGTGAACCCACATGGGTATGAAGGACCAGTTCCAGGAGAAGTCCGAGCAGTGGCAGAACCAGGCCAAGCAGAAGGCCGACCAGGCCCGTGAGCAGATGCAGGGCCGCGGTCGCCGGCGTGACGAGGACATGGACCCCTCGCAGCCCTCGCAGCCCTCGCAGCGCGAGCGCGAGCGCGAGCAGGAGGACCGCTTCGACCAGGACTACGACGCCTGACGTGGCGCGCTGAACGGAAGGGGTGCCTCGCGCGGGGCACCCCTTCCTCACGTCCGGCAACCCTCGGGCCCTCTTCACGTCCTGGGCGGCAGCTTCGGGCGGGAGCGGTCCGGTACGTCGCTGTAGGTCGGCGGTTTCGCCGGCGGGTTGGTCTCCAGCAGCCCGAGCGCCAGCTCCACCGCGTCGGTCAGCTGGGCGTGGCGGCCCTCCGCCCAGTCCAGCGGGGTGCGCAGGACGTCGATGTCGGGGGCGACGCCCTTGTTCTCCACCGACCAGCCGTAGGCGTCGAACCAGGCCGCGTTCATCGGCACCGTGATGACCGTGCCGTCCCCCAGCTCGTGCCGGCCGGTCATGCCGACCACGCCGCCCCAGGTGCGCTGCCCCACCACCGGGCCCAGCTTCAGCAGCTTGAACGCGGCGGTGATCATGTCGCCGTCGGAGGAGGTCGCCTCGTCCGCCAGGGCCACCACCGGGCCCCGGGGGGCGTTCGAGGTGTACGACACGGGCTGGGCGTCGCGGGTCAGGTCCCAGCCCAGGATCGTGCGGCTCAGCGTCTCGATGACCAGCTCGCTGATGTGGCCGCCGGCGTTGCCGCGCACGTCCACGATCAGCGCGGCCCGGGACACCTCCATGCGCAGATCGCGGTTGAACTGCGCCCAGCCCGAACCGCCCATGTCCGGGATGTGCAGATAGCCGCACCGCCCGCCGCTCAACTCCCGCACCACCGCCCGGCGTTTGGCCACCCAGTCCTGGTAGCGCAACGGCCGCTCGTCGACGAGCGGGACGACGGCGACCCGCCGGGGCGGTCCCGTGCCCTGCGCCGGAGCGAAGGTCAGCTCCACCGTCGTACCGCCCGCGCCCGCCAGCAGCGGATACGGGCCCGCGTCCGGATCCACCGGGCGGCCGTCGACATGGGTCAGGATCGCCCCCTCGCGGATGCCCGTACCGGCCAGCGGGGAGCGGGCCTTGGAGTCGGAGGAGTCGCCGGGCAGGATCCGCTTGACCATCCAGCCGCCGTCCCGGCGTACGAAGTTGGCGCCCAGCAGGCCTTGCCGGCGCTGGTAGTGCGGCGGGCCCTCGTTGCGCCGGGCGGCGGTGACGTAGGCGTGGGAGGTGCCCAGCTCGCCCAGCACCTCGCGCAGCAGGTCGGCGAACTCGTCCGGGGAGGCGACCCGTTCGACCAGCGGACGGTACTGGTCCAGCACCCCGTCCCAGTCGATGCCGCACATGCCCGGCTCCCAGAAGTACGCCCGGATCAGCCGCCCGGCCTCCTCGTACGCCTGCCGCCACTCCGCCGCCGGGTCGACCACGTGCAGGATGCGGCGCGCGTCGATCCACACCGTCGTGTCCAGGTCGCCGGGCTCGGTCGCGGGCACCGCGCGCAGCTCGCCCTCGTCGACGATCACCAGCCGTGTACCGTCGCCGCTGACCGCGAAGAAGTCCAGGTGCACGGCGAGTTCGGACTTCTTGGCCTTGGTGAGGGCGAAGTGCTCCAGGGTCGGCCGGCCGCTGGTGTCGTCCGGGTTGGCGAACGTCTCGCCCAGGGCGCCCGAGATCGGCCAGCGCAGCCACACCAGCCCGCCGCCCGCCACCGGGTGCAGCGCCGAGTACTTGGAGGCGGCCACCGGGAAGGGCGTGACCCGGCTCTCCAGCCCCTCGACCTCGACGGTCACCGTCCCGTTGTCCCCGTTCTCGTCGTCCTCCACCGGGTCCAGGCCCCCGGCGGCCGGGCGGCCCTCGGGATTCACCGCGAACGGGGAGGGCGTCGCGGAGGACAGCGGCACGAGGTACGGACGGCAGCCCAGGGGGAAGGACAGGTCGCCGGTGTGCACGTCGTAGACGGGGTCGAAGCCGCGCCAGGAGAGGAAGGCGAGGTAGCGGCCGTCGCGCGTGAAGACCGGATTCTCGTCCTCGAAACGGCCGTTGGTGACGTCCACGATGAACTGGTCTTTGATCCGGGCCATCTTGATCTGCCGCAGGGTGCGCCCGATGCCCGGGTGCGACCAGGTCAGCCACGCCCCGTCCGGGGAGAACGCGAGGTCCCGCACGGGCCCGTTGATCGACCGGATCAGCTCGCTGACCTCGCCGTCGGACTCCTCGGACACGTCCACGAGCAGCAGCCGTCCGTCGTGCGAGGCGACCGCCAGCCGCTCGCCCGCGGGGTCCGATACCAGTTCGCGCACCCGGCCCAGTGCTTCCGAGGCCGGCCGCCGGGGTGCGCGGTCGCCGCTCGCCCGGGGCAGGGAGGCGATCTCGATCGCGTCCTCGCCCTCCGCGTCCGTCACATACGCCACCCGCCCGCTCGCGCCGAGCATCTCCGGCATCCGCACCCGGACGCCCGGGGTGTCGGTGAGGGTGCGGGCCGGCCCGTCCCGGTGGGTGAGCCAGTACAGGCTGCCGCGTACGACGACCGCGCTGGCCCGCCCGGTCTCGTCGACCGCGATGCCGTCGACGTGCTGGGCCGCGGGCACCTGGTACGGGCGCCGCCCCGCGCGCGGGCCGCTCAGCCGTACGTCCAGCCGGCGCGGTTCGGAGTCCGGTGACAGGTCGTCGACCAGCCACAGGTCGCCCGCGCACTGGTACACCACCCGGGTGCCGTCGCTGGCGGCGTGCCGGGCGTAGAAGGCGTCGTGGTCGGTGTGCCGGCGCAGGTCGGAACCGTCGTAGGCGCACGAGTAGAGGTTGCCGACGCCCTCGTGGTCGGAGAGGAAGGCGATCCTGCCGCCGACGAACATGGGGGAGTGCAGATGGCCGCCGAGCCCGGCCAGCAGCCGTTCGCCGTGCAGCCACAGCCTGCCCGTGGCCCCGCCCCGGTAGCGCTTCCAGGCGGCCGGTTCATGCGGCGGGGTGCCGGTGAGCAGGAGCGACTTGCGCTCCCCGTCCAGGTCGGCGACCTGGATGTCGGCGACCGGCCCCCAGGGCAGTTTGCGGCCCGGGTCGCCGTCCGGGGAGACCTTGTACGCCCAGGTGAAGTACGAGAAGGGCTCGCCGTGCGAGGCCACGGCAAGGATCTCGCCGTCCGGGGTCCAGCCGCAGACCCGGGTGTCGGCGCTGCCCCAGTGGCTCACCTGCCGGGCCGGGCCGCCGTCCACCGGCGCGAGATGGACCTCGGGCACCAGGCTGCGCCAGCTCGTGTACGCGAGGTGCCGTCCGTCGGGGGAGAAGCGGGGGTGGCCCACCTTGGTGCGGTCGACGGTGAGCCGCCAGGCGCGGCCGGGGCCGTCGAGCGGGGCGAGCCAGAGGTCGTCCTCGGCCACGAAGCAGAGCAGGTCCTCATGGAGGTGCGGCAGACGCAGATAGGTCACGTCTTCATGCTTTGCCGGGGGACGGAGTGCAGCAACTCCGGACAAACTGATGGCCTTGACCACGCCCGTGACCCAGCACACGTACGAAACGGTTTCGTTTCTATAGGGGGTGCGCTACCTTCGTGGTGTACGAAACCGTGTCGTTCCGAGCAGGAAGGTGAGCGAGATGGCTGAGGTCGCCACCACGCGTCGCAGTCGGATCACCCCCGAGCGTGAGGCCGAGCTGTACACGGCCGTGCTCGACCTGCTCCGCGAGGTCGGCTACGACGCCCTCACCATGGACGCCGTCGCCGCACGCACGCGGTCCAGCAAGGCGACGCTCTACCGCCAGTGGGGCGGCAAGCCGGAGCTGGTGGCGAAGGCGATCCGGCACAACAAGCCGGGCAGCATCGCCGACGTCGACACGGGATCCCTGCGGGGCGACCTGCACGCCCTCACCGCGCGTGAGGACGACTGCGCCATGCAGCAGAACGCCGCGCTGATGCGCGGTCTGTTCATGGCGGTGCACGGCAACCCCGACCTCCTCCAGGCGTTCAGAGAACTGCTCATCGAGCCGGAGATGGAGGAGTTCCACCGGGTGGTGCAACGGGCCGTCGACCGCGGCGAGGTCCAGGCCGGCCGCCCGGCGCTGGACTACATCGTGCACATGCTCGTCGGCGCCTTCGCCACGCGCACGCTGATCGACGACCAGCCGCCCACGCAGGCGTTCCTCACCTCGTACATCGACGCCGTGGTCCTCCCCGCCCTCGGCATTCCCGTCGCCTGACAAACCCCACCTGACGTCACCGCTCACGTCGTCGGGCTGATCAGCCCTGCCCAGAACCAACCCACGACCTGACCGGGAGTACGCCCTCGTGGCCACATTCCTCTACAAGATCGGCCGGATGTCGTTCCGGCGCCGGCACTTCGTCGCCCTGATATGGGTGGCCCTGCTGACCCTCGCGGGTGTCGGCGCGGCCGGCGCGCCCGCCGCGGGCAACAGTTCCTTCTCCATCCCCGGCACCGAGGCCCAGAAGGCCTTCGACCTGCTGGAACAGCGCTTCCCCGGCACGAGCGCCGACGGAGCCACCGCCCGCGTCGTCTTCAAGGCGCCGAGCGGCGAGAAGATGACCGACCCGGGCAACAAGGCGACCGTCCGGGAGACCGTCAAGGAACTCTCCGACGGCTCCGAGGTCGTCCGCGTCACCGACCCGTACCAGGCGAAGGCCGTCAGCAAGGACGGCACGGTCGCGTACGCGCAGGTTTCGTACCAGGTCTCCGGCATGGAGCTGCAGGACTCCTCCCGCGACGCCCTGGAGGACTCCGCGCAGGACGCCCGCAAGGCCGGGCTGACCGTGGAGATCGGCGGTGACGCCCTCCAGACGGTCCCGCACACCGGCACCACCGAGATCATCGGCATCGCGGTCGCCGCCGTCGTCCTCGTCATCACCTTCGGCTCGCTGATCGCGGCCGGTCTGCCGCTGCTGACGGCGCTCATCGGCGTGGGCATCGGCGTCTCCTCGATCACGGCCATGGCCAGTGCGCTGGACCTGGGCTCGACGACCTCCACCCTCGCGATGATGATCGGCCTCGCGGTCGGCATCGACTACGCGCTGTTCATCGTCTCCCGCTACCGCGCCGAACTGGCCGAGGGCCGGGACCGCGAGGACGCGGCGGGCCGGGCCGTCGGCACGGCGGGCTCCGCGGTGGTCTTCGCGGGTCTCACGGTCGTGATCGCCCTGGTGGGCCTGTCCGTCGTCAACATCCCGATGCTGACGAAGATGGGCGTCGCGGCGGCGGGCACGGTGGCCATCGCCGTGCTGATCGCACTGACCATGATCCCGGCGCTGCTCGGGTACGCGGGCCGCAGGGTGAAGCCGGCGGGGGAGAAGGGCAAGCTGCTCGGCCGGGCCAAGACGCAGAAGAGGCCCGCGAAGCCGAACCTGGGCACGCGCTGGGCGAGCTTCGTCGTCCGCCGCCCGGTCGCGGTGCTGCTGCTCGGCGTCATCGGCCTCGGCGCGGCGGCCGTCCCGGCGGCGAGCCTGGAACTGGGCCTGCCGGACGACGGCTCCCAGCCCACGTCCACCACGCAGCGCCGCGCCTACGACCTCCTCTCCGAGGGCTTCGGGCCGGGCTTCAACGGCCCGCTGATGGTCGTGGTCGACGCCAAGGGCAGCGACGACCCGAAGGCGGCCTTCACGCAGGTCGGCGACGAGATCAAGGGCCTCGAGGACGTCGTCACGGTCACGCCGCCGGCGCCCAACAAGGCCGGCGACACGGCGACGATCACCGTCATCCCGGGCTCCAAGCCGTCGTCGGTCGCGACGGAGGACCTGGTCCACTCCATCCGCGACAAGGGCGCCGGGATCAAGGCCGACTCGGAAGCGAACGTGCTGGTCACCGGCCAGACGGCGATGAACATCGACGTCAGCGAGAAGCTCAACGACGCTCTGATCCCCTACCTGGTCCTGGTGGTCGGCCTGGCCTTCCTCCTGCTGATCGTGGTGTTCCGCTCGATCCTGGTCCCCCTCAAGGCGGCCCTCGGCTTCCTCCTGTCGGTGATGGCGGCCCTCGGCGCGGTGGTCGCGGTCTTCCAGTGGGGCTGGCTGGCGGACCTGATGGGCGTCGAGCAGACCGGCCCGGTCATGTCGATGATGCCGATCTTCATGGTGGGCGTGGTCTTCGGCCTGGCCATGGACTACGAGGTCTTCCTGGTGACCCGGATGCGGGAGGCCTACGTCCAGGGTGAGAAGGCCGGCCAGGCGGTCGTGACGGGCTTCCGGCACGGCGCCCGGGTGGTGACGGCCGCGGCGGTCATCATGATGGCGGTCTTCGCCGGCTTCATCGGCTCGTCCGAGTCGATGGTCAAGATGATCGGCTTCGGTCTCGCGATCGCGGTCTTCTTCGACGCGTTCATCGTCCGCATGGCCATCGTCCCGGCCGTCCTGGCCCTCCTCGGCCGCAAGGCCTGGTGGCTGCCCGGGTGGCTGGACCGGGCACTGCCCAACGTGGACGTCGAGGGCGAGGGCCTGCGCACGGACACCGACCGCGGGGATCAGGACAGGGAGCTGGTGCGCGCCCCCTGACAGCACTCCGAGAGACCGGCCGGTGAGGGCCCCCTGGGACGGGGAGCCCTCACCGGCTCTTCTTTCTCAGGCGTGTTTCTCACGCGTGCGGGTGGAGGACGACCTTGGTGTAACCCTCGACGCGCTTGTCGAACTTCTCGTATGCGCTCGGCGCCTGGTCGAGAGGAAGTTCGTGCGAGACGACGAAGCTCGGCTTCGCACGGTCCTCGATGATCAGGTCACGCAGGTGGCGGTTGTACCGCTTGACGTTGCACTGGCCGGTGCCCATGCGGAGCCCCTTCTCGAAGAGGCGCCCGATGGAGACCATCAGCATGCCGTGCTTCGCCTGTTCGTCCGGTCCGCCGGGGTCGCGCGGGACGTACAGGCCGGGCACGCCGAGCGCGCCCGTCGGCCGGACCGTCTCGACGAGCGCGTTCAGCACGGTCGCCGGTTCCTCACGGTCCTCGCCCTGCGCCTGTGCCTGGTAGCCGACGGCGTCGATGCCCTTGTCCGTGCCCTGGCCGTCGGTCTGCTCCTTGATCTGCTCCGCCGGACTGCCCTGGGTGAAGTCGACCGGCACGGCGCCGATCTCCCGCGCCTTCTGCAGCCGCTCCGCGACCCGGTCGACCACGAACACCTTGCTCGCGCCGCGCAGCATCGCGGAGTAGGCGGCCATGAGCCCGACCGGTCCGCCGCCGTAGACCGCGACGCTGTCACCGGGACGCACATCGGCCAGCTCGTTGCCGTGGTAGCCGGTGGGGAAGATGTCGGCGAGCAGGACGAAGTCGGTCTCCTTCTCGGTGCCCTCGGGGAGCTTGAGGCAGTTGAAGTCGGCGTACGGCACACGCACGTACTCCGCCTGGCCTCCCACATAGGGCCCCATCGCGACATAGCCGTAGGCGCCGCCGGCGAAGCCCGGGTTCACGGTCAGGCAGAAGCCCGTGAAGCCGGCCGTACAGTTCTTGCAGAAGCCGCATGCCACATTGAAGGGCATCACCACCCGGTCGCCGCGGCTGAGCGAGGTGACCCCCTCTGCTGCCTCCTCGACGACCCCGAGGTTCTCGTGACCGAACACGATCCCCGGTTCCGCGGCGGTACGGCCCTCGTACATGTGCAGGTCCGAGCCGCAGATGGCGGTCGAGGTGACACGGACGATCACATCGTTCGGGTGCTGGATCCGTGGGTCCTCCACTTGCTCTATCGCTACCTCGAAGGGGCCTTTGTACACGACAGCCCTCATCGTCACGCACCTCCAACTGTGCCGTGGGTCATATACCAGGCTCGTGCATGATGAGACGATTTGCATCTACAGAAGAAAGGAAGTAGCGCTTTGTCAGGACGTATCGGCACATTGCTCGTGGCGGTCCCCGGCTTGTCCGGCGTCGTCTATCCGGAGGGGACGCGCGTGACCATCCAGGGCACCGGAGGGTCCGTCGACGGTTTCGTCGACGGGGACTGGCTGCCGCTCGCGTGGTGGGAGTTCGCGGATGTCCGGCCGGAGGACGCCACCGGCTGAAACCACCTCGCGTGCCTCGTACACGCACCGCTAGCGTGCCCGCATGACGACGACAGCCGCCACGGACGCCGAGAACTCCGGAGCACACCCCCGTTTCGCCGAGGCCCTGCGGGAGCTGGGGATCGGGGACCTCGTACATCAGGTCCGCCGCTTCCCGGAAGCCACCCGTACCGCCGCCGAGGCCGCCGCCGCGCTCGGGTGTGAGCTGAGCCAGATCTGCAAGTCGCTGATCTTCGCGGCGGACGGCGTGCCGGTGCTGGTGCTCATGGACGGGGCGTCGCGGGTCGACCTCGAACTCGTGCGGAAGGAGCTCGGGGCGGACAAGGTCACGCGGGCCAAGGCCGAGGTCGTGCGGGAGACCACCGGATACGCCATCGGCGGCGTGCCGCCCTTCGGGCACCGGACGAGGACGCGCGTGCTCGCCGACCGGTCCCTGCTGGAGCACGACATCGTCTGGGCCGCCGCCGGGACGCCGTACACCGTGTTCCCCCTGGCGCCCCGCGACCTCGTCGCCCACGCCGGCGCCACTCTCGTGGACGTGCGCGAGCGCGCCGCGTGACGCCCCTGGTCACCGCCGCCGTGCTGCTCGCCGCCGTCACGCACGCCAGCTGGAACGCCATCGCCCATAAGATCACCGACAAGCTGGCCGGGTTCGCGCTGATCTCGGGCGGCGGGGTGGTCATCGGGCTGGCCCTGGCGCCCTTCGTGGCGTTTCCGGCGGCCCCGGCATGGCCGTATCTGCTCGGCTCCGCCGTCATCCACATCGCCTACTACGCGCTGCTCATGAGGTCCTTCCGGCTGGGCGACTTCGGGCAGGCCTATCCCATCGCGCGCGGCACGGCGCCGCTCGTCGTGACCGTGCTCGCCGCCGTCTTCGCGCACGAGGTGCCCGACGGGTGGGCCGCCGCCGGTATCGCCCTGTCCTGCGCGGGGCTGACCGGCGTCGCGGTGTGGGGACTGCGCGGGCGCCGGCCCGACTGGGCGGCGATCGGGGCGGCCCTGGCGACCGGGCTGACGATCGCGGCGTACACCGTCGTCGACGGGCTCGGCGTGCGCGCCTCCGGATCCTCCCTCGGGTACATCGCCTGGCTGATGGCCGTGCAGGGAGTCGTGATCCCCGCGTACGCCGTGAGCCGCTGGGGAAGGGAGACCGTCGCCGTGCTCCGGCCGTTCGCCGGGATCGGGCTCGTCGGGGCGGCCCTCTCCGTCGCCGCCCGCCCTCGTCCTGTGGGCCCAGAAGGCATGCCCCGACCCAAGTTAGGCAGGGCCGCCGTCACACCGGGCGAGCCCGCAGCGATCTACTGCCGCATCTCCCACACAAGAGACGAGGACCAGACCGGCGTCGACCGGCAGGAACGCATCTGCCGGGACATCGCCGAACGCCTCCAGCTCCGCGTCGAGCCGACACACATCTACGTCGACAACAACCGCTCTGCCTGGCAGCGCGACCGCAAGCGCCCCGGTTGGGAAGCGATGCTGAGGGCGATGGGGGACGGAGAGATCCGGCACGTCATCGTCTACCACCCCGACCGCCTCATGCGGCAGCCCAAGGATCTCGAAGAGCTGCTCTCCATCGCCGACGACAAGCGCGTCCTGCTCCACGGCGAGGCGAACCGCCGCGATCTCTCGGACCCCGACGACCGCTTCATCCTTCGCATCGAGGTCGCCCACGCCTGCCGCTCTTCCGACGACACGTCCCGCCGCCTCAAGGACGCCCTGAAGGACCACGCCCGCGAAGGCCGACCGCACGTGGGCAACCGACCGTACGGCTACACCGGAGACGGCCGCGCGATCGTCGAGGAAGAGGCGGAGATCGTCCGCGAGGTGTACCGCCGCTACCTGGACGGGGAGTCGCCGCACGCCATAGCTCAAGATCTCGTCGCCCGGGGCATCCCCACGTCGAAGGGCAAGGCGTGGAACCCCGAGAACGTTCGGCATCTGCTGTCGTCCCACTTCGTGGCCGGGCTGCGGTTCCACCTCGGCGAGGAAGTGGCCGTCGGGACATGGCCCGCCATCATCGACCGCGGGCAGTGGGACGAGGTGCAGCGGCTCCGGGAGTACCGCGCCCAGCAGCACCAGGACACGAAGAAGCGCCCCATTCGGAACTACCTCCTGCGCGGAGTCGCCACCTGCACGTGCGGCGCGCGTATGGGCGGCACGAACAGCGGCCGGTACGCCTACTACCGGTGCACCCGCTCCGACAACACCGACCAGCAGAAGTGCAACCGCTCCATCTCGGCCGGGCCGCTTGAGGAGTTCATACGGGACGTGGCGATCAAGGTACTAACGAAGCTGGACACGTCCGGCTACGAGCCCGCCACGACCACGCGCCCGGAGGCCGACGTCATGGCGGACGAGAAGGACCGCGAGAAGCTGCGGGAGCTGAAAGAGCTGTGGCTCAACGACGACGACTTCACCACGGCCGACTTCCAGGCGATGCGTGCACCGATCGTCAAGCGGATGAAGGAGCGGCAGCGTAAGACCGTGAAACGCCCCGTAGCCGTCCTGGAGGGCATCGCCGGACCAGACGCTGAGGCCAACTGGGAGAGGCTGGAGAAGGCAGAGGACTACGCGCGGATGAACGCGATCTACCGGTTTCTGTTCGCCGCCGTGTTCGTCCGTCCCCCGACGAGGATGGGCAGAGGGTTCGACACAGACCGGGTGGACATCAAGCCGAACCCATTGGACTAGGCCACATGGGTGCACCATCACTCGGCTTTGGCGATGCGTTCCCCAGTTGCCGCATCGATGGCGATGTCCTCTTTGCCGCTACCTACGAGCCAGATCGGTCGCCATTCGCCGCTGATCTTCTGGGCGAGGAGCAAGGCGGATTCAGTCGGCAGACCGGTTGCACCCTTTGCGACGGCCCTGGCCTTCGCTTCGTCCACTGTGACCGGCGGTAGCTTGGGGTCTGCAATGGTTCTGGCGGTGAACCCGATGACTCGGCCAGTTGTGGTGACGGTGAGGTCGAGGCGCATCGGCAGCAACACGCCCTCGGAGTAGCGTCGGTACGACACGACGTAGGCCTTTGTCGCACCGTCTCCTATGGGGCGAATCTGCTGCTTGCTGCCAGCGACATTCTTCGGGGTCCACTTGCGGGCATACGTGTCGGCGGCTGCTGCCACTTCCTTCTGGGAAAGGCTGCCCTCGTCACCACGTGTGTCGGAAGACCAAGCACGTTCCAGGTCCCTCTCAGGCCACCACCCTGAGAGGCTGCCCCTGTTCGTGTTGACAGTGGCCCTCAAACGCGTTCCTTGCTTCTCGCTACTGCTCTCCAGAATGCGTACGTCGCTTCCGTAGATACCTTTGGCCGTCTCAGTGATCCAGTCATCGGCCGCGATGGCGGACTGCGTGAAGTCCTCCCGTTGATCGTCCATTGCAGCGACGTCCACCGAATCGATCCGGAAGTGGATGAGGCCCGCCACGGCCGCAGCACTCAGTGCGGCGAGTCCCATGCCCCAGACCAGATCACGGACGGGGTTCCGCAGCCCTTTCCGCCGCTGGAACAGCCACGCGGCGCCGGCGAGTGCCCCCAGGACAGCACCGGTGGCATTGGCCGCAATGTCCGTCATCGTGCACGCGCGGCCGGTGTCGGCAACGGACTGGAGGAGTTCGACGGATCCGCTAAGAAGCCCAAATGCTGCAGCGACGGTCACTGGTCGTCTGAAGACGAGGACGGCGAGGAACGCACCGGGCGTGAAGAGGGCGATGTTCAGCAGTGAACTCGATGAGGTGAAGGCGCGGCTCGATAGCGACGTGTCACATTGCCCAGCCTCCAGACCAGCATTTCCCGGCAGCAAGGTGACAGCGACGATGCCGGCCAGACAGACTGCAAGAGCCGTCCTCAAAGCCCACGGCTTCTTCCTGGACTTGGCCGCAAAGGCAGTGGGCACCGCGAGCAGGACGGAAATAATCAAGAAGGAGACGATTAGGCGGGGGACGGCTGAGACGGATGCTTCGATCATAAGATGACCTTCGATAGACGAAGCCGGGGGTGCGGGTCAGGCACCCCCGGCTGTCGGAGAGCGCGACTAGCAGACGCTGACCGGCGGCGTGTAGTAGTCGCCAGTCGAGGCCTTCATGTAACCAACGATCGTGCAGTCAGGAACGGCCGACTTCTTCAGGCCTCCCCAACTGTGCGAAACCGTCTGGCCCTTAGAGACCGTCTTCCAACTGTCCTGGTACAGCTCCTTGGACGTGCTCATGCCAAGCCTGACGTCGACCTTGCTGCCACCCGTCTTCTTGTAAGACGTGGAGGAGTAGTACAGGCTGCAGTTTCCAGTTACCTTGCAACCATCCTCCTCGCTGATAGTGAGCGTCCCGTTCGACAGCGACGTGCTCTTGGATTCAGCGAAGGCAGTCGAACCCGAGAGCACCAGCACGCCGGTCACGGCGGCGATAGTCAACTTCTTCCCCAGCAAAGCTTTTTCCCCTCTTGTTTGGTCATTGCGATCGTCGCTTATGGCAAGATCAACAACGAAAGCGCGCTTATTATGTGATCTTTGACCGGGAACTGTCAAACTTAAGGTCAGGGTTATGCCTGGTGAGTGGCTTGAAACAGTTCGTTGACGTGGCCTCGATCTTGTGCATGCAGCGTCGCGAGGAGCCCTAGCGGGGAGGGGCGAAGAGTCTTGCAAGTCGCGCAGCGCTCTTCGGGCCTATGCGGGTCGGAAACTTGGCCGCCTGTCGCTCGACGGCCCGAACCCATTTCTCGTCGCGGCATCTCGTCACTGGGACGCCTCACGCTCTTCGCGAGCGACCTCGCGGTTCATGGCGACGTCTTCAGCGACTCCAGCGGCAAGAAGCGCTGCCCCAGGGGTATGCCCAGAGCCGACGTAGCGCCACTGTGCATCCGTGATCGTCTCAGGGAGGTCGAGGTCTTGTACGTGGTGAGCGCGTTCGGCGCGGAGTACGGCGTAGGTGGTCGAGTAGGCACGGGACTTCGTCAGGATGTGGCCCCGGTAGCCGAGGGTGTGGACCCAGGTGCGCAGATGCAGGGGCGCGTACTCGGGGAGGCCGCCGAGACGCCAGCACGTGTGCATGAGGGTGCGGACATGAGGCGTCACAGAGACCATGTCGATGTCGTCCCGAGCGACGACCCTGCGGTCAATGCCGGCGCCTGTCTCGTCCGCTCCCTTGGTGACGTACTTCGCGACGTATGCAGCCACAGCATCGTCGTCATGCCCGTCATCACCAGTCCGCACAGCACGGGCATCGATCTGGGCGCCCCAGCGCAGCGCCAACTCACCTACGGCCGGGCTGTACGGGGTGTGGACCAGAACCCGGCCAGCCGAGGCGCGCACCGCACCCATGAGCCGATCGGTGGTACCCCAAGCCGGGGGTTCGTCGGCCGGTCCGTCCGGACCGTCGAGGCGGACAACAGCGTGCACATGGACGGCCGCACGCTTCTGGTACTCAGCGACACGTGCAAAGGACAGCCGAGCGTGGTGGGCGAACCGTGATTGCACCAGACCGGCCGAAGAAGCCAGGCGCCGCCGAACGTCGATGACGAACCTGTCCCACAGTTTGGATGCGTGAGCGTGCCACAGCACATGGCCGGAGTAGTCGTAGCAGTCCGGGCAGAGAGGTTGGCCCACGATCGATACGTCTGGGGCGTGAAAGGTGCCGCAGCCGAGGGGACGACCGTGCTCGCAGGTCCCGCCACCGCAACGAGGACGGCACAACTCCCCCGCTCGATGCACCGGCCCGAAGGACGGCGCAGTCAGGGTGATAAAGAGCCGCGGTCGGGTGCGGACTGTGGCGGGTACATTCTTGCCGCCGAGGAGCCCTGCGCGGACAAGGTGGAAGGTATCGCCCGCGTGGAGGCGGGAGCAGGACGGGCAGATGCTTGCGCGCCGGTTGCGGCAGCGGATGAGGAGTCGTTCGCCAGGTTCGTCGCGGGTGTCGTAGCGGCGGAGTATCTCGCCGGTCGCCCCGTCCAGAACGGTGGTGGAGCCGGAGAGATGGACAGGGTGAGCGCAACCACCAGTGGCGGTGACCTGCTCCAGCCAGCGCGAGAATTTCGGATCTTGCGCGATGCGGATGGCATCGCGATCTGCTTCGGAGAGTTGACGCAGGCGCGCCGCGCGGTCGAGGGCGGCGCGCCGGTCAACCGGGGTGAGTTGCGGGGTGATGGTGGTGACCTTCCAGAGTGGGCCGCCGAAGCGGCACTGATGGCGGGTGGTGGTGCGTTGTCGGTCATAGGGATCACTCACTTCCGTGTGGGCAGGGCGTTGGAGAGGGGTCAGCGGATGGTTCCAGTGCCCCGGCAGACGCGGCAGCGTCGCTGCCGTCCCGTCGAGGTCCTGCGGGCTCCGTCGCCGTTGCAGTGAGGGCACCTCACGCGAGGCATGGGCATGGTGTGTCCTTCCTGCTCAGGTGTGGGAGAAGCCGTTGATCATCCACGTGACGAGGCCATGGACGGTGTAGATCACCGGGGTCTGGCCGAGGTAAAGGCCGAAGAGGCCGACGCAGACCGCTTCCCAGGCGCGTACGTCGCGGGAGCGGACGAGGAGGACGGTGATGATCCCGAAGACCACCGCGAACGTGAACGCCGTACCTTCGCTGATCACTTGCCGTCTCCTTCCAGCACGGCAAGGGCGCGGTCAATGGCAGGGAGTTCCGGGGTCATGCCGGAGTACTTCCGGGCCGTCGCCACGGCCTCATCCGTAGCGGTCAGGTGTGAGCGCGCGCGGCTCCAGCCACCGTCCGGACCGGTGCACACGGCCACGCCCCGTTCCTCCGCCGTGATCGCCTGAGCGACGGCCACGGCGTCCTTGTTGAGGTCGCCCAAGGTCATCTCTGCCGTGCCGGGGTCGTTCACCCGGTGGCAGATACGGCCGCCGAGCTGGGCTCTCAGCGCGGTGACACCAGGCCCGAGGTCGGAGCCGACCCGCTGTCCCGCGACGACCAGGTGCAGACCGAGCGCGGCACCCAGCTGCGCCAACCGCAGCAGCAGAGTCGAGCACTGTTCCGCTTCCGCCTTGCTCTCGCGGGTGCCGTCGGACAGGTACAGCTCAGCGATCTCGTCGACCAGGACGACGACCGGGACCGGCCTCAACTTGCCGGGCAGCTCCCAGATCGAGCGCACGCCGGCCGACCGGCAGACGCTCATCCGGTCCTGCATGTCGCCCACGAGCGCGGAGAGCACGGCGACCGCTTCCCGGCGGCAGGTCGCCAGCGCGCTCAGACGCCCGGCGAACAGCCCAAGTTCCATACCTCCCTTGCAGTCGATGCCGACGAGGGCGACACGTTGCGGAGCGAGTTGGGTGATCAGCCGGGCAAGGAGCGTCGACTTGCCGGACCGGGTGGCCCCGGCAATGAGCCAGTGCGGTACAAGCCGGAGGTTCATCACCCAGGCCCCGCCGCTCTCCATCACGCCTATGAGAGCGGAGAGGAGTTCGGCCGGGGCGGTGGCTAAGCCAGGGCGCTCCAGTGGATCCGTTGCCGTTGCCGTCAGGAGCACGAGCCCGCGTTCAGGCGAGGTGACCCGAACCGCGTGGACCTTCCACGCATGAACGAACGCATCGGCAGCCTTCAGGTAGGTCGCCGGTGTCTGACCTGCGTGCAGGCGCACGATCACGGTCAGGCCCATGCGCGTGGCACGAGGAAAAGAGAACCGCGGAGCCACCGGCCGCAGCGGATCGCCCTTGACCATCAGGTCACCGAGCAGCCCGCGAGACGGACGCCGGGAGACGGCGAGGTCGTTCAGCATGGCCACCTTGCGCCAGGTGACGACCACTCGGAAGACAGCAACCGGGTAGCCGACGAGGTACCAGTGCCAGGCCGGACGATGCCGGCGCACAAGGTCCCCCACGACGAGCACCCAGGCCAACGCCGCCAGGGCGAAGGCGAGCAGGGCCGGCCGCATCACGCCGCACCACCCTTGGCGTGCGCAGCCGTGCCAGGTACGGGGGTTATCGCGTCAGCACGGAAGCTGACTCCGTGCCGTTCGCCCATCGACCATACGAACGCGGTCAGCCCGGTGACCTTGACGATCTGGCCTTCTTCGATGCCCTTGGGTTCACCAGTCACGGCGATCTCGGATGACGGAGATCCGCCGTCGGTCCTGTCGCACCGTCACGGCCACGGTGTAGACCGGATTGCCGTCCCGGTCCTTTTTCACCTCCTGTGTCTCGGGGTTGCTGAGCTTGGCTTCCGGCGCGATAGCGCAGCGCAGTACGCCGAGCCGCGTCGTGTCCACGGGAATGGACTGCATGTTCTGCGGCCTCCTTGGCCGGTCGGAACGTCAGTCGTGTACTGACGTCACTTGTCCTAACGAGTTACGACTATGGAGTGCTGTACGGCGAGGATGCAACTACTTATGCTGACGAGTGATGTCGCGCGTGCGACGTGCCTACGACCTCGAACCGGAGATGCCGAGATGACGGAGATCCAGCGCCCCGGAGCCCTCTACCAACAGGTGGCCGCAGCGATCCGGGAAGCGATCCTGTCGGGAGAGTTCGCCCCCGAGTCCCTGTTGCCGTCCGAAGCTCAGCTCATGGCCCGCTACGGAGTCTCCCGCCCCACCGTCCGCAACGCCATCGCGGCGCTGCGCGCCGAAGGGCTGATCGACGTCCGGCACGGCAAGGGCAGCTTCGTACGCTCCGACGGACAGCCGACACTCACGCTCGAACGCCGCATCAACCGCGCCCCGAACGGGCAGTTCGTCATGCCCAACGGCGACGTCTGGGACGAGGCCGAGGAACCGAGCGTCTACCGCACCCGCACCACGAAGGCCACCGGCCGACTGCTCAACCTGGGCGAAGAAGAGGAACTGTTCGGCTGCGACAGGCTTCTTGCCGATGTCACCACCGGTACACGCGCGATGCACCGCACGCTGACCCCCTTCGAGGTCGCCGAGACCGTGCCCGCACTCGCGGAAGAACCGGGCCAGCGCCCGACAGCGGTCTACGAGGAACTCACCAACGCCGGACACACGCTCTGGTGGTCGGAAACCGTACGCGCCCGTATGCCGCTGCCCGACGAGCGCGCCACGCTCCAGCTCCCCGACGCGACCCCGATCCTGCACCTGACCCGCGTCACCCACGGCACCGCCGACCGCGCCCTGATCCTCGAAGAACTCCGCATCGGAGCCGACCGCGCGGAAGCCGCCTACCGGATCACCGCCGCCAAGCAGCCCGCCAAACGCCGTCAGGCCTGAGCGGCACCGATGATCGGTCGAAACCACCTTCACTTCCTCAAGGGCGCGCCTGCGGCGCGCCGGGGCGCCCGGCCGTCCCGGCCGGGCATGCGGCGTGACCGCCGGTCCCGTCCGGTCGCCCGACGCCCCGCACCGCACCGCGCCCGAGGAGTTCGCGCCTCGACCGGTCGCCGAGGGCCGGAGCCCACCGGGCTGGGGGTCGCCGGCCTCCGAGACTTTAGGCAGCCACCATGGGGCGAGCCTCGAAGAACAGGGGGCCCATCGGGCACAAACGCGGGCAGGACCAGTACCTGCCCGATTCGCCGGGCGAGCGTAGGGCCCCCTGTTCACTCGCCCCATGGGGGCTCCCGCCCAAAGTCTCTCCAGCCGACGACGTGCCCACCCGCGCCGCTCATCAGCGAAAACGCCGTTCATCCCACGCCGCCGTCAGTGGTCGCAAGCGTCTCCAGAAGACTGGCCAGCTCCTCCACCTCGATCGGCCGCCCCGCCAGCCGGACGACGCCCCGCCCAGCCCCGTCGGTCGAGGCCACCGCACGCACACCGGACAACTCGAACCCGACTCCCAGAAGGGCCCTGTTCAACCGGTCTGCGGCAGCGCGCGCCTCACGCCACCCTGCGATGTAGTCGATGCCGCGCGCCCACATGCTGGGCTCCGCGTCCGCGATATCGTCCAGGCCGTCACGCAGCCAGTCCTCACCCGCGCCAGTCACTTGGCCACTCCCATCCGTACAGGTAACGGATCGTCAACTCTTCGTGGCCCGGGGCGTATGAGCAGCACAACGACCCCGGTACCATCGGGCACCGGGGAACGCTGTGTCCCCTCCCGGACCACCCCGGTTGCTGCCAGGCGCGGGGGTGGTCCGGTCTCGGTATGAGGTTGTGAAGCGCGGCCCCGTGCTCGGGGTCAGGGGATCCTGCGGGGTCCCGTATGCACCAGGGCCGCGCCCCATTGGCCGGAGAGGTCAGCTCCGGCCGGGGTTCCGGGCCCCCGCCGACTCCCGATCGCGTGGGAGTAACGAGGAGGCAGGGGCCCGGAGATCATCAGGACGGTTCGCTCAGTTCCCGGCCGTCCAGGTCGAAGCGGCACCAGACCGTCTTTCCGCCCCGCTCGCCAGGCGTCCACCAGACCGCCGTTGCCACCCGCTGAGCAATCAGCAACCCGCGTCCACTGTCGGGCAGGACCGCTTCCGAGATGTCCGCCATCAGCTCGGGCGAGTACACGTCGCCCATGGGCAGGAGCGGGGGCGTCGAGTCCTCATCCGTGACGCCGATGAAGAGCCACTTCGGGTACAGCTTGAACGCCACGTCAATGCGTCGACAGCCGCCGGGATGCGCCTTGCCTCGATCCGGCACCGCGTGGTTCACGACGTTCCCGACCAGTTCGGACACAGCCAGCCGAGCGTCGTAGATGAGTTCCTCCGCAACAACGCCGCGCAGGAACACGGACGTCGTGTCCCGTGCGATGCGCGCCGTGTTACCGCACTCGGCGAACAGCGTCAGCGTCAGAAAGTGCCCGCCCGAGGACGGCTTCGGTGCCACGAACCAGTGCGCGTAAGCATCCAACTCACTCGCCAGGTGCATGGCCTTCCCCGCATCCATGACGTCCCCTTCCGAACCTCTACGGCCCTCATGGCACCGCTTGCTTTCCGGAAAGCCAGTACACGACGCACGGGACGTCACCGGGAGCGTTCACCAGGGGGTTCACGTGAACACCGGCAAAGACTAGGGGGGTTCACCAATGAACCCCCCGCCGCGAGAATGCTGTGACACGATAAACACTCGCCGTCATTCTCGGGTTGGCAGGGGAGCATGAGCCGAGAGCCGAACGCGCAGTTGATCGCCGTCATGGACGAGGCGAAGGTCTCGAACAAGGGCCTGGCGAAGCGAATGCAGGACGCCGCTGCACAACGCGGCATCACCCTCGGGACCACACACGTCTCCGTGAAGCGATGGCGCGAGGGCGCAGGCATCCAGCCGCAGGCAGCGGCCATCATGGCTGACGTCCTGAGCGTCAAACTGGGCCGTCGCGTCTCACCCGGTGATCTCGGTTTCTTCGATCTCGCGCGGCCGGCCGCCCCTCAGCCGATCGGCTACCCAAGCACGTTGCCCGATGCACTGTCCACGCTGGGCGGTCTCGCCGACGAGCGCTCCGAGGCCCGTTCCTCCGACCGATTCACGGTCGAGGACAGTGATCTCAGTGCAGCGGTGCTGTCCTGGATGATCGCGCGCCCTGACGGCATCCAGGCCGATCGACCCACGCACCAAAGAGTCGGCATGCGCGATGTCCGCGCCATCAGGGACGCCGCAGGCATGTTCATGCAGCTCGACTTCAGGTACGGCGGCGGTCACGGCCACAAGGCCCTACGCCACTACTTCCGGCACGAGGTTCTTCCCCTGCTGGACGCCAGTTACAGCGAGAAGGTGGGCACCGCGCTATTCGGTGCCGCCGCAGAGGTCTCGCAGTTACTGGCGTGGACCGCGTACGACACGGGAAACCACCGACTCGCTTACCGCTACCTGACGTCCACGCTCCGCCTGACCCAGGTCATCGACGACCGCATGTTCGGCGCCCGCATCCTCGGCAACCTCAGCCACCACGCGAACTACCTCGGCCACCACGCCCAGGCGATCCAACTCGCCCGCGCCGCCGTCGAGGGAGCCAAAGGCCGAGCCACCCCGCGCGCGATGGCGAACTACTCAGCGATGGAAGCCCGCGCGCTGTCCAACGCAGGTGACCGCAACGCAGCCGGCCGCGCGATGAACGAGGCAGAGCGCCACTTCGAGCGCGCCGACATAGCCGACGACCCTGCATGGCTCGCCTACTTCGACTCCGCTGAACTCATGGGCGAACTCTGCCATTGCTACCGCGACCTCAAGATGCGCCGTGAGGCCATCGAGCAGGCTCAGCGCGCCGTGAACGCCACCGACCCGAAGTACGCCCGCACCCTGGGGTTCTGCCGGATGGTGCTCGCGCAGAGTCAGCTACTGAACGGCGAACTGGAGGCCGCCGTGACTACCGCCAGCTTGGCAGTCAACGGCGGTGACTCCCTCCAGTCCACCCGCTTCCAGCGCTACGTGACCGACTTCCAGGCTGAGGTGAGCGCCCACTCAACGAACCCCGTCGTCGCGGCGTTCAATGACCAGGTGCGAGAAGCACTCGCCCGCCTGGACGATGACGAGTAGCGGCTACCAAGGCTGCCAGTCGCGCGGCCCGTCATCATCACGCAGGCCAGCGATGCGCCGGCGGTACTCGGCCGCCGTCCGCTCGTCTTCCTGAACGTTCTGCATGAGCCATGTCGTCATGCCGAACTCTTGGATGCCGCGCAGAGTCTCGTATCCCGGCCAGTCGTAGAGGTCTCGACCGTATGCGGCCACAAAGTCGGCGTACTGCGCATCGGTCTGCCACCCAAGGCTGTGGTGCTCAACGGCCGTGACCATGAGATCCCACTCAGGGTGATCGAAACAAAAGGCCTCGAAGTCGATGAGGATCACTTGCCCCTGATCATCAACCATCAGGTTCTGCACGTGCGCGTCCCCGTGGACCGGTCCCTTGGGCGATTCAAAGCGCAGCTCGTCGAACTTGTCCCGCAGCTCGTGCCACCGTTTCCGGAGGAACAGCCTGTCGTCCTCCGGGATCACAGCCAGGTCGAGCCGTCGTTGTTGCTTGTCGAAGGGATCGAACGAGGGCAACTCAAGCCCGTCCGGGACCCTTAGCGAGTGAAGGTCCCGGAGGATCGCCCCAAGCTCCCCATACGAGGCCTTGCGCTCACCCTCAACGATGAGATGCCAGAACGTCACTGGATGCCCGTCGACCACAAGGGGCTGTTCAAGATCCTCGACGATCCGAGCGGCAGGGTATCCCTCACCCGCCAACCACCGCGAGACAGTCACCTCTTTGTGAGCCGTGGTCAGCCACTCCCGTCCGCGAGTCACACGCACAATGATCGGCACGGAGGCCAGTCTGAACAACGCGTTCTCCCCGAGCCGGAGCAACTTCGCGCCTCCGTCATCGAGCCCCGCAGCCCGGCACGCGGCACTCATCACCTGCGCAGCCCTCGCTGACGTGAACCCCTCTTCCGATCGAGCAGCGTCAACCGCCATGCCCGTACCAGCTCCCCATAGTCGCGCGCGATCAACCAGCGCACGTCCACGGGTGACCAACCCGCCGCGCGCCAGACGTGGGCTCGACGGTACCGAGACCGATCGGACGAAGCGAGCCCCCCAAGATGTCACCCTGGAATCAAGTGGCAGGGATTCAAGCCGCCGCATTGCCAGGAAATTCTCCGCAAACCAGGGAGCGCTGCTCTGTTGCTCTCCTTGTTATGACGGCGCATGGCCTTACGGCGCAAATCTCAACGATTAGAGCCCCTGATCCCCACCCGCGAACAGAGTGGATCCATCACAGGACCAGCAAATATCGAAAAGTGGACCCTTCCGCGCTTTCAGTCGCAGACGAGCTGGGCAAGAAACCGCGCACCCGCTACCCGCATGAGGCCACGGCCCGCGACTCCGACGAACGAGTCCTCACCATCAAGCGAGGCGACGCCAAACCGGAGCTTCCCTTCTGAGGCAGCTCCTGCATGTCTGAGCCTGCGCCCAAAAGGGGGTGGTCTCCGCTCGCAGGTCTACTGACCGTCGGTCCCCTTCATTTCCGATGGCGAGTACGCTCATATTCGTCGATTAGGCGACCCCATTCTTCAATGATGGCCTGACCATCAACGACTTTCTGGAACGCTGTATAGATTTCGTTCATGAGCGGGCGAATATGACGGCTTCCAGTACCTGCACTTCGGGCAGATTCAGCGAAGGACTTAAGCTCAGGAGTTGTTGTTCGAGTAACATCAACGAGAGTCCTCACCTGCTCAAACAGATCCTGTGCCACCTCTTCATCCTCAGCATCAACAACCCCTTCGGAGACGCTTCGAATAAGCCGAATAATTCCTGGGTCAACACCTAGCAAGGAATTCGAGTATTTAGATCCAAGAAAAGACGCTCTTCCTGCTGGCAACTTCAGCCTTTCAGCCAAATCACGAATGACCTTGACTCGTCCCGCAAACCCGCCACCTCGCGCATCTGAGGCCGCAATCTTGTCGGTACCCCAAACCATAATCTCGCTGATTTCTTGGGTTACCTTGCCCAGCTCTTCAACCGTCTCAACCCATTCAGGAAAGGCTGATTCGGCTTGTTCCATTAGATCGATAAGACCGGGCTCGTCTTCTTCAGTCGCCGCCTCGCTAATCACGGGGAGAGGTGAGGGTGAGGCTGTTTCGAGAATTTCGCTGAGCCGTAGCGCGAGTCCGTGAATTGCACGGCGATATTCAGGAGATCCCTCATCAGCAAGGCGGAGTTCGCGCCAGTCCACAAACTGTCGACGAGAGAGGAGGCTCACCACCTCATCATCCGATTGCTCAGCTGTGATTTGCGGAACGTTCACATAATGAATCGGCAACAAGAGCTCGTCAAGGCCTAGGCTAGATGCGTGGCCTGAAAACGTAATGACTTCCTTTCGACACCATTGACTCTTTAGGAAGCGCGGAGTCACTACAGGAATCAGGAAAGTTGCGCTCGCTAGAGCTGATTCAATACGAGAACGCCAGGCGTCACCCCACGAAAGAGAGGAATCATCCACGAAGATTTCCAGGCGATCACCAGTAATGATCTCAAACTCGTCAGCGATGAACTCAGATAGGCGGCGAATCCGTCCGCCATCCAGCTCATCATCACGGCGGCTATAGCACCAGAACCCGACAGGGTCGGCACTCATAGCAGGAATCGGCTCGGTTTCCCTCTTCATGCCAGAGGTATCACCCGACGCCGCCTGCCAGAGCCGGGTGAACTCCTTCTCATTTCCGCCAAGCTGGCGGACAAGGATTTCGACGGTCCCCCACGAAGGAACCCGTTTCCCGTTGAGGGCGTCGGCCACAGTCGTGTGACTGATCGACACGTTCTGTGCCAGAGCTCGCATGCTGGGCCTGCCCGCCCGGGCGTGCAGTTCCCTGAGCGCAGTCGCCAGCGCATCGAGTGGCTCGGCAGGCCCGTCATGGTTCGGCATGGGATCCCTTGCTTCCACGTGAAGGACGCCCTCGGCCCTTGCTGTATGGTGTCATCTTACAGATCTTACAGCGATCTGACAGGAGGCGGGGGTGCCCGCCTACACCCACGATATAGAGGAGGTGCCGATGGCCCCGCTCCCTGACAGGCCTGCGCACGACTCGCTCTTGACGGTCTGGTTCGTACTCGGATTGATCTTCACGTTGTTCGTGGCCATCGGTGCTGGCATTCTCGGTTCGTTGAGTGGCCAGTCGGCTGCGGCTGCTGTGCTCACGGGAGTCAGTACCTTCGCTGCCATCTTCGTCCTCGTCTTGATGACCATGGAGGTCTTCAAGCGCTGAGTTCAGCCCGGATGCAGGGAGAGGCGAAGCGTGGGCGCGGCGATCGGAGCCGTGTTCTTCAAGGAGCGGTTCGGGGCACCGAGAATCGTGGCGGCCGGGCTGCTCGTCGCCGGGATCGGGCTGATGCTGCACACCGGATAGACCGGGTCGGACGGGTGCGCATCCCCCTCGGCAGGAGGACCCTGGAACTAGGCGTTCCGGAGGTGATCGACATGATGCAGACCAGAGTCGGATGGCACGTCGAGATGGAGTTCCGGGAGGACGACCAGCACACCCAGGCGGTGGCGATGGTCCGGCTGCCCGACGGCACCGAGGTGCGGGCGCGCGGGCACGCCAGCCGGCACCGGACCGACGTCAATCAGCCCAGAGTCGGGGAGGAGATCGCCGGCGCCCGGGCACTCAACGAACTCGCCATGCAGCTGCTGACCAAGGCGCACGAGGAGATCGACCAGGCGTCCGGGCGGACCTCCCACCCGATCCACGTCTAGAGCCCCGGCTTCACGTCGGGAGCCGCGGCCTCACGTGGGGAGCCCGAGCGCTCCCCGCACCGCCCGCACCAGCCCCTGCGCCCGCGGATCCGCCGTCACCGTCTTGCGGAAGCCGTTGGTGACGTAGCCGAAGGCGATCCCGGTCTCGGGATCGGCGAAGCCGAGGGCGCCGCCGCGGCCCGGGTGGCCGAAGGAGCCCGGCGTCAGGAAGGGGGAGGCGCTGCCGTGCAGCATGTAGCCGAGGCCGAAGCGGGTGCCGACCACCAGGACGCGGTCGGGGCCCGCCGACTCCTCGGCGCGGGCCAGCGCGACCGTCTCCGGCGTGAACAGGCGTGCGGCGCCGGCGGTGTCGCCGATCAACGTCGCGTAGAAGCGGGCCAGCCCGTCCGCCGTCGCGATGGCGTTGGTCGCGGGGAGGGCCGCCGCGCGGTAGGCCGGGTCGTTCTGGTCGGGGAACGGGGTGATCGCGGCGAAGGCCCGGCGGGTCAGGGAGGCCGGGTCCTCGTAGGCCTCGGTGACCGAGCGCTTCGGGCGGGCGCGTAGGCCGCCGGCCGGCTCGGGTCCCTCGACGCGGCCCGCGCGTCCGACCCGGCCCGCCTCCGCGTCGGGCAGGCCCAGCCAGAGGTCCAGGCCCAGCGGGCCGGTGATCTGTGCGGCGAGCCATGCCCCGGCCCCCTGCCCGGTCACGCGTCGCACCAGTTCGTCGACGAGCCAGCCGTAGGTGAGCGCGTGGTAGCCGTGGTCGGTGCCGGGTTCCCAGACGGGGGCCTGGGCGGCGACCGTCTCCGGGCCCCGCAGCGGGTCGAGGGCCTCCTCGGGGGTGAGGGGCCGGTCGAGCACGGGCAGGCCTGCCCGGTGGTTCAGGACGTGCCGGACCAGCACCCGCTCCTTGCCCCGCGCCTTGAACTCCGGCCAGTAGTGGCCCACCGGCGCGTCCAGGTCCAGCTGCCCGCGCTGGTGCAGCAGCAGGAGTACGGCGGCGGCGACACCCTTCGTCGCCGAGCGCACGACCTGGGCGGTGCCGCGCTCCCAGGGGGCCGTGCCGTCGACGTCCCTCGTGCCGGCCCACAGGTCGACGACCCGCTGCCCGTCCCGGTAGACGGCGACCGCCGCGCCCCGCTCCCCGAGCATTTCGAAGTTCCGTACGAACGCGTCCTTGACCGGCTCGAAGCCCTCGGCCACTGTGCCGTGCACGTCCACGTCCGTACTCCTCGTCTCGCTGCGGTGCTCTCGTTGCTCCCCTTCAGCCAAGCAGGATGGTCACGTCGATGTTCCCGCGGGTCGCGTTCGAGTACGGGCAGACCTCGTGGGCCGCGTCCACCAGCTTGCTCGCGAGGCCCGGGTCGAGGACGGGCAGCGAGACGCTCAGGGCGACCGCGAGGCCGTAGCCGCGCTGCTGGTTGGGGCCGATGCCGACCTTCGCGGAGACCGTCGAGCCGGTCAGGTCGTAGCCCTCGCGGTTGCCGACGAGGATCAGCGCGTTGTGGAAGCAGGAGCTGTAGCCGGCCGCGAAGAGCTGTTCCGGGTTGGTGCCGTTGCCGTCGCCGCCGAGTTGCGGGGGCATCGCGACCTTGAGGTCGAGCTGTCCGTCCTGGCTGGTGACATAGCCCTCGCGGCCGCCGTGGGCGGTGGCCTCGGCCACGTACATGATCTTCGTCGGCCGGCTGTCGACGGCGGGGCCGTCAGTCATGCTGTCCTCCCCCGGGAAACAAGTGCGCGCAAACACATCGTGCACAAGGTACTGACCGGTAACCGGCCTGTCGCTACCAGGGGTGGGCAACCCGGGGTAACAGCTCCTAGAGGCTGTCCGCCAGCCGCCACAGCTCCTCGCGCAGCCGCGCGACCTCCGGGCCGTCGAACCCCGTCGCCTCCAGCAGCGCGCCGGGCACGCCCGCCGCCCGCTCCCGGAGTTCCTCCCCGCGCCCGGTCACGGCCACGAGCACCGACCGCTCGTCCCGCGCCGACCGCTCACGCCGGACGAGACCCGCCGACTCCAGCCGCTTCAGCAGCGGCGACACCGTGCCGTAGTCGAGCCGCAACGCGGCCGCCAGCTCCTTGACCGTGGTCTCCCCGCGCTCCCAGAGGACCAGCAGGACGAGGTACTGCGGGTAGGTCAGGCCCAGTTCCTCGAGGAGCGGGCGGTACGCCGCCGTCACCGCGCGCTGGGCTGCGTACAGCGCGAAGCACAGTTGCCGGTCCAGCAGCAGCGGGCTCTCGGTCTCCTCGTTCGTCACGCGCCCATTGTCACGGACGGGCCGGAGCGGCCGGCACGGCACGCGGATCGAAACCGAACGGCAGCTCCAGCCGGTGGGCGCGCATCAGTTCCTCGTCGGAGAGCAGTTCGCCGGTCTGGCCGTCCGCCGCGATCACGCCCTCGCTGAGGATCAGGGAGCGCGGGCACAGCTCCAGGGCGTACGGCAGGTCGTGCGTGACCATCAGCACGGTCACGTCCAACGACCGCAGGATGTCGGCCAGTTCGCGGCGGGAGGCGGGGTCGAGGTTGGAGGAGGGCTCGTCGAGGACGAGGATCTCCGGTTCCATGGCGAGGACGGTCGCGACGGCCACCCGGCGGCGCTGGCCGAAGGAGAGGTGGTGCGGCGGGCGGTCCTTGAACTCCGCCATGCCGACCCGCTCCAGCGCCCGGTCCACGCGCTGCTCCAGCTCCGGCCCCTTCAGCCCGGCCGCAGCGGGCCCGAACGCCACGTCCTCCCGGACGGTCGGCATGAAGAGCTGGTCGTCCGGGTCCTGGAAGACGATGCCGACCCGGCGGCGGATCTCCGCCATGTGCTGTCTGCCGACGGGCAGTCCGGCCACCTTCACCGTGCCGGTGCCGCCGGTCAGGATGCCATTGAGGTGGAGCACGAGGGTCGTCTTGCCGGCGCCGTTCGGACCGAGCAGCGCGACCCGCTCGCCGCGTGCGATCGAGAAGTCGACGCCGAAGAGGGCCTGGTGCCCGTCGGGGTAGGCGAAGGCCAGACCGGCCACGTCCAGGGAAGGGGTCACATCAGTCACAGGGCCCATCCCAGCAGACAGACGACGAGGGCGGCACCGGGCAGGGCGAGGGCGTACGTCCACTGCGCCCGGGACGCGGTGACCTCGTCGATGACCGGCATGGAGCCGGCGTACCCGCGGCTGACCATGGCCAGGTGCACGCGTTCGCCGCGCTCGTAGGAGCGGATGAACAGGGCGCCCGCGGACTTGGCCAGGACGCCCCAGTGTCGGACGCCCTTGGCCTCGAAGCCGCGGGACTCCCGGGCGATCCGCATGCGCCGCATCTCGTCCGTGATGACGTCGCCGTAGCGGATCATGAAGGACGCGATCTGGACGAGGAGCGGCGGGAGCCTGAGCCGCTGCAGGCCGAGGAGCAGTTCGCGGAGTTCGGTCGTGGCGGCCAGCAACACCGAGGCCGCGACGCCGAGCGTGCCCTTGGCAAGTACGTTCCAGGCGCCCCACAGGCCGCCCACGCTCAGGGACAGGCCGAGGACGTCGACCCGCTCGCCCTCCGCCACGAACGGCATCAGCACCGCGAACGCGACGAACGGCACCTCGATCAGCAGCCGCCTCAGCAGGAACCCGGCGGGCACCCGCGCGGCGTACGCCACGGTCCCGAGCAGGACGGCGTACAGCCCGAAGGCCCACATGGCCTCCCGCGGCGTCGACACCACGACCACCACGAAGGCGAACACGGCGGCGAGTTTGGTGTGCGGCGGCAGACCGTGCACGGGCGAGTGCCCGTGCCGGTAGAGCTTGTGCGCGTGCCCTGCTCCCATGTCAGACGCTCGTGGTGCTCGTCGACCCCGACACGTCGGCCGACGGGTTCGACGGGGAGACGTCGTCGTCACGGCGGCGGCGGACGGTCCAGAAGACCGCGCTGCCCGCGACGACCGTGACGCCTACGCCGATGACGCCCGCCAGCCCCCCGGACAGGCGGGCGTCGGCGACGTCCTTGACGCCGTAGTCGGCGAGCGGGGAGTCCGCGACGGCGTGCTCCTCGGTCTTCTTGTCGATGCCGTGGTCGGCGGCGACCTTCTCCAGGCCGTCGGGGTCGGCGGAGGCGTAGAAGCTGACGAACCCGGCGAGGACCAGGGAGGCGGCCAGGCCCGCGGCCCACACCGTGCGGTGCGAGGTCCGCGCGGCCACCGGGGCCGGCTCGGGCTCGGGGGCGTCGACCAGTTCGCCGTTCACCCGCAGCTTGAGCTTCTGCGTGAGGCCGCGCGCCCCGTACACCAGGTCCGGGCGGACGGCGATGACCGCGCCGACGGTGAGCGCGGTGATCACGGCCTCGCCGATGCCGATCAGGACGTGCACGCCGATCATGGCGGTGGCGACCTTGCCGATCGACACGTCGGTGGTGCCGCCGACCGCGTACATCAGCGTGAAGGCCAGCGCGGCGGCCGGGACGGAGACCAGGGCGGCGGTGAACGAGGCCACGGTGACCGACCGGCGGGTGCGGGGCAGCACCTTCACCAGGCCGCGGAAGAGGGCGTAGGCGACGACCGTGGTGACGATCGCCATGTTGGTGATGTTCACGCCGAGCGCGGTCAGACCGCCGTCCGCGAAGAGGATGCCCTGCATGAGCAGGACGACGGAGACGCACAGGACCCCCGTGTAGGGGCCGACGAGTATCGCGGCCAGCGCGCCGCCCAGCAGATGGCCGCTGGTCCCCGCCGCGACGGGGAAGTTCAGCATCTGCACGGCGAAGATGAACGCCGCGACCAGTCCGGCCAGCGGTGCCGTCCGCTCGTCGAGTTCGCGGCGCGCGCCGCGCAGGCTCACGGCGACGGCGCCCGCGGCGATCACGCCGGTGGCGGCGGAGGTGGGCGCGTTGATGAATCCGTCGGGTACATGCACGGTTCGATGATGTGGCTTGATGCGAACGATATGCAAGAGCGTGCTGCTCGTTTTATCTCACCCGCGACATGTCCGGCTCTAGGGGCATAATCCGGAAAATATGGGACATTTAAGAGGGAGTGGGAGTGGACACACAGTCTCCACACAGGTAGCGCACGGTGAAGGGTTCGTCCGATGTCCGTAGTCGAGCAGTACGCGCGAGCCCACATCGTCACGGACGCGGCCGTGCCGCTGATCGACGAGCAGGAAGCGGTTCCGGTGACGCTGCGGTACGACCCCGACCGCGATCCCCGCAGTGTGCGGATCCGGCTGCCCGGGACCGGGGGGCGGGAGTGGACCTTCGACCGCCGGCTGCTGGAGGAGGGGCTGCGGGCCCCCGCGGGCAGCGGTGAGGTGCGGGTGTGGCCGTGCGGCCGGGTACAGGCCGTCGTGGAGTTCCACTCCGCGCAGGGCGTGTCGGTGGTGCAGTTCGAGCGGCAGGCGCTGCTGCGGTTCCTGCGGCGGACGTACATGGCCGCCGCGGAACCGGTCACGCACTGAGCCCGGGCCCGGCTTCAGGCCCTGAGGGTCAGCCGCCCGTCTTCAGCAGCGCCGCCACGATCGGACCGGCCGTCGAACCGCCGTGCCCGCCCTGCTGGACCACACCGGCCGCCGCCAGATCGCCCCGGTAGGCGGTGAACCAGCCGTTCGGCTTCTTCTGGCCGTCGACCTCGGCGGACCCGGTCTTCGCACCGGCGTCGCCGCCCATCCCGGCCATCGCCTCCGCGGCCGTGCCGTAGTCGGCCGTGTACGACATCAGCTCACGCAGCTGGGACAGCGTGCCCGCCGACATCGTGCGCGAGGCCGTCGCGAGCTTGCGGCCGTCCACGTCCGGGGAGACCAGGTACGGCTGGCGGAAGGTGCCGGACTTGATCGTCGCCGACACCGACGCCATGTTCAGCGGGTTCATCCGGACGCCGCCCTGCCCGATCAGCGAGGCGGCCATCTGGGCCTGCGACTGCACCGGCACCGCGCCGTCGAAGGACGGCACACCGATGGCCCAGTTGTTCATCCCCAGGCCGAAGACCTGCTGAGCCTGCTTGGTCAGGTCGCCGTCCTTCAGCTTCGGCGCCTGGCTGATGAAGGCCGTGTTGCAGGAGCGGGCGAAGCTCGCCTTGAACGTGCCGTTCTTGATCTCGAACTTGTCGTCGTTCTGGAACTTCCAGTGCCCGTACGTGAAGTACTTCGGGCACGGGTGCTTCTTGTCCGCCGAGGCCAGGCCCTTCTCGATCAGCAGCGACGAGGTGATGACCTTCATCGTGGAGCCGGGCGCCAGCGAGCCCTGGAAGGCGGTGTTGAAGCCGGGCGAGGCATTGGCGGCGGCCAGGATCTCGCCGGTCGACACCCGCACCACGGCCACCGACGACCGGGCCTTCTTGGCGACCTGCTGCTCGGCCGCCGCCTGGAGGGCCGGGTCCAGCGTGGTCTTCACCGTGCCCGGCGTGCCCTCGCTCAGCTCCAGCAGGGTCTTGTCGGACAGGTCCTTGGCCTTGGCGGCCTTGCCGCGCACGACCCGCAGCTCGATGCCGGCCTTGCCGCCGGCCTTCTTGCCGTACTTCTCGCGCAGCCCGTCCAGGACCGGGCCGAGCGAGGCGTACTTCTGCTTCGTCAGTTCCCCGCCGTCCCGGTCGAGCGCCTTGACCGGGGGCGTGCCCGCCTCGCCGGTGACCAGCTTGTCGCCGTCCTTCAGGTCGGGGTGGACGACCGCCGCGTGCCAGTCGACCAGCGGCTTCCCGTCGCTCGTACGGCGGACGACGGTCAGCGCGCTGTCGTACGCCAGCGGCTTCTCGGTCTTCTTGTACGCCACCGTGGCCTTGACGGAGAACGGCACCTTGTCACCCGTGGGCGTGCCCGGGGTGAGGGTGACGTCCTTGACGTGGGCGTCCTTGGTGTAGCCGGTGAGCAGGGACCCGGCCGCCGCCGAGTCGTCCGTGGCCGCGGCGGCCTCGGTGACCTTCCCCGACTGCCAGGCGGTGAGGAAGGTACGGGCGGTGGTGGTGACCTCGGCCGCCGAAAGGGGTCCGGTCTTCACCTTGGGCTTCTGGTCGGCGGAGGCCGCCCGGGTGCCGTCGTCGGCCGCCGCGCCGCCGCCGTACAGCGCGTAGGCGCCGAACCCGGCGCCGCCGACGACCACGGCGATCATCCCGCCGATCACGGCGGGCCTCGTCTTTCGTCGCTCGGCGACGCGCCTTCTGTTGCCCACTGCTGTTCGTTCCTCCACGAATCCCCAGGGTCCCCGTTGCCCTCGGCTGTCCCAACGACGGCCACCACCCTAGAGTCCCGGCCCGGGGACGTGAGATCAGCCACCCGTTCGTAGCACGGCTGCGACAATCGGCCCGGCCGCGTCGCCGCCGTGGCCGCCCTCCTCGGTCATGGCCGCCGCCGCGATGTCGTTACGGAACCCCGTGAACCAGCTGTTGGACTTGGCGTTCCCGTCGACCTCGGCGGAACCGGTCTTGGCGCCGATGTCGCCGCCGAGTCCCCGCATGGCCTCCTGGGCGGTGCCCTGGGTGGCGGTGAGCCGCATCATCTGCTTCAGCTGGGCGGCGGTGCTCGCCTTCAGGCCGTCGGCCCGGGCCAGTTGACGGTCGTCCAGCTTCGGCGGGACGAGATAGGGCTGGCGGAAGGTGCCGGTGATCGCGGTCGCGGTCACCGAGGCCATGTTCAGCGGGCTCATCTGCACCTGGCCCTGCCCGATGGCGCCGGCCGCCCGGTCCGGGCCGCCGACCGCGGGGACGCTGCCGTCGAAGGAGACGATGCCGGTCTTCCAGTTGTCCTGCCCGAGCCCGAAGCGCTGCTCGGCCTCCTGGGTCAGCGAGGCGTCCGTGAGCGGCTTCTCGTCGATGAGCTTGATGAAGGCGGTGTTGCAGGACCGCATGAAGCTGTTGGCGAGGGTGGCGTTCTCGTTGGGCTCCATGCCCTTCAGGTTGTTGAAGGTCTGGCTCTGCCACGTCGCCGTGGACGGGCAGGGTGCCGGGCCGTTCATCGAGGTCACACCGTTGTCGATGAGCATCGCGGCGGTGATGATCTTCATCGTGGAGCCGGGTGCCGCCTTGCCCTCGAAGGCCGCGTTGAAGCCGTCCGTACGGTTGTTCGCCACGGCCAGCACCTCGCCGGTGCTCGGCTTGACGGCCACCACCGACGACTGGGCGAACCGCTTGACCGCCTTCTCGGCCGCCGCCTGCGCGCTCGGGCTGATCGTGGTGGTGAGCTTGCCCGGCTTGCCCTCGGCGAGGGTCAGCAGCGGGGTGTCGGGAGCGCCGTTGCCGTTGTGCCGGACGACCAGCTCGATGCCGGGGGTGCCGCCGGCCTGCTCTCCGTACTTGTCGCGCAGGGCGTCCAGGACCGGGCCGAGGGAGGGGTACTTCTTCTTCGTCAGCTCGGAGCCGTCCCGGCCGACCGCCTCGATGGGCGGATTGGCCGACTGCTCCGTGACGAGGGTGTCGTCCTTCTTCAACTCGGGGTGCACGACGGACGGCTGCCAGTCCACCAGCGCCCGGCCGCTGGTGAGGCCGCGCACGACCGTCAGCTTGCTGCTGTAGCTCAGCGGCTTCGACTTCCCGTCGTAGGCCACCTTCGCCTTCACCGTGTAGGGCACGGTGGCGCCGGCCGCCGCGCCGGGCGTGATCTTCACGTCGGTGATGTGCGCGTCGTCCCCGAAGGCGGTCAGCAGCTGCTCGGCGGCCGCGTCGTTGTTCGTGTACGACGCCGCCGTCGCGACAGCGCCCTCCTCCCAGGCCGCGAAGAACTTGGCCGTGGTCTCCTTGACCTCGTCCTTGCCGGGCGGCCCCGACTTCTTCTCCGTGGCGACGCCGCTCGTGCCCCCGTCACCGCTCAGCGCGCTCATGATGTTGTAGGCCCCGTACCCGGCCCCGCCCACCATCACCGCGAACACACCGCCTATGACGGCGGCCTTGACCCCCTTGCCCATCAGGCGGTCCCCTCCCCGTTGAGCTTCACACGCTCCTTTGAACGTGTTCAGAAAGCTCCTGTCCGGGAGCACTCTATGCACAAGCGGTTACTACCGGCACGGACGTTTCGATTTTTTGACCGAAGGTGGCGGCTAGACCCAGGTGTCGAGCCACATCCGCGCCCGCCAGTCGTCGATGGGGATGGCGGTGCCGGTGTAGAGGGGCCAGAAGTAGATGA
The DNA here is from genome assembly GCF_030816955.1 of Streptomyces africanus. Classification (NCBI taxonomy): domain Bacteria; kingdom Bacillati; phylum Actinomycetota; class Actinomycetes; order Kitasatosporales; family Streptomycetaceae; genus Streptomyces; species Streptomyces africanus. The sequence goes on along the minus strand of NZ_JAUSYP010000001.1, from coordinate 3,595,546 downwards.
AGTTCCACGCGATCAGCAGGACGAGGACGCCCGCGGCCGTGGCGCCGACGACACGGCGGGTGTCGGTGGAGCGGGGCGGGCCGGTGATCGCGCCGAGGAGCATGGCCACCGCCAGGCACAGGAAGGGCAGGAAGACGATGGCGTAGAAGAAGAAGATCGTGCGCTCCTGGTACATGAACCAGGGCAGGTAGCCGGCCACGATGCCGCAGGCGACGGCGCCCGCGCGCCAGTCGCGGCGCAGCAGCCAGCGCCACAGCACGTAGAGGACCGCGAAGCAGGCCACCCACCACAGCAGCGGCGTGCCGAGGGCCAGCACCTCGCGGGCGCACTTCTCGCCCGCGTCGGCCGGGCAGCCGTCCTTGCCGGGCGCCGGAGACTCGTAGAAGTACGACACCGGACGGCCCAGGACCAGCCAGCTCCACGGGTTGGACTGGTAGGTGTGCGGCGAGGACAGGCCGACGTGGAACTCGTACACCTGGTGCTCGTAGTGCCACAGGCTGCGCAGCCAGTCGGGCAGGAAGGTCCAGTTGCCGCCCTTGCCGTCGGTCGCGGCCCAGTTGCGGAAGTAGCCGCCCTTTCCGTCGGTGGCGGAGAGGATCCAGCCGGTCCAGGACAGCACGTAGGTGACGATCGCGACCGGGACCGTGGCGAGGAACGCCAGGCCCGTGTCGCGCCGGAGCACCGCCGCGTACGGGTGCAGGGCACCGGCCACCCGGCGCGAGCCGACGTCCCACAGGACCGTCATCAGGCAGAACGCGGCCAGGATGTAGAGGCCGTTCCACTTCGTGGCGAAGGCCAGGCCCAGCATCAGACCCGCCGCCCAGCGCCAGGGGCGCCATCCCAGACGGGCCGTCTCGGCGACGTGCCGGTCGGGGCGGACCCGGCCGTCGGCGTCCACCGGGAGCGCCGCCGCGAGTTTCCCGCGCGCCTGGTCCCGGTCGATGAGCAGACAGCCGAACGCGGCCAGCACGAAGAACATCAGCACGCCGTCGAGCAGTGCCGTGCGGCTCATCACGAAGTGCAGGCCGTCCACCGCCATCAGCGCGCCCGCCAGGCACCCCAGGAACGTGGAGCGGAACAGCCGGCGGCCGATCCGGCACAGCAGCAGCACCGACAGCGTGCCGAGCAGCGCCGTCATGAACCGCCAGCCGAACGGGTCGAAACCGAACAGCAGCTCGCCGAGCCCGATGACGTACTTGCCGACCGGCGGATGCACGACGTACGCCGCGTCTGCCGGGATCGTGACGTGCCCGCCCGACGAGAGGACCAGGTCGTTGGCGTTCTTGTCCCAGTTGACCTCGAAACCGCGGTGGACGAGCGCCCACGCGTCCTTGGCGTAGTACGTCTCGTCGAATATCACCGCCCTGGGGTTGCCCAGGTTCCAGAACCGCAGCACCCCCGCCAGCAGCGTGACGAGCAGCGGGCCGATCCAGCCCGACCAGCGCACCAGCCGCCCCGCGAGCGTGTGCGGGACGCCGAGCGCGGCCCACAGGCGCGGACCGGGCTCGGTGTACGGCGGCACCAGCCGGTCACGGACGTCACCGGCGTCGCTTCGTGGCTGCTGGTAGCCGAAGCGGCGCAGCCGCTGCTGCCAGGACGGCCGCTGCTCGTGCGGCGCCTGGCCCTGCCGGGTGTCCGTGGAGGACGCGGTACTGGTCACCGCGCCATCGTAGGGAACCGTGCTGTGTGAGTCCCGTGCATGGCCGGTATGCGTCCCCATCGTCCGCCCCTGGGAGGAGGGTGCGGCCCCGGCCCCTGGGAGGATGGGGGCGTGACCGGAACCCTCGTACTCGCAGGCACCCCCATCGGCGACACCGCGGACGCCCCGCCCCGGCTCGCCGAGGAACTGGCCGGAGCCGATGTCGTCGCCGCCGAGGACACGCGGCGGCTGCGGCGGCTGACCCAGGCGCTCGGCGTCACGCCCAAGGGGCGGGTGGTGTCGTACTTCGAGGGCAACGAGTCCGCGCGGACGCCGGAGCTGGTCGAGGAACTCGTGAGCGGGGCGCGTGTGCTGCTCGTCACGGACGCCGGGATGCCGTCGGTGTCGGACCCGGGGTACCGGCTGGTCGCCGCCGCCGTGGAGCGGGACGTCCGGGTCACCGCCGTGCCCGGGCCGTCCGCGGTGCTCACCGCGCTCGCGCTGTCGGGGCTGCCCGTCGACCGGTTCTGCTTCGAGGGGTTCCTGCCGCGCAAGGCGGGGGAGCGGCTGGGGCGGCTGCGGGAGGTGGCCGGGGAACGGCGCACGCTCGTCTACTTCGAGGCTCCGCACCGGCTCGACGACACGCTGGCGGCGATGGCCGAGGTGTTCGGGGCCGAGCGGCGGGCCGCGGTGTGCCGGGAGCTGACCAAGACGTACGAGGAGGTCCGGCGGGGCGGGCTGGGGGAACTCGCCGCGTGGGCCGCGGAGGGTGTGCGCGGGGAGATCACCGTCGTGGTGGAGGGGGCGCCTGAGAAGGGGCCCGAGGAGATCGGGCCCGAGGAGCTTGTGCGGCGGGTCCGGGTGCGTGAGGAAGCGGGGGAGCGGCGCAAGGAGGCGATCGCGGCGGTGGCGGTCGAGGCCGGGGTGCCGAAGAGGGTTGTGTTCGATGCGGTGGTCGCTGCGAAGAATGCGGCGGGCTGACCGGGTTCGAGGCCGGGGGCTGGAGTGGTGTGCGGGGTGCCGGTGGTGTGTGGTTGAGCGCGCAGTTCCCCGCGCCCCTGAAGGGCGACTAAGTACCCTCTGAGCAGGGCGCATGTCGTTTGAGCGGGCGCCCCATGGGTGGGCAAAGGTGACGGGGGTCAGGGGCAAGGGACGCTCAAATCGGGGCCAATTAGTCGACAGGTCTGCTGCCATCGGTCCGGCTGAGGAGTCCACTGGGTTGCGGGGGCGGAATCGTCCTCACGCCACAGCGGAACAGGAGCTGGCATGAGTGAGATCACAGGGCAGACCGGGCTCCGCGCCGGTGCGAGTGCCGTCGTCAACGAGTCCTACTCCTTCGCCTGCATGCGCTGCGGGTACGGCTGGGAGCAGTCGTACGAGATAGAGCACCACACGGACGCCGCCGGGCACGAGTTCGTCCTCTACGTGGCGGACGGCGAGGTCGTGCCCTCCCCGTTGAGCAAGCCCACGTGCCAGAACTGCGACGGACACGTCGTGCGGATCATGCGGCCCGGGCGGGTCGAGTCGGCGCGCAACGCGGCGCACCGGCCGCACCGCGTGCCGCCGCAGGCCGGCCCGGTGGAGGCCCCGACGGCGGACGCCGAGACCGAGGGCACGGGCGAGCAGGAACAGCGCGAGGACCACCACTGGCATCTGTCCGACCTGCTGCACCCCTTCCAGCGCAAGGCGAGCTGACCCGTCCGGCTCCCCTTGTCGACGCCCTCCCCGCTCCTCCCCCGCCGGGGAGGGCGTCGCCCTTTCGTAGGATCGGGGCATGTCTTCGAACGACTCCGGCAAGCACGCCGCGCCCCCGCTCCCGGAACCCCTCCGGGTGCCGGTCGCCGACTCCCACACCCACCTGGACATGCAGTCCGGCACGGTCGAGGAGGCGCTGGCGAAGGCGGCGTCCGTCGGAGTGACGACCGTCGTGCAGGTCGGCTGCGACCTCAAGGGCTCCCGCTGGGCGGCCGAGACGGCGGCGGCGTACGACGCCGTCCACGCGACGGTCGCCCTGCACCCGAACGAGGCGCCCCGGATCGTCCACGGCGACCCCGACGGCTGGTCGCGGCAGGGCGCGCGCGAACCCGGCGGCCGGGCCGCCCTGGACGAGGCGCTCGCCGAGATCGACCGGCTGGCCGCGCTGGAGCAGGTCAAAGGCGTCGGTGAGACGGGCCTCGACTACTTCCGCACCGGGCCCGAGGGCAAGGAGGCGCAGGAGCGGTCGTTCCGGGCCCACATCGAGATCGCCAAGCGGCACGGCAAGGCCCTGGTCATCCACGACCGCGAGGCCCACGCGGACGTCCTGCGCGTGCTGAAGGAGGAGGGCGCCCCCGAGCGGACCGTCTTCCACTGCTACTCCGGCGACGCCGAGATGGCGGAGATCTGCGCGAGCGCCGGCTACTTCATGTCCTTCGCCGGCAACGTCACCTTCAAGAACGCACAGAACCTGCGGGACGCCGTGGCGGTGGCCCCGCCGGAGCTGCTGCTGGTGGAGACGGACGCGCCCTTCCTCACGCCGGTGCCGTACCGCGGGCGGCCCAACGCCCCGTACCTCGTGCCGATCACGGTGCGGGCCATGGCCGAGGTGCGCGGCATCGACGAGGACACGCTGGCGACGGCTCTCGCGGAGAACACGGCGCGCGCTTTCGGCTACTGACCCTCCGGCACGTGACCTTCCCGCCCGCCTCACCGCACGACTGTGCGTAGTCGCGTCGCTTTGGAGAGTGACGACCGCTCCGCTAGGTTCTGGGGGCCCGATCCGGACCCCTCTGGACCCCCTCCGGCCCCTGGAGTGTGTCGGCGTGAGCAACTCGCAGTACTACGAGACGTATGGCCCGGCCTACGCGGACCCGCTGTACGGCGGTGTCGACGCGCCGCCCGGCGATCCGCACAGTGCCGGGACGCTCGGGTACGAGGACACCTACCGGCCCGCCTACGAGGTGCCGCCCCCGCGCACCTCGCGCGCGGAAGTGCGCGCCGAAGCCCGTGCCGCCTCGCGCACCGGCTCGCACCGGCGGTCCGCGCGCCGGCGCAAGGCGCGGTACGCCGAGCGGCCGGGCGACGGCTCCATGCGGCGGCTCCTCCCGCAGGCCCTCGTCGTCGCCTTCCTGGCCGGCGGCACCACGGCGTTCGTCGCCAAGGACAAGGCGATCGAGCTGAACGTCGACGGCAAGGCGCGCACGCTGCACACCTTCGCCGACGACGTCACCGAGCTGCTGGCGGAGGAGGGCGTCGACATCGGCGCCCACGACGTGGTGGCGCCCCGCCCCGGCACGGAGATCACCAGCGGCGACGAGGTCGCCGTGCACTACGGCCGCCCCGTGCGGCTCACCCTCGACGGACAGCGGAGCCAGGTGTGGACGACGGCGCACACCGTGGAGGGCGCGCTGCGGCAGCTGGGGGTGCGACAGGAGGGCGCGTACGTGTCCACCTCGCGCTCCCGGCGTATCGGGCGGGAAGGGCTCGCGCTGGACGTGCGGACCGAGCGCACGGTCACGATCATGGCGGACGGCCGGGCGCGCACCGTCCGCACCAACGCGGCGACCGTGCGGGAGGTCGTCGAGGAGGCCGGGATCACCCTGCGCGGCCAGGACACCACGTCGGTCCCGCAGGGGAGCTTCCCGCGCGACGGGCAGACCGTCACGGTGCTGCGGATCACCGGCGGCAGAGAGGTCCGTGAGGAGGCGATCCCGTTCCAGGTGAGGCGGATTGACGACCCGACCCTGTTCCGCGGCACGGAGGTCGTCGAAGAGGCGGGCCGGCCCGGTCTGCGCCGGATCACCTACTCCCTGCGCACCGTCAACGGGGTCAAGCAGAAGCCGCGCCGGATCAGGTCCGAGGTGGTGCGCGAACCGCGCCCGCAGCTGGTGAAGGTCGGCACCAAGCCGCGACCGGAGTCCGTGCAGGGCGCCGACCACCTCGACTGGCAGGGCCTCGCGGCCTGCGAGTCCGGCGGCCGCCCCGACGCGGTCGACTCGTCGGGCACCTACGGCGGCCTGTACCAGTTCGACACGCACACCTGGCAGACCCTCGGCGGCAAGGGCCGCCCCCAGGACGCCCCGGCGGCGGAACAGACGTACCGAGCGAAGAAGCTGTACGTACGCAGAGGCGCGAGCCCTTGGCCGCACTGCGGGGGCCGCTTGCACGGGTAGGCGTGATCCGCGGGCATGCGTGCCGCCTGGGGCGGCGCCCGTCCCAAAGAAGCGGCACCCCGCTCCGCCGGGCTGCGCAATCCCCCGCCCCCAGCACCAACGCCGAGCACCAGGAAACCGGCCCCCCAAACCCCCCGTACCCTTGTCCCCGTGACCAGCCCCACCCCCGACGCCCTCCTCGGCCCCGCCGACGTCCGCGAACTCGCGGCAGCCCTCGGCGTACGCCCCACCAAACAACGCGGCCAGAACTTCGTGATCGACGCGAACACCGTCCGCCGCATCGTCCGCACCGCACAGGTCCACCCCGACGACGTGGTCGTCGAGGTGGGCCCGGGCCTCGGGTCACTGACGCTCGCCCTGCTGGAGGTCGCCGACCGCGTCACGGCCGTCGAGATCGACGACGTGCTCGCCGCCGCCCTGCCCGCGACCATCACGGCCCGCATGCCCGACCGCGCCGACCGCTTCGCCCTCGTCCACTCCGACGCGATGCACGTCACGGAGCTGCCCGGCCCCGCCCCGACCGCGCTGGTCGCCAACCTCCCCTACAACGTGGCCGTCCCGGTGCTGCTGCACATGCTCGACGCCTTCCCGAGCATCGAACGCACCCTGGTCATGGTCCAGTCGGAGGTCGCCGACCGTCTCGCCGCCCCGCCCGGCTCGAAGGTGTACGGCGTCCCGTCGGTCAAGGCCAACTGGTACGCCGAGGTCAAGCGGGCCGGCGCCATCGGACGCAGCGTCTTCTGGCCGGCGCCGAACGTCGACAGCGGTCTGGTCTCCCTCGTCCGCCGGGCCGAGCCGCTGAAGACGACGGCTTCGAGGCGCGAGGTGTTCGCCGTCGTCGACGCCGCCTTCGCCCAGCGCCGCAAGACGCTGCGGGCCGCGCTCGCGGGCTGGGCCGGGTCCGCCGCCGCTGCGGAGGCGGCCCTGGTCGCCGCCGGGGTCTCCCCGCAGGCGCGGGGCGAGTCGCTGACCGTGGAGGAGTTCGCGCGGATCGCCGAGCACAAGCAGAACCAGCAGCAGCAGGAGGAGTCCGCGTGAGCGTGACGGTCCGGGTCCCCGCCAAGGTCAACGTCCAGCTCGCGGTCGGCCCCGCCCGCCCCGACGGCTTCCACCCCCTGGCCAACGTCTTCCTCGCCGTCGGCCTCTACGACGAGGTCACCGTCACCCCGGCCGACGAGCTCCGCCTCACCTGCGAGGGTCCGGACGCCGGCCAGGTCCCCCTGGACCGTACGAACCTGGCCGCGCGGGCTGCCGAGGCGCTCGCCGGGCGGTACGGCCGGACGCCCGACGTCCACATCCACATCGCCAAGGACATCCCCGTCGCCGGCGGCATGGCGGGCGGCAGCGCGGACGGCGCCGGCGCGCTGGTCGCCTGCGACGCGCTGTGGGGGACCGGCGCCTCCCGGGACGAACTGCTCGACATCTGCGCCGAGTTGGGCAGCGACGTGCCGTTCAGCCTGGTCGGCGGGGCGGCCCTGGGCATCGGGCGGGGCGAGCAGCTGACGCCCCTGGAGGTCGGCGGCACCTTCCACTGGGTGTTCGCGATGGCCGGCCGCGGCCTGTCCACCCCGGCCGTGTTCCGGGAGTTCGACCGGCTCGGCGAGGGCACGGACATCCCCGAGCCCGTCGCCTCCCAGGAACTCCTCGCCGCCCTGGCGAAGGGCGACCCGGACGCGCTCGCCGCCGCCGTCTCCAACGACCTCCAGCCCGCCGCCCTCTCCCTCTTCCCGGAACTCGCCGGCACCCTGGCCACCGGCCGCGCCGCCGGCGCCCTCGCGGCTCTCGTCTCGGGCTCCGGACCGACCACCGCGTTCCTGGTCCGCGACCCGGAGTCGGCCGCCGCGGTGGCGCAGGCCCTGCTGGCGTCCGGGACGTGCCGCACGGTGCGCACGGCGTCGGGCCCGGCACCCGGGGCGACGATCGCCGGGCGTTAATCACGTGCCCCGGCCGCGGCCGGGCGCCTAGGCCCTGTCGTCAAATTCCCGCCTGCCCCGCGACGCCATGCACGCACTCTCGCCGCACCGGGCACAGACCCACGTACAACCAGTACGAGGGCCTGCGCCCGGCACGGCGAGAGCACGCACCTGACGCCGCGGGGCCCGCCCTCCGGGCGGACGACGGGAATTTGACGACAGGGCCTAGGCTCCCCCAGTCGTTTCAAGAGGGGGGGCACAAGCGTGCGGGAACTGGTCGCGGCCGTACGGCGCGGTGACGTGGACGAGGTCACGGCGCTGCTGGAGTCCGGCGCCGACCCCGACACCCTCGAGGACGGCCTCCCGGTCCTCTGCCTGGCCGTGGCGGCGTACGACCGGCCCGTCGCCGAGGCGCTGCTCCAGGCCGGCGCCGACCCCCTGCGCCGGCTGCCCGACGGGAGCACCCCGCTGACGCGGGCGGTGGACGGCGGGTCCCATCTGCTGACCTACGCGCTCGCCACCAGCCGGATCCCGCTCCCGGCACCGGCGCGCGCCGAACTGCTGGCCCGGGCCCGGCGATGGGCCGAGGCGGGCACGGAGGCCGAACTGCGCCGCATCACCGGCCACACCGGGCCGGTGATGCGGATCCGGGTCGAGGACGACGAGGTCGGTTGGTGGTCCGAGCAGCTCACGCTCGGCGGGACGACCGTGCGCGACGAGCACCGGGCGGTGCTCACCTCCACGGAGGAGCGCTACGGGATCCGTACGCCCTTCGACGAGCTGGTGGACCGGGCCCTCGCCCACCCCGACCGGGAGCACGTCGTCTGGTCGGACGTGGTCTTCACACTCGGCCGCCGGCTGGACGAGGAGACCTGGCAGTGGACCAGGGACCTGCTCAACCACCCCGACCGGCTGTACCGCCTGCTCGCCGCCGACATCATGCTGTTCCTGATCCTCGGGGACTTCGTCACGGGAAGGGACCCCTTCTGGGACCGAGGGAGGGAGCTCGTGCCCTGGGCCGAGCAGGAGGAGGACCCGGAGGTGCTGGCGGTCATCCTCCAGGCGATGACCCACGACAGCGCCCCGGAGATCGAGGCCGTCGGCCTGTCCCACCTCGCCCACCCGGACCCCCGGGTACGCGCCCTGGTGCCGGACGCCCTGGGGCACTCCGAGGACGGCCGGTCCCAGGCCGGCCCCGAGAGCCTCGCCGCCGTGCTCACCCTGGCCCGCGACGAGGACCCCGGCGTACGCGAGGCGGCGTGCCGCTGGCTCGCGCACTACCGGGGGAGCGAGCCCGAGGTGGGGGACGCGCTGGTCGCGCTCACCCATGACGAGCGGCAGCCGGTCCGCATCTGCGCCGTGTCCGGCCTGGCCCACCGCGACGACCCGCGCTGTGTGGAGGCCCAGCACCGGATCGGGCCCGTCGGCGAGGAGTCGCGGGACGACGAACGGCTGCTGGACGTGTGGCGCTACCAGCGCCGCCAGGAGGCCGCCGGGGGCTCCTGACGACCCCGGACGGAGCACCGCCGCGCCCGACTACCCTGGAGGGTCGATGCATCCCCCTTGTCAGGAGAGAAATGGCCGTCAACCTGGTCAATGTCGAGAACGTCAGCAAGGTGTACGGCACCCGCGCCCTGCTCGACGGCGTCTCCCTCGGCGTCTCCGAAGGGGACCGCATCGGCGTCGTGGGCCGCAACGGCGACGGCAAGACCACGCTGATCCGCATGCTCGCCAGGCTGGAGGAGGCCGACACCGGGCGCGTCACCCACTCCGGCGGACTGCGCATCGGCGTGCTCACGCAGCACGACTCCCTCGACCCGGAGGCCACCGTCCGCCACGAGGTCATCGGCGACATGGCCGACCACGAGTGGGCGGGCGTCGCCAAGGTCAGGGACGTGCTGACCGGCCTGTTCGGCGGGCTCGACCTGCCGGGGTTCCCGAAGGGGCTCGACACCGTCATCGGACCGCTGTCCGGCGGTGAGCGGCGGCGCATCGCGCTCGCCAAGCTGCTCATCGAGGAGCAGGACCTGCTCGTCCTCGACGAGCCCACCAACCACCTGGACGTCGAGGGCATCGCCTGGCTCGCCCGGCACCTCCAGAACCGCCGGTCCGCGCTCGTCTGCGTCACCCACGACCGCTGGTTCCTGGACCAGGTCTGCACGCGTATGTGGGACGTCCAGCGCGGAGACGTCTACGAGTACGAGGGCGGTTACTCCGACTACGTCTTCGCCCGGGCCGAGCGCGAGCGCATCGCCGCCACCGAGGAGGTCAAGCGGCAGAACCTCGTCCGCAAGGAGCTGGCCTGGCTGCGCCGCGGGGCGCCCGCCCGGACGTCCAAGCCGCGCTTCCGCGTCGAGGCCGCCAACGACCTCATCAAGGACGTACCGCCGCCCCGGGACAGCAGCGAACTGATGCGGTTCGCGTCCACGCGGCTCGGCAAGACCGTCTTCGACCTGGAGGACATCACCGTCCAGGCCGGTCCCAAGGTCCTCCTCAAGCACGTCACCTGGCAGCTCGGGCCCGGCGACCGGATCGGTCTCGTCGGCGTCAACGGCGCCGGGAAGACGTCCCTGCTGCGGGCCATGGCCGAGGCGGCCCGGACCGACGGCGAGGCGCAGCCCGCGGGCGGGCGCATCCGCGTCGGCAGGACCGTGAAGCTGGCCTACCTCTCCCAGGAGGTCGCCGAACTCGACCCGGCCACGCGCGTGCTGGAGGCCGTGCAGCAGGTGCGCGAGCGCGTCGACCTGGGCAAGGGGCGCGAGATGACGGCCGGTCAGCTGTGCGAGACGTTCGGCTTCACCAAGGAGAAGCAGTGGACGCCGGTCGGGGACCTGTCCGGCGGTGAGCGGCGGCGGCTCCAGCTGCTGCGGCTCCTCATGGACGAGCCCAACGTGCTCTTCCTCGACGAGCCCACCAACGACCTCGACATCGAGACGCTGACGCAGCTGGAGGACGTGCTCGACGGCTGGCCCGGCTCGATGATCGTCATCTCCCACGACCGGTTCTTCATCGAGCGCACCACCGACCGGGTGTTCGCCCTGCTCGGCGACGGCACCCTGCGGATGCTGCCGCGCGGCATCGACGAGTACCTGGAGCGGCGGCAGCGCATGGAGGAGGCCGCGGCCGCCGCGACGCCCGCCGCGGCGCCGCGGACCGCCGCCCCGGAGAAGAGCGCCGCCGACCAGCGCGCCGCCAAGAAGGAACTCCAGAAGATCGAGCGGCAGCTCGACAAGGTCTCCGAGAGGGAGACCAAGCTCCACGCCCAGATCGCCGAAAACGCCACGGACTTCTCGAAGGTGGCAGGACTGGACGCGGAGCTGCGCGAGTTGGCCGGTCAGCGCGAGGAGCTCGAGATGCGCTGGCTGGAACTCGCCGAGGACGCGTGAAGGGTGCGTGAAGGCGCATAACGGCGGCATCACGGGCCGGTCCTCCCTTGGGAACAGGGGATGATACGGCCCGGTCCATTGTCGGAACGGGGTGATAGAAAGAGCCGTCTTAGAACTTTATGAAGCGACTCTGAGCCCATCGCGTACCTCAGGGCGCGGCTAAAAATCAGTGATCGAACGGGGGAGCCGCTGATGACTCAGCCGCCCAGTCAGCCACCGCACGGTGGCTTCGGAGCACCGCAGAACCAGCCGCCGCAGGGCGGTGGATTCGGGGCACCGCAGACCCCGCCGCCGCCCCAGGGACCGCCCCAGACGCCGCCGCCCCCGCAGGGGCCGCCGCAGCCCGGATACGGCTATCCCCAGCAGCCCCCGCAGCAGCCCGGGCCGTACGGGCAGCCGGGGCCCTACAACTCCGGCCCCTACGGCCAGCCGCAGCAGCCGGGTCCGTACGGCCAGCCCGGCTACGGCTACCCGCAGCAGCCGCAGTACCCCGGGGCGCCCGGCACCCCGCCCGGGGGCGGCTCGGGCAACCCCTTCAAGGGCAAGCCCGCCCTGATCATCGGCGCCGCCGTGGCCGCGCTGCTCGTGGTCGGCGGCACCGTGTGGGCGGTCACCGGCGGCGACGACGGCAAGGACGACAAGAAGCCGGTCGCCCAGCCGACCGACGACGGCAAGCCCGTCTCCTCCGCCCCGGTCAACCGCGGTGACGGCGGCGGCGACGGCGGCGAGGACCCGGAGAACCTCAACGAGGGCCGCCAGGCCGGCGAGGCGAAGGTCCTCTGGTACAAGGAGGCGCCCGACGCGCCCGGTTCCGGCGCCGACGCCCCCGGCATGTGGATCACCGACAAGACCGCGGTGAAGGCGGCGTACAAGCAGCTCTTCGCCTACAACGTCGGTGACGGCAAGCCCACCTGGGACGCGATCACCTTCCCGCAGAAGATCTGCGCGACGACCCCGCAGAAGACGTCCGACGACAAGATCGTCGTCGCGTACATGAGCGGCAGCAGCGACCGCGCCAAGTGCAACCAGCTCCAGGAGATCGACCTCAACACCGGTGAGAAGGGCTGGAAGGAGGAGGTCGCCGACGGCGCCCTGTTCGACTCCACGCTCTCGGTCGAACTGTCCATCACCGGCAAGACGCTGATGGTGGGCCGCTCCCAGTCCGGCACGGCCTACGACGTCACCAACGGCGACAAGTTGTTCGACAAGAAGAAGTACGGCGCCTCCTGCTTCCCCTCCGCGTTCGCCGGCGGCGAGAAGCTGATCGCCGTCTCCTCCTGCGGTGCCGGCACCTCGAAGGAGCACGACGAGGTGCAGGAGCTCGACCCGCGCACCGGCGACGCCAAGTGGACCCAGCCGTTCGACAAGGGCTGGCGGGTCGCGCGCACGTACTCGGTCAGCCCGCTGGTCGTCTACAGCACCAACGAGGACAAGAAGGCCTGGAACATCTCCACCTTCACCTCCGGCGGCAAGTTCCGCTCACAGGTCGGTTTCGACGAGGACTTCGCCCCCGAGTGCGGCTGGGCCATCCTCGAACGCGACCTCCAGGGCTGCCAGGGCGTCGCCGTCGACGACACCACGCTCTACCTCCCGACGGAGGCGACCAGCGGCGCGAACGAGATCGTCGCGGTCAACCTCGCCGACGGCAAGGAGAAGTGGCGGGTGAAGTCCCCGGCCGACGAGTCGATGCTGCCGATGAAGGTCGAGGGCGGCAAGCTCATCGCCTATGTGCAGCCGTCGTACGACGCGGGCGGCCAGGTCGTGTCCATCCCGACCGGCGGCAGCGGCCACAAGCCGGTCAAGCTGCTGCAGAACCCGCAGGGCGCGGCGGACATCGAGAACGGCTTCTTCTCCAAGGACACCGACTGGGTCGACGGGCGCTTCTACATCTCGACCACGCGGCTGAGCGGAAACGACGACACGAAGGAGAAGTTGATGCTCGCCTACGGCAAGTGACTCTTCCCTCTTCGGTTCTGCCTTCGCCTTCGTCGTCCGTCCCCTTCCCCGAGGTACTCACGCCATGACCCAGCCGCCGCCTCCGCCCCAGCAGCCCCCGCCCGGGGGTGGCTTCGGGCCGCCCCAGGACCAGCCCCCGCAGCCGGGGTACGGCTACCCGCAGGCTCCGCAGACGCCTCCGCCGGCGGCCCCGCAGGCTCCGCAGACCCCGCCCCCGCCGCCCGCGCAGCAGCCGCAGCCGGGGTACGGCTATCCGCAAGGGGCTCCCCAGGCGCCCCAGCCGCCGCAGGCGCCGCCCGGCTACGGCTACCCCGGCCAGCAGCCGCAGGCGCCTTACGGCCAGCCCGGATACGGGCAGCCCGGTTACGGCTATCAGCAGCCGACCATGCCGCTCCAGCCGCAGCCCGGACAGCCGGGCGGGGGCCGGAAGTTCAACGCGCAGGTGGCCATCATCGTCGCCGCGGTCGTGGCGATCGCCCTGATCGTCGGCGGCGGCGTCTGGTACTCCTCGTCCAAGGATGACGGCAAGAAGGACGACACGGCCAGCTCCGGCGGCACCACCGGCGGCACGGACGACGACAACGGCGGCACCACCTCGGGCGGCAAGGAGAAGGCCCCCGCCGACACCGGCGCCAAGGTCCTCTTCCAGGTCCCGATGCCCGAGGTGAAGAACGACAGCACGGTCGTCGTCTCCGGCTCGTGGCTCACCGACAAGACGTACGCCAAGAGCGGCGTCGCCGAGATCGTCGGCTACGACCGCGACGAGGGCGGCAAGCAGTGGACGATCCCGCTGGACGGCCCGGTCTGCCAGGCCAGCCGCAAGGTCACGGACGACAACAAGACGGCGGTCCTCTACCAGCCCGCGATGCCGACCAAGGCCGACCCGTCGCACGGGTGCAGCCAGCTCGCCCTGATCGACCTCGACGCCGGCAAGGAGCTGTGGACGAAGACGGTCAAGACCGGTGACCAGCTGATCAGCTTCGACAACGTCACGATCAGCGGCAACACCGTCGCCATCGGCAGCACCAGCGGCGGCGCCGCCTTCGACCTCTCCGGCAAGCTCCTGTGGAGCCCGAAGCCGACCGACTCCTGCTACGACGCCGGGTACGGCGGCGGCGAGAAGCTGGTCGCGGTGCGCAAGTGCGGCACGTACGAGCAGCGGCAGCTGCACATCCAGACCATCGACCCGAAGACGGGGAAGGTGATCTCGGAGTACAAGATGGCCCAGGGCATCGAGTACGCGAGCATCGTGTCGACCAACCCGCTCGTCGTGGCCGCCGACGTCGGCGACTCCGCGGGCGACGGCAGCGGCATCTCCGACTTCTTCTCCATCGACAACAAGACCGGCAAGCTGCGCACGCGCATCTCGGCGCCGGGCGAGCAGTTCGCGGCCCGCTGCGAGGGCGTCACCCGCATCGAGTCCTGCAACCAGCTGGCCGTCGGCAACGACCGGCTGTACCTGCCGACCGAGGAGCACGACGGCACCGGCGAGTACAGCCAGACCAACGAGATCGTCGCCTTCGACCTCAGCACCGGCAAGCAGACCGGGCAGCGGGCCGACGCGGGCGACGGCTACACGATCTCGCCGCTGCGCATGGACGGCGGCAACCTGATCGCGTACAAGCGGCCGCCGTACGACAAGGGCGGGCAGATCGTGAGCATCGACGGGGGCAGCTTCAAGCAGACGAAGCTGCTGGAGAACCCGGCGAACGACTCGGTGCGGGACGTGGAGGCCGGGATGTCGCCGGAGTACTCCGAGTTGCTGTACGGCGACGGGCACCTGTTCATGTCCAAGGTGTACGCCAGCAAGCGGACCAGCAGTACGAGGGAGAAGGAGTACCTGGCGGTCGGCTTCGGTACGAGCTGATCGATCGGTGTCCGCTCGATGACCGACTGAGTGCGGGTACGGTCCCGTCCCTGTTCAGGGGCGGGACCGTTCGCGTTTGGCGCGGTCAACACCGAAGGAGAGGAATTTCGGCGATCGGGGCGATTCTCGCCGGTAGGGGGAGCGCAACGTCGAACAAGCGTGTAGCTTCCGGGGGCATGAAGGCGGGGGCCGGGGGGCTTCCATCTGGGGGGTCCGGGGTGACTGGGGGGTTGCTCGATGGGAGTGCGGCTCATGGTGGTCGACGACCACCGACTGCTGGCGGAGGCGCTGGCCTCGGCGCTGAAGCTGCGGGGGCACCGGGTGCTGGCCGCGGCGGCGCCGGCCGCGGGGGCGGCGGAGCTGGTGATCACACGGGCGCCGGAGGTGTGCCTGCTGGGGACGGCCACGCCGGCGGAGCCGGGGATCTTCGACCCGGTGGTGCGGATCAAGCGGGAGCGTCCGCAGGTCGCGGTCCTGGTCCTGGGGCCGGTACCGAGCCCGCGCGGCATCGCGGCAGCCTTCGCCGCGGGCGCTTCCGGCTACGTACGTCACGATGAGCGCATAGAGGGTGTCGAGCGGGCGATCATGAAGGCCCGGGCGGGGGAGGCGGCGGTGGCGCCGCAGCTGTTGCAGGGGGCGTTCAGCGAGTTGCTCAACCCGGCGGCCCAACCGGACGACGAGGGCCAGCGGTTGCTGTCGATGCTGACGCCGCGGGAGGTGGAGGTCCTGGTCCGCGTCGCCGACGGCGAGGACACCCGCCTGATCGCGGCGGGCATGGGCATCGCCCCTTCCACGGCCCGCACGCACGTCCAACGGGTCCTGATGAAACTGGGTGTCGGCTCCCGCCTGGAGGCAGCGGCCCTGGCGGCACGCACGGGCTTGCTGGACCGCGCGGGGTCACTACAGCGGACGGTGACGCCCGATCCGGGGCCGGACACCCCGTAGCCGTCCTGCCTTTCATGAGCGGAGTACCCGCTGACCGTTGCCGGAGGACGGCGGGTGGGGCGGCCAGGGCCCGAGCGCGGGTAGTCCGTGTGCCGCTACCGGTGAGACCGCGGGCGGGCGTCCGGCCAGCCAGGCCGCCAGGTCGCGCACCCGCCCGGTGACCACCGTGCCCGGCCGGGCGCCGACGGACCACTCGCGGCGCGCATCTTCGGCGTACAGGCGCGTGCCTGCCGGCAGACGGCCCAGGAGGAACGCGATGACGTGAGTGGCCAGATCCTCGGGCCAGTCGTCCGACCGCACGCCGAGGTCCAGGTCGGCCATGTGGATCCATGCCTCGCGCCAGCGTGCCCGGACGGTCGCGGCCAGGTCGGCGTTCCGGAACGTGACCGGACGTTTCCAGTCCTCCTCGCCGGCGCGTGCCCAGACCGCCTCCAGGCGGGCTGTGTGTGCGGCGAGTCGGGCCCGGTGCTCGGCGGCGCTGCGGCCGGCCGTGGCCTCGATGATCGCGTCGCGCTCGTCCACGCCACCGTCGTAGGCCGCCACCAGGTCCCCGCGCAGGGCATGCTCCGCGAGACGGGCGAACATCCTCGCGTTGTCGGTGAGATGCGCCAGTACATGGCCACGGGACCAGCCGGGAAGGGCGGACGGTTCGGCGAGCTGCTGGTCGGTCACGTGGGCGACGAGCCGTTCCAGGGTGCCGTGGGCTTCGACCACGGCCGCGACGGGTGGTTGCATGGGCTGCCCTCCTACGAGGCGGGAAGCCGGTCCACGACCGCGGGGGCCTCGGCGGCGAGGTGCTCGAGGGGCTCACCGCTGAGTCGGCATACCGTCCACTCGTCCAGGAGTTCGACCCCGAGTGACTTGTAGAACGCGATCGTCGGCTCGTTCCAGGCCAGGACCCACCATTCGAAACGCTCGTAGCCCTTGCTCCGGCAGATCGCGGCGAGCGCGGCGAGCAGCGCCCTGCCGTGTCCCGCGCCGCGGGCGTGCGGACGTACGTAAAGATCCTCCAGGTGCATGCCGCGTGTGCCGGTCCAGGTCGAAAAGCGCGGGAACCACAGGGCATAGCCCACGGCCTCACCCGTGTCCTCGTCCTGGGCGATCAGGACGGACGCTGCCGGATGTTCGCCGAACAGCGCCTCGTGGAGCTGTTCCTCAGTGGCTCGGGCCTGCTCGGCGGCCCGTTCGTACGCGGCGAGCTCGCGGATCATCGCGCGGATCTCCGGGACGTCGCTCGTAGTGGCGGCACGGATCATTTCGGCTGGTTCTCCTCACAGATGGTCAGGTCCGAGGGGAAGGCGTGGCCCCGGCCCGGCAGTCCGGCGATCGCCTCGGCGGCGCGGTCGAGTTCGGCCTCGGTGGTGTAGTAGTGCGGCGACAGCCGGACCAGGGGGTGCACGCCGCGGTCCTCGGTGTCGAACGGCGTGTGTCCCGGGGAGGTCGTGCTGACGTTGATCCCGTGCCGGGCGAGCGCGGCGGCCACCTCGGCGGCGGGCACGCCGTCGACCTTCGCCGTGACGATGGCGCAGCGGTGCTCACCCTGGTCGTGCACGGTGACGCCGGGCAGGCCGGCCAGCCGGGACCGCAGCGCGGCGCCGAGCGCCAGCGCCCGGTCGCCGATGGCGGTCAGGCCCAGATCCAGCGCCTGCCGCACGGCGGCGCCCAGGCCGAGGACGGCGGCGTAGTTCTTCTCCCACGTCTCGAACCGGCGGGCGCCGTCGTGCCAGCTGAAACCGCGGCCGCCGTCCCAGGTGGCGGCCGCGATCTCGGTGACGAACGGGTCGAGGCGCTCCAGCATCTCGGGCCGCACCCACAGGAAGCCGATCCCGCGCGGCCCGCGCAGGAACTTGCGGCCGGTGGCGGTGAGCATGTCGCAGCCGATCTCGCGGACGTCGACCGGGAACTGGCCGACCGACTGGGTGGCGTCGAGCAGGAACGGCACCCCGGCGGCCCGGGTGATACGGCCGATCGCGGCGGCCGGATTGATCAGGCCGCCGCCGGTGGGGACGTGGCTGACGCCGACCAGCCGGGTGCGTTCGTCGATCATCCCGGCGAGCGCGGCGGTGTCCAGCTGCCCGTAGGCGTCGTCGGGGACGACCACGATCTCGGCGCCGGCGCGCCGCGCTGTCTGGAGGTATGCCAGTACGTTGCTGCCGTACTCGGCGCGGCCGGTCAGGATGCGGTCTCCGGGCCGGAAGGAGAGGGAGTAGAACGCGGCGTTCCAGGCGTGCGTGGAGTTGTCGAACAGGGCTGTCTCGGCAGGCCGGCCGCCGACGAGTTCGGCGATGTCGGCGTAGGTGCGGTCGATGCGGTCGCGTTCCCGCTCGGCCGCCTCGTAGCCGCCGATCTCCGCCTCCAGCTCCAGGTGGGCGGTCATGGTCCGTAACGTGCGCCGAGAAAGCAGGCCGGCGCCCGCGTTGTTCAGGTGCACCCGGTGCGCGACCCCAGGCGTGTCCCGGCGCAGTGCCTCGATATCCATGCGCCCCACGCTGCATGAGCCCCCTTGCATCAGTAAAGTGAATCTTTCCGGGCATGATCGGCCAGAAAAACTGATGCTTACGGGGATGAAGGCACCGTGTACAACCTGCGCCGGCTGCAGATGCTGCGGGAGCTGAAGCACCGCGGCACGCTGGCGGCCGTCGCGACGGCCTTGTCCTACAGCCCGTCCGCCGTCTCCCAACAGCTCTCCCTGCTGGAGAACGAGGTCGGCGCACCACTGCTCCAGCCGCACGGCCGCCGGGTGCGGCTGACCCCGCAAGCCGACATCCTGGTGGCCCACACCGAGGCGGTACTGCGCCAACTGGACCAGGCCGCGGCCGACATCGCCGCGTCCCTGGCGGAGGTGACCGGCACCCTGCGGGTGGCCGGGTTCCAGACGGCCGCACTGGCGCTCCTGCCGCGCGCACTGACCTGGCTGGGCGAGACCCACCCGGGCGTGCGGGTGACGTTCACCCAGGCCGAGCCGGACACCGCGCTGCCCGCCCTCCTCGCACGGGACTGCGACCTCGTCATCGACGAGGTCTTCCCCGGCCGGCCACAGGCCCGCGCGACCGAGGTCGAACACCAGTTGCTCGCGCGCGACCTCATGCGGCTGGCCACACCCGGTCCGGCGGAGCTCGCGGAGCTGGCCGGCCGGCCGTGGGCGATGGAGCCGGCGGGCACGCCCGCCCGGGAGTGGACGACGGCCGTGTGCCAGGAGGCCGGATTCGAGCCGGACGTCGCGTTCGAGACCGCCGACATGCTGGTGCACGCCGAGCTGGTGGCGGCCGGGCACGCGGCGGCGTTCCTGCCGGACCTGTTGTGGCACGACCGCCGGCCGCCGGTCGCGCTGTACCACCTGGAGGCCCGTCACCACCGGGACATCCTGGTCACCGTCCGCTCCGGAGCGGCCGGCCACCCGCTCATCCGCGCCCTGCTGGCCGCGTTGTCCGCGGCGGCGGACGACGCCCGGGCCGCCGCGCACCGCCACCTCACCGGACGACGCGCACCGGCGCGCACTCCGCAGGAGTGACCGGTCCGCGGTACGGAGGTGGCCCGGGCCGCGCGGAACGAGTTCAGCGCGTGGTCGTGGCCAGGCGCAGCCCCAAGGCGACCAGCACGCCTCCGCTGACCGCGTCGACGCGACGCCGGATCCGCGGCCGGCGGAACCAGGCTCCGGTGCGGCCCACCACAGCGGCCAGGCTGAGGTAGAACACCGTTTCGATGAGCACCTGCACCGCGGCCAGCAGCGCGGTCGTGGCGAACAGCGGACGGCTTGCCGGAACGAACTGCGGATAGAACGCGATCATGAAGAAGGCGGCCTTGGGGTTGGCCAGCATCACCACTGTTCCTTCGCCGAAGGCCGCCCACCATCCCCCTCGGCTCGCGGGAGGCGTGATCGGCTCTTCCGCGTCTGCCGGTGCGGCCTCCGGGCGGGTGCGGCTGCGCCACGCCGTGCGCCATGCCTTGACGCCGAGGTAGACCAGGAACACCGCACCGACCATGCGCAGCACGACGAACGCCACCTCGGAGGCCGCCACGAGAGCGGTCAGACCGGCACCGGCGGCCAGCGCCCACACGTACAGACCTGCTTCGAGCCCCAGGACGGTGGGTACGGCCGCCCGCCACCCGCGCAACGCCGCCTGCCGGAAGATCAATATCATCGCCGGCCCCGGCGACGCCGAGATGAGGAGCACGGCGACCACGAACGGGGGTAACAACCCAAGGAGATCCATGAGTTGATCGTGCCAGCGCCCGGTTGCCCGCTCAACGGCTCACCCACCGAGGGCCCGACCAGGGCCACCGGGCGCCCGCCGTCACTCCGTCGGTTCATCCCCCGGCACGGCATCCGGCGGCACAGGTGCCACCGGCCGCAGCTTCAGCCAGACCAGGAAGAACACCCCCAGCGCGAGCATCCCCAACCCGGTCCACAGGTTGATGTTCACACCCTCCGCCTTGTCGAGGTCGGCGTCGGACGCGGTGAACCCCGCGATCGTGACGATCACGCCGTAGACCACGAACAGCCCACCGATGATCCGCCGGATGTCGAACAGCCGCGCCGCCGTCGCCGACTTGCCCTGCAGCTCGGTGACTTCCCGCTGCACGTCCTTGTCGGAGTAGAACTCGGACATCTGTCAATCCTCCCTCGGTCAGAACGAGAACGGGATGTAGCAGGCCGCGGCCAGCACGATCGCGCCCCAGCCCAGCAGTGCCGGCCTGCGATACCAGGCCTCGTCCCCGGGTGCCGGCGGCTCCGCCATGCCGGGCGAGGTCGTGCCGTAGACCAGCCCCCGGAGTTCCCCGACCGGCTTCGGCGCGGTGAAGAGCGACACCGCCACCATGACGACCGCGCCCGCGACGAACCCCGCGATCGCCGAGACGAAGTTGGCCCCCCTGGTCGGAGGGGATGTCGATGATGCCCTGCTTGTAGATGACGAAGTAGTTGACCATCGCGGCGGTGGTGCCTGCGAGCAGGCCCCAGAAGCCCGACTTCATGGATGTCCGCTTCCAGAACATGCCGATGATGAAGACGACGAACATCGGCACGTTGAAGAAGGAGAACAGCGTCTGGAGGTAGCTCATGATGTTGGAGAAGGACGCTGCCAGGAACGCCGTGCCGATGGAGGCCAGGACGCCGATCGCGGTGATGAGACGGCCGAAGCGCACGTAGTACGCGTCCTCCCGCCCCTTCACCACGTACTTCGCCCAGATGTCCGTCGTGAACACCGTGTTGAACGACGACACGTTCGCGGCCATGCCCGCCATGAAGGCCGCGAGGAGACCGGTCACGGCGATGCCCAGCACCCCGTTGGGCAGCAGCTGCTCCATCAGGTACGGGATCGCGTCGTTGTACTGCAGGTCGGAGCCGGACGTACCGATCTTCGGGACCAGCACCGCGGCGACCAGACCCGGGATCATCACCAGGAAGACGATGAAGATCTTCGGGAACGCGGCGATGAGCGGGGTGCGCTGGGCCGCCGAGAGGTTCTTCGCCGACAGGGCGCGCTGCACCTCGGCGAAGTTCGTCGTCCAGTAGCCGAAGGAGAGCACGAAGCCCAGGCCCAGGACGATCGTCAGCCAGTTCGCGCCCAGCGGGTTGGCGCTGCCGATGCCCGTGCCGCCCCAGGAGGTCATGAAGTCGGCGCCGTGGGACTTCGTGAGGGAGTCGGACAGGCCGTCCCAGCCGCCCACCTTCTTCAGGCCGAGGGCGGTGATGGGGATGAGCGCGGCGAGGATGACGAAGAACTGCAGGAC
Source organism: Streptomyces africanus (assembly GCF_030816955.1). Taxonomy (NCBI): domain Bacteria; kingdom Bacillati; phylum Actinomycetota; class Actinomycetes; order Kitasatosporales; family Streptomycetaceae; genus Streptomyces; species Streptomyces africanus. The sequence continues at coordinate 3,573,956 of NZ_JAUSYP010000001.1, read as the reverse complement.
CTCGTTGTAGATCGCCGAGGACAGACCGCCGAGGGTGATGTACGCCAGGACGAAGAAGCCGGCGACCACGATCGCCACCCACTCCGGCCAGCCGAGCAGCGCCTCGACGACGATGGCCATGGCGTAGAGGTTGACGCCGGCGATGAGGATGGCGGCGAAGGCGAAGAGTCCCGAGCTGAGCAGGTGCGCCGCCCTGTCGAAGCGCAGCAGCAGGAACTCCGGGACCGAGCGGACCTTGGAGCCGTAGTAGAAGGGCATCATCACCAGGCCGAGGAAGACCATGGCCGGGATGGCGCCGATCCAGTACCAGTGCGTGGTGTAGACGCCGTACTGCGCGCTGTTGGCGGCCATGCCGAGGATCTCGGTGGCGCCCAGGTTGGCGGCGATGAACGCGAGGCCGGTGACCCAGGCGGGCAGGGAACGGCCGGAGAGGAAGAAGTCGAGGCTGGTCTTCACCGAGCGGCGGGCGGCGAAGCCGATGCCGAGGACGACGACGAAGTAGATGCCGAGGATCGTGTAGTCGAGCCAGTTCGTGGGGAGCCGCAGTTCGGCTGCCAGGTGGACGGGGGGATGCGTGGGGGGATGCATGAGCCCTCGCTTCGTTGCGTGAACCGATACCTCGCGGAATCTACGCCTCGGTCTTCAGATGTTGAACACGTCTGATGATGCTCTTTGTTTGATTGTGATGTTGACGATTGGGGGGAGTCGTGTTTTGATATGTTTGGTTATGTTTGAAGGATGAGGAGTCCGGCGTGAAGAAGACCTCGACCCGGCTGGCCGACGGTCGCGAGCTCATCTACTACGACCTGCGTGACGACACCGTGCGGGACGCGGCCGACCGCCGCCCGCTGGACCGCACCGTCACCACGTCCGAGATCCGCCGCGACCCCCTGCTCGGCGACTCCGTCGCCGTCGCCTCGCACCGCCAGGGCCGCACCTACCATCCGCCGGCCGACGAGTGCCCCCTGTGCCCCTCCGAGGGCGACCGGCTGAGCGAGATCCCGGACTCGTCGTACGACGTCGTCGTGTTCGAGAACCGCTTCCCCTCGCTGGCCGGCGACTCGGGCCGCTGCGAGGTCGTCTGCTTCACGTCCGACCACAACGCGTCCTTCGCGAGCCTGAGCGAAGAGCAGGTCGGCCTGGTGCTGGAGGCGTGGACGGACCGTACGTCGGAGCTGTCCCATCTGCCCTCCGTCGAGCAGGTGTTCTGCTTCGAGAACCGGGGCGCCGAGATCGGCGTGACCCTCCAGCACCCGCACGGACAGATCTACGCCTACCCCTTCACCACCCCGCGCACCGCCCTGATGCTCCGCTCCGTCGCGGCCCACAAGGAGATGACGGGCGGGGAGAACCTCTTCGACGCCGTCCTGGAGCGGGAGCTCGCCGAGGAGCGGGTCGTCCTGGAGACCGACCACTGGGTGGCCTTCGTGCCGTACGCGGCGCACTGGCCGTACGAGGTCCACCTGTACCCCAAGCACCGCGTGCCCGACCTGCTCGGGCTGGACGAGGCCGCGCGCACAGAGTTCCCCAAGATTTATCTGGAACTCTTGAGTCGCTTCGACCGGATCTTCGGTGAGGGCGAGCCTCCGACCCCGTACATCGCGGCCTGGCACCAGGCCCCGTTCGGCGCGCTGGAGGAGTTCGACGGGGTCGTGCGGGAGGACTTCGCGCTTCACCTCGAGCTTTTCACCATCCGCCGCACTTCCGGCAAGTTGAAGTTCCTCGCGGGTTCCGAGTCCGGTATGAACGTCTTCATCAACGACGTGCCGCCGGAGCGCGCGGCCGAGCGACTGCGAGAGGTAGCGAGTTCATGAGCGGGAAGTACCTGGTGACAGGCGGCGCGGGTTACGTCGGCAGCGTGGTTGCCCAGCACCTGCTGGAAGCCGGCCACGAGGTCGTCGTCCTCGACAACCTCTCCACCGGCTTCCGCGAGGGCGTCCCCGCGGGTGCCTCCTTCGTGGAGGGCGACATCCGCGACGCCGCCAAGTGGCTGGACTCCTCCTTCGACGGGGTCCTGCACTTCGCCGCCTTCTCGCAGGTCGGCGAGTCGGTCGTGAAGCCGGAGAAGTACTGGGACAACAACGTCGTCGGCACCATGGCCCTGCTCGCGGCGATGCGCGAGGCGGACGTCCGCAAGCTCGTCTTCTCCTCGACGGCGGCGACGTACGGCGAGCCGGAGCAGGTTCCGATCGTCGAGTCGGCGCCCACCTCCCCGACCAACCCGTACGGCGCCACGAAGCTCGCGGTGGACCACATGATCAGCGGTGAGGCGGCCGCCCACGGCCTGGGCGCGGTCTCGCTGCGCTACTTCAACGTGGCCGGGGCGTACGGCGAGTACGGCGAGCGCCACGACCCCGAGTCCCACCTGATCCCGCTCGTCTTCCAGGTCGCGCAGGGCAGGCGCGACGCGATCTCCGTCTTCGGCGACGACTACCCGACGCCGGACGGCACCTGCGTGCGCGACTACATCCACGTCGCGGACCTGGCCGCGGCCCACCTGCTGGCGCTGGACGCCGCCACCACCGGCGAGCACCTGATCTGCAACCTCGGCAACGGCAGCGGCTTCTCCGTCCGCGAGGTCATCGAGACGGTCCGCCGGGTGACCGGCCACCCGATCCCGGAAGTGGTCGCCCCCCGCCGGGGCGGCGACCCGGCGGTCCTGGTGGCATCGGCCGCCACGGCCCGCGAGAAGCTGGGCTGGAACCCGTCCCGCGCGGACCTCGACGCGATCGTCGCGGACGCCTGGGACTTCGCGCAGCGGCGCGACAACTAGTACGGAACGAAGGGTCAGGGGTCAGGCATGAGCGAGGCTGTTGCCGACAAGGCCGCCGGGGCGGTCGCCGAGCGGTTCACGGAGCTTTACGGCGCCGAGCCGCACGGAGTCTGGGCGGCACCGGGCCGCGTCAACCTCATCGGTGAGCACACCGACTACAACGACGGCTTCGTCATGCCGTTCGCCCTGCCGCACCAGGCGGTGGCGGCGGTCTCCCGCCGTGCGGACGGCGTGCTCCGCCTCCACTCGGAGGACGTCGAGGGCGGGGTGAGCGAACTCCGCCTGGACGACCTGTCCCCCCAGTCGGACAAGAACTGGACGGCGTACCCGGCGGGCGTGGTGTGGGCCCTGCGCGAGGCCGGCCACGCGGTGACCGGCGCGGACATCCACCTGTCCTCCACGGTCCCGTCGGGCGCGGGCCTGTCGTCCTCGGCGGCGCTGGAAGTGGTCGTGGCGCTGGCCCTCAACGACCTCTTCTCCCTCGACCTCCGCGGCTGGCAACTGGCCCGCCTGTGCCAGCGCGCGGAGAACGTCTACGTGGGTGCCCCGGTCGGCATCATGGACCAGACCGCCTCGGCGTGCTGCGAGGCCGGCCACGCCCTCTTCCTCGACACCCGCGACCTCTCCCAGCGCCAGATCCCCTTCGACCTGGCGGCCGAGGGCATGCGCCTCCTCGTGGTCGACACGCAGGTCAAGCACTCCCACAGCGAGGGCGAGTACGGCAAGCGCCGTGCGGGCTGCGAGAAGGGCGCGGCCCTGCTCGGTGTCAACGCCCTGCGGGACGTGCCGTACGCGGAACTGGACGCGGCCCTGGCCCGCCTCGGCGACGAGGAGGAGGTCCGCCGCCTGGTCCGCCACATCGTCACGGAGAACGAGCGCGTCGAACGGGTGGTGTCCTTGCTGGAGTCGGGCGAGACCCGCGCGATCGGCCCGGTCCTGGCCGAGGGCCACGCCTCCCTCCGGGACGACTTCCGCATCTCCTGCCCCGAACTGGACCTGGTCGTCGACACGGCCCTCGCCTCCGGCGCCCTGGGCGCCCGCATGACCGGCGGCGGCTTCGGCGGCTCGGCGATCGTCCTGGCGGAGGAGGCGGACGTGGACGCGCTCACCAAGGCCATCCAGGAATCCTTCGCCGCGGCGGGCTTCACGGCACCCCGCGTCTTCGAGGCGGTCCCGGCGGCGGGGGCCCGCCGCCTGCGCTGACGGACGGACCGATCGGGCGCCCGGTCCTCCACGAGGAAGGGCGCCCGGTCATCTCTCCGCGAGGTCAGCGGTTGACGGCCTGGTACTCCTGGACCGCCACGTCGGTGGTGGTGGCGAACGTGCCGCTGGGCAGGTCACCGCCCGTGCCGCCCGCGCCTTCCCAGCTGATCTCCCAGGTGAGAGTCGCCTTGAGGCCGTAGGAGCCGTCCCCCGAGGACCGCAGGTACCGCACCCCGCACGGAGGCGTCAGCTCCGCTTTGCCCCTGGCGTACGGCTCTCCGATCGACCCGTCGTCGTTGATCCCGCACTCACCGGACGCCGGAAGGCTCTCCGCGTCCTCCGTCCCCGGATCGAGGTGCAGGCTCACCGGCTTGGCGGTCGTGGTCGCCCACAGCCCGGTCCCGGGCAGACTCGCCGTGACGGAAACCGGCTTGAAGGTGCCCTTGTCCAGCCAGACCCACGTGGGGGCGTTCACCGTCGACTTGCCGTTCGGCGCGAGGGAGACCTCGGTCGGCGGCACGACGGTCCGCTGATGGGCAAGCCCGGCGAGCGTCTCGGTGTCGATGGCCTGCGGGACGTCGGGGTTCTCGCCGTTGTCCACCCAGAAGGGATCACGCGTGCAGGCCTTGGCCGCCGGGTCGTCCTTCATCTCCGGGTTCCTGACAGCCACCCACCACATGCCCTTGTCGTTCTTGTCGACGTTGAAGTCCTTGTAGGGGTGGCCTCCCTTGTAGCGCGCCTTGAGGTCGGCGATGCCCTCGGGCGCGCCGCCGGCCGACTCGTACATGGACCACTTGGCCTCGTTGAAGGTCTTGAAGTCCTCGGCCTTCCAGTACGGCTCGTACCAGCAGGCCGGCGGCTCCCAGTCCACGGCCGTAGAGGTGATCGGACCGCTGTCCTTCGCCTTGGAACCCGGGGCCTTGATGGTGACGCGGGATTCCAGGACCCGGCCGGACGAGTCGCCGGAGGTTTTCCTCTCCTGGGGGCCGATGGTGTCGAACCCTCCGGCCGCGGCCGGAAGCGTCCCGAGGCCGACCAGCGCCGTGGTGAGCGCGGTCACTCCCACGCACCGCGTCAGGGCTGGCACTTCTGCGACCCCCGGTCCTCGGTGAGATCCCACGTCTGCCAGACCCCGTCCTCGTTCTTCTTCAGGCCGAGGTTGTAGAAGACGTAGCTGTTGGGCGTGGTCTTGGTGCCCTGCAGCTTGTTCGTCTCGCGGTTCTTGAGGTCAGCCTTGCTCTCGTCGACGCAGTACGTCAGCGCCGCCGACTTCTTGTCGAACACCGTCACTTGGCGGTCGAAGTAACGCAGGGTGCCGGCCCAGCTGGTCTTCTTGGCGATGGCGCCCTTCGCGTACTGGTAGATGCCCACCAGCGCGTTGTCCGTGTAGTAGAAGGCCATGCCCGACTTCTTCATGTCCCCGTAGGCCATGGCCTGCCACACCGTGCTGACGGTTCTCTCGTTGTCCGCCAGGATCGCGTCCTTGACGGCGTCGCCCGTCTGCTGCCCCTCGAAGACCAGCTTCATATCCGAAGGCAACTTGATCTCCGGCCGATCGATCCCGTCCGCCGTCGCGGACACCGACGGCGAAGCCGAGGGCGAATCGGCCGAATCCGCACCGGCGATCTTGTCGGACGACGCCCCGTCACCTCCCCCCGAGCCGCAGGCGGTCAGCAGCAGGGCCGCGGAAGCGGTGAGCGCGGCTGTCACGAGCCGAGCAGGGCGGTTCACGGTGTTCTCCCGTTGAAGTGGGGGGACAAGTCAAGCGAACCAACGCTATCGGTGGGCCTGACCGCGACGGCGACGAGGGCTTCAGCCCAGCCGCTTGGTCAGCGTGTACTCCGTGATCCCCGGCGGATAGTCCGGCACCACGCACACCACCTCGTACCCCTGCTTCTCGTAGAAGCGGGGGGCCTGGAAGTCCCATGTCTCCAGGCGGGCCGCGTGACAGCCCCGGTCGCGGGAGGCGATGCGTTCCGCCTCCGAAAGCAACCGGGCACCCATGCCCCGGCCCCGGTGGCGTTCGTCGACCCACAGGTACGTGACGTGGAGCCAGGACGCCCAGGTGTATCCGACGAGGCCGCCCGCCAGGCCGTCGTCCGTGTCGTTCACAGCCCACACGTGCAACGGGACGTCCCTTTCGTCCGGTGTCCCGCGCAGGGCGCGCAGCACCGGAGATGCGGCCGTGTTCGTTTCCCGCAGGCGTGTACGGAGCAGATCACGTCGGGCCTTGTCGACTTCTGTCTCAAGACGGAACATGCGGCACACCATAAACGCGCAGGGCAGTCAGTTCTGCAAATAACCTTCCGCTCCGGGCCCCCGGCCGTACTCTGATGAACAGCACCGGTGGGGGCCGGTGCCGATCAGGGGGCGAGACAGCCGGGTACGACACCCGGGGTGGGGGTAGCGGTTTCTGCACGGCGGCGGCCGTGCGGCTTCGGCGACCCGGCCGGACTGCTGTGAGGACGGACGGACAGATGCAGCAGATCCGGGCACCCCGGTGTCGTACCCGCGCGGTGCCGTCTTCCGACGATGGGGTATCCCCTGCTCTTATGGAGCCTGGGGGAGGGGGTTACGTGGTTCGCATCCGAGTCCTGGTCGTCGACGACCATCGCATCTTCGCCGAGTCACTCGCGGCGGCCCTTGCCGCCGAGCCCGATGTCGACGTCTCCGCGGCCGGCAGCGGCCCGGCCGCGCTGCGCAGTCTGGAGCGGGCGGTCGCCGAGGGGCGGCGGTTCGACGTGCTGCTCGTCGACGCCGATCTGGGCGGCAAGGTGCCGGGCGCCCGCCCGGCCGTACCCGTGCAGGAGGGCAACGAGGACGGTCTCGTCGACGGGATCTCCCTCGTCACGGGCGTGCGGTCCGCGCAGCCGAACGTACGGATCGTCGTGCTCGCCGAGAAGGACGACCCGCGCCGGGCCGCGCTCGCCCTGCAGGCCGGGGCCTGCGGATGGGTCGCCAAGGACTGCTCGCTGTCCCGGCTGCTCACGGTCATCCGGGGCGTGCTGCGTGACGAGACGCATCTGCCGCCGGCCCTGCTGACCGGCGTGCTGCGGGAACTGACCGCCGCGCGCAAGCACCGCACGGAGAGCGAGCGGCTCGTCGAGTCCCTCACTCCGCGTGAGCGGGAAGTGCTGCGGTGCATGGTGGCGGGGCTGGGGCGCAAGGCCGTCGCCGAGCGCCTCTTCCTGTCGCCGCACACGGTGCGGACGCACATGCAGAACGTGCTGGGCAAGCTGGGCGTGCACTCCACGCTCGCCGCCGTCGCCCTCGCCCGGCGTGCCGGAGTCGGCCCCGCCGACCTAGCCGGGGATGTTGTCGAACGGGGCGGTCAGCTGGCGTAGCAGCCCCGCCAGTTCGCCGCGCTGGGCGCGGGAGAGCTCCGCGAGGATCGCGCGCTCCTGGTCCAGCAGCCCCGCCAGGGCCTGGTCCGCGCGGTCCCGGCCCTCGGCCGTCAGCCGGACCAGGACGCCTCGGCGGTCGCTGGGGTCGGGGAGGCGTTCCACCAGGCCCTTCTTCGCCAGGCGGTCGATGCGGTTCGTCATCGTGCCCGACGTGACCAGGGTCTGGGTGAGGAGCTGTCCCGGCGAGAGCTGGTACGGCGTGCCGGCGCGGCGCAGCGCCGTCAGGACGTCGAACTCCCACGGCTCCAGGCCGTGCTCCGAGAAGGCCAGCCGGCGTGCCCGGTCCAGATGCCGGGCCAGTCTGCTCACGCGGCTGAGCACCTCGAGCGGTTCGACGTCGAGGTCCGGGCGCTCCCGGCGCCATGCTGCGACCAGCCGGTCGACCTCGTCCTCCATGGCGATCAGTGTAGTGGTTGTGTCGACGTAGAGTCTCTTGATGTTGATTTTCTTGACGTCAAGATAAATCTGGTGTCACGCTGTGTGCGCGTCCCTTACGGTCATCACGGACACCAGGAGGACCCATGCCCGCAGCCGCCGCCCCCACCTGGGACCCCGCCCAGTACCTCCGCCACGCCGGCCACCGCGCCCGCCCCTTCGCCGACCTCCTCGCCCGCGTCCCCGACCTCCCCGGCGACCCGCCCCGGATCGCCGACCTCGGCTGCGGCCCCGGCCATGTCACCGCGCTGCTCGCCGCCCGCTGGCCCGCCGCCCGGATCACCGGCTACGACAACTCGCCCGAGATGCTCGACAAGGCCCATGTCGATCACGAGGGGCCCACTCCGGGCGGCGGCCGTCTCGACTTCGTCCACGCCGACGCCCGCATGTGGGCGCCGGACGAGCCCTGCGACCTGATCGTCAGCAACGCCACGCTCCAGTGGGTGCCGGGGCACCTCGACCGGTTCGCCGACTGGGTGGCCGGACTGCAACCCGCCGGGACCTTCGCCTTCCAGGTGCCCGGGAACTTCGACGCCCCCAGCCACCGGCTCATGCGCGACCTCGCGCACGCACCGCGCTGGCGCGACCGGCTCGCCGGCGTCCTGCGCCACGGCGACGCCGTCCACACCCCCGAGGCCTACCTGGAGCGGCTCACCTCGCTCGGCTGCACCGCCGACGTGTGGGAGACGACGTACATCCATCTGCTCCAGGGCGAGGACCCCGTGCTCGACTGGGTGAAGGGGACCGGCCTGCGGCCCGTGCTGACCGCCCTCGCCGACGACCCCGAGGCGCGGGACGCCTTCCTCGCCGAGTACCGGGCCGCCCTGCGCGAGGCCTATCCGACGGGGCCGCACGGCACGCCGTTCCCGTTCCGGCGCCTGTTCGCCGTGGCCCGGAAGGAGGCGTGATGATCACCGCCCTCGACCATGTCCAGCTCGCCGCCCCGCCCGGAAGCGAGGAGCGGCTGCGGGCCTATTACGTCGATGTCCTCGGCATGACCGAGATCCCGAAGCCGCCCCTGCTCGCCCGGCGCGGCGGATGCTGGTTCCAGGCCGGTGCCGTGCAGCTGCACCTGGGGATCGAGGAGGACTTCCGGGCGGCGAAGAAGGCCCATCCCGGTCTGCGGGTGACGGGCATCGACGCGTACGCCGCCCGGCTGGAGGCCCACGGGGCGCCCGTCACCTGGGACTCCGCCCTGCCGGGGCACAAGCGCTTCTACGCGCAGGACCCCGTCGGCAACCGCCTGGAGTTCCTCGAACCTCTCTAGGCCTTGCGGCGCCCTATCAGGTGCGGCTTGGCCTCCAGTCCGTCCAGGCCGTGCCACGCCAGGTTCACCAGGTGCGCGGCCACCTCGGCCTTCTTGGGCTTGCGTACGTCCAGCCACCACTGGCCGGTCAGGGCGACCATCCCGACCAGGGCCTGGGCGTACAGCGGGGCCAGCTTGGGGTCAAATCCGCGGCTCTTGAACTCGCGGCCCAGGATGTCCTCCACCTGGGTTGCGATGTCCGAGATGAGGGAGGCGAAGGACCCCGTCGACTGGGGGATGGGGGAGTCACGGACCAGGATGCGGAAACCGTCCGTGTACTCCTCGATGTAGTCCAGCAGGGCGAAGGCGGCCTGTTCGCACAGTTCGCGGGGGTGACCGGCCGTGAGAGAGCTGGTCACCATGTCCAGCAGGCGGCGCATCTCGCGGTCCACGACCACCGCGTACAGCCCTTCCTTGCCGCCGAAGTGCTCGTACACCACCGGCTTGGAGACCCCAGCCTTCGCCGCGATCTCCTCCACCGACGTGCCCTCGAAACCCTTCCCGGCGAAGAGCGTGCGACCGATCTCCAGCAGCTGCTGGCGGCGCTCGGCACCGGTCATCCGGGTGCGACGCACTCGCCGCGGCTTGTCGTTGCTGGGGGTGCTGCTCGAGTCGGTCGCCACAGCGACCATCATGCCGCCTTGACGGGCTCCTTCCCGCGCCGGGAGCCGCCTTCCCCGGTGTTACGGCGCGAATCGATACGCGAGCGTGACGGCCAGCGCACGTCGTACGCCCAGCCGAGCATTTCGAACCAGCGGATCAGCCGGGCGGAGGAGTCCAGCTGGCCGCGCATCACCCCGTGCCGCGCGGAGGTGGGGTCGGCGTGGTGCAGGTTGTGCCAGGACTCACCGCAGGACAGGACCGCCAGCCACCACACGTTGCCCGAGCGGTCACGCGACTTGAAGGGGCGCTTGCCCACCGCGTGGCAGATCGAGTTGATCGACCAGGTCACGTGGTGCAGCAGGGCCACCCGGACGAGCGAGCCCCAGAAGAACGCCGTGAACGCGCCCCACCAGGACATCGTGACCAGCCCGCCGATCAGCGCCGGAAGGGTCAGGGACACGACTGTCCACAGGACGAACTGGCGGGAGATCGCGCGGAGCGTCTTGTCCTTGATCAGGTCCGGGGCGTACTTCTCCTGCGATGTCTGCTCCTCGTCGAACATCCATCCGATGTGCGCCCACCACAGGCCCTTCATCAGGGCCGGGAGCGTCTCGCCGAACCGCCACGGCGAGTGCGGGTCGCCCTCCGCGTCGGAGAACTTGTGGTGCTTGCGGTGATCGGCCACCCAGCGGACCAGCGGGCCCTCGACCGCCATGGACCCGGCGATCGCCAGCGCGATCTTCAGCGGCCGCTTGGCCTTGAAGGAGCCGTGGGTGAAGTGACGGTGGAAACCGATCGTGATGCCGTGGCACCCCAGGTAGTAGAAGAACACCAGCAGACCGAGGTCCAGCCAGCTCACGCCCCAGCCCCAGGCCAGCGGGACCGCCGCCAGCAGCGCGAGGAACGGGACGGTGATGAAGAGGAGGAGGGCGATCTGCTCGATGGACCGCTTCTGCTCGCCGCCCAGCGTGGCGGCGATGGCTTCTGGGTCGGTTTCCTGACCGGGCGCCTTCGGGGCGTTTTCGATCACGTCGGAACTACTGGTCATACGCGTCCCCTGGGGGGTATGTGGATGATGGAGAGGGTGCCGGGTCACGGGAACCCCGCAGTGCTTCCTACGGTTCCGTAACCTACGGCTTCGTAAGTATGGCAGCGCGTCGCCCGGCGGCAAGAGCCCGAGAGATGCGCGTCCCGGCCGACACCTATCCTGGAGTCGGTCGGACAGCGCGGTCCGCTCTGATTTCCTCCCGGATGTCCGATCCGTATGCGGCACCCGCCGCGCGAGACGCCGTCCGGGTACCCCCTCCCAGACGAGCTTCAACACTGCAAGGAGCCGCACCTGTGAGCAGTGCCGACGACCAGACCACGACGACGAGCAGTGAGCTGCGTGCCGACATCCGCCGACTGGGTGACCTCCTCGGAGAGACCCTCGTCCGGCAGGAGGGTCCCGAGCTCCTGGAGCTCGTCGAGAAGGTCCGCCGCCTCACCCGTGAGGACGGCGAGGCCGCCGCCGAGCTGCTGCGCGGCACCGAACTGCAGACCGCGGCCAAGCTGGTCCGCGCGTTCTCCACCTACTTCCACCTGGCCAACGTCACCGAGCAGGTCCACCGCGGCCGCGAGCTGCGCGCCCGCCGCGCCGCCGAGGGCGGACTGCTCGCCCGTACGGCCGACCGGCTCAAGGACGCCGACCCCGAGCACCTGCGCGAGACGGTCCGCAACCTCAACGTCCGCCCCGTGTTCACGGCCCACCCGACCGAGGCCGCGCGCCGGTCGGTCCTGAACAAGCTCCGGCGCGTCGCCGCGCTCCTGGAGACCCCGGTCATCGAGTCCGACCGCCGCCGCCTCGACATCCGCCTGGCCGAGAACATCGACCTCGTCTGGCAGACCGACGAACTGCGCGTCGTCCGCCCCGAGCCCGCCGACGAGGCCCGCAACGCCATCTACTACCTGGACGAACTGCACGCCGGCGCCGTCGGCGACGTCCTGGAGGACCTCACCGCCGAGCTGGAGCGCGCCGGGGTCAAGCTCCCCGACGACACCCGCCCCCTCACCTTCGGCACCTGGATCGGCGGCGACCGCGACGGCAACCCGAACGTGACCCCCCAGGTCACCTGGGACGTCCTCATCCTCCAGCACGAGCACGGCATCAACGACGCCCTGGAGACCATCGACGAACTCCGCGGCTTCCTGTCCAACTCCATCCGCTACGCCGGCGCCACCGAGGAACTGCTGACCTCCCTCCAGGCCGACCTGGAGAACCTCCCCGAGATCAGCCCCCGCTACAAGCGCCTCAACGCCGAGGAGCCCTACCGGCTCAAGGCCACCTGCATCCGGCAGAAGCTGGAGAACACCAAGCAGCGCCTCGCCAAGGGCACCGCGCACGTGCCCGGCCGCGACTACCTCGGCACCAGCGAGCTGATCAGCGACCTGCGGATCATCCAGAGCTCCCTGCGCGAGCACCGCGGCGGCCTCTTCGCCGACGGCCGCCTCGCCCGCACCATCCGCACCCTGGCCGCCTTCGGCCTCCAGCTCGCCACCATGGACGTACGCGAACACGCGGACGCCCACCACCACGCCCTCGGTCAGCTCTTCGACCGGCTCGGTGAGGAGTCCTGGCGGTACGCGGACATGCCCCGCGACTACCGCGCCAAGCTCCTCGCCAAGGAACTCCGCTCCCGCCGCCCCCTCGCGCCCACCCCGGCACCCGTCGACGCGCCCGGCGAGAAGACCCTCGGCGTCTTCCAGACCGTCAGGCGGGCCCTGGAGGTCTTCGGACCCGAGGTCATCGAGTCGTACATCATCTCCATGTGCCAGGGCGCCGACGACGTCTTCGCCGCCGCCGTCCTCGCCCGCGAGGCCGGCCTGATCGACCTGCACGCCGGCTGGGCCAAGATCGGCATCGTGCCGCTGCTGGAGACCACCGACGAGCTCAAGGCCGCCGACACCATCCTCGAGGACATGCTCTCCGACCCGTCCTACCGGCGCCTCGTCGCGCTGCGGGGCGACGTCCAGGAGGTCATGCTCGGCTACTCCGACTCCTCCAAGTTCGGCGGCATCACCACCAGCCAGTGGGAGATCCACCGCGCCCAGCGCCGCCTGCGCGACGTCGCCCACCGCTACGGCGTCCGCCTGCGCCTCTTCCACGGCCGCGGCGGCACCGTCGGCCGCGGCGGCGGCCCCACCCACGACGCCATCCTCGCCCAGCCCTGGGGCACCCTGGAGGGCGAGATCAAGGTGACCGAGCAGGGCGAGGTCATCTCCGACAAGTACCTCATCCCGTCCCTGGCCCGGGAGAACCTCGAACTCACCGTCGCAGCCACCCTCCAGGCCTCCGCCCTGCACACCGCACCCCGCCAGTCCACGGAGGCTCTGGCCCGCTGGGACGCAGCGATGGACGTCGTCTCCGACGCCGCCCACGCCGCCTACCGCCGCCTCGTCGAGGACCCCGACCTGCCGACGTACTTCCTCGCGTCGACGCCGGTGGACCAGCTCGCCGACCTGCACCTGGGCTCCCGGCCCTCCCGCCGCCCCGGCTCCGGCGTCTCGCTCGACGGCCTGCGCGCCATCCCGTGGGTGTTCGGCTGGACCCAGTCCCGGCAGATCGTCCCCGGCTGGTTCGGCGTCGGCTCCGGCCTCAAGGCCCTGCGCGAGGCCGGCCTGGACACCGTGCTCGACGAGATGTACGGACAGTGGCACTTCTTCCGCAACTTCATCTCCAACGTCGAGATGACCCTGGCCAAGACCGACCTGCGGATCGCCCAGCACTACGTCGACACCCTCGTCCCCGACGAGCTCAAGCACGTCTTCGACACCATCAAGGCCGAACACGAACTGACCGTCGCCGAGGTCCTCCGCGTCACCGGCGAGAACGAACTGCTGGACGCCGAACCCGTCCTCAAGCAGACCTTCGCCATCCGCGACGCCTACCTCGACCCCATCTCCTACCTCCAGGTCGCCCTGCTCAAGCGGCAGCGCGACGCGGCCGCCGCCGGCGAACAGCCCGACCCGCTGCTCGCCCGAGCCCTGCTCCTCACCGTCAACGGCGTGGCAGCGGGCCTGCGCAACACCGGCTGACCCGCTCCCCGGACACGACCGTGCCCCCGAGCCCGTACGGGCTCGGGGGCACGGTCGCGTTCCACGTCAGCCGCGGCCGAGCTTCCGGCGACGGAACACCAGGAAGCCGCCACCAGCGACCAGCGCCGCGGCCACACCGGACAGCAGACCCACCGGCGCCCCGTTGCCCGTCTCGGCGAGATCACCGTCGGCACCGCCCTGCGGCGACGCCGACGCCGACGCGCCCCCGCCGGCCGACGCACTCGGGGACGCCGAGGAGGTCGGGGACGCCGACGAGCTCGGCCCGGCCGACGGCGACTCGGACGCCGAGGACGAGGACGAGGGCGACGGCGACCCGGACGGCGTCGAACCGCCGGGCTCCTGCTCGTCCTCACAGTCCGTCCAGAACACCTTGTGCTTGGCGGCACCCTTCTCGCCGTCGAAGTTCCAGAACAGCTTGTAGTGCCCGTCGGGCAGCGACAGATCCTCCGTACGGCCATGGCCCTGGCCGTCCAGCGTGAGCGCGCCGGACTTCACCGTCTCCCCCTTGTTCTCGCTCGGGGGGATCGCGTTGATGTGCCAGTCGACCTCCTGGACGCCGTCAAAACCGAAGGCGTCCAGGTAGAACGTGCACACGTGAGGCTCGTTGCGGCGCAGTTCCTCGCCCGTCGAAGCGTCGTGGATCTTGACCGTGCCGTTGTCACCGGGAGGGGTCGCGTGGGCGGCCGGAGCGAGCAGGAGGACCGCGGAAGCGGCGGCGCAGACAGCGCCGGCGGGCATGAGGGTTCGCATCGAGAGGACGTCCATCTTCGTGAAGGGATCGGGAAGATGTGGAGGGGGCGGCTCAGCTTCCAGCCTCGCCCGAGGCCCCGTCAAGCACGAACGCGCAACGCTCGTCCCCTCCACAGAAGGGAAGAACGCCACAACACCTCAGACGGTCACTCAGGCGGTCATTCAGGCGGTCATTCAGGCGGTCATTCAGGCGGTCACTCAGGCAGTCACTCAGACGGCCACGAAAGCCGCCGTCAGCAACGCCACCCCCGACAACGCCATCACCCACGCCCCCCGCGTGCGCAGCAGACCGCCCGCCACCACCACCGACGCCAGCAACAGCGCACCACCCAGCGGAATCCACGCGTACAGCACCCCGGCCGGACCCGAACGCACCGCCTCATCGCTGCCCGGCTTCATGACCACCGTGTAGGTCTGGCCCTTGCGCACCGCGACCGACTTCTCCAGGACCACCCGCGACCGCGGCTGCGAACCCTCCGACAGCGGCGCGTACCGGCCCGTACACGTGTCCGGCCCGCACCGCGTCACATCGACCGTGCCGTGCTCCCGGCCCTTCGTCAGCATCACGTGCTGCGCCGTACCCCACGACGCCCACACACCCGCGATCAGGATCAGCACCGCCACCGTGCCCATCGCCGCGAACCGACCCAACCGCAGCACGGCATGGGCGCTCTGGTGAGTGGTGGCGGCGGCGGAGGCAGGCATGGCCGGGATCATTGGCCATACCCGCACGGCCGGTCAACTCCCGTGGGTGACAAGTCAGGAGTTGTACGTGCTTTGCGCCCGCTCCAGCCCCTCGATCACCAGACACTCCACCGCGTCCGCCGCCCGATCCACGAAGTAGTCCAGCTCCTTGCGCTCCGCCGACGAGAAATCCCGCAGCACGAAATCCGCCACCGGCATCCGCCCCGGCGGCCGGCCGATCCCGAACCGCACCCGGTGATAATCCGCCCCGAACGCCTTCGTCATCGACTTCAGCCCGTTGTGCCCGTTGTCCCCGCCACCCAGCTTCAGCCGCAATATCCCGTAATCGATGTCCAACTCGTCATGAATCGCCACCACATGGGCGACCGGCACCTTGTAGAAATCCCGCAGCGCGTTCACCGGCCCGCCCGACAGATTCATGTACGACATCGGCTTCGCCAGGATCACCCGCCGGCTCAACGGCCCCGGCGGCCCGATCCGGCCCTCGACGACCTGCGCCTGCGCCTTCCCGGCCCGCTTGAACCTCCCCCCGACCCGGTCCGCCAGCAGATCGGCCACCATGAAACCCACGTTGTGCCGGTTCCCCGCGTACTCCGGCCCCGGATTGCCCAGCCCCACGATCAGCCACGGAGCGGCCGCATCGGTCGTCACGTCCATGTCTCCTTCATACGCGTCGGCCGCTGCTCCGCACGGGAACAGCGGCCGACGAAACGACGACGAAGAGGATCAGGCCTCGGCGGCCTCGTCGCCCTCGGACTCCTCGCCCTCGGACTCCTCGGCCTGCGCGGCCAGGACCTGCAGGACGACCGTGTCCTCCTCGACGTCCAGCGTCGTGCCCTTCGGCAGCGGGATGTCCTTGGCGAGGATGGAGTCACCCGCCGTCAGACCCTCCACGGAGACCGTCACCGACTCCGGGATGTGGGTCGCCTCGGCCACCACCGGCAGCGCGTTCAGCACGTGCTCCAGCAGGTTGCCGCCCGGGGCCAGCTCACCCTCGGTGTGCACGTAGATCTCGACGTTGACCTGCTCGCCACGCTTCACCAGCTGCAGGTCCACGTGCTCCAGGAAACCCTTCAGCGGGTCACGCTGCACGGCCTTCGGAATCGCCAGCTCGTTCTGCTTGCCGTCGATGTCCAGCGCGATCAGCACGTTCGGCGTACGCAGCGCCATCAGCAGGTCATGACCCGGCAGGGTCAGGTGCAGCGGGTCCGAACCGTGCCCGTACAGAACACCCGGAACCTTGTCTTCACGACGGATACGGCGCGCGGCACCCTTGCCGAACTCGGTGCGCGTCGCGGCGGAGATCTTCACCTCGGACATACTCACTCCTCGAAGTCAGAAACGGACGTGGTCACCCGGCCACGAACGGCCTGCTACGAAGAGCGCGTCGATAACGGACCGCCGCACAAGCTTCCAGAAGAAGCGGTACGGCCTCCCTCGCCGAGCAACTTCAGCAGTCTACTCGGCGACGGAGGCCGCACCCAAAACGATCTACACAACCCCGGTCAAGAGGACCAGGGGTTCCTACTGCTCGTCGAACAGGCTCGTCACCGAACCGTCCTCGAACACCTCACGCACCGCACTCGCGATCGTCGGCGCGATCGACAGCACCGAGATCTTGTCCAGGTCCGCACTCAGCTCACCCGGCGTCGGCAGCGTGTTCGTGAACACGAACTCACTCACCCGCGAGTTCTTCAGCCGATCCGCCGCCGGACCCGACAGCACACCGTGCGTCGCCGTCACGATCACGTCCTCCGCGCCGTGCGCGAACAGCGCGTCCGCCGCGGCACAGATCGTCCCGCCCGTGTCGATCATGTCGTCCACCAGGACACACACGCGCCCCTTCACCTCACCCACGACCTCGTGGACGGTGACCTGGTTCGCGACATCCTTGTCCCGGCGCTTGTGCACGATCGCCAGCGGCGCGCCCAGCCGGTCGCACCAGCGGTCCGCGACCCGCACCCGGCCCGCGTCCGGAGACACGACCGTCAGCTTCGCCCGGTCCACCTTCCGGCCCACGTAGTCCGCCAGCAGCGGCAGCGCGAACAGATGGTCCACCGGACCGTCGAAGAAGCCCTGGATCTGGTCCGTGTGCAGATCCACGGTCAGCAGCCGGTCCGCACCCGCGGTCTTCATCATGTCCGCGATCAGACGCGCCGAAATCGGTTCACGTCCCCGGTGCTTCTTGTCCTGCCGCGCGTAACCGTAGAACGGCACGATGACGGTGATGGAGCGGGCCGACGCGCGCTTCAGCGCGTCGATCATGATCAACTGCTCCATGATCCACTTGTTGATCGGAGCCGTGTGGCTCTGGATCAGGAAGCAGTCGGCACCACGTGCCGACTCCTGATAACGCACATAGATCTCCCCGTTCGCGAAGTCGAAGGCCTTCGTCGGGACAACCCCGACACCCAACTGCTGGGCGACCTCCTCGGCAAGCTCGGGGTGGGCGCGGCCGGAGAAGAACATCAACTTCTTCTCGCCGGTCGTCTTGATCCCGGTCACAGCACTGTCTCCTCAGAGGTGTCGCAGCTGGGTGTCGAGAGACCTCTCAGCCGGCTTGCTAGAGGCCGTCTCCACTGGTGGGGGTGCGGGTATGCACTTATCACCGTACGCCGTGTTTGAGGCACCGGTTTCCGGTCAGCCCTCCTCGGCCGACCCCCGGGAAGCCGCCTCGGCCGCCTTCGCAGCCGCGCTCCCCGGACGCTTTCGAGCCACCCAACCCTCGATATTCCGCTGCTGACCACGGGCCACGGCCAGCGAACCGGGCGGCACATCCTTGGTGATCACGGACCCGGCGGCGGTGTACGCGCCGTCCCCGACCGTGACAGGCGCCACAAACATGTTGTCCGAGCCCGTACGGCAATGGGAACCGATGGTCGTGTGGTGCTTCTCCCGACCGTCGTAGTTCACGAACACGCTCGCGGCGCCGATGTTGGAGTACTCACCGATCGTCGCGTCACCGACATACGAGAGATGGGGCACCTTCGTCCCCTCCCCGATCGACGCGTTCTTCGTCTCGACGTACGTCCCGATCTTGCCCTTCGCACCCAGCCGCGTCCCCGGACGCAGATACGCGTACGGCCCGACGGACGCCCCGGGCCCTACCTCCGCACCCACGGCCACCGTGTTGTCGACGCGCGCACCGGCACCCACCCGGGTATCGGTCAGCCGGCAGTTGGGCCCGACCTCCGCACCCTCCCCGAGATGGGTCGCCCCGTGCAGCTGCGTGCCCGGGTGGACGACAGAGTCCTGCTCGAACGTGACGGTGACGTCGATCCAGGTGGTCGCCGGGTCGATCACCGTCACACCGGCCAGCATGGCCTCGGTGAGCAGCCGGTCGTTGAGAATGCGACGGGCCTCCGACAGCTGCACGCGGTTGTTGATGCCGGCGATCTCACGGTGGTCGCCCGCGACGGACGCCCCGACCCGGTGCCCGGCCTCACGCAGAATGCCGAGGACATCGGTCAGGTACTCCTCGCCCTGGCTGTTGTCCGTCCGCACCTTCTTCAGCGCCTCGGCGAGCAACTGCCCGTCGAACGCGAACACCCCCGAGTTGATCTCCCGGATCGACCGCTGGGCGTCGGTGGCGTCCTTGTGCTCCACGATCGCCGTCACGGCACCCGAGTCGTCCCGCACGATCCGGCCGTAGCCGGTCGCGTCCGGCACCTCGGCGGTCAGCACGGTGACCGCGTTGCCGTCTGCCGTGTGGGTCGCGGACAGGGCCCGCAGCGTCTCGCCGGTCAGCAGGGGGGTGTCCCCGCACACGACGACGACCGTCCCGTCGACGGACCCGCCGAGCGCCTCCAGCCCCATCCGCACGGCGTGCCCCGTGCCGTTCTGCTCCGCCTGAACCGCCGTGCGGACGTCCGGGGCGATCTCGCCGAGGTGGGCGGTGACCTTCTCCCGGGCGTGGCCGACCACGACGACCAGGTTCTCGGGCTGCAGCTCGCCCGCGGCGGCGAGCACGTGTCCCACGAGACTGCGGCCGCAGAGCTCGTGCAGGACCTTGGGTGTGGCCGACTTCATACGGGTGCCCTCACCCGCTGCGAGAACGACGACGGCTGCCGGGCGGTTGGCGCTCACGGGATGCCCTTCGGCTGTGGATGGGGTGGGGTGACATCCGCAGGATACCGGGGGGTTTTGTGGGGGGTGGGGGTGTGGGGCCTGACCGGGGGGTCATCGGTCAGGACCCGAACCGAGGCTGTGTCTTCTGTGGGCTCCCGGAGAAGGATTCGAACCCTCATTCAACGGACCAAAACCGTTTGTCCTACCCTTAGACGATCCGGGATAAAGTGCGCGCTATGTCCGGTTTGGGTGATCGGCATTGCGCGCGGACTCCACTATGCCGTACCAGGACCCCTCGATGCGACGGTACAGATCGGCACCCTTCAGGACTTTGATGACAAGGCAACCCCGATAGGAATCGCCGACGTTCTTGCGGCGCGTCTTCGGGTTGTGCTTCTTCAGTGTCGTCTTGTTGAAGGCGGAGCGACCGGCGCCGACGACGCCTGCCCAGTACCTCTCGGCGCCCGCCACGTCGGCCGACTCGTGGATCATCACGGTGAACCTGAGGCGCTCACGTTCCACTCCCAGCAGGTCGAGCCAGGCCAGGAACACCCAGATCATGCCGGGGTCGCTATTGACGAAGCAGACGTTCTCGCGGCGGTCGTAGGGCTTGTCCTTGCCTCCCTCGGCCCAGTAGAGGCCGACTCCCAGCAGGAACAGCTCTCGGGGCGACAGATCGCCGACCGCCTGCTTGGCAGCCTCCTTGGTGCGCTGCCGTTCCTCGTCACGCAGGCGCATGGTGGCTTCCCAGCCCCGCCTCGCGATCGCCGACGCCTCCTCGGGGGTTCGCTTGCGCTCGGGCGTCGGCAGATCCCGTACCCACAGCGAGATCGAACTCTTCGAGCACCCCAGCTCCACCTGGATCTGGTCGTACGTCCAGCCCTGGAGTCGGAGCTCCCGGGCCCTCTCGCGGAGGTCGTCCTTCGCGTTCGGGCGCTTGGTCCATTCCGGCGGCGGCTCGCCTTCCAGCAGGCGGTTGAGGATGTCGTTGTTGTCGACGTGTAGTCGGTCGCGGATCTGGCGCCGGCTCAGCCCTGCGCGTCGCAGCGCCACTGCCCGTTCCCGCAGTCCCTCGAAGTCGGCGTATTTGCCGGTGGCATGTGTCATACGCATACCGTCCGGGCGGAATGGAGGGTTCCGGGGTCGAACGGTGAGCGATTCAGCAGTTCGAGGGATATCGGGCCGTATCGCAGCCGAACGGTCACGGAGTGTGGTGTGGGCCAGTGCGGGAAACTCGCCGGAAAACCGGCGCGGGCCGCCCGTAGGCTGGGAGGCATGACCGCGACGGGGGAAGACCATGTGACGGCCCGGGGAGGGCCGTGGTGGTGGGCCAGGCGGCGTAGTGCCGTGTTCGATGTGAGCCTGGCCGTGGTGTCCGCGCTGGAGTGCGGGCTGGAGGGGGTCCCGTTCGCCAGGGACGCCGGGATTCCGGCGCCGGCGGGGGTCCTGTTCGGGCTGGTGGCCGGTTCCGTGCTGCTGGTGCGGCGGCGGTGGCCGATCGCCGTCGTGCTGGTCTCGATCGCCATCACGCCGGCCGAGATGGGTTTCCTGATGGGCGTGGTCGGCCTGTACACGCTGGCCGCGGCCGAGATGCCCCGGCGGATCCTCGCCTCGCTGGCGGGGATGTCGCTGGTGGGGACGTTGATCGTGACGTTCGTGAAGACGCGGCAGGACGTGTCGCGGGGGGATTTGGACCTGGGGGACTGGTTCGTTCCCTTCGCCGCCGTCACGATGTCGCTGGGCTTCACGGCGCCCCCGGTGCTGCTGGGTCTGTACGTGGGGGCGCGGCGGCGGCTGATGGAGAGCCTGCGGGAGCGGGCGGACAGTCTGGAGCGGGAGCTTCAGCTGCTCGCGGAGCGTGCGGAGGAGCGGGCCGAGTGGGCCCGGAACGAGGAGCGGACGCGGATCGCCCGGGAGATGCACGATGTGGTCGCGCACCGGGTGAGCCTGATGGTCGTGCATGCGGCCGCGCTGCAGGCGGTGGCGCGGAAGGATCCCGAGAAGGCGGTCAAGAACGCCGCGCTGGTGGGGGACATGGGGCGGCAGGCGCTGACCGAGTTGCGGGAGATGCTGGGGGTGCTGCGCAGTGGCGGGGAGCCGCGGCGTGAGCGTGCTGCCTCGGTGCCGCTGGCGGCGGTGGGGGTGGCTGCCGCGGCGGCGGCTTCGCGGGCGGCCGATGACGAGGGGCCGTGTCTGGCGGAGATCGAGGAGCTGGTGGGGCAGTCGGCCGCGGCGGGGATGGTGGTCGATCTGACGGTGGAGGGGGATGCGCGGTCGTATGCGCCGGAGGTGGAGCAGACGGCGTACCGGGTGGTGCAGGAGGCGTTGACGAACGTCCACAAGCACGCGGCCGGGGCGAAGACGTATGTGCGGCTGGCGCATCGGGTGTCGGAGATCGCGATGCAGGTGGAGAACGAGCCGCCCGAGGCGGCGGCGTCGTCGGCGCGGTTGCCGTCCGGGGGGAACGGGCTGGTGGGGATGAAGGAGCGGGTTGCCGCGCTGGGCGGGGTGTTCGTGTCGGGGCCGACGGACGCGGGGGGTTTTCGGGTGTCGGCGGTGATTCCGGCGTCGTAGCCGGGCAGGGGCGTCAGCCTGTGGTCAGGCGTGTGGGTTCCGTGCCGGCGATGAGGGTGGACAGGGCCTGGTCGATGTCGGGGCCGAGGTACCAGTCGCCGGTGTGGTCGAGGGTGTAGACGCGGCCTTCGGTGTCGATGGCGAGGAGGGCCTGGCTGTCGGTTTCGGCGCCGAGGGGGCAGACCTCGGTGCCGAGGGCGCGGCCGAGGTCGCCGAGGGTGCGGGCCATGTGGAGGCCGTGCAGCGGGTCGAGGTGGAGGGTGGCGGGGGCGACCTGGCGGCCGGGGCCGGTGGGGGTGATGTGGAGTCCGCCGAACTCGGCCCAGGCTTCGACGGCCGCGGGGAAGACGGTGTGGCGGTGGCCGGCGGGTGAGACGTGGTCGCGCAGGGCGTCCGCCCAGATCTCGGCCTGTTTGATGTCCCAGCGTCCGGGTTGCCAGCCGGCGGCGCGCAGGGCGGCGTCGACTTGTACGGCGAAGCGGGTGGTGGACGTGCGGTCGGTGTGCATCTGCCCTTCGTCTCGTCGAGGTCATGGGGGGCGTGGCGCAGTGGTGCCGGTGGTGTTTTCCGGTGTGCGTGAGGGGCGTGTCAGCCGGTGGTGGCCGCCGGGTCGACTATGCGGACACCGAAGTGGGCGCTGAGCGCGGTGCAGGCGCGGCAGGGGGCGGCGAAGCTGCCGTGGAGGGGGTCGCCGTCCTCGCGGATGCGGCGGGCGGTGAGTTTGGCCTGCTTGAGGGCTTTGCGGGCCTCGCCGTTGGTCATGGGTTTGCGGGCGGCGCGTTTGCTGCGGGCGGCGTCGGCGGCGGTGATGTGCCGGGAGATGAGGATGGTCTCGGCGCAGCGGCCGGTGAAGCGGTCGCGTTGGGTGCTGGTGAGGGTGTCCAGGAAGTCCTGGACGAGGGGGTGGAGGGCCGGGGGTGTGTCGCCGCGGGCGGCGGTGCCGGTGAGGGTGGTGCCGCGGACGGAGAGGGCGGCGGCGATGGTGGGGAGGATGCCGTCGCGGCGGTGGTGGAGGACGGGGGCGTGGGCCGCTTCGGTGGCGCTCCAGCCGATGCGGGGGTCGCCGCCTCGCGGGTCGGCGGACCTGCCGGTGTGTGGTCCCGTCTGTGTCGCGTTCATGATCGCCTTCCCCTCCGTGCATCCCCCCGGGGGTCACAGACTGCCAAATGGCGTGGCTGGTGCGGAAGCTGGGGCGCGGTGACACGCCCGTACCGGGGCGTGCCGTCACGGTGGGGTGACGGCTGGTCACGGAGGCGGAGGGGGTGGCGGACCGGTGCCGGTGACCGGTGTCGTCGTACCGCATAGGCTGTCGGCACCGCGGGCGATGCGGTGATCCGTTCGGAGATCGATGTGGTGAACCGGAGGGTGATCCGTGAGGTGGGCGCGTGCGGTGACGTGCACCGAGGTGCACGGCAGTTGAGACAGAAGACGTGACAGTCGATACGGGTCGTAGTGCGCCGAAGGTGGTGAATACGGGCCGTACAGAGTGCCGCAGGGGGCAACCGCCATGACGACAGGTCGGCTCGGGCAGCAAGCCGCGCCGCCGAACGCGGCCTACGCCGGGCAGGTCGTGCATTTCCCGGATCCGGTCCGGGCGGCGCGTCACCCGAGAGGGGTACGGGTCGACGAGGGTGGTTACCCCGACTTCTCGCCCTACGCGCGTGCGGCCGCGGAGATCGCGGAGCCGCCGGAGGGTTTCGGCGTCGACGAGTTGCGGCTGACGGACTACGTGTCGGCGAACATGGCGCTGGCGTCGTCCGGGCACGAGCTGTGGGACACGGTGCCGGCGGTGGCGACGCCGCACGGCTGGACGTGGCACCACGCGGTGGGCACGCGGCGGCTGGAGCTGGTCCCGGTCGAGGTGAAGGCGTTGCTGCGGCACCACGGCGGCGTGGCGACGTCGGGTGTCGACCAGTCCAAGCGGGGCACGCGGCCGTTGCAGGAGACGCGTCCGGCGCATTTCGGGCTGCCGAAGTCGGGCGTGGCGGTGACGGAGGCGCAGGTGCAGGGGGCCGAGGAGGACCTGGGCTACCGGCTGCCGGGCCCGTACCGGTCGTTCCTGAAGGCGGCGGGGGGTTGTGCGCCGGTGGGTGCCGCGCTGGACGCGGAGCTGGGGCTGCTGATCGACCAGCCGTTCTTCACGGTGCGGGACGAGGCGGCCGTGAACGACCTGGTGTACGTCAACAAGTGTCTGCGTGACCATCTGACCAAGGACTACCTGTGTGTCGGGTTCGTCCAGGGCGGGCTGCTGGCCGTGAAGGTGAAGGGCGAGCGGATCGGTTCGGTGTGGTTCTGCGCGTACGACGACGCCCGGGACGTGGATCCCGCGCTGCCGCCGGCGGAGCGGGTGGAGCGGCTGCTGCTGCCGTGCGGGGACGACTTCGACGTCTTCCTGTCGCGGCTGGCCGGTAATCCGCCGGAGTTGGAGACGGTGGCGAATCTGATGGTGGACGGCGGGTTCGCGCGTGTGGTGCCGGTGGGTGCGGTGTCGTCCTCGGCCGTGGGGGAGTGACTTCAGCGATGGTGACGTTCGCGCAGGCGCAGGAGCGCGCGGAAGAGTGGATCAACGGGGACGTGCCGTCGTACCAGCATCGTGAGGTGCGGGTGCGGGAGTTCGACCTCGGGTTCGTGGTGTGGGCCGAGGACCGGGCGGACGGGCCGCGTTCCGACGGTGGCGCGCAGCGGCTGGTGATCGCGCGGGACAGTGGGGAGGCGACGCTGTGGCCCGGGCTGCCGGTGGGTGAGGTGATCCGCCGGTACGAGGAGGAGTACGGCCGTCGGGACACGGCGGAGGAGCCGGCGCCGGCTCCCGCGGCCCGGGTGGATCTGAACCAGACGTCCTTCCTGCTGACTCCGCCGGAGTGGTTGCAGGACGCGGCGGACAAGCTGGGGATTCCGGATCGGCGGGGGGCGGGTACGCAGGCGGGTGCCGCGTCGGCTTCTGCATCTTCTGTTTCTGCTGGTGATTCCGCTTCCGGTGCCTCGTGGCCTGCTGCCGTGGGGAGCGACCCGGGGAGTGACCCCGGGGCGGGGGCGCCGGGTGCGCCGGCCGGGGCTACGCCCTGGGCCGGTACGGACACCAACGGCGATGCCGGTGACGACCGTTCCGTACCGCTGCCCGCGACGGTCTTCGCGCCGCCGCTGAGCGAGACCGACGGTGAGACGCCGCCGCCGGCGACGCCCGACGCCAAGACGGCGCTGATGTCGGGCGGCAGCCAGCTTCCGCCGACGGCGGTCTCACCGGCGATCGACGATCATGCCGGTCCCGCCGGTCCCGCCGGTCCTTCCGGTGTGCCGCAGCCGCCGGCCGGGCCGGGTGCGCCGGCGCGGCCGCTCGCGCCGAACGCCGGGGACATCGCCGACGCCGCGACCAGCAAGGCGACTCCGCCGCCGGGGCGTGGCCGGGGTACGGGTCCGGCGACGCCGCCTCCGCCGGGCGCTCCCGGGACGCCGGGTGCGCGGCCTGGCAGTACGCCTCCGCCGTCGGGGCCCGGGGCGCCGGGTACGCCCGCGGGTGGTTACGTGCCTACGCAGCTCGTGTCGGCGCTTGGGCCGGAGGGGCCCGGGGGGCCTGCGGGGCCTGGGGGGCCGGGCAGCGAGGGCGCCGGTGCGCCGCTGCCGCCCCAGCAGCCGCCGGGTCCTCCCGGTGCGCCGAACCAGCCCGGTGCGCCGCAGCCTCCGGGTGCTCCGAACCCGCCCGGCGCTCCCGGTGGTACGCCTCCGGGTGGTGTCCACCATGCCGCGACGATGCTGGCCGACCCCGGTCGCGGCGCCCCGGGTGCGCCGCAGCCTCCCGGGCCTCCGGCTCCTCCGGGCGTGCCCGGTGCGCCTGGTGCGCCCGGCAGGCCTGGTGGGCCTGGAACCCCCCAGCCTCCTGGTGCCCCGGGTGCGCCCGGCGGCCCGGGTCCCGTGCACCACGCGGAGACCATGCTGGCCACGCCTCCGGCGGGCGGCCCTGGCGTGCCCCCGCCGCCGCAGGCCCCCGGCACACCACCGGCCGCCCCGGGTGCGCCGGGCGCTCCTGGCGTACCCGGGGCGCCGCCGATGCCGCCGCCCGGTGGGATGCCGCAGGGCGGGATGCCGCCCGGCCCGATGCCCCCGGGCGGGATGCCGCCCGGCCCGATGCCCCCGGGTGGGATGCCGCCCGGCGCGATGCCGCCGCCCGGTCAGCCGGCCCCCGGGCAGCCTCCGGCGTACGGCTATCCGCCCGCGCCCACCGGGCAGCCGACGGTCGGGCCCGGCTACCAGGCCGTGCTGCGCTACCGCGCGCAGGACGGGTCCGAGCAGCAGCTGATCCGGCGTTCGGCGCCGGGTACGCCGCACCCGGAGTGGCAGATCTTCCACGAACTGCGGGCCATGAACGTGCCGCCGGACCAGGTGCTGGAGCTGCACACCGAGCTGGAGTCGTGCGAGCTGCCGGGTGCGTACTGCGCGCGGATGATCCGGGAGCAGTGGCCGCAGGCGCGCATCACAAACATCGCGCCGTACGGTACGGACCACGCGAGCCGGCAGCAGGGCATGCAGCAACTGCTGGCTCACCAGGGCGAGTTGCACCAGGTGGCGGACGGCCCGGCGCGTCCGGCCCCGGTGCGGGCGCCGTTGCCGCCGGTGCAGGCGGTGCCGCCGGTTCCGCCGGAGGCCATCGCGCAGGAGCTGGGTGCCGCGTTCGGGCCGGGGGTGTTCCGGTTCGAGCAGGCCGCCGTGTCCCGGCAGGGTGTGCCGCCGGTCGTGGCGCACACGCTGGTGGCGGCGGGCCTGCCGATGGACATGGGCCCCTTCTTCTGGGCGCAGGCGCAGCCGGGCCGGCCGGTGCCGACGCTGGCGGAGCTGGCGGCCGAGCGCGGTGTGCAGCCGGCTCCGGACGCGGGTTCCTACCTGGTGATGGGCAGCGACTTCGGCAAGGCGATCTGCGTGCAGTACGGCACGGCGAACATCGTCGCCGTGCCGGTGGAGGCGGGGCCGGGCGGGGCGCCCGTACCGCCGCAGTTCGTGAACACCGGGCTGCCGGAGTTCGCGCGCTGTCTGGCGCTGCTCGGGCGGATGTGGCGGCTGCGGTTCGGGCTGAACCAGGAGCAGGCGGGCCGCTGGACCGTCGACTTCCAGGCCCAGTTGGCCGCGCTCGACCCGGCGGCGCTCGGGTCGCCGGAGAGCTGGTGGTCGGTGCTGCTGGAGCAGATGTGGGACGGGCTGCTGTGACGCGTCGGCGCTGAGGCGTTCTCGAGTGACCCCGGTGCGGAGTGTCGCGTGAGGGACACTTCCGTCTGATCCGCCAAGATGTGCGCGAAATCATCCCGTTTCGTGCTCGATCGCGCCTCGGCGTGGTGGAGAGGGGCCCCAGCATGAGCAGCGCATCGGCGTCCCCGCACGGCTTCCTTGCCGTGCGGGGACGCGGTTACCGTCCCGAGCAGGTCGACGAGTACGCCGAGGCCCTCTCCGACGACCGTGACGCGGCCTGGGAGAGGGCCGCCCGGCTGACGGTGCTGGCCCGGCAGATGGACGCGGAGCTGGAGCGGCTGCGGGAGGCCGTCGCGGGGCTGGTCCCGCAGACCTACGAGTCGCTCGGGGAGCGGGCGCGGCGGCTCTTCGAACTCGGCCGGGAGGAAGCGGCGGCCGTGCGGGAGGGGGCGCGGCGGGAGGCGCGGCACCTTGTGGACGGGGCGTGCGCGTCCGCGGTCGGCGTGCGCGAGTCCGCGCAGACGTACGCCGATGCCGTACGCGCCGACGCCGACGAACGCGCCCGGCAGCGGCTGCTCGCGGCGCACGCCGAGGCGGACGAGATCCGGGCCGCGGCGGGCCGTGAGGCGGACGAGCAGCGGGGCGAGGCGCAGGCAGCGTTGCGGGAGATGCGGCAGCGCACCTCCGGGATGCTGGCCGATCAGGCCAAGGAACACGCCGAGCGGTGGGCGGAGTGGGACGAGGAGGAGGCCGCCCGGGCAACCGCGCTGGACGCCCGCCACGCGGAAGCGGTGACGCGCGCCGAGGGGGCGCTGACCGAGGCCGAGCAGGCCTTCGCCGACGCCGAGGACTCCGCCCGGGACCAGCAGGACGAGGCGGCCGCGCGCGCCGCGGAGCTGCTCGCCGAGGCCCGCGGCCACGCGGAGTCCGTCGAGCAGGAGACGCGACGAGTGCTGCGCGAGCACGCCGAGCGCGGGGACGACGCACGGGCACACATCGACCGCGTACACACCAGCCTGACGGCGTGGGCGGGCAGGGCGGAGGCGGAGTAAGTGGCCACCGGCCGGCCGGCGCGTGTTGCCGAGGCTGTCGTCTGCCGTCCGTTGGCCGTCGCTTCTGCGTGGCGCGGCGGGGCGTCGTCGAGCACCGGCCGGCGGCTGCGGGTTGGTGTCGCCGCGAGCACCGGCCGGCCGGCGCCCGTCGCCGACACTGCCGCCTGCCGCCCTGCCCTCCGGGTCAGCGGTCCCTGCGGGCCGCGCCTGCCAGGATCCAGGCCTCCACCGCCTCGTACTCGTGGCGTTGTTCCTCCGAATTGCGGCGGCCGGAGGCCAGTGTGCCCAGCCAGCCGCAGGCGAAGCCCAGGGGGATGGAGAGCAGTCCCGTGGTGGTGAATGGGAACCAGTTGAAGTCGGCGTCGGGGAAGGCGGAGACGGGCGAGCCGGAGACCAGGTTGGTGCCCGGCATCAGCAGCAGGACCGCCAGCGAGCCGCCGATGAGGGTGCTCAGCAGGCCCGTTCGCGTGAAGCGGCGCCAGAAGAGGCTGTAGACCAGGGCGGGCGCGATGGCCGAGGCGCCCAGGCAGAACGACAGCGTCACCAGGGGTTGCAGGCTGCGGTGCTGGACGAGCGTGGCCAGGAGGATCGCCGGGATGCCCACGGCCAGTGCGGAGAGGCGGGCCAGCGTCATCTCGCGGCGGGGCGACATCTCCCGCACCCGGGCCGCGAACACGTCGTGCGCGAGGGAGTTGGCGCAGGCGAGGATCATCCCGGCGACCGAGGCGAGCAGCGTGAGGAAGACCGCCGTGGTGACGGTCGTGAACAGGAACGTCTCCGCCGATGACACGTCCGCGCCGAACGCCGCCTGCGAGCCCAGCAGATACGCCGTGTTGCCCTGCGGGTCGACCTGCGCGATCACCGCCCGGCCGACCAGCGCGGTCGCGCCGAAGCCGACGACCGTGATGATCAGCACGAACAGGGCCACGCCCGACACCGCCCAGGACATCGAACGCCGCACCTGCCGGGCGCTGGAGGCGGTGTACATGCGCATGGTGACGTGCGGCAGTACGCCGCCCCCGAGGACGACCGTCAGCTGCGCGGTGATCATGTCCAGGTCGGGGCTGGGGCCGCCCGCGAACTGCAGGCCCGAGGAGAGGAACGCCGAGCCCACGCCGCTGTGCGCGGCGGCCGCGTCGAACAGGGCCCCCGGGTCCCAGCCGAACCGGTTGAGGATCAGCACGGCGACCACCATGCCGGAGCCGAGCAGCATCACGATCTTCAGGATCTGGATGAGGGCGGTGCCCTTCATCCCGCCGATCGCCGCGTAACTGATCATCAGCGCGCCCACGCCGATGATGCAGCCCGTCTGCAGCGACTCGCCGGAGAAGCCGAGGACGAACGCCATCAGCTGCCCGGTCCCCGCCAACTGCACCACCATCAGCGGCAGCAGCGCCGCCAGGGTCACCGCGCAGGCCGCGATCCGGACGCCTCGTCCCGGCATGCGGCGGGTCAGCGCGTCGCCCATGGTGAACCGGCCCGCGTTGCGCAGCGGTTCGGCCAGCAGGAACATCAGCAGCATCAGGGACAGTGCCGTACTGAGGGCCAGTACGGTCCCGTCGTAGCCGAACAGGGCGATCACGCCGCCCGTGCCGAGGACGGTCGCGGCGGAGATGTAGTCGCCGGCGATCGCCAGGCCGTTGCGCATGGGGGACAGGGAGCTGTAGCCGGTGTAGAACTCGTCGAGGTCGTCCCGGTCCGGGCCCGTCATCACGCACAGCAGGAGCGTGATCGTGGCCACCGCCGTGAAGCCCACGAGCGACATCGACTGGGCGTTTCCGCTGAACTCGGTGGTCACCGGCTTCCCTCCCGCCTGGCGTCCAGTTCGGCCTGCTTGCGTATCCGGTCCGCGATCGGGTCGACGCGGCGGCGGGCCGTCTGCTCGTACAGGGCGATCGCCAGCCAGGTCACGGGGACCTGGACGAGCGCGAGCAGCAGACCGGTGGGCAGGCCGTCGGTGACGGTGCTCGTCATGAACGACGGGGCGAACGCCGACAGGATCAGGAACAGGACGAAGTAGCCGAGAGCGGTGAGCGTGGCAACGCGCCGCTGCCGGCGGTAGGCGCCGCGCAGCACGCGCAGGTCGCTGTGGTGTCCGAGCGCGGTGTGGCGCTGGGGACGCCTGCCGGCCGGTTCGGGCTCCTGCTGTGGCACCCAGGGATAGCTGTCGTAGGAGGGCATGGAATCCGGCGGTCGGTAGGGGTAGGACGGTGGCGGCGGGTCGTAGGACATCCCGGTGCTCCTTGCGCGGGTCGGATCCGGTGCGGCGGACCGCAGGGAGGTGGGGGCGGGCGGCCCCGCACGTTACTTCGGAGTACCCGGGCTGCGCGAGGGTTTCGGCAAACTGATCGGTCGGTGTGCGCTTACCTTTTTGACCTCGGGTGTTACTCGGGATGACCCGTGTTCGCCGGAGGTGCCGGTGGCGCGGAGACCAAGTTCCGCCGCAGGAAACGGCGTCCGGGCCGGCCGCCCACGGTGGTGTCCTCGACGTGGGTGAAGCCGTTGCGGGCCAGGACCGTCATGGAGGCCCGGTTGTCCAGGGTGGTGACCGCGGTGAGGGAGGTCAGCCCGTAGCCGGTGGCGGCCAGGCGGCACACCTGCGCGACGGCCGTCGTGGCCACGCCCCGGCCCGCGGCCCGTTCGCCCACCCGGTAGCCGAGTTCGGCGCAGCCGTCCGCCAGGTCGAGCAGGTTGACCCGGCCGACCAGGTTCCCCTCCTCGTCCAGGACGACATGGAAGCGGCACACGCCCGCGTCCTGCTCCGCGAGGAGCGCCCGGAGGCGTTCGGCGAACCCCTCCGCCGTGAAGTAGGCGTCGCCGCGGTCCGGCACCGTGCGGGCGAAGTACGCCCGGTTCTCCTGCTCGAAGGCCAGCAGGGCGTCCGCGTGATCGGCCCGGAGCGGTTCCAAGGTCAGCATGCCCGGGAGGATACGTACCGTCAGTCCTTGAGCACCGGGAATTTCCGGGGCGCGAGGAACAGCAGCACCAGGAACGCCAGTGCCG
This sequence comes from Streptomyces africanus, assembly GCF_030816955.1. Lineage (NCBI taxonomy): Bacteria > Bacillati > Actinomycetota > Actinomycetes > Kitasatosporales > Streptomycetaceae > Streptomyces > Streptomyces africanus. The sequence goes on along the minus strand of NZ_JAUSYP010000001.1, from coordinate 3,542,810 downwards.
CCGCGCAGGAGGCGCCCAGGTAGACGGCGTGTACGGCCTCGGCGATGGCCCGCCGGGTCGCCTCCGGCGCGGTGCCCGCGTCCAGGGCCCGGGTCACCGAGTCGAGGTCGCCCGCACTGCCGAGCCGGGCGGCCAGCACCCCGTTGGCGACCGCGCCGAAGACCGCCGCGCCGACCGTCTGGCCCGTCTGACGGCAGAACAGCACGGACGCGGTGGTCGTGCCGCGCTCCGCCCAGCCCACCGTCGACTGCACGCCGACGATCAGCGGCAACTGGAACAGGCCCAGCGCGGCGCCGAGCAGCAGCATCAGCAGGGTCGGCTGCCAGGCCTGCCCGGGGTACGGCAGGAAGGGGAACGCGAACAGGATCAGCGCGGCCGCTCCGATGCCCAGCATCGCGGTGTTGCGGAAGCCGATCCTGCGGTACACGTGCTGGCTCAGGGCCGCCGATACGGGCCAGCTCAACGTCCATACGGAGAGCACGAATCCGGCGGCCACGGGCGCCAGGCCCAGCACCGACTGGGCGTAGGTGGGCAGGAACACCGACGGCGCCACCATCAGCAGGCCCAGCGCGCCCAGGGCCAGATTGACCGCGGCGATCGTACGGCGCCGCCACACCCAGCCCGGGATGATCGGCTCCGCCGCCCGGCGCTCCACCAGCACCACGACCGCGACCAGGGCGAGTCCCGCACCGAACAGGGCGAGTGAGGGCGCCGACAGCCATGGCCACGCCACCCCGCCCTGCACCAGGGCCGTGAGCAGCATACCGCCGCAGGCGAACACCGCGAGGGCGCCGGCCCAGTCCACGCGCGCGTGCCCGCCGCTTTCCCGCTGCGGCTCGTGGAGGTGACGGACGATCAGCCACAGCGCGACCGCGCCGATCGGCAGGTTGACCAGGAAGATCCAGCGCCAGTCCGCGTAGGCGGCGAGCACACCGCCGAGACCCGGGCCGGCGACCGCCGAGACCGCCCACACCGTGGACAGCTTCGACTGGATCCTGGAACGGTCCTTCAGCGGGTAGAGGTCGGCGGCGAGCGTCTGCACGGTGCCCTGGAGCGCGCCGCCGCCCAGGCCCTGCACGACGCGGAACGCGATGAGCGCCCCCATGTTCCAGGCCAGCGCGCACAGCAGGGAGCCGGCGAGGAAGACCACCGAGCCCGCGACGAGGACCGGTTTGCGGCCGAAGGTGTCGGAGAGCTTGCCGTAGACGGGCAGGGTGACGGTCACGGCCAGCAGATAGCCGGAGAACAGCCAGGAGAAGACGGAGAAACCGCCGAGGTCCCCGACGATCTGCGGGACGGCGGTCGAGACGATGGTGGCGTCGAGCGCCGCCAGCGCCATCGAGAGCATCAGCGCGGCGACGACCGCTCCGCGTCGGCCCGTCGCGGCGGGACGTGCGGCCTCACGCGCCGCGGAACTGGTGCTGCCCACCCCGGTCCTCCCCCTCGTGTCTGCCTGCCCCTTGCACCTACCTGCCGCCGGACAGCTTCCCACTTGAGCCTGACGTAGCGGGAGGGTGGAGCCTGGACGGGCCGGAGGGTGGAGCGAACCCTGAGGCGGCCTCCACCCTCCGGTGGACTGCCCCTAGGGGTACCTCCGTACTACGACCTGGGGAGGGTTCGTACCGGCGGAGGACGAGACGCGCGGGGGGCGGTCCTTAACCTGGCTTTATGCCGCCGGGGGGGCGGTTGTGCACACCGGCGGGGGTGGGGTTTTCCACAGGGAAAGACTGCGCTGAGCACCAGGGCGCGGGACCCCTCCCCGCCGCGAGACTGAAACGCGTCGGACGGATTCGTCGTCCGGCCTCGCGTACCAGCGGCTGTCGAACAGGCGACCGCCTTCACCATCTGCTGACCGATATAGGAGACATACCGTGACTTCGGCTGTGACCATTCCCAGGCACGGGGGTACTGGAGGGCGTACGGCCGTTGCCGCGCGGGCGCGGCAGGTCGTGAAGGCGTACGGGACCGGTGAGACCCGCGTCGTCGCGCTCGACCACGTCGACGTGGACATCGCACGTGGCCAGTTCACCGCGATCATGGGCCCCTCGGGGTCCGGCAAGTCCACGCTCATGCACTGCCTCGCCGGGCTCGACACCGTGACCGAGGGGCAGATCTACCTCGACGAGACCGAGATCACCGGTCTGAAGGACAAGAAGCTCACGCAGCTGCGCCGGGACCGGATCGGGTTCATCTTCCAGGCGTTCAACCTGCTGCCGACGCTGAACGCGATAGAGAACATCACGCTGCCCATGGACATCGCGGGCCGTAAGCCGGACAAGCAGTGGCTGGCGCGGGTCGTGGAGACCGTCGGGCTCGCCGACCGGCTCAAGCACCGGCCCACCCAGCTCTCCGGCGGCCAGCAGCAGCGCGTCGCCGTGGCGCGGGCGCTGGCGGCCCGGCCCGAGATCATCTTCGGGGACGAGCCGACCGGAAACCTCGACTCGCGCGCCGGCGCCGAGGTGCTCGGCTTCCTGCGGCGGTCCGTGGACGAGCTGGGCCAGACCATCGTGATGGTCACGCACGACCCGGTCGCCGCCAGTTACGCGGACCGCGTCCTCTACCTCGCCGACGGCCGCATCGTCGACGAGATGTACAAGCCGACCGCCGAGGCCGTCCTCGACCGCATGAAGGACTTCGACGCCCGGGGGCGCACGTCATGACCGTCATGAAGACCTCGATGCGCAACTTCCTCGCGCACAAGGGGCGGATGGCGCTCTCCGCGATCGCCGTCCTGCTGTCGGTGGCCTTCGTCTGCGGCACGCTCGTCTTCACGGACACCATGTCCACGACGTTCGACAAGCTCTTCGCGGCCACGTCCTCGGACGTGACGGTGAGCGCCAAGGGCGCCTCCGACAGCGGCGAGACGACCGCCGACAACGGCAAGCCGCCGGTCATGCCGGCCTCCGTGCTCGGCGAGGTCCGCAAGGCGCAGGGCGTGAAGTCCGCCGAGGGCGCGGTGTTCTCCACCTCCGTGACCGTCGTGGACGCCGACAAGGACAGCCTGTCGCCCTCCAGCGGCGCCCCGACCATCGTCGGCGGCTGGAACAGCAACGAAGCCCGCACCATGAAGATCACCTCCGGTGCGGCCCCCGAGAGCGCCGACCAGATCATGGTCGACGCCGACACCGCCGACAAGCACGACCTGAAGCTCGGTGACGAGATCGGCGTGATCAGCGCCGTCGGCACGCACACCGCGAAGATCTCCGGCATCGCCGACTTCACCGTCACCAACCCCGGCGCGGCGATCTTCTACCTCGACACCAAGACCGCCCAGCAGGCCCTGGTCGGCGAGAGCGGCGTCTACACCAACGTCAACGTCACCGCGGCCTCCGGCGTCAGCGACGCGCAGCTGAAGAAGAACGTCTCGGCCGAACTGGGCTCCGGCTTCCAGGTGCAGACCGCCAAGGAGACCGCCGACGCCAACCAGAAGGACGTCGAGGGCTTCATGAACGTCATGAAGTACGCGATGCTCGGCTTCGCCGGGATCGCCTTCCTCGTCGGCATCTTCCTGATCATCAACACCTTCTCGATGCTGGTCGCCCAGCGCACCCGCGAGATCGGCCTGATGCGGGCGATCGGCTCCTCCCGCAAGCAGGTCAACCGCTCCGTGCTGGCCGAGGCGCTGCTGCTCGGCGTCGTCGGATCGGTGCTGGGCGTGGGCGCGGGCGTCGGCCTCGCGGTCGGCCTGATGAAGCTCATGGGCCAGATGGGCATGGAGCTGTCCACCGACGACCTGACGGTGGCCTGGACGACCCCGGTGGTCGGCCTCGTCCTCGGCGTGGTCGTCACCGTCCTGGCCGCCTACCTGCCCGCCCGGCGCGCCGGCAAGATCTCCCCGATGGCCGCACTGCGCGACGCGGGAGCCCCCGCGGACGCCAGGGCCGGCTGGATCCGCGGCGTGATCGGCACGGTCCTCACCGGCGCCGGCGGTGCCGCCCTGTACCTGACGGCACAGGCCGACAAGGCCACCGAGGGCTCGCTGTGGCTCGGCCTCGGTGTGGTGCTGTCGCTGATCGGCTTCGTCGTCATCGGCCCGCTGCTCGCCGGCGGTGTGGTCCGGGTCCTCGGCGCCGTCCTGCTGCGGATGTTCGGCCCCGTCGGCCGCATGGCCGAGCGCAACGCCCTGCGCAACCCGCGCCGCACCGGCGCGACGGGCGCCGCGCTGATGATCGGCCTCGCCCTGGTGGCGTGCCTGTCCGTGGTCGGCTCCTCGATGGTGGCCTCCGCCACCGACCAGCTCGACAAGACCGTCGGCGCGGACTTCATCGTCCAGTCCGACAGCGGCCAGCTGATCACCCCGCAGGCCGTCAAGGCCGCGAAGTCGGCGCCGGACGTGGAGCGGGTCACCGAGTACAAGTGGACGAAGGCCGACTTCACCACCCCCGACGGCAAGACGCTCAAGGACACGGCGATCACGGCGGCCGACCCGTCGTACGCGACGGACCTGCGCACCGAGACGGTCGCCGGCAAGCTGCCCGACGCCTACAAGCCCGACTCGATGTCCGTCCACGAGAAGTTCGCCAAGGACCACGGCATCAGCCTCGGGTCCAAGATCAAGGTCGCCTTCAAGGACGGCTCCACGGCCGCCCTGACGGTCCGGGCGATCACCAGCAGCGACGTCGTGATCGACGCGGGCGCGATGTACACGTCCGTCTCGACGCTGGCCAAGTACGTCCCGGCCGACAAGATGCCGCTGGACTCGCTGCTCTTCGCCAGCGCCAAGGACGGACAGCAGGACGCCGCCTACAAATCCCTGAAGTCGGCGCTGCACGACTACCCGCAGTACACCGTGCGCGACCAGACCGACTACAAGGAAGCGCTGAAGGACCAGATCGGCCAGCTGCTCAACATGATCTACGGCCTGCTGGCCCTGGCGATCATCGTCGCCATCCTGGGCGTGGTGAACACCCTGGCCCTGTCGGTGGTGGAGCGCACCCGGGAGATCGGCCTGATGCGGGCGATCGGCCTCTCCCGCCGTCAGCTGCGCCGCATGATCCGCATGGAGTCGGTCGTCATCGCCCTCTTCGGCGCCCTGCTGGGCCTCGGACTGGGCATGGGCTGGGGCGCCACCGCACAGCAGCTCCTCGCCCTGGAGGGCCTGGGAGTCCTCGAGATTCCCTGGCCGACGATCATCGGCGTCTTCGTCAGCTCGGCGTTCGTGGGGCTGTTCGCGGCACTCGTCCCGGCGTTCCGGGCGGGCCGGATGAACGTCCTGAACGCGATCGCGACCGAGTAGCCGCCCAAGGCCACCGCACACGGGGGTTGCGGAGGACGGGCCCGCCCCGGAGGTTTCGGCCTCCGGGGCGGGCCCGGTGTTCGACAGGGCGGGAGCACCCATGGTCAGCCCGCCGTCAGCCGCTCCAGGAGGACGTACCCGTCGGCCTTGCCCGCGACGGCGTACTCGGCGCCGGGGTGCAGCCGCCGGGCGTAGCCCACGGGGTCGCGGTACCTGCCGTCGATGTTCTCCAGGGCGATGTACCCGGGGGTGACGCCCTGGGTGCCGCCGAGCCAGAGGACCCGGCAGCGCGAGGTCAGGCGGCTGATCGGACCGATGTTGGCCTCGACGGTGGCGCCGTCGGGGATCCGCGCCAGGAGCCGCTCGACGCCGGAGACCGGGGCGGGCTTGCGGTAGACCTCGGCCTGCGCGAGCTGCGCCAGCGGCAGCGAGGTGGTCAGCGCCAGGGCCGCCGCGACGACGGCGGACGGCAGCTGGGCGGCGTACGAGCTCAGCCACGGACGCGGGCTCGTGCGCGCCGCCGCGAGGGCGTCGACGAGGGCCAGGAAGACGACCGGCATCAGGACCGCGCTGTAGTGCCAGTCGGTGCCCCAGTAGTGCTCGTCCCCGGACAGGAAGCGCCAGCCGAGCGTCGGCAGGGCCACCAGCAGCAGCGGGGAACGCAGGGCGAGCAGCCCTGTGGTGGGGATCAGCAGCCAGGCGAGGGTGCGCAGCTTGGTGCCGAGGCCGTCGACGGGGCTGCCCGACTCGCTGACCTTGTTCCAGTAGTCGTAGGTCCCGGAGGTGTTGAACGACGGGATGACCACGGTGAGGACGAGCAGCGTCGCCGCCATGCCGAACACCGCGGCACCGAGCGCGTACGCAGCCGTCCGGGGCGACGAGCCGCGCGCCCGCCACGCGACGACCAGCGCGATCACGGCCAGCGTCAGCCCCAGGTCCTCCTTCACCAGCACCAGGGGAAGCGCCCAGTACAGGGCCGCGCGCCGGCGGTCCGCGAGCAGGGCCTCCAGGGAGAAGGCGATCAGCGGGACGGCGAAGCAGATCTCGTGGAAGTCGAAGTCGACGGCGCGCTGGACGCCCCAGGACAGCCCGTAGGCCAGGCCGAGCGCGAGACCGCGGCGGCGGCCGAGCAGCCGGGCGGCGGCGCGGGTGACGGGTACGGCGGACAGGGCGAAGAGCGCGGCCTGCGCGACCAGCAGCGTGACCGGCGAGGGAAGCAGCCGGTACACCGGCGCGAGCAGGGCCGTCACGGGGCTGAAGTGGTCACCCAGGATGTCGAACCCCGGCCCCTTGAGGTCGGCCACCGGAGCCCGCAGGTGCGCGTACGCCCGCACGACCTGCTCGAAGATGCCCAGGTCCCAGGAGAGGGTCGTCATGTGCCGGTACCGGCCGACGGAGACGGCCGCGTAGGCGGCGCAGAGGGCGGTGGCGAGGATCCACGGGTCCCACCGCGCGCGGTCCGGGGGCGGGTCGTCGCGGGGCAGGACGACCGGCGTCGGTATGGGGGGCTCTGAGACCTGGAGGGTGGGGGTGGGCATGCCGGGCCTTACGGGTGGGGGTACCGCTCGGGGGACCGGACCGATCTTGCCGTGGCGAAAACGACCGGTGGGGGTGATGTTGTGAAGGTTGGGCGGCTGATTCCCTCTTGACCGGCCGCACGGGCGTGACCATGACGCCGCACGGGCTTGCCGGAACAGGCGTTGTCCACAGCCCCGCCGCGCGGACGCGCATCGTCGTACGCTGGAGACCCCCGGCCCGCGGCGCGCGTCGGGCCCGTCGTGTTGCCCACCCCTGGACGGAAAAATCCCCGAATGAGCCTGCACGGTCTGCTCGACGCCGTAACCAAGGACGCCGCCCTCGCGGAAGCGATCAACGCGGCCGCAGACGGCAACCGCATGCATGTCGACCTGGTCGGCCCCCCTGCGGCCCGCCCCTTCGCGGTCGCCGCCCTGGCTCGCGACACGGGCCGCCCGGTGCTGGCGGTGACGGCGACGGGCCGCGAGGCGGAGGACCTGGCCGCGGCCCTGCGCTCCCTCCTCCCGCCGGAGGGGATCGTGGAGTACCCGTCCTGGGAGACGCTCCCGCACGAGCGGCTCAGCCCCCGCAGCGACACCGTCGGCCGCCGCCTGGCCGTGCTGCGCCGCCTGGCCCACCCCCGCCCCGACGACCCCGAGACCGGCCCGGTCTCCGTCGTCGTGGCGCCCGTGCGGTCGGTTCTCCAGCCGCAGGTCAAGGGCCTCGGCGACCTGGAGCCGGTCGCCCTGAGGACCGGACAGACCGCCGATCTGAACGAGATCGTCGACGCCCTCGCGGCCGCCGCCTACGCGCGCGTGGAGCTCGTGGAGAAGCGCGGCGAGTTCGCCGTGCGCGGCGGCATCCTCGACGTGTTCCCGCCCACCGAGGAACACCCCCTGCGCATCGAGTTCTGGGGCGACGACGTCGAGGAGATCCGCTACTTCAAGGTCGCCGACCAGCGCTCCCTCGAAGTCGCCGAGCACGGCCTGTGGGCGCCGCCGTGCCGCGAGCTGTTGCTCACCGAGGACGTCCGCGCGCGGGCGCGTGCCCTGGCCGAGGAGCACCCCGAGCTCGGCGAACTGCTCGGCAAGATCGCCGAGGGGATCGCGGTGGAGGGCATGGAGTCCCTCGCGCCGGTCCTGGTCGACGAGATGGAGCTGCTGCTCGACGTGCTGCCCAAGGGGTCCATGGCCGTCGTGTGCGACCCGGAGCGGGTCCGCACGCGTGCGTCGGACCTGGTGGCCACGTCGCAGGAGTTCCTCCAGGCCTCCTGGGCGGCCACCGCCGGCGGAGGCGAGGCGCCCATCGACGTCGGCGCGGCCTCCCTGTGGTCCATCGCCGACGTCCGGGACCGGGCCCGCGAGCTGGACATGATGTGGTGGTCGGTGTCGCCGTTCGCCGCGGACGAAGAACTCGACGCCGACACGCTCAAGCTGGGGATGCACGCCCCGGAGACCTACCGCGGGGACACCGCCAAGGCCCTCGCCGACACCAAGGGCTGGCTCGCCGACGGCTGGCGCGCGGTGTTCGTCACCGAGGCGCACGGCCCGGCGGCCCGAACGGTCGAGGTGCTGGGGGGCGAGGGCATCGCCGCCCGTCTCGACACGGATGTGGCCGAGATCTCCCCGTCGGTCGTGCACGTGGCGTGCGGCTCGATCGAGCACGGCTTCGTCGACCCGGCCCTCGGACTCGCCGTCCTGACCGAGACGGACCTGACGGGCCAGAAGGCGGCGGGCCGCGACGGCGCCCGGATGCCGGCCCGCCGCCGCAAGACCATCGACCCGCTCACCCTGGAGCCGGGCGACTACATCGTCCACGAGCAGCACGGCGTAGGCCGCTACATCGAGATGGTGCAGCGCACCGTGCAGGGCGCGACCCGCGAGTACCTGGTCGTCGAGTACGCGCCCGCCAAGCGCGGCCAGCCCGGCGACCGCCTCTACATCCCCACCGACCAGCTGGAGCAGATCACCAAGTACGTCGGCGGCGAGGCCCCCACCCTGCACCGCCTCGGCGGCGCCGACTGGACGAAGACGAAGGCCCGCGCGAAGAAGGCCGTCAAGGAGATCGCGGCCGACCTCATCAAGCTCTACAGCGCCCGCATGGCCGCCCCCGGCCACGCCTTCGGCACGGACACCCCCTGGCAGCGCGAACTGGAGGACGCCTTCCCCTACGCGGAGACGCCCGACCAGCTCACCACCATCGCCGAGGTCAAGGAGGACATGGAGAAGTCGGTCCCGATGGACCGGCTGATCTGCGGCGACGTCGGCTACGGCAAGACCGAGATCGCCGTCAGGGCCGCCTTCAAGGCCGTCCAGGACGGCAAGCAGGTCGCCGTCCTGGTGCCCACGACCCTGCTGGTGCAGCAGCACTTCGGGACGTTCAGCGAGCGGTACGCGCAGTTCCCGGTGAACGTGAAGGCGCTGTCCCGCTTCCAGACCGACACGGAGGCCAAGGCGGTCCTGGAAGGCCTGCGCGAGGGCTCGGTGGACATCGTCATCGGCACCCACCGCCTGTTCTCGTCCGAGACCAAGTTCAAGGACCTGGGCCTGGTCATCGTCGACGAGGAGCAGCGCTTCGGCGTGGAGCACAAGGAGCAGCTGAAGAAGCTCCGCGCGAACGTCGACGTGCTGACCATGTCCGCCACCCCGATCCCCAGGACGCTGGAGATGGCGGTGACCGGCATCCGCGAGATGTCCACGATCACGACGCCTCCGGAGGAACGGCACCCGGTGCTGACCTTCGTCGGCCCCTACGAGGAGAAGCAGATCGGCGCCGCCATCCGCCGCGAGCTGCTGCGCGAGGGCCAGGTCTTCTACATCCACAACCGCGTCGAGTCCATCGACCGGGCCGCGGCCCGGCTGCGCGAGATCGTCCCCGAGGCGCGCATCGCCACCGCCCACGGCCAGATGTCCGAGCAGGCCCTGGAGCAGGTCGTCGTCGACTTCTGGGAGAAGAAGTTCGACGTGCTGGTGTCCACGACGATCGTGGAGTCCGGCATCGACATCTCCAACGCCAACACCCTGATCGTGGAGCGCGGCGACACCTTCGGCCTGTCCCAGCTGCACCAGCTGCGCGGCCGGGTGGGCCGGGGCCGCGAGCGCGGGTACGCGTACTTCCTCTACCCGCCGGAGAAGCCGCTCACCGAGACCGCGCACGAGCGGCTCGCGACCATCGCCCAGCACACGGAGATGGGCGCCGGTATGTACGTGGCGATGAAGGACCTGGAGATCCGCGGCGCGGGCAACCTGCTCGGCGGCGAGCAGTCCGGCCACATCGCGGGCGTCGGCTTCGACCTGTACGTCCGGATGGTCGGCGAGGCCGTCGCCGACTACCGGCGCCAGCTGGAGACCGGCGAGATCGAGGAGGAGCCGCCGCTCGAGGTCAAGATCGAGCTGCCCGTCGACGCGCACGTTCCGCACGACTACGCGCCCGGCGAGCGGCTCCGGCTCCAGGCGTACCGGGCCATCGCCTCCGCCAACACGGAGGAGGACGTCAAGGCCGTACGCGAGGAACTCGTCGACCGCTACGGCAAGTTGCCCGAGCCGGTGGAGAACCTGCTGCTCGTGGCCGGTCTGCGGATGCTCGCGCGGGCGTGCGGCGTCGGCGAGATCGTGCTCCAGGGGACCAACATCCGGTTCGCGCCCGTGGAGTTGCGCGAGTCGCAGGAGCTGCGGGTCAAGCGGCTGTACCCCGGGGTCGTCATCAAGCCGGCGACGCACCAGGTGCTGGTGCCGCGCCCGAAGACCGCGAAGGTCGGCGGGAAGCCGCTGGTCGGGCGCGATCTGCTGGCGTGGGTCGGGGAGTTCCTGACGTCGGTGCTGGGCTCCTGACGCCGACGTTCTGTCAGGCCACCGGTCGTACGCGTGCGCCGGTGGCCTCGCGCAGGGCCGCCGCCAGCCGGTCGCGGACCGCGGCCTGCGCGGCGATGCGCGCGTCCAGCACCGCGAGCCGGCCGGCGGCGACCCGGAGCGCCTCCTCGGAGGCGGGCCCGGCCGTGACGTCGCCGTCCAGGCAGGGCAGGAACACCCGTACGTCGTCGAGCGTCAGGCCCACGTCCAGCAGCCGGCGGACGTTGCGGACGCGGACGGCCGTACCGGCGTCGTACAGGCGGTAGCCGTTCGCGGCGCGTTCGGAGGTGATGAGCCCCGCCTGTTCGTAGTGGCGCAGGGCGCGCGGCGTCGCGCCGGTCGCCGCGGCGAGTTCGCCGATCCGCATACGAGGTTCCGCCATGCGCGTCAGTCTCATGTGACGACCGCTCCGCCGTCCACCGGAAGGACCACGCCGGTGACGAACGATGCCTGCGGCGAGGCCAGTTGGGTGATCGCCCACGCCACCTCCTCGGGGCGCCCGACCCGGCCGAGCGGTGTGTGCGCGAGCTGCCAGGAGCGGATCGCGGCCCGCTGCTCGGGCGTGTAGCCCGCGTGGTCGGCGATGGGCGTGCCGATCGCGCCCGGCGCCACGGCGGCGACCCGGATCCCCAGCGGGGCGAGCTCGACCGCCCAGCTGCGCGTGAGCACCTCCAGGGCCGCCTTCCCGGCCGCGTACAGGGAGTTGCCCGGCCAGCCGCGCTGCCCGACGGCCGTCGTCACGTTCACGATCACGCCCCGGCTGTCCTCCAGAGCCGGGAGCGCGGCCTGCACGAGCAGCACGGGGGCGAGGAGGTTCGTCGCGAGCTGGGGCTCGACGGCGGCCCGCGTGTAGGTGCGCAGGGACTGGGTGTTGACGATGCCCGCGTTGTTCACGAGCACGTCGATGCGGCCGTGACGGTCGAGCGCCGTACGGACGATGCGTTCGGGACCGTCGTCGGCCGTGATGTCGGCGACGAGCGGGCTGATGCGGGCCGGGTCGTGAGCGGCGGTCTCGGCGAGGGGCGCCGCGCGGCGGCCCACCGCCACGACGTGTGCGCCCTCGTCGGCGAAGGCGTGGGCGGTGGCCCGGCCGATGCCGGTACCGGCGCCGGTGACGAGCACGGTGCGGGGGGTCTTCGAATCCGGGGATGCCATACGGGGATCGTCGGACCCTGACGTCAGTGTCAAGGTCAAGCGAAGCCGCCCGCAGGAGCTGTCTCTCCACGGACGGCCTCTGAGGGCGGAGGGCTACTGCTGGTCGGGCCGTTCGCGGTCGCGGTCGCGGTCCATGCCGAGCGATCCCTCGACCCGCTGCTGCCCGGCGTCGATCTGGTCCTCGTACCTGCCGCCGGTCCTCTCGTTCATCTCCTGTTCCGCGGAGTCGGAGCGATGCTTGCCCTTGTTCCGCGCCTGGCTCTTGAACTTGTCGAAGATGCCCATTCAGAAAACTCCCTCCGGAGGTAGCTCAGAACCGACGATACGCGTGGCATGCGAGGAATGCCCGTTTAAGTCCGATGTGGTCTGGACCTCTCCCTCGCTACCGTGGGAGCAGGCACACGCCGCCCGTGCGGAGGCGGAACAGGCAAGCAGGGGAGGGACGCACGGTGAGGCGTCTGAGGCGCGGGGCGGCACTGGCCGTCGCGATGATGTTCGCCGGTTCGGCACTGGCCGGCTGTGAAGGCCTGACCCCGCCCGCGGACGGCGGCGGAGCCTCGGGCTCCGGCGTTCCGGCGGCCGGCGACGGACGGGCCGTGAACCCGCTGGACAACCCGGACGGCACGAAGCCGGGCCTGGCGGCGATCACGTCCGCCGGGGACAAGGAGAGGGCCCGTGCCCTGATCGGGAAGGTGGAGACGAAGGGACGCGGCCCCAGGACGGGCTACGAACGGGACAAGTTCGGCTACGCCTGGATGGACTCGGCACCGGCCGACGTCCCCTTCGCCCGCAACGGCTGCGACTCGCGCAACGACCTCCTGAAACGCGACGGGGAGGACCTCCGCTTCCGGTCCGGCTCCGACTGCGTCGTCATGGCGCTGACGCTGCACGACCCGTACACCGGCAAGGTCATCGAGTGGACCAAGTCCCGTGCGACGAAGGTCCAGATAGACCACGTCATGCCGCTGTCCTACGACTGGCAGATGGGCGCCTCGCGCTGGACGAAGGACAAGCGGGAGGCCATCGCGAACGACCCGCTCAACCTCGTCCCGGTGGACGGGCCGACCAACGGCTCCAAGAGCGACTCCGGTCCGGCGTCCTGGCTGCCCCCGAACAAGCGGATCCGCTGCGCCTATGCGGTGCGCTTCGCCCAGGTGTCGCTGAAGTACGAGCTTCCCGTCACGGCGGCGGACAAGCGGATGATGCTGAAGCAGTGCGGAGGCTGAAGCCGGGTGAGGTGAGCCCGGTCGGAGCCTCCCGGATGCCGGGCGGACTCGTCGCGCTGGCGCTCGGCGGGTTCGGCATCGGTCTGACCGAATTCCTCATCGCCGGGTTGCTGCCCCAGGTGGCGTCGAGCTTCACGGTGTCCGAGGCGGCCGCCGGCCGGCTGATCTCCGGATACGCGCTGAGCGTCGCGGTGGGAGCGATCGCGCTGACCGCGGCGACGGCACGGCTGCCCCGCAAGCAGGTCCTGGTCGGCCTGGTGGCCTTGTTCGTCGCCGGCAACCTGCTCTCCGCCGTCGCGCCGAACTACCCGGTGATGCTGCTCGGGCGGATCGTCGCGGCGTTGTGCCACGGTTCGTTCTTCGGCATCGGCTCGCTGGTCGCGCGCAGTCTGGTCGCGCCGGAGAAGAAGTCCCAGGCCGTGGCGGTCATGTTCGCCGGGCTGACGGTCGCGAACGTGCTGGGCGTGCCGTTCGGCGCGCTGGTCGGTGAGCGCTGGGGCTGGCGGGCGGCGTTCTGGGCGGTCACCGCGATCGGCGTCCTGGCCTTGGCGGGAATCGCCGCGCTGGTGCCCGCGCGGGCCGGCCGGACACCCCCGCCCACGGGGACGGCCGGGTCGGACCCGGTGCCGCCCAGCGGCCTGCGGGCGCAGCTGCGGGCCTTCCGCTCCTGGCAGGTCTGGCTGACGCTGACGGCCACCGCCCTCGGCTACGGCGGGATGTTCGGTGCCTTCACCTACATCGCCTACACCTTCACCGAGGTCAGCGGCTTCGCCTCGGCGGATGTCGCCTGGCTGCTGATGGTCTACGGCGTCGGCCTGGTCGTCGGGAACCTGGTCGGCGGGCGCGCGGCCGACCGCGACCGTGACCGTGCCCTGGTCCTCGCCCTGTTCGGACTCACCCTCACCCTGGCCCTGTTCGGGCTGCTCGCCGGCAGCGCGACCGCTTCGGTCGTCCTGGTGTTCGTGATGGGGGTGACAGGGTTCGCCAGTGTGCCCGGGATGATCACGCGTGTCACCGACTTCGCGCACGGGGCGGCCCTGGCCGCCAGCGCCAACGTCTCCGCGTCCAACGTCGGCAACGCCCTCGGCGCCTGGCTCGGAGGCCTGGCCATCACCGCGGGCCTGGGCTACACCTCACCGCTCTACGTCGGCGCCGGCATCGCCCTGCTGGCCACGGTCGTCATGGTCATCGCCGCCCGGCAGGCCAGGACCGGCCAGGTCGCGGACCGGGTCCCCGCACGGTAATTCGGTGCGGGCCGTGCGCCCGCACACCTACCGTGGCCGCATGCAGCCGAAGACATCGAGCCTCGCCGACCGCCCGGAGATGCGGGAGCGGGTCGTCGGGATGGCGAACAGCTGGCCGGAGTTCGTGATCCAGGACCTCGTCGGTGCCGCGCACTTCCCGCGGATCGCCGCCGAACTCCCGGAGTACGTCCTGTTCGCCGAGGACGAGCAGGGCGAGGTCGTGGCGAACGGTTTCAGCGTGCCCTTCGCCCTGAATGCCGAGGGCCGTGGCCAACTGCCCGGGAACGGCTGGGACACGGTCCTCGTGTGGGCGTTCTCCGACCTGCGCCGCGGAGTGAGCCCCGACACCGTCAGCGCGATCTCGATCTCCGTCGCCCCGCACGCCCAGGGCCGCGGCCTGTCCGCGCTGATGCTCTCGGCCATGCGCGACAACGCCCGGGCGCGCGGTTTCCGGGAGGTCGTCGCCCCGGTCCGCCCCAACGCCAAGCACCTGGAACCGCACACGCCCATCGAGGAGTACGCGCACCGGGTCCGCCCCGACGGCCTGCCCCAGGACCCGTGGCTGCGGGTCCACGCCCGGGCCGGTGCCACCATCGACTCCGTGGCACCGGCGTCCATGACGGTGGCCGCCTCACTGGCGGACTGGCGCCGCTGGACGGGGCTGCCCTTCGACACCCGGGGCGACATCGAGGTGCCCGGTGCCCTGGTACCGGTGCGCTGCGAGCCGGAGCGCGGGTACGCGGTGTACGTCGAGCCCAACGTGTGGATGCGGCATCCTCTGTGACCACGTCGCGGGCGCATGGCGCAGGGGGCCTGACCGGCCCGGAGACCCGGACACCCCGGACCCCGGAGACCCCGGAGGACAGCCGCGCCGGCCCCCGGTCGCGGCTCCCCTCACGGACCGGTCCGCGCGGCGGTGCCGGAAGTCCCGGTGAATCGTTGGTCGAATGGGTTGGCCAGAGCCTGGCCACTGCCTACCATCGATCACCGCAAGACCTTGTGCGCCCGCCCGTCGCCCGACCACCACCCCTGATAGAGGCGCTGCGCGCCGCACCTGTCATTGCAATCTCCTCGGGAGGTCTCCTTGCACCGCCGCCGTCGCACCGCGCTCGTCCTCACCGCCGCGATCGCCGCCGCGGCGCCCCTGCTCACCGCCTGCGGCAATGACGCGCATCCCGGCGCGGCGGCCGTGGTGGGCGGCCGGCGGATCACCGTGTCCCAGCTGGAGGACCGGGTCGGCGAGGTGCGCGCGGCCCAGCGGGCTGCCGTGCGGGACGACGCCCAGTACCAGCAGGCCATCGCCGGGACGGGCAAGCTCACCCGCGACACCCTGCACACCATGGTCCTCGACCGGGTGCTGCACCGCGCCGCCCAGGACGCCGGTGTGACCGTCACCCGCAGGGAGATCCAGGAGATGCGGTCCGGCCTCGAGGAGCAGGCCGGCGGCGCCAAGGCGCTGGAGACCACCTGGCTCCAGCAGTACGGCATCCCGCCGCAGCGCCTGGAGGAGAACCTCCGCCTCCAGCTGGAGGCCCAGAAGCTCGCTCAGAAGCTCGGCACGGACACCAACCGTCCCGAGTTCTGGAAGGCCCTGTCCGAGGCCTCCAAGGACCTGAACGTCGACCTCAACCCGCGCTACGGCACCTGGGACGTCCAGAAGAGCAGCCGAGCCGACGCGAAGACGCCGTGGGTGCGGGACGTGTCGGCGGCGCAGGCGCAGCAGAACATGTAGGTGCCCAGGCACCGAGGGCCCTGTGGATAACTTCCGGGGCTGTCGGCGGCGTGGGATAGCTTCGAATCGTGAACGCCAACAGCCCCGAAGCCACCCCGCGCCCCGGGCAGGCCGGCCCCGGCCGCATCGTCCTGCTCACCACCAGCCACCGCGTCGCCCCCGGTCTGCTGTCCTGGCCTGCCTGGCAGGCGCTGCACGCGGCCGACCAGGTGCTGTGCGCGGACGGCGCGCACCCGCAGCTGCCGTATCTGCGCGAGGCGGGGATCATCGTCGACGAGGCGTCCCCGACGGCCGAGGAGCTGGTCGACGCCTGCGCCGGCGGCCGCACGGTGGTCGTCGTGGCGACGGGCGAGGGCGAGCCGGCCCTGACGGACGGCCTGGCCCGCCTCGCCGGCACCGGCCGCGTCGCCATGCCCGAACTGGAGCTGCTCCCCGCCTCCTACGACCTGCCGGGCGCCCGCCTGCTCGATCTCGTCCAGGTCATGGACCGCATCCGCGCCGAGTGCCCGTGGTCGTCCCAGCAGACGCACAAGGGCCTGGCCAAGTACGGCATCGAGGAGGCGTACGAACTCGTCGAGGCGATCGAGGAGGGCGACCGCGACGAACTGCGCGAGGAGCTCGGTGACGTCCTCCTCCAGGTCGTCTTCCACGCCCGGATCGCCGAGGAGGACCTGGACGCTCCCTTCTCCGTCGACGACGTCGCCGCCGGCATCGTCGCCAAGCTGATCCACCGCCACCCGCATGTCTTCGGCGACGAGACGGCCACCACGCCCGAGGAGGTCAAGGCGCACTGGCTGCGCACCAAGGCGGTCGAGAAGCAGCGCAGGTCGGTCACCGAGGGCATCCCCCTCGGCCAGCCCGGCCTGGCCCTCGCCGCCAAGCTGGCGTCCCGCGCCCGCACAGCCGGCCTGGACATACCGCTCCCGCCGGTGGAGGGCATCGGCTACGACCTGCTGGCCCTGGCGGTCCGCGCGGAGTCGGAGGGCGTCGACCCGGAGGCGGCCCTGAGAGCGGCGGCCCGCGCGTACCGGGACGCGATCAGGGAGGCGGAGCAGGGCTGAGAGCGGCCGGGGGCAGGGCACAGGGGGCGGAGGCCGGCTGGGGCTGGGGACGGACCGAGGGCAGGGCAGGGCAGGGAGGCGGAGGACCGCTGAGACCGGCCGGGGGAGGGGAGGGGGCGGGGAGCCGGATACCGTCGGGGAGTGACCGACCAGCCCCAGCCCAGCAACCCGTCCGCCGCTCCCGACCTCTTCACCTGGGAGTTCGCGAGCAACCCCTACCCCGCCTACGCCTGGCTCCGCGAGCACGCCCCCGTGCACCGCACCAAGCTGCCCAGCGGCGTGGAGGCCTGGCTGGTCACGCGGTACACCGATGCCAAGCAGACGCTCGCCGACCCCCGGCTCTCCAAGAACCCGGCGCACCACGACGAGCCCGCGCACGCCAAGGGCAAGACCGGGATCCCCGGGGAGCGCAAGGCCGAGCTGATGACGCATCTGCTCAACATCGACCCGCCGGACCACACCCGGCTGCGGCGGCTCGTCTCCAAGGCGTTCACGCCCCGCCGGGTCGCCGAGTTCGCGCCGCGGGTGCAGGAGCTCACCGACGGGCTCATCGACGGGTTCGAACGGAAGGGGTCAGCCGACCTCATCCACGAGTTCGCGTTCCCGCTCCCCATCTACGCCATCTGCGACCTGCTCGGCGTCCCCCGCGAGGACCAGGACGACTTCCGCGACTGGGCGGGAATGATGATCCGTCACCAGGGCGGGCCGCGGGGCGGCGTGGCGCGGTCCGTGAAGAAGATGCGCGGCTACCTCGCCGACCTCATCCACCGCAAGCGGGAGGCGCTCCCCACCGAGCCCGCCCCCGGGGAGGACCTCATCTCCGGCCTCATCCGCGCCTCCGACCACGGTGAGCACCTCACCGAGAACGAGGCCGCGGCCATGGCCTTCATCCTGCTGTTCGCCGGCTTCGAAACCACCGTGAATTTGGTCGGTAACGGTGTCTACGCCCTGCTCACCCACCCCGAGCAGCGCGCGCGCCTCCAGGCCTCCCTCGCCGCCGGGGAGAGTGGCCTGCTGGAGACCGGCGTCGAGGAGCTCCTGCGCTACGACGGCCCGGTCGAACTCGCCACCTGGCGGTTCGCCACCCAGCCGCTCACCATCGGCGGGCAGCACATCGCGCCCGGCGACCCGGTCCTCGTCGTCCTGGCCGCCGCGGACCGGGATCCGGAGCGGTTCGCCGATCCGGACGTGCTCGACCTCGCCCGCCGCGACAACCAGCACCTCGGTTACGGCCACGGCATCCACTACTGCCTCGGCGCCCCGCTCGCCCGCCTGGAGGGCCAGACCGCGCTCGCCACGCTCCTCACCCGCCTCCCGGACCTGCGGCTGGCGGCGGATCCGGCCGAGCTGCGATGGCGCGGCGGCCTCATCATGCGCGGGCTGCGCACGCTGCCCGTGGAGTTCTCACCGGTCTAAACATGACACGCCGTCATGGCTGTGATCTTCACGTGATCTGCGCGGCATGAACTTGTGACAAGTGATCGTCTGCCGATACGTTCACCCATCATCAGCGCGGCCTGGGGGGACCCTGCGCCGCGCCGGTCACTGCTGTCTCGCGAAAGGTCTCCGTATGCTCTCCGGGAACGGTCGGCACCGTCGCCCCCGCCAGGCTCCGGCTCTCCTCGTCGCGGCCGGGGTCACCGGCTCCGCCATCGCGATCCCGCTCCTCGGGGCCTCCGGTGCCAGCGCGGCCGACGGCACGACCTGGGACCGGGTCGCGGACTGCGAGACCGGCGGCGCGTGGAGCCAGAACAGCGGCAACGGATACTTCGGCGGCCTCCAGTTGTCCCAGGAGGACTGGGAGAACCACGGCGGCCTCGACTACGCCCCGAGCGCCGACCTGGCCAGCCGCTCCCAGCAGATAGCCGTGGCCGAGAGAATCCTCGCCGACCAGGGGGTCGGCGCGTGGCGCACCTGCGGGCTGCTCTCCGGCCTGGAGCAGGACAAGAGCCCGGACACGTCCGACTCGTCCGCTCCGACGGACTCGCCCGGACTGCTCGACTCCGTCGAGTCGTCTCCTGACGGGCAGTCGACCCCGGAGGGCGAAACCACCAAGTCCGACAAGTCATCCGATTCTGCCGACTCCTCGACGCAGGACCCGTCGCCCGCCCCCGAGAGTGACAAGCCCGACAACTCCCGTCAGGGCGACGACTCTTCGGCACCCGCCGCAACCGGAACGGAAACCGAACCCGACACCGCCGCCGGCCGCCACCGCGGCCCCAGCGCCGACGAGGGCACCGCGGCCGAGGACGGCCGTACGTCCGGGTCCGCCGGACGGCACGCCTCGCGCGCCGGCGAGGCCTCGCGGGAGGCGACGGACGGCTCCTACATCGTCCGCCCCGGCGACAGTCTCTGGTCCATCGCGAACTCCCTTGACCTGAGTGGCGGGTGGCACGCGCTCTACGTCGGGAACGAGACGGCCGTCGGCACTGACCCGAACTTCATCCGCCCCGGTCAGAAGCTCACGGTAGAGGGCGAAGCGGACGAGAAGTAGCCGGTGGGGCAGTCCGGAAACGGGGGCGGAAGTCACCCCGAAACCGTGCGAGTTCACGTCACGGTTCGCGCTGAATGTCCCTTATCGGTGCGGTGAGAGATAGATCTCAGAAGCCCTGATCGTCTTTGAAATTCCGCGGATCGCGTGTCTACGGTCATGACCGCTCGTCACCGCGAGCCCCGGCTGCCGCAACGCCGAATCCTGCCAGCGGCCGCACGGGAACAGTCGTCGCGTCAAGCGCCGTAGGCAGGAGCGGGGGACCCAAGGTAAGTGCCCGACCGGCCGGTTGTGCCGGAAGGGCTTGGGGTGAAGCCGTGTCCCGGGAGGGGCGCGGCCGGGCAACTCAACCGGCCCGAACCCGACAGCTCACCTCGCAGGCGTCGGTGAGGGGATCTCTCCATGCTGTTTTCCGGCAAGGGCACGCACCGCCGTCCGTCCAAGACCTCTCGGGTCATCGCCATCGCCGGTGTCACCGGTGCCGCCGTCGCCGCCCCGCTGATGGCGTCCGGCAGCGCCTCCGCCGCCACCGCCTCCGAGTGGGACGCCGTCGCCCAGTGCGAGTCCGGCGGCAACTGGTCCATCAACACCGGCAACGGTTACTACGGCGGTCTGCAGTTCTCCGCCTCCACCTGGTCCGCGTACGGCGGCACCCAGTACGCCTCCACCGCCGACCAGGCCAGCAAGGACCAGCAGATCCAGGTCGCCGAGAAGGTCCTGGCGAGCCAGGGCAAGGGTGCCTGGCCGGTCTGCGGCAAGGGCCTGTCGAGCGCCGGCTACAGCGGCGGCTCCGAGCAGAGCAGCGGCTCCACCGAGACCCGCCAGACCGAGCAGCAGCCGGCCTCCCGCTCCGACGAGCGCCCGGCCCAGACCCAGAAGACGGTCACCACCCCGACCGGCAAGAAGGTCAAGAAGGGTGACGGCGAGTACAAGGTCGTCAAGGGCGACACCCTCAGCTCGATCGCGACCGAGCAGAAGGTCGAGGGCGGCTGGGAGAAGCTGTTCGAGCTGAACAAGGACATCGTCACGGACGCCAACCTGATCTACCCGGGCCAGCAGCTGCACCTGAAGTAAGCGGCGGCCCGCCCCGTCCCCACGGGCTCCCCGCCCCGGTGCGTCTTCCCCCGTACGCACCGGGGCGGGGTTTTTTCTGCCGGTCTTTGCGATCCGGCTTTGTTCCGTTCGGAAACAATTTACTCTCGGTTCTGTCCATGGGGTGGGCGACCCGGTGGCCGATCGCCCGGAGCCGGTTAGGCTCATGTCGCGAGCCACCGCGGCCCGCGCCTCGCCGGGTCCACGCGGCCCGCGTACCCGCGTCACATGAAGAAGGAGATGCTCGTGCCGTCCATCGACGTCGTCGTAGCCCGGGAAATCCTGGACTCCCGAGGCAACCCCACGGTCGAGGTCGAGGTCGGCCTCGACGACGGCAGCACCGGCCGTGCCGCCGTCCCGTCCGGCGCCTCCACGGGCGCCTTCGAGGCCATCGAGCTGCGCGACGGCGACTCGAACCGCTACCTCGGCAAGGGTGTGGAGAAGGCCGTCCTCGCGGTCATCGAGCAGATCGGCCCGGAGCTCGTCGGCTACGACGCCACCGAGCAGCGCCTGATCGACCAGGCCATGTTCGACCTGGACGCCACCGACAACAAGGGCTCCCTCGGCGCCAACGCCATCCTCGGCGTCTCCCTCGCCGTCGCCCACGCCGCCTCCGAGGCCAGCGACCTGCCGCTGTTCCGCTACCTGGGCGGTCCCAACGCGCACCTGCTGCCGGTGCCGATGATGAACATCCTGAACGGCGGCTCGCACGCCGACTCCAACGTGGACATCCAGGAGTTCATGATCGCCCCGATCGGCGCGGAGTCCTTCTCCGAGGCCCTGCGCTGGGGCGCCGAGGTCTACCACACGCTGAAGAAGGTCCTGAAGTCGAAGGGCCTGGCCACCGGCCTCGGCGACGAGGGCGGCTTCGCCCCGAACCTCGGCTCCAACCGCGAGGCCCTCGACCTCATCCTCGAGGCGATCAACGAGGCCGGCTACACCCCCGGCGAGCAGATCGCCCTGGCGCTCGACGTCGCCGCGTCCGAGTTCTACAAGGACGGCGTCTACACCTTCGAGGGCAAGGAGCGCTCGGCGGCCGAGATGACCGAGTACTACGCGGAGCTCGTCGACGCGTACCCGCTCGTCTCCATCGAGGACCCGCTGTTCGAGGACGACTGGGAGGGCTGGAAGACCATCACCGCCAAGCTCGGTGACAAGGTCCAGCTCGTCGGTGACGACCTGTTCGTCACCAACCCCGAGCGCCTGGCCCGCGGCATCGAGGAGGGGGCGGCCAACGCGCTCCTGGTCAAGGTCAACCAGATCGGATCCCTGACCGAGACCCTGGACGCCGTCGAGCTGGCCCAGCGCAACGGCTTCAAGTGCATGATGTCCCACCGCTCCGGCGAGACCGAGGACGTCACCATCGCCGACCTGGCCGTCGCCACGAACTGCGGCCAGATCAAGACCGGCGCCCCGGCCCGCTCCGAGCGCGTCGCCAAGTACAACCAGCTGCTGCGCATCGAGGAGATCCTCGACGACGCGGCGGTGTACGCCGGCCGCTCGGCCTTCCCGCGCTTCAAGGGCTGACCCGGCCCGTAAGTAGCAGCGTCGTACGTACGTCCTCGTACTCGGTCCCGTACCGTGTCCGGGGACGTACGCGCGTATGACGGTGGAGCGGGAGGCGGACAGATGGCCGTGAAGGACCGGGACCGGTTCTCCACCGCGACCAGGATCCGGCTGCTCGGCGAGCAGACCGCGGCCCGGGTCTACCGCTCCCAGACCAAGCGCCAGGCCCGCCGCTCGCGGCTGACCGGCCGGGCGGCGCTGCTCGCCCTGGTGATGTGCTCGCTGATCGTGGCCCTGGCCTACCCGATGCGGGAGTACGTCTCGCAGCGCGCCGAGATCGACGACCTCCAGCGCGAACAGCAGCAGGCCCGGCAGCGCGTCGAACGGCTCCGCGACCAGAAGGCGCGCTGGCAGGACGACGCGTACGCGGAGCAGCAGATCCGGCAGCGGTTGCACTACGTCATGCCGGGGGAGACGGGGTTCATCGTCGTCGACCCGCACGCGGCGAAGCAGTCGCACTCCGACCTCGGGGCGGCCGACCGCCCCTGGTACTCGAACGTCTGGGACGGGGTCGACAAGGCCGACGCCTCCGACCAGTGAACCCGGACCCCAGCCAGTGACCTGAACCCAGAAAGACAGCCTGAACACAGTCATGGAAACGCCCCCGCCGACCACTCCGCGCACCGAGCCCACCGACGCGGACGTCGAGGCCTTCAAGCAGCAGCTCGGCCGGCCCCCGCGCGGCCTGCGCGCGATCGCGCACCGGTGCCCGTGCGGGCAGCCCGACGTCGTCGAGACGGCCCCGCGGCTGCCGGACGGGACGCCCTTCCCGACGCTGTACTACCTGACGTGCCCGAAGGCGAACTCGGCGATCGGCACGCTGGAGGCGAACGGCGTGATGAAGGAGATGACCGAGCGGCTGGCCGCGGACCCGGAGCTGGCGGCGGCGTACCGGGCGGCGCACGAGGACTACATCCGGCGTCGTGACGAGATCGAGGAGCTGAAGAACTTCCCGAGCGCGGGCGGCATGCCGGACCGGGTGAAGTGCCTGCACGTGCTGGTGGCGCACTCGCTGGCCGCGGGGCCGGGCGTGAACCCCCTGGGCGACGAGGCGCTGGCCATGCTGCCCCAGTGGTGGCGCAAGGGTGCGTGTGTGACGACCGTCGAGGAGGACGCCCAGTGAGCCGTGTCGCCGCCGTGGACTGCGGTACGAACTCCATCCGGCTCCTGGTCGCCGACGCGGACCCGGCCACCGGGGAGCTGACCGACCTGGACCGCCGGATGACGATCGTGCGGCTCGGGCAGGGCGTCGACCGCACCGGCCGGCTCGCCCCCGAGGCGCTCCAGCGGACCTTCGCGGCCTGCCGCGAGTACGCCGGGGTCATCAAGGAGCACGGGGCGGAGCGGCTGCGGTTCGTGGCGACCTCCGCCTCCCGGGACGCCGAGAACCGGGACGAGTTCGTGCGCGGCGTGCTGGACATCCTGGGCGTCGAGCCCGAGGTGATCTCCGGGGACCAGGAGGCCGAGTTCTCCTTCACCGGCGCCACCAAGGAGCTCGCCGGGCGCGATCACCTGCCGAAGCCCTACCTCGTCGTGGACATCGGCGGCGGCTCGACCGAGTTCGTCGTCGGCGACGACCGGGTGCGGGCGGCACGCTCGGTGGACATCGGCTGTGTCCGCATGACCGAGCGGCACCTGGTCCGGGACGGGGTGGTGAGCGACCCGCCCTCCACGGAGCAGATCGCGGCCATGCGGGCGGACATCGAGGCCGCCCTCGACCTCGCCGAGGAGACGGTCCCGCTGCGCGAGGCCCGCACGCTGGTGGGCCTCGCCGGCTCCGTGACGACCGTGTCGGCGATCGCCCAGGAGCTGCCCGAGTACGACTCGGCCGCCATCCACCACTCCCGTGTCTCCCATGACCGGGTCCGCGAGATCACCGAGTGGCTGCTGCGCTCCACGCACGCCGAGCGCGCGGCCGTGCCCTCCATGCACCCGGGCCGGGTCGACGTGATCGGGGCGGGGGCCCTCGTCCTGCTGTCGATCATGGAGCGGATCGGCGCGGAGGAGGTCGTCGTCAGCGAGCACGACATCCTCGACGGCATCGCGTGGTCCGTCGCCTAGGGCACCCAGGACGGGCTCCAGGCCGCTTCTGAGCAGGCATGGATCACGTTTGAGCGCGTCCGGGGGGCTCGCGCGAGCCCCCCGGACGCAGCCCTCCGGAAAAGTTCGTGAAGTTCTTCACAAGGAATTCGGCACTCCAGGGCGACGAGAAGGGTCGCGTTGACCCTTCTGGGGGCCCAAGAGGCCTTTGAACGTGTTCAGAAGCATGGTATGGGCGTCCCTGGGCAGGTGCGCGGAAGAGGGTCCGACGGAGGGCTCACAGGGGGGTCCGCGGGCCAGAGAGGCAGCTCACGCGGCATTGACAACGACCCGCAGTGCACAATCGATCCGGGTTGTCACCATGACATGGATCACGGGGGTCGCGGAGGATAACACACACCCTGCCGGAGCTTGTGAAGGGGCGCACGAGCCACCCCCCTGAAGCGGGTGGATACTCGATGGCATGAGCACCACGGAGCGTCCCAGGATCCTCGTAGTAGGCGGTGGGTACGTAGGCCTGTACGCAGCTCGGCGCATCCTCAAGAAGATGCGTTACGGAGAGGCGACCGTCACGGTCGTCGACCCCCGGTCGTACATGACCTACCAGCCCTTCCTCCCCGAAGCCGCAGCCGGCAACATCTCCCCGCGCCACGTCGTCGTCCCGCTGCGACGCGTGCTGCCGAAGGCGGAGGTCCTCACCGGCCGGGTCACCAGCATCGACCAGGACCGCAAGGTCGCCTCGATCGCCCCGCTGGTGGGCGAGGCGTACGAGCTGCCCTTCGACTACCTGGTCGTCGCGCTCGGCGCGGTCTCCCGCACCTTCCCGATCCCCGGCCTCGCCGAGCAGGGCATCGGCATGAAGGGCATCGAGGAGGCCATCGGCCTGCGCAACCACGTCCTCGAGCAGCTCGACAAGGCCGACTCCACCACCGACGAGGAGATCCGCCGCAAGGCGCTCACCTTCGTCTTCGTGGGCGGCGGATTCGCCGGTGCGGAGACCATCGGCGAGGTCGAGGACATGGCCCGGGACGCGGCGAAGTACTACAAGAACGTGTCCCGTGAGGACATGCGCTTCATCCTCGTCGACGCCGCCGACAAGATCCTCCCCGAGGTCGGTCCCAAGCTCGGCAAGTACGGCAAGGAGCACCTCGAGGGCCGCGGTGTCGAGGTCTACCTGTCCACCTCCATGGACTCCTGCGTCGACGGCCACGTGGTGCTGAAGAACGGCCTCGAGGTCGACTCCAACACGATCGTCTGGACCGCCGGCGTCAAGCCCAACCCGGTCCTCTCCCGCTACGGCCTGCCCCTCGGGCCCCGCGGTCACGTCGACTGCGAGACCACCCTCCAGGTCAAGGGCACCGACTACATCTGGGCCGCGGGCGACAACGCCCAGGTCCCGGACCTCGTCGGCCGCAAGGCGGGCAACGAGAACGCCTGGTGCCCGCCGAACGCGCAGCACGCGCTGCGGCAGGCCCGCGTCCTCGGCGACAACGTCCTGTCCGGCATGCGGGGCTTCCCGCAGAAGGACTACTCCCACGCCAACAAGGGCGCGGTGGCCGGACTCGGCCTCCACAAGGGCGTGGCGATGATCGTCATGGGCAAGATGAAGATCAAGCTCAAGGGCCGTCTCGCCTGGTACATGCACCGTGGCTACCACGGCATGGCGATGCCGACCTGGAACCGCAAGATCCGCGTCTTCGCCGACTGGACGCTCGGCATGTTCCTCAAGCGCGAGGTCGTCTCGCTCGGCGCGATCGAGACGCCGCGCGAGGAGTTCTACGAGGCCGCGAAGCCGGCCCCGGTCGCCGCCGCGCCGAAGGAGAAGTCCGAGGCCAAGGCCAAGGAGAAGACCGAGGAGAAGGCCAAGGCCTCCTGACCTCCGGTCGGCCGCCCGCCTGACGAAGGACTCCGCCGAAGGACCTCCCGCCATCCGTGGTGCGGGAGGTCCTTCGGCGTTCCCGTTCCTTCGGCGTGGTGGTTTTGCCCAGTCATGACGCGTGCCGGGGACTGCGCGAAGGCCCCGCAGGTGTTTACGTGGTGTCGGACATTCCGGGATTCCTCGTCACGGAG
Organism: Streptomyces africanus; assembly: GCF_030816955.1. Classification (NCBI taxonomy): domain Bacteria; kingdom Bacillati; phylum Actinomycetota; class Actinomycetes; order Kitasatosporales; family Streptomycetaceae; genus Streptomyces; species Streptomyces africanus. The sequence continues at coordinate 3,516,534 of NZ_JAUSYP010000001.1, read as the reverse complement.
GTGTACACCATGGCAGACGCCGCGCCGCGGCTCCAGGGCCTCTTCGCACAGTTGCTGGGAGCACCGCTTCCCGTGCGCATCCGCGCCTGGGACGGTTCGCAGGCGGGCCCGCCGGGCGCGCCGACCCTGGTCGTACGCAACCGCCGCGCTCTGCGCCGCCTGCTGTGGAAGCCGGGCGAACTCGGCCTGGCCCGGGCCTGGGTGGCGGGCGATCTCGACATCGACGGCGACCTCTACACCACCCTCGACCTGCTGGCCGGTCACATCTGGGAGCGCGGCGAGGACGCCCGCACCCTCGCCCAGGCCCTGCGCGACCCCGAGGTCCGCGCCGCCGTACGCGGGCTCGTCAAGCTCGGCGGGACCCCGCTGCCGCCCGCCCCGCCCCGCGAGGAGGCCCGCCGGCCCCGCCGCAACCTGCACACCAAGCGCAGCGACAGACGCGCCATCAGCCACCACTACGACGTCGGCAACGACTTCTACGAGATCGTCCTCGGCCCGTCCATGGTGTACTCCTGCGCCTACTGGCCCAGCCCCGACAGCACCCTCGAACAGGCCCAGCACGACAAGCTCGAACTGGTCTGCCGCAAGCTCGGCCTGAGCCCCGGTCAGCGGCTGCTCGACGTCGGCTGCGGCTGGGGCTCCATGGCCATCCACGCCGCCCGGGAGCACGGCGTGAGCGTCGTCGGCGTCACCCTCTCCCAGGAGCAGGCCGCGTACGCCCGCAAGCGCGTCGCCGACGAGGGCCTCACCGACAAGGTCGAGATCCGCGTCCAGGACTACCGCGACGTCCGCGACGGGCCCTACGACGCGATCTCCTCCATCGGCATGGCCGAACACGTCGGCGCCGAGCGGTACCTGGAGTACGCCGGCGACCTGCACGAGCTGCTCAAGCCCGGCGGGCGGCTCCTCAACCACCAGATCGCCCGCCGCCCGCAGCGCGACGAGACGGCGTACGACGTCGACGCCTTCATCGACTCCTACGTCTTCCCCGACGGCGAGCTCCAGCCCGTCGGCATCACCGTCGCCATGCTGGAGCGCGCCGGGTTCGAGGTGCGCGACGTCGAGTCGATCCGCGAGCACTACGCCCTCACCCTGCGGCAGTGGGTCGCCCGCCTGGAGGCCGGCTGGCAGCGCGCCGTGCAGCTCACCAGCCCGGGCCGGGCCCGCGTCTGGCGCCTGTACATGGCCGCCTCCGCGCTCGCCTTCGAACGCAACCGCATCGGCGTCAACCAGGTCCTGGCCGTCCGCACCCCCGAGTCCGGGGCGTCGGGCATGCCGCTGCGCGCCCGCACCTGGAACTGAACACGGCAGGACCCCGGTTACCTGCCGGCGGGACCGGGGGCCGGTTCGGTGGTGGCCGGGGAGAGGGAAAACCGGGACCGCACTCGCGGCCCGTTCCTGGGCGGGGCCGCGAGCCCGCGGAGCTGCCGAACGGGTGACGCGGCCCCCGAATCCCCTCCGGGCCGCGCGGCCCCCCGGCACCCGAGACGTCGAAGGCCCCCTTCCACCGTGGGAAAGGGGCCTTCGCAGGTCTGGCGCTACTCCGCCTTGATCGCCTCCAGCATGTTCAGCCGGGCCGCCCGCCTGGCCGGCCACAGCGCGGCGAGGACACCCACCGTCGCGGCCAGCAGCAGGAAGATCCCGATCCGCGCCCAGGGCAGGATCAGTTCGTAGGTCGCCAGCTTCGTGGCCAGCAGCTCACCGGCCGCCCAGCCGAAGAACACGCCCAGGCCGATGCCGAGCACCGCGCCGAACAGGGAGATCACCAGGGACTCCAGGCGGACCATCCGCTTGATGCCCTTGCGGTCCAGGCCGATCGCCCGGAGCATGCCGATCTCCTGGGAGCGCTCGAAGACCGACATGGCCAGGGTGTTGACGACACCGAGGACCGCCACGATCACCGCCATGGCGAGCAGGCCGTAGACCATGTTCAGCATCAGCGTGAACATCTGCGCGATCTCGTTGGAGATGTCCTGCTTGTCCTGGACCTTGACGGCCGGGTTGGTGCCGAGGGCCTTCTCCAGCTTGTCCTGGGTCGCGCCGGACGTGCCGTCGGCGGTCTTCACCATGACCTTCATGTTGTACGGGTCCGACTCGTGCGGGGCGAGGACCTTCTCGTCGAGCAGGATGCCGCTCAGGAAGTCGTTGCTCTCGTAGGTCCCGGCGACCGTCAGCTTCTGCTTCTTGCCGTCCTCGAAGGCGACGGTGAAGGCGGAACCGGCCTTCCAGCCGTAGGTCTTGGCGGTCTCGCTGTCCACGACGACGTCGCTGCCGCCGACCTTGAAGGAACCGGTGTCGAGCTTCGGGCCGGCCAGCTCTCCGATCGCGGCGCCGTTGACGCCGGTCAGGTACTCGGTCTGACCCCCGATCCGGGAGGCGGCGTTGAGCATCGGGCTGGTGGCGGTGACGCCGTCGGTGCGCTCCAGCTTCTTCTCGACGTCCGGCGACAGCGCGTTGCCGTTCGCCATGGACACCACGTAGTCCGCCTTGATCGACGAGGACGCCATCTTCTCGATGGCCTGCTGGAGGCTGCCCGCCATCACCGTCATGCCGGTGATCAGGGTCAGGCCGATCATCAGCGCGGAGGCGGTGGCGGCCGTACGGCGCGGGTTGCGCACCGAGTTCTGCCGGGCCAGCTTGCCGGAGACCCCGAAGACGCGCAGCACGGGCGCCGCGGCGGCGATCAGCGGGCGGGACAGCAGCGGGGTCAGGATGAACACGCCGATGATCAGCAGCACCGCGCCGAGGCCCATCGGCATCTGGCCGTCCGAACCGTCCATGGTCGTGGCCACGAGGACCACCGCGACACCCGCGGCCGAGACCAGGGCGCCCAGCGTGTTGCGCAGCACCAGCGACTTGGTCGTGGCCTTGGCGTGCACGCTGTTCATGGCCGCCACCGGCGGGATCTTCGCGGCCCGGCGGCCCGGCAGCCACGCCGCCAGCATGGTCACCAGGATGCCGACCGCGAGCGCGGCGACGATCGTGGCGGGCTTGACGACCAGCGGCCCGTCGGGCACGGACCCGCCGAACGTCCCCATCAGGGAGCGCAGTCCGGCTCCGATGCCGATGCCCGCGACCAGACCGGTGACGGCGGCGACCGCGCCCACGACGAACGCCTCGACGAGCACCGACCGCGTCACCTGGCGGCGGGAGGCGCCGACCGCCCGCATCAGCGCCAGTTCCTTGGTGCGCTGGGCGACCAGCATGGTGAAGGTGTTGGCGATGATGAACGTGCCGACGAACAGGGCGATGCCGGCGAAGACCAGCAGGGCCGTCTGCATGCCGCTCATCGACCGGGCGATGTTCTCCGCCTGGTCGTCGGCGAGCTGCTTGCCGGTGGTGGTCGAGACGGTGCCCTGGGGCAGCGCCTTGTCCAGCTCCGCTTTCAGCGCGGCCTGCGTGACGCCCGGCTTCGCCTTGACGTCGATCTGGTCGTAGACGCCCGCCTTGCCGAACAGCTTCTGGGCGGTCGCCGTGTCGAAGAGGGTGAGGCTGCCGCCGGCCGCGACGTTGCCGTCGTCGGTGGTGAAGATGCCGGTGATCTCCGGGGTCATCACCGGCCCGTCGACCGACATCCGCACGGTGTCGCCGACCTGGTAACCGGCGCGCTTCGCCGTCTCGGCGTCGATGAGGATCTCGCCCGGGCCCTTGGGGGCGTGCCCGCTGACCAGGGGGTAGCGCGGGTCCTTGGCGCCCCAGTAGTTGCCGCCCTGCGACTGGAAGCCCTCGCCGATCAGCTTGCCGTCCTTGTCGGCGATGGCGGTGAAGCCCTGCACGACCCCGATGGCGGACGCGGCCCCGGGGACCCGCTCGCTCTTGTCGAGGGTGGCCTGGGTCAGGTCGTGGGGCTTGCCGACCCGGTCGCCCTCGGCCTCCTGGTAGTCCGCCGTCATGGCGACGTCGACCTGGTCGAAGCCCTTGGCGGAACTCTTCTGGAAGGCGTCGGAGATGGTGTTGGTGAAGACCAGGGTCCCCGACACGAAGGCCACGCCGAGCATCACGGCGAGGACGGTCATCAGGAGCCGGGCCTTGTGCGCGAGCACGTTGCGCAAGGCGGTACGGAACATGGGTTTCTTCTTCTCAGTCCTGTCGGTCCTGACGGGGGATCAGCTGGTGCGGCCCTTGGCGTCGAACGCCTTCATGCGGTCCAGGACCGACTCGGCCGTCGGCCCGTACATCTCGTCGACGACCCGGCCGTCCGCCAGGAAGAGCACCCGGTCCGCGTAAGCCGCGGCCACCGGGTCGTGGGTCACCATCACCACCGTCTGGCCCAGTTCGCGCACGGAGTTGCGCAGGAAGCCCAGCACCTCGGCGCCCGAGCGCGAGTCGAGGTTTCCGGTGGGCTCGTCACCGAAGATGATCTCGGGCCGGGAGGCCAGCGCCCGTGCCACGGCGACGCGCTGCTGCTGACCGCCCGACAGCTGGGAGGGCCGGTGGCCGAGCCGGTCCGCCAGACCGACCATCCGGATGACGGAGTCCAGCCACTGCCGGTCCGGCTTGCGGCCCGCGATGTCCATCGGAAGGGTGATGTTCTCCAGGGCCGTCAAGGTCGGCAGCAGGTTGAACGCCTGGAAGATGAAGCCGATCTTGTCCCGGCGCAGCTTCGTCAACTGCTTGTCCTTCAGGGAGCCGAGCTCGGTGTCTCCGATGCGCACCGACCCGGAGGAGAAGGTGTCGAGACCGGCCACGCAGTGCATCAGGGTCGACTTGCCGGAGCCGGAGGGGCCCATGATCGCGGTGAACTCGGCCTGCCGGAAGTCGACGGAGACCCGGTCCAGGGCGACCACCTGGGTCTCACCCTGTCCGTAGATCTTCGACAGATCCGTGGCGCGCGCGGCCACGGTGGTGGCCCGGTCGGTGAGCGGTGCGGTGGTCACGGGATGGCACTCCTGTCGGACGGCGGTGTTCTTGAAGGACTCGTTCCATCGTCCGGGTCCCACGCCGCCGTGTAGTCACCCGTTGTTCCGGTTCCGAGGGCCGACTGGGGTCTGACCGCGAGGGCCGGTGTCATACCTGGGGATGACGAACGCCCCTGAGGGGACCGGGTGTCGGGAACCGCGTGTTCCGGATGTTGGGAAACCGAGTGGTCAAGTGTCAAGAACAGGTGGAGTGCCCTCGTTCGAGCGGTGAAATTCCGTCATTCCGGCTGCGCCGCCGACGGCCGCACGCAAGGCTATTGGCAAGTGCGGATGGCGCGTTCCGTGTGCTGATGCACCCTCAGACGTCAATAAAATAAGACAACATCGGTCCGCCCTTCCGCTGTTCGGGGGACACGTCCCGATAGTCTCGGAACCTCGATGCGGAGCCCATGGCCTGCCCGGATGGTGGAATGCAGACACGGCGAGCTTAAACCTCGCTGCCCCTTCGCGGGCGTGCCGGTTCGAGTCCGGCTCCGGGCACCTTCCGATCCCTGTGTGGTCCATTGAGAAGTTCGCGGCATGACCGTTGACAGCGGTCCCATGCCGTCAGACACTCACATCCGACAACGGTGAAGAAATTTTCACCTGACGAACAGACGGACGAACGGATGGGAAGGGGTCGCCCGATGCGCACCACCGTCGGCATCATCGGAGCCGGCCCCGCCGGCCTCCTCCTCGCCCGGCTGCTCCACAACGCCGGCATCGACTCGGTCGTCCTGGAGAGCCGCGACCGCGCCTACGTCGAACGGCGGCAGCGCGCCGGGATCCTGGAGCAGGGCACCGCGGACGTGCTGCGTGCGGCCGGCGCCGGGCAGCGCATGGACCGCGAGGGGCTGCGCCACGACGGCATCGAACTGCGTTTTGACCGCAGGCGCCACCGCGTCGACTTCCCCGCCCTCACCGGCGGACGCTCCGTGAGGGTCTACGCCCAGACCGAGGTCTGCAAGGACCTCATCGCCCTCCAGCTCGCCGAGGGCGGCCCGCTGCTGTTCGAGGCGGAGGCGCTGGCCGTGGAGGGCGCCGGCACCGACGCCCCGCGCGTCCGCTTCCGGCACGAGGGCCGCGAGGACGTCCTGGAATGCGAGTACGTCGTCGGCTGCGACGGCTTCTGGGGCGTGGCCCGCAAGGCGATCCCGGCCGAACTCACCCAGGTCTTCGAACGGACGTACCCCTTCGGCTGGCTCGGCATCCTCGCCGACGTGCCGCCCTCGCACGACGAGTTGGTCTACGCCCGCCACGACCGCGGCTTCGCCCTCCTCTCCATGCGCTCTCCGTCGGTCTCCCGCCTCTACCTCCAGGTGCCCGACGGCACCGATGCCGAGGCCTGGAGCGACGAGGAGATCTGGGACGAGCTGGAGCGCCGCTTCGAGACCGCCGACGACTGGCGTCTGGAGCGCGGCCCGATCACCCAGAAGTCGGTCACGCCCATGCGCTCCTACGTCCACGAGCCCATGCGCCACGGCCGCCTCTTCCTCGCGGGCGACGCCGCGCACATCGTGCCGCCCACCGGGGCCAAGGGGCTGAATCTCGCCGTCGGCGACGTCGTGACGTTCGCCCGGGCCCTGGCCCATCAGAAGGAGACCGGCTCACCGGAGCTGCTCGACGCCTACTCGCAGACCTGCCTGCGCCGTGTCTGGCAGGCCGAGCGCTTCTCCTACGACATGACGACCCTCCTGCACCGCGCCCCCGGCGCGACCGGCTTCGAGGACCGGCTCCAGCTCGCCCGGCTGGACCGGATCGCCTCCTCCCGCGCCGCCGAGACCGACCTGGCCGAGGGGTACACGGGCTTCCCGTTCGGGTGATGCACCGGTCGATGTAGGGGCGGTGTCAGCGGGTGATCTCCGTCCGGTTCCGGACGTGTCGCAGCTTGGTGATGAATGACCCCCTCCGGTGGGGGGAATCACGAAGCCGCGTAGCGTGTTGCGCAGCACGACGAGGGAAAGATCCTCCCCAAGCACTAGGGTCATTCCTTTGCCTACCTATTACTCTTGAGCCAAGGTCACGCAGTGTTGGCCATGGAGGAGTGAAATGAGGAGCAGAAACCCGGTCTTCTCGCGACGGGGGTTCAGCCGCGACAACGGCTACGCGGGCTTCAACACCGCGCCGCAGGCCGGGGGTCCCGCTGTCGCCACCCAGGGCAACCCGTACGCACAGCCGACGGGCAACCCCTACGCGCAGAACCCGTACGCGCAGAACCCTTACGCCCAGCAGGACCTGCAGTACGGCGCCCCGCCGCAGGCCCCGGCCACCACCGGCCGGATGACCATCGACGACGTCGTCCTGCGCACGGCGAGCACGCTCGGTGTGCTCATCCTCACCGCGGCGCTCTCCTGGGCCCTGCTGCCGGTCGACGACGCCAACATCAGCCGTAGCTACGGCATCGGCATCGGCGCCGCTCTGATCGGCATGGTCCTGGCGTTCGTGCAGTCCTTCAAGCGCAAGGCCTCGCCCGCGCTGATCCTCACGTACGCCGCGTTCGAGGGTGTCTTCCTCGGCGTCGTGTCCAACATCGTCGACAACCGCATCGCCGACGGTGCGGCCATGCAGGCCGTGATCGGCACGATGGCGGTCTTCGCCGGTGTGCTGATCGCCTACAAGGCCGGCTGGATCCGCGTCAACCGCCGCTTCTACGGCTTCGTGATGGCGGCCGCGCTCGGCTTCATCCTGCTGATGACCGTGAACCTGCTGTTCGCGGTGTTCGGCGGCGGTGACGGCCTCGGCTTCCGCAGCGGTGCCCTCGGTGTCGTCTTCGGCGTCATCGGCATCATCCTCGGCGCGTGCTTCCTCGCCCTGGACTTCAAGCAGGTCGAGGACGGCGTCGCCTACGGCGCCCCGCGCGAGGAGGCGTGGCTCGCGGCCTTCGGCCTGACGCTGACGCTGGTGTGGATCTACATGGAGTTCCTGAGGCTCATCTCGATCCTCAACAGCAGCGACTAGTACGGACCAGTCGTGCGCGAAGGGCCCCGGCATTGCCGGGGCCCTTCGTCGTGTGCGCGCCTAGAGCAGTTTGCGCGCGGCCCTCCTCATGTCGTACTCGTGGACGATCGCCTTGGCGTGGCCGTACGCGAGGTTGTGTTCGTGCCGGAGCCAGCTGACCTTTTCCTCGAAACGGAAGAGTGCCGGGCCTTCTTCGACGGTGCGCAACCAGTCGGAGATCTCACGACCGGTGCAGTGGGGGATGCGGGCGAGCATGTTGCGATGGGTCTCTTCGGAGAAGACTTGGGACATCGGCGCCTCCGGACGCTGGGATGTAAGCCGGTCCTTCAGGTCACCGTGCCTGAGTGTTCGCCCGTTGGCAACAGTCCCGGTGCGACGCGTACGCTCGCGGCGTGGTTGATACGACGCCTCTGACCCGTGCGGTGGATCACTTCGCCGATCGTTTGAGGGCTGCGCCCCAGAGCCGGTTGCAGCGGGGCGCTGCCGCTGAGGCTCTCGGGCTGGCCCGGGAGTTGGCCCGGAGGGCGCAGGTGCTCGAGGGTCTGGAGCCTCGGGAGATGCCGGATGCGGGGATGTTTGCAGCGGCAGATCAGATCACTGTTGCTGCGCATGATCTGGCGGTGGTGATTCCCAGTGGTGCCGATGTCGATGACGCGGTGCGGTTGGTGGAGGAGGCGCAGAAGCGAGCGGGGGTGTGACCTACAGCCCCGCGCCCCTTCGGGGCGCTTCCCTAGAGGGACGCGATGACCCTGTCGGCCAGGATGTACACGTTCTCCTCGCCGCACTCGAACGTCAGGGTGTACGCGCCCGAGACGCCTGAGCCGCCCAGGAGGGTCGGGGTCTCGCCCGCACGCAGGGCGGTGGCGAGGCGCTCCGCCGTCTCCCGGTGGCCCGGGGTCATGCACAGGGTCGTGCCGTCGGCGAAGACGTAGACGTCGAGGGTGCCCAGCGGGCCCGGGCGGACGTCCGTCAGTTCCACGCGTGAGGCGGCCAGCTCCTCCAGCGTGGCGACCGTGCGCTCGTGGTCGTTCGCCACCGGCGACTGCGTCGGCACGAAGTCCGGGTGGGAGGGGTGGCGGCGGCGGGCCGCGGCCAGCTCCGGGGACTCGGTGGCCGGCTCCTCGGTGTCCGCGCCGGGCTCGGACACCGGCTCCAGACCCGCGAAATCGGTCTGGCGGGGCAGGAACAGGTCGGTGTCGGGCAGACCCGGCAGGGGCGGCGCGTCGGAGGCGTCACGGGCCTCCTGGGCGGCCCAGAACGCCCGTGCCTCGGCGAGCTCCCGCTCGCGCTCCTCCGCGAGTGCCGCCGCCACGGCGGCCCGTATCTCGTCGGTGTCGGCGGACGTGCGGGCGGCGGGCAGCAGGGCACGGGTGGTCGCGGCGCGGTTCTCGGCCAGCGCGGTGTGCAGGGCCGCGACCTGTCGGCGCAGCTGGAGGACGGTGCGCAGGACGGCGACGCCCACGGCGCCCGTGGCGGCCGTGGTGACCAGCAACGCGATCGGCATGGCGCTCACTGACGTACTCCCGGTTCAAAGTCGACCCCCGACTTCCTACATCAGCTTGAAGGGCGGACTAACCAGCTGTCAGTGCGTAACGTCACGAAACGGACAGGGCTTCGGTGCCGGGGAAGGGGGTGGGGCTGTTGTGACCTGGGCTTCTCTGCGTGTAGAGGGAGATAGGTCACATCCTGAGGGAGATTGGATCACAAAACAGCCCAGAACCCCGGAGTTTCCGGGGTTCTGGGCCAAGACCTCACGGTCGGTGCTATGGCGGCTACGGTCGGGCGCTCAGCTGAGGCGCTCGATGACCATGGCCATGCCCTGGCCGCCGCCGACGCACATCGTCTCCAGGCCGAACTGCTTGTCGTGGAACTGGAGGGAGTTGATGAGCGTGGTGGTGATGCGGGCGCCGGTCATGCCGAAGGGGTGGCCGACGGCGATGGCGCCGCCGTTGACGTTCAGCTTCTCCAGCGGGATGCCCAGGTCGCGGTAGGAGGGGATCACCTGGGCGGCGAACGCCTCGTTGATCTCGACCAGGTCGATGTCGTCGATGGTCAGCCCGGCCCGCTTCAGGGCCTGGTTGCTCGCCTCGACCGGGCCGAGGCCCATGATCTCGGGCGACAGGCCGGAGACGCCGGTCGACACGATGCGGGCGAGCGGGGTGAGGCCCAGCTCGCGGGCCTTGGTGTCGGACATGATCACGAGCGCGGCGGCACCGTCGTTCAGCGGGCAGCAGTTGCCGGCCGTGACCATGCCGTCGGGGCGGAAGACCGGCTTCAGGCCCTGCACGCCCTCCAGCGTGACGCCGGCGCGGGGGCCGTCGTCCTTGCTGACGACCGTGCCGTCGGGGAGGGTCACCGGGGTGATCTCGCGCTCCCAGAAGCCGTTCTTGATGGCCTCTTCGGCGAGGTTCTGTGAGCGGACGCCGAACTCGTCCATGTCCTGGCGGGTGACGCCCTTGGCGCGGGCCAGGTTCTCGGCGGTCTGGCCCATCGCGATGTACGGGTCGGGCAGCAGGCCGTCCTCGCGCGGGTCGTGCCAGGTCGACCCCTCGGACTGGGCAGTCGCGACGGTGCGGGCCTCGGCCTCGGCGAAGAGCGGGTTGTGCGTGCCGGGCATGTCCGAGCTGCCGTTTGCGTACCGGGAGACCATTTCGACGCCTGCCGAGATGAAGACGTCGCCCTCGCCCGCCTTGATGGCGTGCAGCGCCATGCGTGAGGTCTGCAGGGAGGACGAGCAGTACCGGGTGATGGTGCAGCCCGGCAGGTGGTCCATCCCCATCTGCACGGCGACGATCCGGCCGAGGTTGTGGCCCTGCTCGCCGCCGGGCAGGCCGCAGCCGAGCATCAGGTCGTCGATGTCCTTCGGGTCCAGCTCGGGGACCTTGGCCAGGGCGGCCTGGACGATCGTGGCGGTCAGGTCGTCCGGGCGGAGGTCCTTGAGGGAGCCCTTGACGGCGCGGCCGATGGGGGAGCGGGCGGCTGAGACGATCACGGCTTCGGGCATCACGGCTCCATTGACGTACCGGGTGGTCTGGCTGGGCTGTCTGGGAAGTTACCCGTACGTATGGGCTGGGTCACGGGTGGGGCGGTGTGACCCTGGCCGCAGTTTTCTAAGCGCTTGCTTTTTTCGGCCTCCCGGGACTTTCGTCAGTTCGACGGCGAGGCGGGAGCCGGCTCCTGCTCGGGTACCCGCCGGCGCCGCCGGCGCTTCAGCAGCGCCCACGGACCCCTCGGACCGCTCGGCATCGCGGCCGTGACCTCCGTACCCGCCTCCGACGCGGCCTCCGCCGCCGCCCGGGCCACCGGCAGGAAGCCCTCGCGACGGGAGGCGTCCGGACGCTCCTCCTCGGCCGGCCACAGGCCGAGCGAGGCGCAGACGGTCGGCAGGACCGCCATCGCCGCCGTCGCGTAGCCCTCGGCGGAGGGGTGGTAGCTGTCCGGGCCGAACAGCTCGCGCGGGTTCGCGGCGAACTCGGGGCCGAGCAGATCGCCCAGGGACACGGTGCGGCCGCCCTGTTCGACGACTCCGATCGTCTGCGCGGCCGCCAGCTGGCGGGAGGCCCGTCGGGCCAGCCAGCGCAAGGGTTGCCGGACCGGCTCGATCGTGCCCAGGTCGGGGCAGGTGCCGACCACGACCTCCGCGCCGGCCGTGCGCAGCCGCCGTACCGCCGAGGACAGGTGGCGGACCGAGCGGGTCGGGGGCATGCGGTGGGTGACGTCGTTCGCGCCGACCATGATCACGCAGATGTCCGGCACCGGGTCGGGAGCGGCCAGCACCAGGGTCACCTGGCGCTCCAGGTCGTCCGAGCAGGCCCCGGGCGTCGCCACCGTGCGCAGCTCCACCGGGCGTTCCGCCAGGGCCGCCAGGCCCGAGGCCAGCAGCGCGCCCGGCGTCTGCCCGGCCCGGTGCACGCCCTGGCCGGCGGCCGTGGAGTCGCCCAGCATCGTCAGCCGCAGCGGCTCCTGACCGGGACTGGCGTACGTAGGGCCGTACCGCCCGTCCGCGTGCGGCACATGCGGCGACGTGCCGTTGCCCACCCGGCGCCGCGCCAGCTGGACCTCCGCCAGCACCAGCCCGGCGGCCGCCGCCCCGGCCAGACCGATCCCGCCGCCGCCGTATGCCGCGCCCGCCGCGATCCGCCGGGCCACCCGCGCCCTCGACATGCTCGTCATGCGTCGCCGCCACCTCCTCGAACCCGTACACCCAGTGCTTGCCCCGTACAGACCGTCGCCCAATCTCAACGGGGAGTGAACGACCGTCACGGATGACTGGTGCAGGCCATAGGCTGGCGGGATCAACCAAGACCACTTCTGCGGCAACCGGAGACAACGGTGCAGTTCCACGACTCGATGATCAGTCTCGTCGGCAACACCCCGCTGGTGAGGCTCAACAGCGTGACCAAGGGCATCAGGGCGACCGTCCTGGCCAAGGTGGAGTACTTCAACCCCGGCGGGTCCGTGAAGGACCGCATCGCCCTGCGCATGATCGAGGCGGCCGAGGAGAGCGGCGCGCTGAAGCCGGGCGGCACGATCGTCGAGCCGACCAGCGGGAACACCGGCGTGGGCCTCGCCATCGTGGCGCAGCAGAAGGGGTACAAGTGCATCTTCGTGTGCCCCGACAAGGTGAGCACCGACAAGATCAACGTGCTGCGCGCCTACGGCGCCGAGGTCGTCGTCTGCCCGACCGCCGTGGACCCCGAGCACCCGGACTCCTACTACAACGTCTCCGACCGGCTGGTCCGTGAGACGCCCGGCGCCTGGAAGCCCGACCAGTACTCCAACCCGAACAACCCCCTCTCCCACTACCACTCCACCGGCCCCGAGCTGTGGGAGCAGACGGAGGGCAGGATCACCCACTTCGTGGCGGGCGTGGGCACCGGCGGCACCATCTCCGGGACCGGCCGCTATCTGAAGGAGGTCAGCGACGGCAAGGTGAAGGTCGTCGGCGCCGACCCCGAGGGCTCCGTCTACTCCGGCGGTTCCGGGCGGCCGTACCTCGTCGAGGGCGTCGGCGAGGACTTCTGGCCCACCGCCTACGACCGGACCGTCGCGGACGAGATCGTCGCCGTGTCCGACAAGGACTCCTTCCAGATGACCCGCCGCCTGGCCAAGGAGGAGGGCCTGCTGGTGGGCGGTTCCTGCGGCATGGCGGTCGTCGCCGCGCTGGAGGTCGCCGAGCGGCTCGGCCCGGACGACGTCGTCGTGGTCCTGCTGCCGGACAGCGGCCGCGGCTACCTCAGCAAGATCTTCAACGACGAGTGGATGGCCGACTACGGCTTCCTGGAGGACGCGGGCCCGAGCGCCCGCGTCGCCGACGTCCTGAACGACAAGGAGGGCGACCGCATGCCCTCCCTCGTCCACATGCACCCGGACGAGACGGTCGGCCAGGCCATCGAGGTGCTGCGCGAGTACGGCGTCTCGCAGATGCCCGTCGTCAAGCCGGGCGCGGGCCACCCCGACGTGATGGCCGCCGAGGTGGTCGGCTCGGTCGTGGAACGCGAGCTGCTGGACGCGCTGTTCAGCAAGAGCGCCTCGCTCGACGACCCGCTGGAGAAGCACATGTCCGGCCCGCTGCCCCAGGTCGGCTCCGGCGAGCCCGTCGCCGACCTGATGGCCGTCCTCGGCAAGGCGGACGCGGCGATCGTCCTCGTCGAGGGCAAGCCGACCGGTGTGGTCAGCCGGCAGGACCTGCTGTCCTTCCTCGCCCGCTCGGCGAAGTGACGGCGAACGGCCGGTGAACCACCCGTGAAGCGGGTGCACTTGCCGTTCGTCCGCGATCTTCGTGGACTTCGCGGAAGTGGTACGAGCGCGTCACGTTCGCGCAGCACCCGCTTAACACGAGTCCTGCACATTAGGGGTGTCGGCAGGGCGGGAGCGGCTCCCCGCCCCGGCCGGCGCCGTTGGCGTCAAGGACCTCCGGAGCGGCTCCCGGACCTCCACCGACGTCACAGACGCGCAAGCCCGGCCTGACCAGGCCCGCGTCTTACGCGGGGACCGCCGTCGTCCCGCCCCCCGGTCACGGGGGTGCGGCGGTCCCCGCGCTTTTCTGTGTGCGGAGGTCAGCCGGGCTGCTTCTTCGTGTGTGTCAGCCGGTCCGGCTCGTCACCCAGCTCCCCAGCAGCGCGAGCCGTTCCGCCGTCTCCGAGCCCGGTTCGGGCGTGTACACCACGATCGTCTGGTCCGGGGCCGCCGGGATCGTGAGGGTCTCGTACGGGAGGGTCAGCAGGCCCGCGACCGGGTGCCGCAGCTGCTTCACCCCGTGGTCGCACGGCTTGACCAGGTGGTCGGCCCACAGGCGGCGGAAGTCGTCGCTGGCACGGGAGAGTTCGCCGACGAGCCGGCCCATCGCGGCGTCGTCCGGGTGGTGGCCCGCCTGCAGACGGAGGTGGGCGACCGTCTGGGAGGCGATCGCCGCCCAGTCCGGGTAGAGGTCACGGGCGCTCGGGTCGAGGAAGACGCGGCGGGGCATGTTGCGCTCGCCGGGGGCGTGGTCGCTGAGGCCGACCACGGCGTCACCGAGGGCGTTCCAGGCGAGGACGTCCATGCGGTGGTCCAGGACGTACGCCGGGTTGCGGTCCAGGCCGTCCAGGATCAGCTGGACGCCCGGGCGCACCCGGGACGCGGCTGCGGCCTCCCGGTTCGCGGACTCGCGGGCCGCGTCCTGGCCGCCCTCGGCGCGCCGACGGGGCCGGGCGACGGCCCGCAGGTACTCGTGTTCCGCCTCGTCCAGCCGCAGGACCCGCGCGACCGCGTCCAGCACGGCGTCCGAGACGCTCGGTCCCCGGCCCTGCTCAAGCCGGATGTAGTAGTCGACGCTCACCCCGGCCAGCTGCGCCACCTCCTCACGACGCAGACCGGGGACCCGGCGGCGGCCGTACGAGGCCAGCCCCACCTCCTCCGGCTGGATACGGGCGCGGCGCGAGCGCAGGAAGTCTCCCAGTTCTCCGTCCATGGGCCTGAGCCTAGGCGTCTTTACGCCGGCGATCCTGGTACTGCCGGACCCAGGAAAAGCGCAGCCCTGGGTCCGGCCGCCGATCAGGCCGAAGGTGGTGGACGACGCCGGGGAGACGCCCCGGCCACCACCGAGGGGACACTCCATGCCGTACGAGAACCTGGCCGGCCGTACCGCCGTCGTCACCGGAGCCGCCAGCGGGATCGGCGAGGCCGTCGCCGTACTGCTCGCCGCCCAGGGCGCACGGGTGGCGCTGCTGGCCCGGCGTGAGGAACGGCTCGCGGTGATCGCCGGGAAGATCCGCGCCGACGGCGGGCAGGCCCTGGCCGTCGCCGCGGACGTCACCGACGAGGCGTCCGTGGCCGACGCGGCCGACCGGATCCACGCCGAGTACGGGACGGTCGACCTGGTCGTGAACGCCGCCGGCGTCATGCTGCCGCACCCCGTCGACGCCCGGCGCGCCGACGAGTGGCAGCGGATGCTCGACACCAACGTCGCCGGCGTGCTGCGGATGATCGGCGCCTTCACCGGTGACCTGGTGGGCGCCGCCGCGGACGGCCGTACCGCCGACATCGTGAACATCTCGTCCATCGCCGCGCACGTCAGCTTCCCGAACTACGCGGTGTACGGCGCGACCAAGGCCGCCGTCACCTATCTGTCGGAGTCCCTGCGCGGCGAGTTCGGGCCGCGGGACGTCCGGGTCACCAACATCGAGCCCGGGTTCGTCGAGAGCGAGCTGCGCACGCACATCGCCGACGCGGAGCTCTCCCGGCAGGTGGAGGGCATGCTGGACGAGGTGGGCGCGCTGTCCGCCGAGGAGCTCGCCGACCTGGTCGCCTATGTGACGAGCCGCCCGCGCCGGGTCAACCTGCGGCAGATCGTCGCGCTGCCGACCCGGCAGGTCTAGGACCGTGCGCCCGCTCCGTCCTCCCAGCCGCTGCCCTGGGAGGACGTGCGCCGGCCCCCGAACAGGCCCGGGTTGGTGCGGGCGGCCTGCACGACGTTGACGCCGACGATGCCCGCCCAGGTGGCGAGCAGGCCGGGCAGATGGGCCAAGCCCCCGCCGATCACGGACAGCGGCACCGCGAGGACGAGGGAGACGATCCCGAAGCCGAAGCGCTCGCCCCAGGAGTCCGTGGCCCGCGGCGACCGGGAGTCCCGGGCCGTCTGCATCTGCTGCTCGGCGAGCTGCCGGCGCACCCGGCGCTCCACCGCGCCGTCGATCCGCTGGTCGACCTTCTCCAGGAACGAGTCGACCAGGGCGGACTCGTACTCGTCGCCCAGTTCCCTGCGCGCGTGCAGGGTGGCGTCGAGTTCCTTCTTCAGGTCGGTGTCCCGCGCGTCCGTTCCGGTCATGCCCCTCACGGTAGGAAGCCGGGGCGCCGACCGCACTGGGGTTAGCCCCCCTGTCCGGGCTGGGGCTGTCCCAGTCAACCGGTGATACCCGGAACGGAACAGCAGGCCAGGACGAGCGGAGTCAGGGCTGCCGCCGCGGTGAGTGCCACGAACACGGTCCGCGGTGCCGGAGAGCACGGGGCGTGCGGTGTGAGGATGCGGCGCATGCGCAAGACCGCCGACGGCCCGCCCGCCGCGAAGGCCATGGGGGGTGTCTGACCTGATGCCACCGCGTACAGGGCGGTGGCGAGTGCGTCCCGCGAACACCGGCGCAGCGCCCGGTCGTCGGCCGCCATCTCGAGCAACAGCGGTACCTCGGTACGAGCGAGCCGGGCCAAGGGCAGTGTGCGGAAACTGGCACCGAAGGCCCTGGCCGCGGCCACCAGCAGATGGTGGCGGCCGGCGATGTGCGCCCGCTCGTGTTCCAGCACCGCCGTCACCTGCTGCCCGGTCAGGACCTGGAGTGCCCCGGAGCTGACCACGATGTGAGGTGCACGACCCGGCAGGCAGTACACGGCCGGGGTGTCGTGCTGCAGCACGGTGGCACGCAACCCCGGTCGCCTGCTGCCGACGAGGCGCAGCAGTTCGGCGTGACGCACCCGCAGGCGCCTCGCCCTCAGCAGTTCACGTACGAGGACGACCGCGAAAGCCGCGGGCACGAAGGCCGCCGCGCAAAGGGCCGCCCACACGCGGGTGTCCACGCCCGCCAGGCCGTTCGGGAGGAGAGGCCCGCGATGCGCGCCGACGGAGACGAGGCAGGCGTCGGCGAAGCGGGACAGGTGGTGGCTGCCTGCTGTCGGAAGCAGGAGGTGCAGGGCCGTCAGGGACACGGAAGCGATGAGGGACACCCCGAGCAGGGTCCACACCGTGAGAGCCAGCCGGGGTATTCGGTGCGCCCAGTCGCTGCCGGCGAGCGTCTTCGGCAGCAGCACCCCGACCACCAGGGTCGTGGTCAGAGGCGGCAGCACATGATGGCCGGGGACCAGGAACGGGCCCGAGTAACCGAGGAGTCCGGTCACGCGGGCGCTCCGGGCTCCTCGGCGCCGCCGGGAGCGCGGCCCATCGCGCGCAGAGCGGCGGCCAGTGCGGAGACGTCCTCCGGGGACATGTGCTCCACGAATCGCTGCAGCGCGGCCTGGCGGTCCTCGGTGTTGCCGAGCGCGTCCTGCATGAGGGCGGCGGTGTACTCCTCACGGCTGCGCTCGGGCTCGTACAGCCAGGCGCGCCCGGCCTTCTCGCGGCGGAGCAGGCCCTTGCGGTGGAGTATGTCCGCGACCGTCATCACCGTCGTGTAGGCGACGGGACGCACGTGGTTGATGTCGTCGACGATCTCCCGGACCGTGGCAGGGCGGCCCCAGCGCCAGAGCCGGTCCATGATTTCGGCTTCGAGGTCACCCAGCCGTCGCACCCTTCCCCCTCTTCTTCCCCGTCACCGGGGTGCCTCACATCGTAGGGCACCCCTGGTCTGCGGAAGAGGGTCACATCATGGCGTCCCGTATAGGGGTAGGGGGTATGTTGGATCGAGTGATCGTATGCGCCGGAACCGGAGTGGCGGCGACGATGTACCAATCCACTTAGTAGTATCGCGGTAGGTCGAGTACGGAAGGCAGGTCGGCATGAGCGGGCGGCTGCGGGCAGGCGGGGCCTTCGGGTATCTCCTGCTGGTCGTCATGCTCGCGCTGGGCGTGTTCGCCATGCACACGATGGGCCACCCGGATGAGTCGTCCGGGCACGGTATGAGGGGTGCTGTTCCCGCTGCCGCGGGTGTGCACCACGACGCCATGGCCCGGAAACCCGCGGCCCTGGCCGGGCCCGAGGTGACGGCCGAGCACGGGACCGCGACGTCGGCTGCCATGTCGCCGGTGCACGGGATCCCGGACGGCATGGACCCGATGTCCGTGTGCTTGGCGGTTCTCACCGTGTGGCTGCCCGTGCTGTTCCTGCGTGCGCCGGCGGTCCGCCGGCATGAGCGGCTGACCGCCCTTCTCGCCCGGTCGACGGCCCTGGCGCGCCCCGGCACTCCACCACCGAGACCGCTCCTCTCCCAGTTGTCAGTTCTCCGGATATAGGCCGCACCACGGCGCGGCCCACGCAGTGCTGCCCGCGCAGACGCCTGCTCCGCACAGCCAGAAACTGACGACAAGAGGTATCTCGCACATGACTGCCCACAAGCACGCTCTCAACCGTCGCCTGAGCCGCCGTCTCGCGGTGGTGGGCGCCATCACGGCGGGCGGGCTGCTGCTCGCCGCCTGCGGCGGGAACGACATGGAGGGCATGGACCACGGGAGCGGCAGCTCCGCCTCCGCCTCCGCCTCACCGACCCCGGCGACGGGTGAGAAGCCGGCGTCCGGCGCGTTCAACGACGCGGACGTGATGTTCGCCCAGATGATGATCCCGCACCACGAGCAGGCCCTGGAGATGGCCGGGCTCGCGGACGGCCGGGTCTCCGACGCCGAGGTCAAGTCCCTGGTCGCGGACATCGAGAAGGCGCAGGACCCCGAGATCCGGACCATGAAGTCCTGGCTGAAGGCCTGGGGCAAGCCGGAGTCCGCCGGGGAGGGGATGCCCGGCATGGACCACGGGTCCGGCGGCATGGACCACGGGTCCGGGATGTCCGGAATGATGTCCGACGAGGACATGAAGAAGCTCGAAGGCGCCAAGGGCACCGAGTTCGACCGGATGTTCGCGGAGATGATGATCGAGCACCACAAGGGCGCGATCACCATGGCGGAGGACGAGCAGAAGAACGGCCGCAACGCCACGGCCAAGAAGCTCGCCGCCGACGTCGTGAAGGCCCAGTCCGCCGAGGTCGAGAAGTTCGAGAAGATCCTCGACCGGCTCTGATCGTCACCACCCACTGACCGCCCAGGGCTCCGCGGCGCGCCCGAGGAGCCCGGGCGGTTGCCTCCCCAGGCCGCCATGACGGTGACGCCCCAAGGGGGAGCCCGAGCTGGTGGGCGACAGTGAGGATGACTTCAGGCGGCCATCATGACGAGCATGGCGCACATGGTGCCGCCCATGCCGATGTGGGCCGTCAGCGCCGCTCCCGGTGACGTACCGGGTGGGCGACGGCGGCTCCGGTTGCCCGCCGCAGCGTGTGCCCGGCGCTGGTCGCCTCCCGGCCGGGCCTTGTCCCAGACGGAGATGGCCAGGGACGCGGCGAACACCACGATCGCGTCGGGCAGGGCGAGGAGCCGCCTGGCCCAGCGGCCCTTGCCCGCGGCGCGGCCCGCACCCGCTCGCCGGTCGGTGCCACGCAGCCGCGCCCGCACGGGCGCGACGATCGACAGCAGGAAGTACACGGCGAGGGCGATCAGGGCGACACGCCACACAGAAGCGGAGTCTCCCGGCGGGGAGCCATGGGCGGCGCCGGTCGTCATGTCGTGGGCGGTCGCGCCCGAGGAGTGGCCCGTGCCCTCCATCCCGGCCATGCCCGCCGTCCCCACGGTGCCGGACGCGTGCCCGTGATCCATGCCGGCCATCGAGTGCCCGCCCAGAGCGAGGACCGGCGCGGAGTCGGTACCCGGCATGGCGAGCGTCATGATCACCATGGCGGCACTGCCGATGATGTGATGCGTCCAGCGGCGGCCGTGCCGCCAGCCGTGCAGCCGGGCGTGTTGTACGGACAGGGCCACGCCCCCCAGGCCGACGGCGGTGAACGCCGCCACCCACCACAAGCCGTGGTCCCCGAAGCCGGCCGCCGTCGCGGGCAGGAACATCGCGGCCATGCCGCCGGCCATGACCAGGTCGCCTCCGGCCGCGAACCGGGCCTCTCTGCTGTCGGCGGCGGCCAGCCGGGCCGCGCTCACGACGGCCACGAGCGCGGCGACCGCCGCCAGCGTCCCGTTCAGGGCCGGACTTCCCATCGCTGCCTCCGCGTCGACCGTCTCTGGCTGCTGTCTACCAATGTCCTTAGTACGTCGAGGCGCCGAAAGGCGTTCAGCTGAGGGTCCCGCTTGCCCGTCTGCATATGCTCATGCAGAATCCTCAGCTACTGAATAGGCGAGGGGGAGCACGTCATGAGCGTGACCGACAGCCCTGCCGCGCGGTTGCAGGCGCTCTTCGAGGGACACCGGCTGACGCCGACCCAGCGGCGCATCGCACACAGCATGGTGCGGCGCGCAGCCGACGTGCCCTTCCTGTCGAGCGTGGAGCTCGCCGAGCTGGCCGGGGTCAGCCAGCCGTCCGTGACCCGCTTCGCCGTCGCCCTCGGCTTCGACGGCTACCCGGCCCTGCGCCGCCACCTGCGCGAGGTCGCCCCCGCCGAACCCGCCGCGGACGCCGGGTCCGCCAACGAGTACCAGCAGGCCGTCGAGGCCGAGATCGAGAACCTGCGGCACCTGGCGGAGGTCCTGGCCGACCCCCGGCCCGTGCAGCGCGCGGGGCGCCTCCTCGCGGCCTCCCGGCCGCTTCCCGTGCTCGGACTGCGGGCGGCGGCCGCCCAGGCGCACGGCTTCGCCTACTTCGCCGCCAAGGTCCACCCCGACGTGCGGCTCCTCAACGAGGGCGGCACCATGCTCCACGACCGCATCGACGCCGCCGTCCGGGCCGGCGCGACCGCACTGCTGTGCTTCGCGCTGCCCCGGCACCCCCGCGAGGTCGTCGACACCCTGGACTACGCCAGACAGGCCGGGCTGACCGTCGTCACGGTCGCCGACTCCGCCTTCGCACCGGTGGCCAAGGTGTCCGACCTGCTGCTCCCCGCCGCCGTCGGCACCGGCCTCGCCTTCGACACGGCCTGCGCCCCCATGCTGCTGGGCCGGGTCCTGCTGGAGGCGATGTGCGACGACCTGCCCGAGGCCCAGGCCCGCCTGGAGGAGTTCGACGTGAAGGCGGCGGCGCGGGGGCTGTTCGTCGACTGACGGCACGGGCAGCGCGTTCCCGGAGTCGTCGGACTCGGACTCGTCATTCTCAGACTCGTCTCACGTTGTGTCGCTAATGTGCTTCTCCTGAAACGCCCTTCAGACGCTTCGGAGACGAACGGAGGCTGAACGTGACGCGCGGAGGACAAGGGCTGGCTCGGGTGGCCGTCGTCGTACGGGCGGGGGCGGCCCCGCTGTGGTGGCTGGGTGTGTTCGCGGCGGGCATCGGCCTGCTGCCCCCGGGACTGACGGGGCGCCGCATCGGCGTCCTGGCCGGGGCGGCACTGTTCGTCCTGGCGACGGCCGCGGTGGCCTACGGGCGCCGCAAGCGCTACCTCGCCCTGGCCGCCTCCGCGGCCCGCGCCGGCAAACACGACGTGCTCCAGGACCGCGCGGTCACGGCCCGCAACTGGCGCCGCGCCCACCGCTGGTGGCTTCTCCTCGCCTTCCTGGCCGCCCTGGGCAGCGCCTTCGCCGTGCCCGCCGCGGCGGGTCTGCTCCTGGCCGGGTGCGGCGCGGGCCTGTGGCTGAAGGCCGCGTGGCTCGGCCGCCGCGAGCGCGCGGACGAGGTGCTGCTGTGGGTGCGGGTGGACTGGCTGCGCGGCGGAGCGGGCGGCCCCGCGGGCAAGCGGGTCAAGAGCTACCGCAGCACGGGCATCGCGGCGGGCGACGCGGCCCCGGGCGGGGCAAGGAAGAAAACGCCGGCCCTCGTCTGATCGGACAAGGGGAGGTCGGCCCACGGGCGCGAGGCCGCATTTCGATCTGCGACTGCCGCCGCGCGGGCGAAGACCAGCGACAACGAACCCGCGGCCGGGTGCTACGGAAGCCCCCACGGCGCCCGGCCGCCCACCAGCACGTCGACCTGTGCCCCTCCGGACTCGGCCACCACCTCCTCGACCGTCTGCGCCTGGCGCACCACCGCGAAGGAGACCCGCCCCTCCCCACCCGGCTCGAACCCGTAGATCGCAGGCCGGACAAGCGAGTTGTACGCATAGTGGTGCGCGAAGTAGTACGCCCCCGTGTCCAGCGCCGCCGCGAAGTCCCCCTGCTCCAGCAGCGGCAGCGCGCACCCCTCGGCGAGCAGGTCGCCCGAGAAGCACGCCGGTCCGGCCACGTCCTGCACCACCGCCGGGCCCTCCTTCGGGCGCCCCTTGGCGTCGTACGCGGCGATCCTCAGCGGCCAGACCCCCGGCGCGTACACCGTCCGCGTCGCGACCTGCACGCCCGCGTGCGTGACCGCCACCGGCCGGCCGCCCGCGCTCTTGGCGTATTCGACCCGCGCCACGACCGCCCCGTGCTTCGCCAGCAGTGACCGTCCGAACTCCGTCACCAGGCCGTACCGCCCGTCGAACAGCCCGGGCACCTCCTCGGCCAGCATCCGCGCGTACTGCGCGTACGTCGGCGTCGTCGCGTCCGACGCGAAGTTCACCGGCAGCCCGCCGCCGATGTCGAGCGTGTCGATCTGCCGCCGCCCGGCCCGCCGGTTGATCTCCTCCGCCAGCTCGTACGTCTCCGCCACGCCCCGCGCCATCAGGGACAGCGGAACCCCCTGGGACCCGGTGTGCGCGTGCAGCCGGGTCAGCCACGGCCGGTCCAGATACGCCCGTACGACCCACTCCCGGGCACCCTGGTCGCGCAGCGCCACCCCGAACTTCGACGTCGCCGTGGCCGTCGACGTCGCCTCGATGGAACCCCCGCCGATCTGCGGATTCACCCGAATCCCGAGCGGGGAGCGGCTCCCGCTGGACCTCATCAGACCGTCGATGCGCTCCAGCTCCTGCGGATTGTCCGCGTTGACGGCGATGCCCAGCGCCAGCGCCTCGCGCAGCTCCCCGGGCGTCTTGGCCGGCGAGTCCAGCACCGTCATCTCCGGGCCCAGCCCCGCCGCCCGCGCCAGCGCCAGCTCGCCCGGGCTCGCCACCTCCGCGCCGACGCCCTCCTCGCGCAGCAGCCGCAGCACCGGCACCAGCGGGGTCGCCTTCACCGCGAAGGCGTGCAGCACGGGCGTGCCCGGCGCGACGACCGCGTCGAACGCGGCCCGCAGCTCCGCCGCCGACTCCCGGATGCCGGTGACGTCCAGCAGCCCGACGATGGGGCTGCCGGGCCCGAGCAGCCCCTGTTCCACGGCGGCCCGCACCGCCTCGTCCCGCCGGGTCGCCCGCCCGGCGCCGGAGTCGCCCGCCCGACCGTCGTCGCCCATGCCGTCCCCCGCCGCCCCGGCGTCCGCTCCGGTCGCCTCGGATCCCTCGATGTGTGCGCCCATGCATCCAGCCAAACATCCACGGCAGCGCCGCGCCGACCCCCGGATGTATTGACTAGCTCTATTCAGACGGCCAGGATGTGAATAGCCACAGCAACAATGACCGCAGCACCACCCGCCGGGAGCACCACGCACCCACCCAGGAGGCAGACCATGTCAGGACCCCGCCCTGTCCGAGCGCCGCGCGGCACGGAACCGAGCGCCCTGGGATGGCCGCAGGAAGCCGCCCTGCGCATGCTCCAGAACAACCTCGACCCGGAGGTCGCCGAGCACCCCGACAAGCTCGTCGTCTACGGCGGCACCGGCAAGGCGGCCCGCGACTGGCGCTCCTTCGACGCGATGGTGCGGACGCTCAAGGGGCTGAAGCAGGACGAGACCATGCTGGTCCAGTCCGGCCGGCCCGTCGGTGTCATGCAGACCCACGAGTGGGCCCCGCGCGTCCTCATCGCCAACTCCAACCTCGTCGGCGACTGGGCGAACTGGGAGGAGTTCCGCCGCCTGGAGGCCCTCGGCCTGACCATGTACGGGCAGATGACGGCCGGTTCCTGGATCTACATCGGCACCCAGGGCATCCTCCAGGGCACCTACGAGACCTTCTCCGCCGTCGCCGCGAAGAAGTTCGGCGGCACCCTGGCCGGGACGATCACGCTGACCGCCGGCCTCGGCGGGATGGGCGGCGCCCAGCCGCTCGCCGTGACGATGAACGACGGTGTGGCGATCTGCATCGACTGCGACCCGCGTGCGATCGAGCGGCGCATCGAGCACCGCTACCTGGACGTGCGGGCCGACTCCCTGGACCACGCCCTGCGGCTCGCCGTGGAGGCCCGCGACGCCCGCCGCCCGCTGTCCATCGGCGTCCTCGGCAACGCCGCCGAGCTGGTGCCGCAGCTGCTCGCCATGGGCGCCCCGATCGACGTCGTCACCGACCAGACCTCCGCCCACGACCCGCTGGCCTATCTGCCCCTCGGCACCGCCTTCGAGGACATGGCCGACGCCGCCGCCAAGGACCCGGCCGGCTTCACCACCCGGGCCCGCGAGTCCATGGCCCGGCACGTCGAGGCCATGGTCGGATTCATGGACGCCGGCGCCGAGGTCTTCGACTACGGCAACTCCATCCGCGGCGAGGCGCAACTGGCCGGATACGACCGGGCCTTCGCCTTCCCCGGCTTCGTCCCCGCCTACATCCGCCCGCTGTTCTGCGAAGGCAAGGGACCTTTCCGCTGGGCCGCCCTGTCCGGCGAGGCCTCCGACATCGCCAAGACCGACAAGGCGATCCTCGACCTCTTCCCGGAGAACGAGTCCCTGGCCCGCTGGATCCGCATGGCCGGGGAGCGGGTCCACTTCCAGGGCCTGCCCGCCCGCATCTGCTGGCTCGGCTACGGCGAGCGGGACAAGGCCGGTGAGCGGTTCAACGACATGGTCGCGAGCGGGGAACTGGCCGCGCCGGTCGTCATCGGCCGCGACCACCTCGACTGCGGCTCCGTCGCGTCCCCCTACCGGGAGACCGAGGCCATGCTCGACGGGTCCGACGCGATCGCCGACTGGCCGCTGCTGAACGCGATGGTGAACGTGGCGTCGGGGGCGTCCTGGGTGTCCCTGCACCACGGGGGCGGGGTCGGTATGGGGCGGTCGATCCACGCGGGGCAGGTCACGGTGGCCGACGGTACGAGGCTGGCCGGCGAGAAGATCCGGCGGGTGCTGACGAACGACCCGGGCATGGGGGTCATCCGGCATGTGGATGCCGGGTACGACATCGCGGAGACGGTGGCTCGGGAGAAGGGCGTCCGTGTTCCGATGCGTGAGGGTGACTCGGCGTGACCGCACCCAACGGCAACCCTCCGGTGGGGGCTGGTGCATCGTCGCCGCCCGCGGGTCCGGCTGTGCCCACTCGTTCCGCCCCGCGGAAGGACTGCCCACAGCCTGCACGGCCTGGTGGCGCCTCCTTCCACCAGATGTGGCGCGACCTGCTGCCCATCGGCCGCCACCCCGCCTCCGACGGCTACCGCCGATTCGCCTGGACCGGGGTCGACGGCGACTGCCGGGCCTGGTTCGAAGAGCAAGCCGTCGCCCGTGGGCTGCGCTACGAGGTCGACCGGAACGGGAACCAGTGGGCCTGGCTCGGTGACCCCGCCGTCGGGGACGCGGTCGTCACCGGGTCGCATCTGGACTCCGTGCCGGACGGCGGCGCCTTCGACGGGCCCCTCGGAGTCGTGTCCGCCTTCGCCGCGCTGGACGAACTGCGCGGCCGGGACGCGCGGTTCACCCGGCCCCTCGGCATCGTGAACTTCGGCGACGAGGAGGGCGCCCGGTTCGGGCTCGCCTGTGTCGGGTCCCGGCTCACCGCCGGGCAGCTCACCCGCGAGCAGGCGCACCGGCTCACCGACGGCGAGGGCGTGACGCTGCCTCGGGCCATGGAGGCCGCCGGACACGACCCGGACGTCATCGGGCCCGACTCCGAGCGGCTCGCCCGCATCGGTGCCTTCGTCGAACTGCACGTCGAGCAGGGCCGGGCCCTCGACCTGTCCGGCGACCGGGTCGGCATCGCCAGCGCGATCTGGCCGCACGGCCGGTGGCGGTTCGACTTCCGGGGCGAGGCCAACCACGCCGGCACCACCCGGCTCGCCGACCGGCGCGACCCCATGCTGTCCTACGCCGAGACCGTGCTCGCCGCCCGGCGCGAGGCCGAACTCGCCGGTGCCGTCGCCACCTTCGGGAAGATCGCCGTCGAGCCGAACGGTGTCAACGCCATCCCCTCCCTGGTGCGCGGCTGGCTCGACTCGCGCGCCGCCGACCAGGAGAGCCTGGACGCCGTGGTCGCCGGCGTCGAGAAGGCGGCCGGGGAGTACGCCGCCGCCCACGGTGTCGATCTCGCCGTCGTGCGCGAGTCGTTCACCCCCGTCGTCGAGTTCGACCACGCCCTGCGCGGCGAACTCGCCCGCATCCTCGGCAAGGACACCGGCCTCACGGTCCCCGTCCTCGGCACCGGCGCCGGACACGACGCCGGGATCCTGTCGGGGAGCATCCCGACCGCCATGCTGTTCGTGCGCAACCCCACCGGCGTCTCCCACTCACCGGCCGAATCCGCCACCGAGGACGACTGCGTGGCCGGGGTACTCGCACTCGCCGACGTACTGGAAGGACTGGCGTGCAGGTGACCAGAGCAGCCACGCGCACGTACTGGCTGGAGCACGCCTGGCTCGGCACGCACGTCGAGCCGGGCGTGGCCCTCGACGTCCGGGACGGCCGCATCGCCGCCGTCCGCCCCGGCACCCCCGCCCCGACCCCCGGCGCCGAGGTCCTGCGCGGCCTCACCCTCCCCGGCCTCGCCAACGCCCACAGCCACGCCTTCCACCGTGCCCTGCGCGGCACCGTCCAGGTCGGCTCCGGCACCTTCTGGACCTGGCGCGAGGTCATGTACGCCACGGCCGCCCGGCTCACCCCGGACAGCTACCACGCCCTCGCCCGCGCCGTGTACGCCGAGATGGCCCTGGCCGGCATCACGGCGGTCGGCGAGTTCCACTACGTCCACCACGCCCCCGGCGGCACCCCCTACGCCGACCCCAACGCGATGGGCGAGGCCCTCGTCGCGGCCGCCGCCGAAGCCGGGATCCGCATCACCCTCCTCGACACCGTCTACCTCTCCTCCGGCTTCGGACAGCCGCCCACCGCCCCCCAGCTCCGCTTCTCCGACGGCACGGCGGACGCCTGGGCCGAACGCTGTTCAGTTCTCAAGGAACGAGATCACGCGCGGATCGGAGCGGCGATCCACTCCGTGCGGGCCGTGCCCGCCGACCAGCTGGCGACCGTCGCGCGGTGGGCCGAGGAGCGGCGGGCCCCGCTCCATGTGCACCTGTCGGAACAGACGGCCGAGAACGACGCCTGCCGCGAGGCCCACGGCCGCACCCCCGCCCGGCTCCTGGCCGACCACGGCGTCCTCGGCCCGCGTACCACCGGCGTCCACAACACCCACCTGACCGCCGACGACATCTCCCTCATCGGCGGCAGCGGCACCGGCACCTGCATGTGCCCCACCACCGAGCGGGACCTCGCCGACGGCATCGGACCCGCCGTCGCCCTGCAGCAGGCGGGCTCGCCGCTCTGTCTCGGCTCCGACAGCCACGCCGTGATCGACCTGCTCGAAGAGGCGCGGGCCATGGAGCTGAACGAGCGCCTGCGCACCCGTACCCGAGGCCACTGGACGGCGGCAGCCCTCCTGCGGGCCGCCTCGGCGGACGGGCACGCGGCCCTCGGCTGGGAGGACGCGGGCGCCCTGGAGCCCGGCGCGCTCGCCGACTTCACGACGATCGCGCTCGACTCGGTCAGGACGGCAGGGCCGCTTCCGCGGCTCGGGGCCGAGACGGCCGTATTCGCCGCGTCGGCAGCGGACGTGTCGCATACGGTCGTGGGAGGGCGGCACGTCGTACGGGACGGGGTCCACTCGCTCGTACCGGATGTGCCGCGAGCCCTCGCGGACGCCGTCGAAGCCCTGCGCGGATGACCCCGGGCCGCTCCTTCGAGCGGCCGGCCCCCGAACCCGACCCCACCGCCGACCAGGCCACCAAGGACGCCATGAGCAACGCGACGACCGTCAGCCCCGCCCACTCCGCGAGCACCGCAAGCACGCTCATCACCAACATCGCCGCCTTGGTCACCAACGACCCCTCCCTCGGTTCCCCCCTCGGACTGGTCCAGGACGCGGCCGTCGTCATCGAAGGCGACCGCATCGCGTGGACCGGTGATCAAAGCAAAGCACCCGCCACTGACAATCGGGTCGACGCCGGCGGCCGGGCGGTCCTCCCCGGCTTCGTCGACTCCCACTCCCACCTCGTCTTCGCCGGCGACCGGACGCAGGAGTTCAACGCCCGGATGTCGGGGCGGCCGTACAGCGCGGGCGGCATCCGCACGACCGTCGCGGCCACCCGCGCCGCGACGGACGAGGAACTGGAAGCCAACGTCACCCGTTACCTCGCCGAGGCCCTCCGCCAGGGCACGACCACCTTCGAGACCAAGTCCGGCTACGGCCTGACGGTCGAGGACGAGGCCCGGGCCCTGCGCGTCGCCGCCGCCCACACCGACGAGGTCACCTACCTCGGCGCCCACATCGTCGCCCCCGAGTTCGCCGAGGACCCGGCCGCCTACGTCGCCCTCGTCACCGGCGAGATGCTCGACGCCTGCGCCCCGCACGCCCGCTGGATCGACGTCTTCTGCGAGCAGGGCGCCTTCGACGGTGACCAGGCCCGCGCGATCCTCACCGCCGGCCGGGAACGCGGCCTGCACCCCCGTATCCACGCCAACCAGCTCTCCTACGGCCCGGGCGTGCGGCTGGCGGTCGAACTCGACGCGGCCAGCGCCGACCACTGCACCCACCTGACGGACGAGGACGTCGACGCCCTGGCGAACAGCCGCACGGTCGCCACCCTCCTGCCCGGCGCCGAGTTCTCCACCCGTGCCGAGTGGCCGGACGCCCGCCGCCTCCTCGACGCGGGTGTCACCGTGGCCCTGTCCACCGACTGCAACCCGGGCTCGTCGTTCACCTCTTCCGTCCCGTTCTGCATCGCGCTCGCCGTACGGGACATGGGCATGACGCCGGACGAGGCCGTCTGGTCGGCCACGGCGGGCGGCGCCGCGGCCCTCCGGCGCACCGACATCGGCCGCCTCACCCCGGGCGCGTACGCCGACCTGATGCTTCTCGACGCCCCGAGCCACGTCCACCTGGCCTACCGGCCCGGCGTCCCGCTGGTCACCGGGGTCTGGCGGCGCGGCGAGCGGGTGCTCTGAGCATCGACGGAAGGCCGGATCCGATGAGCAGACGGTGGCAGGCGGCCCTGGGCGCCAATGTGCTCCTCGGCATCCCGGGCGTCATACCGATCTGGATGCTGTGGTTCCTCGCAGCGAGCTGGACGGGCGGTCCCGAGCCGACGGACAACGACCCCCTGGTGCTCTGGCTGCCGATCGCGGCCGTCATCGTCGTCCCGTACGTCCTGCTGTGGCTCTCCGTGAACCGCTCACTCGCGCGCCGGAGTTCGCTCACCCCACGGACCTACTGGTGGCTCAGCGCCCTGGCCACGTTCCTGCCGACCACGGCACTGATCATCTACTCACCGTAGGACGGGAACCAGGACGTGCACGCGGAGAGGGCAGGAAACGCGCCCGGGGGCGGACCGTTCGGTCCGCCCCCGAAAGACAGCGTCACCGGGCACAGCGTCGTGCAGTGAGGATCCTCGGCGGAGGACCTCCTCGGAGGATCACTCCTCGACGGTCAGCCCCTTGCGCAGCCGTACCAGCGTGCGCGACAGCAGCCGCGAGACGTGCATCTGGGAGATGCCCAGTTCCTCGCCGATCTCCGACTGGGTCATGCCCGCGACGAAGCGCAGCGACAGGATCTTGCGGTCGCGCGGCGGAAGTTCGGCGATCAGCGGCTTCAACGACTCGACGTACTCGATGCCTTCGAGCCCGTGGTCCTCGTAGCCGATGCGGTCCGCGAGCGCGCCCTCGGAGTCGTCCTCCTCCGGCTGGGCGTCCAGCGAGGAGGCGGTGTAGGCGTTCGACGCGGCCATGCCCTCGACGACCTCGTCGTTGGAGATGCCGAGGCGCTCGGCCAGTTCCGTCACCGTCGGGGCGCGGTCCAGCTTCTGGGCCAGCTCGTCACCGGCCTTGGCCAGGTCGAGCCGCAGCTCCTGGAGCCGCCGCGGAACGCGCACCGACCACGAGGTGTCGCGGAAGAAGCGCTTGATCTCGCCGACGATGGTCGGCATCGCGAATGTGGGGAACTCGACACCCCGAGACAGCTCGAAGCGGTCGATCGCCTTGATCAGGCCGATGGTGCCGACCTGGATGATGTCCTCCATCGGCTCGCTGCGGGAGCGGAACCGGGAGGCGGCGAACTTGACCAGTGCGAGGTTCAGTTCGACGAGCGTGTTGCGGACGTACGAGTACTCGTGGGTGCCTTCCTCCAGCGACTCGAGGCGCTCGAAGAGGGTCTTGGACAGGGCCCGTGCGTCGACCGCGTCGACTTCCTCGTACGGGGGGATGTCCGGAAGTCCGGCGAGAAGGCCGTCCTGTGTGACGAGCATCTCGTCCTGCTCGATGGGATCCAGATGTTCCGGAGGGGGTGTCGACGTCGCTTTCTGGGTACGCGATGCGTCGAGCCGGGGTGACATGATGTCCTCCATCGTTCTCGGCATAAGGCTGCCGGAGCCGTAAGGTGCACTGCGGTGTGCGGCGCCTCCAAAGCCGGCCGTGTCGGGTACGTGTCCTTACTAGGCCTACCCGCTTTCCCGAGCCCACCGCAAGTGCGTTCTGTGGGCATATGTCCGTTTGTGTGTAGTTGTTCGGGTGTCGAAGCGTGGCGGGAAGGCGTAGTGTTCGAGGGCGTCAGCAGCAGTCACGACGTCGGGAGAGAGAGACGGCATGGACCGCGGGACAGTCGGCAGCGCACAGTCTGGCCGGCTTCTGGTGGAGGTGCGGGAAGAGGGCTCTAGCGCCGTCGTGACCCCGGCGGGTGAGCTGGATCACCACACCGCCGATCTGTTGCGTGAGCCACTCGAGGACTGCCTCGCCAAGGGATTCAAGCGCCTGGTCATCGACTGCGCGCGGCTGGAGTTCTGCGACTCCACGGGGCTCAACGTGCTCCTGGGTGCCCGGCTGAGGGCCGAGGCCGCGGGCGGTGGCGTGACTCTCGCCGGGATGCAGCCGGTAGTGGCACGCGTGTTCGAGATCACTGGCGCGGATGCAGTGTTCACCGTCCATGACACGCTTGAGGCGGCCCTGGCCGACGAGTCGGGCTGACCGGCGTTGCGTGGGCGCGCCGAGCCTCGGCCATCCCTCTGTGACCGGTGTCCTGCCCCTGGCACGCCTTTCGCGCCGAATACGGGGGTGTTCCCCCGGTCCGCCCGGGCAGGAGACATCCTGGAACGGTCGGCCGCCAGGGCGGCGGGGGCGTCGCGAAACCGTCGTGCCGCGCACTGCGTGACTGACTGTGGAATGAATTTTTTGAATCGTGAACTGGTGAATCGGTGAGGTGAAGCGCTGATGAGCACCACCCGGCCCTACTCGCCGGGCGACCGCGGGCCGGAGCCCAGCGGCGCTTCCGGGGCGTCCGAGGGTGGCGTGCCGGCGGGCGGTGCGTCCGGCGAGGACGTGGCCGCGCCGTCCGGAGCCGCGGCACCGCCGGGGGGCCGGCAGGTGCGCCGGCTGAGCTTCGACGGGGCGAGCGGCGTCGTCCCGCTCGCCCGCGACTTCGCCCGCCAGGCGCTGTACGCGTGGGGCTGGCTGCCGGCCGCCTCCGCGGACCAGCGGGCCGCCGCCGAGGACGTCCTGCTCGTCGTCTCCGAGCTGGTCACCAATGCCTGCCTGCACGCCGAGGGGCCGGACCAGCTGTGGATCACCTGCGACAACAAGGTGATCCGCATCGAGGTCGCCGACCGGGGCACCGGCCAGCCGTCGCCCCGCACCCCGCACCGGGCCGGCCGCCCGGGCGGCCACGGCATGTTCATCGTCCAGCGACTGTGCCTGGACTGGGGCGTGGTCCGCACGCCGGGAGTCGCCGGCAAGACGGTGTGGGCCGAACTGGGGGCTCCTGCCTGATCCGGGGCCTTGGCTGTTCCGGGGCGCCGCGAGCGCGCCGGGCGCGGGCTCGGGCTGGTTCTTGGGCTGGGGGACCGGCCGGGTGGTGGGCTCGGGCTGGTTCTTGGGTGACCGTCCCGGTGGTGGGGGTTTCGGCTGTTTCCTGGGTGCTCGTCCGGGTGGCGGGCTTCGGCTGTCTCCCGTGGACCGTGCGGGGTGGACCCGGGCCCTCCCCGCAGGGCCGTTCGGGTGAAGGGTCGAGCCGGCGGTTCGCCGACGGCTGCCCGGCCGCCGGACCGCCCCGACCATCCCCTTCCACTCCCAGGGAACCTCCACGCCGGATCGCCACAGATCCACCCCGCACCGTGTCTTCCTTCCTCAACGCCCCGGGCGTACCTTGACGGCCCGATCTGATGTGCCGTCAGGAAACAGGAAGGGGAGCGGCTCCGTGTCGTACCGGAATCGAACCGCCGCACTCGCGTCCGCCGCGGCCCTGGCCGGCTCGGCGGTGTTGATGGCCGCCCCCACGGCCCGGGCCGAGGTCGTCGACGTCAACTACCAGTGCAAGACGCCGATCGGCGACAAGAGCGCCGTCTCGCCCATCGACATCAAGGGCGTCAAGAGCGGCAGCGGGTACCGGATCACCATGTCGTGGCAGAAGGGCGTCTCCTCCAGCCCGGTCGAACTGGGCAAGGGTGCGATGACCCCGAGCGCCACCATCGCCCTGGGCGGCGCGGACAGCGGCACCCTGACGGTGACCGGCCCCGCCAACGACGCCGCGATCCCCGCCAACACGCCGATCAAGATCAACGACCTGAGCGGCACGTACACGCCGAAGAAGAGCGGCGAGGTCACCTTCACGGCCGGCGTGCTCACCATCAAGGCGCTCGGCACGACGACCACGTGCACGCCGACGAACGACCCGGGCCCGTCCCTGACCCTGGACGTCACGGCCGCGAGCGGCGGCGGCGCCACCGGCTCCACCCAGGGCGGCGGCTCGGATCCGGGATCCGGTTCCGGCTCCGGCGACGAGCTCCCGCAGACCGGCCCGGAGGACTCGGCCGTCGCGCTCGGCACCCTCGGCGGCACCGTTCTGCTCGCCGGCGCGGCGGGCACCCTGTGGCTGACACGACGTCACCGGACAGCGCGCGTACGCCACTGAGCGCACACCCGCACGACCGTGGAGCCGCCGATGCCGCACGTCGCCCGTGTTCCGTACCTGTCCCTGCGTCTCCTGCTGCCCCTCCTGCTGGTGCTCCTGCCGGGCCTGGCGGGCGCCGGGCCCGCCGGGGCCGCGGACCGGCCGGTCGTCGAGCTGTCCAGGACCCAGGCCGGGACGGGCGGCTCGGTCACCGTCACCGGCAGCGGCTGGCGTCCGCGTGCCCTGCTGACGCTGCTGGTCTGCGGGCAGGCCGAGCCGTCCCTGGGCGTGACCGGCGGCACCAACTCCTGCGCCAACGCCGACGGCCGGACCGTCACCACCGACGCGAAGGGGCGCTTCCGCCGCGAACTGCCCGTCGTGGAACCGCCCGTGCCGTGCCCCTGCGTGGTGCACGTGGCGACGGTGACGGGGGCCGGGGCCGAGGCCGACGCGGCCCTCCGGGTCGCCGGGCACGCGGTCGAGCCGCTGCCCGCGGACCGGGCCGGCGGACGGCTGTCCCTGCTCGCGGACACCCGGCTGCGGGGCTCCAGCGGGCTGCTGACCTGGTTCGGCTCCCCGCCCGCCCGGACACTCGTGGTCACCGTCGGGAACGTCGGGACGTCCCCCGTGAAGGACCCCGTCTTCCAGGTCGGCACCTCCCACGGCGTGTTCGCCCCGCAGTGGCAGGACCAGCGCTGGCGCGGCACGATCCGGCCCGGCGGCAAGGCGCGCGTCGAACTCCCCGTGGAGCTCGCGGCCGGGGCGCACGGCGACTACACCGTGTCCCTGAAGTACGGCGGCAAGGTCCTCGCCGAGCACCCCTGGGGCGTGGGCCGCCCCTGGGGCGTGACCCTGTTCTGGGTCCTCGTCTGCCTGGTCGTCCCGGCGGCGCTGTTCCGCGCCGGCCTGGCCGTCGTGGACCACGCCCGCCCCCGCCACCCCGTCCACGCGGCCCGCCCGCGCCGTCGGCGCCTGCGTCTGCCTGCCGAACGCCTGCCCCCGGCCCTGCCGTGGGTCTCCCCGGACGCCGAACCGCCGAGCTCGACGAGGACGTGAGCCACGGACATGAGACAACACATGAGGCAATGAGAAGGGCCGCCGCACCTTCGAGGTGCGGCGGCCCTTTCGTCAGGGTCCGGTGGGACGCCTCAGTGGACGTCGCCCATCAGCGCCTTGACCTTCCTGCGGTACATGTACACCGCGCCACCCGCCAGGGCGGCGAGGACCGCCTCGGCCGCGACCGCGCCCGTGCCGCTGAGGTCGACGCCCCCGACGGCCGGGTTGGAGAGCAGACCCGTCACCGAGTCGCCCGCCGTGACCGCGAGGAACCAGACGCCCATCATCTGGCTGGCGTACTTGGCCGGGGCCATCTTCGTCGTCACCGACAGGCCGACCGGCGAGAGGCACAGCTCGCCGACGGTCTGGATCAGGTAGATGCCCACCAGCCACATCGGGCTGACCAGCGTGTCACCGCCGGCCATGCCCATCGGCAGCAGGAAGAAGAAGAACGAGACACCGACGAAGAACAGCGCCGCGGCGAACTTGGCGACCGTGCTCGGCTCCTTGCCCTTGCGGTTCAGCCACAGCCAGAACCAGGCGAAGACCGGGGCCAGGGCCATGATGAACACCGGGTTCAGCGACTGGTACCAGGACGACGGGAAGTCGAAGCCGAGCAGCGAGCCGGAGGCCTTCGTCTCACCGAACGCCTGGACCGTGGAACCGCCCTGGTCGTAGATCATCCAGAAGGCGGCGGCCGCGACGAAGAACCAGATGTAGCCGGTCATCTTCGACTGCTCGACGTCGCTGAGCTCCTTGTCCCGCTTGATCCGGATCAGCACGCCGGCCGGGATGATCAGGCCGATCACCGTGAGCGGGATCATCGCCCAGTTGAGCGTGAAGTGGCCGGTGAGGCCGACGACGCCGTAAAAGACCGCCGCGACGGCCAGCCAGAGCAGGCCCTTGCGCAGCCAGGACGCGCGCTCCTCGGCCGCCAGCGGCTTGGGCACGACGTTGCTCTGCGGGCTCAGGTTCCGGGTGCCGACCAGGAAGGCGACGAGGCCGATGCCCATACCCACCGCGGCCAGACCGAAGCCGAGGTGCCAGCTCACCTGCTGGCCGACCGTGCCGATGATCAGCGGCGCGAAGAAGGCACCCATGTTGATGCCCATGTAGAAGATCGTGAAGCCGCCGTCACGGCGCGGGTCGTCCGGGCCGTCGTAGAGGTGTCCGACCATGGTGGAGATGTTGGCCTTGAGCAGGCCGGAGCCCAGTGCCACCAGGGCCAGGCCGGCGAAGAAGGGCGCCTGGCCGCCGGGCAGGGCCAGCACCAGGTGACCGGCCATGATCGTGACGGCCGCGATCGCCACGGTCTTGCGCGGACCCCAGACCCGGTCGCCGAGCCAGCCGCCCGGCATGGCGAGCAGGTACACCATCGACAGGTACACCGAGTAGATCGCCGTGGTGGTGGCGAGGTCCATGCCGAGCCCGCCGCCCATGCTGCCCTTCTTGGCGTCGGGCCCGCCGGAGAGCAGGTACACGACGAGCAGAGCCCGCATGCCGTAGAAGCTGAACCGCTCCCACATCTCGGTCATGAACAGAGTGGCCAGTCCGCGGGGGTGGCCGAAGAAGGTCTTCTCGGAGCCGGGGATGCCCGGGCGGGCCGAGTCCTTCGTCAGGCTGGACGCCATGGTCGTTCCTTGCTGGTCGGGACGCGCTCCGCTGACAGCGGTGGGTGCGCCCGGGGGGAGCTGCCGGCACCGGTTCGTACGGCCGTCCGCCCGACGCCTACGGGGGTCCGCTCCGGGTCACGGAGCGGTGGGCGGTCGCCACCGGGATCCACGCCTCTACGCGCGTATCCGCACGACGAGGCCCGGCCACAGGTCGTTTCAGGTCCGGGGAGCCGGTGAAGCCGGCCCGCGCACGAACCCGCACACAAAAGAGACCTCCAGGGGCAATCAGCCTCCGAAGGTCGCCGTGGTGCTACAGGCGTTGATTCACCATACGGCAGGACACCGCCGTATATGGAAGGACTTGAGACACGGATCACAGGTGTAGAGGGAACCGTAAGCCCTATTTCCAAGGTCTTTACCAGGATCACACCCCACAGGCAGAGGTCTGTGCGCGTACCCGCCGATCGTAAGAAGCGGGTTTGCCGCGGGTAAGAATCAAGGCTTCCGGTCACACCCCAGCTCAGGGGCTTGCAGGTCTACCATCACCACATGACCCGTGTACTGCTCGCCGAGGACGACGCGTCCATCTCGGAGCCGCTGGCCCGTGCTCTGCGCCGGGAGGGCTACGAGGTCGAGGTGCGTGAGGACGGACCCACCGCCCTCGACGCCGGAATGCAGGGTGGCGTCGACCTGGTCGTGCTCGACCTGGGTCTGCCCGGCATGGACGGTCTGGAGGTGGCCCGCCGCCTGCGTGGCGAAGGCCACAGCATCCCGATCCTCATCCTGACCGCGCGCGCCGACGAGGTGGACACCGTCGTCGGGCTCGACGCGGGCGCCGACGACTACGTCACCAAGCCGTTCCGGCTCGCCGAACTGCTCGCCCGCGTCCGCGCCCTGCTGCGCCGCGGCGCTTCCGAGCCGCAGCAGCCGCCCGCCACCCACGGCGTGCGGATCGACGTCGAGTCGCACCGCGCCTGGATGGGCGAGGAGGAGCTCCAGCTCACCGCCAAGGAGTTCGACCTGCTGCGCGTGCTGGTGCGCGACGCGGGCCGGGTCGTCACCCGCGACCAGCTGATGCGCGAGGTCTGGGACACCACCTGGTGGTCGTCGACCAAGACCCTCGACATGCACATCTCCTGGCTGCGCAAGAAGCTCGGCGACGACGCGGCCAACCCCCGGTACATCGCCACGGTGCGCGGTGTGGGCTTCCGTTTCGAGAAGAGCTGAGCCGCGGGACGGGCACGGGTAGACACGGGTAACGGGACATGCGCCGCCGACTGATCCAGTCCACGCTCGCCGTGGTGCTCGTCGTGATCGCCGTCTTCGGCGTCTCCCTCGTCATCGTCGAGACCAGGACGATCAGCAACAGCGCCCAGGAGCGGGTGGAGTCCGAGGCCGTCCGGCTGGCGAGCATCGTCGACAGCCGGCTCTTCGGGGCGCAGCAGGTCGACGCGGAGGTGCTGCGCGACCAGATCACGCAGAACCGCTACTACGCGGTGATCCGGATCCCCGGCGAGGCGCCCATCGAAGTCGGCTCCAAGCCGTCCGGTGACGTGATCAGCGCCAGCGCGCCCGGCGAGGAGGGCGAGACGGTCACCGTCCAGGAGCCGCGCTCCTCGGTGACCCGCGAGGTCGGCCGCACCCTGCTGATCATCGCGCTCGTGGCGCTGCTCGCCGTGGTGGCCGCGGTGCTGCTGGCCGTCCGCCAGGCGAACCGGCTGGCGTCGCCGCTGACCGACCTCGCGGAGACGGCCGAGCGGCTCGGCTCGGGCGATCCGCGCCCGCGCCACAAGCGGTACGGCGTGCCCGAGCTGGACCGGGTCGCGGACGTGCTGGACGGCTCGGCCGAGCGCATCGCCCGCATGCTCACCGCCGAGCGGCGGCTGGCCGCGGACGCCTCCCACCAGCTGCGGACGCCGCTCACCGCGCTGTCCATGCGGCTGGAGGAGATCACCCTCACCGACGACCCGGACACGGTGAAGGAAGAGGCGACGATCGCGCTGACCCAGGTCGAGCGGCTCACGGACGTCGTCGAGCGGCTGCTGACGAACTCCCGCGATCCGCGCACCGGCTCCGCCGTCACCTTCGACCTCGACGAGGTCATCCAGCAGCAGCTCGCCGAGTGGCGCCCCGCCTACCGCAGCGCGGGCCGGGCCATCGTCAGCTCCGGCAAGCGGCACCTGGAGGCCGTCGGCACACCGGGAGCGGTCGCGCAGGTGCTGGCCGCGCTGATCGAGAACTCCCTGATGCACGGCGGCGGCACGGTGGCGCTGCGCACCCGCGTCACCGGCAACCAGGCCGTCATCGAGGTCACGGACGAGGGCCCCGGGGTCCCCGCCGATCTCGGCGCCCGCATCTTCGAGCGGGCCATCAGCGGCCGCAACTCCACGGGCATCGGCCTGGCCGTGGCCCGCGACCTGGCGGAAGCGGACGGTGGGCGTCTGGAGATGCTCCAGACCAAACCCCCGGTCTTCGGCCTCTTCCTGTCCCGCACGCCCGTCCGGACGTCCCTCGGCGACGACGACGAGCCGATGATCCGCTGACGCGCGCGGCAGGAAACGCGGCAGGAAAGCGGGAAACGGGCCTACGGCACCCGCTGCCCGGACTCCCGCGACCGCTTGGCCCGCTCGCCCTTCAGGATCGACTCCGCGTCCGCCACCGCCTCACGGGCGGGAAGGGCGCGGAAGACCCAGCTGCGGTACGACCAGAAGCGGAAGAGCGTGGCGACGCCGATGCCGAGGAACTTGAAGATGTTGTTCTGCAGCGGGGTGTCCCAGCCGAAGCCGTACGTGGCCACGTACAGGATGCCGTTCTCGATGACCAGCCCGATCGCGCTGAACAGCAGGAACAGGGTCATTTCCCGCGTACGGCGGCTCTTGTCGCGGTCGCGGTAGGTGAAGTAGCGGAAGCCGACGTAGTTGAAGACGATCGCCACGACGGTCGCGATGACGCTCGCGCGCACCACCTGGAGGTCGGTGACATGCCGCACCAGGTTGAACACGAGGAGGTTGACGAGCACCCCGGCACCGCCCACCGCGCCGAACTTGGCGACTTCGTGGACGAGCCGTCGGAGCCGCGAGGCACCATGTCCCATGGTCATGCAGGCCCCCGTCCGTGGTTGGCATCAACCCAGCCATGCTATCCACCTTCCACCGCGATCTTCCTGCGGGCGGCGGTGGGCGGCCGGAGATGGTCCGGGCCGGGCCGGGGTGGGGCAGGAAACCGGCCACCTTGGCGCGGCCGATACCCTGGGGGCGTGACGTTTCCGGTAGTCGGCATGGTCGGCGGGGGCCAGCTCGCTCGTATGACACACGAGGCAGGCATCCCGCTGGGCATCAGGTTCAAGCTCCTCAGTGACACCCCGCAGGACTCAGCTGCGCAGGTCGTGAGCGATGTCGTCGTCGGCGACTATCGCGACCTGGAGACGCTGCGCGCCTTCGCACGCGGGTGCGATGTGATCACCTTCGATCACGAACACGTGCCCACCGAGCACCTCAGGGCCCTGGAGGCGGACGGCATCCCCGTGCGCCCTGGCCCCGACGCGCTCGTGCACGCCCAGGACAAGGGTGTGATGCGCGCGAAGCTCGACGCGATCGGCGTGCCCTGCCCCAGACACAGAATCGTCTCCGATCCGCAGGACGTGGCGGCCTTCGCGGCCGAGGGCGAGGGCTTCCCCGTCGTCCTCAAGACCGTCCGCGGCGGCTACGACGGCAAGGGCGTGTGGGTCGTCGGCTCCGTCGAGGAGGCCGCCGACCCCTTCAAGGCCGGTGTCCCCGTGCTCGCCGAGGAGAAGGTCGACTTCGTCCGCGAGCTCGCCGCCAACGTCGTCCGCTCCCCGCACGGCCAGGCCGTCGCCTACCCGGTCGTCGAGTCCCGCCAGGTCAACGGCGTCTGCGACACGGTGATCGCCCCGGCCCCGGACCTCGACGAGGCCCTCGCCCTGCGGGCCGAGGAGATGGCGCTGAACATCGCCAAGGAACTCGGCGTCGTCGGGCACCTCGCCGTCGAGCTGTTCCAGACGCGCGACGGCCGCATCCTCGTCAACGAGCTGGCGATGCGCCCGCACAACTCCGGCCACTGGTCGATGGACGGCGCCGTCACCAGCCAGTTCGCCAACCACGTCCGGGCGGTCCTGGACCTGCCCCTCGGCGACCCGCGCCCGCGCGCCACCTGGACGGTCATGGTCAACGTCCTCGGCGGCGACTACCCGGACATGTACTCCGCGTACCTGCACTGCATGGCCCGCGACCCCCAGCTCAAGATCCACATGTACGGCAAGGACGTGAAGCCCGGCCGCAAGGTCGGTCACGTCAACACCTACGGCGACGACCTGGACGACGTGCTGGAGCGCGCCCGTCACGCAGCCGGCTACCTGAGAGGCACCATCACCGAATGAGCCCTGTTGTTGGCATCGTCATGGGGTCGGACAGCGACTGGCCCGTCATGGAGGCCGCCGCCAAGGCCCTCGACGAGTTCGAGATCGCCTACGAGGTCGACGTCGTCTCCGCGCACCGCATGCCGCGCGAGATGGTCGCGTACGGCGAGCAGGCCGACGAGCGCGGGCTCAAGGTGATCATCGCCGGAGCCGGCGGCGCCGCCCACCTGCCCGGCATGCTCGCCTCCGTGACACCGCTGCCGGTCATCGGCGTGCCCGTGCCGCTGAAGTACCTCGACGGCATGGACTCCCTGCTGTCGATCGTGCAGATGCCGGCCGGTGTCCCGGTCGCCACGGTCTCCGTCGCCGGCGCCCGCAACGCCGGTCTGCTCGCGGCCCGCATCCTCGCCGCGCACGACGACGAGCTCCGCGCCCGCATGCGCGAGTTCCAGCAGGAGCTCAACGACCAGGCCACCGAGAAGGGCAAGCGCCTGCGCTCCAAGGTCGAGGGCTCGGGCGGCTTCGGCTTCGGCGCGGGGAAGTGACGACGATGACCTCCGTGGAGGCGGTCCGGGAACTCCTGAGCGAGTTCCCGGTCGTCGACGGGCACAACGACCTGCCCTGGGCGCTGCGCGAGCAGGTCCGCTACGACCTCGACGCCCGCGATGTCGCCGCCGACCAGAGCGCCCACCTGCACACCGACATCCCGCGGCTGCGCGCGGGCGGTGTCGGCGCGCAGTACTGGTCGGTGTACGTCCGCACGGACCTGCCCGACCCGGTCGCCGCCACGCTCGAACAGATCGACTGCGTACGGCAGTTGATCGACCGCCACCCGCAGGACCTGCGGCCCGCGCTGACGGCCGCCGACATGGAGGCCGCGCGCCGGGAGGGCCGGATCGCCTCCCTCATGGGTGCGGAGGGCGGCCACTCGATCGCCAACTCCCTGGGCACCCTGCGGGGTCTGTACGGGCTGGGCGTGCGCTACCTCACGCTCACTCACAACGACAACGTCGACTGGGCGGACTCCGCGACCGACAAGCCGCGGTCCGGCGGCCTCACCGCGTTCGGCCGGGAGGTCGTGCGGGAGATGAACCGGCTCGGCATGCTCGTCGACCTCTCCCACGTGGCGGCGACGACCATGCGGGACGCGCTCGACACGAGCTCCGCCCCGGTGATCTTCTCCCACTCCTCGGCGCGGGCCGTGTGCGACCACCCGCGCAACATCCCGGACGACGTCCTGGAGCGGCTGCCCGCCAACGGCGGCATGGCCATGGTGACGTTCGTGCCGAAGTTCGTGCTCCAGGCCGCCGTCGACTGGACGGCCGCGGCCGACGAGAACATGCGCGCCCACGGCTTCCACCACCTCGACACCACCGCGGCGGCCATGAAGGTCCACCGCGCCTTCGAGGAGCGGCACCCGCGCCCGGTCGCCACCGTCTCCACGGTCGCCGACCACCTGGACCACATGCGCGAGACGGCCGGCATCGACCACCTCGGCATCGGCGGCGACTACGACGGCACGGCCTTCACCCCCGACGGCCTGGACGACGTCTCCGGTTACCCGAACCTGCTCGCGGAACTGCTGGACCGTGGCTGGTCCAAGGCCGACCTGGCGAAGCTGACCTGGAAGAACGCGGTCCGGGTGCTGGACGCCGCGGAGGACGTGGCCCGGGGGCTTCAGGCGACCCGGTCGCCGTCCAACGCGACGATCGAGTCGCTCGACGGCGACGCGTCGAGGGCGGGGTAGTCGGTGTAGCCGGTCGCCCCGCCCACGTACATGAAGTACCGGTCGCGCATCTCGTTCAGGGGCGCCCCGAGCCGCAGCCGCGTCACCAGGTCCGGGTTGGCGAGGAAGGGCCGGCCGAGCGCGATCAGGTCGGCCCCGGCGGCCAGCAGTTCCTCGGATGCCCGGAGCACACCGTCCGTGGAGATCTCCTTCAGGACCGGGTTGGCGACGATCACCCCGGGCCAGGCGGCGCGCACCTTGCGGAACACCGGCGTGTCCGGGTCGGCGTACACCAGGTGCAGATACGCGAGCCCCAGCCCGCCCAGCCGCTCGGCGAGCGCCGGGTAGATCTCCTCCGTCTCGCCCTCCTCGATGCCGTTGACGGTGTTGCCGGGGGAGACCCTCAGACCCACCCGCTCCGCCCCGATCTCGGCGGCCACGGCCTCGGTCACCTCGGCGGTGAACCGGATCCGGGCGGCGACCGGTCCGCCGTAGCCGTCGGTGCGGAGGTTGGTGTTGCGGGCGAGGAACTGGTGGAGCAGATGGCCGTTGGCGGAGTGCACCTCCACGCCCTCGAACCCGGCGTCCAGGGCGTTGCGGGCGGCCTTCGCGAAGTCCGCGACGGTGCTGCCGATGTCCTCGGCCGTCATCTCCCGCGGCACGGGGGCCGGCTGGTGTCCCTCCGGCGTGAAGATCGTCTCGGGGAGCGGGACGGGTGAGGGGGCGACCGGGGTGAGCCCGCTGGTCGCGGGGTGGCCGACCCGGCCGCCGTGCTGGAGCTGGAGGAACATCCGGCCGCCCGCCTCCCGCACGGCGTCCGTGACCCGCCGCCAGCCGGCCACGTGCGCCGGGCGGTGGACGGCGGTGATGTTCGGGTAGGTCTGCCCGACCGCGTTCGGCGTCGCGGCCTCGGCGATGATCAGCCCGGCCGAGGCGCGCTGGGCGTAGTACGTGGCCATGAGCGCGGTCGGGGTTCCGTCCGCCTCGGCCCGGTTGCGGGTCAGGGGCGCCATCACCAGACGATTGGGCAGGTCCAGCCCGGGGAGACGAGCCGGTTCGAAGAGTGCTGTCGTGTGCTGCGTCATGCCCGTACGCTAGAACCTGACACCAATGTCAGAATCAAGCCCGGGAGTGGGACGTGCGGATCGGTGAACTGGCCCGGCGCACCAACGTCAGCGAGCGGTCGCTGCGCTACTACGAGAAGCAGGGGATGCTCACCGCCGAGCGGACGCCCGGCGGGCACCGGGAGTACCCGGAGGCGGCCGTGGACCGGGTCATCCGGATCCAGGAGCTGTTCGCGGCGGGGCTGTGCAGCGAGAAGATCGTCCAGTTGCTGCCGTGCATGCGGGACACGGACGGCGGGCCCTCGGTCCGCGCCACGCCCCACCTGGTCGCCGAGCTCACCGCCGAGCGCGCCCGCATCGACCGGATGATCGCCGACCTGATCCGCTCCCGGGACACCCTGGACGAGGTGATCGAGGCGGCGCGGGTGCCTTGAGAGCATCGCCGCACGAGGCCGGGGCCGTACTCCGAACGCCCCGCCCACCAGGAACCCCTCGGCGCTCCGTGCGACGGTGACCGTACCTCACGAGCGACCGTACGGAGCCGCCATGGCAGACCTCCAGGACGACCTGCGTCCCACCGCCGCGGCCGGTGAGTTCGACGACCTGTCCGAGCCGTACCCCGACGAGGCCGTCATGGCGGCGGACCGGGCGGACGCGGCGGAGCCCTATGAGCCCGTCTCCGACCCGGACGACGCGCCGATGACCCGGGCCCACGCCATCCTCGCCGCCTATCCCGTCGCCGACGGCTACAACGGACTGCCCTGGGCGCTCAAGCGCCTGTCCTACTACGACCTGGAGGAGGGCGAGAGCACCGTCGCCACGGACGTGCCCCGCCTGCGCCGCGGGCATGTGGGGGCGCTGTTCTGGTCCCTGCACCTGCCCGAGGGCCTGGACGGCGACCGGGCCGTCGGCGCCACCCTGGAGCAGCTTGACCTGGCCAAGACCGTCGCCCGGACCTGCGACGACGGACTGCGGCCGGCCTGTACGGCGGGGCAGGTCGCGGACGCCCGCAACTGCGGCCGCGTCGCCGTGCTCCTCGGTCCCGCCGGGGCCCCGGCCGTGGGCGACTCGCTGGGCATCCTGCGCCAGCTGCACCTCCTCGGCCTGCGCGTGCTGACGCTGACCGGGGTGTCCTGGGCGAGCGACGCGGGGCTGAC
Organism: Streptomyces africanus; assembly: GCF_030816955.1. NCBI lineage: Bacteria > Bacillati > Actinomycetota > Actinomycetes > Kitasatosporales > Streptomycetaceae > Streptomyces > Streptomyces africanus. Next base: position 3,472,512 of record NZ_JAUSYP010000001.1, on the reverse strand, counting down.
GCGGTTCGGCGAGGAGGTCGTGCGCGAGATGAACCGGATCGGCGTGATCGCGGACCTCTCCGGGGCCTCCGCGCCGACCGTCCGCCGGGTGCTGAGCCTGTCCCGGGCGCCCGTGCTGTTCAGCCGCTCCGCCGCCCGGGCGCTGCGCCCCCACCCGGTCAACCTCCCCGACGACCTGCTGGCGGAGCTGGGCGCGGCCAAGGGGTTGTGCCTGGTGCCGCTGACCGCCGAGCAGACCGGCCCGGCCGTCCGCGACGTCGCCGACCATCTCGACCACATCCGGGGCGTGGCCGGGGCGCAGTGCGTCGGGCTGTCCGGCAAGTACGACTCGGGCTCGGCCCACCCCCAGGAGCTCGGCGACGCCTCCTGCTATCCGCGGCTCATCGCCGAGCTGCTGCGACGCGGCTGGGACGAGGCCGACGTGGCCTTGCTGACCTGGGGCAACGTCCAGCGGGTGCTGCGCGGTGCCGACTTCACCGCCCGCGCCGCCCAGCAGCGACGCGAGCCGTCGACGGCGACCATCTCCGAGCTGGACGGGTGACCGGCGGGTGACTCAGGCGGTGTGCTCGATCCGGCACAGGCAGAAGGGATGCCCCGCCGGGTCGGCGTACACCCGGAAGTCCTTCTTCTCGTAGTCCTCCCGGTCCAGCACCCGCGCCCCCAGCGCCAGCACCCGCTCCTCGGCCGCGTCGATCTCCTCCCAGGTCGACCCGCCGTCGAAGTCCAGGTGGAGCTGCTGGGCGTTGCGGTCGGACCGGGGCCACTCCGGCGGGGTGTACCCGGGGGAGCGCTGGAAGGCGAGCCGCGGCCCGTCGGGGATCCGCAGCACCACCCAGTCGGGGTCGTCGTCCTCGGGCGTGCCGCCCCCGACCTGCGCGTAGAAACGGGCCAGCGCGCGCGGGTCGGGGCAGTCGACGACGACCGAACGGAAACGTGCCACAGCAGGCATGGGGCCTCCCGGTGTCAGCAGGCGCAGAGGCAGAACGGGTGCCCGGCCGGATCGGCGTAAACCCGGAACGTCCGCGTCCGGTCCTCGGCGTCCAACGGCTTCGCGCCGAGCGCCAGCACGCCCTTCTCGGCCGCGTCCAGGTCCTCCACGACCAGGTCGAGATGGAACTGCTGCGAGCCGTCGGGCGACGGCCACGTCGGCGGCACGTACCCGGGGGATTCCTGGAAGGCCAGGGCCGCTCCGCCCGGCACCTTCAGGTCGACCCACTCGCCCGAGTCGTCGGCCTCCACCGTGGGAGTGCCGCCGAGCACCTCGGCGTAGAAACCGGCCAGTGCGCGCGGGTCGGGACAGTCCAGGACGACGACATCCAGCTTGGCGAGTGCCATGACTTCCTCCTTGAAGCAGGCTGTTACCTTCGGGGGTTACCTCCATGAGGCGGGTAACCGGTAACCGTTACTGCATCCTCCCGCATTGCCGGTAACCTCGCAAGGGAAAACGCGAGAGGTACGGTCCAGCCATGACGGAGAGAGCGCCCGCGCCCGGCGGCCTGGCCCTGGTCGAGGCCCTGGTGAACACGCTGGACGTCGAGTCGGGTGCCGACTCGCTGGACACGGCGGAGGGCCTGGCACGCTTCGGGATCACGCGGGACGAGGTGGAGGACGCCCGGGCCCTGCGCGAGTCCCTGCGCGTGGTCCTGCTCGCCCACGCGGGCCACCCGCCGCACCGCGAGGTGACCCCGCTCGGCGACCTGCTGGCAGGGGCGCCGCTCCTCGTGGCAGTGGACCGGCGGGACGGCTCGGCGGCCCTCGCCCCGGCCGACGAGGGCCCCCTGCTCTCCCGTGTCGCGGCGGCCGTCGCCGAGGCGCTGGTCGCCGGCACCTGGAGCAGGCTCAAGGCCTGCGAGGCCGCCGACTGCCTCTGGGCGTACTACGACCGCAGCCCGGCCGGCCGGGGCCGCTGGTGCTCGATGCAGGTCTGCGGTGCCCGGGCGAAGATGCGACGCTACCGGGCGAAGGGCTGACCTGGGGCGGGTCCGCGAAGTCCCGCCTGCCCTCCGGGCGGACGACGGGACTTTACGGACACGCCCTAGGCTTCCTCCTCCCGGGGCGACCGGGGCGCCGATGCCCGCGAGCCGACCAGGAGCAGGCACAGCACCGCGACACCCGCGACGACGCCGGTCAGCATGAGCAGCGGGTCGAGCGGGCGGGTGGATGAAGCGGCTGTCTGGGTCTGCGGCTGCTGGGCGGCCTGTGCGGCCGGGGACGACGGGGACGCCGGCGGTGACTGGCCCGCGGCCGCCGCGGAGGCGGTGGACGAGGCGGACGCGGTGGGGGACGGCGACGATGACGGCATGCGCATCGTCGGCGTCCCGCCGCCCGGCGTGGTGCGGCTCGGCGCGGTGGGCCGGTTGCCCGAGGAGGAGCCGGTGTGCTCGTGCGCCGTCGGTGCCGCCGTCGTCGCCGGTGCCGCCGCGCGGACCGTGATCCCGGCCGTCATGTTCGGGTGGACGGTGCAGACGTAGCCGTACGACCCGGCCGTGGTGAACGTGAAGCTCCAGCTCTGCCCCTTGTCGAGCATCGGGGAGTGGATCGAGACCGGGCCCGAGGTGGTCTTCACGTCGTGCGGCGCCGTGTCCTGGTTGGTCCAGGTCACCGTGGATCCGGCCGGGATACTCAGGCTCGCGGGCGAGAAGGCGTACCCCTTCATCGTCACGCTGTACGAGGCTGCCGAGGCCTGCCCGGCCGGCAGCAGCGGCAGGGCGAGGAGCGTGAGGACGGCGGACACGGCGGCACCCCGGGCCGTCCGCCGGGCCGCCCTCATGCGAACTCCGCCGCGACCAGCAGCCGCAGCCGGGTGGCCGGCCGGTGCCATGGCAGGCGGAACCCCGTGGCGCGGCGCAGCAACCGGTACGGCAGCCGGGCGTACCCCACGACCAGCAGCCGGTCGTCGGCCCGCTCGACCACCCGCAGCCGCATCAGGACGGGGAAGGCGGTGCCGTCCAGGTCGAGCTCGCCGGTGAGCTGGAGACGGCCGTGGACCTCGTCGACCTGCTCCGAGGTGAGCACGGCGCAGAGCCGGCGGTCGTCGAACTCGTAGCGGAACGACGGGTTTTCGGCGTCCTCCGGCACGGTGAGGGACGCCTCGCCGAGGGTGACGCGACGGCGCAGCACCGGCATCGGTCCGCACCAGGCGGTGAGTTCGGTGAGCGAGCGGCCGGGGGCCACGGTGTACCGGCCGGGCAGCGGCAGCCGGCGGCCGGCGCCGTCGAGCGACGGTGCCGGGGGAGGGACGGTGGGCAGGGTGACGGTTGTCATCCCGGTCTCCTTGAAAGCGGTTCCCGAAGCATGGTGAGGGTGTGGAGAATGGAGCGGGCGCCGCTCCGGCCGGCTGAGCCCCGGCCGGAGCGGCGCCCTCCTGCTGTCGCGGACGGCGTCAGCAGTTGCTGGTGAGGAAGTCCGTCGTGGGCTTGAGCATCTGCCCGGCCCAGACCGTGTGCATCTTCACGTAGCTGTCCGGGTTCAGCAGATCGGTGACCTGCTGTCCGGGCGACTCCTCCAGGTGCGCCTTGTTGATGTGGTTCAGCAGCACACCGAGCGTGTCGTCGAGCACCGAGCCGCCGTCCTCGACAGCGGGCTTGAGGATGCTCTCGACCCACACCGTGTGCGTCTTGAGGTACGAGTCGAGCGCCAGCGCGTCCTGCACCTGCTGCCCCGGTGACCGCTCGAGGTGCGCCATGTAGAGGTGCTGGAGGATCGGCAGCAGCTCGTTCTGCACGCTGGCGCACTGCTTGTCGCTGCCGCCGTCCGAGCCGCCCGAGCCGGTGCCGCCCGTGGGGGCCGGGCCGGTGGTGGGCGCGGTGGTCGGTGCGTGCGTGGGGGCGGGACCGGCCGTGGGCGTGCCCGTGGGAGCCGCCGTCGGGGCGGGCGTCGACCCGCCACCGCCACCGCCACCGCCGCCACCGCCGCCACCGCCGGCTTCGACGACCTTCACCGAGGCGGTCATGTCCGGGTGCACCGCGCAGTAGTACTCGTACGTCCCGGCCTTGGTGAAGGTGTACGACCAGGAGTCGCCCTTCTCCAGCGTCCCCGAGTCGAACTTCACCGGGGCCTTGGTGGTGGTGACCGTGTGCGGCACGCTGTCGTGGTTGGTCCACTGGACGGTCTGGCCGACCTCGACGACGAGCTGCTTCCCGTCGCCGAACTTGTTGCCCATGATGTCGACCTGGTAGTCGGCCTTGGCGGCGGCGGGCTGTGCCTCGGCGGCGGCCACGGGCGCCTGAGCCGCGCCCGTGACCTGCTCCGAGTCCGAACCGGAGACCGCGCTCAACAGCCCGAGGCTGAGCACGGCGGCCAGCGCCGCACCGAGCCCGGCGACCAGCAGACCCCGGTTCCCGGCAGGCGGCCTGCGCTGCCCCTGACCGGTCTCGTCGCTCTCGTTCTTTCGTTTCACTTCTGCTCCTTGTGCTTTTTGGGGGAGTTCAGCGGCCGGGGTCGGCCGTGACCAGCAGACTCGTCACGGCGAGCACGACGAGGACGAGCCCCGTCTCGGCCGCGACCGAGTAACCGAAGGGCCGCACGGTGGCGGCGTCGCCGCGCAGCAGCACGGCGAGATCGAGGCGGGTGCGCACCCACTGGCGGCTCGCGAGCGCGGCGAGCAGGACGGCCGCGAGCACGCCCGTCTTCAGCAGGAGGAGATGCCCGTACGAGGTGTGCAGCAGGGCGTCGTACGACCCCACCACCTGCCAGGCGAGGACCAGCCCGGCGCCGACGATGCCGGCGACACTCACCGCCGCGAGCCGCGAGTAACCCGGCACCACCACCGCCAGCTCCCGGGCTCGCCGACGTGGCAGCACGGCCAGCGCGAGCACGGCCAGCCCGCCGATCCACAGCGAGGCGCCGAGCAGGTGGACGAAGTCGGCGACGGCACCCCACGTGGGCTCGGCGCCCTCGGAGCTGTGGCCCGTCATGCCGGTCGTCCGCAGCAGCCCGAACGTCACCGCGAGGGCGCCCACCCGCCAGCCCGGGGAGCGGGAGGTGCCGGCCCCGCCCTGGAGCAGGGCGCCGAGCACCACGGCCGCCAGCACCCACACCAGAGCGCGGGCGGCGAGCACGACCCCGGGCTCGGTGGCCAGCAGATCGGCGTACGTCACCGGGCGCAGCGCGTCCCGCAGTCCGCCGAGCGTGCTGTACGCGCCCTGCAGGCCGATGCTCGCGACGGTGGCCAGCAGCCCGACCGTCCAGGCGAGCACGAGCAGCGCCCGGGACCGCGGCTCGTCCGCGCCGCGCGGCCACAGCAGTACGACGAAGGCGAGACCGCCGACGAACAGGGCGAGCGCGAGATAACCGGCCCAGCGGGCGGCGACGAGGGCCTTGTGCAGCGAGGGGGAGGGGGCGGCCACGGGGGCGGCGGCCTCGTCGCCGCCCGCCTTGGCGGCCGGTGCGCCGATGGTGAAGGCGATCCGGCCGGAAGAGGCGTGTCCGTCCTCGGCGTCGACGATGGACCACGTGACGGCGAGCTTCCCGTGCTCCTTGGCGGGGAGCGCGACCCGCACGGCGTCGGCGCCGCCGCGCGGGCTACGGGACACCGGCAGCCGGTCGCCGTCCACCGTCAGCACCCGGACGTCGTCGAGGTCGACGGCCTCGTCGAAGGTGAGCGTGAGGTGGCCCGGGGCCTTCTTCAGGTCCGCCCCGTCCTTCGGGGAGGAGGAGACCAGCTCGGTGTGGGCGAAGGCGGCCTGGGGCGCTCCGGCCAGGATGTAGAGGAGCGGGGTGAGCAGGAGCAGCAGCAGGGCGCGGCGGACGGTCGTGGTCACGGGGTCGCCTCCGGTCCGGGGGACGCGGTGCCGCCGAGGAGGCTGCCGACCGGGGCCAGGCCGACACAGGGGGAGGGCTGCGGCGCGGGCGTCTCGCCTCCGCCGTCGAGCAGCCCGAACACGGGCTCGGTGAGCCCGCCGAGGAGCGGTTGTACGAGGGTGACCTCGCCGTCCTCGCAGGTGTCGCCGTCGGCCGGGGCGGACCCCGACGGGGTGGGCGTGGGGGAGGGGGAGCCGGTGCCGGGGCTGGTGTCGGAGGGCGGGGAGGGCGTGTGGCCGGTGTGGCCGGACCCGCCCGCGCCGCCGGTGCCGTACCCGGGGCCCGCGCCGATTCCGCCGACACCGCCGTATCCGGGCAACGAGCCGCCGACGGGCATCTGGCCCGCGCCGGTGCCCGGGTCCGATACGCCGGGGCCGCCCGGCGCGGCCGGTGTGGGGTCCGCCGGCGCGGTGGCCGCGGGCGGTGCCGCGGGAGGAGCGGCGGTCTGCGTGCTGCCGGAGGCGGAGGGGGCACCGATGCCCGACGCGTAACCCAGCACGATGACCACGGCGCCGACGAGCGCGCCGGCCACCAACTCGTCGCGGTGATCCCGCGGCCACTCCGCCGGGGAGAACAAGGGCATGGGGCACTCCTGGCATGGTCGGGTCAAGCCAATGAAACGTGTGGCGAATGACGACCAGTGGAGTGGAAGGGGGATTCCGCGCAACTACGCGTCGGTTAATCGATTGTTGCCTGACCCTCTCTCCCGGTGGGTCGGCCTGTGAGAAAGGTCGATTCCGCGTGCTGCTCGAATAAAATTCGAACTCATATTGATGATTTCGAGGGCGACGGCGTATGCCGAGGCAGGAGGGGGGACTGCACCCTTGGGAGACCTGCCCCGAGCCCGGCCCGGGCGCCCGGGTGCGACAGCGGAATGCGCACAGAAAATCCCCATGGATCGGCTCGGTCCTTCACCGGTTCCGCGAGAATTCCCGAATCTCCCGCAAAGCCGTCAGAAATTCACGGAACCCGGACCGAATTCGAGCGACCGACCGCACTCGGGGTCATCAGCTCAGGCGGTCGGCCGCCCCATCGCCCGGTACGTCCACCCGGCCTTGCGCCAGCGCTCCGGGTCGAGGGCGTTGCGACCGTCGAGGATGACCCGGGCCGCCGCGACCTCGCCGAGCGCCTCCTCGTCCAGCTCGCGGAACTCCCGCCACTCCGTCAGGTGCAGCACGATGTCGGCACCGCGTACCGCCTCCAGCGCCGAGTCGGCGTAGCCGAGGGTCGGGAAGACGCGGCGGGCGTTGTCCATGCCCTTGGGGTCGTAGACCGTGACCTGGCCGCCCTGGAGGTGGATCTGCCCGGCGACGTTCAGCGCGGGGGAGTCCCGGACGTCGTCCGAGTCGGGCTTGAAGGTCGCGCCCAGGACCGCGACGCGCTTGCCGAGGAACGGTCCGCCGCCCAGCGCCTGCCGGGTCAGCTCGACCATCTGCCCGCGCTGGCGCATGTTGATGGAGTCGATCTCCCGCAGGAAGGTCAGCGCCTGGTCCGCGCCCAGCTCGCCGGCGCGCGCCATGAACGCCCGGATGTCCTTCGGCAGACAGCCGCCGCCGAAGCCGATCCCGGCCCGCAGGAACTTCTTGCCGATCCGGTCGTCGTAGCCGATGGCCTCCGCCAGCTTGGCCACGTCACCGCCCGCGGCCTCGCACACCTCGGCCATGGCGTTGATGAAGGAGATCTTCGTCGCGAGGAAGGAGTTCGCGGAGGTCTTCACCAGCTCGGCGGTCGGGAAGTCCGTCACCACGAACGGCGAGCCCTCGGCGATCGGCGTGGCGTACACCTCGCGCAGCAGCTTCTCGGCCCGCTCGCTGCGCACCCCCACCACGATCCGGTCGGGGTGCAGCGTGTCCTTGACGGCGAAGCCCTCGCGCAGGAACTCCGGGTTCCACGCCAGCTCGGCGCCCTCGCCGGCCGGCGCGTGCGCGGACAGGTAGGCCGCCAGCCGGTCGGCGGTGCCGACGGGCACGGTCGACTTGCCGACGACCAGGGCGGGACCGTGCAGATGCGGCGCGAGCGAGGCGAACGCCGAGTCGACGTAACTCATGTCGGAGGCGTACTCGCCGTGCCGCTGCGGGGTGTTCACACAGACGAAGTGCACATCGCCGAACGCGCCGATCTCGGCCCAGTCCCGGGTGAAGCTCAGCCGGCCGCTGGCGCCCTCGATCCCCGCGACATGACGCCGCAGCAACTCGTCGAGCCCCGGCTCGTACATCGGGGCCTCGCCGCGCTCCAGCTTCTCGATCTTCTCGGGCACGACGTCGAGGGCGAGCACCTCGAAGCCGAGCTCGGCCATGGCCGCCGCGTGTGTCGCGCCGAGATAACCGGTGCCGATCACGGTGATCTTCAGGGCCATGGGTGCTCCAGGGGTCTACGGCAGGTGCGCGCCCGAGCATATCCGGGGCATGGGAGCGCGCTTCACGGGGCAACTTTCCCGCTGTCGTCTAGGTCACGTATCCCTCCCGTGAGCGACCCCATAAACTTTTGATTACTTAACGGTAGTTAGCGCCACCATCGCAGCGTTTTGGAGCGTGAGAGACCTTGGCCGGATCGGCTGACTTCGACCTGTACCGCCCGTCCGAGGAGCACGACATGCTCCGCGACGCCGTCCGCTCGCTGGCCGAGGCGAAGATCGCGCCGTACGCCGCCGCGGTGGACGAGGAGGCCCGCTTCCCGCAGGAGGCGCTCCAGGCACTGGTCGCGAACGACCTGCACGCCGTGCACGTACCCGAGGAGTACGGCGGCTCGGGCGCCGACGCCCTGGCGACCGTCATAGTGATCGAGGAAGTCGCGCGCGTCTGCGCCTCCTCCTCCCTCATCCCCGCGGTGAACAAGCTGGGCTCGCTCCCGGTGATCCTCTCCGGCTCCGAGGAGCTGAAGAAGAAGTACATGGCCCCGCTCGCCAAGGGCGACGGCATGTTCTCGTACTGCCTGTCCGAGCCGGACGCCGGCTCGGACGCCGCCGGCATGAAGACGAAGGCCGTCCGCGACGGCGACCACTGGGTCCTCAACGGCGTGAAGCGCTGGATCACCAACGCGGGTGAGTCCGAGTACTACACGGTCATGGCGGTCACGGACCCGTCGAAGCGTTCCAAGGGCATCTCGGCCTTCGTCGTCGAGAAGTCGGACGAGGGTGTCTCCTTCGGTGCCCCGGAGAAGAAGCTCGGCATCAAGGGCTCCCCGACCCGCGAGGTCTACCTCGACAACGTCCGTATCCCCGCCGACCGCATGATCGGCGAGGAGGGCACCGGCTTCGCCACGGCGATGAAGACCCTCGACCACACCCGTATCACCATCGCCGCCCAGGCCCTCGGCATCGCCCAGGGCGCCCTGGACTACGCCAAGGGCTACGTCCAGGAGCGCAAGCAGTTCGGCAAGCCGATCGCCGACTTCCAGGGCATCCAGTTCATGCTCGCCGACATGGCCATGAAGATCTCGGCCGCCCGCGCCCTGACCTACCAGGCCGCAGCCGCCTCCGAGCGCGGCGACGCCGACCTCACCTACCTGGGCGCCGCCGCCAAGTGCTTCGCCTCGGACACGGCGATGGAGGTCACCACGGACGCCGTCCAGCTCCTCGGCGGCTACGGCTACACGCGCGACTACCCGGTGGAGCGCATGATGCGCGACGCCAAGATCACCCAGATCTACGAGGGCACGAACCAGGTCCAGCGCATCGTGATGGCGCGCAACCTGCCGTAACAGGCCCTGGGACGAGCGAGTGGGCCTCCCGCCCCCTGGCCGGAGGCTCGCTCAGTCCTCGAACCCCTCCGCCGCCCGCTTCTCGCGCAGTTCCATGATCGCCCGGCGGCGGGCCAGGCGGTGGGTGCGGCGGATCTGGGCCTCCTGGTAGCGGCGCTTGTCGCGTTCGGTCTCCGGGAGGACCGGGGGAACCCGGCGCGGCTTGCCGTCGGCGTCGACGGCCGCGAAGACGAGGTAGGCGGAGCCGACCTGCGTGGGCGGGGCCGACTCGTTCCAGCGTTCGGCCAGGACGCGGACGCCGACCTCCATGGACGTGCGGCCGGTCCAGTTGACCTGTGCCTTGACGTGGACCAGGTCGCCGACGCGGACCGGCTCCAGGAACGCCATCTCGTCCATGGACGCCGTCACCGCCGGCCCGCCGGAGTGCCGGCCGGCCACGGCACCCGCCGCGTCGTCCACCAGCTTCATGATCACTCCGCCGTGGACCGTCCCCAGAAGGTTCGTGTCGTTGTGGGTCATGATGTGGCTGAGGGTGGTGCGGGAGGCCGAAGTCGGCTTGCCCGGGATATCCGCAGTGCCGGAATCCGCGGCTGGGGCCTGGTCTGTCATGGCCCCTACCTTATGCCGAGGCGGTATGAGGGGGTTTTGTGTCAGCTTCGCCACAGCCGTGCTCTGATTTTCCGACGACTCTTGTATGGCCCACTACGGGGACCTGCACACTGGGGCGCATGACTGATTGGCCCGAGGGATTCTCCGGTGACAACCGCGGCAACCGCTACGGACGCGGCAGCTCGAGCGCACAGCCCGAGAGCGCCCGTGTCATGCGGCAGGTCCGCCGCGGTCCGGCGGCATCGCCCGGGCAGGCCGGCTACGGCGGCGCCCCGCCGTACCAGGGCGGCGTGCCGCAGCAGCCGTCGTACGTCGACGGCGGCGGCTACGGCCCCGGCGACGGCTACGACAGCGGCTACAACACCGGCCAGGTCTACGGCTCACCCGGCGGCAGAGGCCCCGGCGGTCCGGGCGACGGCATGCACGAGCCGCGCCCCGCGCCGAACTGGCGCCGCCGCATCAAGGTGACGGCCATCACGCTCGTGACGTTGCTGGTCGTGACGAGCGTCGGCACCTACTTCTGGGCCGACTCCAAGCTCAACCGCGACGTCGACCTGTCGAAGGTCATCGACCGGCCGGAGGCGGGCGAGGGCACCAACTACCTGATCGTCGGCTCCGACAGCCGCGCGGGCATGTCGGCCGAGGAGAAGAAGAAGCTGCACACCGGGTCCGCCGAGGGCAAGCGCACGGACTCGATGATGATCCTGCACACCGGCGGCAACGGCCCGACGCTGATCTCGCTGCCGCGTGACTCGAACGTCACGATCCCGTCGTACAAGGGCTCCGACTCCGGCAAGCTCTACCCGGCCACCGGCCGCCAGACCAAGCTGAACGCGGCGTACGCGGAGGACGGCCCCGAGCTGCTGGTCCGTACCGTCGAGGCCAACACGGGCCTGCACATCGACCACTACGTGGAGATCGGCTTCGCCGGCTTCGCGAACATCGTGGACGCGGTCGGCGGGGTCGAGATGGACATCCCGCAGGACATCAAGGACACCAAGTCCGGCGCGGACTTCAAGAAGGGCAAGCAGACCCTCAACGGCGACCAGGCCCTGGCCTTCGTCCGCACGCGCTACGCGCTCGCCGGCTCCGACCTGGACCGCACGAAGAACCAGCAGAAGTTCCTCTCCGCGCTGGCCAACCAGGTCGCCACGCCGAGCACGGTCCTCAACCCGTTCAAGCTGTACCCGACCATGGGCGCGGGCCTGGACTCCCTCGTGGTCGACAAGGACATGGGCCTGTTCGACCTGGCGTCCATGTTCTGGGCGATGAAGGGCGTCAGCGGCGGCGAGGGCAAGTCGATGAACATGCCGATCGCGGGCAACTCGGCGAACGGCAACCTCCAGTGGGACACCGCGAAGGTGAAGACGCTGGTCAACCAGCTGAAGAACGACGAGACGGTCACCGTCTCGGGCAACTGAGCACCGGCATGCGTCGGGGGCACCCGCGGGGGTGCCCCCGACCGCTGTGAGGCGGTCCTCACATCGCGGCGGCCGACATCGACCGGCACGTCTCGGCACAGCGGCGACACGCCTCGGCGCAGCGCATCATCTGGGCGTCGTCCGGCATGGACATACACGCCTCGGCGCACATGTCACAGGCCCGGGCGCACATCGCGCACATCTCGGCCGACAGCGGCGAGCGGCGCATCATCATGTCGGCGCACAGACGCGTCATCTCGGCGCAGTCCATGACGGCGCGCATGATCTGCATCTGGGCCTGGCCGCCCATCTGCAGGCAGGAGCTCATGGTCTCCTCGCACACGCTGTGGCAGGTCATGCACGCCTGGACGCACTCCTGCATCTCCTTGCTCAGCGGGGGCATGGTGGCGGGCTGCTGGGTCATGATTCCTCCCGGGGGACGGGCGAGAGCCGCGTTCGGTTCTCGTGCCCTTCCGTCCTACGCCTGCCGGGACCCGACCGCCATGGGGCGGAAGGAACCAATCCGCCATGCGTGCGTCACGGCCCCTACGCGCACGCCACCTCGTCCCCGCGTACCACCCCGACCTCGCCCTGCCCCGGGTCCTCGGCCCGTACCCTGCGTACGCGGTCGAAATCCGTGCCCGCGATGACTTTCAGGGTCGCGCCCAGGCCGTTGACGGGGCGGAGTTCGCTGCCCGGCAGGGCCGTGGCGAGGGACTTGGCCGAGCGGTCCCAGCGGGGGTCGTAGGCGATGATCGTGCGCTTGACGTCATGGGCGGCGGCGTTCACCGGGGCCCGGGTGGTCCGGAAGCCCGTCGAGGCCAGGGCCGCGTCCACCCGGCGGCCCAGCCCGGGTGTGCGCGTCCCGTTCTCCACCTGGACGCGGATCTGCTGCGGGGCGACCGAGACGATCCGGGCCGCGCCGCGCGCCTTGTGCACGGACAGCGGCTGGTCCTCGCGCAGGGCGCGGAAGAGCCGCTCCGCCTTGACGGGGTCCCACTTCAGCGTCGAGCCGACGCCCTTCACGGCGAATTCCATCTGCTCGATCGGGACGGTCGCGAACTCGGAGGAGGAGGGGGAGAAGTTCCGCATGGCCCGGCCGAGGTCCAGCATCTCGTGCGTGCCGAAGCCCTTGTCCGCCCGCACGGAGCCGAGCACCGCACGCGTCACGTCCCGGAATTTCATCGGGTTGAGGAGGATCCCCGAGGAGGTGATCCGTTCCACGAGCGCCGCCATGAAGCGCTGCTGGCGTTTCATCCGGCCCAGGTCCGAGGCCCCGTCGAGGTGGCGGGCGCGTACGTACTGGAGCGCCTGCCCGCCCGCCAGCGTGTGCCGCCCGGCCGGGAGGTCCAGGCCGGTGTAGCTGTCCCTGAGCGGGGCGGCGGTGCAGACCTGTACGCCTCCGACCACGTCCACCGTCCTCATGAAGCTGGTGAAGTCGACCTCCAGATAGTGGTCGATCTTCACCTTCGTCATGCTCTCGACCGTCCGCACGGTCAGCTGCGGCCCGCCCTCCGCGTACGCCGCGTTCAGCTTGACCGGGTGCCCGCCGTGCCGCTTGCCCGTCGTACGGTCGACGTGCGTGGGCGTCACCGCGTACGAGTCGCGCGGCAGGCTCACCACACTCGCCCGTTCCCGGTCCGCCGAGATGTGCACGATCATGATCGTGTCGGTGCAGTGGCAGGGCGCCCCGCCCAGCCGGTACTTCCGCCGCTCCTCCTTGCTGATCTTCTCGCGGCCGTCCGTGCCGACCAGCAGCACGTTCATGCCGTGGCCCGCCTGCGGCCGGTTCTTCATGTCCTTGAAGGGGTCGACCCGGGCGATGTCCGCGTCCAGGCTGGTCATCACGGCGTGCCCGATACCGGCGGACGCGAGGACCACCACGGACAGGGTGGTGACCACCCGCAGGCCCCAGCGCGGCTTGCGGCGCCGTGCGGGCGGCGCGGGCCTGCGCGGGATGCGCCCGGGGGAGGGCTGCGGGCGGCGCTGCGGGGCGGCGGTGGACCGAGGGGACCGCGGCGTGGGCAAGGGGGCACCTCCGGACGACGGCCGTGCGTGGGATCAGTGAAACCGTAGGCCGATACGATCTGCGGCCCGCTGTATCGCCCCTGCGGCGCGCACCGGTGTCCCTCGTTCGCGGTAACGTGAGGCCCCTATGAACGCCAATCCCGACGTGCGGCTCCCCGCCGTTTCCGTGATCATGCCCGTCCTCAACGAGGAACGGCATCTGCGGGGAGCAGTCCAAGCGATCCTCGCGCAGGAGTACGCCGGCGAGATGGAGGTCGTGATCGCCCTCGGTCCGTCCACGGACCGCACGGACGAGATCGCCGCCGAGCTCGTGGCCGAAGACCCGCGTGTCCACACCGTCCCCAACCCCACCGGCCGTACGCCCGCGGCGCTGAACGCGGCGATCAACGCCTCCCGCCACCCGATCGTCGTCCGCGTCGACGGGCACGGCATGCTCTCGCCCGACTACATCGCCACCGCCGTACGGCTCCTGGAGGAGACCGGCGCGCAGAACGTCGGCGGCATCATGCACGCCGAGGGCGAGAACGACTGGGAGCACGCCGTCGCCGCCGCGATGACCTCGAAGATAGGGGTCGGCAACGCCTCCTTCCACACGGGCGGACAGGCGGGCCCGGCCGAGACCGTCTACCTCGGGGTCTTCCGGCGCGAGGCGCTGGAGCAGCAGGGCGGCTACAACGTGGAGTTCATCCGCGCCCAGGACTGGGAGCTGAACTTCCGGATCAGGGAGGCCGGGGGCCTCATCTGGTTCTCACCCGAGCTGAGGGTGTCGTACCGGCCGCGGCCGAGCGTGAAGGCCCTAGCCAGGCAGTACAAGGACTACGGCCGCTGGCGGCACGTCGTCGCCCGCTTCCACGAGGGCTCGATCAACCTGCGCTACCTCGCCCCGCCGACCGCCGTGTGCGCGATCGCGGCCGGCACCCTGGTGGGCGCACTGCTGACGCCGTGGGGCTTCGTCGTGCCCGGCGGCTATCTCGCGGCGATCCTGCTCGGCTCCGTCCCGGCCGGCCGGGGGCTGCCGCTGAAGGCGCGGCTCCAGATCCCCGTGGCGCTCGCCACCATGCACATGTCGTGGGGCTGGGGCTTCCTGACCAGCCCGCGGTCGCTGGCGAAGAAGGTCATCGCCTCCCGGCGTCCGGCGGTCCGGGCGGACGCGGACGCGACCGCGAGCTGACCGGGGCGCACTCACGGGCCCCTTCCCGTTCGGGAGGGGCCCGTTCGTCGTCACCAGGTGAAGTTCGGGTTCACGTGCATGCAGGCCTTGTCGTCCGCGCCGTTGAGCGCGTCGGCCGACTTCGGGGTCCGGTCGTCCCGCTTCGGTGCCTTGTAGTCCGCGCCCTCCCGCCAGTCGGCGCCCACGACGAGCGTGACGCCTGAGACGCCGGTCGACCGCTTGACCGAACTCAGCGGAATTCCGAGGGCCTTGGCGACCCGCTGTGCGTCGCCCTCCAGGTCGGCGCTCGGGTAGCGGACGACGGTCCGCTCCTCGCTCCACGAGCCGGTGGTGTCGGCGACGGCCTGGGCGAAGCCCTGCTCCGTCAGCAGCCCGGCCACCGTGCTCGCGCGCCCGCGCGCCGCGGCCCGGGTGTCGGTCCGGGTGCCGTTGCGGACCTGCACGGGAATCTCGTCGTCGGCCGCGGCCGGGTCGGCGGAGACCTTCTCCTCCGCCTTCTTCCTGTCCTTGTCCTTGCCGTCCAGCGCGATGTCGTCCCGCACCAGCCGGAACAGCTGCTCGGCGTCCTCCGTCGGCTCCACACGGGCGCCCACGTACCGGTTGGGCATCGTGGTCATGGTGATGCGCGCCGGCTCGACCTTGCGCAGCTCGTCGCTGAGGTCGTAGAGCTTCTTGACGGTGTCGAGGCCGGGGTCGACCGTCAGCGCCCGGGTGGCCTCCTCGGCCAGTCTGCGGAGCTTGTTCGGGCTGCTGAGGGTGGCGTTCTCGCGCAGCCGGCGGACCATCGCGTTCATGTACATGTGCTGGGCCTTGGCGCGGGCGAGGTCGCTGCCGTCCTCGAAGCCGTAGCGGGTGCGCAGCCACTGGAGGGCCTGCTCGCCCTGGATGTACGAGGTGCCCTTCTCCAGCTTCAGGCCCGAGCCCTTGCCGTCGGAGGTGCGGGAGTGGATGTTGGCGTCGACGCACACGGGGACACCGCCGACGGCGTCGGCCATCGCCACCACGCCTGCGAAGTCGACCATGATGAAGTGGTCGATGTGGATGCCGGTGAGCTCCTGCCAGGTGGCCACCGTGCAGCCCGGGCCGCCGTGCCCGAGGCTCTGGTTGGTCATCCTCCGCCCCTGGCTCTCCGGGTACACGTCCCCGTCGTCCGGGTCGGTGCACTTGGGGATCTTCACGAGCGTGTCGCGGGGCATGCTGATGACCGACATGTTGGTGCGGTCGGCGGACAGGTGCAGCAGCATCTGCACGTCCGCCAGCGGTGCGGCGCCGAACGTCTCACGGGCGCCGCCGAGTTTCTGGTTCTCCTTGCTGTCCCGCGCGTCCGAGCCGATGAGCAGGATGTTCAGCGGGGTCTGCCCGGCGGCGTTCGGCGTCGGCGCGGCGACCTTGTGGTCGCCGAGGTTCAGCGCGTCCTTCTTGATGTTGCCGTTCAGATGCCGGTAGTAGAGGTATCCGGCCCCGGCCGTCCCGAGTATGAGGACGGCGAGGACGGCCGCGGACCACCTCAGCAGCCGCCTGGGACGCCGGCGCGGCCCCTCGCCGCCGGGCGTGCCGCCCCTCGCCGACGGGGTCCCACCCGGGTCCGGTTCCCGGCGGACGCCCTGCCGCGATTCGTTCTCCCGCACACCGCTCTGCGTCACTTTCCGGTCCTTCCCGCCCCCCGCGCACGCGACAGGCCCGTCCTGCCTCCTGTTAGACGCACGACGGGCCTGTCAGTTGCCCTCAGTGGGTCAACTCGCGCACTTCACCTTGTCGGCGGTGGACTTCTCCACGTCCGCCGTCTCGACCGGGGCGTCGAGCTTCACGCCGGCGCCCTTGAAGTCCTTGCCGAGGGTCAGGGTCATGGCGGGCAGCCCCTGGGCGTTCCGCACGCTCTCGCCGGGCTTCATCGCCGCCCCGGACAGGCCCATGATGTCGGCGAGGCGGCGGGCCTGGTCGGCCTGGTCGGGGGCGTACTCCAGCGTGGTCCTCGCCAGTTCGGCGGGGGCGTTGCCGCCGTTCTCCGACTTGGTCACGCCCTCCTCGACCTGGAGGTACTGGAGGGTCTTCTGCGCGGCACCGGAGACGGCACTGCCGTTGAGGACCCGGACCCGGACCTCGGAGGCCGGGGCCTTGGTGCCCTTCAGCCGGGCGGCCTCGGCGTCCTTCTCCTTCTTCTTGCGCTGCTTGACCTCGGTGAGCGAGACATCGTTTCGGATCATGTCGAACAGCTGGGGAGCCTTCGACTCCTCGAGGACGACCGTCGCCTTCACCACCGTCTCCGCCGGGTTGTCCTTCACCGGGACGGTCGTGAAGGCGATGTTCTTCGTCGGCACCTTCTTCAGCTCCAGGGCGATGTCCTTGAGCGTGCCGACGTTGCCGATGGCCTTGTCCACGGTCAGCGCCTTGGTCGCGGCCTCGGCCAGCTTCAGCAGCTTCGAGGGGCTGGTGAGGGTGTCACCGGAGGACATCTTGCGCATGAGCGAGCCCAGGAACTGCTGCTGCACCTTGATGCGGTCCAGGTCGCCGTGGTTGCCGAAGCTCTTGCGGGTACGGACGAACGCGAGGGCCTGCTCGCCCTCGACCTTCGACGGGCCCGCGGGCAGGACGAGCTTCGACTCCTTGTCGTTGACCGGCTTCTCCACGCAGACGTCGACCCCGTCCACCGCCGTCGTCAGCGTCTTCACCGCGTTGAAGTCGGCCATCATGAAGTGGTCGACCTGGATGCCGGTGTTCTCCTTGACCGTGCGCATCGTGCAGCCCGGGTCCCGGCCGTTCTCCCCGAGGCTCCGGTTGAAGCGGACGCCCCGCTGGCCCGGGACGACCTTCTCCGAGCCGTCCTCCAGCTTCGTCGGGCAGTCGGGGATGTTCACGATCAGGTCCCGGGGGATGCTGAGCGCGGTCGCGTTGGAGCGGTCCTCGGCGACGTGCAGCAGGATCGTGGTGTCGGCGTGCCCGACACTGCCCTTGTCGCCGTAGCCCTCGTTGCCCTCACCGGTGCGTTTGTCCGTGCCGATGATGAGGATGCTGAAGGCCTCGTCCTTGCTGAAGTTGCTGGCGCCCGCGCTGCCGACGTCGGTCGTCGTGACGTTGCCCTCCAGGTGCCGGAGGTAGAAGTAGCCGGCCCCGCCGACCCCGACCAGCACGAACGCCATCGTGCCGCCGGTCCACATCAGCACCTTCTTCGCCTTCTTGGGCTTTTGCTGCACCGGCCGGCGGCCACCGCGCCGCCCGGGAGGCGGCTCCTGGGGCGCACCGCGCCGCCGGCGCTGGGGCGGAACGTCGGTGCGGGTGCCGCCCGCCCTCGTCGGGGGAGTGGATCCGCGTGCTCCGGACACCGGCGACTGCGTTCCGGAGGGAGTCAGTCGCAGTTCGTATTCGCCGGTGTCCGGATTGAGTACCCACTGGTCTGCCGGGTCGATCTGGTCCCCCCGGCCACGGCGTTGCGCGTCCACGGTTGTCTGTTTCCTCCGTCGGGGCACGCGGCGCCTTCTCCCCCGGAAGGCGCACGGGTACGGTCATCACAGAAGCTCTGGATCGCTCACACTATCCGCCCAGTTGAACGTCGATGTGCGCTGAATGACAAATTCAAGGTCCATGCATGCGGGCAATTCCCCCCAATTCCCTGTACGGGGGTGGAAGGAAGTCGTCGACCGGTGTGCGCGTCGCTCCTCCGGTCGCTACCAGCGGTAGGGCTTGTACACGTCCATGCACTTCCCGGTGTCCGAGCCGTTGAGGGCGTCCACGTCGCCGGGCAGGTCCCCGGCCTTCGGAGCCGACTGCTTCGGATAGGCCGTACCCGTACGCCAGTCGGCGCCCACGACGACCGTGACGCCGGAGACGTCCGTCGACCGTCGCACCGAACTCGCCGGAATACCCAGCGACTTGGCGACCCGCTGCGCGTCGCCCGCCAGTTCGGCGCTCGGGTAGCGCACCAGGGTCCGCTCCTCGGACAGCGCGCCCGAGGTGTCCGCGGCGGCCTTCGTGAAGCCCTTCTCCACCAGCGACCGGGTGATGGCGCCCGCGCGGCCGGTCACCGGGCCGAGGGTGGCCGAACGCGTGGCGTTCTGCACCAGGACACCGATCGAGTCGTCCGCGGCGGCGGGGTCCTTGGACGTCTCGGGCGCCTTGGAGGTCTTGGAGGCCTTCTTCGCGCCCTTGCCGTCGAAGGGCACGTCGTCGCGGATCATGTCCCACACCCGGTCGGCGTCGGCGCCTGCCGGGATCAGGTGGTTGGGATCCTCGGGGTCCTCGGTCGTGGGCAGCGTCGTCATGGTGATGCGGTCCGTCGGGACCGTCTTCAGCTGCATCCCCAGGTCGTACAGCTTCTTCACCGTGCCGAGCTCCTCGGACACGTGCAGCGACTTGGTCGCCGCCTCGGCCAGGTCCGTCAGCCGGCCGGTGTCGGTGAAGACGTTCTGCGCCTTGAGCGTGCGGATCATCGAGTTCATGTACATGTGCTGCGCCCGGGCCCGCAGCGGGTCGCTGCCCCAGGCGTGCCGGGTGCGCAGCCACTGGAGGGCCTGCTCGCCCTCGACCTTCTTCCGGCCGGCCGTCAGCTTCAGACCCGAGCCGCCGGGCACGCCGGGCAGCGGTCGGTCCCACACGTTCTGCCGCACGCACACCTCGACCCCGCCGATGGCGTCGGCCATCTTCACCACGCCCGCGAAGTCGATCGTCATCCAGTGGTCGACGTAGATCCCGGTGAGGTTCTCCCAGGTCGCCAGCGTGCAGCCCGCTCCGCCCCGGGCCAGCGAGGTGTTGATGATCGTGTTGACCGGCGGGTAGGTCCGCCCGGTCTTCGGGTCGGTGCACCTGGGTATGTCGACCCGGGTGTCGCGCGGAATGCTCACCACGGCGGCGCTCTTGCGGTCCGCGGCCAGGTGGATGAGCATCTGCACGTCGGCCAGCGGCGGATTGCCGCGGTCCTTGCGCGCGCCGCCCAGCTTCACGTTCTCGTCGGAGGCACGGCTGTCGGAGCCGATCAGCAGGATGTTCAGGGGCGTCTGCCCGGCTGCGTTCGGGGCGGCCTTCGTCGCCTTGGAGTCGCCGCTGCTGCGCCGGCCCTTCTCGATGTTGCCGTTGAGGTGCTTGTAGTAGAGGTAGCCGGCGCCGGCGGTCGCGAGGATCAGCACGGAGAGGGACGCCGCCGACCAGCGCAGGACGCGGCGGCCGCGACCGCGGCCGGGCCTGCGGCCTCCCCGGCGGTGCCCGTCGCCCGGCCGGGCCGGGCTGCCCGGGGCACCAGGGCCGCCCGCGACCGGCTCGCCCGGGACGGCTCCCGGCTCGGTCCCCTCCTCGTACACACTGCTGCTGCGTGCCATCTGCTCTTCCCCACCCCCGTGTCACCGGACAAGGTCTGCCGTACGCCCTGTGAGACGTACGGCAGGCCCGTCAGGTCACTCGGCGCACTCGACCTTGTCCGCCGTGGACTTCTGAACACCCTCCGGCGCCTTCGACGGAGCGGTGAGGGAAGCGCCCGCACCCTTGAAGTCCTTGCCCAGGGTCAGCGTCATCGCCGGCAGCCCCTGGGCGTTCTCCACGCTTTCGCCCGGCTTCATCGCCGACCCGGACAGTCCCATGATGTCGGCGAGGCGGCGGGCCTGATCCGCCTGGTCAGGGGCGTACTCGAGGGTCGTCTTCGCCAGCTTCGCGGGCGCGTTGCCGGCGTTCTCCGACTTGGTCACGCCCTCCTCGACCTGGAGCCAGCTGAGCGTCTCCTGGGCGCTGCCGGGGTCAGCGCCGCCGTTGAGGATCCGCACCCGGACCTCGGAGGCCGGCGCCTTGCTGCCCTTGAGGCGGGCGGCCACCGCGGCCGCCTCCTTCTTCTTCTTGTCCTTGACCGCGGTGAAGGAGACGTCGTTCTTGATCATGTCGAAGACCTGAGGGGCCGTCGACTCGTTCAGCACGACCGTGGTCTTGACCTTCTCCGCCGGGTTGTCGATCACCGGGGTCGTGGTGAACGTCAGGTTCTTGGTGTCGAGCTTGCCCAGCTCCAGACCGAGGTCCTTCAGCTTGCCGATGCTGTCCAGCTGCGAGTCGACGGTCAGGGCCTTCGTGCCCGCCTCGGCCAGGTCGAGCATCTTGGACGGGCTGGAGAGCGTGTCGTTGGACTTCAGCTTGCGCATCAGCGCGCTCAGGAACTGCTGCTGGAGCCCGATCCGGCTCAGGTCGCCGCCGAAGCCGACGGCGTGCCGGGTCCGCACGAACGCCAGCGCCTGCTCGCCCTCGATGGTGTGCGTGCCCTTCGACAGCTTCAGGTGCGAGTCCGGGTCGTCGATGTCCTTGCCCAGACAGACCTCGACCCCGCCGACCGCGCTGGTCAGCGTCTTGACCGCGTTGAAGTCGGCCACCATGAAGTTGTCCGGCTTGACCCCGGTCAGCTCGGTCACCGTCCGCATGGTGCAGCTGGGCGTGCGGCCGTCCTGGCCGAGGCTGGTGTTGAAGCGGGCCTTCTGCGTGCCGGGGATGACCTTCTGCGAGCCGTCCTCCTGCGTGGTCGGGCAGTCCGGCACGTCGACGATCAGGTCACGCGGGATGCTGAGCGCGGTCGCGTTCGAACGGTCCTTGGAGACGTGCAGCAGGATCGTGGTGTCGGCGTGCCCGACACTGCCCGCGTCGCCGTAGCTCTCGTTGCCCTTGCCGGTGCGCTTGTCCGTGCCGATCAGCAGGATGTTGATGGCCTTGTCCTTCTGGAAGCCACCGGTGCTCGCGCCGTCGTCGGAGACGGACGCGATGTTGCCGTTCAGGTGCTCGATGTAGAAGTACGCGGCGCCCGCCCCGGCGACCAGCACGAACGCCATCGTGCCGCCGGTCCACAGCAGGACCTTCTTCCCCTTCGCGGCCTTCTTGGCCGGCCGCCGTCCGCGCCGCCCCGGCAGTGGCTCCTCCGGCGCCCCGCGGCGCCTGCGCGGCGGGGCACCGCGCCCGGGCGTCTCGGGCCGCGGGCGGCCGGGCGCGTCCGTGCGACTGCCGGCATCCCCGCGGCCGCCGGAATTCCTACGGCCGCGCTCCGGCGGGACCCCGTCGGAGGCCGCTGGCCGGCGAGGGCTGGGGACGCCCGACTGCGGTGCGGAAGGGGGCAGTCGCAGTTCGTATTCGCCGGTATTCGGATTGAGCACCCACTGGTCTGCGGGATCGATATCGTCCGCCCGCCCACGGCCTTGCGCGTCCACGGTTGTCTGTTTCCTCCGTCGGGGCACGCGGCGCCTCCCCTCCAAGGCACCCGGGTCTCGGTCACACAGTGCGCGACCTCAGGACCGTCCTCAGAGCCGGGCGCACCGGATCGCTCACACTAACCGCCCAGTTCAGTGCCGAACGACGACGGTGACAAATTCCACGTCCCTACACCTGGGCAATTCGCCCATTTCCTGGGTGAAGAGTCCATTGCTTTGGAGCGGCCTTGGTGCCCGCTTTACTCACAGGTGTCCTCGGCTGCCGTGTTCCCCCGGAACGTCGGTGGAGGAGAAACGGTGACGGCGGGCTCGGTAAACGGCCCCGGATGCGAATCCCCGTACGACCCGTCACGCGAATCGGTAGGCCTCAGGGGGGCGGAACCATGTGGAACGTTCCCGGCCACCACCACGGGTGTGTCCGTACGCAGCCGCTCGAACAGTCTCTCCGCCTCGGGCTCCACGAGTTGGTCGCGATTGGCGTCGTACGCGTACGACTCCCGTGGAACGGTCAGGAATTGCACACGTTCCATGGGGATGTCGCGCAGCCCGCGCACGAGTTCGTACAAACCGCGAAGGCTGGCCAGATCCGGGTCGGTTGTGAGGGAGGACGTGGCGGCGTCCAGCACGGGATACAGCTTCGCCGGATTCAGCAGGACGTCATTGCTGCGCACCTTGTTGACGAGTGCTCCGAGGAACCGTTGCTGCCGTTCCATCCGCTCCGTGTCACTGCCGTCACCGAGCGTCTTGCGGGCGCGGACGTAGCCGAGCGCCTGCTCGCCGTCGAGGGTCACCCGTCCGGCGGGGAGCCGCAGCTTGGCGGCCCGGTCGTCGATCGGCTCCCGCAGGCACACCTCCACGCCGTCGACCGCGTCGACCATCTCCTTGAAGCCGTGGAAGTCGACGACGACGTGGTTGTCGACGCGGATGTCGGTGAGCTTCTCGACGGTCCGGATGGTGCAGGCCGAACCGCCCACCTGGAACGCCCGGTTGAACATGGTGAACCGCGGCGCGCTGCGCGACCCGTCCGGGCGCCGGCAGCCCGGCACGTTCACCATCAGGTCCCGGGGCAGGGAGACGGCGGTGGCGCTGCCCCGGCCCGCGGACAGGTGCAGCAGGATCGTGGTGTCCGACCGCTCGGTCCCGGAGTCGCGCCCGTAGCGTGCGTTGTCCTCTCCCTCGCGCGAGTCGGACCCGATCAGCAGGATGTTCCGCGCGTCCTTGACCAGTGAGGTGGGCCGCTCCTTCTCGTACCGCGCGAGCTCCGCGGCGGCGGCCTCGTCGGGCGTGATGTTGCCGCTGAGCTTCGCGTACAAGGCCCATCCGGCCCCGGCTGCCGCGGCGACGACACCGGCGACCGCGAACGCCCCGATCCGCACCCACCGCCGCCGACGCCGCCGCACCAGCCCCGGCCCACTGGCGGAGGCCCCCGCCGGCCCAAGCCTCCCGGTGTCGCCCACGACAGAGACCACCCCTCACGACGTACGAACGTGCGCGCGCACTGCTCCTACGACTGTGGCGTGGATGGGGGGTGGGGGTGGGGTGGGGATGGGCTGAACGGGGGAATCGGCCTGGCTGCGGGCAGTCGTGCCTCCCTCAGCAGAAACCGGCCTACCGGGCAATAGCCGTAACCCGCTCGCTCTCCACCCGCTTGTCCAGCACGCCCTCCCCGGCCTGCTCAAGATGCCGGCACAACACCACAGACCCCCCCGTGGCCAGCGGCCCGTACAACCCCGCGTTCAACCCCTCCCACGTGTCATACGGCAACCCCGACAGGATCCGCGACCCCGGCCCCGTCAGCCCCAGCCCCGCCGCCTCCGCCCGAGCCCGCTCGACCACCTCGGCCCCGCTGAACTCCCGCCCCGCCACGATCAGCGCGGGCCCGTCCGGATCCACCGGCGCGTACGGCACGAACCGGTCCCCCTGCCCCGGCACCTCCACCGCGTAGTCGGCAAACCCCTCGGGTGCCTGCGGAAACCGCCCCCCGAGCGGCCGCAGCGCCATCGCGATCCGCGCCCCGGAACACGCCCGCGCCGCCTCCAGTCCGTCCGGCCCGCTCACCACGACATCGGCCGCCCGCGCGTCCCCCGCCACGTCGGCGACGACTCCCACCGACGAACACGCCAGCAGCCACACGGCCGTCTGCCAGTGCGCGGGCAGCAGCAGCGCCACCCGGTCCCCGGGCTCGACGGACAGCTCGTCCTGGAGGAGGTTGGCGGTCTTGGCCACCCAATTGGCGAAGGTGGCCACGGACAGTTCGACACGTTCGCCCGTGGCGTCGTCGTAGAAGGTCACCAGGGGACGTCCCGGATCCGCGGAGAGCGCGGAATTCAGCAGGTCGGCAGGGGTGCGATCGGTGGCGTTCACCCGCGCAAGCGTACGCGGCGCCCGAGCCGCCGCCCAACGTCCCGGCCCCCGCCCCGCCGTGAATCCGCCACCGGTTCGGCCGAACCCCGACCGATGGTCTGTCAACTCCCAAATGGACAGACTTATACGACTATGTCCAAGATCGGGAGCATGCGTGGATTTCTTGCTTCTTCGATCGGTGTCACCTGTGCGGCCGCTCTGGCCCTCCCGCTCACTCCGCCCGCCGTCGCTGCGACGGCGAGACCGGTGCCGCCCACGCAAGCCGCCACGGCAGCGAGACCCGCGCCCCACGCGGGGACACCGGACACGACCCTCACCAGCCGGCGCGCGGCCGAACCGTACGCTCCCGGCGGCACCCAGTCCCTCCCCCTCGAACCCCTCACCCGCAACCGCGCCACCCCCACCGCCCCCGACACCCCCGAACTCGGTCTGACCCGCCGCTCCGTACGCCACTTCTCCCTCGTCGGCATCGTCTGGGACGACCCGGCGGCCGAACTGCACGGCCGGGTCCAGGTCCGCACCCGCGCCGCCGGCACCGGCACCTGGTCGGGCTGGCAGGACGTCGAGACGCACAACGCCGACCACGCGGCCGATCCGGACACCCTTGAGAGAACCTCCGGCCGCGTCCGCGGCGCCACGGCACCGCTGTGGGTCGGCGACTCCGACGGCGTGGAACTCCGCGTCCGCTTCGCACCCGAGAGCGCGGAAGCCGGCACCGCGCGTCCCGGCGCGCGTACCCGCGACCTGCCCGCCGCGCCTTCGCTCCCCTCCGGCCTCCGCCTCGAACTCGTCGACCCGGGCGATGACGCCCCACCGGCGGACGCCCCCGAGGACGACTCCCGCACCACCGGCCTCGCCGACGAGATCTCCGCCGCCGACGAGACCGCCGCCGACGAGACTGCCGCCGATGAGACCGCCGCCGACGAGACTGCCGCCGATGAGACCGCCGCCGACGCCGCCTCCGCCGCCACCGAAGCCTCTGCCGCCAACGCCGGCCTGGCCCCCCTCGACGCCACCGAGATCCCGGAACTGAACCGCGCGGAGAGCGAGCAGGAGTTCTTCGCCCTCAACACCGGTGAGCTGACGGAGCAGCAGCGGGTGAGGCCGTTCGTCGGCCCGCGCCCGCGCATCGTCACGCGGCGCGGCTGGGGCGCGAACGAGGGGCTGCGGGAGCGGGGTTTCCGGTACACGAAGAAGGTCAAGGCGGCCTTCGTGCACCACACGGCCAGCGGCAACAAGTACCGCTGCTCGCAGTCCCCGTCCCTCATCCGCAGTATCTACCGCTACCACGTCAGGAGCATGGGCTGGCGGGACATCGGCTACAACTTCCTCATCGACAAGTGCGGAAAGATCTACGAGGGCCGCGCCGGAGGCGTGGCCAGGCCGGTCCTCGGCGCCCACACCCTTGGTTTCAACAGCAACAGCATGGGGATCGCCGTCCTCGGGTCGTACGGCGCCAAGAAGCCGTCGTCCGCCGCGGTCAAGGCCATCGCCCGGCTCACGGCCTGGAAGCTGGGCCTGTACGGGGTGAATCCGCGGGGAAAGACCTACCTGAAGTCGGCTGGTAGCAATCTCTACCGAAAAGGTAAGAAGGTGCGACTGAACGTGATTTCCGGTCACCGGGACGGATTCAGGACGTCCTGCCCGGGACGCAAGCTCTACGGCAAGCTCGGCTCGGCCCGCTCCAAGGCGGCCCGGTACCAGGGCCGCTGAGACACACGTTCACCGCCGCCGGGGGGAGCGGGCGGAATGCCGCACGGCCAGCGAAGGCGCCACGGAACGGTCTGCATACACTGACCGGCCGAAAGACAGTTCGGCCGGTCCCGGCAGGAAGCAGAGACGACACGTGACAGAAGCGATCCTCCTGGTCGGCGGCAAGGGCACCCGACTGCGCCCGCTCACGGTGCACACGCCCAAGCCCATGGTGCCGGCGGCCGGGGTGCCCTTCCTCACGCACCAGCTGGCGAGAGCGAGAGCGGCGGGCGTCGAGCACATCGTCCTCGCCACGTCCTATCTGGCCGAGGTCTTCGAGCCGTACTTCGGTGACGGTTCCGCGCTGGGGCTCCACCTGGAGTACGTGACGGAGGAGGAGCCCCTGGGCACGGGCGGCGCCATCCGCAACGTGGCCTCCCGGCTGCACTCCGGCCCCGACGACCCGGTGCTGATCTTCAACGGCGACATCCTGACGGGCCTCGACATCCGGGCCCTGGTCGACACCCACGAGTCGACGGGCGCGGACATCTCCCTGCACCTCACCCAGGTCACGGACCCGCGTGCCTACGGTCTCGTCCCCACCGACGACACGGGCAGGGTCCTGGCGTTCCTGGAGAAGCCGCAGACGCCCGAGGAGATCGTCACCGACCAGATCAACGCGGGGGCGTACGTCTTCCGCCGCTCGGTCATCGACACGATCCCGCCGGGCCGGCCGGTGTCGGTGGAGCGCGAGACGTTTCCGGACCTGTTGACCGCCGGCGCGCACCTCCAGGGCATGGTCGACTCGACGTACTGGCTGGACCTGGGCACACCGGCGGCGTTCGTCCGGGGCTCGGCGGACCTGGTCCTGGGCCGGGCCCCGTCCCCGGCGGTCCCCGGCCGCTGCGGCGACCGCCTGGTCCTGCCGACGGCCACGGTCGCGGCCGACGCGAAGCTGTCCGGCGGCACGGTGGTCGGCGAGGGCGCGTTCGTCGCGGAGGGCGCCCGCGTCTTCGGCAGCACGATCCTGCCGGGCGCCGTGATCGAGCCCGGCGCGGTCATCACCGACTCCCTCATAGGCACCCGGGCCCGCGTCGGTGAACGCTCCGTCCTCACCGGCACGGTCATAGGCGACGGCGCGGTCATAGGCCCCGACAACGAACTCCGCGAGGGCGCCCGCATCTGGTGCGACGCCCACATCCCAGCAGGAGCAGTCCGCTTCTCTTCGGACCAGTAGCGCAGACCGCCGCTGCGGGCAGTCGTGCCTCCCCCAGTGCCTCAAGGGCCTGGGAGGTACCCCCAGGGCGGCACGGGTGGGCGCAGCGGCACCCCGCTCCGCCGGGCTGCGCAACGCCCCGCCCCGGCACCTACGCCGCAGCACCACAAAACGGGCAGCGCATCACAGCGCCCCGATATCCCACCGCGGCATCTTCGGCGCCCTCCGCCCCGGCACCGCCCCACTCAGCAGAATCAACCGAGCCGCCCGATGCCGCTGCCCCGCATACGGCTCCAACAACTCCAGCATCACGGAGTCATCCGCATCCCGGTCCCCGGCCAACGCCCACCCCACGATCCGGGGCAGATGCAGATCCCCCACGGTCACCTCGTCCGGCGCCCCATGACTGCGCTGCACCGTCTCCGCCGACGTCCACGGCCCCACCCCCGGCACCACTTCCAGCCGCGCCCGAGCCGCCCCCGGCTCCATCCCGGCCGCCTCCTCCAACCGCCCGGCCACCCGAACCGCACGCAGAATCGTCGACGCCCGCTTGTTGTCGACCCCGGCCCGATGCCACTCCCACGACGGGATCAACGCCCACTCCCGAGGCGCCGGCATCACACACATCCGCCCGGGCGCGGGCCCCGGCGCCGGCTCCCCGAACTTCCGCACCAGCAACCGCCACGCCCGATACGCCTCATCGGTCGTGACCTTCTGCTCCAGAATCGACGGGATCAGCGACTCCATCACCAGCCCGCTCCGCGTCAGCCTGAGCCCCGGCCGCCGATGCCGGGCCAGCGCCACCAGCCGGTGCCGGGGCACGAACACGGACGGGTCATCGGCGGCCCCGAGCAGCTCCGGCAACCGGTCCAGCAGCCACTGCGCCCCGGGCCCCCAGGCCTGGCCGCGCACCCCGCCGCCGTAGGCGCAGACCCGTAGCGTCCCGGGCCCGGCGGGCGTACGGCAGGCCCGCCACACGGACCCGTCCGGCATCGCCCGGAACGTCGGATCACCCGGTCCGCGCCGCAGCGGCCCGAGCACCAGCCCGAGATCCAGCGGCCCGTCCGGCACCCAGTCGCGCACCCGCCCCGGCCCCGCGGCCTGCCGCGGCACGCCCCCGGCGACGCCGACGTGCCCGCCGCGCATGGTCGTACGCGTGGGCCGGGGAGCGAACCGTCCTGCCATGAGTGAAGTCCCTGGGAAACGATGCGAAGCGAGAGGAGCCCTACGAGCGTAGGCGCCGGCCGGCGCCGGTCACCGCACCTCGATGAAGGCCCCCGCATCCCGCTCCGGCCGCGGTCGCGGTTCCTCCGCCGGATGCCCGACCGCCACCGCGCCCATCGGATCCCAGTCGTCCGGCAGCCCCAGCACCTCGCGCACCACGTCCCGGCAGAACATCGTCGAGGACACCCACGCCGAACCCAGCCGCTCCCCGGCCAGCGCGACCAGGAAGTTCTGCACGCCGGCGCCCGCGGCGACCACGAACATCTCCCGCTCGGCGCCGTCGCGCCGCGCGTCGCCGTAGGTGTGCGAGCCGTCCATGACCAGACAGGGGACGACGAGGTACGGCGCGTTCCGCAGGACGTCCCCGCGCCGCACCCGCTTGGCGATGGACTCCTCCGGCTTGCCGTCCCGCCGCAGATCGGCGATCCACGCGTCGCGCATGGCGTCGAGCAGCCGCGTCCGCGACTCCTCGGACTCCAGCAGCACGAAGCGCCAGGGGGTGGTGTGGTGCGGCGCCGGCGCCGTCACTGCCGCGGCCACCGCCCGCCGTACCGCGCCGGGGTCGACGGGCTCGTCCGTGAAGGCCCGGACCGTGCGCCGCTGGGTGACTGCCAGCCGTACCGCCTCCGACGTGCCGAGCCGGAACATGTCGTCGCGCGCGCCGCGCACCATGGCCCGCGCTCCCTCGCCGTCGCCCGGCGCGAGCACATGCGGCAGGCCGCGCACCACGGCGACGGGAAGCCCGGCCGCCTTGCCCTTGACCAGGTCGCCGGCCGCGGCGAGTTCGTCGGCCGTGGCGACGACGGTGGCGCTGAGCGGGTTGCCGTGCGCGTCCGTGCCCCCGCGCAGATCGTCCAGTACGCGCACCCCGGCGGCGCCGATCGCGACGTCCGTGAGCCCCGCGCGCCAGGGCCGCCCGAACGTGTCGGTGACGACGACACCGACCTCGACACCGAGGACGTCGCGCAGCCCGTCGCGGATCGCGCGGGCGGAGGCGTCCGGGTCTTCGGGCAGCAACAGCACCGTCCCGGCAGGGGTGTTGGACGCGTCCACACCGGCCGCGGCCATGACGAGGCCCTGCCGGTTCTCGACGATCCGGAGACTGCCCCGCCGGGCGACCACGCGGACCGTCTCGGCGTCGATGGCCGCCTCCCGGTCGTCCGCCCGGACCGCCCGGCCCTCCGCCTTGGACACGATCTTCGACGTGACCAGCAGGATGTCCCCGTCGGCCAGACCCGGCTCGGCGGCCGCGATCAGCTTGGCCAGGTCGTCCCCGGCCGCGACCTCGGGCATCCCGCCCAGGGCCCACACCCGGTACCCGTCGGCACCCTGCCGGTTCTCCGGGACCTCGCCGCTCAAGCTGCCCGCACCTCCTCCGCCAGTGCCAAGGCCTCCCGCGCCATCCGCGCGGTCGCGTCGGTGTCGGTCATCATCAGCGGCACGGCCCGGCAGCGGATCCCGGCCGCCTCGACCCGCTCCACCGCGCCGGCGTCCACCGTGTCGACCAGCCAGCCGTCCAGCAGGCCCGAGCCGTAGTGCTCGGCCACCGCCGGCGCGGTCGACTCGACGCCCACCGCGGCGAGCACCTTGTCGGCCATGCCCCGCACGGGCGCGTCACCGACGATGGGGGACAGGCCGACCACCGGCACCCCGGCGTCGGCGATGGCCTCCCGGATGCCGGGCACGGCGAGGATCGTGCCGATCGACACGACCGGGTTGGACGGCGGGAAGAGGATCACGTCCGCCTCGGCGATCGCCTCCAGCACCCCCGGCGCGGGCTTGGCCTGGTCGGCACCGACCGGCACGATCGCCTCCGCGGGCACCGAGGCGCGCAGCCGCACCCAGTACTCCTGGAAGTGGACCGCCTTGCGCTCGCCGTCGACCTCGACGGCCACGTGGGTCTCGACGCGGTCGTCGGACATCGGGATCAGCCGCACGCCCGGCTGCCACCGGTCGCACAGCGCCTGGGTCACGGCGCTCAGCGGGTACCCGGCGCCGATCATCTGCGTCCGCACGATGTGCGTGGCGAAGTCACGGTCGCCGAGGCCGAACCACTCGGGCCCGACGCCGTACGCCGCGAGCTCCTCCTTGAGGTGGAAGGTCTCGTCGGCACGCCCCCAGCCCTGCTCCTCGTTGATGCCGCCGCCGAGCGTGTACATCACCGTGTCGAGGTCCGGGCAGACCTTCAGCCCGAAGAGGTGGATGTCGTCCCCGGTGTTGCCGATGACCGTGATGTCCGCGTCCGGCACGGCACGCTTCAGACCACGCAGGAACCGGGCACCACCGATGCCGCCTGCCAGAACCACAATGCGCATGGAAGCCAGTCTTGCAGGCGCCTGTGACAACCGGTCGGCGGCTACGGCAACCGGTCAGGCGGTCACGCCAACCGGTCGGACGTGTCGCGCCGACCGGTCAGGCGGTCACGGCACCCGGCAGAGTCCGGGCCTCGCAGTGCTGGGCCGTGTGCATCGGCATCTCCGTCAGGCCCGGGTAGTAGACGTGCAGGCTGACCGCCGGCTCCAGTGCGTCGTTGACGACTTCGTGCACGTACCCCGGCGCGAAAACGCGCTGCGCGCCTGCCCGCAAGGCGCGTGTGCCCCGCTCCGTGCGCTCGGTCAGGGTGCCGTCCAGCACGGTCAGCACACCGGAGGAGGCGCCGTGGTCGTGCGGCCCGCTGCCCTGCCCGGGCACCCAGGTCAGCAGCCACACCTCGTAGCCCGGGCCGGTGCGCAGCCGGTGGTACCAGCGGCTGGCCGCGTCGTACCGGACGAGGTGCTCCCACCGGGAGCGGTCGTCGGCGATGGAACGGGCGAGTCCGACGAACTCGGCGACGGTCGCCGGGTGCTCGCGCGGGGTCTGGAGAAGATGCGGGACCTCGAGGATGTCGCCGGCGATCTGGAGGTCGCTGTCGCTGTTCATGGGTGGTGGTGGTTCCTCAGTGAAAGAAGGTCAGAGGGAACAGAGACCGAGAGACGGGTGGCTCGGCCTTCAGCTGGAGCAGGTGGAGCTCAACAGCCGGAACAGCAACAGCTACAGCGAGCGCGGGCAGCACCGTGGGACCCGGCGGTGCGGGTCGAGGTGAGTGCCGAGTTCGCGAGCATGCCCACAAGGACACCGGTTCACACCTTCACTGTCAACTCGACACCCGCCATGTGGGATGTGGTTCACCTCATCCGGTCGTTCACTCAGATGAAAGGTTTGTTCACGGCCCGCCCGGGACACATGGCGTCCAACCGGGCGCACGAAACCCCGTTGCGTACTCGTGATCCGACTGTGATCCGTTTCGCTTCGTGGTGCGTGCCGGAACGAGATCGAACCTCTGGGCGTCCTTCTTCGTAAGGCTCTGCGAGGGGTCCGGCGGACGGCGTGAGCCCTTGCGGGCTCCGTCGGTGTGTCAGGTTTTATGGTGATTTGAACACTTTCCGCTTGGGCTTGGTTCCGCAGAGTGAATAAGGGGCTCAATAGCAGATCTCGGCTTGACTCGCCCGGAGCAGCACACTTGTAATTTCACTCGTGTCGTTCAGCCGGAATCGGTAACGGCTAGATCACGGGGACGCGAAAGACAGACGAGGGGCGCACATGACCGAGACGGTGCAGCAACTGCTGGTCGACGACGCGGACGAGGAACTCGGCTGGCAGGAGCGCGCACTGTGCGCCCAGACCGACCCCGAGTCCTTCTTCCCCGAGAAGGGCGGCTCGACCCGGGAGGCCAAGAAGGTCTGCCTCGCCTGTGAGGTCCGCTCCGAGTGCCTCGAGTACGCCCTCGCCAACGACGAGCGATTCGGCATCTGGGGCGGCCTGTCCGAGCGGGAGCGCCGCCGGCTGAAGAAGGCCGCTGTCTGACCGGCGTCCCGGTCAGTACGTACGGTTCGAACGGCCCGTCGCAGGTGGGTTGTCCACAGGCGGCGGGCCCCCTTGTTGCGCAGCCGATAGTGTGGTCGCTCGTCCGAGACGCCCCGCTGCCCCCACCGGTCGCAGGCGTCCACCGCAGTCCACCGAACCGGGGCCCGTACCTCGATGTCCGTGCACAGCCACTCGGCAGCTCATCACGACAGCGCTGCCACACCTGAGTTCCCGCGTCATGTGGTGACCGCGGTCCTCGTCTCCCACGACGGCGCCCGCTGGCTGCCCGACGCGCTCGCCGGGCTGCTCGGCCAGGAGCGACCCGTCCAGTACGCGATGGGCGCCGACACCGGCAGCGCGGACGACTCCGCCCAGCTGGTCACCGACGCCCTCGGCGCCGACCGCGTGCTGCACCTCGCCCGCCGCACCGGCTTCGGCCAGGCCGTCGAGGAGTGCGGCCGCACCGCCCCGGTCCTCACTCCCGAGCAGCTGCCGTATCTGAAGCGGCCCAGCGGCTGGGACCCGGTCACCCGCTCCTGGCGCGACGACGCGTACGACCTGCCCGAGCTCCCGCACGGAGAGCCGGTCCAGTGGCTGTGGCTGCTGCACGACGACTGTGCCCCGGAGCCCGACGCCCTGGCCCAGCTGCTGCGCGTCGTGGACAACGAGTACGAGCTGGGCCGCGAGGACGTGGCCGTCGTCGGCCCCAAGCTCCGCGGCTGGTACGACCGGCGGCAGCTGCTGGAGGTCGGCGTCAGCATCGCCAACTCCGGCCGCCGCTGGACCGGCCTGGACCGCCGCGAGCAGGACCAGGGCCAGCACGACCACGTCCGGCCCGTGCTGTCGGTGTCCACCGCCGGCATGCTGATCCGCCGCGATGTCTTCGAACAACTCGGCGGCTTCGACCGCCACCTGCCCCTCATGCGCGACGACGTCGACCTGTGCTGGCGCGCGCACGCGGCGGGCTACCGCGTCCTGATCGCCCCCGAGGCCGTCGTCCGGCACGCCGAGGCGGCCTCCCGCGAGCGCCGCACGGTCGACTGCGTGGGCCGCACGGCCGCCTCCCCGCACAAAGTCGACAAGGCCGGCGCCGTCTACACCCTCCTCGTCAACGCGCGTACGGCCGTGCTGCCCTGGGTGCTGCTGCGGATCGTGCTCGGCACACTGCTGCGGACCGTCGCCTACCTCGTCGGCAAGGTCCCCGGGCAGGCCGTCGACGAGATCCGCGGCCTCCTGGGCACCCTGCTCAGGCCCGAGCGGATCCTCGCCGGGCGGCGCGGCAGAGGCGCCCCCCAGGTCGACAAGGAAGAGCTGCGGGCGCTGTTCCCACCGCCGGGAGCGACCGTCCGCATGACCGTCGAGCAGCTCGCGAGCAATCTCGTGGGCCGCTCCGACCCCGAGATCGCCTCCGGCGCCGGACGGCACGGCGGTGCCGTCGAGTCGGGCCCCGGCGGCGACGACGCCGACTTCCTGGAGATCGAGCAGTTCGCCCGGCTCAAGCGCATCGCGCGCAAGCCCGGCCCGGTGCTCTTCCTGGTGCTGCTGGTGGTCTCCCTGGTCGCCTGCCGCGAACTCCTCGGCGGCGGCGCGCTCTCGGGCGGCGCCCTGCTGCCCGCCCCGGCCGACTCCTCCGAGCTGTGGGCGCGCTACCTGGACGCCTGGCACCCGGTCGCCGCCGGCGGCACCTCCGCCGCGCCGCCGTACCTCGCGCTCGTGGCGATGCTGGCCTCCCTGCTGTTCGGCTCGACCGGCCTCGCCGTCACGCTGCTGCTGGGTCTGCTCGGTGCCGCTCGCCGGTGTCACCGCCTACTTCGCCTCCCGCCCGCTGGTCGAGTCCCGGCTGCTGCGCGCGTGGGCGGCCGTCGTCTACGCCTTCCTGCCCGCCGCCACCGGCGCCCTCGCCGGCGGCCGGATCGGCACCGCCGTCCTGGCCGTGCTGCTGCCGCTCATCGCCCGCGCGGGCATCGCCGCCAGCGGCCTGGCGCACCCCTCGGGGGCGCGTGGCAGTTGGCGCGCCACCTGGGCGTACGCCCTGCTGCTGACCATCACCACCGCGTTCACCCCGATCGTGTGGCCCATCGCGCTGCTCCTCGGCGCCGGGCTGCTGGTCCTGCGCCGGTCCGACATCACGGCGTACGGGCTGCGGTTCCTCGCCCAGCTCGGCACGCCCCTGCTGGTCCTCGCGCCCTGGTCGCTGTCGCTGCTCCCGTTCGGCTTCTTCCAGGAAGCCGGCCTGGAGTACGGCCCGTCGGCCGCCTCCGCCCTGGACCTGCTCGGCGCCAGCCCGGGCGGCCCCGGCACCGTCAGCGGCCTCATGCTGATCGGCATCGTCCTGGCCGCGCTCGCCGCCCTGCTCCGCTCGGAACGCCGGCTGGGCATCTGGACGGCCTGGACGGCCGCCCTGACCGGCTTCGTCTTCGCGGTCCTGGCCAACAGCTCCACCTGGTCCGGCCCCGCGACCCTCGTCTACGGCATCGCCCTCCTGGCGGCCGCCGCGCTCGGCGCCGACGGGGCCCGCTCGCGCGTGGCCGAGCAGAGCTTCGGCTGGCGCCAGCCGGTCGCCGTGCTGATCGCCTTCGCCTCGGCCGCGGGGCCGCTGCTCGTCGCCGCGGGCTGGATGATCCGCGGCGCCGACGGGCCTCTGGAGCGGCGCGACCCGACCCAGGTCCCCGCGTTCGTCGCCGAGGAGAGCGGCGGCAGCGACCAGGCCCGCACCCTCGTCCTCGACAGCGACTCCGCCTCCCACGTCGGATACATGCTGGTCCGCGGCTCCGGCGCCCGCCTCGGCGACAGCGAGATCGCCGCGGCCGACGGCGAGAACAGCAGGCTCGACAAGGTCGTTGCCAACCTCGTCGCGGGCTCCGGCGCCGACCAGTCCGACCAGCTCGGCGGCTTCGCCGTGCGCTACGTCCTCGTCCACCAGGGCGCGCCCCGCGACGTCACCCGCGTCCTGGACACCACGCCCGGCCTGACCCGGCTCAGCCAGCAGGACGGCGGCGCGCTGTGGCAGATCGACCAGGAGGTCGCGCGCGCCACCATCGTCCCGGCCTCCGGCTCCGGCACCCCGCAGACCGTCGCCGCCGGGCCCGTCGACATCCACACCACGATCCCGGCCGGCTCCGGCGGGCGCGTGCTGCGCCTGGCCGACACCGCCTCCGACGGCTGGACCGCCACGCTCGACGGCAAGCCGCTCACCCGCACCACGGTCGACGGCTGGGCCCAGGGCTTCGAACTGCCCGCC
The DNA here is from genome assembly GCF_030816955.1 of Streptomyces africanus. NCBI lineage: Bacteria > Bacillati > Actinomycetota > Actinomycetes > Kitasatosporales > Streptomycetaceae > Streptomyces > Streptomyces africanus. The sequence goes on along the minus strand of NZ_JAUSYP010000001.1, from coordinate 3,437,045 downwards.
ACCGGCGGCACGCTGGACGTCACCTACGACGACCCCGTCGGCCACACAGCGTGGCTGTGGGCGCAGGGCCTCCTCGCCGTCGTCCTCGTCGTGCTCGCCCTGCCCGGCCGGCGCCGTGACGTCGACGACGACCTGCCCGAGGAGCCGGCCGTCCCGGCCCAGCCGGTCGCGGGCGAGGGCCGACGGGCCCGCCGCCTGCGCGCCCAGGCGGAAGCCGGGGCCGAAGGGGCGGCCCAGCCCGATGAGTTCCCGCCCCCGCAGCCCGACCAGCCCCCGGCCCCCGTGCCCCAGCAGAACCACGGACAGTGGGAGAACGCCGGCTACCAGAGCGGCGAGTACGCGAACTACGGCGACCAGTACCAGGGCGCCCAGTACCCGGCGGACGCGTACGGACAGCAGTACCAGGCGGATCCGTACCAGGGCGGCCAGTACGACCCGTACGCGTACGGCGGCCAGCCCCAGAACCCGTCGTACGACCAACAGGGCTACGACCAGACGGGCTACAACCAGGCCTACCCCCAGGGCTACGGCACGCCGTACGACCCGGCGCAGCAGCAGCACCCCCACGGCACGGGCAGTGAGCGTCCCGACGGGAGCCAGCAGTGAACCGCACCACCCTGTCCCTGATCGCCGGCGCGACCGCGCTCGCCGCCGTCACCGGCTTCGCCGCGCTGTCCGCCCCGGACACCCCGGGCGCGGACACCACCGCCAAGGCGGCCGCCCAACTGCCCGTGGAGCGCACGAGCCTGCTGTGCCCCGCGCCGAGCCTGTCCGACATCGCGGAGACGTCGTACACCTCCTTCACCCCCGTCACGAAGGGCACCGGGAGCGGCGGCAGGGCCGAACTCCAGGCGGCCGTCCAGGAGTCGAAAGACGGCGCGGGCGGCGACAAGGGCAAGGACGGCGGGAAGTCCGGCGAGCGGAAGCCCGGCAAGCCCGTGCTGACCCCCAAGGAGCCCGGCAAGCCGGTCACCGGGGACGGCTCGGGCGCCGAATCGCCCGCGCTGGTCGGGACCGCGGACGGCAGGTTCGCGCCCGGCTGGACGGTCCAGGAGACGACGGAGGTCGCCGCGGGGACCGGGCGCGGCCTCCAGGGCGTCAACTGCACCGCCCCGGACACGAGTTTCTGGTTCCCCGGCGCCAGCACCGCGGCCGACCGCACCGACTACGTCCATCTGACGAACCCCGACGACTCGGCCGCCGTGGTCGACATCGAGCTCTACGGCAAGGACGGCACCCTCCAGTCGACGGTGGGGGAGGGCATCACGGTCCAGCCGCACTCCAGCGACCCGGTCCTGCTGTCCACCCTCACCGACGAGGAGCAGGCCAACCTCACCGTGCACGTCAACGTCCGCAGCGGGCGGGTCGGCGCCGCCGTGCAGGCCCTGGACGACAAACTCGGCGGCGACTGGCTGACCGCGTCCACGGACCCGTCGGGCAGCCTGGTCCTGCCCGGCATCCCCAAGGACGCCACCTCCGTGCGCCTGGTCGCCTTCACCCCGGGCGACGCCGACGCGGACCTCAAGGTGCGCCTGGCCTCCCCCTCCGGGCTGATCACCCCGGCCGGACACGAGACGGTGCACGTCAAGGGCGGCATGACCACCGCCGTCGACCTGGGCGACGTGACGCGCGGCGAGGCGGGCTCCCTGGTGCTGACGCCGACGGACCGGTCCGTGCCCGTCGTGGCGGCCCTGCGGGTCGTACGCGGCAAGGGCGACAAGCAGGAGACGGCCTTCATCCCGGCCACCCGCCCCGTCGGCACGCGCGCGACGTCCGCGGACAACAGCGCCAAGGGAAGCACGCTCTCCCTGACGGCCCCCGGCCGCGCGGCCACGGTCGAGGTCACGGCCTCGGCGGGCAGCGAGGGCGGCACGCCGGTGTCGAAGACGTACACGATCAAGGCCGGCACCACCCAGGACATCGAGCCCCCGGTCCCCAGCGGCCTGAAGGGCACCTACGCGCTCACGGTCGAGCCGAAGTCCGGCGGCCCGGTCTACGGCGCCCGCACCCTGGCGGCGACGGAGGGCGGCGTCCCCGGCTTCACCGTGCAGACGCTCCCCGACGACCGGGGGACGGTGGCGGTGCCGGAGGCGGACGAGGACCTGTCGGTGCTCAACTGAGGCACCGCGTCGGGTTCACAGCAGGGACTCGGCCACATCGGCCACGTCTTCGGGCGGCATGTGGGCCCAGGTGGGCAGCCACATCGCCGTCCGGGAGACCTCCGAGGCGTGGACGCAGGGCCGGGGTGCATAGCGGCGGTACAGGGGCAGATCACTCAGCGCCGGCCACACGGCGCGGGCGTCCACTCCGCTGCGCCGCGCGCGTTCCACGGCGGCGTCCCGCTCGGCTGATGTGACGCAGTGCAGCCAGCAGGACGGCGAGGCCCACGGTTCCGCCGGGCGAGGGGAGAAGCCATGTCCGGCGAGTCGGGCCCGGTAGAGGCGGGCGACCTCCGAGCGGCCGGCCACCAGTTCGTCCCAGCGCTCGGCTTGGGCGGCACCGACGGCGGCAGACAGGTTGGTCATCCTGCCGTTGCGCCCGGCCATGCTGTGGTGGTAGCGCCGGCTCGGGTTCATGCCGTGATGCGTGAGGAGACGGACCCGGTCGGCCAGTTCCGGATCGTCGGTGAGCACGGCCCCGCCCTCGCCGGAGGTGATGGCCTTGTTCACGTGGAAGCTGAAGACCGACGCGATGCCGAAGCTGCCCGTCGGACCCTTCCGGGTCCGCGCTCCATGGGCCTGGGCGGCGTCCTCGATGATCGGCACTTCCAGTTCGGAGAGGCGCTCGTACTCGCAGGGATGGCCCATGAGGTCGACGGCTATGACGGCTCGGGTGCGGGTCGTCAGCAAGGCGCGAGCCGCGTCGGGGTCGATGGTCCAGTTGCCCGGTGTGATGTCACACAGGACAGGAGTGGCCCCCACGGTGAGCACGGCGGCGGCGGGCGCGGCGAAGGTCAGCGCGGGCACGACGACCTCGTCACCCGCGCCGATTCCCAGGGCCGACAGCACGATCTCCAGAGCCGTGGTGCCACTGGACACGGCTGTCGCGGACGTTCTGCCGGTCCGCTGCTCCAGCGACCGTTCGAAGGCGCTGACATAGGGGCCGGTTCCCGAGATCCAGCCCGATGCCATCGCGTCCCGGACATTTTCGGACTCCTTCTCGCCCAGGGACGGTTGGGACAGCGGGAACCTCATCCTCACCTCGTGACCGGTCGTCGGTTGTCGATGGCCAGGGATGAGGCGCGTCACCCGAGGCGGAGAACGCCAGCCCCTGTCTGCCCTGTGCGCCCGGCCGCACCCGCTTCGGCCAGGACGTCGGTCAGACTGGTGGCCAGCGGGATCGTCGCCTGCCATCCCGTCAGCCCCCGGGTCTTCCCGGGGTCCCCGACCAGACTGGGTGCGTCGGTTCCGCGCACCAGGCCGGGGTCCTGGCGGCACTCCAGCGGACGCCCCATGAGGAAGATCATCGTTTCGACCAGTGCGCGGACCGGGACGCCGACGCCAGTGCACAAGTTGTAGACCTCGCCGGGTTGCCCGTTCCGCATGAGCAGCCGCAGGCCGCGCACCGCGTCCCGGACGTCGAGGAAGTCCCTCCGGGCGTCCAGGTTGCCGACCGTGATGTGGCCGCGGCCGGACGGTGCGGCGGAGACGATGCGGCGTGCGAGGGAAGGAACCAGGTAATCCGGTCCCTGTCTCGGCCCGATGACGTTGAAGGGCCGGATGATGACCACCCTCAGCCCGTGTGCCGCGAGGTAGTGCCGGGCCAGCGACTCGACCGCCAGCTTGCTCGCCGCATAAGGCGAGAGGGGGGCGGGCGTGCGGTCTTCGTCGATGGGCGAGTCGAGGCGGGCTCCGTCGAACACTCCGGCACTGCTCATGACGATGATCCTCGCCCTGGGAGAGGCGGAGCGGGCGGCTTCGAGGAGGGAGACGGTGCCCCCCGCGTTCGAGCGCCACGTGAGGGCGGGATTCTCCCACGACCGCCGGACACTTGCCTGGGCCGCCAGGTGGTAGATGTGATCGGGCTCGGCCTTCTCCAGCACCTGTGTCAGGCGGACCGTGTCACCGATGTCACAGTGTGGAAGGTCCACCTCCACCACATCCTCCCCCTGGGCGCGGAGGAAGTCGCAGAGTTGGGAGCCGATGAAGCCCGACCCCCCGGTGACAACGGCTCTCATCGTGAGCTACCCGGAAAGATCATGATCCTCCAGCCGCTGCCTGCCGAGTGGGCTGGAATGATATGGCCCTGACACCCGCTACGGTCAACAGGGCCTCCCAGGAAGTGGTTTGACCAGGCGTCAAGAGCGAGGGCCGTCGAGAGCACATCCCGTCAGTACCGGAGAAGCGCGTCCGTCCCGAGTGGAATGTCGGTATCTTCGACTGGGCCGCTGCCGCCCGCCGCAGCTGCTGAAGGAGTCTGCGTGGACCATCAGTTCGCCGTGCTCTCCGACCCCGCCGACGTCCCCGCGCCCCCCGAACCCGACCGGTTGCGCATCAGCGGCTGCTCCGTCGTCATCCATTTCGCACACCGGCTGACCGATGGCCTCGACTTCTCGCAGATCTTCGAAGCCGGCGGCTTGCCGACGATCGACGACGACCGCTCGTACAACACGAAGGTGCGGGCCGGTTCCGGGCTCGTGTACTCCGCACTGTTCGATTGCGGGCCTCTGCCTGCGGCGCTCGCTCGCGTGGTGGGCAGCAGCCACGCCGACGGGCTCCGGCAGGCGGTCGTCTCGCTCGGCGGGGAATACGTGGTGACGGCCCTGCCCATCATCTTGTCCATGCCCGGACCGATCACTCAGGAGACCGCGGCGGTAGAACTCACCACTCCGCTGACCACCGACACACTCCTGCGTTTCGTCTCCTTGCTCGGCGCCCCGGACACCTCGCGCCTTCTTGCGGAGCAGTCCGCCAGGGCGTTCGCCCGGGCCGTTGGCATCGAACAGAGCGACATCGAGGAAACCTGGGCTGTGGAGGGGGCTGTCGCGATCCAGGTGTGGAATCTCGATGGCACGCGGGGCCGCGTCAGTACGAGCATGTACGCGGGCATAGACGAGTCCGCCCTGTACGCCTGGGAGATCTCCGCACTGCTCTCCTACGCGACGGACCATCTCCTGGAGGACGGCCTGTGGCTGCGGCGCAGCCCGCGAAGCGTCTTCGGCCTCGTGCGAACGGGCATGGCCTTCTTCGACGACCACATGGTGTTCGTCAACTCTGACTGCTGCCTGGAGATGGCGCACTTGCCGGCGTGGCTGCGGGGAAGATCGCAGTTCCGCCTCTCGGCGTACGGCTACGACTCCTCGTCCATCTTCGTGTGGACGGTGGGCATTCTGCGCAGGATCGTCTGCTACGACCTGAGCACCCGTTACCGGTCGGTGCTCGCGGATCTCGCGATACGCGACGAGATATCCCCGACGGAACAATCCCTGTTGACCCGCCGGAGGGTCCAGCGCGCCGCACTCCTCGATCGGTGCGACGGCTTCCGCGAGAAGCTGATCGAAAGCAGGAACCGGCGCCTGGACGAGTGGGCGGAACGGGAGCGGCCGACCGAGCAAGTGGTGGCCACCCTCAACAGAGACATGGAGAAATGCGAAACGGTCTCGCTGAGTCTTCTCAGGGTCCGTGAGGACCGGGAGAAGAACCGGCGGGACTCCTTGATCGCCATGATGGGAATCGTCCTGGCCGTCGTGCAAATCCCCGATTTCGTGGATCAGGTGGCGGGCTGGCTGGACAGCCGCCGATGGGGTCTGCTGGGCGTGTCGGCATCGCTGATCCTCCTGCCGCTCGCGGTGCTGCTGCGAGTGCGGCGGCGCAGGGTCCAGTGAGGACGGGTCGTGGCGGACATCGCCAGGGCACCGGTCGAATGTGCCCCAGGGGCAACGGAAGAGGGACGATGGACGACAGTCTGAGCAGCACGATCATGGCCGTCGACGAGCGGTTGACCCACGCCACGGTCACGTGGTTGGACCCGTCCGCGGCACTCGGCGGCGGGCACGCCGGCGCAGCCGACAGCGGGGACGGTCGTACTCCGCGGGACGGAACCGCAACGGACGACGAGGACGCCTACCTCGTCGCCGCCATGGCCTCCGCGGCCCTGGCGGCGGCCGAGGCACGGGCGGGTTTCGGCGACGGCATGTCGTTGAACGACCGCAAGGTCACCGTGGACGGCGCGGCCACGGAGGCGGCGGAGAAGATCCTTGGGCGCGCCCCCTTCAGGATCCGCGTCGCGGCGGGCGAGGGGGAGCGCGACGACAGCCCGGGGGCCCACACCGGCCAGTGGCTCGGTCTGCCGGACGAAGGCTCACCCGTGATCGATGGGGTGTTCGACTATGTGGACGGTACCGAGCTTGCCGCGACGGACCAGCCGGGCGCACTTGCCCTGGGCGGCTTCGGCAGCGGCGTCCGGCCGGTTCCCGACCTTCAGGCATACGCCGCCCTGGCACCCACCCATGCGTTGCGCGGCTTGGACATCATGGCCAGGCCGGAGGACGGCGTCGTCCCTCTGCTGGAGCGCATCGCAGCAGCCGTGGGGAAGAGCCCGGACGAGCTGACCGTCTCCACCCACTCGCTCGCGTCGAAGCCGATGCACCGCACGCTCATCGACCTCATGCGGGGGCGGGTGCGACAGGTCCTCGTACCCGAGCGTGTCACCGTGGAGCCGCCCTACCTCTTGTCGCTCGCCGGCCTGAGCGAGCCCCGGATCGACAGCATGATCGGTGCCATCGGTCTGTCGGAGCTCGCCTTCGCCGCCGGTCTGGTGGACCTCGTGGCACCGGAGCTCGGTTTCGTGTTCCGGCTGGCGTCGGTCACCGGACCACGCGCGGAGCCGGGCCTGACCAGCCTTGACGCGCTGTTCAAGTTCTCCGAGGATGAGGAGGTTGCGCTCAGGGCGGGGGGCTGGCGCAAGGATCGCCAGTACACGAGCGAGGACTTGGTCCGGCCGGGAACCAGCCGGGCGGCCACCCTGTTCGCCGTCACGGACAACCCTGCCCTCGGTCTCCGCGGACCGGAACCGCGAGGGGGAGACGTTGCTCACGTGGAAGGGTTTCTGGTCAAGCCTGCGGCGAGGATCGGCAGTATCAGGCTCAGCTACCGTAGGTGAGCTCGCCCGGCCGACGAGCATGAAGAGAAGGATGGCGCATTGGTACTGTCGACTCGCATCGTGATGTTCGACTTGGACGACACTCTGGCCCTCTCCAAGGCGAAGATCACTCCACGAATGGCCCAGTGTCTGACGCGCCTCCTGAACCACAAGCACGTGTGCATCATCTCCGGCGGCCGCTACGAGCAGTTCCAGACGCAGGTTCTGGAGGAGTTGCCGCTCACTCCCGAACTGGCAGAGCGCCTCCATCTCATGCCGACCTGCGGCACGCGGTACCTGAGATGGGAATCGGGCGGCTGGCAGGACGTCTACTGCGAGAACCTCACGGACGAGGAGAAGTCCCTCATCGTGAGCGTTCTGACACAGGGAGCGCAATCTCTGGGGCTGTGGGCGGAGAAGACCTGGGGCGAGGTGATCGAGGATCGCGGCAGCCAGGTGACCTTTTCCGCCCTCGGCCAGCAGGCTCCGCACACGGCGAAGGCGGCTTGGGACCCGGACGGCTCCCGCCGCCGGGCCCTGAGGGAGTACGTGGCGGCACGACTGCCCGATCTGGAAGTCCGAAGCGGTGGCTCCACGTCCATCGATGTGACGAAGAAGGGCATCGACAAGGCATACGGCGTGCAACGGCTCCTGGAGTTCCTCGATCTTCGCGTGGAGGACGTCCTCTTCATCGGCGACCGACTCGACGAGGGCGGCAACGACTACCCCGTGCGGGAGCTGGGCGTGCCGTGCGTGGCCGTCACCGGGTGGGAGCAGACCGCCGATTACATCGAGGCCATGCTCGCGTCGGACTCCGAGCGTCCGGCCCTCCCGCTGCTGGCTCCGCTGGACCCGAGGTGACCGGAAGCGGAGCATCCGTGGGGCCGCCGGGCCCTCATGCGCCCTGGCAGGAGCTGTCCCGTACAACGGTGTACGAGAAGTACGGCCGTTCCGTGGTGGAGGTGAGGTACCGCCTCCCCTCGGGCTCGGTGGACACCTTCAGCGTCCGCGAGGACCGGCCGAGCGTCGCTGTCCTGGCCCTGACGCCTGCCGGGGAGATCCTCCTCACCAGGCAGTTCCGACCAGGCCCCGGTCAGTTCGTCTACGAGCTGCCCGGCGGCTATGTCGGCAACGAGGAATCACCCCTGGACGCCGCGGAGCGCGAGTTGCTGGAAGAGACGGGCTACCACGGAGACACGGCGGTGGTCGGGCACTGTTTCGGTGACTCGTACAGCTCGTCGGTGAAGTTCTGCGCGATCGCCCGCAACTGCACCCTCCGACAGCCGCCGCAGCCGGACGACACGGAGTTCATCGAGGTGCTGAGCGTCCGGCCGCAGCAGCTGCGGGGGCTGCTTCGGGCGGGCGACGTCACCGATGTCGACCTCGCCTACTTGGGGCTGGACGCGCTCGGCTTGCTCTGACGTCGACTGCCCGTCCCGGGGGAGCGGGCGTCCGCTCAGTCCTCGCCGTACCGCGGATCCACCGTCTCCGGCGTCAGCCCCAGCAGCTCGGCGACCTGCTCGACGACGACCTCGTGCACCAGCGCCGCACGCTCGTCGCGGCCCTTGGTGCGGATCTCGACCGGCCGCCGGTAGACCACCACGCGCGCGGGGCGGCCCTCGCGGGCAGTGATCGTGCCGCCCAGCGGGACCGCCTCGTCGTTCCAGGCCTGGCCGGGCCCGTCGAGCCGCGGCACCTCCAGCACCAGGAAATCGATGTCGGCGAGCTGTGGCCAGCGCCGCTCCAGGCGCTCCACGGAGTCCTGCACCAGATCGGCGAACGCCTCCGCGCGGCTGGCGGCGAGCGGCACCTGCGGCGGTGCGATCGGGCCGCGCATGCCCCGCCCGTGGCGATCACGGCGGCGGGGCCCGGGGGCGGCGGCTCGGGGCGTTACGGGCTTGTCCATCACTGCTGAAGGGTAGTCCCAGCCGCGTCCCCGCGCCCGGCACAGCACGGCGGTACGGACGGCTTCCGGCCGACCGGTACGGCATGTCGTTACATGACCATTCCAGCCAAGGTTGGGCTCGATTCCGTATCCCGCTGAGACTGGCAGTCACAAGGCAATTGAGGGTTTTGTGACGACTCTTGACCGCTTGCGAGGTCGTTCGACACCTTGGACGACACTGTCCGGGCAGGTCAGCAGGGTGTGCCCGAAGGGCGGTGTGGGACGTTTCACAGCACGACACGGGGGAGTGACCTGGTGGAGAGTCGTCGCGGCCCGCTCAAGAGTGCGGTACCGTCCAACATCGTGAGCCCTGTACGTCGCTGTTCGCGCACCGCCTGCGGCCGTCCCGCCGTCGCGACGCTGACGTACGTCTACGCCGACTCGACCGCGGTCCTCGGCCCGCTCGCCACCTACGCCGAACCCCACTGCTACGACCTGTGCGCCGAGCACTCCGAGCGCCTCACCGCCCCGCGCGGCTGGGAGGTCGTCCGGCTTCTGGACGGTTCGGCTCCGGCCCAACCCAGCGGTGACGATCTTGAGGCGCTTGCCAATGCCGTGCGCGAGGCGGCCCGGCCCAAACAGCGCGCAGCCGGGGACGGAGGCGACGGGGCGCGGTCGGTCGGTCCGGTTGAGGTCACACGCCGCGGCCATCTCCGCGTGCTGCGCTCACCGGAACCCTGAGCTCACGGGGCTCTCAACCCTTTCAGGGACCGCTCAACCTCCGCACAGGCCCGGCTATAGGCTGACCCCCAGCCGTCGATTCCCTGGTCTGACCGTGAAGGACACCACACGATGCCGCTCCTCGAACCCAGCCTGCTGGACATCCTCGCCTGCCCGGCCTGCCACGCCCCCCTCAAGGAGCAGGACACCGAACTGCTCTGCACCGACCAGAACTGCGGCCTGGCCTACCCGGTCCGCGACGGCATCCCCGTCCTCCTGGTCGACGAGGCCCGCCGCCCCGCCTAGGCCGCCCGGGCAGACACACCCGCGTGAACCCGGTGCACATACACCCCGGGCACAGCGGGCACCGACGTAGGACATCCCAAAAACGGACCCGGACCGGACTCCGGCGATCGGAGGCTGCCGCCCATGCTCGACGAATCGCTGCTCGACTCCCCGGAGGGCCTCTCCGAGGCAGACCACCGCGGGCTGCTCCGCGGCGCCGCGGAAGCCGGCGCCCGCGTCCGCACGGCCGCCCGTCACTCCGCCGAGGCCGGTATCAACGACCTCAAACCCGACGGCCGCCCCCGCGCCGTCCTCATCGCCGGCCCGGGCGCCGCCGCCACGCACGCCGCCGACCTCCTCGGCACCCTCGCCGGCGCCGGCAGCCCGGTCACGCGGCTGGCCCCCACCGGTGTCGCCTCCGCCGCGGGCGCCCTGCGCTGGGAACTGCCCGGCTGGGTCGGCTCCGTCGACCTCCTCCTCATCACCACCCCGGACGGCAGCGAACCGGGCCTGTCCCTCCTCGCCGAGCAGGCCTACCGCCGCGGCTGCAACGTCGTCGCCGTAGCCCCCAGCGGCTCCCCGCTCGCCGACGCGGTGAACGGCTCGCACGGACTGTTCGTCCCCATGGCGACCGCCCCGTACGACCAGGACGAGCCCCTCGCCGCCTCCGCCCCCGGCGTCCTGTGGGCACTGCTCACCCCACTGCTCGCGCTGCTGGACCGCACCGGTGTGCTCGCCGCCCCGCCGGACGCCCTCGGCAAGGTGGCCGACCGCCTCGACCGCATCGCCGAACGCTGCGGCCCCGCCATCGCCACCTACAGCAACCCCGCCAAGACCCTCGCCGCCGAACTCGCCGACGCCCTCCCGATCGTCTGGACCGAGGGCACCTCGGCCGGCCCGGCAGGCCGCCGATTCGCCGCCGCGCTCGCCGAACTGTCAGGCATCCCCGCGGTCGTCGCCGAGCTCCCCGAGGCCCTCGCCGCACACAGCGCCCTGCTCGCCGGCCCCCTGGCAGCCAGCGCCGACCCCGACGACTTCTTCCGCGACCGCGTCGAGGAACCACCCGCCCTGCACGCGCGCGTGGTGCTCCTCCGCGACCGCCCCATCGGCGGCCTCACCGCCGCCCCCGGCGCCCGCGACCTGGCCCTGAGCCACGACACCCCGATCAGCGAACTGGAACCGGAGGCGGGCGGCGAACTGGAGACCCTCGCGGAACTGATCGCCGTCACGGATTTCGCCGCCGTTTACCTGGCGCTCGCTTCCAGGGGCTGATCATGCCCGGGACACCCTGACGCGCCCGCACGCCCGAACCTCCAGAGAGACCCCATGGACCGCCTCGACAACGCCATCCGCCCCTACGCCTGGGGTTCCCCCACCGCCATCCCGCACCTGCTCGGCACCGAGCCGACCGGCGAGCCGCAGGCGGAGATGTGGATGGGCGCCCACCCGGGCGCACCCTCACGCACCGGCCGGGGCACCCTCGTCGAGGTCATCGACGCCGACCCGGAGAAGGAACTCGGCCCGGCCGCGGTCGCCAGGTTCGGCCCCCGCCTGCCCTTCCTCCTCAAGATCCTCGCCGCCGGCGCCCCGCTCTCCCTCCAGGTCCACCCCGACCTGGAGCAGGCCAAGGAGGGCTACGCGGACGAGGAGCGCCGCGGCATCCCCGTGGACGCCCCGCACCGCAACTACAAGGACGCCAACCACAAGCCCGAACTGATCTGCGCCCTCACCGATTTCGACGGCCTGTGCGGCTTCCGCGCCCCGCTCGCCGCCGCGGGCCTGCTCGACGACCTCGGCATCGACTCCCTCAAGCCGTACGTCGACCTGCTGCACGCACACCCCGAGGACGCCGCCCTGCGCGAGGTCCTCACGGCGATCCTCACCGCCGACCCCGAGGAGATGTCCCGCACGGTCGCGGAGGCGGCCACCGCCTGCACCCGCCTCGGCGGCGCCTACGCCCCCTACGCCGACATCGCCCACCACTACCCGGGCGACCCCGGTGTCATCGCCGCGATGCTGCTCAACCACGTCCGGCTCCAGCCCGGCGAGGCCCTCTACCTGGGCGCCGGCGTCCCGCACGCGTACCTGAACGGCCTCGGCGTCGAGATCATGGCCAACTCCGACAACGTCCTGCGCTGCGGCCTCACCCCCAAGCACGTCGACGTCCCCGAGCTCCTGCGCATCGTCCGCTTCCGGCCCAGTGACCCCGGCGTCCTGCGCCCCGAGGCCTCCCCGGACGGCGAGGAGCTCTACGAGACCCCGATCGACGAGTTCCGCCTGTCCCGCTATGTCCTCCCCGAGGCCGGCGGCGCGCACGACCTCACCCGCGCGACCCCGCAGATCCTGCTCTGCACGGCCGGCACTGTACGGGCCGGCGAGCACGACCTGACCCCGGGCCGGTCCGTCTTCGTCCCGGCCGGCGAAAAGGCCGAAGTGTCCGGAACGGGAACGCTTTTCCGGGCCACCGTCGTCGCCTGACCGTTTCGACGCCCCCTGTGCTGGTGACCTGAAGCACCGCGGCCCGAGCGGGCTGCAACAATGGCCCACCGTCAAGCACGGGCAAAGTCACGGGCGGCTCACCAAGGCGAGCGTCCGGGCCCTGGAACGGCGTACGAAGGGACAACGCGAACACATGAGCGCGTCAGGCGGCACCAAGGCGATCGTGGCGGCACTGGGCGCCAACCTCGCCATCGCGGTAGCGAAGTTCGTGGCGTTCCTCTTCAGCGGCTCGTCGTCGATGCTCGCCGAGTCCGTGCACTCGGTGGCCGACTCCGGCAACCAGGCACTGCTCCTGGTCGGCGGCAAGAAGGCGAAGCGCGAGGCCACCCCGGAGCACCCCTTCGGCTACGGCCGCGAGCGCTACATCTACGCCTTCCTCGTCTCCATCGTCCTGTTCTCGGTCGGCGGCATGTTCGCCCTCTACGAGGGCTACGAGAAGATCAAGCACCCGCACGAGCTGGAGCACTGGTACTGGCCGGTCGGCGTCCTGGTCTTCGCGATCATCGCCGAGGGCTTCTCCTTCCGCACGGCCATCAAGGAGTCCAACACCCTGCGCGGCGGCCGCTCCTGGAAGCAGTTCGTCCGCCACGCCAAGGCCCCCGAGCTCCCGGTCGTCCTCCTGGAGGACCTCGGCGCCCTCGTCGGTCTGGTCCTCGCCCTCGGCGGCGTCGGCCTCGCCCTGCTCACCGGCGACAGCGTCTGGGACGGCATCGGCACCCTCTGCATCGGCGTCCTGCTCATCCTGATCGCCCTGGTCCTCGCCGCCGAGACCAAGTCGCTGCTCCTCGGCGAGTCCGCAGGCGCCGAGGAGAGGCAGAAGATCGAGGCCGCCGTCGTCGACGGTGACACCGTCACCCGCATCATCCACATGCGCACCCTCCACCTCGGCCCCGAGGAACTCCTCGTCGCCGCCAAGATCGCCGTCCAGCACGACGACACGGCCACCGAGATCGCCGCCGCCATCGACGCCGCCGAGTCCCGCATCCGCGAGGCCGTCCCGATCGCCCGCGTGATCTACCTCGAGCCGGACATCTACAGCGAGGCCGAAGCCGCCAAGGGCCCCGACCCCGAGGCGAGCCCCGGCGGCCCCACCCCGCACCCCGCCGACCACTGACACCCCCTCCCACGACTCCTCCGGCCACGGGGCCCGCCGAACCACTCGGCGGGCCCCGCCGCCTTTCCCCGCCCCCCGCCCGTCACGGGATCGGCTCGATGTGTTTCCCTGCGGGCTGGGGATCGCAGGCGCCCCCGGTGTAGCTTGGGACGGAGCCAGACGTCGCTGCTGATGGCGGTCGGGCGGTCCCACTGCGGACCGGCCGAGGGAGAGAGGGCCTCCGACGGACTGCGCTGCGCACACGCGGGCATGCCTGTGTCCTCTTTCGGGCACCCCTGTGTCCGCCGCCGCGCAGACCAGCCGTACCCACCTCGACCCAACCCCGAGGAGCAGCTCGCAATGACGACTGTCGAAAACCGACAGGACTTCAAGGTCGCCGACCTCTCCCTGGCCGAGTTCGGCCGCAAGGAGATCACCCTCGCCGAGCACGAGATGCCCGGCCTGATGGCGATCCGCAAGGAGTACGCCGAAGCGCAGCCCCTGGCCGGCGCCCGCGTCACCGGCTCCCTGCACATGACCGTGCAGACCGCCGTCCTCATCGAGACCCTGGTCGCCCTCGGCGCGCGGGTCCGCTGGGCGTCCTGCAACATCTTCTCCACCCAGGACCACGCCGCCGCGGCCATCGCCGTCGGCCCGAACGGCACGCCCGACAACCCGCAGGGCGTCCCGGTCTTCGCCTGGAAGGGCGAGACCCTGGAGGAGTACTGGTGGTGCACGGAGCAGGCGCTGACCTGGCCGGACAGCCCCACCGGCGGCCCGAACATGATCCTCGACGACGGCGGTGACGCCACCCTCCTCGTCCACAAGGGCGTCGAGTACGAGAAGGACGGCAAGGTCCCGTCCGTCGACACGGCCGAGTCCGACGAGCACCGCGTCATCCTCGAACTCCTGCACCGCACCATCACGGACGGCTCGCAGAAGTGGACCCAGCTCGCCTCCGAGATCCGCGGCGTGACCGAGGAGACCACGACCGGTGTCCACCGCCTGTACGAGATGCAGCGCGACGGCACCCTCCTGTTCCCGGCGATCAACGTCAACGACGCCGTCACCAAGTCGAAGTTCGACAACAAGTACGGCTGCCGCCACTCGCTCGTCGACGGCATCAACCGCGCCACCGACACCCTCATCGGCGGCAAGACCGCGGTCGTCTGCGGCTACGGCGACGTGGGCAAGGGCTGCGCGGAGTCCCTGCGCGGACAGGGCGCCCGCGTGATCATCACCGAGATCGACCCGATCTGCGCCCTCCAGGCCGCGATGGACGGCTACCAGGTCACGACCCTCGACGAGGTCGTCGACAAGGCCGACATCTTCATCACCACGACCGGCAACAAGGACATCATCATGGCCGGCGACATGGCCAAGATGAAGCACCAGGCCATCGTCGGCAACATCGGCCACTTCGACAACGAGATCGACATGGCCGGCCTCGCCAAGATCCCCGGCATCGTCAAGGACGAGATCAAGCCGCAGGTCCACACCTGGACCTTCCCCGACGGCAAGGTGATCATCGTCCTCTCCGAGGGCCGCCTGCTGAACCTGGGCAACGCCACCGGCCACCCGTCGTTCGTGATGTCCAACTCCTTCGCGGACCAGACCCTGGCCCAGATCGAGCTGTTCACCAAGCCCGACGAGTACCCGACCGGTGTCTACGTGCTGCCCAAGCACCTCGACGAGAAGGTCGCCCGCCTCCACCTGGACGCGCTCGGCGTGAAGCTGACCACGCTCCGCCCCGAGCAGGCCGAGTACATCGGCGTGCAGGTCGAGGGTCCGTACAAGCCGGACCACTACCGCTACTGAGCCGAGCAGCACCGCTGCCGGTCAGTTCGCTGCCGGTCAGATCGCCGAGGCAGGCCCCCGCACCCCCGTGCCGGGGGCCTGCCCCGTTCGCCGGACCAGCGACCCGGCCCAGCCCGTCAAGACCCAGGACCCCCATGCCCCGCGGCCGATATTCGCTTCACGATCCGCACGATCACACCCCCCTCGCAGAAGAACACTTCCAGTGCGCCCCCGGCCCGTCCGGCTGGCGCTACGTCTCCCAGCTGACCACCCCCTCGGGCGATCACCACGGCTCCGTCGACCTCACCCTCGACGAACTCGGCCGCCCCATCCGCCTCGAACTCCACGCCGCCGCCTGGCAGGTCCGCGGCGCCGCCCTCGACGGCGTCACCTGGGTCCGCACCGACCCCACCGGAACCGACGCAACCGAAGGCAATGTGCGCGCCCACGCCTTCACCGGCACCTCCCCGGCGTTCCTCGTCGCCACCACCCGTCTCCTGCGCCTCACCCCCTCCTCAGCAGGCACCCGCGTACGCCTCGTCGCCTTCACGGACCCGGTCCTCGCCCCGCGCACCGTGGACCAGTCGTGGACCTTGCTGAAAAGAGAAGCACACGCCACTGACAACGGCCCCCTGACCGTGGACGAATACCAGGTCACAGCCCTGGACACGGGCGAGCGGCACTCCGTGCACATCGCCGGGGACGTGGTGCTCGCGGCCCCCGGCATCGAGCTCGAAGACCTCGAATCACCGCCGTCGGTGTTCACCTGAGGCAGGCCCTCGCTGAACGGGCAGCCCGCCCTCCCCTACGCCGGCGGCACGAACCCGGTCCCAGGACGCTCACCCGCAGGCACCTCAGGCGACTCCGCGGGCCGAGCACCGCCGGCCGACTCCACAGCCTCACCGGGCGACTCCACAGCCGCACCGGACGGCTGAGCCACGGCACCAGGCGGCACAACCGGCGGTCGTCCGTATGCATCGGACGCCGCGCCCGCAGCCGAAGCGGTCCCAGCAACCGGAGTCGCATCGGCAGCCGTAGCGGCCGCGGCAGCCGGACTGGCCGACGAGGACGACCCGCTCCCGAAAGCCCGCCGAGCCTCCCGCGCCTGCCGTTCATGCACGACCGCCGCCAGATACGCCGCCGGCGGTACACCCTGCGGCACCGGAGACCCCGTCCGTTCCGCGAGATCCGCCGCCAGCCGCTCCGCCATGGACCACCCCACCTGCGGGTCCAACTGCTGCATGCGCGTCAGATACTGACGCACGGCGAGCCACAACCCGTCGGGCACCGCAGACAGATCGAGCCCCGAGAACCGCCCCGCCAGCCAGGGCGGGGGAGGCGGCACGAAGCCGGTCCGCGCGACCGGAATCCGCTCCCGGACGACGAGGGTCCCCGCGAACACATCCCCGAGCCGCCGTCCACGCGCCGACACGAACGAGGCGATACAGGCGACGACACCGAAGGTCATGAGGATCTCGATCACCCCGATCAAGCCCCTCACCAACGCATGCCGGAACCGGATCGGCCCCCCGTCGTCCCGCACCACACGCAGCCCGCAGGCCATCTTCCCGAGCGAGCGCCCATGACTGAGCGTCTCCACCGCGATCGGCCCGCCCACCAGCACGAGAACGAACGTCGCGATCGACAGCGCCGTCTGCGCCGCATCGTCCAGCGAGGCAGTGGAAACCACGACCGCGATGGTCACCGCGACGTAGACGGCCACGGCCGCCACAAGATCCAGCAACACGGCCAGCGCCCTGCTGGGCAACCTCGCGGGGCGCAGCTCCAACGCCACCGCCTCGCCCGTCACCAGCTCACTCACGCCCGCCGTCCTTCCCCTGCCCTGCCCCCGACAGGGGCCAGTCTGCCAAGCTGTGGGCGCATCGCGCCGCAGTACGACAAGCTGATCCACGACGAGCCGCCGACGAACAGCCGAGGAGCAGGCAGACCGATGGACCTCGACGTCTTCGTCTCCGCCCACCGAGCGGAGTGGGACCGCCTCGAAGCCCTGCTCCGCCGCCAGCGCCGCCTCAGCGGTGCCGAAGCCGACGAACTCGTCACCCTCTACCAACGCGCCGCAACGCACCTCTCCCTGATCCAGTCCAGTGCCCCTGACCCCCAGCTGACCGGCAGGCTCAGCCAACTCGTGGCACGCGCGCGTAGTGCCGTGACAGGCACCCGCCGCGCCTCCTGGCGCGATGTCACGCGTTTCCTCGCCCACGGCTTCCCGGCCGCCGTCTACAAGTCGCGCCACTGGTGGGTACCCACCGCGCTGCTGTCCACGGCGGTCGCGGCCCTCCTGGGCTGGTGGATCGGCACCCATCCCGAGGTACAGGCCTCCATCGCGGCCCCCAGCGAACTGCGTGACCTCACCCGCCCCGGCGGCCAGTACGAGACGTACTACTCCAGCCACCCGGCCGCCAGCTTCGCCGCCCAGGTCTGGACGAACAACGCCTGGGCCGCGGCCCTGTGCCTGATCCTGGGCGTTTTCCTGGGCCTCCCTGTCATCTGGATCCTCTTCCAGAACATGCTCAACCTGGGCATCGGCTGCGGCCTGATGTCCTCGGCCGGCCGCCTCGACACGTTCCTCGGCCTGGTCCTCCCGCACGGCCTGCTCGAACTGACCGCCGTCTTCGTGGCCGCCGGCACCGGCCTGCGCCTCGGCTGGACCCTCATCGACCCAGGCCCCCGCACACGACGCACAGCTCTCGCGGAAGAGGGCCGCGCCGCCATCGGCATGGCCATCGGCCTGGCGCTGGTCCTCTTCGTCTCCGGCGCCATCGAAGGCTTCGTCACCCCCTCCGGCCTCCCCACCTGGGCCCGCATCACCATCGGAGTCACCGCCGAGCTGGCCTTCTTCGCCTACGTCTATGTCCTGGGCGGTCGCGCGGCCCGCGCCGGCGACACCGGTGACGTCGAGGCATCGGAACGCAGTGCCACCGTCCCGACAGCTGCCTGAACGGCCCTACGGCCACCGGATGTGCGACCACGTCCGTTCAACTGCTAGTGTCCTCTTCGCCCCACAGGAGCCATTGACACGGCTCATGCGGGGAGGTAGATTTGAACAGTTGCCTGGACGTGGGGTACAGCCCCAGATCGGCGACAGTGAGCATCTGTCTGCTTCGTGAAACGCTGATTTCATTGAAGCCACCTCCCGATGAATCGGAAACGAGCGGCCGGTCAGTCCGGCTCAAAACTTCTGATAAAGTCGGAACCGCCGGAAAGGGAAACGCGGAAGCGGGAACCTGGAAAGCACCGAGGAAATCGGGTCGAGAAAAGATCTGATAGAGTCGGAAACGCAAGACCGAAGGGAAGCGCCCGGAGGAAAGCCCGAGAGGGTGAGTACAAAGGAAGCGACCGTTCCTTGAGAACTCAACAGCGTGCCAAAAGTCAACGCCAGATATGTTGATACCCCGTCTCCAGCATCTGCTGGGGCGAGGTTCCTTTGAAAAAACACAGCGAGGACGCTGTGAACGGCCGGGCTTATTCCGCCTGGCTGTTCCGCTCTCGTGGTGTTCATCCCGATTACGGGAAAACATTCACGGAGAGTTTGATCCTGGCTCAGGACGAACGCTGGCGGCGTGCTTAACACATGCAAGTCGAACGATGAACCACTTCGGTGGGGATTAGTGGCGAACGGGTGAGTAACACGTGGGCAATCTGCCCTGCACTCTGGGACAAGCCCTGGAAACGGGGTCTAATACCGGATACAACCACTAGGGGCATCTCTTGGTGGTGGAAAGCTCCGGCGGTGCAGGATGAGCCCGCGGCCTATCAGCTAGTTGGTGAGGTAATGGCTCACCAAGGCGACGACGGGTAGCCGGCCTGAGAGGGCGACCGGCCACACTGGGACTGAGACACGGCCCAGACTCCTACGGGAGGCAGCAGTGGGGAATATTGCACAATGGGCGAAAGCCTGATGCAGCGACGCCGCGTGAGGGATGACGGCCTTCGGGTTGTAAACCTCTTTCAGCAGGGAAGAAGCGAAAGTGACGGTACCTGCAGAAGAAGCGCCGGCTAACTACGTGCCAGCAGCCGCGGTAATACGTAGGGCGCGAGCGTTGTCCGGAATTATTGGGCGTAAAGAGCTCGTAGGCGGCTTGTCACGTCGGTTGTGAAAGCCCGGGGCTTAACCCCGGGTCTGCAGTCGATACGGGCAGGCTAGAGTTCGGTAGGGGAGATCGGAATTCCTGGTGTAGCGGTGAAATGCGCAGATATCAGGAGGAACACCGGTGGCGAAGGCGGATCTCTGGGCCGATACTGACGCTGAGGAGCGAAAGCGTGGGGAGCGAACAGGATTAGATACCCTGGTAGTCCACGCCGTAAACGGTGGGCACTAGGTGTGGGCAACATTCCACGTTGTCCGTGCCGCAGCTAACGCATTAAGTGCCCCGCCTGGGGAGTACGGCCGCAAGGCTAAAACTCAAAGGAATTGACGGGGGCCCGCACAAGCGGCGGAGCATGTGGCTTAATTCGACGCAACGCGAAGAACCTTACCAAGGCTTGACATACACCGGAAAACCCTGGAGACAGGGTCCCCCTTGTGGTCGGTGTACAGGTGGTGCATGGCTGTCGTCAGCTCGTGTCGTGAGATGTTGGGTTAAGTCCCGCAACGAGCGCAACCCTTGTCCCGTGTTGCCAGCAGGCCCTTGTGGTGCTGGGGACTCACGGGAGACCGCCGGGGTCAACTCGGAGGAAGGTGGGGACGACGTCAAGTCATCATGCCCCTTATGTCTTGGGCTGCACACGTGCTACAATGGCCGGTACAATGAGCTGCGATACCGCGAGGTGGAGCGAATCTCAAAAAGCCGGTCTCAGTTCGGATTGGGGTCTGCAACTCGACCCCATGAAGTCGGAGTCGCTAGTAATCGCAGATCAGCATTGCTGCGGTGAATACGTTCCCGGGCCTTGTACACACCGCCCGTCACGTCACGAAAGTCGGTAACACCCGAAGCCGGTGGCCCAACCCCCTTGTGGGGAGGGAGCTGTCGAAGGTGGGACTGGCGATTGGGACGAAGTCGTAACAAGGTAGCCGTACCGGAAGGTGCGGCTGGATCACCTCCTTTCTAAGGAGCACTTCTCACTCGGACCTAGTCCGGGTCAGAGGCCAGTACATCAGCGAATGTCTGATGCTGGTTGCTCATGGGTGGAACGTTGACTACTCGGCCGGATTCTGGGTCGGAGGCTGCTAGTACTGCTCGCAAGGGCGTGGAACGCATGATCTTCGGGCGGGAGCTGGTCGGGCACGCTGTTGGGTGTCTGAGGGAATGAACTTTCCTCAGTGCCGGCCCCGGTAAAGGTTCGCGTAAGCGGGCTGTGACGGGTGGCTGGTCGTTGTTTGAGAACTGCACAGTGGACGCGAGCATCTGTGGCCAAGTTTTTAAGGGCGCACGGTGGATGCCTTGGCACCAGGAACCGATGAAGGACGTGGGAGGCCACGATAGTCCCCGGGGAGTCGTCAACCAGGCTTTGATCCGGGGGTTTCCGAATGGGGAAACCCGGCAGTCGTCATGGGCTGTCACCCGCTGCTGAACACATAGGCAGTGTGGAGGGAACGCGGGGAAGTGAAACATCTCAGTACCCGCAGGAAGAGAAAACAACCGTGATTCCGGGAGTAGTGGCGAGCGAAACCGGATGAGGCCAAACCGTATGCGTGTGAGACCCGGCAGGGGTTGCGTATACGGGGTTGTGGGATCTCTCTTTCATGGTCTGCCGGCCATGAGACGAGTCAGAAACCGTTGATGTAGGCGAAGGACATGCGAAAGGTCCGGCGTAGAGGGTAAGACCCCCGTAGTCGAAACGTCAGCGGCTCGTTTGAGAGACACCCAAGTAGCACGGGGCCCGAGAAATCCCGTGTGAATCTGGCGGGACCACCCGCTAAGCCTAAATATTCCCTGGTGACCGATAGCGGATAGTACCGTGAGGGAATGGTGAAAAGTACCGCGGGAGCGGAGTGAAATAGTACCTGAAACCGTGTGCCTACAAGCCGTGGGAGCGTCGGAATGAAGACTTGTCTTCATTCTCGTGACTGCGTGCCTTTTGAAGAATGAGCCTGCGAGTTTGCGGTGTGTTGCGAGGTTAACCCGGGTGGGGAAGCCGTAGCGAAAGCGAGTCCGAATAGGGCGATTTTAGTAGCACGCTCAAGACCCGAAGCGGAGTGATCTAGCCATGGGCAGGTTGAAGCGGAGGTAAGACTTCGTGGAGGACCGAACCCACCAGGGTTGAAAACCTGGGGGATGACCTGTGGTTAGGGGTGAAAGGCCAATCAAACTCCGTGATAGCTGGTTCTCCCCGAAATGCATTTAGGTGCAGCGTCGTGTGTTTCTTGCCGGAGGTAGAGCACTGGATAGGCGATGGGCCCTACCGGGTTACTGACCTTAGCCAAACTCCGAATGCCGGTAAGTGAGAGCGCGGCAGTGAGACTGTGGGGGATAAGCTCCATGGTCGAGAGGGAAACAGCCCAGAGCATCGACTAAGGCCCCTAAGCGTACGCTAAGTGGGAAAGGATGTGGAGTCGCACAGACAACCAGGAGGTTGGCTTAGAAGCAGCCACCCTTGAAAGAGTGCGTAATAGCTCACTGGTCTAGTGATTCCGCGCCGACAATGTAGCGGGGCTCAAGCGTACCGCCGAAGTCGTGTCATTGCAGCATATACGGCCAACGCCGGCTGTGATGGGTAGGGGAGCGTCGTCTGCCGGGTGAAGCAGCACCGGAAGGTAGTTGTGGACGGTTGACGAGTGAGAATGCAGGCATGAGTAGCGATTCACACGTGAGAAACGTGTGCGCCGATTGACTAAGGGTTCCTGGGTCAAGCTGATCTGCCCAGGGTAAGTCGGGACCTAAGGCGAGGCCGACAGGCGTAGTCGATGGATAACCGGTTGATATTCCGGTACCCGCTGTGAAGCGTCAAACATCGAGCATCGTGATGCTAAGGCCGTGAAGCCGCCCCTGATCTCTTCGGAGTGAGGGGGAGTGGTGGAGCCGCCGAACCAAGCGGTTAGTAGGTGAGTGATGGGGTGACGCAGGAAGGTAGTCCAGCCCGGGCGGTGGTTGTCCCGGGGTAAGGGTGTAGCCCGTCATCTAGGTAAATCCGGGTGACATGAGGGTGAGACCTGATGCCGAGCCGATTGTGGTGAAGTGGATGATCCTATGCTGTCGAGAAAAGCCTCTAGCGAGTTTCATGGCGGCCCGTACCCTAAACCGACTCAGGTGGTCAGGTAGAGAATACCGAGGCGTTCGGGTGAACTATGGTTAAGGAACTCGGCAAAATGCCCCCGTAACTTCGGGAGAAGGGGGGCCACATCCGGTGATGAGCTTTGCGCTCTGAGCTGGGGGTGGCCGCAGAGACCAGCGAGAAGCGACTGTTTACTAAAAACACAGGTCCGTGCGAAGCCGTAAGGCGATGTATACGGACTGACGCCTGCCCGGTGCTGGAACGTTAAGGGGACCGGTTAGTCACTCTTCGGGGTGGCGAAGCTGAGAACTTAAGCGCCAGTAAACGGCGGTGGTAACTATAACCATCCTAAGGTAGCGAAATTCCTTGTCGGGTAAGTTCCGACCTGCACGAATGGCGTAACGACTTCTCGACTGTCTCAACCATAGGCCCGGTGAAATTGCACTACGAGTAAAGATGCTCGTTTCGCGCAGCAGGACGGAAAGACCCCGGGACCTTTACTACAGTTTGATATTGGTGTTCGGTTCGGCTTGTGTAGGATAGCTGGGAGACTGTGAAGCGCTAACGCCAGTTAGTGTGGAGTCGTCGTTGAAATACCAGTCTGGTCGTGCTGGATGTCTAACCTGGGTCCGTGATCCGGATCAGGGACAGTGTCTGATGGGTAGTTTAACTGGGGCGGTTGCCTCCTAAAGAGTAACGGAGGCGCCCAAAGGTTCCCTCAGCCTGGTTGGCAATCAGGTGTTGAGTGTAAGTGCACAAGGGAGCTTGACTGTGAGACCGACGGGTCGAGCAGGGACGAAAGTCGGGACTAGTGATCCGGCGGTGGCTTGTGGAAGCGCCGTCGCTCAACGGATAAAAGGTACCCCGGGGATAACAGGCTGATCTTCCCCAAGAGTCCATATCGACGGGATGGTTTGGCACCTCGATGTCGGCTCGTCGCATCCTGGGGCTGGAGTCGGTCCCAAGGGTTGGGCTGTTCGCCCATTAAAGCGGTACGCGAGCGTGGGTTTAGAACGTCGTGAGACAGTTCGGTCCCTATCCGCTGTGCGCGTAGGAGTCTTGAGAAGGGCTGTCCCTAGTACGAGAGGACCGGGACGGACGAACCTCTGGTGTGCCAGTTGTTCTGCCAAGGGCATGGCTGGTTGGCTACGTTCGGGAGGGATAACCGCTGAAAGCATCTAAGCGGGAAGCCTGCTTCGAGATGAGGACTCCCACCTCCTAGAGAGGGTAAGGCTCCCAGTAGACGACTGGGTTGATAGGCCGGATATGGAAGCACGGTAACGTGTGGAGTTGACCGGTACTAATAGGCCGAGGGCTTGTCCTCAGTTGCTCGCGTCCACTGTGTTGGTTCTGAAACCACGAACAACCAAAGTGCCGGTTGTCAGTTTCATAGTGTTTCGGTGGTTATAGCGTAGGGGAAACGCCCGGTTACATTCCGAACCCGGAAGCTAAGCCTTACAGCGCCGATGGTACTGCAGGGGGGACCCTGTGGGAGAGTAGGACGCCGCCGAACAATTATTGGGAAAACCCCCGCATCTTCGGATGCGGGGGTTTTCTGCGTTTAGGGGCCTCTCTTGCGAGGGGCCCTTACCGTCACAGGCGTCCAGCTGCCTTCAATGCCAAATACGCGTCTGCCAGTGCCGGCGCCAGGTCGTCCGGTGTCGCGTCCACGACCGTCACGCCGTGGCGGCGGAGTTGTTCTGCCGTTCGGTGACGTTCGGACTGGGCCTGGGCGGCTGCGGCTGCCTCGTAGACGGCGTCGACGTTTCCGCGGGCCTTGGCCATTTCGGTGATGTGTGGGTCCGCTACTGATGCCAGCAGGACCGTGTGGCGCTGGGTGAGCTGGGAGAGGACCGGGAGGAGGCCCTCTTCGACGGGAGCCGCGTCCAGGCTCGTGAGGAGCACGATGAGAGAGCGGCGGGGGGACGTGCGCAGGGCTGTGGCCGTGAGGCCTCGGGCGTTCGTTTCGACGAGCTCGGGTTCGAGCGTGGCCATCGCGTTGACCAAGGACGGAAGGACGTCGCCTGCCGTGCGGCCCTGAACGAGGGCGCGGACCTTGCGGTCGTAGGCGAGGAGGTCGACGCGGTCGCCGGCGCGGGAGGCGAGGGCTGCGAGGAGCAGGGCCGCGTCCATGGAGGCGTCGAGGCGGGGCGCGTCGCCCACGCGGCCTGCCGAGGTGCGGCCGGTGTCGAGGACCAGGAGGATGTGGCGGTCGCGTTCGGGGCGCCAGGTGCGTACGGCGACCGCGGACTGGCGGGCGGTGGCGCGCCAGTCGATGGAGCGGGTGTCGTCGCCGGGGACGTACTCGCGCAGGCTGTCGAATTCGGTGCCCTCGCCGCGGGTGAGCAGGCTGGTCCGGCCGTCCAGTTCGCGGAGGCGGGCCAGTTTGGAGGGCAGGTGCTTGCGGCTGGTGAAGGGGGGCAGGACGCGTACCGTCCAGGGGGCTTTGTGGGTGCCCTGGCGGGAGAAGAGGCCGAGAGGGCCGTAGGAGCGGATGGTGATCCGGTCGGCCTGGCGGTCGCCTCGGCGGGTGGGGCGCAGGCGGGTCGTCACGCGTCGGCGTTCGCCCGCGGGGACCGTGAGGCGGTGGCGGGAGGCCGCCGTTTCCATGCCCGGCTGCCAGGCGCTCGGCGGCCAGGCGTCGCGGAGTCGGGCACGGAGGGGGCGGCGGGACGGGTTGGTGATGGTCAGGGTCACGTCCGCGGTGTCGCCGAGGCGTACGGAGGTGTCGCCGGACCGGGTGAGGCCCAGGCGCCGTACGGGGGCGGCCAGGGCGAAGTCGCAGGCGCAGGCCACGGCCAGGGGCGCGTTGACCGCCAGGATGCCCGTCCAGCTGGGTTCCCAGATGCCTACGGGGAGGGAGCCCAGGGCTGCGAGCAGGGCGGCGCGTCCGGTGAGTGTCATCAGCGGGGGACGGGGACGTGGGAGAGGATCGCGTTGATGACGGAGTCGGCCGTCACGCCTTCCATTTCGGCCTCCGGGCGGAGTTGTACGCGGTGGCGGAGTGTGGGGAGGGCGAGGGCCTTCACGTCGTCGGGGATGACGTAGTCGCGGCCGGTCAGCCATGCCCAGGCGCGGGCGGTGGCCAGGAGGGCCGTGGCGCCTCGGGGGGAGACGCCGAGGGTGAGGGACGGCGACTCGCGGGTGGCGCGGCAGATGTCGACCACGTAGGCGGTGATCTCCGGGGAGATCGTCGTCTTGGCGACCGCGGCGCGGGCTGCTTCCAGGTCGGCCGGGCCCGCCACGGGGCGTACGCCGGCGGCGTGCAGGTCGCGCGGGTTGAAGCCCTCGGCGTGGCGGGTGAGGACGTCGATCTCGTCCTGGCGGGAGGGGAGGGGGATGGTGAGTTTGAGGAGGAAGCGGTCCAGCTGGGCTTCGGGGAGGGGGTAGGTGCCCTCGTACTCCACCGGGTTCTGGGTCGCGGCGACCAGGAACGGGTCGGGGAGGGGGCGAGGGGTGCCGTCGACCGTGACCTGGCGTTCCTCCATGGCTTCCAGGAGGGACCGACTGGGTCTTGGGGGGCGTGCGGTTGATCTCGTCGGCGAGGAGCAGGTTGGTGAAGACCGGGCCGGGTTGGAAGGAGAACTCGGCGCTGCGGGTGTCGTAGACCAGGGAGCCGGTCACGTCGCTCGGCATCAGGTCGGGGGTGAACTGGACGCGCTTGGTGTCGAGTTCGAGGGCGGAGGCGAGGGCGCGGACCAGGAGGGTCTTGGCGACGCCGGGGACGCCTTCGAGGAGGACGTGGCCGCGGCAGAGCAGGGCGACGACGAGGCCGGTCACGGCGGGGTCCTGGCCGACCACGGCCTTGGCGATCTCGGCGCGCAGGGCCTCCAGGGCGGCTCGGGCGGCGCCCGGGTCCCCGCTCTGCCCGGCGTTGTCAGTGGTCGGGTCCATCATGGACGGCGTACCTCTCTTTCGAGGGCGTCGAGTCGGTCGGCGAGTGCGATGAGTGCTGCGTCGTCGCTGGGCGGTGGCCCGAAGAGCAGGGTGTGCAGGTCCTGGCCGTCGCCGTGGAGGTGGGCGGACAGGGCGGGGAGCAGGGCCTCGGGCGTGTGCGCCTGGGTGACGGGGACGCCTGTGAGGGGGGCGAGGCGGGTGCGGGTGGTGGAGCGAAGAGCGTTGGCCGCGCGGTCGCGGGCGTCGGCCTTGCGGTAGAGGCGGGCTCGGCCTTCGGCGGTTTCGGAGGCGCGGATCGCGACGGGGAGTTTTTCGGGCACGAGGGGGCCGAGCCGGCGTGCCCGCCAGAGGGCGGCCAGGCCTGCGGCGATGAAGAGTTGCAGGGTGCCCCAGAGCCAGCCCGAGGGGAGCAGGTCGAAGAAGCTGCGTTCGTCGTCGGTGCCGGTGGCCGACGTGTCGGAGAGCGAGGGGAGGTACCAGACCAGATGGGGGCGGGAGCCGAGGAGCTGGAGGGCGAGCGAGGCGTTGCCCTGCTTGTCGAGGCGGTCGTTGAGGAGGATGTCGGGCGCGCCGAGGACGACGGTGTCGCCGTCCCCGGTCGCGTCCGGGATGCGCAGCAGGGTGGCCAGTCGCTCGCTGGGGTAGCACGCGTCGGCGCTGAGGTGGGTGGTGGTGTAGCGGACGCCGCCCGTGTCGGCGGTGCCCGCGCGCCGGGCGGCGGGCAGGCCGCAGTCCGGGGCGAGCGTGGAGCCGAGGCTGGTGGCGGGGTCGGCGGTCACGCCGGGGGCGAGTCGCTCGACGGAGGCGCTGCTGGAGGCGACCAGGACGGTGCGGCCGCGGGAGTCGGCGAACGCGTTGTGCAGCCGGGTCTGCTGACTGCGGGTCAGCAGGTCGGGGACGGCGACCAGGAGGGTCGTGTCCGGGCCGGCCGCGGCGGCTGCCTCGTCGAGGGTGGTGACCACGCGTGTGTCCACGCCCCGGTCGGCGAGGAGTTCGGCGACGGCGCGGCTGCCATTGGGGTCGGCGGAGCGCGGGTCGAGTTCGCCGTGCCGGGCGTCGGAACGGAGCACGGCGATGGCGATGGCCCCGACCAGGAGCAGCACGAGGGCGAGCGCGATGCCGCGCGCGCGGGTCCAGATCTGGCGGGCGGTGGGCGAGGCCGAGGTGGACGGGAGCGTGGCCTCGGTGGTCATTCGGCGGCTCCCTGGCGGGTGTTGGGGGCCGTGCTGTGGGCGCTGCTCGCGGCAAGCTGGGGCTTGGTGCGTTCCAGGTCGCGGTCGAGTTCGGCGATGCGGTGGTACGACTGCTCGGTCGCGGACCGGCCGCCGTATGTCACGTCGTCGAAGTCGCGGGCGGCGGCGCGCAGTCGGTCGGTGTGGGCGGGCAGGGCCCGGCCGGCTTCGGCGGCGGCCTCGTCGGCGGTGCGGCCGGGGCGGATGTCGAGGAGGGCGCGTTCCTCCAGGGCGCGGACGAGGGCGCGCATGCGTTCCTGGACGGCCTGGTTCCAGTGGCCCTGGGCGGCGTGTGCCTCGGCGGCCGCTCGGTGGTCGGCGGCGCTGCGGGGGCGGTCATCGAACAGGGTGGCGGACGAGGTGGGTTGGCGGCGGGGGGTGCCCAGGCGCCACCACAGGGCGGCCAGGATCGCGACGACGGCCAGGATGATGACGGCCAGTCCGAGTGTTCCGCCGGGCGTGGCGGTCGAGGCGGCGTTGAACAGTTTGTCGAGCCAGTCCCAGAAGGCGTCGAGGGCGCGCTGGAACAGGCTGGGGTCGTTCTCGTGGTACATGCGCTTCGACAGCTCGCGCCGGGCCGCCTCGCGCGCGGGGTCGCGCGGGATGGTGAGGGGCGGTTCGTCGGCGGAGCGGGCCGACGGCAGTACAGAGGTGCCGTCGGCGCGCAGCATGGTGCGTATGGCGGCGCGTGGCAGCGCCGATGTGAGAACGTCCCCCGCCCAGCTCACCGCATCAGCTCCCCGGGACGGCGCCGGGGGCGGCGGAGCCGTAGCCCTGGACACCGGCGGCGCGGGCCAGTTCGAGGTCGAGGGCCTCGCGGCGGATGCGCTGGTCGATGTAGAGGAGCACGGTGACGCCGGCCGTGATCGGGAACGTGATCATGGAGCCGATCACCGCGCCGATGCCGCTGACGATGAGGAAGGTCCAGCCGAGGCTGGAGCCGCCGCTGTTGAGCCAGCCGGTGATGCCATCGCCGCTGAGGGCCGCGGCGAGGAAGGTGAACGGGATGACGATGATCGAGGCGACGACGTTCGCGATGATCGTGGCGAGCAGCTGGATGCCGAAGATCCGCCACCAGGTGCCCCGGACCAGCTTCGTGGAGCGGCTCATCGCCTTCTTGATGCCCTGCTTCTCCAGCATCAGGGCGGGCGAGGCCAGGGAGAAGCGGATCATCAGCCAGAGGGCGACGATGCCGGCGCCGATGACGCCCAGGACGGTCAGGGCGACGCCGGCCCCGGTGCTGCCGGCGGCGACGACGAGGAGGCCGGGCAGGGTGCCCACGGTGACGGTGCCCGCGGTGATGAGCAGCAACAGGCAGATGAGGCCGAAGAGTTTGACGACTTGAGGGCGGGCGTCCCGCCAGGCCTCGCCGATGGTCACCGACTTGCCGAGCACGGCGCGGCTGGTGACGGTGGTGAGCAGTGCGGTCGCGATGACCGTGCCGACCAGGGAGATGACGAAGACGACGGTGGAGTTGAGCATGGCGTCGCCCAGGGCGCGGCTCAGTTCGCTGAGGGTGGCGCTGGGGTCGTTGAGGGCCTCGGTGCTGGCGTCGTCCAGGACGAGGCCCTGGAACAGCACGACGATGATCTCGGTGATGACCGCGACGGTCAGGGAGATGCCGAGGACCGTGCGCCAGTAGGTGCGCATGGTGGAGACGGCGCCGTCGAGGATCTCGCCCACGCCGAGCGGGCGGAGCGGGATCACGCCGGGCTTGGCCGCGGGCGGGGGGCCGCCCCAGGCGTTGCCCCAGCCGCCGTAGCCACCGGGACCGCCGGGGCCCGCGTATCCGCCGGGGGTTCCCGGACCGCCGGGGCCGTAGCCGCCGGGCCCGCCGGGGCCGTAGCCGCCTGGGGGCTGGGTGCCCCAGCCGGGGCCGGGAGGCGGGGGCGGGGGAGCCTGGCCGGGGACGGCCGGGCCTCCGGGGCCGCTGGGGGCGGACCACTGGGCGGGTGGCGGCTGGTCCTTGGACCATTGCGGGCTGGGGCCCTGCGGCACCTGGGTCGGCTGGCCCGGCTGGTCCGCGGGCTGCGCCGGACCGGGGCGGTCGGTCGGCTCGGCGTGGTTGGGGCGGTCGGCGGGCTCGGCAGGGCCGGACGCGTCCGGCTTCTGCCCGTCGGACGGGGCGGATCCGGGCGAGGCCCAGCCCGGAGTGTCGTTCATCGTCGCTCCTTCACGGTGCCCGTCCGCGGTCGCGGCGGCAGGTTGGCAGCCATCGTGCCATGGGGTGGTCTTGGAGTGACCGGCCGCGGTACGGGCTGCGTACCTTCAATTGTCCGTGCGATAGGGGGCAGACTGACCGCATGGCTGATCAGTACGCGTACAGCGGCGACGACAAGCGGCCGACCGAGATCCCGGCGATCCGTTGGGAGGAGCCACCGGAAGGGCCCGTTCTGGTCCTTCTCGACCAGACGAGGCTGCCGGCCGAGGAGGTCGAACTGGTCTGTACGGATGCGTCCGCGCTCGTGGAGGCGATCCGCTCGCTCGCCGTGCGCGGGGCGCCCCTGCTCGGCATCGCGGGGGCGTACGGCGTCGCGCTCGCCGCCGTGCGGGGCTTCGACGTGGACGAGGCCGCCGCGGCGCTGGCGAGTGCCCGGCCGACCGCGGTGAACCTGGCGGTGGGTGTGCGCCGGGCGCAAGCGGCCCACGAGGCCGCGCTGGCCGATGGCGGTGACATCCGGCAGGCAGCCGCGGCGGCACTGGCGGCGGCGCGGCAGTTGCACCGGGAGGACGCCGAGGCCAGCGGGCGGATGGCCGAGCATGGGCTGGCGTTGCTGGACGAGCTGCTGCCCGCCGGCGGGCACCGGATCCTGACGCACTGCAACACCGGTTCGCTGGTGTCGGGCGGCGAGGGGACGGCGTTCGCGGTGGCGCTCGCGGCGCACCGGGCGGGCCGGCTGCGGCGTCTGTGGGTGGACGAGACGCGTCCGCTGTTGCAGGGCGCCCGGCTGACGGCGTACGAGGCGGCGCGCAGCGGGATGGCGTACACGCTGCTCACCGACAACGCGGCCGGGTCGCTGTTCGCCGCCGGGGAGGTGGACGCGGTGCTGATCGGGGCGGACCGCATCACGGCGGACGGTTCGGTGGCGAACAAGGTCGGGAGTTATCCGCTGGCGGTGCTGGCGCGGTATCACCATGTGCCGTTCATCGTGGTGGCGCCGGTGACGACGGTGGATCCGGACACTCCGGACGGGGCGTCCATCGAGGTCGAGCAGCGTGCGGGTCACGAGGTGACCGAGTTCGTGGCGCCGCAGGTGCCGGTGACCGGGGCTGAGGCGGGCGGTGGCATTCCGGTGGCGCCGCTGGGGACGCAGGCGTACAACCCGGCGTTCGACGTCACCCCGCCCGAGCTGGTGACGGCGATCGTCACGGAGGAGGGTGCGGTTTCGCCCGTCACGGCGGAGGCGCTCGCCGAGGTGTGTGGCCGGTCCCGCCGGGCGGCGGCGGGCTGAGCCGGGCGGTTGCCGGAGCGCGTGCGAAGGGGCGCGGGCTCCGGCGACCTCGTCCCTTCGCGGGGCGAGGGGCCTGCCGCCGGCCGTCGTCGAGATCAACAAGGGGGCGGGCGAGGGCAGACAGTAGCGCTTGCTGCGACTATGGTCACTGGCCGGTGACCTACCTCACCGCTGCCTTCGCCACCGTTATGAGAATGGGATGATGTCGTTTATGAAGGGACGAGTCCTTGTCGTCGACGACGACACCGCACTTGCCGAGATGCTCGGCATCGTGCTGCGTGGTGAGGGTTTCGAGCCGTCTTTCGTGGCCGACGGCGACAAGGCGCTGGCCGCCTTCCGCGAGTCCAAGCCCGATCTGGTGCTGCTCGATCTGATGCTGCCCGGCCGGGACGGTATCGAGGTGTGCCGTCTGATCAGGGCGGAGTCCGGTGTGCCCATCGTGATGCTCACGGCGAAGAGTGACACGGTCGATGTCGTCGTGGGCCTGGAGTCGGGTGCCGACGACTACATCGTGAAGCCGTTCAAGCCGAAGGAGCTGGTGGCCCGCATCCGGGCGCGGCTCAGGAGGTCGGAGGAGCCCGCTCCGGAGCAGCTCGCCATCGGTGACCTGGTCATCGACGTGGCCGGGCACTCCGTGAAGCGGGACGGGCAGTCGATCGCGCTGACGCCGCTGGAGTTCGACCTGCTGGTCGCGCTCGCGCGCAAGCCGTGGCAGGTGTTCACGCGCGAGGTGCTGCTGGAGCAGGTGTGGGGCTACCGGCACGCGGCGGACACGCGGCTGGTCAACGTGCACGTGCAGCGGCTGCGCTCCAAGGTCGAGAAGGACCCGGAGAAGCCGGAGATCGTGGTGACGGTCCGTGGTGTCGGGTACAAGGCAGGGCCGAGCTGACATGTCCGGCGACAGTGCCGCTCCGGCGCCCGGACGGTCCGGGGCCCGCCCGGGGCGGCCTGTCGGACGGAAGAAGCCCGGCTCCCGCTGGGCGCGGTTCCTGGAGAGCGGGCTGCTGCTCCAGGGCGGGGTCCAGGGCAGCCCGGTCATCCGGCTGTTCATGCGGTGGGTGCGTCGGCCGCTGCTCCCCGTCATGCGGCTGTGGCGGCGCAACATCCAGCTCAAGGTCGTCGTCACCACGCTGCTGATGTCGCTGGGCGTGGTCCTGCTGCTCGGCTTCGTCGTCATCGGGCAGGTGCGCAACGGCCTGCTGGACGCCAAGGTGAAGGCGTCCCAGAGCCAGGCCACGGGCGGGTTCGCGGTGGCCAAGCAGCGGGCCGACGAGGCGTCGAGCGGCACGGGCGGCGATGTCGCCACGGCGGACGGGCGGCCCGCGCAGAACGTCACCGAGTGGATGAGCGACCTCGCGTCCTCGCTGTCCAGCGGCGGCCAGGGCGCCTTCGACGTGGTGACGCTCCCGGCCTCCGACGAGGACGGCGCGGGCGGCCGTGGGCAGCGGGCCTCCGGCGAGGTGGACTGGAGCAGGAGCGTGCCCGCCGACCTGCGCGAGCGGATCGGCAGTAGTACGACGGCCGCGCAGAGCTACGCCCGCATCACCTACAACAACCCGACCAAGGACTCCCAGCCGGGCCTGGTCATCGGCAAGCAGGTCAACGACCCCAACGGGGACCCGTACCAGCTGTACTACCTCTTCCCGCTCACCCAGGAGGAGAAGTCGCTGAGCCTGGTCAAGGGGACCCTCGCGACGGCCGGGCTGTTCGTCGTCGTCCTGCTGGGGGCCATCGCCTGGCTCGTGGTGCGGCAGGTCGTCACGCCGGTGCGGATGGCGGCGGGGATCGCCGAGCGGCTGTCCGCCGGGCGGCTTCAGGAGCGTATGAAGGTCACCGGCGAGGACGACATCGCGCGGCTCGGCGAGGCCTTCAACAAGATGGCCCAGAACCTCCAGCTGAAGATCAGCCAGCTGGAGGACCTGTCGCGGATGCAGCGCCGGTTCGTGTCGGACGTGTCGCACGAGCTGCGTACGCCGCTGACGACAGTACGGATGGCCGCGGACGTCATCCACGAGGCGCGTGAGGACTTCGACCCGGTGACCGCGCGGTCGGCGGAACTGCTCGCCGACCAGCTGGACCGGTTCGAGTCGCTGCTCGCGGATCTGCTGGAGATCAGCCGGTTCGACGCGGGTGCCGCGGCGCTGGAGGCGGAGCCGATAGACCTCCGGGAGGTCGTGCGGCGGGTGGTCAGCGGGGCCGAGCCGCTCGCGGAGCGCAAGGGCACGCAGATCCGGATCCTGGGCGACCAGCAGCCCGTCGTCGCCGAGGCCGACGCCCGGCGCGTGGAGCGCGTGCTGCGCAACCTCGTCGTGAACGCCGTCGAGCACGGCGAGGGCAGGGACGTGGTCGTCAAGCTCGCCGCGGCGGGCGGCGCGGTCGCGGTCGCGGTGCGGGACTACGGGGTCGGGCTCAAGCCGGGCGAGGCGACCCGGGTGTTCAGCCGCTTCTGGCGGGCCGACCCGGCACGCGCGCGTACCACGGGTGGTACGGGCCTGGGGCTGTCCATCGCCCTGGAGGACGCGCGGCTGCACGGCGGCTGGCTTCAGGCGTGGGGCGAGCCGGGCGGCGGCTCCCAGTTCCGGCTGACGCTGCCCAGGACGGCCGACGAGCCGCTCAGGGGCTCGCCGATACCGCTGGAGCCCAAGGACTCACGGCGGAACCGGGGGCTCGACGACGCCGGGCTGCCGTGCGGCGGCGGGGACGGTGAGAAGCGGGCGACCGTGCCGGCACAGTCGGCGAGCGGGCCGGTGCCGTCGGGGTCGGCGCGGGACCCGATACCGCCGCGGGCGGCCTCCGCGGCCCCCACGGCCGATCCGACGGCGCTGCCGGGCAACGGGGCGCGCGTGGTGCCCCGGCCCGCTTCGGGCACGCGGCGGCAGGACGATCCGCAGGCGACCCCGGAGCGGCCGGCTGGCGACGGGGGCGCGGGCGGCCCGGCGGCCAATGGTGTCGTGAGTGGTGCGGCGGGTGCGGCCGGGGACCGCGAGCCGAGTGGCCCTGGTGGGGCCTCTCGGGACCGGGATGTGAGCGGGCCGCGGGACGCGGACAGGGACGGCGGATCCGCGGACTCGGGCAGGGAGAACGAGGCAGAGAGCGCGGACAGGCATGGGGAGGCATCTCGTGGGCGCTGACCGTGGGGGGCGTGGTCGGCGTACGCCCGCGCGTGTGATGGCGTACGCCGCCGGTGGCGTCCTGCTGCTGGCGGGGTGTGCGTCGATGCCGGACAGCGGAGATCTGCGGGATGTGGAGTCCACGCCGCGCCAGGACACCCAGGTGCGGGTGTTCGCCGTGCCGCCGGGGGAGGACGCGCCGCCCTCGGAGATCGTGCAGGGCTTCCTGGAGGCGCTCACCAGCGACGATCCGCACTACAAGACCGCGCGGCAGTATCTGACCGGCGAGGCCGCCAAGACCTGGCAGCCGGAGGCTTCCACCACCGTGCTGACGGACGGGCCGGGTGCAAAGCCGGAGGCAGGGGGCGGCGGGGAGGACACCGGGGAGATCTCGTACACGCTCACCGGCACCAAGGTGGCCACCGTGGACGCGCAGCAGGCGTACGCGCCGGCCACCGGGGCGTACGGCCGCACCGTGCACCTGACGCAGGACGCCAAGAGCCGGCAGTGGCGGATCGACACGCTGCCGCAGGGCGTCGTCATGGGTGAGTCGGACTTCCAGCGCAACTACATGTCCGTCAACAAGTACTACTTCGCTTCGAACACCACGGCGGCCGAGGCGGACAGCCAGCCCACCGCGGTCGCCGACCCTGTGTACGTCCGCCGGCGGGTGGACCCCATGACGCAGGTGGTGCGCTCCGTCCTGAGCGGGCCCACACGGTGGCTGGGGCCCGTCGTCAGGTCGAGCTTCCCCACCGGTACGGCGCTGCCGAAGAAGACCGGTGCGCTGACGCCGGACGACCGGAACAAGCTGACGGTCCCCCTCAATGACAAGGCCGCGGGCATCGGCACCAACCGGTGCGAGGAGATGGCGGCGCAGCTGCTGTTCACGTTGCAGAGCCTCAGCCCCGCGGTGGAGGAGGTCGAGCTGCGGGTCGGCGGGGAGGAGCTGTGCTCGCTCAGACAGGGCGCGGTCGATGCCGCCGCCTTCCGGAGCTCGACGCGGCGCCCCGACTTCCTGTACTTCGTCGACGGCAAGGACCGGCTGGTACGGATCCCGGCGGGCAGCAGCGACCCCGAGTCGGACCCCGCGCCGGGGGCGCTGGGTGAGGGCGACACGGCACTGCGGTCGGTGGCCGTGTCGCGCGACGAGCACACCGCGGCCGGTGTCAGCCTCGACGGCAAGTCGCTGTACGTGGGGTCGCTGGTCTCGGGCGGTTCGCTGGGCGAGCCGGTACTGCGCAGCCATGGCCGGACCGAGGCCGACCGGCTGACGACCCCCAGCTGGGACGCGCACGACGGCCTGTGGGTGGCCGACCGCGACCCGGACGACCCCCGTCTGCTCCTGCTGGAGGAGGGCAAGGGGGATCCGCTGGAGGTGCGCGTGCCGCGCCTGGACGGGCGGGTCCAGGCCGTGCGGGTGGCCGCCGACGGGGTGCGGATCGCGCTCGTCGTGGAGAAGGGCGGCAAGAAGACCCTGCTCATCGGGCTGATCGAGCGGGAGGGGAAGCCGGGCGAGCAGCCTGCCGTCAGGGTGGTGGAGCTGCGCTCCGCGACGCCGGAGTTGGAGAAGGTCACCGCCATGTCGTGGGCCGGGGACAACCGGCTCGTGGTGGTCGGGCGTGAGCACGGCGGCGTGGAGCAGATGCGGTACGTCCAGGTCGACGGCTCCACGCCGGACGTACCGGCGCCCGCGGCCCTGACGGGCGTGAAAGAGGTCACCGCCGCCGAGGACGAGCGGCTGCCGCTGGTGGCGTACTCGGTGGACGGCATCGTCCGGCTGCCGTCGGGCGCGCAGTGGCAGAAGGTGACGGAGGGGACGGCGCCGGTCTATCCGGGATGAGGTGTGGCGCCCCCGTGGCCGGTGCCCGGGGGCGCGCTTGTGGGAGCGGTCGCTTCTGCCGGGCGAGGCCTGGGAGGGGCGGCCGCTGTCGTTCGGGAGCGGGTGTGGCCGGTGCCCTTCGGGGTTGGCTCCGTGGGCGGCCCCGGGCCCCCGGGCCCCAGGGCCCATCGGCCCCCGCGCCCCCCGGGGCCGCCTCTCGGGCCGCCTCCCGGAGTCGCTGGATGAAGCCGAACGGGCCGTTCAACCGGCCCGTCACTCGTGTGGGGGGCGAGCGGTTCGTGGGGCGGGGAGTTGTCCACAGGCCGTTGTCCACAGGGGTGGCAGGGCAGGGCACGGGGCGGCACAGTGGTGGCCATGCGGGGGTGGTGGCAGGACCTCACCGACCTGGTGCTCCCGGCCGAGTGCGGGGGCTGTGGGAGGCCTCGTACGGTGCTGTGCCCTAAGTGCCGTGCGGTGCTGAGCGGAGTCGCGGCACGCCGGGTGCGGCCGGTGCCGGAGCCGCCCGGGCTGCCCGTGGTGCATGCGGCGGCCCGGTACGCGGACGAGGTGCGGGCGACGCTGCTGGCCCACAAGGAACGGGGTGCCCTGGCGCTCGCAGGCCCCCTCGGAGTGGCCCTGGCGGGAGCCGTGCGGGCGGGGCTCCGGACGGCGTGGGGCGGCTCCTGGGCCGGGGCCGAGGGGGCGTGGTCCCGGGCTGCCGGGGCTCCTGTCCTGCTCGTGCCCGTTCCGTCGGGGCGGCGGGCCGTGCGGGCCCGGGGGCATGATCCCGCGCGGCGGATCGCGCTCGCGGCGGCGGGGGAGCTGCGGCGGAGCGGGGTGCCGGCCCGGGTGCTCGGCGTGCTGCGGCAGCGGCGGGCCGTGGCCGACCAGTCGGAGCTCAACTCCCGGCAGCGGCTGGACAATCTCGCGGGCGCGCTGGCGGTGGTGCCCGGGGGTGCTCGGCTGCTCTCCGGTGGGCCGGTCGTCCTCGTCGACGACGTGATGACCACGGGGGCGTCCTTGGCGGAGGCCGCGCGGGCCGTGCGGGCGGCGGGGCCGGTTTCGAGCGCTGCGGGGGCTGCGGCCGTGTACGGGGGAGAGACGTGGGAAAGCAGAGAGGAACAGAACGTCGGAACGAGGCGGGAGAGGACGGGCCGGCGGCCCGGCCGGCAGGGAATGACGGGCGCTGGAGGCGCCGGCGGAACTGTTGACATGGTGTGCGCGGCAGTGGTCGCGGCATCACCGGACTCTTTTGAAATAAACCGGAACTGACTGAGATCTTGCGTCGTTGCAGGTAGCGAGAAGGCTTATTCACCTGAACGGAGGTACGCCGCAGTAGAGGGTGACGACATCCGTCCAGGCGAGATATGTTCGGTTGAGAGGGAAAGCCGCAGGCCACACCTCTCGAATCCGAATGCCGTGCCGTGGGTTTTTCTTCATCACTCGCGACGGTGGAGTGGAGATCTCACCCACGGGGGAGGAGGTGGAAGTCACCGAGTCCGAGGTCCCGGGGCACACCGGGACCTGGTGCAAAAGGGAGACGCTCCGCAGCGCAGCGGAGCGATCCGGGAACGGAGTTCTGCGTGGACATCGTCGTCAAGGGCCGCAAGACCGAGGTGCCCGAGCGGTTCCGGAAGCACGTGGCCGAGAAGCTGAAGCTGGAGAAGATCCAGAAGCTCGATGGCAAGGTGATCAGCCTCGACGTCGAGGTGTCCAAGGAGCCGAATCCCAGGCAGGCCGACCGCTGTGACCGAGTGGAGATCACGCTTCGCTCCCGCGGACCGGTGATCCGGGCGGAGGCAGCGGCGAGCGATCCGTACGCGGCGCTCGACCTGGCGGCGGAAAAGCTGGAAGCGCGGCTGCGCAGGCAACACGACAAGCGGTTCTCGCGCCGTGGCGCGCGCCGCATCTCGGCCGCGGAGGTCGCCGATCACGTCCCGGGTGTGGCGACGCTCAACGGAAACGGCCTGGTGCCGACTCCGGAGGAGGAGCCCGAAGAGGCCGTCCCCACGAAGAAGATCGGCTCGCTGGAAGTACAGGGTGACGGCCCCATCGTCGTCCGCGAGAAGACCCACGTCGCAGCCCCCATGACCCTCGACCAGGCTCTCTACGAGATGGAACTGGTCGGGCACGACTTCTATCTGTTCGTCGACTCCGAGACCAAGGAACCGAGTGTCGTCTACCGACGGCACGCCTACGACTACGGCGTGATCCACCTCCGGACGGACACGATGGTCACACAGGCGCACGCCCCCGAGGCAGGCGGTGCGCTCGGCGGCTGACCATGCCGGGTGACAGCGGAGCAGGTGCCCCTGGAGCGCGTGTGCGCCCCCAGGGGCACCCTCGTGCGACCTCTTACGCCCCGCTCCGTCACCCCGGTGTCGTCCGGGCATGAAATCATGGTTGGCCACGGCCCAACCGGTGGGTCGTTGCTCTGGGTTGGCGATGGCTCAGGACCACAGGCCACAGCCTTCAGGGGGAGGAACGATGGCGGACAGCTTCGGACCGATGCGTGACGAGGATGCCGACGACGGCGTCGTCGGCATGGGCCCGGACACGGACTCTCCACGCAAGGAACCGATCAGAGTCCTTGTGGTCGACGACCACGCCCTGTTCCGCCGTGGCCTGGAGATCGTGCTGGCGGCCGAGGAGGACATCCAGGTCATCGGGGAGGCGGGCGACGGCGCCGAGGCCGTCGAGAAGGCCGCCGACCTGCTGCCCGACATCGTCCTGATGGATGTGCGGATGCCCAAGCGCGGCGGGATCGAGGCCTGCACCTCCATCAAGGAGGTCGCCCCCAGCGCCAAGATCATCATGCTGACGATCAGCGACGAGGAAGCCGATCTCTACGAGGCCATCAAGGCGGGCGCGACCGGCTATCTCCTCAAGGAGATCTCGACGGACGAGGTGGCCACCGCCATTCGCGCGGTGGCCGACGGGCAGTCGCAGATCAGCCCGTCGATGGCGTCGAAGCTGCTCACCGAGTTCAAGTCGATGATCCAGCGCACGGACGAGCGCCGGCTGGTGCCCGCGCCGCGGCTCACGGACCGCGAACTGGAAGTCCTCAAACTCGTCGCGACGGGGATGAACAACCGCGATATCGCCAAGGAGTTGTTCATCTCCGAGAACACCGTGAAGAACCATGTGCGCAACATCCTGGAGAAGCTTCAGCTGCACTCCAGGATGGAAGCGGTGGTGTACGCGATGCGGGAGAAGATCCTCGAGATCCGCTGACGGTCAGGCGGTCAGGCGGTCAGGCGGGCCAGCTCTGTTGCGAGGGGATCGCGCAGGTCCGGTGCGTCGACCCGTTCCACGCGTACGTCCGTGCAGTCCACCCAGGTCGCCGCCTCGGCCAGGGCCTGGGCCACGGCCGGGACCGCCTTCGCGCCGTCGAGCGTGACCTGCTTGGCCACCAGCGTGCGGCCCTCGCGGGCCGGGTCCACGCGACCGACCAGCCGGCCGCCGGCCAGGACCGGCATCGCGAAGTAGCCGTACACCCGCTTCTGTCTGGGGACGTAGGCCTCCAGGCGGTGGGTGAAGCCGAAGATCCGCTCCGTGCGCGCCCGCTCCCAGATCAGGGAGTCGAAGGGCGAGAGCAGCGTGGTGCGGTGGCGGCCGCGCGGGGGTGTCTCCAGGGCCGCGGGGTCGGCCCAGGCGGGCTTGCCCCAGCCCTCGACCGTGACCGGGACGAGGCCTGAGTCGGCGATCACCGCGTCGACCTGCTCGCCCTTGAGACGGTGGTAGTCGGCGATGTCCGCGCGGGTGCCGACGCCGAGGGACTGGCCCGCCAGGCGGACCAGACGGCGCAGGCACTCGGTGTCGTCCAGCTCGTCGTGCAGCAGGGCCTCCGGGATCGCGCGCTCGGCGAGGTCGTACACGCGCTTCCAGCCGCGGCGCTCCACGCAGACCACCTCGCCGTACATCAGGGCGCGTTCGACCGCGACCTTCGAGCCGGACCAGTCCCACCAGTCGTTCGTCTTCTTCGCGCCGCCCAACTCCGTGGCCGTGAGGGGGCCTTCCGCGCGGAGCTGCTTGATGACCTCGTCGTAGGCACCGTCCGGCAGGTCGTGGTTCCAGTGCGGGCGGTTGCGGTAGGCGCGGCGGCGGAAGGCGAAGTGCGGCCACTCTTCGATGGGGAGGATGCAGGCCGCGTGGGACCAGTACTCGAAGGCGTGGGTGTCCCTCCAGTAGGCGTTCTCCACTGTCTTTCGGCCTACGGCGCCCAGGCGGGCGTACGGGACGAGTTCGTGGGAGCGGGCCAGGACCGAGATGGTGTCGAGCTGTATCGCGCCCAGGTGGCGGAGGATGCCGCGGACGCCGGCGCGGCGGGGTGGGGCGCCGAGGAAGCCCTGGGCGCGGAGGGTCAGTCTGCGGGCCTCGTCTGCGGAGAGCTCTGTTGCGGGGCGCGGGGTGGTCATGGTTTTGCACCATAGGG
The DNA here is from genome assembly GCF_030816955.1 of Streptomyces africanus. Lineage (NCBI taxonomy): Bacteria > Bacillati > Actinomycetota > Actinomycetes > Kitasatosporales > Streptomycetaceae > Streptomyces > Streptomyces africanus. Next base: position 3,396,565 of record NZ_JAUSYP010000001.1, on the reverse strand, counting down.
GGTGGGACTGACAGAGGTGGCGTGAGCTGCGAGGTCGGGCGTCGGGGTGCTGTGCGTCGGAGCTGGGGCGGGGTGGGTGCGCAGCCCGGCGTGACGGGGTGCCGCTGCGCCCACCGTGCCGCCCTGGGGGTACCTCCCAGGCCCTTGAGGCACTGGGGGAGGCACGACTGCCCGCAGCTCAGCAGCTCAGGCAGCTATGCGCGCGCCGGCAAGTACGGGGCCGTCGACGGGAGGCCCAGGTCCGAGGGGAGCAGGGAGCCGATCCAGGTGTCGCGGCGTACGCCCTTGTTGTTGGTCGCGGCGCGCAACGTGCCTTCGATGGTGAAGCCGGCTCGTTCCGCCACCACGCGGGAGGCGCGATTGCCCACCTCGGCGCGCCATTCGACGCGGTCGATCGCCGCATGGACGAAGACCCATCGGCAGGCCGTGAGGACGGCCTCCGTGATGTAGCCGCGGGAACGGTGCTCCTTGGCGGCCCAGAAGCCGATCTCGCCCACACCCAGGGCGCGCAGGGTGATGCCGACCATGCCGGCGAGTTCTCCGGAGAGGAGGAGGACGCCGAAGGTGTACATGGATCCGTCCGCCCAGCCGTCGGGGACCAGTTGTTCCGTGAAGGCCTCGGCGTGCTCGCGGAGGTACGGGGAAGGGATCGTGGTCCAGCGCTGGATGCCGGGGTCCTGGCAGGCGTCGTACACCGCGTCGGTGTCCTGGGCGCCGACCGGGCGCAGCAGGAGGCGGTCCGTGGTGAGGGTGACGGGGTCCATCGGCCGATTGTGGTGGGAGGTCCCCGGAAGCGCCATATGTTCGCTGTGGGTGAGGGTGCGATCACGCTTCGCGTAATTCGGGTGCGGGATGCGGCACTATCCGAGGGGCCCGGACGTTGTCCCCTTTGAAGCAGAGTGAAAGCGAAATGAAGCAGCGGACGGTCGCCGTCACGGCAGGCCCTCCCGGCGCGGCGGGGTCCTCGCATACGATGGCCGTTGCTCAGTAAGTCAAGTGGTAACCGACCGTCCCAGGCCCGACCGGCAAGGAGACCAACCCCCGTGTCCGTCCTCTCGAAGATCATGCGTGCAGGCGAAGGCAAGATCCTGCGCAAGCTGCACCGCATCGCGGACCAGGTCAACTCCATCGAAGAGGACTTCGTCGACCTCTCCGACGCCGAGCTGCGGGCCCTCACCGATGAGTACAAGCAGCGCTACGCGGACGGCGAGACGCTGGACGACCTGCTTCCCGAGGCGTTCGCCACCGTCCGCGAGGCCGCCAAGCGCGTCCTGGGCCAGCGGCACTACGACGTGCAGATGATGGGCGGCGCCGCCCTGCACATGGGGTACGTGGCCGAGATGAAGACCGGTGAGGGCAAGACCCTCGTCGGCACGCTGCCGGCGTATCTGAACGCGCTGTCCGGCGAGGGCGTCCACATCATCACGGTGAACGACTACCTGGCCGAGCGCGACTCCGAGATGATGGGCCGCGTCCACCGCTTCCTCGGCCTGACCGTCGGCTGCATCCTCGCCAACATGACGCCGGCTCAGCGCCGCGAGCAGTACGCCTGCGACATCACGTACGGCACGAACAACGAGTTCGGCTTCGACTACCTGCGCGACAACATGGCGTGGTCCCAGGAAGAGCTCGTCCAGCGCGGCCACAACTTCGCCATCGTCGACGAGGTCGACTCCATCCTCATCGACGAGGCCCGTACGCCGCTGATCATCTCCGGCCCGGCCGACCAGGCCACCAAGTGGTACGGCGACTTCGCCAAGCTGGTCAAGCGCCTCAAGCGCGGCGAGGCGGGCCAGCCGCTCAAGGGCATCGAGGAGACCGGCGACTACGACGTCGACGAGAAGAAGCGCACGGTCGCGATCCACGAGTCCGGCGTCAGCAAGGTCGAGGACTGGCTGGGCATCGACAACCTCTACGAGTCGGTGAACACCCCGCTGGTGGGCTACCTGAACAACGCCATCAAGGCCAAGGAGCTCTTCAAGAAGGACAAGGACTACGTCATCATCGACGACGAGGTCATGATCGTCGACGAGCACACCGGACGTATCCTCGCGGGCCGCCGTTACAACGAGGGCATGCACCAGGCGATCGAGGCGAAGGAAGGGGTGCCGATCAAGGACGAGAACCAGACGCTCGCCACGATCACGCTCCAGAACTTCTTCCGTCTCTACAAGCGCCACGACCACAAGGGCAAGGAAATGCCCGGTCTGTGCGGCATGACCGGTACGGCGATGACCGAGGCCGCCGAGTTCCACCAGATCTACAAGCTCGGCGTGGTGCCGATCCCGACCAACCGGCCGATGGTCCGCAAGGACCAGTCGGACCTGATCTACCGGACCGAGGTCGCCAAGTTCGAGGCTGTCGTCGACGACATCGAGGAGAAGCACCGCAAGGGCCAGCCGATCCTCGTCGGCACCACCTCGGTCGAGAAGTCCGAGTACCTCTCGCAGCAGCTCAGCAAGCGCGGCATCCAGCACGAGGTGCTGAACGCCAAGCAGCACGACCGTGAGGCGCAGATCGTCGCCCAGGCCGGCCGCAAGGGCTCCGTCACGGTGGCCACGAACATGGCCGGCCGTGGTACGGACATCAAGCTCGGCGGCAACCCCGAGGACCTCGCCGAGGCGGAGCTGCGCCAGCGCGGCCTCGACCCCGAGGAGCACATCGAGGAGTGGGCGCAGGCCCTGCCCGAGGCGCTCAAGCGCGCCGAGAAGGCCGTCCAGGCCGAGAAGGAAGAGGTCGAGAAGCTCGGCGGCCTCTACGTGCTGGGCACCGAGCGGCACGAGTCGCGCCGGATCGACAACCAGCTGCGCGGTCGTTCCGGCCGTCAGGGCGACCCCGGCGAGTCCCGCTTCTACCTCTCCCTCGGCGACGACCTGATGCGGCTGTTCAAGGCCCAGATGGTCGAGCGCGTGATGTCGATGGCGAACGTCCCGGACGACGTGCCGATCGAGAACAAGATGGTCACGCGCGCGATCGCCTCCGCCCAGTCGCAGGTCGAGCAGCAGAACTTTGAAACCCGTAAGAACGTCCTGAAGTACGACGAGGTCCTCAACCGCCAGCGTGAGGTCATCTACGGCGAGCGGCGCCGCGTCCTGGAGGGCGAGGACCTGCACGAGCAGGTGCAGCACTTCATGGACGACACGATCGACGCCTACGTCCAGGCCGAGACCGCCGAGGGCTTCCCCGAGGACTGGGACCTCGACCGGCTGTGGGGCGCCTTCAAGCAGCTCTACCCGTGCAGCGTCACGATCGAGGAGCTGGAGGAGGCGGCCGGCGACCGGGCCGGGCTGACCGCCGAGTTCATCGGCGACTCCGTCAAGGACGACATCCACGAGCAGTACGAGGCGCGCGAGGCGCAGCTCGGCTCCGAGATCATGCGTGAGCTGGAGCGCCGGGTCGTGCTGTCGGTCCTCGACCGCAAGTGGCGCGAGCACCTCTACGAGATGGATTACCTCCAGGAGGGCATCGGCCTGCGCGCGATGGCGCAGAAGGACCCGCTGGTCGAGTACCAGCGCGAGGGCTTCGACATGTTCACCGCCATGATGGAGGGCATCAAGGAGGAGTCCGTCGGCTACCTGTTCAACCTGGAGGTCCAGGTCGAGCAGCAGGTCGAGGAGGTCCCGGTCGAGGACACCAAGCCGGTGGCCGACCTGGAGAAGCACGACACGGTGCCGGCCCAGGCCGGTGCCCGCCCGGAGATCCGCGCCAAGGGGCTCGACGCCCCGCAGCGGCGCAACCTCCACTTCTCCGCCCCGACGGTCGACGGCGAGGGCGGCACCATCGAGGGCGACTTCGCCGCCGATGAGGAGCCGGTGCGTTCCCAGGCCGACGGTCTCACGCGCGCGGAGCGCCGCAAGCAGGCGCGGAGCCGAGGCCGTCGTAAGAAGTGACAGTCGCTGAGGCGCCGTAGTGGCATGAAGGGCCGGACACCCCAGAGTGTCCGGCCCTTCGGTTTGGCGGGATCGGCGGCTCTTCGGCCTACGGCGATGGCTCAGTCGGCCTCTGCGCGGGGCGGGCGGGGGCCGCCGAGTTCCACCGCCGTGCAGCGCCAGCGGAGGTCCTGGCCGAGTTCCAGGCGGAAGGCCATGGCGCGCAGCCGGTCGCCGGCGCCGATGCGGGCGAAGGCCTCGATGGCACCGGGGCGGGGTTCGAAATAACCGATGTCGCGGACGACGGGTCGGGCGCCCCGGGTGCGCAGGGGGCCGCGTTCGGCGAGCCAGGCCAGTTCGTCGTAGGCGCGGCCCCGGGTGTGGCGGAGCATCGAGTGGACGGGGCGGTGGCCGCTGAGGACCGCCAGCAGGAGGTCGGCGAAGAGGTCGGTGGGGAGGAGGCGGGGGACCGGCGCCGGGCGGTGGGGGTGCCGGCCGGGGACGCGTGGGGCGGTGCCCCGCGGGGCCGGAACGGGGGTGGTGTTCCGGGGGGCCGGGGCGGTGGTTCGTGTCGCCCTGCGGGGTGCTGTGGGGGTGGTGGAGGGTGTCGGCGGGCGCGTGTCCGTGGGACGGGTGCGAGGGCCCGTGGTGCGGGCTGAGCCGGGAGGACGGCCGTCGGCTGCCGGGGTGCGGGCGGGGCCTCCGCCGGGGGTACGGGGTGGGGCGGTGCCGCCCGGGGCGCGGGGAGTGGGGGTTCCAGTGGTGCGGGGGGTGGTGCTGCCGGGTGTGCGTGCGCCGGCGTTGCCGCCGGGGCGGCGTGGGTCGCGGCGGGCTGGTGGGCGGGTGGCCGGGCGCTGCTGTGCCCTGGTCATGACCTTGTGCATGGGGGTCCCCGTTTCGTGAGCCCGGTGGATACCGGGGAGTAACTTCGGGTCGGTGATCTTGTACGGGCCCGACGGGGGCAGGGGCAAGGAAGCGGATCTCGGGTGTCGGGCGGCGGAATGTTCACCTATCCGGGTGGCGTGGAGGGCGTGGAACCAGTCAGTGCGGGGGTGCGCCGGGTGAATGCCGGGCCTGGAGTTGCCGCGTCCGGCGTCACAGGGCGGAACTCGAAAGGGGACGCGCCGCACGTATCCTGAAGGCCCTCCGGAGCCCGCCGGAGCCCTCCGAGCGTGACCACGACCACGAAACGACCACGAAAAACGACCACGAAAGAAGCGGCCAGCCATGCGTGTCTACGTCCCCCTGACCCTCCCCGGTCTCGCCGAGGCGTACAAGACGGGTGAGCTGGGAGCCGGGCCGTTCGTCGCCTACGCCGTGACGCCCGGGCTGCGCGAGTGGTACCTCTCCGACGACATCGAGGAACTGGAGTACGCGGCGCTGAGCCGGGCCGCGCTGGCCTCGCTGCGGCTGCTGGCGGCCGAGCCGGAGGCGCCGCGGCGGCGGGTCGTGGTGTCCGTGGACGTGCCCGACCGGGCCGCGAGCGCGGACCCCGACCGGGGGCTCGACCCGGCGGCACTGGGGGAGGTGCGGGTCACCGGCCCCGTCGCGCTGGCCAAGGCGGCGTCCGTGCATGTCGACGCCGCGGACGCGGAGGCGGATGTGACGGCGGCGGCCGAGGCGCTGCCGGCGGCGGACGGTGGGGACGACGACGCGCAGTTCGTCGTGGACGGGGCGGAGGACCACGAGCTGCTGTGGTTCGCCACTCAGGAGATTCCGAACCTGGTGGAGCGCGGGGACTGAGCGCCGGGGCGGGTGCTCTCGCCGTTCAGGGGGCGCGTTGAGTCGCCTTTCTCTTGATTGTCAGTGGGGGCGGGTACGTTTTGGGCATGGGGAAGCAGACGGGCGCGCACATTGTCTGGGACTGGAACGGAACGCTGTTCCATGACATCGACGCGATCATCGGGGCGACGAACGCGGCCTTCGCCGAGCTGGGGCTGGAGCCGCTGACGCTGGAGAAGTACCGGGCGCTCTACTGCGTGCCGGTGCCGAAGTTCTATGAGCGGCTGATGGGACGGCTGCCGACCGAGGCCGAGTGGGAGGTCATGGACGACATCTTCCATCGGTACTACGCGGAGCACCGGGTGCGCTGCGGGCTGACGGTGGGAGCGGTGGAGCTGCTGTCCGGGTGGCGGTCGGCGGGACGGAGTCAGTCGATCCTCAGCATGTACGTGCACGAGGAGCTGGTTCCGTTGGTGCGAGGGTTCGGGATCGAGCCGCACTTCATACGGGTGGACGGGCGGACCGGGCCGTCGGGGGGCAGCAAGGCCGAGCACATGGTGCGGCATCTGGGGTCACTGAGAGTGGATCCTGAGCGGACCGTGGTGATCGGGGATGCCGCGGATGATGCGGTGGCTGCGGAGCATGTGGGAGCCCGGGCCGTGCTGTACACCGGCGGGTCGCACAGTCGGGCGAGTCTGGAGGCAGTGGGGGTGCCGGTGGTGGACACGCTGGAGGAAGCGGTCGCCGAGGCGGAGCGGCTGGCGGCGTAGCCGGGTGCGCGGCGTCGGTGCTGGGGCCGGGTGGGTCCGCAGCCCGGCGGAGCGGGGTGCCGCTGCGCCCACCCGTGCCGCCCTGGGGGTACCTCCCAGGCCCTTAAGGCACTGGGGGAGGCACGATGGCCCGCAGCTAGGCCCGTCGCCCTGTAGTGGCACTGTGCAGAACGTCAAACTTCCAGGCCTGGTTTTGTACACATACGGCTCATGACGGGCCCCCTGTAAGGAGCGATAGCCTTGGTGGCGTGATCAGCGCGATAGTTCGCGGGGACGTCGTCGTCCCTGCCCTGCGCCCGGAGAGCACGGACTACATCCGTGACCGGGCGGCGGTCGCTGGTCTTCGCGGGCGGGACGGGGCTTCGATGACTCCCGGGACGCCGAGCACCATCCGGACCGAGGCGTCGCAGAGAGCAGCCTCACACCCGTGGGGCGGCTCAAGATTGGCTCAGACACCCCCGCTCATCTCACCTTGCGGCATAGCGTCGGAACAGACCGGATACCCCGTGTCACGGCGTGACGTCGTAAGCGCAGAGGCCGTACTTCCTTCTACGTCACGCAACGGCGCGCGACAGGAGCCAGAGGACAATGCAGACCAAGCTGGACGAAGCCAAGGCCGAGTTGCTCGAGAGGGCCGCCCGGGTTGCTGAGAACAGCCCGGTCGGGGGGCACCTACCGACCGGGTCGACGGGCGAGGAGACCCCAGACGCCCAGGAAGCCCCGGATCGCGAGTCCCTGCTCTCGTTCCTCCAGCGTTACTACCTGCACACGGCCCCGGAGGACCTCACCGACCGCGACCCGGTCGATGTCTTCGGAGCCGCCGTCTCGCACTACCGGCTGGCCGAAAACCGTCCCCAGGGCACGGCCAACGTGCGGGTGCACACCCCCACGGTCGAAGAGAACGGGTGGACGTGCAGCCACTCCGTGGTCGAGGTCGTCACCGACGACATGCCCTTCCTCGTCGACTCCGTCACCAATGAGCTGACGCGGCAGGGGCGCGGCATCCACGTCGTCATCCACCCGCAGTTCGTCGTGCGGCGCGATGTCACCGGCAAGCTCGTCGAGGTGCTGCCCAAGCCCGCGACCGGCATGCGCGACCTACCGCACGACGCGCACATCGAGTCCTGGATCCATGTCGAGTTCGACCGCGAGACCGACCGGGCCGATCTGAAGCAGATCACCGCCGACCTGCTGCGGGTGCTGTCCGACGCCCGTGAGGCCGTCGAGGACTGGGGCAAGATGCGCGAGGCGGCGATCCGGCTGGCGGAGGGGCTGCCGGACGAGCCCATCCCCGGTGACCTGCCCGGTCCCCAGGTAGAGGAGGCCCGCGAGCTGCTGCGCTGGCTGGCCGACGACCACTTCACCTTCCTCGGCTACCGCGAGTACCAGCTGCGCGGGGACGACTCCCTGGCCGCCGTGCCCGGCACCGGCCTCGGCATCCTGCGCGCCGACCCGCACCACTCCGACCAGGAGAGCCACCCGGTCAGCCCGTCCTTCGAGCGGCTGCCCGCCGACGCCCGGGCCAAGGCGCGCGAGCACAAGCTGCTCGTCCTGACCAAGGCGAACAGCCGGTCGACGGTGCACCGGCCGTCGTACCTGGACTACATCGGGGTCAAGAAGTTCGACGCCGAGGGCAATGTCGTCGGCGAGCGGCGGTTCCTCGGGCTGTTCTCCTCCGCCGCCTACACCGAGTCCGTGCGCCGGGTCCCGGTCATCCGGCGCAAGGTCGAGGAGGTCCTCGAACAGGCCGGGTTCTCGCCCAACAGCCACGACGGGCGCGACCTGCTGCAGATCCTGGAGACGTACCCGCGCGACGAGCTGTTCCAGACCCCGGTCGACGAGCTGCGGTCGATCGTCACCTCCGTCCTCTACCTCCAGGAGCGCAGGCGGCTCCGGCTCTACCTGCGCCAGGACGAGTACGGGCGCTACTACTCGGCCCTCGTCTACCTCCCGCGCGACCGCTACACCACGGCCGTCCGCCTGCGGATCATCGAGATCCTCAAGGAGGAACTGGGCGGCATCAGCGTCGACTTCACGGCCTGGAACACCGAGTCGATCCTGTCCCGGCTCCACTTCGTGGTCCGGGTCCCGCAGGGCACCGAGCTGCCCGAGCTGTCCGACGCCGACAAGGAGCGCATCGAGGCCCGGCTGGTGGAGGCCGCCCGCTCCTGGGAGGACGCCTTCGCCGAGGCGCTCAACGCCGAGCTCGGCGAGGAGCAGGCGGCGGAACTGATGCGCCGGTACGCGCACGCCTTCCCCGAGGGCTACAAGGCCGACCACAACCCGCGCGCAGCGGTCGCCGACCTCGTCCACCTCGAACAGCTGAACGCCGAGGAGGGCCAGGACTTCGCGCTCAGCCTCTACGAGCCGGTGGGCGCCGCCCCCGAGGAGCGCCGCTTCAAGATCTACCGCACGGGTGACGCCATCTCCCTGTCGGCCGTGCTGCCGGTCCTCAACCGGCTCGGCGTCGAGGTCGTCGACGAGCGGCCGTACGAGCTGCGCTGCTCGGACCGGAGCGTGGCCTGGATCTACGACTTCGGCCTGCGCATGCCCCGCTCCCGCAGCGGCGGGGACCACCTCGGCGACGACGCCCGCGAGCGGTTCCAGGACGCCTTCGCCGCCACCTGGACCGGCAAGGCGGAGAACGACGGCTTCAACGCCCTGGTGCTGAGCGCCGGGCTGACCTGGCGCCAGGCGATGGTGCTGCGGGCGTACGCGAAGTACCTGCGGCAGGCGGCGTCCACGTTCAGCCAGGACTACATGGAGGACACCCTCCGCAACAACGTCCACACCACCCGCCTGCTCGTCTCCCTGTTCGAGGCGCGGATGTCGCCGGACCGGCAGCGCGCGGGACACGAGATCGTGGACGCGCTGCTGGAGGAGGTCGACGCGGCCCTCGACCAGGTGGCCTCGCTCGACGAGGACCGGATCCTGCGGTCGTTCCTCACCGTCATCAAGGCGACGCTGCGGACCAACTTCTTCCAGGAGGCGGCGGGCGGCAAGCCGCACGAGTACGTCTCCATGAAGTTCGACCCGCAGGCCATCCCCGACCTCCCGGCGCCGCGCCCGGCGTTCGAGATCTGGGTGTACTCGCCGCGCGTCGAGGGCGTGCACCTGCGCTTCGGCAAGGTCGCGCGCGGGGGCTTGCGCTGGTCCGACCGGCGTGAGGACTTCCGTACGGAGATCCTCGGCCTGGTCAAGGCGCAGATGGTGAAGAACACCGTCATCGTGCCGGTCGGCGCCAAGGGCGGCTTCGTCGCCAAGCAACTGCCCGACCCGAGCGTCGACCGGGACGCGTGGATGGCCGAGGGCATCGCCAGCTACAAGACGTTCATCTCGGCGCTGCTCGACATCACCGACAACATGGTGGCCGGCGAGGTCGTGCCCCCGGCGGACGTCGTGAGGCACGACGAGGACGACACCTACCTCGTCGTCGCCGCCGACAAGGGCACCGCGACCTTCTCCGACATCGCCAACGGGGTCGCCGAGCAGTACAACTTCTGGCTCGGTGACGCCTTCGCCTCCGGCGGCTCGGCCGGCTACGACCACAAGGGCATGGGCATCACCGCCCGCGGCGCCTGGGAGTCCGTCAAGCGGCACTTCCGGGAGCTGGGCGTCGACACCCAGACCGAGGACTTCACGGTCGTCGGCATCGGCGACATGTCCGGTGACGTGTTCGGCAACGGCATGCTGCTCTCCGAGCACATCCGGCTGGTGGCCGCCTTCGACCACCGGCACATCTTCATCGACCCGAACCCGGACGCCGCCACCTCCTACGCCGAGCGCCGCCGCCTGTTCGAGCTGCCGCGCTCCAGCTGGGAGGACTACGACAAGGAGCTGCTGTCGGCCGGCGGCGGCATCTTCCCGCGCACGGCCAAGGCCATCCCGGTCAACGCGCACATCCGCGAGGCCCTCGGCATCGAGGCCAAGGTCACCAAGCTGACCCCGGCCGACCTGATGAAGGCGATCCTCCAGGCGCCGGTGGACCTGCTGTGGAACGGCGGCATCGGTACGTACGTCAAGTCCTCCGCCGAGTCCAACGCGGACGTCGGCGACAAGGCCAACGACGCCATCCGCGTCGACGGCAAGGACCTGCGCGTCAAGGTCGTCGGCGAGGGCGGCAACCTGGGCCTGACCCAGCTCGGCCGGATCGAGTTCGCGCTGCACGGCGGCCGGATCAACACCGACGCCATCGACAACAGCGCGGGCGTGGACACCTCCGACCACGAGGTGAACATCAAGATCCTGCTCAACGGCCTGGTCGCGGACGGCGACATGACCGTCAAGCAGCGCAACAAGCTGCTCGCCGAGATGACCGACGAGGTCGGCCACCTGGTGCTGCGCAACAACTACGCGCAGAACACGGCGATCGCCAACGCCCTCGCCCAGTCCAAGGACATGCTCCACGCCCAGCAGCGCTTCATGAAGCACCTGGTCAGGGCGGGCCACCTCGACCGGGCGCTGGAGTTCCTGCCCACCGACCGGCAGATCCGCGAGCGGCTCGCCCAGGGGCAGGGCCTGACCAGCCCGGAGACGGCCGTCCTGCTGGCGTACACGAAGATCACGGTCGCCGAGGAGCTGCTGCACACCTCGCTGCCCGACGACCCGTACCTGCGGGGCCTGCTGCACTGCTACTTCCCGACCGCGCTGCGCGAGCAGTTCGCCGAGCGCATCGACGGCCACCCGCTGCGCCGCGAGATCACCACGACCGTCCTGGTCAACGACACGGTCAACACCGGCGGCACGACGTACCTGCACCGCCTGCGCGAGGAGACCGGCGCCTCCCTGGAGGAGATCGTCCGGGCCCAGACCGCGGCGCGTGCGATCTTCCGCTCCGCCGAGGTGTGGGACGGGGTCGAGGCGCTCGACAACAAGGCCGAGGCCGACGTCCAGACCCGCATCCGGCTGCACTCGCGCCGCCTCGTGGAGCGCGGCACGCGGTGGCTGCTCAACAACCGGCCGCAGCCGCTCCAGCTCGCCGAGACCGTCGACTTCTTCGCCGACCGGGTCGAGCAGGTCTGGGCGCAGCTGCCGAAGCTGCTGCGCGGCGCCGACCTGGAGTGGTACCAGAAGATCTACGACGAGCTGACGGACGCCGGCGTCCCGGACGAACTCGCCACCCGCGTGGCCGGGTTCTCCTCCGCCTTCCCGACGCTCGACATCGTGTCGGTCGCCGACCGCATGGGCCGGGAGCCGCTGGACGTCGCCGACGTCTACTACGACCTCGCCGACCGGCTGCGGATCACCCAGCTCATGGACCGCATCATCGAGCTGCCCCGCGCCGACCGCTGGCAGTCCATGGCCCGCGCGGCGATCCGTGAGGACCTGTACGCGGCGCACGCGGCGCTGACCGCGGACGTCCTGGCGGTGGGCAACGGCACCTCGACGCCCGAGCAGCGCTACAAGGCGTGGGAGCAGAAGAACGCGGCGATCCTCGGCCGGGCCCGCACCACACTGGAGGAGATCCAGAGCTCCGAGGCGTTCGACCTCGCGAACCTGTCGGTGGCGATGCGGACGATGCGGACACTGCTGCGGACGCATTCCTAGGAGAGCGCGCCCCGGGCCGGCAGCGGCCCGGGGCGCTTTCTTCTTGGCGTGCCTTAGGGCGGTTCGAGTGGAGGACTTACCGTTTCCGGCTAAGGCTTAGGGCGTGACAGTGAACCTCTCCGGGGAGCGAGTGGCCGCTCCCGCCCCGCCGGTGAAGCGCGTCGTCGTCGAAGTGGCGCGCTTCGCGCTGGTCGGCGGGAGCGGCATCGCGGTGAACTTCCTGGTGTTCAACGTGCTCCTGCACGGGCTGCACCGGGCCGCCATGCCGGCGACCGTGCTGGCCAGCCTGATCGCCATGGGCACCAATTACCTCGGGTTCCGGTATTTCGCCTACCGGGACAGGGCGTCCCGGACCCGGCGCCAGATCGCGCTGTTCTTCGGCTTCAGCGGAATCGGCGTGGCCATGGAGACCGGGCTGTTCTACGTCGGATATCACGGGCTCGGCCTGACCGGTCCCTTCGAGTCCAACGCGGTCAAGGCGGCTTCCATCGTGCTGGCCTCCGCCTTCCGCTTCCTCGTCTACCGCACCTGGGTGTTCCAGCACGATGCACACCGCACCTAGACCGGCGGCCCTCGCCGCGCAGGCGGCCACCGCGGTGGTCGTCCTGCTGCTGGTCCTCGTGATCGTCCGGCTGCCGTGGGCCGGGGACCTCGGCATGCACGCCGCGACCGTCCAGCGGCTGCGCCACGATCTCGTCGACCCGGGCAACCCGCTCGTCGACGCGGACACGCCGAGCCCGTACTACTCGCCCTGGATGCTGGTGCTCGGCTGCGTCGCCCGGGTGAGCGGACTGTCGGTCTTCGTGGTGCTGCGGCTGGGGGCGCTGGCCGGGCTCGCGCTGCTGCTGTCGGGGGTGTGGCGGTACGTGCGGACGCTGAGCGGCCATCGTGCCGCGCCCCCACTGGCCGTACTGAGCCTGCTGTTCCTGTGGGGGACGGTCCTGTTCAACTGGAGCGGCTTCTACGGGCTCAACTCGCTCGCGCTGACGGTGTCGTATCCGAGCGTGTTCGCCCTGGGGCTCGCGTTCCACTTCTGGGCGTGGCTCGCCCGGGCGGCGCGCGGTGACGGTGGGGGTGACGCGGGGTGGGACGTGTGGCTGGGGCTGGGGGCACTGTGGGCGGTGATCCTGCTGTGCCATCAGTTCTCGGGGGTGGTGGCCACGCTGGGGGCGCTCGCGACCGTGGTGGCCGCGCGGCCGGGCCGGGCGGTGTGGCTCCGGCTGGGTGGTGGGCTGGTGCTGGGGCTGGTCGTGCTGCTGCTGTGGCCGTACTACGACTTCTTCGCGCTGTTCGGGGCCGGGGCTGATCTGGAGTCGGTCCATCGGCCGTTGTACGAGGACCTGGTCGGGCGGTACTGGCTGGTGCTGCTCGGGGTGGCGGCGCTGGGGATGCGGTGGCGGCGGGACCGGTGGGATCCGCTGGTGCTGTTCTTCGTGCTGGGGGTCGCTGTGGTGGCGGCGGGCGGGGTGAGCGGGCACTGGTCGTGGGGGCGGGCGCTGCCGGCGGCGCTGATTCCGGCGCAGGTGGCTGTGGCGGTACAGGTGGGGGAGGCCGGGCGGCGGGGAGCTCGGGTGGGATGGGCGTGTGTGCTGGGGGCGGCGTTGGTCGTGGGGGCTTGGACACAGGTGGGGACGGTCGGGTACGTGGTGAAGCGGGGGGATCTGCCGGAGGCCGTCGCGGAGAAGTACCGGCGGCCTTGGGCGGGCTACTTCTGGATGACGCCGTGGGTGAAGTACGGGGATGTGGTGATGGCCCGGGAGGGCCGGCCGGCCCGGCAGATCCCGGCGTACGGGGCGTACACCGTGGCGCCCGGGTATCCCGACTTCTTTCTGGCGGGGGAGAGGCGGCGGGCGGCGGCTGTGCGGAGGTATTTCGGGGAGGGGACGCCGGGCCGGGAGCGGGAGGAGATTCTCCGCGAGTACGGGGTGCGGTGGGTGGTGGACAAGGGGGCGGCCGGGAAACGTGGTGTGGGGTTGCGTGAGGTGACGCGGGGGCCGGAAGGGCAGGTGTTGTACGCGGTGGTGCGGTGACCGGTGCTCGGCGCTTGGAGCCTCAGGACGCCGCCCCCGGCCGGGCCCGTCAGCGGTCTCGGCGGGCGTTGAGCCGGGCGGCCTGGCGTGTCAGGTGGTCCCGCTCGGCGAGGTTGGGTGCCTTGTGGGCCGCCTCGGCGTACAGCCGTGCCGCTGTCGCCGGGTCGCCGTCGCGCTCGTGGAGGTACGCCGCCACCGCGGTGTGGCGGGGCAGTGAGGCGTCCAGCGCCGCGAGTGCCGCGAGGCCCGCGCGCGGTCCGTCGGCCTCCCCGACGGCGACCGCGCGGTTGAGCCGGACGACCGGGCTGTCGGTCAGGCGCGCGAGCTCGTCGTACCACTCGACGATCTGGACCCAGTCTGTCTCCTCGGCGGTGGGCGCGTCGGCGTGGAGTGCCGCGATGGCGGCCTGGGCCTGGAACTCGCCCAGTCGGTCCCGGGCGAGGGCCGCCTGGAGGATCCCGACGCCCTCGGCGATCAACGCGGTGTCCCACCGGCCGCGGTCCTGCTCGGCGAGCGGCACCAGGCTGCCGTCGGGCGCGGTCCGGGCGGCGCGCCGGGCGTGGTGGAGCAGCATGAGGGCGAGCAGCCCGGCCACCTCGGGGTGGTTGATGGACGCGGCGAGCTGCTGGGTGAGCCGGATGGCCTCGGCGGCGAGGTCGACGTCGCCGGAGTAGCCCTCGTTGAACACGAGGTAGAGGACGCGCAGCACGGTGGCGACGTCGCCGGGCCGGTCGAAGCGCACGTCGGAGACGGTGCGCTTGGCCCGGCTGATGCGCTGCGCCATGGTCGCCTCGGGCACCAGGTAGGCCTCGGCGATCTGGCGGGTGGTCAGCCCGCCGACGGCGCGCAGCGTGAGCGCGACCGCCGATGCCGGGGTCAGCGACGGGTGGGCGCACAGGAAGTAGAGCTGGAGCGTGTCGTCCACCGCGGGCGCCGGCCCGGGCGCCGGCTCCTCCTCGACGCGGTCCTCACGCCGTCGGCGGGCGGTGTCGGCGCGCGTCGCGTCGAGGAACTTGCGCCAGGCCACGGTCACCAGCCAGCCCTTGGCATCCCGCGGGGGATCGGACGCCCAGACCCGGAGCGCCTCGACCAGAGCGTCCTGCACGGCGTCCTCGGCCGCCGCGAAGTCGGCTCCGCGGCGGACGAGAACGGTGAGCACGCTCGGCGTGAGGCTCCTGAGCAGGGCCTCGTTCATCCCGGTCACCCGAGAGGTCACTCCGTGATGGTGGTCTGCACGCCGTAGAACGGGCGCAGTTCCAGCCACTCGTGGATGGGCTTCCCGCCCGCACCGGGGGCGGCCGACAGTTCCCCGGCCAGCTCCACGGCCCGCTCGTAGCTGTCGACGTCGATCACCATCCAGCCGGCGATGAGGTCCTTGGTCTCGGCGAACGGCCCGTCGGTGACCGGCGGACGCCCCTCACCGTCGTAGCGGACCCACGTTCCCTCGGGCGCGAGCGCCTGGCTGTCGACGAACTCGCCGGTCTTCTCCAGCTTGGCCGCGAAGTCGCGCATGTACTGCAGGTGGGCCGAGATCTCCTCCGGGCTCCACTGGTCCATCGGCACGTCGTTGGCCGAAGCCGGGGCACCGCGGTAGTGCTTCAGCAGCAGGTACTTGGCCATCGTGGTTCTCCTCGGTCCTGGTGCGACCCATTGTGGTCGCGTTCACCCCGGGGACGGAGCCGGACGCGGGTTCTCGACATCCCCGTCGACATCCGCGTGGATTTTTTTGGCCCGGCCCATTTCTGGTGGCCCGGCTCACTTCAGCGCGCTCGCCACCAAGCGTGCCGCCCTCTTCACCCGGGGCCGTGCCACGCGGCGGGTCAGCGGGCGGATCAGGGCCGCCGTCAGGCCGAGTGGTTCCCAGCGGACCTGCAGGCGGCCCGGGCCGTGCCCCTCCGGTTCCAGGGTCAGACGGTGGTGGGGGACCTGCGTGGTCAGGGTCGGGAACGTCAGGGGCGCCAGGAGCAGGCCCGTGTGGCCCAAGCCCTGGTGTTCCAGGCGGAGCAAGGGGTGACGGACTCCGGCGAAGCCATGGAAGGGGAGCGGCGCCGCCGCCAGGTCCAGATGGGCGTGGCCCTCGAAGATGCCGGGGCGGACGGGCGAGAGGCGGAACGGGACGCGCAGCCGGCGTCGGCCCGGGGCGATGAGGAGGGTCGCGCGTTGCGGGCCGACCGGGAGGCGCAGGGCCGGATCGTAGGTGCGGACGGTGAGGTCGACCGAGGCGCCCGGGCCCCGGGTGATCTCCGTGATCTCGTGGCGGAACTGGGCGCTCGGGAAGGGCCGCGTCTCCAGCTCCAGATCCGAGATGTCCAGTTCGCGGCGGGACCAGGCGGAGGCGGGGATCCGGTCGCCCCAGTACATGCGGCCCTCCCCGTCCGTCGTGACCTGCCTCGGGGCCACGCCGTGGCCCAGGCCCCGTGCCGCCAGCCTCGCCTCCGGCAGACGGCGGTCGCGGATCAGCTGGAGGACCACGCGCTCGGCGCGGGGGAGGCGGGCGAACGCGCCCGGCGTGAGCGTGTCCAGGTACGGCGTGACGATGTCCGCGAAGGAGGACAGCCACTCCTCGTCCCGGTAGGGCAGGTCACCGGCGTACATCCGGAAGTCGTGCTTGAGGAACTTGTGGTCCTTGTCCTCCCGCAGCGACTCGTGGCCGCTCTCCGCCAGGAACGCGTCGATGAGGTGCTGGACGTGGATGCGGTCGCGGACGTTGGCGAGCTTGTGCCGCTGGTTGGATATCGAGGCCGCGTCAAAGGCGGCGAACGGGGCGACGTACCAGCGGTAGACCGGCTCCGGGATGATCGTGAACGCCTTGGCCAGGCAGTACGCCTGCGCCGAGAACAGCTGGTCCTCGTAGTGGATGCCCTCGGGGAAGCGCAGGCCGTGCCGGTCGAGGAAGGCGCGGGCGTACATCTTGCTGGTGGAGAGGTGCTCGAAGAACAGCCGCGGGTCGGCCTCGATGCCCTCCAGGGTGCGGCGCTCGGCGACCAGGTGCGGCATCCACGTCGAGCGGCGGCCGTTGTCGACCCGGATCCGCTGCACCGCGCCCATCGCGAAGTCGATCTCGCGTTCGCGGTGCGCGGCGAACAGCAGTGCGACGGCGTCCTCGGGGAGTTCGTCGTCGCTGTCGAGGAACATCAGGTACGGCGCCCGGGCGATCTCCAGGGCGCGGTTGCGCGGAGCGCTGCATCCGCCGCTGTTGCGTTCCAGGCGGAGGTGGCGGATGCGGGGATCCTCGGCGGCCAGACGCCGTGCGACCTCGGGGGTCTCGTCCGTCGAGTG
Organism: Streptomyces africanus; assembly: GCF_030816955.1. Taxonomy (NCBI): domain Bacteria; kingdom Bacillati; phylum Actinomycetota; class Actinomycetes; order Kitasatosporales; family Streptomycetaceae; genus Streptomyces; species Streptomyces africanus. Next base: position 3,379,348 of record NZ_JAUSYP010000001.1, on the reverse strand, counting down.
GTCGTCGCTGATGACGATCTCCACGTTCGCGTGGGTCTGCCGGCGGACCGAGTCGACCGCGCGGGTGAGGCGTTCGGCGTCGTTGTAGACGATGACCGTCACGGTGACGTCGGGGGTGCTCATGCGGTCGCCTCCTGCGGGGTCGGGGCCGGGGTGCGTTCCTCGATGGGCAGCACCGGCGGCAGGGACCGTTCGTCCTGGCCGAGGAAGACCCGGCGGACGACGCGTTCGGCGGCACGTCCGTCGTCGTACTCGCAGAACCGGCGCCGGAAGACGGCCCGGGTCTTCGCCGCGCCCTCGTCGCGCCAGGCCTCGCCGGCGAGGATCTGCGTCAGCTCCTCCTGGGTGCGGGCGACGGGGCCCGGGGCCTCGGCCATCAGGTCGAAGTAGACGCCGCGGGTGGTGCGGTACGTCTCCCAGTCGTCGGCGTGGATCACGATCGGGCGGTCGAGGTTGGCGTAGTCGAACATGATCGAGGAGTAGTCCGTGACCAGGGCGTCCGCCGCCAGGCACAGCTCCTCCACGGGGTCGTAGGAGGAGACGTCGATGATCCGGCCCGTGCGGCGCAGGTTGGTGAGCGGGGAGGCCGCGCCGCCGTAGAAGTAGTGGCCGCGGACGAGCAGGACCGTGTCCTCGCCGAGGCGGTCGGCGAGGGCGGCGAGGTCCAGGCGGGGGGTCCAGCCGGCCTCGTAGTCGCGGTGGGTGGGCGCGTAGAGGACGGCCCGGCGGCCCGGCGCGATGCCGAGCCTGTCGCGGACCCTGCGGATGTCCTCGGCGCCGGCCGTGTAGTAGACGTCGTTGCGCGGATAGCCGTGGTCGAGGGAGACGTAGTGCGACGCGGTACGCGCGCTCCCACATGCGCGTGGTGTGGCTGTTGGCGGAGACGCTGTAGTCCCACTTGTCGATGCGCTCCAGCAGGGCCTGGAAGTCCAGGCCCTGCGCGGCCGCCGGGTACGCCATCTGGTCGATGCCCATGCGCTTCAGCGGCGTGCCGTGGTGGGTCTGGACGTGGATCGCGTCGGGGCGTTTGACCACCGCGTTGGGGAAGTTGACGTTGTTGACGAGGTACTTGGCGGTCGCCAGCACCTCCCAGTAGCGGCGGGTGCCGGGCACGACGTGGTCGGTGCCGGGCGGCAGCAGGGCCGCGTTCTCCTCGGTCACCACCCACACCGGGTGGATCTGCGGGGCCAGTTCGGCGAGCTTCGCGGCGATCGCGGCCGGGTTGCAGGCGACGCCGCGGTTCCAGTAGGCCGCGAACACCGCCAGGTGGGGGTTGACCGGGCGGCCGAGCGCCCTGCGGTACTGGTGGTCGCGGAGCTTGGCGCCGGCCTGCCGCCTGCGGGCCCGTACGGCCGACTTGGCGGTGCGGCGGGTGCGGTTGACGGCCTGGAAGGCCCGGTACCTGCCGTAGGCGCCCTCTTCAAGCAGGGAGCGGCGGACGCCTTCGAGTCCGGCCGGGCGCCGGTAGCCCTCGGGGCGGCGGCGCAGGGCGGCCAGAGACGCCCGGCGGAAGAACTCCCGCGCGATCTCCTCCGGCATGCCGCCGCGCGCGAAGGTGCGCAGACAGTCGCGGACCATCACGTCGTAGAGCACGGCGTGGGCGGCGCGGCGGTCCCGGGTGAGGTCGAGGAGCGACTCGTAGCGCCCGACGAGGCCGTAGTGCTGCTCGGGGGTAGCCGGGGGCAGGCTCGCGGGGCGCAGCCGGCGGTCCTCGTAGGCGACGTGCGGGAGGCAGGCGACGCGCTCGGCGAGCAGCAGGGCGGCCAGGGCGGCGTACGGCTCGTCGTCGGTGGTGAGCTGCTGCTCGTGCGCCCGCCAGAAGTCCGCGCGCAGCACGCGGGTGCCGAGCAGCGGGGTCAGGCGCAGCAGCGGCGCGCAGTCGTCGAGGGCGACGTCGGCACGGCCCGCCCGGGCCAGCAGGGAGCCGTCCTGGGAGGGCATGCCGGAGGTGTGCCAGGTGCTGCGGACGTGGTCCAGGAGCAGGACGTCCACTTCGCCGGGCAGCTCGGCCACCCGCTCGGCGACCGTGCGCGGGGCGCCGGCGGGCAGGCCGTCCTTGGCGTGGACGAAGTGCAGCCAGCGCCCGGAGGCCCGCGCCGCGCCCGCCGCCCGGGCCGCGGCGTCGCCCGTGCCCTCCGCCAGCGGGACGACCTGCACATCCGGGGCGTGCCGCTCGGCCGTCTCCCGGGCCCAGTCGCCGACCGCGGCCACGATCAGCTCGGCGTCCGGCAGCGGATGGGCGGCGAGGGAGTCGAGGAGTTCCGTCAGATGGTCCTGAACGTTCGGCCCGTGGACGATGACGCTGAGCTCGGGCATCACGGGGCTCCTCCCTCTCGGCGCACCAGGCGGGCCTTATGCGGTCATGGTGTCATCAATGCGGCAAAAGGACCGGCCGGGGTGCGCCTCACGAGGGAACGGGCGCCTTGGGCTTCGGCTTGGCCTGGGGGGACTTGTCGCCGGTGAACGCCTCGTACTCCTTCAGGACGTCCTCCGTCGGCCCGTCCATACGCAGTTCCCCGCGCTCCAGCCACAGCACGCGGTCGCAGGTGTCACGGATCGACTTGTTGTTGTGGCTGACCAGGAACACCGTGCCGGCGTGCTTGCGCAGCTCGCGGATGCGGTCCTCGGAGCGCTTCTGGAAGGAGCGGTCGCCGGTGGCCAGTGCCTCGTCGATCAGCAGCACGTCGTGGTCCTTGGCGGCGGCGATGGAGAACCGCAGCCGCGCGGCCATGCCGGAGGAGTACGTGCGCATCGGCAGCGTGATGAAGTCACCCTTGTCGTTGATGCCGGAGAAGTCGACGATCTCCTGGTAGCGGTCCCTGACCTGCTCGCGGGACATGCCCATGGCCAGGCCGCCGAGGTGCACGTTGCGCTCCCCGGTCAGGTCGTTCATCAGGGCCGCGTTGACGCCGAGCAGGGAGGGCTGGCCGTCGGTGTAGATATGGCCGTTCTCCACGGGGAGGAGCCCGGCGACGGCCTTCAGCAGGGTCGACTTGCCGGAGCCGTTGGTGCCGATCAGGCCGATGGCCTCGCCCCGGTAGGCGACGAAGGACACGTTCCTCACGGCGTGCACCCGGCGCACGCCCGACGCCTTCTCCGTCTGCTTGCGGCGCACGATGCGGTTGAGGGCGGCGGTCGCGGAGCCGCGTCCGGCGCCGGTGCCGTTGACGCGGTAGACGATGTCGACGCCGTCGGCGACGACGGTGGGGATCCTGTCGTTGGTGAGGTCAGCCACGGCCGTACGTCTCCTCAGCCTTCCAGAAGTAGATGAAACCGCCGACACCGGCGACCAGTGCCCAGCCGGCGGCGAGCGCCCACACATGGGGCGGGAGCTGGCTCGCGTGGAAGCTGTCGATCAGGGCGAAGCGCATCAGGTCGATGTAGACGGCGGCCGGGTTGGCGGCCAGCGCGAGTGTCACCACGTGGGGCAGGCTGTCCTTCTGCGCCAGCTTGTCGATGCTCCACATGACGCCCGACACGTACATCCAGGTGCGCAGCACGAACGGCATCAGCTGGGCGATGTCCGGGGTCTTGGCGCCCATCCGGGCCATGACCATGGAGACGCCCGCGTTGAACGTGAACTGCAGGAACAGTGCCGGCAGCGCCAGCAGCCAGGACACGCCGACCGGCACGCCGAAGCAGAGCAGGATGACGACCAGGGCGCCCATGGAGAACAGCAGCTGCTGGAGCTGCTGGAGGCAGAACGACAGGGGCAGCGCGGCGCGCGGGAAGTGCAGGGCGCGCACCAGGCCGAGGTTGCCGGAGATGGCGCGGGTGCCCGCCATGATCGAGCTCTGCGTGAACGTCCAGATGAACACGCCCGTGACCAGGAACGGGATGTAGTCCGGCACGCCGTGCTTGGTGCCGAGCAGCACGCCGAAGATGAAGTAGTAGACCGCCGCGTTCAGCAGCGGGGTCATCACCTGCCAGACCTGGCCGAGCTTCGCCTGGCTGTACTGGGCGGTGAGCTTGGCGGTGGCGAACGCGGTGATGAAGTGGCGGCGGGCCCACAGCCGGCGGACGTACTCGGGCAGGGCGGGACGGGCGCCGCTGACGGTCAGGCCGTGGCGAGCGGCGAGGGCCGCGAGGTCGTCGTCGGCCGGGGCCGGTGCTTGGGGCGGTGTGTGGAGGACCTGGCTCACATCCGCTGCTTTCGTTCGGGGGGTGTGGGACCTATGGGGTCGTGAAGAGTGAGGGGACGGGGCGGTTCTTACCGGACTCTTCACGACTTCTTGCGTCGGGACGGGACCGTATCGTCGCAACGCGAGCGTATGTCGTCGGCACGTCGGAACGCAACCGTTTCGTCGTGACGCCCTATGCTGTCGGCATGACGACGAAGCCCGACGAGCCCCAGCAGCCCCCGCGCCGCCGGGCCCCCGCGGGGGCCGCCGTACTGCGGGAGGACGTGACGGAAGCCATCCGGGCGGCCGTCTTCGAGGAGCTCGCGGCCGTCGGCTACGCGCGGATGTCCATCGAGGGGATCGCGCGCCGGGCGGGGGTCGGGAAGACGGCGGTGTACCGCCGCTGGCGCTCCAAGCTGCACCTGGTCCTCGACATCGTCTCGGCACTCGCCGTGCAGGGCCTGCCCGTGCCGGACACCGGCTCCCTGGAGGGCGACCTGCGGCTGCTGTACGAGGTGACGTCCCGGGCCCTGCGACACCCCGTCGCCTCGCAGGTCATCCCCGACCTCCAGGCCGAGGCGGCCCGCAATCCCGAGATCGCCGAGGCCCTCCAGAAGGCCCTGCGCGAGGGCCAGGACGGGGTCGCGACCGGCATCGTCACGGCGGCCGAAGCCCGCGGTGAAGTCCGCCGGGGCCTCGACCACGACCTGGCCCTCGACCTGATCTCCGGCCCGCTCTACTGGCGCTCGGTGGTGATCCGCAGCCCGAAGCTGCCCAAGGGGTACCTGGGGTCACTGGCCCGGGCCACGGCGGGGGCGTTGAAGGCGTTGTAGTCCTGCCGGACGGCTCGGATCAGGCCCGCGCCGCCTCCGGATGCAGACGCACCCAGCCCTCCCACGCCGAGGTGATCATGTCCTGGACGTCGTGCCGGGCCTTCCAGCCCAGCTCCGCGGCCGCGCGGTCGGCCGAGGCCACGACGCGGGCCGGGTCGCCCGGGCGGCGGGGCATGACCGTGGGCGGCCGGTCGTAGCCGGTCACCGCGTTGATGCGGTCGATCATCTCGCGGACGGAGACGCCCTCGCCCCGGCCGATGTTGAGCGTGAGGCCGCGGCCGGGGGAGGAGCGCAGCGCCCGGGCCGCGGCGACATGAGCCTCGGCCAGGTCGACGACGTGGATGTAGTCGCGTACGCAGGTGCCGTCCGGGGTCGGGTAGTCGTCGCCGAAGACCCGCGGCGAGGCGTCCTCGGTGAGCTTCTCGAAGACCATCGGGACGAGGTTGAACACGCCGACGTCCGCGAGCTCCGGGCTCGCCGCGCCGGCCACGTTGAAGTAGCGCAGGGACGCGGTCGACAGCCCGGTCGCCCGGCCCGTCGCCCGGACCAGCCACTCACCGGCCAGCTTCGTCTCGCCGTAGGGCGACATGGGCACGCAGGGCGTCTCCTCCGTGACCAGGTCCACGTCCGGCATGCCGTACACCGCCGCCGAGGAGGAGAAGACGAAGGACGGCACCTGAGCCGCCGTCACGGCGTCCAGCAGGACCCGCAGGCCCTCGACGTTCTCCCGGTAGTAGTGCAGCGGCCGCTCCACCGACTCGCCCACCTGCTTCTTCGCCGCGAGGTGGAGGACGCCGGTGACCGAGTGCTCCGCGAGGGCGCGCGCGAGCCGCTCGCCGTCCAGCGTCGAGCCCACCACCAGCGGCACCCCGGCGGGCACGCGCTCGGCGATGCCGGTGGACAGGTCGTCGTACACCACCGCCTGTTCGCCCGCCGCGGTCATCGCCCGTACGACGTGCGCTCCGATGTAGCCGGCGCCGCCGGTGATCAACCAGGTCATGTGCGGCCGTCCCCCTCGTCAGTTGGCCCAGGGTGGTGCTCGTTGGTGGTGCTCTGTGCCGATACGCCGTCGTGCTCTCAGTGAAGCAGGCGGCGCAGCCTTCCGCGTACGACGGACAGCACACCACGTACGCCGGGTGCCACGCGCAGCGCCAGCGCGGCCGAGTGGGTGGCGTACGGCTGTACGAGTACTACGCCGTGCCGGGCGCTCGGGACGGCGCTGCGACGCAGCAGACCGGCGCCCGTAAGGGCGTGCGCCGTGACCTCGCGGCTCACGCCGTCGCGGAAGCGGATCCGAAGGCGCAGGTCCCAGGTGCCCACGCCGGGCGCGGCCAGCGCGGCAAGGTCCACGGTCGTCTCCGCCGACCAGGCGCCGGCCGACGGCACCAGCGCGGTCGTGCAGCGGACCGCCTCGCCCCCGTCGTCCCGGTGCCGCCACTCCACCTCCACCGCCTCCGGGCCCGCCCGCGCCACACGGCCGTACAGCTCGTGCAGGCGCAGCCGGAGCCGGGCGCCCCGCGCGCGTGGCCGCAGTTCCGCGTCGACGGCCAGGGGCAGCACGTGCACGGGCCGGGTGAGCAGGGGCTCCAGGGAGACCTGCGGGAGGTCCGCCGACCAGACGGGCGTGCCGTCCGCGGCCCGGGCGTACGGCGGGTACAGCCGGGCCGGGCGGGCCGCCAGCTCCCGCAGCCGGGCCAGGTCGCGCGGCTCCGGGGAGGCCAGGACGACCCGCCCCAGCAGCCGGCCGGGAGCGGCCGGGTTGCGGGCCCAGTCGTCCGCGTCGTACTCCGCGAGATGCGCCCGCGTGAGCTCCCACCACGTGCGCCGGTAGGCGACGTCGCGCAACCCCAGTTCCCGCACGTACATCCGCAGGTCGTGGTCGAGGAACTTGGCGCGCGCGACCCGCGCGAGTTCCTTCTGCCCGGCGCCCAGCAGGGCCTCGTAGGCCTGCCGGCACGCCTCCGTTCGGGCCCGCCAGTTCCCGACGCCGGCCCGGTCCAGCGAGATCGACAGCCGCTCGGCGGAGCGGCGCACGTGCCAGACGTACACCCGGTCCGGGACCAGGGCGATGCGCGGGGCCGCGGCCAGCACGCGCGCGGTGAAGACGACGTCCTCGTAGGGGAAGCGGCCCTCGGGGAAGCGGATGCCGTGCTCGCGCAGGAAACCGGTGCGGTAGAGCTTGTTGACGCAGAGCGTGTCGTGGACCAGGAGCGGGCGCTGCGCCGGGTGCGGTACCACGGCGTGCAGCGTGTACAGGCGCGCCTGCCAGGGCACTTCGCGCCCCGACGGCAGTTCCCGGCGCACGCACAGGCCGCTCGCGACCTCCGCGTGCGCGCCCGTCGCGGCGTCGAGCAGCGCGTCGACCGCGCCGGGCGGCAGCACGTCGTCGCTGTCCAGGAACATCACGTACGGCGACGTCACCGCGTCGAGTCCGGTGTTGCGCGGGGTGCCGCAGCCGCCGCTGTTGGCCCGGCGGCGGATGACCTTCAGCCGGGGCTCCGACGCGGCGAGCCGGCCGAGCAGCTCGGCGCTGCCGTCCGCCGAGCAGTCGTCCACGGCCACGACCTCGCGCACGGCCGGGCCCTGGGCGAGCGCCGAGCGCACGGCGTCCGTCACATGGGCGGCGTCGTCGTAGCCGATGACCACGACGGCGACCTGGGGGAGCGGCCTCGGCCTCTCGGGGTGCTGTGCGGCATTCATTACGGCGGATCGTAAGCCGGGCGAATGACATGAAAGTGGTAACACACCACCAAGTGTCACCAAAGTCAGAATATCGTCACAGAATCGGGCCGTGATGAGCGGACAGTCGAGGGGGAGCGGCCGGTTCGGTGCGGGGGCGGCTCCCGTGGCGGTTCCCATGGCGGTGATGCTCGCGATCGGGCTGTGGGGCCTGGACCGCGGTGGCATGTGGGGCGACGAGAGCGTCACCTTCCAGGTCGCGCAGCGCACGGTGCCGCAGATCTGGCGGCTGCTGCACGACGTGGACGCGGTGCACGGCCTGTACTACCTGTTCATGCACGCCGTCCTCGCCGTCCACCCGGGCGAGGTCGTCCTGCGGCTGCCGTCGGTGTGCGCGGCGACGGTGACCGCCGGCCTGGTCGCGGCCCTGGGCGTCCGGCTGGCCGGGCCGCGGGTCGGCCTGGGGGCCGGTCTCCTCTACGCGATCACGCCGATGACCGGCCACTACGCCCAGGAGGGACGGTCGTACGCGCTCGTCGCGGCGGGCGTGGCGGGGGCGACGCTGCTGCTGCTCGGGGCGGTGGAGGCGGCCACCGCCCGGGCCTGGTGGCCGTACGGGACCGTCCTCGCCCCGACCTGTCTGCTGCACGAGCTGGCGGTGCCGGTGCTCTGCGCGCACGCGCTGACCCTGGCGCTGCTGCGGGTGCCCAGGGCGGTGTGGTCGGGGTGGGGGCGTGCGGCCGGGGTGGTGGTCCTGCTCCTGCTGCCGCTGGTGTGGGTGTCGCAGGGGCAGTCCGGGCAGGTGGCGTGGCTGGAGTCACCCGGCTGGGACAGCGCCGGGAGGCTGGTGCGGAACTTCTCTCCGGGGCCGGACGGGGTGGCCTTCTGGGGATCGCTGCTGCTGATGGCGGTCGGACTCCGGACGCGGCGACTGGCGGCGGTGGCGCTCCCGCTGCTGCTGGTGCCGCCGGTGATCCTCATGACCGTGTCGCAGGCGCGGCCGCTGTTCCACGACCGGTACGTGCTCTACTCCCTGGCTGGGGCGTCCCTGCTGGTGGCCGCCGGGGCCGGGCAGGTGGCCGGAGCGCTGGGGCGGGTGCGGTGGGACGGACGGCGGGTACGGGTCGGCGGCCGTCGGGTGCGGGCCCTGCTGGGCGTCACCGGCGTCCTCGCCCTCGCCGCCGCCTTCGTCCAGCAGCTCCCCGTCCACCGCCAGCACCGGTCCGCCGCCCACCGCCCCGACAACCTCGCCGTCGTCTCCGCGCTCGCCATCCGCCAGATGCGCCCCGGCGACCCGGTGCTGTTCGTGCCGTCGGTCGGGAGGCTCGCCGCGCTGGCCTACCCGAAGGGGTTCCGGCAGGTCCGGGACATCGCGCTGCGGGAGTCGGCGCCCCGGTCCGGGACACTGTGGGGCCGTGAGGCGACCCCCGTGGAGCTGCGGCACCGGCTGGGCTCGGTGGACCGCGTCTGGATCGTCGCCGAGGCATACGCGCTGGATCCGCGCTGGTCTCCGCGCGATCCGGTCGAGCGCACGAAACTGGCCGTCCTGGCGGAGGAGTTCACGGTCCGGGAGGAACACGCCCGGGACGGGGTGATCCTGCGCCTCCACGTCCGGAAGACCCCGGCGGACACACCGTCCACGGATGACCCGCCCGGCTCCGCTACGACCGCTGGCCTGCCGAAGGCGAACCACCCGCCGGCTCGGCCGGCGCCGCCGCGTCCAGGGCCGTGGTGAGCTCGTCGAGGCGGGCGCGCAGGGCGCGGATCTCGTCCGGGCCGAAGCCCGTCGAGGCGGCGATCCGGCGCGGCACCTCAAGTGCCCGCCCCCGCAGCGCCGTGCCCTCCTCGGTCAGCCGCACCTCCACCGACCGCTCGTCGCGCACACTGCGCTCCCGGCGCACGAGCCCCGCCGCCTCCAGCCGCTTCAGCAGCGGCGACAGCGTGCCGGAGTCCAGGCGCAGATGCTCCCCGAGCTTCTTCACGGGCAGCTCTCCGTGTTCCCACAGCACCAGCATCACCAGGTACTGCGGGTACGTGAGCCCGAGGTCCTTGAGGATTCCGCGGTAGACGCCGTTGAAGGCGCGGGAGGCCGCGTGCAGGGAGAAGCAGATCTGCTGGTCCAGGCGGAGCCAGTCGTCGTCCGGCGTGTTCATGCTTCCAGGGTAGCTCGTGCCCGCCATTCAATTGCACACAACTTAATTGTGTGCTCTAATTCTGGGTGTCAGGCGGCCCGGAAGCGGGTCGCCGAACCATGACGTGAGAGGGAAGGTCTTCCATGGACGCGCTCTACACCGCTGTCGCCACCGCCACCCACGGCCGCGACGGCCGCGCCGTCAGCTCCGACGGTGTGCTGGACCTCGCGCTGGGCGTGCCCCAGGCGATGGGCGGCAACGGCCAGGGCACCAACCCCGAGCAGCTCTTCGCCGCCGGGTACGCCGCCTGCTTCGGCAGCGCCCTCGGCCTCGTCGGCCGCCAGGCCAAGGTCGACGTCAGCGACGCCGCCGTGACCGCCGAGGTCTCCATAGGCAAGCAGGGCGAGGGGTTCGGGCTCGCCGTGATCCTCCGCGTGGAGCTTCCCGACAGCGTGGACGAGGCGACCGGCCGGAAGCTGGTCGAGCAGGCCCACCAGGTCTGCCCGTACTCCAACGCCACCCGCGGCAACATCGACGTCGACCTCGTCATCGAGTAGGCGATCGAGCAGCACCGGCACGTCACCCCCCGACCCGCGCCAGCACCTCCCCCGTCCGTCTGCTCCACGCCACCACCACGGCCTCCTCGGGCACCGGGTGCCAGCGCGTCAGCAGCAGCCAGCGCACGTGATAGCGGCGGACGACGGCGGCCCGCTCGGCGCGGGTCGCGTCGCGGGCCAGGTAGGCGCGCACGTCAGCCGCCCGGCGCTGCCGCTCCCGCTCGTCGAGGGCGGGGTCGGGCCAGATGGGCGCGGCCAGGTTCGGCCCGTACCCGGCGATGGAGTGGCCGGCCAGATACCCGTCGGTGATCACCACCTCGCCCGGCCCGATGTGCCGCGCCGCCCAGTCGTACGACGGCCAGCGCGTCGGCTGCGCGAACCCCACCGGGTCGACCGAGCGCGGCACGACCGCCCCGGCGTGCACGGTGACGAACCCGACGCATACCCCGGCCGCCGCCGCCCCGCCCAGCACCCGCCGGGCCCGCCGCCACGGCCGGGGCGCCGCCAGCTCCACCGCCAGCGCGAACTGCAGCGGCACCAGCACCGCCCACAGGGCCCGGGCGTAGGTGTAGTGCCCGCTCACCCAGCCGTATGCCACGAGCAGGCACTCCAGCAGGAACATCAGCACCAGCGGGTCCCGCACCGACTCGCGGGCCCGCACCCACAGCGCGGGCAGGCCGAGCAGCGCCAGCCAGGAGTTGGCGAGCATCCCCTCGTACAGCCGCCGGTGCATCGCGTCCATGCCGGTGTCGCCCACCAGCGCCAGGACGTCGTAGTACGGCCACGACACGGCGACCGTCACGCAGGCCCCACCGGCGAGCGCCCAGCGCGCCACGACCGGCCGGCACCACCCCCGCTGCCGTGACGCCACGATCGCCACCGCCCCGACGAGCGCCGAGGCCGCCGTGACGGGATGGGTGAGCAGGATCAGCCCGTACAGGGCACCGATCCCGGCGTACCCCCACCAGCCGCCGAGCCCGCTCGGGCCGACGAAGCGGACCGCGGGGGCGTCGTCCCGGGCGCGCACGCAGGTCCAGGCCCACGCCCAGAACGTCACGCCGATCGCGACCGCCGACGGATAGCCCAGGTTCGTCGTCATCGACATCAGGCCGAGGTAGCCGCTCCACAGGATCCGCGCGGTGCCCCACAGCAGCGTCATGAACAGCAGCGCCAGGACCGGCGCCCACGGGCGCGGGGTGAGGGCCCGGACGAAACGGCCGGTCCCCGTCAGCAGCACCAGCAGGTGCACCGGCCCGGCGAGCTTCACGACCGCCCAGCCGGACAGCCGCGTCAGCCGCGCCAGGACGCCCTGGGCGACGGCGTACGGCCCGTAGTACGGGCTGCCCTCGCCCGGCAGATCGGCCATGGTGTGGGCCGGGTGCAGCAGGTCGGCCTTGAGACGCTCGACGACCGCCGCGTGCTGTCCGGCGTCGCAGCACAGCGGGACCCGCCAGTACGCCAGCGTCATCACCAGCCAGAACAGGGCGCCGAAGAACTGGTACGGGGTCGGGCGCCCCACGCGGCCGCCGCGCAGCGCCGTCGCGCCGCGCACGGTCCGCCGGACGAGGACGTGGGCGCTCACCGGACTGTCGGAAGGGGGAGGGACTGGGGCATGCGCCGAATGTTCCCGCCCGTTCCGCGAGCCTGACCCCGGGTCACTTCATCGGGTGAGGCGACTGCACCCACCTGCCGATACACCCGCCTGCCGCCGTCAGTCGCACAGGGCCCGCTCCGCCGCGGCCGGCCAGCGCGCGAACCGGAACCGCGTCCGCTCGACGGCCCCCGTGAGGTTCCGCCAGAACCGCTCGGCGGTGAGCGGCGCGCGCACCGACTCCCTCAGCTCGGCCAGCTCGCCGCAGCCCAGCGCGGCCCGGGCCGCCTCGACCGCCTCCCGCGGGGCCCCGGCCCGCAGCAGATCGCGCTGCGGCGGGTGCCGCACCGCCCACTCCGCGAAGACCCAGTAGTTGCGCAGGAACTTCTCGTGCCCGGGCCAGCTCCACCGCTCCAGCGCGAGATGCGCGCCGACGGGACTGGCCAGCCCCCAGGCGTCGTTGACGTAGGCGTCGAGCGGCGCCGCGGCTCCCGTGACGCCGAGATGACGTCCCACGATCACCACGTGGTACGGGGAGTCCGCGCGCATCGGCGTGGCGTGCAGCCGGCGCGCGGTGTCGAAGTACAGCAGGGTCGGCCGGGGCGCCCGCGTGGCCCGCGCCAGCATGCCGCGCCCCTCCGGCAGGGCCGGCCAGTTGGCCACCCAGGTGGCGGTGCGCACCGGGTTGTGGTCGCCGAGGCCCTCCACGTCGGAGCTGCGCACGTTGAACGAGCCGGGCGTGCTGCGCACGTCGAACGGCGTCCGCAGCGGGCTGACCGCCGCGCACAGCCACACCGCCAGCAGCGCGCTCGCGACCCCCGTGAACCGGGTCGCCGGCACGACCAGCACCGGCAGGAGCAGCAGCAGGAGGGCGGGCAGGATCATGCGGGCGTGCATGTAGTCGCCGCCGACGCGGACGACGTACCCGGCGAGCAGCGCACCCGCCGCGAGCGGCGCCAGCAGCACGGCGAGCGAGGCCCGTCCCGGGGCGCGGTCCCGCCGTTCCAGTCCGGTGCGCCGCACGAGGAGGGCGGCCAGCGCGGCGAGCACCGGCACGACGGGCCACAGCCAGTAGGGCCCGAGCGTCTCCTGGACATAGCCGGCGCCCCGGCCCCAGTCGCTCGCGCTCGCCTCCTTGGCGATGGCGGGCAGCGGCACCAGGATCCCGTAGTACCCCGCCCGGAACACCTCGTACGCCAGCGGCAGCGCCACCGCCGAGGCCGCCATCGCCGCGGTGCCCCGCCGGGACGGGCGCAGCACCCACCACTGCGCCGCCAGGAAGCACACCGTGACCACCGCCAGATCGGGCCGGACCAGCGGCCCCAGCCCGAACACGAACGCGGCGGCGCACGTCACCCGGGCCTGCCGACCCCTCCGGGTGCCCGTCAGCAGCCACCACGACAGGCCGGTCCAGAAGGCGCCGAGGCCGCTCTCCAGGCCGGAGGTCATGTACGACCAGAACGGCGGTACGGCCAGCAGCACGAACACACCCGCGGGAAGCAGCAGCCCCGCGCCCCGGTGCAGCCGGCCCGTGGCGTACAGGGCGAGCCCGAACCCGGCCGTGCTCAGCAGCAGTCCGAGCCCGACCGCGAGGAACGCCGGATCCTCGCCGGTGACCCAGGTGGCGAGCGCGAGCAGCCACTGCCACAGGGTGCCGGTGGAACTCTCCGCCCGTTCCCCGACGTTGAACACCGGCCCGTTGCCCGCCAGGATCTGCCGGACCGGGCGCAGGTAGATCAGCCCGTCGTCGCAGATCCAGCGCCGCCGGTAGCCCAGCACGAACAGGGCCGCGGTCGGTACGGCGACCAGGGCCGCGTGCCACCAGTGCACCGGCCGCAGCCGCTCGACGACGGCCGGAGGCCGGGCCGAGGAGGCCCGCTGACCGGGCAGGGAGGGAACGGCCTCGGGGGTGGCGGGAGTCGTCATCGCTCGATCAGCGCCCCGGACCGGGCAGGCAGCCCCGGCGTGCGGCGGGCAGGGGGCAACAGCGCACCGCCCCGCTCGCCCAGCATCAGCAGGCGTACCACCCGCTCGGCGGCCTGCCCGTCCTCGAACTCGCAGTACCGCTCCCGGAAGTCCGCCCGCAACCGCGCCGACTCCGCGTCCTGCCAGGTGCCGGACGCGAACAGCCAGGCCAGCTCCCGGTACGAGCGCGACACATGCCCCGGCGCGTCGGCCGTGACGTCGAAGTAGGCGCCCCGGCTCGCCGTGAACGCGCCCCAGTCGTCCGCGTGCACCACGACCGGCCGGTCCAGGAGCACGTAGTCGAACATCAGGGCGGAGTAGTCGGTCACCAGCGCGTCGGAGGCGAGCAGCACGTCCTCGACGTGCGGCTCGTCGGTCGCGTCCACCACCACCCCCCGCCGGTGCAGGTCGGCGAGGCCCAGGCCGCGTGCCACGCCCTGGGCCAGCGACGGGTGCAGGCGGACGACGAGCGTGTGGCCGGGGCCGAGGTCCGCGGCGAACCGGGCCAGGTCGAACCGGTCCACGTGCCCGCCCCGCCGGTAGTCGCGGCGGGTCGGCGCGTACAGCACCACCGTGTGATCAGCGGGGATGCCGAGCCGCTCGCGCACGGCCCGGCCCCGCTCCGGGCCGGCGCCGACCAGCACGTCGTTGCGCGGACTGCCGGTCCGCAGCGAGGTGAAGTGGCACGGGTAGGCCCGCTCCCAGGCCCGCTCCGCGTGCCGCCCCGCGACCAGGCTGTAGTCCCAGCGGTCGGCGCGGAGCAGCATCTGCGGCACGTCGAAGCCGTGCCGGGCGCCCGGCTTGGTCAGCAGGTCGGCGCCCATGTACTTGAGCGGGGTGCCCTGGTGGGTGTGGATGTGGACGCTGCCGGGCCGCTTGGCCAGGGTGCCGGGCCAGTTGACGTTGTTCACCCAGTACGTGGCCCGCGCCATGACCTCGTGGTAGCGCCGCGAGCCCGGCGTCACATGGTCGGTGCCGGGCGGCAGCGCGTCCACCGCGTCCTCCCGGACCACCCACACGCCCCGGATGTGCGGGGCGAGCTCGCGCGCCTTGGCGTGGATCGCGGCCGGGTCGCCGGACACGCCCCGGTGGTGGGTCGCCGAGTAGACGGCGAGATGCGGATCGAGGGGCAGCCTCGACTGGGCCCGGTACCAGGTGCGCACGGCGGTCTCCGACGCCTTGCGCACCACCCGCCGCCGCCCGCCCAGGACGGTCGCGCGCACGTCCCGCAGTCCCCGCACCGCCGCGTACGAGGCGTAGGGCGCCGACGCCAGCAGCCGCATCTCGACCCCGCGCCAGCCGTCCGGCTCCGGGAAGCCGCCCTCGGGGAGGTGACGGCGGCGGAAGGAGCGGATCTCACGGTAGAAGTCGCCCCGGTCGGCGGGCCGCACCCGGTCCTCCCGGGACAGCACGAACAGCATGTGGTCCAGGGCCCGCTCCAGCAGCAGCGGCCGGGCCCAGTCGAGGTCGGGGCGCTGCTCCAGGAACGCGAACAGGCCCTCGTACTGCGGGAAGATCTCGAAGTGCCGGCGCCCCGGTGTCTTGGTGATCGCGCCCTGCCGGCGCTGCCGGTACTCCACCCCGATCCGGTCCAGGCAGGCGATACGGTCCGCCAGCACCATCGACCGGTAGGTGACCGGCGCGTCCTCGTACAGCCCCGGCGCGTACCGCAGGCCGTGCTCCTGGAAGAAGGACCGGCGGTACGCCTTGTTCCAGGCGACCAGGAAGAGGTTCAGGTACTGCGGGCTCTCCCGGATGGTGAAGGTGTCCGTGCCCGCCGCGGCCAGCAGGTCCGCCGCCTCGCTGCGCCCGCCCCGGCCCCACCAGTAGGTGCGCACATGGTCGAAGACCAGGATGTCCGGCTCGCCGGTCGCGTCGAGGCGCGCGGCGACGGCCGCCAGCAGGCCCGGCGTGTAGTGGTCGTCGCTGTCGAGGAAGAGGACGTAGTCCCCGGCCGCCTGCTCCAGACCGGCGTTGCGGGCCCGGCCGAGGCCCACGTTCTCGGGCAGGTGCAGCACCCGCACCCGGGCGTCGCTCGCCGCGTACTCGTCGAGGATCGCACCGCTGCCGTCCGGCGAGCGGTCGTCCACGGCGATCACCTCGAAGTCGCCGTACGACTGGCCGAGCACCGAGTCGAGACACTCGCGCAGGAAGCCCTGCACCTTGTAGACGGGGACGATGATGCTGAAGCGGGGCACTTCTTCGGTCAGCTCCTCACGAGGGTGGCGGCGGGGGCCGGGACGCGCTCCGCGAGCGGGATCACGGGCGGGATCGACTCGGGCGGCTGACCCAGCAGCACCCGGCGTACGACGCGCTCGGCGGCCCGCCCGTCGTCGAACTGGCAGAAGCGCTCCCGGAAGGCGGCGCGCAGGGCCGTGGCGGACTCGTCCGCCCAGCCGCCGTCGCGGAAGACGGCCGCCAGTTCCTCGGGCGTGCGGGCGACCCGGCCGGGCGGGATCCGCATCAGGTCGAAGTAGACGCCCCTCAGCTCCCGGTAGACCTCCCAGTCGTCGGCGTACACGACGATCGGCCGGTCCAGGTTGGCGTAGTCGAACATGATCGACGAGTAGTCGGTGATCAGCGCGTCGGCGGCCAGGCACACGTCCTCCGAGGAGCGGTGCCCGGTAACGTCGATGATCCGGCCGCCGCCCCGGCTCGCCCCCTGGTCGTAGAAGTAGTGGGCGCGCAGCAGCACCACGTAGTCGTCGCCGATCGCCTCGCAGAACTCCGCCAGGTCCAGGCCCGACGCGAAGCCGGTGGCGTAGTCGCGGTGGGTGGGCGCGTAGAGCAGGGCCTTCTTGCCGTCCGGGACGCCCAGCTCCTTGCGGACGCGGGCGACGTCCTCGGCGGACGCCGTGCAGTAGACGTCGTTGCGCGGATAGCCGTACTCCAGGGTCTCGTGCGCGCCGGGGAACGCCTTCTCCCACATCTCGGTGGAGTGCCGGTTGGAGGTGAGGTTGTAGTCCCAGCGGTCGACCCGGGCCAGCAGCTTGGCGAAGCTTCCGGTCGCCGCGGCCACCACGGGGTAGGTCGCCTGGTCGGCGCCCATCTTCTTCAGCGGTGTGCCGTGCTGGGTCTGCAGGTGCACGCTGCCGGGGCGTTTGACGACGGCGTCCGCGAAGTTGGCGTTGTTGACGAGGTACTTGGCGCGGGCCAGCACCTGCCAGTGCTTCCGGCTGCCGATCACCGCGTACTCCACGTCCGGCGGCATGGCGTCCACCGCCTCCGGCTCGACCAGGAACACCGAGCGCAGGTGCGGGGCGAGTTCGCGGGCCTTGGCGTGGATCGCGGCCGGGTTGCAGGCGTAGCCGCGGCCCCAGTACGCGCAGTACACGACGAGGTTCTCGTCGAGGGGCAGACGCAGGTCCGCCGCGTACCGCAGGCGGGTGCGCAGCCCCCTCGGGCGCGGGAGCAGCGCGGCGGCTCCCGCGGCCCTCCGGTTGGCGGCGCGCAGGGTGCGGAACGCGGCGTACGATCCGGCCGCCAGCAGCCGGTGCTGAACACCGAGGCTGCCGCCGGGCGGCTGGTAGCCCGCGGGGCGGTGCCGCCGGTAGAGCGCGCTCGCCCGGCGGAAGAAGGCGCGCCGCCCGGCCGTCAGCCGCCGGGGGTGGGCGGCCGTCTTCAGCACGGCGGCGAAGAGCTGCTCGAACAGCGGCCTCAGCCGGTCCGCGGGCAGCCCCTGCTCCGCGGCCCGCGCCAGCACCAGCTCGGTCTGGTCGAGCAGCTGGGCGTGGTGCTCTCCGGGCAGGTTGAGGCGGTTGCCCTGCCGGCGCAGCAGATGCCGGACGACGACCGCGCGCAGGGCCGCCACACGCTCCGCCCGCAGGGTGACGAGACCGCCGAACCCGGTGTCGGTGAAGTGGTCCCCGGGGAAGACGAGGCCCTGCTCGGTGAGGAAGGCCCGGCGGTAGGCCGCGCTCCACGCCGGCAGCGCCACGCCCGTCAGCCGCGGGGCCCGGCCGGGGGAGAAGGCCCCGTCCGGTGTCCCGGCCAGCAGGGGCGCGGCCGGGTTGGCCGGCTCGCCCTCCCACCAGGGGGTGCGCTCGTGCTCGAAGTACAGGACGTCGACGTCGCCGACCGCGCCCAGCCGGGCGTCCAGCGCCGCCAGCGCCCCCGGGACCAGGACGTCGTCCCCGTCGAGGAACAGCACATGGCCGCCGACCGCCGACCGCAGCCCGGCGTTGCGCGCCCCGGCCAGACCGGCCGACGGCGGCGAGTGCACCGGCGTCACCCGGGAGTCCTGCTCGGCGTACCCGGCGACGACGTCCGCCGCGGGTGAGTTGGGCGCGTCGCACACCGGGATCAGCTCGAAGTCGCCGAACGACTGGGCGAGGATCGAGTCCAGCGCCAGGGACAGCCGGCCCGCGACCCCATGGGACGGGACGACGATGCTGAAGCGGGGCATTCTGCTCTTTCTGTCGAGGGGCGAGGCTCTGTCGGGGGGGGGCGAGGGGCTGTGGAAGCGAACGGCCGCGTCAGGCGACGCGACCACGGCGTCCCGGCCTCCCGGACGGGCGCCAGGAGGGCGGCCGGCTCGGGGTCGGCCGCGACGGGCTGGAGGGCATGCGGACTCCCACGCGTGAGAACCGGGTTCAGAGGAGGTCGGTGACGACGGGCGGACCGGCCGGCTGCGAGACCGTGGTGAGCGGCTCGCGCACCAGCGAGGCCGCCGCCGACGGCACCGGCCGGCGCTCGTCGAGCGGCACGACCGGCGGCAGGTCCGACTCCCCGAGGACGACCCGGCGCACGACCCGCTCGGCGGCCCGGCCGTCGTCGTACGTGCAGAACCGCTCCCGGAACGCCGCGCGCAGCTGGGCCGACCGGGAGCCGCGCCAGTGGCCGGTGGCGAAGATGTCGATCAGCTCGTCCTCGCCGCGCGCGACCGCGCCCGGCGGGAAGGAGCGCAGGTCGAAGTAGGTGCCGCGGGCCGCGTCGTACGCCTCCCAGTCGTCGGCGTGGATCACGATCGGCCGGTCGAGATTGGCGTAGTCGAACATCAGCGAGGAGTAGTCCGTGACCAGGGCGTCCGAGGCCAGGCACAGCGACTGGACACTCGGATGGTCGCTGACGTCGACGACCCGGCCGCAGCTGCCGGTCAGCGGGGCGTCGTAGGCGTGGTGGGCGCGGGCCAGCACCATGAAGCGCGGGCCCAGGCGGCGCACGATCCGCTGGAGGTCGAGGGCGTGGCGCTGGGAGCGGCGGTAGTCGCGGCGGGTCGGCGCGTAGAGGATCGCCACCGTGCCCTCCGGGATGCCGAGCGAGGAGCGCAGCCGGGCCACGTCCGCCGGGGTCGCCCTGCGGAACACGTCGTTGCGGGGACAGCCGTACTCCAGCGTGGTGTAGCGGCCGGGGTGGACGCGCTCGTGGGTGAGGGTGGTGTGGCGGTTGGCGGACAGCAGGTAGTCCCACTGGTCGACGCCCTTGAGCAGCCGGGCGAAGTCCCTGCCCCGCGCCGCCGCCGGGCGCTCCTGCAGGTCGAGGCCGATGTGCCCCAGCGGGGTGCCCTGCCCGGTCTGGATCAGGGTCTGGCCCCGGCGCTTGACCAGGCGGTGGTCGAAGTCGGTGTTGCTGACCAGGTAGGCGGAGCGGGCGAGTGCCGTCCAGTAGGCGGCCGTGCCGGGGACGACGCGGCGCGGGCCGGGCGGGATGGTGTGGTGGTGCTCGGGACGGGCGATCCACGCCGTGCGGATGTGCGGCGCGAGATCGCGGAACGCGGACTCCAGCGCGCCCGGGTTGCAGCAGTGGCCACGGCCGTCGTAGGCGGCGAAGACGGCCCGGTCGGCGCGCAGCGGGAGACAGCGCTGGACGCGGTAGTGCAGCCCGAGCGCGGCGGACCGCACCCCGCACAGCAGCTTCCCGGTGGTCCGCGCGACGCGGCGGTGCAGGGCCGAGGCCAGCTGGAGCGTGCGGTAGGTGCGGTGCAGGCCGAAGCGGATCAGGGTGTGGTGGATCCGGCAGCGCAGGGGGACGGGGATACCGGGGGTGCGGTAGCGGCGGTAGTGGGCGCGGGCCCGGCGCATGAAGTCCGCGTGCGTGCCGGGGGGCAGCCGGTCCCGTCGCGCGTACACGATCGCCAGGTGGTGGACCATGCGGCGGAACAACACCGGCCGCCACCGGGCCAGTTCGGGCCGCTCCTCAAGAAACGCGAACACCCGGTCGTACTGCTCGAAGACGTCGAAGTGCCGCTCGCTGGTGGTGCGCAGGATGCTGCCCTGCCGCCGCTGCCGGTAGTGCACGCAGACGCGGTCGAGGGTCGCGATCGACTCCGCGGTCATCAGCACCGGGTACGTCCACGGCGTGTCCTCGTAGTACCCGGGCGGGAAGGCGAACCCCTGCTTCTCGACGAAGTCCCGCCGGTAGGCCTTGTTCCAGGCGACCATCAGCAGCCGCAGCAGACCCGGCCGGTCCTCCAGGCGGAACGGGGCCGGGCCCTGCTCGGTGAGCTGGAGGGCCGCCTGGTTGCGGACCACCTCGCCCGTCCAGTAGGTGCGCGCGTAGTCGAAGACGAGGACGTCCGGCTCGCCGGTCTCCTTCAGCCGGTCGGCGATGGACCGCAGCGCGTCGGGCGTGAGGGTGTCGTCGCTGTCGAGGAACAGCAGGTAGTCGCCGCTCGCGTGGGACACGCCGGCGTTTCTCGCGCGGCCCAGGCCGACGTTCTGAGGCAGATGGACGGGAAGGACGCGCGCGTCGCGGGCGGCGAACTCGTCGATGATCGCGCCGCACCCGTCCGGCGAGCAGTCGTCGACGACGATCAGTTCCAGATCGGGACAGGACTGGGAGAGCACCGATTCGAGGCACTCGTGCAGGTACGCCTGAACCTGGTACGCGGGGACAATGACACTGAACCTGGGCAAGAGGCCATCCATCGGTCGGCGCGGGCGTTCGGCCCGGGAACGGCCGGTGGGCCGAGTTGGTTACGGCGACTACGGCATCCGGGGGAACGCACAAGGGGCGGACCGCGACCGGTCCGCCCCTCCAACTGCCTTGCGCTGAACGCTACTTGACGGCCCCGGCCATCACGCCGGACACGAACTGCCGCTGGAACGCGAAGAAGACGGCCAGCGGGACCACCATCGAGATGAACGCGCCGGGTGCCAGCACATCGATGTTGTTGCCGAACTGCCGCACCTGTGTCTGGAGTGCGACCGTGATCGGCTGGCTCCCGGAGTCCGAGAAGATCAGCGCGACCAGCAGGTCGTTCCACACCCACAGGAACTGGAAGATGCCGAGGGCGGCGATCGCCGGGGCGCCGAGCGGCATCACGACACGGAAGAACAGCCCCAGTTCACCCGCCCCGTCCAGGCGCGCCGCCTCCAGCAGCTCTCTCGGGATCTCCGCGAAGAAGTTCCGCAGCAGGAACACCGCGAAGGGCAGACCGAAGCCGACGTGGAAGAGCACGACGCCGGTCACCGAGCCGAAGATGCCGATGTTGCCGAAGAGTTCGGCGATCGGGATCAGCGCGACCTGCACCGGCACCACCAACAGGCCGACCACGCCCAGGAACCACCAGTCCCGGCCCGGGAACTCCATCCAGGCAAAGGCGTAGCCCGCCAGCGAGCCGATGATCACGACCAGCAGGGTCGCCGGCACGGTGATCCACACCGTGTTCAGCAGCGAGCTGGTGATGTCCTCGTTCTCCAGCAGCTTCCGGTAGCTGTCGAAGGTGATCTGCGACGGCTCGGTGAACACCTTCCACCAGCCGCTCGCCGCGATGTCCTCCGGGGAACGGAGACTCGCCAGCAGCAGACCGATCGTCGGCACCAGCCAGAACAGGCCGACGACGATGAGGAACACCTGCACCAGCCCACCGCTGACCCCCTCGGCGAGCCGGGACCCCAGCGACTGCTTCGCCTTCATCGCCGCACCTCCCGCCTCAGCCGCCTTACGTTGAACCACATCACCGGGATCACGAGCAGCAGCAGGAACACCGAGATGGCGCTGGCGATGCCCGGCTGGTCCTCGGAGAAGCCCTTGCGGTACAGCTCCAGGGCGAGGACGTTCGCGTCGTCCTGGGAGGAGCCCGGGGCGATGATGAAGACCAGGTCGAAGACCTTCAGCACGTTGATCATCAGGGTGACGGCGACGACCGCGAGGACCGGCGCCAGCAGCGGCACCGTGACCCGTCTGAACACCTGCCACTCACTCGCGCCGTCGACCCGGGCCGCCTCCAGCAGTTCGCGCGGCACGCCCGCGAGCCCGGCCGCGATCAGCACCATCGCGAAGCCCGCCCACATCCAGATGTACGAGCCGATGATGGACGGGGTGACCAGGGACGGGCCGAGCCAGTCCAGGCCGTTGTACGGCTCCTTGAAGTTGCTGTCCGGCAGCCGGAGCAGGGCCCCGTCGGCCGAGGCCGGCAGGGTGAAGGTGCCGTCGTCGCCGGCCGTGGTGGAGGCCACGACCTTGCCGTCCTTGACGGCCTCGATCCTCATGCCGGCATAGCCCAGTTCGGACGCATCGACGCTGTTCAGCTTGCCGACGCCCTTGCCCCGCGTGAAGTCCTGCCAGGTCGTGCCGGTGATCTTGTCCGGCTCGGGCTTCGCCGCCACGGCGGGCTTGGCGCCGTCCGGCATCAGGTCCGGCGCGACACCCACCAGGGGCAGCGAGACGGTCTCGCCCGCGCGGACGGGTGACTTGGTGAGGAACGCGCCGCCGCCCGCCGGCTCCAGCGGCGACTGACGGCCCGGGTGGGCCTTCGGGAACGCCGACGCCTGGGTGAACGTGTCGTGCACGCCCACCCACACCGCGTTCGCGACGCCCTTGTCCGGGTCCTGGTCGTACACCAGGCGGAAGATGATGCCCGCCGCCAACATCGAGATCGCCATCGGCATGAAGACGACCAGCTTGAAGGCCGTGCCCCAGCGCACCCGTTCGGTCAGCACCGCGAAGATCAGGCCGAGCGCCGTCGCGACCGTCGGCGCGAACACCACCCAGATGACGTTGTTCTTCAGCGCGGTGCGGATGCCCTCGTCGGTGAAGAGGGACGTGTAGTTGTCGATCCCGGCGAAGCCGTCGCCGGACTGGTCGTAGAAGCTGCGGACCACCGAGTACCCGATCGGGTACACCACGAGCGCGCCGAGCAGGACGAGCGCGGGAAGCAGGAACAGCGCCGCGACCATCCTGCGCGTACCGGTCACACTCTTGCGCGACTTGGGAGCGGCAGGGGGCTTGACGCCCCCTGCCGCCGTGGCCGACGTCATGACGTCAGCCTCCGTAGGCCGCGGCCGCTTCGGCCTCCAGCTTCTGCTGCGTGCCCGCCACGTCCTTCGGGTTCTTCAGGAAGTCCTGGAGGATCTTCCACTCACCCTTGCCGGGCGTGCCGCCGAAGGCCTGGGGGGCCTGGTCGGACATGTCGAAGCGGAAGTCGTCACCGGCGTCGATGAGCGCCTTGGCGATCCTCTGCTGCACCGCGTTCGGGTACGCGGAGTTCGGCACGTTCTTGTTCGGCGAGAGGTAGCCGCCCAGCTTGGCCTGGATCTGCGCCGCGTCCGGCGAGGCGAGCCAGGTGGCCAGGGCCTGCGACCCCTTGGAGTCCTCAAGGATCACGGCCGCGTCGCCGCCCGAGACCACCGGCCCGTTGTCACCGACCGCCGGGAACGGGAACACCTTCGCGTCCGTGCCGATCTTCATGCTCTTCGGGATGTTGACCTGCGCGAAGTCGCCCGCGGCGACCATGGCCGCCTTGGGCTGGTCCCCGCCGGTGAAGACCTGCGTGACGGAGGCCGGGAAGTCGGTCTGCAACGCCCCCTTCGCGATGTAGTCGGGCTTGCCCCACACCTGCGCGAGCGTGGTCAGCGCGTCCTTCACGGACGAGTCCGTCCACTTGATCTCGTGCTTGGCCAGCTGGTCGTACTTCTCCGGGCCGGCCTGGGAGAGGTAGACGTTCTCGAACCAGTCGGTCAGCGTCCAGCCCTCGGCGCCGCCGGCGGAGAACGGGGTGACGCCGGAGTCGTAGACCGTCTGCGCGGTCTTCAGCAGATCCGGCCAGGTCTCGGGCTCACTCGCCCCGGCGTTCTCGAAGACCTGGTTGTTGTACCAGACCAGGGACTTGTTGGCGGCCTTGTAGTAGACGCCGTACTGCTTGCCGCCCACCTTGCCGATGTCCTGCCAGCCCTGCGAGTAGTTCTCGCCGAGTTCCTTCTGCGCCTCGGCGCCGAGAGGCTTGGCCCAGCCCCGGTCGACGGCCTGTTTGATGGCGCCGGGCTGCGGCAGCATCGCGATGTCCGGCGGCTGTCCGCCGGCCACCTTCGAGCCGATGAAGTTGATGATCGGGTCCTGGGCGGGCACGAACGTGACCTTGGCGCCCGTGCGCTTCTCGAACTCCGCCAGGACCTTCTTGAAGTTGGCCTGTTCCGCGCCGGTCCACACGGCGGCGATCTCCAGGCTCGTCCCGTCGAGCTTGGGAAGAGTGACTTTGCTGGCGGCGGCCTCCTCGGTGTTGCCCGGGCTTCCACTGCTGTCCTTGTCGTCGCCTCCGCAGGCGGTGAGCGAGAGCGCGAGCGCTCCCGCGGCGACGGCTGCCGCGGCCTTGGCGGCTCTGCGGTGCTGGGGGGCCGCCTTGTCCCGCTCCGGCGACCGGCGTTTCAGGATGGTGCTGCTCGTCATGCGCATGACTGCCCCGTTCTTCGTTCCCTCGTCGAACGTCGAGCGCGCTCCCGTGCGATCTGGTCTACGCCCGGGTGTGCGGGGGCGGCAAGATGGCATCGGCTGTCAAGCGGGGGATCGTGACCCCCTCGTGACCAGGGACTCGTCCCTGATCAAGGGAGGGGGTCGGCATCCAGCCAGTGCCATGGACGAGTGCCAGGTCCTGTCGTCACATTCCCGTCGTCCGCCCGGAGGCCGGGCAGGCGGGAATGTGACGACAGGACCTTACAGAAGTGACGGCACATGGGCCGCCGCGACCTCCCGCGCCGCCCTTTCCAGCGCGCTGGCCAACAGTGCCAGGTCGGTCGGGCCGTTCCCGAGTTCCCGCACCGGACGGCGGGCCGGAGGGTCACCCATGCGGTGCCATTCCAGGGGTACGACCGTGGGCCGCAGGGTGGCCGTCCGGGGGATACGGCCGGTGACCCGCCCGCCCTGGAACGGCGTGGCCCGCCCGTCCGCCCAGGTCAGGTTCCCCCGTCCGGGCGCCGGCTCGTCCGGACCGGGCTCCGGGGCGTCGAGTGCGACACGCAGGGTGGCCCGGCGCGCCGGTTCCGTCTCCGCCGTCCGGGCGCACGGGCCGGTGGCCGCCACCAGGTGGACGCCCAGCCGCTCGCCCTCCCGGGCCACGGCCTCCAGCGCGCGCATCACCGACCCGGCCGCGGGACGTCCTGTCGAGCCGAGGGCGGGCGAGACCAGCGCGTCCAGGTCGTCCACGACCACGACGAGCCGGGGCAGCGGCGGCGCCGCCTGTGTCTGCCGCCGGGCCGCTCCGGGCCGCAGCCGCATCGTCGAACTGGGCGGGGAGTCGAGATCCCCGGCCCCGGCGGCCGTCCCGGCACGTGCCTCGGCCTGGGCGCCGCCCCGGGCCGTCGCCGTGCGCTGGGCGACCATACGGCCCGACAGCTCGCGCCCGGTGTGCCACTCGGCGAAGTCGGACCGGCCCAGCAGTTCGGCGCGCCGCTTCAGCTCGGCGCTCAGGGACTGCGCGAACTCGCGCATCCGGACCGGGTCGTGGGCCGTGAGGTACGTGGTGACATGCGGGACGTCCGTACATACGCGCAGTCCCTCGCCTGCCCCGCCGCCCGCGCCGGGGCCGCCCCGGCCGTCGACCAGCACGATGCCCAGCCGGTCCGGCCGCTCGGCGGCGGCCAGGGACGCGATGATCGCCCGCAGCAGCTCCGTACGGCCGCTGCCCGGCGGGCCCTCGACCAGCAGATGCGGTCCCTGGGCCGCGAGGTCCGCGCACACCGGGCCGCGCGGCCCGGCGCCCAGCACCGCGCGCACCCGCCCGCCCAGCGCCTCGGTGTCGTCGGCCGCGTCCGCCCAGCGCGCCATCAGCGACGCCGGCGTGGCCCTGGCCAGGCCCAGCTCGTCCAGCAGCCGTGCCGCCTGGGGCAGCGGCGCGGAGACACGCGGCTGCCGCTCGCTCGCCGAGCCGTCCGTACGCAGCGGCGCCAGCGCCCGCGCGAACCGCTCGGCCCAGGCGGGGGAGACGGCGTCGACGGTGGCGATCGTGCCGTGCCCAACGGGTCCGGCCGGTGAGTCCTCGCCCCCGACCCGGGCCACACGCATCAGCCGCAGGGCCGTCGCCACGTCCCCGCTGAGCAGCGCGACGGCACCGCACTGCCGGAACGTCGGCGCCACCGAGCAGGCCGCCTCGTAGGTCTCCGTCACGGGCGAGGCGGGGGAGGCGGCGGCGGTCTCGGCCAGGCAGACGACATGGATCCCGGCCCGGGGGCCCTCCAGTGCCAGCCGCGCCACGGCCGCGCGCAGGTCGGCGCCGCCGGGGTCGCCGTCCACGACGACGACGGTGTAGGGGCCGGGGAAGCCGGCCACCTGGTCGGGGGCGGGAGCGGGGGTCTCGTCCCGGGCCCAGGAGGGGCGGCGGGTCACGGGGCCGGCGGTGCCGCTCGCCTGGGTGTCACCGCCCTGGCCGTCGGTCCCCGGTGCTCGGGAGAACCGGACGTTGCCCGGCAGCCCGCCGACCCCTGCGGCGCCGCCTCCCGCGTCCGCCAGCTGGTCCTCCAGGCGGCGCATGAGCTCGTCCGTGCGGGCGGCGGCCTGTTCCCGGTCGTAGGCGAGCAGGAGGCGGCAGTCCTGCCCGTGCCCGGGACGGACATGCGGCAGCCAGCCCAGCCAGGACCACTCGGCGGTGCGCTCCGCCAGGGGGCGGGAGCGGTCCGCTGCGATCAGGACGATCTCCAGTGTGTCGGGGGAATGCAGCGCGGTGAGCTGCGCCAGCACGGCACGGGCCAGCCCGGCGAGCCGTGCCCGGGGCCCGGCCAGACCGAGTGCGCCGACCTCGCGCAGCCCGGCGGTCACGGGCACCGCGGGCAGCAGTCCGGAGCCGTCCGGCGCGGCCCGGTCGGCGGTGCCGAGGCGCACCGCGAGCGCCTCCGGGTGGCCCGG
This sequence comes from Streptomyces africanus, assembly GCF_030816955.1. NCBI lineage: Bacteria > Bacillati > Actinomycetota > Actinomycetes > Kitasatosporales > Streptomycetaceae > Streptomyces > Streptomyces africanus. The sequence goes on along the minus strand of NZ_JAUSYP010000001.1, from coordinate 3,352,417 downwards.
CCCGCGCTCCCACAGCCGGGGGCCCGGCCCCAGCGCCGTCAGCAGCAGCGTGGCCGGATCCGGCCAGGTCTCCGGCACGGCCGGCCCGACGACCGGCGAACGCTCCGCCGCCACGTCGGCCGGCTCGTCCTCGTACGTCCCGCGCGCGGGAGCCCCCTGCTCACCACGCCCCCCGGCCAGCCGCCGCGCCCACGCCCCGAGCCCGCCCCGCCTGCGCGTCCCCGGCGGAACATCGGTGCCCCGGAGAGGAGTGCCCTTGCGCCCACGCCCGGACCGCTCGTCCGGGACGCCCGCACGGCTGTCGTCGCCGGGGCGACTGCCCCTGGCAGGTCCGGCACTGGCAGCTGCTTGGCCTCCGCCCGGGGCGTACGGGCTTGCGCCCGTGCCGCTGTCGTTGCCGGGGCGCCAGTCCCTGTCCGTACCGGAGCCGGTGGACGCTGTCGGACGGTGGGCCGCTTGGCCTCCGGCCGGGGCATGCGGGCTTACACCCATGCCGCTGTCGTTGCCGGGGTGTCCACCCCTGTCCGGTCCGGAGCCCGTGGGCGCCGTCGAACCCGGGGCCGCCTGGGCCCCCGCCGGGGCATGCGGGCCTACGCCCATGCCGCTGTCGTTGCCGGGGTGTCCGCTCCCGTCCGGACCGGAGCTGGTGGGAGGCGTCGGGCGGGGAGCTGTTCGGCCTCCGGCCGGGGCGTACGGGCTTGCGCCCGGGCCGCTGGTGCTTCCGGGGTGCCCGTTCCCGTCCGTACCGGAGCCGGTGGGCGCTGTCCGACGGTGGTCTGCTTGGCCTCCGGCCGGGGCATGAGGGCCTGTGCCGTCCGCCGTTCCGGCGCCCTGGCCCGAACCGCCCGCACGCCCGTCATCGAACGCCCCGCCCAGCGCCCCGGCTCCGGAGCGTCCCGCGTGCGTGTCCCCGGCACCGAGCCCGTGCTGCGTCGCACCATGCTGCCGGGGAGTGCTGGTGACGCCGTCGGGGGAGCCCACCGCCGACGAGTCCCCGGCGTTGCCGCGCTGGCGGGGAGCCCGGACCACGCCTTCCGGCGACGCCGTACTCGCCCCCTCCCGGGGTGCCGTACGCGCTGGGTCTCCGCCGGGGCCGACGGGCCCCGAGTTCCCCTGCCCCCGGGCGATGCCCGGCCCGTGCTCACCGGCAGCGGCACGGAACCCGCCCTGCGCGGCACCCGGCCCGCCCTCGGCAGCCGGACGCGGAGCCTCCGCGGCCGTTCCGGCACCCCTGCTCTCGACCCGAGGCGCCCCACTCCGCCCCGGCACCACCGCCGAGTCCGCGGAGCCGTGCCCCGCGGCGCCCGGCGTGCCCCAGGCCGCCGAGCCGTGAGCGTGATGGGTATGCCCGGCAGGCCCGGAGGCCCTGGCAGCCCCACCAGGCCCGGAGATCCCTGTGGCCCCGGAAGCCCCAGCTGCCCGGGAAGGCCTGTCGGCCCCGGTAGCCCCCGAAGCCCCGGCAGATTCGAGATGCGCGCCAGCCCCGGATGGCCCGGGACCCCCGAAAGACCTGTCAGCCCCGGAAGCGCCCGAAGCCCCGCCAGAGTCGACATGCGCGTCGGCCCCGGAAGACCCGGCAGTCCCGGAAGACCTGCTGGGCCCGGAAGCCCCCGAAGCCCCAGCAGAGCCGAAGGGGGGCGCGGCAGCCTCCGCAGCCCCGGCAGAACCGACAGGTGCGGCAGCCCCCTCAGCACCGAAAGGACCGGCTGGCCCAGGCCCGACAGCTCCCGCACTCACCCCCGCCTCGCCGGCGCCGGCAGGCCCCGGCACGCGCACGTGCCCCTCCCCGTCCGGCGTCGTGTCCACCCGGCCCCCCGGCCCCCCGGCGGGAGCCAGCCGCAGGGCCGATTCGCCGATCCGGAGCAGCGCCCCGGGGGCGAAACGGACCGCCCGGTCGCCCACGCGCGTGCCGTCCAGCGTCGTGCCGTTCGTGGAGTCGAGGTCGGCGACCGAGACGCGGCCGTCGGCGCTCACCGTCACCGCGCAGTGCAGCCGGGAGACGTCCGGGTCGTCGAGTGGTACGTCGGCGTCGGCGGAGCGGCCGATGCGGATCTCGCCGCCGTGCAGGATGTGGACGCCGCCGGCGTCGGGGCCGGCGATCACCTGGAGCTGGGCCGGGGCGTCGTCCAGCTCGGGATGCGGCTCCGGCTCGCCCGGCGCGCCGACGGACAGCACGGCACCGTCGGTCAGCGGGGGCTCGCCGAGCGTGCAGCGCTGGGCGTCGAGCCGCTGCTCCCCGGCGTACAGCACCGGGGTGCCCGAGCCGTCACCGCCGAGGACCACCTGGGCGAGCCCGGAGGCCACCGCCGCGAGCGCCGTCCCGGCGGGTGCAGTGACCAGCACGTCGCAGCGCGCGGCGCGGTCCCGGGCCGGAGCCGCCAGGCCCTGCGGGTCTACGACGGTCAGCCGGATCTGCATCGCCGTCAGCGGTCCCTTCTGCCCGGGCGCGGAGTCCCCCCACCCCGCCCCAGCACGTCGGCCAGTACTGCACGCATCCTCGCACCTGCCACTGACACCGCGCCCCTCGCTCCGGAAGAAGTGATCTTGATTGGTCGGCTCTGCCCGCAAAAGTGCCTGACAGATGACCCACTGACGATCACTTGAGATCGGTCACGCTCACTCTCGGCAACCCCGAGACCGAGGTGAGCGTCTTTCCTTCGAACGCGTGCGAGAACGCATACGTAAGACCCACAGAACGACGACACCCCGGTCCCCGGCGGCACGGCACTACAGTGGGTCGGACAGGCCAGCAGGCAAGGCAAGCACCAGGGAGCGCATGACGTGCGGCCGGTAGGCAGCAAGTACCTGCTCGAGGAGCCGCTCGGACGCGGCGCCACGGGCACCGTCTGGCGAGCCCGCCAGCGCGAGACCGCGGGCGCCGAGGCGGCCGTGCCGGGACAGCCCGGCGAGACCGTCGCGATCAAGGTCCTCAAGGAGGAGCTGGCCAGCGACCCGGACATCGTCATGCGGTTCCTCCGGGAGCGCTCCGTCCTGCTCCGGCTGACCCACCCGAACATCGTCCGGGTCCGTGACCTGGTGGTCGAGGGCGATCTGCTGGCGCTGGTCATGGACCTCGTCGAGGGCCCCGACCTGCACCGCTACCTGCGCGAGAACGGGCCCTTCAGCCCCGTCGCCGCGGCCCTGCTCACCGCCCAGATCGCCGACGCGCTCGCCGCCAGCCACGCCGACGGCGTCGTCCACCGCGACCTCAAGCCGGCGAACGTGCTGCTCCAGCAGTACGACGGGCAGATGCACCCGCTGCTGACCGACTTCGGCATCGCCCGCCTGGCCGACTCCCCGGGCCTGACCCGCACCCAGGAGTTCGTCGGCACGCCCGCGTACGTCGCGCCCGAGTCCGCCGAGGGCCGCCCGCAGACCTCCGCCGTCGACATCTACGGCGCCGGCATCCTGCTGTACGAGCTGGTCACCGGCCGCCCGCCGTTCTCCGGCGGCTCCGCCCTGGAGGTGCTGCACCAGCACCTGAGCGCCGAGCCGCGCCGCCCCTCCACGGTCCCCGACCCGCTGTGGACGATCATCGAGCGCTGTCTGCGCAAGAACCCGGACGAGCGGCCCAGCGCCGTGAACCTCGCCCGTGGCCTGCGCGTCGTCGCCGAGGGCATCGGGGTGCACGCGAACTCCGCGCAGATCGCCGCCGCCGAGGGCGTAGGCGCGCTCCTGGTGCCCGACCCGGCGCCCGCGCCCGTGCCCGACATGTCCGGCGGGGGCGACGCCGACCCCACTCAGGTCCTCCCGCAGGGCGCGGGCTCGTACGACCCGAACGCCGCGACCAGCGTCATGCCGCACACCGGCGGCCCGGCCGGCGCCGCCGACCCCACCGCCGTACTCCCGAACCGGGGCGCGGCAGACCCGACCGCCGTCATGCCGCCGGTCCCGCCGGGCTCGCCCGGCCACCCCGGTCAGCAGGGCGGTCCCGAGGACCCGCACCCCTGGCAGAACCAGCTGCGGGCGGCCCGCGACCGCAACGAACAGACGCAGGTCCAGTACCTCGACCCGAACGAGGACCCGCTGCGCCGCCGCCCCCACCGGCAGGTCCAGCAGCCCCCGCGCCGCCAGGCACCCCCGCCCGGCCCCGGCTACGGCCATCCGCAGCAGCAGCCCCAGCAGTACGCCCCCCAGCCCCAGCGGCCCCAGCCGCCGCAGCGCTACGCCCCGCCCGCACCGCCGCCCCAGCCCCAGCAGCCGCAGCGGCCCCAGCGCGAGCCCCGGCAGCCCCGGCAGCGCAGCGCCAACCCGATGCGGATCCCCGGGCTCGGCTGCCTGAAGGGCTGTCTCTTCACGATCATCATTCTGTTCGTCGCCGGCTGGCTGATCTGGGAGCTGAGCCCGCTCCAGGAGTGGATCGGCACCACCAAGGGCTACTGGGACCAGCTCACGGACTGGTTCAGCACGGTGACCGGCTGGATCGAGAAGGTCGGCGGGAGCGGTTCGGGCACGAACTGACCCGAACCACCCGGCGGGGTTGGTGATTTGTCGACACCTGGCGGGTGATTTCTGCCTCCGCAGTGAAGGTTGGCTCTCCGGACGCGTAGTTTTAGCGACAACACGCGTCGGTAGGAGCAGCCTTGGCACGGAAGATCGGCAGCCGGTACACCGCCCACCAGATCCTGGGGCGGGGCAGCGCCGGCACGGTGTGGCTGGGCGAGGGTCCCGAGGGCCCCGTCGCCATCAAGCTGCTGCGCGAGGACCTGGCGTCCGACCAGGAACTCGTCGGGCGCTTCGTGCAGGAGCGGACGGCGCTGCTCGGCCTGGAGCACCCGCACGTGGTGTCGGTGCGCGACCTGGTCGTCGACGGCAACGACCTGGCGCTGGTCATGGACCTCGTCCGGGGCACCGATCTGCGCACCCGGCTGGAGCGGGACCGGCGCCTCGCGCCCGAGGCGGCCGTCGCGATCGCGGCCGACATCGCCGACGGGCTGGCGGCCGCGCACGCCGCGGGCGTCGTGCACCGGGACGTGAAGCCGGAGAACGTCCTCCTGGACATGCAGGGCCCCCTGGGCCCGGGCGGCTCCCACCGCGCGCTGCTGACCGACTTCGGCGTGGCGAAACTCATCGACACCCCGCGCCGGACCAAGGCCACGAAGATCATCGGCACGCCCGACTACCTCGCCCCTGAGATCGTCGAGGGCCTGCCGCCCCGCGCCTCCGTCGACATCTACGCACTCGCCACGGTGCTCTACGAGCTGCTGGCCGGCTTCACCCCGTTCGGCGGCGGCCACCCGGGTGCGGTCCTGCGCCGGCACGTCACGGAGACGGTCGTCCCGCTGCCCGGCATCCCGGACGAGCTGTGGCAGCTGCTCGTGCAGTGCCTGGCCAAGGCGCCGGCCTCGCGGCTGCGGGCCTCGGAGCTCGGGGCCCGGCTGCGGGAGCTGCTGCCGATGCTGGCGGGCATGCCGCCGCTGGAGGTGGACGAGCCGGACACCGAGTCCGCCGAGGAGGCGGACCGGGAGGAGCAGCCCGCCAGGCCGGCACCGGCCGAGCGGGTCCGGCGGCGGGGCGCGGTCCCCCTGGTGCCGGGCGCGAAACCGGCCGACTCCAACCGGGACACGCACACCTCGATGCGCGTACCGGCCCCCGACGAGCTGGCCGGGGGCGCGCACGGCACGGCCCGGGCCCCGCGCGCGGCGGGCACGCCCCGGCCGGGCTCGGCCCGCAACCGCGCCCTCGCCCGGCGCCGCCGCGTGGCCCTCGGCGCGGGCGCGGTCGTCCTGGCGGCGGCGGTCGGCATAGGGGCGTGGCTGTCCACCTCGGGCGACGACGCGAGCGCACCTCCCCAGGACACGAAGAACTCGGCCCCCCAGTCCCCCTGACCCCCCGGGTCCCTTCCGATCCGCACCGGCCGGCCCGGACGCCCGGCGATGGCCGCCGGGCGGAGCCGTTACGCTGGAGGGCGTGGCAGTCGTCGATGTATCCGAAGAGCTCAAGTCCCTCTCCTCGACCATGGAGTCGATCGAGGCCGTTCTGGACCTCGACAGGCTGAGGGCAGACATCGCCGTGCTCGAGGAGCAGGCGGCCGCGCCGTCCCTGTGGGACAACCCCGATGAGGCGCAGAAGATCACCAGCAAGCTGTCCCACCTCCAGGCCGAGGTGCGCAAGGCGGAGGCGCTGCGCGGTCGTATCGACGACCTCGCCGTTCTCTTCGAGATGGCCGAGGAGGAGGACGACCCGGACACCCGCGCCGAGGCCGAGTCCGAGCTCGTCGCCGTCAAGAAGGCGCTGGACGAGATGGAGGTCCGCACGCTCCTGTCCGGCGAGTACGACGCCCGTGAGGCCCTGGTGAACATCCGGGCCGAGGCCGGCGGCGTCGACGCCGCCGACTTCGCCGAGAAGCTCCAGCGCATGTACCTGCGGTGGGCCGAGCAGCGCGGCTACAAGACCGAGATCTACGAGACGTCGTACGCGGAGGAGGCCGGCATCAAGTCGACCACCTTCGCCGTCCAGGCGCCCTACGCGTACGGCACGCTCTCCGTCGAGCAGGGCACGCACCGGCTGGTGCGCATCTCGCCCTTCGACAACCAGGGCCGGCGGCAGACCTCCTTCGCGGGCGTGGAGATCCTGCCCGTGGTCGAGCAGTCCGACCACGTCGACATCGACGAGAGCGAACTGCGCATCGACGTCTACCGGTCCTCGGGCCCCGGTGGCCAGGGCGTGAACACCACCGACTCCGCGGTGCGCATCACCCACATCCCCACCGGCATCGTCGTCTCCTGCCAGAACGAGCGCTCGCAGATCCAGAACAAGGCGACGGCCATGAACGTGCTCCAGGCCAAGCTGCTGGAGCGGCGCCGCCAGGAGGAGCAGGCCAAGATGGACGCCCTCAAGGGCGACGGCGGCAACTCCTGGGGCAACCAGATGCGTTCGTACGTGCTGCACCCGTACCAGATGGTCAAGGACCTGCGCACCGACTTCGAGGTCGGCAATCCCGAGGCAGTTTTCAACGGTGAGATCGACGGTTTCCTCGAAGCCGGAATTCGCTGGCGCAAGCAGCAGGAGAAGTAAGTTTGTCGACAAGGCAACTGCCGTCCTCGGTGCGGCAGTTGCCTTGTCCGTGCCCGCTTCTGTGCCCTCATGTCTGGGTTTTACATCACACTCACAGGGTCAGACTCCCGGCATTACCCCCGTACTTGGACATGGCGCCCGCAAACGCCCTTGACGTGCCTTTGAAAAATGGGAAGGGTAAAGCGCGGCATGCGTGTCTCTGGGGCGCATGTGAACCGGGGGGCTCTTTCACTGCAGCTACCCCCGTCGAGCACAGCTCCAAACGCTGCCTAATGACGATGAGCTACTGGGGGTAGCAACCACATGACGAAGAAGACGCGGATCCGTGTCGCGCGGATAGCGGCCGGTGCCGTGATCGCCGCCGGCGCCTCGCTGACCGCCGCCGGTGCCGCATCCGCCGCGGAGACCGACAACTGCCTGCTGGGCATCCTGTGCGCCGACGAGTCGCCGGCCCCGACCCCGACCCCGCCGGTTCCCACCGAGCTCCCCACCGACCCGCCGACGGACCTCCCGACGGACCCGCCGTCGACCGAGGAGCCCACCGACGAGCCGACCGAGCCCACGGACGAGCCCACCGAGCCGACCGAGGACCCGACGACCCAGCCGACCGCCCCGGGCAACGGGAACGGCGGCGGGAACGGCAACGGCGGCGGCAACGGCAACGGCAACGCCAACGGTGGCGCCAACGGTGGCGGCAACGCCGCCGACCCCGACGGCGGCACCTCGCCGCAGGAGGAGGGCTCCTCCTCCCTCACCGACACCGGCTCGGACGCCACCCCGGCGGCGCCGCAGGCCCAGGGCAACGGCCAGGAGCTCGCCGAGACGGGTGCCGCGCAGACCACCTTCCTGGTGATCGGCGCCGCCACCATGATCGCCGGCGGTGTCGGCTTCCGCGTCCTGCCGCGCCTCATGGGCGGCCGCGGCGGGGCTGCCGCCTGACGGTAGCCGCGTCCGCACGGACGGTAGGCACAGCGCAGCGCCGAGGGCCCGGAGCGAAACGCTCCGGGCCCTCGGCCGTGTCTTCGTGTTTCCCGGTCTTTCAGACCGCCGAATACGTCGCTAGGCGGTTTGGTGCGCCAGTAGTGCTACCGCGGCGATCAGCACCGTGAGCAGGGCGATCAGCGCCATCGGGTTCAGACCCGCGAGGAAGTTTTCCTGTTGCAGCCGCTCGCGGTTCGCACGGCACACGGGGCACCGGCCCTCGCTCACGGGCGCCGCGCAGTTCGCGCACACCAGCCGGTCGTACGTCATGCGCTCGCCCTCCTTGCGCCGGTTCCTTGTGTGTAACGCTCGCGGTGGTGCGAACGTTCCCTCTCCACTGTGCCAGGTTCCTCCGGAGGGTGCGCGGGTCGCTCCCAGAGGGGTGGTTGCTATTGTCGCGCGGCTGCGGGCCGCATGTGGCTCGTCGCGCAGTTCCCCGCGCCCCTTGAGGGGCGTGGTACTCACCGGCAGAAAAAGGCACAAGTCCTCCACAAGCACCACCGGTGACTGCGGTCTGCTGCCCGGTTCGCGTATGGTCACGCTCATCTACCCCCGGCGACCCGTGGTGCATCCGTGATCCGATTCGACAACGTCTCCAAGGTCTACCCCAAGCAGACCCGCCCCGCCCTCAGGGATGTCTCCCTGGAGGTCGAGAAGGGCGAGTTCGTCTTCCTCGTGGGGTCCTCCGGCTCCGGAAAGTCCACCTTCCTGCGGCTGATTCTCCGCGAGGAGCGGTGCAGTCACGGGCAGGTGCACGTTCTGGGCAAGGACCTCGCGCGCCTGTCCAACTGGAAGGTTCCGCAGATGCGGCGCCAGCTGGGGACGGTGTTCCAGGACTTCCGCCTGCTGCCGAACAAGACGGTCGGCGAGAACGTCGCCTTCGCGCAGGAGGTCATCGGCAAGTCGCGCGGCGAGATCCGCAAGTCCGTGCCGCAGGTGCTCGACCTCGTCGGGCTCGGCGGCAAGGAGGACCGGATGCCCGGCGAGCTGTCCGGTGGTGAGCAGCAGCGTGTGGCCATTGCCAGGGCCTTCGTCAACCGGCCCAAGCTGCTCATCGCCGACGAGCCCACCGGCAACCTCGACCCGCAGACCTCCGTCGGCATCATGAAGCTGCTCGACCGCATCAACCGGACGGGCACGACCGTGGTGATGGCCACGCACGACCAGAACATCGTGGACCAGATGCGCAAGCGCGTCATCGAACTGGAGAAGGGCCGCCTCGTCCGCGACCAGGCCCGCGGTGTCTACGGCTACCAGCACTGAGACCGCACCAGAGAGTCACGGAAAGGCATAACCCCTCGCCATGCGCGCCCAGTTCGTCCTGTCGGAGATCGGCGTAGGTCTCCGCCGCAATCTGACGATGACCTTCGCGGTCGTCGTCTCCGTCGCCCTGTCGCTCGCCCTGTTCGGCGGGTCGCTCCTGATGAGCGACCAGGTCAACACCATGAAGGGCTACTGGTACGACAAGGTCAACGTCTCGATCTTCCTCTGCAACAAGAGCGACGCCGAGTCCGACCCCAACTGCGCCAAGGGCGCGGTGACGGACGACCAGAAGAAGCAGATCAAGTCCGACCTCGACAAGATGAACGTCGTCCAGGCGGTCACCTACGAGTCGCAGGACCAGGCGTACAAGCACTACAAGGAGCAGTTCGGCGACTCCCCGCTGGCCAGCTCCCTCACGCCGGACCAGATGCAGGAGTCGTACCGCATCAAGCTGAAGGACCCGCAGAAGTACCAGGTCATCGCCACCGCCTTCAACGGCCGGGACGGCGTGCAGTCCGTCCAGGACCAGAAGGGCATCCTGGACAACCTCTTCAAGCTGCTGAACGGCATGAACTGGGCCGCGCGGGCGGTGATGGCGCTGATGCTGGTCGTCGCGCTGATGCTGATCGTCAACACCGTGCGCGTCTCGGCGTTCAGCCGCCGGCGCGAGACCGGCATCATGCGCCTGGTCGGCGCCTCGGGCTTCTACATCCAGGCGCCGTTCATCATGGAGGCCGCGGTCGCCGGGCTGATCGGCGGCACGCTCGCGTGCGGCTTCCTGCTGATCGCCCGGTACTTCCTCATCGACCACGGACTGGCCCTGGCCGACCAGTTGACACTGATCAACTTCATCGGCTGGGACGCCGTCCTGACGAAGCTGCCGCTCATCCTCGCGACGAGTCTGCTGATGCCGGCGTTGGCCGCGTTCTTCGCGCTGCGCAAGTACTTGAAGGTGTGACGCATAACAAGAGGGGCCGTGCGGTCAACAAGCCGTACGGCCCTTTCCCTTGTCCTAGACTCACCGCCATGTCAGGTCGTGACCCGTTCTGTCAGCCCCGTCGCACGCGCCGCGGGGCCGCCCTGACATTGATGTTCGCGAGCGTGCTCGTCGCGGGCGCGGCCACGGGATCCCTCCCGCAGGCCGACCGGAAGTCGGCGGCGGACGAGGTGCGTTCGGCCGCCCCGGCAGGGCACCACGCGGACGTCACCAGGGCGGCCGAGGAGGCCATGGCGGACGGCAAGTCCGCGGTGGAGGCCGCGAAGCGCGCCGTCAGCCGCAGCGGGGACCGCTGGGGCGCCGTCTACTCCCAGGGCGAGTACGAGGAGTTCGAGGAAACCCTCGACGGCCAGTACACCGGCGTCGGCCTGTGGGCGCGCAGCGCACGCGACGGCCGTATCGAGGTGACGAAGGTGCGCGCCGGCTCGCCCGCGGCCACCGCCGGGATCCGCCCCGGAGACCTGCTGCGCAGCGTCGACGGCGAGAAGACCGACGGGCGGCCCGTCACCGAGGTCGTGGCCATGCTCCGCGGGGACGCCACCGACGCCCCCGCCGGCACCACCGTCCGCCTCGGCCTGGAGCGGGGCACGCGCGCGTGGACCGAGACCGTGCGCCGGGCCCAGCTGTCCACGGACTCGGTCGCCGTTCGAAAAGCCGCCGGCTCGGTCACCGTCATCCGGGTCGACACCTTCACCAAGGGCTCCGGCGACCAGGTCCGCGAGGCCGTCCGGCAGGCCCCGCCCGGCGCCGGGATCGTCCTCGACCTGCGCGGCAACTCCGGCGGCCTGGTCACCGAGGCCGTCACCGCGGCCTCCGCGTTCCTCGACGGCGGCCTGGTCGCCACGTACGACGTCGACGGCGAGCAGCGCGCCCTGCACGCCGAGCCCGATGGTGACACGACGAGACCGCTGGTCACGCTCGTGGACGGCGGGACGATGAGCGCGGCCGAACTCCTCACCGGCGCCGTCCAGGACCGCGGACGCGCGCTCGTCGTGGGGTCCCGGACCTTCGGCAAGGGCTCGGTCCAGATGCCGAGCCGGCTGCCCGACGGCTCCGTCGCGGAGCTGACCGTCGGGCACTACCGCACCCCTTCCGGCCGCGCGGTCGACGGCCGGGGCATCACGCCCGACCTGGACGCCGACGAGGGCGCCCTCCAGCGGGCGGAGACCGTACTGCGCGGTCTGGCCGGTCCCTCGTAATCGACTTCCCGCGAGCCCCCTCCGTAGTGCGAAAATGGGCGGCACTATGGCTAAGGAAAAAGGGCGCAAGCTGATCGCGCAGAACAAGAAGGCGCGGCACGACTACCTCATCATCGACACCTACGAGGCCGGTCTGGTCCTCACCGGCACCGAGGTGAAGTCGCTGCGCCAGGGACGGGCGTCGCTGGTCGACGGCTTCGTACAGATGGACGGGCACGAGGCGTGGCTGTACAACGTGCACGTGCCCGAGTACAGCCAGGGCACGTGGACCAACCACAGCGCGCGGCGCAAGCGGAAGCTGCTGCTGCACCGCGAGGAGATCGACAAGCTGGAGTCGAAGTCGCAGGAGACGGGTCACACCATCGTGCCCCTCGCCCTGTACTTCAAGGACGGCCGTGCCAAGGTCGAGATCGCGCTGGCGAAGGGCAAGAAGGAGTACGACAAGCGCCAGACGCTCCGCGAGAAGCAGGACCGGCGCGAGGCCGAGCGGGTGATCTCGGCGGTGCGGCGCAAGCAGCGGGCGTAGGCCCCCGGGGGCCCCTGGGAATACGCTGGCATCGACCCGCGTTGGTCACGTACGATGGCACCTGCGCCTCACAGCGGGTGCAAGCCCCTCTCGCGGGGGCGACGATTGAAAAATCAACATGGGGATGATCGGTTTCGACAGCGGCTGTCGAAGCAGGGGAAGCGTGTCGAGGAAGCGGCCATGATCTCGTAAACCACAGGCCGAAAAAAATAATCGCCAATTCCAAGCGATCCATCTCCCAGGGCGAGCTCGCCCTCGCTGCCTGATCTTCAGGTAGCGAGCAGCGGCTCCCCTACTTAAGGGAGTGTCAGCCCGGGGGTGTTCCCGACCCGGATCCTGGCATCATTTAGGGAACTAAACCTTGATCCCGGTCACGGGGTGAAGAGGGAAACCACACAGTGACTGGGCCCGTCGGAGACTTGTCGGCGTGATCTCCGGGGCCGAGAAAAGCACAGCCGACTGCACACGGAGAAGCCCTGATTCCACACCGTTGGACGCGGGTTCGATTCCCGCCATCTCCACTCATCCCATGTGGGCACAGGCCCCGTCGCTTCGAGCGGCGGGGCTTTTGTCATGCGCGGATGTCATGCGCGGGTGTCCCGCGCGGACACGGAAGACCGGGTGGTCCGCCGGGTCGGCACTGCCGTCCGCACTCACCCTAGTGTGAGCCCCATGCGCGCCCGGCCCGTTGTGGTGTGCCGCCCCATATCGAGGCGCCGTTCACGCTTCTACGGTCCGTCGGCATGACACACACCAGGACCCACACAGGGACACGCACCAGAGCCGCACGCCGTCCTCTCCTCCTCGCGACCCTCCTGGTCGCCCTCCTCGCCGCTTTACTCACGCCGGGCCGAGCGGAGGCCGCCTCCCTGCAGGAGGTCACCGGGTTCGGGACCGATCCCGGTGCCCTTCGCATGTTCCGGTACGTGCCTGACGGCCTGCCCGCCGGGCGGCCCGTCGTCGTCGCGCTGCACGGATGCACGCAGAACGCCTCCGGCTACGGCACCGGCAGCGGCTGGATCCAGCTCGCCGACCGCTGGGGCTTCTCCGTCGTGCTGCCGCAGCAGCAGACCGCCAACAACGCGTCGAGTTGCTTCGACTGGTTCCAGAGCGGGGACATGCAGCGCGGGCAGGGCGAGGCCGCCTCGATCGCGCAGATGGTCGACCGGCAGCTCGCCGACGTCACCGGTGACGCCTCGCGCGTGTACGTCACCGGGCTGTCCGCCGGGGGCGGTATGACCGCCGTGATGATGGCGGCGTACCCGGAGAAGTTCGCCGCCGGCGGCGTCGTCGCGGGACTGCCGTACGGATGCGCGCAGGCCGCCGGGTCGCCGTACGTCTGCATGTATGTCGGCGCCACCCAGACCGCGCGGCAGTGGGGCGACCGGGTGCGGGCCGCCCGGCCCGGGTACGGCGGCCCCTGGCCCACGCTGACCGTGTTCCAGGGCACGGCCGACTACACCGTGAAGCCCGTCAACATGACCGATCTGGCCAAGCAGTGGACCGACGTCCACGGGGCCGACCAGACGGCCGACGTCAGCGACACCGTGGCCGGGTATCCCCACCAGGTCTTCGAGGACGCCGATGGGCACGCCGTCGTGGAGACGTACAGCATCAGCGGCATGGGACACGGGCAGCCCGTCGATCCCGGGAGCGGGAGCGAGCAGTGCGGGACGGCGGGGGCGTACATCCTCGACGTGAACCTGTGCGCCGCCTACCGGCTCGGACGGGCCTGGGGCCTCGGCTGAACCGAGCACGGCGCCGCGTGTCAGGCGTCGCGCGGCGCCGTGCTCGCCCGTTCCGTCAGCCGCGGTGCCAGCAGGGTCGCCTCCGGTACGTCCGTGTCGCCGCCCAGTTTCCGCATCAGCAGCTCCACCGCCCGCGTGCCCACCTCCGCCGACGGCAGGGCGACCGAGGTGACGGGAGGAGCAGGACGTCGTGGTCGTAGCCGCGCGCTGTCGTCACGACCGACACCGCGAACCGCATGACCACCGGGACGTGGATGCCGGCTCTCAACGGCACCACCAGCGCCAGCACGTTCGCCTTGCTGCCGGCCAGCGCACGGGCGCCCGCGTGCACGCACGGGCGCCCGGCAGCCCGAAGAGACGGCGGTACGCGGTGAGTTGCGGCATGCGCCCACCGTCACCCGGAGGCGACCGGGCGGTCCAACACCTGTTCCGTGCGGAATCACGCACCCGGGTTGTAGGACTGGCGGTAAATGTTCGCTGCCTGTTCTTCATACAGCGATATGGAGAGTCCTTAATCGCGCATGGAAAAGATGCTCAACGGGGAAATCCTTCACTCTTTTGCCGCGCATCCGCCGAAGTGGGCCGACGTTAGTCGGTACATGACCGAGGCGACCAGGAAAGAAGGCTGGGCGGTAACGCTCGGCCCCTACACCTACATTCCCGCTCCAGCACACTCGTCGGCCACCGTCAACGGCACGCTCACCAAGGGCGGTTGCCCGGTCGCGCTCCAGGTGACCGAGCCGGTTCTGCGCGCTTTCATCGACACCATGAGCGTGCTGGAAAAGGATCTCGCCCGGCGGTGGATCAGTGCGACGGAATGGCCCGCTTTCGCGCTCGCCGAATAGTCGGGCCGCGCTATGTACGACAAAGGTTTCGAGGGCACCGGCCGGCACCGGGCGCCCACCCGGGACTTCGTGACCCCGCTGACGCCCCCGGATCCGACCTGGGACCCGGCGGAGGAACTGGCGTTCATCCTCGAGGAGGCGCTCGGGGAGCAGGAGGCGAGGATCCCCGCCCCGCGTGACGCGGCACCGGCCGCCCCCGCGGACCCGGCCCCGGGCGAGCGCATGCAGCGGCTCCAGGACATCACCGAGGAACTGCCGCCCGTGCGGGAGGTGCACCGGCGGCACCGCAAGGTCCGGACCCGCAGAGCCCCCCGCGTGCTCCGCACGACCAGCTTCCTCATCGCCGCCCTGACGGCCGTCATCGCCTCCGCGGTGGGCCTCCTGAGCGGCATGGTCGCCTACGACCCGCTGCGCCTGGTCGCCGCGTCCCCCGCGGAGCGCAGCCTGCGCACCTGGTGGCCCCTGCTGGTGTACGGGCCCTGGCTGGTGGCCTCCCTGTCCGTCCTGCGGGCCGCGCTGCACCAGCGCCGTGCCGTGCACTCCTGGTGTGTGGTGCTGGTCTTCTCGTGTGTCGCCGTGCTGCTGTGCGTCGTCCAGGCGCCGAGGACCGTCCTCGGTACCGCGGCCGCTGCCCTGCCCGGACTGGCGGCGCTGGCGTGCTTCCAGCAGGTCGTCCGCCAGATCACGCTGACGCGCCCGCCTGTGCGTACGGTGCCCCGGCATCGGCTGGGGCAGGTGCCGTCGAGGGAATGTCGCGGTGGGGACGGCCCGGGGGGTCAGGTGGCCGGGGCGGGCCAGTGTGCGGGTGAGGGCGACGGCGAGGGGCCCGATAAGGCCGCCGGGGGCTGCGGGGGCACGTCGCCGCTGTAGGTTCACGGCATGTCCGGCCACCTCGATCCCCGACTCCTGCGTGCCTTCGTCACCGTCGCCGAGGAACTGCACTTCACCCGTGCCGCGGTGCGTCTCCACACGGCCCAGCAGGCGCTGAGCCGGGACGTGTGACGGCTGGAGCGGGAGCTGGGCGCCGAGTTGTTCGTGCGGACCACCCGGCGGGTGACGCTCACGCCCGACGGAGAGCGGCTGCTGCCGTACGCCCGCCGCGTGCTCCAGGCGCAGGAGGAGCTGCTCGGCGCCTTCGACCAGGCCCGGCCCCTGCTGGTGGACCTCGACTCGCCGGGGCTGGCCACACCGCGCCGCGTGCTGCACCGGGCCCGTGAACTCGCCCCCGGGCACGAGCTGATGGCCCGCTACGAGAGCGGCCTGACCGGGGCCGCCGGGGAGTTGCTCGCGGGCCGGCTGGACGCGTCGTTCGGACGGTTCGCCGGACTGGACCCGGTGCTGCGGGCCGGGCTCGACCACCAGCCCGTGCGGTACGAGCCGATGGCGGTCGTGCTGCCGGAGGACCACCGGCTGGCGTCGCTGGCTCGGGTGCCGCTCGCCGAGCTGGCCGGCGAGACCGTCTACGCGGGCGCCGGCAATCCCCGCACGCCGGAGTGGACCGGCCTCGCTCGGCTGCTGTTCGAGGGACGGGGCATCGAAATCGCGCCACCGGCGCCACTGGCCGTCGGGGAGGAGGAGTTCCAGCGGATCATGGCCCGTACGCGTCACCCGGTCCTGGCCGTCGTGGGCTTCCCGGCCCTGCCGGCGACGGTGTCACGTCCCCTGGTCGATCCCGTTCCGCTCTCTCCCGTGTCGCTGGTGTGGCGCAGAGGTTTGAGGCACCCCGGGCTCGACGCGCTGCGGCGGGCGGCGGCGCGGCTCGCGGCGGAGGAGGGGTGGCTGCAAAGGCCCGTCGGAGGGTGGGTTCCGGCCACCGATGATGTCCTCATGGTGTCTCGCGACTGACACGATTCGGCACGCCGTCAACACACAACCTCCGCGTGCGCTACATTCGACGTCTGGGCACGGTGTGGTAATGGGGGCGCTTGGGACGGGTTGGGGACCCGGTCCGAACGACGGGTGCTCAGGTCGCAAGCGCACCTGAACCATCCCGTGGGGGGAAGTGCGTGCGTGTGGAACCGTGGCGAGAAGACGCCCAACCCGAATGGCCCGAGGTCGCAGCGGCGACCGGTGAACTCCTCGCGGACGGCAGAGCCCGGGACCGGAGAGCCACCCAGGTCTTCTCCGGCGGCGACGTCCAGATGACGGGCACGCGCCCGTCCGCCGGCACGGACGTGACGGAGATACTGCGCGGCATTCCCCGGCAGAGCGAGGGCGAGGCCGACTCGTACGCTGCGGGTCCCGGTACCCGGCCGGCCGTCCGCGACCCCTGGCAGGAGGACGTCGGCCCGGTCGGGCACGCCCGGGCCGGGCATGCTCACGACCCGCACGAGGTCACCGTCCAGCTCGACGCCGTCCAGCTCGGGGACGGGTTCGTACGGCAAGCCAAGGAAGGCACCGGTGCGGGCACCGCCGACCGGCCCGTCTTCGTGGACGAGTCCGGTCGCCGCAGCCGTCGCCTCCGCCGGATCGGCATAGCCATCGCCCTGGTCTGCGGGGTCTACGCCGTCGTCATCGTCGCCACGGTGCTGTCGGGCAACTCCAACGCCCCCTGGCTGCCCGTGCCGGGCCAGCGGGAAGGCCGGCCGGCCGGGCAGGTCGACACCCCGCCGCAGCCCACGGAGTCGGCCCCGGCCGGTGACACGGGCGTCACCGTCCCGGGCAGCGCGCCGGCGACCGACGAGGCCACGGCACCTGCGTCCGGCCCCAGCGCCCTCGAACCCGCGGCCTCCGCGGGCCCGGGCCGTTCCGGCACGACCGCCAGGCCCTCGCCGACGGCGACCCCGACCGCACCGGCCCCGGGGAAGGGCGTGACCGACCCGACCCCGACCAAGCCGGCGGACCCGCCGACCACGCCGACGACCGACCCGACGCCGACGGTCGAGCCCACGCCGGAACCGACCGAGCCCACGGGCGCCGGCGACGGCGGCGGCACCGACACGGTCGCCGAAGGCCCGCCCGAGACGCCGCCCGTCGCCCAGCCACCCGTCGCGGAGCCGCCCGCCGCGGAGCCGCCCGCCGCCTAGAGGGTGTCCGCAAAGCCCCGCCTGCCCTGCGACGCCCGGCACGCTCCCCCAAGCTTTTCGCGCAACAGGGGGTATCCCCAGAGCACGCACCGAACGCCGCAGGGCCCGCCCTCCGGGCGGACGACGGGACTTCGCGGACACCCCATGGGCCCGGCGCGAGGCCGGCGTCCGCCGCGTCCGCCCTCAGGGGAGATCCGGGGGAAGGGCGCTCCGGCGCCCCAGATCTCAGGCCCAGAGCTCCTGGTCCCGCTGGAGCGGAGGGACCTGATGACGCCGCTGAGCATGCCGGCACCGTCCCCGCACCACCCCGTCCCCGCAGCACTTCGTCCCCGCAACACCCCGGAGTACCACCACCCATGGCATCCCATACCCGCCGTTCCGGGCCCGCGCCGCGAGCCCGTGGCGGCTCCAGGCGCCGCCTGCCCCTGCGCCTGCTGCTACCCCTGCTCGTCCTCGTCGCGCTGATGGCCATGCTCATGCTGCGCGGTTACGTGCACAGCGAGATCCTCGCCGACCACCGGGTCCGGCCGCCCGCCGCCACCGACCAGGTGCCGGAGAAGATCATGAACGGCGGCCCGGTCATCGATACCCGCAGCGGCCGCACGGAGAGCCTGCGCGTGCCCGACCGCCGTCTGGTCCTCACCTTCGACGACGGCCCGGACCCGATCTGGACGCCGAAGGTCCTGGACGTACTGAAGGAGCACGACGCGCACGCCGTCTTCTTCGTCACCGGCACCATGGCCTCGCGCTACCCGGACCTGGTCCGGCGCATCGTCGAGGAAGGCCACGAGGTCGGTCTGCACACCTTCAACCACCCCGACCTGTCCTACCAGTCCAAGAAGCGCATCGACTGGGAGCTGTCCCAGAACCAACTCGCCCTCTCGGGCGCGGCGGGCATCCGCACCTCCCTCTTCCGGCCGCCGTACTCCTCCTTCGCCGACGCCATGGACAACAGGTCCTGGCCGGTGACCGAGTACATCGGCCGCCGCGGCTACATCACCGTCGTCAACAACACCGACAGCGAGGACTGGCGCAAGCCCGGCGTCGCCGAGATCGTCCGCCGTGCCACGCCCAAGGGCGGCAAGGGCGCGATCGTCCTGATGCACGACTCCGGCGGCGACCGGCACCAGACCGTCGCGGCACTGGACCGCATGCTGCCCGACCTGCGCGAGCAGGGTTACGCGTTCGACAACCTCACCGAGGCCCTCGACGCCCCGAGCGCGCACTCCCAGGTCACCGGCCTCGACCAGTGGAAGGGCACGGCGTGGATCTTCCTGGTCCAGGCCTCGGAGCACCTCACCGACGGGCTGGTCGTCGGCCTCGCGATCGTCGGCACCCTCGTCATCGGCCGCTTCGTGTTGATGCTGCTGCTCTCCGGGGTGCACGCACGCCGGGTGCGCCGCCGCGGCTTCCGCTGGGGAGCGCCGGTCACCGAACCGGTGTCGGTCCTGGTCCCGGCGTACAACGAGGCCAAGTGCATCGAGAACACGGTCCGTTCCCTCGCCGCCAGTGACCACCCCATCGAGGTCCTCGTCATCGACGACGGCTCCTCCGACGGCACGGCACGGATCGTAGAGGCCATGGGCCTGCCCAACGTCCGGGTGGTCCGCCAGCTCAACGCGGGCAAGCCGGCCGCGCTCAACCGCGGTGTGGCCAACGCCCGCTACGACCTGATCGTGATGATGGACGGCGACACGGTCTTCGAACCGTCCACCGTGCGTGAACTGGTGCAGCCCTTCGGCGACCCGCGGGTGGGCGCGGTAGCGGGCAACGCCAAGGTCGGCAACAAGGACACCCTCATCGGCGCCTGGCAGCACATCGAGTACGTGATGGGCTTCAACCTCGACCGCCGCATGTACGACGTCCTGCGCTGCATGCCGACGATCCCCGGCGCGGTCGGGGCGTTCCGCCGCAGCGCGCTGGAACGGGTCGGCGGCATGAGCGACGACACGCTCGCCGAGGACACCGACATCACGATGGCCCTGCACCGCGACGGCTGGCGCGTGGTCTACGCGGAGAACGCCCGTGCCTGGACCGAGGCGCCGGAGACGGTCCAGCAGCTGTGGTCCCAGCGCTACCGCTGGTCGTACGGCACCATGCAGGCCATCTGGAAGCACCGCCGGGCCCTGGTCGACAAGGGCCCCTCGGGCCGCTTCGGCCGTGTCGGCCTGCCGCTGGTGTCCCTCTTCATGGTCGTGGCGCCCCTGCTGGCCCCGCTGATCGACGTGTTCCTCGTCTACGGCCTCGTGTTCGGCCCCACCCAGAAGACGATCACGGCGTGGCTCGGCGTCCTGGCGATCCAGGCGGTCTGCGCGGCCTACGCCTTCCGACTAGATCGTGAGCGCATGACCCACCTCGTCTCCCTGCCCTTGCAGCAGATCCTCTACCGACAGCTCATGTATGTCGTCCTGCTCCAGTCCTGGATCACCGCCCTCACCGGCGGCCGGCTGCGCTGGCAGAAGCTGCGGCGCACCGGTGTCGTCGACGCGCCCGGCGGCGGCCCCGTGCCGCGCCAGCGGTCCCAGAGCAGCGGCGAGCGGAGGCCGGTGGCATGACCCACGGAAACTCGATCCCCACGTCATCGGCGGCGTCCGGCATGCCGGGGCCGCCGTCGTACGGCATCCCGCAGCAGCGCACGACGGATCCCGCGGCCACGGGCGAAACTGCCCCGGACACGGCGCCGCGCCAGGGCGGCGGCCGTGACCGCTACCTGGACCTGCTGCGCTCGATCGCCCTGGTCCGTGTCGTCGTCTACCACCTGTTCGGCTGGGCGTGGCTGACGGTGCTGTTCCCCTCGATGGGCGTGATGTTCGCGCTGGCGGGCTCCCTGATGGCGCGCTCGCTGAAGCGCCCGGCGCTCGGAGTGATCCGGGGCCGGATCCGTCGGCTCCTGCCCCCGCTCTGGGCGTTCGGCGTGGTGGTGCTGGCGATGATGTTCGCGGGCGGCTGGAACCCGCTGAAGGACCCGGACCACGGAGGCACCTGGGGCCTGATCGACCTGGTCAACTACGTCTTCCCTGTCGGCGCCCCGCCCTTCCCCTGGCACCTCGGCGCCAAGTCCGGCCTGCTGGAGGACACCTGGGCGGTGCAGGCGGCCGGTCCGCTGTGGTACCTGCGGGCCTACCTGTGGTTCGTCATCGCCTCCCCGCTGCTGCTGTGGGCGTTCCGCCGGGCACCGTGGCCGACGCTGCTGGCGCCCCTGGGCCTCACGGCGGTCGTCGGCACGGGCCTGGTGAAGATCCCCGGCGAGACGGGCAACGCGGTGACGGACTTCGCGGTCTACGGCGGCTGCTGGGTCCTGGGCTTCGCCCACCACGAGGGCCTGCTCAAGCAGATCCCCCGCTACCTGTCGATCTCCTGCGCGGCCCTGCTGATGGCCTTCGGCCTGTGGTGGGCCTCCGGCCACCTGGGCCCCGACGGCTGGGACCTGAACGACATCCCCCTGGCCCAGGCAGCCTGGTCCTTCGGCTTCGTGGTCGTCCTGCTCCAGTACTCCCCGTCCTGGCGCGCACTCCCGGGCCGCCTCGCCAGGTGGGACGGACTCGTGACCCTCTCCAACAACCGGGCCGTCACGATCTACCTCTGGCACAACCTCCTCATCATGGCCACGGTCCCGATCCTCGACCTCCTCTACGAACTGCCGTTCCTCCAGGGCGATGGCGCGGTCTCCGCCCTGGACACCACGTACACGATCTGGATGTTCGTCCTGGTCTGGCCCCTGATCGGCGCGGCGACCCTCGCGTTCGGCTGGGTCGAGGACGTCGCGGCGAAGCGGAAACCCCGGTTGTGGCCGAAAAGTGAGCCTCGGGTGAGGGTTCGTGGCAGCCGGAGGCGCTCGGCATCCGGAAGCTAAGCTGACCCGTCATCGGCGGGGGCGGACGATGAGCGGCCCTTTCCGAGGGGTTCCTTTTCGGTCCAGGTGAGAGAACGACAGTGACACAGGCACGGACAGCACAACCGGCCGGACCGCGCGCGCCGGTCTTCGGGCTGATCACGCCCGAGGACTGGTACCGCATTCCGCTCCTGCCCGCCGACCGCCGCGAGGCGTCCGTGAGCGCCCTGGTCAAGCGGCAGTTCGCGGGCGTCGACGACCAGCCCGTACTGCGCCGCAAGGCCGAGGAGCAGCTGCTCGGCACGGCCGACGCCGCCGTCCAGCAGGGCGGCGTGGTGCTGTACCTGTCGTTCCTGGAGGCCGGTGGCATCCCGCTGTCGGCGTCCCTGCTGGTCTCCCGCCTGTACGAGAGGTTCGACGGCCTCGACGCCGTCGCCGCCCTGGCCGGCTCCGGCGAGGTCACGCTGGAGACGCTGCCCGCCGTGGGGCGCGTGGCCCGGCTGCGGCGGCAGGAGCGGACGAAGCAGTCGCGCAAGCTGGGCTCCGAGTTCGAGGACACCGTCGTCGAGTACTTCGTGCCGGTCCCGGACCGCGACGAGGTGCTGATGCTGACGTTCAGCACACCGCTGGAGCCGATCGCGGACGCCATGGTGGAGTTGTTCGACGCGGTGGCCGGAACCTTGCGCTGGCAGCACCGCCAGGAGGAGCGGACGGGGGAGGAGCGGGAGTGAGCGGGAAGCTCAGGGTCTCGACCCAGGATCTCGAGACGGCCGGAACCGGCCTGCGGACGGTGGCGACCGAGCTGGAAGGGCTCGACAAGCTCATGGACGCCTACGACCGCCGCACGGTCGGCCACCAGGGGCTGCACGACCGGCTGCAGGAGTTCTCCGACGGCTGGGACGACAACCGCAAGAAGATGATCGAGGAGATCCAGGGGCTCGGGACGATGGCCAAGGAGGCCGGGAAGGCGTACACCGCGCTCGACACCGCGCTGTACGACGCGCTCACGGGCAAGGGGAAGAAGAAGTGACCCGCCCCGCCGACCACCGGTGGGAGGTGCTGGGCGAGAGCGGTGACCCCGTGCCCGGCGACGTCACCGACATGAAGGCCCTCGCCCGCCGGTTCACGGCCACCGCCGAGACCATCACCAAGACCGCCGACGCGCTGCGCCGGATCGGCAACCTGGAGAGCTGGGACTCCGAGGCCGGCCGCGCCTTCGCCGAGAAGGCGAACGACACCGCCAAGACCGTGAGCAAGGCCTACGACCGCTACGCGGACGCCGGAGTCGCCCTCAAGGACTACTCCACCGACCTGGAGACCATCCAGGAGGAGGCGGACAAACTCCTCAGCCAGGCGGAGACCAAGCACAACAGCCTCTCCACCGCCAAGTCCAAGGCGGACAACCCGCCGAAGGGCACCGACGACGCCGGGCAGGGCAAGCTCGACAAGGCCGTCACCGACCTCCAGGAGGGGCTGGACGGGCTGCGCGGCCAGCTCGACAAGCTGAAGACCCGTCACAAGGAGGCCGGCGACAAGGCCGCCAAGCGCATCCACGACACCACCGAGGGCGACGGCCTCAACGACGGCTGGCTGGACGACCTGCGCGACACCCTGAAGATGGTCAGCGACATCGCGGGAGCCATCGCCGCCGTCTGCGGGGTGCTGTCCCTGCTCGTCGGCTGGATCCCCGTCATCGGACAGGCCCTGGCCGGAGTGCTCGGCACCATCGCCCTGGTCATGACGGCGGTCTCCCTGGTCTGCCATGTGCTGCTCGCCATCAACGGCGACGGCTCCTGGGGCGACGTGGCGATCGACGCGCTGGGCCTCGCCACGTTCGGCATCGGGCGCGTCTTCTCCGCGGGCGGCAAGGCCGCCGCCACCGTCGGCCGCAGCCGCGTCTGGACGGCGGCCACGCAGTACGTGCGCGGCTGGAACCCGGGCATGAGTTCGGCCGCGCGCCGCGCGCTCGTCGAGTCCATGGTCGGGGCACGGGCCGGAGCACGCCCCGGGGCGGCCCTGCCCGACGTGGGCCTGCGGGCGGCCTTCCGCGGCCTGCCGAGCTCCTTCGCGGACGACCTGGCGAGCATCCGGGGCAACTGGCGGGACCTGTTCAAGGTCGGCGACAACCTCTCGGCGGCCCGCGACGCCTACAACGCCGCCGGAGCCCGCGGCCTGGCGAGCATGTACGCGGGGCCGGGCATGGTCGACGAACTCGCGCGCATCAAGAACATCGACCCGGCGGACCTGCGGTTCATCGGCACGCCCGACGCGTTCAAGCAGGCCATGGCCTACAACGCCATCGGTCTCGGCGGCACCGGGACGGGCGCGGCCTCCGACACCAACAGCTTCGTCGGCCTGTTCGGCGGCGAGCCGGAGATCGACGTCACCGGCCCGGACGCGTCCCTGGCCGGACGGTGAGCCCGGCCATGACGAACCCGGCGGACTGGCGGGAGTGCCGGGTGGCTCTGCCCCGCCCACCAGAACTGGCTGGTCCTGGACCTGCGCAGCGAGGAGCCCGAGACGTGGGCGCGCACCCTGGCCGAACAGCACCTCGGCGGTGACGTCCCCGAGCCGTGGCGGGAGGCCTTCGCGGCGGACCTGCTCTGGTACTGGGGCGCGGCGGTGCGGCAGGGCGCCCTGTGCGCGGCGGTCCTGGCACCCCAGGACGGACCCGTCGTCGCCGGTTGCACGGTGCGGGAGCTGACCGTCCCGGCGGAATCGCGGACCGTGGCCGCCTTCCGGGCCGAGGCGGAACGCGCGGAAGGCCCGTACTTCGGCGGGGAGCAGATCCTCACCGAGGTGGAACTGCCCCTGGGACCGGCCCTGCGCGTGCACCGCCAGGAGCCGACGGAGCCGGACGCGGACAGCGGAACCATCGTGGAGGGAGTGGCCCACTACGTCCTGCCGCGGCAGCACCCCACCGCGCTGGAATGCCGGCTGCTGTGGACGTCCCTGGGGCTCGGCGCGGAACTCGTCAAGGTCGCCGACGAACTGGCGGGCTCACTCCGCCTGGCGTGACGGGGCGGAACCCCGGCGCCTGCCGAACACATCCCCCAGCCCGAACCGCTCCCAGGGGACCATCGCCAGCGGCATCCAGCTGAACCCGACGGCGAACACGGCCACGACGGTGGTGAGCTGAGCCGGGAGGAACCACCCCAGCTGGGCGACGAGCAACGCCACGACCAGCAGGCAGACGTCGAACGCCAGCACGGCCAGCACCTTGCGTGCCGCGGCTCCCGGGCCGACCCGGGGCGTGTCCTCGTTCCCCCGCACCATGCCGAAGAGGATCACCGGCAGCATCAGCCCGGTCAGCCCGCCGCTCGCGATGCCTCCTACGACCAGGGCGTTGTTCCCGTCGTCGGGCACGATGCTCGACAGCGGGGCCGCGTCCACCGCCCCGCCCAGCAGGGCCACGGCCGCGAACGCGCCGAGCGTCGCCGTCGCCAGCACGAGGAGCATGCCCGCTCCGAAGGCCACGTTTGCGGCAAAGGAGCGCTGCGGACGCCGCGCCTCAGGCCGTTCGGCCCCCGACTCAGCGGACATGGACTCTCCCCTTCCCGTGTGGGGTCCGCTAGAGGATAACGGGGCCCCGTTCCGCGGGCTTTCCCGGTGTGGAAAACTGCCCGGGTTGCGCATGTGAACAACTGTGCCCAGTGGGCGGTGGGGGAGCGGTGAGATGAGTAAGCGGCAGACACAGAAGATGCTGCGGCTGATGGCGAGCGGAGAACCGGTCGAGCTCACCAGCCCGATGGCGTCCGTGAAGAAGCTCGCCCGGCTGGCCTTCGTCGCCCAGCAGTTCGGCTACGAGTACGCGGATGTCCGGCAGAGCAGCGGCCGCAACGGCGCGCTCACCATGCTGATCCTGCCCGACCCCAGCCCGCAGGCCCGGGCCCGGGCCGCACAGAACTGGGCGCAGTACCCCAATGCGTCCGACGGCGTCTCCCTTCCGCCGCTCGTGCCGGACGCCTTCGAACTCCTCAAGGCCCGCATCAACTTCGACCTCACCGGCAAGAACGCCGAGAAGCGCATGGGCTACGGGGCGCTCGGCGTCACGATCGGCTGCGTGGTCCTCGCCTTCCGGTCCGGCGGTGAGTCCTTCGATTTCATCGCGGCGGGTGTGGTGTGGCTCGTGATCATGGCGATCCTCGGCATCGGGCTGCTGGTCACGCGCAAGCGCAACACCAAGTTCGCCGCGCGCCTGCAGGCGGCCGGCTTCATGCCGGTGACCGAGGAGAACGGACGGGTGCGGTACCTGCCGCCCGGGGCGCAGACGCCCGGGCACGGCAATCCGTTCGGGGGAGGGCCGTACGGCGGCGGGCAGGCGGCCGGGACGCCGGGGTACGCGGGTGCGCCGGGGCAGCCGGGCGGGATGCCTGCTCCGGCCGCGGGCGCCCCCGCGGGTTACGGACAGCAGGCGCCGGGGCCGTATGCCCAGCCGGCGCCGGGCCCGTACCCCGGGCAGCCGGCCCCCGGCCCATACCCCGGGCAGCATGCCCCCGGCCCGTACGGAGGTCAGCCCGCCGCGGGGCCGTACCCCGGGCAGCATGCCCCCGGTCCGTACGGAGGTCAGCCCGCCGCGGGCCCGTACCCCGGGCAGCCCGCCCAGGGCCCGTACCCCGCGCAGCCCGCCCCCGGCCCATACCCCGGGCAGCCGGCGCCGGGCCCGTACGGAGGCCCGCCGGCCCCCGGCCCGTACGCCCAGCCCTACCCCCAGCAGCAACCGCCTCACAGCGGGCAGAATCCTCCCGGGCAGCCCCCGCAACGCTGACAGACGCCACCGAACCTCTCATCCCGCCCCAGGCCGGGGTGAGAGCAAAGTTCCCTCGCGGTCACCCGCTGGCACAGTCACGAAACGCGTCCTCCCTACCTTCGGGATTCAGCACTCACAGAACGACCGAGTCCCGGAGCAAGTGGAGGCGTCATGACAGGCCCTGGCACGGCACCCGCACCCCCGAACAGGGGCGGACGCTGGATCCAGCACTGGGATCCGGAAAACGAGACCTTCTGGAAGGAGACGGGCGAGAAGATCGCCCGCCGGAACCTCTTCTTCTCCGTGCTCTCCGAGCACATCGGGTTCTCGATCTGGACCCTGTGGTCCGTTCTGGTCCTCTTCATGGGCCCGGAGTACGGGCTGACCCCCGCCGACAAGTTCATGCTGACCTCGATGGTCACGCTCGTCGGCGCCGTCGTCCGCGTCCCCTACACCTTCGCCGTCGCGATCTTCGGCGGCCGGAACTGGACGATCATCTCCGCCGGCCTCCTCCTCGTCCCGAGCGTCGCCGCGTTCATGGTGATGGAGCCGGGCACCTCCTTCTCCACCTTCCTCCTCGTCGGCCTGCTCGCGGGCATCGGCGGCGGCAACTTCGCCTCCTCGATGACCAACATCAACGCCTTCTTCCCGCTGCGGAAGAAGGGCTGGGCCCTCGGCCTGAACGCGGGCGGCGGCAACATCGGCGTACCGGTGATCCAGCTGGCCGCGCTCGCGATCATCGGGGCCGGCGGCGGGCCGCGCGTGCTGCTCGGGATCTACATCCCGCTGATCCTCGTCGCCGCCGTCATGGCCGCGCTCTTCATGGACAACCTCGAGAACGTGAAGAACGACACCGGTGCCGCCAAGGACGCCGCGCGGGACGCCCACACGTGGATCATGTCCTTCCTCTACATCGGCACCTTCGGCTCGTTCATCGGATACAGCTTCGCTTTCGGGCAGGTCCTGCAGAACCAGTTCGGACGCACCCCGCTGGAGGCGGCGTACGTCACCTTCATCGGTCCGCTCCTCGGCTCGCTGATCCGGCCCCTGGGCGGCTGGATGGCCGACAAGTACGGCGGCGCGAAGATCAGCCTGTGGAACTACGTCGGCATGGGCGTCGCCACGGCGGTCCTGATCGGTGCCTCGATGCAGAAGTCGCTGGCGCTGTTCACCACGGCGTTCGTGGTGCTGTTCGTGCTCAGCGGGCTCGGCAACGGCTCGACGTTCAAGATGATCCCGGGCATCTTCCAGAACAAGGCCCTCGCCAAGGGACTGCAGGGCGAGGCGGCCGCGGCCTACGGACGCCGCCTCTCCGGCGCCTCCATGGGACTCATCGGCGCGGTGGGCGCGCTCGGCGGCGTCGGCATCAACCTCGCCTTCCGCCAGTCCTTCCTCTCCTACGGTTCCGGCACCGGGGCGTTCGTCGCCTTCCTCGCCTTCTACGCGGTCTGCTTCGCGGTCACCTGGTCCGTATACCTTCGCCGTACGACCCCCCTGGTACCCGCCACGACGGCGACCTCGGACGCGGAGCCGCAGCTCAGCTACGCCAAGGTCTGACGCTGTGCTGACCCGGGGGACAACCCCCGGACCCCCGGCCGAAGCCCGCAGCCGTCGATCCGGCGGAGAGCGGCATCGGTAACACCGTCGACATCATGCCGATCCGAGCCTGTCACGAGCCGTTGACAGGCTCGATCGGCATGTAGGTACGCCGTACCCACGAAGTACGACGACTCGAGTGCGGGACGAGAGCCATGTACGAGGAAGAACAGCGACCGGACCACGGGCCCCTGGCGGGTTTCACCGTGGGTGTGACGGCCGCGCGCCGGGCCGATGAGCTGGGGACGCTGCTCCAGCGGCGCGGTGCCGCCGTCATGCACGCCCCTGCCCTGCGGATCGTGCAGCTCGCCGACGACAGTGAACTGCTGGGCGCGACGAAGGAGCTCATCCGCCAGGTGCCGGACATCGTGGTCGCCACGACCGCGATCGGCTTCCGGGGCTGGGTCGAGGCCGCCGACGGCTGGGGGCTCGGCGACGATCTGCTGTCACGGCTCGGCGGCGTGCGGATCCTCGCGCGCGGGCCCAAGGTGAAGGGCGCGGTCCGGGCCGCCGGGCTGACGGAGGAGTGGTCGCCGTCGTCGGA
Organism: Streptomyces africanus; assembly: GCF_030816955.1. Lineage (NCBI taxonomy): Bacteria > Bacillati > Actinomycetota > Actinomycetes > Kitasatosporales > Streptomycetaceae > Streptomyces > Streptomyces africanus. The sequence goes on along the minus strand of NZ_JAUSYP010000001.1, from coordinate 3,324,093 downwards.
GTCCATGGCCGAGGTGCTCGACCGGCTGCTGGAGGAGGGCGTCGACGGGCGGCGCATCGCGATCCAGCTGCACGGTGAGCCGCTGCCCGGGTTCGTGGAGGCGCTGCGCGAGGGCGGGGCCGAGGTCGTGGGCGTGCCCGTCTACCGGTGGATGCCGCCGGAGGACATCGCCCCGGTGGACCGCCTGCTGGACGCGGCGGTCTCCCGGGGCGTGGACGCCCTGACCTTCACCAGCGCCCCGGCCGCGGCCTCCCTGCTCTCCCGGGCGGAGGAGCGCGGGATGCTCCCCGAGGTGCTGGAGGCCCTGAGCCACGACGTGCTGTCGGCCTGCGTGGGCCCGGTCACCGCCCTGCCGCTGCAGTCCCGCGGCATCGACACGATCCAGCCCGAGCGCTTCCGGCTCGGCCCCCTGGTCCAGCTCCTGTGCAAGGAACTGCCCGGCCGGGCCCGCGCGCTGCCGATCGCCGGGCACCGGGTGGAGATCCGCGGCCACGCCGTCCTGGTCGACGGCGACCTCAAGCCCGTGCCGCCCGCCGGCATGTCCCTGCTCCGCGCCCTCTCCCGCCGCCCCGGCTGGGTGGTCGCCCGCGCGGAACTCCTGCGCGCCCTGCCCGGCTCCGGCCGCGACGAGCACGCGGTCGAGACGGCCATGGCCCGTCTGCGCACGGCCCTCGGCACCCCGAAACTGATCCAGACGGTGGTCAAACGGGGGTACCGCCTCGCCCTGGACCCGGCGGCGGACACGAAGTACGCGGACGCGTGAGCGCGTCCGCGGGTTGAGCGGGATACCGCCACGCGAAGCCGTCCCTGACACGAGCGGCCCGTGCGAGGGGTTTCCGGCGCGGGAGTGGGCAGGCACTGTAAGAGGGAACGGTTTCCCAGCCCTCTCACTGGCACCTCACCGAACCCTCGCGACCGGGGTGCACCCCTAGGCGGTGACAGGCACATGGCACTGGGTACGGCCACGGCCCCGTACGAGCTGCGCTTCGATGCCGGACGGATCTGCCTCGACCTGCTCTCCACCACGCATCCGGAGGAACGGCTCGGCTCCGTGGACGTGCTGCGCGCCTGGATCACCGGCTCCGGGCTGGTCCCGGCGGACACCGCCCTGGCCCACGCCGACGCCGCCTGGCTGGTCGCCTTCCGCGAACTGCGCGGCCAGGTCGACCGGTTGGTGCGCGGCTGGCCCGGATCCGGAGCCCGGGCCTACGACTTCGCGCTCGCGCGCGTCAACGACCTCGCCCGTACCGCGCCGCCCGCCCCGCGCGCGGTCCGCGGGGGAGACGGCGAACTCGTACGGCGGTTGGACGGCCCGCCCGGTTGCCCCGCCCTGCTCGCGGCCGTCGCCCGGGACGCCGTGGACCTGCTGACCGACCCCGTCGCCCGCGCGGCCCTGCGCCAGTGCGAGGGCGACAACTGCCCGATCGTGTACCTCGACACCTCCCGGGGGCGCAGGAGGCGCTGGTGCTCCAGCGAGGTCTGCGGGAACCGCGAACGGGTCGCCCGGCATCGCCGCCGCGCGGCACTCACTCGCGCTTAAGTCCCTTTTGCCCCTCGGATCAAGACCATTGGGTGGTCGCCGCCCCCAATTCCCCTGTCCTAAATGCGACTTCCGTGGACGCGCTGTCGAAGTGATTTCGATTACATGCCGTTTACCTACGCACCCGTAGGGAAAGCCTGGCTTGATCTCGTCGATGTGGCGGAAATGTAAAGAATGCGGGGTGGGAATGTGCTCCCATGTCCCCCTCGTCACGTCACTTCGAAGAAATCTGTCACGCCACTTTGAACGCTCAACACCTCGCGTCCGTACGGCATGGGGAGCGACCGACTGGGGGAACCCCCGGACACCGGAGGTGGGCGTGCGCAAGGATTCCGTCGTGGCCAATGAACGTGCACCGAGGGCCCGACATCGCATGTCCCAGCCCTCGGAACCCGACGAGGAGCTGATGCGTGCGCTCTACCGCGAACACGCCGGACCCCTGCTTGCGTATGTCCTGCGCCTGGTCGCCGGAGACCGGCAGCGCGCCGAGGACGTCGTGCAGGAGACGCTCATCCGTGCCTGGAAGAACGCCGGTCAGCTCAATCGGGCGACCGGATCGGTACGCCCCTGGCTGGTGACGGTCGCCCGGCGCATCGTCATCGACGGCCACCGCAGCCGGCAGGCCCGGCCGCAGGAGGTCGACCCGTCGCCGCTGGAGGTCATCCCCGCGGAGGACGAGATCGACAAGGCGCTGTGGCTGATGACTCTGTCGGACGCACTCGACGACCTGACCCCCGCCCACCGGGAGGTGCTCGTCGAGACGTACTTCAAGGGGCGTACCGTCAATGAGGCGGCCGAAACCCTGGGCATACCCAGCGGAACCGTCCGCTCCAGGGTGTTCTACGCCCTGCGTTCGATGAAGCTGGCACTGGAGGAGCGGGGGGTGACGGCGTGATGAGTGTTTACGGGGGTAACCAGGGGTTCGGTACGGGAGGCATGGGTATGTCTGGACCCATGCAGGGATCTCCGGTGCCGAACGAGCACGAGACCGTCGGCGCCTACGCTCTCGGCATCCTCGACGACGCCGAAGCAACCGCTTTCGAAGCCCACCTCGCGACCTGTGAATGGTGCGCCCAGCAGCTCGACGAGCTGGCCGGCATGGAGCCGATGCTCGCCGCCCTCGCCGACCTCCCCGGTTCCGGCAGCACACCCGCGATCGGCGAGTCGCTGTCCGCGAAGCCCCGGCCGCGCCTGGTGGAGAAGCTGGTCGACGAGGTCGCCGACCGCCGCGCCCAGAAGCGCCGCCGCAGTTTCTACATGGTGGCCGCGGCCGGCGCGCTGATCATCGGCGGCCCCTTCGTCGCGGTCGCGACGAACAGCGGCGGTGACGGCGGCGGCGCGGAGAACCGCCCCCTCGCGGCCAGCCCCGCCAAGGAAGCTTTCGACGGCATCTCCGACAAGATCTCGGCCACCGACCCGAGCACCAAGGTCACCGCGACGGTCGCCCTCCAGAAGAAGGACTGGGGGACGGGCGTGGTCACGGAGCTGAAGAACGTCAAGGGCCCGCTGAAGTGCGCCCTCGTCGCGGTCGGCAAGAACGGCGAGCGGGAGACCCTGTCCTCCTGGTCCGTCCCGGAATGGGGCTACGGTCTGCCGGACGCCAAGTCCGAGAAGGCCAAGGAGCCCCTGTACGTCCAGGGCGGCGCCGCCTTCGAGCCGAACGAGATCGATCATTTCGAGGTAGTGACCTTCGACGGCAAGCGGCTGGTCGAGGTCGACGCGTAGCCTTACCGGGTCCCCTTCGCGTACGGTGGACGGCTGCCCAGCACGTCAGAAGGGGGCCCGGTGGCCGCTCAGGCTCAACAGGAAACCGCGCTCGACTCCCTGAGAGACAGAGAGATCAGCGTCGAACAGGAACACCTGGACCGGGTGTACCGGCGCCTCGAGGAGAAGATCCACGAGGCCGAGTTCCTCATGAACGACGCGGCCCAGCGCGGCCAGGTCGGCACGCCCGGCGCGCTCGCCGAGCGGGACGCCCAGGTCTTCCGGGCCGGCATACACCTCAGCCGGCTGAACAACGAGTTTGAGGACTTCCTCTTCGGCCGCATCGACCTGCTGCGCGGCAAGGACGGCAAGAAGGGCCCCGACGGCGCGTACACCGCCGTGGAGCCCGCCGAGGGCGCGGTCCGGGAGGACAACACCGCCGACATCGCCGAGACGCTGCACATCGGCCGCATCGGCGTCCTCGACCAGGACTACGCCCCGCTGGTCATCGACTGGCGGGCCCCGGCCGCCGCCCCCTTCTACCGGTCGACGCCCGTCGACCCCGGCCGGGTCGTCCGCCGCCGGGTCATCCGCTCCAAGGGCCGCAAGGTGCTCGGCGTCGAGGACGACCTGATGCGCCCCGAGCTGACGGCCTTCCTCGACGGCGACGAACTGCCCGTCATCGGCGACGGTGCCCTGATGGCCGCGCTCGGCCAGGCCCGCAGCCACACCATGCGCGACATCGTCGCCTCCATCCAGGCCGAGCAGGACCTGGTCATCCGCGCCCCCGCCGCCTCCGTGACGTACGTCGAGGGCGGCCCCGGCACCGGCAAGACCGCCGTCGCCCTGCACCGCGCGGCCTACCTCCTCTACCAGGACCGGCGCCGGTACGCGGGCGGCATCCTGATCGTCTCGCCGACCCCGCTGCTCGTCGCCTACACCGAGGGCGTGCTGCCCTCCCTCGGCGAGGAGGGCCAGGTCGCCATCCGCGCCATCGGTTCACTCGTCGACGGCGCCGAGGCCACGCTCTACGACTCCCCGTCCGTGGCCCGCGCCAAGGGCTCGTCCCGCATGCTCAAGGTGCTGCGCAAGGCCGCGCGCGGAGCCCTGGAGCTGAACGATTCACCGGCCCGGCTGCGCGTGGTCGCCTTCGGCCGCCGCCTGGAGCTGGAGGCCGAGCAGCTGGCGGACATCCGCCGCGCCGCCCTCGGCGGCACCGCCCCCGTCAACCTGCTGCGTCCCCGCGCCCGCAAGCTCCTCCTGGACGCCCTGTGGGAGCAGTCCGGCGCGGCCGGCCGGCACACCGACCCGGAGCTCGCCGCCGAGCTGCGCTCCTCCTTCGACGAGGACATCACCTCCGAGGACGCCTTCATCGCCTTCCTCGACGCCTGGTGGCCGGAGCTGACCCCGGCGGCCGTCCTGGACGCCATGGCCGACGAGCGGCGCCTCGGCCGCTGGGCCCGGCGGATCCTCAACCCCGGCGAGATCCGCAAGGTCGCCCGCTCCCTCAGGCGCGACGGCCACTCGGTGCACGACATCGCGATGCTCGACGAACTCCAGGCCGTCCTCGGGGCCCCGGCCCGGCCCCGGAAGAGGCGCGAACTCGACCCGCTCGACCAGCTCACCGGCCTGGAGGAGCTGATGCCGGTGCGCGAGGAGTCGCAGCGCGAGCGTGCCGAGCGCCTCGCGCAGGAGCGCACCGAGTACGCGCACGTCATCGTCGACGAGGCCCAGGACCTCACCCCGATGCAGTGGCGCATGGTCGGCCGCCGCGGCCGGCACGCCACCTGGACGGTCGTCGGCGACCCGGCCCAGTCCTCCTGGTCCGACCCGGACGAGGCCGCCGAGGCCCGCGACGAGGCCCTCGGTACCCGCCCGCGCCGCCGCTTCGAACTCACCGTGAACTACCGCAACCCGGCCGAGATCGCCGAGCTCGCCTCGAAGGTGCTGGCCCTGGCCATGCCCGGCTCCCCGTCCCCGAAGGCGGTCCGCTCCACCGGCGTCGAGCCGCGCTTCACGGTCGTACGCGACACCTTGGCCGAAACCGTCCGTGCCGAGGCGGCCCGGCTGCTGGAGCGCGTCGACGGCACGGTCGGCGTGGTCGTCGCCATGCAGCGCCGCGAGGAGGCCCGGCGCTGGCTCGCCGGGCTCGGCGACCGGGTGGTGGCACTCGGCAGCCTGGAGGCCAAGGGCCTGGAGTACGACGCGACGGTCGTGGTCTCCCCGGCGGAGATCGCCGACGAGTCCCCGGCCGGTCTGCGTGTGCTCTACGTCGCACTGACCCGGGCCACCCAGCAGCTCACGGTCGTCTCGGCGGACCGGGACGAGCCGGACGCGGCGGGAGTACCGGACCTGCTCAGGGACTGATCCGCCCGTCCGGCGGGACCGCGCCCCGATACCCAGTTGCCGGCGAAATGAACTCCCGGTACGGGAATGGCCTTACGGGATCTGTTTGTTAGCCTGGACGTGGCACCGGCCCGATCCAAGCCCCCGGGCCCAACCATCGTCGCTACGAGCGACCACTTGCCGCGAGGCGAGCATGGCGGGTCGGTGCCACCTGACTTCCGAAGAGACCCACGTCCATATGTGACGTGGGTCTCTTTTTGCTGGCCTGTTCCGCGAACAAAACGTTCGCAATCGAGGGTGGCTACCTGCTACTCAGCGGTAGGTGCGACGATCGGACGGCACAACTCAGCGTCAGGTGAAAGCAGAGGAAGTCGGCCATGGCAACGGCGCCCAGCGTCTCCTACTCGATGACGGTCCGGCTGGAGGTGCCCGCGAGCGGAACCGCCGTCTCGCAGCTCACCACCGCCGTGGAGTCCTCCGGAGGCTCGGTGACCGGCCTCGACGTCACCGCATCCGGTCACGAGAAGCTCCGTATCGACGTCACCATCGCGGCCTCGTCGACCGCGCACGCGGACGAGATCGTCGAGGAACTCCGCGGCATCGAGGGCGTCACGCTGGGCAAGGTCTCGGACCGGACCTTCCTCATGCACCTCGGCGGCAAGATCGAGATGGCGTCGAAGCACCCCATCCGCAACCGTGACGACCTGTCCATGGTCTACACGCCGGGCGTGGCCCGCGTCTGCATGGCGATCGCCGAGAACCCCGAGGACGCCCGCCGCCTCACCATCAAGCGCAACTCCGTTGCGGTCGTGACGGACGGCTCGGCCGTGCTGGGCCTGGGCAACATCGGCCCGAAGGCGGCCCTGCCGGTCATGGAGGGCAAGGCGGCCCTCTTCAAGCGGTTCGCCGGCATCGACGCCTGGCCGATCTGCCTCGACACCCAGGACACCGACGCGATCGTCGAGATCGTCAAGGCGATCGCCCCGGGCTTCGCGGGCATCAACCTGGAGGACATCTCCGCCCCCCGCTGCTTCGAGATCGAGGCCCGGCTGCGCGAGGCCCTCGACATCCCCGTCTTCCACGACGACCAGCACGGCACCGCGATCGTCGTCCTCGCCGCCCTCACGAACGCCCTGCGCGTCACGGGCAAGGCGATCGAGAACATCCGGGTCGTCATGTCCGGCGCCGGCGCGGCCGGTACGGCCATCCTGAAGCTGCTGCTGGCCGCGGGCGTCAAGAACGCCGTCGTCGCCGACATCCACGGCGTCGTGCACGCCGGCCGCGAGGACCTGGTGGACGCCGCCCCGGACTCGGCGCTGCGCTGGATCGCCGACAACACCAACCCCGAGGGCCTCACCGGCACGCTCAAGGAGGCCGTGCGCGGCGCCGACGTCTTCATCGGCGTCTCGGCCCCGAACGTCCTGGACGGCGACGACGTGGCCGCCATGGCCGACGGCGCCATCGTGTTCGCGCTCGCGAACCCGGACCCCGAGGTCGACCCGGCAATCGCCCGTCAGACCGCGGCTGTTGTGGCCACCGGCCGTTCCGACTTCCCGAACCAGATCAACAACGTGCTGGTCTTCCCGGGTGTCTTCCGCGGTCTGCTGGACGCCCAGTCCCGCACGGTCAACACCGAGATGATGCTGGCCGCCGCGACCGCCCTGGCGGACGTGGTGACCGAGGACGAGCTGAACCCGAACTACATCATCCCGAGCGTCTTCAACGACAAGGTCGCGGGCGCGGTCGCCGGAGCGGTCCGGGAGGCCGCGAAGGCGGTCGGCGCGGCGGCGACGACCTCGCAGCCGTAGGGCGACAGCCCTGCGGCCGCTGTGAGGATTGCCACGACTGGCCTGGCAACGGCGCGTCGGGGAACCCGACCCCTTGGGCCGCCCTCTATCGTGTCGGCCAGGCTCAGGCCCTCTTCGTGTGACTCCCAAGGGTGTTCTCACGACTCCTGCGGGTGCCGGATTGGCTTTCCCGCCGCAGGTAGAGGCAGGATGCGTCCCTGGGCGCGAGGGTCTGGCGACGGACCCGGGTCCGGGGACTCACGGAGGACCCTGGCAGCATCGGCTTCGATCTGACGCCTCAACGGCAAGATGAACACGGGAGTAACAACATGAACCGCAGTGAGCTGGTGGCCGCGCTGGCCGACCGCGCCGAGGTGACCCGCAAGGACGCCGACGCCGTGCTGGCCGCGTTCGCCGACGTGGTCGGCGACATCGTCTCCAAGGGGGACGAGAAGGTCACCATCCCCGGCTTCCTGACCTTCGAGCGCACCCACCGTGCCGCTCGCACCGCCCGCAACCCGCAGACCGGCGAGCCCATCCAGATCCCCGCCGGTTACAGCGTGAAGGTCTCCGCGGGCTCGAAGCTCAAGGAAGCCGCGAAGGGCAAGTAACCCTGCCGTTCGTACGCCCATGGTGTGCGAACCACAGTGAGTGACATCAAAGGGGCGGCCACCCGAACCGGGTGGCCGCCCCTTTGGCGTCACTGCCTGCGCCGCTACCCGAGCGCCTTGCCCGGCAGCTCGACCTTCGCACCGAGCTCCACGAGCTTCTCCATGAAGTTCTCGTAGCCGCGGTTGATCAGGCCGATGCCGTGGACGCGGGACGTGCCCTGGGCCGCCAGCGCCGCGATGAGGTACGAGAAGCCGCCGCGGAGGTCGGGGATGACCAGATCGGCGCCCTGGAGCTTGGTGGGGCCGGAGACGACGGCCGAGTGCAGGAAGTTGCGCTGGCCGAAGCGGCAGTTCGAGCCGCCCAGGCACTCGCGGTAGAGCTGGATGTGCGCGCCCATCTGGTTCAGGGCGGAGGTGAAGCCGAGGCGGGACTCGTAGACCGTCTCGTGGATGATGGACAGGCCCGTGGCCTGGGTCAGGGCCACCACCAGCGGCTGCTGCCAGTCGGTCTGGAAGCCGGGGTGGACGTCCGTCTCCAGCGCGATGGACTTCAGCTGGCCGCCGGGGTGCCAGAAGCGGATGCCCTCGTCGTCGATCTCGAAGGCCCCGCCCACCTTCCGGTAGGTGTTCAGGAACGTCATCATCGAGCGCTGCTGGGCGCCGCGGACGTAGATGTCGCCCTCGGTCGCCAGCGCGGCGGACGCCCAGGACGCGGCCTCCAGGCGGTCGGACAGGGCGCGGTGGTTGTAGCCGCCGAGCTGGTCCACACCGGTGATGCGGATCGTCCGGTCGGTGTCCATCGCGATGATGGCGCCCATCTTCTGAAGGACGCAGATCAGGTCCTCGATCTCCGGCTCGACAGCCGCGTTCGAGAGCTCGGTGACGCCCTCGGCGAGCACCGCCGTCAGCAGCACCTGCTCGGTCGCGCCGACGGACGGGTACGGCAGCCGGATCTTCGTGCCCCGCAGGCGCTGCGGGGCCTCCAGGTACTGCCCGTCCGCCCGCTTCTCGATCCGCGCACCGAACTGCCGCAGCACGTCGAAGTGGAAGTCGATGGGCCGGCCGCCGATGTCGCAGCCGCCGAGACCCGGGATGAACGCGTGGCCGAGGCGGTGCAGGAGCGGGCCGCAGAAGAGGATCGGAATCCGGCTCGAACCCGCGTGGGCATCGATGTCAGCGACGTTCGCGCTCTCCACGCGCGTCGGATCCATCACCAGTTCGCCGGGTTCGTCCCCCGGACGGACCGTCACGCCGTGCAGCTGCAACAGACCCCGTACGACCCGTACGTCACGGATGTCCGGAACATTGCGGAGGCGGCTCGGGGCGCTGCCCAGCAGCGCTGCCACCATTGCCTTCGGTACGAGGTTCTTCGCACCGCGGACACGGATCTCGCCCTCCAGCGGGGTTCCGCCGTGGACAAGCAGGACATCGTCGTTGACGGTCATGAATCTCGCGTTCCGTGGAGTCGGGCAGGGGCCAGGAGGGAAAGGGTAATCGCCCTCCACCCCCCTTCCGTAAGCCTGAGTCAGACCCAGCCACGTCATAGCTCTGTCACAACACGAACGGTTCCGTGCCGGGCACGTGGGGTCACGGTCACGTCCGTGCGCCCGGGACGCATCGGTGTGCCCCTGAGCTGCGTTCACCCGCGCCCCCGCATTGGCTCCCCAGAGGGAGGGAAGATGCGGGATCATGTCTGGCATGACCGAGGTGTCCTCGCTCACAGGGCGGCTGCTCGTGGCCACGCCCGCCCTGGCGGACCCGAACTTCGACCGCGCGGTGGTGCTGCTCCTCGACCACGACGAGGAGGGCTCTCTCGGTGTCGTCCTCAATCGCCCCACTCCGGTGGACGTGGACGACATCCTGGAGGGCTGGGGGGATCTCGCCGGCGAGCCCGGCGTCGTGTTCCAGGGCGGCCCGGTGTCGCTGGACTCGGCCCTCGGGGTCGCCGTCGTCCCCGGCGGGGCGTCCGGGGAGGCCGCGCCGCTGGGCTGGCGCCGGGTGCACGGCGCGATCGGGCTGGTCGATCTGGAGGCCCCGCCGGAACTGCTGGCCTCTGCCCTCGGCTCCCTGCGGATCTTCGCCGGATACGCCGGCTGGGGCCCCGGTCAGCTGGAGGACGAGCTGGTGGACGGCGCGTGGTACGTCGTCGAGTCCGAGCCCGGCGACGTGTCCTCGCCGTCCCCGGAGAGACTCTGGCGCGAGGTGCTGCGCCGCCAGCGCAACGAGCTGGCGATGGTGGCGACGTACCCGGACGACCCTTCGCTCAACTGATGGCTGTGACCTTCAGTACCCTTGGGCCTATGAGCACTCTCGAGCCCGAGCGCGGGACTGGTACGGGGACCCTCGTAGAGCCGACGCCGCAGACCTCCCACGGTGACGGTGACCACGAGCGCTTCGCCCACTACGTCCAGAAGGACAAGATCATGGCGAGCGCCCTCGACGGCACCCCCGTCGTGGCGCTGTGCGGCAAGGTCTGGGTGCCGGGCCGCGACCCGAAGAAGTACCCGGTGTGTCCCATGTGCAAGGAGATCTACGAGTCCATGGGCTCCGGCGACGACGACAAGGGCAAGGGCGACAAGTAGGCCCGGCCCGCGTGGCGTAAGCCTCCAGGGTGTGTTTCGCGCGCCCTGGGGGCTTTTGTGCTGTTCATGCAGACCCTAGAAGGACTGACATGACCGAACTGATTCCGAAGCCCCGCGGCGTCGTCGCCGCCACCGGCGAGGTGCGGCTGACGGCGCACTCCCGGCTCTGCGCCTGCACCGGGACGCAGGGCGTCGGCCACTGGCTGAGCACCGTTCTCCGGCAGGCCACCGGCCTGCCGTTGCGCGAGGGGCGGGAACTCGACGACGCCGGCGGCATCGGGCTCCGGCTCGCCCCCGGGCTCGGTCCCGAGGAGTACCGCCTCGTCAGCGACCGGAACGGCGTCCTCATCGAGGGCGGCAGCGCGGCCGGTGTCTTCTGGGGCGCCCAGACGCTGCGGCAGCTTCTCGGCCCCGACGCGTACCGCAGGGCCCCGATCAGTCGCGACCGCGCCTGGGCCGTGCCGTACCTCACGATCGAGGACGCCCCCCGATTCCGCTGGCGCGGCCTGATGCTCGACGTCGCCCGGCACTTCATGCCCAAGGAAGGCGTCCTGCGCTCTCTCGATCTGATGGCGGCGCACAAACTCAACGTCTTCCACTTCCATCTGACGGACGACCAGGGCTGGCGCATCCAGATCGAGCGGCATCCACGGCTGACCGAGATCGGCTCCTGGCGGGCGCGGACGAAAACCGGCCATCGGGCCTCACCCCTGTGGGACGAGAAGCCGCACGGCGGCTACTACACCCAGGACGACATCCGGGAGATCGTCGCCTACGCCGCCGAGCGGCATATCACCGTCGTCCCCGAAATCGACGTGCCCGGCCACTCGCAGGCCGCCATCGCCGCGTACCCGGAACTCGGCAACACCGACGTCATCGACACCAGCACCCTCTCCGTATGGGACACCTGGGGGATCAACCCGAACGTACTCGCCCCCACTGACAGCACCCTGCGCTTCTACGAGGGCGTCTTCGAGGAAGTACTGGAGCTGTTCCCGTCGGAGTTCGTCCATGTCGGCGGCGACGAATGCCCCAAGGACCAGTGGCGGCGGTCCGCGACCGCCCAGGCGCGCATCAGGGAACTCGGGCTCGCCGACGAGGACGAGCTCCAGTCCTGGTTCATCGGGCACTTCGGCAACTGGCTCTCCGCGCGCGGGCGCCGGCTGATCGGCTGGGACGAGATCCTTCAGGGCGGCCTGGCCGACGGCGCGGCCGTGTCCTCCTGGCGGGGCTACGCCGGGGGCATCGCCGCCGCCCGGGCCGGCCACGACGTCGTCATGTGCCCCGAGCAGCAGGTGTATCTGGACCACCGTCAGGACCCGGGCCCCGACGAGCCGGTACCGATCGGGTGGGTGCGCACCCTGGAGGACGTCTACCGGTTCGAGCCCGTGCCGCCGGAGTTGACGCCCGAGGAGGCCCGGCACGTGCTCGGCACCCAGGCCAACGTGTGGACCGAGGTGATGGAGGACCACGCACGCGTGGACTACCAGACGTTCCCCCGGCTCGCGGCCTTCGCCGAGGTCGCGTGGAGCGCCCTGCCCGCCCCGGCGGAACGGGACTTCGCCGATTTCGAGCGCCGCATGACCGCCCACTACCGGCGGCTCGACGCCCTCGGCGTCGCCTACCGGCCACCCGCGGGTCCGCTGCCCTGGCAGCGGCGTCCAGGGGTGCTGGGCCGCCCGAAGGACGGCCCGCCGCCCAGCCGGTAGCACCGGGCCGCCGCTACCGAACAGCTCGAACAGGCCACGGAAAAAGCGCACAAGAGTCACCGAAAGTGCCAATCGGAACGCACTGGTGAACCCGTGAGAAAACGGACCATCTCGCCGGTGAGGTGGGCGAATGCCTCCTAGCGGACCCGTGTCCTCGGCTCTCGCCAAGATGTGCCAGAGTTGCCACGTCCGCCCTGTCAGCACGTACCGTACGGCAGCACAGGTGGGACCAGGTGGGGCAGCGGGAAGGGGCAGCCGGTTTGACCACGCACACACCGCAGGCGGCGCAGGCCGTCACGCTGCCCACGACGCTGGACGAGGCCGTCGCGGCACTCACCGCCGTGCCCGCCGCCGTGCCCGTCGCGGGCGGCACCGACCTGATGGCCGCCGTCAACTCCGGGCAGCTCAGGCCCGCCGCCCTGGTGGGACTCGGCAAGATCAGCGAGATCCGCGGCTGGCAGTACCTCGACGGACACGCGCTGCTCGGCGCGGGCCTCACGCACGCGCGCATGGGCCGCCCCGACTTCGCGGCCCTGATCCCGGCGCTCGCCGCCGCCGCGCGCGCCGCGGGCCCGCCGCACATCCGCAACGCGGGCACCCTGGGCGGCAACATCGCCTCGGCCGCCCCCACCGGGGACGCGCTGCCGGTGCTGGCCGCCCTGGAGGCGACCCTGATCATCGCGGGCCCGGGCGGGGCCCGCCGGGAGATCCCGGTGTCGCACCTGCTGGCCGGGATGGACATGCTGCGCGCCGGCGAACTCATCGGCTACGTGCGCGTGCCGCTGCTGCACGCCCCGCAGGTCTTCCTGAAGGCGACCGGCCGTACCGGCCCGGGGCGCGCGGTGGCGTCCGTGGCCCTGGTCCTGGACCCCGCGCGCCGGGGAGTGCGCTGCGCGGTGGGCGCCATAGCGCCGATGCCGCTGCGGCCCCTGGAGGCCGAGCAGTGGGTCGGCCGGCTCATCGACTGGGACAACAACCGCGCGCTCGTGCCGGAGGCGCTGAGCGCCTTCGGGGAGTACGTCGCCGCGGCCTGCATCCCCGACGCGGCCCCGGCCGAGGACGGCTCCGTACCGCAGCTCCCGCCCGCCGTACTGCACCTGCGGCGCACCGTCGCCGCGCTGGCCCGACGAGCACTGGGGAGGGCGCTGTCGTGACCGACGACCAGCACGGAGAGGGCACGCCCCGGGGCGGGAGCCGCTGGGACCCGCTGCCCCAGGGCGAGTACGACGACGGCGCCACCGCCTTCGTCGAACTCCCCGAGGGGGGCGTCGACGCCCTGCTGGCCGCCCACAGTCCCCTCGCCGCGCCCGGCCACGGCTACGTACCGCCGCAGATTGCGGTCGATCCCGCCACGACCGCCGGAACCGACCCGGCAGCGGCCCCCGGCGCGTGGCCGGTGCCCGGCGCGCCCGTCGACGGCGCCCAGTGGCACGACCCGCACGGCGCCCACCAGCAGCCCGGGCACGACACGGGGGAGCAGTCGTACGGCTCACAGGCGCCGTACGGATCCGGCACGCCCTACGGCTCCGACGCGCAAGCAGGGCGGCACGGCGCGAACGACCGCTTCACGTACAACCCGGGCGCCACCGGGCAGTGGAACTTCGAGGAGGCCGCGGCGGCGGAGACCGCGCCCGGCCATGACGTGACCGGGCAGTGGTCCATCCCCGTCGCCGGGGGCGACCTCCCGGACGAGTCGGGCGAGTTCACCACGTCCTCGCTGGTCGAGCAGTGGGGCGGCACCCCACCGCCGACGCTGCCGGGCGGCGCGCCCGCACCGTGGGCGACCCAGGCGGCGGGCCGGCCGTGGGGCCGGCAGGTCCCGCAGGACACGGCGGGGCAGGAGCAGACCGGCCCGGGCTATCCGCACGAGCAGGGCGGCGGGCACGGTTCCGGAAACGAGCAGGGACACGGGCAGGGACACGGGCAGCCGGGTGCTGCCGGACCGGCCTCCGAGTACGCACCGGTTCCGGGCGCGCGCAGCGCCCACGCCACGGAGCAGCAGCCCGCCGGGCCCATGCCGCAGGAGGCGGACCCGACGGCCGGCCACGCCCCGGGAGCGACCGACGGCACCGGTCACGCGCCGCAGCGGCCGGAGGTTGCAGGGCAGACGCCGGAGGCGTCCGGCTTCGACGGCCACGGGCGGGAACCGTCCGGGTTCGACGGCCATGGGCAGGAGCCGTCCGGGTTCGACGGTCACGCGCAGGAGTCGTCCGGGTTCGACGGCCATGGGCGGGAGTCGTCCGGGTTCGGCGGTCACGGGCAGGCAGCGGCCGGGTCGGGTGGTCATGGACCGGAGCTGTCCGGGGCGGGCGGCCACGGGTCGGAGATGCCCGGTGCCGGTCACGCACCCCAGCCGTCCGACGGCGCCGATCACGCGGCGGAACAGCCGGAGTTTGCCGACCACGGGTCGGATCCGTCCGCCTTCGCCGGCCACCGCCCGGAGCAGCCGGCTTTCACCGACCACGGTTCGGACCCGCACGGCTTCACGGAGCACGGCCCGGAGCCGCACGGCGTGCCCGGTCAGGACCCGGAGTCGCAGGGTGTGGCCGGCCACGGCTCGGATCCGCACGGTGCAACCGGCCACGGCTCGGACCAGTCCGCCTACGCGGACCACGGTTCGCAGCCGTCCGCGTTCGCCGACCACCGCCCGGAGCAGCCGGCATTCGCCGACCACGGGTCGGACCCGCACGGCGTGCCCGGCCACGGCCCGGAGTCGCACGGGGTGCCCGGCCACGGGTCGGAGGCCTCCGGCCCACCCGGACGCGGTCCGGAGTCGCAGGGCGCAACCGGCCACGGGCCGGACCAGTCCGCCTTCGCGGACCACGGCTCGGAGCAGTCCGCCTTCGCGGACCACGGCTCCGAGTCGTCCGACTTCGCCGAACACCGCCCGCAGCCGCACGCCTTCACCGACCACCACGGTCCCGAGCCCTCCGGCTCCCCCGGCCACGGCCCGGACCAGTCGGGCGCGCCCACCCCCGGCCCCGAGCCCTCCGGCCCGCCCGGACACGCACCGCAGCCCCCGGGCCCTGTCGGTGAGCCGACCGAGCACCACCCCGGGGCAGCCGCGAACAATCCCGAACGGTCCGCCTCCCCCCAGCCGTACGCCGAGGCCCCGGAAGAGACCTCCGGAGAGCCCGCGCACGACGAGGCGCACGCGGATGCCGCCGCGCACCCGCAGACCGCCCAGGAAGCCTCACAGGACGCTCCCGGCGCCGGTGAGGCCGCAGAGGGCGCTGACGCCCCTGCCGAGCCGTCCGCCGGGACCCTCCCGGCCGAGGCGGACCCGGAGGCCGCCGACGGCGAGACCCCGAACGACCCGGCGCCGCAGGACCCGTCAGCCCTCTCGCAGGACCCGCACGACGCGGGCGACACCGAGGGCGAGGCGTCCCAGGACGCGCCCTCCACCGTCCCGCAGGAGGAACACCCCCTCGCCTCTTTCGTCCTGCGCGTCAACGGCACCGACCGCCCCGTCACCGACGCGTGGATCGGCGAGTCCCTGCTGTACGTGCTGCGTGAGCGGCTCGGACTCGCGGGGGCCAAGGACGGCTGCTCGCAGGGCGAGTGCGGCGCGTGCAACGTCCAGGTCGACGGGCGGCTCGTCGCGTCCTGCCTGGTCCCGGCCGTGACCGCCGCCGGCAGCGAGGTCCGTACCGTCGAGGGCCTGGCCGCCGACGGCCGGCCGTCGGACGTGCAGCGGGCGCTCGCGCGCTGCGGCGCCGTGCAGTGCGGCTTCTGCGTACCCGGCATGGCGATGACCGTGCACGACCTCCTGGAGGGCAACCCGGCGCCCAGCGAGCTGGAGACCCGCCAGGCGCTGTGCGGCAACCTGTGCCGCTGCTCCGGCTACCGGGGCGTGGTGGACGCCGTGAAGGAGGTCGTCGCCGAGCGCCAGGCACACAGCGCGCCCGCCGACGGCGACCCGGACCAGGCCCGTATCCCGCACCAGGCGGGCCCGGGCGCCGGCGGCGTCAACGCGTCGGCCTTCGGCTCGCCCCCGGAACCGCACGCTCCCGATCCGCACGCTCCCGATCCGCACGCCCCGAACCCGCACGCTCCGGACCCGCACACCCCAGACCCTCATGACCAGCCCTACGGCCAGGACGGAGGCCCCGCGTGAGCAACGAAGCAGCCACCGCGCAGGCCGCACAGGCCGCGGAGGCCGCCCCCGCCCCCGAACCGCTGCCGCACGGCCTGGGCGCCTCCCTCCCGGCCGCCGACGCCCGCGCCAAGACGGAGGGCACCTTCCCCTACGCCGCCGACCTGTGGGCCGAGGGCCTGCTGTGGGCGGCCGTGCTGCGCTCACCGCACCCGCACGCGCGCATCGTGTCCATCGACACCTCCCACGCGCGCGAGATGCCCGGCGTCCGCGCCGTCGTCACCCACGAGGACGTTCCCGGCAGCCCGCTGCACGGCCGCGGCACGGCCGACCGCCCGGTCTTCGCCTCCGAGGTCGTGCGCCACCACGGCGAGCCCATCGCCGCCGTCGCCGCCGACCACCCGGACACCGCGCGGATGGCCGCCGCCGCCGTCATCGTCGAGTACGAGGTGCTCGACCCGGTGACCGACCCGGAACAGGCCTTCGAGGCGGAGCCGTTGCACCCCGACGGCAACCTGATCCGGCACATCCCGCTGCGCCACGGCGACCCGGAGGCGGCCGGCGAGATCGTCGTCGAGGGCCTGTACCGCATCGGCCGCCAGGACCCCGCGCCCATCGGCGCCGAGGCGGGCCTGGCCGTACCGCGCCCCGACGGCGGTGTGGAGCTGTACCTCGCCTCCACCGACCCGCACGCCGACCGCGACACGGCCGCCGCCGCCTTCGCCCTGGAACCCGAGCGCGTCAAGGTCGTCGTCACCGGTGTCCCCGGCGCCACGGCCGACCGCGAGGACCAGGGCTTCCAGCTCCCGCTCGGCCTGCTGGCGCTGCGCACCGGCTGTCCGGTGAAACTCACGGCCACGCGCGAGGAGTCCTTCCTCGGCCACACCCATCGGCACCCCACCCTGCTGCGCTACCGCCACCACGCCGACGCCGAGGGCAGACTCGTGAAGGTGGAGGCGCAGATCCTGCTCGACGCGGGCGCCTACGCCGACACCTCCGCCGACGCCCTGGCCGCCGCCGTCGCGTTCGCCTGCGGCCCGTACGTCGTCCCGAACGCCTTCATCGAGGGCTGGGCCGTACGCACCAACAACCCCCCGTCCGGCCATGTGC
Source organism: Streptomyces africanus (assembly GCF_030816955.1). NCBI lineage: Bacteria > Bacillati > Actinomycetota > Actinomycetes > Kitasatosporales > Streptomycetaceae > Streptomyces > Streptomyces africanus. The sequence goes on along the minus strand of NZ_JAUSYP010000001.1, from coordinate 3,306,608 downwards.
GCGGCGAGGGCGCCATGCAGGTCTGCGCCGCCTACGAGGCGCAGATGGACAAGATCGCCAAGAAGCTCGGCATCGACCCGGCCGAGGTGCGGCTGCGCAACGCCATGGCGACGGGCGACGTGCTGCCGACCGGCCAGACCGTGACCTGCCCGGCCCCCGTCGCCGAACTGCTCCAGGCCGTGCGGGACTTCCCGCTCCCGCCGCTGCCCAAGGACACGCCCGAGGAGGAGTGGCTGCTGCCCGGCGGCCCCGAGGGCGCGGGCGAACCGGGCGCGGTGCGCCGGGGCGTGGGCTACGGCGTGGGCATGGTGCACATGCTCGGCGCCGAGGGCGCGGACGAGGTCTCCACGGCGACCGTGAAGGTCCACGACGGTGTGGCGACGGTGCTGTGCGCGGCCGTCGAGACCGGCCAGGGCTTCACGACCCTGGCCCGGCAGATCGTGCAGGAGACGCTCGGCATAGACGAGGTGCACGTGGCGCCGGTCGACACCGACCAGCCCCCGGCGGGCGCGGCATGCCACGGCCGGCACACCTGGGTGTCGGGCGGCGCGGTGGAGCGCGCGGCCAAGATGGTCCGTACGCAGCTCCTCCAGCCGCTCGCCCACAAGTTCGGCATGTCCACGGAGCTGCTCCAGATCACCGACGGCAAGATCACGTCGTACGACGGCGTCCTGTCGACGACCGTCACCGAGGCGCTGGACGGCAAGGAACTGTGGGCCACCGCCCAGTGCCGCCCGCACCCGACCGAGCCGCTGAACGAGGCCGGCCAGGGCGACGCGTTCGTCGGCATGTCCTTCTGCGCGATCCGCGCGGTGGTGGACGTCGACATCGAGATCGGTTCCGTACGGGTCGTGGAACTGGCCGTCGCCCAGGACGTGGGGCGGGTCCTGAACCCGGCCCAGCTGGCCGCCCGGATCGAGGCGGGCGTGACCCAGGGCCTGGGCATCGCGCTGACCGAGAACCTGCGCACCCCGCGCGGCCTGATCCGCCACCCGGACCTGACCGGTTACGCCCTCCCGACGGCCCTCGACGCGCCCGACATCCGCATCGTCAGGCTGGTCGAGGAGCGGGACGTCGTCGCCCCCTTCGGGGCGAAGGCGGTCAGCGCGGTGCCGGTGGTGACGTCCCCGGCGGCCATCGCGTCCGCCGTACGGGCCGCCACGGGCCGCCCCGTGAACCGGCTGCCGATCCGCCCGCAGGCGGCGGTGGTCACGGAACGGGCCTGACGCCCGTGCTCGACGGAGTCGTCCTGGTCACCGGGGTGATGGCGGCCGGCAAGTCGACGGTCGCCCAGGCGCTGGCGGAGACCCTGCCGCGAGCGGTGCACGTCAGGGGTGACCTGTTCCGGCGCATGATCGTGTCCGGGCGCGAGGAGTACGCCCCCGGCGCCGGGGACGAGGCCCGGGCCCAACTCCGGCTCCGGTACCGCCTGTCGGCGGCGACGGCGGACGCGTACGCCGAGGCCGGGTTCACGGCCGTCGTGCAGGACGTGGTGCTGGGCGAGGACCTGAGGACCTACGTCGGTCTGGTGCGCACCCGCCCCCTGTACGTGGTCGTCCTGGCGCCGCGCATCGAGGCCGTGGCCGCCCGGGAGGCGGAACGGGGGAAGACCGGGTACGGCGGCGCCTGGACGATCGAGGCGCTGGACGAGGCACTGCACGCTCAAACCCCTCGCATCGGACTCTGGCTCGACACCACGGAACTGACGGTGCGCCGGACGGTGGAGGAGATTCTGGCGGAAAGGCAACGCGCGAGGGTGCTCTGAGCGTCCTGTGGGGTGGACGCGTGTGGTCGCCGGGCGCGCGTCGCTGTTCCGGGGCGTTGTCAGTGGTGGGGCGTACTGTTCTGGGCAGTGGGGGACGGCTGCCGGGCCTGGCCGGGCGGACTGCCGTGCTCCGCCAGGGGACGGTGAGCAAGCACATGCGGGGGAGCCCATGAGTACGACCGACGCCGGTTCCGCGGTGATCACCCTGACCGAGTCCGAGCTGGATCCGTGGGTGACGCACGCGTCGACGCGGCACTGGCTGACCGGGCCCGGCCTGCCGGGCGACAGCGGCGTGCTGAGCTTCGCGGAGCTGGGCCGGGAGGGTCTGCGCACGGTGGCGGACTCGACGGGCGACCCGGACGACCGCATCTCGCCGGAGCTGCGCGAGCAGCTCGTGATAGGCGGACTGCTCGGCCCCGGAGGCCTGGAGACGGAGTCGGTCCTGCTGGACGGCGCGACGGGCGAGATCTCGACGACGTATGTCCTGCACGACCGCCCCGACCTGATGGACCGCCGCCCCCTGGCGCCCTCCCTGCGGACGCTGGTGCGCTTCGCCGAGGCGACGGACGAACTGGCGGGCCTGCGCGGCCAATTCGCCTCCTACGCGGGCCGCTTCGGCCCGAAGGCGGTGGCGGAGGCCTCCCAGCACCTGCTGGCGGTGTTCCGGGACGGGGCGGACGGCGAACCGGCCCCGTTCTGGAAGATGGCGGCGCTGATCCGTCCGCTGTCCCTGGTCGCGGGCCGGGGCGGCACGTCCGGCCTGTCCCTGGACCTCCCGCACCGGCTCCTGGACCAGGAGTTCGGCCCCGGCAAGGTGGCCCGCTTCGAGGACGTCGACTTCCCCGCGACGCTCACGCACGAGCCGACCCGCCGCTTCCTGCGCGAGGTGGGCCTGCCGGAGGAGGCCCACGTCTTCTCCCTGGACACGGACGTCCCGCTGGCAACGCTGGCCGAGTACCACGCCGACACCGACGCCCCGGCGGAACGGCCCGCCGGGGCCCACCGCCTGATACGCCTCGGCCATCTCGTCGAGGACAACAGCCTGGTCGTCGACGGCGCGACGGGCGCGGTCCTGAACTGGAGCGAGCCCGAGGCGACGCTGTCCCCGCTGAACACGGACGTGTCGACCCTGGCCTTCACCCTCTGGCTCCTGCACCGCGAGCGGGCGCTCGACGCCCAGTCGGACCACGAGCTGACGACCGACACGTACGACCAGCTGGCCATGACGATGCTCCAGGTCCTGTCGGCCGTGGACCCGACGGGCGTGACCGCGGGCGGACCGGGCCGCCACTACTGGACGGACGCGTTCCAGGACGAGGCGGGCGGGGTGCTCTGACGGCGCTGCCGTCAGGCGGATCCGGCGGCGCCGCGGCGGCGTACGACGAAGACCAGGCCGCCACCGATCACCGCGGCGGCGGCCGCGACACCGGCGACGAGCGGGGTGCCGTCGGAGCCGGTGGAGGCGAGGTTGCCGCCGGTGGTGCTGCCGCTCGTGGTGCCGCCCGAACCACCCGTCGAGGTGCCGGTCGAGGCCGACGCCGAGGGGGAGGCCGTGGCACCCGTGCCGCCGGCGGCCTGGCCCTCCGGGTCGTTGCCGTTGCCGCCGCTGCCGTTCCCGCCGTTGCCGGAGCCGCCGTCGGCGCCGTCCGAGGGGCTCGGCCCGGGCTCGTTGTCGCTCGGCAGGTCGATGCGAATCAGGGCGGTGTTGTTGGCGCGGTTCGTGTCGTACTCGGGGGCGATGTCGTAGACGGACGACGCCTTGACCTCGCCCTCGGTGTCCTGCGCCGACTTCTCGATCTTCAGCATGAAGGTGTACGCCAGGGACTGGCCCGCGTCGAGGGTCCCGTCCTGCGGCCAGCAGACGTACTCGGGCTTGCCGGTGGTCCCCTGCGGTCCGCTCGGTCCGTCGATCCCGAACGGCGCGCAGTCCTTCGGCACGCCGACGGCGACGGTGCCCGGCGGGATCTGCACCAGCAGGGCCGGGAGGTCGTCGCTCTCCTGGTTCTGCACCCAGCCGGGGCCGTCGTTGCGCAGGGTCGCCGTGACCGACTGCTCCCCGCCGGGCAGTGCCTCGGTGTCCTCGCCGACCGCGACGAGGTCGGCGGTGTTGTCCGCGGTCAGGGTGAGCCGCCGGTAGCTGTCGTCGTACCCCTCGCCCGGCGCCTCACCGGTCGCGCTCGTGCCGTACTCGACGGCCTCCATCAGGGCGTTGTCCAGCGCCTTGAACCGGACGGGGGTGGTGACGGAGGCGCCGGGCTCGATGACCGTGTCGAGCTCGCAGAGCGCCTGCCGCACCTGGTCCTTGACGGTCGAGTAGGTACAGCCCTGCACCTGCTCGGGGAAGTCCAGCCCGCGTGTGAGGCGGACCCGGAAGGTGACTCCGTCCGCGGCGGCCGTGCCCTTGTTGGTGAGGGTGACGGACTTGTCGTACACCTCACCGGGCTTGGGAGTCGCGGCGGGCAGGGCCGACACGACCAGCTCGGGCGCGCCCTCCTCGGCCTGCGCCAGGGGTGCGGCGACAGCGGGACCGGCGACGGCGATCACGGCAGCGGCCAGGACGGCTGCCGAGGGGCGGAGGTGCACGGTGGTTCTCCTCGTCGAAACAGTGGGCGGGACGACCGGAACGTCGGCTACCGGTCATGCCCTGGACACGTGAGAGGCGCTGGGGGTTGTGCGCGACTTCACGAAGCCACGCCCTGAGCTGTGCGCCGAGCCCTGACGCCCGGCGGATTGCCCCGTTGCGCCCTGAACGCGCCCTTCCCCGGTCCCCGACCCGCGCACATGCTCGGGCCATGGGGGAGATAGACGAGTCGAGCATCATCCCGTTACCCGACCCCGACGGACACCGGCAGCGGCCACCGGACGCCCCGCGGCCGTGGGAGAGGACCGACCGGGCCCAGGCCGTGACGGAAGGCGCCACGGGCCCCGAGCCGCCCGCTCCCCCCGAGTGCCCCGACTGCGGACTGGTCGGTGAGCGGCGTGTCACCTACTACGGCGCCCATGTCCTCCTGGAACCGGACATGCGGGTACCCGCACACATGGTGCCCGCCTGGCACCGCTGGTACGTGGACTTGAACGGGACGGCCTGGAACAGCCGCGAGGACGAGCCCGCGCCCGGTGCGGTGTGCCGCGTACCGCATCGCATCGCCTGTCCCGGGCTGAGGATCGAGGAGGTCGGCCTCTGGCGGTGGCTGGACGCCGTACGCGCGCAGAACGCGCGCCGGGCGCGGCGAAAGGCCGACGAGGACACCGGCCCGGCGGCACTTCCCGATGCCGGCTGACGCTTGACGCCTGTGGAGGTCGTGGCGGGATTCGAACCCGCGTAACTCGCTTTGCAGGCGAGCCCCTGAACCACTCGGGCACACGACCGTGTCTGAACTCGGTGCAGTGACCGTAGGCCGGGGCGGGGCGAGGGCTCAAGGGCATCGGGCGGGCTGCAACGCGACTGCCATACGCCGTTCATGAAGGGGGTGGCCGAGAGGAGGGGCGTACGACCAAGGTCCCACGGGGGGACCGTCTCGCGACAGGGGCCAAAGCGCCGCGTGGCCCTTACTCTGACGGTCATGACCGCTCCGAAGCCGCGTGACGCAGATGTCGTGGAAGCCGATGGCCTGACCTCCGTCCCCGCGACGGAAGAGACCGTGCTGGGTCGGACGTATCGGGCGCTGAGCTTCGGCATCGTCTCCGTGGTGCTGCTCATCGCCTTCGAGGCGACGGCGGTCGGTACGGCGATGCCCGTCGCGGCACGGGAGTTGGACGGGGTGCCGCTGTACGCGTTCGCGTTCTCCGGGTACTTCACCACGAGTCTGTTCGGGATGGTGCTCTCCGGCCAGTGGTCGGACCGGCGCGGACCCCTCGGGCCGTTGACGACGGGCATCGCCTCCTTCGGGGCAGGGCTGTTGCTGTCGGGGACGGCCGGGGCGATGTGGGTGTTCATCCTGGGGCGGGCCGTGCAGGGGCTCGGCGGCGGGCTGGTGATCGTCGCGCTGTACGTCGTCGTCGGGCGGGCTTATCCGGAGCGGCTGCGGCCGGCCATCATGGCCGCGTTCGCCGCGGGCTGGATCCTGCCGTCGATCGTCGGCCCGCTCGCCGCCGGCACGGTGACCGAGCACCTCGGGTGGCGGTGGGTGTTCATCGGGATACCCGTGCTCGTCGTCTTCCCGCTCGCGCTCGCACTGCCGCAGATACGCCGCCGCGCCTCCGGACCGGTGCCGACGCCGGATTCGGATCCCTCCGGCCGGCCCCCCTCCCTCAACCGCCGCCGCATCCGCCTGGCCCTGGCCATCTCCCTCGGCGCCGGCCTCCTCCAGTACGCCGCCCAGGACCTGCGCCCGCTCTCGCTTCTGCCGGGCGCGGCCGGACTGGCCCTGCTGGTGCCCGCCGTGCTCGGGCTGCTCCCGCGCGGCACCTACCGGGCCGCTCGCGGGCTGCCCTCCGTCGTGCTGCTGCGCGGCGTCGCGGCGGGGTCCTTCATCGCCGCGGAATCCTTCGTGCCGCTGATGCTGGTGACGCAGCGCGGGCTCAGTCCGACGCTGGCCGGATTCTCGCTCGCCGCGGGCGGTGGGACGTGGGCGCTGGGCTCGTGGGTGCAGTCGCGGTCGCGGTTCGAGCCCTACCGGGAGCGGTTGACGACCGTCGGGATGCTGCTGGTGGCGGCGGCCATCGCCACCGCGCCGAGTGTGCTGCTGGACTCCGTGCCCGTCTGGACCCTGGCCGTCGCCTGGGCCTTCGGCTGCTTCGGCATGGGTCTCGTCATCTCCTCCACGAGCGTGCTCCTGCTCAAGCTCTCCGCCCCCGAGGAGGCCGGCACCAACTCCGCCGCCCTGCAGATCTCCGACGGTCTCTCCAACGTCGTCCTGCTCTCCGCCGGCGGCGCCGCCTTCGCCGCCCTCGGCGGCGGCACGGTCACCCACACCACGACCGGCACCACGGCCTCCCACCCGGCCGCCTTCACCGCCGTGTTCCTGCCGATGGCGGTGGTCGCGCTGGTGGGGGCCTGGGTGACCACCCGGCTGCGGGAGCGGTGAGAAGCCCTGCCGGGCTGTGACGTGGATCCCACCCTGGCATGACCCGGGCTCATCCGCGCATGAGCAGTGGCAGGGCGCCGGTAGGGTGGCCCGGTTGTCATACGTAGCCGAGCCGTCAGGCTCCCTCGAACGAGCCGCCCGACCCCCAACGGAGACCGTGACTACCACCGCCGGCACCAGCTCTGCCTCGCACCACCTGTCCCCGGCGTTCCCCGGCCGCGCCCCCTGGGGTACCGCCAGCAAGCTGCGCGCCTGGCAGCAGGGCGCGATGGAGAAGTACATCCAGGAGCAGCCGCGGGACTTCCTGGCGGTCGCCACCCCCGGCGCCGGCAAGACGACCTTCGCGCTGACGCTGGCGTCCTGGCTGCTGCACCACCATGTCGTGCAGCAGGTCACCGTGGTGGCCCCGACCGAGCACCTGAAGAAGCAGTGGGCCGAGGCCGCGGCCCGGATAGGCATCAAGCTCGACCCGGAGTACAGCGCCGGGCCGCTCGGCCGGGAGTACCACGGGGTCGCCGTGACGTACGCGGGTGTCGGCGTGCGGCCGATGCTCCACCGCAACCGGGTCGAGCAGCGCAAGACCCTCGTGATCCTCGACGAGATCCACCACGCCGGTGACAGCAAGTCCTGGGGCGAGGCGTGTCTGGAGGCGTTCGAGCCCGCCACCCGCCGGCTGGCCCTGACCGGTACGCCCTTCCGGTCCGACACCAACCCCATCCCCTTCGTGACGTACGAGGAGGGGAACGACGGGATCCGGCGGTCCGCCGCCGACTACACCTACGGCTACGGCAACGCCCTCGCCGACAACGTCGTCCGGCCCGTCATCTTCCTGTCCTACAGCGGCAACATGCGCTGGCGCACCAAGGCCGGTGACGAGGTCGCCGCGCGGCTCGGCGAGCCCATGACCAAGGACGCCATCAGCCAGGCCTGGCGCACCGCCCTCGATCCGCGCGGTGAGTGGATGCCCGCCGTGCTGCGCGCCGCCGACCAGCGGCTGACCGAGGTGCGCAAGGCCATCCCGGACGCCGGTGCGCTCGTCATCGCCTCCGACCAGGACTCGGCGCGCGCGTACGCCAAGCTGATCCGCGAGATCACGGGCAGCAAGGCGACCCTCGTGCTGTCCGACGACGCCGGCGCCTCCGAGCGGATCGACGAGTTCAGCGCGAACACCGACCGGTGGATGGTCGCCGTGCGGATGGTGTCCGAGGGCGTCGACGTGCCCCGGCTCGCGGTCGGCGTGTACGCCACCACCATCTCCACTCCGCTCTTCTTCGCGCAGGCCGTCGGACGTTTCGTACGGTCCCGGCGGCGCGGCGAGACGGCCTCCGTGTTCCTGCCGACCGTGCCGGACCTGCTCTCCTTCGCCAACGAGATGGAGCGCGAGCGCGACCACGTCCTGGACAAGCCCAAGAAGGAGGGCGAGGAGGACCCGTACGCCGAATCCGAGAAGGAGATGGAGGAGGCGAACAAGGAGCAGGACGAGGACACCGGCGAACAGGACATGCTGCCCTTCGAGGCGCTGGAGTCCGACGCGGTCTTCGACCGGGTCATGTACAACGGCGCCGAGTTCGGCATGCAGGCCCACCCGGGCAGCGAGGAGGAGCAGGACTACCTCGGCATCCCGGGGCTGCTGGAGCCCGACCAGGTCCAGCTGCTGCTCCAGAAGCGGCAGGCCCGGCAGATCGCGCACAGCCGCAAGAAGCCGGACGAGGAGGCCGACCTGCTCGAAGTGCCCGCCGAGCGGCGGCCGGTCGTCTCGCACAAGGAGATGATGGAGCTGCGGCGGCAGCTCAACACGATGGTCGGCGCGTACGTCCACCAGAGCGGCAAGCCGCACGGCGTGATCCACACGGAGCTGCGGCGCGTGTGCGGGGGGCCTCCGGCGGCGGAGGCGACGGCGGGGCAGCTACGGCAGCGGATCGCCAAGGTGCAGGAGTGGGCTACGCGCATGAAGTGACGCATGCGTCGTACGTATGCGGACAAAGGGCGCCAGTCGGTCTGAGGCGGTGCCCGGATTCTGGACGGAGCCTTCCGCTCAGCGAACTCCCTTCGCTACTGTCCGGCTACGCACACGCCCCGTGGCAGCGCCGCCGCGGAGCGCAGCCGTGAAGCGACGCGGTCCGGACAGGCCGGGCCGCCGGCCGATCGGCGGCCTCTGAAGCGCGTCGCCGACGGGACTCGGTGACGCAACCGCCGACCAGGGGGCCGTCGACCTCACCACTAAGGAGTGGGCGTCGTGACCGCGGAGACCTCCCAGACGCTCGACAGGGGACTAAGGGTCCTCAAGCTGCTCGCCGACACGGACCACGGGCTGACCGTGACCGAGCTCTCCCTCAAACTGGGCGTCAACCGGACCGTGGTGTACCGGTTGCTCGCCACCTTGGAACAGCACGCGCTCATACGCCGTGACCTGGGCGGACGTGCCCGGGTGGGGCTCGGCGTGCTGCGTCTGGGCCGGCAGGTCCATCCCCTGGTGCGCGAGGCCGCGATGCCGGCGCTGCGGTCGCTGGCCGAGGACATCGGCGCGACGGCGCACCTGACCCTGGTGGACGGGGCGGACGCGCTCGCCGTGGCCGTGGTCGAGCCGACCTGGACGGACTACCACGTCGCCTACCGGGCCGGTTTCCGCCACCCCCTGGACCGGGGCGCCGCGGGCAAGGCGATCCTCGCGGCCCGGCAGCACCCGATGACGGACCCGGGCTTCACCCTGACCCACGGGGAGCTGGAGGCCGGCGCGTGCGGGGCGGCGGCTCCACTGCTGGGCGTGACGGGCGTCGAGGGCAGCGTGGGTGTGGTGATGCTGGCGGACGTGGTGCCGGAGCGGGTGGGGGAGAGGGTCGTCGAGGCGGCACGAGAGGTCGCGGACGCGCTGCGCTGACGTGTGCGGCGCGCTGCGCCGGCGTCCTCGGCTGCCTCCTGCCGGGCCCCGGGCGACCTGGGCCTGGCACGATTCCGTGCCCGAGTTAGATTGATCCCGTGTTCTCTCGCCTCACGCGCCCCCAGGCCATCGCCGTCTGTGCCCTGCCCGTCGTGGCTCTGCTCGCCACGGCGGTGTTCGCGCCGCTGCCGTTCTCGGTGGCGCAGCCCGGGCAGACGACGAACGTGCTCGGGAAGAACAAGGGCGCCCCGGTGATCACCATCAAGGGCGCGCCGACCCGGGACACCCCTGGCCAGCTGCGCATGACCACCATCGTGGCGACCTCACCGGACACCCGGGTCTCGCTCCCGGACGTCATCGACAGCTGGTTCCGCACGGACCGGGCGGTCATGCCGCGCGACGCGATCTACCCGAGCGGCGACACCGTCCAGGAGATCGAGCGGCACAACGAGAAGCAGATGAAGGAGTCCCAGGACGCGGCGACGCAGGCCGCGCTGAACTATCTCGGCCTCGACGACAAGGACGTCAAGGTCGGCCTGCGGCTCGCGGACGTGGGCGGGCCCAGCGCCGGGCTGCTGTTCTCTCTGGGGATCGTCGACAAGCTCGACGGCGACGGAACCGGTGGTGATCTCACCGGCGGCCGTGTCATCGCGGGCACCGGCACGATCGCCGCCGACGGCACGGTCGGGGCGGTGGGCGGCGTCGCCCTCAAGACCCAGGCCGCCAAGCGGGACGGGGCGACGGTGTTCCTCGTCCCGAAGGCGGAGTGCACGGACGCGCGGGCCGAACTGCCGAAGGGCCTGCGGCTGATTCCGGTGACCACGCTGAAGAGCACGGTCAGTTCACTGCTGGCCCTGGAGACGGGCAAGGGGTCCGTACCCAGCTGTTAGTGGACGGCGGCGACCGTCCCCGGCCGGGTGGCGAGCCTTAATCCGACCTCTACGAGGGTCCAGCCGAGGCGGGTACGGAGGCCATGTCTGTTCCGGGCGGTGGGGCGCGGGACGCCGGCTTCGGCACGGAGTTCGGCGGCGCGGGCGTGGTGCAGGGCGAGGTGGATGTCGGGGTGCATCTCAGTCCGTCCTGATCGGGAAGGCGTGGGTGTGGAGGCGGACCTGCTCGGCGCCGGGGGTGTCCTCGGTGGCCGCGCGGTCGCGGTACGTATCGACCAGCGCGTGCATCTTCTCGACGAGCTCCCGTGTCAGTTCGGGCGTCAGTCGCAGGGTCGCGCTGCTCATGTCCCAGGAGCGGCTCCACTCCTCGGGCCATGAGTCGCGGTTGCCCAGCCACGTCGACAGGTCCCGGGTCTGCGTGGTGGCGACCTCGTGGAGGTACATGTCCGCCGCGCCGCGCACGGTCGGGTCCGAGTCGTTGAGCAGGGCGTCGTCGAAGCGCAGGCCGCGGTGGACCGCCTGCCACCATCGCTCGCGCCCCTTGCCCCGCTCGGGGGCGTCCTCGACGAAGCCGTACTCCGCGAGTTGGCGCAGGTGGTAGCTGGTGGCGCCGCTGGACTCGCCCAGCTTCGCGGCCAGTTGTGAGGCGGTGGCCGGGCCGCCGAAGCGCAGGGTGTCGAGCAGCTGCATCCGCAAGGGGTGCGCGAGTCCCCGTAGGGATCGAGCGTCGAGTTGCCGCACTTGTGGGTTCTGGGGTTCGGTCACGATGCAAAGCTATCCTTGCAAAGGAAACCTTGCAAGGGTTTCTTTGCAACTCTCTCCACTCGCGCTGGTCACCCCTCCCTGACCAACCCCTCCGCCACCATCCACTCCAGCGCCACCTGATGCGGATCCTCCCCCTCCACATCCACCTTCGCGTTCAGCCGCCGCGCCACCGTGTTGTTCAGCCTCGCCGTCACCGGGTCCAGGACACCCGCGATCGCCGGCCACCGTTCGAGGGTCCTCGCGTTGATCATCGGCGCGGCGTTGTAGTCGGGGAAGAACTTCCTGTCGTCCGCCATGACCGCGAGGTTCATGGAGTTGATGCGCCCGTCGGTGGTGAACACCTCCCCGTACGGGCAACTCCCCTTCGACGTCTGGGTGTAGATGATCCCCGTGTCCATCTGCGTGACGTTCCGCGCCGGCAGCTCCATCCCGTACGCCCGCTGCATGCCCGGCAACCCGTCCGCCCGGTTCGCGAACTCGACCTCCACGCACAGCTTCACCGCCCCCGGGTCGGACTCCGCCAGCTTCGCCACGTCCGACAGGGTCTTCGTGCCGTACCTCTTCGCGTTCTCCTGGTTCATCGCCAGCGCGTACGTGTTGTTCAGGGACGACGGCCGCAGCCAGGCCAGCCCGTTCGCCGCGTCGGCCTTCTTCACCGCCTCCCACTGCGCGCGCGGATCGGTGACCGGCTCGCTGTTCCCCAGGTACGTGATCCAGGCCGTGCCCGTGTACTCGTACCCGGCGTCGGCGTCGCCCTTGCGGACGGCCTCGCGGCTGCCGATGGAACCCTGGATGCCCGTGCGGTCGAGTACCTCCGCCCCGGCCGCCTCCAGGGCGATGCCCATGATCGCGCCGAGGATCAGGCCCTCGGTGAACGACTTGGACGTCACCGTCAGGCTCGCGCCCTTCAGCGGCTCGCCCCGCCCGACCGACCCGGGCCGCACGTCGTCCGCCATGGGGGAGCCGCTGGTCAGTCCGCAGCCCGCGACCGGCAGTCCCGCGACCAGCAGGCCCGCTGCCGTCAGGCACATGCGCCGTCTCACGGCTGGAGCCCCCGGGGCCGCAGGAGCACTTCCGCCAGCGAGGCCAGCCAGTCCACCAGCAGCGCCAGGACCACCGTGAGGACCGAGCCCAGCACCAGCACCGGCATCCGCTGGTTGGTGATCCCGGTCGTGATCAGCACGCCCAGTCCGCCGCCCCCGCCGAAGACCGCCAGGGTCGCCGTGCCGACGTTCAGGACGAGGGCCGTGCGGACACCCGCCAGGATCAGCGGGACCGCCAGCGGCAGTTCGACCCGGGTCAGCACTCCCGCCGGTGACATGCCGATGCCCCGGGCCGCCTCCAGCAGCGTCGGGTCGTTCGCCTTCAGGCCGGCGATCGTGTTCGACAGCACGGGCAGCACGGCGTAGGCGATGATGCCGATCAGGGCGGCTCTGCGGCCGATGCCCAGCCAGATGACCAGGAGCGCCAGCAGGCCGATCGCGGGCGTCGCCTGGCCCGTGTTGGCGAACGCCATCGCCACCGGAGCGGCCCTGCGGAACGCCCCGCGGGTCAGCAGGATCCCCAGCGGGATCGCGATGATCAGCACGAAGAACGTGGAGATCGCGGTCAGTTGGATGTGCTGCCACAGGGCCTTGGAGACCTGGCCGCCGGACAGGGCGTTGCGGGTCAGCGTGTCCAGGTCGGCCTGCCGGAACCAGAGCCAGGTGGCGAGCAGTACGGCCACCAGGACGGCGGGCAGCACGGTCAGCTTCTGCCAGCCGATCTGCCGGGGCGGCGGGCCGGGCGCCGTCCGGGGCGCCTCGGCTTCCCCCTCGTCCGCCGCCGGCCCGGGGGCGGTTCGCAGCGGCCCGCCAGCGGTCACCGCGTCCCTCCGAAGCCGCCCACGCCCGTGACGCCCCGGTCGCCCTCCTGCTCGGCGTGCGTCTGCGCCGCGCGCAGCTCCTCCAACTCGTGCTGATGTTCCAGCGCGTCCAGCCGGTCGGCCTCCAGCATGCCGTGCACGGAGTTGAGGAGCGTCTCCATGTCGACGACGCCGGTGTACTCACCGTGCCGTCCCGTGACCGCCACCCGCCCGGTGTTGTCGGTGAGCACCGCCTCCAGCGCGTCCCGCAGGGTCGCGTCCCGGGTGACCGTGTCGTGCACCAGCGTCCCGGCGCGGGCCAGCGAGCCCCGGGCCCGCATCAGGTCGCCGCGCCTGAGCCACTTGTAGGGGCGGCCGCGCCGGTCGAGCAGCAGGACCTCGTTGGTGCCGCCGGCCCGCAGCCGGTTGAAGATCTGCTGCAACGGGTCGTCGATCATCACGGTCGGGTAGTCGGTGATCTCCACGTCCCGTACCCGGGTCAGGTTCAGCCGCTTCAGCGCGGCCCCGGCGCCGACGAACCCGGACACGAAGTCGTCCGCCGGGTTGGTGAGGATCGCCTCCGGGGTGTCGAACTGCGCGATGTGGGAGCGTTCGCGCAGGACGGCGATCCGGTCGCCGATCTTGATCGCCTCGTCGAAGTCGTGCGTGACGAAGACGATCGTCTTGTGCAGCTCGTGCTGGAGCCGGATCAGCTCGTCCTGGAGGTGGTCGCGGGTGATCGGGTCCACCGCCCCGAACGGCTCGTCCATCAGCAGCACCGGGGGATCGGCGGCGAGGGCCCGGGCCACGCCCACGCGCTGTTGCTGGCCGCCGGAGAGCCGGCGCGGGTAGCGGTCGTGGAACTCGCCGGGGTCCAGGCCGACGAGGTCGAGCAGTTCCTCGGTCCGCGCCCTGATCCGGGCCTTCGGCCAGCCGATCATCCTCGGTACGAGCGCGATGTTCTGCGCGACCGTCATGTGCGGGAAGAGCCCGGCGGACTGGATCGCGTAACCGACCTTGCGGCGCAGCCCGACGGGATCGATGTCGGTGACGTCCTCACCGCCCATGCGGATACGGCCACCGGTCGGCTCGATCAACCTGTTGATCATCTTGAGCAGGGTCGACTTGCCGCAGCCCGAGGGGCCGACGAGGACGACGACCTCGCCCGCCTTGATCTCCATGCTCACGTTGTCCACGGCCGGCTGCGCAACTCCCGGGTACCGCTTGGTCAGGCTCTCCAGCTCGATGGAGGCCCCGTGGTCGCCGGTCTCAGGCACGGATCCCCCCGGGAATGGTCAGCCGCCCGATCAGGACGTAGGCGGCGTCGAACAGCAGCGCCAGGACGATGATGCCGAGCGTGCCCGCGAGGACCTGGTTGAGCGCGTTGGCGCTGCCGAGTGAGGCGAGGCCGCGGAAGATGACGTTGCCGAGGCCGGGGCCGGAGGCGTACGCAGCGATGGCCGCGATGCCCATCAGCATCTGGGTCGCGACCCGGATGCCGGTCAGGATCGGCGGCCAGGCCAGCGGCAGCTCGATCCGCAGCAGCCGGGCCGGGCGGGACATGCCGATGCCCGTGGCCGCGTCCACCAGCGCCGGGTCGACCCCGCGCAGCCCGACGATCGCGTTGCGCACGACCGGCAGCAGTCCGTACAGCGTCAGCGCGATCACGGTCGGCGGTACGCCCAGGCCCACGACCGGGATGAGCAGACCGATCAGGGCGAGCGCCGGCACGGTCAGGACGGTGGCGGTGGTCGTGGTCGCGAGGTTCCCGGCCCACTCGCTGCGGTAGGTGGCGACGCCGATCAGGACGCCGAGCACGGTCGCGACGACCATGCACTGGAAGACGGCGCTGGCGTGCTGGTAGGCGTCCGTGAGCAGTTGCTGGTGCCGGCCCGCCACGTACTCCCAGAAGTTCACACGCGCTCACCCCTAGACTTCAGGTCTCCTCCGCGGCCTGCTCCACCAGCGGGATGATCCGCAGCGGAACGGGGTTCTCCATGACGATCGCCGTGGAGGCCCGGACGATGCCATCAAAACCGACGACCAGGTCGATCACACGCTGGAGATCGGCGTTCGAGCGGGCCACCAGCCGGCACAGCATGTCCCCGCTGCCGGTGGTGGTGTGCAGCTCCAGCACCTCGGGCACGGTCGCCAAGTGGGCCCGTACGTCGGCGCCTTGGCCCTGCCGGATCTGGAGCGTCGCGAACGCCGTGACCGGGTAGCCGAGCGCGGCCGGGTCCACCTCGGGACCGAAGCCGCGGATGACTCCGTTCGACTGAAGCCGGTCCAGCCGCGCCTGCACGGTGCCCCGGGCCACGCCGAGCCGGCGGGACATCTCCAGCACCCCGATCCGCGGCTCCCGGGCCAGCAGCAGGATGATCCGGCCGTCCAGATGATCGATCGCCACAGCAGCCTCCCGGCATGGTCATCCTGTACAGAAGGGCCGCCGATACGGCCGAATTGCTGAACAGATTGTCCAGCAGAATCACAAACTATTGCGCACCTTGCCGGTCGGGGAGACCCTGCGGCTATGACGCAGACCACACACCACACTCCCGACACCGCCCGGCAGGCCGACCCCTTCCCGGTCAAGGGAATGGACGCGGTCGTCTTCGCCGTGGGCAACGCCAAGCAGGCGGCGCACTACTACTCCACGGCCTTCGGCATGAAGCTGGTCGCCTACTCCGGACCGGAGAACGGCAGCCGCGAGACCGCTGCCTACGTCCTGGAGAACGGCTCCGCCCGCTTCGTCCTCACCTCGGTCATCAAGCCGTCCAGCGACTGGGGCCACTTCCTCGCCCGGCACGTGGCCGAGCACGGCGACGGCGTCGTCGACCTCGCCATCGAGGTACCGGACGCGCGCGCCGCCTATGCGTACGCACTGGAACACGGTGCCCGCTCGGTGGCCGAGCCGTACGAGAGGAAGGACGAGCACGGCACGGTCGTCCTGGCCGCCATCGCCACCTACGGCGAGACCCGCCACACCCTGGTCGAGCGCTCCGGCTACGACGGCCCGTACCTGCCCGGCTTCGTGGCGGCCCAGCCGATCGTCGAGCCGCCCGCCCAGCGCACCTTCCAGGCGATCGACCACTGCGTCGGCAACGTCGAGCTCGGCCGGATGAACGAGTGGGTCGGCTTCTACAACAAGGTGATGGGCTTCACGAACATGAAGGAGTTCGTGGGCGACGACATCGCCACCGAGTACAGCGCGCTGATGTCGAAGGTCGTCGCCGACGGCACGCTCAAGGTCAAGTTCCCGATCAACGAGCCGGCCGTCGCCAAGAAGAAGTCCCAGATCGACGAGTACCTGGAGTTCTACGGCGGCGCGGGCGTCCAGCACATCGCGCTCAACACCAACGACATCGTCCAGACGGTCCGCACCATGCGCGCGGCCGGCGTGGAGTTCCTCAACACGCCCGACTCGTACTACGACACGCTGGGGGAGTGGGTCGGCGAGACCCGGGTCCCGATCGACACCCTGCGCGAGCTGAAGATCCTCGCCGACCGCGACGAGGACGGCTACCTGCTGCAGATCTTCACCAAGCCGGTCCAGGACCGCCCGACCGTCTTCTTCGAGATCATCGAACGCCACGGCTCGATGGGCTTCGGCAAGGGCAACTTCAAGGCCCTGTTCGAGGCGATCGAACGAGAGCAGGCCCGCCGCGGCAACCTGTGACCCGGCCACCCCTCCGAGCTCGTGCGGGTGTCACGGGGCACCCGCACGACCTCACTCCCCGTCCATCTCCGGCAGCTCGTCGTCCGGCGGCTCGCCCAGTGCCTCCAGCGCCGTCCGCGCCGCAGGCGCATGCAGGGGCGAGAAGTACGGGTTGATCCGCAGTGCCTCCGCCAGGTGGCGTCGTGCGGCGCCGTAGCGGTCCAGCTCCCGTTCGATCATGCCGCGGTGATACATGTACACCGCGCTGCGCACCCCGCCCCCGCGCTCCGCCTCCGTCGCCCGCGCCGCGAAGCGCAACGCCTTCTGCGGCTCCCCGGCCCGGTGCAGTGCCCAGCCGAGCGCGTCGGCGACCTCGGTCCCCGGCTGGCGGTGCCACTCCGCCCGCAACAGCCGTACCGCCTCCCGCGGGTCACCGTGGTCCGACTCGAACTGGCCCAGCACCAGCTCCTCGTCGGCCCCGCCCGCCGCGGCGGCCCGGACCCGTTCCCGCAGCAGGCCGTACTGCGCCCGGGCGGCCTCAGGCATCCCCAGCGACTCGTACAACTCGCCCAGCTCCAGGGCGTACCGGGGACAGGGCTGCTTGGTGAGGGCCACCCGGTACGCGTTCAGCGCCTCCGTCGTCCGGCCCAGGGCCGCCAGCGCCCGGCCCTGCCCGGCCTGCGCCGCCCACTGGTCGGGGTCGAGGCGCACCGCCTCCTGGAAGTGCCGCAGCGCGTCCTGGAGGTCCCCGCGTTCCCAGGCCAACTGCCCGGCCCGCTCCAGATAGGCAGCCCGCTCGGGCGGTGTCCGCGCGCCCGCCGCCGCGTCCGCCAGCGAGGCCGCCGCGTCCTCCCGCCAGCCCCGGTCCCGGTAGACGGCCGCGGCCCGCGCCAGCACGGCGGGCCCCGAGCGCAACGCCGTCAGCCGGTCCAGCGTCCGCTTGGCCGCCGCGTGCTCGCCGAGCCCGGTGTAGGCGTCGATGAGCAGCGGATACGTCGTCCACCGCCGGGGCTCCAGCGTCAGCGCCGCCTCGCCCCAGCGGCGCGCGGCGGGGAAGTCCCGCCGCGCGGTGGCCAGCGCGGCCAGCCCGGCCAGGGCCCGCGTGTTCCGCTCCGGCCGCACCTTCAGCGACGTACGCAAAGCCTTCTCCGCACGCGGGTAGTACGCCGGGTCCGCCAGCCGCCGCCCCTGCTCCACGTAGGCCGCCCCGAGCACCGCCCAGGACCGCGCGTCCCGCGGACGGGCCCGCAGCCGCTTCTCCCGCTCGTCGATCAGCTCCGCCAGATCGGGCAGCGCGGCCGGCTCCCCGGCGGTGACCGCCGCCATGGCCACCGCCCCCGGCGACGGCGGGGCGGGTCCGGCCGGCCGCCCCGACGGCAGCAGCACCAGCGCCCCGCCGAGCACGGCACAGCCCGCGACGGAGGCGAGCACCACCCGCCGGGTGCGGAAGCGGCCCTCAGGGGGCTCCTGCTGGTTCTCCATGGCGCTCACTGTGCGTCAGTACGACGACCACACCCGGGCAGCCGAAGGGTGCCGCCGACGGGTTCACACCGATGGCCCCGGGTGCGAACCTGTGATCATGAGCCGTATCGAAGCGCCCAGCGACGAAACGACCGGCAACCTTCTCGACCTGCTGCGCAGCGGCCTGCCCGCCGAGGCGGTCCTCACCGACCCCGACGTCACGGCCTCCTACGCCCACGACATGGCCAGCTTCTGCCCGGCCGGCGCCCCGGCCGTGGTCGTCCTGCCCCGCACGGCCGAACAGGTCCAGCACGTGATGCGCACCGCCACCGCCCTGCGCGTCCCGGTCGTCCCGCAGGGCGCCCGCACCGGACTGTCCGGCGCCGCGAACGCCTCCGACGGCTGCATCGTGCTCTCCCTGACCAAGATGGACCGGATCCTGGAGATCAACCCGGTCGACCGCGTCGCCGTCGTCGAGCCCGGCGTGATCAACGCCGCCCTCTCCCGGGCCGTCGGCGAACACGGCCTGTACTACCCGCCGGACCCCTCCAGCTGGGAGATGTGCACCATCGGCGGCAACATCGGCACGGCCTCGGGCGGCCTGTGCTGCGTGAAGTACGGGGTCACCGCCGAGTACGTCCTCGGACTGGACGTGGTGCTGGCCGACGGGCGGCTCATGTCCACCGGCCGCCGCACCGCCAAAGGCGTCGCCGGGTACGACCTGACCCGGCTGTTCGTCGGCTCCGAGGGCTCGCTCGGCATCGTCGTACGGGCCGTGCTCGGGCTGCGTCCCAAGCCGCCCGAGCAGCTCGTGCTGGCCGCCGAGTTCGCCTCCGGGGCCGCCGCATGCGACGCCGTGTGCCGCATCATGGAGGGCGGCCACGTCCCGTCACTCCTCGAACTCATGGACCGTACGACGGTCAAGGCCGTCAACGACCTGGCGCAGATGCGCCTCCCCGAGAGCACCGAGGCCCTGCTGCTCGCCGCCTTCGACACCACCGACCCGGCCGCCGACCTCGCCGCCGTCGGCGCCCTGTGCGAGGCCGCCGGCGCCACCCAGGTCGTACCGGCCGACGACGCGGCCGAGTCCGAACTGCTCCTCCAGGCGCGCCGGCTGTCGCTCACCGCTCTGGAGGCGGTCAAGGGCGTGACGATGATCGACGACGTGTGCGTGCCCCGCTCCCGGCTCGCCGAGATGCTGGAAGGGGTCGACCGGATCGCCGAGAAGTACCAGCTCACCATCGGGGTCGTCGCCCATGCGGGGGACGGCAACACCCACCCGACGGTGTGTTTCGACCCGGCCGACCCCGACGAGTCCCGGCGCGCCCGCGAGTCCTTCGACGAAATCATGGCCCTCGGCCTGGAACTCGGCGGCACCATCACCGGCGAGCACGGCGTCGGCGTGCTGAAGAAGGAGTGGCTGGCGCGCGAGATCGGCCCCGTCGGGATGGAGCTGCAGCGGGCCGTCAAGCAGGCCTTCGACCCGCTGAACATCCTCAACCCGGGCAAGCTGTTCTGAAGGTCGCGCGTCCTCACCGGGCGAGCAGCTCGGCCAGCTCGTCGTCGAGACCGAGCTGCTCACCCTCCGTCCCCGGCGGGACCACCCGCAGCGTGCGCTCCAGCCAGGCCGACACCGGCGCCGCCGGTGCCTCCAGCAGGGCCTCCCCGTCGGGTGAACTCAGCGCCACCAGCACGACGCCGCGCCCCTCGGCCTTCGCCGGCCACACCCGCACATCGCCCCGCCCGCACGGCCGGAACACGCCCTCCACCAGCAGGTCCCGGGCGAACGTCCAGTGCACCGGGTGCGCCGAGTCGATGTGGAAGGTGACGTGGACGGCGTACGGATCGTCGGTGACGTACCCGAGCCGGGCCGGCACCGGGATCCGGCGCTCGGGCGACAGGACGAGGTTCAGCTCCAGTTCGCGTTCCACCACGGTGCGCATGGCGGTCTTCCCTTCTCTGCACGGCTGCCCGTGAGGGCCGGTCGGCAGGAGAGAGCGGGCGGGGGCGGCGGCATTACGCGTTTCCGGAAGTTTTTTCGCAGGGGGAGGCGCCGGGCCGCGCGATGCGTAGCACATCGGTGCTCGAAAGGGGTGGGTCCGGTGGGAGCGGCGGTGGGGGTTGCGCACGTCTGATAGATGTGGAGGCCCCCATTTGGCCCTCGAGCAGATACGGGACGACGGAGATGAGCGCCCCAACCCCGGCCCCCGGTGACGACAGGCCCCGCGAAGGTTATTACCCGGACCCGTCCATTCCTGGATATGTCCGGTACTGGAACGGTGCCTCCTGGGTACCGGGCACCAGCCGTCCCGCACCCAAGGACGGCGAGACGCTCGCGCCGCCGCCCGGCGCGGAGCAGTCCGGCGCCGCCGGCTCCGCTTCCGCCTCGGCCTCCGGCTCGGTCGAGGAGACCGGTCCGCACTTCTTCGACGAGGACCCGGCCGACGAGCCGTCCCCAGCCGACGCCCAGCACGGCAGCCGTCCCGAACCCGCGTCCGCCTGGGGCGCCGACCGCTCCCGACAGTCCGGCTTCGGCGGCGACCAGGACCGCCGTGTCTCGTGGGGCGCACCACAGGGAGCGCAGGGAGCGGCCCAGCAGGGAGCGGCTCAGCAGGGTGCCGACCCGAGGGTGGCGCACGCCGACCGGCAGCCGGCCGGCGAGTCCGCCCCCCAGGGCGAACCACCGTCACCCGCCGACCGGGAGGCGAACGCCGCGGCCGCCGGCAGCACGTTCGTCTTCCGTCGCCCGACGGGGAAGGCCGGGGGAGGGGCGCCCTCCGCCGACGTCCCCGACGAGGGCACGATGATGTTCCGCGCGGTGCCGCCGCGTCAGGGCCCGGCGGGTTCTGCGGGCTCGGGCGGTTCTGGCAGTGGCCCGGCGGGGTCCGGGTTCGGTGCGCCGGGCGGCCCGGGCGGCCCGGGCGGCCCGGGCGGCTCCGGCGGCAACCCGGCGGGGCCTGGTTTCGGCCCGCAGGGAGCGGCAGCGGGTCCGGTGGGGTCCGGTTTCGGGGCCCAGGCCGGTCCGGGTGCCAGCCCGGCGGGACCCGCCCTCGGTGCGCAGGGCGGCACCGCCGCCTCCGGTGACGCCTCGAACCGCCCCGGTTTCGCTGCCGGGAAGGCCGCCGCCGCCCGGGCCGCCGCGCAGGCCGACCCCGGCGCCCAGGCCTCCGCGGCCGCCCCTACGGCGCTGTCCGGGCCCCAGGCGGCGCCCACCGTCCCCCCGCAGTCCGGCGGGCCCCAGCCCGGCCCCGCCGCCGCCGCCGCGCCCCTCAGCGCGGGCCCCGGCGGCGGTCAGTCCTCCTGGGCGCAGCAGGTGCACCGGCTGGCCGGAGCGGGCGGCGACGAGCAGCCCGTCGCGCCCTGGAAGCCGCCGACCGAGGACATCTTCCAGGCGGCCGCGCGGCGCCAGGCGTCGGCCCGCCCCGCGGGGCTCGGCAAGCGGCTGGTCGCCCGGCTGCTGGACACCCTCGTCCTCGCCGGCGTCACCGCCGGAGCCGCCGTACCGCTCGGCATCAAGGCGGTGGACCACGTCAACGAGAAGATCGACGCGGCCAAGCTCTCCGGCGAGACCGTCACGGTCTGGCTGCTCGACGGCACCACGTCGGTGTACCTCGGCATCGTCCTGGCCGTCCTGCTGCTCGTCGGCGTCGTCTCCGAGGTGCTCCCCACCGCCAAGTGGGGCCGCACCCTCGGCAAGAAGCTGATGGGTCTCGACGTGCGGGACATCGAGGGCCACGACACCCCGGAGTTCGGCGCGGCCCTGCGCCGCTGGCTGGTCTACAGCGTGCCCGGACTCCTCGTCGTCGGGATCGTCGGCATCGCCTGGTGCCTGTTCGACAAGCCGTGGCGCCAGTGCTGGCACGACAAGGCCGCGCACACGTTCGTGGCCGGCTGAGCAGCACACCTGCGCCCGGCACGGGACGGCGGCGTGCTGCTGGGCACCAGGTGAATCCGTAGCTCGGACGGCCGTCTGCCGGATGCGGAGCCGGGGGGTTCGCGGTCGACTCGGGCCATGAGCAGTGAACCGCCCCCCGGCTCCGGGCAGCAGCCCCCGGAAGACGATCCGTTCAGGAAGCGGCCCCCGGGCGAGCAGCCCGGCGAGGGCGCGGGCTCGCCCTACGACCCGAGATACCCGGGTGGCGGCCCCGGCGGCGGCCCCGGCGGCGGTCCTCCCGGCGGCGGCCCGTACGGCGGCCCTCCCGGCGGCGGCCAGGGCGGTGGCCCCTACGGCGGCGGCTCCTACCCCACCGACCCCCTCGCCGGCATGCCCCCGCTCGCCGACAGCGGCAAGCGCATCCTCGCCCGCATCATCGACATCATCCTGGTGGGTGTCGTCGCCGTCCTGCTCACCTGGGGCTTCGGCATCAACGAGTACGACGTGGACAGCGACCGCATCGAGGCCGGCAAGTCCCTCTGGCAGTCGGTGGTCGCCACCGTCCTCTACGTCGCCTACGACACCTTCCTCACCGCGCGGACCGGCCAGACCCTCGGCAAGAAACTGCTGCACATGCGCGTGGCCAACCTCGACAACGGCGCCACGCCCTCCGCGCAGAACGCGTTGATGCGCTCGGCGGTGCTGTGGATCCCGTGCTTCTTCTGCTGCTTCTGCGTCTGGCTCGTGATCTCGGGCGGCTGGAGCTTCTTCGACCGGCCCTACAAGCAGGGCCTGCACGACAAGGCGGCCAAAACGGTCGTGGTCAGCACCAATTGAGGCACAGACCCATCAACCGGAGGTAAGGAAAAGGAAGGAACAGTCGGCGGTCAGGAGATCGCCCGTTCCCGCACCGGCTCCGGGGCCGGCGCGGCGACCGAGGCCCGTACGGGTTCCTCGGGCGCGGGCTGTTCCATCGCGGCCGGGCGCTTCCCGGGCAGCGGCACCGTCATGGCGACCAGCAGCCCGAGGGCGAGCGCCGCGACGGCGATGATCGCGATCCCCACGCCCGAACTCGTCTGTGACAGCAGCAGCATGGCGAGGGTCGAGAGGATCACGGTGCAGGAACCGTAGGCGAGCTGTGCGGCAGTCGGACGGGGCATGGCCATCATGTCCTCGAAAGTGGGGGTCCACGGGGGTGTCAGCCTGGCATTCCGCCGGCTTCCGGACGTTCCGCCAAGCGACTCTAACCGGCAGGGTGCCCGACTGGAACGAGCGGTAAGCGTGACCTAATCAACAGGGTCGGAGCACAGGGGGCGCACGGAGTCATGGCGTCCAGGTAGTGGACATATGCGCGCGCCCACCGGACGGTGGCACGTGCCTGCCCGACGTCGGAAGATGCCTGCCGGGCACCGGATCGGTTGTCCGTAAAACGAACGTCGACTCCGCATAGTGCACTTGACCTGTCCAAGTCAAGGTCTGTCTTTTCTTCTAAACCTCTAGTCAAATGTCGTCACTTGACTACACGCGTTGATCACGCGCGCGCGGACCTTCCACGACCAGGACCCCTTCCTTCCGCGCGCTCGAACGCGGGGGAGGAACTCAAGTGACCAGTAGACCCTGGACGTTCAGAGCCGCCGCCATAGGCGTGGCGCTCGCGGCGGCCGCAGCCACCGGCTCCGCATACGCCGTGGCCCAGGCCGACGACACCTCCGCTCCCAGGTCCACCACCGTGGACCGGCACGACCCGGCGGACCGCCACCAAGGCGAGCACGACCTCGCAGGCCCGCTGAGCAAGACCCAGGAGGCCCAGCGGCAGGAGGCCCTGAAGCAGGTCATATCCGGCAAGTCCACGGTGAAGAACCGTGACGGCTCGAAGGTCGTCCAGCTCAAGAGCAAGAAGGGCGACAACAAGTACGTCGAGCTCGGCCGCGAGAAGACCGACAAGATCTTCACCATCCTGGTCGAGTTCGGCGACAAGACCAGCGAGTTCGGCGGCACGCCCGGCCCGCTGCACAACCAGATAGCCAAGCCGGACCGCAAGAAGGACAACTCCACGGCCTGGCGGGCGGACTACGACCAGAAGTACTTCGAGAACCTCTACTTCGGCACCGGCAAGAAGACCGAGTCGGTGAAGAAGTACTACGAGAAGCAGTCCTCCGGCCGCTACTCGGTCGAGGGCGAGGTCTCCGACTGGGTCAAGGTCCCCTACAACGAGGCCCGTTACGGCAACAACGCGTGCGGTGACACCAACTGCCCGAGCGTGTGGAACGTCGTCAGCGACGGTCTGAACGCGTGGGTCTCCCAGCAGAAGGCGGCTGGGAAGACCGACGCCGAGATCAAGGCGGACGTCAAGCAGTACGACCAGTGGGACCGCTACGACTTCGACGGCGACGGCGACTTCAACGAGTCCGACGGCTACATCGACCACTTCCAGGTCGTGCACGCCGGTGAGGACGAGTCCGCGGGCGGCGGCGCGCAGGGCGAGGACGCGATCTGGGCCCACCGCTGGTACGCCTTCGGCACCGACGCCGGCGCCACCGGTCCCGAGGACAACAAGCTCGGCGGCGCGAAGATCGGCGACACCGGCATCTGGGTCGGCGACTACACCGTCCAGCCGGAGAACGGCGGACTCGGCGTCTACGCCCACGAGTACGGCCACGACCTCGGCCTGCCGGACCACTACGACACCACCGGCGGCGGCGACAACTCCACCGGCTTCTGGACCCTGATGTCCTCCGGCTCCTGGCTGGGCACCGGCAAGAACGAGATCGGTGACCTGCCCGGCGACATGACCGCCTGGGACAAGCTCCAGCTGGGCTGGCTCAAGTACGACACCGCGAAGGCCGCGACGAACTCGTGGCACAAGCTGGGCGTCGCCGAGTACAACACGAAGCACAAGCAGGGCCTCGTGGTCGAGCTGCCCAAGAAGAAGGTCACCACGGAGATCGTGGCGCCCGCGCAGGGCGCGCACCAGTGGTGGAGCGGCAGCGGCGACAACCTCAAGAACACGCTGGCCCGTTCGGTCGACCTCACCGGCAAGAAGTCGGCGTCCCTGACGCTCGACGGCTGGTACGACATCGAGGCCAACTACGACTACCTCTACACCGAGGTGTCGACCGACGGCGGCGCCAACTTCACTCCGCTCGACGGCACGGTGGACGGCCAGCCGCTCCCGCGTGACGGCAGCGACAAGCCGGTCCTGACCGGCACGTCCGGCGCGTACAAGAAGCTGGCGTTCCCGCTGGACGCCTACGCGGGCAAGAAGATCGACCTGCGCTTCCGCTACCAGACCGACGGCGGCGTGGCCCAGAAGGGCTTCACGGCCGACCGCATCACGGTGACCGCCGACGGCGCCGCGGTCTTCTCCGACGACGCCGAGTCCGCGGACGCGGCCTGGAAGAGCAACGGCTTCTCCCGCATGGGCGCGTCCTTCACCAAGGACTACGCGCAGTACTACCTCGCGGAGAACCGCCAGTACGTGTCGTACGACAAGACCCTCAAGGTCGGCCCGTACAACTTCGGCTTCTCCAAGACCCGTCCGGACTGGGTGGAGCACTACCCGTACCAGAACGGCCTGTTGATCTGGAAGTGGGACACCTCCCAGGCGGACAACAACACCAGCGTCCACCCGGGCACGGGTCTGCTGCTGCCGGTCGACTCGCACCCGAAGGCGCTGAAGTGGACCGACGGCACGCTGATGCGCAACCGCATCCAGGCCTACGACTCGCCGTTCAGCCTGTACCGCACGGACGGCATCACGCTGCACAACGCGGACGTCGCGACGCACATCCCGTCGTCGAAGGGAGTATCGGTCTTCAACGACCGCACCAACACCTACTACGACGAGTCGAACAAGACCGGCGGCGTCAAGATCACTGACACCAACACCAAGATCAAGATCATCAAGGAGGCCAAGGACGGCTCGACGATCGAGCTCGAAGTAGGCCCCGCCGCGAAGTAAAACGCATTTCCCCAGGTCAGAGCATGATCGGCGGTGACCCCCTGGCGGGTCACCGCCGATCCGTGTTTAGGTGCGTCCTGTGGTTCTCTTATTGACACCGGTCGGCACGCCGACCGACACACCGACCGACACGGGGGTATGACCGCATGGCCGCAGGAGGCTTCTGCAAGCTGCCGAACGGCACCGTGGTGGTGGCGCTGAACCTGCCCAGCCCCGCCGCCGACGGCCCCGGCTCCGTCCGCGTACTCATCCACGCGGCGAACCGCTCCCGAGCCCTGACCAGGCTCCGCAACCTGGGCCTGCGCGCGGTCTACCTGCGCGGCAACGCCGCCCCGCCGTCCCCCGACGAGATCACGGCCGTCCTGCACCACCCCGACGGCCTGATATGGCGCACGGCCCCTGACAACGGTGTCGTGGCGAGCCCGGACCTCGCCTTCGAACTGTGGCGCCCGATCAGAGCCCTGCTGCGCCGCCCGACGGCCCAGACCTGACCCCCGGGCGCTGCCGGGCTACCGGGTCACTGGACGACCGGCTTGCCGGAAAGCTCCACGCCCGCTTCCCGCAGCTCCTCCAGGGCCCGCTCGGTGGTCCCCTGGGCCACGCCCGCCGTGAGGTCGAGGAGGACGTGGGTGCGGAAGCCCTCCTTCGCGGCGTCCAGGGCCGTGGCGCGCACGCAGTGGTCCGTGGCGATGCCGACCACGTCGACCTCGGTGACCTCGCGGGAGCGGAGCCAGTCGGCCAGGGGCGTGCCGTTCTCGTCCGCGCCCTCGAAGCCGCTGTACGCCGCCGCGTACGCCCCCTTGTCGAAGACGGCGTCGACGGAGCCGGACGCGACGGCGGGGGCGAAGTTCGGGTGGAAGCCGACGCCTTCCGTGCCGGCGACGCAGTGCGCGGGCCAGGAGCGGACGAAGTCGGGGTTGGTGGAGAAGTGGCCGCCGGGGGCGATGTGGTGGTCGCGGGTGGCCACGACGTGCTGGTAGCCGGAGCCGGCCGCCTGGCCGATCAGCTCGGTGACGGCGGCAGCCACATCGGCACCGCCGGCCACCGCGAGGCTGCCCCCCTCGCAGAAGTCGTTCTGCACGTCTACGACGATCAAGGCGCGGCGCATGGTCGGTGTCCTTCGGCTATGAGGTCGGCAAGCCCGGCCGGTGAACTTCCGAGCCTATTGACATGGGGCAGGAGACGGGAGGGGGCACGGGTCGGCGCATCGCCGCACACCCCCCTAGCTACCCGAGGCGTCGTGCGCGTACTCCGTCGGAATGACGGGCTCCCCGCGCGAGAGTTGCGTGGCCGACATCGGGAGCCCCGCGCGCGCCGCCGCGTGCCGGTCCCGCGCCGCGTCCAGCGGCTCCCGGGCGACGACCTCGCCGCCCTTGACCAGCTCCACCAGCAGCTGCCGGTCCGCGAGCTCCGCCGGCACCGGCCCGGTGCCGATCACCTCGGCCTCGGCGACCCCGTAGGAGTCCAGCCGCCGCGCGGCCCACTTGCGCCCGCCCACGGACGTCTTGCCCCCGGTGGACTTCTTCGCCACCGGCACCAGCGGCGCGTCCGGCTCCGCGGACTCGGCCCGGGCGACCAGCTTGTAGACCATCGAGGACGTCGGGTGCCCGGACCCGGTCACCAACTGCGTGCCGACGCCGTACGCGTCCACGGGCGCCGCCGCCAGCGAGGCGATCGCGTACTCGTCGAGGTCCGAGGTCACGATGATCTTCGTGTCGGTCGCGCCCAGCTCGTCCAGCTGCTGCCGTACCCGGTGGGCCACCAGCAGCAGGTCGCCGGAGTCGATCCGCACGGCCCCGAGCCCGGGTCCGGCGACCTCCACGGCCGTACGGACCGCCTCGGCGACGTCGTACGTGTCCACCAGCAGCGTCGTGCCCCGCCCGAGCGTGTTCACCTGGGCCTGGAAGGCGTCCCGCTCGCTGTCGTGCAGCAGGGTGAAGGCGTGGGCGGAGGTGCCGACGGTGGGGATGCCGTAGCGGAACCCGGCGGCCAGGTCCGAGGTGGTCGCGAAACCGCCCACGTAGGCGGCCCGGGACGCCGCCACCGCGGCCAGCTCGTGCGTGCGCCGGGCGCCCATCTCGATCAGCGGCCGGTCCCCGGCGGCCGACGACATGCGCGAGGCCGCCGCGGCGATCGCCGAGTCGTGGTTGAGGATCGACAGGATCACGGTCTCCAGCAGCACGCACTCGGCGAAGGTGCCCTCGACCCGCATGATCGGCGAGCCCGGGAAGTACACCTCGCCCTCGGGGTAGCCCCAGATGTCCCCGCTGAAGCGGTAGCCGGCGAGCCATTCGAGGGTCTGACCGCCGACGATCTCGCGCTCGCGCAGGAAGTCGAGGACGCCCGCGTCGAAGCGGAAGTTCTCCACCGCGTCCAGCACCCGCCCGGTGCCCGCCACGACGCCGTAGCGGCGCCCGTTCGGCAGGCGCCGGGTGAAGACCTCGAACACGCTCCGCCGCTCGGCCGTGCCCGCTTCCAGGGCGGCCCGCAGCATCGTCAGCTCGTACTGGTCCGTGAAGAGCGCCGTCGAGGGAACAGCCACCGGCAGCCCAAGGTCCGCTGTGTTCATGAGCGGGATCGTACCCCCATTTCGTCAGTTTGACGATTTGCAGCAAGGCCCCCGGTTTCCAGGCCCATTTGTGCGACTACCCCCCTCGGGTGGCAGCATGGGCAGTGTGACGTCACCCGCGCCCCTGGAGATCGAACGGACCGAGTCGGCGGAGGAGGTATTCGCCGTACCGGAGCCGGACCTCCCCTGGGTCACCATCGTCCACAACGACCCGGTCAACCTCATGAGCTACGTGACGTACGTCTTCCAGACGTACTTCGGCTACTCCAAGGACAAGGCCACCAAGCTCATGCTCGACGTCCACCACAAGGGCCGGGCGGTCGTCTCCAGCGGCAGCCGCGAGGAGATGGAACGCGACGTGCAGGCCATGCACGGCTACGGCCTGTGGGCCACCCTCCAGCAGGACCGCAAGTAGGCCAGCTCTCCGCCCAGCAGCGAAAAGGCGTTCATGCCCGGAACCTTCGAACCGCTTCCCGGCGGCGGCGCTGCCGTCGCCCTCGACGACGTCGAGATCTCCATCATCCGGTCGCTGGCCGTCCAGCTCCTGGAGCTCATCGGCCCCGGCCCGGCCGAGGACGCCCCCGACGACCCGCTCGCCGAGCTGTTCGCGGAAGGCCCGAGCGAGCCGCCCGCCGACCCGGTGCTCAGGCGCCTCTTCCCGGACGCCTACAGCGACCCCGAGCAGCCCGCCTCGCCCCGGGACGCGGAGGAGCAGCGGGCGTACTCCGCCGAGTTCCGCCGCTACACGGAGAACGACCTGCGGGCCGGCAAGCGGGACAACGCCCTCGCGGTGATCCGCTCCCTGGACGCGCTCTCCTCGGCCTCGGCCGGCGAGGGCGGCGCGGTGCTGAAGCTGTCGGTGGAGGAGTCCCAGCGGTGGCTGTCGGCCCTGAACGACCTGCGGCTCGCGATCGGCTCGCGGCTGGAGATCACCGACGAGGAGGACACCGACCTCCTCTACCGCCTCCCGGACGAGGACCCGCGCAAGCCGATGGTGATGGCCTACCTATGGCTGGGCGGACTCCAGGAGACGCTGGTCGGAACCCTTATGCCCTGATCCGTGCAGGTTCTGTGACCGCCGGGTGACCGCTCGGTGTTCGCTCAGAGGACGCTCAAATCCGGATAACGATCGCGTCACCGTGCTCGCCTTCTATGCCGCGGTGGGCTGCGTTTTGTCCGGTTTCCCTGTGTGATGCGTCACAATCCCCCCGGGTGATCAGTGGTGCGGCCGTGATAAATCTTCACGACCGCCCGGCCGACACCACCCGAATGTCCGGCCGGGTGCGCCACCGAGCCGACGACCGTCGGCCAGGCACCGCTCCATTTATCCGGGGGGATCGAGACCCGATCCGAGGCCGACGAAGGTCCGGGTCGGCATGGAGAAAGGCGCACCACACATGACCTCTGCGCAGGTCGACACGGAAAACGTCCCCGAAGAGGGGTACGAGCGCGGACTCGGCAGTCGCCAGGTCCAGATGATCGCGATCGGCGGCGCCATCGGCGTCGGCCTGTTCATGGGTGCCGGAGCGAACATCGCCAAGGCCGGCCCCAGCATCATCCTCATGTACGCCCTCGCGGGCGTAGTCATCTTCTTCATCATGCGGGCGCTGGGCGAACTGCTCCTCTACCGGCCCGTCTCCGGCTCCTTCGCCGAGTACGCCCGCGAGTTCCTCGGCCCGTTCTTCGGGTTCGTCACGGGCTGGACGTACTGGCTGATGTGGGTGGTCACCGGTATGGCCGAACTGACGGCCGCCGCGATCTACATCAACTTCTGGTTCCCGGAGATCCCGCAGTGGGTCAGCGCCCTGGTGTTCCTGGTGGTGCTCTTCGGCGTCAACCTGATCTCCGTCAAGATCTTCGGCGAGGTCGAGTTCTGGTTCTCGATGATCAAGGTCACGGCCATCATCGGCATGATCGTCATCGGTCTCGGCGTGCTCACCCTCGGCTTCTCCGACGCCGGTGACACCGCCACCGTCTCCAACCTCTGGTCGCACGACGGCTTCTTCCCGAACGGCATCGGCTCCAGCCTGATGACGCTCCAGGGCGTCATGTTCGCCTACCTCGCCGTCGAGCTCGTCGGCGTCACCGCGGGCGAGTCGGAGAACCCCGAGAAGACCCTGCCCAAGGCCATCAACACCCTGCCCTGGCGCATCATCGTCTTCTACGTCGGCGCGCTGCTGGTGATCCTCTCCGTGGTCAAGTGGACCGAGTTCTCCGCCGGCGAGAGCCCGTTCGTCCACGCCTTCGGCGAGATCGGCATCCCGCTCGCCGCGGGCATCGTCAACTTCGTGGTGCTCACCGCGGCCCTGTCGTCCTGTAACTCGGGCATGTACTCGACCGGCCGGATGCTGCGCGACCTGGCCGCCAACAGCGAGGCGCCGCAGGCGTTCGGCAAGCTCAACGCCCGCAAGACGCCCGCCGTCGGCATCACGGTCTCCGTGGCGCTCATGGGCATCGGCGTCGTCCTGAACTACGTCGTCCCGGAGAAGGCGTTCCTCTACGTCACCTCCGTCGCCACCGCGGCCGGCATCTGGACCTGGATGATGATCCTCGTCAGCCACATCCGCTACCGCGCCGCGGTCGACGCGGGCCGGCTGCGCGCCTCGGCCTTCCCCGCCCCCGGCGGGGCTCTCTTCAGCTGGGTCGCGCTCCTCTTCCTCGTCGGCGTGACCTGCATGATCGCGTACGACAAGGACGCGCGGGTCTGCCTGTACGTCGCGGCCGGCTGGGCCGTCGCCCTCGGCATCGGCTGGGCGGTCCTCAAGAGCCGCAACCCGCAGATCGCCGAGCGCCGCGACCCGGAGTTCGAGAAGGTCGGCTGACCACCCCGCCAGGACGTCCAGCCGCCGGGAGTACTCGTGGCACCCCTGGCGGCTGCCGCTCAGGGCGTCCGGCATATGGGCCGTTCCGTACCATCCATCGGTACGGAACGGCCCTTCTGCTTATCCTGACGAACATGCTGACCATCACCCAGGCCCTCGTCGACCAGATCGTCGCCCACGCGCGCAAGGACCACCCCGACGAGGCGTGCGGCGTGATCGCGGGCCCCGCGGGCTCGGACCGCCCCGAGCGCTTCATCCCCATGCTCAACGCGGCCATGTCACCCACGTTCTACGAATTCGACTCCGGCGACCTGCTCAAGCTCTACCGCGAGATGGACGACCGTGATGAGGAGCCGGTGGTGATCTACCACTCCCACACGGCGACCGAGGCCTATCCCTCCCGTACCGACATCTCGTACGCCAACGAGCCCGGCGCGCACTACGTCCTCGTCTCCACGGCCGACACCGACGGGGCCGGAGAGTTCCAGTTCCGCTCCTTCCGGATCGTGGAGGGCGAGGTCACGGAGGAGAAGGTCGAGATCGTCGAGGCGTACTGAGCCGATATGGACGGGGCTGAACAGGCCGGTCTCACTCTCCGGCCCGAAATCGTCCGCGATGTGGGATCACATTCCAGAACCCGGACCGGGAATCGATACGATGAGCCCATGGTTTTCCACGACGTGAGCGACAAGACGCCGGGCACGCTGCTCGTTGCGCGGCTGCACGTCGACCTGTGCAGGCTCGCCAGCGCCATCTGTTGACGCCGGCCCCTGCCGCCGTACGGCCGTGAGCCGCGGCGCTGCACACACGCACCACCCCGCTGTTCCTGCGCTGCCGCGCGCCCGACTGACTACTCCCGACAGGAGCCCTGAGCCATGGCCATCGAGGTCCGCATCCCGACCATCCTCCGCCAGTACACCGACGGTCAGAAGGCGGTGGAGGGCAGCGGTGACACCCTCGCCGAGCTGTTCGCCGACCTCGAGTCGCGGCACGCGGGCATCCAGGCCCGCATCGTCGAAGGCGACCAGCTGCGCCGTTTCGTCAACGTCTACCTGAACGACGAGGACGTGCGCTTCCTCGACGGCATCAACACCAAGCTGACGGACGGCGACAACATCACGATTCTGCCGGCCGTCGCCGGCGGCATGGTCTGATCACCGATGCGATACGACTCACCCCTGGCCGCGGTCGGCAACACCCCCCTGGTGCGCCTGCCGCGGCTGTCGCCGTCCGCCGACGTCCGTATCTGGGCGAAGCTGGAGGACCGCAACCCGACCGGGTCGGTCAAGGACCGCCCCGCCCTGCACATGATCGAGCAGGCGGAGAAGGACGGCCGCCTGACCCCGGGTTGCACCATCCTGGAGCCGACGTCCGGCAACACCGGCATCTCGCTCGCCATGGCGGCGAAGCTCAAGGGCTACCGCATCGTGTGCGTGATGCCGGAGAACACCTCGCAGGAACGGCGCGACCTGCTGGCCATGTGGGGCGCCGAGATCATCTCCTCCCCGGCCGCGGGCGGCTCCAACACCGCCGTGCGCGTCGCCAAGGAGCTCTCGGCCGAGCACCCGGACTGGGTGATGCTCTACCAGTACGGCAACCCGGACAACGCGGGCGCCCACTACGCGACGACGGGCCCCGAGATCCTCGCGGACCTGCCCTCCGTCACCCACTTCGTGGCGGGCCTCGGCACCACCGGCACGCTCATGGGAGTGGGCCGCTACCTGCGCGAACACAAGCCGGACGTCCAGATCGTCGCCGCCGAACCGCGCTACGACGACCTCGTCTACGGCCTGCGCAACCTCGACGAGGGCTTCGTCCCCGAGCTGTACGACGCGTCGGTCCTCACCAGCCGCTTCTCGGTCGGCTCGGCGGACGCGGTCACCCGCACCCGCGAACTGCTCCAGCAGGAGGGCATCTTCGCCGGCGTCTCCACGGGCGCCGCGCTGCACGCCGCGCTCGGCGTGGGCAAGAAGGCCGTCAAGGCCGGCGAACAGGCCGACATCGTCTTCGTCGTCGCCGACGGCGGCTGGAAGTACCTGTCGACGGGCGTCTACACGGCGACCACGACGGAAGAGGCCATCGAAACGCTCCAGGGCCAGCTCTGGGCGTAACCCGACGGCAGACCACCCAAGGAAGGGCCGGAGTGAGAACTCCGGCCCTTGTGCGTGTCACCCGGCCAGATACCGCACCTGGTCCCACAACGCCGGGTCCACCACCCCGATCCGTCGCCGGAAGCCCCACACCGGGACCTCCCGCAACTCGTCCGTCTCCAGAAAGCTCGTCCGGCCCTGGGAGTCGCCGACCGAGCCCGGAGGGAGGGGGATCACGCCGGTGCGCTCGTGCCGGAACCGGGTGGTGATCTTCGCGACCGTCGCCCGCTCCCCGCGCACCGCCAGCACCAGGCACGGCCGGTCCTTCGTGCGCGCCTCGTCCTCGTAGGGGACGTCCGCCCACCAGATCTCCGCCGGCTGCGGCAACCCCGCCACCGCTGCGGCCGCGGCCGCCGTCCGGCCCCGCCGCGCCGACGACCGCCGCCCCCAGCCGTCGACGAGCGTGGCGACGAGCGC
Source organism: Streptomyces africanus (assembly GCF_030816955.1). NCBI lineage: Bacteria > Bacillati > Actinomycetota > Actinomycetes > Kitasatosporales > Streptomycetaceae > Streptomyces > Streptomyces africanus. Next base: position 3,272,531 of record NZ_JAUSYP010000001.1, on the reverse strand, counting down.
GAGCAGTACCACCGCGGCGAGCGCCAGCCACCAGGACGTGTCCATACTGAGACGTTACCGGCGCCATCCCTCCCCCGCGCCCCTCTCCCGAGGATCACCCCCCGGCGGTGCCAGCCGAACCGGTGACACCACAGGTGAGTTCGCCCACAACAGCCCTTGGCGGAGGAGCGACCGGAGGTTTTGCGCCTTACGCTCGACGCACCGCACGACCCCCGACGCCCCTCTCAGACATTTCCCGCCAGCGGAGGTTTCTGCTTCATGAAGCTCACCGTCGTCGGCTGCTCGGGGTCGTTCCCGTCCGCGGAATCGGCCTGCTCGAGCTACCTCGTCGAGGCCGACGGCTTCCGGCTGCTCCTCGACATGGGCAACGGTGCCCTGGGCGAGTTGCAGCGCCACTGCGGTCTCTACGACCTCGACGCGATCTTCCTCAGCCATCTGCACGCCGACCACTGCATCGACATGTGCGCGTACTTCGTCGCGCGCTACTACCGCCACGACGGCGGCCGCTGCGATCCGCTCCCCGTCTACGGACCGGAAGGCACGGAACACCGGCTGACCACCGCCTACGCGGACACCCCCTCCGCCTCCTCCATGAGCGAGGTCTTCGACTTCCACACGGTCAAGCCGTCCACCTTCGAGATCGGCCCCTTCACGGTGCACACCGAGCGGGTGGCCCACCCCGTGGAGGCGTACGGCATCCGCGTCGAACACGACGGCAAGGTCCTGACGTACTCCGGTGACACCGGCGTGAGCCCCGCGCTGGACGAACTCGCCCGGGACGCCGACCTGTTCCTGTGCGAGGCGGCGTTCACGCACGGCAAGGAGAACATCCCCGACCTGCACCTCAACGGCCGCGAGGCGGGCGAGACGGCGGCCCGGGCAGGTGCCCGGCGCCTGGTCCTCACCCACATCCCGCCGTGGACGGACCCGCAGGCCAACCTGGCCGACGCACGCGCGGTGTACGACGGCCCGGTGGCCCTCGCGGCGCCCCGGCAGACGTACGAACTCTGAGCACCCGAGCACGACGAGGCCCCGGAACCGAAGCGGTTCCGGGGCCTTCAGCGTGTGCGGCGTGTGCGGGCTACTTCGCCTCCGCCTTCTGCAGCTCGGCGAGTTCCTCGTCGGACTCGCGGCCCGGCGTCGGCAGGTTGAACCTGGTGATCGCGAAGCGGAAGACCACGTAGTAGACCGCCGCGAAGCACAGGCCCACCAGGGCCAGGCCCCACGGGTTGGTCGCGATGCCCAGGTTGAGGAAGAAGTCCACCGCGCCGGCCGAGAAGCCGAAGCCGTCCTTCATCCCCAGGGCCCAGGTCAGCGCCATCGAGACACCGGTGAGCACGGCGTGGATCGCGTACAGCACCGGGGCGATGAACATGAAGGTGAACTCGATCGGCTCGGTGACGCCCGTGACGAACGAGGTCAGCGCGAGGGAGATCATCATGCCGCCGACGACCTTGCGGCGCTCGGGCCGGGCGCAGTGCACGATCGCGAGGCAGGCGGCCGGCAGGGCGAACATCATGATCGGGAAGAAGCCGGTCATGAACTGTCCGGCGCTCGGGTCGCCCGCCAGGAACCGGGCGATGTCGCCGCTCTTGCCCTCGTAGGTGCCGGCCTGGAACCAGGGGAAGGAGTTGAGCAGGTGGTGCATGCCGATCGGGATCAGCGCGCGGTTGGCGACACCGAAGATGCCCGCGCCGACGGCTCCGGAGCCGACCAGCCACTCGCCGAGGTTGTGCAGGGCCGTGCCGAGGACCGGCCATATGTAGCCGAAGACGATGCCGATGACCAGGCCCGCGAAGGCCGACAGGATCGGCACCAGGCGGCGGCCGCCGAAGAAGCCCGCCCAGTCGGGCAGCTTGGTGCGGTAGAAGCGCTGGTAGAGCAGGGCGACGACGAGGCCCATCACCACACCGCCGAGCACCTTGGCGTCCACCGGCGCGTCCGTCATGACGACCTTGCCGTCGACCGCCGTCGCCACCTTGGGCAGGTTCGGGTCGGTGAACGTGGCCAGCACGTTCTTGAAGACCAGGTAGCCGACGACGGCGGCGAGAGCGGTCGAGCCGTCCGACTTCTTCGCGAAGCCGATCGCGATGCCCACGGCGAACAGCAGCGGCATGTTGTCGAGGATCGCGTTGCCGCCCGCGGTCATGAAGCCCGCGATCTTGGTGATGAACTCCGGGAACGACTCCCGCCCCAGCATGTCGGTGTTGCCGAGGCGGACCAGGAGCGCGGCGGCGGGCAGCACGGCGACGGGCAGCATGAGGCTGCGGCCGATACGCTGCAGGACCGCCATCACCGCAGACCCCTTCTTCGGGCTCGCGGGCGCGGCTGTGGCTGTGGACATGAACTTCCTCCATGGGGCACGGCGCCGCCCAGGAAGAGTTCGACGGGGGACGGCGGCGTCTCAAAAGGGGAACGCGGTCTCCACCGCGCGACCTCCACCAGTGAGTGGTGTAGACCAGTTGTAGCACGGTAGGCCGAACGAGTGGAACCCGCGAATTTCCGCCCGCTGCGACGCACCGGAGGCCGCGGCCCCCGGCCCCTTTGTGGAGAGGCGGGCTCGTGGTGTAGACCTGTTGCGCCCACTGTGGGTTACTGCTACAAAGCGGTTCGATCAGGGAGAACGAACATGGCCACCAAGGCTGAGAAGATCGTTGCCGGGCTCGGCGGCATCGACAACATCGAAGAGGTCGAAGGCTGCATCACCCGCCTGCGGACCGAGGTCGTGGACCCCTCCAAGGTCGACGAGACCGCCCTGAAGGCCGCCGGCGCCCACGGCGTCGTCAAGATGGGCACCGCCATCCAGGTCGTCATCGGCACCGACGCCGACCCCATCGCCGCGGAGATCGAAGACCTGATGTGAAGCGCGGGGATCGTCCCGGGCTTCACCCCCTGACAGACCCCCGAGGCCGACCGTACGGGCCCCTCCCCACCGCGGGAGGGGCCCCTTCCGCAGGTACGGATAGGCTCAGCGGCATGTCTCGAATCGACGGCCGCACTCCCCAGCAACTCCGCCCGATCACCATCGAACGCGGCTGGAGCAAGCACGCCGAAGGCTCCGTCCTCGTCTCCTTCGGCGACACCAAAGTCCTCTGCACCGCCTCCGTCACCGAAGGCGTCCCGCGCTGGCGCAAGGGCAGCGGCGAAGGCTGGGTCACCGCCGAGTACTCCATGCTGCCCCGCGCCACCAACACCCGCGGCGATCGCGAGTCCGTCAAGGGCCGCATCGGCGGCCGCACCCACGAGATCAGCCGCCTCATCGGCCGCTCGCTCCGCGCCGTCGTCGACTACAAGGCACTCGGCGAGAACACCATCGTCCTCGACTGCGACGTCCTCCAGGCCGACGGCGGCACACGCACGGCGGCCATCACGGGCGCCTACGTCGCACTGGCGGACGCCGTCGCCTGGGCCCAGCGCAAGAAGCTGATCAAGACCGGCCGCCAGCCCCTCACCGGCACCGTCAGCGCCGTCTCCGTCGGCATCGTCGGCGGCGTCCCCCTCCTCGACCTCTGCTACGAGGAAGACGTCAAGGCCGACACCGACATGAACGTCGTCTGCACCGGCGACGGCCGCTTCGTCGAGGTCCAGGGCACCGCCGAGGCCGAACCCTTCGCCCGCGACGAACTGGGCGCCCTCCTCGACCTCGCCGTCGCCGGCTGCACGGAACTCGCCGCCCACCAGCGCACCGCGCTTGATACCGTCCTCGAAAAGTAAAGGGCGCACCAAGACAGGTGCTCGGCGCGGGCAACCGCGCCGAGCACACTCGCGTCTGAAGGAGTACGGGCGCACGGCTCATCCCTGTGCGTCCGGCCAGCCACACGGGCCGCCCGGCCCGACCGACGAGAGGGACCGTTCCATGGCCGCGAGCCGCCGACGCCGCACCGCAGCCGTCGCCGCCACCCTGGCGGCCGTCGCGCTGACCGCCGGACTCACCACCGGCTGCGCCGCCGTCGACAAGGCGCTGGACTGCGTCCAGACCGCCGACGCCATCGCCGACAGCGTCACGGAACTCCAGCAGGCCGTGGACAACGCCGCGAACGACCCGACGCAGCTCGACGATTCCCTCGACTCCATCGACAAGAACCTGGACAAGATCGGCGACAAGACCGACAACGCGGACGTCAACAAGGCCGTCGACGACCTCAACCAGGCTGTCGGCAACGTCCGTACGGCGGTCAAGAACGGCGACGAGACGCCCGACATCAGCCCGGTCACGGACGCCGCGGGCGAACTGACCAAGGTCTGCACGCCGTAACCTTGCGCCGGCTGGGCCGGGCTGCTCGTCTGCCGGGTTTCGGCGGTGGGTGGGTGCGGGGCCGTGGTGGCTGGTCGCGCAGTTCCCCGCGCCCCTGACGGGGCGCGGCTGCCGCAATACTGGGGCCATGACGCGCTTGATCCTCGCCACTCGCAACGCCGGAAAGATCACCGAGCTCCGGGCGATCCTCGCCGAAGCCGGCCTCCCGCACGAACTCGTCGGTGCCGACGCCTACCCGGACATCCCCGACGTCAAGGAAACCGGCGTCACCTTCGCGGAGAACGCGCTGCTGAAGGCCCACGCCCTGGCCCGGGCGACGGGCCTCCCGGCCGTCGCCGACGACTCGGGCCTCTGCGTCGACGTCCTCAACGGCGCCCCCGGCATCTTCTCCGCCCGCTGGTCGGGCCGCCACGGCGACGACAAGGCCAACCTGGACCTCCTCCTCGCCCAGCTCTCCGACATCGCGGAAGAACACCGAGGAGCCCACTTCGCCTGCGCGGCGGCACTGGCCCTGCCCGACGGCACGGAGAGGGTGGTGGAGGGCCGACTGCGCGGAGTCCTCCGCCACGAGCCGACCGGCACGAACGGCTTCGGCTACGACCCGATCCTCCAGCCGGAGGGCGAGACCCGGACCTGCGCGGAATTGACCCCCGAGGAGAAGAACGCGATCAGCCACCGGGGCAAGGCGTTCCGGGCGTTGGTGCCGGTGGTGCGGGAGCTGCTCGGCTGAGAGATCAGCCCCGGGCCTTCGACTCGAAGGCCCGGGGCTGATTCTCTGTGTACGCCCGGTCGGATTCGAACCGACAGACACGACCACCTAAAGATCGCCGCTCAGCCGTTGGCGTACGGGCGCCCGACAGATTTCTACTCTACTGGGCGAGATTATGTCGTCGCTGCCCGCCTCGACACCAGGTCCTCGTGATGGGGTGGCAGTTGGGACACAACAACCGCAGGTTCTCCAGCCGGTCGTCGCTCCAGTCCCCGTTGATGTGATCCACCTCCAGCGTCATGGGCTTGCCGAGCCACTCGGGGCCGACCCCGCAGTTCGCGCACTCGTCAGGTACGCCCATCGCGTGGAGTGCCCTACGCAGCACGACCGTGCGGGTCCGACGCGCGCCGTCGTGCTTGACCAGGATGTCCTCAGGACGTCTGGCCAGGGCCGGGCGGGGCTTCCCGCGCTGGTGGGCCTGGCCTAGGAAGTGCTCGGTAGAGAGCCGGTCCTCGGCGATCCACCGGTGCAGATGCGCCCGCTGGGTGCCGCTGCCCTGGCGGCCCAGGCGGCGAAGCACCTCGGCGATGGAGACGGACTCGGCGACCGCGACGCGCAGTTCCTCGGGAGTGGGCCGGGCTCGCCGCCTGCTCATGAGGCACGCTCCTTCGCGCGTCCCTTGCCCCGCCCTCTGTAACTGTCCGTTGTGGAATGGCAGTTGGGGCAGAGCAAGCGCAGGTTGTCGATGCGGTTGTTGCGCCAGTCGCTGTCGATGTGATCGACCTCGAGCGGCAGTGGTTCGCCGCGCCACACCGCCTCGACCCCGCAGAGGGAGCAGCGTTCTTCCACTCCCTGCCCGAGCATTGCCCGTTTCAGTCGACTACTCGCAATGCGCCGGGCGCTGTCGGATGGTTGCTTGACGAGCAGATTTCCTGGCCTCCGTCGAGGCTTACCGCGCCCCGTCACCTGGAAGTGCGACGTGTCGATCCCGTACGCCTTGATTTTGCGGCTGATGTGCGTGTGATGCCCCCCGACCACCTCCAGCCCGAGGTGCCGCAGGACCTCGCCCATGTTGGTCGACGCCGCCACGGCCCGCTCAAGGACGTCCCTCGTCCACTTCACCCCCTCCCGCTCGAACCGTGACACGTCCACCCCCAGCTTCTTCATCCGCTCGTGCACATACCGCCGCGTCGAACTCTTCGGATCCACCCCCAACCGCGCCAACGCCTCCGACAGCGTCCGCGCCCCCCGAGCCGCCTCCTCCAGCCGCTCCCTGGTGTACGCACTCGCCCCCATCGCGCCCCTCCGTCACTCCATCCCTCGACCACCCATTCGTGATCTCGCACGGAGTAACGAACCGTTTATCGGACAGTCACGCCCGAAATGCGGAACGGCTCGTACCGGGCCACCCCGGTACGAGCCGTTCCACAGCGGAGACGGAGGACTCAGATCCCCAGATCCTTGATGATCTTGGCCACGTGACCCGTCGCCCGGACGTTGTACAGCGCGCGCTCGACCTTGCCCTCCTCGTCCACGACGATCGTGGAGCGGATGACGCCCATGTAGGTCTTGCCGTAGTTCTTCTTCTCGCCGAAGGCGCCGTAGGCGTCCAGGACCTGCTTGTCCGGGTCGGCCAGCAGCGTGACCTTCAGGGACTCCTTGTCGCGGAACTTGGCCAGCTTCTCGGGCTTGTCGGGGGAGATGCCGATCACCTCGTAGCCCGCGCCGGCCAGCAGCTCCAGGTTGTCCGTGAAGTCGCAGGCCTGCTTGGTGCAGCCGGGGGTGAGGGCGGCCGGGTAGAAGTACACGATGACCTTGCGGCCCTTGTGGTCCGACAGGGACACCTCGGTGCCGTCGGCGTCGGGCAGGGTGAAGGCGGGGGCCACGTCCCCCGGCTGGAGTCGCTCGCTCATCGGACCAGCCTAACCGGGGGTCGGGACAGTGCTATGAGCCGTGGAGCTGACAGACTGTCCGGCACAGGCTTCACACCGACTTCGGAGGCGACACGGTGGCGGACACGGCGGACACCAGGACCCCGGCGCAGATCGAGGCGGACATCAGGCGCCGCCGCGCGACCCTGGCCGAGACCCTCGACGAGATCGGGGTGCGGGTGCACCCGAAGACCATCGTCGGGGACGCCAAGGCCAAGGTCGCGTCCAATATCGATCACACCCTCGGGCGGGCGTACGTGGAGGTCAACCGGGCCGTCACGGACGTGCGCGCCCAGTTCGTGGACGAGGACGGGGCGCCGCGGCTGGAGCGGGTCGTGCCCCTCGCGCTCGTCGTCGTCGGCGTGGTCGGGCTGCTGGCCGTCAGCACGCGGCGGCGCAAGGGCTGACCCGACCGCGTACGTCCACGGGGAAGACAGGTAGGTTTCAGGGCGTGAGCGCCAAGAGAAACGAGCACAGCACCCATCCCGACAAGCTGCCCATCCGGATGCTGCACGACCGCGTACTCGTGCGGCAGGACACCAGCGAGGGCGAGCGGCGTTCCGGCGGCGGCATCCTGATCCCCGCCACGGCGGCGGTCGGCCGGCGGCTGGCCTGGGCCGAGGTCGTCGCGGTGGGGCAGAACGTACGGACCGTGGAGCCGGGCGACCGGGTTCTGTTCGACCCGGAGGACCGCGCCGAGGTCGAGGTGCGCGGTATCGCGTACGTGCTCATGCGCGAGCGTGATCTGCACGCCGTGGCCGCGGACCGGTTCGAGGGCTCGGAGGACTCGACGGGCCTGTATCTGTAGTTCCGGCGGGAGCAGAGCAGCGGCAGAAGAAGAAGGGGCCGGTGGCCAGGGTCACCGGCCCCTTCTGTGCTGCTTTGCTGAAGTACACCGACGGGTTCACGCGCCCGCTGCCCAGCGTTCTCACCGGCGCCGGCATCGTCGCCGGCATGCTGCTGCTGTCCCAGGCCGCCAGGACCCTGCCCGTCGGTACCGCCTACGGCGTGTGGGTGGGCATCGGGGCGGCCGGGGCGGCGGTGTTCGGCATGGCCGTGCTGGGGGAGCCGGCCACCGCCGCCCGGATCTTCTTCGTGTGCCTGCTGCTGGTCGCCGTGGTGGGGCTGAAGGCGACCTCGGGTCACTGATCCGACTATTCGCGGCGCGTGCCCTGCGGGACCACGCCCCAGCCGGGGCCCGTCGGGCCGCCCGTCGCGCCGCCGTCGGTCGCGTCGCCGCCGCCGTCCGTCGTGCCGCCGTCGGTCGTGCCGCCGTCGGTCGTGCCGCCGTCGCCGGTCCCGCCGTCCGCGGTGCCGCCGCCGGTCGGGGACTCGCCGCCCGTGCCGCCGTCGGTGGTGCCGCCGTCGGTCTGGCCCTCGGTCTGTCCCTCGGGCGCGCTCGGGGACTGGCCGGGCGTCTCGGTGCCGGTCTCCTGGCCGCCGGTGGAGGTGCTGCCGCCGTCGGTGGTGCCCGTGGTCGGGTCGGCCGGGGGCTCGGTGCCGGGGGCCTGGGAGACGTCGGCGCCGGGCTGGAGCCTGAGGTCGAAGTCCTTGACGGGCTTGCCCTTGAGGGCGTCCTGGGTGAACTGCGTCCAGATCTCCGCGGGCGGCCCGCCGCCGTTGACGCGGTCCAGGCCCATCGCTCCGTACAGCGACTTGTGGTCGGCGGTGACCGGGTCCTGGCCCATGACGGAGACGACCGTGGCGAGGTCGGGGGTGTAGCCCGCGAACCAGGCCGCCGTGTCCTCCTCGGCGGTGCCGGTCTTGCCGGCGACGGGGCGGCCCGCGCCCTGCGCGGCGGAGGCCGTGCCGTTCTGGACGACGCTCTGCAGCATCGAGGTGGTGGTGTCGGCGGCCTCGCGGCTCACGGCCTGCCGGGTGCGCCGCTCGGGCAGCTCGACCGGCGCGCCCTCCTTGGTGACCTTCTTGACCATCGTGTACGTGCCGTGCCGGCCGTGGTTGGCGAGCGTGGCGTACGCCTCCGCCATGTCGAGGACGCTGGCGGTGGCCGTGCCGAGCGCGATGGCGGGGCCGTCGGCGAGGTCGGGGGTGTTCTCGGGGATGCCGAGGTCGATCGCGGTCTGCTTGACCTCCGGAGGGCCGACGTCGGCCGCCATCTGCGCGTACACCGAGTTCACGGAGCTGTCGGTGGCCTCGGTGACGGTGATGTCGCCGTAGGAGTGCTGGTCCTCGTTCTCGGGGGCGTAGGGGTCGCCGGTCCAGCCCTGGACGGGGCGCTTGTTGGTGCCGTCGTAGATCGTGTTCGGGGTGATCATGCGGCCGTCCTGGGTCTCCGAGTGGTTCTCGACGGCGGCGGTGAACACGAACGGCTTGAAGGTGGAGCCGACCTGGAAGTCCCTGCGGGTGGCGTTCGGGGTGTACTGCTTGACGTAGTCGACGCCGTTGTACATCGCCACGACCTCGCCGGTCTTGGGGTCGACGGAGGCGCCGCCCGCGCGGACGTAGCGGTCGACCTTGTTGTTCTTCTTGTCCAGCTTGTCCATCAGCTTGTCGTTGACGGCCTTCACGAACGCGTCCTGCCGGGGCTTCTGGAGCGTCGTGGTGATGCGGTAGCCGCCCGCGTCGAGCCGCCTCTCGTCGATGATCTTGTTCTGGGTGAGGTAGTCCTTGACGGTCCGTACGATGTAGCCGCGCTGTCCCGACATGCCGGTGGACAGGGTGGACTCCTTCGGCACGGGGAACTTCATGCCGGCCCGCTTCGACTCGCTGAGCCAGCCCTTCTTGACCATGCCGTCCAGGACGTAGTTCCAGCGGGCCTCGGCGGCCTTGCGGTTCTCGGGATGGGCGACGACGTCGTACTGGCTGGGCGCGTTGACGAGCGCGGCGAGGTAGGCGGCGCGGGCCGGGTCGAGGTCCGTGGCGTCCGTGCCGTAGTAGGCCTGGGCGGCTGCCTGGATGCCGTAGGCGTTGCGGCCGAAGTAGCTGGTGTTGAGGTAGCCCTCGAGGATGTGGTCCTTGCTGACCTCGCGGTCCAGCTTGATCGCGATGAAGAATTCCTTGGCCTTGCGCGTGAGGGTCTGGTCCTGGCGCAGGTAGTAGTTCTTCACGTACTGCTGCGTGATCGTGGAGCCGGACTGCTTGCCCTTGCCGAGGGCCGTGTTCCAGGCCGCGCGGAGCATGGCCTTGGGGTCGACGGCGGACTCGGTGTAGAAGTCGCGGTCCTCGGCGGCCAGGATCGCGTGCTGGGCGTCCTTGGAGATCCGCGGGAGTGTGACGTTCTCCCGGTTGATCTCGCCGTCGCGGGCGATCACCGAGCCGTCCGCGTACAGGTAGACGTTGGCCTGCTTGGTGGCGAGCGCGTTGGCCGGAGGGATCTGCACCAGTGAGTAGCCGAGGAAGAAGCCGCCGACCAGCAGCAGGGCGACGATGATGAAGGCGCCGAGCGTCATGCGCCAGGTCGGGATGATCCGGCGCCAGCCGGTGCGCTTGGGTTTCCCGGCAGGCGTGGCCTGCGGCGTGGCCGGGTCGCCGTCCGCCTGCGGCTCTCTCGGCGCCCAGCCCGGTGTCGGCTGCTGCGGCTGCGGCTCGTCACTCATGTCGTGCACGGACTCCTGTTTCGCGTCGTACGTCGTTCCCGTACGTCTCTGCTCGCTCTGCGCCTCTGTGATGAAGACTGTCCCATCCGGCGATCAGTTCCCTGACCGAGGGCCGTGTCGTGAGCCGGGCGGCAGGGCGGGCCGTGTGCGGGGCGGGCACGCGGGCGGGTGCAGGGCGAACCATGCCATTTCGCGCGCTTGCCCGAATCGCGATCTCGCCCGCGCGACATTCGCCCGAAGGGGGACACCACCGCGGACGCGACGGCTCGTACGCTCCGCCCCGGCCGGCACCGCCGCCATGCTGCTCGCGCTGGCCACGGGCGCCTCGGCCCACGCTGACGCAACGGATCGTACCGTCTGGGCCGGTGCGCACTCGCCCCGCGGCGCCTGAGCCGGTCCTCGAAAATGCGTGGCACGCGTGATCGCCGGTCCACTAGGCTCCTGCGCTTCGGTGCCCGGCGGCGAGGAGGGCTGTGGATGTGGGCTCGGGACGGTTGTACCTGGCCGTCGCCGCGGGGGGTTTCAGGCGGTACGCGACGTACCGGGCGGCCACGGTGGCCGGGGTGTTCACCAACACGGCCTTCGGCGTCATCCTCGTCTACACCTACCTGGCGCTGTGGGACGAGAAGCCGCATCTGGGAGGGTACGACCAGGCGCAGGCCGTGACCTATGTGTGGCTGGGGCAGTGCCTCTACGCGACCCTCGCCATCCAGGGCGGCGGCGCCGAGAAGGACCTGATGGAGCGCATCCGCACCGGCGAGATCGCCGTCGACCTGTACCGGCCGGCCGATCTGCAGCTGTGGTGGCTGGCGGGCGACGTGGGGCGGGCGCTGTTCCAGATGCTGGGGCGGGGCGTCGTCCCCTTCGCGTTCGGCGCGGTCTTCTTCCCCATGGCGCTGCCGACGTCGGTCACCCCCTGGGCGGCCTTCGTGGTCACGCTCCTGCTGGCGGCGGTCGTCAGCTTCGCGCTCCGCTACCTGGTGGCCCTGAGCGTGTTCTGGCTGATGGACGGCATGGGCGTCAACCAGGTGCTGATGATCACGGGCATCTTCTTCTCCGGCATGGTGCTGCCGCTGAACGCCTTCCCGGGCGTGCTCGGCGACATCGTGCGGGTGCTGCCGTGGGCGGCGCAGATCCAGATGCCGGCGGACGTGCTGATGGGGGAGACCGACCCGCTCGGGGCGTTCGCCTTCCAGGCGGCGTGGGCGGTGGCACTGCTCGCGGCGGGGCGGCTGCTGCAGTCGGCCGCGACGCGGCGGGTGGTGGTGCAGGGTGGCTGAGCGGAGTGCCCTGCTGGAGGGGCTGCGGGCCTACCGGCTGATCGCCGGGATGTGGATGCGCTCCAGCATGACCTACCGCACCTCCTTCGTCGTCACGGTGTTCGGCAACCTGCTGGTGACCGGCCTGGACTTCGTGGGGATCCTGCTGATGTTCTCGCAGGTCGACTCGCTGGGCGGCTGGTCACTGCCCGAGATCGCCTTCCTGTACGGGCTGTCGGTGACGGCGTTCGGGATCGCCGACCTGGTGCTCGGCTCGATGGACGTCCTGGGTGCCCGGATGCGCGACGGCTCGTTCGACATCCTGCTCGTGCGTCCCGCGCCGGTGCTCGCCCAGGTCGGCGCCGACCGCTTCGCGCTGCGCCGCCTGGGCCGGATCACGCAGGGCGCGGTGGTCCTGGGCTGGGCCCTGGTCTCGGTCGACGTCGACTGGAGCGCGCCCAAGGCGCTGCTGGTGCCGGTGATGGTGGTCAGCGGCGCGGCGATCTTCTCGGCGGTGTTCGTGGCGGGCGCGGCCTTCCAGATCTTCGCCCAGGACGCCGCCGAGGTGCAGAACGCGTTCACGTACGGCGGGACCACGCTGCTGCAGTATCCGCCGAGCGTGTTCGGGAAGGACCTGGTGCGCGGCGTGACCTTCATGCTGCCGCTCGCCTTCGTCAACTGGGTCCCCGCCGCCTACGTGCTGGGCCGCCCGTACCCGATCGAGCTGCCCCAGGGGGCGGCCTTCGCGTCGCCGCTGGTGGCGGTGGCCTGCTGTGTGCTGGCGGGGATGGCGTGGCGGGTGGGGCTTCGTTCCTACCGGAGTACAGGGAGTTGACGGCGTTGGACAGCGTGGACGGTGTGGACGGCGGGTTCATCGAACTCGACGGCGTCGAGAAGGTCTTCGACGTGCGCAAGAAGACCGGCTTCATGAAGCGGGAACGGCGCCAGGTCCGGGCCGTCGACTCGATCTCCTTCCGGGTGGACCGCGGCGAGATGGTCGGCTACATCGGCCCCAACGGCGCCGGCAAGTCGACCACGATCAAGATGCTGACCGGCATCCTCACCCCGAGCGCCGGCCGGCTCCGGGTCGCCGGCATCGACCCCTCCCGCGAACGCACCCGGCTCGCGCACCGCATCGGCGTGGTGTTCGGGCAGCGTACGACGCTGTGGTGGGACCTGCCGCTGGTCGACTCCTACCGGCTGATGCACCGCATGTACCGGATCCCGGACGCCCGTTACCGCGAGAACCTCGACCGTCTGGTCGAACTCCTCGACCTGGGCGACCTGCTGGACGTGCCGGTACGGCAGCTCTCGCTCGGGCAGCGGATGCGCGGCGACATCGCGGCGGCACTGCTGCACGACCCGGAGGTGCTGTACCTCGACGAGCCGACCATCGGCCTCGACGTCGTCTCCAAGTCCAAGGTGCGGGAGTTCCTGCGGGAGTTGAACGCCGAGCACGGCACCACGGTGCTGCTGACCACGCACGACCTCCAGGACATCGAGCAGTTGTGCAAGCGGGTGATGGTCATCGACCACGGGTGCCTGATGTACGACGGCCCGCTCGCCGGGCTGCACGAGGCGGGGGAGAGCGAGCGGACGCTGGTGGTGGACCTGGAGCGGGAACTGCCGCCGATCGACGCCCCGGCGCCCGCCCGGGTCGTCCGGGTGGACGGTCCGCGCCAGTGGCTGGCGTTCCCGGCGGCTCAGTCCGCGGCACCGCTCGTCGCGCGGATCGCGGCGGAGTACCCGCTGGTGGACCTGTCGGTGCGGGAGCCGGACATCGAGGCGGTGATCGCGAAGATGTACGCGGAACAGGCCGAGCGGGCGATCTCGTAGCCCCCGGCGGGGTGAACTCGTAATCTGCTGTGTATGACCGACGACTCAGTCCCGGACCTCCGCGCCTCCGACGCCGACCGTGAACGGGTCGCCGAGATCCTGCGGGACGCCCTCGCGGAGGGCCGTCTCGACATGGCGGAGTTCGAGGAGCGGCTGGACGCGACGTATCAGGCGCGGACCTACGGCGAACTGGCGCCGATCACCCGGGACCTGCCGGCCGCGGGCGTCACGGCGCCTTCCGTGTCACTGACCAAGGAGCCCGCCGCCGGCCCGGACGGCTCGCACTGGTCCGGGCGGATCGTCGGCGGGGAGGGTTCCTCGCCGTGGGCCGTGGCGGTGATGTCCGGCTTCCAGCGCAAGGGGCGCTGGACGATGCCCCGCCGGTTCACCTGCCTCGCCCTCTGCGGCGGCGGGGAGATCGACCTGCGCGAGGCGAACTTCGCGGACCGCGAGGTCGAGATCAACGCGATCGCGATCATGGGCGGGGTGGAGGTCATCGTCCCGCCCGGCGTCGAGGTCGTCGTCCGCGGCATCGGCATCATGGGCGGCTTCGACCACCGGGAGGAGGGCGTCCCCCGCGCCCCCGGCGCACCCCGCGTCGTCATCACCGGCTTCGCCTTCTGGGGCGGCGTCGGGGTCCAGCGAAAGCTGACCCGTGCGGAGAAACAACGCCTCCGCGAGCAACGCCGCCGCCAGCTGGACGGCTAGCCGCCGCCTGCGGACAGTCGTGCGGCACCAGCCGACCTCAGCTCTACAGCTCCGCCGGCACAGACCCCTTCAGGCTCTCCAGATCGAACACCTCGGCCATCCGCGCATACCCCGCGTCACTGGGATGCAGATGGTCCCCCGAGTCGTACTCGGCCCGCAGCCGCCGCGGGTCGTAAGGATCACGCAGCCCCTTGTCGAAGTCGACCACCGCGTCGAACACCCGCCCCGCACGAATCTCCGCGTTGATCTGCTGCCGCACGGCTTCCCGAGCCTCCGAGTACCCCCGGTGCCCGCCGAACGGCATCAGCGTCGCCCCCACGACCTTCAGCCCCCGCGCATGCGCCTGCCCGACCATCGTGCGCAGCCCGCCGAGCACCGCGTTCGGATCCGCGAGCCGCGGATTGCGCAGGATGTCGTTGACCCCGAGGTCGATGACGACGACCTTGGCGTTCGTCCGCTCCAGCACGTCCCGCGCGAAGCGGTTCAGCCCGCTGGGGTTGTCCGCCGGCCGGCCCAGCCCGTCCGTGAGGACCCGGTTCCCGCTGATGCCCTGGTTGACGACGCTGTAGCGGGGCAGGTCCCGCCCGGCGGCGATCTCCGCGCGTAGCCTGTCGGACAGGACGTCGGTCCACCGGTTGTTGGCACCGGCGGAGGAGGTGATCCCGTCGGTGATCGAGTCGCCGAGGACGACGACCGTCCCGTCGGACTCGTTGCTCAGCACGTCCAGCGCGGTCAGGTAACGCCAGTACATGCTCTGCTCGGTGTACGGCGCGCCCGTCGCGTCAGCGGTGTGGTCGCCCTGGGCGACGTAGGAGATCTGCCGGGCGTGCCGGTGGTACGTCACCGAGCCGGAGCTGGTCGGCGTGTACGTGGTGATCAGGACGTCCGCGTCGCGCGGGATGACGATGCGCACGGCGTCGCTCATCACCTGCCGGCCGGGCGGGATGACGACCGCCGGCCCGCCGTTGAAGGTCAGCTGCCGCAGGGTGTCCGAGAGCGCGGCGGCTGTGCCGCTCCCGGCGGCGACGGCGATCGAGGCGCGCGTGATGCTCAGCGGCGCCTGGCCGTAGAGATTGGACAGCGTCACGCGGGCACTCGTACCGCCGACGCTGGTGTGGACGACGTTGCGCACCGAGCGGTCCGCCATGCCGGTCGTCTCCGTGCCCGGCTCGGCCGCGGCCGGAGAAGCGGACCAGGTGCCGACCCAGGTGCCGGTGGAGGCGGGGGCGGCGGAGTTGTTCGGGAGGCGGTCGTCGGCGAGAGCGTTGCGCGCCGGCGTACCTCTGTCGGACGCCACCCCGACGTATATGGCGGTGGAAAGGGCCACGATCGCTGCGACAACGACGGCCAATAGGGCGTAACCACGACCCCGGGTCATGCTGTGTAGTTCTCCTCGGGCGATGGGAGCCCAAGGCTCCGATCTGATATGCCCATGATGCGTCATGGGCCGGGGGAAGCTCACACGGACCCCGTGGCATTACCCCCTCCCGACAGACGCCGGGAACTCCTGTTCCGTTCCAGGAGTCGGTCAGGAAGGGACAATGTGTGCGGGATCACCAAGCGGGTGGAGCGGATGGAACGGACGAAAGTAGAAGAAAAGGGCGGCGTCGGAGGGCAGCATGCCCGCCCCGGCGTCGCCACGAACCGTGCGATGGCCACCTTCAGCCCCGCGGACGAGGAGAAGCAGCGTGGCGTACGCCGCATGAAACTCACCGCCACCGGGCTCCTGCTGTTCGTGGCCGTGGTCTACATCCTCGCCAAGTGGGCCCAGAACTCCGGCGCGGGCCCCTGGGCGAGCTATGTCGCCGCGGCCTCCGAGGCGGGCATGGTCGGCGCGCTCGCCGACTGGTTCGCCGTCACCGCCCTCTTCCGCCACCCCCTCGGCATCCCCATCCCGCACACCGCGATCATCCCCACCAAGAAGGACCAGCTCGGCGTCACCCTCGGCGAGTTCGTCGGGGAGAACTTCCTCTCCGAGGACGTCGTACGGCAGCGGCTGCGCGCCGTCGGCATCGGCAGCCGTCTCGGCGCCTGGCTCGCCGTCCCCGAACACGCCGACCGGGTCACGGCGGAGCTGTCCACCGCCCTGCGCGGCGCCCTGACGGTCCTGCGCGACTCCGACGTCCAGGCCGTCGTCGGCGAGGCCATCACGCGCCGCGCCAACGCCCAGGAGATCGGGCCCGGCATCGGCAAGATGCTGGAGAAAATCGTCGCCGACGGCGGCCACAAACGGATCGTCGACCTCGTCGTCACCCGCGCGCACGACTGGCTGGTGCTGCACCGCGACGAGGTCATGGACGCCGTGGAGGGCGGCGCCCCCGGCTGGACGCCGAGGTTCGTCGACCGCAAGGTCGGCGAGCGCGTCTACAAGGAACTCCTGCGCTTCGCCACGGAGATGCGCGACATGCCCGCCCACCCCGCGCGCGGCGCCCTCGACCGCTTCCTCACCGACTTCGCCTCCGACCTCCAGTCCGACACCGACACCCGCGCCCGCGTCGAGCGCCTCAAGGGCGAGGTGCTGGGCCGCGGCGAGGTCCAGGACCTCATCGCCAGCGCCTGGACGGCCGTACGGTCCATGATCGTCGCGGCGGCGGAGGACGAGCGCAGCGAACTGCGGCTGCGCGTACGGGCCTCCCTGCTGTCGCTCGGATCCCGGATGGCGGGCGAGCGCAAGGTGCAGGACAAGGTCGACAAGTGGGTGGAGGACGCGGCCGTCTACGTCGTCACCACCTACCGCAAGGAGATCACCTCCCTGATCACGGACACGGTGGCGAGCTGGGACGCCGAGCACACCACGCGGAAGATCGAGGCGAACATCGGCCGCGACCTGCAGTTCATCCGGATCAACGGCACGGTGGTCGGTTCGCTGGCCGGCCTGCTGATCTACACGGTGTCGCACGCGCTCGGGGCGTGACGGGGTGCCCGGCGGGGCGTGACGCGCGGGTGGCGTCAGGTGTCAGGGCGTAAGCAAAGCGGCTCAGGGCACTCGGCCCGGGTTCTTCTCGATGAGGAGGGAGCCCATGACCACCGCACAGGCCGGGACCGGCCGAACCGTGACCACCGACATCCCCGCCCGCCTCGACCGCCTCCCGTGGTCACGCTGGCACTGGACGATCGTCATCGGACTCGGCACCGTGTGGATCCTCGACGGTCTCGAAGTCACCGTCGTAGGCAACATCGCCAGCCGCCTGTCGGAACCCGGCAGCGGCCTGCCCATCACCTCCGCCGAGGTCACCGGCCTGGCGGCCGCCCTGTACGTGGCGGGCGCCTGCTCCGGCGCGCTCTTCTGGGGCCGGCTGACCGACAAGTGGGGCCGTAAAAAACTTTTCATGATCACGCTGGCGGTCTACCTCGGCGCCACTGCCCTGACCGCGATCGCCTTCGACACCTGGTGGTTCCTGCTCTTCCGCTTCCTCACCGGCTTCGGCATCGGCGGCGAGTACGCGGCCATCAACTCCGCGATCGACGAACTGATCCCCAAGGAGTACCGCGGCCGCGTCGACCTGATGATCAACGGCAGCTTCTGGCTGGGCGCGGTCGGCGGCTCCCTCCTCTCGATCGTCGCGCTGGACACGGACCTCTTCGCGGCGAACGTCGGCTGGCGCCTCACGTTCGCACTCGGCGCGGTCCTGGCCCTGGTGATCCTGCTGGTCCGCCGGCACGTCCCGGAGAGCCCCCGCTGGCTGCTGATCCACGGCCGCGACGACGAAGCGGAACGCATCGTCTCCTCGATCGAGCGCAGGATCGAGCAGGAGCAGGGCGAGCCGCTGCCGCGCGCGGAGGGCGAGATCACCATCCACCAGCGCCGCAGCGTCTCCTTCCTGGAGATCGGCCGCACGGTCTTCTCCGACTACCGCCGCCGCGCCATCCTCGGCTTCTCCCTCTTCATCGGCCAGGCCTTCCTCTACAACGCCATCACCTTCGGCTTCGGCGCGATCCTGACGACGTTCTTCGACGTCCCGAGCGGCAGCACCGGCTACTACTTCGCGGTCATCGCGCTCGGCAACTTCTGCGGACCGCTGCTCCTGGGCAAGCTCTTCGACACGGTCGGCCGCCGCGTGATGATCTCCGGCACGTACCTGCTGTCCGGCCTGCTCCTCTTCGGCACGGCCTGGCTCTTCGACCTGGGCTCGCTCAGCGCGACCACGCTGACCGCCTGCTGGTGCGCGGTGCTGTTCTTCGCCTCGGCGGGCGCGTCCAGCGCCTACCTGACGGTCTCCGAGGTCTTCCCGATGGAGACCCGCGCCATGTCCATCGCCTTCTTCTACGCCATCGGCACGGCAGCCGGCGGCATCAGCGGCCCGCTCCTCTTCGCCGACCTCACCGGCACGGGCAAGGTCGGCGACACGGTCCTCGCCTTCCAGATCGGCGCGACCCTGATGTGCCTGGCGGGCCTGGCGGCAGCGCTCCTCGCGGTGCGGGCGGAACGGCGTTCGCTGGAGGACATCGCCACGCCGTTGACGGCGATGGAGGGCAAGGCAGACAGCGACTCCACCGCTGCCTCCGGCTCGACGGGGTCGAGGACGGCGACGGCGTAGGGCCCTGGGCAGCCGGCTTAGCTGCGGGCAGTCGTGCCTCCCCCAGTGCCTCAAGGGCCTGGGAGGTACCCCCAGGGCGGCACGGGTGGGCGCAGCGGCACCCCGCCAGCGCGGGCGAGCTGCCCCACCCGCGCCCGGGCCACACCGCCGGCGCCCTCCCAACGCACCAGAGGCTACTCAGCCCCACCCCGCCGCACCCGATCCCGCCGCCGCAGCAACAGCAACCCACCCGCGACAGCGGAAACCCCCGCCGCGGCGGCCCAGCCGACCATGTCCTCGGCCCCGGTAGCAGCCAGGTCACGCCCCGCGGTAGGCGAGGCCGAGTCGCTCACGGCCCCCTGCGGCCGCGCATCCCCACCGGAGGCAGCCCCAGACGGACTCACACTCGGCGTCACCTCCACCGGACCCGGATCCCGAGTAAACGCCAGCGTCCCAAAACCAAGCTGGTCGTAACCCCCACTGTTGGGCCCGTAATCCCCACCCCCACCCTCAGGCGCAGCCTTGACGGCCGCACGCGTCACATACGACGCCGACAACCCCCGCCGCTTGGTGTAGTGATTGGCGATCATCGCCCAGATGGGACGCGTCATGGCCGGATCCACACCCGCGGCCTCGGCCGCGGTCTCACTCCCCGACCACCCCCCGATCGCCCCCTTCCTCCGCGTGTTGGCCGTATACGGCACATCCCCGCCCAGGCTCCACTTCGCCACGTACTGCGCCCCCTTGAGGAAGCGGCTGTCGTCATAGCCGTAGAGATCGATGCCCTGGTTCCAAGCCATCTCGCAGACCGTGCCCATCAGCCCGACCCCGAGCAGCGCATGCCCCTGGTCCCGCCCCGACTCGACCCACTCGGCCAGCCCGTCCTCGTGCACGACGGGAATGGCGTGCCTGACGGACCCCATGCCGTCCCCGTGCTTGAAGTACTCGACGGCCCGGTCGACCACGGCACGGTCGTCGCAGAAGATGCCCGTGGCGAGCACACAGGCGATGGCCGTCAGATCCCAGTTGGGCCAGTAGTTGGTGACGACGGCACCGTTGTGATCGCGCAGGAAACTGTCGCTGACCGGATGGAACACGTTCCGCATCACCTCCTGCGCCCGCCCGAGCTCGAAGTCACCGTGATCGCGCACGAGTTCGGCGGCGTTGGCGAACTGGTAGCCGTACAGCCCGGCGGCCAGGAACCGGTCGGCCGAGCCCTGGATCGACGTCAGCTTCCCCGACCAGGCGTTGAGGATCGCCACCGCGGTGTCGGCATGCGCGGTCTCGCCGCTGACGTGGTACCGCAGGGCGTTCTGGTAGGCGGCGTGGATGTCGTTGTAGAGCACCGCGTAGTTCTGGGGCGAACCCGCTCCCCGGTACACCGTGGCCTGCGGATTGGCCCGCCAGCCGCTCTGCGCGTGCCGGTTGGCGGTGAGCTTGGCGAACCCGGCCGTATAGGGTCTGGCACCCGCCTTCACCTTGGCCGCCATACGGTCCAGGTCGGTACGGGTGTGCAGCAGCCCGGGGTGGGCGAAAGCGGAGCCGGCGGCGACGGCCGGGCTCGCGAGCGCGCTCGTAGCGACCCCGGCGCCGACGACACCGATGCCGGCGGCTCCGGCTGCCGTGCCCGCGGCCCTCAACATGCTCCGGCGGCTGATCTGTCGTGTCACGTTGTCGTACCTCAACGTCGTAAGTCGCGTTCCTGCGGGGGACGGTGAGGAGACGGCCGGACGGCGAAGGCGATAACAAAAACTGCGCTATAGTTGATCTGCGCCCGCTCGCCGGAACTCCGGCAGACGGACGATGCGTTGGTGGTCCAAGGAAAGACGTCCCGCTTCCTGCGGGGAGATGCAGGTGCAAGGCCTGCCCGGCGCTCCAGACGAGAACCCCGGCCCTGGTTTCAGGGCCGGGGTTCTTCGCTGTGCGCGCTGCTCAACCGCGCCGGTCGTACTCAACCGCGCCGGTCGGCGACCACCCAGGACGCGACGGCCACGGCCCCCGCCACCCCGAACACGGCAGGCCAGGCACCCACCTTCTTGGCCAGCGGATGAGACCCGGCGAAGGCGGCGACATACGCGGCCGACAACGCCCCCGCGGCCACCCCACCGGCCTGCTGCCGCCACTGCCGCGCGGCCGCGGCCCCGGCGACGGCGAGCACGGCCCCGCCGAGCGGCCGCTGCCGAGTCCAGCGGGCGACGCCGTACCCGCCCACGAGCCCGCTCGCGGCGATCACCGCACTGGGAACCTTCGCCATCCCTGCCTCCTGCTTCTGCTCTGCTCCTGCTGCTCCTGCCCCGCTCGCGATCACCGAGGCTAACTCCCCAGGTCGGGGGCGCACGCGCCGGGGCGCACGAAGGCGCGTTCCCACAGGCCACAGGCCACACGAACATGAGTCGAGGCTTGTCAAGTTTCCCGCTCCGAGTTATATAAGAAGGCGAAGAACGTAGGGCATCGCAGCGGCAGCGCCTGAAGAGAGGAGTGACCAGTGATGCTCATGCGCACGGACCCCTTCCGTGAACTCGACCGGCTCACCCAGCAGGTCTTGGGCCCCGCCACGCGCCCGTCGGCGATGGCGATGGATGCCTACCGCTCCGGGGACGAGTTCTTCGTCCACTTCGACCTCCCCGGCATCGACCCCGAGACGATCGAGCTGGACGTCGAACGCAACGTCCTGAACGTCCGAGCCGAACGCAGGTCCCCCGCCCCCGAGGACGCGGAACTGCTCGTCGCCGAACGGCCCACCGGCACCTTCACGCGCCAGCTCTTCCTCGGCGACACGCTGGACACGGAGCGCATCGACGCCTCGTACGAGGCCGGCGTCCTGACCCTGCGCATCCCGGTGGCCGAGCAGGCCAAGCCGCGCCGCATCCAGATCACGGGCGGCGACAAGCCCAAGCAGCTCAGCGGCTGACGGCACGGCACTCACGTACCCACGAGGGCTGTCCCGAGGGCGTCCCACCCACGGGACAGCCCGCCCCCCCCAACCCAACCCCCACCCGCGCCGCCGGAGCCCCACCCCGGCGGCGCGACGCAGCACCGGATCCGGAGGAAGACCCACACATGAGCGTGACGACGGTGCCCAGTGTGACGACTGCTCTCACGACGCCGAAGACCCTGATCCCCGCTCCGCAGCGCACCCACCCCACCCAAGGCGACGACAACGCCTGGACCCGACTGATCGAAGCGGTACGGGAATCGGGCCAGTACCCCACCAGGCCGGAGGCGGAGCGAGTCACCCGTATCGTCCTGTCCGCCCTCGGCGGTCATGTGATCGGCGACGAACGGGTCGACCTCGCCCGCGCCCTGCCCGAGGAGGCCGCCAGGGTCGTCGCCTCCCAGATCCCGGCCACGCGCCGGCTGACCGCCGCCGAGTTCGTCGACTCCGTCGCGGCCCGTATCGAGGGAGCGACCCCCGCCACGGCCCGCTGGGACGTCAGCTCGGTCCTGAGCGTGCTGCCGCCCCTGGTCGGCGACGACCTGATCACCCGCATCCTGGCCCAGCTTCCCTCCGGCTACGCCCTCCTGTTCGGCCGAGCGGACCTGAGTCCGGCGTCGTAGGCTCCTGAACCGCGCACGACGGCCACCTCTTGGACGGACGGAAGGTGGCCGTCGGTCAGGCGGCCAAGCCACCGACAGGAGCCGGCACTTGACCCGTACGAGGTCCGAGACCCTCACCACCCCCGACGGCACGCACCTCGCCCACAGGGATCACCACCCCCCTGGGGAACCCACGGCCACGTTCCTCCTCCTGCACGGCCTGGCAGGCCACCAGGGCGAGTGGGACACCCTCGCCGCGCAACTGTCGGCCGACGGCCACCGCGTGGTGACCTACGACGCCCGAGGCCACGGCGCCAGCACCCGCACCCCGGCGACCACGACTCGCGCGGCCCACGTCCAGGACGCCATAGCCCTGATCGAGGAACTGGACCTGGCCCCCGTCACTCTCCTGGGCCAGTCCCTCGGCGGCCACACGGCCCTGCTCCTGGCCGCGGCCCACCCCCACCTGGTGAAGTCCCTGATCCTGATCGAAGCGGGCCCGGCCGGCCCGTCCCCGGACCTCCCCGCGCAGATCGCGACCTGGCTGGACAGCTGGCCGATCCCCTTCAAGTCCTTCGACGAGGCGGAGGCGTTCCTGGGCCACGAGGCCTGGGCGAGGAGCCTGGAGAAACGAGAAGACGGCTGGCACCCGAGATGGGACCGCACCACGATCATCGAAACGATCGCCGAACTGGCGACCACGGCCTACTGGCCCGAATGGTCCCGCATCACCTGCCCCACCCTCCTCATCCAGGGCGAACACGGCACGATGCGCCCCGACGAACCGGCGGAGATGCTCACCCACCGCCCGCACGCCCACCACACCCGCATCCCCGACGCGGCCCACGACGTCCACCTGGACCAGCCGGACCGCCTCTACGAAGCGATCAGGACCTTCATCGCCTGACCCCGAACCCCGACCCTCACCCGGGCGGCAGCGAAAACCCTCCAGAGGACACCAAACAGTTCGACAGGACCCCGTCTCCCCGCCCATCCTGCGGTGGCGCACCGACGCACCGGCGCGCCCAACCGGACTGAGGGAGACGACCGTTGAACCCCACCATCCGTCACATCACCTTCGACTGCACGGGAGAGCCCTACGAACTGGCCTGCTTCTGGTCGGAGTTGCTCGGCCACCCGATCTCCGACGAGGACAAGCCCGGCGATCCCGAGGTGCTGATCGAGCTCCCGAACGGCGCCCCCGGCCTCCTCTTCGTCAGCGTCGAGGAAGGCAAAACAACCAAGAACCGCATCCACTTCGACCTCCGGCCAACAGGCCGAACCCGTTCCGAGGAGGTAGAACGCGCCGTAACCCTCGGCGCCCGCATCCTGACGGACCGCACCCTCCCGAACGGCAGAGGCTGGGTCGTCATGGCCGACCCCGAGGGCAACGAGTTCTGCGTCGAACGGGGGGAACGGGATCGGGTGGAGGACTGACGTCAGGACGCACTGGCTCCGGGGGATAGATCCATTATCGCGGCCCGCGGAGGCCCCTGTCACCGTTCTCCAGAATGATCTTTACACCCGATATGCGCCCCTAGGCTTGCGGGGGACAGGCACAACACCCCTCACCGAAACGGGAGTTGAGAGTGGCGCACGACGTTGCCGCGCTGGCGGAGGAACTCACGGCCATGGCTGCGGCCGATCACCAGTCCTCGGTCCACGCGAACAGCGATGACCCCGCCGAGCAGCTGGCATGGCGCCGGCTGACCGCACGGCACGGTGACCGGCTCAGCGAGATCATGGACGAGTACGGCTGGCCGACGGCGGACCTGGTCGGCGAGGAGGCCGCCCGCGCAGCATGGCTGATCGCCCAGCACGCCGACCGCCAACTCGACGTCCAGCGCCGCGCCCTCCACCTCATGCAGCAGGCGGTGTCGGCAGGCTCGGCCGGCCCCCGCGAACTGGCCTTCCTCCGAGACCGCACGCTGGTCAACGAGGGCCGCAAACAGCTCTACGGGACACAGATCGCCGGCGTGAAGGACGGGTCACCGATCCCGTGGCCCTGCGAGGAGCCCGAGCGCATGGACGAACTCCGCGCGGAGGTGGGCATCGAGCCCTTCGACGAATACGTTGCCAAGTTCTCGATGACCTGACGCCGGTCGCGTCCTGAACTCCGACGCCCCATCCGCGCCCAACCGGCCCGCCCACTCACCGGCGACCCGGCGACGGCCCGGCGCCCTATCCCCACCGCCCCCGCCGCCCCACCCCCGGAACCGTCAACCTCGGAAGAACCGGGCGGCCGTGAGTGCTACCTGGCCAACTAGCTGTGCCGTCTCATGACATTGGTTCCTCGCTGTCAGGCTTGGCGGGCGTAGGACGTGAGGCGATCGGCGAGCGCGATGACGAGGTCGCGTAGTTCATCGGGGCGCTCGATGACGAACGGCCGGTCGAGTGAGGCGAGTATCCGAGGCAACCAGTCGAGCTGCTGCGCCCGTAGCTCGACGCGCAGCCAGTGCTCGGCCGCCGGGTCCTGGCCGGCCGCGGGCTCGTGCTCCTCCAGGCTCGCGACGCTGGCGGGGAGGTACGCGCGGATCTGCTCAACTGTCCCGTGGATCCGCAAGGTCACCTCATGCCGGTACTCGGCCGTGGCGAATCCTGACAACACGCGCTGTGCCGGACCGGGACCCACGGGCATTTCGAATGAGCCGGGCAGGGCCCTCGCGGCTGCGATGCGATCGAGCCGGAAGGTTCGGTCCTCGCCGACCTGGGCGTCCTTGCCCGTCACGTACCACCGGCCCGCATGGGCGACGATCCCGTACGCGTGCAGTGTGCGTTCGCTGCGCCGTCCGTCGCGGTCGGTGTAGCGGATCGAGACCGGTCGGCGGTGGCGCACCGCATCGGCGATGGTGAGCAGGAGCCCGGCGTCCGGGGTGTCGAACTCTCCGGGCTGTTCCGTGAAGGCGAGAGCTTCCAGGAGTGTGTCGAGCCGGCGAGCGATGTGCTTGGGCAGCACCCGCCGGATCTTCGCTGACGCCGTCTCGCTTGCCGTGCGCTCCGTCGTCGTCAGCCCTGCCCGGCGGCCGGCGACCAGGCCGAGCAGCACGGCCAGCGCCTCGTCGTCGCTGAGCATGAGCGGAGGCAAGCGGTACCCGGGAGCCAGCCGGTACCCGCCGTAGCGGCCGCGCACCGACTCCACGGGCACGTCCAGCTCGATCAGCTGGTCCACATACCGCCGCACAGTGCGCCCTTCGACGCCGAGACGGTCGGCGAGCTCGGCCACAGTCCGGGTGCCGCCCGACTGCAGTAGCTCCAGGAGTGTCAGCACGCGGCCGGTGGGTCGTGGCATGTTCGCAGCCTAACGCGAATAGAGGACCGATTCTGTCCACTATTTCTCCTAGCCTGCGACGTGCACGCCTCCAGCACAGCCAAGGAGATTCCCATGGACTTCGTCTCGATCCGCATCATCACCAGCGACGTCGCACGCCTCGTCGAGTTCTACGAGCGAGCTACAGGGATGCAGGCGATACGGGTCACCGAGGACTTCGCCGAACTCAAGACCGCGGGCGCAACCCTCGCGATCGCCAGCACCCGTACCGTCCCGCTGTTCGCCCCGGGCTCTGCCCGCCCGGCGGACAACCACAGCGTGATCACCGAGTTCCTCGTCAACGACGTGGACCGCGTTCACCAGACCCTGACCGGCTTCGTCACCGACTTCGTCAACGAGCCCACCACGATGCCCTGGGGCAACCGGTCGCTGTTGTTCCGCGACCCCGACGGCAACCTCGTCAACTTCTTCACCCCCGTCACCCCGGAGGCCATCGAAAAGTTCGCACGCTGACGCCACGCACAGCCGCTCACGCGGGAGCCCCGAGATCCCAGGGTTCCCGGTGAACGCGGCCGCCGAGTCCAGGAGCGCCACCAGCAGGGGACATCGGAACGCACCGCTGACCCCCGAAGGACGTCTGCGCTTGTGCCTGCGGGCCGATGTCGGACGTCCGATCGCACACGTCGCTGCGGAAGCAGGAATCTCCCGCCGCTGCATGGCCAAGTGGTACGCCCGCTGGCTCGCCCACGCCGAGGACGGCCTGATGGATCGTTCCTCGCGGCCCATCGCCAGCCCCAACCGCACGAGCCAGGACATCGCCGATCTGGTAGAGGCGCTGCGGCGCCAGACCAAGTACGGGCCCGCCCGGCTCGCCGCCGAACTGGAGAGGCTGCACGGCACCACCGTGGCACCGGCCACGGTGCACCGAGTCCTCGTCCGGCGAGGGCTCAGCCGCCTGCGCGACCTCGATCTGCCCACCGGCGAGCAACTGCGCGAAGTCGTCCGCTACGAGCACGACCGCGTCGGCGACCTGGTCCACGTCGACGTCAAGAAGCTCGGTCGCATGCCCGCCGGTGGTGGTTGGCGGATGCACGACCGCGGCACCGAAGCCGCACGGGCCTCCAAGCGCACCGGTCCCGGCACCGCCCGAACTCCGCGCTCGGAGGCCGGCCACCCATCAACCGGACCTCCGGCAGCGACTACCGCATCGTGTTCGACCAGCCACCGAAGCCGCTCGGCACGATCCCGCAGCAGCTCACCTTCGAGGACGCCGTGGAACCAACGTCCTGAGACGCCACAACTAGCAGTCCATCGTCTAGAAAGGCGTCGCCCGGCCGCTGCTCCAGGAGGTGAGAGTCCTACCGAACAGCTTCTTGGCAGCGTCTCTGTGACAAGCGGCATCAGCTTGATCGTGTGCACCACTCAGTGCACCTATAAAACGACCCCACGCCTCGCTACCGATGGAAACGATAGGCCCCCGGTGGTCGTACTTGGAGTCGCGTATGAGCGCGCCGTGAACCACGTTGGCACACTCCAGGCACTCGGTGGCGTTGCCGCCGCTGTAAGACGACTTGAACCACCGCGGCTCGGAGGCGGTCTGGGGGCTGGCGGGCATTCAAAGCTCCTTGCGGGCGCGATGGATCAGGGCGGAGGAAGCCTCCATGTCCAACGCTTGTGCGCGCAGGTACTCGAACGCAAGTCTGTATCGCTCCAGTTCCTCTTCCTTCTCCAGGAAGAGGGAGCCCGTGTGGAAGTCGACGTACACGACGTCGAGGGCCGGTTCGGGGCCGCCGATGATGACGAAACTGCCCAGGGCGGCAGCGTGGGCCCCCTTGGAGAACGGCAGTACCTGGAGGGTGATGTGAGGGGACTCGTTGGCTTCGAGGAGCCGGTCGAGCTGCTCCCTCATGACCGCCGGCGAGCCGACCACGCGGCGGATCACCGATTCATCGAGGATCGCCCACAGGTGCAACGGCTTCGGGCGGGTCAGGATCTCCTGCCGCTTCATGCGGATGTCGACGAGCCGCTCGATCTCTGCCGACTCCAAGGGAACTTCGTTCGCCTTCTGGAGCGCTGTGCTGTAGTCGCGTGTCTGTAGGAGTCCAGGGACGTAGACGCAGCAGAAGTGGTTCTCACGAACTGCTTCGTCCTCAAGGGTGAGCAGCAGGTTCATGCTCTCCGGGATCGAGTCGGCGAAAGAGCTCCACCAGCCCTGCTCCTTGGCGCTCTTGGCGAGGTTGACCACTGCTCGCCGCTCAGCGTCGGTTGCTCCGTACTCACGGCAGAGCGCGTCGACGACGATCCACTTGACCGGTCCGGCCGTGGTCTCGTACCGGCTGACGGTCGCTTTCGATACACCGACCAGGCGCCCGGCTTCCTCAAGCGTCAACCCCGTGCGGGAGCGCAACTTGCGCATGGTGGCGCCCAGTTGGCGGCGTCGTGTCGTGCTCCGTTCGGGCATGAGGCTCCTTCGCCATGTGCCGGGCCTCAGCCCGGAGGACGCCCATCAGGCTAGGCAGCGGTGAAGTCGGCTCACCACCAGGTTCACCCGATAGATTCTCATGAGAAGTTACACAGTGAGATTTCTCTGTGCCATGCTCGTTCCCGGTCGCTACGCAGCGCAGCCGTACGGATACGGCGTGATCAAGCGTGTTGCGTGGCTAGGGAGGGAGGACAGGTATGCCTGGCTACGAGGTCACGGAGTCGCGACTGCGCTGCGTACTGCCCTTCGAAGCGGCGCCGGCGGAGGTGCGCCTGCTGAGGAGAGCAGCCGTCCAGCAGCTCAGCCGGTGGGGGATGCCGGTCGTCGCTGACGAAGCAGAACTCCTCGTTGCGGAGCTGGCCACCAATGTCGTTAAGCACGTTGGTGAAGGGACGTCGGCGACCTTGATCCTTGAGAGGAGGGCGGAGTGCCTACGCCTCGAAGTCCACGACAAGAGCTCGGTCATCCCCGTCATCAGGGAGGCGGGATGCGGTGATGAGTGCGGCCGTGGCCTGCATCTGCTTGCGGCGATGGCAGTGGCCTGGGGCACCGTAGTAACTGCGGCAGGCAAGGCCGTCTGGTGCGAGATTCCCCTTAACGGCGGGCGTAGCTGCCGCCGTATCGAGCGGGCTGTGGAGGCACTCGAAAACTACGAGGGTGCCGCGCGCGGGCTAGGCCAGCACGGGCGAGGCCGAGAGGTGAGCCTTGTCGAGTCAGCGGTCGAGCTGATCGCTGATCTGCTCCACTGGACCAGCGCCCGCGGTCACGATCCGGACGACATTCTCGATCGTGCTCAAATGCATTACGAGGCCGAGTCGGAGGCTGCCTGATGCAGGCACGTGGATTGCGGGCGCCACCTGTACTGGTAGTTGAGGACGACGTTCATCGCAGAGCGTTGTTGAACTGGTTCACACAGTGCGGGAGTTCGGTGAGACTCTCGATACGGAAGGTCGGTAGTTCCAAGGCCTCGGCACTGTTCCACTGAATGGTGGCCCAGGGCCCGCGACGCACAAGCGCCGTGTGCATACCCGCATGTCCCGCAGGCCGGATGTCGTTGTCGCACCGGTCACCGACATACAGGATCTCGCCGACCTCGAACGGCACGGCGCCGGCGACCCGCTTGAAGAACTCCGGGTCAGGCTTGCTGGCGCCCCAGTCGTCGGACGTGCCGATCAAGTCGACGTCGTCGGCGAACAGCGCCCGCAAGATCCCCCCGGCGCGGACAGTCTGGTTGCCGGCGATGCCGAGCCAGAGCCCGTTGGCCCGGAGCTGCCGAAGAGCTGGGCGGACGTCCTCGTACAGATCCTCTTCGCCAAGGCTCTCCGGCTGTCCGGCAGCGGCCCGTTTCTCCCGCTCCTCGTAAAGATCGAAGCCGGGCCGGAACTCCTGGAACGTCTCCCGGTAGTCGCGGCCCTGGGCGATCACGGCCCCGAACATTGCGTGGAAGGTATGCCGCGGTACACCCAGCCAGTCGGCCCAAGTCCCGTACTCCCGGGTCTCGTCCACGAGGCACTCCCCGACGTCGAAGACCACTGCGCGAATCATGTGAGAAGGCTATCCAAGGCGCGACAAGACCTCGGCTGGGCCTGGCGGCCTGACACCTGGGCACGCTCCCACCAGAACGGCACGGTATGACCTGTGGGATGCCGGCGGACTACCTCAGAGCGGCCCGCAGTACGGAGCCGGCGTCGTCCGCCGCTCCTTCCTCATGCAGCTTCAGTGCGACTGCCATGACGTGCCTGTCCTCTTGGTCTCGGCCATAGACGTGGATCAGGTTGTCGGCCAGGTGATCCCGCTCCTGCTGCCTCAGCTCCACTATGACCAGCGCGGTCTCGGTCGGACTCAGCAGCTCTGTCGTGCCCTGCCGGAGAATGGTCAGTGCTGCGTCCTGCTTCCCAGCGCTATCCAAGTCCCCCGCCTGTGCCGCCAACTGGCGCGCGACGGCCACTTCCTTCTTGCTCCGCTGCCGGTCCCTCTGCCGATGGGGGACCGGCAGCGGAGTTCTGGAAGCTTTGGCCATAGCCAGACTCGCTCGAAGGTCGGCTTCGGTGGTCTGCATCGCCTGTATCGCGGCCCGGAGGGTCGTTACTTCACCTTTGCGGGCCGCAAGCTGGGCGGCGTTCTCTTCCCGTTCCTGCTGGTAGGCCGTGCACGCCGGGCAGGGGGCGCTGAGCTGGTGGGTGAGGGAATCGATTCGCACGCCCAGCTCTACGCAGCCTTTGCAGCCCCGTTTCTCGCCGTCGGCGCTGGCACGGAGAGCTTGCAACGCAGCAAGACTGAGGCCGACCTCTTGGCCGCTGGCGGCGGCATCCGCGCTAGCCGCCTTGTGTAAGTCCTCAAGAAAGCGCGGGTTGGGAACCCTGGGATGGTGAGGGCTTACGAAGCGCGACAGGGAGGTTGCATTGCTGTGCAGGCGTTTCGCTACTTCTGCCTGACTCGGCGGCCCCTCGCCGGACTTAGCCGGGTCTTCGGCCCTCAGTATCCGGCACAGGGACCGGATGGCCAGCGCCAGCTCCCGTTTTCGTGGGCGGCTGCTGTCGTTGAGCGGTCTGTCCAGCCAGCCGCCGTTGGGCTGACGGCCTCCCCCTGATGTCATGCGGTTCTGCCCTCCTGGGCTGCGTCTGTGCCAAGCAATCCAAGCCCCAAGGCCTGTTTCCCGTCTGGCAATTGTGCCTGACAGCCCCCGCCCGCAACACCCTCGTTTCTCTTGCTTTCTGACGGGCCGACTTGCCACTTTCTGAGCAAGTCAGCAGCCAGGCACTTGCTTTACCCGAGCAAGCAGGAAAGGGGCTGGACTTTCCTCCGGGTCATGGTGTGAGCTGCTGGAGGAGCCGCAGTGGAGCGGGGGATTTCGGAGTTCAAGTGCGCACTGCTAGTAACTGATGCTGCACACTCCAAAACTGACTGACAGCGTGTCTCGTGGGGCGGGCTGGCGAGTTCACGGAGGCCATTAATGGTAGAAATCCCGTCTTATCGGGACGAGAAGTTCGGGAGCATGGTGCGGGCCGCGCTGTGGCTGGTCACCGAGGTGGGGGAGAACAAGATCTTCACCAAGGCTCAGCTGCGTGAGGCCTTCCCCGACGTCGCGCAAATCGACCGCAGGCTACGGGACCTGCGCGATCACGGCTGGCGGATCGACACGAGTCGTGATGACCCCTCCCTGCTCCAGCAGGAACAGCGGTTCGTGACCAGAGGGGCCGATGTCTGGATCCCCGGCAAGTCGAAGACGCCGAAGCACAAGACCAGCCTTACCGCCGCCCAGCGCGCGAAGGTTCTTCAGGACGACAACCACCTGTGCCGGTCGTGCGGTATCGGGGCCGGCGAGGCGTACGAAGATGGCGGCGGGATCGAGCTTGCGAAGCTCAACGTATCCCGCCGCAAGGTGTTCCACTCGGAGGGGACCGTCGAGCACCAGCTCGTCACCGAGTGCAAGAGGTGCGGGACGGGGGGCGGCCCCGACCGGGAGGTCGACCTCGGGGCGGTGCTGGAACTCGTAGAAGCTCTTGCCCCGCTGGAGCAGCGCCTCTTCGCCAAGTGGATCGAGGCCGACCAGCGGTCGTTCAGCCCGCTTGAGAGGCTCTGGGGCATCTACCGGACGCTGCCCCAGGAGTCGCGTGCCGCGGTGGCGCAGGCTATCGATGACATGACCGGTTGATCGAAACTGACCGGCAAAAGCAGCTGACAGGACCGGCGACAGAAAGGGACGGGGAAAGACATGGTGCGGGTGTTCCCGCCGCCGCCGCGCGCGGAACAGTTCAGTGAACTGATCAAGAAGAGGGTCGAGGAGGCGAAGGCCGCTGGAGGCACCCGGGAAACCGTGACGGTTGACCGGAACGGGCAGCAGATACATGTCGACGTGATCGACCTCCCGTTGAGCGATCTCTACCTCAACCCTGGTACGCACAGGATCCGCGCCCAGCGCAGCCACAAGCCGGATCAGGACCAGAACTTGGATAAGGACCCCTACGGGGAGGCTGGCCAGGACTATCTGCGCAGCTTGCTCCAAGCGATGCCCTCCGACCCTGACCTGAGGGATCCTGCCTTCGACAAGTTGAAGGAAGACCTGCGGGAGTTCGGCCAAAATGAACCCGGGCTGGTCACCCATCACGGTGTACTGGTAAACGGGAACACGCGCGCCGTCGCCCTGCGGGAGCTCGGTAAGCAGTCGATGAGGGTTGGCGTACTTCCCCCGTCGTTCACCCAGGCCGACATCGATGCCGTAGAGCTGGCGCTTCAGCTCCGCCAGGACCAGCGGCGCGACTACTCGTATGTCAACCGGCTGATCGCCATGGAGGAGCAGGCGGCGCTGGGGCGGACTCCCGAGCAAATCGCCAAGGAATTCCGGATCCGGCCGGCGACGTACCACCAGGAGCGGTGGATCCTCAGCGTGATCAAGGAGCTGAACGACCGCAGCGCGAGCGGCGGTGGTGTCGCGCTGCGGCTGGTGGACTGGGAGGGAGCGCAGGAGCGTCTCAAGGAACTCCAGCGGCTCTACGTGAAGCTGGAGAACCTGGACCGGGACCAGGCCGAGATCCTTAAGGAGCGACGTCTGGCGGCGATCCTGCTGAACTTCTCAAAGACGGACGTGCGTCACATCGACGAAGTGTTCCTGGAAGAGGGGTACCTGGAGGAGGTGCTGCCGGCGGAACTGGCGGACAGCGGCACTGCTGCGCAGCCCGAGTCGGTGTCCATCCCCGGGCTGGACCTGGACGTGCCGGCCGCCTCGTCGGCCGTGTCGGCGGCCCGTGCCCTGAACGACCGCATCCTCCGGGCGGCGGCGACTGTCCGCAATACCACGGCGGGAGTGCCTGACAGCGAGAAGGCTTCGGCCCAGGCGCTGCTCGACCAGGCCACGGAAGCCTTCGATAAGGCGATCGACAAACACGGCCGCGACGCCCGGGTCCGCAAGCGTAAGCAGCTCGCGCCTGCCCGGCTGGCGGACGCGTGCGCCAACATCGACCAGTGCGTCATCGAGCTGGTCCAGGCCCGTACCTCGAACAGCCTGGACGAGGAGGCCTTCGACGAGGCTGTGCTCAAGCTGCAGGGCAGCCTGCGCAAGCTCGCCCAGCAGGCCGGGCGCGGCATCCCGAACCCTGGTGACGGCGTTTCTTGGCTCCTCGCCGCCGTCACCGCGGAGGGCACCACGTGACGGAAACGTCCCTGCACCTCGAGTTCGACGATTCGCGTACCTGTGTGGTCCTGCGGACCACCGACCAATACCGGCAGGACCTCGTCCAGTTGGTTGCCCGGTTCCGTACCGGCGGCCAGCTGGGCCCGCTCTCCGCCTCAGTGGCGCTGGACGAACTCCTCGCGAACCTGCCCGTCCTCAGCAGCTGGCCTGACCCGGCCGGGGTTGAGTGGTCTACGGACCTCCGGAACCTTGTATCCGGAGTAGTCAAGGACGCCAGGTTGGTCGAGGAGCGGCTGGCCGACTCCGGAGCACTCCCGGAGGTCGCCGCCGACGACGTGCTGAGCCTCCTTGGAGACACTTGGCAGGAAGACCTCAACTCCTTCCAGCGCAGGGACATCGCCAAGCTGCTTTCGCTCGGGCATGGGGCGAACTTCAGCGTGCCTGGGGCCGGCAAGACCCGCGTGGCGCTCGCCGTATACGCCGCCCAGCGGGCTCAAGGTGCCGCGAGCAGGTTGTTGGTCGTCTGTCCCAAGTCGGCCTACGAGTCCTGGCGTTACGAGACTGCCGTCTGCTTCAGTTACCCGCTGCGCACCCACGTCCTCGATGGATCCCTCGACCAGTGGGCAGAAGTTCTGATCGTCAACTACGAGCGGCTCGACCGATCGCTCCCACTGCTCGCGAACTGGCTGAAATCCGCCCCCTCGATGATCATCCTGGACGAGGCGCACCGCATGAAGCTCGGTGCCCGAGGTACGTACGGCGCCGCGTGTATGGCGTTGGGCCCGCTCGCGGAACGCCGGCTGATCCTGACCGGAACACCGGCCCCGAACGGCTCAAAGGACCTGGAAAACCTTCTGGGCTTCGTCTGGCCGGGCCACGGCCAGCGGGCGGTCACCCGGGCGGTGGCCGGCGGAGATCTCGCATACGCGAGCACGGTCCTGCGGCCACTGTTCGCCCGTACGACTAAACAGGAACTCGGCCTCCCACCGATGACCCTGCGGATGCGCTACGTCGATATGCCTGACCTGCACGCCGAGATCTACAGCTCTGTGCAGGGAGGCATGGCTGCCGGTAACGCTCGTGATGATCTCAGCGCGCTCGGCAAGACAGCGCTACGCCTCTTGATGGCGGCGACCAGCCCGGCCCTGCTGCTGGAAGGCGCAACCAAGTACGAGCCGTTGGCTTACCAGCTGCCTCCGTTGGAGATCCCGGCAGGCAGCTCACTGTATTCGCTTATGCAGAACCTTCCCGACTACGAGCTTTCACCGAAGTACAAGGAAGCACTTGCCATCGTCGCTGAGAACGCCGCGCAGGGCCGCAAGACGTTGGTCTGGACGACCTTCGTACGCAGCCTGACGACCTTGGCGCAGATGCTGGAGAAGTACTGTCCGGCAGTCGTGTACGGCGGCACGCCCGACCGGGATGAGCAACTGCGCCGGTTCCGTGAAGACCCCAGTTGCATGGTGCTGATCTCTAACCCGGCAACCCTGGGCGAGGGGATCAGTCTCCACCACGTGTGCCACGATGCCGTCTACGTGGACCGGGACTTCATGGCCGGCCGTTACCTCCAGAGCCTTGACCGGATCCACCGGCTAGGCCTCGCTCCGGACACGGAAACGAGAGTCACCGTGATAGCGGCGCGCAAGACGATCGACGAAGTGGTCGAGATCCGCATGGACCAGAAGCTCGAATTCATGGGCAAGATCCTTGATGACCCCACGGTCCAGCAGCTGGCTGACCTGGAGGAAGAGCCTTCCGTGGCAGCTGGGCTCGCGCCGGGTGACATTGAGGCGCTGTTGCGGCACATTGGCGGTGCGTAGCTCGGCATCCGCTTCGGCTGAGGCCGAGCTGGACGGTTCACCGGCTACTCGTCGACCGCTTCTGAGTTCGGACAGTCAGATCCCGCAGGTGGCTGCTGCCATGGCCGACCGGCCTGGTTCTGCGACGAGTCGACCGGGGCGGGCAGAGGGAGGACCCTGGACAGCAACCGGCTTGAGCGACGGCGGCGGGGAAGTACTTGGCGAGAAGTTTGGTGAGTGAGATCACAAGGATGAGAAGTGTTCCTTGACCTCAGCCCTGGCCCCCTCGGTGGCCAGGGCTGAGGCAGTGGGAGACTCGTGGGTGTCGAGTGCTCAAGAGCCAGCAAGTGATCATGGTCTCTGGGACACTTGGGATCAGTTTTGAGTCACTCCTGGAAGGAACGCTATGAGCGCCAGCGGTCGTGAGCGTCCGCAGTTCACCCGGCCACTGACCTCGCTGGAGATCTGTGCCGGTGCGGGCGGACAGGCTGTTGGGCTGCATTACGCGGGGTTCGATCATCTGGCTCTCGTGGAATGGGATCCTCATGCTGTGAGCACTCTCCGGGCAAACGTCGGTGGCTGGCCGGGATGGGATAAGGAGCACACCGACGCCCTTGAGCCCATGGATGTCAAAGAATTTCTCACGTCCAAGGTGCGCATGAATCTTGGGCTCGGCGAGGAGAGACTGGACCTGCTGGCTGGCGGCGTGCCATGCCCGCCTTTCTCGCTGGCGGGAAAGCGGCTGGGAAAGGATGACGAGCGTGACCTTTTCCCGGCTGCCCTGCAAATCATCGACGACCTAATGCCGAAAGCGGTCATGATTGAGAACGTCCGGGGCATCTTGGAGCCCCCGGAGGTTTTCATCGACTATCGCAGAGATATCCTGGGTGAACTCCGCGACCTAGGGTATGTGGTTCCGGAAATCAAGAAGAGTTGGTCAGCTGAAGAGCAAGACCGCGCTATGCGGAAGGTTTGGCGCCGAATTGATGCGAGTAATTTTGGTGTCCCTCAGCTCCGCCCGCGGGCTATCTTGGTGGTGCTTCACGAAGACGCAGTAGATCGTTCTGGATCTGAATTTATCTGGCCGTCCAAGATCAAGGGCAAGCAGGCGACAGTAGTCGAGAAACTTTCCGCCAGCATGGAAGCGCGCTGCCGGAAATACTGGTCGAAAAATGTGCACGGAGAGCAGGCGAAGCCAGGCGAGCGCACTGGCAAGGATGTCTTCCAGGATTGGCTTCGCAAAGCTTCTAGGGCGGCTGAGCTAGGCAGAGGAGTCGCTCCGACTCTGGTCGGTGGGTCGAGGAAGCACGGTGGGGCGGATCTGGGGCCAACCAGAGCCAAGCGGGCCTGGGAAGCTCTAGGTGTAGACGGGATGGGGCTTGCGAACAACCCCGATAAGTGCGACCCGGAGAGGGACCTTTTCCGTCCCGCTGGCCCCATGTTGACTGTGGAACAGGCTGCCCTTATCCAGGGTTTTCCGCCGGACTGGAAATTCCAGGGGAGGAAGACCGCTCAGTACCGCCAGGTTGGGAATGCTTTTCCGCCTCCGGTTGCCGAGGCGATAGGGCGTGCTATTGCGGCAGCGCTCCGTCCGGAGTGTCGGGATGAACTTCTACGCGAGTATGAACTGGAGGCCAGGAACTCCGTTCCGGCTGTGCCACCGGCGGAACAGATGGCTTTGCCGGTATCAGGTCAACCCCATGTCAGTAGCATGCCGTCGTCGGTTAACCGTCGCAGCGATCTTGTCCGCACAGGCGTCTGACGGCTCGTGCTCCCAAAAACGGAGCACGAGCCACCCTGCCTCTTCAAGAAGCCGGTCAGTGTCGCGGTCGCGCGCGATGTTACGCAACACCTTGTCCGACCAGTAACCGGAGTTTGTCCTGGGTGGCACGTAATGTTCCGGGCATCCGTGCCAGTAGCATCCGTCAATGAATACGGCGACCTTCACGGGACGGAAGACCATGTCAGCTGTCCGGCGAAGATCTGGCAGTGGACGCGCGGCTACGCGGTATCGCAGACCTCGTGCATGCACTAGGCGGCGAATGAGCTGTTCAGGCTTTGTGTCGCGGCTCCGGATCGCTTGCATGTTGCGACGGCGAGCCGCGGACGAGGCCCAGGAACCTGGCGGCGCTTCCCATGGTGGGTCTTCGGACACGCATCAGAGGGTAGACCCCAGTGAGCCGCCGCGGGGCACCTGGGCTTGCTTCCGACGGCCGCCCTGAAAACGGGGCGGCCGTGGCGCTGAAGCCATCGGAACTCAGGACGAACCGGATGCGATCGTTGCTTCGGAGGCGTAGCGCGAGCTCTTAGCGCGGAAACGCACGAGGCGCCGGTCGGCGCTAACCGCTGAGGTCGGCGGGATCAGGGTGAAGGCCATCACGATCTTCGACGGGTCGGCCGAGCCGTTCCGTACGACGGCCTGCACGTCACTGTGGCTGTCTCCCTCCACGACGGGGTACAGGAGCGCCACCCCTGTTTTAGCCCCGATGCCGGTGCTGCCACCAGGGTGCGCCTCAGCCGACGAGCGTGCCGCATCGATCAGGCGCTGTGCAGCAGTGCGGTGTTCGACACTGGCGATGCGGCCGAAGGAGGTCTTGCCGGCCTGCCGAGTTCGGCGGACGAGGGACAACGGCAGCGAACCAAGCACGCGGGCTTCTATGCGCTTGCTCGCGGCCAGACGGGGGGATATGAGCAGCCAGTCGTCCACCCTGGCAAGCGTGCCGTCGAGCTGGCTGAGATAGGTCAGATGAGGGTCGAAGTGCCCTGGACGTTCCCATTCGAGCTGAGACAGCACACTGACAAGGTCCCTGTGGGAGATGGTCCCGGTAAGCGCCTCGAAGGTTCGCGTGAGCGAGGTGGAATCGTCTGGTGGATTGGTGAACGTAGCCGGGCCTGCGCTGAGCGAGTCCAGCAAGGGGCGCCAGCGCTCGGTGTTCCGTTTGAGCGCCGCGTTGTTCTCTGGGTACGACGCGGGCTCAATGGGACGGCCAGGTGACCGGATCTCCACCAGCTCCGCGTTGAACATCTTGTTGCGGGCCGAAGGTCTGATCCAGGGCAGGTGCTGTGCCACAAGAGGAGGCACTTGCATGGGTGTTATTTGGGGCTGACCATCGACCACTACGGCGTATTGGCCCAACTGCTCCCGGAATGTCTCCTCGTCACGGCAGATCGCTTCGTAGGCCTCGTACAGATCGGCGTACCTGTTGCGGCCGAAAGGCTCCTCCCGTCCGATATAGAGCCGGACCAAGTCCCGGTAACCGGGCCGGAAGCCGAACCAGCGTCCCATCTGCATCAGGGTGTCCGCCTGCTGGGTGGTGCGCCGGTAATAGGTGATGGTCAAGCCTTCCACGGTGAAACCGCGAGAGAGCTTCGTTCCGCCCACCAAGATCTTCCAGACGTGTGGTGTCCGGTCGAAGTCGAGGTTCAGCTGGTCGAAGTAGCGGTCGGAGTCACCGTTGACGACGATGACTGGCTGACCGCCTGAGCCGATGCGCTGACGTGCGACATTGACGTAGGGGCGTAGTTCCTCATAGGAGGCAGGAGCGGGGAGATCTGACGCGCGAGCGTCACTGACAGCAGCGAAGTCGGAAGCCCACAGCGCAGCAAGGCGCTCATGGCCGGCCGCCGAGCTGTAACCCGCCTGATGCCACATGGAATTAACACGCAACGCGAGATCCGCGTGATCGTCCTTTCGCACCGACTGATGAGCGAGCATCGTGTGGTGCCGGAACGGGCCGTCATCCACACCGTGGTCGGCTCGGTACAGCTTCAGCGCACCAGACAGGACGAATGCGTCGATGGCCTCTTGAAGGCGGTCGCCCGTGGACTCGCAGATGTCCCGGATGTGCGCCTTCTCCTGGGAGTTGGCGTAAGTGCGCTCATGCCGAGGTATCGCCGAGTCCAAATCGTGGAAGTCCTGGGCGCCCATGTACCCAGAGGGTCGAGGCAGCGAGATCAGGAAGTCGCTGGGGAAGATGTCCTCGTCGTCACCGGGGTCAACGAAGACGTTGGCGAAGGGGGTAGCCGTGTAGCCAACGTACTGCGCGCGCGGAAGCAGCTTCAGGAGCTGGGAGAGCAGCCCGTTGATGGCCGTGCGTTCAGTGCTGCCTTGCTCCCACTTCTTGGGGTCCAAGGTGTTCACGGACGCCTGGTCGGACTCGTCATCGATGATCAGGGCAGGCAGCTCACCGAGCAGTCCGTGAATCTGTTTGAGGTCTTTGACAAGCTTGCTCAGAACGGACTTGTTCTTCTTGACCACCAGGATGCGAGCCGCCGCGTGGTGGAGGTTCGCTGGATCATGCAGAGGGCGGGTCGGTTCGCGCTTCTCGAACTCAAGAGCCCGGATGCCTTGCGCCAGGCTCTTGTAGTCGTTGTCGCGAGTCGTCAGACGCTCGATGTCGAACGCACCGAGCACAGACGGGCGTGCACCGTGTCGGACGAACTCGTCCCAGTCCGCGTCGTCGTCGCCTACGTAGTCCACGCCCACGAGGGAGTCGAGGTCCGTGATGTCCGCGCCTCGCAGGATGTTCTCCTGCCCGATCAGCTCCATGTCGAGGCGGCGCTGGGTCTGAGCGCGCAGCAGGTTGAGCGTGCCGCCCAGCACGATGACGAGGCGGTAGCCGGCGTCGATCGCCTTGGCGGTGACGCCAGTGAAGTTGGCCGTCTTTCCTGACTGCACGTATCCGACGACCAAGCCCTTCGCCTGCCGAGCAGTCAGCTGCTCTGGATCGGTGAGGCGTTCAACAACTGCCCGGCTTGCCTCATCGAGGCTGGCGATCGCGGCATCGGACCAGCCCTTGGCACGGAGCTTCTGCTCGTACGACGTCCAATAGAAGGAACGGGCGGCTGCTCGCTCGGGGGTGTACCAAGGGGTGAAATCACGCGTGATCACTGTGGGACCCGGGATCTTCGCCACGGGTACGGCGTCATCCAGCGCTTTCCGCAGGTCACTTCCAAACCGCAGCCGGTCATACACGGCTGTACGCCGTTCATCGGTGCGGGCTGGTATTGCTAGCGCCCACTGAGGATCTTCGGCGAAGTCCCAGGCGGTGAGGTGACGGCTCCACAGGGCTCTGAGTGCCTCGTCGCCGTCGACGAGGCAGGTCCGGAACAGTTCCTCGCTCAGGTCAGCGTCGGGATAGTCCTCGTCGGCTGCAACGGCGGCCCAACGCGCGAAGTGCCGGGGGACGTTCAGCATGCCGGCCAGTGCGTGGGTGTGGATCTCGACGAGCACGTTGGCTGGGGTGTCGCTCATGTGAAGAAGTCCTCGGTCGCATCAAGGGGAAACAGGAATGACTGCGCGCTGGTGTCAGGAGAGTTGTTGCGCACTCGCGTACGCTGTGCGTCCACTGAAGCCAGGAGGATGGTGTTCCAGTAGTCCAGACGGTCTTGGCGACTACGCTCCCAGCGGCCCAGCCCGAAGCAGTCCTCAAGAAGCAGGAACAGCAAGGTCTTCGTGACCGGGGCGTCGTTCGCGCCGCCGCGCCTCCCGTCGTTGAAGTCTTCCCGGTAGGCCTTGTTGAGGA
The DNA here is from genome assembly GCF_030816955.1 of Streptomyces africanus. Lineage (NCBI taxonomy): Bacteria > Bacillati > Actinomycetota > Actinomycetes > Kitasatosporales > Streptomycetaceae > Streptomyces > Streptomyces africanus. The sequence continues at coordinate 3,232,017 of NZ_JAUSYP010000001.1, read as the reverse complement.
TGACCGCATTGTGCTCGCGGTCAAGGTCGAAGAACTGGTTGGGGGGAAGCACACCCCAGGTGAAGGTGATCGGTTCCTCGCCCGGTTTCTCAGGCAGTTCTTCCTTGATGACTCGCTTGACCTTGGGATCCAGGCCCTTGCCCGGGGGAGTTACAGGCTTGCGGACGATCTCGCTTCGCCTCGAACCGTCCCTGTAGGCGGTCTCGGCATCCAACACGTAGCTCCGGAACGTGTGCCCCTTGGAGTCCACCGCCTTATCGAGGCCGTCCGTGAAGCCTGGAGTGACGGTGACGCTCTCCTTCTTGACATCGAGGCTCAGGACGTTGTTCTCGCGAGACGGAAGGTCGACAGCGACCCGGGCGAGAACATGGTGCCCTTCAGGGTCCCGCCAGCCGTTCCATCCTCCCGCCTGCACGAGGCGGTCGTTCCGATAAAAGTAGAAGCCTTGTCTTTCCGTGAGTGAACCGATCTGGCGGAAGCCTGCCTGCTTGGACTTGGCAGGCCAGATGTGGGCGGTGAGGCGCAGGTCCCCCAGGCCTTCCACTGGGGCCATGAACTCCCGGGGGTAGCCCGGCTTGCCCGGCACCTTGTACCCGAAGGGGTCCAGGGCTTCTACGGCGATGTGATCCACTTCTTCGCCGAGGCCGCGCTCCCCACTGCTCACGTCCCATACTGCGATGTCGAGTTTCAGGCCGCTCTGCAGATAGCGGTGTAGATAGAGGCCAAGGTGGCTCTCAAGGCGGGAGATCGCTTTGGACAGGAACTGGTCGCTCTGGCCGCGCGCGACTGTTTCAAAGGCCCGCACGCCATCCCAGCGCACAATGTTTCCCTGCCACTCGATGACCCCGTCGTAACGGTCTACGAGATCTTGCGCGTACTGCGGGTCGACGGTGTCGCAGCGGAAGCTGTCTTCGATGCCCTCTGCCGTAAGACGCCGCCCTGCAGCTCGGCTTCGCCTGGTGCGGCTGACAACGGTGAGTGATGAAGCATGGGAGAGCGAAGCGGCCTTCAGGCCTGTGCCGTACATGCCCAGGGCACCCTCGCCGTAGTCACGGCGGCGCCCCACGGTCATCGCGGCGTCCAGGCCTGCCTCGTCCATGCCCTTGCCGTTGTCGATGATCAACAGTGTGAGGATCCGGTCGGCATCACGCAGGAAGTGCACGACGACCTTGTCGGCGCCGGCGTCGATGGAGTTGTCGATGAGGTCGGCGACGGCGACCTCGAAACCGTAGCCCTGGTTGGTCAGAGCCCTGCCGTAGCCCGCATCTGGTGGCAAGTGCGTGCTGCCGGTCGTGGGGACGTCGTACTGCCAGTCGGTGCCGGACGTGTAGGACATGCTTCCTCAAATGCACAGGTCAGGACCTGCTTCACGAAGTAGCAGCCCCTTACATACAACGGAGAGTGTGACGGTACTGCAAAGGTTGGACATAGGGGGAGGTGGATGCTGAACAGGGGCGATAAGTCCGTTATTTTTCAATAGTTTTGGCCATGGATGTTCCGTCGATATCCCGCTTTGTCCGCATCCACGATCTGCGACTGGCTGTGTGGAGTCCGAAAGGCCCGAGCTGGTTGCGGGAAGTCAGCAGCGGTGCCGGGTCCAAGTGCAGGTTGGAGCCGCCCGCTTCCTGGCCAGTGTCGTGCCTCCACGCCCCGCCTCAAGGGCGCTTCACTCCGCTGCGCTGCGTTCCGCGTCGGCTCGCGCCGATGGCCCTGCGGGCCACCCTTGACCCGGGCCGCTCCAGCACGGGAGAGAAGCGAGCGGGCGGCCCGGAGAGGCGGGGGGCCGCAGGTGGGGAGCGCAACTGGTTGGCTCCAGGCAACCGGCGTGGGTGAATGCGTCAGCAGCTCGGCGTACGCCGGGTCGGTTCGGCGGCGGGTCGCCGGTGGAGTGAGGCGTCCGGGGCGTCACCAGAACGCGCCCGCTCCCATCCCTAACCCGAGCAGCACGCAAGAGACCCCCCAAGCCAGATGCGCCCCCGCCGAGTACGACACGTTCGCCGGCCTTCCGTCCTTCTGGTGTACGACCACCACCCGGCGTGGATCCCTCGGGTCGTAGCGGAGGACGACCGGGACTCCGGCGTGGAGAGGGTGCTGCTCGTGGTTGAGAGGGGTGCGGCGGTACGTCTGGTCGGCCGGGGCGTTGGGGCGGTCGACTGGTGGGGCTTTGTAGCGGACCTGGGGCGGGTGGACGGTGGGGCCCTCTCGGCGGGGGCCTCGGGCCACCTCGCCCCTGGTGCGGATGCCCCGGACGCCGAGGCGGGAGAGGGCTCGGTGCTGGCGTTGGGCTATGCGTAGGTTCCAGATTCCGAAGGCCGTCATGGCGGCGGCCATGATGAGTGTGATCGTGAGCCAGGGCTGGTCCACGTGACGTTCCCCCCGGGAGCCGACGTCAGTCGTCTGTCGTCCGGGAAGACGGGGGTCGTGTCATGGCAGTTCCGTGGGGCCGGCCCGGGTCGGCACTGCCCCGGCTACTCGGCGATTCTCCGTCCGTTCCCACCAGCGGTACACCGTTGCCAGGCCCTCCGGTGTCTCCTCGTGGCGGGTCGTGACGTTGTAGTGCTCGTAGCCGCCGTGGTGGGGGATCTTCAGTTCCTGGCCGGGTGGGACGACCGGCGCGATCTTGCCTGCCAGGTCGTCCATGGTGGGCCGGAGGACCCGGTGCCCGTGTCAGGCCGTGCGTCCGTGGCAGGCGCCGTACGGTTGTCCGGAGCCGCACCAGCAGGCCGCGGTGCTCTGTGGGGGCCAGGCCACCGCCCGCCCCCTCGCCGCCAGGGTCGTGGCGTACTGGGGGAGCAGGGTCGCGTCGGTCGGGGAGGAGAGTTCCGAGGCTGCGAAGGCCTCGTAGGACGGGACCGTGCCGGTGACGATGCCCAGGTTCGGGGTGCCGGAGGAGGCGAGTTCTCGTAGGGCGGACTCTATGGTCGCGAGGTGGGTCTCGTGGGAGGGGTATTCCGCGGCCAGGGTCGGGTACGCCTCCAGGAGTTCTGCGAGTTCCCTCGCCGGCCAGTGGAGGATCGCTACCGGGAAGGGGCGGGAGAGGGCTTCCCGGTAGGCGCCCAGTTCCGCTCGGAGGCGGGTGATCTCCGCCTCCAGTTCCGCCGGGTTTTCCGAGCCCAGGGACCAGACCCGTTTCGGGTCGTGCAGCTCGTCCAGGGTGATCGGGAGGGAGTGGACCGTGTCCGCCAGCGCGTCCCACTCGTCGTGGGACGTGCCCAGCATGCGGCGGATCCTGTGGCGGCCGAAGAGGAGGGGGTGGGTCGGCTGCGGGGGTTCCGGTACGTCGGTCAGGAGGAGGCGGACGGCCTCCGTGAACGTGTCGTGCGCCGCTTCCAGCTCGTCGTGCGATTCCAGGGCCTCCGCGATGATCACCCAGGGGGCCGGGTCCCGCGGGGACGCCGCCCGGACTCCCTCGATGATCGCCCTGGCCTCGGCCTCGTGGCCGTACTCCCAGAGGTTCGACGCCTTGAGCGCCCGTACCAGGTGGGGGTTGTCCAAGCCGTCGGTGGAGGACAGCAGACGGTCGTAGAGGGCCGTGGCCGTGGGGCGGTCGCCGGCGAGTTCCAGGTGGGCCGCGGCGCGCAGCAGCAGGGCCTCGGAGTCCTCGGGATACAGGCCGGCGGTCCGCTCCAGGCGTGCCGCCTCGGCGGTGTGGTCGACGTTTTCGGCAGGCGAGTCGGGGCGCATGGGGGACACCGTACTGCCGGGAGGTGACGAGCGTGCGGGATGCGCAGGCCAGACGCCTGACCTGCGCGGGTTCCCCATGCTTGTCATCCCGGCTCTACAGTTCGCCCGGGACTAGAGGGTCACTCCGTCTATTTGGAGCGTTTGGACCGACTTTGCGGCGAAGGGGACGCTTACCGATTTTCCGTTGAGGCGGATGTCCGAGCGGGGGGTGTAGAGGTCGCCGCCGCCCGTCGTCACCGTGTTCCAGCGGGGCACCGCGCCGTTCGTGCCGCCCGTCACCGTCGAGAAGCGGGAGAGGTCGAAGGTGAGGGTCTGGGCTGACGTCGACGTGTTCACCGCTACCAGAACCAGGCGGCGGGTCGACGCCGAGTACGCCGCCACCGCGTAGCTCACGCCGGTGTCCAGGATCGTCATGCCGGGGCGGATGTGGCGGCTGAACTGGGCCAGCACGTAGTGCTTCGTCTGGACCGTGGTCGGCTGGAGGGTGTTCGCGTCGTAGGCGATCATCGCCCAGCCCGTCGACGGGTCCATGACCTGCCAGTAGCACCACGCCGTGGGGTGCAGCCAGCGGAAGTCGTAGCAGAGGTTCGACGCCATGGTCAGGCCCGTGCCGTCGCTGTCGCCCGTCTCGGAGTTCCACAGTTTCTTGCGGGACGTCGTCACCACGTCCGTGTAGAGCAGGTCGCGGCGGCCGCCCGAGCCCTGGTAGCCGTGCACGTTGACCTGGGAGACCAGGGATTTGGTGGACGAGTTGAAGGATGCCCAGGTGGAGCGGGCCGTGTCGTAGTTCGTTTCGTCCGATGCCGAGATGCGGAGGTTCGTCAGGCCGCGTTTGTCCAACTCGCTGCGCATGTACGGGAGCACGGCCGCCTGGACCGCGGGGTCCATGTGGCAGCCCTCCTGGGTGCCGGTCGCGGTCCACCAGGTGGAGGCCGGCTCGTTGAAGGGGTCGACCGTCGCGAAGTTCACGCCCCAGTGGTCGCGGGCGTACAGGGCCGTCGCCGCCAGGTGGGAGGCGTGCTGGCGGTAGTTCCAGGTCTGGAGGTTGTTGCCGCCGCCCGCCGCGCCCGAGGGGTTGTGGTTGCCGCACATCCACCACATGGGGGAGTTGGCGAAGAGCTCCGTGATCGCGCCGCGCTGCGTCGCCTTCACCAGCATCGCGCGCTGGTTGGCGTCCGCCGACCACTTCCAGGCCGAGGAGGCGGGGTCCTCGTTGTTCCAGTCCTGCCAGAAGCCCTCGATCTGCTTGAAGGCGGGGATGTTCGGTGATGCGACCATCGTCTCGCCGCCGACGCTGTTCCAACTGCACGCGCCCAGGTTGTAGCGGGCGATGTTGAGGCCCAGGCCGGGGAGCGATCTGCCGTTGTACGTCACCGACTTGGTGGTGAAGAAGAGGTCCGCGAAGTCGTCCCGGGCGCCGAAGACGTTGGCCCACCAGGCGAGGGAGGTGCCCCAGCCCTCCCAGGTGCCGTACGTCGTCGAGGGGTTGACGGCGATCGTGGCGTCCGCGTGCGCGGTGCCTGTCGCCAGGGCGCTGCCGAGGAAGGTACCGCCTGCTGCGGTCAGCAGGGTTCTGCGTCGGATCACGGCTCCTCCGTAGGGGAATCGGGGCAGGCGCCGGTCCCCGGAAGCCCGGCGTCGCGGGGTGGCCCGTTCATGGCAACGAGAAGCATCGGGTGTGGCGGGTGGGTTGTCGAGAGTTGCGACGAGCCTTTCTCAAACCCGTGTACGAAGTCTCGGACGCGACCGTCGGAGCGATCCTGTATAACGAACAGAGCGAAGAGAACGGGTAGTCGAGCGAGCGAGTGTTCGGGAGGAGGGGAGCCGATGGTCCGCGGTCGGGCGAGTCTGCGTCCCGCTCTCGTGCTGCTCTTCCTGGTGCTGGAAGTGGCGCTGCTGGACACCGGCAGCCTCTACGCCACCGTCGCGCTCGCCGCGACCGCCGCGGCCTCTGCCGCGCTCACGCTCTGTGCCGTCGTCGGCTCGCGCTGCGCGCCCGCCGTGCCGCGCACCCGGGTGCGTACGGCCATCCGCGACCGTGACCTCCGTACGGCCTTCCTGCCGCAACGCGATCCCGACGCCCGGGGGCGCACCCGGCCCCGGGCACCCGGACACGCCCTCCGGGCGACCGTCGCGTAGGGCCACAGCCAGCACGTTCACAGAGCCGGCCCCGCGCGGGTCGTCATGCCGCCATGTCCCACTCCCGGCACGACGAGACCCCCCGGAGGGCTCACCCATGTCCGTCTTCGCCCAGCTGGTCGAGCGACTCGCCGACCTCCTCCAGCCGCTGTTCGGCGCCTCCGCGGCCGCCGCCGCGATCGTCCTGTTCACCGCGCTCGTACGACTCCTCGTCCACCCCCTGTCCCGGGCCGCCGCGCGCGGCCAGAAGGCCCGCACCGCGCTCCAGCCGAAGATCGCCGAACTGCGGAAGAAGCACGGGAAGAACCCCGAGAAGCTCCAGCGGGCCGTACTGGAGCTGCACGCCGAGGAGAAGGTGTCACCGCTGGCCGGCTGCCTGCCCGGGCTGCTCCAGGTGCCCGCGTTCTTCCTGCTCTACCACCTGTTCTCCAGCGACACGATCGGCGGGCGGGCCAATGCGCTGCTCGACCACCAGTTGTTCGCCGCGCCGCTGGGGGAGCGGTGGGCGGATGCGCTCCAGGGTGGTCTCCTCGACGGGGCGGGGCTCGTCTACGCCGGGCTGTTCGCGGTCGTCGCCGGGGTCGCCGTGTTCAGCTACCGCCTCAGCAAGCGCACGATGGCCGCGAGTCCGGCCCTTCCGGCCGGTGAGCAGCAGGTGGCAGGGTTGGGGGCGGTGGCCAAGGTGATGCCCTTCATGTCCTTCTTCACCCTCGTCACCGTGGCCGTCGTACCGCTGGCCGCCGCGCTGTACGTCGTGACCAGTACGACGTGGAGTGTCGTCGAGCGGGCTGTTCTGTACCGGTGACGCGGCGGGCAGGGTCCAGTAGGTGAACGGGGTATTGCGGAGTGGACTCCCAGCTTGGAGGATCGACCAGTCCTCCGATGGCTGCCCCGCCGCAACCGGGTCGTATGCCTCCGGCGGGCGCCCGCGATCGAGGGAGACGTGATCATGAAGCTGCTGCGAGTCGGTACGGCCGGGGCCGAGCGGCCCGCACTGCTCGACGCCGACGGGACCCTGCGGGACCTGTCGGGCGTCGTGCCGGACATCGACGGGGCGCTGCTCGCGGACGACGCGGCGCTGGAACGCGTCCGTGCTGCCGCCGACGCCGGTGAGCTGCCCGTACTGGACGCCACCGGGCTGCGGATCGGGCCGCCGCTGGGGCGGATCGGCAAGATCGTCTGCATCGGGCTGAACTACCACGACCATGCACGCGAGACGGGTGCCGAGCCGCCCTCCGAGCCGGTCCTCTTCATGAAGGCGCCGGACACGGTGGTCGGGCCGCACGACACGGTGCTCGTGCCGCGCGCGTCCCGCAAGACCGACTGGGAGGTCGAGCTGGCCGTCGTCATCGGGCGTACGGCCAGGTACCTGGGGTCCGCCGAGGAGGGGCTCGCGCATGTCGCCGGGTACGCGGTGGCGCACGACGTGTCCGAGCGGGAGTTCCAGATCGAGCGAGGCGGGACCTGGGACAAGGGCAAGAACTGCGAGACGTTCAATCCGCTGGGGCCGTGGCTGGTGACGGCGGACGAGGTGCCGGATCCGCAGCGGCTGTCGCTGCGGCTGTGGGTCAACGGGGAGTTGAAGCAGGACGGCACGACGGCTGAGCAGATCTTCCCGGTGGGCGAGGTCGTGCGGTATCTCAGTCAGTTCATGACGCTGTATCCCGGGGATGTGATCAACACGGGGACGCCGGCGGGGGTGGCGCTGGGGGCGCCCGAGCCCAAGCCGTTCCTGCGGGCCGGGGATGTCGTGGAGCTGGAGATCGAGGGGCTCGGGCGGCAGCGGCAGGAGTTCAAGGACGCGTAGGCGCTCCGCTGGGTGAGCCGGGGAACTGCGGTCGGTTCTCGGCTGCGGGCAGTCCGTGGCCGGTCGCGCAGTTCCCCGCGCCCCTTAGGGCGCTCCCCTCACGCCAGTGCGGAAGCCAGGTCGCGCCATGCCTTCCTCGGAAGGGCGTCGCGCGGCTCGCCGTCCAGGACCTGGAGGGCGAGGTGGTCCGCTCCCGCCTCGAAGAAGGCGTCGATCTTGGCGCGGATGGCCGTCTCGTCGCCCCAGGCGAACAGGGCGTCGACCAGGCGGTCGCTGCCGCCGTCCTTCAGGTCGTCCTCGGTGAAGCCGTGCCGGAGGAAGTTGTTGGTGTAGTTCGGCAGCGGGAGGTAGATCCCGAGGAACTCGCGGGCCAGGGCGCGGGCGCGGGCCGGGTCCGTCTCCAGGACGACGCCCAGCTCCGGGGCCAGCAGCGGGGCCTCACCCAGGATCTCGCGGGCGTGCGCGGTGTGCTCCGGGGTGACCAGGTACGGGATCGAGCCCGCCGCCCGGTCGCGGGCCAGCCGGAGCGACTTCGGGCCCAGGGCGGCCAGGAGGCGGCGGTCCGCCGGCACTCCCGCGGCGTCCAGGCCGTCGAGGTGCTCGACGAGGGCCGAGTAGGGACGCGAGTACTGCTCCTCGCGCTTGGCGTGGCTCACACCGAGGCCCAGCAGGAAGCGCCCGGGGTGGGCCGCCTCCAGTTCCCCGAAGGCCGTTGCGGTGGCGTCCGGCTCGTGCTGCCAGATGCTCTGGATGCTGGTACCGAAGGTGAGCTTCGAGGTCGCCTCGATCAGCGGGGCGGCGTTGGCGGCGGAGCTGTTGCCGCCCAGCCAGACGGCGCCGTAGCCGAGTTCCTCCAGTTCGGCGGCGGCCTCGGCGAGTTCGCCGCGCCGGTCGGGGTCCTCCGAGCGCAGGCCTACGCTCCAGATGCCGTACCGGCCGACGGTTTCCTTCAGAGCGGTGGTCATCGGTTGGGATCCCTCCGGTTGGGCGCCATGTTTGATCACGCGTACTGCAGGTGCCAACCGGAGGGAGCCGCTGATGATTCCAAGGCCCTGAGTTCAACAGGCCTTGAATCCAACAGGCCCTGTTCCAACAGGCCCTAGCGGTCCAGGAACCGCTCCAGGGCCTCGACCACGAACCGGTGGTCCTGGAGCTGCGGCAGCCCGGACACCGTCACCGTGCCGATCACGCCGGCGCCCTCGACGGTGATCGGGAAGGAACCGCCGTGCGCCGCGTACGTGTCGGGGTCGAGGCGCGAGGACTCCTCGAACGTCGTGCCCTTGGCGCGGAAGCGGGCGCCCACCAGGTAGGAGGCGGAGCCGTAGCGCTCCACCACCCGGCGCTTGCGGGCGATCCAGGCGTCGTTGTCGGGCGTGGAGCCGGGCAGCGCCGCGTGGAAGAGCTGCTGGCCGGCGCGGTGGATGTCGATCGCGACCGGGGCCTGCCGCTCCCGGGCCATGCCGACGAGGAGCGAGCCTAGCTCCCAGGCGTCGTCGTGGGTGAACTGGCGGAACACCAGGCGGCGTTCCTCCTTCTCCAGCTCCTCCAGGCTCGGGGTGAGCTCCGGGTGGAACTTCGGGGTGAGCTCCTGGCTGTGCGAAGGGTTGCTCTTGTGGGTCACAGGGTCACCGTCACCTTCTCGCGGGCCGAACGACGGGCGGCTTCCAGTACGTCCAGGGCGGCGGCCGCCTCCAGGGCGGTCACCGGGTTCGGGGCCCCCTCCAGCAGGGCCTTCGCCACGGCCGCATAGTAGGCGGGGTAGTCGCCCGGGAGGGTCGGTTCGGGCCGGCCGCCTCCCGTGACCGGGGACTCTCCGGAGCCCACGCGGCCCCACAGCGACTCGGGCTCCGCGCCCCAGCCGGGCCCGGGGCGGTGGGCCGTCGCGCCGGGCGGCCTCCTGGGGGTCGAGGCCGTACTTGACGTAGCCGGCGGCGGAGCCCAGGACGCGGAAGCGGGGGCCGAGCTGGGCGGTCGTCGCGGAGACGTAGAGGTGGGAGCGGACGCCGCTGGTGTGCGTGATCGCGATGAACGTGTCGTCGTCCGTCTCGGCGCCCGGGCGGCGGATGTCCGACTCCGCGTACACGGCGGCCGCCGGGCCGAAGAGGACCAGCGCCTGGTCGACGACATGGCTGCCGAGGTCGTACAGCAGACCTCCGATCTCTGCGGGGTCGCCGGACTCCCGCCAGCCGCCCTTCGGCTTAGGACGCCAGCGCTCGAAGCGTGATTCAAAACGCCAGACGTCGCCCAACTCGCCCTCGGACAGCAGCTTGCGCAGGGTGAGGAAGTCGTTGTCCCAGCGGCGGTTCTGGAAGACGGAGAGGAGCAGGCCGCGCTCCTCGGCCAGGGCGGCCAGCTCACGGGCCTCGGCCGCCGTGCCCGCGACGGGCTTGTCGACCACGACCGGCAGTCCGGCCCGGAGCGCGGCGGTCGCGAGCGGCACGTGCGTCTTGTTCGGCGACGCGACGACGATCAGGTCGAGCTCGGCGGCCCGGTCGAACAGCTCGTCCGGGCCGGCGGCGAGGCGCACGTCCGGGAACTCGGCGCGGGCCTGCTGCTGCCGCTCGGGGTTCGAGGTGACCACCGTGTCGAGGGCGAGGCCCTCGGTGGCGGCGATCAGCGGGGCGTGGAAGACGGAGCCGGCGAGGCCGTAGCCGACGAGGCCGACGCGGAGGGGCGAGCCGGGTGTGCCGGGTGTGCCGAGGGGTGTGCCAGTCATACCACCACTTTCGCAACGCTGTTGCCAAAGTGCAAGCGCCAGGGACAATGGGGGCGTGAACAGGGCGGACGACCGTACGGGCGGAGTGGGCGGCATGCACGGCGCCGCAGGGACATGGACCGGGGGAACAGGGAGCGGGGGGACAGGGAGCGGGGCGAATCTGCTCGCCCTGCGCAGCCACAACGCCTCACTGGTGCTCGACCTGCTGCGCACGGCCGGGCCCGACGGCATCAGCCGGCTCGAACTCGCCGAGCGGACCGGCCTCACCCCCCAGGCGGTCAGCAAGATCACGGCCCGGCTGCGGGAGGACGGACTCGTGGCGGAGGCGGGGCGCCGCGCGTCGACCGGAGGCAAGCCGCGCACGGTGCTGCGGCTGGTGCCCGAGGCGGGGCACGCGGTGGGGGTCCACCTGGACCGGGACGAGGTCCGGGCCGTGCTCGTGGATCTGCGCGGGACGGTGGTGGGGGAGCGGCGGGCCGCGCTGGATCTGGGGGCCGGGGCACGGGCGGTGCTGACGGCGGTGACGGAGACCGTGCGGGTGGTGGTGGCGGAAGGCTTGCGGGGGGTGGTGACGGAGGCCCTCCGGGAGGCGGGGACGGAAGTCTTGCGGGGGACGGGGCCGGAGTCCGTCCGGGAGGCGGCGGCGGACGTTTTGCGGGACGCGGCGGCGGAGACGGCCCGGGAGGCGGGGACGGAAGCCTTGCGGGGGGCGGGGCCGGAGTCCGTCCGGGAGGCGGCGGCGGACGTCTTGCGGGACGCGGCGGGGGAGACGGCCCGGGAGGCGAGGACGGAAGTCTTGCGGGGGGCGGGGCCGGAGTCCGTCCGGGAGACGGCGACGGAAGCCTTGCGGGGGAGGGGGCCGGAGTCCGCCCGGGAGACGGCGACGGAAGGCTTGCCGGCGACGGGTCCGGAGACCGCCCGGGAGGCGGCGGCCGAGGCGCTGCCCGCCGGGCCGCTCCTCGCCCCGGCCGGTTCCCTGCTCGGGGTGGGGGTCGCGCTGCCCGGGCCGCTCGACCATGTCCGGGGTGTGCTGCACCGGGTGACCGGTTTCCCCGAGTGGGACGGGTTCCCGCTGCGGGAGGCGCTCGCGGAGCGGCTCGGGGTGCCGGTCGTGGTCGACAAGGACACCAACGCGGCGGCGCTCGGCCTGGCGGCCGCAGGCGAGAGCGGCTCCTTCGCGTACCTGCACCTCGGTACGGGGCTGGGGGCCGGTCTGGTCATCGGCGGGAGCGTGCACCGGGGAGCCCGGACCGGGGCCGGGGAGTTCGGCCACCAGGTGATCCAGCTGGACGGCCCGCCCTGCACCTGCGGCGACCGGGGCTGCGTGGAGGCGCTGTGCCTCGACGCGGTCGCGCGCGGAGATGTGGAGCAGGCGGCTCGGGTGCTGGGCACGGGCGCGGCGAACCTGGTGGGGCTGCTCGACATCGACGTCGTCCTGCTGGGCGGCCGGACGGTGGCCGCGGCGCCGGAGGCGTTCGTGCGGGGGGTCGGGGCGGTACTGGCGGCGCGGGCGCGGCGGACGGGGGAGGACGCCGTGCCGGTGCGGGTCGCACCGGGTGGGGGGCGGGTCGTGGCGGCGGGCGCGGCTCAGCTGGTGCTGGGGCCGGTGTTCGGGCGGGGGGTCGGGTGAGGGGTGTGCCGGCGCTGGGGCGTCGCTGAGGATCCTGTTCGGTCGCCTCAGGTGTCCGCCGACCGGGCGGATTCGCGCCGCCGTTCGGGGGCGTTCCCGGCGACGTCGGCTAGCCAACGGCTCCGTCCGGCAATGTCACATCTCCATGCGACTCTGCACGACCGCTCACCTCTGCCTCGCGGCGGCAGCCGCCGTTCTGCTCACCGGGGCCCATCCGGCGTACGCGGACGAGCCGGCGCCCGCCTGTGCCGCGCCCGACGACCACACCTTCCCGCTCACCACCCGCATCCACGGCGGGCCCGGCGCCTACGAGGCCGGGGGCGGGTTCGGGACCTGGTACGTCGATCTGACCAACACGACCGACCGGCCGTGCACCGGAATCCATCCGGTCGTCGTGCTCGTCGACGACAAGCGGGCGCTGGCGCCCTCGCAGCCCCGGCTGGAGTTCTTCGAGGGGGCGCGGGCGCACCCCGTGCGGTTCGAGAAGAGTGATGAGGACGAGCTCATCGGGGCGTTCGCCGACGACCAGGACCACTTCGCCGGGTTCACCGTGGGGCCCGGGAAGACCGTCTCCGTGAAGGTGCGGCTCGCGGTCACCTCGGACGCCGTACCGAACAAGGTCACCGTCAACGCCGCCGTGGTGCAGCGCCACGACGACGACGGCGACTGGGTCGGGCAGTCGAACGACTACCGCTTCGGCATCGAGGACGGCGGGCCGATCGACGGGGGTGAGTCGGAGACCGACGGCGGTACCGACTCCCATCCCGACCCCGACCCCGACGCCTCCGTCCCGCCCCGCGAGGACCGCTTCCCGTTCGCAGAGGAACTCGCCCGTACGGGAACCGGCGGCCAGGTCGCCGCGGCCGCCGCGGTGATGCTGCTCGCCGGGGGCGGGGCACTGCTCCTCGCGCGCCGGCGCCGCTGAGCCGCCGAGCCGCTGGGCAGAACCGTCCCGTCTGTCGGGATGCCGTATGCGGGCCATTCCCCAAGATCCCGCCACTGTTTAGGCTGGGAGCTGCCTGGCCCCAAGGCGCACGCTGGCACGCGTACGGCAGGAGATCCCGCACATGGCAGACCGCAAGCCCATCGAGTCGTGGCTCACCGACATGGACGGTGTGCTCATCCACGAGGGCGTACCGATCCCCGGCGCCGACGCCTTCCTCAAGAAGCTGCGCGAGTCCGGGAAGCCCTTCCTGGTCCTCACCAACAACTCGATGTACACCCCGCGCGACCTGCACGCCCGGCTGCGCCGCATGGGCCTGGACGTGCCGATCGAGTCCATCTGGACCTCGGCCCTGGCCACCGCCCAGTTCCTGGACGACCAGCGGCCGGGCGGGTCGGCGTACGTCATCGGCGAGGCCGGCCTGACCACCGCGCTGCACGACATCGGCTACATCCTCACCGACCACGAGCCGGACTACGTCGTCCTCGGCGAGACCCGCACGTACTCCTTCGAGGCCATGACGAAGGCGGTACGGCTCATCCTCGGCGGTGCCCGTTTCATCTGCACCAACCCCGACGAGACGGGCCCGTCCACCGAGGGCCCGCTGCCCGCGACCGGCGCGGTGGCCGCGCTGATCACCCAGGCGACCGGCAAGAAGCCGTACTTCGCGGGCAAGCCGAACCCGCTGATGATGCGGACCGGGCTGAACGCCATCGGGGCGCACTCGGAGAGCAGCGCGATGATCGGCGACCGCATGGACACGGACGTGCTGGCCGGCATGGAGGCCGGGATGCAGACGTTCCTGGTGCTCACCGGCCTGACCCGGCCCGACCAGGTCGAGGGCTTCCCGTACCGGCCGTCGCAGGTCGTCGACTCCATCGCGGACCTCGTCGACCGGGTCTGAGCCCCGGGAGGCAGCGGGCCGGAGCTCAAACCCGTCGCCACCCGTACGGAGCAGTCGCCGCGTCCCTGAGGATGCGGTGGCCCACCGTGCGGGGGAGGCTCCAGGCGTCTGGAGGTTCACGATGGGTTCACTGAGAGTCACTGTCTGTACGAGCGTCCTGGTCGCGGCCGCCCTCACCCCGGCGGCGTACGCGGCGGACGCAGGGGGCGTCTCGGTGACCCCGGCGACCCCCGCGCCCGGCAGTGACGTCACGCTCCGCGTGGCCGACTGTGCGGAGAGAACGGCCGTCGCCCGCTCGGCGGCGTTCGTCGCGGACGCGCGGCTCACCGTCACCGACGGTGAACTCGTCGGCGAGAGCCGCGTCCGCTCCACGCTCGACGCGGGGACGTACGCCGTGAAGGTCACCTGCGGGGACGCCGAACGGGCCGGCACGTTCACCGTCCGGGAGGGTGAGGGACGGCGGCGCTCGGCGTCCGGGACCGACGAGCCTTCGCCCGTCTCCGGGACCGGCGGCCGGCCGCCCGCACCCGGGACGATCGCGCAACGGCCCGCCCCCGGGGCGATCGGGCAGCAACCCGCACCCGGGACAGCCGGTCAGCCACCCGCACCCGGCACCGTAGGCCGGCCCCCCGTCCCCGAGGGCGGTGGGCAGTCGTCCGCGCCCGGCGAAGACGGGCACGGGCAGAGGTCCACGCCCGTGGGCGACGAGCAGCAGTCCGTCCCCCGGCGGCCGGGCCCGCACGCCTCGCCCGTCGCCCCGGTTCAGGCGGGCGGTGGCGGCGCGGCGGACCTGGTCGCCGCCGAGGACCGCGGGGCCGGTCCCGGTACGGCGCAGGGGGTGACCGGCCTGGTGCTCGCGGGCGTCGCCGCGGTGGTCGTCGCGCTGGGCGGTGTCCGCCGGAGCCGTGGAACGGACTGACCATGTCCGAACAGGATCGGGAACAGGAACGAATCAAGGGCCGCTCCTCGGGCACCGGCCGCCTGCTGGGCGGTGTGACCTGGGCGGTGCTGCTGCTGGGGCTGTGGCTGTGGGGCCGCGAGGTGACCGACGTACGGCACGGCATCTCCGCCCCCACCACGGGCGACATGGCGGCGGCCGGCCGGCCCCCGGACGTGAAACTGCCCCCCGCCCACCGCCCTCTCGCCGACGCGCTGCCCCAGCGCGTCGACATCCCCGGGCTCGGGGTGCAGGCGCCCGTGGTGGCGCGGGGTCTGGACGCGCGAGGGGCGCTCGATCCGCCGCCGTACGACCAGCCGGGCGTGGTCGGCTGGTACGCGGGCGGCGTGGCACCCGGGGCGCCGGGCACCGCGCTGATGGTCGGTCACGTCGACACCGAGACCCGGCCCGCCGTCTTCTACAAGGTCAGTGCCATGCGGCCGGGCCAGACGATCCGGGTGGTCCGGGCCGACGCCAAGGTCGCAGAGTTCACCGTCGAGTCCGTCCAGGTCCTCACCCGCGACCACTTCGACGCCCACCAGGCCTACGGGCCCCGCGAGTCGGGCCGGGCCGAACTGCGGCTGGTCACCTGCGGCGGCAGCTTCGACCGTACGACCCACAGCTACACGGCGAACGTGGTGGTGTCGGCGTACCTGACGGGAACCGGCCTCTAGCAGCTCGGGCGCCCCCCAGCCCGGTCGACGACCCGCTCCCCCTGAAGTCGCCGACCGGGCTGGTCCTCGACCGCGCGCGCACGGGCTGCGGGAGTAACCCGGCGAGCCGCGCGGGAGGCCGCGGGAGCCACGGTGGGTGAAACTCTGGCCGGAGGCCGGGCCCTGCTGAAAAGACTCTAGAACCAACGGCCCGCCCGGGCCTAGAGGTTGAATAACGCCAAGTCCCGATACGGTGGCTCTGCGTCACCCGCACACGTGGGTTCGACCTCATGGGCGTCGCGGGACGTATGTCAGGATTGAGACTTGGAACGCTGCACCCAAGGGGGAGTTGGATGTACGGCAGCAGGGGGGCAGGGCCGTCCGCCGGGAGGCGGATGTCCGCGGTGGTGCTCGGGGCGGCACTGCTGATCACGGGGTGTTCGTCCGATGGGGGAGACGGATCGGACAAGGGCGCCGACGCGGGCGCCGGAATCACACAACAGCCCAAGGAGACCGCCCCGTTCTGGGTCAATCCGGACGGCACCGCGGCCCGGCAGGTCGCCGCCCTGGAGAAGGCCGGCAAGAAGCAGGACGCCGAGCACATCCGCAAGATCGCCGAGCAGCCGGTCGCCGAGTGGATCGGCCCGGACAACCCCGAGGAGCAGACCCGGGGCTTCACCGAGGCCGCCGACAAGGCCGGCCGTACGGCACTGCTCGTCCTCTACAACATCCCGCACCGCGACTGCGGCCAGTACTCGCAGGGCGGTGCCGCCGACGGCAACGCCTACCGCGAGTGGCTCGACGGCGTGGCGACGGGCATCGGCGGCCGCTCCGCCACGGTCATCCTCGAACCGGACGCGCTGCTGCACCTGGTCGACGGCTGCACCCCGGAGCAGTTCCACGAGGAGCGCTACGACCTGCTCAAGGGCGCCGTCGCCAAGCTGAAGTTCCTGAAGAACACGAAGGTGTACCTGGACGCGGGCAACGCCGGCTGGCAGCACCCCGACCAGATCTTCGAGCCGCTGAAGTGGGCCGGCATCGACCAGGCCGACGGCTTCTCCGTCAACGTCTCCAACTTCTACTCCACCGACGACTCCATCGCCTACGGCAAGCAGCTCTCCGCCAAGGTCGCGGGCAAGCACTTCGTCATCGACACCAGCCGCAACGGCAAGGGCCCCTACACCCAGGGCAGCCCGGACGAACGCTGGTGCAACCCGCCGGGCCGCGCCCTGGGCGAGACACCGACGACCAAGACGGCGGACCCGCTGGTCGACGCGTACCTGTGGGTCAAACGGCCGGGGGAGTCGGACGGCGAGTGCAAGGGCGGGCCGAAGGCGGGCCAGTGGTGGGCGGACTACGCGCTGAAGCTGGCCAGGGCGAGTTCCTGACTAGAAGGCCGGGCACACATCGCCGACCAGGTCGGGATCGACGGCCAGTTCCTTCTCGTACTCGGTCAGCTCCCGCCCCGCCAGGGCGCACAGCCGGTCCATCCAGTGTTCGGGTTCGAGCGGGATCACGGAGGTGCGGGAGCCGTCGACGACCGTGAGCGACGTGCCGTCGGTGCTCGGTGAGAGGACCGAGCCGTAGCCCACGTAGTAGCGGTAGGTGTCCTGGCGCTTGTCGATGTCCCAGACGACTTGTTCACCGGCGGCGGTGGTCGTGTGCAGCAGACGGTCGCCGAGGAAGCGGCCGAGGTAGTAGACGCCGTTGTTGGTGAGGTTCTGCAGCCAGGTCTTCTTCTGCAGGTCCCGCAGGCGTACCCGGCCGCCGGCGTACTGCACGGCGAGGATCCTGCCGTCGGGGGAGAGGGCGAACGACCGGACCGACCGGTCGTCGTCGTCCTTCTTGATCCACCTCTTGAACTCACCGGTGGTGAAGTCCCAGACGCCGATCTCGGCCACCGTCCGCACCACCGCCTGCGGTTTTCCGGGTACGGCGGTGGCGAAGGTGCCGGCCGCCTCATTGGCGAGCTGCGCGCGCTCCTGGACCGGGGGCTGGTAGATCTCGCCGACCGGCTTGCCCGTGTCGAGATTCCAGCGGGAGACGTACGACAGCCCCGAGATCACGGCGTGGTCGTCGTCGGAGAAGCTCAGGTTGATCCAGGACGGGACGAGTCCCGTCTGCGGGTCCGCTCCGGAAGCCGTGATGCCGGGAGGGGCGGGCAGTTCGAGGACGTGCTCCTCCTTGAGGGAAGAGCCGTCGATCCGCCAGACGAGGACTGTCCGCTCGTCCTGGGCGATGGTCAGCATCCGTCGCCCGTCCGGGCTGAAGGCGGCGTACAGCCGGGCCAGCGGCCGGGACGGGCGCGCGGTCGCCAGGAGCCGGTGGTCGGCCAGGTTCCACAGTTGCAGTCCGCTGCCGCTGGTGTCGACGACCGCCATTTTGCCGCTCGGTCCGTCCGGTGTGCGGATGCGGTTGATCAGGGAGTTGGAGTCGAAGGACGTGGGCGGTTTGACGCGTACGGTGACGATGCTTCCGCCGACGGCGACGGCGGCGCGCAGGTGGTCCGGAGGGCCGGCGAGCGCGACCGCCGGAGCGAACGAGCGGCCGGTGATGTTCTGGTCCTCGGCGGCCGCGGCGGGGGTGTCGAAGGTGGCCGGCCAGCCCTTCTCCAGGTCGATGACGAGGAACCGCATCCGGCCCAGGTCGCTGCCGATGCGCCCGGTGGGATTGACCAGGTAGCGGCCGGTGGCGTCGAGCCGGGGCGTGTAGAGCGGGCACAGGCCCGGGAAGCTGTTGCTCCAGTTCTGGAAGCGCCGGGGCGTGGTGCCCAGCCGCCACGCTTCGAGTGCGCCCTGCTCGGTGCAGGTGACCAGGACACGGCCGTTGCCGCTGACCGTCGCGGAGGCGGTGGCGCGCTCGTCCCAGGGGCGACGCAGCGAACCCCGGTCGAGGTCCCAGGAGACCAGCCTGCCCCGTACGTCGTCCGCTTTCGCCCCGGAGGGCACGATCCGCGCCACGACCGTGTCGTCCGCGGCGAACCAGGCCTGTGCCGCGTCCCAGCCGCGCGGCGGGGCCAGGGTACGGCCCGTGCGGCGGCCGTCGTCCGCGTTCCACACGAGCACGCCCTCACGGGGGATCGCGGCGAGGACCCGCTTCCCGTCCCCGTCGAAGCGCAGGTCGTTGGGGGCGCGCGGGTTCTTCTTCACGGCCTCGCCCTCGCGCAGGGCCATGACCCGGAACTTGTCCGGGTCGGAGGAGAGCGGTATGCCGAGGGAGATCACACCCCAGTCCCTCGCCCGGGCCACCCTCCGCCCGTCGGCCGACACGGCGATCCGGTCGGTGTCGCGCCGTTTCGAGAAGAGGACGGGTCTGGGCATCTTCTTCCCCCGCAGGTCCAGCCGCACGAAGTCCCCGCTGGCCAGCACGGTGTAGGCGAACGAGCCGTCGTCCGTGAGGGCGATGTCCTCGACGTCGTTCCGCCCCTCCATCACCACCCGCTCCACGTCCTGCGACCGCAGGTACTGCGCGAGCAGCGCGGAACGCGCGTCCGGCCGGGCCTCGGCCCGATACGCCCCGACCGCATACAGCGAGGAGGCCGTCAACGACGTGCTGTCGAAGCTCGCGGCCTGCTGCGCCAACCGGTCCGAAGCCAGCCGCCGCTGTTCCGTCAGCAGGTTCAGATACAGCACGGACACCACCGCCGCCGCCACGACGGCCAGGACCGTGACCACCGCCCACAGCACCCGCAGATACCGCTTCCGGCGCTCGGACCTCGCGCTCTCCTGCTCCTTACGTGCCCGCAGCCCGGCACTCGCCTCGATGAACTCCCGGTCCTCCGCCGTCAGTTCGGCACGCCGCCGCGCGAGCCACCCCTCCGCCACGGACAGGGCCGGATCCTCCAGCAGCAGACCGTCCGGCCGTCCCGCCCGCCACCAGCGGGCGCGGTCGTAGCGCAGTTCGCCGCGCCAGGTGAGGAACGTACGGTCTTTTTCCAGCTGCGTCGCGAGCGGCTGCCAGTGTTCGATGAGGGCCTCGTGGGCCAGCTCGACCGTCTCGCCCCGCTCGGGGTCCGCGCCCAGCACCAGGACCCGGGCCTCGGCGAGCGCGCGGGCGATGGCCCACTGCTCCTCGCCCACGTCGCGGCGGGCGAGCCGGGCGCGCAGGGCCGTGCCGCTGCCGGGCGGGATCTGGACCAGCGCGCGGAGCAGCCCGGTCGCGGCATCCTCCGACGCGCCCCGCAGCGCCCGCTGCCACGCGGAGTCCGCCCTGCTGCTCAGCACCCCGCCGAGGCCGCCGAGTTCGCGGTAGGTGTCGAGGCGGAGCCGGCCGCCGACCTGCCGTTCCCACAGGGTGGTGAGGACGAACCCGAGCAGGGGCAGGGCTCCGGGCCGGCCCGCCGCGTCCTCGATGAGCCGGTCGGCCAGTCCGCTGTCGTACTCCACGCCGGGGAAGGCCCGCAGCGGCAGCCGGACCACCTCGGTGAGCTGCTCGCGGGTCATCAGCCCCAGCTGGTGGGCGGGCGCCCCGCCGACCAGCCGGCTCAGCTCCGGGTGGCGCAGGGCCGCGTCCTGGAAGTCGGTGCGCAGCGCCACCAGGACCGCCACTCCGGGGTGCCGGCAGGCGTCGAGGAGGGCGTCGACCAGGGTGCGCAGCTCCTCCTCGGGGCGCAGCAGCAGCGCCTCCGCCTGGTCGAGGGCCAGCACGAGTCCGCGTGCCGAGCGGTGGGTCCGCAGCACCTCTCGTATCGCCTCGGCGTCCGGCTGCCGGCCCTCCGCGCGCAGCGTGACGACCTCGACGTCCTGTTCCTTCAGGCGGGGCAGCACGCCCGCCATGAGGAGGGAGGACTTGCCGGAGCCGGAGGGCCCGGTCAGTGTCACGCAGCCCTCGGGCGAGCCGTGCGGACAGAGCAGGTCGACGACCGCGGTGACGTCCTCGTCCCGGCCGTAGAAGTGCGCGCTGTGCTCCTCGGTGTACGGGCGCAGGCCCGGGAACGGGGAGTCGGGCGCGAGCAGTTCGGCCAGATCGGGGAGTTCGTCGAGAACCGTGCGGGTCGGGATGCAGAAGGCCTGCCCGCGGTGTGCCGGTGAGATCGAGGCGACGATGCCGACCACGGCACCGAGGTCGTCGTCCCACACGGCGGAGCCGCTGAAGCCGGGCTGGATCGGGTCCGACTGCCCGTCGAGCGGCGACATCTGAAGCCGGCCGGTGCCGGTCCGGGCGCGCAGCCGGGCGGTGTGCCAGCCGCCGCCCGTGTCGTCCCTCGGCAGTCCGAAAACGATGGCCTTGTGGTCCCAGACGTCCCGGGGCGCCACCATCATGACCGGCCGGGCCTGCGGAAGCGGGTGGGACAGGGACAGTACGGCGATGTCCCCGGTGCCGTTCGCACGGACGGGCACCCAGTCCTGGACGACGGCGTCCACCGGCTCGCCGTCGCGCAGGACCAGACGGACACCGAGGGGTCCCTCGGGGAGCTCCTCCTCGTGGGACGGCCGCCCAGAGGCCTCCAGGACGACATGGGCGCAGGTCAGCACCAGTGTGGGCGCGATCAGCACCCCCAGGCCGCCGATGTGCCCGTCCCTGCCCGTGACCTGCACGGTCGCGGCGGCCAGGACCTCCTCGGCCACCGGGTCCGACGTGGTCGACTCGGTCATCTCCCGCTTCCCCCGCCACCGCCCGCCACACGTGTCGATCTCGTATCGAGGGAACCCAGATGCCGGGCGCGCGTCAAGCCGGTTTCCCGTCAACACCCGGACATGCGAAAGGGGCGCCCTCCGCGCGGGAGAGCGCCCCGATCAGCCGGTTCCTACGGCACCTTGACCCACTGCGCCTTGCTCGGCGTGCCCCGGTCGTCCGTCACGAACAGCATGTACCAGCCCGCCTGGACCAGGTTGCGGTTCTCCGGCACGGTCACCGTCAGCTTGTCGCCGGACGCCTTGAAGTCCAGCGCGATCGACCGCTGGTCGACGTCCGTGACGTGCGTGGAGGCGCTCGGGCGGATCAGCCGGACCTTCTTGATCCTGGACGCGTCCGACGAGGTGAACGTGCCCGTCCCGCCGCGCTCGATGGTCTGCGGCCCGCCCGACAGCGAGGGCTGGTCCCCGTCGCCGTAGAGGTACGGCGGCGTGTAGATCTCGATGCGCTGCTCGAACTCGCCCGGCTTGGTGTTGGCCTTGTCGGCGTACAGAGAGTCCGAGCCGAAGAACATCACGCGACCGTCGGGCAGCAGGATCGACCCGGAGTGGTAGTTGCGGCCCACCAGCGGGTCGGCGACCCGCCGGAGCTCGTTCTTCTTCGTGTCGTAGAGCCGTGCCTGAAGGATGTTGGAGTCGCCGCGCCCGCGGTAGTCCTCCGAACCGCCGGAGATCAGCACGCTGTCGTCGGGCAGGACCGAGGCCTGCGGGTAGCGCGTGCCCTTGTCCAGGGACGGGCCGTCCACGAAGCGCGGGTTGTCGGCCTTGAGGTCGACGATCCGGGTCTTCTCGCTGGACTCCTTGGACTCGCCGACGCCACCGCCGCCGATCACCATGTACTTCTCGTCCTGCGCGGGCGGCAGCAGCACCGTGCCCGACGTCTCCATCAGCGTGGGGTCGCTCAGGCCCGGGATCTTCGTGAACTTGTTGGTGTCCACGTCCCACACGCCCGGTTCACGGCCCACGTTGTCCGGCCCGTAGCCCGCGTTGGAACCCGAGTAGAAGACCTTGCCGTTCTGCATGAGGAACAGCGCCGGGTAGGTCGGGAACTGCCGGATCTTGCCCGTGTAGCTCCACTTCTTGGTCTTGGGGTCGAAGACCTCGTTCTTGCCGGGGACGAGCTGGCCGATGTCGTCGAGGCCGGAGACGCTGAGGATCTTCCCGTTGCTCAGGGTGGTGAGCGTCGGGTACCAGCGGGCCTCCTTCATCGGATCGACCTTGATGTACTTCTCGGCTACGGGATCGAACTCGAAGGCGTCCCGGATCCCCTGGAAGTCCTTCTTGTCGAGGGCGAGTTTCTGCGCGATGCCGTAGGTGTTCTTGGCGTCGGCGCCCTTCAGGCCCTGCACGCGGTAGTTGTCCTGCGTGCCTGTCTCGTACTTCCGGCCCCGCTTCTGGGCCTCGACGTAGATCCGGCCGAGGCCGGGGTCGTTGCGCAGGAACTTGCCGGTCGCCTTGTCGAAGACCTTCTTCGCGCGCGGCACGAGCACCGGGTCCTTCGAGACGAAGGTCTTGCCGTTCTGCTTGCCGGTGAACTTCGTGCCGGCGGGCAGCGTGATCGGCTTGTCCGGGTTCTCGTTGTGGACGATCATCAGGCCGCCGGCCTTGGTGACGTCACCCTTGAGCTTCTCGTACCGCTTGGTGCCGCCCGCGATGAGCAGGTTGCCGTTGGCGAGCTGGGTGTGGCCCGTGCAGAACAGGTCGCTGGGCGTGGGGACCTTCTTGATGGTGCCCTTGACCGGGTCCCAGATCCGGGTGTCGAACTTCTTCGCGTCGAAGTTGTCCTGGTTGTTGCCCGACCCCGCGACGAGCAGCACCTTGCCGGTGCGCAGCAGCGCCGCGTGGATCGTGTTCTGCCGGTACTCCTCGGGAAACTCGATGATCTCCCACTTGCCGTTCGCGGCTTTGTACTCCGGCTTGTTGATTGTGTACTGGTGGTATTTCTCGGTGCTGAAGCGGTAGAGCCACGGCCCGTTCATCCCGGCCAGCGCGAGTACCACCGCCGTGCCGATCGCGAATCGACGGGCCCGGCGGCGGCCTGCACGGTCGTTCATTCCTTACGTCCCCCAAGTCCACCAAGGGCGATCTGCATGGTCTGGTCGGTCCCCCCGACCTCCCCGTTTGCGCCAGGGGTGGCGGCCCAACCGGGCTTGTGCTGCGGGGGATGCGCCGCCGACGGCTGCTGCGGGATGGGCAGCGGCCGCGTCCGGTGCGGCCCCGCAGGGTCCTGGGGCTGCTCCACGGCGGGAGCGGCGGGCTTCTTGGCGTCCTGCCGCAGCTGCCAGCGCCAGGCGAAGACCGGCGAGGCGGTGATCAGCAGCGCGAACGTCGCCCAGATGATCATCGCGGGGTGCGAGTGGCCGAAGACGAAGCCGGCCGTGATCGACGCGCCGAAGATCGCGACGAAGTACCAGTGGTAGCGGAACGTCCCGAACCAGCGGTCCGGGCTCGCCGAGTCGCCCTTGGGCGTGACCACGAACTTGCTCTTGCGCCGCAGCACGGAGTCGATCAGCGCCTTCGCGTACAGCGGCGCCGACAGCGCGGACATCACCATGCCGGCCACACCGCCGGAGCCCTCCGGCTCGTGCGGCGAGACGTTGTGCCGGCGGTTCCAGACGTACAGACCGATCTGGAGCGCGGAGGCGTTGCCGTAGAGCATCAGCCAGACCGCCGGGTCGATGTTCACACCCGAGGCGCCCAGGCCCAGGAACAGGGCGCAACTCAGCGCCGCCAGGATCCAGTTCAGGGCCGACATCGGGTAGAAGATGATCATCATCGTGTAGTTGAAGAGCTTGCTCGGCGGCAGCGAGTACCAGCCCTTCCAGTACTGCTTGAGGATCGTCTCGTAGGTCCCTCGCGACCAGCGCATCTGCTGGGTGAAGAAGTCCGTCCAGGCGCTCGGGCCCTCACCGACCGCCAGCACGTCCGGCGTGTACACCGAGCGCCACTTGTTGCCCGTCGCCGGGTTCTTGTGGCGGTGCATCTCGAAGCCGGTCGCCATGTCCTCGGTGATCGAGTCGTACAGACCGCCGATCTGCTTCAGCGCCTTGATGCGCACGGCGTTGGAGGTGCCGACGAACATCGGGGAGCCGTAGCGGTTGCCCGCGCGCTGGATCAGCGCGTGGAACAGGAACTGCTGCGACTCGGCGGCCTTGGTGATGGGGTTGTCGTAGTTGCCGTACACCTGCGGGCCGATGACGAAGCCGACGTCCGGGTCGCGGAAGAAGCCGAGCATCCGCTCCAGGTAGTTGGGCAGCGGCACGTGGTCGGTGTCGACCGAGGCGAAGAAGTCGTAGTCGTCGCCGTGCGCCTCCAGCCAGGCGTTGTAGTTGCCGTGCTTGGTCTTGGCGCGGTGCGGGCCCTTGGCCTGGTTCCACTTGGCGACGCCCTTGCGGGAGAAGTGGTGCACGCCGAGGCGCTCGCAGACCGCCTTCACCGCGGGGTCGTCGCCCTCGTCGAGCAGCCACACGTGCATCAGGCCCCGGTGGCGGATCCTGACGGCCGCCTCCAGGGTCTTCGTCACCATCTCCAGCGGTTCCTTGCCGGGCACGAAGGAGGTGAGGAAGGCCACTCTGGTGCCGGTCTCGGGTACCACCGGGATCGGGTCGCGGGCGACCAGGGTGGCGTGCGCGTTCGACACCACGTTCATGCAGCGGAAGAACTCGATCAGACCGATCGAGACCAGCATCACGATGTCGAGCGCGGGCAGCCAGTCGAAGGCCGGGTAGTCGCGCTCGGTCCAGTGCTCGGGCTGGAGCAGCCACACCAGCAGTACCACGGACAGCACCGGGGCCGCGGCCAGCATCAGCGCGACTCTCATCCGGTGCGGTTCCTGCGAGATCAGCGACCGGTACTGCACCTTGTACGGCTTGGTCGGATCAGGCTGGGTGAGGGGACCCGCGAGCCGGCTGTAGTGCTCGTAGTCGTATCTCGGCAGCGTCTTCTTGATCCGCCGGAACGTCCCCGTGGTGCTCATCCGATGTGCCGGAACCCTGAGCTGGGTGGTCTGGGACGGGTCGTGGTCCTGCTGTCGGGCGCCCGTCGGCCTCGACGTCATGAGTCATTCCCCCCACACGCGGACACCGCGTGTTTCGTCGCTTCCTTCCGTCTGCGGCAGGTCCCCCTCGACCTTCACAGACGTATCAGTGGTGGGTCGCTGTCACCACGTCATCCACACCTTATAGACACGGCAACGCGACCTTCCGGTTGCATGATGCCCCCCTCGGCATCGCTTCCTGAACGGGGCCCCTACCCCCGCTCGGCCCGCAACCGGCTCTCAATCCCCCCAACTGCCGCGAATCCGCAGCATCTTGAAAAACCAGAAAACCAGGGTTCTACGGCGTTCATCATGATCGCAAGATGCGAAACGCGGTGTTTACCGGTCATACGCGTTCAATGTGGTGGGTGTGGGGACCCTGTGGAGCGGTTGTGGACAAGCGGGCGCGGATGTTCCCGAAGTGCTCTCTTATGGCCTCCTCCGCCCGCATCGAGTCGCCGGACCGGACCGCGTCGAGGATGTCCCGGTGCTGCCGGCAGGTCACCTTCGGGTCCTGCGGCTCGCCCCCGAGGTCGGTGCGGACCCGGTGGAAGGCGTCCCAGAACGCCTCCAGGACCTCGCTCAGCAGCACGTTGTCCAGCCCCCGGTAGAGGGTGGCGTGGAAGGCCCGGTCGGTCTCGGCGAGCCCGGCTCCCCGTGCGGCCTGCTCTTCCATACGGCCGACGAGCCCGTCCAGTTCAACGAGGTCCGCTTCCGGTATCCGCCCCGCGAGCCGGGAGACCAGCCCGGTCTCCACCGCCTCCCGCAGCTCCAGCAACTGGAGCAGCGAGTCCTCGCCCCGGTAGTGCCCGGCGACCGTGCGGAAGGCGAGGCCCTCGATCATCGGGGCCAGGGACATCGGGCCGACGTAGGTGCCGAAGCCGTGCCGGATCTCCACGATGCCCATGGCCTGGAGCGCCTTCAGCGCCTCCCGCACCGAGTTCCGGCTCGCGCCGAGGTACTCCATCAGCTCGGGCTCGGTCGGCAGCGGGGCCCCGGAGGCCAGCCGGCGGTCGATGATGAGCTTCTTGATCCGCTCCTGGAGATCACGCGCTGCCATGGCGAGAGGGTATCCGGCCAATCGCGCGGGGGGCCGGGTTCCGGCCAGAGTGCACCAGGGCTGCAGACAGGCGAAAAGCCCCTCGCTTCCGCGATGGGCCTTCGGTCGGTGTGACTGGGCTGCGCCGGGCTTCTGTCTTCCGGCTCGCTGCAAGGCCGAGAGACGGGGGTGTGGGTGGCGGAGCCCCCACGGCGCGCGGCGAAGCCGCGCAGAAAAGACGATGGCGGCTTGTGTTCGCGCTGTCCGCGAACACAAGCCGCCACCGGCATCGTGCGCCGCCAGGGACTCGAACCCCGGACCCGCTGATTAAGAGTCAGCTGCTCTAACCAACTGAGCTAGCGGCGCGCGCTGACGACGTAACTCTACAGGACGCCGGGAGGTGCTCCGGACCACCGGGCACGGCCCCGGGAAGGCTCCCGGACGGCCCCGCGTACATCATTCGGACCGTCAGCATGCGCGTGCGGATGACAGTTGAGAAACTGGCGACGCGCGCCCGGACGGATACCGGCGCGGCCTTTTCCGTCGGAAGTGTGAGGGGTGTCGCATGAGGTCTCCGGTATTCGAGGAATTCGATCCCGCGAGCGACTGCGACTGCCCCGGATGCATCCACTGGCGCCGCGTCCTGCCGCATTCCCGGGCCGGCCGCACCACGGCCCACCCGGCCGCACGCCGTGCCCTCGCGCTGGCCGCCATGGCCTCGGCGGCGCTCGGCGCGGGCCACGCCGTACCGGCCGCAGCCGCCCCGCACGCCCCCCACCGGCCCGACGTTTCCGCAGGTGACGAGCATGACACCCCCCAGGGCGGCAAGGCTCCGCTGTACGGCCCCGGCGGCCTTCCCGCGGAGCCCTCCGCCACCCTCAAGCCCACCGCCATCACCCGTACGGAGATCATCAACCGGGCCAAGACCTGGGTCGCCGCGAAGGTCCCGTACAGCATGAACACGTACTGGTCCGACGGTTACCGACAGGACTGCTCGGGTTATGTATCGATGGCCTGGAGGCTGCCCGGAAACGAATGGACGGGCAGCCTCGCCCAATACGGTGAGCGGATTTCCAAGGAGGAACTCCAACCGGGCGACATCCTGCTGTTCCACAATACGGCCGACCCGGAAAGCGGCTCGCACGTCGTCATTTTCGGCGGCTGGACGGACCACGCGCACACCCATTACACCGCCTATGAGCAGACCCGCCCGCACACCCGCCGGCGGTCCACCCCGTACGCCTACTGGAACGACTCCGACAGGTACGTCCCCTACCGGTACAAGGGCGTCACCTCGGCGGAGGAGACGGAGCCGGGGACCGTACCGGGCAAGGAACCGGTCAGCGGGACATCGGGCGCAGCGGCCCTCACGCCCCTCCCAGGAGCGGCGTATTTCGGCCCCGGCGCGCACTACGCACACCTCACGCCGCACGGCCGGATGCTCGTCGGGGACCTGGGCGTGACGGCCGGGGAGGCCGGGCCCTCGCCCTCCTCCCACGGCGTGCCCGGCTACCCGGGTCGGGCGATGTTCCGGCCCGGCGCCGCCAACCCCTACGTCACCCAACTGGGGAGGCAACTGGTGCGGAAGGGGTTCGGCGGGTTCTACCCGGCCGGGCCGGGGCCGCTCTGGGGTGAGGCGGACCGGCGCGCCGTCGAGGCCTTCCAGCGCACCCAGCGCTGGCGGGGCGGCGCGGCGGACGGCTACCCCGGCCCGGAGACCTGGCGGCGGCTCTTCTCGTAGGCCCCGGCGCACACCGGGGATCACCGTTGTGACGCATCTGGCGCGGAGGCTGGAGGCACCCATGAGTACGACCACGTCCCACACGTCCGAGCCCGACGGGCCGGCAGGCGGTCCGGCCAGACCCGCCCGGCTCATCCAGAACGAGGCCACCACCGAGATCCCTGTCCACCTGCTGTTCCGCGACGACCCGGCGGACCCGGCGCCGGTGCCGCTGAAGCCGGCGGTCGTCGCCCGTAGGCAGGGCACGGGGGAGCAGCCACGCCTCACGCGCCCGGCGGCCGTGGCGTCGCGCCCGGTGCCGCAGGCCGATCCCGACCTGGTGGAGCGGCCCGCGCGGGTGCTGCCCGGGGCGGCGGGTGTGCTGGCCGGGGTGTGCGGGGCGGCCGGGTGTGCGGCCACCTCCTGGTGGGCCGGGCTGCTCCCGCCGCTCGCGCTGGAGGCGCTGCGACTGCCCGCGTACGCCGGGGCCGGGCTCGGTCCGGCGCAGTGGGCGGCGTACGCGGGAGCCGGGGCGCTCGGGCTGTTCGGGTTCGGCGGGCTGGCCCGGGGCCGGACCGGACGGGCCTGGGTGCTGGATCTGTTCGGCCGCTACCGGGGGACCGTCCGGCGCTCGGGTCTGCTGTGGGTCAACCCGCTGCTGCTGCGCCGCCGGGTGGACGTACGGCTGCGGCACTGGCGCAGTGAGCCGGTGCCGGCCGCCGACGCGAGCGGGGTCGCGCTGCGGGTCGTCGTCCAGGTGGTGTGGCGGGTGCGGGACACCGCGCGGGCCACGCTGGGCGTCGAGGACCACGAGGCCTATCTGCGCGAGTGCGTCGAGGCGGCCCTGGCCCGGGTGCCGGTGGAGATGCCCGGCGGGGCCAAGGGCGCCACGGACGCGGCGGCCGAGGCGCTGACCCGGCTGGCGGCGGCCGACGCGGTGCCGGTCGGCCTGGAGGTGTTCTCGGTGCAGCCGCTCCGGGTGGAGTACGCCCCCGAGGTCGCCGCGGCGATGCACCGCCGCCATATCGCCGCGCTCGACGCCCGGCGCCGGGCGAGCGTGCTCACCTCGGTCGTGGACTCGGTGGAGGACACGGTGACCCGGCTGACCATGCGGGGGCTGGTCGAACTGAACGACTACGAGCGGAAGGTGCTGGTGCGGGACCTGACGGTGGCGTTCTGCGCGGGCCGGGGAGAAACCGCCCCCTGATTGGTATGGACATGTTCAACTAGCGTCCTTATTCTCGGACTTGGTCTAGACCTACCTGCACAGCTCACTGAACCTCCCCCACGTTCTCCAGGAGCGGCAGCATGCGCAGAAGGACCAAGTTGTCCGCCGTCGCGGTGGGACTGGCCACGACCGGAGCCCTCGTACTCTCCTCCGGCGGCGCCAGCGGCCACGGCTACACCGACCTCCCCGTCAGCCGGCAGAAGCTCTGCCAGAACGGCACCGTGACCAACTGCGGTCCGATCCAATGGGAACCGCAGAGCGTCGAGGGCCCGAAGGGCTTCCCGGCCTCCGGTCCGGCCGACGGGCAGATATGCAACGCCGGACTCGGCCAGTTCAGCCAGCTCAGCGCACCGCGCACGCCGTCCGGCGGGGCCTGGCCCACTACCAGGGTGACGGGCGGCCAGACCTACACGTTCCGCTGGCAGTTCACGGCCATGCACGCCACGACCGACTTCAAGTACTACATCACCAAGCCGGGCTGGAACCAGAACCACAACCTGGCCCGGTCCGACCTCAACCTCACGCCGTTCTTCACGGTGCCGTACAACGGCCAGCGGCCGCCGTCGACGCTCTCCCACAGCGGCAGGCTGCCGTCCGGGCTGAGCGGCCATCACGTCATCCTGGCGGTGTGGACGATCGCCGACACGGGCAACGCGTTCTACGCGTGCTCGGACGTCACCTTCTGAACCTTCTGAGGTTCTCTTGAGTCACCGGTGCGGCCGGCGTGGGTAGGTTCCTCCCACGCCGGCCGATCGGGGCCGGCGCATCGACCTCGGGGGATGCGCGATGGACGTGATCTTCTACATCGTGCCGGGCCTGATCACGGCCGGGGCGGTCTTCATGGCCTACCGGATCGTGCGGCGCTGGCTCCAGGTCCGGGGCGCCTGGAACAGCGGGCTGACGGCCGAGGGCCGGTGCCTGCGCGCCTACGCGACGGTCAGCGGCGGGCACGGCGACACATCCGTGCATACCGCGCTCCACCACGTGTACGAGTTCATCACGCGCGACGGCCGGGTCATCCGGTTCGAGGAGGAGGGCGGCCGGGGGACGATCGTCGAGGGCGACTACGTCACGGTCTACTACAGCGAGGGCCGGCAGGTCGTGGCCACGGCGCAGCCGCCGAGCCGGGTGCGGCACGCGGTGGCCACCTTCGGCATCCTGGCGTTCCTCGGCGTGATCGTCCTGTTCTGCGCCGGCTTCGTCGTCACGTACGTCCAGATCTTCGGCCCGTACAGCGACTTCCTCTTCAGTGGCGGCAGCGGGACGTCCGTGCTGCCGTGAGCCTCCACATCTGACGGTACGTCAACTACCGTGCGCGGCCATGGACTCAAGGGCGAGCACGGTGGCGGAACTCGTCGCCGCCCGGTGGGGCGACCACCGGCCGGGACTGCGGTGCGAGGATCGGGCGCTGACCCACCACGAGGTGGCCGCCGCAGCCGCGGCCCGGGCGGCCCTGCTGGCCGACCTGCTGCCGCCGGACGCCGAGCCCCACATCGGGGTGCTCCTCGACAACACCCCCGAGTTCCTTCTGTGGCTGGGCGCGGCGGCCCTGGCCGGGGCGGCGGTCGCCGGTGTCAATCCCACGCGGCGGGGCGCCGAACTCGCCCGTGACATCCTGCACACCGAGTGCCGGATCCTGGTCACCGAGCGGACCCACCTGCCGTTGCTCAGGGGCCTGGACCTGCCCGGTGTCCGTGTGCTGGTGACGGACGCGCAGGAGTACGCCGACCTCCTGGCCCCCTACGCCGACGCACACCCGGACGCCTCCCGCGCCACCCCGCGCGACCGCCTCCTCCTCTACTTCACCTCCGGCTCGACCGGAGCACCCAAGGCCGCCCTCTGCTCCCAGGGCCGCCTGGCAGCCGCCGGACGCTCCCTGGCCGGACAGTTCGCCCTGGGCCCG
The DNA here is from genome assembly GCF_030816955.1 of Streptomyces africanus. Taxonomy (NCBI): domain Bacteria; kingdom Bacillati; phylum Actinomycetota; class Actinomycetes; order Kitasatosporales; family Streptomycetaceae; genus Streptomyces; species Streptomyces africanus. Next base: position 3,201,045 of record NZ_JAUSYP010000001.1, on the reverse strand, counting down.
CAGGACGTGCACTACCTCTGCATGCCGCTCTTCCACGGCAACGCGGTGATCGCCGGCTGGGCCCCCGCCCTGGTGACGGGGGCGGGCGTGGCACTGCGCCGGCGCTTCTCGGCGTCCCGCTTCCTGCCGGACGTCCGCCGGTACGGCGCGACGTACTTCACCCACGTCGGCCGGGCGATCCAGTACGTCCTGGCCACCGAGCCCGGCCCCGACGACCGGGACAACCCGCTGCGTCTGGGCTTCGGCACGGAGGCCGGTGCGATGGACGCGGCGGCCTTCGAGCGGCGGTTCGGGGTGCGGCTGGTGGAGGGATACGGCTCCTCGGAGGGCGGGGCGGCGGTGCAGTGGTCGCCGGGGACACCGCCGGGCGCGGTCGGCCGGGCGGCACCCGGGCTCGTCGTCCTCGACCCGGAGAGCCGCGAGGAGTGCCCGCCGGCCCGCTTCGACGCGGCCGGGCGGCTGCTCAACGGGGACGAGGCGATCGGCGAACTGGTCAACCGGGGACCCAGCCCCTTCGAGGGCTACTGGCGCAACCCGGCGGCGGAGGCGGAGCGGCGCAGGGCAGGCTGGTTCTGGACGGGCGACCTCTTCTACCGGGACGCCGACGGCTACCTCTACTTCGCCGGCCGCACCGACGACCGTCTGCGTGTCGACGGCGAGAACCTGGCCGCCGCGATGATCGAGAACATCCTCGCCCGGTACGAGGGGGCCGCCGCCGTCGCCGTGTACGCGGTGCCGGACCCGGTGACCGGGGACCAGGTGATGGCGACGATCGCCGGGACGTTCGACCCGGAGGGGTTCGCGCGGTTCCTGCTCGCGCAGCCCGACCTGGGGACGAAGACGGCGCCCCGGTTCGTGCGGGTGGTGGGGCGGATGCCGGTGACGGCCACGAACAAGATCCGTCGGGCGGCGTTACGGAAGGAAGGCCTGCGGTGCGCGGACCCGGTGTGGTGGCGGCCGCCGGGGGAGCGCGCGTACCGCCTGCTGACCAGGGAGGATCTCGACACGCCGAAGGGCCTCCCGCTCCCACGAGAGGCCCTTCACCGGTGCGCCGCCAGGGACTCGAACCCCGGACCCGCTGATTAAGAGTCAGCTGCTCTAACCAACTGAGCTAGCGGCGCATGACTCCCGCCGACCGCGTTCGCATCGCGTTCTCGCGGCTGGCGACAGAAAAAATAATACCTGGTCCCGTGGGGTGCTTCGGACCACCCCGAGCGGGACCCGGGGCCCCCTAGATCGCCATGGACAGCAGGACCGGTGCCGCGTTGCGGTTGAGGGCGTCCGCGGCCTGGCGGAGCCGGTGCGCGTGCTCGACCGGGAGGGACAGGGCCAGGCAGCCGACGGAGGAGCCGGCCGTGACGGGGACGGCCGCGCAGACCGTGCCGACCGCGTACTCCTGGAGGTCCAGGACCGGCACGGTGGGCGGCTGGGACTCCAGCCGGGAGAGCAGCAGGCGGTCGCTGGTGATGGTGCGCGAGGTGAGGCGGGCCATCTTGTGCCGGGCGAGGTGGTCGCGGCGGCCGGCGTGGTCGAGCTGGGTGAGCAGGCTCTTGCCGATGGCGGTGGCGTGGGCCGAGGAGCGGAAGTCGACCCACTCGTTGACCTTGGGCGTGGCCGGGCTGTCGGCGTACTGGGTGACGCTGATCTCGCCGTCGACGTACCGGCTCATGTAGACGGCGGCGCCGACCGAGTCGCGCAGCCGGTCGAGGGTGTGCTGGAGCTTGTCGCGCAGGGCCTGCTCGCGGTGCTGGGCGGAGCCGAGGCGGGCCAGCGTCTCGCCCGTGACGTACGCGCCGTCGGCGATCTGCTCGACGTAGCCCTCACGGCGCAGCATGCGCAGCAGCGCGGTCAGCCGCCCCGGTCCGATGCCGGTGTGCCGGGCGAGCTCGGTGTCGGTGACTCCGGTGGAACTCCGCGCCACGGTCTCCAGGACGCGCAGGGCTTCCTGGGCCGCGTGGTACGGGGTGGTCGGCGGCTCGTGCTTCAGCGCCACGGTGGTCTCCCCCTGCGCTTGCTGTTAGGGCCGTAATCCGGTCAGTGAACCTCTATCAGGTTAACCGGCAAACACCCTGCGGAGAGCGGGGGTTGACAAGATTCCCGAGCCCCCGGACCGGGGCATCGACCCTCTGGCATATGCCAGAAGCATGCCCCAGCCCTCGGGCCCGGACGTCCTGCCTGGTCACGCGGTGTAGTCAGAGTACTGCGCTGAGGAACTCCCGCGTGCGGTCGTGCTCCGGCTCGCTGAAGATCTTCTCCGGCGGGCCCGACTCGATGACCCGACCCGAGTCGAACATCAGTACCTGGTCGGAGATGTCCCGGGCGAAGTTCATCTCGTGCGTCACACAGAGCATCGTGATGTCCGTGGAACGGGCGATGTCCCGCAGCACGTCGAGGACGCCCGCGACCAGCTCCGGGTCGAGCGCGGAGGTCACCTCGTCCAGGAGCAGCACCTGCGGCCGCATCGCCAGCGCCCGGGCGATCGCCACCCGCTGCTGCTGCCCGCCGGACAGCTGCGCCGGGTGCTTGTCGAGGTGGTCGGTCAGCCCGACCAGCTCCAGCAGCTCGCGCGCCCGCTCCTCGGCGGCGTCCTTCGACATGCCGAGGACCGTGACCGGGGCCTCGGTGATGTTGCGCAGGACCGTCATGTTCGGGAACAGGTTGAACTGCTGGAACACCATCCCGATCTTCTTGCGGACCTCGCGCACCTGCTTCTCGGGCGCCGGGAACAGCTGCTCCCCGTCCACGGTGATCGTGCCCTCGTCGGGCTTGAGCAGCGTCATCAGCAGGCGGAGGATCGTGGTCTTGCCGGATCCGGAGGGGCCGATCAGGGTCACGTGCTTGCCGGCGTCCACGGAGAAGTCCAGGTGGTCCAGGACCGTGTGGTCGCCGAACCGCTTGGTGACCTGCTCCAGCCGGATCAGCTCGCCGGTGCTCCTGGCGGGGTTCTTCTCGGGGTTGGGGAGAGTGTCAGTGGGCAAGGCGTCGCTCCAGTGCTCGCATGAGAAGGGAGGCCAGGTAGGAAATGAGGATGAAGGCCACGCCGATCACGGTGAGCGGCTCGGTGAACTGGAAGTGCTCCTGCGAGTACAGGCGCGCCTGGCCGAGCAGCTCCAGCACGGTGATCGCCATCACCATCGGTGTGTCCTTGAGCATCGAGATGACGTAGTTGCCGAGCGCGGGGACGACCCGGCGCACCGCCTGCGGCAGGATCACCGCGGTCCACGTCCGGCGCAGCGGCAGGTTCAGTGCCGTCGCCGCCTCCCACTGGCCGACCGGCACGGCCTCGATACCGGCGCGGTAGACCTGCATGGTGTACGTCGAGTAGTGCAGCCCGATGGCGAAGACACCGGTGGCCAGCGCCGAGAAGGTCAGGCCCCACTCGGGCAGCACGTAGAAGAGGAAGAACAGCTGCACCAGCAGCGGGGTATTGCGGACGAACTCCGTGACCACTCCGAGCGGCCAGGTCACCCACCGCGAGGGCACCCGCATGAGCAGCGCCCACACCAGGCCCAGCGCGAACGAGATCAGCGAACCGAGGGCCAGGATCTGCAGGGTGACCAGCAGACCTTCCCAGAACTGCGGCATGAAGCCGCTGACTGCGCTCCAGTCCCACTTCACGCGACAGCACCTCCCACACCGGTCGTCTCCGGCCGGCTCAGTTCCTGGTCGGCCGAGGACCCGACCGGCTTACCCGTGCCGGCCTTGAGCTTGCGCTCCAGGCCGCGCATGCCGCGGGTCAGCAGGAAGGCGATGGCGAAGTAGATCAGCAGCACGACCGTGTAGATCTCCGCGCTCTCCTGGAGCGCCAGACGCACCAGGTTGCCGCTGAACGCCAGGTCACCCATGCCCATGATCGACACCAGGGCGGTGCCCTTGAGCAGTTCGATGAGCAGGTTGGAGAACGGCGGGATCATCTCCGGCACGGCCTGCGGCAGCAGGATCAGCCGCATCCGCTGCCAGGGCGTGAAGCTGAGCGCGATCCCGCCCTCTTTCTGCGCCGGGTCGACGGCGTTCAGCGCGCCGCGCACGATCTCGGAGCCGTACGCCCCGTAGGTCAGGCCGAGCGCGAGGGAGCCGGCCCACAGGGGCACCAGCTGCCAGCCGAAGGAGATCGGCAGCACGAAGTACACCCAGAAGATCATCACCAGGGCCGAGGTCCCGCGGAACACCTCGGTGTAGAGGCCGGCGAGGAAGCGGACGATCCACAGCCGGTGGGTGCGCAGGACACCGACGACGAAGGAGACCGCGGTGGCCAGCAGCGCGCTGCACACGAGCAGCTGGATCGTGACCCATACGCCCTTGAGTACGAGTTCCCAGAGTCCCGAGGTCATCCGCCGCAGAGCTCCTTCGCGGTCAGATCCGTCATCTCCGCCTTGGTGAATCCGAAGGGCTTGAGGATGCGGAACAGTTCGCCGCTCTTCTTGAGCTTGTGCAGCTCGACGTTGAAGGCGTCCCGCAGCTTGGTCTCGGTCGGCCGGAACGCGAAGGCGCCGCCGTCGACGTGCGGCTTGCCGTCCACGAGCGGGGCGAACGGCTCGGTCGACTCCGCCTTGCTGGACTTCTTCACGACCTCGCGGGTGGTGAGCGCCGTACCGGCGAACACGTCCACGCGGCCCGCCTCGACGGCGTTCAGCCCCGCCACCTGGTCCGGGACGATGAGGATGTCGCTCTCCTTGTACCCCGCGTCGACGGCGTACTGGATCTCGGCGTACCCGGTCCCGGTGGCGAACTTCGCCTTCTTCTCGACGACGTCCTTGTAGCTGCGCAACCCCTTCGGGTTCCCCTTGCGGACGATGAACGCGTCGAGCATCTGGTAGTCGGGGTCGGAGAAGATGACCTGCTCGCAGCGCTCGGGGTTGACGTACATCCCGGCGGCCACGACGTCGAACTGCTGGGAGTTCAGGCCGGGGATGAGCGAGCCGAACTCGGTCGGCACGGGCTGGACCCGGTCGATGCCGAGACGCTTGAAGATCACCTTGGCCAGTTCCGGTGCCTCACCGGTCAGCTCGCCGTTCGTGTCGATGAAGCCGAACGGGATCTCACCGGCGATGCCGAGGCGGACGACGCCCGCCGCGCGGAGCCGGCCGAGCAGGTCACCGCCCTCGGTGCTCGACGCCGTGGCCACCCGGCTGCATCCGGCGGCGCCCAGCGCGCCGAGCGCCGCGACCCCCGCGAGCAGCGACCGGCGTGTGGGCGTGGATGCGGCCTGGGATATGGGTTCCGGACTTCTCAGTGGGCTTCTCTGTGGTGGAGCCATGGGCGCGCGGCTACCCGACCCGATCCGAGTTATGCCGATCTTTTCAAGCCCCGCACGTCTCCCGGTGCGCCCTTGACCGCGGGGGCGGCGGGCACTCCCATGGAGGCATGGCTGATCGCTATATCGAAGTCTCGCTGGTCAAGCGCGACGTGACCTGCAGGGCCAGGCTCCTGGACGACCGCGCACCGATCACCTGCGCGGCCGTCTGGGATGCCCTTCCGCTCGCCAACGACGTCTACCACGCGAAGTACGCACGCAACGAGATCTACGCCCTTTTCCCGCCCTTCGCCGAAACCGAGCCACCTCTGGAAAACCCGACTATCACTCCGATTCCCGGCGATCTGTGTTATTTCACCTTCGCCGGGGCGGAGTTGGGGACCAAGGCCTACGGCTACGACCGCGAGGTCCGCGCCGGGACCACGCTCGTCGACCTGGCCCTGTTCTACGAACGCAACAACCTGCTGCTGAACGGCGATGTCGGCTGGGTCCCCGGCATCGTCTGGGGCCAGATCGTCGAGGGCCTGGACGCCATGGCCGAGGCGTGCAACGACCTGTGGAGGTCGGGAGCGGCGGGGGAGACGCTCAGCTTCCGGAGGGCCTGAGCCGGCCGGCGGACGCCACGCCGGCCTCGTACAGCGCGTGGGCCGCCCGCAGCACCAGATCGTCCCGGTGCCGGGCGGCCACGAGCTGGAGCCCGATCGGCAGGCCGTCCCCGTCGGAGCCGACCGGCACGCTCGCCGCGGGCTGCTGCGTCATGTTGAACGGGTACGTGAACGGCGTCCAGCCCGTCCAGCGCCGGTGGCCGGATCCTTTCGGTACCTCGACGCCCGCCTCGAACGCCGTGATCGGCAGGGTCGGCGTGACGAGCAGGTCGTGGGTGTCGTGGAAGCTGCCCATCCGGCGCCCCAGGTCCATCCGGACGTCCACCGCGGCCAGATAGTCCAGCGCCGAGTAGCGGGCGCCCTGTGTGCAGATCTCGCGCAGACCCGGGTCCAGCAGTTCCCGCTGGTGCGGGCCCAGGTGCTCGGTCACCCGGGCCGCCCCGCTGAACCACAGGGTGTGGAAGGCCTCCACCGGTTCGGTGAGGTCCGGGTCGGTCTCCGTGACGTAGGCACCGAGCTCCGCCAGCCGCTCCACGGCCCGCCGCACCGCCCTCGCGACCTCCGGGCGCACCGCCACCTGGCCGCCCAGAGTCGGCGAGTAGGCCACGCGCAGCCCGCGCACCCCGCCCGCCAGGCCGTCCGTGTACGCACCGGGCGGCGGGGCGAGCGCCGACCAGTCCCGCGAGTCGGGGTGGCCGATGACGTCCATCAGCAGCGCCGCGTCCGCCGCGTCCCGGGTCATCGGCCCGACGTGCGCCAGCGTGCCGAACGCGCTCGCCGGGTAGAGCGGCACCCGCCCGTACGTCGGCTTCAGCGCGAAGATCCCGCAGAACGACGCCGGGATCCGGACACTGCCGCCGCCGTCCGTGCCCAGCGACAGCGGCCCCGCGCCGAGCGCCACGGCCGCGGCGCTGCCCCCGCTCGATCCGCCGGCGGTGCGCGAGGGGTCGTACGGGTTGCGCGTCACCCCGCTCAGCGGGGAGTCCGTCACGCCCTTCCAGCCGTACTCGGGGGTCGTCGTCTTGCCGATGAAGACCGCCCCGTGCTCCCGCAGCCGGGCCACGGACGGGGCGTCCTCGTCCCAGCGTCCCGCCGGATCCACGGCCTTCGAACCGCGCAGGGTCGGCGCGCCGCGCAGCAGCAGGATGTCCTTGACCGTGACCGGTACCCCGTCCAGCAGGCCCTGCGGCTCACCGCGCCGCCATCGCTCCTCCGACTCCCGGGCCCGGGCCAGCGCGTCCTCGGCGGTCAGCCGGACGAAGGCGTTCACCTCCGGCTGGATCGCCTCGGCCCGCTCCAGCGCCGCGCGGGTCGCCTCCACAGGGCTCCACTCGCCCTTGCGGTAGCCGTCGAGGAGCCGTACGGCGGTCAGCTCGGTGAGCTCGGTCATGCACCCTCCAAGGAACGTCAGTGTCCGGGTACATACCCGCGCTGTTTGTCGACCACGTTCTCCAGCGGCTTTCCCGCCGCCCACAGCTCGTACAGTTCCACGAACTGGGCGCCGAGCTCGTCCCGCCAGCCGACGATGTCGCCGCTCATGTGCGGGGACACGATCAGGCCCGGGACCTGCCACAACGGGCTGTCGGGGGTCAGCGGCTCGGACTCGAAGACGTCCAGGGCGGCGCCCGCGATCCACTGCTTGGCCAGGGCCTCGGCGAGCGCGTCCTCGACGACCAACTGGCCGCGGCCGATGTTGACGAACCGGGCGGACGGCTGCATCACGCCGAAGCGGCGGGCGTCGAACATGCCGTGCGTCTGCTCCGTGAGCGGCGCCGCCGCGATCACCCAGTCGGCGCGCGCCAGCAGCCGGTCCAGATCCTCCGGGCCGTGCACGCCGGCGCGCGGGGCGCGGCCCACGAGCGCCGTCGTGATGTCCAGCGCCTCCAGCGTGCGGGCGATCGCCCGGCCGATCGGCCCGGTGCCGACCACGACGGCCCGGCTCCCGGCGACCTTCTGCGACTCGCGGTGCCGCCAGGTCCGCTCCCGTTGCAGCTGAAGCGTGCGCGGCAGGTCCTTGGCCATCGCCAGCACGAGCGCGGCGACGTACTCGGCGATCGGCTGGTCGAAGATGCCGCGCGCGTTCGTCACCACCGTGTCGGAGGCGGCGAGTTCCGGACACATCAGATGGTCCACACCGGCGCTGGCCGTATGCACCCAGCGGGGCCGCGGGCCCTCGCCGGGCCAGGCGTCCCGCACGGCGCGCGAGGTGAAATCCCACACCAGGAGTACATCCGCACGCGGGAGGCGTGCGGCGAGACCCTCAGCGTCGGTGTGTTCGATACTGGCGTGGCCGGTGAGGCGGCCGAGGCGAGGGAGGGGTTCGGCGTCCAGGACGAGCAGGGTGGGGGTGGGCATGAGCAGCCGTTTCTCCAGCCGTGCGGCGGGGGCGGCCGGCCTTCGGGAGGCGGCCGGTGACGACGAGTTAACACGGTGTTGACCAAGGAATGATCCGGACGGATTGACCACGCTCGCACCCGAACCTACCGTCGTCAACACGGGCGTTCCCACGATCCGTTGCACACTCGTTGCCCAGTGTGAGGCCGGTGCCCTGCATGGACGTCTCATTTCTCGGCGGGCCCAGCCCGCAGCGCGGGGTCGGCGTAGTCGCCCCCTTCGACTTCGCACTCGACCGCGAGCTGTGGCGCTGGGTGCCGGACGAGGTCTCCCTGCACATGACACGAACACCGTTCGTGCCGGTCGAGGTCAGCCTCGATCTCGCCCGCATGGTCAGCGAACACGAGACGCTGAGCGAGGCGGTCCGCACGCTCAACGCGATCGCCCCCGAGGTCATCGCCTACGCCTGTACGTCGGGCAGTTTCGTCGGCGGCGTCATGGGCGAGCGCGCGATGTGCGAGGCGATGAGCCGGGCGGGCGCCGTCCCGGCGATCACCACCTCCGGCGGGTTGCTGGAGGCCCTGGTGGAGCTGGACGTACGGCGCGTGGCGCTGGTGACGCCGTACACGGTCTCGGTGACGCAGTCGCTGGAGGCGTACGTCGCCCAGGCCGGCGTGACGATCTCCGGCTGTGCCTTCATGGGCCTGACCCGGCACATCTGGAAGGTCCCCTACCGGGAGGTGGTGGACATGGCGCGGCAGGCCGTACGCGACGACGCCGACGCCCTGTTCATCAGCTGTACCAACCTGCCCACCTACGACGTCATCCCCCAACTGGAGGCAGAACTGCGCATCCCGGTGATCTCGGCCAACCAAGTGACGATGTGGGCGGCGCTGCGCCGACTGGGTACCCGTGCGGTGGGACCGTATCAAGCGCTGATCAATCCGGAGGCGCGCGCCGGTCTCGGATCGCCGGGGGCGGACCCCGGTCCCGTCGTGCCGGAAAAAGAGCAGCAGCAGGAAGGCTGGACATGACAGCACTGGGATTTCTCTACCCGGGCCACTCCGCCGAGGACGACTATCCGCGCATCGAGCAGTTGCTCGGCAGTGACATCCGGGTGGACCTGGTGCACACCGACATCGGTGAGGACGCGCACCGGGTGGACGCGCTGCTGGAGATGGGCTCCGCCGGGCGACTCGCGGCGGGCGTCCAGGAGCTGCGGCACGCCGGTGCGGACGCCGTGGTGTGGGCCTGCACCAGCGGCAGCTTCGTCTACGGCTGGGACGGCGCGCAGGACCAGGTGCGCACCCTGGCGCAGACGGCCGGCATGCCGGCCTCCTCGACGTCCTTCGCGTTCGTGCACGCGGTACGGGAGCTGGGGGTGCGCCGGGTCGCGATCGGCGCGACGTACCCGGACGACGTGGCGCAGTTGTTCGCCGAGTTCCTGCGGGCGGACGGCGTCGAGGTCGTCTCGGTGAAGAGCTCCGGCATCATCACGGCCGCCGAGGTCGGCACCTGGGGCGAGGCGGAACTCCTCGCCATGGCCCGGCACTCCGACCACCCCGAGGCCGAGGCCCTCCTCCTGCCCGACACGGCCCTGCACACGGCGGCTCACATCCCTGCCCTGGAGAAAGAGCTCGGCAAGCCGGTCCTCACCGCCAACCAGGTCACGGTCTGGGAGGGCCTGCGCCTGGCGGACCGCCGCGTGAACGCGCCGGAACTGGGCGCCCTGTTCACCAGGGAGCCGCTCGTCCAGGCCTGAACACGGGTGCCGTTCTCGCCGCCTACGCCCGGAATCGGTCCCACCTCTTCGGCGGGGCAGATCCGGGCATAGGGGGTGAACGGTCCCCTCAGAGCTGAGGAACCCTCAACTCCGCTGTCTCACAAGGCGCTTGACTTGACCGAAAGCGCGTTCCCCTTCCGTTGTCCATCCCGTGCACACTGGCCACGTCCGCAGCCAGTCGTGCCGTGAAGGACTTCCCGATGGCCGAAACGGGCCCGTTCAGATCCCCTGTAAGCGCTGTCCAGCTGTCCGGGCGCCTGCTGTGCTGGAGCCTGGCCGCCGCGATGATCACCGCCGCCGTGGACGCCGTCCTCGAACCGCGGGCGAACTGGTGGGGTGCCGTGTGGTCCCTGCCCTGGTGGCTCGCCGGTGGAGCCGCCCTCGCGTGGATCGTGCTCCGCGTCCGCGAGAAGGCCGCCCGGCGGCCCCCGTACGGCGGAACGCAGAGCGACTGGGAGCGCGCAGCCTGACTCCGCGGCAGCTCGCGGGAATAACCGGAGACAGTCCCCTGTTAAGGCCGGGAACGACAGCACACGGCCCACAGCAGGAGGCACCCCACCGTGGCGGCAGACGAGATACGCGGCGCAGCGCAGGGCAGCGCCCCCGTCCCCCTCTCCGTACTGGACCTGGTCACCGTCGGGGCCGGCCGCACCGCCTCCGACGCGCTGCGCACCAGCGTCGACCTGGCCCGCCTCGCCGAGTCGCGCGGCTTCCACCGCTACTGGGTCGCCGAGCACCACTCCATGCCCGGTGTGGCCTCGTCGTCCCCGGCCGTGATCCTCGCCCACCTCGCCGCCCACACCGGCCGCATCCGCCTCGGCTCGGGCGGCGTCATGCTGCCCAACCACGCCCCGCTCGTCATCGCCGAGCAGTTCGGGACGCTGGAGGCCATGGCCCCGGGCCGTGTCGACCTCGGGCTCGGACGCGCGCCGGGAACCGACGGTGCCACGGCCGCCGCCCTGCGCCGCACCGAACGCCTGAACGAGGGCGCCGACGACTTCCCCGAGCAGCTCGCCGAGCTGACCCGGTTCCTCGACGACGACTTCCCCGACGGGCATCCCTACCGCCGCATCCACGCCGTACCCGGGCCGATCCAGGCGACCAGCCCCGGCGGCGTCCAGTCCCCGCACCGCCCGCCGATCTGGCTGCTGGGCTCCTCCGGCTTCAGCGCCCGCCTCGCCGGTGTCCACGGGCTGCCCTTCGCCTTCGCGCACCACTTCTCGGCGCAGAACACCGTCCCGGCCCTGGACCTGTACCGGGAGTCCTTCCAGCCGTCCGCCGTGCTCGACGAGCCGTACGCTCTCATCGGCGTCTCCGCGCTCGCCGCCGACGAGGAGAAGGAGGCCCGCCGCCAGGTGCTGGCCGCCGCCCTCAGCATGGTCAGGCTGCGCACCGGACGCCCCGGCCTCGTGCCCAGCCCCGAGGAGGCGGAGGCCTACGCGTTCAGCCCGATGGAACGGGACTTCGTCGACTCCTGGAACGCCAACGTCATCCACGGCACCCCGGACGAGGTCCGCTCCGGCCTGGACGATCTGCACAAGCGCACCGGCGCCGACGAGCTGATGATCACGGCCAACGCGCACGGCGGCGACGTACGCGTGCGCTCCTACGAACTCATCGCCGACGCCTACGGGTTGCCGACACCCGCCTGAACGCCCGGCGTGCCCAGCAGCTCGGAGATGCGGTCCGGCGGCACCGGACGGGAGTAGAGCCAGCCCTGTCCGGTGTCGCAGCCGATGCGCCGCAGCCGGGTCGCCTGGTCCGAGGTCTCCACGCATTCGGCCGTGACGGTCAGACCCAGCCGGTGCGCGAGCTGGATCATCGCCTCGACCACGACCTCGTCGGCCGGGTTCGGGCGGGCGGCCGTGCTGTCCCGGTCGTCGTACTGGAAGCCGCGGACGAAGGTGCCGTCCAGCTTCAGTACGGACACCGGCAGGCGGCTGAGGTAGGCCAGGTTCGAGTAGCCGGTGCCGAAGTCGTCGATGGCGATGCGTACGCCCATGTCGCTGAGGGCCTTCAGGGCCTGGAGCGGCCGGCCGGCCGAGCCCATCACCGCCGACTCGGTGAGCTCCAGCTGGAGCAGGTGCGGCGCGAGGCCCGTCTCGGCCAGGGTCTCCGCGACGTCCGCCACCAGGTCCGAGTCCCAGACCTGACGTACCGCCACGTTCACGCTGACGAAGATCGGCGGCTCGTCGGGGTGGTCCAGCTGCCAGCGGCGGGCCTGCCCACACGCTGTCCGCAGCACCCAGCGGCCCAGCGGAACGATCGAACCGTCCTCCTCCGCAAGTCCGATGAACCGATTCGGCGTCAGTACGCCGAACTGGGGATGGTTCCAGCGGATCAGCGCCTCGACCCCGTGCAGCCGGTCGTCCTCCATGCCGACCAGCGGCTGGTACTCCAGTTGGAACTCGCCCCGGTCGATGGCCGGACGCAGCGTGGAGGCGAGGGCCTGGCGGGTCATGCGGTGGGCGTTGCGCTCCGGGTCGAACAGCGTCCAGCGGGACTTGCCGTCGGCCTTCGCCCAGTACAGCGTGGTGTCCGCGGCCTGCATCAGGGCGGTGGGGGTCGTCCCGGCCGCGTGCCGCTCCACCACGCCGATCGACGCCGAGACCGACAGCCGCTGCCCCAGGATGTCGAACGGGTCCTGGATCGCCTCCAGCACCGACTCGGCGAGCTCGGCCAGTTGCTCGGTGCCCGTGGAGTCCTCGACGAGCAGCGCGAACTCGTCCCCGCCGAGCCGGGCCACCAGCGGGACGCTGGGCCGGGACCGCCCGGCCTCGTCCGCACAGTGCGTGAGGCGCTCGGCGACGGCGGTCAGCAGCCGGTCGCCCACGCGGTGGCCCAGGGTGTCGTTGATGGCCTTGAAGCCGTCCAGGTCCAGGTAGCACAGCCCGATCCGGCCCGTGCCGCTCTGCTCGTACGACTCCGCCTCCAGCGCGGCCGACAGGCGTTCGAAGAACAGCGTGCGGTTGGGCAGCCGGGTCACCGGATCGTGCATCTGCAAGTGCCGCAGCCGGGCCTGGAGTTCGCGGCGTGAGCTGATGTCGGCGACGGACAGCAGGACGGCCCGGTCCTCGGCGGGCAGCGGGGCGACCGTCACCCGCACCCACAGCGAATGCCCGTCCGGGTGCTTGAGCCGGCGTGTGCAGCGCAGCCGGGACTGCCGGCCGCGCAGCACCTCGCGGTACGCGTGCCAGGTGCGGGCGTCATCGGTGAGGTCGACCAGGTCGGCGGCGACGGCCCCGGCCAGATCGTCAGGCGGGGTACCGAGCAGCGCGGCCAGCGAGTCGTTGGCGCTGACGACCGTCCCCTCGCGGTCGACGACGGCCATGGCGAGCGGGGCGGCCGTGAAGACGGAGCGGTAGGGCGCGGGCGCCGGAGGTCCGGTACGTGCAGGCGTATCGATCTCACTCTCTGTGACGACCGGCCGGTCCAGGTCTGCCGCGGGCGCCGGCCCTTCGGAGGTTCCGCTCACCGCTCGCTCCCGCATGTATTCGATCTCTGTCCGTGCAGGAAAGGTCAGGAAAGTGTGCCGATCATAGAGGCTGGCCCCAGGGCCTTCCAGCCGGTGTCCAGTGTTCCGGACCAGCCCGCCCTTCTGCCAGATCGTTTCTGCTCACGCCTGGACGGCTTCTTCAGGCCCCCGACCAGTTGTGACGTTCTGTGAGTGGTTCGCGGGTGTCGACGTCCGCGATGTTTCGGCTTCTTCACCCGACTGGTGCAAGCAAACAGGACGCAGTACGACAAATCATCACAGGCTGGGTGCGGTGTCCCGCGAACCGTACCCGGAGGTACCCGTGCCGCGTCAGTTCTCGCGCGCCCGACTGCGCAGCACCGCGGCCGTGTTCACCACCATGTCGGCGCTCGCCGCGACCTCCCTCGGCACCGGCCCGTCGGCCGCCGAGCCCGACTCGGCCGCGCCCTGCGCCCTGACCCGCACCGACGCCCACCACTCCGAGGGCCTGGACACCTGGAACGCCGCCTACCCGCGCCCGGCCCGGGCCCTGGACGCGGTCATGGTCTTCCTGTCCTTCCCGGACGCCCATCCGCTGACCACACCGCAGGAGCTGACCGCCGACCACTTCCCCGCCACCACCCGCTTCTTCGAACGCGCCTCCTACGGCCGCTTCACCCTGCGCCCGCACCCGCTCGGGCACTGGATCCAGATGCCGCAGCCGTCCACGGCGTACGACATACAGCGCGACTGGAGCGCCGCGCACCGGGCGGCGTACCTCCGGGACGCGCTCTCCGTGGCCGACCCGCAGGTCGACTTCTCCCGCTACGACGTCGTGTACTTCGTCGCCGACCCGGACGCGCCCGGTGTGGACTCCGACGCGACCAAGGTGGTCAACCTCACGAGTCCGATGCGGGCCGACGGCACCGATCTGCGCCGGGTCGTCACGGTGTTCGAGCAGCATCCGCCGGACCGGCTCGTCCTCGCCCATGAGACCGGGCACGTGTTCGACCTGCCCGACCTCTACCACCGGCCCGTGGACGGCAAGGGTGACTGGGACACGCACGTCGGCGACTGGGATCTGATGGGCAGCCAGTTCGGACTGGCCCCCGACCTGTTCGGCTGGCACAAGTGGAAGCTGGGCTGGCTCGGGCAGCGGCAGGTGCGGTGCGTGCAGGACGCGGGGCCCGCCCGGCTGACCCTGGAGCCGCTGGCGGCCGGGCCCGGGGTGGCGGTGGCGGGCGCCGCGGGGGCGCCGGCCTTCGGTCTCGGGCGGGGCACCAAGCTCGCCGTGTTGCGCACCGGCCGCGACAGTGTGCTCGCGTTCGAGGCGCGCGGGCCGGTGGGCAACGACGTGGCCGCGTGCCGGCAGGGGGTGCTCGTGTACCGGGTGCGGGGCGGGGCGCAGTCCGGGGGCGGGCCGATCGAGGTGATCGACGCCCACCCGGGCACGGAGGCCTGCTGGGAGGACTCGGTCTACCCGCCCCTCGCGGACGCGCCGATCGGCCCCGGGGAGAGCTTCACGGTGCCGGGGGAGGGCGTCCGGGTGGAGGTGGAGGGACGTACGGCTTCGGGGGCCTGGACGGTGCGGATCATGGTCGGGCGCTGAAGGCGCGCGGCTCGGACGCCGGGGCATGCAGAAGGCCCCTCGCTCTCGCGAGGGGCCTTTGCCGTCTGTGCGCCGCCAGGGACTCGAACCCCGGACCCGCTGATTAAGAGTCAGCTGCTCTAACCAACTGAGCTAGCGGCGCCTGCTGACGTCGTAGACCTTAGCACCCGGGTCGGCGGGAGGAAAAATCGATATCCGCACGGCCGAACGGGCCGCCCGGACGGCCGCCCACAGCAGTACCTCGGGGCCGGGTAACCAGGGCTGACGGGTGTCGGGGGCGACGAGCCAGCGGGCACCGGAGCGGTCGGCGGAGGCGTCGTCCGCCGGCGCCGGGACGGTCACGGCGTCGCCCGTGCCGTGGCACAGCAGGGGCGGGACACCGCCCGTGCGGCCGCGCTCCCGGGGGTCCCCGCCGTGCTTGCCCCACTCCTCCCACTCCAGCAGCGCCGGCAGCCGCTGGGCCGTCCCGGGCGCGGCGAACAGCAGCATCCGGCCGCGGAACTCCGCGACCGGTCCCGAGCCGGGCCCGTCGTCCCACAGCCGGTCGAGCATCCGCCGCCCGAACATCGCGGGCGCGCTGACGACGTCGAAGACCGACCCGCAGGGCAGCACGACCGGTGCGTCCGGGCGCTCCTCCCAGAGGGCGAGCGTGCTTCGCGGATACGTTCCTGCCGAGGCGAGCCATGCGGCCCCGTCCGGGGTGACATGGGAGGCGTTCCATGCGCTGCTCATGGCGTCAATGTCTACCGGGCGTGCCCGCGCGGTTCCCGAGGGTTGCGGGAAATCGGGACAGGAGGGGTGGGGAGGGAGTATCTTGCCCGCCTGGCATATGCCAGGTAGATCGAGAAGGTGCGGATCTCCCGGTCTCACACCGGGTCGACGGGCCCCCGGCCCTCGCCGCCGCCCCGCATCAGGTCCCGTCCGAACTCGACCATCTTCTTGGCGTAGTCCTCGGTCCACTCGGCCCGCTCGGCGATGTCCGCGGTCGTCAGCCGGTCGAACCGCCGCGGATCCGCCAGCTGCGCCGCCGCGATCGCCTGGAACTCCAGCGCCCGGTCCGCCGCGGCCCGGAACGCCAGCGTCAGCTCCGTCGCGCGGGACAGCAGCGCGCGGGGGTCGTCGATCGACTCGAGATCGAAGAAGTGCTCAGGGTCGGAGGCCGCCTCCGCGGGCTCGAAGAGCAGGGGCGCGGGGCGTAGCCGCGGTTCGTTCCGACGCGGCGTGTGCTCCGCCATGTCTACTCCTCCTCGTACGTCGCGCTGACCCTCCCGGTGGAGTGGGCCACCGTCCATTGTCTCGCGGGCGCGCAAGTGGGCATCGCGGTGGTGGATACGGCTGCGACACCCCCCGGCGTTCGTCACGGCCTCCACGACACGCGATGTTCGGCCAGATGCGCCAGCACCGCATGATTCGCCTCCCACCCATCCGGGCTGTGTTCATCGGCCGCCTCCGGCGGCGTGCCGGCCTCCGGCCGGCGGAGGGTGGGGTGTCCGCTGGTGGGGATCATGGCCGCCGTACTCCCGGCGTTCGTCATGGGTGCCAGGACACGCGATGTTCGGCCAAGTGCGCCAGCACCGCGTGATTCGCCTCCCACCCATCCGGGCTGTGTTCATCGGCCGCCTCCGGCGGCGTGCCGGCCTCCGGCCGGGGGAGGGTGGGGTGTCCGCTGGTGGGGATCATGGCCGCCGTACTCCCGGCGTTCGTCATGGGTGCCAGGACACGCGATGTTCGGCCAAGTGCGCCAGCACCGCGTGATTCGCCTCCCACCCATCCGGAAACTTCACCACTGTCCCCAGCTGGACCGGCTCCGTCGACGGGTAGTCGTCCAGCAGGTCGCTTACTCCCGCCCGGCAGACCACGACGCACGCGTGCCGGTGGCGGGAGGCAAGGACGCACAGGCGGCCCGTCTCCAGGTGGAAGGCCGTGGCGTCGGGGCGGCCGGAGAGGGGGTGCAGGACTACCGTGACGTCGTACTCGCGGCCCTGGAGCCGGTTCGCCGTGTCCACGACCACGTCGGTGACGCCGAGGTCGGCCAGGGCCGCGCGGACCGCAGCCGCCTGGTCCCGGTGGGCCGTGCCGACGGCGATCCGGTCGGCGGTCAGGGGCGTCGGGTCCGGTGAGCGTTCGGAGGTCGCCGCACCGCCCCGGTCCAGCAGGCGCCGTACGACCGTCGCCACCGCCCGCACCGCCTCGGGGTCCGTGCGCGGGGTGTGCCGGGCGGGCAGCTCCAGCAGGCCCCAGCCCGACTCGGCCGCCTCGTCGATCACCCGGTCGGGGCCCGAGCCGTCCGACGGCACGGCGAAGGAGAGACGGCGGTCGCCGTGGCCGGTGCCGCTGCGGAACGGCGTGTACGGGTAGAAGGCGTTCGAGACCAGGGGCGCCGCCGAGGCCGGGAGCCGCCAGGACACCGGCAGACGGTGCTGGGGGAGGTCCGGGTTGTGCGCGAGCAGCGTCGTCACCGCCGAGGCCGACGGGTCGTAGGCGAGGCCCGCCCACTGCTCGCTGCCCACGATCGAGAACGGATCGAGCTGCCCCGGGTCGCCCACGAACAGCGCCCGCTCGAACAGCCCGGCCACGGCGAGCAGCGCGTCGGAGCGCATCTGGTACGCCTCGTCGACGATCGCGTACCGCCACGGCTCGTCGGCCTTCACATGCGCCCACTTCGCCGCCGTCGAGATCACCACGGCCAGCCCGGCGAGATCGGCCGCCTTCGCCGATTTGCGGACGTTCTCCAGGCCGTCGAGCGCCTTGTCGTACGGGTCGGCGTCACTGCTGTGCAGCCGGCCCACCGGCAGCTCGGGGTTCTTCTCGGCGAGCCGCAGGACCAGGTCGTCGACCTGGGCGTTGGTCTGCGCCACCACCATCAGCGGATGGCCGGCCTCGGCCAGCTCCAGGGCCGCGCGGACCACGAGCGTGGACTTGCCGGCGCCGGGCGGGGAGTCGACGACGACACCGCGCGCGGTGCCGTGCAGCGTGTCGTGGAGGATCGCGTCGGTGGCCTGGGCCGCGGCGGCGGAGGGATCGAAGAGCGTCGTCACAGCAGGTCCTCCGCGGTCACCGGGTCGGCGGCCTCCAGGGTCGCCTCGCCGGGCGGCCCGCCGTGCGTCCAGGGTGTCTCCTCCGGGTCGGGCAGCTTCGCGCCGCCCCGCTGCTCGTGCTCGAAGAGCGTGAAGCAGACACGGTCGCCCTTCTCCGGAACCGATCCCGGCTCGGGCTCCTTGCCGCGGCCCATCTTGTCGAGGATCCGCAGCACGACGGACGCGCCGTCCTCCTCGGCCCCGACGAACTCCGCCGACTGCGGCTTCCCGCCCAGCGACCGGTACACCTTCGTCCGCTCCCCGAGATGCGGCCGGTCGTCCGTGCGGACCGTGACCAGCGGGCGGGGGCTGGGGCGCTTGCCCTCGCTGTACGCCATCACGACGTCCGTGACCTCACCCGCGAACGCCTCCCCGGACAGCCGCCGTCCCGCCATGACCAGCGGGTCGTCGAGGGCCTCCTGCGCCTCCAGCCTGGCCTGTTCGCGCTCGCGTGTGGCGAGCTTGTTGGCCGCGGTGACCGCGTCGTCGCGGCGCGGCTGCGGGGGCTCGCCGGCCAGGACCCGGTCGCGGTGGCCCGTGAAGGACCAGCGGTCGCGGGTCCAGCGCTCCTCGACATGCGCCCCCTCGGGCAGCTCCCGCAGCAGGTCGAGGCCCTGCCAGACCTTCTCCCAGGTGGGCAGGGTGCGGCTGAGCACCAGGTCCCGGATCTCCCGCTCGGCGGCGGTCAGCGCACCGAGCCGGTCGTCGGCCTCCAGGCCGTCCTCGGCGGCGGCCAGGGCCGTGCGGGCACGGTCGTAGCGCTCGATGGCGGGGGCGAGCAGCTTGTTGTCGAACGCCGGGTCGGTGGCGGGACCGGCCGGGGGGCACGTCAGCTGACCCTGCGCGTCCCGCTCCAGTTCGGCGCGCAGCGCGGCCTCGGCGCCGGTCAGGCCCTCCGGCGGGTCGATCCAGGCGAGCAGCGCCCCCAGATGCTGGTCCTCCAGCGTGGACTGCCCGGTCGCCCAGTGCCTGCCCAGTACGTCGGTCATGGCCAGCAGCAGCGAGGAGCCGGGCACCCGGGCCCGCTCCCCGAAGTGCGTCAGCCACCGCCCGAGCAGCGGCACCCGGGGCGGCGCCGGATACGGGGCCTGCGGGTCCTGCTCGGCCGTCCGCCGGAAGCGCATGGAGCGCCCGAGCAGGCGCACCAGGTCGATGCCCGCGCGGCTCGGCACGATCAGCTGCGGCGCGTCCGCGCACAGGTCGACCTCGACCTTGACCCGCTTGCCGGTCTCCGGGTCGGTCTCGGTGCGCTCGGCGGCCTCCATGACCTCGGCGTAGGCGTCGACGTACGGCAGCACCACGTCGGCCAGTTCGGCCAGGAGCGCGAACCTGAGGTCGCGGTCGCGGGGCTGCGGGACGACCAGCAGACGCGGCGCGTCCCGGTCGGTGCCGACCAGCGCGCCGAGCGGGGCGCCGGCCTCACCGGCGGTGATGAGCGGCACGAACACCAGCGGGCGGTCGGACAGGTGCCGGTGCCGGACGGTCGCGGCGGGCTGGGCGCGGCCCGTGCTGACCGCTTCGAGCCGGGCCAGGGTGGAGATCAGCGACACGCCGCCTCCAGTGCCTCGGCGCGCAGGGCCGCCGCCCGCCTGAGGGCCGCCACCGCCGGATCGTCGGGGTCGCCGGCCTCCCCGCGGGCCGCCGCCAGGACGTCCTCCACGGTCGTCAGCCCGCCCAGCTCCGCCCGCACCGGCCGCCCGAGCGAGGTCACCGCGCCCGCCTCGCGGGAGCTGCCCCGGCAGTGGAAGGCCAGCTCGCACGCGGACAGGCACTCCGGCGCGTACGTCGCCGGGACCGACTCCACGTGGGCCGTCAGCTCGTCGGCGGGCAGCTCGGGGGAGAAGCACGTGCCCTCGGGGAGCGTCTCGGCGATGTCCTCGATGCGGGTCAGCCGGGTCAGCTGGCGGGCCGTCACCGCGCGCTGCTTGCGGATGTCGACGGCGGACGCGGCCGGCAGGTTGGAGAAGTCCCTGGGGCAGACGAGCAGGATCCGGTGCCGCACGCGCGGGGAGGGATCCAGACGGGCCGCGACCTCCTCCAGCGCCAGCACGTACACCGCAGCCTGCCGGGCCGCCGCCCCGACCTTCGCCGGGTCCGCCGAACCGTCCAGCAGCGGGAACGACTTGATCTCGACCACCGTCCAGCTGCCGTCCGGATGCACCACGACGGCGTCCGGCTCCAGGAACGCGGGGGAGCCCGCGACATCGAGCGCGAGCATCGGGTGGTCGAGCAGCGTCCACGCGCCCGGGTGCGCGGCGGCCTCCCGCAGCTCCAGCGCCGTACGGGCCGTACGCCCCTGGGGGCCGGTCGCGGTCAGGTCGGGCACGCGCGCCTCGGCGGGCGGCTCGGCCGTCCGGTCCAGCTTCTCGTGCACCAGCCGCAGCAGCTCCGCGCCGCCGTCGGCCTTGACCTTCGCCTCGAACGCGTTGCCCCGTGTGAGCGCGAACTGGGACTGCCCGAAGGCCGACGGCGAGCCCAGCGCGCTCGCCAGCGCCGCCTTGTTCACCCCGGCCCCGTCGAGGATCGCTCTGCGCGCACAACCGGGGTTGGCGGCCAGCGCCGCCAACGCGCGCGCGTCCAGGGCCTTCGCCGGTACGTCGGGACCGCGCAGCTCAGCGAGCCGGTGCCGGAGCGCCGTCCCCCGCGTCCTTGGGGGAGGCACCCGGCTCGGCTCCCGCTCCGAACCGCGACTCGCGCTGCCGTGGAATTCGCTCACCCGCGGAAGTCTGGCATCCGGCACTGACAATCGAGGAACCCGCGGCGGGAGATGCCGTCGTGACCGGTGCCGCCCGCGGCACGACACGCGCCTTGACCCGGTCCGCCGCGCGCAGCACGACCGGTGCCAGCAGCAGCCCGACGCCCATGACGGCCGCGCCCGCGACCGCGTCGAGGAAGTAGTGGTTGGCGGTTCCCATGACCACGATCGTCGTGATCAGCGGGTAGGCGACCCCGGCGGCCTTCGCCATGCGCGTACCGCCGTAGCGCCACAGCATCACCCCGCACCACAGGGCCCAGCCCACGTGCAGACTCGGCATCGCCGCGTACTGGTTGGTCATTCCGCCCATGCCGCGCGGGGCGCTCGCAGCGCCGCCCCACCAGCCGTACGAGCTGTACTGGGCCATCGTGTCCACGAAGCCGTGACTGGCGTCGAGGAGCCGGGGCGGGCAGGTCGGCAGCAGGGTGAAACCGATCAGGCCGATGAGGGTGGACGTCATCAGCCAGGTGCGCGCGGCGCGGTACCGCACCGCGCGGGAGCGGAAGAGCCACACGAGGATCGCCGGCGTGACCAGGTAGTGCAGCGACGCGTACCAGAAGTCCGCCGGGACGCCTATCCAGGCCTCCTGGGTGAAGAGGCGGTTGAGCGGGTGCTCGGCGTTGAGATACAGCGCCTTCTCGATGCGCAGGATCGCCAGACCGTGGTCGACCGCACCGGACACGTCGCCCCGGGCGAGGAGCCGGCCCGCCGTGTAGCACGCGTACACCAGCAGGATCAGCGGCAGCTCCGTCCACCAGCGGAGCCGGAGCGCAGGGGCCGCCCCGGTGCCCGGTGTCTCGGTGTGCGGCATCCGATCGCCCTCCCCCTTCGTCTCCACGCGGCATCCGGCCGGTCGTGCCACTTTACGGCGTACGTGCGCCCCCTGGAGGCGCCCTCCGGACCTCAAAGACGCAGAGATCGCCCCCCGGGTTGCCCGCGACCAGCGTGCGCGATGATGGTGGAGTTCCGCTCGCGATTTCCTCCCGGAAAGGTCCCCCATGGCTCCGCGCATCCTGCTGGCCCGGCACGGACAGACCGAGTGGTCGCTGTCCGGCAAGCACACCGGCAGGACCGACGTACCGCTGCTGGAGGAGGGCCGGCGCGGGGCCAAGCTGCTCGGGGAGCGCCTGCACCGGGCGCCGTACGACGGCCTGCCCGGCGTCGAGGTGCGCACCAGCCCGCTGGTACGCGCGCGTGAGACCTGCGAACTGGCCGGCTTCGGTGACCGCGCGCGGGCGTGGGACGCGTTGCTGGAGTGGGACTACGGGGCCTATGAGGGCATGACCCCGGCGGACATCCAGGCCGTCCGGCCCGGCTGGTTCATCTGGCGCGACGGTGTCCCCGAGGGCGAGACCCTCGCCGGGATCACGGCCCGGGCGGACCAGGTGGTCTCCTGGGCGCGTGCCGAGGACCGGGACGTCCTGATCTTCGCCCACGGGCACATCCTGCGCTCCATCGGGGCGCGATGGCTGGGCCTGCCGGTCGACTTCGCGGCGCGGATACGGCTGAATCCGACGTCGCTGTCGGTGCTCGGGTGGGCTTACGGGGAGCCGGCGATCGAGAGCTGGAACGACGTGGGGCACCTCGTCTAGCGGGCTGAGACGGTTCACACCATCCTCGGCATCGACGCATGCCTCTCCAGAAACGCCGACACCCCCGACGCCCGCCGGTGCGGCGAGAGCACCCGGGCCGTGGCCGCCAGCATCGTCTGGATCCGGGACGACTGGACCTCCTCCAGCAGATCCAGCACCCGCATCCCCGCCACGGCGGCCTCGTCCGGCCGGCCGCCGCGCGCGAGGTCGTCCGCCAGCTCCGCCGTGTACAGCGCGATGTTCCGCGTGAAGTGCGGATCCTGGAGCTCCGCCGCCCGCCGCGCGTGCCGTGCCGCCCGGCGCCAGTCACCGAGCGTGGACCAGCACTGCGCCTCGAGGCCTTCCAGTTCGGCCTCCCCGTAGAAGCTCATCCACTCGGGGTCGGCGTCCGAGGGGCCCCGTTCGAAGAGGGCCTGCGCCCGGGCCAGTGCCTGCTCACAGCCGACGCGGTCGGCGAGGCCGGCCCAGCCGCCCGCCTCGCGCAGCGCGAGCAGCGACATCAGCCGGGCCGAGCCGACCGGCCGGGCGACGCGCTGTGCGGCCTGGGCGGCCCGGACCGCCTCGCGCGGCCGGCCCGCGTCGCGCGCGAGGAAGGCCGTGTTGCAGAAGGCGTGCGCCTCCAGGCCCGGGTCGGCGGTCATCCGGGCGGTCGCCAGCGCCTCCGCGTAGTGGGAGCGGGCGTCGTCGAAGCGTCCCGAGTCGTGGGCCAGCCAGCCCACGGAGATGGCCAGTTCACCGGCGCCCGAGTAGAGCCGGTCCGCCGTCGTCTGCCGGGTCGTACCGGCGTCCAGCAGGGCGTAGGCGGCACGCAGCGGGGCCGCCGCACGGCGGTAGAGGCCGTCGGCCCCGTGCCGGTCGTCGAGCAGCCGGATGCGGCGGACGGCTTCTTCCAGGGCACCCGCGTCACTCGCCCCGGCGCGGCGCACGGGGCGCTGTGCCGCCGCGGCGTCGAGGGCGAGGCCGACGGGCCCCAGCGAGGCGGCGGCCACCGTGGCGCCCCCGCCGGTCATGAATGCGCGACGTAGCACGTCGCTCTCCTCGTAGGTGTCGTGCGGGTGGTACGGGTCGTACGGGTTCTGCGTTTCATACGGCTCGCACGCCCCGCTGGTCTCACTCGTGGCGTTCGCCGGGTTCGGGTTGCACGTCGGGGGCGTGTCCTCGGTGTCGCGCGCCCGGCGTCCGCGTACCGATGAGCGGGGCGCGAAGCCCAGGTCGGTGAGCGTGCGGCCAGGGAACATGTGCAGGAACACCCGTTCGTACGCGTAGTTGGGGCAGCGGATCTCGCCCGCCTCGACCCGGCCGATGTACCGGGCGTCGCAGCTGACCTGCTGGCCGATCTCCAGGGCCGCCCGGCGGATCGCCGCGGCGAACTCGGCCGGCGAGCGCTGTCCGCGCAGGTGCCGGAAGGCGAGGTTGGGCCGTGGTGGCCGGTTGGGTTGAGACGAGGTCACCGTTGACGACGCCATGGCCGGGTCCTCTCGTGCGAACCGTCGAACCATGCCGGGTTCGGGGCGAGTTGTACGTGTTGTCCCGTATGGTCTTCCCCGTGTCCGGCGGGCAAGAACGTACCTGCTGTGCCGGAGTCCTCACGCTGGGTTTGGCTACAAACCGGATATCTCATCCGTGATCTGCCATGAAGTGCCATCCTTTGCGGCTCACTTCCGCCGTAGCCGTTGACGGTCTGCCGCGTTGAACCCTGTGGACCGGGAGGCCCCCGACTCCCGACCGCTCGTCCAAGCAGGGGTTCCGTCGTGGAGGCCGGGATGGAGACCAGCCAGATCAACGATCCTCGTACACCGCCGGGTACGCCGCCGAGCACACCGTCGGCCGAATGTGATGTCGTGACGGTGCCGGCGCGGCAGGGGTTGGAGGCGGTCGACATCCTGCGGCGCGGGGCCGGGGAAGCGGTCGGGCCCGTCCTGCACGACGACGGCGGTGACACGCTGGGCTTCCTGGTGCCGCCGGGGACGGCCGCCGCGTGGGACGTGCCGGGGAGCACGTGCACTCGGACCGACGGACGCGGACCGACCCTGGCCCCCGAACCTCCGGTGGAGGGCTCGGACTGGCTGCTGCCGCCCGGCGAGGCGGACCTCGCGACGGACCCCACGGTGCTGCGCAAGGCCCTGGGGGAGGCGGCCCGGACGATCAGGGCGGCGGACAGCTGCCGCTAGACGCCGACGCGCTGACGTCCGGCGAGGCACTGGTCCCCCTGACGCCCGGCAGGGTGCCGGCGCCTGTCCGGGCACCGGCGCCCGGGGAGCGCACGTCCTGCTTAAGCGCACGTCCTGCTTAACAGCCCGCCCCTGATAATGACCCCATGGGAAAGTCCAGGAGCGGGAGGCGCAGGCAGGCCGGTGGGGAAGCCGTCGTCGAGAGCGTCGACGGCGGGCTCGCCGAGCTCATCCCCGACCGGGACCGGGCCCGGGGCTGGACCCTGGTGATCGACGGGGCCCCGCAGTCGCACGTCGACCTGGACGACCCGGCGTACCTCTCCTTCGAGTACCAGCGCCGGCTCGGGCATGTCATCGACCTCGTCGCCCCGCCGGGCCGGCCCGTGCATGCGGTGCACCTCGGCGGTGGCGCGCTCACCCTCGCCCGGTACGTCGCAGCCACCCGGCCGCGCTCCACCCAGCAGGTCGTCGAACGGGACGCCGGCCTCGTCCAACTGGTCCGCCGGGAATTGCCGTTGGACGCGAACGCGCGCATCAGGGTGCGGTCCGTCGACGCCCGCGAGGGGCTCGCCAAGGTGCCGGACGGCTGGGCCGACCTGGTCATCACCGATGTGTTCAGCGGGGCCCGGACCCCGGCCCATCTGACCTCGACCGAGTTCCTCGACGACGTACGCAGGGCCCTCAAGCCCGGCGGGATCTACGCCGCCAACCTCGCCGACGGACCGCCGCTCGCCCACCTGCGCGGCCAGATCGCCACAGCCGCCGCCCGATTCGAACAGCTCGCGCTGGTCGCCGACCCGACGGTGCTGCGCGGCAAACGCTTCGGGAACGCCGTCCTGGTCGCCTCCGACCAGCCGCTGCCCGTCGCCGAACTGACCCGCCGTGCCGCCTCCGACCCGCATCCGGGCCGGGTCGAGCACGGCAGGACGCTCACCGACTTCACCGGCGGGGCCACGCCTGTCACGGACATCGCGGCCGTGGCGTCGCCCGCGCCGCCCGCCTCGGTGTTCCGCTGAGCCCGCACGGCACTCAGTAGGTCCCGATCTCCACGCGCGGCGGTCCGTCGTGCCAGGTGCACACCGATACCCGGTCCGCGCCCGTGAGCCGCAGGGGCCACCGCGGGCCGGTGCGGCGCCGGCGGCGGGGCCGGCTGGTCGCTGCGTACAACCGCGCCCGGTCTCTCTGACCGCGTCCCGTCTCATCGACCGGCCCGCCCCTCCCAGGACGACCCGTGTTCACGGGACGGTCACATTTCGACAAATGAAGTCGACGGCTCTTGACGCATGACCGGACATACGGCTGTTATTGCGCCACCGTGTTCGGTCAAGTTGATTTCTGGTCGATTAAGACTGGATTTCACGCCACACCCTCGTGGCCGAACCCTGCCTCAGGAGCCGTTCATGCACGACCTCTCTCCTTCCGGACTCTCCCTTCCCGCTCCCAGCCGCCGCTCTCTCCTGCGCGGCATGGGCGGCGCGGCCCTGCTCGGCGCCGGCATACCCCTGCTGAGCGCATGCGGCGGCAGCGGCGCGGCCGCCGACACGAAGACGGTCAGCCTCGGCTCGAACTCCTCGGACGCGGTGCCGAAGAAGGCGTTCGCCGAGATCTACGCCGCCTTCACGAAGAAGTCCGGCATCAAGGTCGACGTGAACACCAAGGACCACAACACGTTCCAGGAGCAGATCAACTCCTATCTGCAGGGCACGCCGGACGACGTGTTCACCTGGTTCGCCGGCTACCGGATGCAGTTCTTCGCGGCGAAGAAGCTGGCCACGCCCATCGACGACGTGTGGGCGAAGATCGGGGGCAACTTCCCCGACGCGATGAAGAAGCTCAGCAAGGGCGAGGACGGCAAGTACTACTTCGTGCCGCTGTACACGTACCCGTGGGCGGTCTTCTACCGCAAGAGCGTCTTCGCCCAGCACGGCTACAAGGTCCCCACCACCTGGGACGACTTCGTCGCCCTGTGCAAGCGGATGCAGAAGGACGGGCTGGTCCCGATCGCCTTCGGCGACAAGGACGCCTGGCCGGCGATGGGCACCTTCGACCAGATCAACTTCCGCACCAACGGCTACGACTTCCACGTCGAGCTGATGGCGGGCAAGGCATCCTGGACCGACCCCAAGGTGCGCAAGGTCTTCGACCACTGGTCGGAGATCCTCCCCTACCACCAGGACGGCGCGGTGGGCCGCACCTGGCAGGACGCGGCCCAGACCCTGGTGGCGAAGAAGGCCGGCATGTATCTGCTGGGCACCTTCGTCGGCCAGCAGTTCACCAACAAGGCCGACCTGGACGACCTCGACTTCTTCGCCTTCCCGGAGATCGACCCGCAGTTCGGCCAGGACACCGTCGAGGCGCCCACCGACGGCTTCATGCTCTCCAAGGCTCCGAAGAACCGCGACGGCGCCGCCAAGCTGCTGGAGTACCTGGGCACCCCCGAGGCCGAGCAGATCTACCTCAAGGCCGACTCGAGCGTGGTGGCCGCCTCCACCAAGGCCGACACCTCCTCCTACACCGCGCTCCAGAAGAAGTCCTTCGAGATGATCTCCGGCGCGAAGAGCCTGACGCAGTTCATGGACCGCGACTCCCGCCCGGACTTCACCTCGACGGTGATGCAGCCCGCGCTGCAGAACTTCGTCCGCAACCCCAAGAACGTCGACAGCATCCTCTCGTCGATCGAGCGTCAGAAGAAGACGATCTTCGCGTCCTCATGAGCACCGACACCTCCACCGAGAACCCGGAGACGGCCCCCGCGCCGTCTCCGGGCGCCGCTCCCGCGAAGAGCTCTACGGGCCACCGCCGCCTGCTGACCCGCCGCGACCGCATCACGCTCGGCCTGATGGCGGGCGTGCCGACGATCCTGCACGTCGCCCTGGTGTGGCTGACGGCCCTCGCCTCCATCGCGCTGGCCTTCACCAGCTGGGACGGCATCGGCTTCGACTCGATCCACTGGGTCGGTCTGCAGAACTTCCAGCAGCTGTTCACCAGCAACCCGCAGTTCTGGCCCGCCGTCGAGCACAACGTCATCTGGTTCGTCGTGCTCATCCTGCTGCCCACGCCCTTCGGCCTGTTCCTGGCCGTGCAACTGGACAAGAAGATCCGCTTCAGCCGCGTCTACCAGACCGCGTTCTTCCTGCCGGTGGTGGTGTCGCTGGCGGTCACCGGATTCGTCTGGCAGCTCGTCTACAACCCCGACACCGGCCTGATCAACAGCCTCATCGGAGCCAACAAGCCCGGCCACTACATCGACTGGATCGGCGACCCGGACCTCAACCTCTGGGCCGTCCTGGTCGCCGCCTCCTGGCGGCACGCCGGCTACATGATGATCCTCTACCTGGCCGGCCTGAAGGGCGTCGACCCCGCCCTGCGGGAGGCGTCCTCGCTGGACGGCGCGAACGAGTGGCAGACGTTCAAGAACGTCGTCTTCCCGACCCTGCGGCCCACCAACACCGTCGTCCTGGTCGTCACGATCATCGAGGCCCTGCGCGCCTTCGACCTGGTCTTCGTCTTCAACAAGGGCGCCCAGGGCACCGAACTGCTGTCGATCCTGGTCACCAACAACATCATCGGCGAGTCCAGCCGGATCGGATACGGCTCCGCCATCGCCGTCGTCCTGCTGGTCATCTCGCTCGCGGTGATCATCCCGTACCTGATCGCCACCTTCCGGAAGGAGCGGCGCGCATGAGCCACGCCCTGGCGAGCAAGCAGCGCACCCCCGTCCGCCCGGCCCGGATCCTGCTGCACACCTTCCTCGTCGTCACGGCGCTGGCCTGGCTGGCGCCCCTGCTGTGGGCGCTGCTCGCGGCGATGCGGCCCTACTCGGAGACCAGCACGAAGGGCTATGTCTCCTGGCCCGAAAAACTCGGCTTCGACAACTTCACGAACGCCTTCCAGCAGTCGGACATGCTGCACTACTTCGGCAACACGCTGATCGTCGCCGTGCCGGCCGTGCTGCTGACGCTGCTGCTGTCGTCCATGGTCGCCTTCTACGTCGCCCGCTTCGACTTCCGCCTCAACCTGGCGCTGCTGCTGGTCTTCACGGCGGGCAACCTGCTGCCCCAGCAGGTCATCATCACCCCGCTGTACCGCCTGTACCTGCTGATCGACCTGCCCGGCATCACGATGAGCGGCAAGCTCTACGACTCCGCGCTCGGCCTGGTGCTGATCCACGTGGCGTTCCAGTCCGGCTTCTGCGCGTTCGTGCTGAGCAACTACATGCGCTCGCTGCCGCACGAACTGACCGAGGCCGCCCTGGTCGACGGCGCCTCCGTGTGGCGCCTGTACTGGCAGATCGTGCTGCCGCTGTGCAAGCCCGCGATGGCCGCCCTCGCCACCCTGCTGTCCATCTGGATCTACAACGACTTCTTCTGGGCCATCGTCCTGATCTCCACCGGCGAGAACATGCCGATCACCTCGGCGCTCAACAACCTCTCCGGCCAGTACTTCACCGACCCCAACCTGGTCGCGGCCGGAGCCCTGCTCACGGCCATCCCCACCCTCATCGTCTACTTCGTGCTCCAGCGCCAGTTCGTCAGCGGCCTGACGCTGGGCGCCAACAAGGGCTGACCCTTCCCGAAAGAGATCACCGTGCAGCACCCCTTCACGCCGCTGGCCTCCGTGCCCGTCGACCTCCGCCGCGCCCGAGTCCACGAGGAGGGCTGGCAGTCCTGGAGCCCCAGCGGCGCCTACGCCCTGGGCGCGGCGCCCCACCGTCCGGCCAACGCCAACTGGGCCACGGTCTGCTACCGGCCCGGCGTCACCGTCCCCGCGGGCGTCTTCCAGGGCGAGGGCCTGCTCGCGCTCGACCCCGGCGACGGCTCGCCGGTCCGCCTCTGGGCGGCGGCCGAGCCGACGCACGAGGTGCCGTCGATCCGGCTCGCCGTAGGGGGCGGGGTCGCACAGGTCGGTGCCGACGGCCCGGTGAAGGAGTGGACCGGCGAGGACATCCAGTCGGTGCTCGGCGACTGGGCCTCCGGTCTCGGCATCGCGGCCCCGCGCCCGGCGCCCACCGTCTGGTGCTCCTGGTACGAGTACTTCACGGAGGTCACCGAGGACGACATCCACGAGAACCTCCGCGCGATGGACACCCTCGACCTGCCCGTCGACGTCGTTCAGATCGACGACGGCTACCAGCGGGCCCTCGGCGACTGGCTCACTCTCTCCGGACGCTTCCGCTCCCGCGCCGGAATCGCCGAGAAGATCCGCTCCCGCGGCCGCCGCGCCGGCATCTGGACGGCTCCCTTCCTCGTCGACCCGGCGAGCGACCTGGCCGCCGAGCACCCCGACTGGCTGGTCCGCGACACCGCCGGCGGCTTCGCCCACGCCGGCCGCAACTGGGGCCACGACCTGCGCGTCCTGGACACCACCCACCCGGACGCGGCGGCGTACCTGACCGAGGTCTTCACCACCCTGCGCGCGGAGGGCTACGACTACTTCAAGACCGACTTCCTCTACGCGGGCGCCCTGGACGGCATCCGCCACGCGGACGCCGGCCCCCTCACGGCGTACCGCGCCGGCATCCGCCTGATCCGCGAGGCGATCGGCCCGGACTCCTACCTCCTGGGCTGCGGCGCCCCGATGCTCCCCTCCATCGGCCTGTTCGACGCCATGCGCGTCAGCCCCGACACGGCACCCCACCGCCGCCCCGAGGCCGACGACTACTCCCAGCCGGGCCAGGACCCGGCCGAGTTCACGGGCGCGGCCCGCCAGTGGCAGCACTCCCGGCTCTGGACCAACGACCCCGACTGCCTGATGGCCCGCCCGGCCGTCGAGACCCGCGAACAGTGGGCGGCACACGTGGAGTCCACAGGAGGCCTGATGGCCTCCAGCGACCGCCTGCTGTCGCTGGACGAGTGGGGCGTGACGACGACCCGCCGGCTGCTGACGCCACGCGGCGTCTCCTGACATGCCGGGGCGCGGCACTCCCCTATTAGTGCCGCGCCCCGTCCCCCCGCCTCCGCAGTGGCTAGACGGCCTCCACCTCCGGCAGCGTGCCCGTGCGGGCCGCGCGCGCGTACCAGTGGGCGCTGGACTTCGGGGTGCGTTCGAGCGTCGCGTAGTCCACGTACACCGCGCCGAAGCGCTTGCCGTAGCCGTACGACCACTCGAAGTTGTCCATCAGGGACCACAGGAAGTAACCGCGGACGTCCGCGCCGTCGGCGATCGCGCGCCGGACCGCCGACAGATGCCCGTGCAGGTAGGCGACGCGCTCCGGGTCGTGCACCCGGCCGTCCGAGTCGACCTTGTCGTCGTAGGCCGCGCCGTTCTCGGTGATGTACAGCGGCAGGCCCGGCGCCTCCCGGGTGTAGCGCATGATCAGCTCGTGCAGGCCGGTCGGGTCGATCGTCCAGCCCATCTCCGTGCGGTCGCCGGGCGTCTGGTGGAAGGCGACGTCGTCCGCGGCCGGCCAGGGCGAGTGCTCGCTGGAGCCGTGGCCGTCGGCGCGTGGCCCCTTCGCCGCCGGGTCGGCGGCCGAGACCAGCGCGGGCGTGTAGTAGTTGAGGCCCAGCGCGTCCAGCGGCTGGTTGATCAGCGCCAGGTCGCCGTCGAGGACGTAGTTCCAGTCCGTGAGCCCCGCCGTCGCCACGTACAGCGACTCCGGGTACGCGCCGTGCAGGACCGGGCCGTGGAAGACGCCGTTGGCCAGATCGTCGATCTTCCGGGCCGCCGCCAGGTCCGCCGGGCTCTGCGAAAGGGGCCTGACCACCGAGGAGTTGAGGCTGATCGCGACCGTGTTGCGGGCCGGCATCACCGACCGCAGGGCCGACGCGCCCAGCCCGTGCGCCAGGTTCAGATGGTGCGCGGCACGCAGCGACGCCGCGGGATCCGTCCGGCCCGGGGCGTGCACCCCGGAGGCATAGCCCAGGAACGCGCTGCACCACGGCTCGTTGAGCGTCATCCACTGCTCGACCCGGTCGCCCAGCGCCTCGCCGACGATCTGCGCGTACTCCGCGAAACGGTACGCCGTGTCCCGCTCCGGCCAGCCGCCCGCGTCCTCCAGCTCCTGCGGCAAGTCCCAGTGGTAGAGCGTGACGGCCGGCTTGATGCCCTTGGACAGCAGCTCGTCGACCAGTCGGCGGTAGAAGTCCAGGCCCTTCTGGACGGCCGGACCCCGCCCGGTCGGCTGCACCCGCGACCACGAGACGGAGAAGCGGTAGGCGCCCAGGCCCAGCTCCGCCATCAGCGCCACGTCCTCGCGGTACCGGTGGTAGTGGTCGACAGCGATGTCACCGGTGTCGCCACCGGCCGTCTTGCCCGGCGTATGGCTGAAGGTGTCCCAGATCGACGGCGTACGGCCGTCCTCCCGCACCGCGCCCTCGATCTGGTACGCGGAGGTCGCCGCGCCCCAGAGGAAGGCGGGAGGGAAGGTCACCGCAGTGGCCGGGTTCTCGGAGTCAGGCATGGAAGCGCTCCCATTGGAGGTCGTGGAGACCGACGGTGGAGGGGGAGGGGGAGGAAAGGGGGAGAACAGGGGCCGGAGCAGCGCCGGCCCGGCCCCTGGAGACAGGGCGTCAGCCCTTGACGGCGCCCTGCATGATGCCGCCCACGATCTGCTTGCCGAAGATCGCGAAGACCAGCAGCAGCGGCAGCGTACCCAGCAGCGCGCCCGCCATGATCAGGGACTGGTCGGGCGTGTAGCCGCGCCCCAGCCCGGCGACCGCGACCTGCACGGTCGGGTTGCCCATCTGGGTCAGCACCAGGAACGGCCACATGAAGTCGTTCCAGGTCTGCACGAACGTCAGCATCCCGAGCACGGCCATCGCCGGCCGCGCCGCCGGGAACACCACGTGCCACACCACACGCCAGCTGCTCGCCCCGTCGACCCGGGCGGCCTCGATGATCTCGTCCGGCAGCGCCTGGATCAGGTACTGCCGCATGAAGAACACACCGAACGCGCTCACCAGCGACGGCAGGATCACCGCCTGCAGCTGGTCCGTCCAGTCGAGCTTGGCGACCATCATGTACAGCGGGATCACGCTCAGCTGCGGCGGCACCATCATCGTGCCGACCACGATCAGCATCAGCGCGCCACGGCCCCTGAACCGCAGCTTGGCGAAGGCGAAACCGGCGATCGTCGACAGGAAGACGATGGTCGCCGCCGAAACCCCCGCCACGATCGTGGTGTTGAAGAACGCCTCACCCAGATTGGCGTCCTTCCAGGCGATCTCCAGCTTGTCGAACAGACCCGAGCCGAACCAGAACGGCGGCGGCGTCTGCGCGAGCCGCTGGTTGTCACGCGAGGCGGCGATCGCCGTCCACACCAGCGGGAACAGCGAGACGATCGTGAACACGATGAGGATCGCGTACGCGATCGGACCGCCGTGCAACGTCCCGCCGGCCCGCGCGGACTTCGGCAGGCGGGGGCGTTTGGACTCCTTCGCGGGCGCCGCGCCGGGCGGCGGGGCGTCCTGGGGCGTCACAGTCGTCGTCACGGCCGGAACTCCTAACTACTGGCGCGCAGCCGGCGCGAGATGACGTAGTTGACGATGCCGATGACGATCAGCATGAGGAACATCGTCCAGGCGATCGCCGAGGCACGGCCCAGGTGCTGGGCGACCCAGCCCTGCTCGTACAGATACAGACCGAGCGTCTGGAACTGGTGCTCCGCGCCGCCGGAGGTGCCCTTGTTGGCGTCGAACAGCAGCGGCTCGCCGAAGACCTGGCTCGCGCCGATCGTCGACACGACACAGGTGAACAGGATCGTCGGGCGCAGCGCCGGCAGCGTCACATGGATGAACTGCTGCCAGCGGTTGGCCCCGTCCAGCGCCGCCGACTCGTACAGGTCCTGCGGGATCGCCTGCATCGCGGCCAGGTAGATCAGCGCGTTGTAGCCGGTCCAGCGCCAGATGATGATCGACGAGACGGCGATCTGCGAGAACCACTTGTCGTTCTGCCAGTCGACCGGGTTGATGCCGACCATGTCGAGCAGCCAGTTGATCATGCCGTAGTCACGGCCGAAGAGCAGCACGAACACCAGCGAGGCGGCGGCGATCGACGTCGCGTACGGGGCGAGCATCGCGACCCGGAAGAAGGTCGAGGCCCGCAGCTTGTAGTTGAGGATGTGGGCGATGCCCATCGCCATCAGCAACTGCGGAACGGTGGAGATGATGCCGATGGTCAGGGTGTTCTTCGCCGCGTTCCAGAAGAACTCGTCGTCGAAGATCCGGGTGTAGTTGCGCAGCCCGACCCAGTTCATGTCGGTCGGCGCGGTCAGCTCCACCTGGTGCAGCGAGGCCCAGCCCGTGTAGATCAGCGGGAACAGGCCGAACGCGATGAACAGCAGGAAGAACGGCGAGACGAAGGCGTACGGGCTCCAGCGGATGTCCCGCTGCCAGCGGCGGGACAGCCGGTCCCGGCGCCGCCGCTCCTTCTCCGAGGCCGCGTCCCCGGGCGGGCGGCCCCGGGGCCGCGCCCCCCTCCACGGGGGGCGCGGCGGTGTCGTGACGGGTGGCCATACGGGTCACTGGTCCAGCTTGTTGTCGATGGTCTTGGTGGCGGAGTCCCAGGCCTCCTTGGCCGACTTGCCCTTCGTCGCCAGGATCACGCCGTTGTCCGTCAGGCCCTGCATGATGATCTGGTCCTTCGGGCCGATCACCTGGACCGGGGCGGCCTTGGCGGCCTCCGCGAAGATCGGGCCGATCTTCTGGTCACCGGTCATCTCGTTCGTCGCGCCGGTCACTTCGGGCATGGTGTAGGTGGACGGGGCGCTCGGGAAGCTGGCCTGCACCTTGAACAGCTTCGCCTGCTGCTCCGGCGCGGTCAGCCAGGTCACGAACTTCTGTGCTTCCTTCACGTGCTTGCCGCTCTTCGGCACGGTGAGGAAGGTGCCGCCCCAGTTGCCGCCCTTGGGCGCGGTGGCCACGGCCCACTTGCCTGCCGCGTCCGGCTTCGAGTAGCCCTTGATCGTGCCCAGCATCCACGGCGGGCAGGCGATGGCGGCGAACTTGTTGTTGGCGATCGAGGAGTTCCAGCCCGGCTGGAACTGCGTCTCGGACTGGACGAGGCCCTTCTTGGCGGCCTCCGCCGTCAGGTCGAAGGCGGCCTTGACGGCCGGGTTGGTCTTGTAGATGACGTTCCCGGAGGTGTCGTAGAACTTCTTCTCCTCGCTGCCCAGGACCGCCTGGATCAGACCGCCGGGGGAGTCCATGAAGAAGGTGCCCTTGGGGGCCTTCGACTTGTAGCGCTCGCCGACCTCGACGAGCTTGGCCCAGTCACCGGCCCACAGCTTGCCCACCTCGGCGGGGTCGGTGGGCAGACCGGCCTGCTTGAAGAGGTCCGTGCGGTAACAGATCGCCATCGGGCCGACGTCGGTGCCGAGGCCGATCGTCTTGCCGTCCTTGGTGGTGGCCTGCTGCCACTTCCAGCCCAGCCACTTGCTCTTGTCCACGCCCGAGACCTTGGACATGTCCTCGAGCTTGTCGGCCTGGGTGGCCGTGACCTCGGCGATGTTGGCCACTTCGACGGCCTGGACGT
Source organism: Streptomyces africanus (assembly GCF_030816955.1). Taxonomy (NCBI): domain Bacteria; kingdom Bacillati; phylum Actinomycetota; class Actinomycetes; order Kitasatosporales; family Streptomycetaceae; genus Streptomyces; species Streptomyces africanus. The sequence continues at coordinate 3,165,938 of NZ_JAUSYP010000001.1, read as the reverse complement.
CCAGCAGACCGCTGTTGGTGGTGAGGTGGTTCAGCAGCGCCGGGTAGTAGTTCTCGTTCCGCTGGACGACGTTCTCGGCGATCTTGATCTTCGGGTTGAGCTTCTCGTACTCGGCGTAGAGGCCGGCTTCCTTGAAGCCCATGGTGCCGAAGAGCCCCACCGAGATCGTCGTCTTGCCCTTGCCGTCACCGTCCGACGAGCCGGAGTTGTCGTCGCCGCCGTCGTCGGCACAGCCGGCCAGCAGCCCGGCGCCCAGCGACGCGACGGCCGCGAGGACCATCGCCTTGCGGGCGGTTCGGATGCGTGCTCGCATGTCGTCCTCCTGTTGCCCTGACGTGCCGACCCCCCGGCCAACTGCATGGTTGGACCCGTTTTCACTCGCTGCGGCTCGGGCGGGGAACGTGCGGGTTGTGTATGTGTCAGGTACTGTGGGAGCGCTCCCACCAGTGATGTGTTGAAGGTTCTCCGGTCGGGGCGGGGGTGTCAAGGGACCGGACAGGGAGAGATGCGTTCAGTTATCGGGCTGTTAACTGGACCCGGGCCGCGGTCCCTTGCGGCCACGGACGGCGATATCGAGCCAGTCGGACCGGCCCGCGGGCCCAGGGCGGGTCCTAAGCGGAAGGCCGGGGGCGGCGGGCCCCGGTAGCGGTCACTACAGCTGACGAGCCTGTTAAATTCCAGGCCAGCCGCAGAGTGCGGGTGTGGACGGGAAGGCGGAGCCCATGGCAAGCCACGGAGCGCGGGGCCGAAGCGGTGGCCGGCCCACCCTCGAAGAGGTGGCGGCGCGCGCCGGTGTCGGCCGCGGCACGGTGTCCCGGGTGATCAACGGCTCGCCCCGGGTCAGCGACGCGACCCGCGCGGCCGTGGAGGCGGCGGTCGCCGAGCTCGGCTACGTCCCGAACACCGCGGCCCGCGCCCTGGCCGCCAACCGCACGGACGCGATCGCCCTGGTCGTGCCCGAGCCGGAGACCCGGTTCTTCGCGGAGCCGTACTTCTCGGACATGCTGAAGGGCGTCGGCGCGGCGTTGTCCGACACGGAGATGCAGCTGCTGCTGATCTTCGCGGGCAGCGACAAGGAACGCCGCCGTCTTGCCCAGTACCTGGCCGCCCACCGCGTGGACGGCGTCCTGCTCGTCTCGGTCCACGCGGACGACCCGTTGCCCGACCTGCTGTCCCAGCTGGACATCCCGGCGGTGATCAGCGGCCCGCGATCGGCGCAGGAGACACTGGCGTCGGTCGACTCGGACAACTACGGCGGCGCCCGTCAGGCCGTGGAGCACCTGCTGTCCCGCGGCCGCCGCCGGGTGGCACACATCACCGGCCGCCTCGATGTCTACGGCGCCCAGCGCCGCGTCGACGGCTACCGCGACGCGCTGAGCGACGCGGGCCACGAGGCGGACGAGGCGCTGATCGAGCCGGGCGACTTCACGGAGGAGGGCGGCAGCCGTGCCATGGCGGCCCTGCTGGAGCGCCGGCCCGACCTGGACGCGGTCTTCGCCGCCTCCGACGTCACCGCCGCCGGCGCCCGCCACGCGCTGCGCGAGGCGGGGCGCCGCATCCCCGACGACGTGGCGCTCGTCGGCTACGACGACTCCGCCATCGCCCGCCACATGGAACCGCCCCTCACCAGCGTCCGCCAGCCCATCGAGGAGATGGGCCGCCGCATGATCGACCTCCTCCTCACGGAGGTCGCCGACCGCCGCCCGCTGGCGTCCCGGGGACTGGACCGACGGCAGGTGGTCCTGGCGACGGAACTGGTGCCCCGGTCGTCGTCGTGACGCCGCATCCTCTGCTGGACGTCGCCGAGGTCGCTCGGACCGAGTCGTATCTGCGCACGGTGGGCGAGGTCTTCCGGGCCTTTCGTGACCAGGACTCGGGCTGTGTGTCGTACGGGGTCCGGCTCGCCGACGGGGAACGCTGGTTCGTGAAGGAGGCGACGACCGACGCCGCCCAGCACTCGCTGAACCGCGCCCGGGCCTTCCACCGGGCGGCACGGCATCAGTGCGGTTTCGTGCCGAACCAGCCAGGACAGGGCCAGCCGAAGCGGTACCCCTGGCACTTGGTCCTCGACGCCGCGCAGGACCTCGCCGGAAACTGATCAGCCGCAACGACATCCCGTTGGCGGCCGGCCGCCGGGGCATGCCGTCACCGGGCACCCGGCATGAGTTCGATGCGTACGTCGTCGGATTCGCGGAATACATACGTCGAGTCGGTGTCGTGCCGCCATCCCGTGGGCACGGCGTAGTAGCGCCCGCCGCGCTCGATGACGAGCCTCAGCTCGGTGTACCGATAGCGATAGTGCATCTGCTGCCCGAGGTCCTTCACCTTCAGGCCGCGGCCGGTCATGCTCAGTCGGTCGGTGCTGAAGACGACGACCGCCGTTCTGCCGACCAGGTGATCGGCGTCGCGCTCCGCATCGCGCAGACCGCGTTCGTGTGCGGCCAGGGCGACAGCCCAGAGCAGGCACAGACACACCGCCGCGAGCGGAGCGCCTCGTGCCCGGATGCCGCCCGAGCGGCTGCCGTCGCCGGCGGCGGGCGGCTGACCGCACAGGATGCCGACGGCCAGGAGAACGGGCACGAGCCATCCGTACGGCTGGATACGGCTCCAGCAGAAGAGCATGGCCACCGCCACGCCCAGAACGAGCAGGTGGAGACGGGCCAGGCCCCGGGCGACCCGTCGGAGCCGGCCGATCAGGGTGGGCGGAAGGAGACGCGAAAGCGAGCGGCTCGGCAGCTGCGGATCCCGTAGTACGACCACGGCCACCACGGCGGTAAGCACCACGGGAGCCGTCACCAGCCGCAGACTGCGCATGACGAACTCGGCGAAACTCAGGCCGAGCGCCAGCACGTCGATGTGGAAGTACTCGAAGTACGCCCGGGTGTGGACCGCTCCGGCATAGAACAGCAGCGCCGCGAGGAGCGACACGAGGGTGGCCAGGTCGGCCGGGAAGCCGGCGCCCGGAAGGCGGGAGACGGGCGGCTCCGGGGCACCGGTGCCGGATACGCGACGCAGGACCCGACGGCGCCGACGCCGGGCCCCGGCCTGCCGCGGACGACGTTCCGGCGGTGGCGCGGACGCGCGGGAGCGGGGAGCGGGAACGGCAGGCGGGTCGCTCATGACGGGGACGCCCCCGGGGACTCCGTCCCGGCCGGTGATGCCGTGGACGTGGAACCGCAGGAGGCCGAAGGGCTGCCGGGCGAGGGACCGGGAGACGCGGAGGGGCCCGGGGACGGATCGGGGGACGCGGAGGGGCCGGTGGACGGGCCGGGGGACGTGGACGGGCCGGGGGACGCGGAGGTGCCGGCGGACGGACCGGAGGGACACGCGGGTGCCGCGGGGTCCGGCAGCAGTTGGTCGCTGGGAGCCGGGCCCGGGGCGCGCGGTGGCGGCGGCACAGGGTCGACGGGGTCTCCACCGACGGACAGATCGGGCGAGGGCGTGCTCGACCCGTCTGCCGACTGCGAGGGAGCCGGCCTGCTCACGGGGGCGCTCGGCTCACCGTGCCCGGGGGGTCCGTCCGGAACGACAGGCCCCCGACTGGTGGTGGGCGAGTCGGCCGGGGCGCTCACGGACGCGCGCGGTGCTTCCGGGGTGGATTCCTGCACGGTCGACGAAGAGCAGCCTGCGGACGAGCCGAGCGAGGCGGCCACCGCGAGCACGAGGCATTGCGGTCTCAGATGCCGTGCCCGTGAACGCCCCATGTGCTGTCGTGCCCGCCCTGTCGCCCGATCCAGGCCCGACAGTCTGCCGGAGGCACGGGCTCCGGCAGGCCGATAGATCACTAATGACGATCTCTGCCCCCCGCCTGATCACAGGTGACGGAAGCGCGGCAGGCGTCATCCGGGTCAGGGGCGCCGCCCCACCAGCCGCCACCTGACCTCCCCGTCCTGCTCCTCCTCCGTCGCGGCGAGCCCGGCCCCCGCGGCCACCGCCGCCGAGGCCAGGTGGTCCGGATGGATGTGGGCTGTGATCGTTTGCACGCCCTGGCCCCGCAGCCAGGCGACGAGGCCCCGCGCCGCCTCGGAGGCGAACCCGCGCCCCTGCCACGGGCTGCCGACCACCCAGGCGAACTCGGCGCACCGGTCCTCGGCGACCGTGGCCTGGACCGTCCCCACGAGGCACGGCCCGGCGCGCGGCCGCAGTACCCAGTTGCACCAGGAGACGGCCGGGTCGGGGGACCCGGCGACGAGCCGCTCGTAATTCTCTTCTCCAACCCGGGCGGCCCGGGCGGCACCGGACTCGCCAGTACCCTCGCGCTCCGCCCGGCCGTGCGCTGCTCACCGGCCGGGCCGCAGCCCGCGCCCGGCGAGTCGACGTCCCCGCGCCAGGACTTCGAGAGGTCCGTGCGCGCCGCCCGGGATCTCGCCGAGCGCTGCCGTCCGGCGGCCGGCCTCCTGCCGCACGCCTCGATCCGTAACGTCGCCCGCGACCTGGACGCGATCCGCGCCGCGCTGGGCGAGCGCAGGATGTCGTACTACGGCGCCTCCTACGGCGCGGACCTGGGCGCCGTGTACACCCAACTCTTCCCCCGCCGCGTGGTCCTCGACTCCTCGACGGACCCGGCCCGCATCCAGTACGACCTGTTCCGCAGCGCGGGCGCGGCCCTGGAGGCGGGCCTCGACGAATGGGCCGGCTGAGCCGCCCGGCACCACGCCCGCTACGGGCTCGGCCGCACGGCCCGCGAGGTCCGGGCCACCGTGCAGCAGATACTCGCCGAGGCCGAACGGCGTCCGCTCCGGGTCGCGGGCACCCGTCTCGACGCCCCGGTCGTACGCCTGCGGCTCCGTCAGCTGATCCAGGATCAGGAGTACGACACGTCCCTCGCGTCCGTGGTCCGTGACCTGTCCGCGGCGGCGGCCGGGGACCTGGCCGAGCCGGGCCCGGACCTGTCCGCCCTGCTGGCCCTGCTGTCCTCCCCGGAGCTGGCGGACAGCCTGGCCGGCGGGGCGCTGTTCATGTGCGGCGACGGGGGCTGGCCGGCGGGCGGCTGGCCGGCCGATCCGGAGACGTACTGGCGCAACAGCGTCCGCAGCCGGGCCACCGAGCCGGTCTTCGGCCCGCTCGTCAACGGCATGATCGCTCCGTGCGCGTTCTGGCCCACCGCCCCGCGCGAGCCGGGGACCGGCATCGGGCCAACTCCGTGCCCGTGCTGATGGTGCAGGCCCGGTGCGACAACAACGTCCCCTACGCCGGTGCGCTGGAGCTCCACCGCCGGCTCACCGGCTCCCGTCCGGTCACGGCCGACATCCGGTCCCACGGCGTCTACGGCCGTGGGGCGGAGGGGCTGACGCCGGTGGCGTGTGCCGACCGTCTCGTGAACGACTACCTGGGGACGGGACGGCTCCCCGCCGGGGACGTGGAGTGCGCGGGAGAGGGTGCGCGGTCGTGACGCCCTCGTGAAAAGCCTTCAGCCGGTGGCTTCTACGCGAAGCCACCGGCTGATTACTCAGGGTGAGTGACGGGACTCGAACCCGCGGCATCCTGGACCACAACCAGGTGCTCTACCAGCTGAGCTACACCCACCATGACCGGCTTGGAGATCAGTGATGTCCCCGACCGGCCGAGAAAAAGTGTACAGGGTCCGAAGGGGTGCTCGCGCCCGGCTTTCGCGGCGCCCCTCCGCGGGCCCCCGGCACGGCTACTGCCCGGGCACCACGTGCTTCGCGGCGATCTTCTTCGCGGTGTCCGAGTCGGGCCCGGGCTGCGGGACGAAGACGGCCTCGCGGTAGTAGCGCAGCTCCGCGATGGACTCGCGGATGTCGGCGAGCGCGCGGTGGTTGCCGTTCTTCTGGGGGCTGTTGAAGTACGCCCGCGGGTACCACCGGCGGGCCAGCTCCTTGATCGACGACACGTCGACGATCCGGTAGTGCAGATAGTCCTCCAGCGTCGGCATGTCACGCAGCAGGAAGCCGCGGTCCGTGCCGACGGAGTTGCCGCACAGCGGGGCCTTGCCCGGCTCCTTGACGTGCTCCCTGACGTACGTCAGGACCTGCTCCTCGGCGTCCTTCAGCGTCGTGCCGTCCGGCAGCTCGGAGAGCAGCCCGGACGAGGTGTGCATCTGACGCACCACGTCCGGCATCGTCTCCAGCGCCCGGTCCGGCGGCCGGATGACGATGTCCACGCCCTCGCCGAGCACGTTCAGCTCGGAGTCGGTGACGAGGGCGGCCACCTCGATGAGCGCGTCGTCCGACAGCGAGAGGCCGGTCATCTCGCAGTCGATCCACACCATGCGATCGTTCATGTGTCTAACCTTACGGTGAGCCGCCCCGGGCCGGACCGGCCGTGCGGTGACCTTGTGGCCGAAGGCGCACCCGCCTCGCGGCCCCGGGTGCATCCGCCCCCTCCGAAACGGCACCGGGCCCGCGTGGAGGGTCACCTCCCCGCGGGCCCGGTCTCCGGCTCACGTCACATCACGTCGCGCTGCGCTGCCCCGGCAGACTCGCCCGGCTCGGCACGTACGCCTCCCGGCCGTTGTCCGGCGCGGCCGACGCCGACGCGGACATGGCGGGGGACGATCCGACCGCGCTCGCCGCCGCCGTACGGCGGGACTGGAGCGGGACCGGGTGCTCCGGATGCAGCGGGCCGGGCTGCTGGCCGGGATGCCCCGGGTGCCCGGACACGCCGGACCCCGGACCGCCCTGGGCGGCCTCGGTGTCCTGCGGCCGCTCGCCCTGCGGGCGCCGGGCGCGGTAGGCCGCCCGGTACGCGGCCGGCGACGAGCCCAGCTGGCGGCGGAAGTGCCCGCGCAGGGCGACCGGCGACCGGAAGCCGCAGCGCCCCGCCACCTCGTCCACCGAGTAGTCCGACGTCTCTAGCAGGCGTTGCGCCTGGAGCACCCGCTGCGTGATCAGCCACTGCAGCGGCGCGCTCCCGGTCAGCGAGCGGAAGCGGCGGTCGAACGTACGACGGCTCATGTACGCGCGTGCCGCCAGCGTCTCCACGTCGAACTGTTCGTGGAGGTGCTCCAGCGCCCAGGCGACGACCTCGGCGAGCGGGTCGGCGCCGATCTCCTCGGGTAAAGACCTGTCGAGATAGCGCTCCTGGCCGCCGCTTCGGCGCGGGGGCACGACGAGACGCCGGGCCAGGGCCCCCGCCGCCTCGTTGCCGTGGTCCGTGCGCACGATGTGCAGGCACAGGTCGATGCCCGCGGCGGTGCCTGCCGACGTCAGCACGTCGCCGTCGTCGACGAACAGCTCCCGCGGATCGACATGCACCGACGGATAGCGTTTCGCCAGCGTCGGCGCGTACATCCAGTGTGTCGTCGCGGGCCGGCCGTCCAGCAGGCCCGCCGCCGCCAGGACGAAGGCGCCGGTGCACAGCCCGACGATGCGGGCGCCCTCCTCGTGTGCCCGGCGCAGCGCGTCGAGCGCCTCGTCCGGTGGCGGAGAAGTGATCGAACGCCAGGCCGGCACGACGACCGTGCCCGCGCGTGAGATCGCTTCCAGGCCATGTGGCGCGGTGAGTTCCAGGCCCCCTGTGGTCCGCAACGGGCCGTCCTCGCCGCCGCACACCAGCAGTCGGTAGCGCGGCACGCCGGCGTCCTGGCGGTCGATCCCGAACACCGACAAAGGTATGGAACTCTCGAAGATGGGGCCGCCGCTGAACAGCAGCACCGCGACGATCTCCTTGCGACGTCGCCCGGATAGCTTCCGGGCTGCGGCTTCCGGCGCGGCAGTGGAGTCGTGGCTCATACTGCTAAGCCCCCCTCGGTGGTCGCGGCTCCTCGGTTGTGTCGCTCCTGCACGTTTCCCCTCGGTCCTGCACGAGTCCCCCGCCGTAGACAGTCAAGATCGAATCTACTGTGTCCCGTTGCGCCGCAGTGGCCGGTTCGGCACTCGGCACATTGTCGACTTGGCAACTTGGCGTGAAGCATTCGATCACGAAGCGTTGCACTCGTGGGGCGTGCAGGGAAGTGCGCCTTGTCGCAGTGGCCAATCCGCGTAGGGTGCGCAGCACCCCTGAGGCCCTTTCCGTGCAGGTCGAACGGGGGTTGGGGGGTGGTCAGGGAGGGTGATGCACAGGTGCGGGAAGTTGGCTGAAAAGCAGCGTGCGTGTGCGCGGAAACCGGTCAGCCGACCGGTGTATCCCCGCCAGTGTGCCGTCCGCCGCGGTGCGACCCCGTTCCGGTGCGGTGGTGCCGGCCCCGGTGGGGCGCCCGGTCCTCGGCCGCCAGCCGGGCCGCCCCGCGCTCGGACTGCCGCAGCAGGACCCGGCACGCGCCCGTGACGGCCGCGAGCCCGAGGGCCGTGCCGGCGGCGCCGGCCAGGGAGGCGCCGTACCCGAGGAGCACGAGGGGGACGAGCAGGCAGCTGAAGGCCGCCCAGCGAACCACGTCCGTCGCGGTGTCCCGCGGCGGCGGGGCCGCGCGGTCCGCCTCGGAGGCGGGGCGGGGTCCGGGCATGCGTGCTCCCTGTGGCGTGACTCACGGGGTTCAACGCGTGGCCGGCGAGCAGGTCACTGTGTGACCCGATCACCCCCACGGGTAAGTGAATCCTGTGCAAACCGCCTGTACAGCGCAGCAACCATTGCGTTACGGGCGCCGCCTCGTGCATGCTCCCTGGAACCCGCACGCACGGCGGGCGGGATCTGGGCTAAGGAGGCGTGCCGCCGTACCCTTGGGGGTATGGGGTTGGGAAGACCATTCCCGGACACAGCTCCGCCGCACACTGTTGTCCCACCCATAAAGGATCACAACGCCGAGACAGCCATGGCCGGTCACGAATTCTTCGAACACGCGGACCGCAAGCGGCCCGTCGCCGATCCCACGGCGGCCGAGCCCCTGGCGGCGGAAGAGCCACGCCACTCCTGCGATCCCGCCTTCAAGCACGGGGTCGTCGTCGGCTTCGACGGCTCCACGTCCAGTGAGCGCGCCCTGGCGTACGCGATCGGCATGGCCCATCGCTCCGGGTCGGGCCTGATCATCGTCCACGTCGCCAACCGGCTGCCGACCACGGTGTGGGCCGGCTGCGAGCCGCCGGTGTTCGTGGACGTGCCGGACCACCGGACCGAGGTGCTCGGTCTTGAGCTGGCCTGTGCGGACTACCTCGCCGAGGTGCCCTGGATCCTGGTCGAGCGCGGCGGCGACATCTGCCACGAACTCGAAGAGGTCGGCCGGGAGTACGAGGCCGACGCGATCGTCGTCGGGTCGACCCACGGCCTCGTCGGGCGGATCTTCGGCTCCGTCGCCGGGCGGCTCGCCAAGCGGGCGCAGCGGCCCGTCGTCGTCATTCCCTGAGCATTCCCTGAGTGCCAACTCCCTTGCGTCCCCTGTGCGATGCGTAAAGCTACTCGCGCGTAGAGGTGTTTGTGCCCTTGTGAAGGGCATATACGGGACACCGCACCACTGCACATGCACGAAGGGAGCCCGTCGTGGACAAAGACGTCTCCGCGGGAAGCGGAATCACGACCGTGGCCGGTCGACTCGCCCTCGGAATCACCCTGTTGGCCTTCGGGCTGGGGCATACCGCTGTGCTCGACGGGGTGTCAGCCACTGACGCCGTGTCAGTCGCCCAGTACGTGGGCGGCATCGCGCTCTTCGCCGCCGGGTTGCTGGCCCTGCGGGCCGGGGACACCGCCGGCGGGACGGCGTTCTCGGTGCTCGGGGCGCTGTGGTTCACCTGGGCCGTGTCGGCCGACGCGCAGGTCTCCGCCAACGCGGCAGGGCTGTTCCTGCTGTTGTTCGCGCTGGTGGCGTTGTCTTTGACGCTCGCCGGCGGGGACCAGCTCGGGCAGGGCGTGTACGGGCTGTTCTTCGTCTCGCTGCTGCTGCTCGCGATCGCAGCGTTCGCCGGGAACGGCGCGCTCGCGAAGGCCGGTGGGTGGTTCGCCGTGGCCGCGGGGGCTGTTGCCTGGTACGCGGCCACGGCGGTGCTCGCGCACTGGCCCACGGCGGTTCCGCGACGCGCTGCCGGCCGGGGAGTGACGGCTACCGGTTAGCTGCGCCGGCTGGGGAGTTGGGCGGCTTCCCGGCGATGAAAACGGACCCCCTGCGCTTGGTGGCAGCGCGTGGGGGTCCGTCCTCTTTGTTTGGCCTGTGCGGGTGGGTGGGGGCTTGTCGCGCAGTTCCCCGCGCCCCTGAAAGGGCCAGCTACTCCACCGTTACCGACTTGGCCAGGTTGCGGGGCTTGTCGATGTCGCGGCCCAGGGTCAGGGCCGTGTGGTAGGCGAGGAGTTGGAGGGGGATGCCCAGCAGGATGGGGTCGAGTTCGTCCTCGTTCTTCGGGACGATGATGGTCTCGTCGGCCTTCTCCTGGTGCTGGTGGGCCACCGCGAGGATCTTGCCGCTGCGGGCCTTGATCTCCTCCATGGCCGCGCGGTTCTTCTCCAGGAGGTCGTCGTCGGGGACGATCGCGACCGTGGGGAGGGCCGGCTCGATCAGGGCCAGCGGGCCGTGCTTGAGCTCGGAGGCGGGGTAGGCCTCGGCGTGGATGTAGGAGACCTCCTTGAGCTTCAGGGAGGCCTCGCGGGCCACCGGGTAGCCCCGCACCCGGCCGATGAAGAGCATCGAGCGGGCCTCGGCGAACTGCAGGGCCAGCTTCTTGACGTCCTCCTCGTGCTCCATGATCTCGGCGATCTGGGCGGGCAGCTTGCGCAGGCCCTCGATGATCCGCTTGCCGTCGCGGACCGAGAGGTCGCGGGTGCGGCCCAGGTGAAGGGCGAGGAGCGCGAAGGCCACCGTGGTGTTCGTGAAGCACTTCGTGGAGACGACGCAGACCTCCGGGCCCGCGTGGACGTAGATGCCGCCGTCGGCCTCGCGGGCGATCGCGGAGCCGACCACGTTCACCACGCCCAGAACCCGCGCGCCCTTGCGCTTGAGCTCCTGCACGGCGGCGAGGACGTCGTAGGTCTCGCCGGACTGGGAGACGGCGATGTAGAGGGTGTCGGGGTCGACCACCGCGTTGCGGTAGCGGAACTCCGAGGCCGGCTCGGCGTCGGCGGGGATGCGCGCCAGCTCCTCGATCATCTGGGCGCCGATCATGCCCGCGTGGTACGAGGTGCCGCAGCCGAGGATCTTCACGCGGCGGATGCGGCGGGCCTCGCGGGCGTCGAGATTGAGGCCGCCCAGGTGCACGGTGGAGAAGCGGTCGTCGATGCGGCCGCGCAGCACGCGGTCCACGGCCTCGGCCTGCTCGTGGATCTCCTTGTGCATGTAGGTGTCGTGGCCGCCCATGTCGTAGGAGGCCGCCTCCCACTCCACGGTGGTGGGCTCCGCGGTGGTGCGGGTGCCCTCCGTGGTGTACGTGCGGAAGTCGTCGGCCTTCAGGGTGGCCATCTCGCCGTCGTCCAGCGTGACGATCTGGCGGGTGTGGGCGACCAGGGCGGCGATGTCCGAGGCGACGAACATCTCCTTCTCGCCGATGCCGAGGACGACCGGGGAGCCGTTGCGGGCGACGACGATCCGGTCGGGGAAGTCGGCGTGCAGCACGGCGATGCCGTAGGTGCCCTCGATGAGCCGGAGAGTCTCGCGGACCTTGTCCTCCAGCTTCGTCGCCTGGGAGCGGGCGATGAGGTGGGTGAGGACCTCGGTGTCGGTCTCGGAGAGGAACTCGACGCCGTCCGCCTCCAGCTTGCGGCGCAGGTCGCCGGCGTTGTCGATGATGCCGTTGTGGACGACGGCGACCTTGCCCTCGGCGTCGAGGTGCGGGTGGGCGTTGACGTCGGAGGGGGCGCCGTGGGTGGCCCAGCGGGTGTGGGCGATGCCGGTCGTGCCCTTGAAGCGGGCCGGGACCTTGGCCTCCAGATCGCGGACGCGGCCCTTGGCCTTGACCATCTTCAGGCCGGAGGCCTTCGGGGACGTGATGACGACGCCCGCGGAGTCGTACCCGCGGTACTCCAGGCGCTGGAGGCCCTCCAGGAGGAGGGGAGCGACGTCACGCTTCCCGATGTAACCGACAATGCCGCACATATATACGCATTCCTAGCCGTAGACGATGCGCCGCAGCTGCCGGAGCGAGAGCTCCGGCGGTGCCACCGCGCGATATTTGAGATCCGCCTCGATCCGATCGAAGATCGCCGCGTTCACCAGGCCCTGGGCCTGGAGCTCGCGGTGGCGGCGACGGACGTACTCCTCGGTCGTCTCGTCGAAGTAGGCGAGCACGTCCTGGATCACGCGCAGCGCCTCGCCCCGACTGAGGGGCGTGGACCGCGTCAGATGATCAACGAGTTCGTCGTGCACCCGGTAGATCCTGAGGCACCGGCGGCACTTACGCAAGAATTCTGCCCGTTTTCGGGCAGAGGGCTGTGGGGATCCCTTGGGGGAACGTTGAACCTGTCATGAGCGCCTGTTCGTGAGGCGTCCACCGGGCGGCCGGTGTCCCGTTGCCCGAGGCGTCGATTTTTGGACGCCATGGACATTCCTCGTATGGGCGTACCCGAGCGGCTCGCCGAGCGCATGAGCATGGCCGAGCAGCACGAGTACCTGCGCGCCAGATTCTCCCGGCGCACGATGATCAGAGGCGGTGCCGTCACGCTCGGCGCCGTCACCGGTGGCGCGTTCGTGCCGGGCGCCACCGCCCAGGCAGCCGTGCCGAGCGGACGGACGGGCACCGAGAGCGTCGACGGTGCCCATGTGGCCCCCTTCGGCCGCCACCTCGCCTACGGGACCGACCCGCGCACCGAGATGACCGTCTCCTGGCAGGTCCCGGTCGCCGTCAAGAAGCCGTTCATCCGGATCGGCGCCCACCCCACGAACCTCTCCCGGAAGATCGACGCCGAGGTCCGCACCCTCTTCACACCGGCCGGTGTCGGTGCGAGCGGCAACCACACCCAGTACTACGTCCACGCCGAGCTGACCCACCTGCGCCCGGGCCGGACGTACTACTACGGCGTCGGCCACCAGGGCTTCGACCCGGCCGAACCCCACCTGCTGGGCACCCTCGGCACCTTCACCACCGCCCCCGCGCACAGGACGCCGTTCACCTTCACGGCCTTCGGCGACGAGGGCGTCAGCTACCACGCGCTCGCCAACAACAGCCTCCTCCTCGGCCAGAACCCGGCCTTCCACCTGCACGCCGGCGACATCGCGTACGGCGACCCGGCCGGCCAGGGCCGGACCGACGACACCGGCTTCGACTCGCGCGTGTGGGACCAGTTCCTCGCCCAGACCGAGTCCGTCGCCAAGTCCGTGCCCTGGATGCCCGCCTACGGCAACCACGACATGGAGGCCTGGTACTCGCCCAACGGCTACGGCGGCGAGGAGGCCCGCTGGACCCTCCCGGACAACGGCCCCGACAAGAAGAACCTCCCAGGCGTCTACTCCTTCGCCTACGGCAACACGGCCGTCATCTCGCTCGACGCCAACGACATCTCCTTCGAGATCCCGGCCAACCTGGGCATCTCCGGCGGCACCCAGACCAAGTGGCTGGAAGCCCGGCTGAAGAAGTACCGGGCCGCACCCGACATCGACTTCATCGTCGTGTTCTTCCACCACTGCGCCTACTGCACCTCCACCTCCCACGCCTCCGAGGGCGGGGTCCGGCAGGAGTGGGTGCCGCTGTTCGAGAAGTACACCGTGGACCTGGTCATCAACGGCCACAACCACCAGTACGAGCGCACCGACGTGATCAAGGGCGACAAGGTCACCAGGAAGCTCCCGATCGGCGGCACGGCCTACCCCGAGACCGACGGCGTGGTGTACGTGACGGCCGGCGCGGCGGGCCGCAGCCTCTACGCGTTCAGCGCCCCGCTGTCGTACGAGGGCAACGAGCACGACGTGGACTCCGTGTCCTCGTTCGTCAACGTCAAGGGCGGCAAGCAGAACGAGACCGTCACCTGGTCGCGGGTGCGCTACCTCGACTACTCCTTCCTGCGCGTGGACGTCACCCCCGCGCCGAAGGGGCACCTGGCCATGATGACGGTGCGCGGCATCGCCGAGACCGGTGACCAGGTGGACCACTTCACGGTGGCGCGCCGGGCGAAGTAGCGCCCCAGGGCGTCCCGGATTGTCCCGGGGTGCTACATCCGCTTGAGGATCGCCTGCTTGGCCAGGACGAACTCGTCGTCCGTCAGGACGCCCGTGCGGTGCAGGTCGCCGAGCTCGCGCAGGCGGCGCAGCAGGGCGTCGTGATCGTCCTCGGCGGACGCGACCGGGGGAGAAGGCAGTTCCGGTCGCGCGTCCGGTACGTCGGCGGCGGCCCGGGCCGGGTGCGGAAGCCTGGCCTGGACCGCCGCCGCGACCAGCGCCATCAGCGGGTCCTTCCTGAAGCCCCACAGCTCCACGGCGTTGGGGTCGTACTTGGGCGGGGCCTTGGTGGGCGCGTTCCGCACAATGAAGCGGAGGTAGCCGTTCTCCAGGCCGGCCGCCGGCTGCCACTCCACGTCCGTGATGTCGGCGAGCAGGAGCGTGCGGACACCGGCGGCGGCCTTGGCGTCCTCCGTCTTCCAGTTCCACTCCAGGCGTATGCGCTCGCCGTCGAAGCCGGCGGTGCCGTCGCCGGCGGAGACCGACAGGGGGACGGAGGGGCCCGGCAGCAGGTACGTGTCGACCGGGTCGGCGGGGACCTGGTCCAGGAGCAGGGCGCCCCGGACCTCGTCCGTGAAGTACTCGGCGACGCCGTAGCGGTCGGACTCGACGATCAGCTGGTACGGGTCGTGGGGCTCGGTGAGCCGGCCACCGCTGGCGTGCAGCAGCGGGTCGGCGCCGTCGCGCAGACGGAGCCTGAGCCGCCCCGCCTTCTTGCCCTGCTCGAAGGAGATCCCTGCCAACGCCCCCAGCGGGACGACCAGTTCACCCAGCTCCCTGCGCAGGAGACTGACATTCCTGTCCCGCCCGGGGGTCAGCCGCAGGGCGTCGCCGTCGAAGGCCCATGTGCCGTCCTTCTGGATGATTTCCGCCATGGGTTGACATCCTCCCCCTCTGAAAGAGCGAGATTCCAACCTATTTGGGTTGAGGTTCACGGGCGCTCGAACGGCTGGTGGCCGTTGTCACCCCTCCGGCACCGGCTGAGCGCCGGGGGCGGGGGATCCCGCCCTGTCCTGCCGCGACGTTGATACTGGCGTTGGTGTCTGCGTTGCACGTGAAGCCGCAGGAGGAACAGACGAACTCGGCTTGGCTCTTGCGCGAGTTCTTGTCGATCCATCCGCAGCTACTGCACCGCAGGCTGGTGTAGGGGGCGGGCACGTCTTCGACCCGGCCGGGGGCTTTGTTGCCGGTGCGCTGCCGGAGCAGGCCCCAGCCCTGGGCGAGGATCGCCCGGTTCAGGCCGGACTTCTGGGCGACGTTCTGGCCGGGATGCTCCACGGTTCCCTTCGCGGAGCGGGTCATGTTGTGGATGTTCAGCTTCTCGAACCGGACAAGGCCATAAGAGCGAGCGAGCATGGTGCTGGTCTTCTCGCACCAGTCCTTGCGCCGGTTCGCCTCCCGCGCCTTGAGCCTGGCGGCCTTCGCGTACTCGGCCGCCTTCTGGGGGCTGTCCTTCCTCGCTCTGGCCGCCCGCCGCTCATGCTTTCGGATCTGGGCGCGTTCCTTGACGGTGAGCTGTGGGCAGTTCAGCTTCCGGCCGTCCGAGAGGGCAGCAGTGATCGTGACACCTCGGTCGATGCCGATCACCTCGCCCGTGCCGGGCGCCGGGATTGGCTCAGGGATGACTGCGAACGCGATGTGCCACTGCCCGCTGCGGAAAGTGACCCGGAACGTCTTCGCCTCGGGCAGCTTCGCGCACTTGCCCTTGGCGCTGAGACGGAACCGGACCCAGCCGCAGCCGGGCACTTTGACCTGAGCCCACCGCCGGTTGAGCCTCTGCACCACGACCGACCGGCCCATGACCTGCCTGCCGGTCTTCGCGTTCCGCTTCGGCGACCCGTCCGCGTGATATTCCGGTACGCGGTCGGTGCCGATGACCCGAAAGCCCTCGTGTACATGCTTCCTGCGCCAGGTCGGCTCACCGAACCCGGACGTGAACCTGGCGTTCTTGGCCCTGGCGAAGTCCTTCAATGCCTGCTGCTGCACATCCGCGTTCCCCGAGCTGAGCCACTCGTTCTCCCGCCGGGCCTCGGTGAGCTGACGGCACTGCTCCGCGAAACCGGGCGCGCTCCTACGCCACCGGCGCCAGTGCGAGTGTTGCTCCACGGCAAGATTCCACACGTACCGGGCGTGCGCGCAGTGCGTGAGCATCCGCTCAACCTGCACAGGCGACGGGTACATCCGGAAACGTGACATGCCACGAACCTAGCCACCCCTTTCCCCTCCCGCGCACGTCTTCGATCAACATCACCCATCAGAGTGACCGGCGACGCTTTCACCTTCCACGACCCTCAACCAACACCACGAACGGCTCAAGGCCAACCTCACCACCGTCCGTCCCGACACGCCGAATCGCCCCGGCGGCGATTCGGCTCCCCTCTGCCCGCTACGCGACAGCGGGCATTCGCCCCGGCCCTGAAGGACCGGGCACCCTGCCCGGCAAGCAAGGTGGAACGTCCTGGGGATCGAGTGGTATCGGTCGCCGCAGGTTCCGTGGGGTGCGTCCAACGGTCGGTGATCCGGCTGCGGGTGCGTGGGGGGGGCTTGTCGCGCCCGCAGCGGCGGAGCCGCACATTGATACAGCCCCGCGCCCCTGAAAGAAGGCCACATGACGGGCACCCCGGAGGACCGTACTCCGGGGTGTCCGTCTGTCTGTGGTTCAGAACTCCGCGATCGGGTTCTTCAGGGTGCCGGCCAGTTGGAGGGCGCCGGACGGGTCCGCGAGGTCGACCATCTGTTCGTTGTTGCGGAGTTGGAGGCGGTTGAGGCAGGACAGGGCGAACTCGGGGGTGAACATGTCGTACTGCTTGAACTTGTCGGCGAGTTCGGGCATCGAGTCCTGGTAGGCGCGGGTGACCTCCGCGACCGTGCGCCAGAAGTCGTCCTCCTCCAGGATGCCCTCGGAGGCGAGGTTCGCCGCGAGGAAGCGGAAGAAGCAGTCGAAGACGTCCGTGAAGACCGACAGGAGTTTCTTGTCCTCCGGGACCTCCACGCGCAGCCGCTCCACCGCAGGCGGCAGTACCGCCTCCGGGTCCATGACGGCGATCTCCTCGGCGATGTCCTTGTAGATCGCGCGCTGCACGACCCCGTCCTTCAGCACGAGGATGACGTTCTCGCCGTGCGGCATGAAGACCAGGTCGTAGGCGTAGAAGCTGTGCAGGAGGGGCGTGAAGTAGGCCTGGAGGTAGCGGCGCAGCCATTCGGTCGGGGTGAGGCCCGACTGCTCGATCAGCGCCCCCGCGACCGACGCCCCCTCGTGGTCGACATGGACCAGGGACGCCATGGTGGCCAGGGACTCGCCGTCCTTCAGGGACGGTACCGGGCTCTCCCGCCACAGCGCGGCGAGCATCTTGCGGTACGGCGAGTAGCGGTCCGTCGCCTGCTCGTACTCCAGGTGCCGGTAGCCGACGGCGGCGCGCTCACGGATGATCGACAGGCCGGTCGACGTCAGGACCGGGTCGTTGTCGATGAGCTGGGCCAGCCAGTCGTTGATCGCGGGCGTGGCCTCCATGTAGGCGGCCGACAGCCCGCGCATGAAGCCCATGTTGATGACGGACAGGGCCGTCTTCACGTAGTGCTTCCCGGGGCTGGACCGGTTGAAGAACGTCCGGATGGACTGCTGGGCCAGGTACTCGTCGTCGCCCTCGCCGAGGCACACCAGGTGCCCCCGGGCGACCTCGGCGGCGAAGGTGACGGTGAGCTTGTTCCACCACTGCCAGGGGTGGACGGGGATGAGGAGGTAGTCGGCCGGGTCCAGGTCCTTCTCGCGCAGGACGCCGTGGAAGCGGTCGACGGTCTCCGCGCCCAGTTCCTCGCGCAGGAACGACTCGTACTCGATGCCGACACCGGCCGTGAACGCCGCGCGCGAACGGTGTGCCGCGAGCCAGACGAGCCGGACCGGGCTCGCGGTCTCCGGCGCGTACGACAGGTACTCGTGGATGCCGAATCCGAGCCGGCCGTTGTTGGCCACGAAGCAGGGGTGGCCCTCGGTCATGCCGGTCTCGATGGTCTGGAAGTCGCTGCGCGCGAGCTCGGCGGCCGTGGTCTGCGGTTTGGTGAGCTTGTAGCAGGTGCCCGAGAGGGTGGAGGAGATCTCCTCCAGGTAGACGGGCAGGATGTCGTCGCTCAGGCCCAGGGACTTCTGCATCTCGATGAAGAAGTCCAGGGCGGCGAGCGGGAGTTCGGCGCCGTCCCGGTGCCGGGTGATCGACTCGGCGTCCACCTGCCAGTGGTCGAGGGCGCGGAGCGTGGCCGTGAAGGTGTACCGGGTCTGGCCGTCGTCGCTGCGGACGACGTAACCGTCCCCGTCCTGCTCGGGGGTGATCAGGCGCTCGTGCGCGAACTCGGCGAGTGCCTTGCGGATCAGGAGGCGGTTGGCCCGCGCCCAGCGGTGGGGGGACAGATGCGCCACGGCGTCGGACAGGGTCATACGGCTACTCCTCGGGCGGCCAGGAACTGATCGCGCGTGCAGAAGCTCAGCAGCGCGCGTTTCTCCGGCTTGTCGATCTCGCGCACGGGCACGAAGCCGACGGCCTCGTTCAGCGCGTGCACGGCCTTGTTGCTCACGTCGGGCTCCACCACGACCCGCCGGGTGTGCGGGTCGGCGAACAGCTCGTCCATCACGGCGGTGATGACCGCCCGGGTGAAGCCGTGGATCGGCCGGTCGGTCGGCGCGACCAGGAAGTGCATGCCGACGTCGCCGGGCTCCGGGTCGTACAGCCCGGTCAGCTCGACGTACCGGGGGTCGTACTTCTCCATCAGGAACGCCGGCCGGCCCTCGTGCAGGCCGAGGCAGGCGTGGTGGTGCTCGTGCGCCGCGATGCGCATGTACTCGCGCTCGACGTCCTGGAGTTCCGCGTCCTGCATCATCCAGTAGGCCGCCTTGGGGTGGGTGACCCAGGAGTGCAGCAGCTCGGCGTCCTTCAGGGGGTCGAGCGGGCGGATGGTGAACGTGCCGATGCCGGTGGTGCTCATACGGAGAACTCCTGGAACGCGATCGTCTTCTCGACCGGGTAGTACTCGGTGCCGAGCAGCTCGCGGATGATGTACGCGTTCCGGTACGGGCCCATCCCCAGGTCGGGGCTGGTGATGCTGTGGGTGTGGACGCCGGCGTTCTGGAGGAAGATGCCCCGGCCGGTGACGTCGATGGCGTAGTTGCGGGCGACGTCGAAGTTGCCCCGGGAGTCGTGGACCAGGCGGTCGCGGACGGGCTTGAGGAACTCCGGCTCGGCGTACCGGTAACCCGTGGCCAGGACCAGGCCCTCGGAGGTCAGCTCGAAGTCCTTGCCCTGCTCCTCCTGGCGGAAGCCGAGCGTGTACGTGCCGTTCTCGTACGCCGCGCTGGTCAGCGAGGAGTTGGTGAGCAGCCGCGTGGGCACGGGACCGCCGAGGTTCTTCTGGTAGAGCAGGTCGAAGATCTCGTTGATCAGGTCGCCGTCGATGCCCTTGAACAGGCCCTTCTGCTCGGCCGTGAGGCGGTAGCGGGTGTCCTCGGGCAGCTCGCGGAAGTAGTCGGCGTACTCCGGCGACGTCATCTCCAGCGTGAGCTTGGTGTACTCCAGCGGGAAGAAACGCGGGGAGCGGGTGACCCAGTTCAGCCGGTAGCCGTGGACGTCGATCTCGCTGAGCAGGTCGTAGTAGATCTCGGCGGCCGACTGGCCCGAGCCGACGAGCGTGATCGAGTCCTTCTTCTGCAGCTCCGCCTTGTGGCTCAGGTAGCGGGAGTTGTGGATGAAGTCGCCGCCCAGGTTCTCGCAGGCCTCGGGGATGTGGGGCGGGGTGCCCGTGCCGAGGACGAGGTGACGGGCGCGGAGGACGTCTCCGGCTTCCGTGTGCACGACGTAGAGGTCGTCCTCGTACCGGACTTCCGTCACCGTCGTGTTGAAGCGGATGCTGCTCAGCCGGCTCGCGGCCCAGCGGCAGTAGTCGTCGTACTCGACGCGCAGCGGGTAGAAGTTCTCGCGGATGTAGAACGAGTACAGCCGGCCCTTCTCCTTGAGGTAGTTCAGGAAGGAGTACGGGGACGTCGGGTCGGCGAGGGTGACCAGGTCCGACATGAACGGGGTCTGGAGGTGGGCGCCGTCGAGGAACATCCCCGCGTGCCACTCGAAGTCGGGCTTCGACTCCAGGAAGACGCCGTCGAGTTCGTCGATCGGTTCGGTGAGGCAGGCCAGGCCGAGGTTGAAGGGGCCGAGCCCGATGCCCACGAAGTCATGGATTCTGTTCGGGTTTTCAGGACGCGCGGTCAAGGGACTCTCCCAGGTACTGCTCGGCGTGGCCGGCGATCAGATCGAGGACGGCGGCGATGTCGGACGCCTGCGTCTCGGGGTTGAGCAGGGTGAACTTCAGGTAGTGGCGGGCGCCGACCTTGGTGCCCGCGACGATGGCGTCACCGGAGGCGAACAGGGCCTTGCGGGCGTAGAGGTTGGCGCGGTCGATCTCGGCGGGGTCGGTGACGGACGCCGGGATGTAGCGGAAGACCAGGGTGGACAGGCTCGGCTCCACGACGACGTCGAAGCGCGGGTCGGCGGCGAGCAGCTTCCAGCCCTCCCGGGCCAGCTCGCACACCTCGTCGAAGAGCTGCCCGATGCCGTCGGCGCCCATGGTCCTCAGCGTCATCCACAGCTTGAGGGCGTCGAAGCGGCGGGTGGTCTGCAGGGACTTGTCCACCTGGTTGGGGATACGTTCCTGCACCATGCGGCGCGGGTTCAGGTACTCGGCGTGGTACGTGGCGTGCTGGAGCGTGGCGGCGTCACGGACCAGCACGGCGGACGAACTCACCGGCTGGAAGAAGGACTTGTGGTAGTCCACGGTGACGGAGTCGGCGCGCTCGATGCCGTTCAGCCGGTCCCGGTGCTTCAGGGAGGCGAGCAGGCCGCAGCCGTAGGCGGCGTCGACGTGCATCCAGGTGGCGAACTGCTCGCACAGCTCCGCGATCTCGGGCAGCGGGTCGATCGAGCCGAAGTCGGTGGTGCCGGCGGTGGCGACGACGGCCATGGGCACGAGGCCGTCCTGCTTGCAGCGCTCCAGCTCGCGGGCGAGGGCGACGGTCTGCATGCGCTTGTCGTGGTCGACGGGTATGGAGACCACGGAGTCCTGGCCGAGGCCCAGCAGTTTCGCGGACTTCTTCACGCTGAAGTGGCTGACCTCGGAGGCGAAGATGCGCAGTTTGGCCAGGGTGTCCGTCTTGGCCTCCTCGCGGGCGAGCAGCAGTGCCTGGAGGTTGGACTGGGTGCCGCCGGAGGTGAACACGCCGTCGGCGGCGGGGCCGAGGCCGATGCGCTCGGTCGTCCAGTCGATCAGTTTGCGCTCGATGAGGGTGCCGCCGGCCGACTGGTCCCAGGTGTCCAGGGAGGAGTTCACGGCGGACAGCACGGCCTCGCCGAGCACGGCCGGGATGACGACCGGGCAGTTGAGGTGGGCCAGGTAGCGGGGGTGGTGGAAGTAGACCGCGTCCCGGAGGTAGACGTCCTCCAGTTCGTCGAGCACCGCGGCGGTGTCGTGCAGCGGCTTGTCGAGGTCGATCGCGTCGATGGCGGGAGCGAGGGCGTCGACGGTGACGCCGGTGAACGGCCGTTCGGTGGTGGCGATTCTGGCGGCCACCCGCTCGACTCCGTCGGTCACGGAGCGGCGGTACTGCTCCGCGGTGGTGTCGTTGAGCAGGTGCGAGCGCATGTGGGGGTCCTCCGGTGGGGACAGTCCGGTGCGGGACGGGGCGGGCTGAACCGCGGGTTCAACTTAGGCAAGGCTAACCTAAGTTAATTTCCCAGAGGATCATTCCCTGCCGTGACTGTGGTCACTTGCCGGCGGGCTACCCCTCCGCCCGCAACTGCTCCTCGCTCACGCCGCGACGCCAGTAGCCGACGAACGTGACCCGGTGGCGGTCGATTCCGCGCTCGCGCACGAAGTGCCGGCGCAGCTCCTTCACGCAGCCGGACTCACCGGCAATCCAGACGTACGGCCGCTCGGCCGGGGGCAGTTGGGCCTCGCGGAGGGCGTCGAGGACCATGGCGGAGCCCTCGTGACCCTGCTCCTCCCGCACGAGCCAGGTGATCTCGGCGTCCGCCTCGGTCGCCAGGTCCTGGATGTCCCCGGCGTGCGGCACCTCCAGCCAGACCCGGGCGCGGGTACCGGCCGGCAGCGACTCGACGATGGCCGAGGCGGCGGGGACGGCGGTCTCGTCGCCCCAGACGACCACGAGGTCGGTGTCCTCGGGCGGCCGGAAGCGGATAGCCCGGTTGTCGGCGACGGCCGGGCCGAGCAGCAGCACCCGGTCGCCGGCGGCGGCCCCGGCGGCCCAGCGGGAGGCGGGACCGGCCTGGACCGAGGCGCCCGGTTCGATGCCGTGCAGGGCGAAGTCGATGTCGATCTCGTCCGGGTCGCGGCGCAGTTCCCGCAGGGTGTACGACCGCATCACGGCCCGTACGCCGTCCGGCAGTTCACGCCAGCCCTGCCACCACCCGTCCCCGAGTTCCAGCGGGACGACCGGCTCGGGCTGCCCCGGGTGGGGCAGGAACAGCGACAGCGACTGGTCGCGCCCGTCGGAATGGAAGGCGTGCAGATCGGGCCCGCCGAAGGTGACACGGACCAGGGACGGACCGAGCCGCCTCGTCCGCACGACCTGAAGCGAGAAGAAACGGAACGGGGCGGCTACGGCTGTAGTCATGCGGGCTCCTGAGTGATGGTCAGGGGGCGAGGTGAGGTACTTCAGGGGCGCGGGGCCGTGTCGACATGCGGCTCCGCCGCGTGGGCGCGACCAGCCACACCCGACCCGCACGCGCCACTCAGCCCATCCGGCAGCCTGCTCAGGCGACCTTCTTGGCCGTCTCGATGGCCTTCGCCAGGTTCTCCACCAACGGCACGCACTTGTCGTACGACAGAATCGGCTCGGCAGAACGCGAGATGACCTGCCTGGCCTTCACCGCCGGCAGCTTCTTCCACGTCGCCTCGGTGATGTTCGCCGGCTGGATCGCCGAGGACCGGTCGTCCATCATGATGATGTCGGCCGCGTACTTGTCGACGTTCTCCCAGCTCAGGCTCTCGAACCAGCCGCCGCCCTTCGCCTTGGCCTTCTCCGGCGGCTCGACGAAGTTCACGCCGAGGGCCTTGAAGTACTCCAGGTCGACGGAGAGGTTGGTGCCGGAGACGTAGAAGAGCTCCTGGCTCGCGGAACCGGCCATCACCTTGATGTCGGGGTGCGCCTTGGCGGCCTTGCGCAGCCGCTCGGAGGCCTCCTCGAACCGCTTCTTGGCGTCGGTGACCTTCGCGGCCTTCATGTCGCCGCCGAGCGACTCGGCCAGCTCCCACATGCGCTGGAGCGGGGCGGTGAGCTGACGGTCGTAGACGGAGATGCCGACGCTCGGGGCGAGCTTGGCGATCTTGTCCTTGGAGGCCTCGGGGACGTACCAGAGGGTGCCGGCGGAGTCGAACATGGTGCTGATCAGTACGTCGGCGGCGAGGGCGGCGTACTTCTCGACGTTGAACTGGTCCCAGGAGTTGCCGAGGATGGTCACCTTGCTGATGTCCATGTCGCCGGCCTGGACGTCGGGCTTGCCGTCCTGCGTCTTGGTGGGACCGAAGACGCCCTTCACGGAGACGCCGTAGTCGTACAGGGCGGCCGCGACGCCGGTGAAGGCGACGATGTTCGCGGGGACGTTGTCGAGCTGCACGTTCTTGCCGCGGTCGTCCTTGAAGGACCACGGGCCGGACTTGGCGGACGCCTTCGAGTCCGAGCCGCCGTCCGTCGAGTCCTCACTGCCGCACGCGGTCACGAGCGCACCGAGTCCGAGGGCACCGCCGGCGGCGAGGATGCCGCGGCGGGAGAAGCGGGCGGTTCTGGCGTTCGACATCGCTGGGTCTGCTTTCGTACGTACGGAGCCACTGCGGGCACGGCTGACAGCCAGTTGGCTGGATTTAGCTTAGGTTAGCCTAACCTCATGCCGTGTCCAGGGGGGCCCTGGTACCTGTGCCCGGGGGAGGGGGCGGGGATGCGGACGGGCGCGGTGATCCGGATCACGAAGGGACGTGCCGAAGCCCCGGCAAGGACGCTGCCTACGGCTTGAGACGGCGCGTCACGGCCCGGAGCAGATCGATACGAGCGACCTGAAGGGCGAACTCCCGTCCGCGTCCCGGTGCGGGCTTCGCGAACCAGGGGAGGCCGCGGCGACGCCACTTGGCGGGCGTGAGGTTCCCGGGAATCGGCGGCAGGTCCAACGACCAGGCAGTCAACCGCAGTTGCCCTGTCCAGAGCCCGGCCGTCAGCTCGGTGACCGGCACCCGTACGACGGCCGCGAAGTACTGGAACAAGATGGACAAGGCCTGGGCCCTGATCAAACGCATCGGGGGCCTGAGCCGCAGGCTCTGGGAGAGCTTCCAGGACTGGCGCAAAAGCAGCAAGGCAGCGGACGAGGCGACGGAAGCCGTGACCTGCAAGGTGGGCAACAGCTTCACGCCCGATACCAAGGTGTTGATGGCCGACGGTTCCACCAAGAGGATCAAGGAC
Organism: Streptomyces africanus; assembly: GCF_030816955.1. Taxonomy (NCBI): domain Bacteria; kingdom Bacillati; phylum Actinomycetota; class Actinomycetes; order Kitasatosporales; family Streptomycetaceae; genus Streptomyces; species Streptomyces africanus. Next base: position 3,141,474 of record NZ_JAUSYP010000001.1, on the reverse strand, counting down.
GTCGACATCGGCGACAGGGTCTTGGCGACCGACCCGGAGACGGGCGAGACCAAGGTCGAGTGCCACTGAAGCAACCGTGACGAAGCTTCAGGGGCTGCACGGATGCGGTTGATGGAGGAACGGTTTGTCTGGTGACTACTGGGAAGAAGAGGTATTCTCCGTGCCGCCTCTAGGCCGTGTTTTAGAAGTCCCCGTGGAAGAGGGAGCGGCGTTCGGTGCGTGCTCTCGGCGTGCCGGGCGTCGCGACGCTGGGGGTCAATGAACCTACGCCCTGGCCGCCGTCCACGCCCTGTTCGAGCACGGGCTTCGCGCACCTGAGGAACTGGTGTGCGCTGGCCAAGGGGCGTCCCGTAAGCCGCGCAAAGCAGGCGCCTATGGGTCTATCTCGTCCCTTCAAATTGGTTGACATTCAGGGGTGGAATGTCGGACGTTCAGCCGTGGCCCACCGAACAGGGACGGAGAGATGGCACGCAGATGACTTTCCGAGGAGGGAACCCGAACCCAGGGCGCGGGCGGCGCCCGGCGGCGCCTGCCGCGGTGGACGCGGGCTCGTGGCATGAGCTGAGGCAACTGGTCCCCGTGAAGAGTGTCTCGGCGCAGGTGCACACCGCAGGGCGGGTGAAGGACCTAGGAAAGGCGGTGCAGTTCAGCTGGCCTGGGGTGTACTTCGAGGGCCGCTTCCGCGGGACCGGGCTCGGGGTGGTACTCGACTGCGCGGCCGCCGACTACGACGTCCAGGTTGACGGGGCCACCGTCGCCACCCTGTTCACACCCGGCGACACCACGCACTGGATCAACGGCCTGCGGGACGGCGAGCACACGGTCCGGGTCGTCAAACGCAACGACACTCCGGGGGACACCAGCACGTTCGGAGGCTTCGTCGCCGCACCCGGGGGCGCCGTACTGAGCAAGCCAGCGCCACGGGACCGCCAGATCGAGTTTATCGGGGACTCCCTCACGGTGGGCTACGGCAATGTCTCGGGCACCCGGGACTGCAATCCGGAGCAGCTCAAGCGGAACACCAACACCGACGTGAGCCACGGTGCCCTCACCGCCCAGCGGCTGGAGGCCGATTACCAGATCAACGGCTTGTCCGGCCTCGGAATGGTGCGCAACGTCGCTGGCATCTGCCCGGACGTCACGTACCGGACCTATTACGACCGCGCTTTGCTGAACGTGGACGGCGATGTCTGGCAGAACCCGGGGACGTGGCGCCCCCAGATCGTGGTGGTCAACCTTGGCTCCAACGACTTCTCCGACCTCACCCCCGGTGAACCGTGGACGCCTGACAGCCTCGCGGCCGCTTACCGCACCGCCTACGGCAAGTTCCTCCGGAAACTGCGGACGCGCTACGGTGTCGGCACCACGCTCGTGGCTGTCGGCTTCGACAGAAACGCCGAGCATGTGCGGCAGGTCGTCGAGGCGCGCAACGATGCTGGCGACAGCGGGGTCCGCTACTGGTTCCTCGATCAGGCGGGCCTGGACTTCCTCGGATGTGACGGGCACACCTCGGCTCACGACGACCGGGTGATCGCCGACCGCCTTGCCCCGTTCCTCAGGAGCCTGCGAACGGGATGGTGAGGGACATGGCCACCCGTGAACCGGGCCAGGGAAGACTGCTGCCCCCCGCCGTAGCCTCCGGACCCTCTGCGTGCCCTGCCGCTGGGCAACTTGATCACCTGGGTCGAGGCCAGCAGCACGGGCGACGGGGGGTCCGCTGTGGGACAGGCCACCTCGGCAGCGGTCCCCGGCCTCGGCCCCGCTGTTGGGGCTGCCGCCAGGCGAGAAGCTGATCTCGTAGCCGAACTGGACGTCGCCTTATGCAGCGCCCATCGCCTCTGTCTCCCGTCGATCCTCTGACCTGATCGCGGCAGAGGGACATGTGGGACCGAGACGTCCGACACAGGTCACAGCCACTCGTTGATCGCGGCGATGAGGACGGTCGCTTTGAAGCGGACCGCGAGCTTGTCGAACCGTGTGGCCACGGCCCGGTTCCGCTTGAGCCGGTTGATGCCGCACTCGACCGCGTGCCGGGCCTTGTAGTCCTCGCGGTCGAAGGCCGGAGGACGCCCACCGGCCGCTCCCCGTCGTTCGCGGTGGCCTGCCTGGTCGGCAGGTTCTGGGATCGTGCAGCGGATCCCGCGGCGCCGCAGATAGGCACGGTTCGCCCGTGATGAATACGCTTTGTCGCCTCGCACCCGCAGCGGACGAACCCTGGGCCGCCCCAGTCCGAGACGAGGAACCCGGATGGCTTCCAGCACGGCCGTGAACTGCGGGCTGTCACCCCGCTGCCCTGCTGTGACCAGCAGCGACAACGGCCGCTGCCCTTGCTCACAGGCCAGGTGAATCTTCGTGGTCCAGCCGCCGCGGGACCTGCCCAAGCCGTGATCGTCAGGCTCGCTCTGGTGGCCGCCCGGCGGTTCCTTCTGTGCTTGACCGTCCCGCCGGGCACCGGCCGCGTGCTGATGTGCCCGGCAGATCGTGGAGTCGACGTTCACCTCCCAGGTGATCAGCCCGACTGCGTCCGCCCGCGCTTGCAGTCTGCTCAGTACCGACGACCAGACCCCATCGCGTTGCCAGCGGCGGAAGAGCCCGTAGACCGTCTGCCACGGACCGTACTCCGCCGGCAGATCCCGCCACGGGGACCCAGTCCGAACCCGCCAACGGATCCCATTGATCAGCTTCCGCTGGCACACCGACGGCCTGCCCAACCCCGCGACCGGCAGCAACGGGCACAACACTGCCCACTGGTCATCAGAAAGATCCCCTCGCCCCACACCGAGATCATCACGGCACGATGCAAGACACTGGAAGCACTTCTAAAACACCGCCTAGCTGCCCTGAAGAAAACGAGCGCGTCAGATATATTCGACTGGTTGGAACTCCACTTCCCCTTCGTTGGAGGGAAGATTGATTGGCGTCGCGTGGATGGGAGGCATAGCCATTGGAAATTCGACGATGAGCAGCTTCTCGCAGCGAGTGCATCGAGGGAAATCTGTGCGCGAACCAGGCCCGGCTCTGTAGTCGAGCATGTAGGAGACGGGATTTCGCCCTACTGCGTGCGTTTTTCTGAGGGCCAGGCCGCTTCGGTTACGGCTGCACTTCTTGAGGTGCCAGAGCATCACTACTTCCTAGCAGGGGATCGAGCGTGGATCGTGGTGGTCTCCTTCGAAGGCGATTTGGATGTCTTGGATCGGTTCGGCACCTAATCGGGTTCCGGGAAGGCTGGACGTGCCCCCCAAAAGACACGCAACTGCGAATAGCGGACTCTCGGGAATCCCGTTTCCGTCATTGTGGGGTTTGCGCCCTTCGTTCTGAGTGAATCACCTCTGCAGCCCAACGCACGGCGGTGGGCTGCAGAGGTGATTGACGGCAAACTGGGGCGGAACAGGTCCCGTCGCTCAGCCCACCAGCCCCAACTCCCGCGCGATCAGCATCCGCTGGACCTCGCTCGTGCCCTCGCCGATTTCGAGGATCTTGGAGTCGCGCCACATGCGGGCGACCGGGTACTCGTTCATGAAGCCGTAGCCGCCGTGGATCTGGGTGGCTTCGCGGGCGTTGTCCACGGCGATGGTGGAGGAGTGGAGCTTGGCCAGGGCCGCTTCCTTCTTGAAGGGGGCGCCGGTCACCAGGCGGACCGCCGCGTCGCGCCAGGCGAGGCGGGCCGTGTGGGCCTTCATCTCCATGTCGGCGATCTTGAACTGGATCGCCTGGTTGGCGGCGATCGGCTTGCCGAAAGCGTGGCGTTCCTTGGCGTACTTGACCGACTCGTCCACGCAGCCCTGGGCCAGGCCCGTCGCAAGGGCCGCGATGGCGATGCGGCCCTCGTCGAGGATGCGGAGGAACTGGGCGTAGCCGCGGCCCTCCTCGCCCAGGAGGTTCGCCGCCGGGACCCGCACGTCCGAGAAGGACAGTTCGCGGGTGTCCGAGGCGTTCCAGCCGACCTTCGAGTAGGGGGCCGCGATCGTGAAGCCCGGGGTGCCGGACGGGACGATGATCGAGGAGATCTGCGGCTTGCCCTCCGGGGTGCGGCCCGTGACCGCCGTGACCGTCACCAGGCCCGTGATGTCCGTGCCCGAGTTGGTGATGAAGCACTTGGTGCCGTTGATCACCCACTCGTTCGTCGAGGGGTCGAGGCGGGCCGTCGTGCGGGTCGCGCCCGCGTCGCTGCCGCCGTCCGGTTCCGTCAGGCCGAACGCGCCCAGGAGTTCGCCGGAGCAGAGGCGGGGGAGCCACTCCCGCTTCTGGGCCTCCGTGCCGTAGCGGAAGACGGGCATCGCGCCGAGGGAGACGCCGGCTTCGAGCGTGATGGCGACCGAGGAGTCGACCCGGGCCAGTTCCTCCAGCGCCACGCCCAGCGCCAGGTAGTCGCCGCCCATGCCGCCGTACTCCTCGGGGAACGGCAGGCCGAACAGGCCCATGCGGCCCATCTCCCGGACGATCTCGTACGGGAACTCGTGCCGCTCGTAGAGGTCGCCGATCTTCGGCGCCACGACCTCGTGCGCGAACTCCTCGACCGTGCGGCGGAGTTCCTCCAACTCGGGGGAGAGGCGGTAGTCCATGGTGATCATCGCTCCTCGGTGTCCTCGTGGGACAGGGCTCGGACGGTGCGGGAGGGGCTGGGTCGGCCCAGGTGGGTGGCCATCCACGCGCTCGTGGCGACGAGGCGGCCGAGGTCGATTCCGGTGTCGATGCCGAGGCCCCGCAGCATCCACACGAGGTCTTCGGTGGCGAGGTTGCCGGTCGCCGACTTGGCGTACGGGCAGCCGCCCAGGCCGCCCGCTGAGGCGTCGACCGTCGTGACGCCCTGCTGGAGGGCCGCGAGCGTGTTGGCGAGGGCCTGGCCGTAGGTGTCGTGGAAGTGGACGCCGAGGGCGGACGGCGGGATTCCTGCTTCGTCGAGGGCCGCGAGGAGCGCGACCACGTGGCCCGGGGTCGCCACGCCGATCGTGTCGCCCAGGCTCAGCTCGTCGCAGCCCATGTCCAGGAGCGCCTTGCAGACCCGGACCACCTGGGGGACCGGGACCTCGCCTTCCCAGGGGTCGCCGAAGCACATGGAGAGGTAGCCGCGGACGTGGACGTCGTCCGCCTTCGCCCGGGCCACCACCGGGTCGAACATCGCCAGGGCCTCGTCCACCGTGCGGTTGAGGTTGGCCTTGGCGAAGGACTCCGTGGCACTGGCGAAGACCGCGACCCGCCGGGCGCCGAGCGTCAGGGCGCGGTCCAGGCCCCTTTCGTTCGGGACGAGCACCGGCAGGGCCACCGGGAGGTCGCTGACCAGGGGGTAGAGCTGTTCCGCGTCCGCCAGTTGGGGGACCCATCTGGGGTGGACGAAGCTCGTCGCCTCGATCGTGGTCAGGCCCGCTTCGGCCAGGCGGCGGATGAACTCCGCCTTGACCTGCGTCGGGACTGTCGCCTTCTCGTTCTGCAGGCCGTCGCGTGCGCCGACCTCGTGGATGCGGACGCGGGTGGGCAGGTCCGTGGTCGGGACCACCATCGGGAGACCGTCGACCGTCATTCCTCCGCCTCCTCCTGCGCCTCCTCGTGCGGTGCGATGACCGCCAGCACCTGGTCCATGGCGACCGTCGAACCCGGGGTCACGTCCAGTTCGGTGACCTTGCCGGCGTGCGGGGCGGAGATGACGTGCTCCATCTTCATCGCCTCCACCACCAGCAGGCTCTGGCCCGCGGTCACCTCGTCGCCGACGGCGACCTTCACCACTGTCACCGTGCCCGGCATGGGCGCGGTCAGCGAGTCGGCGCCCGCGTGGGCCGCGCGGCTCAGGGAGGCGGCCACCGGGTCGTGGTCGCGTACGTGCCAGGCGTCCCCGTCGCGGCCGAGCCAGTCGGCGGCGCGGTGGAAGGTGTGCCGGACGCCGTCCAGCGTGACGGAGACCCGTTCGTCGGTGACCGTGGCGGTGCCGCGCGGGGTGTACTCCACCGGGTCCTGCACCCGCAGGTGGAAGGCGGGCGGCTTCCGGGCCCCGCCGAGCCGCCAGCCGCTCGGGACCGAGAAGGGGTCCGTCCAGCCGCCCGGCTCGGGCCGCAGGGCCTCCAGGCGTACGGCCGCCGCCGCCTCGTACACCTCCTCCGGTACGTCCGTGGGGACCAGGCCCTCCACCTCGCGCTCGACCAGGCCGGTGTCCAGGTCGCCGGCGACCACCGCCGGGTGGGCGAGCAGCCGGCGCAGGAAGCCGGCGTTGGTCTGCACCCCGAGCGTGACCGTCTCCGCCAGGGCCGAGCGGAGCTTGCGCAGGGCGGTCGCGCGGTCGGGGCCGTACGCGATGACCTTCGAGAGCATCGGGTCGTAGAGGCTGCCGACCTCCGTGCCCTCCGTGAGGCCCGAGTCGGTGCGGAGGCCGTCGCCCTGCGGTTCGCTCAGCTTCAGGACCGTGCCACCGGAGGGGAGGAAGCCGCGGGCCGGGTCCTCGGCGCAGATGCGCGCCTCAACCGCGTGACCCGTCAGCCGTACGTCCTCCTGGGTGAAGCCGAGGGGCTCCCCGGCCGCCACCCGCAGCTGCCACTCGACCAGGTCCAGGCCGGTGATCAGCTCCGTGACCGGGTGCTCCACCTGGAGGCGGGTGTTCATCTCCATGAAGTAGTACGACGACGGGTCGACGCCGGGGACGATGAACTCCACCGTGCCCGCGCCCCGGTAGCCGCAGGAGCGGGCCGCCTGGACCGCCGCCTCGCCCATCGCGGAGCGCGTCTGTTCGTCGAGGAGCACGCTCGGCGCCTCCTCGATGATCTTCTGATGGCGGCGCTGGAGGGAACACTCGCGTTCCCCGAGGTGGACCACGTTCCCATGGCCGTCGGCCAGGACCTGGATCTCGATGTGGCGGGGGCGGTCGATCCAGCGCTCCACCAGGAGCGTGTCGTCGCCGAAGGAGGCGCGGGCCTCGCGGCGGGCCGCGGCGATCTCCTCCTCCAGCCGGGTCAGGTCCCGCACCAGGCGCATGCCCTTGCCGCCGCCGCCCGCGCTCGGCTTCAGCAGCACGGGCGCGCCCAGCTCGCGGGCCGCCTCGGCCAGGTCCGGGTCGCGTCCGCCGGGGACGACCGGGACCCCGGCCGCCTCGACCGTCTCCTTGGCGCGGATCTTGTCGCCCATGAGGGAGATCGCGTCCGCCGGAGGGCCGATGAAGACCAGGCCGGCCTCGGCGCAGGCGCGCGCGAAGGCGGCGTTCTCGGCGAGGAAGCCGTAGCCGGGGTGGACGGCCTGGGCGCCGGTGCGGGCCGCGGCCTGCAGCAGGCGCTCCACCGACAAGTAGCTCTCGGACGCCGGGGCCGGGCCGATCCGGACCGCCGTGTCCGCCTCGCGGACGTGCCGGGCGTCGGCGTCCGCGTCGGAGAAGACGGCCACCGAGCGCACGCCCATCGACCGCAGCGTACGGATCACCCGTACGGCGATCTCGCCCCGGTTGGCCACCAGCACTGTCTCGAACATCGTCGTCCGTCCCCTCACATCCGGAAGACGCCGAACTGGGGGTCACCCAGGGGCGCGTTGGCGCACGCGGTCAGGGCCAGGCCCAGGACCTGGCGGGTGTCCAGCGGGTCGATCACACCGTCGTCCCAGAGGCGGGCCGTCGCGTAGTAGGCGCTGCCCTGGCGCTCGTACTGGGCGCGGATCGGGGCCTTGAAGGCGTCCTCGTCCTCGGCCGGCCAGGACTCGCCGCGCGCCTCCAGCTGGTCCCGCTTGACGGTCGCGAGGACCGACGCGGCCTGCTCGCCGCCCATGACGGAGATCTTGGCGTTCGGCCACATCCACAGGAAGCGGGGGGAGTACGCCCTTCCGCACATCGAGTAGTTGCCGGCGCCGTAGGAGCCGCCGACCACGACCGTGAGTTTCGGTACACGCGTGCAGGCCACCGCCGTGACCATCTTGGCGCCGTGCTTGGCGATGCCGCCCGCCTCGTAGTCCTTGCCGACCATGAAGCCCGAGATGTTCTGCAGGAACACCAGCGGGATGCCGCGCTGGTCGCACAGCTCGATGAAGTGGGCGCCCTTCTGGGCGGACTCGGAGAACAGGATGCCGTTGTTGGCGACGATGCCCACCGGGTGGCCGTGGATCCGGGCGAAGCCCGTGACCAGGGTCTGGCCGAACTCGGACTTGAACTCGGCGAAGCGGGAGCCGTCGACGACCCGGGCGATGATCTCGCGCACGTCGTAGGGGGTGCGGGAGTCGACCGGGACCGCGCCGTAGAGGCTGTGCGGGTCGACCTTCGGTTCCGTCGCCTCCGTGACCTCCCAGGGGAGCGGTCCTCGTGCGGGGAGGGTGGAGACGATCGTGCGGACGATGCGCAGGGCGTGCGCGTCGTTCTCCGCGAGGTGGTCCGTGACGCCCGAGACGCGGGAGTGGACCTCGCCGCCGCCGAGCTCCTCCGCCGTGACGACCTCGCCCGTGGCCGCCTTCACCAGCGGCGGGCCGCCCAGGAAGATCGTGCCCTGATTGCGGACGATCACCGCCTCGTCGCTCATCGCCGGGACGTACGCCCCGCCGGCCGTGCAGGAGCCGAGGACGGCGGCGATCTGGGGGATGCCGGCGCCGGACATGCGGGCCTGGTTGTAGAAGATCCGGCCGAAGTGGTCCCGGTCCGGGAAGACCTCGTCCTGCATGGGGAGGAAGGCGCCGCCGGAGTCCACCAGGTAGACGCAGGGGAGGCGGTTGTCGAGGGCGACCTCCTGGGCGCGGAGGTGCTTCTTGACCGTCATCGGGTAATACGTGCCGCCCTTGACCGTGGCGTCGTTGGCGATGATCACCGTTTCCCGGCCGCTGACCCTGCCGATGCCGGCGATGACACCGGCGGCCGGGGCCTGGTCCTCGTACAACCCGTCGGCCGCGAGCGGGGCCAGCTCCAGGAAGGGCGAGCCCGGGTCGAGGAGGGTGTCGACGCGGTCGCGGGGGAGCAGCTTGCCGCGCGCGGTGTGGCGGGCGCGGGCCTTCTCGCCGCCGCCCTGCGCGGCTGCGGCCAGCTTGGCGCGCAGCTCCTCCACGAGCGCGTGGTGCGCCGCCTCGTTGGCCCGAAAGGCCTCCGACGCGGGGTCTGCCGCGCTCGTGAGCTCCGGTGCCTCGTGCATCCTGCGGTCCCCTCACCTTGTTAATGAGCGTTAACGCATTTCCTTCAGGTTAACGACCGCTAACCTCCCTGTCTAGAATTGATTTCATGGCCACGAGAACCGACGCCCCCACCCGACGCGAGCAGATCCTCAAGGAGGCCGCCCGGCTCTTCGCCGAGCGGGGCTTCCACGGGGTCGGAGTCGACGAGATAGGTGCCGCTGTCGGGATCAGCGGGCCCGGGTTGTACCGGCACTTCGCGGGCAAGGACGCGATGCTCGCGGAGCTGCTGGTGGGGATCAGCGGGCAGCTGCTGACCGGGGCGAAGCGGCGGGTGGCGGAGGCGGACGGGGGTGCGGGGGCGGAGGCGGTCCTCGACTCGCTGATCGAGGGGCACATCGACTTCGCGCTCGATGACCGGCCTCTGATCACCCTGCACGATCGGGAGCTGGACCGCCTCCGGGACAGCGACCGGAAGATGGTGCGGCAGCTGCAGCGGCAGTACGTGGAGCTGTGGGTGGGGGTGGTGCGGGAGGTGTATCCCGGGCTGGGGGAGCCTGCGGCGCGGTCGGCTGTGCACTCGGTGTTCGGGCTGCTGAACTCGACGCCGCATCTGGGGAGGGCGGGGTCTTTGCCCGGGCGGGGGGCTACGGCGGAGCTGCTGCATCGGATGGCCCGGGGGGCGTTCGCGGCGGCGGGGGTTTAGCGGGGGGTTTGCCCACCCGCCCGCCCGAACCTGTTGGGCAAGAGGTGCCCTCGCCTCGGGGCTCCGCCCCGGACCCCGGCGGGGCTTCGCCCCTGCGCCCCGGTGTTCGCCCACCCGCCCGCCCGAATCTGTTGAGCAAGAGGCTGGCCTCGCCTCGGGGCTCCGCCCCGGACCCCGGCGGGGGCTCCGCCCCCTGCACCCCCGGGGGTTACCCGCCCGCCCGCCCGAATCTGTTGGGCAAAAAGCTGGCCTCGCCTCGGGGCTCCGCCCCGGACCCCGGCGGGGGCTCCGCCCCCTGCACCCCCGACAGGCTGTCCCCCCTGCACGCCCGACGGGCTGTTCCCCCTGCACGCCCGACGGGCTGTTCCCCCTGCACGCCCGACGGGCTGTTCCCCCTGCACGCCCGACGGGCTGTTCCCCCTGCACGCCCGACGGGCTGTTCCCCCTGCACGCCCGACGGGCTGTTCCCCCTGCACGCCCGACGGGCTGTCCCCCCTGCACCCCCGACGGGCCGTCCCCCCTCCACCCTCGGCGGGCCGTCCCCCTGCCGGCGCCTTCCTCGTCGAGCAGGAGGCGATGACCCGGTCGAGTGCGTCGCCTCATGCGGGGGCTAGGCGGTCGTTCTCACCCGCAGTGCGTAGAAGCGGGTCGTCTGGGTCTCGTTCTCGTTGTCGTCGCTGGCCAGGAGGACCTTCAGGGTGTTCTTCGTCCGGCCCGTGATCGTCATGGCCTCGATGTTGTCGAGGAGCGGGTTCGGCTGGGGTTGCCTGGCCGTCGATCCGAGGGAGGGGCAGGTCGCCAGGTCGGTCAGGAGGGTCTTCTCGATCAGGCGGGCCTCGGGGTGGGCCGGCAGGGTCTCGGTGCCGCTCGTGTCCGTCGCCCCGCGCGGGTCGGCCAGGTAGAGACGGACCGTGTTGCCCACGCCGGAGGTGAAGCCGCGCTCCAGGACCAGGAGGCGGCCGTCGGGGGTCGCCCGGACCTCGGGGACGCCCAGGCCGGGATCCGTGCGGTAGGCGTACTGGGCGCCGAGGGCGAAGGTGCCGTGCGGCGTCCTGCGCCAGGTCTGGAAGCGGACGATCGTCGCGTCGTCGCCGGAGAGCGCGTACTCCATGGAGGCCAGCAGGGTGCGGCCGCCGGGGAGCAGGGTCAGGCCCTCGAAGGTGCCGTTGGGCCGGGCGCGGCCCGCGGGGCTCACGCGCAGGGCGTCCGGGACCGGGAGGCGGTCGAGGAGCCTGCCGGTGCGGGAGTAGCGGCGGATGGAGGGCTCCGTCTCGGAGGAGACGAGATACGTGCCGATGGGGGTCCCCCCGCTCGAGCGAAGCCGAGAGTGGCGGAGGTCGGCGACCAGGCCCTCGGAGTCGAGCGCGGTCCCGTTCTCGTCGGCGAGCGGGACCACGGACCGGGGCTTCAGCGTCCGCGCGTCCAGGCGGAAGAGGGACGAGCGGTCGGAGAGGGCGGCCAGGGAGCCGTCGCCGTCCATGGCGAGGGCCGAGAGGTTGCCGACGTAGGTGTTCTCGTACGTCGTCTTGTCGAGCGCGTCGGAGAAGCCGTCGATGGAGACGGACGGCGAGCAGGCGTGCCGGGTGTCGTGCGCCTGGGCCGGGATGGCGGCAGTCAGGCACGTGGCCGCCGCCAGGGCTGTGGTGAGGAGGGCGAGAGGGGTTCTGAGGGGCATGGGCGTCACCGTAGGGCGGGCCGGTGACGCCGGGTAGGACGCGCGGTGAAGGGTCAGCTCGCGGCCAGGTCCTTGTGGATGACCTTGGCCACGGCCTGGATGGTCGCGATGCCGTAGTTCATGGTGCTGTTGCCGTGGGTGAGCACGGTCATCATGTAGTCGTGGCCGCCGCCCTTGAACGCGCCGACGCTGTGCACCCGCCAGCCGTTCGTGGAGCGTTGCAGCCAGCCGTTCTTCACGGCCACGGTGACGCCGGACGGCACTCCGTACGGCGTGCCCCAGCGCTGGGACGAGACGACCTGCCCCATCAACTTGAGGATGTACGCACGGGAGTTGTCGCTCAGGACCGTGTTCTTGGCGGTGAGGAGCTTCAGCAGCTTCTGCTCGTCGGTGACGGTGATCTGCGTCAGGCCCCAGTAGCCGTTCGCGCCGGGCTTGGTCTGGGTCATGCCGGCGGCGGTGAGGAAGCCCTTGATCTTCGTCATGCCGAGCTGCTTCCACAGGGTGGAGGTCGCGGCGTTGTCCGACTTGGTGATCATGGCCTTGGCGAGGGTGTTCTCGCGGTCGGTGAGATACCGGTTGTGCTTCTTCGCGTCCCACAGCAGCGTGGCGAGGACGGTGACCTTGACGACGCTGGCCGAGTCGTAGGCGGAACTCGCGCGCAGGGTGCAGGTCGTGTTGGTGCTGCGGTCGTAGAGGCCGACGGCGACGGTGCCCTTGCGGGTCGCGAGCGCGGCGGTGATGTCCTGCTTCAGCTTGGCGGCCAGCCCGGCCTTGGCGGACGTACAGGTCACGGCCGGAGTGGCGGCGGCTGCGGGCGTGGCGGCGGCGACGAGCGGCACGAGCACACCCGTACCCACGGCCGCCGCCAGCACTCTCGCGCGGCGGGATATCCCAGAAGTCATGCACACCATGACTCACCGGAAGGGGGCAAAGGTTGTAGCGATTGGCGAAGACTTGTACGAGTTGTTACCGCGCGCTGAGCGGTTTCACAGGATGGGGCCAGCTTCGTCACAGCGGCCACAAACCAGGGCTGTTCACGATGCCGGAGTGACATCTGCCACCGAACCCCAGCTCCGCACTCCCGTGCCGCCCTCACCCCCGCGGGAGGAGAGGGCCGCCCCGCGCTGGTCGCTCCCCGTGCTGCTCGCGATCCTCGCCCTGGCGGCGGTGCTCTACTCCTGGAACCTGTCCGGCTCCAGCCTGAACAGCTTCTACAGCGCCGCCGTGCTGAGCGGCACGCAGAGCTGGAAGGCCTGGTTCTTCGGCTCGTTGGACGCCGGGAACTTCCTCACCGTCGACAAGCCGCCGCTCGCCCTGATGGTCATGGGCCTGTCGTGCCGGGTCTTCGGTTACGGCACCTGGCAGATGATGGCGCCGATGGTCGTGGCCGCGCTCGCCACGATCTGGATCCTGCACGCCTCGGTGAAACGGGCGTTCGGGCACGCGGCGGCGGCCGTCGCGGCTCTCGTCCTGGCCCTCACTCCGATCACGGTCGCCATCAACCGGGACAACAACCCCGACACGCTGCTGGTGTTCCTGATGGTGTCCGGCGCGGCGCTCGCCCTGCGCGCGGTGCGGAGCGGGCGGCTGCTGCCGCTGCTCGGCTCGGCGGCCTGCTTCGGGCTTGCCTTCAACACCAAGATGCTCCAGGGCTACATCGCGCTGCCCGCCGTCTTCGCCGTGTACGTGTACGCGTCCCGGCTCGGCTGGCGCAAGAAGGCCGTGAACCTGGCCCTGGCCGCCGTAGCCCTGGCCGTCTCCAGCTTCTGGTGGGCCGCGGCCGTGTCGCTGGTGCCGGCCTCCGAACGGCCGTACATCGGCGGTTCCACGGACGGCACCGCCTGGAACCTGATCATGGGCTACAACGGCCTCGGCCGGATCCTCGGCGGCGAGGGCAACGGCGGAGGCGGCGGTGGTGGTGGCGGATTCTCCGGCACCGCCGGTCTCGGCCGGATGTTCAACGACATTCTCGGCGGCCAGATCTCCTGGCTGATCCCCTTTGCGGGCATCGCGCTCGTCGGCGGACTCGTCCTGTGCGGGCGCGCTCCGCGCACGGACCTCACCCGGGCCGCACTCGTGCTGTGGGGCGGCTGGACCGCCCTGCATTACCTGACGTTCGCCCTGGCCGAGGGCACGATGCACCCGTACTACACGACCGCGCTCGCCCCGGGCATCGCGGCGCTGTGCGGAGGCGGCGGTGTGCTGTTGCTGCGGGCCTTCCGTACGGACCGTCGGTGGGTGTGGGTGCTGCCCCTCGGGCTGGGAGTCACAGCGGTCTGGGCGGCGGTGCTGCTGCGGCGGGCCTCCGGCTGGAACACCTGGCTGTGGCCTTCGATCCTGGTCGTCATGGCCCTCGCTCTCGTGGGCCTGTTCGTCTTTCGCTCGAGCTCCTCGGGGCTTCGGCTGCGGCTGCTGGCCGTGTCCGTGGCCGCGGCTGTGGTCGCGGCGGTGGCGGGACCGGCGGCGTACGCCTGGTCGGTGCCGGCCGGGTCGGGCGGGTCGGGCGGCATGGGTGGCACGAACCCGACGGGCGGGGCCGTCGACGGGGAGCGGCTTCGGCGGGCCCGGGGGCCGGGGCGGTGGCAGTCGGGGCGTCCCGGGCGGCGGCTTCCCGAGCGGTGAGGCGCCCCCCGGTGGGCAGAACGGGCCGAGTGGACAGGACGGGCCGAGTGGACAGGCCCCCGGTGGCACGGGCCGTGCCCCTGGCGGTGGCGGCATGGGCGCAGGCGCGAGCAGCGAGCTCGTCTCGTACCTGAAGAAGCACCAGGACGGTGCCGAGTGGCTGCTGGCCGTGTCCAGTTCGCAGAGTGCCGCCCAGCTCATCGTGAGCAGCGGACAGCCTGTCATCTCCATGTGGGGCTGGTCCGGCAGCGACAAGGCGATGACGCTCGCCAAGCTGAAGGAACTGGTGAAGAACGGCGAACTGCACTACGTCCAGCTCGGCGGCGGCATGGGTGGCGGCCCCGGCGGTGACTCCTCCCTCAACGCGGAGGTCACCGCGTGGGTGCAGAAACACGGCACGGCGGTGAAGGGCGCGGATTCCGGCCAGTCGACGGTCTACCGTCTCGACCCGTCCGACGTCAGCTGATCCCCGTCACACCGCGAACGGCCCCTGACTCCCGGTCAGGGGCCGTTCCACTGACCTCTGCCGAAACTCTTGACGCCGTCTTTCCCACCGGGATACTTGCGGTCGGCAGCGCGCCAACTGCCGTACCAGTGAAGAGATTTGGTTCTACTGTCCGAGATCCCGAACGTCGTGCGAAGTTTCGCAAGCTTTCGACGGCCCCCCACAGGAGGATCCGCAATGAGCCCACGCAAGGCCCTCATCGCCGCCCTGACGGCCGCACTCCTGGCCGGCCCGGGTGTCGCCCAGGCAGCCACCACCCAGACCACCACCCCCCAATCCGCTCCCGCCCCGGCCCGCGAACGCGCCGCCGCGGCCACCATCACCTGGTCCCTCGTGCGGGCGAGCAACCCCACCGAGGACCAGCGCACCGCCTACGACGCCATCACCCGGGCCATGAACGCGGCGGTGGCCCGGTACAACAACCTCAGTGACCTGGGCAAGACCATCACCGTCCGCTACGAGCCGGGCGTCCCCACCGCCGACGGCAATATCAACGGGACCATACGCTTCGGCAGCAACCGCAGCTACATGACCGAGCGGACGGCCCTGCACGAGATCGCCCACACCATCGGCGTGGGCACCAGCTCGGGCTGGTCCCGCCTCGGAGGCGGCGGCACCTGGACCGGCGGGCAGGCGACCGCGCTGGTCAAGCAGTACGACGGCTCCGGCGCGAAGATCTCCACCGGCGGCGGCCACTTCTGGCCCTACGGCCTGAACTACGACAACGAGTGGTCGAACACGGCCGCCGACCGCCATGTCCACATCGTCGCCGCGATGGTCCGCGACGGCCTGTAAGCCCTGTTCGGGTCGTGCTCGAGAGGTAACTGGCGTGTGGGGTGGGCCGGCCGGAAAGTCGCGGGCGGCCCACTGCACCGTGTCTGTCGAGGAGGACGCCGGGTACACGGTTCGTGCACGTGTGTGGGGTCGAGGGAGAGGAGGTCGGGGCGGTGGCGGTGAAGGCGATGGGATGGGCGCACTCGTTCCCCGTGTCCGAGGGAGTACGCGCCGGGCGGGAGTGGACACGCAGGCGTCTCGGATCCCTGCCCTGGGCCGCTGCGGAGCCGGACACGGTGGACGCCATCGTGCTGGCCGTGTCCGAGCTGATCACCAATGCGCACATCCACGCGCACAGCGACGTGCACCTGGTCCTCACCTGGGACGGCGACTGCCTTCATGTGAGCGTCCACGACGAGGACCCGACGCTGCCGCGCCGGCGCGAAGCGGAGCCGGGGGAGATCTCCGGCCGCGGAGTGGCGATCGTGCAGAAGCTCGCCGATGAGTGGGGGATGCGGTGCCGGCGGAACGGCAAGACGGTGACGGCATGCTTCCGCCCCGCCGATACCGATACCGGCAACGACCGGCATGACGTCGGCAGCAACTGAGTTCTGCTCACCGGTGCGCCGTGCGGGTCCGGATGGGAGGGAGGGGCTCGTGAGCGTCAGTCGGTCCCGGGGTGCTTGCCCGGCCCGTCGCTGGCGGAGGACAACGGAGTGGGTGACAGTGCGGTGTCCTCCTCGCCGGGCTCCAGAAGGGTGTCGGCGGCGCCGACGATGAGGGAGTCGGGTGTGCCGACGGCCTCGCGGTCCTTGCTGGCGTAGTCGATGCGCGACAGCAGACTGCGCATGGTCTCCAGCCGGGCGCGCCGCTTGTCGTTGCTCTTGACGACGGTCCAGGGGGCGTACGCGGTGTCCGTGGCGCGGAACATGTCGACCTTCGCCTCGGCGTAGTCGTCCCAGAGGTCCAGCGAGGCCAAGTCGGCGGGGGAGAGCTTCCACTGGCGCACCGGGTCGACCTGCCGGATCGCGAAGCGCGTGCGCTGCTCGGAGCGGGAGACGGAAAACCAGAACTTCACCAGCAGGACGCCGTCGTCGACCAGCATCCGCTCGAAAACCGGGCATTGGTCGAGGAACAGCTCGTACTCGTCCTTGGAGCAGTACCCCATCACGCGCTCGACGCCGGCCCGGTTGTACCAGGAGCGGTCGAAGAAGACGATCTCCCCGGCCGTCGGCAGATGCGCGACGTACCGCTGGAAGTACCACTGGCCCACCTCGCGTTCGGTGGGCTTGTCCAGGGCGACCACGCGTGCGCCGCGCGGGTTGAGCCGCTCGGTGAGCCGCTGGATCGTGCCGCCCTTGCCCGCCGCGTCACGCCCCTTGCACACGACGACCAGACGGGCGCCGGTGTCCTTGACCCACCGCTGGAGCTTGAGCAGCTCGATCTGCGAGATGCGCTTGGTCCGCTCGTACTCCTTGCGGCCCACCTTGCGGTCGTACGGATGGTTCTCCCGCCAGGTCCGGATGGGACGCCCGTCTTCGTCCAGCACGATCGGCTGCTCTCGCCGACTGGCATCCACGGTCAGCCCGTCCAGCAGCCTGTCCGCGTCTTCGGCGTTCATGACCATGCTCCCCGCTCGGCCCGCGCCGTCGGTCAGAAGGGCATGCGGCCGCGGGAGCGGCGACCTGCCGAACTGCTGCGGCTCACCGCGCGCGAACTGCTGTGGAAGGGCTTGCTGAAGAGCCGGCCCAGAATGCCGGGCGCCTTGCCACCGGCCCGGGCCCCGGCACCGAGCGTACGTTGCGCGCCGCGTTCGGGATGGCGGGAGAGACGGGGGACGAGGAAGGCCAGGACGGCCAGGACCACACACCCGGCGATGACGGCGGCGACTACCATGATCAGCTCCCCTTGGCTTGTGGACGGATACACGGGTGCCCCGCTCTGTCCCGCCCATGTGAGGAGCGAGGAAACGGCCTGGCCGGACCGGCCGGCGCTCACCCCAGGTGCGTCGGCGCGAACATCCGCAGCACGGCCGGGAGCAGGACCACCGAGGGCCCCGGCGACGCGAGTTGCTTCGCGAGGTCCTGCTCCAGAGTCTCCGGGGTCGTACGGACCCCGGGGACGCCGAAGGACTCCGCCAGCGCCACGTAGTCCGGCCGGGTCAGCTCCGTCGCGGTCGCCTCGCCGAACGCGTCGGTCATGTACTCGCGCAGGATGCCGTAGCCGCCGTCGTCGACGATCAGCCAGGTGACGTTCAGTCCGTACTGGCGGGCCGTCGCCAGCTCGGCGATCGAGTACAGGGCGCCGCCGTCGCCGGAGACGGCGAGGACCGGCCGGGTCGGATCGGCCACCGCCGCGCCGAGTGCCGCCGGGAAGGCGTAGCCGAGGCCGCCCGCGCCCTGGGCGGAGTGCATGTGGTTGGGGCCCTTGGCGTCGAAGGCCGACCAGGCCCAGTAGGCGAGGATCGTCATGTCCCAGAAGGACGGGGAGTCGGTGGGAAGGGCCTTCCGCACCGACGCCAAGACCTCCTGTTCCAGGGTGAGTTCCTGGGCGGCGATGCGTTCGGCGACCTTCGCGAGCAGTGCGCGCACGCGCTGCGGGGCCGTCGGGTCCTCCCGCTCGGAGACCGTCTCCAGCAGGGCCTGCACCGCGAGGCGGGCGTCCGCGTGGATGCCCAGGGCCGGGTGGTTGGACTCCAGCTTGCCGAGATCGGCCTCGATCTGGATGACGCGGCCGCGCGGCTGGAACGTGTGGTAGTTCGAGGAGAGTTCGCCGAGTCCCGAGCCGACGACGAGGAGGACGTCCGCGTCCTCCAGGAAGTCCGTGGTGTGGCGGTCCTCGATCCAGGACTGGAGCGACAGCGGATGCGTCCAGGGGAACGCGCCCTTGCCGCCCGGCGTCGTGACGACCGGCGCCTGCAGTGTCTCGGCCAGCCGGCGCAGCTTCTTCGACGCGTCCGCCCGGACCACCCCGCCGCCCGCGATGATCGCCGGACGGGCCGCCTTCGACAGCAGGTCGGCGGCCACGGCGGTCAGTTCGGGGCGCGGCGGCAGCTCCTCGGGAAAGGCGTCGCCGCCGGTCACCACGGGGATCGCCGTCCGCGCGAGCAGCACGTCCTGCGGGATCTCCACCCACACCGGCCCGTGCGGGGCGCTCAGCGCCGACTTCCAGGCCGCCTCGATCGCGGACGGGATCTGGGACTGAGCGCGGACGGTGTGGACCGACTTCACCACGCCCCGGAACGAGGCCGCCTGGTCGGGCAGTTCGTGCAGATAGCCGTGCCGGCCGCCGCCGAGCCCCGCCGTCGGGACCTGGCTGCTGATCGCCAGGACGGGGGCGCTGGCCGCGGCCGCCTCCTGGAGCGCCGCCAGCGAGGTCAGCGCTCCCGGCCCCGTCGACAGCAGCAGCGGCGCCGCCTCACCCGTGATGCGGCCGTACGCGTCCGCCGCGAACCCGGCGTTGTTCTCCACCCGCAGGCCGATGTACCTGAGGTCGGAGCGGCGCAGCGCGTCGAACATGCCGAGCGCGTGCTGGCCGGGCAGTCCGAAGACGGTCGTCGCGCCCAGCCCGGCCAGCGTCTCCACGACCAGGTCTCCGCCGGTGCGGCCGGGAGGAGGGTTCAGGGCGGCCTCCGTCTGGGCGGGCGTCGGGCGGAGCACCAGGTCGTGGTCGTGAGTCACTGCGCTTCCGAGTCCTTCCGGGCCGCGGCGATCTGGCGCGACATGATCGTGGTCAGTTCGTACGCCGTGTGGGACGCGGCCACCGACGTGATCTCCGCGTGATCGTACGCGGGGGCCACCTCGACGACGTCCGCGGAGACCAGGTTGCAGGACGCGAGCCCGCGCAGGATCTCCAGCAGCTCCCGCGAGGTCATGCCGCCGGCCTCGGGCGTGCCCGTGCCGGGCGCGTGGGCCGGGTCGAGGCAGTCGATGTCGATGGAGATGTACAGCGGCCGGTCGCCGATGCGCTGGCGGAGCTGGTCGGCGACCTCGTCGGCGCCGCGCCGGTAGACGTCCGCCGACGTGACGATGCCGAAGCCCATCTTCTCGTCGTCGGTCAGGTCCTGCTTGCCGTACAGCGGGCCGCGCGTGCCGACGTGGGACAGGGCCGAGGTGTCGAGGATGCCCTCCTCGACCGCGCGGCGGAACGGGGTGCCGTGCGTGTACTCGGCGCCGAAGTAGGTGTCCCAGGTGTCGAGGTGGGCGTCGAAGTGCAGCAGGGCCACCGGGCCGTGCTTCTTCGCCACCGAGCGCAGCAGGGGCAGCGCGATGGTGTGGTCGCCGCCGAGGGTCATCAGGCGGGCGCCCGAGCCGAGCAGGTCGTCCGCGGCGGCCTCGACGGTCCCGACGGCCTCGTTGATGTTGAACGGGTTCACGGCGATGTCGCCGCCGTCCGCGACCTGGGCGAGGGCGAACGGGGAGGCGTCCTGCGCCGGGTTGTACGGGCGCAGCAGCCGGGACGCCTCACGGATCGCGTTGCCGCCGAAGCGGGCACCCGGCCGGTACGAGACACCCGAGTCGAACGGCACGCCCACCACGGCGACATCGGCCCGTCCGCCGACCTCGTCCAGCCGGGGCAGCCGGGCGAAGGTCGCGGGGCCCGCGTACCGCGGAACGCGGGAGGAGTCGACGGGTCCGCGGGGAGTCTCGTTGCTGCTCATGAGGAAATGCCTTCTCTCCTACGCTTCATCGCGTATGCACTGCTTGGTGCTGCTATGTACTGACTGTTCTATGACTTTACTGGGGAGCCGTGACCGGTTCGGACGCGAGTTCGGGGGACCGTCCGGCGAGCCGCTCGCGCCAGGCTGCGAGGACGGCGGCGTCGGTGGCGGGAGTGGCCAGGGAGACGATCACGTACGCGGCGAGCGAGGCGAGCAGGCCGTAGTAGACGGGCTCGTTGGCGAGGATGCCGTGCGTCGCCATCAGCACGATGACCGCGAGTCCGCCGACCACGACGGAGGCGAGGGCGCCGTACACCGTGCCCCGCTTCCACACCAGCCCGCCGAGGATCGGCACGAGCAGTCCGCCGACGAGGAGGTTGTAGGCGACGGTCAGTGCCTCCACGACGTTGTCGATCGCGATGGCCGTGCCGATCACGGCGACACCCATGAGCAGGATGAAGGCCCGATTGCCCCGCACCTCGTCGTGGTCGTCGTGGTCGTCCGACGGTGCCTTGGCGATCCCCCGCAGCCGGGACCAGATGTCGTTGTTGGCGACGGTGGCGCAGGCGATCAGCGCGCCGGACGAGGTCGACATCACGGCGGCCAGCGCGGCGGCCAGCACCAGCCCCCGGACTCCGACGGGCAGTTCGTCCTTCACGATGGTCGCGAAGGCGTCGTCCGCGCTGCCGAGCTTCGGGTACAGCACCTTGGCCGCCGTCCCGATGACGGCACCGGCGAGGGCGTACGCGAGGCAGTAGGTGCCGGCGACGGTCCCGCCCCACTTGGCGGTCCGGTCGCTGCGGGCGGTGAACACGCGCTGCCAGATGTCCTGCCCGATGAGCATGCCGAAGGTGTAGATCAGCACGTAGGTGAAGATCGTCTCGCCGCCGATGCCGAGCGGGTCGAAGTAGCCGGCGGGGAGCTGCGCCTTCATCTCGCCGAACCCGCCCGCCTTCACGACGGCGATCGGCAGCAGCAGGAGCAGCACGCCGATGGTCTTCACGACGAACTGCACCATGTCCGTCAGGGTGATCGACCACATCCCGCCGAGGGTGGAGTACGCCACGACGATCGAGCCGCCGAGGACGATCGCGAGCGTGCGGTTGATGTCGAACAGGACGTCGAAGATCGTGGCGTAGGCGATGGTCGAGGTCACCGCGAGCATGAGGGTGTAGGCCCACATGACGACACCGGAGATGATCCCGGCCCGGCCGCCTCCGTAGCGCAGGTCGAGCATCTCGGAGACGGTGTAGACCTTCAGCCGGGCGATGCGGGCGGAGAAGAAGACGGAGAGGGCGAGCAGGCCGAGGCCGATGGTGAAGACCATCCAGGCGCCGGACAGGCCGTACTGGTAGCCGAGCCCCACACCGCCGATGGTGGAGGCGCCGCCGAGGACGATCGCCGCCATGGTGCCGGAGTACATGGCCGGGCCGAGGCGGCGGCCGGCCACCAGGAACTCGCTCTTGGAGCGGGCGCGGCGCATGCCCCACCAGCCCATGGCGAGCATGCCGGCCAGGTAGACGACGATCACGAGGTAGTCGACGGCCATGGGGCCTCCTTCGCACACGCTCGCTCGTTGGGGGACGAGGCTGACGAGACCTGACCCTAGGTGGCCGGAAAGCGACTGCGAAGTGTACGTTTCATCCACTGGAGCGGCGCCGGCTGAAGGGAACGCACACATGCCGGACTCGACGGTTCCCCCTACGCCTCCCATCCCGCTGTCCGCTCTCCTGGCCCGCGAGGACCTGGCGCTGCGCCGGATCGCCGGCCCGGACGACCCCGGCACCGCCGTCCACTGGGTCCACACCTCGGAGATGGCGGACCCGTATCCGTATCTGCTGGGCGGGGAACTGCTGCTCACGGCGGGCGTGCACATCCCCGAGGCGGCGGGGTCGGGCACCTACTTCGACGACTACGTGGCCCGGATCGTGGCGGCCGGCGGCGCGGCCCTCGGCTTCGGGGTGGCGCCGGTGCACGACACGGTGCCGAGGGCGCTGGTCGCGGCGTGCGAGAGATACGGCCTGCCGCTGCTGGAGGTGCCGCCGCAGACCACCTTCTCGGGCGTGGCCCGCGCGGTCTGGCAGCTGATGGCCCAGGCCCGCCTGGCCGAACTCCGCCGCGTCACGGAGGCCCAGCAGAGCCTCGCCTCGGCCGCCTCCCGCCCCGACCCGGTCCCGTCGGTCCTCCGGCAGCTCGCCCGGCGGCTTGGGGGCTGGGCGGTGCTGTACGGCCCGGAGGGGGCGGAGATCGCGGAGGCGGGCCGGGAGCCCGGGGCGGAGGTGGGCGCGGCGCTGGCGGAGCTTGTGGGGGTAGTGCGGCCGGCGGAGGCGGGGGCTGGGCTGCCTGCGGGCACACCGAGTGTGGGGGCTGGACGGCCGGCGCCCACACCGGGCGCGCGGCCTCCGGACGAGACCTCGCGGGCGGGCGGGGCGACGCGGCCGGGCGGGCCTGCCGAGGCCGGACGCCTGGGCGGGTCCGCAGACAACCGGCGCTCTCGGCCTCGTGGCGAGGCCGCCAACGCAGGCCGCCCCCAGCCTCAACCAGCCAGCCGACCCTCGCCCTCAGCCCAGCCCCCGACGCCCGCTCCCCCCAACCGCCCCCACCCCACCTCCGCCACCGACACCGTCTCCGGCATCCATCTCGCCGCCTACGCCCTCGGTGGCGGGCGGCGCGGGTTCGTGCTCGGGGTGGCCGCGCCCGGGCGGGTGCCGGGGGATCACACCATCGTGTCCGTCGCCGCCGTGCTGCTGGCCCTCCTCACCGGCGAGCAGCAGAGCGGCACCGGTGCCGCCCGCTCCTCCGCGCTGGTGCGGCTGCTGCTGGGGGCCGCGCCCGAGGACGTCGCGCCGCTGCTCGGCGACGGGCGGCGGTGGGTCGTCGTGCACGCCCGTCCGGACGGGGAGGGCGTACCCGACGCCGTCGCGGCCTCCGCGCTGGGTGCCGCGCTCGGGTCCGCCCTGGTCGACCCGGCGGGCGACGTCGTCCGGGTCCTGGTACCGGCCGACCGGGCGCCGGAGCCGCTGCCCGGCTGGACCCTGGGCGTCAGCGCCGACGCCGCCCCGGAGGACTGGCCTGCCGCCGACACCCAGGCGGCCCGCGCCCTGGCCCGGGCCCGCGCCACCCGCGCCCCGCTGCTCCGGCACGGCCCGCGCCCCGCCCTCGCCGACCTGGTCCCGCCCGGCGAGGCGGCGGCCCACGCCCGCGCCCTGCTCGCGCCCGTCACGGCCCACCCCGCGCTCCCCGAGACCCTGCGCACCTGGCTCTCCCTGCACGGCAGTTGGGACCGCACCGCCGTCGCCCTGTCCGTGCACCGCAACACCGTGCGGCAGCGCATCGCCCGGTGCGCCACCCTGCTGGAGGCGGACCTGGACGACCCGGACGTCCGCATGGAACTCTGGTTCGCGCTGCGGCAGATCTGAGTATGTGAGCGGGCTCCCGCTGAGTACGTGACGCACATCCCAGCGTGCGATACGCCAGGGCCGCCCACAGTCCGCTGCTCCACAATGGTTGTCATGCCGATACCCGGGACACCCAGCCGCGCCGAACTCGTCGACCACCTCGTCAGGACGCGCATCGCGGGCGACGTCGCCACCCCCCGCGAGAACAACCTCTCCCACTACCGCAAGCTGGCGAACGCCGACCGCCACTACTGGCTCGGCCTGGAACTCGGCGACCGCTGGAGCGACGAGCAGGACGTCCTCGCGGTGATGGCGGAACGCGTCGGCGTGAACGACGACCCCGGGCACCGGTACGGCCAGGACACCATCGACCCCGAGCTGACCGTCGACGGTCTGGAGCGGATGGCCGGGCGGCTGCGCAAGGCGGCGGACGGGCAGCAGCGGGTGTTGTTCGCCACCGGCCACCCCGGCGGCCTGCTCGACGTGCACCGCGCGACCGCTTCGGCCCTGCGCGCGGCCGGCTGCGAGATCGTCGTCATCCCGGACGGGCTGACGACGGAGGAGGGCTACGTCATGCAGTTCGCGGACGTGGCGGTGCTGGAGCACGGCGCCACCCTGTGGCACACCCACTCGGGCGAACCGATGAAGGCCATCCTGACCGCCATGGAGCGCGAGGGCCGCCCGCTGCCCGACCTGGTCGTCGCCGACCACGGCTGGGCGGGCTACGCGGGACAGCACGGCGTGGACTCCGTCGGCTACGCCGACTGCAACGACCCGGCCCTCTTCATCGGCGAGGCGGAGGGCACCGTACAGGTGACGGTGCCCCTCGACGACCACGTGGTCAGCCCCCGCCACTACGACCCGATGACGGCGTACCTGCTGGCGGAGGCCGGCCTCAGCTAGGGCCCTGCTCGCGCGGGACGCGGACCACGCCCTCCTGGATCACCGTGATGGCCAGCCGCCCGTCCTGCGTGTAGATGCGGGCCTGTCCCAGTCCCCGGCCGCCGTACGCGGACGGGGACTCCTGGTCGTAGAGCAGCCACTCGTCGGCGCGGAACGGCCGGTGGAACCACATCGCGTGGTCGAGGGAGGCCCCGACGACGTCCCCGACGGCCCAGCCGCCCCGCCCGTGCGCGAGCAGCACGGAGTCGAGGAGCGTCATGTCGGAGACGTAGGTGGCGAGGACGACGTGCAGCAGCGGATCGTCGGCGAGCTTGCCGTTCGTGCGGAACCAGACCTGCGAGTGCGGTTCGCGCGGTTCGCCGAACTTCCCGTACGGCGGCTCGTCGACGTAGCGCAGATCGACGGCGGCCCGGGCCTCCAGGAACCTCTCCACGACCTCCGGGTCGAGATGGCCGTAGCCGCGCAGCCGTTCCTCACCGGTGGGCAGCGTGGCGGGATCGGGCGCGTCCGGCATGCGTTCCTGGTGGTCCAGCCCGTCCTCGTACAGCTGGAACGACGCCGAGAGGTGGAAGATCGGCTTGCCGTGCTGGACGGCGACCACCCGGCGGGTGGTGAAGGAGCGGCCGTCGCGGATCCGGTCCACGGTGTAGACGATCGGCGCGCCGGGATCACCGGGGCGCAGGAAGTACGCGTGGAGGGAGTGCGCGGGCCGGTCCTCGGGGACCGTGCGCCCGGCGGCGACGAGCGCCTGGGCCGCGACCTGCCCGCCGAAGACCCTCGGGACGACGGCGGACCGGGACCGGCCGCGGAAGATGTCCTCCTCGATCTGCTCCAGGTCGAGCAGATCGAGGAGGTCTTGTAGTGCCTGACTCATGTGACTGTTGTACCGGCCACCGATTGCGGTCGGCTTACAGGCCCATGTCCTTCGCGATGATCGACTTCATGATCTCGCTGGTGCCGCCGTAGATGCGGTTGACACGGTTGTCCGCGTACAGGCGGGCGATCGGGTACTCGTTCATGTAGCCGTAGCCGCCGTGCAGCTGGAGGCAGCGGTCGATGACGCGGTGGGCGACCTCGGTGCAGAACAGCTTCGCGGAGGCGGCCTCGGCGGGCGTGAGCTCACCGGCGTCGAGGGCCTCGGTCGCGCGGTCGGCGACGGCCTCGGCGGCGTCCACCTCGGCCTGGCAGGCGGCCAGCTCGAACTTGGTGTTCTGGAAGTGGGCGACGGGCTTGCCGAAGACCGTGCGCTCCTGCACGTACTGCTTGGCGAACCGCACGGCGGCCTTGGCCTGGGCGTAGGCGCCGAAGGCGATGCCCCAGCGCTCGGAGGCCAGGTTGTGGCCGAGGTAGTAGAAGCCCTTGTTCTCCTCGCCGAGGAGGTCCTCGACGGGCACCTTGACGTCGACGAACGCCAGCTCGGCGGTGTCGGAGGTCTTCAGGCCGAGCTTGTCGAGCTTGCGGCCGACCGAGTAGCCCTCGGACTTGGTGTCGACGGCGAAGAGGGAGATGCCGTGGCGGCGGTCCTCGGCGGTCGGGGCGGCGGTCCGGGCGCAGACGATCACACGGTCGGCGTGCACACCGCCGGTGATGAAGGTCTTGGCGCCGTTGAGGACGTAGTGCGTGCCGTCCTCGCTCAGCTTGGCGGTGGACTTCATGCCCGCGAGGTCGGAACCGGTGCCCGGCTCCGTCATCGCGATGGCCCACATCTCCTCGCCGGTGACGAACTTCGGCAGGTAGCGCTTCTTCTGCTCGTCGGTGGCGAGCATCTTGATGTAGGGCAGGGCGAGCAGCACGTGCACGCCGGAGCCGCCGAACTGGACGCCCGCGCGGGCGGTCTCCTCGTAGAGCACGGCCTCGAACTTGTGGCTCTCCAGGCCCGCGCCGCCGAACTCCTCGGGGACGTTGATCCCGAAGATGCCCAGCTCACCGAGCTTGTAGTAGAAGTCGCGGGGCGCCTGGCCCGCCGCGAACCACTCGTCGTACACCGGTACGACCTCGGCCTCGATGAAGGCGCGGATGGTCTCCCGGAACGCCTCGTGATCCTCGTTGAACACCGTACGGCGCACGCCGCCACCTCCAGGGCCCTCGGTATGTCTAAGCGCTTGCTCAGACAAAGATACCGGCGAGTATCAACGACCGTCCAGGGTGGGGGCGGGGTAACGCTCGTCACGCCGCGGGATGAAAACAGACTCCCACGGTGTTGGTGCCTTCCGGCAGAGAAGGACGATCGGAGGGCACCCGAGTGACACCGCAACGGGGATGGGCACGACGACTGTGGGCCTACGCATGGCGCCACCCGAAGGATGTCGTACTCGCCCTCGGCTCCTCCCTGGCCGGCATGGCGGTCATGGCCCTCGTCCCGCTGATCACCAAGGTGATCATCGACGACGTCATCAGCGACCACACCCGCTCCATGACGACCTGGGCCGGCCTGCTCATCGCCGCCGCACTGGTCGTCTACGTCCTCACCTACATCCGCCGCTACTACGGCGGCCGCCTCGCCCTCGACGTCCAGCACGACCTGCGGACGGCGATGTACGGCACGATCACCCGGCTCGACGGCCGCCGCCAGGACGAACTGTCCACCGGCCAGGTCGTCGGCCGGGCCACCAGCGACCTCCAGCTGATCCAGGGCCTGCTGTTCATGCTCCCGATGACCATCGGGAACGTCCTGCTGTTCCTGATCTCCCTGGGGATCATGGCGTCGCTGTCGCTGCCGCTCACCCTCGTCGCCCTGGCCATCGCCCCCGCCCTGTGGTGGATCGCCAAACGCAGCCGCACCCGGCTGCACCCCTCCACCTGGTACGCCCAGGCGCAGGCCGCCGCCGTCGCCGGCGTGGTCGACGGTGCCGTCAGCGGGGTCCGCGTGGTGAAGGGCTTCGGGCAGGAGGAGCAGGAGACCGGGAAGCTCAGGGACGTCAGCCGCAGGCTCTTCGCCGGACGGCTGCGCACCATCCGCCTGAACTCCGTCTACACCCCGGCCCTCCAGGCCGTCCCCGCCCTCGGCCAGGTCGCGATGCTGGCGCTCGGCGGCTGGCTCGCGGTGCGCGGCCACATCACGCTCGGCACGTTCGTCGCCTTCTCCACGTACCTCGCCCAGCTCGTCGGCCCGGTCCGCATGCTCGCCGTGGTGCTCACCGTCGGCCAGCAGGCCCGCGCGGGCACCGAACGTGTCCTGGAGCTGATCGACACCGAGCCGTCCCTGGAGGACGGCCGCAAGGACCTGCCCGCCGACGCCCCCGCGACCGTCGAGTTCGACGACGTCTCCTTCGGCTACGACACCGACCGCCCCGTCCTCGACGGGCTCTCCTTCGAGATCCGCCCCGGCGAGACCCTCGCCGTCGTCGGCTCCTCCGGCTCCGGCAAGTCCACGGTCTCCCTGCTGCTGCCGCGCTTCTACGACGTCACCCGCGGTGCCGTCCTGGTCGGCGGCCACGACGTGCGCGAACTGACCCTTGAGTCGCTGCGGGCCGCGATCGGGCTGGTCCCGGAGGACTCCTTCCTCTTCTCCGACACGGTCCGGAACAACATCGCCTACGGCCGCCCGGACGCCACCCAGGAGGAGATCGAGCAGGCCGCCCGCGCCGCCCAGGCCGACCGGTTCATCAGCGAGCTGCCCGACG
Organism: Streptomyces africanus; assembly: GCF_030816955.1. Classification (NCBI taxonomy): domain Bacteria; kingdom Bacillati; phylum Actinomycetota; class Actinomycetes; order Kitasatosporales; family Streptomycetaceae; genus Streptomyces; species Streptomyces africanus. The sequence continues at coordinate 3,113,554 of NZ_JAUSYP010000001.1, read as the reverse complement.
GCTACGACACGACCGTCGGCGAGCACGGCCTGACCCTGTCCGGCGGCCAGCGCCAGCGCGTCGCCCTCGCCCGCGCCATCCTCAGCGACCCGCGCCTGCTGGTCCTGGACGACGCCACCTCCGCCGTGGACGCCCGGGTCGAGCACGAGATCCACGAGGCCCTGAAGGAGGTCATGCGGGGCCGCACCACCCTGCTGATCGCCCACCGCCGCTCCACCCTGAACCTCGCCGACCGCATCGCCGTCCTGGACGGCGGCCGGCTCGCCGACATCGGCACCCACGAGGAACTCCAGGAGCGCTCCGCCCTCTACCGGCGCCTGCTCACCGACCCCGACGAGCTGGGCGCGGTCTCCCCGGGCCACACCCAGCCGGCCTGCCCCCAGGAGGACACCTCCGTCCGGGACGAGCTGGACGCCGAGTTCGACGCCGAGCACGGGGTCACCCCACGGCTGTGGAGCGGCGACCGCGAACGCAAGGACACCGCCCTCGCCGAGAGCCCGGCCACGCCCGAGCTGCTCGCCCAGGTCGAGGCGCTGCCCCCGGCCACCGACGTGCCCGACGTCGACGAGTCGCGGGCCGTCCAGCCGGAGCAGTCGTACGGCCTGCGCCGCCTGCTGCGCGGCTTCGGACTGCCGCTGCTGGTCAGCCTCGGTCTGGTCGCCGTCGACGCGGGCATGGGCCTGCTGCTGCCGATCATGGTCCGGCACGGCATCGACTCGGGCGTCACCCAGGCCGCGCTCGGGGCCGTGTGGGCGGCGTCGCTGCTCGCGCTGCTGACGGTGGCCGTGCAGTGGGCGGCCCAGGTCGGCGAGACCCGCATGACCGGACGCACCGGCGAACGCGTCCTGTACTCGCTGCGGCTGAAGATCTTCGCCCAGCTCCAGCGCCTCGGGCTCGACTACTACGAGCGGGAGCTGACCGGCCGGATCATGACCCGGATGACGACCGACGTCGACGCGCTGTCGACGTTCCTCCAGACGGGCCTGGTCACCGCCTTCGTCTCGGTCGTCACCTTCTTCGGCATCATGGTCGCCCTGCTGGTGCTCGACGTGGAGCTGGCGCTGGTCGTCTTCGCGACACTGCCGCCGCTGATCATCGCCACGTTCTTCTTCCGCCGGGCGAGCGTGAAGGCGTACGAACTGGCCCGTGAGCGCGTGTCGGTGGTCAACGCCGACCTCCAGGAGTCGGTGTCCGGGCTGCGGATCGTGCAGGCCTTCCGGCGCGAGCGGGACGGCGGGCGGCGGTTCGCCGGGCACAGCGACAGCTACCGCCAGGCGCGCATCCGGGGCCAGTGGCTGATCTCCGTGTACTTCCCCTTCGTGCAGTTCCTGTCCTCGGTGGCGGCGGCGGCCGTGCTGATCGTCGGCGGGGCGCGGGTCGACGACGGGACCCTGGCGATCGGCTCGCTGGTGGCGTACCTGCTCTACATCGACCTGTTCTTCGCGCCCGTGCAGCAGCTCTCCCAGGTCTTCGACGGCTACCAGCAGGCGTCCGTCTCGCTGGGCCGTATCCAGGAGCTGCTCCAGGAGCCGACGTCGACGAAGTCCGCCGACGAACCCCGCGAAGTGCTGTCCCTGCGCGGCGAGATCGCCTTCGAGGACGTGCACTTCGCCTACGGCGACGACGAAGAGGCTCTCGGCGGCGTCGACCTGCGCATCCCCGCCGGGCAGACCGTCGCGTTCGTCGGCGAGACCGGCGCGGGCAAGTCGACCCTGGTCAAGCTCGTGGCCCGCTTCTACGACCCCACCGGCGGCCGGGTCACCGTCGACGGCACCGACCTGCGCGCCCTGGACCTCACCTCGTACCGGCACCGTCTGGGGGTCGTCCCGCAGGAGGCGTACCTCTTCCAGGGCACCGTCCGCGACGCCATCGCCTACGGCCGCCCCGACGCCACGGACGCCGAGGTCGAGGCGGCGGCCCGCGCGGTCGGCGCGCACGAGATGATCGCCACGCTGGAGGGCGGCTACCTCCACGAGGTCGCCGAGCGCGGCCGCAACCTCTCCGCCGGACAGCGCCAGCTGATCGCCCTGGCCCGCGCCGAGCTGGTCGACCCGGACGTCCTGCTGCTCGACGAGGCGACGGCCGCCCTGGACCTGGCCACGGAGGCGCAGGTCAACCAGGCCACCGACCGCCTGGCCGGCCGCCGCACCACCCTCGTCGTGGCCCACCGCCTCACCACCGCCGCCCGCGCCGACCGGGTCGTCGTCATGGACCACGGCCGGGTCGCCGAGGACGGCACGCACGAGGAGCTGCTCGCGCGCGGCGGGCGGTACGCCGAGCTGTGGCGGACGTTCATCGGCGCGGCGGAGCCGGAGGAGCCGGTCGGCGCGTCCCGGTGACGCCCGCGACCGGCGTTTTCGTCACGCTCGCGCAACCGTGCGACATACGTCATGCGTCCGTACACCTGTACGCCGATGGTCGCGCACGACGCGGTACGGGAGGACGACAGTGGACAGTGGAGCGATACGCCGGCGGCTCGCGCTCGGCTTGGCCGTGCTGACCGCCTCCGGCCTGCTGGCCGTCGCGGCGCCGGGCGAGGCGCAGGCCGCCTCCGCCTCCTGTCCCGGCCGCAAGGTCCGCACGCTGCCCTTCTCCACCGGAACCGTGCTCGTCTACAAGCGCGGCGGCTACGTCTGCGCCGTGACCGTCACCAAGAAGCCCGGCGTGAAGCAGCGGATGTCGGTGAGCGTGCAGGCGCGCGGCAGCCGCCCGGTCGTCGACGAGGGCCGGTTCGCCTACCACGCCGGTCCGGTGATGGTGCACGCCGGGCGCCGCTGCGTATGGCTGAAGGGCAGAGTGGGGCAGGGCTCGGTCAGCTCCGGCTGGATCCTGTGCTGACGCCCGGCGCATAGAGGGTTATCCCCATGTCCCCTGGTGCTGAGGGGAGTTGGTCCGCTAGCTTCCGGCGCACATCCGTCTCACAGGGGAGTGCGCATGCGCAAGGCGCTCAGATGGCTGCTGGCGCTCACGGTGCTCATAGGCACGTTGAGCACGGCCTCAGCGGCCACCGCCGCCGAGCCGGAGGCCACCGGCAGCACTGACATCAAGGAGAGGCTGCTCTCCATACCGGGCATGAGCCTGGTCGAGGAGAAGCCGTACACCGGCTACCGCTTCTTCGTCCTGAACTACACCCAGCCGGTCGACCACCGCAGGCCGTCGCAGGGCACGTTCCAGCAGCGCATCACCGTGCTGCACAAGGACGTCTCCCGCCCGACGGTCTTCTTCACCAGCGGCTACAACGTCTCCACGACGCCCCGCCGCAGCGAACCGGCCCAGATCGTCGACGGCAACCAGGTCTCCCTGGAGTACCGCTTCTTCACCCCGTCCCGCCCCGACCCGGCCAACTGGTCCAAGCTGGACATCTGGCAGGCGGCCGGCGACCAGCACCGCGTCTTCAGGGCGCTGAAGGGCATCTACGGCAAGAAGTGGATCTCCACGGGCGGCTCGAAGGGCGGCATGACCGCCACCTACTACGAGCGCTTCTACCCGCGTGACATGGACGGCGTGGTCGCCTACGTCGCCCCCAACGACGTGGTGAACAAGGAGGACTCCGCCTACGACCGCTTCTTCGCGCGCGTCGGCAGCAAGGAGTGCCGCGACCGGCTGAACGCCGTGCAGCGCGAGGCGCTGGTGCGCCGCGAGCCGCTGGAGAAGAAGTACGCGGCCTACGCGAAGGAGAACGACCTCACCTTCGAGACCATCGGCAGCCTGGACAAGGCCTACGAGGCGACCGTCCTCGACTACGTGTGGGGCTTCTGGCAGTACAGCCTGCTGAAGGACTGCGACCAGATCCCGGCCGACGCGAAGAACGCCACCGACGACGAGATCTGGACCTCCGTCGACACGATCTCCGGCTTCTCCGCCTACGCCGACCAGGGCCTCACGACCTACACGCCGTACTACTACCAGGCCGGCACACAGCTCGGCGCGCCGACGATCCACTTCCCGCACATCGAGAAGAAGTACATCCGCTACGGCTACCAGCCGCCGCGGAACTTCGTCCCGCGTGACATCCCCATGAAGTTCCAGCCGCAGGCGATGCGGGACGTCGACACCTGGGTCCGGCACAACGCCCGCCGGATGCTCTTCGTCTACGGCCAGAACGACCCCTGGGGCGCCGAGCCGTTCCACCTCGGCAAGGGGGCGAAGGACTCCTACGTCATGACCGCCCCCGGCATGAACCACGGCGCCAACGTCGCGGGCCTCGTGCCCGAGCAGAAGACCCTCGCCACCGCCCGCATCCTCGACTGGGCCGGCGTCGCCTCCAGCGCGGTGCAGGCGGACCCGCAGGCGGCGAAGCCGCTGGCGAAGTTCGACGCCAAGCTGGACAAGCGGGAGACGCAGCGGGAGATGACGCTGCGGCCGTAAGGCCGGTGGTTCTTCCGTGTTGCCGCGCCCGGCCGCTCACAGCGGCCGGGCGCACCCCACGGGCCGGTCGCCGCCCAGCCGGACGTACAGGCCGGTCGAGACGGGGCAGTCGGCGCGCCGGGCGACCGCCTCGGTCACCTCGTACTCCGGCTCCTGCCCGCCCTTCCCGTCGCACGAGGTCTCGCGGACCTGCCCGTCGCCCGAGCCGTAGACACAGTCGCCGACGATGGTGCGCGGCCCGCCCCCGCCGCCCGGGTCGCCCGGGTGCGGCGGCTGGAGGTTGCGCATACAGGCGTAGCCCTGCGGCACCGCCCCGTCGCCGTCCTCGTCGGAGGCGGGCCGCTGCTCGCTGATGTGCAGCACGAAGTCCGTGGTCGCCGGGCAGCGCGGCCCGTCGCGGACCGTGCCGTCGTGCCGGGCCACGACCCGGGCCGCCGCCCGCTCACCGGCGCACGGCACCTCGGTGAAGCTCGTCGTGCCGAACGAACTGCACTCGTCGACCGCGAGGAACACCGCGCCGTACCCGGACGGCCGGGTCACCGGCGGCGACCCGGCGGCGGCCGGCCCCGACGCCGGCCCGCCCAGCCGGCCGTCCTCCGCGACGCCCGCCGAGGGACTCTGACACCCGGTCAGCACCACACCGACCAGCACCAGCAGCCCCCGCACCACCCCCGCCGAACTTCTCACGTGCATCGCCGTCCCCCAGAAGAGCCCTGACCCAGCGTGGCTGCCGCGGTGGGGCGCACGCCAGGCACCTGGGAGGGTTTGCGCACGTTGGGGGTGGTGCGCCCGGTCCGTGGCGTACGTCTAGTACGTCAGCCCGTACCCGATCGGGTACAGCACCTGCTCCGGATCATCCGCCCGCTGCACCGGCACGGGGAGTTTCCCGCGGGGGGCCACCCGTCCCGCGATCACCCGTGCGGCGGCCCGCAGTTCGACGTCGGTCCAGGAGTACGCCGCGAGGCACGCCGGGACGGAGGGCAGCTGGGCCACGTCGTACGGATTGCGGATCGCGACCGCCACGACCGGCTTCCCCGTCGCCACGAGTTGCTCGACCAGCGTCTTCTGACCGCTGCTCGCCGTGACGTTGTACGTCGCCGCCACCACCGCGTCCGCGTCCCGCGCCGCCGCGACCGCCCGGGCGACGGTCGCCGCGGACGGGGCCGTCCCGGTCGACAGGGCGGTGGCGGTGAAGCCGAGCCCGGTCAGCGCGGCGGCGAGCACGCCGGTCGGCGGCCCGGTCGTCCCGGACGGCGAGGCCGGATCGGCCCCGACCACCAGCACCTTGGGGTACCTGCGCCGGGACAGCGGCAGCAGCCGTCCCTCGTTGACGAGCAGGGTGGTCGTCCGCTCGGCGATCCGGTCGGCCGCCGCCAGGTGCGCCCGGGTGCCGACGGCGCGGTCGACACCGTCCTGGCCGACGTACGGCGCGCGGAACAGCCCCAGCTTCGTCTTCAGCCGCAGGATCCGCAGGACCGATTCGTCGAGCCGCGCTTCGGTCAGCTCGCCGCTGCGTACGGCCGCGAGGACCGCGTGCCAGGCGAGGTCCAGGTCCGGCGGGTTGAGGAGCTGGTCCACGCCCGCCTTCAGCGCGAGCACCGGTACCCGGTCGTCGCCGTACTTGGTCCGCACGCCCTCCATGCCGAGGGAGTCCGTGACCACGACCCCGTCGTAGCCGAGCCGTTCGCGGAGGATGCCGGTGAGGATCGGGCGGGAGAGGGTGGCCGGGTCGCCGGAGTCGTCGAGGGCCGGGACCATCAGATGCGCGGTCATGATCGAGTCGATGCCCGCGGCGATCGCCGCCCGGAACGGCGGTGCGTCCAGCTTCTCCCACAGCTCCCGGCTGTGCGTGATGGTCGGGAAGCCGGTGTGGCTGTCGACGTTGGTGTCCCCGTGCCCGGGGAAGTGCTTGGCGGTCGCCGCCACCCCGGACCCCTGGTATCCGGCGACCTCGGCGGCCACCAGCGCGGCCACCGCCTTCGGGTCGGCGCCGAAGGACCGTACGCCGATGACCGGGTTGGCCGGGTTGACGTTCACGTCGGCCACGGGGGAGTAGTCCTGCCGGATGCCCATCGCCCGCAGCTCACGCCCGGCGATCCGCCCGAGGCTGCGGGCGTCGGACCGCGATCCGCCCGCGCCGACGGCCATGGCGCCCGGGAACAGCGTCGCGGGCCTGCCCACCCGGGCGACGATCCCGTGCTCCTGGTCGGTGGAAATGAGCACGGGCAGCCCGCGCGGCAGTTCCAGGGAGGCCCGCTGGATGCCGTCGGACAGAGCCGCGATCTGGTGCGGCTCACGGGTGTTGTGCGCCCAGGCGAAGTAGATGATGCCGCCGACCCGGTACTTCACGACGAGTTCGGCGGCCGTACGGACCCCGATCTCCTCGAGGTTGGCGTCGATGTCGGCCTGGTCGGGCGCGGCGGCGGAGTGGCCGTACACCCGCATCACGAAGAGCTGGCCGACCTTCTCCTCCAGCGTCATGCGCGAGACGAGGGCGCGCAGTCGCCTGTCGTCGGGGGCGCCGGCGGCGTGCGAAGGGCCGGCGGCCGCGAGGGCGGTGGCGGCGCCGGCCGTGGCGGCGAGGACGGTGCGTCTGGAGGGCTGTGCGGTGTTTCCCGTGCTTCCCGTGCTTCCCGTGCCGGTGTCGTGCACGTGCGCTCCTTCCGGAGGTGATCCGCTGGGATCCGCTGAAGGAAACTTCCAACGGGTCACCACTAACCGGGAAGTTTCTGCCAGTCAAGGGAGCGCGCAGTAACCGTGCGGGGGCCGCCACCGGCGCGGTTGGAGGGGGACGCGCCGATGGCGGCGGTGCCGCCGGCCGCGGTACGGCGGAGAGGGTGGTCAGCGATCGCAGCCAGCAGCGAGGGCCGACACCGCACCGTGGTGACTCTCCGGCGGCCTGCGATTGGACGACGCGAGTCCGGGCGGGGTTCCCGGCCCGGGCCGGATTTCCTGAAGTCGGTACGCGGGGTGAACCAGGAGCTCAACGGGGCGGATGAGCCACCGATTCCGGCCATCCGCTGCCCGCCGTACCGGGTATTTCGTTCGACGGCCCGGGCTGTCTGAGGAACACTTCCCTGCGTGAGCTTCGCACTGGAAGGACCCGTCCTGGAGGGTGCCCTGGTCCGTCTGGAGCCCTTGGGCCATCGGCACGCCGCCGACTTGGCGAGGGCGGCGACGGAGGACCGGGAGACCTACGCGTTCACCTGGGTACCGGGTGCCGACGAGGTGGGCGCCTACATCGACGCGCAGCTCGCCCGCGCGGCGACCGGGCGGCTCGCACCCTACGCGCAGATCTCGACGGCCACGGGACGGGCCGTCGGCGCCACGGCGTACTGGGAACCACGCTCCTGGCTCTCGGACGACCGACTCGACGCCGTCGAGGTGGGCTTCACCTGGCTCGCCCGTTCGGCCCAGGGCACGGGCGTGAACGCCGAGGCGAAGCTCCTCCTCTTCCGGTACGCCTTCGAGGAGTGGGGCGTCTCGCGCGTGGACCTGAAGACCGATGCCCGCAACAGCCGTTCCCGCGCGGCCATCGAGAGCGTGGGAGCCCGCTTCGAGGGCGTGCTGCGGAACTGGTCCCGGTCATGGGCTCCCGGTGAGGAGGGCCGGCTGCGCGACTCCGCGATCTTCTCGGTGACGGCACCGGAATGGCCGCGGTGCCGTAAGCGGCTGGAGGAACGGGTCAACGGGTTCCTCGCACGGTCGTAGGCCGACGGGGGCGTGGCCTACGACCGTGACGGATCACAGGTGTGCTCGACTCACAGGGTGTGCTCGACGAACCGCGCCGCCGTCTCGGCCAGCACCTCCCGGCCGTCCCTCGCCCACAGCCCGTCGTTGAACAGCTCCACCTCGATGGCACCGGTGTAGCCCGCGGCCTCCACGTACCGCTGCCACTCCCGCATGTCGATCGAGCCGTCGCCGATCTGGCCGCGGCCGGTCAGCACGCCCTCCGGCAGCGGAGTCGTCCAGTCGGCGAGCTGGAAGGTGTGGATCCGGCCGCCCGCACCCGCCCGGGCGATCTGCGCGGGAGCGGTGTCGTCCCACCAGATGTGGTACGTGTCGACCGTGACCCCGACCTGGTGCGCCGGGAAGCGTTCGGCCAGGTCCAGGGCCTGGGCCAGCGTCGACACCACGCAGCGGTCGGAGGCGTACATCGGGTGCAGCGGCTCGATGGCCAGGCGGACGCCGTGCCGCTCCGCGTAGGGGCCCAGTTCCGACAGGGCGTCCGCGATGCGTTCGCGGGCCCCGTGCAGGTCCTTCGAGCCCGCCGGGAGTCCGCCCGAGACCAGGACCAGCGTGTCGGTGCCCAGCGTCGCCGCCTCGTCGATCGCCCGGCGGTTGTCGGCCAGGGCCTGAGCGCGCTCCTGCGGGTCGATCGCCGTGAAGAAGCCGCCCCGGCACAACGTTGTCACCGTCAGGCCCGCGTCCCGGACCAGCTTCGCCGTGGCCTCCAGCCCGTACGTCTGGACCGGCTCGCGCCACAATCCCACGTTGGTGATGCCCAACTCGCCGCAGGATGCGACCAGTTCCGGGATCGACAGCTGCTTGACCGTCATCTGGTTGATGGAGAAGCGCTCCAGCTCCGCGGCGCTCACTGGTCCACCCCGTACACGCTCAGCAGGTTCTTCATCCGTTCCTCCGCCAGCTTCGGGTCGGGGAACAGGCCCAGACCGTCGGCGAGTTCGTACGCCTTCGCGAGGTGCGGCAGCGAACGGGCCGACTGGAGGCCGCCGACCATCGTGAAGTGGGACTGGTGGCCGGCGAGCCAGGCCAGGAACACCACGCCCGTCTTGTAGAAGCGGGTCGGGGTCTGGAAGAGGTGCCGGGAGAGTCCGACCGTGGGGTCCAGCAGGTCGCGGAAGCCCTGCGTGTTCCCCGTGTCGAGCACCCGGACCGCCTCCGCGGCCAGCGGGCCCAGCGGGTCGAAGATGCCCAGCAGGGCGTGGCTGAAGCCCTGTTCGTCGCCGGCGATCAGTTCGGGGTAGTTGAAGTCGTCGCCCGTGTAGCAGCGCACGCCCTGTGGCAGGCGGCGGCGGATGTCGATCTCGCGCTGCGCGTCCAGCAGCGAGACCTTGATGCCGTCGACCTTGTCCGGGTGGGCGGCGATGACGTCCAGGAAGGTGCGGGTGGCGGCGTCCAGGTCCGTCGCGCCCCAGTAGCCCTCCAACGCCGGGTCGAACATCGGGCCGAGCCAGTGCAGGACCACCGGCTCGGACGCCTGGCGCAGCAGGTGGCCGTAGACCTCCAGATAGTCCTCCGGCCCCTTGGCGACCGCCGCCAGGGCCCGGGAGGCCATCAGGATCGCCCGCGCGCCCGACTCCTCGACGACCGCGAGCTGCTCCTCGTAGGCGGCGCGGATCTCCGCCAGGCTGTACGGGTAGCCGATCTCGGTGGCCGAGAGCTGGTCCGTGCCCACGCCGCAGGCGATCAGGCCGCCGACCGACTTCGCCTCCGCGGCCGACCGGCGGATCAGCTCCGCAGCGCCCGCCCAGTCCAGGCCCATGCCGCGCTGGGCGGTGTCCATCGCCTCGGCGACGCCCAGCCCGTGCGACCACAGGTGCCGGCGGAAGGCCAGGGTGGCGTCCCAGTCGACGGCGGCGGGCGAGTCGGGCGACACGTCCGCGTACGGGTCGGCGACGACGTGCGCCGCGGAGTAGACCGTGCGGGAGGTGAAGGGCGTGCCGGGCGTCACCAGGAGCGGTTCGGTGCGCGGCTCGTACGTCCGCGACGCCCCGTTGCTGTCCGGGAGTCGGATGGTCACGGCTGGATCTCCGGAACGTCGATACGGCGGCCCTCGGCCGAGGACTTCAGGCCCAGCTCGGCGAGCTGGACGCCACGGGCGCCGGCCAGCAGGTCCCAGTGGTACGGGGCGTCGGCGTAGACGTGCTTGAGGAACAGCTCCCACTGTGCCTTGAAGCCGTTGTCGAACTCGGCGTTGTCCGGGATCTCCTGCCACTGGTCGCGGAAGACCTCGGTGGCGGGGATGTCCGGGTTCCACACCGGCTTGGGCGTGGCCGAGCGGTGCTGGACGCGGCAGTTGCGCAGGCCGGCCACCGCCGAACCCTCGGTGCCGTCCACCTGGAACTCGACGAGCTCGTCGCGGTTGACGCGCACGGCCCAGGAGGAGTTGATCTGGGCGATCGCGCCGCCCTCCAGCTCGAAGATGCCGTACGCGGCGTCGTCGGCCGTGGCGTCGTAGGGCTTGCCGTTCTCGTCCCAGCGCTGCGGGATGTGGGTGGTGGCGATGGCCTGGACGGACTTCACCCGGCCGAACAGTTCGTGCAGGACGTACTCCCAGTGCGGGAACATGTCGACGACGATGCCGCCGCCGTCCTCGGCCCGGTAGTTCCAGGACGGGCGCTGCGCGGCCTGCCAGTCGCCCTCGAAGACCCAGTAGCCGAACTCGCCGCGCACGGACAGGATCCGGCCGAAGAAGCCGCCGTCGATGAGGCGCTTCAGCTTCAGCAGGCCGGGGAGGAAGAGCTTGTCCTGGACGACGCCGTGCTTGATGCCGGCCTCGTTCGCCAGGCGGGCCAGGGCCAGGGCGCCGTCGAGGCCGGTGGCCGTGGGCTTCTCCGTGTAGATGTGCTTGCCGGCCGCGATGGCCTTCTTGAGTGCCTCCTCGCGGGCGGAGGTGACCTGGGAGTCGAAGTAGATGTCCACCGTCTCGTCGGCGAGGACCGCGTCCAGGTCGGTCGAGACGTGCTCCAGCCCGTGCTGCTCGGCCAGCGCCTTGAGCGCGTGCTCACGGCGGCCGACCAGGATCGGCTCGGGCCACAGCACGGTGCCGTCGCCGAGGTCGAGGCCGCCCTGCTCGCGGAGGGCGAGGATGGAGCGGACCAGGTGCTGGCGGTAGCCCATGCGCCCGGTCACGCCGTTCATGGCGATCCGCACCGTCTTGCGTGTCACGTCGTTCCCTTCGTACGCGGTCGTCGCGCCGCGTACGCCCGACTGGTGAGCGTTACAGCAAGCGCTTTCTATACATGAAGAAGCTAGCCTCTGAACCGCGGTCCGGACAAGACCGTGACCAGGACGAGTTGTTCGAGGGGGCGAACAACCCTGGGCTGGGGGCTTAAGGTCTGCTCGGAACCATGGCCATGGGTTGGTCGGAACCAAGGCCACAGGTCTGTATGTGTACGAGGGCGACTCTGCATGTGTATGAGGGCGGACGACGAGATGCGCGACCGGAGGACGACGAGATGACGGTGACCCTGGCGGACGTGGCGGCCCGCGCGCAGGTCTCGCCCGCGACGGTGTCGCGAGTGCTGAACGGGAACTACCCCGTGGCCGCATCCACCCGCGAGCGGGTGCTGAAGGCCGTGGACGAGCTGGACTACGTGCTCAACGGGCCCGCGAGCGCCCTGGCCGCCGCCACCTCCGACCTGGTCGGGATCCTGGTGAACGACATCGCCGACCCGTTCTTCGGGATCATGGCGAGCGCGATCCAGGCCGAGATCGGCGGGCCGGGCGGCCGCGCGGGCGGGGAGAGGCTCGCGGTGGTCTGCAACACGGGGGGCTCGCCCGAGCGGGAGCTGACGTATCTCACGCTGTTGCAACGGCAGCGGGCGGCGGCCGTGGTGCTGACCGGCGGGGCGATCGAGGACGCGGCGCACCAGGCGGCGATGGACGCGAAGGTGCGCAAGCTCGCGGACGCCGGGACGCGGGTGGTGCTGTGCGGGCGGCCGCCGGCGCCGGAGACCGGGGCGATCGCGCTGACCTTCGACAACCGCGGGGGCGGTCAGGAACTCACCGAGCACCTGATCGGGCTCGGGCACCGGCGGCTCGGTTACATCGCGGGCCCGGAGGAACGGACGACCACCCGGCACCGGCTGGAGGGGCACCGGGCCGCGCTCGCCGCGCACGGCATCGAGGAGGACCCCCGGTGGACGGTGCACGGGCGCTACGACCGGCGGTCCGGCTACGAGGCGACACTGGAACTGCTGCGGCGCGACCCGTCGCTGACGGCGGTCGTCGCCGCGAACGACTCCGTCGCGCTGGGGGCGTGCGCCGCGCTGCGGGACTCCGGGCTGCGGATTCCGGAGGACGTGTCGGTGGCCGGGTTCGACGATCTGCCGTTCAGCATCGACGCGGTGCCCGCGCTGACGACGGTGCGGTTGCCGTTGGCGGAGGCCGGGGCGCGGGCCGGGCGGATCGCGATGGGTCGCGAGGAGGCGCCGCCCGGGGGGATCGCGTCGGTGCGGGGGGAGTTGATGGTGCGGGGTTCCTCCGGGGTGCCGCGGGTTTCCTGACCTCGGCGTCCAGGCCCGGGCCTTCCGGGGGCTGCCGCCCCCAGGCCCCCGCTTCGGCCTGAACGGCCTCGTCCTCAAGCGCCGGACGGGCTGGGTTGTGGCTGATCGGCGTGGTTCGTGTGGGCGCCGGGCGAGCTGACGGGGGTCGGCAGGCGGGTTGTATCGCGAAGTACGGCCGGGTGGTGGGGCACGTCCGTGCTGCGCGCCGGCGACGGCCACGGCAAGCACTGGGAGGCGTGGCGCGGCTGGCGCGGGGGAGGTGCACGCCGGCGGGCGTCCGGCCGCCGGCGGCGGTGGGCGCGTGGGCGCCGGTTCCGCAGCGGACGGCGAGGCAGGTGCTGCTGCCGTCGCCGGAGCGTGGACACGGTGGACGCGATCGCCGCCGGTCGGGGACATCAACTCGGCGTACCGATCGGCGCGTTCGTCGTGCGCGGCCGTCACCTCCAGGACACCATGTCCCGGACGTCGGTCCCCCGGCCCCACCGGCGATGAGTTTCGCGTCGTCCGCAGGTCTGTAGTGCCGTCATCGCCCGAGCGAGAACACAGGAGAGAGTCCCATGCGCATCGTGATCACCGAGTTCATCAGCCTGGACGGCGTCGTGCAGGCGCCGGGCGGGCCGCAGGAGGACACCGACGGCGGGTTCGCGCACGGGGGGTGGTCGCACCCGTACTTCGACGAGGAGGTGCTGGGCGGTGCCTTCGACGCGGGGCTCGGGCGGGCCGAGGCGCTGCTGTTCGGGCGGCGGACGTGGCAGACGATGGCGGGCGCCTGGCCCGAGCGGGCCGGGGACCCGTTCGCCGACCGGATGAACTCGCTGAAGAAGTACGTCGTCTCCAGCACCCTCGGCGAGGCCGACCTCACCTGGAACAACACCGCGCTGATCCCCGGCGACCAGGCCGTCGCCCGCATCCGGGAGCTGCGCGAGGCCGAGGGCGGCGATCTGGCGATGATGGGCAGCCCGACGCTCGTGCGCACGCTCCTGTCCGAGGGCCTGGTCGACGAGCTCCAGCTCATCGTGATGCCCGTGCTGCTGGGCGGCGGCAAGACGATCTTTCCCGACGACGGTGGCAAGCGCCCGATGGAGCTGGTCTCGACGACCACCGCCAAGACCGGCGCCCAGGTGTGCGTCTACCGGCCGGCCACGGAGGGCTAGTCCCGGGCGTCCTGGCCGTCTAGGCTCGACCCGACGGGAATCTCTGACTGAGTCAACCATCGGGGGTCGTGGCCATGACCGTCCAGGACATCCGCTCCTTCAACCGCTTCTACACGAACGTCATCGGCGCGCTCGACTACGGCCGTCACCTCTACGCGCCCTACACCCTCACCGAGTCCCGCGTGCTCTACGAACTCGCGCACGCGCCGCGCACGGACGCCGCCGACCTGCGGACCCAGCTGCACCTGGACGCCGGGTACCTGAGCCGCATCCTGAACAAGTTCGAGGAGGACGGCCTGGTCGAGCGCGGACCGTCGAAGACGGATCCGCGCCGCCGCCGTATCACCCTCACCGAGCGCGGCCGGGAGGCCGCCGCGCTGCTCGACGAGCGGGCGCGGGAGACGGTCGGGGCGATGCTGGACACCGTGCGCTCCGAGGACCGGCCGCGGCTCGCGGAGGCGCTGCGGACCGTCCGGACGCTCTTGGGCGAGGGCCGGGCGCCGCGCCCCGAGGACGTCGTCCTGCGCGACCCCGTCCCCGGCGACCTGGGCTGGATCGTGCAGCGCAACGCCGCCCTGTACGCCGCCGAGTACGGCTTCAACCTCGAGTACGAGGGCCTGGTCGCCCGGATCGTCGCCGAGTACGCCGAGGACCACGACCCGCATCTGGAGCGGACCTGGATCGCCGAGCTGGACGGCCGGCCGGTGGGGTGCGTGATGGTCGTACGGGACGAGGTGCCGGGGGCCGCCCGGCTCCGGCTGCTGCTCGTCGAGCCGGACGCGCGCGGCCTGGGCATCGGGGACCGGCTGGTGGGGGCCGTCGTCGCCTTCGCGCGCGAGGCCGGCTACCGCGAGGTCGTCCTGTGGACCAACGACATCCTCGCCGCGGCCCGCCGCATCTACCAGCGCCACGGCTTCGTGCTGGTCGCGGAGAAACCGCACCGCTCCTTCGGCCAGGACCTGGTCGGCCAGGACTGGCGACTGGATCTTCTCGCAACACCCGAGTGACGAAGGGGAGTCGTCGGCAGGGGTGCCGGGTAGGGTCCGTCCACATGAAGCTGGCGTTCTCCACCCTCGGTGTCCCCGGCCTGCCCCTGCCCGACGTCCTGCGGCTCGCGACCGCGCACGGCTACCACGGCGTGGAGCTGCGCGCCCATCCCGAGGAACCGGTCCATCCCGGCCTCGGCTCCGCCGAACGGACCGATGTCGCGGCCGAGTTCAAGGGGTCGGGCGTAGAGCTCCTGGGCCTGGCGGGCTACGCGCGGGTCGCCGCGCCGGGCGACGACGAGCCCGTCCTGGCCGAGATCCGCTCCCTCCTCGACCTGGCCCGCGACCTCGGCGCCCCGTACATCCGGGTCTTCCCCGGCGGCGACCTGGACGTCCAGACCCCCGAGGAGGCCGACGCGACGGCCGCCCGGCGGCTGGGCACGGCCGCCGAGTACGCGAACGACCTGGGCGTGCGCATCCTCCTGGAGACCCACGACTCGCACCGCACCGCCGCCGACGCGATGCGCGTCCTCGGGCTGGTCGGCCACCGCCAGGTGGGCGCGCTGTGGGACGTGATGCACACCTGGCTGGGCGGCGAACAGCCCTCGGAGACGTATGCGGCCCTCTCCCCGCACCTCGGCTACGTCCAGGTCAAGGACATCGCCTCCGCCGAGGACACGACCCCGCTGCCGCTCGGCGCGGGCGTCCTGCCGCTGGCCGAGTGCGTGGAGGTCCTCTCCCGGCACGGCTGGGACGGCTGGCTGTGCTGGGAGTACGAGAAGCGCTGGTACGAGTCGGCCGCCGACCTGCCCGACCTGCTGGGCCCGGGCCGCGAACACCTGAACCGACTGCTGAACGACTCGGCGTGACCGGCCCGGGGCGCCGGCTCCGTAGGGCACCGGACACATGCCCCCCGCCCCTGCGCACCGCCCGTCTCCTCCTCGACGCCTACACCCCCAAGGACGAGGAGGACTTCGTCGCCCTGTTCCAGGACACCAGGGTCTCCCGGTGGATGGGGGACGGCCCTGCCGCCGAGGCGGACCACCGGGCCCTGTTCGGGCGGATCTTCACCAAGGTCTACGCCCGGGATCTCTTCGACGTGTGGGCCGTCCGGCGCGGTGGGCGACTGGTCGGGCACGCGGAGATCAAGCGGACGGACGCGGTCGACGGTCACGAGATCGTCTACGCCCTGGCCCCGGAGGTCTGGGGCAGCGGGCTCGGGACGGAGCTGGCGGAGGCGCTCGTCGGGTACGGCTTCGACAGGCTCGGGCTGACCGAGGTGCACGCCACCGTCGCAGCGGAGAACGAGGCCTCGCTGCGCCTGCTCGGCCGGATCGGATTCGCGCACGTCAGGGACGTCGAGGAGGACGACGGCGGCCTCACCCGCGTGCTGACCCGGCCGGCGCGGTGATCTTCCCAAGTATCCGGCAGGAATCCGGCAAGAAAATCTTGTCCGGCCGCGCAACCCTTTCTGTCCTCCGCGGGTCGTACTTGGTGTCAGGACTTCTGGAGGGGGATCCGGGGGGATCGCGGGGGTCCCTGACGGGAGGGGAAAGCCGAGGGGGCCTGGTCCACGGACCGGGCCCCCTTGAAGAAGAAGCTCCTTGAAGAAGAAGCCTCAGAAGAAGACACCGCACCTCAGCAGCACGTTCGCGTACGGCCGTGCCTCGCCCGTGCGGACGATCAGCCGGGCCCGGGCCGACAGCTCCTTGAGCCGCTCGTGCGGGACGAGCTCCAGCGCGGGGAAGTGCCCGTCCAGCAGCGTCCACGCCGCCGGATTCGTCCGCCGTACCTCCTCCGCCGCCGTCGCCCCCTCGACCACCAGCTCGGCCAGCAGCCCGTCCAGCACCTCGGCGAACGCCGGCACCCCGGCCCGGAAGGCGAGGTCCACCACCCGAGGGCCGTCGGGAACGGGCATGCCCACGTCGCACACCAGCACCCCGTCCCCATGACCCAGTTCGGCCAGCGCACCGGCGAGATGACGGTTCAGTATGCCGTTCCGCTTCACAGTGCAGCGACCTCCGCCGCCGTCGGGAAGGACGCCTGCGCGCCCACCTTCGTCACGGTCACCGCCCCGACCCGCGCCGCGTACGCGGCCGCCTCCGCGAGGGACTCACCCGCACCCAGCCGGAAGGCCAGCGCGGCGGTGAACGCGTCACCCGCGCCGGTCGTGTCCACGGCGTCCACCTTCACGGACGGCACCCGCGAGACGCCCTGTGCCGAGGCGACCAGCGCGCCCTCCCCGCCCAGCGTCACCACCACCGACCGCGGGCCCTTCGCGAGCAGGATCCGCGCCCAGTCCTCCGGGCTGTCCCCGACGGCGGCCGAGCCCAGGATCACCTTTGCCTCGTGCTCGTTGACGATCAGCGGGTCGCACGCCGCCAGCACCTCCTGCGGAAGGGGCCGCGGCGGCGAGGGGTTCAGCACGAAACGGCTCTCCGGCGCCAGGTTCCGTACGACCTCCACCACCGTCTCCAGCGGGATCTCCAGCTGCGCCGAGACCACCCGGGAGGCGTGGAAGAGGCTCCCTGCGGCGCTGACGTCCTCCGGGGCCAGCCGGCCGTTCGCGCCCGGCGAGACCACGATGCTGTTGTCCCCGGACGGGTCGACCGTGATCAGCGCGACCCCGGTCGGCGCACCGCCCACCAGGACACCCACCGTGTCCACGCCGGCCGAGCGCTGCGAGTCGAGCAGCAGCCGGCCGTACGCGTCGTCGCCGACCCGGGCCAGCAGAGCCGTACGGGCCCCGAGCCGGGCGGCCGCGACCGCCTGGTTCGCGCCCTTGCCGCCCGGGTGGACGGCCAGGTCGGAGCCGAGCACGGTCTCGCCGGCACCGGGCCGGCGCTGGACACCGATCACCAGGTCGGCATTGGCCGACCCCACGACCAGGAGGTCGTAGTCGTACATGAGTTTCTCCCCACGTGAGTGACATGGGCGGGCGGCCCCACCAGGAGTGGATGACCGCCCGCCGTTCCCCGATGTCAGCCGCTGAACCCGGCCACGTTCTCCTTCGTGACCACCTTCACCGGCACCTTCACCGTCTCCTCGACCTCCTTGCCCTGGAGG
The DNA here is from genome assembly GCF_030816955.1 of Streptomyces africanus. Classification (NCBI taxonomy): domain Bacteria; kingdom Bacillati; phylum Actinomycetota; class Actinomycetes; order Kitasatosporales; family Streptomycetaceae; genus Streptomyces; species Streptomyces africanus. Next base: position 3,095,728 of record NZ_JAUSYP010000001.1, on the reverse strand, counting down.
GCCTTCAGGGCGTTGTCCACGGCGATCTTCCCGAGCTGGGACGGCTGCTGCGCCACGGACGCGTACAGCGTGCCGCCCTCGACCGCCTTCAGTCCGTCAGGCGTGCCGTCGAAGCCGACCACGGAGACCGACGTGCCGGCCTTGGAGCCCAGGGCCTTGATCGCGCCGAGCGCCATCTCGTCGTTGGCGGCGATGACGCCCTGGACGTCCGGGTGGGCCTGGAGCAGGTTCGACATCACGTCGAGGCCCTTGGTGCGGTCGAAGTCGGCGGGTTGCTGGGCGACGACCCGGATGCCCGGGTAGGCCTTGAGGCCGTTCGCGAAGCCCTGGGCGCGCTCGCGCGCGGCGGAGGTGCCGGCCTGCCCCTGGAGGATCACGATCTTGCCCTTGCCGCCCAGCTTGTCGGCGATGGTCTTGGCCGCGAGTTCACCACCGGCGATGTTGTCGGAGGCGACGAGAGTGTCCACCGCCGCCCTGTTGACGGTCCGGTCCACGGCGATGACCGGGATCTTCGCCTGGTCGGCGGCCTTCACCGAGTTGCTCGCCGCGTCCGAGTCGACCGGGTTGACGATGATCGCGCCGAGCCCGGAACTGGTGAAGTTCTGCAGCTGGTTGGCCTGCTGCGAGGCGTCGTTCTGCGCGTCCGTGACGGTCAGGTCCACGCCCAGCTTCTTGGCCTCGGCCTGGGCGCCCGCCCGGATCTGCACGAAGAACGGGTTGTTGAGAGTGGACAGCGACAGGCCCATCTTCGGGGTGCTCGCCGAGGAGGAGCCGTTGTGCAGGAAGGACGTGGCGCCGACGATCGCCACGGTGACGACGGCCGCGAGCGCGTACGTCACGGCCTGCCGGCCCTTGTCGCCGCCGGTGCCGGCCGCGACCGGGGTCGCCCCGGCCTTGCGGCGCGCGGTGTCGAGCAGCACGGCCAGTGCGATGACGACGCCGATGACGACCTGCTGCCAGAACGCCGACACGTTCAGCAGGTTCAGCCCGTTGCGCAGCACGGCCAGGATCAGCGCGCCGACGAGCGTGCCGGACGCCTTGCCGGTGCCGCCCGCGAGGGAGGCGCCGCCGATGACGACCGCGGCGATGGCGTCCAGCTCGTAGCCGTCGGCGGCCTGCGGCTGCGCGGAGGACAGCCGGGCGGCGAGGACGACACCGGCGACGGCGGCGAAGACGCCGGAGAAGGCGTAGATCGCGAGCTTCTGCTTCTTCACGCGCAGCCCGGACAGCCGAGCGGCCTCCTCGTTGCCGCCGATCGCGTACATCGAGCGGCCGATGTACGTCCGGCCGAGCACGAACGCGGCGATCAGGCCCATGACGACCATCACCAGAACCGGCACCGGCAGCCAGCCGCCGAGCGTGTCCCCGAGGTGGGAGACCGAGTCCGGGAGGGCGATCGGGGAGCCCTCGGAGATGACGAGGGACAGGCCGCGGGCCACGGACAGCATGGCCAGCGTCGCGATGAACGGCGGCAGCTTGCCGTAGGAGATCAGGATGCCGTTGACCAGGCCGCAGACGATGCCCGTCGCTATGGCCAGCAGGACGGCGAGGAAGACCGGGACGCCCGCCGAGGTGGCGCTCCACGCGAGGACCGTGGCCGACAGCGCGGCGACCGAGCCGACCGACAGGTCGATGCCCGCCGAGACGATCACAAAGGTCACGCCGAAGGCGAGGATGGCGGTGACGGCCGCCTGCACGCCGACGTTCAGGAGGTTGTCCGTCGTCAGGAAGTCGCCGGACAGCGCCGACATCGCGACGACGAGGACGATGAGCGCGGTGAGCGCGCCGTTGTCGAGCAGGAGGCGGCGCAGGCCGCCCGTGGCGCCACTCGCGCCCGTTGTGCTCTTGAGCGTGTCAGTGGCCACGGGAGGCCTCCGTTCCGGTCGTAGTCGTGGTCGTAGTCGTGGTCGTCGGAGTGCTGACGGCGAGTGCCATCACGGCGTCCTGGCTCGCCTCGTCGGCGGAGAGTTCGCCGGCGATCCGGCCCTGCGCCATCACCAGCACCCGGTCGCTCATGCCGAGCACCTCGGGCAGATCGCTGGAGATCATCAGGACGGCCGCGCCGGCGGCGGTGAGTTCGTTGACGAGCTGGTAGATCTCGACCTTGGCGCCGACGTCGATGCCGCGCGTCGGCTCGTCGAGGATCAGCACCTTGGTGTCGGCGAGCAGCCACTTGCCGATGACGACCTTCTGCTGGTTGCCGCCGGAGAGGGTGCGCACGTGCTGGCCGAGTCCGGCCATGCGCACCCCGAGCTGCCCCGCGATCCGCTCGGCGGCCTCGCGCCGGCCCTTGAGGTCGACGAGCCCCGCGCGCGTGGTGGACCGCAGCGTCACCAGACCGAGGTTCTCCTCGACCGACGCGTCCAGCACCAGGCCCTGGCCCTTGCGGTCCTCGGGGATGAGCCCGATGCCCGCGGTCATCGCCGCGTTGACGTCGTCCTTGCGGACGGCGCAACCGGCGACCTTCACGGCCCCCTTGTCGTACGGGTCCGCCCCGAACACGGCCCGTACGACCTCCGTACGGCCGGCGCCGACCAGCCCCGCGATGCCGACCACCTCACCGGCGTGCACCTCGAAGCTGACGTCGTGGAAGACACCGTCGCGGGTCAGTCCCTCGACGGACAGCAAGGCGGCACCGCGGTCGGCCCGCTCGCGCGGATACTGCTGCTCGATCGACCGCCCCACCATGAGCCGTACGAGCTCGTCCTCGGGCGTGGAGGCCGGGACCTGCCCGACGCTCCTGCCGTCCCGGAGGACCGTCACCCGGTCACCCAGGGCGGCGATCTCCTCCAGGTGATGCGTGATGAAGACGATCCCGACGCCGTCCTCGCGCAGCGTGCGCACGATCGCGAAGAGCTTCTCGACCTCCTCGGAGGTGAGCACGGCGGTCGGCTCGTCCATGATGAGCACCCGCGCGTCGAGGCTGAGCGCCTTGGCGATCTCGACCATCTGCAGGCGCGCGATACCGAGTTCGCGCACCCGCGCGCGGGGCGACACGTTCACGCCCACGCGCGCGAGGAGGGCCTCGGCGTCGGCCTCCATCCGCTTGCGGTCGATCACCCCGAACCGGCGCGGCTGCCGCCCCAGGAAGAGGTTCTCGGCGACCGTCAGATCGGGAACGAGGTTGAACTCCTGGTAGATGGTGGCGATCCCGAGCCGCTCGGAGTCCTGCGCGCCCTGGATGCGCACCTCCTCGCCGCCGGCCAGAATCCGCCCGGCGTCGGGCGTGTAGGCGCCGGAGAGCATCTTGATGAGGGTGCTCTTGCCCGCGCCGTTCTCACCGAGCAGCACATGCACCTCGCCCCGGCGCAGGTCGAAGTCCACGCCGTCCAGCGCGACCACACCCGGGAAGGTCTTGCGTATGCCCTCGATGCGCAGCAACTCGTCCGGGTTGCTCACGTCGTGCTCCTTTGCACTGGGGAGGGGGACTCGCCGCACGAGCGGCGTACGACGAGGCGGGCGGGGAGGGTGACGGACTCGCCGGGCCGTCCCTCGATGCGGTCGACCAGGGCCCGTACGGCGGCCCGGCCCAGCTCGCCCGTGGGCTGGGCGATCGCGGTGACCGGCGGGTCGGTGTGCACGAACCAGCGGATGTCGTCGAACGCGGCCAGCGCGATGTCGTCGGGAACCCGCAGTCCACGCGCGCGTACGGCGTCCAGCGCGCCGAGCGCCATCAGGTTGTCCGCCGCGAACACGACCTCGGGCGGTTCGGCCAGGTCGAGGAACCCCTCGGTGACCCGGCGCCCGCTCTCGACCTGGAAGTCGCCCTGGCCGGTGTAGGCCTCGGGGAGGTCGAGCCCGTGCTCCTGGAGAGCCTCCCTGAAGACCTCCACGCGTTCGCGTCCGGTCGTGGTCGCCGCCGGACCCGCGATGATCGCGACCCGCCGGTGCCCGAGCGCGTACAGATGCGCCACGAGATCCCGCACGGCGGCCCGGCCGTCCGCCCGGACCACCGGCACGTCCACGCCCGGGATCCACCGGTCCACGAACACCATGGGGGTCCCGGCCCGGGCCGCGTCCAGCATCAGCGGCGAGCCGCCGTCCGTGGGGGAGACGAGCAGCCCGTCGATCCGCCGGTCCAGCAGGTTGCGTACGTGGTGGTCCTGGAGGTCGGGCCGCTCGTCGGCGTTGCCGATGATGACGCTGTAGCCGAGCGCGCGGGCCTCCTCCTCGACGGAGCGGGCCAGTTCGGTGAAGTACGGGTTCAGTACGTCGCTGATGACCAGGCCGAGGGTGTGGGTCTGGTCGGTGCGCAGGGAGCGGGCGACGGCGTTCGGGCGGTAGCCCAGGGACTCGACGGCGGCCTGCACGCGGGTGCGTGCGTCGGCGCTGACCGACGGGTGGTCGTTCAGGACGCGCGAGACCGTGGCGACGGATACGCCCGCCTCGGCAGCGACGTCCTTGATGCTGGCCACCGCCGCTCCACCTCCTCGTGGAATCGATTACATCGACGGGTGGATGGAATCGATTACACGCCGGTAAATCAAGACCCTGAGGGCACCTCTTGACCGGATCGTGATGTCGCGGGCCGCTCCGCGGCGGTTCAGGGTGGAAGGAGAAGATCCGTTGTCGCGAGGCCCGGGCGGGCCGGAGCGGAGGAGTCATGACGGCGGCGACCCGGAACGACGTACCCGTGGCCCTCGAGGGCAACGGCGTGGAACTGCGCCTCATGCCGATCGGCGGCGGCATGTCTGTGGGCTACCTCAGCCTGCCCCAGGGCACGGACATGGGCCCGGCCCTCAAGGGCCTGCCCGGCGACGCGTGCCAGGTCCCCCACTGGGGCTACCTGCTGAAGGGCCGGATCAGAATGCGCACGCCCTCCGGCGAGGAGGAGTACGAGGCGGGACAGGCGTACTACTGGGGCCCCGGCCATGTCCCGGTCGCCCTGGAGGACAGCGAGTTCGTGGAGTTCTCCCCGAGCGAGGACTTCCAGCAGGTGATCGAGCACGTGGTCGCGCAGGCCGGGTGAGCCGGAGGAAATCACCTGGCCACCGATGAGTTTCGCCGGCCCGGGCGGTCCATCCCTCGTCGACCACCGCAGGCATCGACGACCACAGGCATCGACCAGCCCTCAGGAGGAGCGCCGTGTCCCAGCAGCAGCTACTGCGCGTGCAGAACTTCAACGTCTCGAGTGACGGATTCGGTGCCGGTGAGCACCAGAGCCTGGAGCGGCCCTTCGGCCACGCCGACCCGGGACAGATGTTCGCCTGGGCCGGTGCCACGGCGAGCTGGCCCAACCGCACCGACCCCGGGGGCAGCCGCGGTCTCGACGACTACCTCACGCGCGACTTCGCGCACAACATCGGCGCCGAGATCATGGGCCGGAACAAGTTCGGCCCCCAGCGCGGCCCCTGGCAGGACTACGAGTGGCAGGGCTGGTGGGGTGACGAACCCCCGTTCCACACGCCGGTATTCGTCATGACCCACCACGAGCGCCCCTCGTTCACCCTCTCCGACACGACGTTCCACTTCGTCGGCGGCGACCCGGCCGCGGTCCTCGCCCAGGCCCGGGAGGCGGCACAGGGCAAGGACGTCCGGCTCGGCGGCGGGGCCACGACCATCCGGGAGTTCCTCGAAGCCGACCTGGTCGACACCCTGCACGTGGCGGTCTCGCCGGTGAAGCTCGGATCCGGTTCACGGCTCTGGGAGTCGCCGGAGGAGCTGTTCGACCGGTTCCACTGCGATGTCGTGCCGAGTCCGAGCGGGGTGACGCATCACCTGTTCTGGCGGAAGTGACGGCAGGGGACGGTCACTTGTTCCGGTGGAAGTGACGGCAGGTCAGTCGCGTCCGCCCCAGTCCAGGCGGTCGGCCAGCCCGGCGGCAGTGAAAGCCGCCGCCAGCTCCTCACGGCCTTCGGTGAAGTGGGCCCAGCTGTCGTAGTGCACGGGGACCACGCGGCGGGCGCCGAGGATCCGCGCGGCCTCGGCGGCCATGGCGCTGTCCAGGACGATGACCTCGTTGTCGAAGACTTCCGCGAAGCGCGGCGCGCCGGCGAACAGGATGGCGGTGTCCACCGGGGCGAAGCGCTCGGCGATCTCCTTCACCGCGTCGAGTGAGGCGTTGTCGCCGCTGACGTAGACGGTGGGCAGACCCTCGCCGGTCAGGACGAAGCCGACGACCTGGCCGGTTATCGGCTCGACCTCCTCGCGGGGGCCGGGGCCGTGGATCGCGGGGACACCCGTGACGGTGACAGTGCCGCCGTCGGGGCGGTCGAGCTCGACGGACTGCCAGTCGGCCAGGCCCGTGGCCTTCTCGCCGAGACGCTGTCCGCCGCCGGGAGTGGTGAGGGTGAGCGGGACGTCGGCGAGCAGGGCCCGGCCGGAGGTGTCGAGGTTGTCGGCGTGCTCGTCGTGCGAGAGGAGCACCACGTCCACAGGGCCGAGTTCGTCGGGCGCGCCGGCGGACGGGGCGGTCTTCGTCAGGACCACGGCGGGCGCCGGGAAGTCACCGGGGCCGTCGAAGGTCGGGTCGGTCAGGAACCGCAGGCCGCCGTACTCGAAGAGGGCGGTCGGGCCGCCGAAGACGCGGACGGGGAAGGGCGCGGTCGGCGCAGAAAGGGCAGACATCAAAAACCTCACGGATAGGTGCGTTCGAACCGTGAGGTGACCGTACCCACTCCTCACGGATACGCGCAAGCCGTACCATGAGAAGCATGGAAGAGCCCGTGACCGGACAGCCCGCCCCGCCGCCCGCACAGGGCGAGGAGGAACACTCCTCCCTCGCCCTCGTCAACAGCGCGGTCACCCTGCCCGGCGGGCACACGGTCGACCTCCTGGGCACCCCCGACCAGGCGAACCACTGGCTCACCCAGCGCGGCCTCGCCCCGGTCGACGCCGGCATGCGGGAGATGTGCGCCACCCAACTGCGCTCCCTGCGCGAACAGATCAGGTCGCTGTTCGCCGCCCGCGCCGAAGGCCTGCCCGCCCTCCCCGCGGCCCTGGCGGCCGTCAACGACGCGATGACCCGGGTCCCCACGGCCCCACTGCTGCGGTGGGACGACAAAACCGGCCCCTACCGCACGGCCCCCCACCCCACCACCGCGATCGTCGACCTGGCCCTGGCCACCCTCGCCGCCGACGCCGCCGACCTGCTCACGTCCCCCGACGCCGAACGCCTCACCGCCTGCGGCTCCCCGCCCTGCAACCGTTACCTGCTCCGCCACGGCCGCCGTCAGTGGTGCTCCACCCGCTGCGGCGACCGCGCCCGCGCGGCCCGCGCGTATGCCCGCCGCAGCAGCTCGCGCTGACGGTGTGGGACGGTTCGACCATGACCAGCGACTACGACCGTCTCCGTAACGGCATCGAGTTCATGACCGCCTACGTCTCCGGCAACGACCTGCTGACGGCCTACGTGACAGAGCGACGGCGCGAGGACCCCATGGCCACCGAGGCCCTCATGGACGGGGCGGCGGCCCTCTGCGCCCTGTTGCTGCGCAAGATGGCCCGGGACACCGGGAAGACCGAGCACGAGCTCCTCCAGGAACTGGCCCGCGGCACCCACCGGCATGAGCAGCGGTCCGAAGAGTGACTCTGATCCTTGGTCGGAGTCAGGGTGCCGATGTGAGCCGTGCCCCTCTGCTCTCCGCCACCCGCTTGACGTCCCGCAGGGACTCGGTGAGCCGCAGGGCCAGATAGTGCAGCTCCGCGCTCGTCACACGGCGTTCCGCGAGGAGCGCGGCGGCGTGGCCGAGGAGACCGTCCGCCATGTCCAGCTGTACGGCTTCGATGTCGTCGGCCAAGCGTGAGACGTAACCCGTCCCGTCGCCCACGAGATGGCACGGCCTGCCCTCGACAGTCGTCCAGGGCAGCAGCCGCCCGGCCATCGCTCGCTCACCTCCGCCGCCAGGTAGGGGTGGACCAGTCGGTTGTCCTCTCCGCGCAGCGGACGTTCCTCCGCGCGGCGGGCCACCGCGCCGCTGGCGCCGTCACGGCAGTACGGGCACGGGGGCGGTGCGGGGGATCGCCGTCGCCGTCCGCGTGGAGGGAACAGGGCGCGGAGGAGCGGTTCGAGGGCTCGGGCGATGAGGTCTGTCCTGTCTGCTTGCCTCCCGACCTGCGGTGACTGCGTTCTGTGGTGAATCACCTGCTTCTTGCGAGGAGGCCCCGGCGTTCACGCCGGGGAGGAATCGCATCCGGGCGTCGCGAGGCGGAGCGTCGCCGCATCCGTTAGGGGCGCGGAGCGCCCGTACCGCTGTCGGTATAACCGAAGTGATGCGAACGCGTGTGCCCGTGATCGCTGGTCGGAGTGGCGGCCGTGGGATCGGGGTGCGTTTGTGCTGCTGTCGTACATATGGTCCTTCGAAGGGTTCGGGACAGTGCAACGTCCCGTCCAGATGGGCCGCAAGTACGGGCGGGACATCCGCCTGGTCCACCCTGCGCACACCACGATGGACTGCGCGCACTGCATGACGAGAGCAAAGCGCACTGCCGCTGGGAGAGCGCACCTACACCTGCACCGCGTGCGGGGCCGTGTCCCCGCGGGACAAGAACTCCGCACGCGTGATGCTCGTCCGGGCTGGTCTCAACCCGGCTGGTACTGATGGCGGAAGACCTCCCGGAGCGCTGCTCCAGGAGGCGGCCTGAGCCAGGAATCCCCTCCCTTCAGGGAGGGGAGGATTCAAAGAGTGGGGTCGGTGCCGGCTCGCTTCCAGGGGGTGGGACTTGACATCGCGCTTGTCAAGAAAGGGTGTTGGCCGCATGGACGATTGTCGTGCGCCTCGAACACTGCGGAGAAGTACGGGGAGAGCTGAGGCTGTGGCGGATCGCGGCCGGCCTCACCCAGGAGGAACTGAGCGACCAGGTCGTGTGCTCGCCCACGCTGATCAGCCACTTCGAGGCCGGCAGGCGCCTTCCGAAGCCGGACGACGCGCAGCGGATCGACCGGGCGCTCGGGACGGACGGGTTCTTCGCGCGGTGGCTGGAGGACCTGGAGTCGAAGTACACCGACCACTTCGCAGCCGTGGCCGAGCTTGAGCAACTGGCATCCAGCAGTTCGCGCTTTCACTGGTCCCCGGAGTGCTTCAGACCGACGACTATGCACGCGCCCTCTTCCGTGCATACCGGCCGAACCACACGCCCGGGGAACTTGACGAGCTCGTTGTCATCCGAACAGAGCGCCGACGAATCCTCGACGGACCGGCGCAGACTGTGGTCTGGACCCTGCTCGACGAGGCGGTCCTCCGGCGTCGCGTCGGCGGGCCGCAGGTCATGGCAGAGCAGTTCCACAAATCGCGGACATGGCCGAGTCGGGACGACTGCGCTTGCATGTCCTTCCGTACGGCGTGGGGGCACACGCGCTCATGCAGAGTCTGCTCACGCTCATGACGTTCGAGGACTCGGCCCCGGTGGCCTACGTCGAGGGCTTTCAGACAGGGAACCTGATGGATGATCCGGCCCTGGTGAGCGCCTGCCAGACCGCCTACTCTCTGGCCCTGAGCGACGCGTTGTCGCACCAGGAGTCACTGGCCCTCGTCAGGGCGGCAGCGGAGGAACACGCGCATGGTCACCACTGAAAGCAGCATCACCGGCTGGTACAAGTCCAGCTACAGCGGCGGCGATCAAGGAGAGTGCCTCGAAGTCGCCCGCGACCACCCCGACGTCCCCGTCCGCGACAGCAAGACCGCCCCCGGCCCCACCCTGGTCTTCTCCACCCACGGCTGGACGGCGTTCGTGACGGCCGTCAAGGAAGGTCACATAAGGGCCTGACTGTCGTACCCCGGCGGTACGGTCGGATCATGCCCAACCAGACGGGAACCCCCGCCGGCGAACGGCGACTCGCCGTGCTCGAAGGCGTTCTCGAGCGGATCACGTACGCGAACGAGGAGAACGGCTACACGGTCGCCCGGGTCGACACCGGCAGAGGCGGCGGTGATCTGCTCACGGTCGTGGGCGCGCTGCTCGGTGCCCAGGTCGGGGAGTCCCTGCGCATGGAGGGCCGCTGGGGCTCGCATCCCCAGTTCGGCAAGCAGTTCCACGTGGAGAACTACACGACCGTCCTGCCGGCCACCGTCCAGGGCATCCGCCGCTACCTCGGCTCCGGCCTGGTCAAGGGCATCGGCCCGGTCTTCGCCGACCGCATCACGCAGCACTTCGGGCTGGACACCCTCCAGATCATCGAGGAGGAGCCCAAGCGGCTCATCGAGGTCCCTGGCCTCGGGCCCAAGCGGACGAAGAAGATCGCCGACGCCTGGGAGGAGCAGAAGGCGATCAAGGAGGTCATGCTCTTCCTCCAGACGGTGGAGGTGTCCACGTCCATCGCGGTGCGGATCTACAAGAAGTACGGCGACGCGTCCATCTCCGTCGTGAAGAACCAGCCCTACCGGCTCGCCGCCGACGTCTGGGGCATCGGCTTCCTCACCGCCGACAAGATCGCCCAGTCCGTCGGCATCCCCCATGACAGCCCGGAGCGCGTCAAGGCGGGCCTGCAGTACGCGCTGTCGCAGTCCACCGACCAGGGCCACTGCTTCCTCCCGGAGGAGCAGCTGATCAAGGACGCGGTCAAGCTCCTCCAGGTCGACACGGGCCTGGTCATCGAGTGCCTCGCCGAGCTGGCCGAACCCCCGGAGGACGGCGAGGAACCCGGAGTCGTACGGGAGAAGGTCCCGGGCCCGGACGGCGGCGAGCCCGTCACCGCGATCTACCTCGTGCCCTTCCACCGCGCCGAACTCTCCCTCTCCGCCCAGCTGCTGCGCCTCCTGCGCACGGAGGAGGACCGGATGCCGGGCTTCCGTGCGGTGGCCTGGGACAAGGCCCTCGGCTGGCTGAGAACACGCACCGGCGCCGACCTCGCCCCCGAGCAGGAGGCCGCCGTCAAGCTCGCGTTGACCGAGAAGGTCGCCGTCCTCACCGGCGGCCCCGGCTGCGGCAAGTCCTTCACGGTCCGCTCCATCGTGGAACTGGCCCGCGCCAAGAAGGCGAAGGTCGTGCTCGCCGCCCCGACCGGCCGGGCCGCCAAGCGCCTGTCCGAGCTCACCGGCGCCGAGGCCTCCACGGTCCACCGCCTGCTGGAGCTGAAGCCCGGCGGCGACGCGGCCTACGACCGGGACCGCCCGCTGGACGCCGACCTGGTGGTGGTCGACGAGGCGTCCATGCTGGACCTGCTGCTCGCCAACAAGCTGGTGAAGGCCGTGCCGCCGGGAGCCCATCTCCTCTTCGTCGGGGACGTGGACCAGCTGCCCAGCGTCGGCGCGGGCGAGGTGCTGCGCGATCTCCTGGCCGACGGGAGCCCGATCCCCGCCGTCCGCCTCACCCGGGTCTTCCGGCAGGCCCAGCAGTCGGGCGTGGTGACGAACGCGCACCGGATCAACGCCGGCCAACACCCGCTCACCGACGGCATGAAGGACTTCTTCCTCTTCGTCGAGGACGACACGGAGGAGGCGGGGCGGCTGACGGTGGACGTGGCGGCGCGGCGGATCCCGGCCAAGTTCGGGCTGGACCCCCGCCGGGACGTGCAGGTCCTGGCACCCATGCACCGCGGCCCGGCGGGCGCCGGCACCCTCAACGGCCTGCTCCAGCAGGCCGTCACCCCCGGCCGCCCCGACCTGCCCGAGAAGAGATTCGGCGGACGGGTGTTCCGTGTCGGCGACAAGGTCACCCAGATTCGCAACAATTACGACAAGGGCAAGAACGGCGTCTTCAACGGCACCGTCGGTGTGGTCACCTCGCTCGACCCGGTCGACCAGCGCCTGACGGTGCTGACGGACGAGGACGAGGAGGTTCCCTACGAGTTCGACGAGCTCGACGAGCTGGCTCACGCCTACGCCGTGACCATCCACCGCTCCCAGGGCAGCGAGTACCCGGCGGTCGTCATCCCGGTCACCACGGGCGCCTGGATGATGCTCCAGCGCAACCTGCTCTACACGGCGGTCACCCGGGCCAAGCAGCTGGTCGTCCTCGTCGGTTCGCGCAGGGCGATCGGCCAGGCGGTGCGCTCCGTTTCCGCGGGCCGCCGGTGCACGGCACTCGACTTCCGGCTCGGTTCGCAGAAAAATGATCGATCAAATGAGTCGTGAAGGTCACAGAGCACTTCCAGAAGGGGAACACAGGGGGCAGGATGAGGAAGTTGGCGGCACTCAGTGCCGTCAATAGGCCCGATGGTCGACCCCGAGTGCACTCTCCTGAGCCGAGTGGGGGATGGTAGAGACAGTCAGGGCACCTCGAAGAAGAGGCACAACGTCGGTGAGGGATGACGTGAGCGACAACTCTGTAGTACTGCGGTACGGCGACGGCGAGTACACCTACCCGGTGATCGACAGCACCGTCGGTGACAAGGGCTTCGACATCGGCAAGCTCCGCGCCCAGACCGGTCTGGTGACGCTGGACAGCGGGTACGGCAACACCGCCGCCTACAAATCCGCCATTACCTACCTGGACGGCGAAGCGGGCATCCTGCGGTACCGCGGCTACCCGATCGAGCAGCTGGCCGAGCGCTCCACCTTCCTGGAGGTCGCCTACCTGCTGATCAACGGCGAGCTGCCGACCGTCGACGAGCTCTCGTCGTTCAAGAACGACATCACGCAGCACACCCTGCTGCACGAGGACGTCAAGAACTTCTACAGGGGCTTCCCGCGCGACGCCCACCCGATGGCCATGCTGTCCTCGGTCGTCTCGGCGCTGTCCACGTTCTACCAGGACAGCCACAACCCGTTCGACGAGCGCCAGCGCAACCTCTCCACGATCCGTCTGCTCGCCAAGCTCCCGACGATCGCGGCGTACGCGTACAAGAAGTCGATCGGCCACCCGTTCGTCTACCCGCGCAACGACCTGGGCTACGTGGAGAACTTCCTCCGCATGACCTTCTCGGTCCCCGCGCAGGAGTACGACCTCGACCCGATCGTGGTCTCCGCGCTCGACAAGCTGCTGATCCTGCACGCGGACCACGAGCAGAACTGTTCTACCTCCACGGTCCGCCTGGTCGGCTCCTCGCAGGCGAACATGTTCGCGTCGATCTCCGCCGGCATCAACGCCCTGTGGGGCCCGCTGCACGGCGGTGCCAACCAGTCCGTGCTGGAGATGCTGGAGGGCATCCGCGACTCCGGCGGCGACGTCGACAACTTCATCCGCAAGGTGAAGAACAAGGAGGACGGCGTCCGCCTGATGGGCTTCGGCCACCGGGTCTACAAGAACTTCGACCCGCGCGCCAAGATCATCAAGGCCGCCGCGCACGACGTGCTGTCCGCCCTCGGCAAGTCCGACGAGCTGCTGGACATCGCGCTGAAGCTGGAGGAGCACGCGCTCTCCGACGACTACTTCGTCTCGCGCAGCCTCTACCCGAACGTCGACTTCTACACCGGCCTGATCTACCGGGCCATGGGCTTCCCGACCGAGATGTTCACGGTCCTGTTCGCCCTCGGCCGGCTGCCGGGCTGGATCGCCCAGTGGCACGAGATGATCAAGGAGCCGGGCTCCCGCATCGGCCGCCCGCGCCAGATCTACACGGGCGTCGTCGAGCGCGACTTCGTGCCCGTCGAGGAGCGCTGAGGCGTCGTAGTGCCGCTCGGCCCCCGTATCCGCGCTCGTGCGGGTGCGGGGGCTCTTGCGTAGGTGCGGGGCGAGCAGGCCGCGAGCAGGCCCGAGGGGCCGAGAAGCAGAAAAGAAGGCGCCCTGTCGCCGGTCCCCCCACGGGCCGACGACCAGGGCGCCTTCCCAGTCCCGGTACGGATTCCCCCCACGGGATCCGGCCGGGCGTCTGTGAGGACAGCGCCTGAATCGCTGTGAGCACAACGAGCAAAACTCGCCGTACTGTGGTGTGCGGTCTGCCGGGACAGCGCACGACCGGGAGGGCCGCTCAAAGCTTCCCGGTGTACGTGCCCCGGCAACGCATCTCTGGAGAGGTCCCCCAAGACATCTCCAGATGCCAGGTGGCGCCCCCCAAGACGCTGCCCGACATCGTCAACTTAGACCTTCGAACCCCTTCGATGGTTACGTTCACATCACTGTGATCTGCGTCTCTTGCGCATGTCCGGTAGATACGCAAGAGCCCGGATATGCCGTCCGGGGCTCAAGCGTAAGGATGATGCGCGAGCCTTGTGAAGAGCTTATGTGAGCCGGGCCCGGGACTCCAGAGGGGCTCATATCACGTTCGCCGCGAACTTAGGGCGAATTCGGGGGACTTCACCGGAATGTCCGGAGCCGGAGACTGTTCGTGACGACGAAGACCGACGAGAAGGCCATCGCGGCCCCGGCGATCATCGGGTTCAGCAGTCCCGCGGCGGCCAGCGGCAGCGCGGCCACGTTGTAGCCGAAGGCCCACACGAGGTTGCCCTTGATCGTGGCCAGCGTCCGGCGGGAGAGCCGGATCGCGTCCGCGGCCACCCGCAGATCGCCGCGCACCAGCGTCAGATCGCCCGCCTCGATCGCCGCGTCCGTGCCGGTGCCCATGGCCAGGCCCAGGTCGGCGGTGGCGAGCGCCGCCGCGTCGTTGACGCCGTCGCCCACCATGGCGACGACCCGCCCCTCGGCCTGCAGCCGCCGTACGGCGTCGACCTTGTCCTCGGGCAGGACCTCCGAGATCACCCGGTCGATCCCGACGGCCTCGGCCACCGCATCGGCCACCGCCCGGTTGTCCCCGGTCAGCAGCACCGGCGTGAGCCCCAGCGCGCGCAGCTCGCGCACCGCCTCCGCGCTGGTCTCCTTGACCGCGTCCGCCACGGCCAGGACGGCCTTCGCTGTTCCGTCCCAGCCCGCCACGACGGCCGTACGGCCGGCCCGCTCGGCCTCGTCCCGCGCGCGGGCCAGCAGCGGCGGTACGTCGTCGAAGAGCCGCCCCACGGCGACCTCACGGCCCTCCACGAGCCCCCGCACGCCCCGCCCGGGGACGTTCTCGAAGTGCTCGACGTCCGGGAGCTGTCCGGCCCTCTCCGCGGCGCCCAGCGCGATCGCCCGGGCCACGGGGTGCTCGGAGGCGTGCTCGACGGCGCCCGCCAGCCGCAGCACCTCCTTCTCGTCGGCGCCCTCGGCGACATGGACCTCCTGGAGGGTCATCCGGCCCGTGGTGACCGTGCCGGTCTTGTCCAGGACGACCGTGTCGATCCGGCGCGTGGACTCCAGGACCTCCGGTCCCTTGATGAGGATGCCGAGCTGGGCGCCGCGGCCCGTGCCGACCATCAGCGCGGTCGGCGTGGCCAGGCCCAGCGCGCACGGGCAGGCGATGATCAGGACCGCGACGGCGGCGGTGAACGCGGCGACGCCGTCGCCGGTCAGCCCGAGCCACGCCCCGGCCGTGGCGGCGGCGATCAGCAGGACCACCGGCACGAAGACCCCGGCGATCCGGTCGGCGAGCCGCTGCACCTCGGCCTTGCCGTTCTGCGCGTCCTCCACCAGCTTCGCCATCCGCGCGAGCTGGGTGTCGGCGCCGATCCGGGTGGCCTCGACGACGAGCCGGCCGCCCGCGTTGACCGTCGCCCCGGTGACCGCGTCCCCGGCCGTCACGTCCACCGGCACCGACTCGCCGGTCAGCATCGAGGCGTCCACCGCCGAGGCGCCCTCGACGACCGTGCCGTCGGTGGCGATCTTCTCGCCGGGCCGTACGACGAACCGGTCGCCGACGGTCAGCCGCTGCGCCGGGATCCGCACCTCGCGCCCGTCCCGCAGGACCGCCACCTCCTTGGCGCCCAGCTCCATCAGCGCCTTGAGGGCCGCTCCCGCACGGCGCTTGGAACGGGCCTCCAGATAGCGGCCCAGCAGGATGAAGGCCGTGACGCCGGAGGCGACCTCCAGGTAGATCGAGGAGGCGCCGTCGCCGCGCGAGACCGTGAGCTCGAAGGGGTGCCGCATGCCGGGCATGCCCGCGTCGCCGAGGAACAGGGCCCACAGGGACCAGCCGAACGCGGCCAGCGTGCCGAGGGAGACCAGCGTGTCCATGGTGGCGGCGCCGTGCCGGGCGTTCGTCCAGGCCGCCCGGTGGAAGGGCAGTCCGCCCCAGACGACGACCGGTGCGGCGAGGGTGAGCGAGAGCCACTGCCAGTTGTCGAACTGGAGGGCCGGGACCATGGCCAGCAGGATCACGGGCACCGCGAGGGCGGCGGAGACGGCGAGGCGGCGGCGCAGGGCCGACAGCTCGGGGTCCTCCCCGGCGGTGTGCGCGCCCTCGGTGGCGGGCTCCTCCTCGCGCGTGGGCGCGGGCTCCTCGGCGGTGTACCCGGTCTTCACCACGGTCGCGATGAGGTCGGCGACCTCGGTGCCCGCGGGGTAGGTGACCCGGGCCTTCTCCGTCGCGTAGTTCACCGTGGCGGTGACGCCGTCCATGCGGTTGAGCTTCTTCTCGACGCGGGCCGCGCAGGAGGCGCAGGTCATCCCGCCGATGAGCAGCTCGACCTCGGCGAGCGCCGGCTCGCGGCCGGCCGGCGCCTTGGCGGTGGTGCTGGTCATGTCCGTACTCCAGGTGATGCGGGGGCCCGGGAAGCGGGACGGGCCGTACGGGCCGGGGGCCGGCGGCGTACGGCCCGTACGTCGGTACGAGTGCCAGGGCCGGGGTGTCTCAGACCTGTGCGTCTCGGCTCTCGGGACCGGTCAGGCCTTCCCGGCCAGCTCAAAACCGGCTTCGTCGACGGCCGCGCGCACGGCCGCGTCGTCGAGAGGGGCGGCGGAGACGACGGTGACCTCGCCGGTCGAGGCGACGGCCGTCACCGAACTGACGCCGGAGATCTGGGAGATCTCGCCGGAGACGGCGCCCTCGCAGTGTCCGCAGCTCATGCCGCTCACCTTGTAGACGGTGGTGACGGGGCCCGTGGTGTCGGTCTGGGCGGTCATCTCGTTACTCCTCGTCGAGGCGTGTGGGGCGATGGGGACCCTTGGGGTCCGCATATCCAACTGTACCCCTAGGGGGTATCAGCTCACGACGCCCCGGTCAGCGGCCCCAGGTAGCGCAGGAGGGCGGTCTTCAGCTCCTGGACGTACGCCTCGCGTTCGGCGCCCTCGTGGGCCAGGACCAGCTCCAGGCCCGCCTTGTAGATGCCGACGCACATCTGGGCCGTGCGGGTGATCTCGGAAGCGGGGACGCCGGGCACGAACGGGGCGAGAATCGTCTCCACCCGGGTGGCCAGCGTGCGGTGCAGTGCGTCGTGCTCCTCGGCGATGCGTCCCGGGATGTCGGGTCCGTGCATCAGTGCGAAGAAGGCCGGGTGGCGGCAGTTGAACTCGATGAAGCGGTCGACGGTCCCGGCGACCACCTCCTCGATCGGGGTCGCCGCGGGGTCGATCGGGGCGAGGACCTCGTCGTAGGACTGCCGCATCTCGTGCATGAGCCGGCTGCCCAGCTCGATCGCGATCGCTTCCTTGTTCGGGAAGAACTGGTACAGCGTCCCCGGTGAGACGCCCGCCTCGCGGGCGATGGCGTTGGTGCTGGCGGCCGTGTAGCCCGTCGTGGAGAAGACGGTGGCGGCGGCGTCGAGGAGCTGGGCGATCCGGCGCTCGCCGCGCGCCTGACGGCGGCGCGGCCGGTCCTCGGCCGCCGCCGTCGTCTCCGTTCCGGGCTTCTCGGTTCCGGGTTTCTCGGTCTTCTCGGGCACGCGTTATCCCCAGGTCTCAGCACGCGATTGACAAACACGAGTGCCCACTCGCATTCTGGGGGCAGAAATGCGAGCGATCTCTCGTGTTTGCCAGTCTATGGCAGCCCCGTGCTGTCAGGCTGCGCCTGGACACGGGTCACCGGTGAAGGGGACACCGCACGATGACCGAAGTCAACACACCACCACGCGCCGGAACATCAACGCGCGCCGGAACCCCACCACGCATCGGCCGCTGGACCCGCTTGGTGACCTCCCGGCCCAGGCTGTCGCTGCTGGTGGCGCTGGTGCTCACCACGCTCGCGGTGCTGGCCGGCAGCGGTGTCGCCGACCGGCTCGGTGCCGGCGGCTGGGAGGACCCGGCCGCCGAGTCCACGTACGCGACCAAGGCCCTGGAGCGCGAGTTCCCCGGCTCCCAGCCCAACCTGCTGCTCCTGGTCGACGCGGGCGACGCCTCGGTCGACGCCCCGGCCGTCGCAGCCCGAGCGAAGGCTCTCGCCGAGCGACTGGCCGGCGAGCGGGGCGTCACCGGCGTCGGCTCCTACTGGCAGTCCGGCACCCCGGCCCTGCGTGCCGAGGACGGTCATGAGGCGCTGATCGCCGCCCGCATCACGGGCGACGAGAAGACCGCCGGGGAGACCTTGGAGCGCATCGCGCCCCACTACCGCGGCGCGCACGGCGCGGTGGAGGTCACCGTCGGCGGCCCGGTCGCCGTGCGGCACGAGATGCAGACGATCATCCAGGAGGACCTGACCCGGGCCGAGCTCATCGCCCTGCCGGTGACGCTCGTGCTGCTGGTGATGGTCTTCGGCAGTGCCGTCGCGGCCCTGCTGCCGCTCGGCATCGGCATCGTCGCCATCCTCGGGACGAACGCGATCCTGCGCGGCCTCACCGAGCTCACCGACGTGTCCGTGTTCGCGATCAACCTCACCACGGCCCTCGGTCTCGGCCTCGCCGTCGACTACGCGCTGTTCATCGTCCGCCGCTTCCGTGAGGAACTGTCCACCGGCGCCGAGCCCCTGACCGCGATCGGCACGACGCTGCGCACCGCCGGCCGCACGGTGCTGTTCTCCGCCCTCACGGTCGCGGTGTCCCTGGCGGCCATGCTGGTCTTCCCGCAGTACTTCCTGCGGTCCTTCGCCTACGCCGGGATCGCCGTGGTGCTGCTGGCCGCGGCCGCCGCGCTGATCCTGCTCCCGGCGGCGCTGACGCTGCTGGGGCACCGGGTCAACTCCCTCGACCTGCGCCGCGTGTTCCGGCGCGGACGCCGGCCGAAGCCCGCCGAGGAGGAGGGCAGGGCCTGGGCGCGCTCGGCGTCGCTCGTCATGCGCCGCGCCCCGTTCTTCGCCCTGGGCACGACAGCCGTCCTCGTCCTGCTCGGACTGCCCTTCCTCGGCGTCAGGTTCGGCACCGCCGACGACCGCCAGCTGCCCTCGACGTCCGAGTCCCATGTCGTGCAGCAGCACATCCGGGACGGCTTCCCGGGCAGCCCCGGCGGCGGTCTGGAAGTGCTCGCCGAGGGCCGCGCGACCGAGGCGCAGTACGGCGCCTACAAGGAGCGGATCGCCGGACTGCCCGAGGTGCTGCGGGTCGACGGACCGCTGGTGAAGGGCGACTCGGCGTACTTCACGGTGCTGCCGAAGGGCGAGGCGGTCGACGGCCCGGCCCAGCGCCTCGTCGGCGACCTGCGCGAAGTCCGGGCCCCCTTCGACACCAAGGTGACCGGCACGGCGGCCGTCCTGGTCGACTCCAAGGACGCCATAGGGGAAAGCCTGCCGCTCGCGGCCGTCTTCATCACGATCGTCACGCTGCTCCTGGTCTTCCTCCTCACGGGCAGCGTGCTCATACCGATCCAGGCGGTCGTCCTCAACGCGCTCAGTCTGACGGCCATGTTCGGCGCGGTCGTCTGGATCTTCCAGGACGGCCATCTCTCCGGCCTGCTCGGCTTCACCAGTCCCGGCTCCATCGAGACGACCCTCCCGGTCCTGATGTTCTGCGTGGGCGTTCGGCCTGTCCATGGACTACGGCGTGTTCCTGCTCTCGCGCATCAAGGAGGAGTACGACCGCACCGGCGACCACGACCGGGCCGTCCGCCACGGCCTGAAGCGCACCGGCGGGCTGATCACGGCGGCGGCGGTCATCCTGGCCGTGGTCATGGTCGCGATCGGTACGTCCCGGGTCACCAACACCAAGATGCTCGGCCTGGGCATCGCCCTGGCGGTCCTGATGGACGCGATGATCGTCCGCAGCCTCCTGGTCCCCGCGGTCATGCGCCTCACCGGCCGCGCCACCTGGTGGGCCCCGGGCCCCCTGCGCCGCTTCCACGAGCGTTTCGGCCTGAGCGAGTCCGGCCCGGAACCGGCCGGAGCACCGGAGGAACCGGCCCGGGACAAGGTCGGAGCCCCGGGCTGAAGCGCAGGTCCGTACCGCACAGGTCCGTACCGCATGGGCCCGGACGGCACGGCCCGCACGGCACGGGCTAGCGTTCCCCGAGACGCTGACTGCTCGGGGGGCGCGAGGACAACCGGCGCCGCCCCCGGGCACGAACGGAAGGCGGGTAGATCATGCGGGCCGTTGTGTTCGAGCGGTACGGGGAGCCGGCCGAGGTGCGGGACGTCGCCGATCCGGAGCCCGCGGAGCACGGGGTCGTCGTGCGGGTCGAGGCCACGGGGCTGTGCCGCAGCGACTGGCACGGCTGGCAGGGCCACGACCCGGACATCACGCTGCCGCATGTGCCGGGGCATGAACTCGCCGGGGTCGTCGAGACGGTGGGCGACCGGGTGACCCGCTGGCGGCCCGGCGACCGGGTCACCGTGCCGTTCATCTGCGCCTGCGGCACTTGCCCGTCCTGCGCGGCGGGCGACCACCAGGTGTGCGAGCGGCAGACGCAGCCCGGCTTCTCGCACTGGGGCTCCTTCGCCCAGTACGTGGCCCTGGACCACGCCGACGTCAACCTCGTGGCGCTCCCCGGGGAACTGTCCTTCGCGACGGCGGCCTCCCTCGGCTGCCGGTTCGCCACGGCGTACCGGGCGGTGGTGCGGCAGGGCCGGGCCGCGGCGGGGGAGTGGGTCGCGGTGCACGGCTGCGGCGGGGTCGGTCTCTCCGCGGTGATGATCGCGGCGGCGTCGGGCGCGCAGGTCGTGGCCGTCGACGTGTCGGCCCGGGCGCTGGACCTGGCGCGGAAGTTCGGGGCGGTGCAGTGCCTGGACGCGTCGGCCGTGCCGGACCCCGCGGCGGCGGTCCGTGACCTCACCGGCGGCGGCGCCCATCTCTCGCTGGACGCCCTCGGTTCCCCCGCCACCTGCGCCGCCTCCGTGAACGGCCTGCGCCGCCGCGGCCGGCACGTCCAGGTCGGCCTGCTGCCCTCGCCGACCGGCGCGACACCCGTGCCCATGACCCGCGTGATAGCCCTGGAGCTGGAACTCCTCGGCAGCCACGGCATGGCAGCGCACGGCTACGCGCCGATGCTGGAGCTGGTCCGCGGCGGCGTCCTGCGCCCCGACCTGCTGGTGACGTCCACGATCCCGCTCGACGAGGCCCCGCCCGCCCTGGCGGCGATGGGGACGGCGTCCCCGGCGGGTGCGACGGTCATCGAGCCGTGGCGCTGATCCTCCCCCGGGCACAGCCGTGCCCCGTGCGGCGGTGGGGCACGGGGTCGGGCCGAGAGGCTCAGTCGGTTCTTCGGGCGCGGTTGCCGGGCCGGGACGCCACCCAGGCCCGGACGGTGTCGGCGTACCAGTAGGGCTTGCCGTTCTCGAGGTGGTCGGGCGGGGGCAGCAGGCCGTGCTTGCGGTAGGAGCGCACGGTGTCCGGCTGCACCCGGATGTGTGCCGCGATCTCCTTGTACGACCAGAGCCTTCGGTCGGTCATGAGGTGCACCTCCCCGCGCGCACCACGGCGGCGGCCGGGACGACCGTCGGGAGCCGGGCGCTGCGCTGGCGATCAACAAGCCTGTGTCCGGTCAACGACGCTCCCGTGACACAGGGCAGGGCCTGTGCGCCGGGTGTGACGGAAGGGCCGCGGACACGGGACACCTGTGACAGGAAGAGGGCGTTTGTGACACAACCGGGGCACACGGATTCGCCCGAGCTCCGGCGGGGTGCCTTGACGCGGCATCAGGCGAAGACTGGAGAACCGAGGGGCGCGCACAGCGGACACACGCGCACGACATCGGAAAGCGCTGTCATGATCTGGTCCGAATGTCCGGACAAAACATTGACAGGGCTTCGGGAAGGGGACTACAAAGCCGGGGAGAGCCGACACCGAGGGGAAGCCGATGGCGTACGACCTGATCACCATGGGGCGCATCGGAGTGGATCTGTATCCGCTCCAGACGGGTGTCCCGCTGCCGCAGGTCACCTCCTTCGGCAAGTTCCTCGGTGGCTCGGCCACGAACGTCGCGGTCGCCGCGGCCCGCCTGGGGCGGCGCACGGCGGTGATCACCCGCACCGGCGACGACCCCTTCGGCACGTACCTGCACGAGGCCCTGAAGGGCTTCGGCGTGGACGACCGCTGGGTCACCCCGGTCCCCGGCCTGCCCACCCCGGTCACGTTCTGCGAGGTCTTCCCGCCGGACGACTTCCCGCTGTACTTCTACCGGCAGCCCAAGGCCCCCGACCTGGAGATCGACGCCCACGAGCTCGACCTGGACGCCATCCGTGACGCTCGCGTCTTCTGGGTCACGGGCACGGGCCTGAGCGAGGAACCGAGCCGTACGGCGACGCTCGCGGCCCTCGCCCACCGCGCCAAGTCCGGCACGACGGTCTTCGACCTCGACTGGCGCCCGATGTTCTGGACGAACCCCGACGCGGCCCGCCCCTTCTACGAGGAGGCCCTGCGCCACACCACCGTCGCCGTCGGCAACCTCGACGAGGTGGAGGTCGCCACGGGCGTACGCGAGCCGCACGCCGCCGCCCGGGCCCTCCTGGACGCCGGTGTCGAGCTCGCCGTCGTCAAGCAGGGCCCGAAGGGCGTCCTCGCCGTCCACCGCGACGGCGTCACCGCCGAGGTCCCGCCGCTGCCCGTGAACGTCCTCAACGGCCTCGGCGCCGGAGACGCCTTCGGCGGCTGTCTCGTCCACGGCCTCCTGGCCGGCTGGGACCTGGAGAAGACCATGCGGCACGCCAACGCCGCCGGCGCCATCGTCGCCTCCCGCCTGGAGTGCTCCTCCGCGATGCCCACTCCGGACGAGATCGAGGCGGCCGTCACCGCGGGGGCCGTCCAGTGACCGTCGACGTCTGCGAACTCGTCCGCCTGCGCAGCCACCGCCCGGAGGCGATCGCCGAGGCCGCCGCCCGCCGCACCCGCCGGCCCCTGCTGAACGACAACGGCCGGCTGATGATCGTCGCCGCCGACCACCCGGCCCGCGGCGCCCTCGGCGTCGGCGGCCGCAGCCTGGCCATGGCCAACCGCGCCGACCTCCTCGAACGCCTCTGCCTGGCGCTGTCCCGCCCGGGCGTGGACGGCGTCCTCGCCACCGCCGACATCCTCGACGACCTGCTCCTGCTCGGCGCCCTCGACGGCAAGGTCGTCCTGGGCTCGATGAACCGCGGCGGCCTCCAGGGCGCGCGCTTCGAACTCGACGACCGCTTCACCGGCCACCGCCCCGAGGACATCGAGCGCCTCGGCTTCGACGCGGGCAAGCTGCTCCTGCGCATCGACTATGACGACCCGGGCTCCCTCACCACGCTGGAGTCCACCGCCCGCGCCATCGACGACATGGCGGCCCGCCGGCTCCCTGTCTTCGTCGAGCCGTTCATCTCCCGCCGCGACGAGACGGGCCGGCTGCGCAACGACCTGTCCGCCGAGGCCGTCACCCGGTCGATCGCCATCGCCTCGGGCCTGGGCGGCAGCTCGGCCTACACCTGGCTGAAGGTGCCGGTCACCGACAACCCCGACGACATGGCCGAGGTCATGGCCGCCTCCACGCTGCCGGCCGTACTGCTGGGCGGCGAGGTGGGCGACGATCAGGACGGGGCGTACGAGAAGTGGCGCGGCGCTCTCCAACTGCCCACCGTGCGCGGGCTGGTGGTCGGGCGTTCGCTGCTCTACCCGGCGGACGGCGATGTGGCCGCCGCCGTGGACACCGCCGTAGGACTGCTGTGAGGGCCGCTTCATGAGCAGTGAGCCGTACATCCCCCAGGGCACCACGACCGGCGTGCGGATCGTGCCGCCCCTCCCGGGTGTCCGTGACGCCCGGGCCCAGATCGCCTCCGGCGCGGGAGGCCGCTTTGCTTTGGCAGGAGCGAAGTGCGAGCGACAACTCCCCGCCCGCTACGGCCCCGCGCCGGAGGTCCCCCACGCCAGGGCGTGTCCGCCAAGTCCCGCCTGCCCTGCGACGCCCGGCACGCACTCTCGCCGTGACGTGCCGGAGGCCTGCGTGCTCGCTCCCGGTGGTGAACACCCGCGGCGGCCACTGCGTACCCGTGACCATCCATAGGGAGGGGAAACCGATGACCTCGACGACGAGGCTGACGGTCGCTCAGGCGCTCGTACGCTTCCTGTCCGCCCAGTACACCGAACGCGACGGCGTACGGCAGCGGCTCATCGGCGCCACCTGGGGCATCTTCGGCCACGGCAACGTCGCCGGCATCGGCCAGGCGCTCCTGGAACACACCGACGCGATGCCGTACCACCAGGGCCGCAACGAACAGGCCATGGTGCACGCCGCGGTCGGTTACGCGCGCCAGTCGGGCCGCCTGTCCACGCACGCGGTCACGACCTCCATCGGCCCGGGCGCCACCAACCTCGTCACGGGCGCCGCCCTGGCGACCATCAACCACCTGCCGGTGCTGCTCCTGCCCGGCGACATCTTCGCCACCCGCCCCGCCGACCCGGTCCTCCAGCAACTGGAGGTCCCGTACGCGGGCGACGTGTCGGTCAACGACTGCCTGCGCCCGGTGTCGAAGTACTTCGACCGGATCACGCGCCCGGAGGCCCTGATCCCGTCGGCGCTGAACGCGATGCGCGTGCTCACCGACCCCGTCGAGACCGGCGCCGTCACCCTCGCACTGCCCCAGGACGTGCAGGCGGAGGCGTACGACTGGCCCGAGGAGTTCTTCGCCGAGCGCGTCTGGACCGTACGGCGTCCCGGCGCCGACCCGGCGGAGCTCGCCGAGGCGGTAAGGATCATCCGTGCGGCGAAGCGGCCCCTGGTCGTCGCCGGCGGCGGTGTCCACCACAGCCGCGCCGAGGAGGCGCTCGCCGAGTTCGCCGATACCACCGGCATCCCGGTCGCCTCCACCCAGGCCGGCAAGGGCTCCCTGCGCCACGACCACCCCCAGGACGTCGGCGGCATCGGCCACACCGGCACGGCCACGGCGGACGAACTCGCCCGCACCGCCGACCTGGTGATCGGCGTGGGCACCCGCTACACCGACTTCACCACCGCCTCCGGCACCCTCTTCACCGGCGAGAACGTCCGGTTCCTCAACCTCAACATCGCCTCCTTCGACGGCCACAAGCTCGCCGGGCACCCCCTGATCGCGGACGCCCGCACCGGCCTGGAGGAGCTGACCGAGCGGCTGGAGATGCACGGCCACCGGGTCGCGCCGCTGTACGCCACCGAGTACACCGAGGACAAGGAGCGCTGGGAGCAGCGCGTCGACGCCTGCTACGAGGTGGACGAGCCGGACACCCGCCCGACCCAGCCGCAGGTCCTCGGCGTCCTGGACGCCCTGGTCGACGAGTCGGACATCCTCATCAACGCCGCCGGTTCCCTCCCCGGCGACCTGCACAAACTGTGGCGGACCCGGTCCCGCGACCAGTACCACCTGGAGTACGGCTACTCCTGCATGGGCTACGAGATCCCGGCCGCCATCGGCGTGAAGATGGCCGCCCCCGACCGGCCCGTGTGGGCGCTGGTCGGCGACGGCACGTACCTGATGATGCCGACGGAGATCGTGACGGCCGTGCAGGAGGGCATCGCGATCAAGGTCCTGATCATCCAGAACCACGGCTACGCGTCCATCGGCGGGCTGTCCGAGTCGGTGGGCGGCGAGCGGTTCGGCACCGCCTACCGCTTCCCGTCCGAGGACGGCACGTACACGGGGCCGCCGCTGCCGGTCGACCTCGCCGCCAACGCGGCCAGCCTCGGCATGCGCGTGCTGCGCGCGAAGACCGTGCGGGACCTCGGAGCGGCGCTCGCCGAGGCCCGGGCCGCCGACACTCCCACATGTGTCTACGTGGAGACCCAAACGGCAGACACAGTGTCGGGCGCGCCTCCCGCGCAGGCCTGGTGGGATGTACCCGTGGCCGAGACCGCGACACGGCCGTCCGCGGTCAAGGCACGCGAGCTGTACGAACGGCACGTCTCCACCCGACGCCGCCATCTGTGAAGGAGTTCCCGGCCATGACGAAGATCGTCAACCACTGGATCGGCGGCAAGACCGTCGAAGGCGCCTCGGGCACACACGGGCCGGTGACCGACCCGGCGACCGGCGAGGTGACGACGAAGGTCGCGTTCGCCTCGGTCGACGAGGTGGACGCGGCGGTGGCCGCCGCCAAGGAGGCCTTCGCGACCTGGGGCCAGTCCTCCCTGGCCCAGCGCACGTCCATCCTCTTCAAGTTCCGCGCGCTGCTCGACGCCAACCGCGACGCGATCGCCGAGCTGATCACCGCCGAGCACGGCAAGGTGCACAGCGACGCCCTCGGCGAGGTCGCCCGCGGCCTGGAGATCGTAGACCTGGCCTGCGGCATCACCGTCCAGCTCAAGGGCGAGCTGTCGACGCAGGTGGCGAGCCGCGTCGACGTCTCCTCCATCCGCCAGCCGCTCGGCGTCGTCGCCGGCATCACGCCGTTCAACTTCCCGGCGATGGTGCCGATGTGGATGTTCCCGCTCGCCATCGCGTGCGGCAACACGTTCGTGCTGAAGCCGTCCGAGAAGGACCCGTCGGCGTCGGTCAAGCTCGCCGAGCTGCTCGCCGAGGCCGGCCTGCCGGACGGCGTCTTCAACGTCGTCCACGGTGACAAGGTGGCCGTCGACCGGCTGCTCGAACACCCGGACGTGAAGGCGGTGTCGTTCGTCGGCTCGACCCCGATCGCCCGCTACATCCATACCACTGCCTCCGCCAACGGCAAGCGCGTCCAGGCGCTCGGCGGCGCCAAGAACCACATGCTGGTCCTCCCCGACGCCGACCTCGACGCGGCGGCCGACGCCGCCGTGTCCGCCGCCTACGGCTCGGCGGGCGAGCGCTGCATGGCCATCTCGGCGGTCGTCGCGGTCGGCGCGGTCGGCGACGAACTGGTGGAGAAGATCCGGGAGCGCGCCGAGAAGATCAAGATCGGCCCCGGCAACGACCCCACCTCCGAGATGGGCCCGCTGATCACCAAGGTCCACCGCGACAAGGTGGCCTCCTACGTCGAGGGCGCGGCGGCGGAGGGTGCCGAGGTGGTTCTCGACGGCACCGGCTACTCCGTCGACGGCTTCGAGAACGGCCACTGGATCGGCATCTCGCTCCTCGACAAGGTGCCGACGAGTGCGAAGGCCTACCGGGACGAGATCTTCGGCCCGGTCCTGTGCGTGCTGCGCACGGAGACCTACGAGGAGGCCCTGGACCTGATCAACGCCTCGCCGTTCGGCAACGGCACCGCGATCTTCACCCGGGACGGCGGCGCGGCCCGCCGCTTCCAGCTGGAGGTCGAGGCCGGCATGGTCGGCGTCAACGTCCCGATCCCGGTCCCCGTGGGCTACCACTCCTTCGGCGGCTGGAAGGACTCGCTCTTCGGCGACCACCACATCTACGGCAACGACGGCACGCACTTCTACACCCGGGGCAAGGTCGTCACCACCCGCTGGCCGGACCCGGCCGACGCCCCGGCGGGCGTGGACCTGGGCTTCCCACGCAACCACTGAGGGTTTCGCTCACAACACACCCGAGCTCGACGCCGTACACCACCCGCAGTACGCCGAAAACTCCGTGTACACCCCTGGAAGGCCTTGCACTTCGGTCTCTGGTCGACAACTCATCGACAGGTTGACGCCGTACCGTTGACGCATGGATCTTCGACTGCCCGGGCTGAACGGGCTGCTGCGGAGGCCCCGGCGGCTCCTCGCCGCCGGGGCCGCCGTCGTCGTGCTCGCCGGCGCAGGCACGTGGACGGCCGTCGCCGACGACGAGACCGCCCCGGTCCACCGCACCGACCGGCTCCTCGACACAGCGGACGGCGTGCGGATAGACACCTCGTTCTTCACCTCCGGAGGAGACCGCCGCCGCCCCGCCGTCCTGCTCGGCCACGGTTTCGGCGGCAGCAAGAACGACGTACGGCAGCAGGCCGAGGATCTCGCCAGAGACGGCTACGCGGTCCTGACCTGGTCGGCGCGTGGTTTCGGTAAGTCCAAAGGGAAGATCGGGCTGAACGACCCCAAGGGCGAGGTCGCCGACGTCTCGAAACTCATCGACTGGCTCGCGAAGCAGCCCCAGGTCGAACTCGACAAGCCCGGCGACCCCCGCGTGGGCATGGCCGGTGGCTCCTACGGCGGCGCGATCGCCCTGCTCACGGCGGGGCACGACGACCGGGTGGACGCCATCGCCCCGGCCATCACGTACTGGAACCTCGCCGACGCGCTGTTCCCGAACGGCGTGTTCAAGAAGCTGTGGGCCGGCATCTTCGTCAACTCCGGCGGCGGCTGCGAGCGGTTCGAGCCCGCGCTGTGCCGGATGTACGAGCGGGTCGCCGAGTCGGGCAAACCGGACGCCGAGGCCCGCAAGATGCTCGACGAGCGTTCGCCCTCCGCGGTCGGCAACCGCGTCAAGGTGCCGACCCTGCTCATGCAGGGCCAGTCCGACTCCCTCTTCCCGCTCGGACAGGCCGACCAGGCAGCGAAGACGATCCGCGGCACTGGCGCCCCCGTCGACGTCGACTGGATCGCCGGCGGCCACGACGGCGGCGACATGGAGACGAGCCGCGTCCAGGGCCGCGTGCGGAGCTGGTTCGACCGCTACCTCAAGGACGACAAGGGCGTCGACACCGGCCCCGCCTTCCGCGTCACCCGCACCCTCGGCCTCGGCTCCGGCGACGGTGAACCCCGGCTGACCGGCGTGACCTCGGACCGCTACCCCGGCCTGGAGAGCAAGCAGCGCTCCATCGCCCTGGCCGGCCGCGAGCAGAGCTTCGACAACCCGCCCGGCGCCAGCCCGCCCGGCGTCTCCGCCCTGCCCGGCCTCGGCGGCGCGGGCGGCCTCAGCCGGCTGTCCTCGCTCGGCGTCGGGGTCTCCCTGGACTTCCCCGGCCAGTTCGCCGCGTTCGAGTCGGCCCCGTTCCGGGACGACGTCCAGATCACCGGCTCCCCGACGGCCACCGTCCACGTGAAGTCCACCAGCGACGACGCCGTGCTCTTCGCCAAGGTCTACGACGTCGGCCCCGGCCGCACCCAGCCGGTGCTGCCCTCCCAGCTGGTCACGCCCATCAGGGTCGAGGGCGCCAAGGCGGGCAAGGACGTCACCGTCACCCTCCCGGCGATCGACCACGAGGTCGAGGACGGCCACCGGCTGCGCCTGGTCCTCGCCTCCACGGACCTCGGCTACGCCTCCCCGGCGACCCCGGCCACGTACACCGTCTCCCTCAAGGGCGACTTGAAGGTCCCGTCGGCGCTCGGCGAGAGCAACGCGCAGGGCCCGCTGCCCGCCTGGGTGTGGTGGATGCCGGGCGCCGGCGCCGCGATCGCCCTGGCGCTGATCATCACGGGACGCCGCCGCACGGCCGCACCCGCCCCGCCGGACCCCGAGCTGGCCGACGTGCCGCTCCAGATCACGGACCTGACCAAGCGGTACGCCAAGTCCTCCGACCGGTACGCCGTCAAGGACCTGTCGTTCCGTGTGGAGAAGGGCCAGGTCCTCGGCCTGCTCGGCCCGAACGGCGCCGGCAAGACCACGACCCTGCGCATGCTGATGGGCCTGATCAAGCCGGACGGCGGCGAGATCCGCGTCTTCGGACACGCCATCAGCCCGGGCGCCCCGGTCCTGTCCCGGGTCGGCGCCTTCGTCGAGGGCGCGGGCTTCCTGCCGCACCTGTCCGGCCGCGAGAACCTGGAGCTGTACTGGCGCGCCACAGGCCGCCCCGCCGAGGACGCGCACATGGAGGAGGCCCTGGAGATCGCGGGCCTCGGCGACGCGCTCGCCCGCGCGGTGCGCACCTACTCGCAGGGCATGCGCCAGCGCCTGGCCATCGCGCAGGCCATGCTCGGCATGCCGGACCTGCTCATCCTCGACGAACCGACCAACGGCCTCGACCCGCCCCAGATCCGCGAGATGCGCGAGGTGATGATCCGCTACGCCGCCGCGGGGTGCACGGTCATCGTCTCCAGCCACCTCCTCGCGGAGGTCGAGCAGACCTGCACCCACCTGGTCGTGATGGACCACGGACAGCTCGTCCAGGCGGGCCCGGTCGAGGACATCGTCGGCTCGGGCGACACCCTCCTGGTGGGCACGGCAACGCCCGTCGACGGGCCCGTCGTCGAGAAGGTCGCCGCCCTGCCGGGCGTCGCCTCGGCCGTGCCCTTCGACGAGGGCCTCCTGGTCCAGCTCGACGCCGACGGCACCCCGCAGCGCCTGGTCGCCGAACTCGTACGGCTGGACGTGCCCGTGCGGTCGGTCGGCCCGCACCGCCGCCTGGAGGACGCCTTCCTCACCCTGATCGGAGCCGAAGCATGAGCAAGCTCGCCGACCGGGCCGAGCCCGTCGAGGTCGCCGACGGCTACCGCGCGGGCCGCACCCTGCCCTTCCGCGTCGAGCTGGTCCGGCAGCTGAAGCGACGCCGCACGATGGTCATGGGCGGTGTCCTGTTCGCCCTGCCGCTCATCCTGCTCATCGCCTTCCAGGTCGGCGGCGACCCGGGCGGCAACAACAACCGCGTGAACCTCATGGACACGGCGACGGCGTCCGGGGCCAACTTCGCCGCCGTCAACCTCTTCTCCGGCGCCGGCTTCCTCCTCGTCATCCCCGTCGCCCTGTTCTGCGGCGACACGGTCGCCTCGGAGGCGAGCTGGTCTTCCTTGCGCTACCTGCTCGCGGCCCCCGTGCCCCGGGCCCGGCTGCTGTGGTCCAAGCTCGCCGTCGGACTCAGCCTGAGCCTGGCCGCGCTGGTGCTGCTCCCGATCGTCGCCCTGGTCGTCGGCACGGCCGCCTACGGCTGGGGCCCGCTCCAGCTGCCCACCGGCGGCACCCTGCCCACCGGCACCGCGGCCCAGCGCCTGCTGATCGTCGTCGTGTACATCATGGTGTCCCAACTGGTCACCGCGGCCCTCGCGTTCTGGCTGTCGACCCGGACGGACGCACCGCTCGGCGCGGTCGGCGGCGCGGTGTTCCTGACCATCATCGGCAGCGTCCTGGACGAGGTGACGGCCCTCGGCGACTGGCGGCACTTCCTGCCCGCGCACTGGCAGTACGCCTGGCTCGACGCCGTCCAACCCCGGTTGCAGTGGACGGACATGATCCAGGGCACGTCGATTTCCGTAACGTACGCGCTCGTGCTGTTCGCCCTGGCCTTCCGCGGTTTCGCCCGCAAGGACGTCGTCTCCTAGGTCAACGGAGGATCACCCACCGGTCTCGACGGGCCGTCTCCGTGGCCGCTTCGAGACGCTTCCGCAACGCTCCGTACCGCACGTTCCGGCCCCCTGCGCCGTCACAGTCGCAAGAAGGCGACGCCAACCGATGCAGGGGGTACGGACGATGGAGCGGTTCCGGACACGAAAAGCGCTGCTCGCCCTCACGGCGGCCGGCGGACTGCTGCTCACCGCGTGCGGCGGAAGCACCGACGACGGCAGCCGGGCCTCCGACCGTGACCTGTCAGGCCTGCCCGCGCCCGCCCACGGACACCAGGACGGCGACGGCACACGCGAGCGGGACGACCGCCGCGAGGATCCCGACCACCTCTCCACCTTCGCCCTCGACGTCGACACCGCCTCCTACGACTACGCCCGCCGCGCCCTCGCCGACGGCCGGCTCCCCGACCCGTCGACGGTCCGCCCCGAGGAGTTCGTCAACAGCTTCCGTCAGGACTACGAACGCCCCGACGGCGACGGCTTCTCGGTCACCGTCGACGGCGCCCGCACCGACGACGAGGACTGGTCCCTGGTCCGCGTGGGCCTGGCCACCCGCACCACGGCACGCACCGGCGAACGCCCGCCCGCCGCCCTCACCTTCGTCATCGACATCTCCGGCTCCATGGCCGAAGCGGGCCGCCTAGACCTCGCCCAGGAGTCCCTCGCGGTGATGACGGACCGGCTGCGCGACGACGACTCCGTCGCGATCGTCACCTTCAGCGACGAGGCCGAGACCGCCCTGCCCATGACCCGCCTCGACGGCAACCGCGACGAGATCCACGACGTCATCTCCGAGCTGGACACCCGGGACTCCACCAACCTCGGCGCGGGCGTCGAGACCGGCTACGAGACGGCGGTCGAGGGCCTGCGCGAGGGCGCGACCAACCGGGTCGTCCTCGTCTCCGACGCCCTCGCCAACACCGGAGACACCGACGCCGACACGATCCTGGAGCGGATCTCCGGCGAACGCCGAGAGCACGGCATCACCCTCTTCGGCGTCGGCGTCGGCAGCGACTACGGCGACGCCCTGATGGAACGCCTCGCCGACAAGGGCGACGGCCACACCGTGTACGTGTCCGGCACCGACGAGGCGCGCAAGGTCTTCTGTGAGGAACTCCCGCGCAACATCGACCTCACCGCCCGCGACGCCAAGGCCCAGGTCGCCTTCGACCCCGAGACCGTCGAGGAGTTCCGCCTGGTCGGCTACGACAACCGCCGGGTCGCCGACGAGGACTTCCGCGACGACCGCGTCGACGGCGGCGAGGTCGGCCCCGGCCACACCGTCACCGCCCTGTACGCCGTCCGCACCGAGCCGGGCGCCGAGGGCCACCTGGCCACCGCCACCGTCCGCTGGCTCGACCCGGAGACCCGCGACCCTCACGAGGAGTCCGGCGACCTCGAGACCGATACCCTCCACGACTCCCTGCGTGCCGCCCCCAGCCGCTTCCAGGTCACCGCGGTGGCGGCCTACTTCGCCGACGCCCTCCGCTCGGGCGACGGCCGCCACCACCGCCTCCCCGGAGCCCCGGTTCCCCTGGCGGAACTCGCCGACCGTGCTCGCGCGTTGGCCCGGACCACGCAGGACGGGGCGGTGCGCGACCTCGCCAAGGCCATCGAACAGGCAGACCGGCACCGGGGCTGAATACGGCAGCGACCCTTCGCCATGCCACGCGGGCCAACCGGGTGAACCTGCGGAACCAATTCTTCTGCACCGGGTTGATGAGGCAGTAGAGCATGCGGCGCTACGAGAAAGGAACGCGTAGTGCTCAAGGCGGCAATGATCGTCGCGGCGGCCGCCGCTTCTGCTCCTTTGGCACGGGCCCGCATTGAAACGTCCTGTTCCTGTGCAGCGCTGTGACCGTTCATGCCGCCTCACCGCCGGGCTCGGACGCGGGTCTCCGCTCCGAGTACCGGCTGCCCCGATTTTTCAAGCAGGAGGACAACTGCAATGCGACAGACCCTGAGTAAGGGAGCGTTCGCGGCGGCCGCCGCCACGGGGATTCTGTCCCTGTACGGCAGCCCCGCCCTCGCTGACTCCGAGGCGTCGGGAGTGACGAAGGATTCCTATGGCGCGCTGTCCGGGAACACCGTGCAGGTGCCGGTTGACGTGCCGATCAACCTGTGCGGCAACACCGTCGGGGCGCTCGCGGCGCTCAACGAATCGTTCGGCAACGCCTGCAGCAACACCTCGCACAAGTCGAAGGGCTACGGCGCGGAGACGTCAGCGGTCGCGAAGGGTTCCTACGGCCTGGGGTCCGGGAACATCGTGCAGGTGCCGATCGATGCGCCGTTGAACGTGTGCGGCAACACCGTCGGCGGGGTGTTCAACGAGGCGACCGAGAACTCCTGCTCCAACCATGCGTACGGCGGCGGCTACGGCAACGAGGACGACGACACCTCGAAGCCGGGCGAGGAGCAGGACCGGACGCCCCCGGCCAAGGACCGTACCGTCCCGCACGACGAGAAGACGCCGGATTCCCCGGATTCCCCGCCCTCGCCCAAGAAGGAGAGCGAGACGCCCTCCACCCCGGAAGAGAAGACCGGCTCGCTGCCCCAGCTGGCCGAAACCGGCAGTGAGGCACTGGTGGCCGCTTCGGCCGCCAGCGCTGTCCTGATGGCCGGCGGGGTGCTGCTGTACCGCCGCGGCCGCACCACCTGGTCCCGGTAGCTGGTTCCGGGCGCCGGACGCGACCCGTCCGGCATCCGCGCCCCGGACCGGCGCCTGCCGCCACCTGCGGCAGCCCTAGCCGGTCCGGGGAGCACACGCCGCACGGGCCGGAACGGCAGCGCGCCTCGATCGGCGCCGCCCGCCACGCCCGGGGCGTACTGATACCGGCGCCGCCCCGCCACTTCTTCATCGTCCCGGCGCAAGACCACTGGCCTCCCAGGACAGAATCTCCCGCACCCCCCGGTCGACCATGCTCCGGGGGGTGTCAGCCGTCCCATCTCCCCACATCCCTCGAGCGCCCTCCCGGCACAAGGGCGGGCCGCCGACGGCTCTGTCGCCATCAGCGGCCCCTGGTCCACCGCGCGTCTCCCGTCAGGGGCGTACCGGCGACGGCGACTCGCTCCGGCTGCTGTTCACCGGCGCGGGGACGGTTCCGCTCGCCGGCATCGCCCTGAGCCTGCGGCGCACTCCTCGGACGAGTGTCGACGACGTGAAGGACGCGCCCTGGACGAAACGCATGGCCGGGCCGAAGCCAGACGCCGTCAGCAGGCCCGCGATGAACAGGCCGGGGCGGGAGGACTCGAAGCTGTGCCCGACCGCCGGGGAGCCGTCGGGCAGTGCCGCCAGTGCGCCGCGCAACTCGGGGGCGAGCAGTCCGAGCCGGTCGCAGCGGGCCCGGAACCCCGTCGCGGCGATGACGTGTTCGGTCTCCAGGCTGCGCAGGGCACCCGTGCGGCTCACGGTGTCCAGCCGTACCCCGCCCGGTACCGCACTGGCGGCCCTGACCTCATGGCCCGGCAGCAGCTCCACGACACCCTCCACCCGGTCCCGCACCCACCAGGCGCCCGCCGGTCCCAGCGCCGTGGTCGCGATGCGTGCCCGGGTCGGCTCCGGCAGACGACGGAAGAGGTTGGGGCGCTCCGCGTAGAACCAGTTCCGCCAGCCGGGGCCGAGGCCACTGTGGGGGGAGCGGGCGGACTGCCACCAGGGGCGCTCCCAGGGCGGCGGCACATCGTTCCACCGCAGTTGTTCCGCCCGCGCCAGCACCCGTACGCGCGTGCCCTGCTCGGCGAGCAGCGCCGCGGTCTCCAGGGCGGCCTGGCCGCCACCGATCACCGTGACGTCCTTGTCGCGGAAGCGGTCGAGGTCGCTGTGGTGGCTGCTGTGCGACACCAGCGCGGGGTGCAGTCCGCGCAGCGTCTGCGGTACCTCGACGAACGGCATCACACCGACCGCCAGTGCCACCGTCCGCGCATGCACCTCCTCTCCGTCCTCGGTGACCGCTGTGAAACCGCCCGGCCCGGCCGCCACACGGGTCACCATGCGTTCGTCGACCTCCGGCACGGCATGGCGCGCGAACCACAGGCCGTACTGCGCGAAGGCCTCGACGGCGATCGGCTTCGCGTGACGCGCCGTAAGTCCCTGTTCGGCACAGTAGACGTCAAGACGCCACCGCCCGTCCGGGTCCGAGAGGTTGGACGCCCACGGTTCCGACTTCAGGAACATGCCGCGGGGCATGTTGTCCCGCCAGGACGCCATGGGTCGGCCGAACACGCGCAGGTTCAGCCCGGCTGCCGCGGCGTGGGAAGCGATCGACAGGCCGTAGGGGCCTGCGCCCACTACCACAAGGTCGTACACCATCAACTGCTCGCTTTCTCGTTGTCGGTCAGGGAGGGCGAGGCCGCCCGGGGGATCGTCCGTGGCGTCTGCGCCGCCACCGGCGCTGCCGGCGTGCCCAGCCGCTCACGCAGCCGGCGGGACACATGCCGGCACCACAGGGCCCACATGGCCCGTCCGGGGGAGCGGTCGTCCGCGGCGTACCACGCCAGTTCGCGCCCGCCCGGCGCCGCACGCAGCGCGGCCAGCGGCGCATAGTTCTCCACCACGAACGTCCGTCCGGTCTTCGGGACCCCGTCCGGCAGTGGACGGCCCGTCAGGTCCAGGTGGAGGGCCCGCACGACGTCCAGCCCCGCGCTGTCCTCGAAGAGCCGGAACTGGGCGCCGGCGCGCGGGTTGAAATCGAGCAGGTGGTAGCGGCCCGTCGTGCCGCAGCGGCGGAAGTCGAGGTCGAAGATGCCCCGGTAGCCCAGTTCGTCGGTGAGCCGCTCGGCCAGCGCCTGGACCTCTGCGTTGGGCGTCCAGCAGCCGACCGCGGTCAGGCCCGCCCCTCGCGGCCAGGCCAGCTGCTTGCGGCCCGGCCCGCCCGCGCGCACGGTGCCCGAGGGGTCGGAGTAGCCGTGGAAGAACCAGTCCCGGTCCGGGCCCGGTGGCAGGTACGCCTGGAGCAGCAGTCGGCTGCCCGCTTCCTCGCTGCGCAGGAACAGCTCTCGGGCCTGCTGCACGGACCGCACCAGCGATGTGCTGCGCAGCCCGCTGCCGACGGGCAGCAGCCAGGGCCGGCTCCACTTCGCCACCACCGGCAGCCCGAGCCGCCGCATGACGTCGGCGATCTCCGCCGGACTGTCCGGGACCAGCGTCGTCGGGTGCGGGACCCCGGTGGACGCGCACACGGCGGCCAGTTCCGCCTTGTCGGCGACGCGTTCGGCCAGCCCGCCCGGCATCGCCGGCAGCAGGTAGGAGGGCGCCAGCCCGTCCCGCATCCGGCCCACAGCGATCGCGCTCGCGTCGTCCATCGGCACCAGGACGGCGGGGCGGGCGATCCGGTCGGCCACGTGGCGCAGCACGGCCAGGATGTCGTCGGGGGACGCTCCGGGGAGTGGCGGGGGGTGCATCTGGCGTACATAACGTGACGCCCCGACGGGACTTCCCGCGGAATCAGCGACGACGTGTACCTCCACTCCCGCCCTGCCGAGCGAACGCGCGGCCCCCAGTGTTCCGTGGTGAAAGGGGTTCCGGTCGATCCGCAGCACAACAGCGGGGACACGGGTGTCGAGCAGCGACACGAATTCTCTCTTTCTCTTCGATCGGCTCACCCGCACGGGCGAGATCAGCACTCGGAAGCCGCAACGGCAGTGGCGCCGCGGGTTTTTTTGTGACTGGCTTTCATATGATTGCCCGTCAATACCGAAAATCCCGGCAGCACTCCGGACGAGAGCGAAGAAAGGAGCAGGCATGGCCCCACAGCACAAGCGGGCCGGAAGCCGTCGGCTGGCCTTGGGCGTGGCAGCGGTCGCCACCTCGGCCGCCCTGGTGGCCGGCCTCGCGACGGGGGTGGGGGTGGCACGAGCCGCCGATCCCCGGGCTCCGGCGCCGACCCCGCCGGCGCCCGTGGCCACACACCCGGCCCTCAGACCTGAGGCCGTCCCCCTGCCCTCGACGGGGGCCACCACGCCGGTGCCGGGCGAGGAAACCCCGGCCTTCGGCGTCTTCCTCAACTCCGATGCCCGTGGTGTGGCACGGATGCCACTGTTCAGCCGCTGGCTGGGCGGTGCGGAGCTCCGCGCCGGCCACACCTATCTGCCGGGCCATCGCTGGCACGACATCGAGGGTTCCGCCGACTTCCTGAACGTGTGGGCGCACTGGCGCAACAAGGAACCCAACCGGATGCTCGTCCTCAACGTGCCCATGCAGGAGCGCAACGAGGAGGGCGTCTCGGACAGCGAGGTCCGGCGGCTGCTGCGGCAGGGCGCGGCCGGGGAGTTCGATCACCACTTCCGTGTCCTCGCCGAGCGCCTGGTGGAGCTGAAGGTTCCTGACGCCATTCTCGTGCTCGGCTGGGAAATGAACGGCACCACGTACACCCATCGCTGCGGTCCGGACCCGGAGGCCTGGAAGAAGTACTGGAACAGGATCGTCACCACCATGCGTTCCGTGCCGGGCCAGAAGTTTCGGTTCGATTTCACGCCGAGCCGTGGCCAGGATGCCGTTCCCTGGACGAAATGCTATCCGGGCGACGACGCGGTCGACATCATTGGCATGGATTCCTATGACCAGCCAACCGGGATGTCGTTCGATCAGCAGGTGCGAGAGCCCTACGGGTTGCAGGCCCACGTGGACTTCGCGAAGGCTCACGGCAAACCCATTTCCTATCCGGAATGGGGGCTCTTCCGTAACGGTGACAATCCCGAGTACATGCGGAGGATGCTCGCCTGGATCGAGAAACACAGGCCGCTCTACAACACGCTGACCGACTACTGCCCGCACGGTGTGTGGCAGTGCAGGGCCAACCCGGCGTCGGCCCATGTCTACCGCGCCGCCCTCTTCGGCCGCACCGACGAGGCGACCCCGCCCCTCACGCCCACGCAACCGACCGCGCCCACCCCACCGCCGCCTCCGGTGGACTGCACGCCGCTGGATTTGGGCAGTTGGGTGGAGGAGTGGCTCGGTGGAAGGCTCTGTCTCCGCTTCGACTGGTGGTAGAGCACCCGCCCACCAGCGGGACCGCCCTCCCCGGTGCCATGTCCGGCCAGGCCCGCCGTCGTCACCGTTGTCCGCGCACATCGGCGGCGGCGGCCGGGCCGGGCACCGAGGGGGCCGGGGCGGCATCGTCGTCCTGGCCGGACCTCCTCGGCCGTGCCAGCAGGGCCAGGCCGCTCAGCAGGCCGCCCGCGCTCGCGCCCACCAGACCGGTCACCGCCGGTGACGCGGACGTCGGCTCGCTCGGCTTCACCGCCCGCGAGAACGGCACGAGCCGCACATTGGTGTTGCCCCTGCTGTCCTCGGCGTGCCGGGCCAGCGCGCGGGTGACCGCGTTGGCCATGTCGACGGCGAGCTCAGGGCGCGAGGAGGTGGCCGAGACGGCGACCATCGGTGCGTCCGGCGACGTCGCCGTGCGCACGCTGCGCTGGAGAGTGCGCACCGGCACGCCCGCATACACCTGCGCGTCGCCGAGCACCGCGAGCTGCGTGGCGACCCGGCCGTACGCCTGGGCGAAACCGAGGGCGGCGTCCGGCGTGGACTTCTCGGTCGGTACGGCGATGACGTAGCTCGTGGCCGTGTACGTGGAGGGTGTGAGCCAGCCGTACGCACCGCCGAGCAGACCCCCGGCGAGGGTGCCGGCCGCGAGCACGGACCACAGGGGAAGTCCCTTGAGACGAGCCAGGGACAGGCGGCGCCGGCGGGTCGGAGTGTCGGTCATGAGGAGGTGGCTCCCAGGGGTGAGAGGGACGGTGAACTGGAGACCGCTGCCGCGTACACGTCCGTCAGACGGGCCGCGCAGTGGGTGATGCTGTAGTGGTGGGCGACCTCCGAGGCCGTGCGCGGCCGGGCGCCGGTCTCGCGGACCTCGGCGATCGCGCGGGCGTATGCCTCGGGGCCGCCGCGCACACGCCAGGCGTCGGCGGCGGACGGCCGCACATCCTCGATGGCCGGACAGGAGGCGTAGAGCACGGGCAGGCCGGCCGCCAGCGCCTCCACGGCCGCCAGGCCGAAGGCCTCGTCCGTGGACGGGGACGCGAGCAGGTCCATCGCCGACGTGAGCGAGGGCAGGTCCGGGCCGGGCGAGCCGTCGGGCACGTAGGGACGTTCGCCGGTGAACACGACGCGGTCGGCCACGCCGGCCTCGTGGGCCGTGCGCCGCAGGGCGTGCTCCTCGGGGCCGCCGCCCACCAGCAGCAGCCGGTGGTCGTCCGGGAGCAGGGCGAGCGCGCGGACGAGGACGTCGAACCGTTTCCCCGCGGTGAGCCGGCCCACACCGCCCACGACCCAGGCGTCCGCCGGCAGGCCGAGGCGCCGGCGGGTGTGCTCCCGCCGCTCCCGGTCGAAGCGGAAGCGGTCCAGGTCGATGCCGTTCGGGACGACCTCGATGCGGGGCGCGGGCACGCCCCAGCGCTTCAGGCGCTCGGCCACCGTCGGGGACACGGCGACCGTCGCCGAACCGAGCCGCTCGCTGGCGAGGTACAGCCCGCGCACCCCTGCCGTCAGCCTGCGGCCCTCCATCTGCGAGTCGCCCAGGGAGTGTTCTGTGGCGACGATCGCCCGGACCCCGGCCACGCGTGCGGCGAACCGGCCGTAGACGCAGGCGCGGTACAGGTGGGTGTGCACCAGGTCGTAGCCGCCGGCGCGGATCAGCCGGACCAGGCGCGGCAGTGCGGCCAGGTCACGGTTGCCGCCCATGCCGAGATGCGTGACACGGACGCCGTCGGCCGTGAGGCCCTCGGCGACCGCACCGGGGTTGGTGAGCGTCACGACGTCGCAGTCGACGGGCAGGTGACGCAGCAGCAGGCGCAACTGCTGTTCCGCCCCGCCGACGCCGAGGCCGGTGATGATGTGCAGAGCCCTCATCTCATAGGCCCTTCACCGGGCGGCGACGCAGCCGGTGCAGCCCGTGCTTGAGGTGCAGCCGCCAGGCCGTGTCGTTCTGGCCGACGTACACGCGCGGCAGGGCGTGCGGGCCGGTCAGCGGGCCGGGGTCGATGGCGCAGGCGTAGGTGTACCCCGCTTCCCGTACGGCCTCCACGGCGCGGGCGTCGATCGCGCCGTACGGGTAGCAGTAGCCGTCGACCCGGGCGCCGGTCAGCTCCTCCAGCCGGGCGCGGCTGTCGGCGACCTCGGCCTTGAGGGTGACGTCGTCGGCCTTGGTGAGATCGAGGTGCGTCAGCCCGTGCGAGCCGATCTCCACGCCTTCGGCGGCCGCGTGCCGGATACCGTCCGCGGTCAGCAGCGGCTTGCGCGGGCCGAGCGGGTCCCAGGCGTTGTCGCCGCCGAGCTGCCCGGGCAACACGAAGAGGGTGGCGCCGCAGTCCCAGCGGCGCAGCAGCGGCAGGGCCTCGGTGACGAAGTCGGCGTACCCGTCGTCGAAGGTCAGCCCGACCATGTTCCGCCCCTCGCCCCGGGCGCGGGCGGCGAGCAGCTCGGTCACGGACACGCCCCGCAGCGCGCGCCGGCGCAGCCAGGCCAGCTGCCGGTCGAGTCGCTCGGGCGTGACCGTGATGCGGTACGGGTCGTCCGAGCAGTCGCCCACCGAGTGGTACATCGCCACCCAGGGGACCGGCCACTTGGACGGGGCCGGGGGTCTGACTGCGTCGAGGGAATCAACGGAAGCGGCCATGTGGGAGCCTTCGTGTGACGGCGCGTAGGGAGCGCAGAGCGGACGCGGAGCCCTGGGCACCGAGGGCCCAGGTGAGTGGGACGAAGACGAAGGTCACGGTCAGCAGGCCGGCCGCGAGGCCCGCCGCCGGTGACGGCAGGCGGCTCGCGGCGCATGCCCCCGCGGCAGTGGCGACGGCCGCGGCGCACACCAGTCTGCTCAGCTCGGCCAGGACCTGCCGGACACGGACCGAGACGCTGTGAGGGCTGCTCTGCCGCCCCGTTCGCAGCCCGGCGAGCAGCCCGGCGGCTGTGACGGTGATACCGATGGCGTTGGCGGCGGCGATCCCCGCCACGCCCCAGGAGTGCACGGTCGCGGCGCCGATCCAGGACGTCACGGCGATGCCCGCCGTCATCGCGCCGAGGGGGTACCAGCTGGCCCGGCCGGCCGAGAAGTAGGAGCGCACGAGAGCGCCCACCAGGGCCTGGCTCAGCAGCCCGAGGGCGTACACGCGCATGACGTCCGCCGTAGCGGCGCTGTCGCTCGCGGTGAACTCGCCCCGCTGGAAGAGCAGTTCGATCATCTGAGGGGCACAGGCGATCACCGCGCTCATGCCCAGCAGCACCAGCCAGGAGGCGAGCGCCAGATCTCGCTCCACGCGGCTGCGGGCCCGTGCGGTGTCACCGTCCGCGAGCGCC
This sequence comes from Streptomyces africanus, assembly GCF_030816955.1. Lineage (NCBI taxonomy): Bacteria > Bacillati > Actinomycetota > Actinomycetes > Kitasatosporales > Streptomycetaceae > Streptomyces > Streptomyces africanus. Next base: position 3,054,390 of record NZ_JAUSYP010000001.1, on the reverse strand, counting down.
CGCGCCACCACCGGGAAGGTGACGGTGCACACCATCAGCGACAGTGTCATCGGGATCTGGGCGACCTTCTGCGCGTAGTTGAGGTGCGAGATGGCGCCGGCGGGCAGGCCGGAGGCGAGGAAGCGTTCGACGAGGACCTGCGACTGGCGGCACAGGGCGAAGAGCAGCACGGTGGCGACCAGGGCGAGTTGCATCGGCCGCTCCTCGGCATCGGCCCCGGAGTCGGCGAGGAGCGACCTGGGTGACGTCAGTCGCCGCCACAGCGACGGCAGTTGCACCGCCACCATCAGACCGCCGCCCGCCGCGACCCCGACCGCGGCGGAGCGCACGCCCCAGCCTTCGCCGAGCAGGAACATCGCGGCGATGATGCCGGTGTTGTAGGTGACGTAGATCGCCGCGGGCGCGAGGAAACAGCGGTGTGCCCGCAGGGCGGCACTGCAGTAACCGGCGAGCCCGAAGGCCAGCACGCAGGTCGCGGTGATCCGGGTGCAGTCGGCGGCGAGCCGGGGGTCCGGAAGGCCGGGTGCGAGGGCCTGGACCAGGTAGGGAGCGGTGCCGGCGACCAGCGCGGCCACCGCGGTGAGGGCGAGGAACAACCGGGGCAGGGTGGCGCCGACAAGGGCGCGGACCGGGTCACCCGGGGCGCCCCGGGCGCGGCGGGCCAGCGCCATGCTGAACGCCGGGATCAGCGCGATCGCCAGCCCGTCCTCGATGAGCAGCGTGGCGGCGAACTCCGGGACGGTCCACGCGACCAGAAAGGCGTCCGTGTCGCTCCCCGCGCCGAACAGCCGCGCCAGCGACTGGTCGCGCACCAGGCCGAGCAGCGAACCGGCGATGGACAGCGACGCCGTGACGAGCGCGGCCCGGGCCAGGAAGCTACCGGAGGCCGATGCCGAGGCCGGGTCGCCACCGTCCCCGGCCTTGGTCGCGGCACGCGCCGGGGGCACGGTCGCTGCGCCGTCCGTTTCGGACCGGGGGGACTTCGAAGGCACCACCGTCATCGCGCCAGCGCCTCCTCGGCGGGCTCCCGCACCCCATCCCGGGGCGCCTGAGCGGACGCGTCGCCGTCGCCGGCCACCGCCCACCACGCCACGAGCCCCATGCCCACGGCGATCAGCACGGTCGAGGGACCGCCGATGTCTCCGTACATGAAGTCGGTCAGCAGCCAGACCAGTAGCCCGCAGGCGACGAGCCCGCAGTCGAGTACCGGCCCGCGGTCGCGGACGCGCAGCAGTCGCCGCATCCCGCACACCAGCAGTGCCAGCCAGCTCCCGGCGAGCGCGAGCAGCCCGATCAGGCCCTGCTCGCTCAGCACCAGCAGGTACATGTTGTGCGGGGACAGCAGCGGCTGCCTCTGGTAGGCCATACCCGCGCCGTCCGTCTCGCTGCCCGACGACAGCGCGAGCGTGGCGTGCCCGTCCCGGTACTCGGGGAAGCCCTTCAGCCCGACTCCTGTCAGCGGGTGCTGCCGCCAGATCTCCGTGGCGGACGTCCACAGGGTGTACCGGTCGACGACGGACTGGTCGGGCGCGTCGGTGACCTGGGCGATGCTGTCGATCCGCTCCTGCAGAAGCGCCGAGCCCACACCGAACCCGCCCACCAGGATCACGCCCGCGGCGAACGCGGCCGCCGCCACCAGGAGCGCGCGCCGCAACCCGGCCAGCACCAGCTGCAGGGTGCACGTCAGGACGGTCGCGATCCAGGCTCCGCGGCTGAAGGAGAGCGCGAGCGGCAGCAGCAGCACCAGAGCGCACGCGGCGGCGGCCACCCGCTGACGTACGGACACCCGGCCCAGCGCGATCCCGACCCCGCACACCAGGCCGAGGGAGACCGCCGTCGCCATGCCCATCACGTCGTGCGGCCCGAAGGTGCCGACCGCCCGGATGTTCTCGCCCTGGTAGGAGGCGCCGGTCCGGGTGACGAACTGGTGGACGCCGACGGCCCCCTGACACAGACCGAGCCCCACGAAGGACCAGGCCACCACCCGGAAGCCGGTCCGGTCGCGGAGCAGCAGCAGCACGGCCGCCGGAACCAGCACGAAGGTCTGCAGGTAGCGGCCCAGGCCGGTGAGCCCGGCCTGGGCCGAGAACGCCCCCATGGTGGCGAGCGCGAGCCCCACCACCGGCAGGCCCAGAACCACGGCCGCGGCGGGCGACAGCGGGCGCCGCCGTTCGCGCAGGAGGCGGATCACGCAGTACACCACCACGAGCCCGGAGACCACGTCGGCGGGCCCCGCGCCGTCCGGCGTCCGCGGCAGGGCCAGCAGGGCAGGCACGGCCACCACGGGCAGGACCGGTGTCAGCGCGGTGACACGGCGGGGGAGCGGTGTCAGAGCGTGGATCACCTCGCTCAGCTCCCCGTCGGACGTACCACCGTGGCCGCGGTACGCAGCAGGATGCAGACGTCCTGCCACAGGGACCAGTCGTCGATGTAGGCGTTGTCGAACCGGCAGCGGTCCTCGATCGAGGTGTCGCCGCGCAGCCCGTGGATCTGGGCGAGGCCGGTGATGCCGGTCCGCATGCGGTGGCGGACCGTGTAACCGGGGTAGGTCTGGCCGAACTGCGCGACGAAGTAGGGGCGTTCGGGCCGCGGCCCGACCAGGCTCATGTCGCCCCGGAGCACGTTCCACAGCTGGAGCAGTTCGTCGAGCGAGGTGCGCCGCAGCATCCGGCAGAACCAGCGCATCTCGTTCTCGTTCGCCACGCTCCACCGGGTTGCCGACTCGTGCTCGTCGACCGGGCGGTGCGTACGGAACTTCAGCAGCGTGAACGGCTTCCCGTTCTTTCCGATGCGTTCCTGCCGGAACACCACGCCGGGCCCGTCGCTGAGCCGCAGCGCCGTGGCGAAGACCAGCAGCAGTGGACTGACCAGCAGCAACAGCGTCCCCGACACAAGGATGTCGAGCGCCCGCTTGCCCACGCTGTCGCGCCGGTCCGGGGACATGTCCAGACGCCGGCAGGAGAACCCGGCCAGCCGCTCCCGCGTCGCGTACGACGGGGAGTCGGCGTCGAGCTCCCAGACCACGCAGCCCGACTCGGCCAGCGCCCGCAGCAGTGGCTCCTGTTCGGCGCGTACCGAGGGGTGCACGGCCAGCACCGCCCGCACCCCGTTCTGGATGACCGCACGCTCGACCTCCTCGGGAGTCGTCAGCACCGGCAGGCTCTCGCCGCCGTCCGGCTGCTCGGCGACGATCCCCACCGGCCGCACGCCGCACCGCGGGTGACGCAGCACGGCGGCCGCCACGCGCTGGGCCGTGGCAACCGGGCCGAGGACGAGTGCGGTGTGCGGGTGGCGCAGCAGTGCGGCGCGCCGCCGCGCGTGCACGGCCCCGCGCAGCACGCAGCCGGCCGCCGCCTGCAGGACGAGGCCCGTCAGCACGGTACCGAGGGACAGCGCGTGCTCTGGTCGGTACGCAGCCAGGAGCGCCGCGAGTACCAGCCAGGCCACTGCGACACGCCCGCACACGGCGGGCAGTTCCTCCAGCAGCGCCGGTACCGGCGGCCGCCTGTCGCGTTGACGCAGCAGCAGCGAGACCACGATCAGCAGGGCGACCAGCAGTGGCTGGCGCTGGGCCGCGGTGAGCGCCGGGACGCCCGCCAGGGCGGCGACGCCGTCCGCGACGAGCAGCGGGATGGGTGAGGGCGGCCGGGCCGGGCGCCGCGGGACGGACAACCGTGAACCGGTGGCGGTGCCGCGCGGCGGCATGACCGAGACTGGTGAGGATCCGTGCTCCCGTGGCGGTACGCCAGGGGAGGGCACGGTGCGTTCGGCGGTCACGAGTGGATGGACTCCCTGTACTCGGTGGGCTCGACGCGCTGCGTTGTCCGGTTCGCCTCGGCGCCACGTCCGGTGCCGAGCGGCCGACCGTGCTCAGCGCCGGGGGCGGTGGCGGTCCACGGGCCGAGCAGGTCGCGATAGACGTCCGAGACGGCCTCGGCGGTGTGCCGCACGTCGTGGGTGGACAGCACATGCAGGCGGCCCTGGTTGCCGAGCGTCTCGCGCAGCAGTGGGTCGACCAGCAGCTCGGTGACGGCCCCGGCCAGCGCCGCCGGGTTCTCCGGCGGAACCAGGCACCGGGCGGCGACGGAGGGCGGCAGGCTCTCGCGGGCGCCGTCGACGTCCGTGACCACCACGGGCCGCCCGCAGGCCATGGCCTCCAGCGGCGCCAGGGCCATGCCCTCCCAGCGGGACGGCAGGACGACGAGATCGGCGGCCTGGTACCAGGAGGAGGCGTCGGGGACGGCTCCCGCGAACACCACGGATTCCGGGGCGTCTTCGCGAAGCCGGTCACGGTCCGGTCCATCGCCGACCAGGACGAGGCGGGCGTCGGGCGCCCTCCGGACGACGGTTTCCCAGGCCCGCAGCAGGACGTCCTGCCCCTTCTGCCGGCACAGCCGCCCCACGCACACGGCGAGCGGTGCCGCCGGGGGGATGCCGGCGAGCGGTGCGAGCCGGGCCCGCACGGCGCCGGCGGCGGCCGGGTGGAAGTGCTCCGGGTCGATGCCGTTGGGAACGACGGTCCACCGGCCTGTGATCCTGGCGTCCACGCCGGTCGCGCGCTCGGCCTCACTCACACACAGCACGCGTGAGGCCCAACGCGCCCCCCAGCGTTCCCACATGAGCGCCAGGGCGGCGGTGCCCCCGCCGACCGCCTCGAACGACCAGGCGTGCGGCTGGAAGACGGTTGGGATCCGCCCGCGTACCGCGAGCCGTCCGGCGAGACCGGCCTTCGCACTGTGCGCGTGCACCAGATCGGGACGCACCTCGTCGATCACCTGTGCCAGGTGCCGTACCTCCCGGACCAGCGACGTACCCGGCGACCGTGTCGCGTGCCAGTGCCGTACGCGCGCGCCGAGCGTCCGCAGTTTCGTGGTCAGCGCGCTGTCGGGGCAGGCCACGGTGACGTCCAGGCCGTCCGACAGCTGTGCCCGGACCAGGTCCGTCACGACGCGGGCGACGCCGCCGTCCACAGGTTGGGTGAGGTGCAGGACTCTGGGGAGAGGGGCGGTGGATGACAGGTGCATGTGCGCGGCTTTCTCGCTCGCAGAGGTGTTCGGGGAGGGGGCAACAAACTCACCGCCGTGCGTCGACGGTGGCGAAGAGCACGCCGGCCCACGCAGCGTCCCGCTGCGAACGGAGCCGGAAGATCACCTGGTCACCGGCGTGCTGCAGGCTTCTTCCGAGGTCGAACACGTCGGAGTCGTAGCCGAGGGTGTTGGCATATGCGGGCACACGTTCCGCATCGTCCCCGGGCTCGCTGATGGTGGAGTTCAGGACGTCGTCCTGGGGGTTGGCGGCGTTGTCGAGGGCGATGGACGCGGACTCGGACTCCCCGGGCGTCACGGTGAGCGAGTCGCCGGTCGTGCCACGATCGCCGTCGTACGCCACCAGGCCCGCACGGCCCGAGGCGTCGGCGGCGAAGCCGAGGTCGCGCAGGCGGACCTCCGGCGCCAGGCCGGACAGCGGTACGAAGCCGTCCCAGAGCGCGAGGTGCCGCAGCGGCTCCGACGGGTTCTCGTACACCACCACCAGCGTCCAGCCGCCCCACGCCCCGGCCGGCGATGTGCCCATGGCCACGTTGACCTGCGCCACGGTGTACAGGCCCGGCCCGCTCTCCCGCACCAGCCGCGTCACGTCCGCCGAGGCCTGGTAGGCGTCCGCGTCGTCCGTCACGCGGTGTCCGACCACCGTGTCCGCGAGGAGCTCCTTGTAGTCTCCGCCGGGTTCGGCGATCAGTACCCGGCCGTTGTCCTCCGGTGGCTTCTGTTCGCCCACGCGCAGGTTGCCGCCCCAGTACAGACGCGCGTACGTCACCCGGGAGCCGGTGGGCAGGCGGACCTCCCCGCGGGAGGCGTTGTAGGTGTTCGGGTCGCGGTCAACATCGATGTAGACCATGTCGAAGTCGCCGTTCACTCCTTGTCTGCCCGCCCGCACGTCCGCGCATGAAGTCCTCTCAGCGGTGCGGCAGGTGATGGACGAGTTGGCCGCGCGTGCGATGCCGCCGTGCTGAAGCACGCGGTACCGCTCGGCGAAGGCGATGCTGTCCGACTCCGGTGCGGGCGGCGCGGCCGACGCGGCGGTCGGGGAGCTACTGGCTGTCCACACGGCGGCAAGGCTGAGGGCGCCCACGGTCGCGCGGCGAAACAGCGGGCCCAGGCTATGGCGCATGACCGGTCATTGCCCTTTCGGAACAGGTGGCTGTGGCAGCAGCGCCACGAGTGCGAGGCGTCCGCGCTGAGGAGTGCGTCGGGCGGTTCGCAACTCTAGTCATCAATCAGACATAGTTGATGAAATTCGAAGATATCTGGCATGTGTGTCGGAATCGTGAAACATGCAACGTTTTTTGACGGGCGGCGGCGTGCCGGAGGCGGCGTTGGGCAGGCCGCGGACGGCGGCCGAGGCGTCAACCCGACGGGGGAACGGGCACAGCCGGTCTGACGTGCCGTCTGATCAAGCCTTACTCGGCGAAAGGGGGAAGTTCGCAATTGCGGAAAGCGTGTGAGCGGTTGCGGGAAGTCATGGTTGCTTTCACGGTGGGCTCAAGATCCAACGCCGTCGAAAGGATTCCCCCATGTGCGCTCCGCCCGCATGGCGCATCGCCTCCAGCGCACTGTGCGCCACCCTCCTGGTCGGGATCGCCGGCCCTGCCGCCATGGCGGCCGACTCGGCCCGCGAGCACAGCCATGCAGCGTCGCCCGGGGCGCGACTCTCTTACACCGATGCGCGACTCGCACAGCTCAGGAAGCTCGACGGGGGCGATCCCGCCCCGATCGTCGACCTCCTGCAGGCCGTGCTCAAGGCGAACAACGGCCAACTGACCGCTGCCGAGGCCAGGAAACTGGCAACTGCCGCGAAGCAGACTCTGGCCGAGATGGCCGCCAAAATTCGAACGGATACGGGCACACCGACACCGACACCGACAGCGTCGGCCCCGGCGACGGGCGTACTGCTGCCTGCTCCCGTCGCAGGTGCCGCCGACTCCACGGACGACGCGCAGGACACCCTGGAGAGCGCGCTGGACGAGGTGGAGCAGGCCGTCGACGAACTTCTGAAGGCGTTCGACTCCGCTGACGAGGCATCCGATGACGAGAGTGTGGTGCTGCCCTCGGTCGACGACCTGCTGACCGAGCTGGACGATCTCATCGACGCGCTGACCGACAGCGATCCGTCGTCGGAGCCGACCCTGGCCGAGCCTGCGACGCTGCCCAGCCTGTGGCCACTGACGTCGGCGCCGTCGCTCTCGCCCGTAACGCTCCCCGCGATCACGTCGGCGCTGCTGGATTCGTGACCGCCGTACGACACGGCTCTTGCCCGTTCAGTCGTGGTGCCGGCCACCAGGGTGGTACCACGGTTGTTCTTGTTCCTGCGCTTTCCTGACAATCTTCCGGCTTTATCGCGTCCCGAGGCCGGCTGTTCAGGGATCTCATATGAGGACTCGCGATCTTCGACGCCTCCGGTTTCCGCCTCGACCGAGGCTCGTTAGGCACGGGGAAAGACTCCCCCTCCGGTGACACGCGTTGCCGAAGAAAGGAACACGATGAAGTCCCTGAAGGCTGCCGCCGTCCTTGCCGGGTCCCTGATCGCCGCCAGTGCCGCCACGCCGGCGTTCGCCCACAACACCGCTCCCACCCTGGCCGTCCCGGGACAGAGCGCCCCCGACATGGCGCCCGCCGCGCAGGGTGCTCCGGCATCGGCTCCGGCCCCGCAGAGTGCTCCGGTTTCGGCTCCGGCTCCGGCGTCTGCCCCGCAGAGTGCTCCGGCTCCGGCTCCGGCCCCGCAGGCCGCTCCAGCCCCGGTTTCGGCGCCTGCCCCGCAGAGTGCTCCGGCTCCGGCTCCCGCCCCGCAGAGTGCTCCGGCTCCGGCTCCCGCCCCGCAGAGCGCCCCGGCCCCGCAGAGCGCCCCGGCCCCGCAGAGCGCCCCGGCTCCCGCCCCCGCCCCGCAGAGCGCTGACCTGGCGGCCACCGACCTCAACGGCGGCGTGAAGACCAAGCTCCCCCTCGAGGCGAGCGCCACGGGCAGCAAGTCGCTGCTCCCCACGGTGAAGGAGACCGCAGAAGCGCTGAACGAGGCCAAGCCGCTGCGCGGCAATCTGTGGATGTAGGGCCACGCGCCCCGTAATGGAGTCGGCCCTCGGTGAGTCCGAGGGCCAACTCTTTTGTGCACGGCAGTTCTGTCTCCATTGTCTCCGTGTCACCGGAATGGCCGTCGGTGATCACTGTCCTGGCCGCGCGGCGGTGACCGCGCGGGGCGTTCGGCGGTTACCGGGGCTCTTGCAGAAGGCCCCGGCGTTCACGCCGGGGATGAATGCATCTCAAGACTGCCCTGACGTGCACCTAAAAGCGGACGTTGTTGCTGCTCGATGTACTGGCGGACGATCGCCAGCGGTGCTCCGCCGCACGACGCGGAGAAGCACGACCACAGATGCCGGTGCATGAGGGCGCGGTTGATCCGGCCCCGGTGAGCTACCTGCCGTACCCGGCGGGTGAAGACGCCCTTGAGGCTGTTGTCCTGGGCGGGTAGTTGATCTAGAGGTGTACGTGGTCGCGTTCGCCGTTGAACTCCTTCAGCTCCGCCTCGAAGCCCTCGAACATACTTGCCCAGATCGTATGCAATTCCGGTTGGATGTGATCTTTCGCCGCGAGCGGTCACGAAGCATCCATACGGTGATCGGTATGCAGCTCCGCTACAACTACCGGGCCTACCCGGATGCCACCCAGCGCCTCGCGCTGGCCAGGGCGTTCGGGTGTGCCCGCGTGGTGTGGAACGACTGCCTGCGCGACCGCAAGGAAGCGCACGCGGCCGGGCTGCCGTATGTGAAGTCGGCGGAGTTGTCCCGGCTGCGCATCACCCAGGCCAAGCGCACCGAGGAACGCGCCTGGCTCGCCGACGTGTCCGCCGTGATCCTGCAGCAGTCCCTGCGGGACCTGGACACCGCCTACAAGAACTTCTTCGACAGCTGCAAGGGCAAGCGGCAGGGCCGGAAGGTGGGGCCGCCCCGGTACAAGTCGAAGAAGGACACCCGGCAGTCGATCCGCCTCAACACCAACGCCTTCTCCCTCCAGGACAACGGCACGGTGTACGTGGCCAAGGTCGGCAACCTCAAGGTCAAGTGGTCCCGCCGCCTTCCGGCCGCGCCCACGTCCCTGACCGTCACCAAGGACAGCTGCGGCCGGTACTTCCTCAGCTTCGTCGTGGACACCGAGCCGGACATCCTCCCCGGCCTTCAGACCGACGCCGGTATCGACCTGGGCCTGTCCGCCTTCGCGGTCCTGTCCGACGGGACGAAGATCGACAGCCCGCGCCTCCTGCGCCGGGCGGAGAAGAAGCTCAAGCGCCTCGGGCGGGAGCTGTCCCGCAAGGCCAAGGGATCGAAGAACCGGGCCAAGGCCCGCATCAAGGTTGCACGCCAGCACGCCAGGGTGGCGGACCGGCGCCGGGACTTCCACCACAAGGCTTCCACACAGATCATTCGCGACAACCAAGCGGTGTACGTGGAAGACCTCGCGGTGTTCGGCCTCGGCCGCACCCGTCTCGCCAAGTCCGTGCACGACGCGGGATGGTCGGCGTTCGTCGGCATGCTGGAGTACAAGGCGGCTCTGCACGGCCGCACCTTCGCCAAGGTGGACCGGGCCTTCCCGTCCTCTCAGGTCTGCTCGGCCTGCGGGTTTCCGGGACGGCCCCAAGCCCCTGCACGTCCGGGAGTGGACGTGCAGGGCGTGCGGCACCGTGCACGACCGCGACCACGACGCAGCCCGCAACGTCCTCTTCGAAGGACGCCGTATCGTCGCCGCCGGACGGGCGGAGACGCTGAACGCCTGTGGAGTGCCGGTAAGACGGGCACATGTGCCCGCACAGCGTGGTGAAGCAGGAAGCCACCGGAAGGGTCACACGACTCAGGCCGGAATCCCTGGACTTCAGGCCAGGGAGCACGTCAACGCTACGGATCAACCGAATCGGACGAGGAGTGAGCCATGGTCGTCAGCGTCGGCGGAGTGCCGGTGGGTGCCAGGGACGGAGCACCTGACCCGGCGCGGCCCGAAGCACTAGGCAGAACACGGCGGGAGCTGGCGCGCGGACTGTACACCTGCGCACTCATCGCCGCCCTTACCTCAGGGTCCGCCGCCTCCCGGCCTGGGCACCATCGACCCGGCATCGCCCCGGGCGACACGGCCTTCGATGTCGCGTACCGCGGCCGCCGTATCCGCGGTCGGTGGTTCCCCGGGTGCGGCACACCCGAGGACGGCCGGTGGCATGTCACCGTGGACGGCCGCCCCCTGCATCTGATGCGCCGCGCCGACGGCACCTGGCTGAGCATGGTGGACCACTACTGTTCGTACCCGACACCGCTCGAGGCGGCCCGCGCCGCCGTCGACGAACTCGGTTCCGGTCAGCGGCTGCGCGCCCTGGTGCCACAACCGGTGGACGGTGGACACCTGCACAGGGATCACCCGCATGGCGTACGTGCGTAAAGACGCCGGCACGCTCACCAGGGCCGCGAAGCGACGGTTCGTCAAGGCGCTGCTGGAGCTCAAACGGCGCGGCGAGTACGACGAGTTCGTGCGCATGCACATCGCGCACTTCTCCGCCGACGGCGAGCACGGACTGCGCACCGCGCACATGGCCCCTTCCTTCCTGCCGTGGCACCGCCAGTTTCTGCTCGAACTGGAGCGCGCCCTACGCCGAGTGGACCCGTCGGTGACCCTGCCGTACTGGGACTGGACGCGCGACCGCACGACCACCTCCGTGCCGTGGACGGCGGACCTTCTCGGCGGCACCGGACGCCGGTCAGACCACCAGGTGATGACAGGTCCGTTCGCCTACCGGGAGGGCAATTGGACCATCAAGGTGGGCGTGACCGACGAGAAGTTCCTCACCCGGGACCTCGGCAGCCCGCGGGCCCCGGTCGACCTGCCCACGAAGAGGGAACTGGAGTGGGCGCTGAAGGAGCCCGCCTACGATGTGGCGCCCTGGGACTCGACGGTCACGCGAGGTTTCCGCAACAGACTGGAGGGCTGGGGCACCGGCCGGGGCAGAACCTCCTGGCGCAATCACAACCGAGTGCACCGGTGGGTCGGCGGGGCCATGCTCGGCGCCGCCTCCGTCAACGACCCCGTCTTCTGGCTGCACCACGCCTTCGTCGACCTGCAGTGGTACCGCTGGCAGCGCCGTCATCGCGGAGCCCGCTACCTCCCCGCCACACCGCCGGGCCCTAACGACGAGCAGCACGGACGGATCGTGGCCCGGCACCAGAAGCTGCCGCCGTGGGACGTGTCGCCGGACGAGCTCGAGGACGTCGGCCGGATCTACCGGTACGCGTGAGTGAGGGATGCCCAAGAGGAGAGCCCCGGCGTTCCAGGACGCCGGGGCTCTTCGGTGAGGACGACGGACGTCAGTGGCCGTAAACCTCGTGAACCTTCTCGGCGAGCTTCTTGAGGCCGTTCTTGTCGTGCGCCTTGTGCTGCTTCTCGGCGTGCTTCTTGAGGTCCTTCTTGTCGGGCGTGTTGTGCCCCTTGTGCTGCTTCTCGGCGTGCTTCTTGAGGTCCTTCTTGTCGGGCGCGTCGTGCCCCTTGAGCTGCTTCTTGTCGTGCGTGTCGTGCGCCTTGTGGTGCTTCTTGTCGTGCGCCTCGTGCTTCTTGTGGTGCTTCTTCTCGCCGTCGTTGTTCCCGCAGACGCTGCCGGCGGCCCGGTTGAGACCGCCGAACACGGTGACGGTGTTTCCGCACACCTTGATCGGCGCGTGGATCGGGACCTGGATCACATTGCCGGACAGGGGGCCGGGCGAGTCGAACGCAGCGGCCTTGGCGTCGGCGTCCGCCGCGGCGACACCGGGCACGCTGAGCACCACGGCGCCCGCGCCGAGAGCGAGAGTGCCAACCTTCGCGATGCGAGACATAGAGACGTTCTCCTTATTGGCTCGGTGAGTGCGGTAGCGGAATGGGCGATCGCACTTCCCCTTCAACGCGTCGCCTTCGCACCGGTCACGGCGAGTACCTCCGGATCACCCTCTTTGCCCGGATGCGTGTGCGGCCGAACGTGACCACCTGGTTAGCCCACTTGAGGGACGCGCAGCGGCCCCCCGGCCTGCGGCCCCCCCGGCCTGCGGCCTTTCGGAAAGATCAAGCACTCGGCGTTTCGTCATCAAATATCACAAACATCACGGTATCTTCATGACTGTTGGTGCACAGTCGACCACGTACTGTGCCTACTCAAGAAACGGAGAGGAAATGCGCAAGTACCAGAAGGCCGCGGTCGTCGCGGCCATGCTCGGCAGCGTCAGCTTCCTGGGCGCCGGCGTCAGCCACGCCGGCGACGAGGGTCACAAGCTCAAGCTCGACAGCGACCAGACCCAGGTGTGCTCCGCGGACGAGGTGAACATCATCGGCACCGACGCGGCGGACACCTTCGCTCCGACCAATGGGACCGGTGTCCAGATCATCGACGCGAGTGACCGCAACTCGGTGCACTGTGGTCAGCTCTTCGGGTTCGGCGGCTGATCGCTGATCACTGATCAGGTGACTCAGGCAGGCCCCGGGCCTCGAACCAGGAGTCCGAGTCCCGGGGTCTGCCGCGGCTTGCCGGGCGGGGTGACGTTGGTCTGTCCGAGTTCATTCTCGATTGTCTTGTTTTCCCTTTGAGTGTCTCGCCCGCTGAAAGTCGCAAACGTCACCTACGGTGAGTTCTGTAAGTGACCAGACCGTAACGGGCTGTGTCGGTACGAGAAACGGAGACGTAATGCGCAAGTACCAGAAGGCCGCAGTCGTCGTGGCCATGCTCGGCAGTGTCAGCTTCCTGGGTGCCGGCGTCGGTCACGCTGACGGGGACCCGAAGGTCAAGCTCGACAACAAGCAGAGCCAGAAGTGCTCGGCGGACGAGGTCAACATCACGGGCACCGAGGCGGCGGACGCCTTCGCGCCGACCAATGCGGCGGGCCTCCAGTTCATCGACCGGAGTGAGCGTACGTCGGTGGAGTGCGCTCAGCTCTTCACCATCGGTGGTAAGCACTGATCAGGTGATCTAGGCAGGCCCCGGGGCTCGATGAGTGTTCGAGCCCCGGGGTCTGCTGTTTTGCTCTCCTGTCGGTCCGTGCGTCGAGCTATGCGTGGACCCGGGGTGCGGGTTGGTGATCGGTCGGCGGCGTCCGGCCTCACGGATCCGGGGGGGGGGCTTGTCGGCCCGCGCCGTCCCCTTCCCCGTGTCCCCGCTTTCAGCAAGTGCCCCGTAATGGAAAACTTCTCGAGATAAGAGAGCAATGGGCGTTTCGCGTAGCAAAAGCCCGAAAGCTCGCCCTAAGGTGAGGGCTGTCGGTGACCAGGCCGTAACGGTCTGTGTCGACACGAGAAACGGAGAAGTAATGCGCAAGTACCAGAAGGCCGCAGTCGTCGTGGCCATGCTCGGCAGTGTCAGCTTCCTGGGTGCCGGCGTCGGTCACGCTGACGGGGACCCGAAGGTCAAGCTCGACAACAAGCAGAGCCAGGAGTGCTCGGCGGACGAGGTCAACGTCAAGGGCACCGACTTGGCGGACGTCTTCGCGCCGACCAATGCGGCGGGCCTCCAGTTCATCGACCAGAGCAAGCGTACGTCGGTGGAGTGCACTCAGCTCTTCGCCATCGGCCGGTAAGTGCTGGCCGGGTGATCTCAGGCGGGCCCCGGGTTCGAACCAGGCGTTCGAACCCCGGGGCCCGCTGTTTGGGTTCTCTGTACAGGTCGCCTGAGTCGGCCAGGTGGTCACTCGTATGCGAATACAAAAGCTAGATTATGGGTCTTTTTGGGGAAATCTCCATCTTGGGTGTTTCGCTCACTAATGCCCCCAACATCCCTTACAGTTGACAACTGTGCGCGGCCAGTCTGTTACTGACCGTGACAAAACGGAGAACGGAGAAGTAATGCGCAAGTACCAGAAGGCGGCAGTCGCCGTTGCCATGCTCGGCAGCGTCAGCTTCCTGGGCGCCGGCGTCGGCCACGCTGCGAACGGGGACTCGAAGGCCAAGGCCGACAACCCCCAGCAGAACCAGAAGTGCTCCGCGGATGAGGCCAATTGGGGACTGGTCAAAGTCGGCGACGTAAATCTCGTGATCAACCTCCTCGGCGTCCAGTTCGTCGACCAGAGCGAGCACAAGTCGGTGAAGTGCACTCAGGTCGTCCCCGCCGACAAGTAGTCGCTCATTGGGTGTAGGCAGCCATCGGGGGCCGACCAGGTGTCCGAGCCTCGGAGTTGCCACTGACTTCGTTCCCGGGCCACGCGTCCGGAACGCACCGCAGTCCAGTCACGGGGGCCGACGGTAAAAGGAAAAGGCAGATGTTCAATTCGAAGAAGATCGCAGCGGCAGTGGGCGTCCTGGGGAGCTTTGCTCTGATCGGCGCCGGTGCCGTCCAGGCCTTCGCCGATGACCGCTCCAGCGGGTGCGTCGACAACGGCAACGGCTACCAGAGCTGTTCGCAGGTGAGGGAGTACCAGGTCACCACCGACAAGCGCGGAAACATCACCGTCGTCAACCACTCGACACAGGACTGTCCGGCCTCAGGCGGGCAGATCGACTGCGTCAGCAGCTTCGCCGTCCCTGGCAAGCAGTCCTGACGTCAGACCGAGACGGCCGAGGCGCCTTCGTCGTCGGCGCCAGTCGCGCAAGTCCACCCGTATGCATGGGGGTGGCCGGGACCTGTATGGCGTCCCGGCCACCCCCATGTGTCCATGTGACGTTCAGGGGGATTTTCCCTTGCCGCCCCCGGCCGGGTAATTCCGCCCAGTCTTGTCGCGCCGGGCGGTGTAGCCGCATCGGCGTGTCACTGGAAGCCCGGCATGTCTCCGTGGTGAGCTGATCGCTCACCGCTGCTCACTATCCCGTGGAAATTGTTGCCCGGAACGAAGGTTCGGTGACTCAGTGCTGGAAATCGTGAGTGACACCATCAGCCACCATCTCGCTCAGGCCGCAGCACAAACGCCCGAAGAGACAGCGTTCACTTTCGTGGACTTCAGCACTGACCGCGACGGAGTCCCCTCCACCCTGACATGGTGCCAACTGGAGAAACGGGTACGCACCCTCGCGACGGCCCTGCGCCACGCCGGGGCAGCCGGCGAGCGCGTGGCCATCGTGGCACCGCAGAACCTGGACTACGTCGTCGGCTTTCTCGCGGCCACGTGCGCCGGCGCGATCGCCGTTCCCCTCTTCCCCCCGACCCTGCCGGGTCATGCGGAGAAGCTTGCCGCCGCACTCGCCGACGCCGACCCGGTGCTCGCCCTCAGCAGCCCCGACTCGCTTCAGGCCGCGGAGAAGTTCTTGGCCGACCAGGACGGCCTGCGCTTGCGCGCGGTCACCGA
Organism: Streptomyces africanus; assembly: GCF_030816955.1. NCBI lineage: Bacteria > Bacillati > Actinomycetota > Actinomycetes > Kitasatosporales > Streptomycetaceae > Streptomyces > Streptomyces africanus. The sequence goes on along the minus strand of NZ_JAUSYP010000001.1, from coordinate 3,039,074 downwards.
GCAGGAACTGCTCTCAGGACGGGCACCAGGGGACGTACCGGCGGGTGGGGAGACCTTTCATCCGCGCCCCGAGGACTGTGCCTATCTGCAGTACACCTCGGGTTCCACCCGTGTGCCGTCGGGCGTGGAGATCACCCACGCCAACGTCTGTGCCAACGCCCGCCAGGCCCTGGAGGCGTACGACATCCGCACCGGGCGCAACTGCACCGTCGGCTGGCTTCCGCTGTATCACGACATGGGGCTGGTTCTGGCGATCGTGCTGCCCATCGTCGGCCGCGTCCCCTCCGTACTCATGGAGCCGTTGGCCTTCGTGCAACAGCCCGTCAGGTGGCTGCGCCTGCTCACCCAGTACCCGGGAGCCCTCACCGCCGCTCCCAACTTCGCCTTCGACTACTGTGCGCGCCGCGTCACCGACGAGGAGCGCGGCGCGCTGTCACTGGGATCGGTGGCCGCCATGGTGAACGGCAGTGAACCCGTCGCCGAGCAGACGCTGCAACGGTTCCAGCAGGCCTTCGCACACGTCGGCATGGTCCGCACAGCCATGCGTCCGTCCTACGGACTGGCCGAGGCGACCGTGTTCGTCTCCGCCTCACCGGCCGGGAAGGAACCGACCGTCACCTGCTTCGACCGTGATGCGCTGGCGGACGGCACCGCCCGTGTGGTCGAGGCCACCGGAACGCGGGCAGTGACCCGCCTGGTCGGATGCGGGCAGCCCACCGGGCAGGAAATCGCCATCGTCGACCCGGCCACCCACGTCCGCCTGGAGGACGGGCACGTCGGCGAGATCTGGCTGCGCGGACCCAACGTCGGACGTGGCTACTTCAGACGCCCGGAACAGAGCGAAGCCACCTTCCGTGCCACACTCCACGGCGACCACGCGCATCACTGGCTGCGGACCGGCGATCTCGCACTGCGGCACGACGAGCAGCTCTACATCACCGGTCGCATCAAGGACCTCGTGATCATCGATGGCACCAATCACTATCCGCAGGACATCGAGCAGACCGTCGAGAGCGCCCACCCGGCCGTCCGCCGTCACCACACCGCGGCGTTCTCCGTTCTCACCGATGACGGAGAACGTCTGGTCGTCGTCGCCGAGCACGTCCGTGACCTCGCGGACCCCCAGAGGGTCCTGGACGAGGCGACTCGCGCCGTCCGCGCGGCGGTGTCCGCCGGCCACGCCATCGCCGTCCACGACTTCGTCCTTGCCCAGCCCGGCACCGTACCCCACACCACCAGCGGAAAGGTCGCCCGCGGAGCATGCCGTGAGCGCTACCTCCAGGGGGTCTGGAGCTCGGCCACGCGAGGACAGACAGCGGGAGCCAGCGCATGAAGCAACCAGGCGGACACCAGGAGCCGGTCGGGGACGCCCGGAACACCGACTTCACCACCGTCAGTCGCTCCGGACCGGGCGTCACCGCACTGCGGATGGCGCTGGTGCAGATGGTCTCGGACATCAGCGGCATCCCGCCGCAACAGCTCGACGACGCCCGCCCCTTGGCGGAGTACGGCCTCACCTCACGCGACGCCGTCGGACTGACCGGCGAGCTGGAGAAGTTACTGGACCGGTCACTGCCCGCCACGTTGCTGTGGGAACACCCCACCATCGGACAACTGGTCAGCGCTCTGGCGGCCGCCGACAACACCGACACCGCGGAAACCGACGAGCAGTCCGACCGGTCCGGCGAAGCGGCAGCCGCCACGGCCGGCCTCGACGACCACGCCATCGCGATCATCGGCATCGGCTGCCGCCTGCCCTCGAACGTGCAGGGACCGGACGCGCTCTGGGAGCAACTCCTGGCAGGAACGGACGCGGTCGGCCAGGTGCCCGCGGGACGCTGGCGGAACTTCAGCGGCACGGCGCCCGACGTCACCGCCCTGATGGAATCCACCACACAGTGGGGCGCCTACCTCGACGACATCGAGGGGTTCGACGCGGACTTCTTCGGCATCACGCCCCGCGAGGCCGAAGTCATGGACCCCCAGCAACGGCTGGTGCTGGAAGTCAGCTGCGAGGCGCTGGACCATGCGGGAGTTCCCGCCCACGCCCTCCGGGGGACCCGCACCGGCGTCTTCGTCGGCCTGAGTGCCCTCGAGTACGGGCAGTTGACCACCTCCGACCCCGCGCGCCTGACACCGTGGACCAGCACCGGAGCCGCCGGCAGCATCGTCGCCAACCGCGTGTCCTACCTGCTCGACCTCCGCGGGCCCAGCATCGCCACGGACTCGGCCTGCTCGTCGTCCCTCGTGGCCGTGCACCTGGCCTGCCGCAGCCTGCGCGGTGGGGAGTGCGACACGGCACTGGCCGCGGGAGTCAACGTGCTCCTGTCCCCGGCGGTCACGGCCTCGTTCGAACAAGCCGGTGCGCTGGCCGCCGACGGCAGGTGCAAACCCTTCGACGCCGCGGCCGACGGAATCACCCGTGGTGAGGGCTGCGGCGTCGTCGTGCTCAAGCGTCTCGTCGACGCCCGGCGCGACGGCGACCGGGTGCTCGCCGTCGTCAGGGGTACCGCCGTGAACCAGGACGGCCGGTCGGCGGGCCTCATGGCACCCAACCCGACGGCGCAGGAGGCGCTGCTGCGCGACGCCCTGCGTGACGCACGGCTCGACGCCGCCGACATCGACTATGTCGAAGCGCATGGGACGGGCACCCTGCTGGGAGACCCCATCGAAGCAGCCGCCCTCGGAGCAGTCGTCGGCCGCGGCAGACGGCCCGACCAGCCCTTGCTCATCGGATCGGTCAAGAGCAATCTGGGCCACCTCGAAGGCGCGGCCGGCATCATCGGCCTGATCAAGACCGCGCTGGCCCTGCATCACGGCCGTATCCCGGCCACCCTCCACTTCCACGACCCCAACCCCCACATCGACTTCACCGAGCTGGGCCTGCGCGTGGTCACCGAACCGACCGTATGGCCCGCCCCGGGGAACCGTACGGGGCGCGCCGGCGTGTCCGCCTTCGGGTTCGGCGGTACGAACGCCCACGCCGTCCTCGAGCAGGCACCGTCTGCCGTTCCGGGTCCCGCGCAGCCTTCGGCGACCGACGACGAAGAGGGTGACCACCCGCACGTTCTGGTGGTGTCCGCCCGTTCCACGGACCGGCTCGCCGACGTGGCCGCAAGTCTGTCGCGGTGGGTGGCCGCCGGTGACGTGCCCGCGCTCACCGATGTCGCCCATACCCTCGCATCGCACCGCCGTGGCCCGTCCTGCGCGGCCGTCGTCGCGCGGACCCGCTCCGAGGCGGCCGCCAAGCTCGCCGCGCTGGCCCGGGACGAGACGGTTCCCGGCGTGGTCGCCGCATGCACCGACGCGACAGCGGCTCAGTCGTTCACAGCGCGCCGACCGGTCTTCGTCTTCTCCGGTTACGGCTCACAGCGCAAGGGCATGGGGCGGCAGCTGCTGACCGGCGACTCCCGCTTCGCCGCCCAGGTGTCCGCGCTCGATCCGGTCTTCCTCGCGGAGACCGGCTCCTCACTGACCGACATGCTCACGGCCGATTCCGACCACACAGTGGACCGGACCCAGCCGCTGCTCTTCGGCATTCAGCTGGCGCTGGCGCAGACCATGCGGGCCTACGGCGTGGAACCCGCTGCCGTCATCGGCCATTCGATGGGCGACGTCACAGCCGCCGTGGTGGCGGGCGCTCTCGACGCCGCCGACGGACTCCGCGTCATCGCCCGCCGATCGGCGCGCCTCGCCGGCATCGACGCCGAACAGGCCGGCGCGATGGCCGCGATCGAGCTGCCCGCACCGTCCCGGACGGACGTCCTCAGCCGCTTTCCCGGTGTGGAGGTCGCCGTCCACTCCTCGCCGCAACGCTGCACCGTGGCCGGGCCGGCTGGAGTGGTGCGTGACCTGGTGGACGAGTTGTCCGAGCAGGGGCACCTCGCCCGCCTGCTGGACGTCGGCGGAGCCGGACACTCGGAGGCAGTCGATCCCATCCTGCCGCCCTTGCACGAAGACCTTGCCGCTCTGCGCCCGAGCGCACCCACGACGCCCTGGTACAGCACAGTCCTGGAGGATCCCCGCGCACTCCCGGCGGCGGATGCGCGTTACTGGTGCGCCAACGTCCGCCAACCGGTGCGTCTGCAACAGGCGGTGACCGCGGCCGCCGAAGACGGCCACACCCTGTTCCTGGAAATCTCGCCCCACCCCATCGCCGTCGTCCCGCTCACCGAGACGCTCGACGCCACACCGGTGGCTGACCAGGCCTTTGTCGTCCCGACCCTGCACAAGAACGCGGACGACACCGTCGCCGTACGCGCCGCGCTGGCCAGACTGCACTTCGCAGGCGTCGCGATGAGCACCGGTCTGTGGCCCACCGGTGCGCGCACCGCGCTGCCCACCCCGCCCTGGCGTCACAGACGATTCTGGTTCTCCCGCCCCGCCACCTCGACCGCGGTCGGCGGTCACCCCCTGCTGGGCGTGCGCACCGACGATCCCAGGACCGGCGTTGTGCTGTGGCAAGGAGACATCGGCCCCCGTCGGCACCGTCCCAGGAGCACGGTCCACGACCAAGCGGTGCTGACCCTCGCCGAGGCCGCGGAGCTGGTGATCGAAGTCGGCCTGGAGCTCTGGGGGCGAGAGAGCCTCGCCCACCTCGGCATCGAGGACCTGCGGATCCACCAGTGGCTCGCCATCTCCAGCAGCACCCCGCTGACCGCGGTGTGGGAACCGGCCTCCGGCACACACGGGACCGTCACCCTGCACGCCCGCGGCACCGGCACCGCCTGGCGCTGTTACGCCTCGGCCCGCATCACCCGCGATCCCGAACCCCCGCGCGAGCAGCACCACCCCGCGGAACAGGCCCCGGACTTCGTTCAGCCCTTCACCCCCGAGGACCTGCCGCACCCACACGGGCCGTTCTACGCGTATCTGCTGACTGCCATGCTGGAAGCGCTGAGGGCCGCCGGAGTCGGGGGCACGTCGCCGGGCGGTGACGGCACCGTCCAGGCCACCGCGCACGCCGTCCCGGTGGCGGTACGGACCTTGCACATCAAGGGGCCGGGTCTCCTCGACACCGGATACGACATCCGCCGCACGCCTGCCGTCGGCGCCGACTCCTCGGACACCGGCGTCGACCAGTGGCACGTCACCGCCCAGGGCGCGAAGAGCGAGCTGGTCGCCCGGTTCGTCCAGCTGCGTCCCATCGAGCATCACGAGGTGCCCCGGCCTCTCGAGACGTGTGCCTACGACATCCAGTGGCAGAAGTCGACCGTCCCCCTGCCGCTGGACCTGCACCGTGCCCTCCTCCTGAGCGACGAGCCGGATGCCGCAGGCGGCATCACGGCCTCGCTCGCGTCGGCCCTGGAAGCCGGGGGCGTCGACGTCACGCAAGCCCGGGACGACGCCTGCGACGCCGTACTCGACGCGTGGCTGCGGACCCCGCAGGACGGCCCGAGCGCCGTCGTCCTGCTCTTCCCCCCGTACGAACGCGACGACGACATGCGGCCACTGCGCACGGCAGCACGGGTGGCCCGCCGCCTGGCCGGCGGAACGCACCGGCAACCGCCGCGCCTGTGGATGGCCACCGTGCTGGCACAGGCGACAGGGCCGGGGGAGCCCGGGGCGCCGCACCTTGCCTGTCTGCGTGGGCTCGTCCGGGTCATGGCACTCGAACACCCCCATCTGCGAACGTCGTTGGTGGACATCGACAGGCAGCCCGGCGCAGTCGGTGACCTCGTCCAGGAACTCCTCGCCGACGGCGACGACGATGAAATCGCCTGGAGAGCCGGCACCCGCCTCACCGCCCGTCTCGCCCGTGCCGACCTCACCCCCCAGGGCAACGACGACGTGGCGTTCACACGTCCTGACGGCGCCTACATCATCACCGGTGGGCTGACCGGCCTGGGTCTGGCGACAGCGGGACGACTCGCCGAGCAGGGCGCCGGCCGCATCGTCCTGAACGGTCGTCGTGCCCCCGGGCCCGAAGCCCAGTCCGTCTTGGCCGAGCTGCGGGACCAAGGGGTCTCCGTCGCCGTGGTCCGCGGCGACATCGCGGAACCGGATGTCGCCCGCGGTCTGGTGCGTGCCGCCCTCGCGGAAGGCCACACCCTGCGAGGCGTCGCGCACTGTGCCGGTGTTCTGCACGATCGCCTGATCACGGACCTCGAGCCGGCGGACCTCGACCACGTGCTGCGGCCGAAGGCCCTCGGAGCCCGGAACCTGGAGGCGGCCGTCGACGGCCATGATCTGGACTGGTGGGTGATCTACAGCTCCGCCGCGGCACTGATCGGCTCGCCCGGACAGTCCGCGTACGCGGCCGCCAACGCGTGGCTCGACGCCATGGCTCACCACCGCAGAGCCTCCGGCCGGCCGGCAACCGCCATCGCCTGGGGCCCCTGGGAGAACGTCGGCGCGGCGGCAGCGAACCCGGCGCTGGCCCTGGAGCCCATCCACCTGACCGAGGGAATGGACGCTCTGCAGACGCTCCTCACCCTCAACCGCACGCATGTCGGCGTCGTGCACCTCGATGCGGACCGGGTCCTGGCGGCATTCCCCGGCCTGTCAGCCATCCCCTTCTTCAACGACGTTCTCGAGGACAGCGCGCTCAGCGCCGACGACTGGGTGGGCCCCACCGGCATCACCGCGCTCGGAAGCTCCGCCCCGGACATGGTGTACGCGCGCCTGGTCAAGAGAACGGCGGCCATCATGGGGTTCAGCGCCCACGAACTCGACGAGACGACCGCGCTGACCGAACTCGGACTGGACTCCCTGATGGCGGTGCGGATCCGCAATGCCCTGCGCCAGGACTTCGGCATCGACCTGCCCGCCCCGCACCTGCTGCGTGGCGCCTGCCTGCGTGAACTCGGCGGCGCGGTGCTGGAGCAACTCGGCCTCGGTTCCGCGGTGCCGACGGCCGGCTCCCTTACGGCAGGGCCCGACAGCGTCCGGCAGGCAGAGCCGTCCGCACCGTCGCTGCCCAGTTCGCTCAGTGCCCGGGACCCGGCAGAGCGGCTGGTCGCGAGCGCCTGGTCCGAGGTCCTGCGTCGCAGGCCCAGAGATGTGCACGAGGACTTCACCGCCGCCGGAGGAGACCGACGCGCCGCCGAGGCCATGGTGGAGGTCATCCGCCGGCGCCTGGGGAACGACGCTCAGCTGAGCCTCACCGGCGAGACCGTTCTCACCTACCGGACCGTCGCAGCCGTCGCCGAACTGATCCGGCCGGTGGTCAACCGGACCGGCCCGTCGGCACTCACTACCCTGCGCCCCGCTGTCCCCGGGGCGCAGCGGCCCCCGCTGTTCACCTTCCACCCAGCCGGCGGACCGACCTCGGTCTATCTGCCCCTGACGGGGCTGCTGCCGGCCGACCAGCCTGTGTACGGGCTGGAACGCGTCGAAGAGCTGAACACCGTGGAGGACAAGGCAGCCCACTACCTCACGATCATTCATGACATCCAGCCGAAAGGGCCCTACCACTTGCTCGGCTGGTCCTTCGGAGGATGCCTCGCGTACGAAGTGGCCCGTCAACTGAGCGAACGGGGGGAGGCCATCGGATTCCTCGGGCTGATCGACACCATCCTGCCCGCCGCTCTGCCGCAACAGGATTCACCGGAGCTCCTGCTCGAGCGTTTCGGCCGCTTCGCCGAATACATCGAGAAGACGTACGGCCACCGCCTGGACCTGCCCTACGAAGAGCTGGCGGCCACGCCGGACGAGCAGCAGATCGACGTGATCATGCGCCTCGTCGCCGATGCAGGCTTCGACATGAGCCCCGGGGTCCTGGAGCACCAACGGACCTCGTACGTCGATGCCCGCGTCGGCGAACGGTACGTTCCCCGTTCCCACGACGGCCATGTGGTGCTTTACCGCGCCCAGCAGCCGCAGCAGCTCACCACCGCTCTCGACCCCCGCTACCTCCGGCAGGAGGCGGACCTGGGATGGGCGCCCCTGTGCCCGTCCCTCGAGATCGTCCCCGTCGAGGGCGACCACCTGTCCCTCATCGACCCACCCCATGTCGAGACCATCGCGCGGCATGTCGCCCGGGCCATCGGACGGCTCCCGGGTGATCACTGAGCGACGCCTGTTCCGTGGGGTTCACCGGCGGAACAGGCGCAACCGCTCCTCACCCATCCGGGCACGGGCCTCCGGGTCGGTGACGCCGAGGTCAGGGCGGGGAGCCAGACACAGCACACCGACCTTGCCGATGTGCTGATTGGTCTGGACAGCCCGTGTGGCCGCACCCACCTCCGCCAGCGGATACGTCGTCGACAGGGCGGGAACCACGCTGCCCATGGTGATGAGCCGGTTGACCTCACACTGCTCGTGAAGGTTCGCGCCGTGGCTGCCGATGATCCGCTTCAGCCGCATCCACAGATAACGGTTGTCATAGGTGTGCTCGTAGCCGGTGCTGGATCCGCAGGTGACGACCGTGCCGCCGCGCCTGGCCAGGAACACGGACGCCGCGAAGGTTTCCCTGCCGACGTGCTCGAACACGATGTGCGGGTCCTCACCGACCGCCTCGCGGATCGCCCTCCCCATCTTCTTCCAGCCCTCGGGACGCCGCAGGAGTGTGTCGTCCCCGCCCAGGATCTCCTGGCGGTTGATGACCGCGTCGCATCCCAGTGACCGGAGCAGACTGGCCTTCTCGTCGGAGTTCACCACGCCGACCGGGATACCGCCTCCACCCCGCACCAGTTGGACGGCGTAGGACCCGAGCCCACCGGTCGCACCCCAGATCAGCACGATGTCGCCCTGCTTCATCCGCGCACCGCGGTCGCTGACCAGCATGCGGTAGGCCGTACTGGCACACAGCGGGTTGACAGCCGCTTCCTCCCAGGTCAGAGCAGGGGGCTTCGGCATCAACTGGCTAGCCCGGACGACGGCGTAGTGGGCCAGACCGCCGAAGTTCGTCTCGAACCCCCACGCCTTCTGCCCCTGCCCCAGCATTCCGTCGCGATGCGTGTCGGGATCCTGCTCGTCGACATAGGCCGGCGAGATGGAAACGTGATCACCGATCTTCCACCTGCGCACGGACGATCCCGTACGGACGATGACGCCCGAAGCGTCGGAGCCCACGATGTGGTACGGAAGATCATGCCGCGCCTCCCATCCTCCGGCCTTCCCCATCTCCTTGAGGAACTGGAAGGTGGGCAACGGCTCGAACATGGCCGTCCAGACCGTGTTGTAGTTGATCGCACTCGCCATCACGGCGATCAGAGCCTCGTCCGGAGCGAGTTCCGGCATGGGAACGTCCCCCACGCTGAGGGACTTGCGTACGTCCTTGTCCTCGACGCCCTCGAACATGTTGACGTCGGGGGCGCGCACACAGGCCGCCGGGAAGTGGTCCGGGAGAGGGAGGGACTCGAGGGCCGCCGCGTCCGCACCAGCGATGACCGCCTCGGACAGGGACGATGTCATGTCGGCTCCAATCTGCTCAGGTCTCACGACTGTTCCCAAGAGAACCGCTGATCCGATGCCCCGCAATCGCTGCTCTGCCGTACGGGCGACTGCCCCGCTTCGAGCGGAGTGTCTGCCGGTGGCGGACGGTGTGTTTCGTCATGCTCCGAGCCGTGTGGGCATATTTTCAGAAGTATCTGAGACTGAATGTGGTGTGTCTGGGGCTCGTCGCCGCTCTCGTCTCGACCGAGGCGCATGCGGCTGAACAGAGCCCGGAAGACGTACCCGGGCCTCACGGTGCGGAGGCTCGTGTCATTGCCGTGAAAACGATCGACGACCGAACGCGCGATCTCACGGTGAGTTCCCCGGCCATGGGAAGGTCCATCCCGGTCCGTGTCATTCTTCCGGCGAGCTGGAGCAAGCGGCCGGAAGCCACCTTTCCCGTTCTCTACATGCTCCACGGCGGCGCCGACGACTACACGGGCTGGACGCGTGAGACAGACGTGGAAGAGCTGTCGCAGCACTCCGATGTGCTCATCGTCATGCCCGACGCGGGCTTGGACGGTTACTACAGCGACTGGTTCGCCGGCCCGGCCCGCTGGGAAACCTTTCACACGGCCGAACTCGTGCGGCTCATGGAGAAGGAGTACCGAGCCGGCCCGTCGCGCGCCGTCGTGGGACTGTCCATGGGCGGTTTCGGAGCGCTCAACTACGCGGCACACCATCCGGGACTGTTTCGGTACGCGGCGGCGATGAGTTCCTACGTGGACCTCAACGACCCGATTGTGCGCATGGTCATCGGACTCAGCTCGCAGGCGGTCGGCGTCGACATCAAGCAGGTGTGGGGCGACCCGGTGGAGAACGCCGACGTCTGGCAGTTCCACAACCCCGCCGCCATGCCGCGGTCCTTCCGCGGAACGCACGTCCATCTGTCCGTCGGCAACAGCATGCCCGGACCGATGGACATGGGGCGCGACCCCTACGTCATTCTGGTGAGCATGCTGGGCGAGGCGGCGCTTCCGGAGCAGATCAGGAAGTTCGCCTCCGCACTGCGCGCGGAAGGAGTCCGTGTCACGACGCATCAGTATGAGCCAGGGACGCATTCCTGGCCGTACTGGCGGCAAGAACTCCACCGCATCTGGCCCACGGTGATGCGCTCACTCGGGCTGCCGGCTTCCGGTTCCCGGGACGGGCGTCAAGCTTCCTTGCGGGCGAGGATCCGGTAGGCCTGTCCGCCCCGCAGCGCCCCCAGGAACGGGGCGATCGCGAGGTCGGCCGCGGCCGCCGCGACGATCAGCGGGACGGAGGACGTCCAGATGACCGCGTGGGCCAGGGCGCGGGTGCGGGTCGGGGGCGTTCGGGACCACGGATGACGGGGGCTCGGCGTCCAGGAGCGGAAGCGCTCCACGACGGCGCCGCAGAAGTCCCCGCCCGGCCGCCCGGTGACGCGTTGCTCCACCACCGTGGTGAAGCCGCGCTCCAGCAACGCCTGTCTGAGATTGGCGAAGGGCATCAGGTGCACGTGCTGCGGCTGCATCCAGGGAATCCAGTGGCGGCCCAGCAGCTGGCTGAGCGAGCTCTGCGGGTCGGGGACCTCGATCACCAGGTGACCGCCCGGCTTGAGGACGCCCCGTGCCGCCTCCAGCTCGGCTCGTGGATCCAGGGTGTGCTCCAGGTAGTGGAACATGCTCACCACGTCGTAGGCGGCTCCCAGGGACTCGGCCAGTCCGGGGAAGTCGCCCCGGTGACCGCGGTGTACCCAGCCGTACTTCTCGGCCTGCTCCACGGCGTCGCTGCGGTCCAGGCCGTGAAAGACGGTCTGCGGCCAGACGTCCTGTGCGACGAGGCAGAAGTGACCGTGACCGGCCCCCACGTCCAGCCAGGTCCGGGGCACGGTGTGCGGGTGCAGGAGGCGGGCGCGATCGCGGTAGGCAGATCCCTGGAGGACGAACACCTTTTCCATCTGCCGTTCGCCGATGCCGTCGTAGCAGTCGCGGTAGTAGAAGTCGAGGCCGGCCAGGCTCAGCCGCGGATTCTGGAAGATGTGGCCGCAGTCTCCGCACTCCTCCAGAGTGAACCGGCCCGGTTTTCCCTGGTACATGTCCCGTGCCGTCACGCGGTGTCTCAGGTCGGACGACCCGCACCACGGGCAGGAGCCGCGGCGTGGCTCGAAGAACTGCTCGACGCCCCGGGCGAGCTCGGCCTGGTATTCCGCGCGGAGGCCGGCGTGCGGGTCGGCCGGACCACGCAGAGCGTGCGCTGCGCGCGCGGTACTCAGCCAGTCGCCCGGGCCCAGTACGGGTCTGAGCCAGGTGGCGCGGTGCCGGTCGGGGGGAGCGAACCGGCGACCGCGCACCAGCGTCGGCTGCAGTGCGTAGCCGGCCAGGGCAGCCGCTCCCCAGGCCGGGGCCATCGCGAGGCAGGCGACGGTGAGGGCACCGGCGGCCAGGCGTGCCGCCAGGGCGGCCGACGGAGGAACGAAGGTGTTGCCCGGCCGGGCGGCGACGCGTTCCCGGGCGGTGCGGCGGACACTGCGAAGCCCGGGCGCGAGCGCGAATCCGGTCGTGGTCGGCGCAGACTTCTTCAGCTGCCCGAGCAGATCGGTGAGCTCCGCGGCCGAGAGCCCCGCGAGGTCCGTGCCGGCGGGCAGTGGCGTGCCGAGGCGCTCCAGGACGGCCGCCTCCACGACGACGGCATGCTGGGCGCTTCGTCCGAAGGCCAGCCTGTCGCGCCGGAAGGAGCGGGTGTTCACCAAGCGGGCGAAGTCGAGCAGCTCGACCGTCGGCAGATCACCCGGCAGCAGGTCGAGTACCTTCAGCCCCTCCCGAGAGGCGAAGGCGCTGGCGGCGCGGCGGGTCGCGTCGTCCAGCCGCACCCCGGAGGCCAGCACGAACCGGAAGTCCGGCGAGGGCGGATCCGCGGAGGGTTCAAGGACGCCCAGCCCGGACAGTCGGCGATTGAGCCGTACCGCGTTGAGGGCGAATCCCGCGCCGAGCGCTGCCGCGGTGAGATGGGCCATGTTCCTTGGCATCAGTTTCCCGTCCCGCCAGAAGGGGTCTTTTCCTCATCTTCGCCCGATGAGTCCAGGAATGCTCCGCCTGATATGTCTATGGTCTGCCACTCGGGTAACGGCCCGGCGGGCACCGGCACACCTGGAGAGAGGAACGGCGTGGGAAGAACAGTGGTGATCTTCGCCGCGGGATCCCGAGGCGACGTCCAGCCCTGCCTGGCACTGGGCCGAGCACTGGCCCGGCGGGGCGACACGGTGAGAGTCCTGGCCAGCCGGCGCTACGAGCATCTGATCGCCGAGGAGGGGCTGGATTTCCACCCCCTTCCGGCCGACCCCGTGCAGATCATCGAGTCCGTCGAGGGACAGGAACTCCTCGAAGGCCCACGCAATCCGGCGGCGTTCGTCCGCCGGATGGACCGAGTCCTGCGACCCCACATCATGCCGATGCTGGAGGAGACCCGGGCCGGAGCGAAGGGCGCCGACCTGGTTCTGGCGCCCACCCTCGGTTTTCTCGGTGTCCATCTGAGCCAGTACCTCCGCGTTCCGCACGCCGTCATCCACTTCCAGCCGAGCCAGCCCACCAAAGCCTTTCCGCACCCCCTCGCGCCGACCGCCGGGATGCTGGGAGCCCTGGGAAACCGGCTCAGCTTCGGCGCGGTCGACCTCGGGTCCTGGATGCTGTGCCGGAGCTTCGTCAACACGTGGCGCCGGGAGAGCCTGGGCCTGTCGGAGCTGTCGCTGTCGGCCCCTTTCCGGCATGTCCGCCGCGCGCCCGTGCTGTGCGCGTTCAGCCCCACCGTGGTACCGCGGCCGTCCGACTGGAAACCGAACGTCCACGTGACCGGCTTCTGGCACCACGACCAGCCGACGTGGGAACCCCCGCGGCGCCTGCTCGACTTCCTGGCTGACGGGCCGCCACCCGTCTACGTCGGATTCGGCAGCATGAAGACCCGCGATCCGGAAGCGACCGACACCTTCGTACGGACGGCGCTGCGACGGGAGAAACTACGCGGAGTGCTGAGCGGCGATCCCGCTACCAGCGAAGACGACATCCTCGTGGTCGGCGACACCCCCCACGACTGGCTGTTCCCCAGGATGGCCGCCGTCGTCCACCACGGAGGAGCGGGCACGACTGCCTCCGCACTGCGGGCCGGAAGACCCTCACTGGTCTGTCCGTTCTTCGGCGACCAGCCCTACTGGGCCGCGCGGGTACGTGAACTCGGCGCGGGACCCGCACCGTTGCCGGCTCGTGAGCTCACCGTTTCCGCCCTCGCCCACAGCCTGCACGAGCTCACCCGGCACCCTCCCTTTGCCGAGGCCGCGCGTCGGCTGGGCCGGGCTCTGGAAGCCGAGAACGGCACCGCCCGCGCCTGCGAGGTCCTCGACGAGTATCTGGTTGGTTCCCCGTCATGGCTGAAACGGGTGTGAGGTTGACGTAATCGAGGGGCCCCGCACAGCGGAGAACGGCCGGGACCCGACATGGGTCACGGCCTCTTGGTGTCTCAGCCCGGGGGCGTCAAGGCAGCTGTCGCACGGGTGCGCCCGCGAGGAAGGCGCGGATGTTCTCGACCGCCTGGCCGTAGTACGTCGTGTAGTTGGCGTGCGAGACGTAGCCCAGGTGAGGGGTGGCGAGGAGGCGGGGGGCGGTGCGCATCGGGTGGTCGGCGGGCAGGGGCTCGATGTCGAAGACGTCGACTCCCGCGCCGGCGATCCGGCCCTCGTGCAGGGCGGCGAGGAGGGCTTCCTGGTCGACGATGGCCGCGCGCGAGGTATTGACCAGGTACGCGGTCGGCTTCAGGAGGGCGAGTTCGGCGGGGCCGAGCAGTCCGCGGGTGCGGTCGCTCAGCGCGAGATGGATCGAGACGAAGTCGCTGCTCGCGAGGAGCTCCTCCCGGGGGGCGAGTTCGACGCCGATCTCGTCGGCGCGCTCCTCGGTGAGGTTCTGACTCCATGCGCTGACGTGCATGCCGAAGGCGAGGCCGACCCGGGCCACGCGGCTGCCGGTCTTCCCCAGGCCCAGGAGCCCGAGGCGCCGGCCGTGCAGGTCGGCACCGACGGTGCTCTGCCAGGGGCCGCCGCCGCGCAGCGCGTTGCTCTCCTCGACGATGCCGCGGGCGAGGCCGAGCAGCAGCGCCCAGGTCAGCTCCACGGGCGGGGTGGAGGAGCTGGCCGTGCCGCACACCGTGACGCCGTGCGCCTCGGCGGCCGCGTAGTCGATGACCGAGTTGCGCATACCGGAGGCTACGAGCAGTTTCAGCCGGGGCAGACGGGCGAGCAGCGACCCGGGGAAGGGCACGCGCTCGCGCAACGTCACCACGATGTCGAAGTCGGCCAGGGCCGCGGCCAGGGCCTCCTCGCTGTCCAGGTGGATGTCGAAGGAGACGACCTCCACGTCGTCCGCGATCGGCGACCAGTCGGCGACCTCGGTCGCCACCCTCTGAAAGTCGTCCAGCACAGCACAGCGCAGCCGCACGTCACACCCCTTCCTCGGCCCACGATGGGTTCCCGGACCATGATCGGGCCTGAGCGGGGCAGCGGGAAGCCGGGGGGAGCGAGACCGCGGGACGCGTCGGGGTCGTCAGGAGACGGCCCCGCGCCAGGCCCCGGGCTGACCGCGACGCTGCGTATGGCCAAACGGCGGACGAGTGTGACCGTCGCGACGGCCACCAGGGGCGCCCCGGCGGCCGGCACGGCCAGCGGCCCGACGGCCAAGGCCGGCACGGCGGCACCGGTGACCACGATGCTGAGCGGCTCCCGCACCGGCGCGCGGACCAGAGCGGCCGGCAGCAACGCGACCGCGCAGGTGAGCCCGGCTACCCAGGCCAGCATCCGGCGGCACCCGGGCCGACTGCGCGCCAGGCCAGCCGCAGCAGGGCGAACTCCAGTCGGCGGCCTGCCGTCGCCATGCTCAGGGTATTGACGACGGTGATGGCCGTGAACATGCCCGCGATGCGCAACTCGCGGCGTGTGGCGGCAAACGCTGCGAGCTGCGCCACGACCGTGGCCAGTACGACAGTCGCCCAGGGCGCGACCGGCCCCACGGACAGGACGAACGACGGCGGCAGCACCTTAGCGCTCACCAGCATCTGGTGCAGGAGCATCACCGCGCCCGATCCCGCCCGGTACGCCGGAGCACAGCAGCCACCGTCACCGTTGGGACTCCATCGCGATCATCCGGCGGATCTGCCCCTTCGAGGCCGCGACGACCCGCAGCGGGCCGATCTCCGTCCAGCCATCAAGCGACCGCGAGCGCCGGCTTGCCGGAGACGGCAGAACTCGCCAGAAACAGCGACAGTCCCCGAACGTCCCGACGAGGGAGGAGAGCACCGACGCCGGGGACGGCATGTCCCGGAACTCCGCGTCCGCCCGCCCGGCCCCGGAGCGACCACGAGGGACCTTGCGTCGTCGCCGTACAGGTCCGTGACGGCCTCCTCCGCCTGCCACCGGAGCGCCGCGGTGTCCGTCGTCCCCTTCGCTGACACCCCGAGGCCCGCACGGGACGGGCCGAGTCCTCGAGCCGCCTCGCGGGAGGTGTGGAACACCGCGTACTGGGGTGCCGGTGTCTGCCCTTGAACATCAAGAGGACGTCCGGGGCTTCGCCACGTCGCCCCACACCAACCCTGACCAGCAAAAAGCCCTCCCCAAAGGGAGGGCGGAGACTTGCGCCCCCGGCAGGACTCGAACCTGCGGCCAAGCGCTTAGAAGGCGCCTGCTCTATCCACTGAGCTACGGGGGCCGGTGTGGTGGCCTCTGTCGTGGTGCCCTGGTGTGGGCCGATCCGTGACGTTGCCGGGGACAAGGATAGGGCTCCCGCGTCCTTGTCCCTGTTGCTTCGCCTCCGTGGCTCGATGTGGAGGTTCGGTGAAGCGGTCCTGATAATCGCAGCCAGGTACGAATCGTGCACCGCTTTTGGCGCCAGAGGCATCGGGTGTTGTGCACTCGTTATGCCTGGAGTGGGCCCGTGTCCCAGTAGTCCCTTCCATCCCTTGTGTCCTATCGGCGCGCAGACATGCTCATATGCTTCAGAATTCCCCTAAAATTGGGCATTCTTCACATGTGGTGACCTTGGACGTACGGCCTCAGCTGCTCGACGCACTCTCCGCCCTGCGCGACCGTGTCGCCGCCGCACGCTTCCCGCTGCCCCTGGCGGGGGCCCCACGCGCGCGTGCCAGCCGCGACGAACTGCTCGCCCAGCTCGACGACTACTTGGTGCCCCGGCTGAGAGACCCCGAAGCACCACTTCTGGCCGTCGTGGGAGGCTCCACCGGAGCCGGGAAGTCCACGCTGGTGAACTCCCTCGTGGGGCGGCGGGTCAGCGAGGCCGGGGTGCTGCGGCCGACGACACGGACGCCCGTGCTGGTCTGCCATCCAGAGGATCATCACTGGTTCAGCGGCATGCGGGTGCTGCCCGATCTCACACGCGTGTGGGTGCCCCAGCAGGACGCCACGGAGGATCTGCTGCTCCCGGGCGAGGACCCCGCGCGCGTGCTGCGGGTCGAGACCGCTGAAACGCTGGCGCCCGGCCTCGCCCTCCTCGACGCCCCCGACATCGACTCCCTGGTCTCCGACAACCGCGTCCTGGCCGCCGAGCTCATCTGCGCGGCCGACGTCTGGATCATGGTCACGACGGCCGCCCGCTACGCCGACGCCGTGCCCTGGCACATGCTGCGCACCGCCAAGGAGTACGACGTCACCCTCGTCACCGTCCTGGACAGGGTGCCCCACCAGGTGGTCGCCGAGGTGTCGCGGCAGTACGCGGCCCTGCTCACCAAGGCCGGACTCGGGCAGGTGCCGCGGTTCACCGTGCCCGAACTGCCCGAGTCGGCCTGGGGCGGCGGTCTCCTGCCGGCCAGCGCCGTGGCTCAGCTGCGCGCCTGGCTGGTCCACCAGGCCCAGGACCCGGCGGCCCGGCAGCAGGTCATGGCCCGCACCGCGCGCGGGGTCCTCGACTCACTCAAAAAAAGGATGCCCGAGCTGGCCGGGGCCGCCGCCGCGCAGTACGCCGCCGCACTGCGGCTCACCGCCGCCGTCGACGGGGCGTACGACAGCGAGCACACGCGCGTGCGGGGCCGGTTGCAGGCCGGGGCGGTGCTCGCGGGAGACGCCCTCAAGCGGTGGCGCGCCTTCCCCCTGGACTGCACCGCCGGGGAACTCCTCGACGCGCTCGTGGAGAGCCTGAGCGCGCTGCTGCTGTGCGCCGTCACCGCCGCCGACGAGCGCATCGACGACGCCTGGCGGCGCGAACCCGCGGCGGCCGCACCCGGGCTCGCCGACCGCGAACCCGCCGCGGAGAGCGCCGAGCACCGGATCGGTCTCGCCGTACGGCGGTGGCGGCGGGAGCTCGAGGAGTACGCCGAGGACGAGGTGCGCGAGCTCGACCGGAACATCTCGCCCGACCCCGAGCTGGTCGCCGCCCTGGTCGCCACCTCCCTGCTGGGCGGCCGCAGGGGCCGGATGGCCGGGGAAGGGCTCGCCGAGAGGATCGGCGCCCACGGGGCGTTGCGCCTGCGCGACCGGGCCGGACGGTTGCTCGCCGAGCACGTCGACCGGGTCCTGCACGTCGAACGCGAGCGCCGGCTCGCCCCGCTCGACGCCCTCGACGTCCACCCGGAGCCCCAGGCCGAACTCATCGCTGCTCTGTCCGTACTGCAGAAGGAGAGGTGACCGGTGACCGCCGTCACTGACCAGGACCACACCGAGCGTGCCGACCAGCCGGGCGACGCGGACAAGGCGGCAGCTGCCGAGAACACGTCGGCGAAGGTCCCCGAGAACGCCTCCGGGGGCGAGAGCACGGACGGCACCCACGCGCGCGTGCCGGACGGAGACTCCTCCGCCCGTACGGGCTCCACGGGCTCCGCAAGCTCCCCGGGCTCCGCAACTCCCCAGGGCACCTGGGACGACGGGCTCATCGCACGGCGGGTCGACGAGACCACCGGCGTGAACCATTACGCCGTGCTGGACAGCCGCCCCGCCGCCCCGCCGACGGCGGCCCCGCTGGTGTACGACGGGCCGCTGCGCTCCCGGCTGGAGGCCCTGCGCGAACTGGTGGGACTCTCCCGCACCCGGCTCGACAGCCGGACGCTGGCGGAGGCGGGCCGGGTGCTCGACGAGGCGTCCGCGCGGCGCAGGCTCTCCGGGCAGCACACCGTCGTCGCCATCGCGGGCGCCACGGGCAGCGGCAAGTCGCAGCTGTTCAACGCGCTCGCCGGAGTGGCCATCTCGGAGACGGGTGTACGCCGCCCCACCACCGCCGCGCCCATCGCGTGCAGCTGGAGCGACGGGGCCGCGAGCCTCATCGAACGGCTCGGCATCCCGCCCCGGCTGCGCCGGCGTCCGCTGCCGACCGGGGACGGGGAGTCCCAGCTGCACGGACTCGTCCTCGTCGACCTGCCCGACCACGACTCCGCGGCCGTACAGCACCGCGAGCACGTGGACCGCATCCTGGCGCTCGTCGACGCGGTCATCTGGGTCGTCGACCCGGAGAAGTACGCCGACGCCGTCCTCCACGAGCGCTATCTGCGGCCGATGGCGACCCACGCGGAGGTCATGTTCGTCGTCCTCAACCAGGTCGACCGGCTGCCCGGGGAGGCCGCCGAGCAGGTCCTCGACGATCTGCGGCGGCTCCTCGACGAGGACGGCATCGCCCTCGGGGAGCACGGCGAACCGGGTACGACCGTGCTCGCGCTGTCCGCGCTCACCGGGGACGGCGTCGGTGAACTGCGCGAGGCGCTCGGCCAGTTCGTCGCGGAGCGCACGGCGCCGGCCCGCCGTATCTCGGCCGACGTGGACATCGCGGCGGCGCGGCTGTGGCCCGTCTACGCCACGCAGCGGCGGACCGGGCTGAGCGAACAGGCCCGGGAGGAGTTCGCGGACCGGCTCGCGGACGCCGTGGGCGCCACGGCGGCGGGCGAGGCCGCCGAACGCGCGTGGCTGCGCAACGCCAACCGTGCCTGCGGCACGCCCTGGCTGCGGTTGTGGCGCTGGTACCAGGACCGCGGCGAACCCACCACGGGGCGGCTCCCCTCGCGCACGCAGGCCGACGAGGAGGCCACCGCCCGGCAGCGGGTCGAGCAGGCTGTACGGACGGTGGCCGACCGTGCCTCGGCGGGCCTGCCCGCGCCCTGGGCGCAGGCGGTGCGTGAGGCGGCCGTCCGCGGCTCCAAGGGGCTGCCCGAGGCGCTGGACGAGCTGAGCGTGCGCGCGGGCGTGCCGACGGGGCGGCCGCCGCGGCCGGGGTGGTGGCCGGTGGCCGTGCTGTCCCAGGCGTCCATGACGATCCTTCAGTTCCTGGGCGGCCTGTGGCTGCTGGGCCAGATCGTCGGCGTCATGTCGCCGAACCTGGGCGTGCCGGTGCTGCTGATGGTGATCGGCATCGTCGGCGGCCCGCTCATCGAGTGGAGCTGCCGGATGGCGGCGAGAGGGCCGGCCCGCCGCTACGGGCTGGAGGCGGAACGCCGGTTGCGAGAGGCGGCGGCCGGGTGCGGGAGGGCCCGTGTGCTGGATCCGGTGGCGGCGGAGCTGCTGCGGTACCGGGAGGTTCGGGAGCAGTACGGGAGGGTGGTGGGGGCGCGGAGATGACGCATGGCCCGGGACGGTGACTCCGGGGCGGGGCGGTTGTGACGGGCCGCGGACGTCCCTCGGCGTCACTCACAGCTCGCCGTCACCCGTCCGGGTGACGGCGATGTCCACAGGCGGGCGGTGATCCACAGCGCTCAGCGGGCTCGGCCCGGCGGCGGCAGTCTGGCAGACGCAGCCGTACGGGACGGGCCCGTACGCATGTCGGCCCGGTGTCGCAATCCGGGCGAGGGAGGGGTTCGCGATGAACGAGACGATGGTCTGCGCGGTCGGCAGGGTGGCGACGCAGCCGGTGTACCGGGAGATGGCGTCCGGCCCGTCGGCGAGGTTCCGGCTGGCGGTGACCGCGCGCTACTGGGACCGCGAGAAGAACATGTGGACGGACGGGCACACCAACTTCTTCACGGTGTGGGCCAACCGCCAGCTCGCCACGAACACGGCGGCGTCACTGACGGTCGGCGAGCCCGTGATCGTCCAGGGCAGGCTGAAGGTACGGACCGACGTGCGCGAGGGGCAGAGCTGGACGTCGGCGGACATCGACGCGGTGGCGATCGGACACGACCTGGCGTGGGGCACCTCGGCGTTCCGCCGCGGAGGCAAGCCGGAAACGGCCCCGGCACCCACGCAGTCGGAGCCCAACTGGGAGACACCGCAGGAGGATTCATCGGCACCGACCGGCGCTCCCGCTCAACAGCCCCCCGAACCCGCTGTATTGACGTGACGTCAATCACCCGCCGCCCTGTCCGAACTGTGGCTTATCGGCGAGTGCGCACCGGAAAATCGGGGGTGGACTTGTCGATAAGCCCTGCTCACAAGGGGTCTTGGCGATAACGATTCCGAGTCGGATCACTCGTCCGACCGTCTCACCGGCGAGCGGTGTCCGTCGCTTACCTAGGATGCCGGGCATGGCTCTCGGGGCTCTTGCGGCCCATGGGGCCTGTGATTCTGCTGGTGGGACCGTACCCCCCACATCGACGGGTCCTGCTCGAAGGGGAATTTGGTGTTTGCTTCGTTCTCTGCGGTGTTCGTACGCAGGCGAGGGGCTGCCCGCCTCGGTGCCGCGACGCTCGTGTCCGGGGTCGTGGCCGCGGGTGTGCTGGCCGGAGCCGGTCAGGCGACCGCCGAGGAGACGACGCGGAGTCAGGGCGGAGCGACCGCGACGATAGGCGGGCTGAGGACGTACGGCACCGCGGTGATACACGGCGCCACCGGGGACCAGCAGGTGTCGGCGGGCCTGTTCGAGATGTCCGTCGAGGGCGGCGGCATGCTCCAGACGTACTGCGTCGACCTGCACAACCCGACGCAGCGGGACGCCGAGTACCACGAGACGCCCTGGAGCGGCACGTCCCTGGGGGCCAACAAGGACGCCGGCCGGATCCGCTGGATCCTGCAGAACTCCTACCCGCAGGTGAACGACCTCGCGGCGCTGGCACGGAAGGCGGGCGTCCGCGGTGCGCTGACCGAGCAGGACGCGGCGGCCGGCACGCAGGTGGCGATCTGGCGGTACTCGGACGACGTGGCGGTCGACGCCCTCGACCCGCAGGCCGAGCAGCTCGCGGACTACCTGGAGAAGCACGCCAGGAACCAGCCCGAGCCCCGGGCCTCGCTCACCCTCGACCCGCCGGCGGTGTCCGGCCGGCCGGGGGAGCGGCTGGGCCCGGTGACGGTGCACACCAACGCCGGCAGTGTGACGGTGAGCCCGCCGGCGGACGCCGCCACGAGCGGGGTCCGGATCGTCGACAAGCAGGGCAAGGCCGTCACGTCCACGTCCGACGGCGGGCAGGTCTTCTTCGAGGTGCCCGAGGACGCGGCGGCCGGCACGGCGGAACTGACCGTGCAGGCCTCGACGACCGTACCGGTCGGCCGTGCCTTCGCCTCGGAGAGCCGGAGCCAGACGCAGATCCTGGCCGGTTCCAGCGAGTCGACGGTGTCGGCGACGGCGGGGGCGACCTGGGCGAAGAAGGGCGCGGTCCCGGCCCTGTCGGCGGCGAAGAACTGCGCCGAGGGCGGCGTGGACATCATCGCGTCCAACAAGGGCGACGAGCCGTTCACCTTCGAACTGGCAGGCCTTGAGCACACCATCGCCGCGGGCGAGTCCCGAACGGTGACGGTCCCGCTCCAGGAGGACCAGGCGTACGACTTCACGATCCACGGCCCGGGCGGCTTCACCCAGCGCTTCACCGGCATGCTGGACTGCCAGGTCCAGGGCAGCGGGACGGGCACGGCCACGCAGACTCTCAGCGAACCGAGCCCGGCCTCGGTGGGCGGCACGGCGACGGACACCAACCTCGCCGAAACCGGCAGCTCGGGCGTCACGCCCCTCATCGCCGGCATCGCCATCACCCTGGTCCTGATCGGCGGAACGACCCTGATCGTGCTCCGCCGCAAGGAGACTCCGACGGGGGGCTGAGCCGGACCGGCCCGCCGACGCCGGTTCTCACACTGACTCGTGCCCCAGGTGCACGAGGCCTTCGATGGACTCCAACCGAGTCCGCAAGGTGGGGTCGGGGAGCGGCGTGGTCGTCAGCACGAGGACGTGGCATTCCGGGTGCGCGAAGTCGTACGGTTCGACTTCGCCGTCTCCCGGGATCTCATTCGGCTGGACCTCGACCCTTACGCCGTCGAGGTCGGCGACGTGGTACACGCCCCGGTAGTCGCTCTCGCGCTCCGTGAAGGTCACGCCCAGGCAGGCACGAACAAGCCGCACCAGGTCTTCGGCGGCGTGTGTGCGGGTGCCGTATCTGTCGTAGTCAGCCATGGCGCATCGGAGCTCAGTCCCCGTCTTGGTCGGTGTCCACTCTGACGTGCGCCGATGCCCTCGCTCTACGCTCGACCCATGAAGATCACGGTACGGGCTGCAGTGGAGGAGGATCTGGCAGCGCTGCTGGGCCTCTACGGCGAACTGAACCCGGACGATACGCCGTTGACCCAGGCGGCCGCGGATGCCGTCTGGGCGGCGATATCCGGGCAGCAGGGGCGGACCGTTCTGGTCGCCGAGGCCGATGGTGTCGTGGCCGGGACGGCGGACTGCATCGTGATGCCGAATCTCACCCGTGGTGGCCGGGCCATCCTGTTCGTGGAGAACGTGGTGGTGGCCGGCCGCTTCCAGCGGCGGGGCCTTGGGCGTCGGCTGATGGAGTCGGCCGTGCGGCTGGGGAAGGCGGCTGGCTGTTACAAGGTGCAGTTGCTGGCGGCGGACGACGCGTATGTCCACCACTTCTACGCAGCGTGCGGCTTCAAAGCAGTCGCGCAAGGGTTTCGTCGCTACATGGAGTAGCCGCGTGCATGTCCGGCGGGAACCGAACCGATCCCCCCGACGTGTTTCCGGGCAAGGGGTGGTGCCTCGCGCTGCGATCAGATCAAGATCGTGGCAAGGGCGGTGCGGATGTCAGTGCCGGAAGGGATACTTGCGGCGACGGATGACCATGGGGGAGGTCACAGTGACACACCTGCCGACGAGCGGCACACCACCGACAACAGACCCGGGCCTGCCCACCCTCCCGGCCGTACCGGCCCAACCGGCCCAGGCTCAACCGACGCAACCGGCCCAAGCTCCGCACGCCCGTACGGAACCCCAGCCCCGCCGTACCGCCTTCGCCGAGGGACTGGACCGGCTCCGCGCCGCCGCCACCACGGAGCCCGGCCGCCTCCGGATCATCGGCGCCCTCCTCGCCCTCCTCGTCGTCGCCTTCGGCGCCGTCACCGCCTGGCAGATGACCGACCGCGCGGCAGCGGCCGACGACGTCCTCACCAGCAGTCAGCCCCTCAGCTCGGACGCGGCCGACATCTACCGCTCCCTCGCGGACGCCAACACCGCCGCCTCCAGCGGCTTCCTCGCCGGCGGTCAGGAGACGGCCGCCTCCCGCGACCGCTACGAGAAGGACATCCGCACGGCCGCGGAGAAGCTCGTCAACGCCGCCGCCAACTCGGACCCGGACTCCCCGTCCGCGGCGACCATCGCCAAGCTCAACAGACTCCTCCCGGAGTACAAGGGCCTGGTCGAACGCGCCCGCACCTACAACCGCCAGGGCTTCCCGGTCGGCGGCGCCTACCTCCGCTACGCCAACGAGAAGATGCAGGAGCAGATGCTCCCGGCAGCGGAGGAGCTGTACAAGAAGGAGAACCAGCGCCTGCGCGCGGACTACGCGGACGCCACGCCCTACCCCTGGGCCGCCATCGCCCTGGGCGTCCTCGCCCTGGCCGCCCTCGCCTGGGCCCAGCACCGCAACTACCAGCGCACGAACCGCGTCCTGAACCACGGCCTGGTCGCCGCCACGGCCACCGCGACCGTGGTCCTCCTCTGGCTGGTCGTCGGCCACAGCGTCGCCCGCGCCGGCCTGAACGACTCCTACGACCACGGCGTCCGCTCCCTGAACGTGCTGCACGACGCCCGTATCGCCTCCCTCAAGGCACGGGGCAACGAGAACCTGACCCTGGTGGCCCGCGGCGCCGAGACGAAGAAGGTCGGCGAGGACACCTACGACGCCTACGACTACGACTTCCGTACGGACATCGCCGCCCTCGGCAAGTACCTGGCGGACGCCGAGGAGCTCGCCGACGACACATCGGGCGAACAGCCCGTCACCGCTGCCGTGGGCAACATGACGGAGTGGAAGAAGCGCCACACCGCGGCCCGCGGGCAGGACGAGAACGGCAACTACCAGCAGGCGCTGGACAAGGTCATCGGCACGGGGAAGACGACCGGCGAGTGCTTCGACAGCGTCGACGAGAACCTGCGCACGGCACTGGCGCACGAGGAAACCGAGTTCAAGCGCGCGGCCGATGACGGCCGGGACGCCCTGACGGGCCTGTCGGCGGGCGCGGCCGTCCTCGCGGTGCTGGGCGCCGCGGGCGCGGTGCTCGGCATCGGCCGCAGGCTGTCGGAGTACCGATGAACGGGACACGGGTGAAAGGGGGCGCGACCATGCGAGCACGACGTCTGCGGGCCAGTCTGAAGGGCTGGGGCGGGGTGGCCGCGATGGCGGTCGTCTGCGCCCTGGTGGCCGTCTTCGCCCTGTGCGTCCCGCTGTCCGGACCAAGGACCGTGGACGACCAGGCCGTTGCCCAGTCGGCCCGGATCAAGGCGGAGAAGACGGACGAGGACTGCGAGGCCCCCGAGAAGCAGACCCTGTCGCCCTCCTCCGCCGACGGCGACACCATCCAGGACATCAAGAACCGCAAGGGCGGGAAGCGCAAGCTGATCGTCGGCGTCGACCAGAACAGCTACCGCTGGGGCTACCGCAACCCCAACAGCGGCAAGTCCGCGGAGCTGGAGGGCTTCGACATCGACCTGGTCCACCGCATCGCCGAGGACATACTCGGTGACCGGAACGCGGTCCAGTTCAAGGCGATCCCCACCGACCAGCGCATCCCGGCGATCCGGGACGGTGACGTGGACATGGTCGTCCGCACGATGACGATCAACTGCGAGCGCATCGAGGACGTCGCCTTCTCCGCGCCGTACTTCAAGACGGGGCAGCAGGTCCTGGCCCCCAAGTCCTCGCCCATCAAGGGCTACGACGACACGCTCGCCGGCAAGAGGATCTGCACGGCCACGGGCTCCACGGCGTACTCCACGCTGTCAGCGGACAAGAAGAGCGGCAAACTCCCCGCCACCACCGACATCTCCGAGACCGTCCCGAACCAACTCGACTGCCTGGTCAGGCTCCAGCTCGGCGAGGCCGACGCGGTGGTCACCGACGGCGCGCTCGCCGCGAGCCAGGCGGCACAGGATCCGACGGTCGAGCTCAAGGGCGACGCCTTCACTGCCGAGTACTACGGCGTGGCGATGAAGAAGGACGCCGACGATCTGGTACGCCGGGTCAACCAGATCCTGGTGGACTACCGCAAGGACACCGCGACCGGCTGGCAGGCGTCGTACGACAAATGGCTGTCGGCGACACTGGGCAAGGTTTCGGAGAAGTCGGAACCACCGGCACCGCAGTACCTGCGCACGACCTGACCACCGCACCGACCCCCGGGCCGGCACAACCGCAGCGAGAGGTGATCGATGGGCGTCACGGGATCCACCGGGCCGGTGATGGACCGGGACGAGGTGGACCGTGCGCTGGCGCGGCTCGGCGCGGAGCACGAGGCGATCGAGACCTCGCTCCTCGCCCTCCAGGACCATGCGGGCCGCAGACTGCTGGAGGGCGCCGAACTCACCGGCGTCACCCGGGAGCGCTGGACGTCCACGGAGGCGTCGATCACGCTGCTGTGGACGTACTTCGACGCGTACACGGACGCCTTGCGCACCGCCCGGGAGATCCGCTCCCGCCGCCGCTGGTCCAGCCGCGAGGACCTGGTGGAGCTGACGGAGCTGCTGAACGGCGAGTCGGTCACGGTCGCGGGCAGCGCCACGGCGACGGCCAACGCCCCGACGCTGCACGGCACGGGGAACAAACTCAGCGAACGCTACTCGCTCGCCACCCTCGTCGACCGGATGAACGAGCTGTACGCGATGAGCCTGGACATGGTCGTTGCGGCCGATGCGGTCTGGTCGGCGCTGCCGGCCCGGATCGACCTGCTGGCGGCCGAGCTCCAGCGCACCCGCCGGCTCGCGCACTCGGTCGGCGTGCGCCCCGGCGAGCACCCGGCGGGCGACGACCTGGAGCGCATCACCCGCACGCTCACGAAACTGCGCGAGCAGGTCGTGTCGGACCCGCTGGCGTTCTGGCAGGCCGCGGAGGGCAGTTCGGCTCCGGGCGGCGGCAGGCCGGACACGACGGTGTACGACCGGGAGGCGCGCGCCCTGGAGGACGTACGCCGGGAGATCGACGCGGTGCTGACGGTGCGGCAGGACGCCGAGAAGCGGATCGTCAGACTGCGGGACGTCCTCAGCCGCGCGGACCGTACGCTCGCCGAGGCGCGCACCGCCCGCGGCGAGGTCCTCGCGAAGATCGCGGCGACGGAGGTGCCGGTCGTCAGCGGACCGCCGACCGCGTTGCAGGAACAGCTGGCGGCGGCCGCGGAGTACCGCAGACAGGCCCAGTGGCACCGCCTGTCCCCGCTCCTGGAGTCGCTGGAGCAGAAGGCGGAGGACGAACTGCTGCGCGCCCGCGAGTCGTTGACCGCGGTCACCGCACCCCTGGCGGTCCGCGCCGAACTGCGCGGCCGGCTCGACGCGTACAAGGCGAAGGTCGCCCGGCACGGCTTCGCCGAGGACACGCTGCTGGTGGAGCGGTACGAGAAGGCCCGCCGCATGCTGTGGAGCGCCCCCTGCGACCTGCGCGCCGCCGGACAGGCCGTGCTGCGCTACCAGCAGGCCGCGGCGGAACTGCTCGGCGGCCCGCGGGTGCCGGACCAGGGCGTGCCGGAGGACGACCGGAGGGGGCCGGGCGCATGAGCGACAAGGGGGAGTCCGTGAGTCAGGCACCGAACGAGCCGCCGAGCCAGTCACCGGGCCAAGCACCGGGTGGAGCACAGGGTGTGGCGCAGCGCACCTGCCAGCGCCCTGCCTGCGGCGGCAGCTACGAGGACGTGGGCGGCGGCGAACTGTACTGCGACACCTGCGGCCTCGCCCCGGTCGTCGCAGCTGGGGGTCCCCCCTCTGGGGGAGGCATGGTCGGGTCGCCCCCCACCGGCATCACCGCCGGCGGCAAGGGCGGCTCACGCGGCTCGGGGCGCAGCGGCAGCTCCCGCACGAGCAGCCGCAGTTCCCGTACGTCGTCCCAGTCGTCGAAGTCCCGCCGCTCGGTGTCGGGACGCCTCTCGCGCTCCCTGTCGGGCAAGGCGACGGGCCGTTCGGTGTCGGTGCGCAGCTCCGGTTCCGCCGCCGGTTCCTCCTCCCGGGGCCGGCTGGGCGCGGGACTGGTCCAGGTCCCGCCGATCCCTCGGCCCGACCCGCGCGAAATGGTCCTGGACAACCCCGAGGTGCCCGAGCGGAAGCGATTCTGCTCGCGCTCGGACTGCGGCGCCCAGGTGGGCCGTGCGCGCGGCGACCGTCCGGGACGTACGGAGGGCTTCTGCACCAAGTGCGGGCATCCGTACTCGTTCGTGCCGAAGCTGAAGGCCGGGGACGTCGTGCACGGCCAGTACGAGGTGGTCGGCTGCCTCGCGCACGGCGGCCTGGGCTGGATCTACCTGGCCGTCGACCGGGCGGTCTCCGACCGCTGGGTGGTCCTCAAGGGCCTGCTGGACACCGGCGACCAGGACGCGATGGCCGCGGCGATCTCCGAGCGGCGCTTCCTCGCGGAGATCGAGCACGCCAACATCGTGCGGATCTACAACTTCGTCGAGCACCTGGACCAGCGCACGGGCTCGCTCGACGGCTACATCGTCATGGAGTACGTCGGCGGCAAGTCGCTGAAGGAGATCGCCAACGCCCGCCGCACCCCGCACGGCAGGCGCGACCCACTGCCGGTCGAGCAGGCCTGCGCGTACGGCCTGGAGGCCCTGGAGGCGCTCGGTCATCTGCACAGCCGCAACCTGCTGTACTGCGACTTCAAGGTCGACAACGCGATCCAGACCGAGGACCAGCTCAAGCTGATCGACATGGGCGCGGTGCGCAGGATGGACGACGAGGAGTCGGCCATCTACGGCACGGTCGGGTACCAGGCGCCGGAGGTCGCCGAAGCCGGCCCGTCGGTGGCGAGCGACCTCTACACCGTCGCCCGTACCCTCGCCGTCCTGACCTTCGACTTCCAGGGCTACACGAACGTCTACGTCGACTCCCTGCCCGACCCGGACAACATCGAGGTGTTCCGGCAGTACGAGTCGTTCTACCGCCTCCTGGTCCGCGCCACGGACCCCGACCCGGCCCGCCGGTTCGCCTCCGCGCAGGAGATGACCGAGCAGTTGACGGGCGTCCTGCGGGAGGTCGTCTCCGTCCAGACGGGCCGTGCGCGGCCCGCCCTCTCCACGCTGTTCGGGCCGGAGCTGCGGGTCACGGACACGGAGTTGTTCCCGAAGCTGGGCGGTGAGGTGTCCCGGCTGGGGGCGCGGGTGGTGCGGAAACGGCGCAACTTTGCGACCTCGGCGGCGTTGCCCGCTGTCCCATCCCAACCTCACGCCGCCCAGCTCGCCGCCGGGCCCCAAGGAGCCGCGCCAGGGCCGGCACTGCCCGGTCCCCACAGCCTCGTCAAGCCGGTCGACACCCGCGCCGCCGCCCTCGCCCTGCCCGTCCCGCGCGTCGACCCGTCCGACCCCAACGCCGGCTTCCTGGCGGGCCTGATGACCTCCGCCCCGGCCGAGCTGCTCGGCGCCCTCGCGGCGGCTCCGGCCCCCTCGATCGAGACGCGGCTGCGGCAGATCCGGGCCTGGCTGGAGACCGGCGATCCGGCCGCCGCGCTGGAGGCGCTGGTCACGCTGGAGGGTGAGCGGCCCGACGACTGGCGGGTGGTCTGGTACCGGGGTGTGGCCGCGCTGGTGACAGGCGACGACGAGGGCGCCGCGCTCGCCTTCGACGCGATCTACGACGCCTTCCCCGGCGAGATCGCGCCCAAGCTGGCGCTGGGCCTGTGCGCGGAGGTACTGGGCCAGCTCGACAACGCCGCCGAGTACTACCGGCTGGTGTGGTCCACTGACCCGAGCTACGTGAGCGCCGCGTTCGGCCTGGCGCGCGTGCAGTTGGCGACCGGCGACCGGCACGGCGCCGTGCGGACGCTGGAGTCGGTCCCGGAGTCCTCCATCCACTACACGGCCGCCCGTGTGGCCGCCGTCCGGGCGCGGTTGCGGCAGCGCACGGCGACCGCCTCCGACGTACCGTTCCTGGAGGACCTCACGGCCGCCGCGACGCAGGTCGAGGCCCTGGACGCGTACGGTCTGGACCCGGCGCGCCGCGAGCAGTTGTCGGCCGAAGTCCTCGGCTGCGCGCTGGACTGGGTACTCTCCGGGGGCCAGGGTTCCGCCCCTCCCGCCGCCGGAGGACGGACGCTGCTCGGCAGCGGCCTGGACGAGCGGGGCCTGCGTTTCGGCCTGGAACGCTCGTATCGCACGCTGGCCCGGCTGGCGCGCGGCGGCGAGGAGAGGATCGACCTGGTGGAACGTGCCAATCGTTACCGCCCCCGGACGTGGGTGTAGTTGATGTCGCAGATGCCCCAGTTGTCCGCCTGCCCGAGTTGCGAGGAACCCCTCGAATCGGGTGACCGTTTCTGCGGCGCGTGCGGATATGACCTGTCCGCCGTGCCGGTACGGCCTCAGGACAACCCGACCATCACCATGAACGGCTCGGTGCCCGCGCAGGGCGCTCCGGCCGCTGCGTATCCCGAGCCGCCGTCGGAGCCGCCCACGGGCGCGCCCTGGCCCGCCCCCGGGCCGGACGGCGCGCGCGGATCGCAGGCGGCGCACCAGCCGGCGGACCTCCCGGGCACGGACTCGGGCGGCTCCGCGCTGCCCCCGGACACACCCCCGCCCCCCGGTGCCCCGCCGGCCCCGGCCGCGGGCGTCCGCTTCGACAACCCGCCCCAGGCCGAGGGCCACCCACAGGCCGAGGGACACCACCCCGCGCCGCCCGGCGGCCACGCCCCACAGCCCGAGGGATATCCGGCACCGTCCGAGACCTACCAGGCGCAGCAGCCCGACGAGTACCTCCTCCAGGCACCGGACCCACGGGTGTCCGCCGACCCGGCGGCCCAGGCCGCGGGCGCCGGCGGCAAGGTCTGCGTGGCCTGCCGGGCCGGCCGCGTGGACGACGACGGCTACTGCGAGAACTGCGGCCACGCCCAGCCGCGCGAACGGGACCACATGGAGCAGGAATCCGGCCCGGTGGCCGCGGTCAGCGACCGCGGTCTGCGCCACCACCGCAACGAGGACGCGTTCGCCATCGGCAGCACCGCGCTGCCGGACGGCTCACCCGCCTCCGTGGCGATCGTCTGCGACGGCGTCTCCACGGCGACCCGCCCCGACGACGCCTCGATGGCGGCGTCGAAGGCGGCGAGCGAGGCACTGCTGGCCGCCCTGCCGCGCGGCACGCACCCGCAGCAGGCGATGCACGACGCGATCATCGCCGCCTCGCGCGCGGTCAACTCGCTCGCCGCGGAACCCGCCACGGCCCGCGAACACGCCCCGCACCAGAACGCGCCCGCGTGCACCATCGTCGGCGCCGTCGTCACATCCGGCCTGCTGATCGTCGGCTGGGTCGGTGACAGCCGCGCCTACTGGGTCCCGGTCGACCGGAGCGCACCCCCCGCCCGGCTCACCGAGGACGACTCGTGGGCCGCGCAGATGGTCGCCGCGGGCCTGATGAGCGAGGCCGAGGCCTATGCCGACGAGCGCGCCCACGCGATCACCGGCTGGCTCGGCGCGGACGCCTATGAACTGGAACCGCACACCGCCGCGTTCA
This sequence comes from Streptomyces africanus, assembly GCF_030816955.1. Classification (NCBI taxonomy): domain Bacteria; kingdom Bacillati; phylum Actinomycetota; class Actinomycetes; order Kitasatosporales; family Streptomycetaceae; genus Streptomyces; species Streptomyces africanus. The sequence continues at coordinate 3,007,872 of NZ_JAUSYP010000001.1, read as the reverse complement.
AGCCCGACCGCCCCGGCGTGGTCGTGGTCTGCACGGACGGCCTGTGGAACTACGCGGAGGCGGCCGACGAGATGGCCAGGGTCGTCCCGCTCGACGCGGCCGCGCATCCGCTGCACAGTGCCCGGGTGCTCGTCGGTCACGCCCTGGACGGCGGGGGCCACGACAACGTAACAGTGGCCCTCGTGCCGTTCCCGGCGGTCTCCCAGGGGGCAGGATCGGCCTGAGGCCGCGTTATGGGGGCGGCTCAGCGGACCGGAGGGGACCGGTCCGCCCACCGTCATCACCCCGCTGAAGCGGGGGCTTTCGAGGGGGATCGAAGCAGGCATGGCCAATTTCTCGAAGTCGAACGTGCCCCAGTTCTCGGTGGACGTCTATCAGAACGAGTACCTGCCGGAGGGCGCCGGCGAGGTCAACGCCATCGTCACGGTGACGGCGACCGGCGGCGGCACGATCGGCAGCGCGGTCTCGGCGCCCCACCTCTTCTCGCCCGGCCAGGGCCCGTCCGCGGCCGTGGCGATCATGGTCGACTGCTCCGGGTCGATGGACTACCCGGCGACCAAGATGCGCAACGCCCGCGACGCCACGGCCGCCGCGATCGACACCCTGCGCGACGGCGTGCACTTCGCCGTGATCGGCGGGACGCACGTGGCCAAGGAGGTCTACCCGGGCGGCGGTCGCCTCGCAGTCGCCGACGCCACCACCCGCGAGCAGGCCAAACAGGCGCTGCGCTCGCTCAGCGCGGGCGGCGGCACGGCCATCGGCACCTGGTTGAAACTGGCCGACCGCCTGCTGTCCTCCGCGGACGTCGCCATCCGGCACGGCATCCTGCTCACCGACGGCCGCAACGAACACGAGGCGCCCCAGGATCTGAAGGCCGCGCTCGACGCGTGCGCGGGGCGCTTCACCTGTGACGCGCGCGGCGTGGGCACCGACTGGGAAGTGAAAGAAGTCACAGGGATCGCCTCCGCCCTGCTCGGCACCGCCGACATCGTCGCCGACCCGGCGGGGCTCGCCGCCGACTTCACGCAGATGATGGAGACGGCGATGGGAAAGGAGGTCGCGGACGTCTCCCTGCGGCTGTGGACCCCGGTCGACACCACTGTGAAGTTCGTCAAGCAGGTCGCGCCCACGGTCGAGGACCTGACCGGCCGGCGCGCCGAGGCGGGCCCGCGCGCCGGCGACTACCCCCTGGGTTCCTGGGGAGACGAGTCCCGTGACTACCACGTCTGCGTCGAGGTCCCGGTCGCGAACATCGGGCAGGAGATGCTGGCGGCCCGGATCTCGCTGGTCATTCCGCAGCCCGACGGCACCGTCCGGAACCTCGGCGCGCAGGGCCTGGTGCGGGCCGTGTGGACGGACGACATGGTCGCCTCGACGTCGATCAACCCCCAGGTCGCCCACTACACCGGGCAGGCAGAACTGGCGCAAGTCATCCAACAAGGGCTGGATCTTCGCAAGTCGGGAGATATGGACGGAGCAACGGCCAAACTGGGCCGGGCTGTTCAGCTCGCGAGTGCCTCCGGGAACGCCGATACTGCGAAACTGCTTGCGAAGGTGGTGGACGTGGTCGATGCCGCGACCGGTACTGTGCGACTGAAGGCGAAGGTCGAAGAGGCCGACGAGATGACGCTCGAGACCCGGTCCACCAAGACTGTTCGTGTGAAGAAGTGACCTAGAAGGAATCGAAGGAGGGACGCGCCGACATGCCGACCTGCCCGAACGGACACCAGTCGGGTTCCGACGACTGGTGCGAGGTCTGCGGTCACCGCATGGCGGGTGCCGTGCCTCCGCCTCCTCCCCCGCCGCCCCCGCCCGGCGGCTACGGCTTCCCGCCCCCCGGCGGCCCGGGCGGTCCCGGTGGCCCGCCCGGTGGGCGTCCTCCGCACCTGTCCGCCGTGCCGAACGCCGAGCCGGAGCTCTGCCCGCAGTGCCGTACGCCGCGTGAGGGCGGCGCACCGTTCTGCGAGGAGTGCCGGTGGAACTTCCTGACGAACACGGCGACTTCGTACACGCCCGCCGCCCCGCCCCCGCCGGCGCCCGGCCCGGGCGTGCGCTTCCAGCCGCCGGGCCAGCCCGGTCAGTCCGGTCCTCCCGGCCCGCCCGGTCCTCCCGGCCCGTCTGGTCCGTCGTACGGCGGTGGTGACTCGTACGAGTACCAGGGCTCCCGCCCGTCGCAGGTGAACCGCCCGGCCGAGCCGATCCCGCCGTTCGGCAGCGACCCCTCGGGCCACCCGGGTCCCGGCGCCCCCGGCGGTCGTCCCGGTCCCGGCGGTCCTGGTGGCCCCGGTGGTCCTCCCGGCCCGCCCGGATTCGGCCCCGACCCCTCGCGGCCGGTCCCGCCTCCGCCCGGCCATGGGGGCCCCGGCGGTCCCGGTGGCCCCGGCGGCGCTCCGCAGGGCTTCCACCAGTCCGGCCCGCCTGCCCCGCCCGGGTTCCCGCAGGAGACCCAGCGTCCCCAGCAGGGCGGTCAGTCCTTCGGCGGCGGCGGTGACGACTGGGTGATCTCCCCGCCGTCGTCCACCGGCCCGGGCGGCGGCCCTGGCGGACCGGGTGGCCCTGGCGGTCCCGGCGGCGGTCAGGGCGGTGGCTACGGCTATCCGCAGCCCGGTGCCACCCAGGCCCCGCCCGGTCCCCCCGGCGGTCAGGGGGGCGGCTACGGTTACCCGCAGCCCGGTGCCACTCAGGCCCCGCCCGGCCCCGGCGGCTTCCCGCAGCAGCCCCAGGCTCCCCAGGGACCGGCGACGTGGACCGCGACCATCGGCCCGGACCGTGAGTACTTCATGGCGATGATGCAGCGCTCCGGCCCCGAGGCCGCGGGACTGAACCTGCCCGCGTACTCGCCCGAGCAGCAGCGCACGCTCACCGGCAACCAGATCACGATCGGCCGCCGCCGGCACTCCACCGGCGACACCCCCGACATCGATCTCTCGGTGCCGCCGGAGGACCCGGGCGTCTCGCACCAGCACGCGGTGCTGGTCCAGCAGCCCGACGGCAGCTGGGCGGTCGTCGACCAGAACTCGACGAACGGCACGACGGTCAACGGCTCGGAGGACCCGATCCAGCCGTTCGTCCCCGTGCCGCTCCAGGACGGCGACCGGGTGCACGTGGGCGCCTGGACGACGATCACGATCCGCCGCGGCTGAGCCTGTCACGACGGGAGGGGCCAGGCGTACGGCCCCTCCGGGTCGTCCAGCCAGGCCCACTCCCGGTCCCCGCGGACGGTGATGCCGTAGCGCTCGCGCTGCGGCCTGCCCTCCTGCTCCCACAGCGAGTGCGCCTCCTGCGGGTCGAGGGTGCCGCGGGTCAGAGCCAGCAGGAACCGGAACAGGTCGTCCTCCCTGGCCCGGCGCGGTACGCCGCCCAGCTGGAGCGGCTCGCCCCCGGGCCGGCTCCCGCCGCGCAGCGGCACGAAGTAGGCGGGCGTGTGCAGGAAACGCCCCTCGGCGTGGCCGGCGTCGGTCACCGTGAGCGCCATCAGGCCGGTGGCGAGCGGCATCAGGATCCGGCCACCGGGGCGGCTCTGGGCGAGCCAGGCGCGCGGCACGGTGCTGAGCGCGCAGGTGGCGATGATCCGGTCGAACGGCGCGCGCTCGGGCACGCCCCGGGCGCCGTCGCCGGTGACGACGACCGGGTGGTACCCGGCCGCGGCCAGGTGCCGGCGGGCCGACTCGGTGATCTCAGGGTCGAGATCGACGGTGGTGACCCGGTCGTCGCCCAGCCGGTGGGCGAGCAGCGCGGCGTTGTAGCCGGTGCCGGCGCCGATCTCCAGGACCGTGTTCCCGTCCTGCACGCGCAACGCGGCCAGCATGTCCGCCATCAGGGACGGCTGGCTGCTGGAGGAGAGCAGTTCGCCGTCGCGCAGCCGGGTCGCCAGCGGGGTGTCCTGGTAGGCGCCCCGTATCCACCGCTCGCGCGCCACGGGGTCGGGGCTCTCGCCCCACCGGCGTTCGTAGCCGCCGGCGACCCCGACGTAGTAGTACGGCACGAAGAGGTGACGCGGGACCGCCGCGAACGCCTCCCGCCATACCGGGTCGGCGGCCCAGGCTCCGTTCGCGTCGATCCGGCGCACCAGCGCCGCCCGTGCGGAGGCGGCGAGATCGTCCGGTTCCCTGTCGGGTGCATGCCCGCCCATACCCCCACAGTAAGGGCACCGGGGCCGGTCCTAGGCCTTGAGTCCTATGCCCCCGCGTCTGAGAGCATGGAGGGCGTGAGAGAGATTCGGCGCGGCACGCTTCAGGAGCAGACCTTCTACGAGCAGGTCGGCGGGGAGGAGACCTTCCGTCGGCTCGTCCACCGTTTCTACGAGGGAGTCGCCGAGGACCCGCTGCTGCGGCCCATGTACCCCGAGGAGGACCTGGGCCCGGCCGAGGAGCGCCTCACGCTCTTCCTCATCCAGTACTGGGGCGGCCCCACGACGTACAGCGACAACCGCGGCCACCCGCGCCTGCGCATGCGGCACGCGCCCTTCACGGTCGACCGTGCGGCGCACGACGCCTGGCTGAAGCACATGCGGGCCGCCGTCGAGGAACTCGGGCTCTCCGAGGAGCACGAGGAGACGCTGTGGAACTACATGACGTACGCGGCGGCCTCGATGGTGAACGCCCCGGGCTGACATCCGCGCAGACTCGCAGGGGCGTTGTGACCGTCAGCGGACGCTGACGTCCAGCGCCCCGAGCCCGGCCTGCCGTACGGCGACCGACCCGTACGGCGTGCGCAGCCTGAGCCACGCGCCCGACGAGAACAGGCCCAGCGTCACTCCGGGCCGCAGGAACCCCAGCGACTGTGCGGCGTGCACGGCCCGGACCGGGAGCCGGGTGTCGCCGACCGTACGGGACCAGATGTCCCGTCCGATCCCGTCCAGCTCGGCCCTCGTGCGCCGCTCGGCCGGCAACTCCCGCGTACGGGAGCGGAACTCGGCGACGGAGGCGGCCACGAGGGATCGCAGGGCGTCGGGCGCCGGCAGCCCCGGCTCGGCCCGCCAGCCGCCGCGCGGCGGCAGTACGCCCGCCCACGGCGGCCCGGTCACCGCGCCCGGCACGACGGCCGTGGCGCCCTTCTCGTCCACCGACTCCAGCAGCTCACCGGCGGACACGGTCACGTCCAGCGTGACGTCGAGCCCGTCCTCGTACGGCTTTGCCAGCCGCACCGCGCGCACGGCCAGCACCTCGAAGGACGGCGGCCGTCCGAACACGGCCAGGGCGGTGCCGGCCGCCTGGAGGCGCACCGCGGCCCCGCGGTCGTAGTGGAGCAGCCGCGAGAGGAAGGCCGCGAGGTCCGCAGCCTCCCCCTCGTCGGCGAGGTGGAGCACCGTCATGCGGCGACGGCCTCCTCCTCGTCGTCGTCCGTGTACTCCCGGAGGAACTCCCGTTCCTCCGAGGTGAGCCGGCGCGGGCGCTGTGCCTCGAAGTCGAACGGCACGATCACCGTCGAGGCCCGGACGTAGACCACGTCGTCGTCCTTCACCTCGTAGGTGAGGGTGAAGGACGCCGCCCTGATCTCCGTGACCCACAGCTCGATGTCCACCGGGTGGTGCCGGTGGACGAGCTGCCGCTTGTAGTCGATCTCATGGCGTGCCACCACGGACCCCTGCTTGAAGTCCTTCTCCGGACGGAACAGGAAGTCGATACGGGCCTCCTCCAGATAGCGGAGGAACACCACGTTGTTGACGTGGCCGTACGCGTCCATGTCCGCCCAGCGCAGCGGGCAGCGGTAGATGTGCCGCAAGATCAGCCCCGGGTCAGCTTCTTGTAGGTGGCGCGGTGCGGACGCGCGGCGTCCGGGCCGAGCCGCTCGATCTTGTTCTTCTCGTACGACTCGAAGTTGCCCTCGAACCAGAACCACTTGGACTCGCCCTCGTAGGCGAGGATGTGCGTGGCGACCCGGTCCAGGAACCACCGGTCGTGGGAGACGACCACGGCCGCACCCGGGAACTCCAGCAGCGCGTTCTCCAGGCTGGAGAGGGTCTCGACGTCCAGGTCGTTGGTCGGCTCGTCGAGGAGCAGCAGGTTGCCGCCCTGCTTGAGGGTGAGCGCGAGGTTCAGGCGGTTGCGCTCACCGCCGGAGAGCACACCGGCCGGCTTCTGCTGGTCCGGCCCCTTGAACCCGAAGGCGGAGACGTACGCGCGCGAGGGCATCTCGACCTGGCCCACGTTGATGTAGTCCAGCTCGTCGGAGACGACCGCCCACAGCGTCTTCTTGGGGTCGATGTTCTCGCGGCTCTGGTCGACGTACGAGATCTTGACCGTGTCGCCGACCTTGATCTCGCCCGAGTCGGGCTCCTCGATGCCCTGGATCATCTTGAACAGCGTCGTCTTGCCGGCGCCGTTCGGGCCGATGATGCCGACGATGCCGTTGCGCGGCAGCGTGAAGCTGAGGTCGTCGATGAGCAGCTTCTCGCCGAAGCCCTTGGTGAGGTTGTTGACCTCGACGACGACGTTGCCCAGGCGCGGGCCCGGCGGGATCTGGATCTCCTCGAAGTCCAGCTTCCGCATCTTGTCGGCCTCGGCGGCCATCTCCTCGTAGCGGGCGAGACGCGCCTTGGACTTGGCCTGCCGCCCCTTGGCGTTCGACCGCACCCACTCGAGCTCTTCCTTGAGGCGCTTCTGCCGCTTGGCGTCCTTCTGGCCCTCGACCTTGAGGCGGGCGGCCTTGGTCTCCAGGTACTTGGAGTAGTTGCCCTCGTAGGGGTAGAGGCGACCGCGGTCGACCTCGCAGATCCACTGGGCGACGTTGTCGAGGAAGTACCGGTCGTGGGTGACCGCCACGACGGTGCCCGGGTACTTGGCCAGGTGCTGCTCCAGCCAGTTCACGGACTCGGCGTCGAGGTGGTTGGTGGGCTCGTCGAGCAGCAGCAGGTCGGGCTGCTCCAGCAGCAGCTTGCACAGCGCGACGCGGCGGCGCTCACCGCCGGACAGGTTGACGACGGGCCAGTCGCCGGGCGGGCAGCCCAGGGCGTCCATGGCCTGCTCCAGCTGGGCGTCGAGGTCCCACGCGTTGGCGTGGTCGAGGTCCTCCTGGAGCTTGCCCATCTCGTCCATGAGCTCGTCGGTGTAGTCGGTCGCCATCTGCTCGGCGATCTCGTTGAACCGGTCGAGCTTGCCCTTGATCCCGGCGACACCCTCCTGGACGTTCTCCAGAACGGTCTTCTCCTCGTTCAGAGGGGGCTCCTGGAGCAGGATGCCGACCGTGTAGCCGGGGGTGAGGAAGGCGTCGCCGTTGGACGGCTGCTCGATCCCGGCCATGATCTTGAGGATGGTCGACTTGCCGGCGCCGTTCGGGCCGACGACGCCGATCTTCGCTCCCGGGTAGAAGCTGGTCGTCACGTCGTCGAGGATCACCTTGTCGCCGTGCGCCTTACGCGCCTTGCGCATGGTGTAAATGAACTCAGCCAAGAGAAACCGTCCGGCAGCTTGAATACGGCAGTGGGCAGATACACCCCATCTTGCCGTACCGCCACCCCTGGGTGGAAACGCGTCTGGTCAGAGGGCTCTGACCTGCGGTTTCGTGGTCGACAGCGGAGGCGCGCCGACCCGTCTCGGTCGCCGTCGGCCGGCCCGGGGCGCCCTCGCGCGGCCCGGAGACGGCCCGGCCCGAGGGCCCCGGGTCTCACCACGCGCGGGTGGCGGCTGATCGTGATGCACTGGATTCATGGGAGGTGCGTCATGTCAGGTCGCGCTGGAAAAACCCGCAACATATTTCTTGTTTGGCTGATCTGGCCGCTGATCACGCTGGGCATCTACCATCTGGTCTGGTATTACAAAGTGAATCGCGAAGCCCAGGACTTCGATCACCGAATCGAGGTCAATCCGGTGATGGCTCTCCTGGCTCTTGCCGTCGGCTGGCTGCTGATCATTCCCCCCTTCGTGTCGGTCTACAACACCGGTCTGCGCATTGCCCGCATGCAGCAGTCGGCCGGGATGGAGCGGAGCTGCAATCCCTGGATCGGCCTCATCCTTTTCATCGTGGCCGGCCTCTACCCGCTCTACTACCAGCACGAGCTGAACCAGATCTGGGCTCACTACCAGGTCCCGGAAGAGGGCGAGCAGGTGCCTCTTGCGGCCTGATACGGGGACCGCGTAGCGTGGCGATCTTCGCTCGGCGGAAGTCGTACGGAGTCCTCGAAGGCCGGGCACACCATGCATCTCGCCCCTCATTCCGCACGCCGCCGCCTCGGCGCCGCCCTGGAGAACCTTTCCGTCACTTTCCGCGGCATGACCGCGCATCCGGACGAGGCCAACTGCGCATGCCACTGGGGCAGCCCTGAGGAGCTTTCCCTTCTGAAAACACCGGACGTGGAACTGGAGCCGGACCTTCTGCGCCGGACCTGGCAGGCCATCGACTGGACCGATCACGCTGCCGTGCTGCGCCGCATACTGCCGCAGTTCGCCACGGTCCTGGTCGCCGGTCGCGCGGAGCCGCTGTTCGGGCTGGAAGAGGCCGGATACTCGTTCGCCCGCGGCTGCTGGCAACAATGGCCCGACGAACAGGCCGAGTCGGTACGCGAATTCCTGCATGCCTGGTGGGTGCAGAGCCTCACCGACCCCAATGCGGTCGTCCCGGCACACCAGGTCTTCGTGGCGTGCGCCGAGGCGTCCGGAACGCTCGGCCCTTGGCTCGCCGACTGGGAAGAGCAGACCGAGCACCTCAGTGACCGGCGTCTCATCGAGGCGGCCGCGGAATGGGAGTGCGAGCTTTTGAGGGACGCTCTGCCGTGGAGCGTCGGCTGGTACGAGCACGACGAGGAGGAGCTGCGCGCCGAACTGGTCGCCTGGCTCCTGGGCCACGCAGCGACGCGGCTCCGCGAGGCGGGCGCACCGGCGGATCTGCAGCACCGGATACGGCTGCTCGGACTCACCGGCGAGGATCGCTGGACGGATCCGCACTGGCCCGGCTACCGCTGACTGAAGGCTGGCCGAGGCCGAGCGGCGGTTGAGAAGATCCCGGCATGCAGTTCGATGATCCTGCCGGCTTGAGCCGGGTATGCGCGGAACGGCTCGGTGAGAAGACCGGCCGGCAGTTTGCCGCCATGGCCCGCCGCGGCTTTCGACTCGTCCAATCGACGGGAAGTGTCCAGGCCACCGGTCGATGCCGGCTCGGTGGGCCTGCCCTCCTGGAACCGGAGACCCCCTGGCCCGAACACAGTGGGGTTCCCTTGTCCCTGCACGCCGTACTGGACACCGATGCCCTCGCCGCATGGCTGGGCGATGAACTGCCCATACGGCCTGGTCTGCTCAACTTCTTCTATCTCGATCCGGACCTGCCGTACGAGGAGTACCGCAAGCTGGACATGTACGGAGCCGGGGTGTGCCGCGTGATTCCCGCAGACCCGGCACGGGCCGTCGAGACGACCGCACCCGAACCAGCACGAAGCTACCCCGCGATGCCCGTCCACGCGGCTGAGGTGACCATGCTCCCGGACTGCTGGGACGTCGAGGACACGGACCTGGAGTTCGACAGGGAGCAGCACTGGGGAGCGCCATCGCTCATTCTCAGCGAGATGGGAGATCTCGACGGGAACACCGCCGGCAGTCACTGCGCCTTCGGCTGGCCGGACACCTCGCACACGCTCCAGGTGTCGTCCCGCGACGACGACGGCTCGGCTGTCCATCTGCTCCAGCTCGCCGAGGACACCGAACTCGGATGGGGCTGGGGGGACGCCGGAACGCTGTATTTCACGATCCCGGTCAAGGCACTCGCGACCGGCGACTTCCGCGAGGCAGTGGCACAGGTCCTCTGCGGCTGACTGGTCCGAGCCCGCCGCAAACAGCCCCTCATCGGCAAGGAAACAGCTGGTGAGGGGCGGTTTCGTGCCCTCTCTGGGGCAAGTTTGGTGTCAGTGCCGGTCGCCGTTGAGGGGCTCCGGTGCTGTCGCGCCGTCGTCCTCTCCGAAGTCCGGGGCCTGGAAGGGGTTCGTGGTGGGAGGCGGCGAGGTCGTGGCCGTGCTCCGGGGTGCCCCTTCCGGGGCGGAGAAGAGCGAGGTCAGATCGATGGGAGGTCTCCTTCTGGTGCCAAGCCCCCGGAGGGACCTGGTGTGCCGTGACCGGGCACAGCGATGTCAGAGCTTGGTCATCTTGGCGTACGGGCTCAGGATCCGATGCTGGGCCGAGCCGAAATCCACGAGGACCGCGATTCCGTCCTCGATGCCGATGACCCGGCCGAGGCCGTACATGTCGTGTGTGACCTGGTCGCCCACAGCGAAGTGCTTGGGAGCTGGAATGACCGGGGCCCTGAAGGGGCTGGTGGGCAGATGGCGCTTCGGTGCAGCAGGCTTTGTCATTGCCCCTAGTATGCGCCCTCGCGTGTTCGGGCGCCTTCGTCTGTCCATCTCCGCTGTCCCGCAGGGCTCCGGCCGGTCCCGTGAGCCGGCCTCTCTCACGTCCCGTGGTACGCCCCCTCACGCCCCGAAGTGCGCCCGCAACCGCTCCTGTGCCCCCTTGTCGGCTGCCACCGTGTCCAGCCCCAGCAGCGCCGCCCCGAGGACGGGGCCGGCCGTGACGACCTGCGGGGTCGCCTTGGGCGCTCGGTCGGACAGCACCTCGGCGATCCTGCCGTCCAGCTGGGCGTGCCGGGCGGCCAGGACCCCGCCGCCCAGGAGGACGGGCGTCGGTTCGTCCAGGAGGTCCAGGCGGGTCAGGGCGACCACGGCCATCGCGACCACCTCGTCCGCCTGCCGTTCGACGATCGTGCGGGCGACCGGGTCGCCGTCCGCCGCGGTGGCGAAGAGGACCGGCGTCAGCTCGTGGCGCCGGGATTGTTCTACGGCGCCCAGGTGCAGCGCCTCGATGAGGGCGTACATCGACGGCAGGCCGAAGTGGGCCGGGAGGGTGTGGGCCAGGGCCGTGTGACGCCCACGGCCGTCCTCCGCGCGCGCCGCGTGCCACAGGGCCTCCTCGGACAGGCCCCAGCCGCCGCCCCAGTCGCCCGAGACCCTGCCGAGTGCCGGGAAGCGGGCCGTGCGGCCGTCGGGGCGCATGCCGACGCAGTTGATGCCCGCGCCGCAGACGACCGCGACACCCCGGGGTTCCGTCACACCGGCCCGGAGGATGGCGAAGGTGTCGTTCCGGACCGTCACCGTCGTGCCCCAGCCGCGCGCCTGCAGCGCTGCCGCCAACTGGTCCTCCTCGACCGGGAAGTCGGCGTTGGCGAGGCAGGCCGAGACGTGGTCGACGGTGGTGAGTCCGGCGGTGGACAGGGCCTGGGTGACCGTGTGGGTGAGAGTGGTCATCGCCGTGTCCAGGCCGACCGCGGGCGGGCGGAAGCCGCCGCCGCGTGCCGTGGACAGGACCTCTCCGTCCGAACTCACGATCGCGACGTCCGTCTTGCTGTTGCCGGCGTCGATGGCGAGGACACGTGCGGTCAGGCCCACGCGAGGTGCTCCCGGTTGTGTGCGATCAGTCGGTCGGTGAGCGTCTCGGCGTACTCGTACTGGCCGATGAGGGGGTGGGCGAGGAGGGCCCGGAAGACGCGGGCCCGGCCGCCGTGCAGAGCCGCCTCCAAGGCCAGGTCCTCGTACGTCGTCACGTTGGCCATCAGGCCCGCGTAGAGGGGGTCCACGGACGGGACCGGGAGGGGGGTGGCTCCCTGCGGGCCCACCGCCGCCTGGACCTCGATGACCGCGTCGTCGGGGAGGAACGGGAGCGTGCCCCGGTTGTACGTGTTCACCACCTGGTAGGGCGTGCCGCCGCCGCCCAGCAGGGCCGCCGCCAGGTCCACCGCCGCCTCCGAGTAGTAGGCGCCGCCCCGTTTGGCGAGCAGGGCCGGCTTCTCGTCCAGGGACGGGTCGGCGTACATGGTGAGCAATTCGCGTTCCATGGCGGCCACTTCGGCCGCGCGGGAGGGCTTCGCCCCGAGTTCGCGTACGACCTCGTCGTGCGCGTAGTAGTAGCGCAGGTAGTACGACGGGACCACGCCCAGGCGGTCGAAGAGCGGGCGGGGCAGGCGCAGGTCCGCCGCGATCGTGTCGCCGTGGTCGGTCAGCAGTTTGGGCAGGACGTCCTCGCCTTCCGGGCCGCCGAGGCGTACTCCCGTTTCCCAGGTGAGGTGATTGAGACCCACGTGGTCCAGATGGACGTCCGGGGGCTCGACGCCCAGCAGGCCCGCGAACTTGCGCTGGAGGCCGATCGCCACGTTGCACAGGCCCACCGCCCTGTGGCCCGCCCGGAGCAGGGCGCGGGTCACGATGCCGACCGGGTTCGTGAAATCGATGATCCAGGCGTGGGGGTTCGTGCGGCGTACCCGGTCCGCGATGTCCAGGACCACCGGGACCGTGCGCAGGGCCTTCGCCAGGCCGCCGGCGCCGGTCGTCTCCTGGCCCACGCAGCCGCACTCCAGGGGCCAGGTCTCGTCCTGCTCGCGGGCCGCCTGGCCGCCGACGCGGAGTTGCAGGAGTACCGCGTCCGCGCCCTCGACCGCCCGGTCGAGGTCGCTCGTGGTGGTGATGCGGCCGGGGTGGCCCTGGCGGGCGAAGATGCGGCGGGCGAGGCCGCCCACCAGGTCCAGGCGGTCCTGCGCCGGGTCCATCAGGACCAGTTCCTCCACGGGCAGGGTGTCCCTCAGGCGGGCGAAACCGTCCACGAGTTCGGGGGTGTAGGTCGAGCCTCCGCCGACCACGGTGAGTTTCATGTGTCTAACCCTTTACTCCTGTGAGCGTGACTCCCTCTACAAACGCCTTCTGGGCGAAGAAGAACACGAGGATCACGGGGGCCATCACCAGCACGGTGGCGGCCATGGTGAGGTTCCAGTCGGTGTGGTGGGCGCCCTTGAACGACTCCAGGCCGTAGGAGAGGGTCCACGTGCCCGGGCTTTCCGAGGCGTAGATCTGGGGTCCGAAGTAGTCGTTCCACGCGTAGAAGAACTGGAAGAGGGCCACTGCGGCGATGCCCGGTTTCGCCATCGGGAGCACGACCTTGAGCAGTGTGCGCAGGTCGCCGCAGCCGTCCACCCTGGCCGCGTCCAGGTACTCGTCGGGGATCGTGGTGAGGAACTGGCGCAGCAGGAAGATGGAGAACGCGTCGCCGAACGCCATGGGGATGATCAGCGGCCAGAGCGTGCCGGACAGGTCGAGCTGCTTCGCCCAGAACAGGTACATCGGGATGATGATCACCTGGGGCGGCAGCATCATCATCGAGATGACCAGCATCAGGGCCAGGTTGCGGCCCCGGAAGCGGAACTTCGCGAGGGCGTAGGCCACCGGGATCGAGGAGACCACCGTGAGCACCGTGCCCAGGACCGCGTAGAACAGGGTGTTCCGCCACCAGGTGAGGAAGCCGGGGGTGTCGAAGACCTTGCGGTAGTTGTCCCATTCCCAGGTGTGCGGGATCAGGTCGCGGCTGAGCGCCTGGCTGTCGCTCATGAGCGAGGTGAGGAAGACGAAGAGGAAAGGGAGGGTGAAGAAGAGGGCCGCCGCGACGCCCAGGGAGTGGATCGCGATCCATTCGAGGAACGCCCTGCGGTGGGCCGTGCGCTGCGCGGGAGAAGGGGCTGCCTTCAACTCCAGGGGATTGTCCAGTAGTTGGGTCATCGGTCACCTGTCTGGATCAGACCGCCCTTGCGGCGCATCAGGAGTGCGGTGAAGGCCATGGAGAGGGCGAAGAGGACCAGGGCGACCACGCAGGCGGAGCCGTAGTCGAAGCGCTGGAAGCCCAGGTTGTAGACGAGTTGGGGGAGGGTGAGGGTCGACTTGTCCGGGTAGCCGGGCTCGAACTGGGTGCCCGCGCCCTGGATCACGCCCGAGGCGACCTTTCCGGCGATCAGCGGCTGTGTGTAGTACTGCATGGTCTGGATCACGCCGGTGACGACCGCGAACATGACGATCGGGGAGATGTTCGGCAGCGTGACGTAGCGGAAGCGCTGCCAGGGTGTCGCGCCGTCCAGTTCGGCCGCCTCGTACTGCTCCTTCGGTACGTCCAGCAGCGCGGCCATGAAGATGACCATCAGGTCGCCGATGCCCCACAGGGCCAGGAGGGTGAGGGCCGGCTTCGACCAGGCGGGGTCGTTGAACCAGCCGGGGGCGGGGAGTCCGGCCTTTTCCAGGATCGAGTCGACCGGGCCCGTGCCGGGGTTGAGGAGGAAGGCGAAGGCCATGGTGGCCGCCACGGGCGGGGCCAGGTACGGCAGGTAGAAGAGGGTGCGGAAGACACCCGTAGCCGTCTTGATCTTGGTGATCAGCAGGCCCACGCCCAGGCCGAAGGCGACCCGGAGCGTGACCATGACGAGGACCAGCCACAGGGTGTTGCGCAGGGCGGGCCAGAAGAACGGGTAGTGCTCGAAGACGTACGTCCAGTTCTTCGTGCCCGACCACGTCGGCGGCTTGAAGCCGTCGTAGTGCATGAAGGAGAAGTAGACGGTGGAGAGCAGGGGGTAGGCGAAGAAGACCGAGAAGCCGATCAGCCAGGGGGAGAGGAAGGCGAGGGTGCGCAGCGTCGAGCGGCGGTGTTTCGCGCGCAGGGTGTACGTGCTCACGGTGTTCACGGTTTTCATGGCCTACTTCGCCTGCGCGATGTCCGTGTCGATCTGCTGGGCCGTCTTCTTCAGGCCGGCCTTGAGGTCGGTGGCCTTGCCGCTCTCGTAGTCGTAGCCGAACTCCTGGATCGTGGTGAGGTAGACGCCGCCGTTGACGGAGGCGGGGGCCGTGGTGGAGTCCGGGTTGGCGGCGATGTCGAGGAACGTCTTGAAGCGCGGGTCGTACTTCAGCTTCGGGGACTTCAGGGCCGCGAGCGTGGAGGGCACGTTGTGGATGGCGTTGGAGAAGTTCACCACCGCGTCCGTGTCGGTGGTCATGTACTTCACCAGCTCCCAGGCCGCGTTCTGCTTGGTGCTGGTCGCCGCGATGCCGGCGATGGTGCCGGTGATGTAGCCCTTGCCGTACTGGTCGGCCTGGTCGTCGGGGACGGGCAGCGGGGCCACGCCGATCTCGAACTTCGGCTTGGTGTCCAGGGCCATGCCCAGGCGCCACTCGCCGTCGAGCTGCATGGCGACCTGGCCGGTGTGGAAGGGGTGCTTGGGGCCCCACTCGTCACCGAGCCTGGAGCGGTAGGTCTCGAGCTTGCGATAGCCGCCGAGTGCGTCGACCAGCTTCTTCTGGACCGTGAAGGCCTGTGCGAAGGCCGGGTCCTTGGCGACGTTCGACTTTCCGTCCTTGTCGAAGTACGTGGGGGAGAACTGGCCGAGGTAGTGCTCGGTGGTGGTCTCCCAGCCGTGGTAGTCCGGCATGAAGCCGAGCTGCTTGTAGGAGTCGCCCTGGGGGGTCGTCAGCTTCTTGGCGACCTTCTCGAACTCGGACCAGGTCTTCGGCGGGCCGGTGATGCCGGCCTTCTCGAACGCGGTCTTGTTGTAGTAGAGGCCGTACGCGTCGCCGAGGAGGGGGACCGCGCAGCGGTCTCCGTCGAACTGGGTGTACTCGTTCATCGCCTTCGGGAAGGTCGTCTCCGGGTCGATGCCCGACTTCTCGAAGAACGGGTTCAGGTCCACCAGGGCGCCGGAGGAGCAGAACCTCCCGACGCTGTTCGTGGTGAACGACGAGATCACGTCCGGGGCCTTGCCGCCGCCGGTGCGCAGGGCCTGGTTGATCTTGTCGTCGGTCATGTTGCCGACGACGTTCACATGGATCTTGGGGTGCGTCTTCTCGAAGCCGGCGACCAGGTCCTTGACGGCCTTCACCTCGGAGGGCGCGCTCCAGGCGTGCCAGAAGTTGAGGGTCGTCTCCTGGGAGGCGTCGTCGGAGGCGCCGGAGTCCGCCTGGCCCGTACAGGCCGTGGCGAGGAGGGCGAGGGAGGCGGAGGCGGCGAGGGCGATGGCTGCTTTTCTGGATATTCCGGGCATGGCAGAGCTCCCTGAGGTACGGGGGAAGAAGGGAAATACCGGGGAGGGGGGTGGGGTCAGCGGGAGGTGTCGAAGACCTCGTCGCGCGTGGTCGCGAGCGCGCTCTCCAGCGCGCCGCGCAGCACGGGGTGTTCACGGACGTCGCCCACGACCAGGCGTGGGCGGGACGCGGCCAGTTCCTCCAGCTCGGCCTGGACGAGGGCGCGCAGCGTCTCGCCGCCCGAGGTGAGGGAGGCGCCGCTCAGCACGACGAGCTCGGGGTCGAGGACCGAGACCAGGGAGGCCAGACCGGTGGCCAGCCGGGTCGCGTAGGTCCGCAGGAGGTGGCGGTGCGGTTCGTCGTCGGTCTCCGCGGCCCGGGCCAGCAGGTGTGCGGCGGCCTCGGCGTACGGGCCCGCGGGGATGTCCTCGATGCCGAGTTCGCGGGCCAGCCCGGGGACGGCCTGGGAACCGGCCAGCTCCTGGTAGCCGCCGCTGTTGGCCTTGGCGACCTGGCGGACCAGGGGCGTGCCCGGCACCGGCAGGAAGCCGACCTCGCCGGCGCCGCCGGTCCAGCCGCGGTGCAGCCGGCCGCCCAGCACCAGGGCGGCGCCCAGGCCCTCCTGGTTCCACAGCAACACGAAGTCCGTGTGGTCCCGGGCCGCGCCGAGGCGCTGTTCGGCGAGCGCGACCAGGTTGACGTCGTTCTCGTACTCGAACGGCATCGGCAGGGCGGCGGCGAGCTCCTCCAGCAGGGTGGGGGAGTGCCAGCCGGGGAGGTGGGAGGCGTAGCGCAGGCGGCCCGTGGTGGGGTCGAAGGCGCCGGGGGTGCCGATGACGAGCCGGTGGATGTCGCCCCGGGCCAGGCCCGCCGCCTTCACCGCGCCGTCCAGGGCGTCGGTGACCTGCTGGACGACGGGGATCCCGGTGCGCCTGCCGGGGGTGGGCAGCTCGTGGCGGCCGACCGTACGGCCGGTGATGTCGGCGACCGCGGCGAGGATCCGCTGAGGGGTGACGTCGAGTCCGGCGGCGTACCCGGCCGCCGGGTTGACCTCGTAGAGCTGGGCGTTCGGGCCCGGCCGGCCTTCGGTGGTGCCGGTGGCCAGGACGAGGCCCGCGGCCTCCAGGCGGGCCAGGAGCTGGGAGGCGGTCGGCTTGGACAGGCCGGTGAGCTTGCCGATCCGGGTGCGGGACAGCTGCCCGTGCTCCAGCAGCAGGTCCAGGGCGGCCCGGTCGTTCATGGCGCGCAGGACGCGCGGGGTGCCCGGCGTGCCGGCGGTTCCTGCCATGCCTGTCCACCTGCCCTTCGGCTGCTCAGCTTCTCAGTGATCAGGCGGGGAAGTCCATCGGCCGACCTGCGTCTGATCACTGTTAGGAAAGTTTCCTATCGGTGGGGAGGAAGGTAAGCCCGGCGCCGCGCGGGCGTCAATAGGGGACGGTCCAGGCAACACAGTCGTTACTCGGGCATGCGAAAGGGCGGCACCCGGAAGGCCCGGGTGCCGCCCTCTTCGTGCGGCGGGACGGTTACTTCGTGGTGCTCGTCGGCGGTGCGACGGGCGTGAGCGGGGACGCCGCCGCCGACTGCGGGGACGACGAGTTCGCGTACACCGACGGGGCCGCGATTCCCTCCGTCGGGTCGGTGGAGCCGTCCTCCGCGGGGGCCGTGGCGCCGCCGACGATCTGGATGTCCGCCGCATCGAACGCCCGCTTGACGCGCCAGCGCAGCTCGCGCTCCACGGCCAGGGACTTGCCCGGCATCGTCTTGGCCGAGACGCGCACGACCATGGAGTCCAGCAGGACGCTGTCCAGGCCGAGGACCTCGATCGGGCTCCACAGCAGCTCGTTCCAGGGCTCCTCGGCGTTCATCTTCTCGGCCACCTCGTCCAGGGTGGCCTTCACCTTGTCCAGGTCCTCGCCGGCGTGGACCGTGACGTCGACGTTGGCCGTCGCCCAGCCCTGCGACAGGTTGCCGATCCGCTTGACCTCGCCGTTGCGGACGTACCAGATCTCGCCGCCGTCGCCGCGCAGCTTGGTCACGCGCAGACCCACCTCGATCACCTCGCCGGAGGCGACGCCCGCGTCGATCGTGTCGCCGACGCCGTACTGGTCCTCCAGGATCATGAAGACGCCCGAGAGGAAGTCCGTGACCAGGTTGCGCGCACCGAAGCCGATCGCCACACCGGCCACACCGGCGGACGCCAGCAGCGGGGCCAGATTGATGTTGAACGCGGAGAGGATCATCAGGGCCGCGGTGCCCATGATCAGAAAGCTGGCCACCGAGCGCAGTACCGAGCCGATCGCCTGCGATCGCTGGCGACGGCGCTCGACGTTGACCAGCAGCCCGCCGAGCCCCGAGCCGTCCACGGACTGGCCGGACCGGTTCATGCGATCGATCAGCTTGGTGATCGCGCGCCGGACGACGACCCTCAGTACCGCCGCCACCACCACGATGAGCAGGACCCGCAGGCCGACCGCGAGCCACGTCGACCAGTTCTGCTCGACCCAGCCGGCGGCGTTCGTCGCGCTCTCCTGGGCGTCCTGGAACGAGGGCACTCTCGGGGTCTCCGACTCCGAGGGGGTCGGGGACGGCGACGGGCCGGCGGCCGGCAGGACGGCGTCCGCAAGGGACAAGGACACGGCAGGTACCTCCAGGTGCAGCGGTCTGCCCCGGCGCGGTGGTTCAGGGGGGTCAAGGTCACGACTGGGTCACCGAAGGGGCAGAACCACCACACTAACGGGGCATTGTGTGTGCTCCCGCGGGATGTGTGAAGGAGAGACCGTGCTCACCTGGGCTTGAACAGGCCATGATCCGGGGGATGAATGAGGTGTGGTCGAAAACACTCCCAGCCCGTTACGGGGACATGGTGGCGCTTTCACCAGGCATGAGGGGAGACTGGCTACGAATCGTCCCGGCGCGAGCCACGCGCCGCCGGCGTCCAAGGAGGCATCCGTGCCGCACGTCCTGGTCCTCAACGCGTCGTACGAGCCGCTAGGTGTCGTACCGCTCCGCCGCGCGCTCGTCCTCGTCCTCGAGAACAAGGCCGTCTGTCTCGAGGAGTCCGGCGCCTATCTGCACAGCGCGACCGTCACAGTCCCCGCACCCAGCGTGGTCCGGCTCAAGCGATTCGTCCGGGTCCCCTATCGGGGGCCCGTTCCACTGACCCGCCGGGCGCTGTTCGCCCGTGACGGGGGCCGGTGCATGTACTGCGGTGGCGTCGCAACCAGCGTCGACCACGTCATCCCGCGCAGCCGCGGGGGCAAGCACGTCTGGGACAACGTGGTGGCGTCCTGCCGCCGCTGCAACCACGTGAAGGCCGACCGTCACCTCTTCGAGATCGGCTGGCGGCTGCGCCACAAACCCGCTCCGCCCTCCGGCCTGGCCTGGCGCATCATCGGGACCGGCCATAGGGACCCGCGCTGGCTGCCGTACTTGCAGCCGTACGGCGCGGACGACGCCATGGCCCGGATCGACGGCATTTCCGCCTGACGAGGATCCGGGCTTTCGTATTGCCGCCTGCGGCCGGCCGACCGGCCCGGGGAACCCCCGTTCCCCCGGGCCGGCCCGTCATGAGGCGGGGCGCTCACGCGTACCGCAGTTCCCCCGGGCGTACCGACCGGCGCAGCAGGGGCAGTGAGGTGGCCGCGGCCAGCAGGCAGGCGGCGTAGACGGCGACCGGCATCAGGGTGATCGCCCAGGGCACCGGCCGGCCGGAGAGCACGGCGTACCCGGTGCCGATGGTCATCCCGCCCAGGCCCGAGAGCAGCACGGCGGGGGCGAGCGGCAGCGCGGTCTCCAGCAGCAGGGCCCGGCCGAGCACCGTGTGCGGCACCCCGGCGGCGGCCTGCGCGGCCAGGCCCCGGCGGCGGGTGGCCAGGGACTCGGCGGTGCCGACGGCGAGGCCGGACAGGGTGATCGCGAAGGCGATGGCGATCGCGGCGCCGGTGAGGTCGAGGCCGGTGGTGTAGTAGGACGCGCGCTCGGCGAGGTACCACGTGCTGCGCACCTCGTCGCTCAGCACCTGCCGGATGCCCAGGAAGCCGGTGCCCACGACCGTGACCAGCAGCACCGCCGCATGGGTGCGGGCGGCCGACCAGGGGTCGTCGCGCAGCCGTTCCGCCGCGATCAGCGTCGCCGCCGACCGGGCCCGGGGCGCGAGGATCCGCCCGGTCGCCTTCGCGGTGGCCCCGGAGAGCCACACCGCGCCCGCGCCGACCACGAGGACCACGCCCATCATCGTCAGCGGCACCCTGCCGTTCGGCCGGTTGGGGGCGGCCGTGGACGTGGTGACCACGGCCAGCAGCGCCAGCACCGCGACGAGCAGCACTCCGGCCAGGAACAGCAGCCCGGGCCCCCGTCCGCCGCGCGGCCCGACCCGGCGGACCCAGCCGAGCGGGGAGGCCACGACCCGGCGCAGCGCCAGTGCGCCCGCCGCCGCGCCCAGCACCGGTACGGCCACGGCGACCAGGGCGATCCCCACCCAGGCCAGGGCGGTCGGCCGGTCCCACTGGCGCAGCAGGAGCAGCACCGAGAGGACGGTGGCGGCCGCCGAGCCCAGCAGACAGGCCAGGCCGGTCTCCAGCGCGGCGATCCGCCGGACCTGCCAGGGCGTCGCCCCGGCCAGCCGCAGCCCGGCCAGCCGCCGGTCGCGGTGCACGGCGCCGATCCGGGCGCACTGGCCGAGGAAGCCCAGCACGGGCACGAGCAGGAGCAGCAGGCCGACGATCACGCCGGACCGCGTGCCGGGCTCGTCCAGCAGGCCCGCGGCGACGGGCACCTGGTGGCCACCCCGCAGGGAGGCCAGGGCGACGGCGGCCAGCGCGAACCCCGTCGCGAGCGCGGCGCCCGTCACCGTCAGCGCGACCCGCCACCACTCGCCTCGGTCGGAACCACGGGTGAGCTCCCAGGCGAGACGCAGATCGGAACGCAGGGAGTTCACGCCGTCACCCCCAGCGGCGCCACGACGCCGTCCCGCAGCTGGACCTCACGGTCCGCGTACGCCGCCACCTGGGCGTCGTGCGTGATCAGCAGGACCGCCGTGCCCGACTCGCGGGCCGTGGTGACCAGGGCCGTCATGACCCGCTCGCCGGAGAGCGAGTCCAGGGCCCCCGTCGGCTCGTCGGCGAAGACCACCCTCGGGCCGGTGACCAGGGCCCGGGCCAGCGCGGTGCGCTGGGCCTGGCCGCCGCTCATCTCGCCCGGCCGCAGGTCCTGCTGCCCCCGCACGCCGAACCGCTCCAGCCACTCACCGGCCAGGGCCCGGGCCCGGGCGCGGTCGGTGCCGGCCAGCAGCAGCGGCAGGGCGACGTTGTCCAGGGCCGTCAGCTCGGGGATGAGCTGCCCGAACTGGAACACCACGCCGAACTCGGTCCGCCGCAGCTCGCTCAGCCGCTGCTCGGGCAGGTCCGCCAGGCGCCGGCCGTCGTACGTCACCGAGCCCTCGTCGGGCCGGACGATCCCGGCCAGGCAGTGCAGCAGCGTCGACTTCCCGCTGCCGCTCGCGCCGGTCACGGCGAGGATCTCACCGGCGTGCAGCTCGACCGACGCCCCGCGCAGGGCGGGTGTCCTGCCGTGCGCCTTGGTGAGGCCACTGGCCGTGAGAAGAGGCACGGGTCTGTTCATGCTGCGTCGACCTCCGCGGTCAGGGTGGTGAGCCGGGCCGCCGTGGTGCTCATCCAGCGGAGGTCGGCGTCGAGGTGGTTGAGGGCGTAGTCCGCCGAGAGCACGGTCGCCAGATCCGCGCCCTGCGCGGCCTTGAGGGCCGTGAGCTCCCGCATCCGCTCCATGTGGGCGGCGCGCTGGGCACTCAGATACCCGGCCGGGTCACCGCCCGAGAGGATCGCGACGACGACCCTGGCGAAGATCTCGTTCGCCACGAAGGGCGCGGGCGGGGCGATCTCCCCGGCCCAGCGGGACAGTTCGCGTGCCCCCTCGTCCGTGGCGCGGTACATCGTCCGCTCCGGGCCGCCGTCCGAGTCGGTGCCCTCGATCTCGGCGAGGCCGTCCCGGACGAGGCGCTGCAGGGTCGTGTAGACCTGCCCGTAGGCCAGCGGGCGGGCCTGCGGGAAGCGTTCGTCGTGGCGTCGCTTGAGGTCGTAGCCGTGGCTCGGACCCGTGGCGAGCAGGCCCAGCAGGATGTGGCGGGTGCTCATGCCGATCATTATGTACTCAGTACATGTACTGAGTGAATAGTGGGCGCCGATTCATTTTCCGCCCCCGGACCCGGGGATGGGTTCAGTCCGTGACGGCGTACGCCTCCACCGACCACAGTGAGTACCCGTACGGCGTGGCCCGCTTCTCGCCCTGCACCCGCACGAAGCGCACGTCGCGCTCGTCCATGCGGACGCTCTTCCGGCCGCCCCGGCCGCCCCGGCCGCCCCGGCCGCCCCGGCCGCCCCGGCCGTCCCGGACGGCCGCCGCCGTGCGCCAGCGGCGGCCGTCCGGAGAGACCTGGACGAGGTACGCCGAGCGGTTGTGAACTGCTGGCGCTGGGCTGAGTGCGAGCGCGTATGGGTGAGCGGGAGTGAGTGCTGGTGGCCTGTTGAGGTCTTCCGCGGCTGGGGAATGGAGGTTCGTATGTCGAATGCGTGACCTGTGCGGGTGTGGCTCGTTGAGTGCGGTGATCGGGTTTTCGGCAGCGTGGTGGCGGGTGTGGGGGTGGGTGGGATGCGTCAGGTGGAGGCGTCGTTCGTGGTGCCCGGCCCTTCGGGGGTGGCCGTCCGGGACCGGCTGAGGGTGTCGGCAACGGATGTGGCGGTGCTGTGTGAGGTCGGGCTCTTCCTCGGTTCGCTGGCCTCGGGGGATCTCGCAGTGCGTTCCCGGCAGGGTCTGGCCCATGATGCCGGGTCGTGGGCGGTGCGCAAGCGGGAGCTGACGGGGTGTTCGTCGGCGCGGTGGGCGGGCAGCATCACCAAGGCCACGCATGATCAGTGGGCGCTGGCGCGGCGTGGCCGGCAGGCGGAGATGGCGTGGCTGCGCGGTCAGATCGCCGCGATCGAGCCGCGGCTGGCCCGTCCGCTGGGTGCCAAGGCGAACAAACGCGAGGGGCTGGTGCGGGGCTATGGGTCGCGGGCCGAGTGGCATGCCAAGTCCCGCCGCCTGCACACACTGAAGGCCCGGCTGGCTGGGGTGGAGGCGGACTGGGCGGCGGGCCGGGTCCATGTGGTGCGGGGCGGCAAACACCTCGCGCACCTGCGCCACCACCTGGATGAGGCCGGGCTGGACGAGAATGGGTGGCGCCAGCGGTGGCGGGCGGCGCGGGTGTTCCTGTCCGCCGACGGTGAGTCCGGCAAACGCTTCGGCAACGAAACCATCCGTATCACCGACACCGGACAGCTCTCGATCAAGCTCCCGGCGGCTCTGGCGCACCTGGCCAACGCACCGCACGGCCGGTACGTCCTGGACGCGCGCGTGGCGTTCCAGCACCGTGGGCAGGAGTGGCTGGACCGGATCAGCACCAACCGGGCGGTGGCTTACCGCATCCACCACGACCCCGTCCGGGGCCGCTGGTATGTGACCGCGGCCTGGCAACGAGCCCCCGCCCCCCTCCTGTCCTTGGAGGGGGCCCTGGCCCGGGGTGTGGTCGCCGTGGACATGAACGACGACCACCTCGCCGCGTGGCGGCTGGATGTGCACGGCAACCCGGTCGGCGAGCCCCAACGGTTCTTCTACGACCTGTCCGGCACCACCACACAGCATCGGGACGCGCAGATCCGGCACGCACTGACCCGCCTGCTGCACCACGCGCGCCGTAGCGGAGTCGCCGCGATCGCGATCGAGGACCTCGACTTCACCGACAACACCAGCCGGGAGAAGCACGGCCACAACAGCGTTTCCGCCGTCTGATCTCCCGCTTCCCCACCGCGAAGCTGAAGCGCGACTGGTGTCGATGGCCACCGAGCAGAACCTGTCCATCGTCGCGGTGGATCCGGCCTATACCTCGCAGTGGGGTGCCCAGCACTGGCAGCAGCCGCTGACAACCCCCACCCGTGAAGTGTCCCGGCACGATGCGGCAAGCATCGCGATCGGGCGACGCGCCCTCGGGCATCCGATCCGGCGACGGACGGCACCGCCCCGTAACGACCAGAGCGATCGTTACGGGCATCGGACCCTCCAGGCCCGACCGGACACCCGTGGGCGTGAGGAAACCCGCCCCCGCATTCCCGGACCACGCACCAGATGCGTGCCGCCCGGCAGCGGAGCGAAAGCGGGCGACCAGCGTGCCCAACACCGTTCGGAGCACGCGACTGAGCAGCAGCAGTCCTGGCAACAGGACTCACTCCCGCTCAGTTATCAGGAACGGTGGGCGTCCTGCCAGCGCAGCACGACCTGCCCGAGGCGCGCCGGGCGCGGCAGCTCGACCTGCCACCAGGCGCCAGGGAGAACGAGCCCCCACCCGTCCGGTGAAGGTGTCAACGAGAGTGGCCGGTATCACTGGATTGCCGGAATCTGGAAGGAGTGGAGGGCAGCGGAATGTGAGCAGAAGCACGATGTCCGGCCCGGGGTGTCTGCCTTCGCGTCGACTGGGTAGGGCTGCGATAACCGTTGAACGTCGCACCGACAAGGAGGCCCCCGTGGCTGCGATGACTTTCCTCCCGCTCCCGGCCCAGTCCAAACCCGTGGCGGACCCGTCCAAACCCGTGGCGGACACGTCCGCCGACCTCGACCCCCACTATGACGATCCCCGCTACGAAGACCCGCACTACTGCATCTTCAGCTCCGAGAGCACCTGCGCCGAGCCCCCGCTGACCAGCGAGACGCCGCTGCCCGACGCCGAGCCCCTCACCAGCGAGCCGCCGCTCGCCGAATCCGCCCCCCTCACCAGCGAACCCTCCGCCTTCTCCGTCGTCCCGGACTTCTCGAGGTCGTAGATGACCGAACCCCGGCCGGCCGAACCGCCTTCCGAGGACCTGTCCCGCCTCGCCGAACTGCACGGCGTCGCCACCTCGTACAGCCCGTCCCCGGACCGTACGGTCGCGGCCTCGGCCGCCGCGGTCACCCTCACCCTGGCCGCTCTCGGCGTGGACGCGAGCACGCCCGGCGCGATCCGCGCCGCGCTCGCCGCCCGGGAGCGGCAACTGGGCGCCAGGCTGCTGCCGCCCACGGTGGTCGGCTGGGGCGCAGGCCCCCCGGCCGCCCTGGCCGCGCTCCCCGAGGGAAGCCGGCTGCTCATCGAGACCGAGCAGGGCGAGACCCGCGCCTCGGCCGAGCACCTCCCGCCCGGGGTCCACCGGCTGACCGCCACCGTCCCCGACGGCCGCACGGCCACCGCCCACCTGGTCATCGCCCCGCCCCGCCTGCCCACCCCCACCGGACGCTCCTACGGACTCCTCGTCCAGCTCTACTCCCTGCTGTCCCGCCGTTCCTGGGGCATGGGCGACCTGGGCGACCTCGCCGAGCTGGCCGGCTGGGCCGGGCGGTCGCTCGGTGCCGGATTCGTCCAGGTCAACCCGCTGCACGCGGCCGTGCCCGGCGCCCCCACCGACCCCTCCCCGTACCGCCCCTCCTCACGCCGCTTCCCCGACCCTGTGCACCTGCGCATCGAGGACGTCCCCGAATGCGCGTACGTCGAGGACCGCGAGCGGCTGCGCGCGCTGCTGGAGCGATCCGGCCGGCTGCGCGAAGCCGTGCTGGACAAGGGCGCCCTGATCGACCGGGACGCCGTGTGGGAGCTCAAGCGGGAGGCGCTGGAGCTGCTGTGCGAGGTGCCGCTCGGTCCCGGCAGACGCGCCGCCTACTGCGACTTCCTCGCCGGGCAGGGCCAGGCCCTGGAGGACCACGCCACCTGGTGCGCGCTCGCCGAGGTGCACGGCTCGGACTGGCACCGCTGGCCGACGGGCCTGCGCGACCCGCGCTCGGCCGAGACCGTCCGGGCCCGCAACGGCCTGCTGGACCGGGTGGACTTCTGGTCCCGGCTCGCCTGGCTCACCGACTCCCAGCTGACCGCCGCTCAGCGCGCCGGGCGCGAGGCCGGCATGCCGGTCGGGATCGTGCACGACCTCGCGGTCGGCGTCCACCCCGGCGGCGCCGACGCCTGGGCCCAGCAGTAGTACTTCGCCGCCGGCATGTCGGTGGGCGCCCCGCCGGACGCCTTCAACGCCCGCGGCCAGGACTGGGGCCTGCCGCCCTGGCGGCCCGACCGCCTGGCCGAGTCGGGCTACGCCCCCTTCCGCGAGCTGCTGCGCGCCCTGTTCCGCTACGCCGGCGCCCTGCGCATCGACCACGTCATGGGCCTGTTCCGCCTGTGGTGGGTGCCGCAGGGCCGGCCGCCGACCGAGGGCACCTACGTCCGCTACGACGCCGAGGCCATGCTCGCCGTCCTCGTCCTGGAAGCCTCCCGGGCCGGGGCGCTGGTGATCGGCGAGGACCTGGGCACCGTCGAACCGGGCGTGCGCGAGGCGCTGCGCGAGCGCGGGGTGCTCGGCACGTCCGTGCTGTGGTTCGAACGCGACTGGGACGGCGACGGCCGCCCGCTGCCCCCCGACCGCTGGCGCGCCGACTGCCTGGCCACCGCCACCACCCACGACCTGCCCTCCACGGCCGCCCGCCTCACCGGCGAGCACGTCGAACTCCGCGACAGCCTGGGCCTGCTGACCCGCCCGCTTCAGGAGGAGCGCGCCGAGGCCGCCGCCGACATCGGCGAGTGGCTGGCCCTGCTCACCCACCTCGGCCTGCTGGACGGAACCGGCGGCACCGACACCTCCTCGGAGGAGGCCGAGATCCGGGCCGTCCACCGCTTCCTGCTGCGCACCCCGGCCCGCATGGTCGGCGTCTGGCTCCCGGACGGGGTGGGCGACCGCCGCCCGCAGAACCTCCCGGGGACGTGGGACCAGTACCCGAACTGGCGCCTGCCGATCGCGGACGCGGAGGGACGTCCCGTGACCTTGGAGGATCTGGCCGCCTCGCCCCGGCTGCACGCCCTCATGGAGGTCCTGAGACAGCCGCCCGACGCGTCGGGCGGCTGAGGACGCCTCTTACGGCACCCCGGGCGCGCGGCCACGACCGGCGTTGGATACTTTTGGCACCGTGGACAAGAAGAACGCCCTGCGAGCCGGCGCCCTGGCAGCCGGTACGACGCTGATGATGCTGCTCATGTCGTCGCCCGCCTCCGCGCTCACCCGCGACGACGGTGACGACCCCGGCCCGGGCCTGAGCGTCATCGAGACGCTGGGCCTGTTCGTCGCGGCCCCGATCGTGCTGTACCTGGTCATCGCCGGTCTGGTGATGGTCGGGGACAAGTCGCACAAGCGGAAGGACCCGACCAGCTCCAACATCACGACCAAGGCCGGCGCCGAGGCCGACACCAAGGCCGACGCGAAGGCCTGACCAGGGCTCGCTTCGAGTCCGCCGCGCACCTTTTCCGAGGGCGCCGTCCCGTCGTACGTACGCGCATGCCGCTGCACGACGACCGGGGCGGCGCCCTCGGCTTTTCCGGCGGGCGGCTTTTCCGGCGGGCGGGCGTCAGGGATTGGGTGCCGTCAGATAGCGCTGCACCGTCGGTGCCAGCCACGCCACGATCTCCTGGCGGCTGAGCGCCACGGCCGGCGGGAAGCGCAGGACGTACCGGGCGAGTGCCATCCCGAGCATCTGCGTGGCGGTGAGCGCGGCCCGCGCCGGGACCTGCTCGGGGTCGGGGCACACCTGCTGGGCGACCGGGAGCAGCTGGTCCTGGAAGACGCCCTGCATGCGCTCGGCCCCGGCCTGGTTGCTGGCGCCGACCCTCAGCAGGGCCGTGAGCACCTCGTTCTCCTCCCACATGGCGAGGAAGTGGGTCACGAGGGCGGACCCGACCTCCTCCCGGGGCAGCGGGCCCAGGTCGGGCAGCTTCAGATCGACGGCGACGGCCGCCGCGAACAACCCCTCCTTGCTGCCGTAGTACCGCATCACCATGGACGGGTCGATGCCCGCGTCCCGCGCGACGGCGCGGATGGTGGACCGCTCGTAGCCGTCGGCGGCGAAACGCTCGCGGGCGGCATCGAGGATGGCGGCGCGTGTGGCGTCGGAGCGTCTGGAGGGGGCGGTGGGCTTGCTGTCTACCATGCCAACGAGCGTAGGCCAACATCCGTAGGCCAACAAGTGTTGACGGCGCAGTGGTGCGGTTCTACGTTGGTCAACGACCGTTGGTCAACAAACGTTGGCGAACGCGTGTTGACCAACAATCGTTGACCAACACGTGCTGGCCCCAGGAGGCGCTGATGAGCGACATCACCCGCACCGTGATCGTGGTCGGCTCCGGCCCCACCGGCCTTCTCCTGGCCGGCGACCTGGCCACCGCCGGCGTTCCGGTCACCGTCGTCGAGAAACGCCCGCACAGGATCAGCAACCTCTCCCGCGCGTTCGTCCTGCACGCCCGCACGCTGGAGCAGTTAGACGCCCGAGGCCTGGCCGAGGAGCTGGAAGCGGTGGGCCGGCGGCTCGGCCGGTTCCGCCTCTACGGCCGCCTCAGCCTCGACCTCTCCACGCTTCCGTCCCGCTTCAACCACCTCCTCGTCCTGCCGCAGTACGAGGTGGAGAAGGTCCTGGAGCGGCGGGCGCGTCAGGCCGGGGCGGAGTTCCGGTACGAGACCGAGGTGACCGGGCTGACGCAGGACGCACAGGGCGTGACCGTCGAGGTCCGCGGACCCGGCGGCGGCACGGAGGTGCTGCGCGCGGCGTACGTCGTCGGCGCCGACGGGATGCGCAGCACGGTGCGGAACGCGATCGGGCTGCCGTTCCCCGGCCGTTCGGTGATCCGCTCCGTCATGCTCGCGGACGTACGGGTGACCGAGGAGCCCGGGGAGCTGCTCACCTTCGACGCCGTCGGTGACGCCTTCGCCTTCCTCGTCCCCTTCGGTGACGGCTACCACCGCGTCGTCTGCTGGGACCGCGGCCGCGCGCTCCCCGACGACGCGCCGGTCGGACTCGACGAGATCAGGGAGACCACCCGGCGCGCCCTCGGCCGTGACTTCGGCATGCACGACCCCCGCTGGATGTCCCGCTTCCACAGCGACGAGCGGCAGGCACCCGCCTACCGGGTCGGCCGGGTCTTCCTCGCCGGGGACGCCGCGCACGTCCACACCCCGGCCGGTGCCCAGGGCATGAACACCGGCCTCCAGGACGCGGCCAACCTGAGCTGGAAGCTGGCCGCCGTCGTCCAGGGGCACGCGGCCGAGGCGCTCCTCGACACCTACCAGGCCGAACGTCACCCCATCGGCAGGTCGGTGCTGCGCAGCAGCGGCGGTATCGTGCGCGCCGCCATGGCCAGGCGGCCCTGGACGATCGCCCTGCGCACCGCCTTCGCCGCCTTCCTCGACACCGTCGGCCCGGCCCGCCGCAAGGCGCTCGGCCAGGTCACCGGTATCGGCTACCGCTATCCCGCTCCCCGCGGCTCCCACCGCTTCACCGGTCACCGCGTCCCGGACGTCGCCCTGGCCGGCGGCGGTCGCCTCCACGAGGTGATGCGGGGCGGCCGGTTCGTGCTGATCACCCCGGAGCCGTACAAGGCCGGGGCCGACCGTGAGGACCGGCTGGCCGTGGAGCGCTGGGCGGGCGACCGCCGTACGACCGTGCTGGTGCGGCCCGACGGGTACGCGGCGTGGGCGGCCGACGCGGCGGACGCCCGGGCGATCGACGCGGCCGTCACCGCCCATGTGGGATGAACCCAGGCTCTAGTCCTGCCCGCCCTCCGTCGTCCGGAGCAACTCCCTGAGCAGCTCCGCCAGCTGTCCGGCCTGCTCGGTGTCGAGGCCGGACAGCGCCTCCGTCTGGGCGGCGAGTCCGGCGCCGACCGCCTGGTCGATCAGCTCCAGGCCCTTGTCGGTGAGGGTGACGTGCAGGCCGCGCCGGTCGTGCGGATCGGGGGAGCGGCGCAGCAGGCCTGCGCGCTCCAGCTTGTCCAGGCGCCCCGTCATGCCCCCGGTCGTGAGCATCAGCGTCGCGGAGAGCTGGCGGGGCGAGAGCGTGTAGGGCTCCCCGGAGCGGCGCAGTGTCGCCAGGACGTCGAACTCCCCGCGTGAGATCCCGAACCTGGCGTACGCCTTCTCCGACCGGTCGCTCATCGCGCGCGAGAGCCGGTGGATCCGGCCGAAGACCTCCATCGCCCGGGTGTCGAGATCGGGCCGGACCGTCGCCCACTGGCCGATGATCGCGTCGACGGGGTCCGTGCGCTGCTCGGGGCGTGCGTTCATGGCACGAGTATCCGACGCCTCTCGGTCACCCGCAAGAAAGTAGCTTGACGGAAAGTTGCTTAGAGCTAAGCTACTTACCATCGACCTACTTGAAGGGCGCCTCCATGGCCACCTCCCGCCCGGCTCTCATCACCCTCACGGCCCTCGCCCCCGTCTCCTGGGGCACCACCTACGCCGTCACCACCGAGTTCCTCCCGGCCGACCGCCCCCTGTTCACCGGCCTCATGCGCGCCCTGCCGGCCGGTCTGCTGCTGCTCGCCCTCGCCCGGGTGCTGCCGCGCGGTGCCTGGTGGTGGAAGGCGGCCGTGCTCGGCGCGCTGAACATCGGTGCCTTCTTCTCGCTGCTGTTCCTCGCCGCGTACCGGCTGCCCGGCGGCATGGCGGCGGTCGTCGGCTCGGCCGGGCCGCTGTTCGTGGCCGGCCTCGCGGCGCTGCTGCTCGGGCAGCGGCCGACCCGGCGCACGCTGCTGACCGGGGCCGTGGCGGCGTTCGGCGTCAGCCTCGTCGTCCTGCGGGCGGCCGGGGCGCTGGACGCGCTCGGCGTGCTGGCGGCCCTCGCCGCGACCGTGTCGATGTCGGCCGGTACGGTGCTCACCCAGCGGTGGGGCCGGCCCGAGGGTGTCGGCCCACTGGCCCTCACCGGCTGGCAGCTGACCGCGGGGGGTCTGCTCATCGCGCCGCTCGCCTTCCTCGTCGAGGGCGCGCCGCCGGCGCTGGACGGCCGGGCGGTCGGCGGCTACCTCTACCTCGCCGTCGCGAACACGGCGATCGCGTACTGGCTGTGGTTCCGCGGCATCGGCCGTCTCACCGCCACCCAGGTGACCTTCCTCGGCCCGCTCTCCCCGCTGACCGCGGCCGTCGTCGGCTGGGCGGCGCTCGGCCAGGCGCTGACGCCGCTGCAACTGGCGGGCATGGCGCTGGCGTTCGGGGCGACGGTGGCGGGGCAGGCCGGGCCGCGGCGGACGGCGCCGGCCCCGCGCACCCTCGCTTCCGGCCGGCCGGTACGGCCTGCTGAGTCCCGGCGCGGCACCAAACGCGGGGGGTACGTCAGCGCGGGTCCCGGTCCGCGGTGATGACGGCCTGGACCAGGCCGGGGAACCTGACCTTCATCCGACCTTGAACAAAGGGGGCGCCCGGCACAACGCCGGGCGCCCCCCCACAGCCGTAGCGACAGGAACGGCTACTCCGCCGCCGCGTCCGCCCGCTGCGCGCGCAGTGCGCGCTCGACGCCCGCCCGGGACTCCGATACCAGCCGCCGCAGGGCCGCGTTCGGCTCGGCGGAGGCCAGCCAGGCGTCCGTCTTGTCCAGGGTCTCCTGGGAGACCTGGACCGTCGGGTAGAGGCCGACGGCGATCTGCTGGGCCATCTCGTGGGAGCGGGACCCCCAGATGTCCTTGACCACCTCGAAGTAGCGGTCCGCGTACGGGGCGAGCAGCTCACGCTGGTCGGTCTGGACGAAGCCGGCGATGACCGCCTCCTGCACGGCGTTCGGCAGCTTGTCGGAGTCGACGACCGACGCCCACGCCTCCGCCTTGGCCTCCGGGGTCGGCCGGGCCGCGCGGGCCGTGGCGGCGTGGCGCTCACCGGCGGCCGTACGGTCACGGTCGTACTCGCCCGCGATCTCCGTCTCGTCGAACCGGCCCACCGCCGCGAGCCGCTGGACGAACGACCAGCGCAGCTCCGTGTCGACGACCAGGCCCTCGATCGTCTGCGAGCCCTCCAGCAGCGCGTCCAGCAGGTCCAGCTGCTCGGGCGTGCGGGCCGTCGCGGCGAACGCGCGCGCCCACGCCAGCTGGTGGTCGCTGCCCGGCGCCGCCGCCCGCAGATGGGCCAGCGTCGCGTCGGTCCAGCGGGCCAGCAGCGCCTCGCGGGCGGCCGGGTCGGCGTACAGGTCGACCGCCAGCTTCACCTGGCGGTGCAGCGACTGCACGACACCGATGTCGGACTCCTTGCCGATGCCGGACAGCACCAGCGACAGGTAGTCGCGGGCCGCCAGCTCGGCGTCGCGGGTCATGTCCCAGGCCGACGCCCAGCACAGGGCGCGCGGCAGGGAGGACTCGAAGTCGCCGAGGTGTTCCGTCACGAAGGCCAGGGACCGCTCGTCCAGGCGGACCTTCGCGTAGGAGAGGTCGTCGTCGTTGAGCAGGATCACGGCCGGGCGGCGCTTGCCGACCAGCTGCGGTACGGCGGTCAGCTCGCCGTCCACGTCCAGCTCGATCCGCTCCTCGCGGACCAGCTTGCCGCTGGCGTCGTCCAGTTCGTACACGCCGACGGCGATCCGGTGCGGGCGCAGCGTCGGCTCGCCCTTCGCGCCGGCGGGCAGGGCGGGGGCCTCCTGGCGGATGGCGAAGGACGTGACGACACCGTCGGCGTCCGTCTCGATCTCGGGGCGCAGGACGTTGATGCCGGCGGTCTCCAGCCATGCCTTCGACCAGGACTTCAGGTCACGCCCGGAGGTCGTCTCCAGGGCGCCCAGCAGGTCGGACAGGCGCGTGTTGCCGTACGCGTGCGCCTTGAAGTACGCCTGTACGCCCGCGAAGAACTCGTCCTCGCCGACGTACGCGACGAGCTGCTTGAGCACGGAGGCGCCCTTGGCGTACGTGATGCCGTCGAAGTTGACCAGGACGTCGTCCAGGTCGCTGATGTCCGCCATGATCGGGTGCGTGGAGGGCAGCTGGTCCTGCCGGTACGCCCAGGTCTTCATGGAGTTGGCGAACGTCGTCCACGAGTGCGGCCAGCGCGAGCCGGGCGCGGCGGCCTGGCAGGCGATGGAGGTGTAGGTGGCGAACGACTCGTTCAGCCACAGGTCGTTCCACCACTCCATGGTCACGAGGTCGCCGAACCACATGTGGGCCAGCTCGTGCAGGATGGTCTCCGCGCGCACCTCGTACGCCGCGTCCGTCACCTTCGACCGGAACACGTACTGGTCGCGGATGGTCACCGCGCCCGCATTCTCCATCGCGCCCGCGTTGAACTCCGGCACGAACAGCTGGTCGTACTTCTTGAACGGGTACGCGTAGTCGAACTTCTCCTGGAACCAGTCGAAGCCCTGCCGGGTCACCTCGAAGATGGCGTCCGAGTCGAGGTACTCGGCGAGCGAGGGGCGGCAGTAGATGCCGAGCGGGACGGACTGGCCGTCCTTCTCGTACACGCTGTGCACCGAGTGGTACGGGCCGACGATCAGCGCCGTGATGTACGTCGAGATGCGCGGCGTCGGCTCGAAGGCCCAGACGCTGTCCTGGGGTTCGGGCGTGGGCGAGTTGGAGACGACGGTCCAGCCCTCCGGCGCCCTCACGGTGAACTGGAAGGTCGCCTTGAGGTCCGGCTGCTCGAAGCTCGCGAACACCCGGCGGGCGTCCGGCACCTCGAACTGGGTGTAGAGGTAGGCCTGGTCGTCGACCGGGTCGACGAAACGGTGCAGGCCCTCACCGGTGTTGGTGTACGCGCAGTCGGCGACCACCCGGAGGATGTTGCGGCCCTCCAGCAGGCCCCGCAGGGCGATCCGGGAGTCCGCGAAGACCTCGGCGGGGTCGAGCGAGTCCCCGTTGAGGGTCACCTCGTGCACGACCGGGGCCACCAGGTCGATGAACGACTCCGCCCCGTTCTCCGTGACGTCGAAGCGCACCGTGGTCACGGACCGGTAGGTGCCGCCCTCCTGCGCGCCGGAGAGGTCGAGTTCGATCTCGTACGAGTCAACGGCGAGCAGCTTCGCCCGCTGCTGCGCCTCTTCGCGGGTCAGGTTTGTGCCAGGCACGCGGTCATCTCCTCGGTATGGGTGGGTTGCGCCATCTTTCCACGGCAGCCTCGCATCAGGCGACGACCTGGGGATGTCCAAGGGATACCCCTCGCCCGGCGAGGGCACGGGCGAACTCGCGCACCGCCGCCGTCTGACCGTCCCGGTGCCACACCAGGCCGAGAGCCGACTCCGGCACGCCCTCCACCGGTACGAACACCACGTCATCGCGCCGGTGATACGCGGCCGTGGGCCGGCACAGCAGCATGGCCGCGCGGCCCGCGGCGACCTGGGTCAGGCCCTCCTGGAGGGTGGACACCGCCGGGCCGGGCACGGCGGACGGGGCGTGGGCGGCCCGCCAGTAGGCGGGGGCCGGGGGAGCGGCTGTGACCAGCGGGGCCGCCGCCACCTGCGCCGCGGTCACCTTCGCGAGGGACGCGAACGGGTGGTCCCGGCCGACCGCGACCGTCTGGGGCCGCTCGGAGAACACCGGGCCCAGCACCAGGTCCGGCTCCTCGACGGGCAGCAGGACGACCGCCGCGTCCACCGTGCCCTCGCGCACGGCGCCGAAGGGATCGGCGAGCGGAATCTCCACCACGTCCGTCACGCACTCCGGGTGCGCGGACCGGAAGGCCCGCACCGCCGCCGTCAGCCCGGTGTCCGCCGTCCCCTGGAAACCGATCCGCAGGGCACCCTCGACACCCCGGGCGGCGGCCCGCGCGTCGTCCACGGCCTCCCGCAGCCCGCCGTACGCCGGACGCAGCCGCTGCACGAACCGCTCGCCGAGCGGCGTCAGGGCGACCCGGCGGCTGGTGCGGTGCACCAGACGGCCGCCCACCCGGCGCTCCAGCGCGCTCAGCAACTGGCTCACCCGGCTCTGCGAGACGTACAACCGCTCCCCGGTCCGGCCGAAGTGCAGCTCCTCGGACAGCACCAGGAAGCACTCCAGCTCACGCAACTCCAGCCCCGCCACGGCGGTTTCCCTCCGGTTCCGATCGATCAGTCCCGCTCATGCAAGGGTGAGGACTTCGGCGTTGTTCCCGGGCGGCCCGCGCAAAAGGGTGGAGGCATGCCCTCCACGACCACGGTCCCCCTCGGGACCGACACCACCCCGCCGACCCGCCCCTGGCCCGCCGTCCTGGCCCTGGCCGCCGCCACCTTCTCCGTCGTCACCACCGAGATGCTCCCGGTCGGCCTGCTCACCTCGCTCGGCACCGGCCTGCACGTCTCCCCCGGCACCGCCGGGCTCGCCGTCACGCTGCCCGGCCTGGTCGCCGCGGCGAGCGCGCCCCTGCTGCCGGTCGCGGCCCGCCGCGCCGACCGGCGCACGGCGCTGTGCGCGCTGCTGCTCCTGCTCGCGGCCGCCAACGTGCTGTCCGCCCTGGCCCCGCACATCACCGTCCTGCTGCTCGCGCGTGCCCTGGTCGGGGTGTGCATCGGCGGGGTGTGGGCGATCGCGGCCGGGCTGGGGACACGGCTGATGCCGCCGGACCGGGCGGGCCGGGCCACCGCGCTGATCTTCAGCGGGATAGCGGTGGCCTCGGTGCTGGGCGTCCCGGCCGGCACCTTCCTCGGCTCGCTCGCGGGCTGGCGCTGGGCGTTCGCCGCCCTGGCCGTCCTCGCGGCGGCCGTCGCCGCGGCCCTGGCCCTCGCCCTGCCGTCGCTGCCGCCCGAACGCCCCGTCACGTTCGGCACGTTCCCGGCCCTGCTGCGCACGCCGGCCGTCTCCCGCGGCCTGCTCGCGACGGCGCTGCTGGTCACCGGCCACTTCACCGCCTACACCTACGTCCGCCCGGTCCTGGAACGCGTCCCCGGCCTGGGCGCGGGAACGGTCAGCACCCTCCTCCTCGGCTACGGCCTGGCCGGAGTCGCCGGCACCTTCGCGGGCGGCCGGCTCGCGTCCCGCGACCCGCGCCGGGCCCTGCTGGTCATCGCGGCCGGGCTGGGCTCGGTCGTCCTGCTGCTGATCCCGGCGGCGGGCTCACTCGCCGCCTCGACGCTGCTGCTCACCGTCTGGGGCCTGGTCTACGGGGGTGTCTCGGTCTCCGCCCAGAACTGGCTGTCGGCCGCCGCACCGGGGGCCCGCGAGGCCGGGTCGGCGCTCTTCGCGGCCGTCTTCAACACGGGGATCGCGCTGGGCGCGTTCACCGGGGGCCGGGTGGCCGACGCCCTCGGCGCGACGGCGGTGCTCTGCGTGGGCGGCGGCCTGGCGCTGCTGGCCCTGCCGGCGGCCTCCCGGGCCGGGCGGCCCGGGGCAGAGGCAATACGACGTCCGGAATCCGCCGGTACGCAGGCCCCGGGCGAGCAAGCCTGAGGAGCATGACGACGACGTACACCGCACAGCCCATCGCCCCGCGCGTCCTGAAGGAACTCCGCACGACGGACGACGCCGGCCGCCCCACGGCCCCCTTCACCGACACCGAGGGCGGCGCGCCCCTGCGCTGCTGCCTGGGCCGCAGCGAGCCCGGCGAGCGCATCGCCCTCGTCTCGTACGCCCCGCTGCGCCGCTGGGCGGCGGAACTGGGCGTCGACCCCGGCGCGTACGACGAAGTGGGCCCGGTCTTCATCCACGCCGACGACTGCCCGGGGCCGGACGCCGGCGTGGCCCTGCCCTTCACCAACGCCCACCGCACGGTCCGCCGCTACTCCGCCGAGGGACACATCCTGGGCGGGCGGCTGGTCGAGGAGCCCGGCGCCTTCGACGAGGCCCTCAGGGAAGCGTTCGACGACCCGGCCGTGGTGCTCGTCCACGTCCGGGCCGTCGAGTACGGCTGTTTCCTCTACGAGGTGCGCAGGGGCAATGAGGTGCGCGGGGATGAGGTGCGCGGGGACTAACCCTTCAGCTCGGCCGCCACCAGTTCCGCGATCTGGACCGCGTTGAGGGCCGCGCCCTTGCGGAGGTTGTCGTTGGAGACGAAGAGGGCCAGGCCGTTGTCCACCGTCTCGTCGCGGCGGATGCGGCCGACGTAGGAGGGGTCCTTGCCGGCGGCCTGGAGGGGGGTGGGGATGTCGGAGAGCTCGACTCCCGGGGCGTCCTTCAGCAGCTCCGTCGCGCGCTCCGGGGAGATCGGGCGGGCGAAGCGGGCGTTGATCTGCAGGGAGTGGCCGGAGAAGACCGGGACGCGCACGCAGGTGCCGGAGACCTTCAGCTCGGGGATCTCCAGGATCTTGCGGGACTCGTTGCGGAGCTTCTGCTCCTCGTCGGTCTCGTTCAGACCGTCGTCGACGATGTTGCCCGCGAGCGGCAGTACGTTGAAGGCGATGGGGCGCTTGTAGACGCCCGGCTCGGGGAAGTCGACCGCCTCGCCGTCGTGCGTCAGCTTGTCCGCTTCGGCGACGACCTTCTGCGTCTGGCCGTGCAGCTCGGCGACACCGGCGAGGCCGGAGCCGGAGACCGCCTGGTACGTGGCGACGACCAGGGCTTCCAGGCCGGCTTCCGCGTGCAGCGGGCGCAGGACCGGCATCGCGGCCATCGTCGTGCAGTTCGGGTTGGCGATGATGCCCTTGGGGCGGTTCGCGATCGCGTGCGGGTTCACCTCGGAGACGACCAGCGGCACCTCCGGGTGCTTGCGCCAGGCGGAGGAGTTGTCGATCACGACGGCGCCCTGGGAGGCGACCTTCTCGGCCAGCGCCTTGGACGTGGCTCCGCCCGCGGAGAACAGCACGATGTCCAGGCCGGTGTAGTCGGCGGTCGCCGCGTCCTCCACCGTCACGCCGTCCAGCTCCGTGCCCGCCGAGCGGGCCGAGGCGAACAGGCGCAGCTCCGTGACCGGGAAGTTCCGTTCCGTGAGGATCCTGCGCATGACCGTGCCCACCTGTCCGGTGGCTCCGACGATTCCGACCCTCACGGTGACTCCCTCTCCTGCGTCTCTTCACGTGCTCGTTGCTTGGCCGAGGCTTTTCCATCATGCGGCCGACCAAGGCCCGCCTGTCCACTTCTTTCCCCGGTCTGACCGGAGAGTGGGACGACGTGTCCCGTTCCGTGGTTGCGGACGTCCGGCGCCCACCCCGGCTGAGCTGGAGGAATTCGTCCGCCGGGGGGCATACGCCGCAAGGTCGCCTGCCCCTGTTGTTCTCGGCCACACGGGAGTGTGACGTACGCCTCTGTCGGCCTGCCGTCGCCCTGCCACCGTCCTGCCGGAAAAAAAGACCGAACGTTCCGGGCCGTGCCGGCGTCGTAGGAGAAACACGGCGAGGGGGGTGGCTTGTGCTGCTGCGGGGAAGGGCCCGGCGGGGCCGGGAGGCGCACGCCGGTACCGGTGACGATCCGCTGGACGCGGCACAGGAGCGCCGGGTGCGGGCGGTGCTCGCGCTGGGCGGTGTACCGCAGGCGGACCTGCCGGACGGGGTGCAGCAGGTCCGCCTGCGGTTGCTGGAGCGGGCCGCGAGCGGCCGGGAGGCGCCGCGGGACGTCTCGGCGTGGGCGGCGGTCGTCGCCTCCAACCTCGCCATGGACTGGCACCGGGCCAAGCGCCGCCAGGAGCGCCTCGGGGAGCGGCTGGCCGCCCTGCGGCAACTGGAACATCCCTCCGGCGAGGACACCAGCGTGTTGTCCCTCGCCGTCGCCCAGGGCCTGGACGAGTTGCCCGACGCCCAGCGGCAGGTCGTCGTGCTGCGTTTCTACGCCGACCTGCCGGTCCGGTCCATCGCCGAGCAGCTCGGCGTTCCGGAGGGCACGGTCAAGAGCCGGCTGCACACGGCGGTACGGGCCCTGCGCGCCCGCCTGCACGAGGACGAGGTGGTGTGACGTGACCGCCCGGAACGACGACGACCGGCGCGACGCCGACTACGACGGCATGGACGCGCTGATGGCAGCGCTCGTCGACGACCCGCTGCCGGAGGGGGCCCGGCGGGACCCGGCTTTCATGACGGCCCACCGCGCGGCAACCGCGGACGTGGCCCTGCTGCGGGAACAGCTGCTGCTGATGGGGGACACCCTGGCGCACGACACCGCGTGGGACGTGGCCGGGCCCGAGGCCGGGGCACGGACTCGGCCGGAAGCGGGGGGCCCGGCGGGGCCGGCGCCGGCGGCAGGATCGGCGGGTGCCGCGGCGCGTGTGCGTCTCGGCGGGCGGGGGGCGGTCGCCGATGCGT
Organism: Streptomyces africanus; assembly: GCF_030816955.1. Classification (NCBI taxonomy): domain Bacteria; kingdom Bacillati; phylum Actinomycetota; class Actinomycetes; order Kitasatosporales; family Streptomycetaceae; genus Streptomyces; species Streptomyces africanus. The sequence continues at coordinate 2,969,084 of NZ_JAUSYP010000001.1, read as the reverse complement.
CGCCGGAGGCGGGGGGCCGGCACGCCGACGGGCCGGGGGGAGCAGCCGGTCCGTCGTCGGAAGCGGTGGATCCGCCGGGACGAGCCCCGGCGACCGGGCCGGCGGACGGCGCGCGGGTCGTGCACGCCGACGGGCCGGGCGCGGGCGGCGACCCGTCCGTGAGGGTGCTGCCCGTGGGTTCCCGGGCACATGGGGGGCTGTCCCGGCGGCGTAGCCGGCCCCGGGCCCTCGATGTGGTCCTGCGTGGGCTCGTGGCTGCCGCGGCCGCGACCGTCGTCGTGGGGATGGGATGGCTCGTCGTGCAGGGCGATCACGGGTCGGGGGCGGACTCGGACTCCGGCTCGACCGCCGATGCCGCGGCCGGTGCGCCGCGGGGCGAGGAGGGTGCCAAGCTCTCTCACGCCGGATATCTCGCCTGCGCCCGGCTCGTGGCCGAGGGCACCGTCGCCGGGGTCGAACCGGTTCCCGGCACCGGCCAGGACCGCGTCACCCTCGACGTGGACCGCTCCTACAAGCCCGCCAAGGGGCTGGACCGGATCGTCTTCCCCCTGGACGAGGACGTCGACCCCCTGCTGCGGCCGGGCGACCACGTCCTCGTCGGGATCACGCGCGGGCAGGCCCAGCCGGACCTGTGGAGCGTCGGCGAGAAGGAGATCGCCCGCGCACGCGCCTGGATCACCGCGGCCCTGCCCGAGTCGGCGACCCTGCCCTGCGAGTGAGCGGAAGGCGGAAAAACAAGGGCGGGCGCCCAGCCGGGACGCCCGCCCTCAGATGCCGCCCAACCGCTACGGCACGACCTTCTCGATCTTCACGCTGCCCACGCCCGCGGCCGTCCCGCGCGCGTTGACCAGCTGGACCTCGCCGAAGAACTCACGCCCCTCGGGCGCGGCCGCCGCGGCGGTGACGCTGCCCGAGACCGTCGCCGAGTCACCCGTGCCGAGCTTCACCGGCGCCGACCCGTCGACGGTGACGCTGCCGAGGGAGGGGGCGAAGAACACGTCCTGGTAGTCGTACTCGGTCGTGCCGGCCGGCACCGAGTAGCCGACGACCTGGACGGTGTACTTACCGGCGGCCGGCGAGGGCACGGAGACCGACTCCTCCGAGTCGCCGTCGGCGGAGCTGCCGACCTGCTTGCCGGCGGCGTCGTAGACCGCGAGGTCCAGGTCCGCGGCGGCGTCCGAGACGCGGCCGATGGCGACGTCCAGGGACTTCGCGCCCGCGGGCACCTCGACCGTGGTGCTCTGCGTCTCGCCCTGCTTGATCGACGGCCGGGTCGTCTTCGACGAGCCGAGCGGACCGCCCACCAGCTTGCCGTCGATCGCGGCGAAGCCGTTCGTCACCTTCCAGGAGGCGGCGGCCGGGGTGCCGACCTTCGCCTCGGGCACGGTCACGGTCTCCGGCTCGAACGCCACGCCGAGCACGGCGACATCCAGCTTGTACGGGTTGTCGAGCAGCGGCGACGTACGGCGCGACTCGACCTCGATCTCCCACACGCCGGGCTGCGGGTCCGCGTAGGAACGCAGGTCCGGGCGGCAGGTGTTGGCCGGGTTCGAGTAGTTCGGGTAGCAGTTGACCGTCGACGTCGGGTCGGACGGGACGCCGTACGGGTGGATGGCGATGAACCGGGTCTGGCTCTTGTCCTTCAGCCCGCCCAGCGCGACCTCCAGCGTCTTCGCGCCCTCGGGCACGGTGACGTAGTAGTGCCGCGAGCTGTTGCGCTGCACCGAGTCCGACGCGGAGAACGTGTACTTCAGCGGCGCCGAGACCACGACCGTGTTGAGGAGCTGCTTGTCGATGCCCTCGGTCTTCGGGTCGTCGACCTCCAGGATCGCGCTCTTGAGCCCCGCGGACTTCGGCGCGGCCTGGACCTTGACGGTGACCGGCTTGTTCAGCGGCAGCTTCACCTCGTCGGAGCCGACGATCCGGAACGTGCCGCCCGCGTTGTTCTCGAAGTGCAGCTCGTGCCGGACCGCCTTGTCGGCGCCGGACGTACGGGTGATGGTGATCTCGTACGTCTTCTTCTGGCCGGCCTTCAGGCCGCCCTCACGGTCGTACAGGCCCGTGCCGTAGCCCGGGGTCTTCAGGAGCTGGTCGATCGCGGTGTCGACCGGCGCCTTCACGGTGTAGCCGTGCGAGGTGGCGCCGTCGCGGATCGAGTCCCAGGCGTCCTCGATGTTCATCAGACCCGCGCCCTCCTCGTACGCCTGCACACCCTTGATGTGGTCGGCGGTCGAGGTGAGGGCCGTGCGCAGGGTCGCCGGGGTGAGCTCGATCTTCTTCTGCTTCGCGGCGGACAGCAGCAGCGCGGCGGCACCGGCGGCCTGCGGGGAGGCCATCGAGGTGCCCTGGAGCATGGCGTAGCCGGCCGGCAGGGAGTAGCCCGCCTCGGCGACCGGGGCGCCCGGCATCCAGGTCTGGATGGTGTTGATCGCGGCACCCGGGGCGACCAGGGTCGGGGTGAAACCGCCGTCCTCACGCGGGCCGCGCGAGGAGAACGGCATCAGCGCGTACTTCTTCTCCACGACCGAGCCGTAGTTGGCGGCCCAGGTCTCCTTGGAGACGGACGCGCCGACCGAGATCACCTTGTCGGCCAGGGCCGGGTCGCCGATGGTGTTGGCGCCGGGGCCGGAGTTGCCCGCGGAGATCACCAGCTGCACGCCGTAGGTGTCGATGAGGCGCGTGTACAGCTCCGCGCGCGCGTTGTTGCCGTCGTTCAGCGCGGGCAGGCCGCCGATGGACATGTTGACGATGTCGACGCCGCGCTTGGTGACGAGGTCGATCATGCCCTCGGTGAGCGCGACGTTGGTGCAGCCGCCGGACCAGGTGCAGGCGCGCGAGGAGACCAGCTTGGCCCCCGGGGCGGCGCCGTCCATCTTGCCGCCGAACAGGCCGTTCGCGGCGGTGATGCCGGCGACGTGCGTGCCGTGCTCGGACTCGACGACGCCGATGTTGACGAAGTCGGCCTTCGCGCCGGCGCCGTTGTAGACGACGTCCTTGCGGATCTCGACGACGAACGGCTGCCGCTCGGCGATGTCCGTCTTCGGGTCGTCGGTGCCGAAGTACCCGATCTGGAAGCCGTCCTTGTACGGCTTCATCGCGGTGTCGTCGGCGAAGTCGAAGTTGTTGTTCAGGTCGACGCGGACCGTGCCGGCGGCCGGGTCGTACAGCACGCCCCAGGAGTCCGTGGTGTCGCCGTCGCGGTTGGCGTCCCCCGCGGCGTCACCGCCGGTGGTGTACGCCTCCTTGAAGGTGCTCACCCGGTACGAGCCCGAAGGCGCCTTCCAGGTCCTGCCGTCGTGCGTGAACGTGGGGCCCGCGACCGGAGTGTCCATCCGGCGCCACGTGTTGTCGTTGTCGACGACCGGGTCCGTCGCCGTCACCCAGTCGACGATCTTCCGCTCGCCGGTGGTGGTCTTCTGCAGCGCCGGGTGACCCAGGTCGACGCCGGAGTCCAGGATGCCGATGGTGATGCCGCGGCCGTCCGCCTTCGGGTGGTCCTCGACGAAGTCGACCGCGCCCGTCTCGAAGGACGGGTTGTACGGGTTCTCCGCGGGGGTCTTCTTCCCCGGCGCCGGGTACGTCCCCGCGGCTGCCTTGGCGCCCTTGGCGGTGTCCGCGGCCGGCGTCGGGTCGTCCAGCGGGATCTCCTCGCGCAGGTCGATGCCGTGCACCGAGGAGAGCTTGGCGGCGGCGGCGATGGCCGAGTCCGCCCGGGACGTCGGGACGGTGGCGCGGACGTAGCCCAGCTTGTCGTCGGCCCGGCCCACCGAGCCGCCCTTGACCGCGTCCAGCTGCCCGGCGACCTGCTCGGTCTGCCCGGGCGCGGTGGCGATCATCATCGTGACGGTCTTGTCGCCGTCGGCCTTGGCCTCGGCGAGCAGGTCCGCGTCCCCCGAACCGAGCTTGTCATGCGCCGACTTGACGTCGGCGTCGGCCGGGGCGGACGCGCCGGGCTCGTCGGCGGCGAAGGCCAGGGGGACCGGCCCGGCCGCGGAGAGTGCGGCGACGAGGCCGGCGGCCACGGCGATGCGCGCCACACGTCTGCGGGCCGATATCGGGTCACGCTGGGGGGTGTTGGTCATCGGCATCCCTTGGAGGTAAAGGAACGAGCGGGAGCGACCGGAACCGATCGGCCCTGGTCGCGACCGTCCGGTTCACTGGCCCGGACGATCGCACAGCTTTACGCAAGGTGATGTTCTTTGGGGAGGGTTGACCGAATCGAAATGGATGTATGGGGAAAACCCGCGATGCGTTTTGCGGGCATGAGTCCCGAAGGCGGCGAAATCGGTTAACGTCCCGGAGTGCGACAGAAGTTGAGGGTGGCGGCCTACGCCATATGCGTCCGTGACGGACAGATCCTGCTCGCCCGCTCCCCGGCCCCCGACGGCACCCCAGAGTGGGTCGTGCCCGGCGGCGGCATGGAGCACGGCGAGGACCCCTACGACACCGTGCGGCGGGAGGTCGAGGAGGAGACCGGGTACCACATCGAGGTCACCGCACTGCTCGGCGTGGACTCCTCCCACCGCGTCTTCCGCGAGGGCTTCGGACGCGCCGTCGACCATCACGGCGTCCGGTTGGTCTACGAGGGCCGCGTCATCGGCGGCGAACTCCGCAACGAGGTGGGCGGCTCCACCGACCTCGCCGCCTGGCAGGACCTGGACGCGGTGCCCGGGCTGGTCCGGGTGCGGATGGTCGACATCGCGCTGCGCCTGTGGCGGGAACGGCCTCCCACCGGACGGCTCGCCGACGTCCTGGAGGACGCCGAATAGGTTCAGTACCCCGGAAGATGAACACCGCGTGACCGGCTCCCGGCCGTTCCCGGAGCGGCCGACGGCGCGCAGGGTAGTCCAAGATCCACGTACGGTGATCGGCGCTGCGCGTTGCCGCCCCGTTTACGCGCAGGTCATTCCCGGTGCCAACGATCCAGTACGAGCGGGATGTTCGCGTGCCGAGCATCCCGCGACCACTGCCGACGCGTTCGCACTCGGGGAGAGAAGCGCATGTCGCGCACACGCTCAGTCGCCGGCTCCGGCCAGGGCATCCACCGTCGTTCCGTCCTCGCCGCCACCGGAGCGGTCGCCCTGTCCGCGGGTGTCGGCTACGCCCTGCGGCCCAGCGACAGCCAGGCCGCCACCGCCACGGAGACCACCGAGGCCGTCGCCGCCTCCTCGCGCCGGGCCCCGGCCGCACCCCTGGCCCCCTACACCAAGGGCACGACCCTGGCGTCCGTGGCCACCCCGCGCGGCTCCGGCTACCGTCGCCTGGGCGACGGCCCCGGCTGGCAGCGGGTCGTGCGCTCGGACCTGGCCGCGCCCAAGTCCGGCCGCGCCGGGCGCCGTACCGCGCTCGCCGCGTTCGTGCAGCTCACCGACCTGCACATCATCGACGCCCAGCATCCGCTGCGCCTGGAGTACCTGCGCTCGGCCGACGTGCACGCCTGGCGGCCGCACGAGGCGCTGACCGTGCAGGGCGCGATCGCGCTCGTGGAGCGGATCAACGCGCTGCGCGGCGCCCCCGTCACCGGCGCCCCGCTGCACTTCGCCATGACCACCGGCGACAACACGGACAACAACGCCAAGTCCGAGCTGGAGTGGTTCCTGAAGGTCATGAGCGGCGGGCGCATCACACCCAACTCGGGGGATCCGCGCCGGTACGAGGGCGTCCAGAACAGCGGCCTCACGCAGTACTGGCAGCCGGACGCGGCGATCCGCGACTCCGACAAGCAGGCCGGCTTCCCGCACCTCGACGGCTTCCTGACGGCAGCCATCCGCGAGGTCCGCAGCCCGGGCCTCAACCTGCCCTGGTACTCCACCGTCGGAAACCACGACTCCCTGCCGATGGGCTGCTACGCCTCGCACGGCGACTCCTACCTCACCGAACTCGCCGTCGGCGGCAAGAAACTGATGGACGTGCCGGCGGCCGAGGCGCAGCGGCTGCAGACCCTCATCAAGAAGGCCGGAGACCCCAAGGGCGTCCGCTACGAGGACTTCCTGAAGTCCCGCTCCAGGGCCATGCGTTCGGTCACCCCGGACGAGAGCCGCGCCCCCTTCACCCCCACCGAGTACCTCCAGGCGCACCTGGACCCGGCCTACCGCGGCATCGGCCCGGCCGGCCACGGCTACTCCTCCGCCAACCTCGACGCGGGCACCCAGTACTACGCCTTCCGCATCTCCGACGACGTCATCGGCATCAGCCTGGACACCACCGACGCGGGCGGCCACTACGAGGGCTCGCTCGGCACGGCCCAGCTGAAGTGGCTCGACCGGACCCTGCGGGAGAACAAGGACTCCCACGCGGTGATCTTCAGCCATCACACCAGCAAGACGATGACCAACACCCGCATCGACCCGGCCCGCCCCCAGGAGCGCCGGCACACCGGCGAGGAGGTCCTCGCCCTCCTCGGCGGCCACCGCAACGTGCTCGCCTGGGTGAACGGCCACATCCACAAAAACGTCATCACCCCGCACTCGCTGTCCGGCGGCGGGTCCTTCTGGGAGATCTCCACGGCCTCCCACGTCGACTACCCCCAGCTCGCCCGGGTCATCGAGCTGACCGACAACAAGGACGGCACGATCTCCCTGTTCACCACGCTGGTGGAGTCCTCGGCCCCGCACCGCACGGACTTCTCCGACCTCTCCCAGACCGGCCTCGCCGCCCTCTACCGCGAGCTGTCCCTCAACGCCCCCGGCGCGAGCACGACCCTCGGCGGCGACCCGGAGGACCGCAACACCGAGCTGGTGCTGAAGAAGGGGTCAACTACCCGTCGTTAAAGCGACGGGCTTGCACAACGGGCGCCACTGGCTGTGGTGCTGCGTTTGCGTCCTGCCCCTCCGGCTGGCTTCGAGGGTGGGGCTGCGGCCGTTGACTGGGCCCCGCGTCGCCACAACTCCCACGCGCGGGCGCGGAGGTTGCGGGAGCTGTTCCGGTCCGCATGATCAACGAGTCCGCAGGACCGGCACGCGAACCAGGCCTGGGAGACCCGGTTCGCTCTGTCGATGTGGCCGCACTCGGCGCAGGTACGGGAGGTGTACGCCGGATCGACATGCATCACCGGCACCCCGGCCTTGCGGGCCTTGTACGCGATGAACTGCCCCAGCTGGGCGAAGGACCAGCTGGAGTGGGCGGCCCGTTGGGGCTTCCTCAGCCGTACCCGCTCGCGGATGCCCGTGAGGTCTTCAAGGGCGATTCCACGACCGGTGCGTTCAGCCTCGGCCACCACATGTTTCGCGATCTTGTGGTTGATGTCTCTGGCCCGCCGTGCTTCCTTACGGCGGCGCTTCTTCAGCCGCCGCCTCGCGGACGGGGTGTTCTTCTTCTGGAGCTTGGTGCGCAGCCTGCGCTCGCGGATCCGGATCCGGTTGAGCTCACGCCCGGCCATGATCTCGCCGCCCGAGGTGGTGGCGATGTTTACGATGCCCAGGTCGATGCCGAGGAAGTCAACCGGTTCGGTGTTCGGCTCGGCCTCGGGGATTTCGCAGGTGGCGTTCAGGAACCACATGCCGTCCCGGTGCACGAGATCGGACTCGCCCCTGCGGTACAGCGTGAGGGTGGCCAGCTGCTCGACAGATGCCGTGAAAGCCACGTTCTTCATCCGCCCGCCGATGGTCCAGACCGACACCGTCCGCCCGGCGATCTGCCACGAGAGCATCCGGTCGTCGTAGGGCTGAGCACCAAGGGGACGGAAGGCAACGGGCTTTTGCGTGGCGCGGCAGTAGCGTGCTGAGCCAGGACGACCCAGACGGCCGCCCTCAGGTTCGCCTTCAGCGTGGCGTACGCGTCGCAGGTCTTCTTGATCGTGTGCTGGGCCGCCTGAGCGCCGAGGTTCCAACGGGACTTGACCTGCTCGTAGGTGAGCTTGCGCAGGGCGAAGTTCTTGAACTCCCCGCGTTCGAAGGCGACCTGGCTCACCCAGGTGGCGGCCTCGTTGCAGGCGCGCAGGGTCGCCTCCAGAGCCGCCGCCTGGACGGGCGTCGGCAGCAGCCTGACCTGCACCACCAGCTTCACGATCAGCGATCGTAGACACCCGCACGACGCCCCACCACACGTTCTCCACTGCTCACCCCATCGAGTGACCCGTGCACTCTGTCCTGACGCGCCGTGAGCCCGAAGATGCGATTCCTCCCGGGGCTGAAGCCCCGGGGTTTCTCGCAAGAACAGGCTGAATCCCGCTCAACCCGCCCGGGCCGGTCAACTCCTGCCCGCCGACTCGTGGTCTCACCCCCTGACACCGCTCGACGTGACGGGGGCAGGGAACATGAACAGACGCGTAGGCACGATCCTGATGGCGGCGACGGCCGTGGCACTGTCGGCGGCCCTGGCGGGCCCCGCGGTCGCGGCCCCGCCCACTGACGACCACGACGCGACCCGGCAGGCGATGCGGGCCGCGGTCGCCGACGGCGTCCCGGGCGTGACCGCGAGAGTGCAGCAGGGGCACGGCACCTGGGCGGCCACGGCCGGAGTGGGCAACCTCAAGACGGGCAAGCCGCGTTCGGCGAACGACCACTACCGCGTGGCCAGCATCACGAAGACGTTCGTCGCCACCGTCGTCCTGCAACTGGAGGCGGAGGGACGGCTGTCGCTGGACGACACGGTGGACAAGTGGCTGCCGGGTGTGGTCCGGGGCAACGGACACGACGGCCGTGAGGTCACCCTCCGCCAGCTCCTGAACCACACCAGCGGCATCTTCGACTACCTGGCGGACCCCGGTTTCCAGCGGACGTACATGACCGCGGACGGCTTTATGAAGCACCGGTTCGACGAGACGGACCCGGAGGAGCTGCTCGCCTTCGCCCTGGCCAACGAGCCGTACTTCGCGCCGGGCAGTTCGTTCAAGTACTCCAACACGAACTACCTCCTGGCCGCGCGGGTGATCGAGAAGGCCACGGGCAACGACGACTACGGTGACGAGATCGACCGGCGCATCATCGCCCCGCTGCACCTGACCTCCACGTCCGTCCCCACCACCCGCGTCACCCTGCCCCGGCCCAGCAGCCGCGCCTACTCCAAGCTGGTCCGGACGGACACCGGCCCGACGTACGACGTCACGGAACTGAACGCGCGTCTGGCCTACGGCTCGGGCCAGATGGTCTCCAGCTCGGCCGACCTGAACCGCTTCTACTCGGCGCTGCTCCGCGGCAGGCTGCTCCCGCCCGAGCAGCTGAAGGAGATGAAGACCACGGTTCCCTCCAGCCGGACCAACCGCTACGGCCTGGGGCTCGTCGACCGCGAGCTCGACTGCGGCGTCCACGTCTGGGGCCATGACGGCGGCATCTTCGGTTCGAACTCGGACGCCGTGACGACGGAGGACGGCCGGCACTCCCTGGCCGTCAACTTCAACGGCGACTGGTCGGGCAGTACCGACGCGGTCATCGAGGCGGAGTTCTGCGGCACGTAGGACGGTGCCGTCCGTCCGCCTGGTGAGAGGCCCGCTCAGCATGTGAGAAGGACAGCTGGACCTTCCATCCCTCGGCTGCCTGGCTACGAATCCCTAGCGAGGAAGGGCACGCGACAGTCGCAGCCGAGGGGGTCCTCCTCATGAAGGGACAGCAACTCCAGGAAGCGGCCAGGGCCGTCATGGAGGGAGCCCGGCCCTGCGAAGCGCCGCCACATCCCGCGGTATCCGCCGCGGCGGAGCGGCTCGCCGCGCTGCTGGCGGATGTCGCCCATCTGGACGAGGTGCCGCTCGACAGCAACTTCTTCGATGATCTCGGCGCCGACTCCCTGGTGATGGCGCACTTCTGCGCGCGGGTGAGGAACCGGCCGGACCTGCCACCGGTGTCGATGCGCGACGTCTACCGGCATCCGACCGCCCGCAGCCTCGCGGTCGCACTGCTCGACAGCACCCCGCCGCCACCCGAATCCGAGATGCCCGCCCCGCCGGACCTGCCCAGGGGACAGGCCGAGGCCCCGGCACCGGCGCCGCCGACGGGCCGCCCCCACCGCGTGCTCTGTGGGGCACTCCAGCTTCTGGCCTTTCTCGGCTACGCGTTCCTCGTCGCCGCCGTCACCGCCCAGGGCTACGAATGGATCTCCGCGTCTACGCACCCGCTCGACGCCTACCTGCGGAGCGTCGTGTTCGGCGCCGCGCTGCTCCTCGTGCTGTGTGTCCTGCCCGTGATCGCCAAGTGGCTGCTGTTCGGCCGGTTCACACCACGCCGGTTTCGCGTCTGGAGCCTCACCTACTTCCGGTTCTGGCTGGTCAAGACACTGATCCGGTCGAGCCCGCTGATCCTGTTCGCCGGGTCGCCGCTCTACCCTCTCTTCCTGCGGGCCCTGGGCGCGCGGATCGGCAGAGGAGTGACGATTCTTTCGCGCTCCGCCCCCGTCTGCACCGATCTGCTGACCGTCGGTGACGGCACGCTCGTCCGCAAGGACGCGCTGATGAGCTGCTACAACGCGGCCGGCGGGGTGATCCAGACAGGGCCGGTCACCCTCGGCCGGGGCGCGGTCGTCGGTGAGGTGACCGTGCTGGACATCGGGACCCGGCTCGGCGACGCATCCCGGCTCGGGCACGCGTCCTCCCTGCACACCGGCCAGGCGGTCCCCGACGGCGAACACTGGCAGGGCTCTCCGGCCCAGCCCGCGGACCACGACTTCCAGGAGGTGGAGCCCGCCCGGTGCGGCACCGCACGGCGAGCGGTCCACGGCACCCTGCTGGTGCTCACGGTGCTGCTGGTGTACGTGCCGCTGGCGGTGGGCTGCCTGGACGTGCTGCTCTCCCGGGTGCTGGAGGGATCCGCGGTGGTGAAGGGCGGGGCCACGGTGCTCCTCGCCGACCTGCTGGTGGTCACGGCCGTGGTCTTCTTCGGCGGTGTGATCGCCGCCCTGGTGGTCCTGGCCACCGTCCCACGGCTGCTGGGCGCCCTCGTCCGGCCCGGCCGGACCTACCCGCTCTTCGGTTTCCACCACTCCGTGCACCGGACGATCGTCCTGATGACGAACAGGAAATTCCTGACGCGCCTGTTCGGCGACAGCTCCTGCATCGTGCACTACCTGCGCTGGATCGGCTATCGCCTGACTCCCGTGGAGCAGACCGGCTCGAACTTCGGCACAGCGGTCAAGCACGAGAGCCCCTACCTGAGCAGGGTCGGCACCGGGACCATGGTCGCGGACGGACTGTCCCTGATGAACGCCGAGTACTCCAGCACATCCTTCCGGTTGTCGCCGACCGCGATCGGGGCGCACAACTTCGTCGGCAACCGGGTCGCCTACCCCGCCGGCGGCCGGACCGGCGACAACTGCCTCCTCGCCACCAAGGTGGCGGTCCCCGTCAGCGGACCGATCCGGCACGACGTGGGACTTCTCGGCTCCCCCTGCTTCGAGATCCCGCGGTCGGTGGCGCGGGACAGCACCTTCGACGAGCTCACGGACGGGACCGGCCTGCGCCGGCGCCTCGCGGCCAAGAACCGGCACAACGCCGTCACCATGACATGCCATCTGCTCACGGGATGGCTGTTCTTCTTCTGCGTCACCCTGCTCTTCGCGTTCGCCGCGAGCCGGTACCCCGCGTGGGGCACCGTGGCCCTCGCACTCGCCAACGCCGCCCTGCTGCCGTTCACCTTCCTGTACTACGTCCCTCCTCGAGCGGGCCGTCATCGCCGCGCACCCACCGGAGCCGTTGTTCTGCTCGATCTACGACCGCCGCTTCTGGCGCCGTGAGCGGTACTGGAAGGTCCCGTCCGAGACCTATCTGCACCTCCTCGACGGCACCCCGTTCAAGACCGTCGTATGGCGCCTGCTGGGCGTCCGGATCGGGGCGCGGGTCTTCGACGACGGCTGCCACATGACGGAGCGCCCCATGGTCACCATCGGGGACGACTGCACCCTCAACTCGGGCAGTGTCCTGCAGTGCCACTCCCAGGAGGACGGCACGTTCAAGTCGGACCGCAGCGCGCTCGGCGCCGGCTGCACCGTCGGCGTCGGAGCGCTCGTGCACTACGGAGTGACGGTCGGTGACGGTGCCGTGCTTGCGGCGGACTCCTTCCTCATGAAGGGCGAGACGGTTCCCGGGAACGCCCGCTGGGCGGGGAATCCGGCCCGTCCCCTCGACGAAAGCGGAGGTGTGCGGTGATGGCAGCGACAGCGACCGACGCCCGCGTCCCCGGAAGCGACAGCAGGGCCGAGGGCGGCTTCACGGCCCTGCCCCGATGGGCGAAGGAGCCGGTGCCCGGCACCGGGGAGCACGTCAGGAGCGTCCCCCACGACCTGACGGCGGCCCTGCGCGGGCGGGCCCGTGAACTCGGCGTGCCGCTCACCGCGATCCTCCTCGCGGCACACGCGAAGGTGCTCGCCCTGCTCTCCGGCGATCCGGACGTGCGCAGCGGCTGTCTGCTCCCCGGCCGGACCGGGCCGCTGCCCTTCGAGCTGACGGTCGGGCCCGGCACCTGGCGCCGGCTGGTACGGGAAGCCCGGCGGGCCGAGGCGGCGGTGCCGTCGCCCGGGACCGGCTCACCGTCCGCGGCCGGAGCCGAAGCGGTGTTCGCCCCGGCCGGGCAGGAGGTCACCGTCCCGGCGGACGGCAGCCTGCTCCTCGGCGTCTCGGCGGGCGAGGAGGGCGGCCGGCTCGTACTGCGCCTGCGTCACCGGACGGACCTGCTGGACGCGGACTGTGCCGCGCGGATCGGGGGATACCACCTCGCCGCACTGGAGGCGATCGCCGCCGATCCCGACGCCCCCCATGACCGGCGCAGCCTGCTGTCCGCGGACGAGGTCCGGTTCCAGCTCGACGGGCTGGCGGGGCCGCACCGTGCGCTGCCGGACCTCCGGCCCCACGAGCTGTTCGAGGAGCGGGTGCGCAAGGCTCCGGACGCCGTCGCCGTGGTCCACCAGGGCCGCAGCCGGACGTACGCGGACCTCAACACCCGGGCCAACCGGCTGGCCCGCGCCCTGCTGGCCGAGGGGCTCGGACCCGAGGACACGGTCGCCGTGGTGACCGAGCGCGACCTCCACTGGGCGGCCGCCGTCCTCGGTGTCCTCAAGGCAGGCGGCGTGTACCTGCCCGTCGACCCGCGTCACCCGCCCGGCCGTATCGCCGCGATGCTCACCCGGGCCGGCTGCTTGTACGTCCTCACCGAACCGGACAGCACCGGGCAGCTGGACCGGGCGCTCGCATCGCTCCCCGGGACCCGGCGGCTGCTCGTCCCGGACGTCACCGACCGGGCCACCGACGGCACGGACCTCGGCCTGGACATACCGGCGGACCGGCTCGCGTACGTCTTCTTCACCTCCGGCTCCACCGGGGAGCCGAAGGGCGCCATGTGCGAGCACGCCGGCCTGCTGAACCACCTGTTCGCCAAGATCGACGATCTGGGTATCGGCGAGGGCACCGTGGTGGCGCAGACGGCCTCGCAGTGCTTCGACATCTCGCTGTGGCAGTTGCTCGCGGGGCTGCTGACGGGCGGACGGACCCTGCTGGTCGAGCAGGACGCCATCCTCGACGCGGACCGGTTCCTGGACACGATCACCGAGGGCCGCGTCAACGTCCTGCAACTGGTGCCGTCCTACCTCGACGTCATCCTGTCCGCCCTGGAACGCCGCCCCCGGGATCTGCCGGAACTGCGGTGCGTGTCCGTCACCGGTGAGGCCCTGCGGGGGGAGCTGGTCCAGCGGTGGTTTGCCACCGGTCCCGCCGTACGACTGGTCAACGCCTACGGACTGACCGAGACGTCCGACGACACCAACCACGAGGTGATGGACCGGGCGCCCGGCACCGACCGGATCCCGCTCGGCCGGCCCATCGCCAACGTGTACCAGTACGTCGTCGACGACAACCTGCTCCCGGTTCCGCTCGGGGCGCCCGGCGCCATCGTCTTCTCCGGGGTGTGCGTCGGTCGCGGCTACGTCAACGACGCCGAACGCACCAGTCTCGCCTACCTGCCCGACCCTCACCGCCCCGGCCGACGGCTCTACCGCGCGGGAGACTTCGGCCGCTGGCGGCCCGACGGGAAACTGGAGTTCCTCGGCCGCCGGGACGCACAGGTGAAGATCCGGGGCTTCCGGGTCGAGATCGGCGAGGTCGAGAACGCGCTGCTGCGCGTGCCCGGTGTCACGGACTGCGCGGTCGTGGTCACCGGCGCGGAGGGGCACGGCCGCCAGCTGGCAGCCTTCTGCACGAGCGCGGGTGCGGTGACCGCCGAGGACCTGCGGGAACGGCTCGCGGACCTGCTCCCCGCGTACATGATCCCGGCGTCCTTCCACCAGCTCGACCGCCTGCCGCTCACAGCCAACGGCAAGACCGACCGCAAGGCGCTCGCGGCGCTCGCCGAGGATCTCGGTCCGGCCCGGGAGGCCCAGGGCGCCCCGCGGACGCCGGCCGAACGGCGGCTCGCGGCGCAATGGGAGGCGGAACTCGGCCTGCCGCCCGGACGGATCCGCCGGGACGACAACTTCTTCGACCTGGGCGGCACCTCCCTGTCGGCGGTACGGCTCGCGGTCTCGCTGGGCCGGGCGATCTCCCCGCGCGACCTCGCCGACCGCCCCGTACTGGCCGACCTGGCCCAGTTGATCGACAGCCGGACCGGCGGAGAACCGTGACGGACACGCGGAGTACGAGAGGAGATCCCCATGCTGTCGGCACTCTTCCGCAAGAACAGGGCCACCACGGCACCGCCTCCGGACGGCCTTCCGGTACTCGATGCCGCAGACACCCAGGACACCCAGGACGCCACGGACGCGGCGGCCTGGGCGGCCGGCCGGCGGAACGCGCTGCGTGAACTCGTCGCCGAGCGGGGAGCGCTCGTCGTCCGGGGCCTCGGCCTGCGCACCCCGGCCGACGTCGAGTCGGTCCTGCGCCAGGTGGCCGAGCGCCCCGTGGCCGAACGCGAGGCGTTCGCCGCCCGCGACCGCCACGCGGACGGCGTCTACTCGTCCTCGGCGTGGCCGCCCAACCAGCCCATGTGCATGCACCACGAACTCAGCTACGCCTTCGAGTGTCCCGGCCTGCTGATGTTCGCGTGTCTGGAGCCGCCCGTCGAAGGCGGTGCCACCGCGGTGGCCGACGCCACCGAGGTGCTGCACGCGCTGCCCGCCGAACTCGTCGACCGTTTTGCCCGGGAGGGCTGGCTGCTCGACAGGGCCTACAACGAGGGGATCGGCGCGACGCTCGGTCAGTCCTTCGGCACCGACGACCGCGGCGCGGTCGAGGCCTACTGCCGTGCCCACGCGATCGACTGGTCCTGGCAGCCGGACGGTTCGCTGCGGACGCGCCAGCACCGGCCCGCCGTCGTGCGGCACCCGGTCTCCGGCCGGCACTGCTGGTTCAACCAGATCGCGTTCCTGAACGAGTGGACGATGGCACCCGAGGTCAGGGAGTTCCTGATCGAGGAGTACGGACCGGACGGGCTGCCCTTCAACACCCGCTACGGCAACGGCGATCCGGTGCCCCCGGACGTCGTCGAGCAGATCAACAAGACGTACGAAGCCCACACCGCACGCCGGCCCTGGCAGCGCGGGGACCTGATGCTCGTGGACAACATCCGCACCGCGCACAGCCGGGAGGCGTACCGGGGGCCTCGGGACATCGTGGTGGCGATGGCCGACCCCGTGCGCCCCGGCCTTCCGGAACCGCGGACGGGGAGGGAAGCGGCATGACCACCCTGCACACCGCATCGCAGACAGCCCGGACGGACACCCCGGCCGTGCCGTCCTTCGCCGTCGTCCCCGGAAACCAGGTCAAGGAAGTGCTCCAGGGCCGGGAGAAGACCGTGGTGGAGGTCGTCGAGGCGACGTACCGCCTGCACGGCGCCGGCCGCACGGTCAACCCGCCGTCCTCCTTCCTGCGCTTCCCCGACCGGCCGACGTCACGGATCATCGCCCTGCCCGCCTCGCTCGGCGGCGAGGGCCGGGTGGACGGACTGAAGTGGATCTCCAGCTTCCCCGCCAACGTCGCCTCGGGCATCCCCCGGGCGTCAGCCGTCCTCATCCTCAACGACCCCACCACCGGCTACCCGTTCGCCTGCATGGAGAGCTCGATCATCAGCGCCGCCAGGACCGCGGCGTCCGCCGCGTCGGCCGCCGACCGGCTCAGCAGGGGACGGCCCCGCCCCACCCGCCTGGGGTTCGTCGGGGCGGGTCTGATCGCCCGTTACATCCACACGTACCTGGAGGGCACCGGATGGTCCTTCGACGCCATCGGTGTGCATGATCTGTCCCCCGACAGCGCTGCCGGCTTCCGCACCTACCTGGAGCAGTCCGGGGCCGTCGGACGCGTCACCGTGCACCGCAGCGCCGAGGAGCTGATCCGGCTCAGCGATCTGATCGTCTTCGCCACGGTCGCCGACCGGCCGCACATCACCGAGCCGTCGTGGTTCCGGCACAACCCGGTGGTGCTGCACGTGTCACTGCGCGACCTCGCGCCGCAGGTGCTGCTCAGCGCGACCAACGTCGTCGACGACATCGACCACTGCCTCAGGGCCGCCACCTCGCCGCACCTCACCGAACGCCTCACCGGCAACCGCGACTTCCTGCTCGGCACGCTCGACGACGTGATGGCCGGCCGCGTGACGGTCCCGCCCGACCGTCCGGCGGTCTTCTCGCCGTTCGGCCTGGGCGTGCTGGACCTCGCGGTCGGCTCCTACGTCTACGACGAAGTGGCCCGCTCCGGAGGACTGCAGGTCATCGACCACTTCTTTCACGAACTGAGCCGACACGGCTGAGGACGGCACCCCGTCCACCGTCCGGCTCCGGACGAGGAGAACATCGTGCCAGTCATATCCGTACCCCAAGCCTTCAACGAGGAGGACCTGTACGTCGACCTCGAGCCGATCACGGGACACCGGCTCTTCCTCAAGTGCGAGGGCTTCAACTTCGCCGGTTCCATCAAGCTGAAGGCCGCGACCGAGATGGTGGAGTCCGCCGAGCGGAGCGGGACCCTCAGGCGGGACTCGATCCTGATCGAGTCCTCCTCCGGCAATCTGGGCGTCGCGTTGAGCATGATCGCTGCGAGCAAGGGCTACCGCTTCGTCTGCGTGACGGACTCCCGGTGCAACCTGGCCACCCGGCTGATGATGGAGGCTTTGGGAAGCCAGGTCCACGTCGTCTCCGACGAGCACGCCACGGGCGGTCTCCTGGGCGCGCGGCTGGCGCACCTGCGCGATCTGTGCGCCGCGGACGACCGTTATGTGTGGCTGAGTCAGTACACCAACCCCGACAACTGGAGGGCGCACTACTTCAGGACGGCCCCGGCCATCGCCCGCTGGTTCCCGCACCTGGACGTCCTGTTCATCGGTGTCGGCACGACCGGCACGCTGATGGGCTGCGCACGCTGGTTCCGCTCCTGGCACCGGCCGGTGCGGATCGTCGCGGTGGACAGTGTCGGCTCCGCCATCTTCGGCGACCCGCCCGGACGGCGGATGATTCCCGGACTGGGCATGAGCCTCCGGCCTCCCCTGCTCGACGAGAGTTACGTCGACGAGGCGGTCCGCGTCGAGGAGGCCGATGCGATCCGTACCTGTCAGAACCTGGCGAGGCGGGGATTTCTGTTCGGCGGTTCGACCGGCACGGTCGTCAGCGGAGCGACGAGCTGGCTCGCCCGGCATGGATCGCCGGGCCTCACGCCCGTCGCGATCGCCCCGGACCTCGGTGAGCGCTACCTCGACACGATCTATCAGAGCAACTGGGTGCAAACCCTGTACGGCGGCGACGCGCTCGCCCCGCCGGTGTCGTACGCCGGCGGAATCGAAGACACCCGCGCCGTGCGGGCCACCTCCGACTGAAGGCGGACGTTGCCGTGTGCCTCCTCCCCGCGAGACCGGTCCCGCGTCCCGAACGGCTCACGCCCGCCGCCTGGACCCGGCTTCCGGAGCCGCCCCGCCCCGGTCGGCCCCGGCTGTGGCTGGCCCGGGTGGAGGAGCTCCGCGGCGCCGTGGCCCCGCTCGCGGACGTGGTGCTGGACAGCGGGGAAAGGGCGCGGGCCGCGGCATTTCACCGGGCGGCGGACAGGGACGGCTACCGGGTCGCCCACGTGTGCCTGCGCATGCTCCTCGGTGCCCACCTCGGCCTCGAGCCGTCGGAGGTACCGCTGGTGCGGCGGCCCTGCCCCGGGTGCCAGGCCCCGCACGGCCGCCCCGACGTGCCCGGCGTGCCCTTGTGCTTCTCCGTCTCCCGTACCGCAGGGCTCTGCCTTCTCGCCTTCGCGGACACAGCGGTCGGCGCGGACATCGAGCGGCTGCCCGCCTCCGACGTCGTCTCCGCCCTCACGGCGACGCTGCATCCCCGGGAGGCCGCCGAACTCGCCGCGTGTCCGCCCGACCGGCGCCCGGCCGCCTTCGCCCGTGTGTGGACGCGCAAGGAGGCGTATCTGAAAGGGCTCGGCATCGGACTGGGACGCGACCTCCGCCGCGACCATCTCGGCGCTTCCGCGCGCGGGCCCAGCCGGGTGCCGGGCTGGGCGATCGACGACGTGGCGGTGGGGAGGGGGTGTGCGGCCGCCGTGGCGGTGGCCGAGCAGTGATCGTCAACGGGGGACGGAGATGAAGCCTATGGGGTCGGTGGTGGGCTGGGTGGAGCCGCCGGCCGGTTCCACGGTGATACACACGGCAGTGGCCCCTTCGAGGCGCCCGTCCAGGACATAGGCCTCATGTCCGCCCGCGGAGGAGAGCAGTCCGGCCGGCCGGTACCGTCCCGATTCGGCGTACCAGAGTGCGTAGACCCGGTCGCCGGTGAGCTGCGGCAGTCCGGAGGCGATGAGCGCGGACCGGCCCCGCGTCCGGGAGGCGACCACGCTCGCGGTCCCGCCGCCCGTGAGCTCCTTGCTGCTGATCGTGGCGTCGGGGGAAGTGAGGACATCGGCGAGTTGCCGGTACTCGGCGCGCTCCTGCGCGGACTGCTCGCGGGCGGTGTCGGCCTCGGAGCTCTGCCACCAGGCGACGCCTCCGAGGGCCACGGCCGCCGCCACGGCTGCCGCCAGCGCCGACTTCGGAGGCCACCGGTGGTGTCGGCGCCGGGACCCGCCTGTGACGGACCGGCCCTGACGTACGGTGACGATCTGGTCGAGCACGCGGCGGCGCAGGTCCGCGGAGGGTGTGCTCGTCTCGGCCGCCCCCAGCCGAACGGCCGCACCCGACAGCTGATCGACTTCCCGACGGCACGGGCCGCACACGGTCAGGTGCTTCTCGAAGACGGTCTCCTCACCGGCCGGCAGCGCGTGCAGCACGTACGCTCCGACTGCGAGGTGGGGGTCGTCGGTGAGGTTCACGATGCGGCCTCCATGCAGTCGTGCAGGCGCCGCAGCCCCTGGCGCATCCGCGACTTGATGGTTCCCGCCGGCGTCGAGAGCGCCTCGGCGACCTCCGCGTACGTCAACCCCTGGTAGTAGGCCAGCACCAGCGGCAGCCTCAGCTCGCGGGCCAGCTGGGCCAGGCAGCGGAAGACCGCGCGCTGCTCCTCCCGCACCTCGACCTCTTCGGCGACGGTGTCGAAGGACCGTTCCTGCTCCATGACCGCGGCGCGCAGCTCGCGGACGCGGCCCGCGGTGACGGACCGTACCCGGTCCACCGCGCGGCGGTGCGCGAGGGTGAGCACCCAGTTCCGGGCGGCTCCGCGCGCCGGCTGGAACCGGTCGGCGGTCCGCCACACCTCCACCATCACGTCCTGGGTCACCTCCTCCGCCTGGGCCTTGTCCCCCACCACACGGCAGGCCAGTCCCAGCACCGTGTGCGCCAGGGCGTCGTACAGCTCGGCGAAGGCCTGCTCGTCACCGTCGGCGGCGCGGACGAGCAACTGGTCCAGCCCGGCGTCGTCCGCCGGCCCTCCTCGTCGCCCTTGCGTGTCACCCTCCCTCCGATCTCCGGCTCCTCGGTCCATCACGCCTCCTCGCCTCAGCTCGACACTGGCCCTCTTCCGCGAGCGGCGCATCCGGTCCGAAGCCGTCCGTCTGACAGATTCACCTGCCTGCCGCAGCGAACGGCGGTCCTCGCGCCGGGCGGGGCGTTTCCCCTCACCTTTTGTTCGAAGCTGCCGCCGCGACAGATCATGATCAGTCGCCGCCGGAGTGCGGGGAGGGGCCGCCGGCGACTCCGGCGTCCCCTCCTCTCCCCTCCTGGTCCTGCCCCCGGCCCGTCACTACCGGGGCAGCACCGCGACATACGCGGCCGGTTCTCGGTCGGCCGAGGCCATCAGGGCCGTGCGGACCACCGTCGCCTGCTGTTCCGGACTGTCGCGGAGCTTCCTGGGCGTGATGTGGACGACCGTGATGCCGAGGCGCTCCAGGTGCTCCCGCTTGCGGGCGTGCTCGGACCACGGGGCGTCGTCGTCCTGCCGGGGCGCCCGTGTGTCCAGCTCCACCGCCACCGCGTGGTCCGGCCAGTACGCGTCCAGGCCGCCGAGGTAGGGGCCGCCGGGCAGACGCAGGTCCACGTTCCAGGCCGGGTCGGGCAGGCCGTACTCGCGCACCATCCGGTACAGGCGGTCCTCCGCGATCGCCCGGCTCTCGGCCAGCAGGGACTCCACCGCGTCCACCACGTGCGGGCGGCTCAGCAGCTGCGCCTGGTTCAGCTCCCGCACCACCGCCGCCGGCTCGCAGTGGGCGCCGCGCACCGCCTCCGTCATCAGCCGGCGCACGATGCCGGCGTCCGTCAGGTCGGCCACCGCGTCGGCCAGCGCGCGGGCGACCGGGGCCACCGGCAGGCCCGCGACCTGCTCGGGGGCGGGCAGCGCGGCGCCGCGGACGATGCGCGCGCAGCCCGTCGAGCGCAGCCGGCGCAGCCGCGGGACCAGGACGTCGATCGCGTCCAGGGACAGCAGCGGGGGAGTGGAGGAGAAACCGTGCAGCGTCAGGGCGGCCAGGCCGGTGATCATCGCCTCCGGGTGGGCGGGGGCGTGGCCCCGGCCCGCGCCGGGCTGGGCGGGGACACCCGTGCCGCGCTCGCGCGCCGCGTACATCAGCACCGCGTGCAGCCGCTCCTCGCTGGTCGGCGGGCCCGGGTGGAGCAGGACGACGCCCGGGAGGAGCTGCTGCCAGGGTCCGCCGGGGCGGCACTGCTCGTTCGTCGCGGACGTCGTCACGCCGTGCGAGCGGAGCTGCGCAACCGTCATCACACGGAGCCGGCCGCGGCCGGACAGGTCGTGCAGGGGGCGCGGGGAGAGCGGGGTGTTGTGGGTCATGACCGGCAATTTCCCGTGCTCCGACCCGTCTTTAACCGCTGTTACAGGCCCGTCGACAAATACGGACAACACAGCCCTAAAGGACGGGTGTTCGGATGCCGAAAGCCCCTGGTCCGTTCGGGTGCGGACCAGGGGTTACGGCTCGCGGGGCACGCATCTCGTAACGATGGCGGAACGCCCCGATCTCAGGCCAAAGCTACTGGCCGGCGGCCTCGTCGCACTGCTGCGCGCGCAGCGCCCGCGCCAGGTCGTCCCGGGCCTCCAGCACCAGCCGGCGCAGGGCCGGGGCCGCCTCCCGGTGGGCCTCCAGCCACGCGTCCGTGGCGGCGAGGGTCTCCGGGGACTGCTGGAACGAGGGGAACATGCCCTGTACCACGTGCATCCCGATCTGGATGGACCGCTCGGCCCACACCCGCTCGATCGCCGCGAAGTACTTCTGCGCGTACGGCGCGAGCAACTCCCGCTGCGAACCCCGGGAGAAGCCCGCGATGGTCGCCTCGACCATGGCGTTGGACAGCGCGTCCGACTCCACGACCTGCGCCCACGCCTGCGCCTTGACCGCCGCCGACGGCCGGGCCGCCAGGCAGCGCACCTGGTGGCGCTTGCCGGAGGCCGTGTCGTCCCGGGCCAGCTCCTCGGCCAGCGCCTTCTCGTCCACCGCCCCGTGCGCGGCCAGCGGCTCCAGGAACACCCACCGCAGCTCCTGGTCCAGGTCGAGGCCCTCGACCGACGCCGTGCCCGCCAGCAGGTCACTCAGGAGCTCGAAGTCCGCATCGGCGGTGGCCGTCCGGGCGAAGAACCGCGCCCACGCCAGCTGGTGCTCGCTGCCCGGCCCGGCCGCGTACAGCTCGCGCCGCGCGCCCTCGGCGAGGAGGCGGGCGGTCGTCTCCCGCCGTGCGGGCGCCGCGTAGTGTGTGACCGCGGACTCGGCCCACGCGTGCAGCATCTGCACCACGCCGATCTCGGACTCGCCTCCCGCGAACCGCAGCACCAGGTCCACGAAGTCCCCCGCCGGGAGCAGCGCGTCCCGCGTCATGTTCCACAGCGCCGACCAGCACAGGGCACGCGCCAGCGGATCGGTCACCGACCCCAGGTGCTCGCGCAGCGTCGCCAGCGAGGTCTCGTCGAAACGGATCTTGCAGTACGTCAGGTCGTCGTCGTTGACCAGGACCAGGTCGGGCGCCTCGGCGCCGGACAGCTCCGCCACGACCGTCCGCGGGCCGTCGACGTCCACCTCGGCGCGCGCGTACCGCTCGACCGCCCCGTTGTCCGTCGCCCGGTACAGGCCCGCCGCCACCCGGTGCGGGCGCAGTTCCGGATGCGACTCGGCCGCCTCCTGCACCACCGCCAGCTCCTCGATCCGGCCCTGCGGATCGAGCAGCAGCTGCGGGGTCAGCGCGTTCACCCCGGCCGTCTGGAGCCAGGACCGCGCCCAGGCGCTCATGTCCCGGCCGCTGGTCTCCTCCAGCACCGACAGCAGGTCACCGAGGCGCGTGTTGCCGTACGCGTGCCGTTTGAAGTAGCGCCGGGCGCCCTCCAGGAACGCGTCCTGGCCCACGTACGCCACGAGCTGCTTCAGCACCGACGCGCCCTTGGCGTACGTGATGCCGTCGAAGTTCAGCTTGGCGTCCTGGAGGTCGCGGATGTCCGCCGTGATCGGGTGCGTGGAGGGCAGCTGGTCGGCCCGGTAGGCCCAGGACTTGCGGCGGTTGGCGAAGGTGATCCAGCCGTTGACGAAGCGGGTCGCGCCGACCAGTGAGAACGCGCCCATGAAGTCCGCGAACGACTCCTTCAGCCACAGGTCGTCCCACCACTCCATGGTGACCAGGTCGCCGAACCACATGTGCGCCATCTCGTGCAGGATGACGTTGGCCCGGCCCTCGTAGGACGCCTGCGTCACCTTGCCCCGGAAGATGAACTCCTCCCGGAAGGTGACCAGACCCGGGTTCTCCATCGCGCCCAGGTTGTACTCGGGCACGAACGCCTGGTCGTACTTCCCGAACGGGTACGGGTAGTCGAAGTGGTCGTGGAAGAAGTCCAGGCCCTGCTTGGTGACCAGGAAGACGTCCTCGGAGTCGAAGTGGGGCGCGAGGCCCTTGCGGCACAGGGCGCCGAGGGGGATCTCCAGCGTCGTGCCGTCCTCGAGCGTACGGGAGTACGTGTCGGTCACGTAGTGGTACGGGCCCGCCACCACACACGTGATGTACGTCGAGATCGGCTTGGTCTCGGCGAACCGCCACACCCCGTCGGCCCGTTCGCCCGCTCCGTTGCTCCACACCGTCCAGCCCTCCGGCGCCCGCACCTCGAAGCGGAACGGGGCCTTGAGGTCCGGCTGCTCGAAGTTCGCGAAGACGCGGCGGGAGTCGGCCGGCTCGTACTGCGTGTACAGGTACACCTCGCCGTCCTCGGGGTCGACGAAGCGGTGCAGCCCCTCGCCGGTGCGGGAGTAGGCGCACTGCGCGTCGACCACCAGCTCGTTGTCGGCGGCCAGGTCCTCCAGCGTGATCCGCGAGCCGTCGAAGACCTCGCCGGGGTCCAGATCCCGGCCGTTGAGTGAGACGGCCGTCACACTCGGCGCGATCAGATCGGCGAAGGTGCTCGTACCGGGCTCGTTGCAGCGGAACCGGACGGTCGTGACCGACCGGAACGTGCGGGGCCCGTCGGTGTCGTCCTCACCGACCGCGGACCGCAGGTCGAGGGACACCTCGTACCCGTCGACGCCGATCAGGGCGGCCCGCTCGCGGGCCTCGTCGCGGGACAGATTCTCACCGGGCACGGGCGGAACTCCTCAAGCGTCGTCGGATACGGCTGAACAGCCACGATCCTGCCACGTGCCCCTGACACGAGGCAGCCGGGAATGAGCGGGCGAGCGGAGACGTTCCCGGGGAAACGGTTTCCTCACGAGGAGAGACATGTCGGACAAGACCCCCGTCGACTTCTGGTTCGACCCGCTGTGCCCCTGGGCGTGGATGACCTCCCGCTGGGTGCTGGAGGTGGAGAAGGTCAGGGACATCGAGGTTCGCTGGCACGTCATGAGCCTCGCCGTGCTCAACGAGGACAAGCTGGACGAGCTGCCCGAGAGGTACCGCGAGCTGCTGGAGACGGGCTGGGGCCCTGTCCGGGTCGCCATAGCCGCACAGCAGGAGCACGGCGCCGAGGTGCTCGGCGACCTCTACACCGCGCTCGGCACCCGCATCCACAACCAGGGCGAGGGCCACGGCAAGGAGACCGTCGCCGCCGCCCTGAAGGACGTGGGCCTGCCCGAGTCCCTCATGGAGCACTGGGACGGCACCCGGTACGAGCCCGAGCTGCGCGCCTCCCACAAGGAGGGCATCGACAAGGTCGGCCAGGAGGTCGGCACCCCGGTCATCGCCGTGCCCGGCGCGGACGGCGAGCAGCTCGCCTTCTTCGGCCCGGTCGTCACCCCGGCCCCCAAGGGCGAGGAGGCCGCCCGCCTCTGGGACGGCACCCTCGCCGTGGCCTCCGTCCCCGGCTTCTACGAGATCAAGCGCACCCGCACCAAGGGCCCGGACTTCTCCAACCTCTAGGGCCCTGGGTCACACCGAGGCGTCGGCTCCCGGGTTCTGCAGTTCCTCCGGGAGCCGGCCCCCGCCGGCCTGATGGCCCCAGGGCTGATACCACCGGCAGCCCGGGGCGGTGCAGCGCCACAGGTCGGTGCGGTGCGTCCCGAGCGCCTTTCTCTCCTCGGGCTTGAGCGGTGTGAACACCTGCGTACCGCTGCCGCCACAGGTCGGGCAGTGCTTGTCCCTGAAGAACATCAGCCCCTCCTCGCCATCACCGCCAGGTCCGGGAAGTCGGTTACGACCGCATCGACCCCCATGCGGTAGTACAGCGCGTATTCGGCGAACGCGTCCCCGAAATCGTTCGGTCCGGTTCCCCGTCGCAAGTCCGCCGGCAGGAACTGGTTCTCCGCCCGGAAGGTGTACGGCCCCACGCGAAGGCGCGCCGCGTGGGCGTCCGCGAGGAGTGAGGTGCCGGCGACCGAGGACTTGTCCGGGCCTATCCAGTCCGCGTACCGCGCGATCCGGGCCAGGCCCGCCGGCGTCATCATGTCCCGGTAGGTCGTCGGATCACCGGACGAGGCCAGGTCGTACGGCCCGCCCGTCGTCCCCAGGGCCTGCCACAGCGGTACGCCCAGGCCCGTCATGCGCTGCAGGCTCGTCGGCTCGAAGGACTGCACGACGCACTCGCGCGGGCCGAGCCGGGCCCGCCGGATCGCGGCCGCCAGCTTCGGCTCCAGCGGCAGGCCGATGGACCGGAAGTACGTCGGGTGCTTCGTCTCCGGGAAGACCGCGATCGTCCGGCCGTGCGCCTTCGACAGCTTCCGCGCCAGAGCGACGACCTCCTGGAAGGTCATGACCTCCTCGCGCCCGTCGAAGACCGTGTTGCGGTTGCGGACCTGCGGAAGCCGCTCCACCGCCCGCAGCGTCTTCAGCTCGGCGAGGGTGAAGTCCTCCGTGAACCATCCGGTCACGGACCGGCCGTCGACCGTCTTCGTCGTGCGGCGGCCGGCGAACTCCGGCCGGTGGGCCACGTCGGTGGTCTGGGAGATCTCGTTCTCGTGCCGGACCACCAGCACATGGTCCTTCGTCGGCACCAGGTCCGGTTCGATCCAGTCGGCGCCCGTCTGCACGGCGTACGTGTACGAGGCGGCCGTGTGCTCGGGGCGCCAGCCGGCCGCGCCGCGGTGGCCGATGACCACCGGGCCCCTGCGGGGTTCGGCCGCCGCCGTGGCGGCTGTGGCGGCTGTGGCTGTTCCCGCGGCCGCCGCGAGCAGCAGAGATCTCCGTCCGAGCCGCATGCGACTCCCTTTCCCGGTAGGCGGATTCATGTACGGGCCCGGGCCCGCGCCTGCGCGAGCCGGACCAGATGCTCCTCGTAACCCTTGGTGTAGTACGCCGCCCGGGCCGGGTCCGGCTCGACGACCTCCGTCGGCCGGGTCCACGCCCGCGCGTCCAGGGGCACCCCGTACCGCTCGGCCGCCGCGAGGACCGCGCCCCGGGCGCCGACCTCGCCCTCGACGACCCGCAGCGGCCGGCCGAGCACATCGGCGAGCAGCCGCATCCAGGCGGGGCTGCGGGTGCCGCCGCCGCAGACGGCCAGATTCCCGTCGAGGCCCGCCGCCTCCAGGCAGTGCCGGGCGGCGTACCCGATGCCCTCGCAGGTGGCGCGGACCAGATCGCCCCGGGTCGACTCCAGGGAGACACCGGTGAGTTCGGCGCGCAGCCGGGGCTCGACGAAGGGGGCCCGTTCCCCGGAGGGTGCGAAGTACGGCAGCACGCGGACGCCGTTCGCGCCCGGCGGCGTCTGCGCCAGCAGGCCGTCCACCTCCTCGTGCCGCACGCCCGTCGTCGACAGCACCCAGTCCAGGGCCGCCGTGCCGACCATCGCGGGCATGGCGCGCAGCCAGTGCCCGGGCCGGTCCGTGGAGATGTACAGGCCCGCGGGCTCGCCGCTCAGGTCCAGCTCGGTCGTGGCGACCAGACTGGCCAGACAGGTGCCGACGATCAGCAGACCGTCCCCGGGGGCCGTGACCCCGGCGCCCAGCGCGCAGGCCGGCAGATCGTACGGCCCGTTCGCGATCCGCGTGCCCGACGGCAGGCCTTCGCCCCGCGCCTCGGCCGTCGCGACCGGGTCGCTGACCGGGGCGAGCAACCCGCGCCGGTGCGTGAGCCCCAGCAGCTCCACGACCAGGTTGTCGTACGTCCGGGTGCGCGGGTCCAGGAACGGCATCGAGGCGTCCGACACATCCGTCGCCGGGCCCGCCCCCGTCAGCCGCTGGAACACCATGTCCTTGCAGTACAGGGCGGCCTTCGCGGCATCCAGCGCCTTCGGTTCGTTGCTGTCCAGCCAGGCCAGCAGCGGCCCCGGGCAGCCCGGGAACATCGCGCTGCCGGTCCGCCGGAACACCGTCTCGAACGTACCGTCGGCCAGCCACCGGTCGACCAGTTCGTGCGCCCGCCCGTCCATCCAGGAGGCCGCCGCCCGCACCGGCCGCCCCTCCCCGTCGACCAGCCACACCCCGTCGCCCTGCCCGGTGAGCCCGGCGAGCTCGACCGGCCCCCGGACCCGCCCGGTGACCTCATCCAGCACGGCGACGACCGCCCCGTACACCTCGTCCATGTCCTGCTCGACGAACCCGCCGTGCAGGGTCAGGTCCACCGGGCGGGACGACACGGCCAGTTCCCGGCCCGTGTCGTCGAAGGCCGCCGCCTTGACCATGGACGTGCCCACATCGATACCGACGTACATGCGGCTCCCCTCGTGTCCTCAGGTCAGGCAGTGCGCGAGCGGCTCGCCGCGCACCCAGCGGCCCACCTCTTCGGCGGCGATCCGCGCCGCCTTCTGCGCCACCGCGCGCGACGCACCACCCAGATGCGGGGTCAGGACGACGCGGTCGCCCAGCCCGAGAAGCCGCGAATCCGCGGGCAGCGGCTCCCGCTCGTAGGTGTCGAGCGCCGCCGCCGACACCCGCCCGCTCTCCAGCGCGTCGCACAGTGCCCCCTCGTCCAGCAGCGGGCCCCGGGCCACGTTCACCACCACCGCGCCGGACGGCAGCAGCCCCAGCTCCCGGGCGCCGATCAGCCCCCGGGTCTCGGGGGTGAGCCGGGCGTGCAGGGTGATCACCTGGGAGCGGCCCAGGAGTTCGTCCAGCGAGGTCACGCGCAGTCCGTGGATCTCGCCGTGCACGTACGGGTCGTACACCATCACCCGGGCCCCGAACGCGCACAGCACGCGGGCCACCCGGCTGCCGACGGCCCCGTATCCGACCAGCCCGACGGGCAGGTCCTCCAGCTCCAGCCCGCTCTGCTCGTACGTGTAGTACGTCGCGCCCTCCCAGCTGCCCTGCCGGGCCAGCGGGTCGTGGGCCTGGGGGATGCGGCGCAGCGCGGCCAGCATCATGCCGACGGTGAACTCGGCGGTGGCGGCGGCGTTGCGGCCCGGCGCGAAGCACACCCGCACGTCACGCTGCTTCGCCGCGTCCAGGTTGACGTTGACCGGCCCGCCCCGGCAGACCACGACCAGCCTCAGATCCGGGCAGGCGGCGAGCACCCTCTCGGTGACCGGCCCCATCTGCGTGACCAGCACCTCCGCCCCGGCCAGCGCCTCGATCATCTCGTCCTCGGCGTCACTGGCCTCCTGCACCTCGGCGACCGGCCCGAACGGCTCCAGGGGCCAGCCGAGTTTCACTTCCGTCACCCGGGCCCGCTCCACCTCCTGTTCCACCGCCCGTGTGATCAGCGACGGCAGGACGAAGTGGTCACCGGCGGCCACCACACGCACGCTGTTTCCGGCAGTCATCGCAGGGCTTCTCCCGTCTCGGCGTCGAAGACATGGGTGTGCCGGAGGTCGGCGGCGACCCGGACCCGCTCGTCGTGGGCGAGCCGTACCTCGGGGTCGGTGAGGACGACCAAGTGCCGT
Organism: Streptomyces africanus; assembly: GCF_030816955.1. Classification (NCBI taxonomy): domain Bacteria; kingdom Bacillati; phylum Actinomycetota; class Actinomycetes; order Kitasatosporales; family Streptomycetaceae; genus Streptomyces; species Streptomyces africanus. The sequence continues at coordinate 2,940,542 of NZ_JAUSYP010000001.1, read as the reverse complement.
TCCACCCCGTCGAGGGCGAGGGTCGCGAGGCCCGACTCCAGCAGGGGTTCGTGGGCGACGACCCGGGCGGACAGGCCGTCCTCGGCGGTGAGCCGGACGTCCTCCGGGCGGATCCCGACCACCACCTCCCGCCCCTCCTCCACCGGCACGGGCAGCGCGATCCGCACCGCGTCGGAGAGGCGGGCCCGGCCGTCGCGGTCCGCGATGCCGGGCAGCAGCGTGATCGCGGGCTCCCCGACGAAGTCCGCGACGAACACGTTGGCCGGGCTGTCGTAGATCTCGTAAGGGGTGCCGAGCTGCTGGATGACGCCGTCCTTCATCACGGCGATCCGGTCGGCGAGGGACAGGGCCTCCTCCTGGTCGTGGGTGACCAGGATCGTGGTGTGGCCCAGATCCTTCTGGATGCGCTTGAGTTCGCGGCGGGTGGTGTCCCGCTGGGCCGCGTCCAGGTGGGACAGCGGCTCGTCGAGCAGCAGCACGTCCGGCTCGCGGATCAGGGCCCGGGCCAGCGACACGCGCTGCTTCTGACCGCTGGACAGGCCGGCCGGGCGGGCGCCGAGGAGGTCGGTCAGACCGACCCGCTCGGCGATCTCCTTCACCTTGCGGTCGACGTCCCCACGAGCCTTACGGCCCCGGGCCTTCAGTCCGAACGCCAGGTTCTCCGCGACCGACAGCGGCGGATACAGCGCGTAGTTCTCGAACGCGACCCCGATGTTCCGCTGCTGTGCGGGCCGCTCGACCACCGACGCCCCGCCGACCAGGATGTCCCCGCCGGTCACCGGCTCAAGCCCGGCGATCATCCGCAGCGTCGTCGACTTGCCGCAGCCGGAGGGACCGAGCAGCCCCAGCAGTTCCCCGGAACGCAGCGCGAGGTCGAGGCCGCGCACCGCGTCCACGCCCGGACGGCCCCGGGCCCGGTAGGTCTTGCGCAGATCACGTAGCTCCAGCTCGGTCATCGCTGCCCTTCGTCGCACAGACCTCGTAACGGACCTTGTGCTCGTCCAGATCCCGCAGCGCCTCCGCCGACGCCCCGTCGTCCACGAGGAGCGTGTCGAAGCGGGACAGCGGGACGACCCGGTGCAGGGCGACCCGGCCGAGCTTGGTGTGGTCGATCAGCAGGACGTTCCGTGCCGCCGCGTCGAGCATCGCCCGCTTCACGGACACGATGTGCTGCTCCTGGTGGTAGGCGTAGCCCCCGTGCACGGCCGACGTCGACGCGAAGCACACGTCCACCCGCAACTGCTCGACCGCCTCCACGCAGGACACCCCCAGGAAGGAGGAGTGCAGCGGGTCGTAGTCTCCGCCGAGCGCCATCAGGTGGATGCCTCGCTGGTCGGCCAGCAGGTTGATCGCCTCCAGGAAGTTGGTGACGACCGTCAGCGGTGTGACCTCGCCCGTGCGCAGCCGCCGGGCTATCTCCAGGGTGGACGTGGAGTCGTCCAGCAGGATCGCCATGCCGGGCTCCACCATCCGCAGCGCGTGCTCGGCCACGGCGGCCTTCTCGGCCCGCATGGTCTTCAGCCGGTACTGCACGTTCGACTCGAAGACCCCCGACGGCTGCGCGGTCACCCCGCCCCGGAACTTCCGTACGATGCCCTGCCGTTCGAGCTCGTCCAGGTCCCGGTGGATGGTCATCAGGCTCACCCCGAACCGCTCGGCGAGCTCCGCCGCCGTCGCCGATCCGTCGGCCAGCACCCGCTCGGCCATGGCGGCCTGCCGTGCCGCCGGCCCCTGCTGTCCACCACTGCTGCTGCTCATCGCTGTGTCTCTATCCGTCGTCCCGGTCGCTCCGGCCGGTCGGCCTCGAACAGCAGCAGGTTCTCAGGCCGGACCGCGAGCCGTACCGGATCGTCCGGACGAAGGCGTGCCGCGTCCGCCCGTGGGGCCACCAGCGACACCCGCTGTTCCCCGGTCCCGAGCCGGACGGTGACCTCGACGGACCGGCCGAGCACCTCGGTGACGTACACGGTCCCGGTCATCTCGTGGCCCTCGCCGTGCAGGGCGATGTCCCGGGGGCGGATGCCGACGAGGACCTCGGTGCCTGCCGGGGCCTGCGCCCGGACCGGCAGCTCCACCCCGCCGTCCGACCGCACCCCGCTCTCCGTCACCACCCCCGGCAGCAGATTGATCCGGGGCCGCCCGAAGGCCCGCGCGACCTCCGTGTCGTACGGCCGGTACCAGATCTCCTCCCGTGTGCCCGTCTGCACGATCCGCCCCTGCCGGATCACCCCGATCCGGTCCCCGAGCGCCAGCGCCTCGACCGAGTCGTGGGTGACGTACAGGGTGGTGGTGTGCTGCACGGCCCCGATCGCCTTCAGCTCGGCCCGCATCTGCTGGCGGAGCTTGGCGTCGAGGTGGGAGAGCGGCTCGTCGAGGAGGAAGGCCCGGGCGGGGCGGACCAGCACCCGGCCGAGGGCGACGCGCTGCCGCTGCCCGTTGGACAGCCGGCCCACGGGCCGGTCCAACAGCTTCGAGATCCCCAGCAGTTCGGCGATCGCGCCGATCCGCTGCCGGGCCTCGGCGGCGGGCAGCCGGTGCCGGGGCGAGCGCAGCGGCGAGGCGAGGTTGTCGTAGGCCGAGCGGTGCGGGTAGAGGGCGTAGCTCTCGAAGCACATCGCCACGCCCCGGTCGTACGGCTCCACACCCCGCATGTCCTCGCCGTCGAGCGCGACCGTGCCGGAGTCGGGCTGTTCGAGCCCGGCGACGGTCTTCAACGTCGTGGTCTTGCCCGCGCCCGAGGGGCCCAGCAGGCAGAAGAACTCACCCTCGCGGACCTCCAGTTCGAGCTCGTCGAGCGCGACGGTCTTCCCGTACGTCTTCCGTATCCCGCTCAGCCGGATCACGACTTCACCGCCCCGAACGACAGTCCCCGCACCAGATACCGCTGGATCGTCAGCGCCAGCAGCAGCGGCGGTACGACGGACACCAGCGCGGCGGCGGCCGTCAGGTTGTACTTGGGCCGGTCGCCGCCGAGGAAGGACAGCGCGCCCACGGTCACCGTCTGGGCCTCGTTGGAGGTGAGGATCAGCGGGAAGACGAAGTTGTTCCAGGCGAAGATGAACGCCAGCAGGGACACGGCCGCGATGCCCGGCTTGACCAGCGGCAGGGCCACCTTGAAGAAGGCCTGCTTGCGGGTGTAGCCGTCGAGCAGGGCCGCCTGTTCCAGCTCGGGCGTGAGGTCGGCGAAGTACGACCGCATGATCCACACGATCAGCGGCAGGGTGACCAGTTGCAGCACCCACACCATGCCGACGTACGTGTCGAACAGCCCGAGCTTCTGGTACAGCACGAACAGCGGGATGATCACGGTCAGTTCGGGCGCGAAGCGGAACGACAGCAGCGTGAACATCAGGTTCTCCGAGCCCTTGAACCGCCACCGCGCCGAGGCGTACGCCGCCGGCAGCCCGACCACCAGCGACAGCGCCACCGCCCCCACCGACACCACCAGGCTGTTGACGAAGAACCGCACGAACGGGATGCCCTCGCTGTCGCCGAGGACGGTCCGGTAGCCGTCGAGGGTGGGGGAGAAGGAGAAGTAGGTGGAGAAGAGCTGGTCCGTCGGCTTCAGCGACAGGATCACCATCCAGGCGATCGGGAACAGCGCGAAGACGAAGTAGAGGACGAGGGCGGCGTCCGCGAGCCAGCCCAGCACACGCTTCCTCACGTGGTCACCTCCGCGGCCCGCCGCTGGATCTTCCCCAGGTGCTTCACCAGCACCATCGCGGCCAGATACACCACGGCCCACAGCACGATCGTGTAGCTGATCCCGAAGGAGTAGCGCTGGAAGCGGATGGCTTCCAGATATGCCCGGATCTGGAGGACGACGGTCGAGTCACCGGGCCCGCCCTCGGTGAGGGCGTAGATGATGTCGAACACCTTCAGCGAGTCCATGAACCGGAAGATCACCGCCACCAGCACGTACGGCCACAGCATCGGCAGCGTCAGCCGCCGGAACGTGTACCACCACCCCGCGCCGTCCACGGCCGCCGCCTCGAACGGGGAGGTGGGCAGCGACCGCAGACCGGCGAGGGCGAGGATCGCCACGAACGGCGTGTAGACCCACACGTCCACGGCGATCGACGACAGCAGGGCGCCCGTCGGGGTGTCCGTCCACTGCACCCCGCCCAGACCGAAGGGCCGCAGCAGGTGGTTGACGACCCCCACGGACGGCTGGAGCATCAGCTTCCAGATGATCGCCGCGATCACCGGGGCGATCATCAGCGGCAGGATGAGGATCTTCTCCAGGATCCGGCCGAGGAGACTCGACCGGTGCAGCAGCAGGGCGACGGCCACCCCGAGCACGGTCTCGACGGCGGCCGCCCCGACCGCGTACAGCACCGTCACCCACGCCGAGTTCCAGAACGCCTCCTGCGTGAAGACGGCTCTGTAGTTCTCGAACCGCACCATGTCCGGCTGCGGTTTGCTCGCCGAGAAGTCGAACAGCGTGTAGTACAGGCCGAGCCCGAACGGGTAGAGGATCCCGCAGGTCAGCAGCAGCGCGGGCACGATCAGGACGTACGGACGCAGCGCGAGCCGCATGGCTAACGCACCTTGTCGGCGAGGTCGTCCGCCAGCCCGTCCAGGACGGACTGCGCGTCCTTGCCGCCGTAGATCTCCTGGAGGGCGGCCGCCCAGCTGGTCGTCGCGTCGAAGAACTGAGCCTGCGGGGTGAACTGGATCCTCGTCTGGTCGACGACCGTCTCGAAGGTCTCCAGGAAGCCCGGCAGATGCCGCATCTTGTCCTTGTACGCGGCGTCGCCGGCCACCGACTTGCGCACCGGGTCGATGTGGTTGTGCGTGATCGCGCTCTTGCGCAGGTGCTCCTTGCCGGTCGCCCACTGCAGGAACAGCCAACTGGCGCTCTTCTTCTTGCTCTTGGCGTTCATGCCGAGCGACCAGATCCACATGTTGGTGGCCAGGGACCCGTCGGGCCCCTTCGGGCCGGGGTGGAAGGCGATCTTCCCGGAGGCCGGGCTGGCGCCCTTCACCGCCTGGAAGTAGGCGGCCGTGTCGGCGTCGAACAGCATCCCGGCCTTCTTCGCGCCCAGGTCACTGGAGCACTGGTACCAGGTGTACGACGTCCAGGACGGCGGCCCGCCCCGCTTGACCATGTCGGCCCAGTCCTCGGTGAAGGCGACGGCTTCGGAGCTGTTCATGACGGGGGTGAGCTTGCCGCCGTCGACCCTGAAGTCCGTCAGCCCGTTGCGGGCGTACATCGTCATGAAGCCGGGATGGATGGTGGCCCAGCTCCTGGACCCGCGTACGGCGATCCCGTACATCCCGTCGAAGCCCGCGCCCGGTGCCCTCTGCTTGATGCCGCCGGCGAGTTCGGTCAGCTCCTCGAAGGTCTCGGCCGGCTTCAGGCCCAGCTTCTTGAAGACCTCCGTGTTGTAGGCGACGACGTTCGTCTCCCAGCCCCACGGCAGCGCGTACTGCCCGCCCTGCCCCAGCGGCGCGCCCGCCTTCAGCGACCACTGGTCGGCCTGCAGCAGATTCGGGAAGAAGTCCGCCTGGTCCCACTCGGCGCCCGTCGCCGAGGAGTTGCGCATCCAGGGCCCGAGGTCCTCCAGCCAGCCCGGCGGACCGTACTGCCACACCATGTACGCGCCGAGCATGAACACGTCGTAGGAGGCACGCCCGCTGGACAGGTCCACGGTGAGCTTGTCGAAGTAGTTGTCCTCCGGGAAGACGTCGTACTCGACCTCGATGCCGGTCTTCGCGGTGAAGGACTTCAGGTCGGCGATCAACGCGTCCGTGTACGGGTGCTTGTTGAGCAGCGCCTTGACGGTGGTGTCCTTCTCCCGCTTCCAGTCGAAGGAGCCGGTGACGTCGTCCGCGGCGGACCCGTCGCTCTTGCTGTCGTCCCCGCCGAAGCCGGCGCCGCAGGCCGTGAGCAGCGGGGCCGCGGCAGCCCCGGCGGCGAGCGCGAGGAAGCGCCGCCGGTCGTGCACGTGCGTGTCCATCCGTACCTCCACGTGGGGGCTGGTTAACACGTCGAGTCGACTCGTTAACAGAGGGTGGAACGGCTGAAGTTGGGCGTCAATCCCTCGCGCACGGGAAAATATCGGGGCACAGTGAGAAGTTCACAGATCCGGCTGCGACATCGTGGGAGGTTCCGGATGGCGGACGAGAGTGCGGGCTGGCTGGGCATCGACCTGGGCACACAGAGCGTCCGCGTGCTGCTCGTCACCGCCGCCGGCCGGGTCCTCGGCAGCGGCTCGGCCCCGCTGACCGGCCGGCGGGACGGGGTGCGGCACGAGCAGGACCCGGAGCAGTGGTGGTCGGCGCTGTGCACGGCGTCCCGGGCGGCACTCGGCTCCGCGCCCGGCGTGCCGGTCGGCGGCCTCGCGGTGTGCGGCACGTCCGGCACGGTCCTGCTCACGGACGGCTCGGGCCGCCCGGTGAGCCCCGCGCTCATGTACGACGACGGCCGCGCGGTGGCCGAGGCCGCCCGGGCCCGCAAGGCGGGACTCGCGGTCCAGGACACCTGGGCGCTGCCGAAGGCGTTGTGGCTGCTGGGGGAGTACGGCGGCGGGGCGGGCACGGGCCGGGCGGCCAGGGCCGGCGGGCGGGCACCCGCCCCGCGGCTCCGCCTCGCCCACCAGCCCGACCTGGTCATCGCCCGCCTCACCGGCGAACCGCCCCCGGCGGACTCCAGCCACACCCTCAAGACCGGCTACGACCTGCACGCGGAGGCCTGGCCGCAGGCCGCTCTGGCGCAACTCGGCCTACCCGAGCGCCTGTTGCCCGACGTCGTACGCCCGGGCACCCGCCTCGGCGAGGTCTGCCCGGACGCCGCCGACGCCACCGGCATCCCCGCCGGCACCCCGGTGCTCGCCGGGATGACGGACGGCTGCGCGGCCCAGATCGCCTCGGGCGCGCTGCGCCCCGGCTCCTGGAACTCGGTGCTCGGCACGACCCTCGTGCTGAAGGGAGCGACCCGGGACCCGGTCCGGGACCCCACCGGCGTGGTCTACAACCACCGCGCCCCCGACGGCACCTGGCTGCCCGGCGGGGCGTCCAGCGTCGGCGCCGGGGCGCTCAGGGCGCACTTCCCGGACGCCGACCCCGCCGCGATGGACGCACGGGCGGCGGCGTTCGAGCCGTCCCGTGCGGTCGCCTACCCGCTGGTCTCGCCGGGGGAGCGGTTCCCGTTCCGGGCGCCGGACGCGACCGCCCTGGTCCTCGGCGAACCCGAGGGCGACGCCGGCCTGTGGGCCGCGCTGCTCCAGGGCGTCGGCTTCGCGGAACGCCTGTGCCTGGACTATCTGCACCACCTCGGCGCCCCGCTCGACGGCCCGCTCACCTTCACCGGCGGCGGCGCGCGCAGCCGCTACTGGAACCAGCTCCGCGCCGACATCCTGGCCCGCCCGGCCCGCGTCCCCGAGCAGACCGAACCGGCCCTGGGCATGGCCGCGCTGGCCGCGTACGGGGCGTCGGGGGCGGGGGCGCTCGCGGACGTCACCGAGCGCATGGTCCGCGTCCGGACCGTCCTGGAACCCCGCCCCGACCGCACGGCGGCCCTCGCCGAGCCGTACGCCCGCCTCGTCCACGCCCTGCGGGAACGCGGCTGGCTGCCCGCCCCCGTAGCGGAACACGCCCTGACCCGCCTGCACCTGGACACTGGGGAGTCATGACCACCACGCTCCTGCTGGCCCGCCACGGACAGACCGTCTGGCACGCCGAGAACCGGTACGCCGGCGTCAGCGACATCGGCCTCACCGACACCGGCCGCGCCCAGGCCGAGGCCCTCGGCCGCTGGGCCGCCGCCCACCCCGTAGACGCGATCTGGACGTCCCCGCTCTCCCGGGCCGTCGCCACCGCCGATCCCGCCTGCCGTGCCCTGGGTCTCGTCCCGCGGCGCGAACCCGGCCTCGCGGAATGCGACTTCGGAGTCGTGGAGGGCCGTACGCTCGCCGAGTTCGAGGCCGAGAACCCCGACCGGGCCGCGGCCTTCCGCGCCGACCCCGTCGCCCACCCCTTCCCCGGTGCCGAGGACCCCGCGGCGGCAGCGGCCCGCGGCGCCGCCGCCCTGCGCCGCATCGCCGGCGCCCACCCCGGCGGACGCGTCCTCGTCGTCGCCCACAACACCCTGTTGCGCCTGGTCCTGTGCACCCTGCTGTCGATCCCGGCCGGGGAGTACCGCCGGGTGTTCCCGCGCCTGCGGAACGCGGCGATCAGCGAACTGCGCATGAACCCCGACGGTTCCGCCGCACTCCTCTCCCTCAACGTGCCGTGCCAGTCCTAGGGGGGCGCGCGGAAAGCCCCCGCGAGTCACGTCCTCGCGGGGGCTTCCTTCTCTCCGCCTGCCGTCGTGAAGGGTGAGAAGACGATCACGAGGCAGGACGACTCGACGGCACGCCGCCGTCAGGGCGTCAGCAGCAGCACGTCCGCGCGGGACTTGGCGGCCTCGTAACGCCGCGCCACGTCCTGCCAGTTGACGACCTGCCACATCGCCTCGATGAAGTCGACCTTCTGGTTCCGGTACTGGAGGTAGAAGGCGTGCTCCCAGGCGTCGAAGACGAGGATCGGGGTCGAGCCCTGGCCGACGTTGCCCTGGTGGTCGTAGACCTGCTCCACGATCAGCCGCCCGCTCAGCGGCTCGTAGGCCAGCACGCCCCAGCCCGAGCCCTGGGTGGTCGCCGACGCCTTGGACAACTGCGCCTTGAACTTCGTGAACGACCCGAACGACTCGGCGATCGCGTCCGCGAGCTCGCCCACACCGTCCTGCGCCAGCGGCTCACCCCCGCCGTCCTTCGGGCCGGTCATGTTCTGCCAGTAGATGCTGTGCAGGATGTGCCCGGACAGATGGAAGGCCAGGTTCTTCTCCAGCCCGTTGACGGCTCCCCACGTCTCCCTGTCCCGCGCCTGAGCGAGCTGCTCCAGCGTGTCGTTGGCGCCTTTCACATAGGCCGCGTGGTGCTTGTCGTGGTGCAGCTCGATGATCTCGGGGCTGATCACGGGGGCGAGCGCGGAGTAGTCGTACGGGAGCTCGGGCAGCGTGTAGACGGGCATGACGGGGAACCCTCCGGACCTCTTATTGCAATTAGCTTGCAACTGCACGCTAGCAGCAAGAGGGTGTGACGGGTGCCCAGGACACACAAAAAGGCCCCCGCGTGTCGCGGGGGCCCGGGTGCCGGGTTCCCTACTGCCGAGCGCGCGCCTTCTGCCACGCGTACCCGACCGCCGCCAGGACCAGAACCATCCCGCCCGTCGAGTACAACTGCACCCGCGTGTCGGGCTGGCGGGCCATCAGGACGAAGACGGCGGCCATGCCGGCCAGCGCGACCCACGTCAGCCACGGGAACGCCCACATCCGCACGACCAGCTTCTCCGGCGCCTCCCGCTCCAGGCGTCGCCGCAGCCGCAGTTGCGAGACGGCGATGAAGATCCAGACGACCAGGATCACCGCGCCGATCATGTTCAGCAGCCAGGAGAAGACGTCGTTCGGCCGCCAGTAGCTCAGCAGCACGCACACGAAACCGAAGACGGAGGACGCGAGAACGGCGATCCGCGGGACCCCGCCCGAGACCCGGCCCAGCACCCTCGGGCCCTGGCCGCGTCCCACCAGCGAGTAGGCGATGCGCGAGGCGCCGTAGATGTTGGCGTTCATGGCGGACAGCAGGGCCACCAGCACGACGACGTTCATCAGCTGGCCGGCGCCCGGGATGCCGAGCTCGTCGAGGGCGGCCACGTACGGACCCTTCTCGACGACCTCCTCGGAGTCCCACGGCACCAGCGTGACGATGACGGCCATCGAGCCGACGTAGAACAGCGCGATCCGCCACATCGCGGTCCGGACCGCGCTCGCCACGCCCTTGACGGGGTTCTCCGACTCGGCCGCCGCGATGGTGACCGTCTCCAGCCCGCCGTAGGCGAAGACCGAGGCGAGCAGGCCGATGACCAGGCCCTCGCCGCCGTTCGGCAGGAAGTCGGACAGATGGGTCGCGCCCGGCGAGTCCGTGCCCGGCAGGATCCCGAGGATCGCCAGGACGCCGAGCACCAGGAACAGGGTGATCGCGCCGACCTTCAGGGCCGCGAACCAGAACTCGAACTCGCCGAAGTTCTTCACGGCCGCGAGGTTCGTGCCGCAGAACACGACCATGAACAGCGCCACCCAGGCCCACTCCGGCGTGCCCGGCAGCCAGCCGCTCACGATCTCCGCGGCACCGATGCCCTCCAGACCGACGGCCGTGCACAGCAGCACCCAGAACGCCCATCCGGCGGTGAATCCGGCCCAGGGGCCGATCGCCCGCTCCGCGTGCGCCGAGAACGAACCCGACGACGGATAGGCGGCCGACATCTCGCCGAGCATCCGCATCACCAGCATCACGAGGAGACCGGAGAGGGCGTAGGCGACCACGATCGACGGACCGGCGGCGGCGATGCCCGCGCCGGAACCGACGAACAGTCCGGCGCCGATCACCCCGCCGAGGGCGATCATCGACAGGTGGCGCTGCTTCAGGCCATGGGAGAGGGAGACGTCGTCCCTGCTGGGCGTCTCCGTGGTGGTGCTGCTGGGCATGGGCGCGGCTCGTCCAATGCGTGAGAGGCGTGCGAGGGAAAAAACGCCGCCAGTCTCGGATGCCTCCCCGGGAAACGGAGAGGCATCCCACCATCCGGACGGCCGCGTCGCTCTTCGTGACTACGCGGCGACCGGCGTGTAGTGCGAGGCGTCGCCCTCGATGACGTAGCTCTCCTTACCCTCGATCCCGACGGGGATGTCTCCCGCGACCGTGACCCGGTGCAGCCGGCGCGGCAGACCGTCGTAGTTGTCGACGGCGTAGTGCTGGGTGATGCGGTTGTCGAACACGACGAGCTGGTTCGGCGACCAGCGGTGCCGCAGGACGTTCTCCGGCCGCACGACGTACGCCTGGAGCAGGTCGAGGATCTTGCGGGACTCGCCCGGCGACAGGCCCACGATCCGCTGCGCGAAGCCGCCGATGAACAGCCCGCGCTCGCCGGTCAGCGGGTGGACGCGGACCACCGGGTGGACCGTGCGGTACTTGATCGAGGTGAACTGGGCGCGCCGGGCGGCCTGCGCGTCGTCGACGTCCTCGTCGGGGACGGCGTAGTCGTAGTCGTTGGTGTGCTCGGCCCACAGCGTGTCGGCGAGGGTGCGCAGCGACGCGGGCAGGTTCCGGTAGGCGGCGGCCGAGCTGGCGATCAGCGTCTCGCCGCCGTACGGGGGGACCGTGATGCTGCGCAGGCTGGTGGCCTGCGGCGGGTTGAGGACGAAGGTGACGTCGGTGTGCCAGTGGTTGGCGGCCCGGCCGCCCTCGCTGTCGACGGGCAGGACGTTCGGGGCGCCGTCGACGGAGGACACCGTCGGATGGGCGGCGGTGATCTCGCCGAAGTGACGGGCGAAGGCCTGCTGGCCCGCGTCGTCCAGCCCCGCCGCGTCGAAGACGAGGGCCTTGTGGGCGTTGAGCGCTTCACGCAGGGCGCTGTACGTCTCCTCGTCGAGGGGCCGGGTGATGTCGACGCCTTCGACGCGGGCGCCGATGTTCGCGGTGACCTTGTGGATCTCGATGGCCATGACGGGTTCCTTCCGGATCAGACGAGAACGGGGGCGAGGACGTGCTGGTTGGCGGGGCGCGGGAGGCCGTACCGCTCCCGCAGGGTCCGGCGGGAGCCGCCGTACCCGGTGCGGAGCAGGCCCCGGGCGCGCAGGATCGGGACGACGTGCTCGACGAAGGCCTCCAGGCCGGACGGCAGCACCGCGGGCATGATGTTGAAACCGTCGGCGGCGCCCGAGCCGAACCAGAGCCCGATGGTGTCGGCGACCTGCTCGGGCGTCCCGGCGAACGTGAGGTGCCCGCGCCCGCCGCCGAGCCGCCCGATCAGCTGCCGCACGGTGAGCCGCTCGCGGCGGGCCAGCTCGACGACGAGCGTGTAGCGGCTCTTGGCGCCCTCGATGGCGCTCTCCGGCGGCAGGTCGGAGGGCAGCGGGCCGTCCAGGTCCAGGGTGCCCGGGGTCAGGTGCAGCAGCCGCTCCAGGCGGTCCACTCCGTGCGTGTGCACGATGTGGTCCTCCAGGACCCGCTCGTGCGCTCGCGCCTCGGCCTCCGTCGAGCCGATCACCGGCACGATGCCCGGCAGCACCTTGATGTGGTCGGCGTCGCGGCCGGCCGCGACCGTCCGGGACTTGAGGTCGGCGTAGAAGGCCCGCGCGTCCTCGACGGTCTGCTGGGCGGTGAACACCGCCTCCGCGTACCGCGCGGCGAACCGCTTGCCGTCCTCGGAGGAGCCGGCCTGCACGAGCAGGGGGTAACCCTGGGGTGTGCGGGGCACGTTGAGTGCCCCCTCGACGCTGAAGTAGCGGCCCTGGTGCCGGGGCGGGTGGATCTTCGTGTCGTCGCCCCACACTCCCGCCGCCTTGTCGGCGACGATCGTGTCGTCCTCCCAGCTGTCCCACAGCTTTAGCGCCACGTCGAGGAACTCGGCGGCCCGCGCGTACCGCTCGGCGTGCGCCGGCTCGGCGTCCAGACCGAAGTTGCGGGCGGCCTCGGCACCGGCGGTGGTGACGATGTTCCAGCCCGCCCGGCCGCCGCTGATGTGGTCCAGGGTGGCGAACTTGCGGGCCAGGTTGTACGGCGAGTTGTACGAGGTGGAGGCCGTGGCGATCAGGCCGATGTGCTCGGTGGCCGTGGCCAGGGCGGTCAGCAGGGTGATCGGCTCCAGTGCCCCGGCGGGCCGCTGGGCCACACTGCTCCACAGCTGCGGGCCGTCGGCGAGGAACAGCGAGTCGAAGGTGCCGCGCTCGGCGATCCGGGCGAGCCGCACGTAGTGCGCCAGGTCCACATGCGCGTACGGGTCGCTCTCCGGCAGCCGCCACGACGCCTCGTGGTGGCCGGTGGTCATCAGGAACGCGTTGAGGTGCAGCCGTCTGCGGGTCATCGATGGTCCTCCGTGACACCGAGCGCGGCCAGCAGCCGCTCCCGGTACTCGCCTAGCAGGGGGTCGCGGTACGACCGCGGGTGCGCGCGGCCGATGGTGAGGTCGAGGCCGATCCGGCCCTTTTCGAGGACGAGCACCCGGTCGGCGAGCACGATCGCCTCGTCCACGTCATGGGTGACCAGCAGCACGGAGGGGCGGTGGCGCTCCCACAGCTCCCTGAGCAGGCCGTGCATCCGGATCCGGGTGAGCGCGTCCAGCGCCCCGAACGGCTCGTCGGCCAGCAGCAGTTCCGGCTCGCGGACGAGGGACCGGGCCAGTGCGGCGCGCTGGGCCTCCCCGCCGGACAGCTCGCCCGGCCAGGCCCGCTCGCGGCCCTTCAGCCCCACTTCTTCCAGCGCCTCACGGCCGCGCCGCTCGGCGTCCTTGCCGTCGAGTCCGAGCAGGACGTTGGCGAGCACCCGCCGCCAGGGCAGCAGCCGGGAGTCCTGGAAGACCACCGACACCCGCTCGGGGGCGGTGAGCTGCCCTCCCCCAAGCTCTCGGCTTCGCTCGAGCAGGGGGGACCCCCACCCGGTGACACCGTGGTCGAGTCCGGCGATCGCCCGCAGCAGCGTGCTCTTGCCGGAGCCGCTGTGCCCGAGCAGGGCGGTGAGCTGCCCGGCGGGCAGATCGAGGTCGATGCCGTCGAGGACCGTGCGGCCGTCGAACGACCGGGTCAGACCCCGCAGTTGGACGGCGGGCCGGGTCAGCTGCTCAGTGTGCGGCGCCATGACAGCACCCTCCGTTCGACGATGCGGACCGCGCTGTCGGAGATGAGGCCGAAGATGCCGTAGACGACCAGGCCGACCAGGATGACGTCCGTCTGGCCGTAGTTCTGCGCCTGGAACATCATGTAGCCGAGCCCGCTGGTGGCGTTGATCTGCTCCAGCACCACCAGGCCCAGCCAGGAGCCGGTCACGCCGAGCCGCAGCCCGACGAAGAAGCCGGGCAGCGCGCCGGGGATGACGACCTGCCGGATGAACCGGTACTTCGACAGGCCCTGGACCTCGGCCAGTTCGACGAACCGGCTGTCGATGCCGGACAGCGCGGCATGCGTGTTGAGGTAGACCGGGACGTAGACGACGATCGCGATGATGGCGATCTTGAAGGTCTCGCCGATGCCCAGCCAGAGGATGAACAGCGGGATCAGACCCAGGGTGGGGATCGCCCGGTTGAGGTTGACCGTGCCGTCGATCAGTGCCTCGCCGGTCCGGGTGAGCCCGGACGCCAGCGCGAGCAGGATTCCCACGGTCAGGCCGATGGCGAAGCCGGCGGCCGCGCGCTGCAGCGAGGTCAGGATGTCATCCGGCAGCGTGCCCGCGCTCCACAGGCGGCTGCCCGTCTCCAGCACCGTCCAGGGCGCCGGGATCGCGCCCGTGTCGAGCAGTCCGGCCGCGGAGGCGACGACCCACAGGGCGAGGACGACGGCGGGCCCGACGATCCGGGTGGCGGGCAGCCGCCTGCCGGGGGCCAGCCGCCGGCGCCTGCGCACCTGGCGCGTCTCCTCGACGGCGGCGGCGAGCGGTGCGGCGGCGGTCCTGTTCGTGTGCGTGGTCGTGTGCGTTGTCGTGGTCACGGCGGTCACCTCCGGTACTCCGCGGGTACGGCCTTCGCCGCGATGGACTCGAACCGGTGGTCGAAGAGCTCGGAGACGTCGAACTTCTTCACGAAGCCGCCCTCCGCGAGCAGATCGGCGGTCTCCTGCTCCCACGCGATCGCCTCGTCCCAGCGCGGCGGGAACAGCGGCTTGTTGGCCAGCGCGGTGACCGCCTTCGCCTGGGCCAGAGTCAGGTTCTGCGTCCCGACGTAGAACTGCTCGTTCCACTCGTCGGGGTGCTCGTACGTCCACACCTGGCCCTTCGCCCAGTACGGGATGTACGCGGCGATCGCGGCGGCCTTCGCGGAGTCGTTCAGCACCGAGACCGGCGCCCACAGCAGGTTGAGCAGGTCCACCACGTCCGTGGTGATGGTCCGGGCGGACCTGTACTTCGCCAGGTACGCCGGCGCCTGCGTGTTGCCGAGCGGGGCGATGTCCACCTGCCCGGACTGCAGGGCGGTGAGGAACTGGTTGCTGGTCAGCGGCACCAGCTCCACGTCGTCGTACGCCAGCCCGGCCTTCTTCAGCGCCCGCAGCAGCACGACACCCTGGGCCTGCCCCTGGGAGAAGGCCAGCCGCTTGCCCTTGAAGTCGCCGACCTCGCGAATGTCGCTGCCGGGCTTGGTGGCGAACAGGTAATTGGGCTTGCGGGTGATGTTGATCGCGACGATCTTCGCGTCAAAGCCCTGGTAGTGCGCCTGGATCGGAGGAATGCCCGCGTTGTTGGCAACCTCCAGCGACTTCGCGCGGAAAGCGTTGATGACATCGGGGCCCGCGCCGATGTTCAGCCAGTGGGACACCTTGAACGGCAGGTCGCGGAAACCGGCCAGCTTGAACTGGAGTTGCTGCGCGTTCTGGTACGAGGCGATCTGCAGGCTCGTACCCGCGGGAACCTTGGAGGCCAGAGGGGCGTCGGACGCCGCCTCGGCCGCGGCGCTGTTGTCCGCGCAGCCGCTCAGTCCGGCCGCCGCGGCCGTCACGCCGAGCAGTGAGGTCAGGAACAGTCTCCGGTCGACACCGGAAACGGGGGGCGAAGGCATGGGAGTACTCCCTGGGGATGGAAGACGGCACAGCACGCGGAATTCCGGCAGGAAAAGCCGGGCAGGGGAATTCACGTGAATTTCACACGGGAAGGAGAAGGCGCTCCGTGAACGGGCGCCGGGGGCGCGTCAACGGGTCAGCAACAGAGAGTGCGACAGCTCGTGAGCGGGCTCATGAACAGGATGTTCCCGGCCATGCGCGACTCCTGTCAACATTCCGAGTTTCTGAATTAAATGACCTCAGGTGACGCGCCCAGCGGATCCCGGTAGAGGACGTCGAGCGCCACCGCACCACCCGCCACGGCCAGGACGGATTCCGGGAAACTGATCGGTGACACGGTCGCGGCGCGGCCGGCTTCGACCTCTTGCCGCAACGCGGTCAGGCAGTCCTCCCGGTGCATGATGCCGATCTCCGTCACGACCACCCGCTCGGGGTTGAGCACATCGAGCAGCAGCCGCACCGCACGCCCGACCCTGCGCGACCGCTCCAGCAGCAGCCGTACGGCCACCGGGTCACCGGCCGCGGCGGCGCCGACCACGTGCATCGGGTTCACCCCGTCGACGATCCCCGCCTCGCGGGCCCGCCGGCACAGCGTCCGCTCGCTCAACTCGGCCTGGAGGCAGCCCACACGGCCGCAGTCGCAGTTCTCCGTGCCGCCAGGCACCGGCAGATGGGCGATGGCCCCGGCCTGGGAGCGCGGCCCGTGGTGCACCTCGTCGTGGGTGGCGAACGCCGCGTCGACCACATTGCCCGCGAACAGATGCAGCACGCTACGGCTGCCCCGTGCCCCGCCGAACAGGCGCTCCGCGTTGACCAGCGCCCGCGCGTGCCCGTCCACATGGACCGGCAGCCCGGTGTGCGCGCCGAGCACCTCCCGCACCGGCACCTCGCGCCAGCCCAGCAGCGGATGCTCGACGACGGTGCCCGAGTCCCGGTCCACCCAGCCGCCCGCGGCGAAACCGACGCCCAGGGACCTGCGGCCGGGAGCCCCGGCGAGCAGTGCCGCCAGCCCGTCGGCGGCCCGCGCCAACGCCACCGCGGGCTCGGTGCGTTCGTGCTTCATCTCCCGCCGGGCCACCACCCGCCCGCGCAGATCCAGCAGCGCGACGGTGGTGTGCGGCACCGCCACGTGCACGGAGCCGACCACGAACCGGGAGTCGTCCAGGTCGACCGGCAGATGCGGCCGTCCCACGCCCCTGGAGCGCCGGAGCGCGGCGGACTCGCGGATGAGCCCCAACTCGGCGAACCGGGCACAGTAGTCGGTCACCGACGCCGGCGACAGGCCGGTCAGCCGGGCGATGGTGCTGCGCGCGACCGGCCCGTGCTCCAGCACGGACCGCAGGACGACACTGGCGCTGGTACGGCGCCGGTCGCTGTCGGCGACACGGGGGATGGGAGACGTCAGAAGGGGAGCCGCGGTACGGGGCATGGGAATCTTCCTGGAGGCCGGTCCGACACTGCGCCGTCTCGTGCGGCGAGCCGGATCCCTCCGCCCCGCCTCACACCGGGCGGCGACAGGTGGCCGTGCCCTGGCGTCGCAGGTCGACGTAGCGACGCGACGAGAAGTACCGGGCCTGGGCAACCATGTCCGCGACGCTAGCAAAGCGGCCCGGGGCTGCCCAGACGGTGACCGACGGGCGAGACGGCGGACCCGGCGCCGTTGGGGGAAACCTACAGACGCCCTTCGACCGGTCTCGGTGTCGCGCACCACCTCATCACCGTGACCGGCGTCACCTCGTACCCGGTGTGGGCCGCACTCTTTGTCCGGAGCCAACCAACCGTGTGTTCGTGCCTTTGTCGACCGCGGACGGTGATCGCGGTATGGACGCTGGGATAGCGTCACGGTGTCCCGACCGGCCCTCACTCCCGCGGAGTCCCCCATGAGCACCGCTGCCGCCACACCCGCCCGCACCGGGCAGGTCCTCGCCGACCTGCTGCCCGTCTCCCGAGTCCGGGACGCGGCCCTCGTGCTCGGCGGAGCCGCGCTCACCGGCCTCGCCGCCCAGATCTCCGTGCCCGTGCCCGGCTCCCCGGTGCCCGTGACCGGCCAGACCTTCGCCGCACTGCTCGTCGGCACCGCCCTCGGCGCCGGCCGCGGCTTCCTCGCGCTGGCGCTGTACGCCGTGGCGGGCCTCGCCGGTGTGCCGTGGTTCGCGAGCGGCACCTCCGGCGTCGCCCCCTCCTTCGGCTACATCCTCGGCATGATCCTCGCCTCCACGGTGGTGGGCGCCCTGGCCCGCCGCGGCGCCGACCGCTCGGTACTGCGCATGGCGGGCACGATGCTGGTGGGCGAGGCGATCATCTACGCCGTCGGCGTGCCCTACCTGGCCCTCGCCACCGGCATGTCCGCGACCGCCGCGATCGCGGCCGGCCTCACGCCGTTCCTGATCGGCGACGCGCTGAAGGCGGCGCTGGCGATGGGGGCGCTGCCGACGGCATGGAAGTTCGCGAACAAGCGCTGAACCCGTAGGCGTTGACAAGAGGCCCGCCGGGGGCGCCACGCCCCCGGCGGGCCTCTTGGCGTAAGCACGGTCGGCAGGGGCTGAATCAGCCCTCCTGAGCCCCTGGCCGCCGCCGCTGCGCCCCCCCACATCCCGGCCGCGCCCGCCGCGAGCAACGACGCACCGGCCGCGCCCAACGGCAGGAGATCACGGGCCGGACTGCCGCCGGGCGCGCACCGGGAGGCCGGAGGGTTCGCCTGGACGGCACGCAGGAACTCGTCGGCAAGTCGTCCCCGGCCCGCGGCGACCTGCTGGAGACCTGGCAGACCTCGGAGCGCAACGCCCACCAGGGCGAGGACTACCGCAAGGTCCGCCTGGAGGAGACGACGTTCCGCGGCCGTCCGGCGGTGGTCTGGGAGTACACCTTCACGCTGAAGGGCGTCCACTGGCACGCCCGCCTGCTCGGCTTCAACAGGGGCGGCAAGTCGTACCAGATCAACACCTGGTACGACTCCGGCATCGAACCGGAAGCCCTCCGCACGTACGAGAAGGTCAGGGACAGCTTCACGGTGCTGTAGACGGCAACGGAAAAGCCCCCCGTTCACCACGAACGGGGGGCACCGAGGAAGAACGGGTCAGCCGACCGAGACCTCGTCAGCGGCGGCCCGCCGCCCCCCGAGGACCTTCTCCTTCACGAAGGCGACGACGAGGACGAGCGCCGCGACGAGCAGCGACAGCAACATGGTCTCGCGTCCGTCGTGCTCGGTGTCGGTGAGCATGTAACCGAGGATGAACACGATCAGCGCGGCCGTCGCCCAGGTCAGGTACGGGTACAGCCACATCCTCACGACGAGCTTCTCGGGCGCCTCGGCCTGGATGATCTTCCGCATCCGCAGCTGGGAGAAGCAGATCACCAGCCACACGAACAGGGCGACGGCGCCACTGGAGTTCACGAGGAAGAGGAAGACGGAGTCCGGGTACTTGTAGTTGAAGAACACGGCGACGAATCCGAACGCGACGGACGCGAGGATGGCCGTCCGCGGCACGCCGTTGGCGGTGGTCCGGGCGAAGGCCTTCGGCGCGTCACCGCGCTGGCCGAGCGAGAAGGCCATGCGGGAGGCGGTGTAGAGGCCGGAGTTGAGACAGGACAGCACCGAGGTCAGCACGATGAAGTTCATGATCTGACCGGCGTGCGGAATGCCGAGGGAGTCGAGCGCGGCGACGTAGGAGCCGTCGTCGGTGATGGACTTGCTGTCCCACGGCAGCAGGGACACCACGACGAAGATCGAGCCGAGGTAGAACACGGCGACACGCCAGATGATGCTGTTGGTGGCCTTGGTGACGGCCTGCTGCGGGTTCTCGGACTCACCGGCGGCCAGGGTGGCGATCTCGCTGCCCATGAAGGAGAAGACGACGAGCAGCACACCGGTGAGGATCGCCCCGGCACCGTGGGGCAGGAAGCCCCCGTGCTCGGTGAGGTTGCCCAGCCCGGCCTGCTCACTGTCCACACCCGGCAGGAGCCCGAACACGGCCAGCCCGCCGATGACGATGAACGCGGCGATCGCGACGACCTTGATCCCGGCGAACCAGAACTCGAACTCTCCGTACGACCCGACGGAGACGAGGTTGGTGGCGGTGAGCACCAGCATCACGATCAGGGCCCAGGCCCACTGCGGCACGGCCGGTATCCACCCCTCCAGGATCACCGCACCGGCGGTCGCCTCGACCGCCAGCACGACCACCCAGAAGAACCAGTACAGCCAGCCGATGGAGAAACCGGCCCAGGACCCGAGCGCGCGGTCGGCGTGCGCGGAGAAGGAACCCGACGTCGGGTTGGCGGCCGACATCTCACCGAGCATCCGCATCACCAGCACGACGAGCGTGCCGACGAGGGCGTACGACAGGAGGATGCCGGGCCCGGCGGTGGCGATACCGGAGCTGGACCCGACGAACAGGCCCGCCCCGATGACGCCACCGATGGCGATCATGGAGAGATGCCGGCTCTTGAGCCCGGCCTGGAGCCCGGAGCCGTCACCGGGGTCTCCGGGCCCTCCGGGTTCGTTTCCTGTCGTCTTCAGAGTCGGCTGCGAGGTCATGGAACGGATTTCCTTTGCGCCGGGGAGCTGTTTGCTCGTACGAGCGGTGTACAAGCCGGTCCAGTGAATCGGAGGCGAACTGATAGGAGAACCTTTGAATCCAGATTGTTACTTGAGGTTTTCCTGAGCTTCCGTAATCCGGCTCACACTCACGTCAGGTTTTCGTGAGCGACACCCCGCGCGCCTGCCCCGAAACACCCGTGTCACACTCGTCCCATGCGCGTGTACCTCGGCTCGGACCATGCGGGCTACGAACTCAAGAACCACCTCGTCGAGTGGCTGAAGGCGGCGGGTCACGACCCCGTCGACTGCGGCCCGCACATCTACGACGCCCAGGACGACTACCCGCCCTTCTGCCTCCGCGCCGCGGAACGAACGGCCGCGGACCCCGACGCACTCGGCATCGTCATCGGCGGCTCCGGCAACGGTGAGCAGATCGCCGCGAACAAGGTCAAGGGTGTCCGCGCGGCCCTCGCCTGGAGCGAGGAGACGGCGGCCCTCGGCCGCCAGCACAACAACGCCAACGTCGTCGCCGTGGGCGCGCGCATGCACTCGCAGGACGAGGCGACGGCGTTCGTCGAGACGTTTCTCAGCACGCCGTTCTCCGGTGACGAACGTCACATCCGCCGAATCGACATGCTCGACGCGTACGAGTCGACAGGCGACCTCCCTCCCATCCCACCCCACCACCCCCAGCAGTAGACCCTCCGCGCCCCCGCCCCGGCATGACCCGTGGGAGGGGCCGGGGCAGGGGCTCCAGCGTCTGAACCGACGTGGGGGTACGGCGCCCGAGCCCTGCGCGGGGCCGAGCCCAGCGTGCTTCAGCCCAACGAGGGGATGAGTACCCGAACCCACCACGGCCGTTCAGCGCATCCGAGCCGATGCGAAGGGCCAGGGCATCTGACCCAGAGGCGGCGGTCCAGCGCATCCGGGCCCGACGCAGGCGTCCGGAGTGTCTGGCCCGAAGCGGTCGCCCGGCGCGCTCCGGCCTGATGCGGAGGCGAGGGGCGTAGCCCCCGTGGGGTGCAGGGGCGGAGTCCCGCGAGGGGGTGCAGGGGCGGAGTCCGCGGGGGTGCAGGGGCGGAGCCCCGCGAGGGGTGCAGGGGACGCAGTCCCCGCCGGGGCCCGGGGCGGAGCCCCGGGGCTTTTCGACTCCAGCCTCCTTGAGGAACTGCTTCGGGTGGGTGGGCGGGAAAGCTCCCCTCGGGGTCCGGGGCGGAGCCCCGAGGCGAGGTCAGCCTCTTGACCGGCCGAGTCGGGTGGGCGGGTGGGAAACCCACACCCCAGGGCGGCGCCCCGCGCAGGGAAAGGCGACGATCACAGGAGAACCCCATGCCAGAAGGCCACACCATCCACCGACTGGCCCTCGACTACGCCGCCGCCTTCCTCCGCACAACCCCCCGCGTAACCAGCCCCCAGGGCAAGTTCACCGCCGCCGCCACCCTCCTCACCGGCACGGAACTCACCCACACGGAAGCCCACGGCAAACACCTCTTCCTCGGCTTCCGCACCACCGACTGGATCCACATCCACCTCGGCCTCTTCGGCAAGGTCACCTTCGCCCCCACCCCCGCACCCCCACCCACCGGCACCGTCCGCCTCCGCCTCGCGAACGACACCACCTGCGTCGACCTCCGCGGCCCCACCACCTGTGCCCTCATCACACCCCCGGAGAAGCAGGCGATACACGACCGCCTCGGCCCCGACCCCCTCCGCGACGACGCCGACCCGGACACCGCGTACCGCCGTATCTCCCGCAGCCGTACGACCATCGCCGCCCTCCTCATGGACCAGAAGGTCGTCGCCGGCGTGGGAAACGTCTACCGTGCGGAGGTCCTCTTCCGGCACCGCATCGACCCGTACCGCCCCGGCAAGGACATCACCCCGCCCGAGTGGCACGCGATCTGGACCGACCTGGTCGAGCTCATGCACGAGGGCGTCCGCACCAACCGCATCGACACGGTCCGCCCGGAACACACCCCGGAGGCGATGGGCCGCCCACCCCGGGTGGACGACCACGGCGGCGAGGTGTACGTCTACCGCAGGGCCCACCAGCCCTGCCACATCTGCGGCGGCGAGATCCGCACCGCCGATCTCGCCGCCCGCAACCTCTTCTGGTGCCCGACCTGCCAACGCCCCTGAAGAGCCAGGTCCTTGAACCCCGCTCTCAGAACCCGTGCGGCAACCACGGAGCCGCCATCCCGCTCCCGAACGCCAGCGACGCCTCCGCCAAGGCCCCCGGCCGCACCTCCCGCACACGCCCCGCCGCCCCCAGCGCCCCGAGGCTCACCCCACCGAGATACGCCGCCCCCAGCTCCCGTACGGACAAGGCGACATCCGCCGCGTCCGCCGTACGCTCACAGGACGCCCCCTTCGCATCCCCGCTGAGCCGCCAACGCCCGGCGTTCCAGGGACAGAACGCGTCCTCCACCTCGAACACCACGTCCACCGGCGTCTGATACGTCCGCGCCTCCAACGCGGCCCCGACATCGACCGGCCGTACGTACAGCGAATCCCGCAACCGCGGCTGACACCGCCGTATGTCGGACACCAGGTACTGCCACGCGTCGTCGACCGGCCGCCCCCGCAGCACCAGCGTCGACGTCAGGTCGATACCGAACAGGAACCGCAGCAGCGCCGCGTCCGCCGCGGGATCCAGCGCGGCCGAGTTCTCCAGTGTCACCGTGCCGTTGGCGCCGGTGAGCTCCCAGCCCGGCTTGACGCGGTACCGGGCGTACCCGACCGTCTCCCCGTCCCGCTCGGCGAGGACACACTGCAGCGGCGACGCCCCGTTCCGCTCGCTCTCCGGATCGAGCACCCCGACCCGCTCCCAGCCGGGCTGCCGCGCCAGCATCCCCGGCCGCGACGGCACCAGCCGCGCGTACACCGCCTCGCACACGTCGAGGACATCGGCGGGAACGGCGTAGCGCAGGCGTACGTCGTCCGTACCCGCCGGCAGCGAGGCCAGCCGCACCCGGCTCTTGTCGATCTCGGTGTTCAACTGGAAGGTGGCCGCGCCGTATCCGAACCGGCCGTAGATCGCCGGCTCGGAGGCCGTGAGCACGGCCAGCGGCTCGCCCCACGCGCGGACGTCGTCCAACTGCCGCCGCATCATCGACGTCAGGACACCGCGCCGGCGGTGCGTCGCGGCCACGCTCACCATCGTGACGCCCGCGGCCGGCACCGAGGCCCCGCCGGGCACGGTGAGCCGGAAGGAGAACGCCCCCGCCGTCCCCACACAGGCGTCCCCGTCCCAGACACCGAGCGAACGGTCGTACTCGGTCAGCGAGTCCCACAACTCCCGCTCCTCCGCGGACTCGGGCACTCCGCCGAAGGCGCGGATGAGGGTGTCGTACCACTTGTCCCAGTCGTCCCGCCGAAGCACCCGGGGGGTCGCCGCGGAGCCGGCCGTGTCAGTCGCCATGGCCCATGCCTACCAGGGCACTGCGGGACGAGCGAGGGAATTTCCCCCGGCCGGAGACAGGCGGCGCACCGTGAAGTTCGCTGTGAAGTCGGCCCTCGGACGGGGGACAAGTAGGACCTCCCGTGCCAAGTGGCCGGTCCGATGGATAGGGTCCCGAACTAATGGCAGCAGGACGAGAGCGGCGCGCGGAAGCCGAGACGTTCACGGCCCGGTTGAAGAAGCAGTGGCACCGGGCCCGCGTCGGCGTGCGCCGAGCCGCCGTGGACTACTTCCGCGGCGACGGCTCGGACTGGATCGCCCTGGCCGGTCTGCTCCTGATGGTTCCGGTGATCGCGGCGGCGACGCTGGCGAACTCGGTGTGGTTCTCGCCGGCCGCGCTGGTCCTGCCGGTCGTCGTGGGCGGCCTGGTGCTGCGCCCGGCGAGCCTGCTCGGCCTGTACGCGGCGGCGGCCACGGCGCTGATCGTGGAGTCGGTGCGGCTCGGCCCCTACACGGAAGGCCCGTCCAGGGTCACCCCCGGTGTGGTGCTCGTGGTCGCGGCCTGCGGTTTCTTCGGGCTGCTGCTGGCCCAGTTCCGCAGCCGGGTCGGCGTGCCCTGGCGGCGCGGCGGCACCATGCTGTTCGACCTGCGCGAACGCATCCGGGTGCAGAGCAAGCTGCCCGGCCTGCCGGACGGCTGGCACCGGGAGATGGCGCTGCGCCCGGCGGGCGGCCAGTCCTTCTCGGGCGACTTCGTGGTGGCGGCGCGCACCAACGGCGGCCGTACGCTCGAGGTCGTCCTCACGGACGTCTCCGGCAAGGGCATGGACGCGGGCTCCCGCGCGCTGCTCCTGTCCGGCGCGTTCGGCGGCCTCCTGGGCTCCCTCCCGCCGCACGCCTTCCTGCCGGCCGCGAACGGCTATCTGCTCCGCCAGGACTGGGACGAGGGCTTCGCGACCTCCATCCATCTGGTCCTCGACCTCGACTCCGGCGACTACGAGCTCTACTCCGCCGGCCACCCGCCGGGCCTCCAGCTCAGCGCGGGCAGCGGCCGCTGGGAGGAGAAGGCGGCCGAGGGCCCGCTCCTCGGCGTGTACGACGGCGCCCAGTTCGACCCGGTGAAGGGCACGCTCCGCCCGGGCGACGTGCTGATGCTGTTCACGGACGGCCTGGTGGAGACCTCCGACCGCGACATCGTCGAGGGCATCGACCGTCTCACCGGCGAGGCCGACCGGTATGTGGCGGGCGGCTTCCACGGCGCCGCCTGGCACCTCATCGAGGCGGTGGCCAAGGACGTCAACGACGACCGGGCGCTGCTGCTGATCTGCCGGGAGGGCCCGACGGCCGCCGCGGCCCGCTGACGTGCGCTGCTCCCGGTGCACACTGGTGCCGTGACCGAGACACCCCGCACCCCGCTGACCCTGGCCCAGGTGGAGGCCACCGCCCGCGCCGCGCACGCCGGCCAGACCGACAAGGCCGGACGGCCGTACGCGGAGCATCTCCAGGCCGTCGCGGAGGGCGTGCGGGCGCGGGGCGGTGACGAGGAGCAGATCGCGGCGGCCTGGCTGCACGACGCCGTCGAGGACGACGCGCTCTCGCCCCGGTGGCTGCGCGAGGCCGCGCTGAGCAGCCGTACCAAGGACATCGTCCTCGCGGTCACCAAGCGGGCCGGAGAGCCGCCCGAGGCGTACGCCGCGCGCATCCTCGCCACGCCCGGCGCGCTGCTGGTGAAGGAGTCGGACTTGGCACACAACGCGGACCCGGCACGCCTCGCGGTCCTCGACGAGGCCACCCGTAAACGACTGACCGAGAAGTACTCGCGGATGCGCGCACTTCTCGGTCTCGTCGGATGAACTCGGGCAGGGGCGTCAGGCGTTGACCTTCTCGCGCTCGCGCTCGCGCCGCTCGGCGCTCTGGCGCTCACGGGCGACCTCGGCCGCGTCCCGCTTGAAGGCCCACTCCATCTTCGGCTCCATCGCGAACCGGAAGACCCGCCGCACCGGCTTGGTGCACAGCACCGTCACGACGGCGGCCGCAGCGACGGTCACGGCGATCTCGCCGAGCGGCCGGTGCATCCACGCCGGCTCGAACCAGCCCTGGTAGTCACCGGCCTTCACCAGGAAGCCGTGCAGCAGGTAGCCGTAGAGCGTGCCGGCGCCGAGGGCGGTGAACCACATGTGGCGGCGCGGCACCCAGGCGAAGAAGCAGGCGGTCAGCACCAGGGAGCAGCCGAACATCGCGAGCACCATGACCGGGCCGGTCCACCACGGCGCGCCCAGCTCCTGCGCGGCGTCCCGGTGGTAGAACCACGCGGTGTTCATGCGCGGCACGGCCCACCAGCTGACGGCCAGCGCGGCGGCGAACACGGGCACCGAGGCGATCCGCACGGAACGGCGGCGCACCATGTGGAAGTGCTCGGGCTTCATCACCAGGCCCAGCACGAAGAACGGCAGGAACTGCAGGACCCGCTGGAGGTCGAGGTCGTCACCGATCTCCGGGCTGACGGTCGCCAGCATCGCGAGGCCGAGCGCGAGCGGCAGCGGCCAGCGCGCCATCTTCCAGATGGGGGTGGTCAGCCGCCAGACGAACAGCGCGACCAGGAACCAGGTCAGGTACCAGGGGTCGAGGAGGCTGATGTCCTGCCCCGGGTCGTCGTCGATCCACCGCTTGAAGAGCGGGTAGGCCGTCTCGAAGACGATGTACGGCACGGCCACGCCGGTGATCAGGCGCTTGAGCCGGTCGGGCCGCATGTCGAAACTGCGCGAGAAGTAGCCGGAGATGATGATGAACGCCGGCATGTGGAACGCGTAGACGACCTGGTACGCGGCCTCGAGTACCCGGCTGTCGCCCTTGAGCGGTTCCCAGGCGTGGCCCATGGCGACCAGCACGATCGCGAGGTACTTGGCGTTGTCGAAGAACGCGTCGCGCTGCTTTCCGTTCTGCTTCTTCTGGGGGTTCTGCGGCGAGCGCGGGCTCGGCACTCCGTCGGCAGAGGACTGTGCCGGGGGAAGTGGCGCCCTGCGGTCGCCGTTCGGTCGCAGCGAGTTCGTCACAGACCCTCCCACCAGGAGCTCGGGGAGACGATCCGGGACCTCGCTGCGCTTGCGGGGGACGAGGCAGCGTGGAACATCTGAGGCACCCTAGCGTTCCCTGCGGCTATTCGTAAAACGCCGGATGTGAATCCTGGCTATTCGCTGTGGGTACCCCGGATTTCGGGTAGTTGACGTCCTTGCTGGAGTGATGGCCAACACATCGTCGGACGGCGGACTGTGTTCATCACACCCGTCCTGCTTGTCGTGATACTTCCGGACTAAGCGGCGCATAAGACCAGCAGGCGACTCCGGCGGAATGTCCACTTCCGTGCCGCTCCGGCGTCTGCCCATAGGGCTGTTGAGGACTTGCGGGGGCAATTCGAATTAGCTGCGAACGCGTTGTGTGGACACGGAAACGATACGGTCGAATTGCCTGCGCGGGTGGCGCATCGAATTCCCGTACGAGTCCCTGCCGTTCGGCCCCTGGCCCCGGGCGGCGCGCACCGGTCCCGACACGAGTGGCGTGGTCGATCCGTCACGGGCCGCATAGCCCGGCCGGGTTGGTGGCACGATGGTCCTGGCGGGGTGCGCGGGGTTGCGTCCCCGGGCCGGGAGAGCGAACCGACCGAGGGTGTGATCAGTTGTGGCCATTTCACTGTCTGTGGTGCTGCTGTTGGCGATCATCCTTGTGGTGTTGCTGAGAGGGGGATCCATCAAGGCAGGGCCGGCGATCGTGGCGATCCTCTTCGGCTTCTTCCTCGCCTCGACCGGCATGGCCCCCTCCATCCAGCGATTCCTCAACTCGATAGCGGAGACCATCAACTCCATCAGCTTCTGACCGGGCCGCAGCCGCCGGCCCGAGGTACGTGCGGATACGCTCCTCCCCGACCAGGGGACAGTGCGTGACGGGGGGAGCGTACGGGGATGGCGCTGCGCGACTTGGACCCGGCCGAGGTGGGCGGCTACCGCATCGAGGACCGCCTCGGCTCCGGCGGCATGGGTGTGGTCTACCTGGCCCGGTCCGCCTCCGGCCGGCCCCTCGCGATCAAGGTCGTGCACGGCCAGTACGCCGACGACGACGAGTTCCGCGCCCTCCCCCAAGCTCTCGGCTCCGCTCGAGCAGGGGGGACCCCCATCGCCGCGAGGTGGCCGCAGCCCGCCAGGTCAGCGGCGCCTTCACGGCTCCCGTCGTGGACGCCGACGCCGACGCGCCGCGCCCCTGGATGGCCACGCTCTACATACCGGGCGCGGACCTCGGCACCCACGTCCGCGAGCACGGCCCGCTCCCACTGCCCCGCCTGCGCGAAGTCGCCGCCGGCCTGGCCGAGGCGCTGCGCGACATGCACCGCGCCGGAGTCGTCCACCGCGATCTGAAGCCGGCCAACGTGATGCTCGCCGACGACGGCCCCCGCGTCATCGACTTCGGCATCTCCCGCGCCGCCGAGTTCGCCGCCGCCGACGTCCTCACCCAGACCGGCCGGGATGGGGGCACCGCCCGCTCGAGCGAAGCCGAGAGTGGGGGAGGGCACACCGCCCTTCATGTCCCCGGAACAGTTCGCCTCCCCCCAGGACGTCGGCCCGGCCGCCGACATCTTCTCCCTCGGCTCGGTCCTGACCCACGCCGCCACCCGCCGCGGCCCCTTCGACAGCCCGAGCCCCTGCGAGACGGCTCTGCGGGTCGTCGAGGGCGAGCCGGAGCTCTCCGGCGTACCGGACGAACTGCTTTCCCTCATCCGCCTCTGCCTGCAGAAGCACCACAAGTCCCGCCCCACCGCGGACGACCTGCTCACCCTGCTCCGCGAGGGCGGCGCCCCCGCCGGCCACCCCCAGCCCGCCACCGACTCACCCCGGCCCCTGCGCCCCGGACCGGGCGCACGGCCGACCGAGCCCGCCGGGACGGTATGGCCGGACGCGGCGCGCGCCGAGCAGGACGAAGGGCAGCCCCACCGACCCGGCAGAGCCCGGACGGAGCGACGCGAACAGCCACACGCCCCGGCCGGGACGCCGACGCCACCGCCAACCACCACCCCGCCCCCTTCACCCGAGCCCCCGCGCCCCGGCGGCCGCCGCAAACGCCGCCTGCTGCTCGTCTCGGCCGCCCTGGCCGCCGCACTCGCCGCGGTCGTCGCCACCACCGTCGTGCTCACGCGCGGCGGCGACCCCACCCCCTCGTCCACCGCGAAGCCGGCCGACCTCCCCGACGGCTGGAAGCCCTGGACAGCCCAGGCCAAGGCCCCGCCCCAGGCCGAGCGGGTCCCGGGCCGTGGCTCCTCCTTCCAGCGCTGCACCTCCGTGGGCACGTCCCTGGTGTGCGCCGGCGCCCAGACCATGGCGACCCGCTTCGACCTCGCGGGGGGCCGCAACACCTGGTCCCGGTTCGTCGACCCCACGGCTCCGGACGGCCTGTCCGCGTCCGAGGGCGCGATCATCGGCACGGGCCACGGCCGCGTCTACGCCTACCAGGCGGACGAGCGCCGGCCGGCGGGCGGCGCCGGCCCGCTGTTCACCTACACGGTCGCCGCCCTGGCCGCCGACACCGGCAAGGTGCTCTGGCGGACCCCGACGGCCGACGGCCAGACGGCGAGCGTGCCCGACGGCGAGCAGGGCGGCGCCACAGCCGTCCCCGAAGGCGTCATCACGCTGTACGGCGACCAGGGCGAGCAGTACGCCCTGCTCGACGCCGACACCGGCAAGGTCCGCTGGAAGCGCCCGAAGCCCGAAGCCCCAGGCCGCTGACGACTGCCGACTGCGCGCCGCGGCCGAGCGCGCCTACCTGATCTGCACGAGTGGCAGGTGGCACAAGGGCACCGCCCGGACCAGCGTCTCCCGGCTCAGCGCGGCCACCGGCGAACCGAGCTGGACGGTCGAGGCGCAGGGCGCCCTGGACGTGCTCGGCCAGGCCGGCGGCCGCCTGGTGCTCGCGGACGCGATCTCGCCGGGCAGCGGCCTCACCCTGGTCGACGTCTCCTCCCGCGCGCTCACCGCCGTACGGGTCCCGGACAAGCAGTCCGACGCGTCCGGCGCGTACCTGGTCCGCGGAACCGTCTACTTCACCCGCACCAGCGGCGGCGTCAGCGCGGTCTCGCCGCGCACGGGCCGGACCCTGTGGGACAGCAACTCCACCGTGGAGCGGCCGGGCCCCCCGGCCGCCTCCGCCACCCACGTGTACGTCGCGTCCCCCAGCGGCCGACTGGCCGCCCTGGACGCCGTCACCGGCAAGGTCGAAGGCACCCGCCCCGGCCGCGACGACAGCGGCCGGACCGACAACACCTCCGGCGCCCCCCTCACCCTGGTCGGCGACGCCCTGTACGTCCCGTACGGCGAGCGCTCGGTCTACACGGTCGACGTACGGAACCTGTGAGCCCGCACACCGACCTCACAAACACCGAAGGCCCGGACAGAGGAGAACCTCTCGTCCGGGCCTTCGGCCTACAGAGCGGGCGACGGGAATCGAACCCGCGTAGCTAGTTTGGAAGACTAGGGCTCTACCATTGAGCTACGCCCGCACAGCGCGCGCCGCAGGTCGGGCGACCGCGGCACTGAAGGCATCGTAGCGGGTCGGGCCCGTCCGTCGCACACCGCATTCCCGCCGTGGCCGACGCGGCACCGGCCCCGTGGAAATGCGGCGGCCGCACCGCCTGGCGGCATGTACCCTACGTGTCGCACCAGACGGGGTGTGGCGCAGCTTGGTAGCGCGTCCGCTTTGGGAGCGGAAGGCCGTGGGTTCAAATCCCGCCACCCCGACCAGCCACCCGATCACCCTGGCGTGATCGTCTCCTGATCACTCGCGTGATCGCCTTTTGGGCGGTGTAGTCCCTGCCGTTACTATGCAAGCTGCACGCCCGTGTGTCTCATCGTCTGAAGTCCTCCGGGCGGCGAAATCCGCCGGGCCGCTCTGGCACCGGCAGAACCCAAGAAGTCAGCCACAAGGAGACCGAACCGTGAAGAGCGCCGTGGAGACCCTGAACCCGACTCGGGTTCGGCTCACTGTCGAGGTGCCCTTCGAGGAGCTCAAGGACAGCCTCGACGCGGCGTACAAGAAGATCAACCAGCAGGTCACGGTGAAGGGCTTCCGCAAGGGCAAGGTCCCGGCCCGGGTCATCGACCAGCGGTTCGGCCGCGGTGCGGTGCTGGAGGAGGCCGTCAACGACGCGCTGCCGAAGTTCTACACCGACGCCGTCAACGAGGCCGAGCTGAGCCCCCTGGGCCAGCCCGAGGTCGACATCACGGAGCTGAAGGACGGCGAGACGCTGAACTTCACCGCCGAGGTCGACATCCGCCCCGCGATCGAGATCCCGGACTACTCCGGCATCGAGGTCGAGGTCGACGCCGTCGAGGTCACCGAGGAGGACGTCGACAAGGCGGTCGAGGAGCTCCGTGAGCGCTTCGCCACCACCGCCCCGGTCGAGCGTGCCGCCGAGGACGGCGACGTCGTGACGATCGACCTGGAGGCCAAGGTCGAGGGCGAGGTCCTCGAGGACGGCGTCGCGGACGGCGTCTCCTACACCATCGGCTCCGGCGAGCTGCTGGACGGCATCGACGACGCCGTGAAGGGCCTGGAGGCCGGTGGCGAGGCCACCTTCACCTCCGAGCTCAAGGGCGGCTCCGCCGCCGGCAAGGAGGCCGAGGTCACCGTCAAGGTCACCCAGGTCGCCAAGCGTGAACTGCCCGAGCTGGACGACGAGTTCGCGCAGCTCGCCTCCGAGTTCGACACCATCGAGGAGCTGCGCGCCGACAGCCGCAAGCGCCTGGAGAACATGAAGCAGTACGACCAGGCCACGCAGGCCCAGGAGCGCGTCCTGGAGAAGCTGCTCGAGCTGGTCGAGGTCCCCGTCCCCGAGAAGCTGCTCGAGGACGAGGTCAACACGCGCAAGCACAACCTCGAGCACCACCAGCTCGGCCAGATGGGTCTGGACCTCGCGAAGTACCTGGAGATCCAGGGCAAGAGCGAGGAGGAGTTCGAGACCGAGACCCGCGAGGCCGCGGTCAAGGGCATCAAGACCCAGTTCGTCCTCGACGAGCTCGTCAAGCAGGAGAAGCTCAACGTCAACCAGGAGGAGCTCACCGAGCACCTCATGCGGCGTGCGGCCTCCTCCGGCATGTCCCCCGACCAGTTCGCCCAGGCCGTCGTCGAGGGCGGCCAGGTTCCGCTCCTGGTCGGCGAGGTCGCCCGCGGCAAGGCCCTGGCCGTCGTGGTCGAGAAGGCCACGGTCAAGGACACCAACGGCGAGATCGTCGACCTCGACGACGAAGAGGACGAGGGCACCACCGAGGCCTCCGCCGAGGAGACCCCGGCCGAGACCGCCGAGGAGAAGACCGAGGGCTGAGCCCCCGGGCACTTCGTAACGCCGTGAGGACGGGCCCCGAGACACTCAGTGCTCTCGGGGCCCGTCGCGTTACCGGCCCCCCGAGTCGCTACGCCCCCGGCGAACACTCCCATCTCCGGGATTCCCCGAAGGGACCCGCGCGTTAGGGTCCATGAATACCAGGGCAGTGGAGTCTCCGATACGGCTCCCGCCCCGCAGGGAACACGTGAGACGGCCCGGCGCCGTCGTAAGACGAGCAGGTGGATACGTGACGAATCTGATGCCTTCAGCCGCCGGCGAGCCTTCCATCGGTGGTGGCCTCGGCGACCAGGTCTACAACCGGCTGCTCAACGAGCGGATCATCTTCCTCGGCCAGCCGGTCGACGACGACATCGCGAACAAGATCACCGCACAGCTGCTGCTCCTTGCCGCCGACCCGGACAAGGACATCTACCTGTACATCAACAGCCCCGGCGGTTCGATCACGGCCGGCATGGCGATCTACGACACCATGCAGTTCATCAAGAACGACGTGGTGACGATCGCCATGGGCCTCGCGGCCTCGATGGGACAGTTCCTGCTCAGCGCGGGCACCCCCGGCAAGCGCTTCGCGCTGCCGAACGCCGAGATCCTCATCCACCAGCCCTCCGCCGGCCTGGCGGGCTCCGCCTCCGACATCAAGATCCACGCCGAGCGGCTGCTGCACACCAAGAAGCGCATGGCCGAGCTCACCGCCCAGCACACCGGCCAGACGGTCGAGCAGATCACCCGCGACTCGGACCGCGACCGCTGGTTCGACGCGTTCGAGGCCAAGGAGTACGGCCTCATCGACGACGTGATCCCCACGGCCGCCGGTATGCCGGGCGGCGGCGGCACCGGGGCCTGAGAGGTCCCCACGGGGCCTGTGGCGCCCCGTGAGGCCCACGGAGCCCTCCCGGGCCCCCGAGACCCCAGACAGCCCCAGCCGACCGCCTCAGCCCTTTTCAGGAGACACCGTGAACCAGTTCCCCGGCAGCGGGATCTACGACCGTATGCACGCCGTGCAGGACATGCGCGCCGCTCAGGGCGAGTACACCGGCCCGCAGGCCGAGTCCCGCTACATCATCCCGCGCTTCGTCGAGCGCACCTCCCAGGGCATCCGCGAGTACGACCCGTACGCGAAGCTCTTCGAGGAGCGCGTGATCTTCCTCGGCGTCCAGATCGACGACGCCTCCGCCAACGACGTCATGGCGCAGCTGCTGTGCCTGGAGTCGATGGACCCCGACCGTGACATCTCGGTGTACATCAACAGCCCCGGCGGCTCCTTCACGGCGCTCACCGCGATCTACGACACGATGCAGTACGTGAAGCCGGACATCCAGACGGTCTGCATGGGCCAGGCGGCCTCCGCCGCCGCCGTCCTGCTCGCCGCCGGTACGCCGGGCAAGCGCATGGCCCTGCCGAACGCGCGCGTGCTGATCCACCAGCCGTACAGCGAGACGGGCCGCGGCCAGGTCTCCGACCTGGAGATCGCCGCCAACGAGATCCTCCGGATGCGTACGCAGCTGGAGGAGATGCTGGCCAAGCACTCGACCCAGACGATCGAGAAGATCCGCGAGGACATCGAGCGCGACAAGATCCTCACGGCTGAGGACGCGCTGAGCTACGGCCTGATCGATCAGGTCATCTCCACCCGGAAGATGGACAACTCGAGCCTGCGCTGAGGCGAGAGGCTGTATCGTCTGCCGCCCCTTGGCACGGTTTGGGACGGTCCACGTCAAAGTGAACCGCGCCAAGGGGGGCCCGAACGAGGGGCCCGGCAAGGTACCGTCGGACATAAGGCAGCACCAGGAGTCCGCTTGGACGTCGGCGTCCAGGAGTCTCCCAGGCGAAGGGGAAGCACACCGTGGCACGCATCGGTGACGGCGGCGATCTGCTCAAGTGCTCGTTCTGCGGCAAGAGCCAGAAGCAGGTCAAGAAGCTCATCGCAGGGCCCGGTGTGTACATCTGCGACGAGTGCATCGACCTCTGCAACGAGATCATCGAAGAGGAGCTGGCGGAGACCAGCGAGGTCCGCTGGGAGGAGCTCCCCAAGCCCCGCGAGATCTACGAGTTCCTCGAGGGGTACGTGGTCGGCCAGGAGGCCGCCAAGAAGGCCCTCTCCGTCGCGGTCTACAACCACTACAAGCGGGTCCAGGCCGGCGAGAACGGCGGGGGGAACGGCCGCGACGACGCCATCGAGCTGGCGAAGTCCAACATCCTCCTCCTCGGTCCCACGGGCTCGGGCAAGACCCTCCTCGCGCAGACCCTGGCGCGGATGCTGAACGTGCCCTTCGCGATCGCCGACGCCACGGCCCTCACGGAGGCCGGTTACGTCGGCGAGGACGTCGAGAACATCCTGCTCAAGCTGATTCAGGCCGCGGACTACGACGTCAAGAAGGCCGAGACCGGGATCATCTACATCGACGAGATCGACAAGGTCGCGAGGAAGAGTGAGAACCCCTCGATCACGCGCGACGTGAGCGGGGAGGGCGTGCAGCAGGCCCTCCTCAAGATCTTGGAGGGCACCACGGCCTCCGTCCCGCCGCAGGGTGGCCGTAAACACCCCCATCAGGAGTTCATCCAGATCGACACGACGAACGTGCTGTTCATCGTGGGTGGTGCCTTCGCCGGCCTGGAGAAGATCATCGAGTCCCGGGCCGGAGCCAAGGGCATCGGCTTCGGCGCGCAGATCCGCTCCAAGCGCGAGATGGAGTCCAAGGACCAGTTCCAGGAGGTCATGCCGGAGGACCTGGTCAAGTTCGGCATGATCCCCGAGTTCATCGGCCGCCTGCCGGTGATCACCTCGGTCCACAACCTCGACCGCGAGGCCCTGCTCCAGATCCTCGTCGAGCCGCGCAACGCGCTCGTCAAGCAGTACCAGCGCCTCTTCGAACTCGACGGCGTGGAGCTGGACTTCGAGCGCGAGGCTCTCGAAGCCATCGCGGACCAGGCCATCCTCCGCCAGACCGGCGCGCGAGGCCTGCGCGCGATCATGGAGGAAGTCCTCCAGGGCGTGATGTACGAGGTGCCGTCCCGCAAGGACGTGGCCCGGGTCGTCATCACGGCGGACGTCGTCCAGTCGAACGTGAACCCGACGCTGATTCCGCGGGATGCGCGGGGGCGGGGGCCGGGGGAGCAGAAGACGGCCTAGTCACCCACTGCACGCGAAAGGCGCCCAGCACTTCTGCCGGGCGCCTTCGTCGTTTCCGGCGTCAGGCCTTGACGCGGACTTCCTTGCGGACCTTGGTGGTGAGGTCGATCGCGACGTCCTTGGTGACGTCCTGCGCCGCGTCACCCGGCGACACGATGGCGATCGTGCTGTAGTCGGCCCATGCGCAGAACCAGTTGGTCTGCTCCTTATTGGTCGCCCGGTTCTGCCCCTTGACCGACTGGCACTTCATGACCGCGCCGTCGAGGTCCGCCGCCTCGGGCTCGCCGACCAGCTCGGGCTTGCCGGACCCGGTGGCGGACTCCTTCTCGGCCGACTTCTTGAAGTTGGCGAAGAACAGGTCCAGAGTCGCCTCCGGGTCGGAGATCTCACCGTAGGCACCGGCCACCGAAAGGGTCTTGGCCGTCGCCAGCTTCGCCGCGGACGCCGGGTCGTCGGGGTCGTAGTCGCTCGCGTCGATCGTGCTGTAGAGGCCCGCCGCGGACTTGGCGTTCTTGACGCCGCTCTTCTCCAGCTCCGACGTCGAGTCGGCGCCGACGGTCGACCCGTCCTTCGTGGTGCGCTTGTAGTCGGTGAGCACGGTCGCCGGCGTCGTGAGCTTGTGCGGCCCGTCGTCCTCCAGGCCTCCACCGCCCCCGCCGATCACGAAGTACGCGCCCACGCCGATGGCCGCCACGACCGCCACCGCGCCGATGATGAGGCCGGTCTTCTTCTTGCCGCCCTCCGGCGCGGGCGGCTGGGGGACGCCGTACGGGGCCTGGCCGTAGGGCGGCTGCTGGCCGTACGGGGGCTGCTGGCCGTAACCCTGCTGCGGCGGGACGCCCTGCGGGGGCTGCTGCGGGTAGCCGTAACCGGGCTGGGGCGGAGGGGCCTGCTGGGGGTAGCCGTAGCCGGGCTGGGGCGCCTGCGGCTGCTGGCCGTACGGACCGGGCTGGCCGTACGGTCCGGGCTGCTGGGGCTGCCCGCCGTACGGGCCCGGCTGGTTGTAGCTCATGTTCTGGGTTCCCCTCCAGATGCTTATGTGTTCCGGACATCCTGGCGCAGACCCGTCGTGTGCATGGCATCGGGGCCCCCACCGTTACACAGCAAACGCGTTTCGGGACGGAGTGGTGACACCCCTAAACTGACCCCCGTGACCGAGAACGCTCAGCAGCAGCCACCAGCGCCCAGCACCGACCTGCCGACCCAGTACGCGCCGGCCGACGTAGAGGGGCCGCTGTACGAGCGCTGGGTAGAGCGGGGTTACTTCGAGGCGGACGAGAAGAGCGACAAGCCGCCGTACACGATCGTCATCCCGCCGCCGAACGTCACGGGCAGCCTGCACCTCGGGCACGCCTTCGAGCACACGCTCATCGACGCCCTGACCCGCCGTAAGCGGATGCAGGGCTTCGAGACGCTGTGGCAGCCCGGCATGGACCACGCCGGTATCGCCACGCAGAACGTCGTCGAGCGCGAGCTCGCGAAGGAGAACAAGTCCCGGCACGACCTCGGCCGTGAGGCCTTCGTCGAGCGGGTCTGGCAGTGGAAGGCCGAGTCCGGCGGGCAGATCAGCGGGCAGATGCGGCGCCTCGGTGACGGCGTCGCCTGGTCGCGTGAGCGGTTCACCATGGACGAGGGCCTGTCCCAGGCCGTCCAGACCATCTTCAAGCGGCTCTACGACGACGAGCTGATCTACCGCGCCGAGCGCATCATCAACTGGTGCCCCCGGTGCCTGACCGCCATCTCGGACATCGAGGTGGAGTACCAGGACGACGACGGCGAACTCGTCTCCATGAAGTACGGCGACGGGGACGACACCATCGTCGTCGCCACCACCCGCGCCGAGACCATGCTCGGTGACACGGCCGTCGCCGTTCACCCCGAGGACGAGCGGTACAAGCACCTGGTCGGCAAGCTGGTCAAGCTGCCGCTGACCGACCGCTCCATCCCGGTCGTCGCGGACGAGCACGTCGACCCCGAGTTCGGCACGGGTGCCGTCAAGGTCACCCCGGCGCACGACCCGAACGACTTCGAGATCGGCCAGCGCCACGGCCTCCCGGCCCTGACGATCATGGACGAGCACGCGGTCATCACCGCCCACGGCCCCTTCCAGGGCCAGGACCGCCTGGAGGCCCGCTCCGCGATCGTCGCCGCGCTGCGCGCCGAGGGCCGGATCGTCGCCGAGAAGCGGCCGTACGTCCACTCGGTCGGCCACTGCTCGCGCTGCAAGACGACGATCGAGCCGCGCCTGTCCATGCAGTGGTGGGTCAAGGTCGGCCCGCTGGCGAAGGCGGCCGGTGACGCCGTCCGCGACGGGCGCGTCAAGATCCATCCGCAGGAGATGGAGAAGCGCTACTTCGACTGGGTCGACAACCTGCACGACTGGTGCATCTCGCGGCAGTTGTGGTGGGGCCACCGCATCCCGGTCTGGTACGGCCCGAACGGCGAGGTCGTCTGCGTCGGCCCCGACGAGGAGCCGCCGAGCGGCGAGGGCTGGCGTCAGGACACCGACGTCCTGGACACCTGGTTCTCCTCCGGCCTGTGGCCGTTCTCCACGCTGGGCTGGCCCGAACAGACCGAGTCGCTCGCGAAGTTCTACCCGAACTCGGTCCTGGTCACCGGCTACGACATCCTCTTCTTCTGGGTCGCCCGGATGATGATGTTCGGCCTGTACGCGATGGACGGCACCCCGCCGTTCCACACCATCGCCCTGCACGGCATGGTCCGCGACCAGTTCGGCAAGAAGATGTCGAAGTCCTTCGGCAACGCGGTCAACCCGCTGGACTGGATGGACAAGTACGGCAGCGACGCCCTGCGCTTCACCCTCGCCCGTGGCGCCAACCCGGGCGTCGACGTCCCGATCGGCGAGGACTGGGTCCAGGGCTCGCGCAACTTCGCCAACAAGATCTGGAACGCGACGCGCTTCGCGATGATGAACGGCGCGACGGTGGACGGCCCGCTGCCGGACCCGTCGAGGATGTCCGCGACGGACCGCTGGATCCTCTCCCGCCTGAACACGGTCGTCGCGGAAGTCGACGCGTACTACGACGACTACCAGTTCGCGAAGCTGTCCGACGCCCTGTTCCACTTCGCGTGGGACGAGGTCTTCGACTGGTACGTCGAGCTGTCCAAGACGACGTTCCAGGCGGGCGGCGAGGCGGCCGAGGTCAGCAAGCGCGTCCTCGGTGAGGTCCTCGACGTCACGCTGAAGCTGCTGCACCCGGTGGTCCCCTTCGTCACCGAGACCCTGTGGACCACCCTCACCGGCGGCGAGTCGGTCGTCATCGCCGACTGGCCGAAGGACAGTGGCTTCCGGGACGCCGCCGCCGAGCGCGAGATCGAGAGCCTCCAGTCGGTCATCACCGAGGTCCGCCGCTTCCGCGCCGACCAGGGCCTCCAGCCCGGCCAGCGGGTCCCGGCCCGGCTGACCCTGGACGGCACGCCGTTCGCGACGCACGAGGCCGCCATCCGCCAGCTGCTCCGGCTCCAGCCGGAGGGCGACGCCTTCACGGCCACGGCGACCCTGCCGGTCGCCGGCGCGGAGGTCGCCCTCGACCTCTCCGGCACGATCGACGTGGCGGCGGAGCGCAAGCGTCTCGCGAAGGACCTCGCGGCGGCGGAGAAGGAGAAGTCCCAGGCGGGCGCCAAGCTCGGCAACGAGGCGTTCCTGGCGAAGGCCCCCGACCACGTCGTGGACAAGATCCGCACCCGCCTCGCCAAGGCGGAGGAGGACATCACCCGGATCCAGGCGCAGCTGGAGCGTCTGCCGCAGGCGTAAGGGTTCCTACGGTCGTCACGGCCCCGGTGCTTGTCGGCGCCGGGGCCGTGACGTAGTCAGGGGCGCGGGGCTGTATCGATGTGCGGCTCCGCCGCGTGGGCGCGACCAGCCCCCATGGACCCGCACCCGCCCACGGCGAACAATGTCAGTCCGTCTCCGTAGACTGGGCCCCGTGAGCGAGCTCCCCCCAGACCACAGCGCCGACGACCAGCCCGACCCCCTCAACACCTTCGACGAGATCATCGCGGAGGAGACCACCCGCGACCCCGACCTCGCGGTCATCGAGGCCGGCAGCCGAACCCTGCGCACCCAGGGCGGTCCGCCCGACGCCGACATCCCGACCCGGCCCGCCGACCCGGAGGTCGACAAGGCCCTGCGCGAGGTCGAGACGGAGCTCGCCACGCGCTGGGGCGAGACCAAGCTGGAGCCCTCCGTCAGCCGGATCGCCGCGCTGATGGACGTGCTGGGGGAGCCGCAGCGGTCGTACCCGTCGATCCACATCACGGGGACCAACGGCAAGACCTCCACGGCCCGCATGATCGAGGCCCTGCTCGGCGCCTTCGAGCTGCGGACCGGCCGCTACACCTCGCCCCACGTGCAGTCGATCACCGAGCGCATCAGCCTCGACGGCGCCCCCATCTCCGCCGAGCGGTTCATCGAGACGTACCAGGACATCAAGCCGTACGTGGAGATGGTCGACGCGTCGCAGGAGTACCGGCTGTCGTTCTTCGAGGTGCTCACGGCCATGGCGTACGCGGCGTTCGCCGACGCGCCCGCCGACGTCGCCGTCGTCGAGGTCGGCATGGGCGGCTCCTGGGACGCCACGAACGTGATCGACGCCGATGTCGCCGTCGTCACGCCCATAGACCTCGACCACACCGACCGGCTCGGCACCACGCACGCGGAGATCGCCACGGAGAAGGCCGGCATCATCAAGCAGGGCGCGACGGTCATCATGGCGCAGCAGCCGGTCGACGCCGCTCAGGTGCTGCTGAAGAAGGCCGTCGAGGTGGACGCGACGGTGGCCCGGGAGGGCCTGGAGTTCGGTGTCGTGGAGCGGCAGGTGGCCGTCGGCGGTCAGCTGCTGACGCTGCGCGGCCTGGGCGGCGAGTACCCGGAGGTGTACCTGCCGCTGCACGGCGCGCACCAGGCGCACAACGCGGCCGTCGCGCTCGCCGCCGTGGAGGCGTTCTTCGGCGTCGGCGCGCAGCGGGCCGAGCCGCTCGACTTCGACACGGTCCGCAAGGCGTTCGCGGCCGTCGCTTCGCCGGGCCGCCTGGAGGTCGTGCGGCGTTCCCCGACGGTCGTGCTCGACGCCGCCCACAACCCGGCGGGTGCCCGGGCGGCGGCCGAGGCGATCGGTGAGGCCTTCCAGTTCAGCCGGCTCATCGGGGTCGTCGGCGCGAGCGGCGACAAGAACGTACGGGGGCTTCTGGAGGCCTTCGAGCCGGTGTTCGCCGAGATCGTGGTCACGCAGAACTCCAGTCACCGCGCGATGGACGCCGACGAGCTGGCCGGTATCGCCGTGGAGGTGTTCGGCGAGGAGCGCGTCCAGGTCGAGCCGCGGCTGCCCGACGCGCTGGAGGCCGCGATCACGCTGGCCGAGGAGGAGGGCGAGTTCGCGGGCGGCGGTGTGCTCGTCACCGGTTCCGTCATCACCGTCGGCGAGGCCCGACTGCTCCTGGGGAAGGGCTGAGATCCGTGCGTACGCTGTGTTCTTCGACCCTGATCGGCGAGTTCTTCATCATCGGCTTCGCCGGTCTGGTCGCCATGAAGGATCCCGACCTGTCCACGACGACCGTGTGGACGGTCAGCGGTGTCGCGATGTTCCTGTGCCTGGTGCTGTGCGGCCTGGTGACGCGCCCGGGCGGCGTCGCGCTCGGCTGGGCGTTGCAGATCGCGCTCATCGCGTCGGGCTTCGCCGTGCCGATGATGTTCTTCCTGGGCGTGGTCTTCGCGGCCCTGTGGTGGGCGTCCGTGCACTACGGGCGGAAGGTGGACGAGGCGAAGGCGAGATTCGCGGACCGCTCCGGCTCCTCCACACCTGACGCTGCGTAACAGACGCCCCGACACGCCGGGTAATCTCGTCCCACCGCACAACCATGATGCATAAGGAGCCCGTCGTGAGCCAGCGCACCCTCGTCCTCCTCAAGCCCGACGCCGTCCGTCGTGGCCTGACCGGCGAGATCATCAGCCGCATCGAGCGCAAGGCGGGCTGGACGATCACCGCGCTGGAGCTGCGCACCCTGGACCAGGACACGCTGGAGCAGCACTACGGCGAGCACAAGGGCAAGCCCTTCTACGAGCCGCTGGTGGAGTTCATGGCCTCCGGCCCGGTCGTGGCGATGATCGTCGAGGGGGAGCGGGTCATCGAGGGGCTGCGCGCGCTCGCCGGCCCGACCGACCCGATCGCCGCGGCCCCGGGCTCGATCCGCGGCGACTACGGCGTCATCGTCCGGGAGAACCTGATCCACGCCTCCGATTCGGAGGAGTCCGCCGAGCGGGAAGTGAAGATCTTCTTCCCGGGTCGCGCCTAAGACGAAACGGCGAGGGAAGTCTGGGGGCCACGGCTCCCGGACTTTTCTGGCATATACGTGCCGATCGAGGGAACGATCGCCCCCGAACGCCCGTCTCCACAAGCGAACCCGCACAGCATCTGCTGACATTGGCGGAGACCCTCCCGCAGTGTTCGCGAAGGCGCGTCTACGATGGAAGCCTTCACGTCACAGCACCCACCTTTGCCTACCTGAAAAGCCCTCAAAAGCTAGTGGGAAGGCCAGACGAATCCTGATGGGGAACTCAATGTCGTTCATCGGCCGTGACATGGCTGTCGACCTCGGGACCGCCAACACGCTGGTGTACGTCAGGGGTCGCGGGATCGTACTCAA
The DNA here is from genome assembly GCF_030816955.1 of Streptomyces africanus. NCBI lineage: Bacteria > Bacillati > Actinomycetota > Actinomycetes > Kitasatosporales > Streptomycetaceae > Streptomyces > Streptomyces africanus. The sequence goes on along the minus strand of NZ_JAUSYP010000001.1, from coordinate 2,898,852 downwards.
CGAGCCGTCCGTCGTCGCGATCAACACCAACACCGGTGGCATCCTCGCGGTCGGTGCCGAAGCGAAGAAGATGATCGGGCGCACGCCCGGCAACATCGTTGCCGTTCGTCCGCTCAAGGATGGCGTGATCGCCGACTTCGAGATCACCGAGCGGATGCTCCGCTACTTCATCCTGAAGATCCACAAGCGGCGCTATCTCGCTCGTCCGCGGGTCGTCGTCTGCGTGCCCTCGGGCATCACGGGCGTCGAGCGCCGTGCCGTCATCGAGGCGTCGTCCCAGGCCGGCGCCCGCCAGGTGCACATCATCGAGGAGCCCATGGCCGCGGCCATCGGCTCCGGCCTGCCGGTCCACGAGGCCACGGGCAACATGGTGGTCGACATCGGCGGCGGCACCACGGAGGTCGCGGTCATCTCCCTCGGCGGCATCGTCACCGCCCAGTCCATCCGTGTCGCGGGCGACGAACTGGACAACGCGATCATCCAGCACATCAAGAAGGAGTACTCCCTCCTGCTGGGTGAGCGGACGGCCGAACAGATCAAGATCACGATCGGTTCGGCGTACGACCTCGACTCCGACGAGCACACCGAAATCCGCGGCCGGGACCTGGTCTCCGGGCTGCCGAAGACCGTGGTCATCTCCGCGGCCGAAGTCCGCAAGGCGATCGAGGAGCCGGTCAACGCGATCGTGGACGCCGTCAAGACGACCCTCGACAAGTGCCCGCCGGAGCTGTCCGGCGACATCATGGACCGAGGAATCGTTCTGACCGGCGGCGGAGCGCTGCTGCGGGGCCTGGACGAGCGGCTGCGCCGGGAAACCGGCATGCCGATCCATATCGCCGAGGACCCGCTGGACAGCGTGGCGCTCGGTTCCGGAAAGTGCGTCGAGGAGTTCGAGGCGCTCCAGCAGGTGCTGGACGCCCAGCCGCGCAGATGACGTAACTCTTCGATTCCGCCGTACGGGACGATCTCCTCTCGTGCGGCGGATCGTTGATATAGATGCATAAGCTCCCACAATGCAGCCCCTCGGGTTTCCCTGGGGCTTCCCGAATTCCGATGAGGAAGGGCACGGCCGCCGCACGTGAGGGACACACGAGAGAGCCGGCTGCTCCTGGTGCTGCTGATCGCCATCGCGTTCGCGTTGATCACGGTGGACATTCGCGGTGGGGAGGATTCCCCGGTCGACGGTGCCCGGCAGGGCGCGGCGACGGTCTTCGGCCCGATCGAGAGCGGTGTGTCGGCCGCGGTCGACCCGGTCGGCAACGCGGTCTCCGCCATCCGGGAATCCGGCGAGCGGCACGACCGGCTCGCCGTACTGGAGGAGGAGAACGCGGCCCTGAAGGCGCGGCTCGGCAGCGACGACCGCAGCCGCAGCCGCCTCAAGCAGCTCGACAAGATGCTGAAGATCGCCGGCCAGGGGCAGTACGGCATCAAGGGCGCCGAGGTCATCGCCATCGGAGCCGCGCAGGGCTTCTCCTGGACCATCACCATCGACGTCGGCGCGGGCGACGGCATCAAACGCGACATGACCGTCCTGAACGGGGACGGGCTCGTGGGCCGGGTCACCACCGTCGGGCCCAGCACCGCCACGGTCCTGCTCGCCAGCGACCCCGACTTCACCGTCGGCACCCGGATGGAGGCCGGCGACGAGCTCGGCTTCGCCTCCGGGCAGGGCGACCGCCCGCTGCGCGTGGAACTCCTCAACGGCAAGGCGGAGGTGAAGAAGGGCGACCGCCTGGTCACCTTCGGCTCGCAGGCCGACCGGCCGTTCGTGCCCGGCGTGCCCGTCGGTGTGGTCTCCCGCGTCGACCCGTCCGGCGGCGGCCTGACCCGCACGCTCTACGTCACGCCGTACGCCGCCTTCACCAAGCTCGACATCGTCGGCGTCGTCGTCGAGGCCCCGAAGAAGGACCCGCGCGACACAGTGCTTCCGCCCAAGCCCAAGCCGACTCCCAGGCCGACGGTGACGGTGACCGTGACGCCGTCCGCCGAGGCACCCGCAGACGGCCAGAACCAGCAAGAGCAGTAGGAGCTGTCACCTCATGCGCGTCAACCGGATCCTGCTCTCCTCCGCCCTGGTCGTCGTCGCCCTGGTGATCCAGGTGAGCGTCCTCGCCCGCCTCCACCTGCCCGGTGCCGTCCCCGACCTGATGCTCCTCACCGTCCTCGGCCTCGCCCTCGTGTACGGCCATGTGGGCGGCGCCCTCGTCGGTTTCGGCGCGGGTCTGCTCGCCGATCTGGCCCCGCCCGCCGACCACGCCGCCGGGCGCTACGCGCTCGTGCTGTGCGTCATCGGCTACCTCGCGGGCCTGGTGAAACCGGAGACGGGCCAGCTGAAGTCCGCGACCGGCCCCATGGTCGTGGTGGTCGCCGCCGCCCTCGGCTCGACCCTGCTCTACGCCGGGGTCGGTGCCCTCGTCGGGGACACCGCCGCCCGCCATGTGGGCCTGGGCAGTCTGCTGTTCACGGCCGCCCTGTACGACCTGCTGCTCGCCCCGTTCGTGGTGCCGGGGGTGATGGCGCTGGCCAGGCGCGCCGAGAACGATCCGCTCGCCGAGACCGGCTCCGGCGCCAAGGCCACCGACATCTCCTCCGGCTGGCTCTCCGGCGGCACCGGCCTGAAGATCGGCAGCCAGCGGAACGGGCTGCGCGTGAAGGCGGCCCGGGCGCGGATGGCGCGGGCCGGGCGCATCAAGGGGGTCAAGCGGCTGTGAACGCAGGGAAGTTCACCCGAACGGACCCCTCCGGTAGGAACGCCGGCTCGTGGGCCCGTCGTTCCTCACTCGTATCCGCACACACGTGCCCGGACAGACGCTCGCACCCTGGCCCGGCTTCGCACCGGGGCCAGGCTGCGCGCCCTGGCCCGGCTTCGTACTCGCACAGCCGTACGCGCACTGAGAGGGGGAGGCAGCCGCAGTGACCAACATCCCCGAGACCGGGCGGAACCCACGGGTCCAGATCCGGCTCGTCGTCATCCAGGTCCTCGTCCTGTCCCTCCTGCTCACCCTCGGCGGCCGTCTGTGGTACCTCCAGATCCGTGAGGGCGCGGCCTACGCCAAGGAGGCGTCGGGGAACCACGTCCAGCAGGTCGTCCAGCCCGCCGTCCGCGGCTCCATCCTGGACGCGCGCGGAGTGGCCCTCGCCGACAACGAGACGCGACTGGTCGTCTCCGCCTCCCGCACCGACCTGCTGAAGATGCCGGACGACGGCAAGGACGTCCTCACCAAGCTTGCCGGAGTCCTGGGCATGACGCCCAAGGAGGTCCAGGAGAAGGTCCGGCTCTGCGACGCCAAGACCCCCCAGCCCTGTTGGAACGGCTCGCCGTACCAGCCCATCCCCATCACCGACGAGGCCACCCCCAAGCAGGCCCTCCAGATCCGCGAGCGCGCCGAGGACTTCCCCGGCATCACCGCCGAGCCCGAGGCCGTGCGCCGCTACCCGAGCCCCGGCAAGGCCAACACCGCCCAGGTCCTCGGCTACCTCTCGCCGGTCACCGACGAGGAGATCAAGAAGGCCCAGAACACCAACTCGCCGTATCTGCGCTCCGACCAGGTCGGCCGCTCCGGCCTGGAGCGCCAGTACGACAAGCAGCTGCGCGGCAAGGCCGGCGTCACGCGCTACGAGGTCGACAACCTCGGCCGCGTCATCGGCCAGGCCGAGGCCGACCCGGCCCACCCCGGCGACAACCTCGTCACCAGCATCGACGCCCGCGTCCAGCGGATCGCCGAGTACCAGCTGAACGAGGCCATGAAGGAAGCCCGCAGGCAGCACGACCGGAACACCGGCACCAACTACAAGGCCGACTCCGGCGCCGTCGTCGTCATGGAGGCCAAGACCGGCCGCGTCGTCGCCATGGCCTCCAACCCGAGCTACGACCCGAACGCCTGGGTGGGCGGCATCTCCGCCAAGGACTACGCGCGGCTCACCGGCAAGAACTCCAACTACCCGCTGCTCAACCGCGCGATCCAGGGCCAGTCCGCGCCCGGCTCGATCTTCAAGGTCATCCCGACGGCCGCCGCGATCAACGCCGGTTACTCCTTCGACGGCCCCTACCAGTGCTCCAGCTCGTACTCCCTGGGCGGCCAGGTCTTCAAGAACTTCGAATCCAAGGGATACGGCCCCATCAGCCTCGGCCGCGCCCTGGAGGTCTCCTGCGACACGGTCTTCTACCGGCTCTCCCACGAGGAGTGGAAGAAGGACGGCGGCAGCAAGCCGAAGAAGCACCCGAGCGACTGGTTCTACAAGACTGCGCACCAGTTCGGCCTCGGCAAGGAGACCGGCATCGACCTGCCCAACGAGGTCACCGGCCGCGTCCCCGACCGCAAGTGGAAGCTGGACTACTGGAAGGCCAACAAGGACGCCTGGTGCCGCACCGGCAAGCGCAACGGCAGCTACGCCGAGAAGATCGCCTACGAGAACTGCCTCGAAGGCAACCGGATGCGCGCCGGTGACTCCGTCAACTACTCCATCGGCCAGGGCGACACGCTCGTCACGCCCATCCAGATGGCCACCATCTACTCGGCCATCTCCAACGGCGGCACCCTCTACAACCCCTCCGTCGGCAAGGCCGTCATCAGCGCCGACGGCAGGACCGTCACGCCGATCAAGCCCCGGTCGCACGGCAAGCTGCCGATGACGCGGCAGACGCGCGACCGCATAGACGAAGCCCTCGAGGGAGTCGCCACCCGCGGTACGGCCGCCTGGCGGTTCGGCGGCTGGCCGCAGGACAAGATCCCGATGCACGCCAAGACGGGTACGGCGGAGGTCTACGGCAAGCAGACCACCTCCTGGTTCGCCACGTACACCAAGGACTACTCGATCGTCATGACGATCTCCCAGGGTGGTACGGGCTCCGGCGCCTCGGGCCCCGCCGTCCGCAACATCTACAACGCGCTGTACGGCGTCTCCGAGGACGGCGACATCGACGCGAAGAAGGCCCTGCTGCCCGCCCCGGAAAAGGCCCTGCCGAAGGTCAAGACGGACGGCACCATCGCCTCCCCGAAGGTCCCCAAGGACCCGGCCAAGGACCAGCAGGCGAAGAAGAAGGATCCGAACGCCCCGGCCGACCCGCTCCAGCCGGCCACGTCGGCCCCGCCGTCGCCGGAGAACCGTGACACCCGAAGGCGCCGGCGCCGGCGGGGAAGCCGGAGGTTGCCGACATGACCGGCGGTGTGAACAGCTTCCAGGTCTCCGGCTACGGCCCCGAGCGCTCCGGCTGGACCAGGCTCCTCGCCCGTGACTCGGTGGCGCGGCGACTCGACTGGCCGATCCTGCTGTCGGCGATGGCCCTGTCGCTGCTCGGCACGCTCCTCGTCTACTCGGCGACCCGCAACCGCACGGAGCTCAACCAGGGCGACCAGTACTTCTTCCTCATCCGGCACCTGCTCAACACCGGCATCGGCCTCGCCCTGATGGCCGGCACGATCTGGCTCGGCCACCGCGGTCTGCGCACGGCCGTGCCGGTCCTGTACGGCTTCTCGCTCCTGCTGATCCTGCTGGTGCTCACCCCGCTCGGGTCCACGATCAACGGCGCCCACTCGTGGATCAAGCTCCCCGGCGGCTTCTCCCTCCAGCCCTCGGAGTTCGTGAAGGTCACGATCATCCTGGGCATGGCGATGCTGCTGGCGGCCAGAGTCGACGCCGGCGACCGGCAGTACCCCGACCACCGCACGGTCCTGCAGGCACTGGGCCTGGCCGCCGTGCCCATGCTGATCGTGATGCTCATGCCCGACCTCGGGTCGGTCATGGTCATGGTCATCATCGTGCTCGGCGTGCTGCTCGCCTCCGGGGCGTCCAACCGCTGGGTGTTCGGCCTGCTCGGCGCGGGCACCCTCGGCGCGGTCACCGTCTGGCAGATCGGCGTGCTCGACGAGTACCAGATCAACCGCTTCGCCGCCTTCGCCAACCCCGAGCTCGATCCGGCCGGCGTCGGCTACAACACCAACCAGGCCCGTATCGCCATCGGCTCCGGCGGCCTGACCGGCTCCGGCCTCTTCCACGGCTCGCAGACCACCGGCCAGTTCGTACCCGAGCAGCAGACGGACTTCGTCTTCACCGTGGCGGGGGAGGAGTTGGGCTTCGTCGGCGGCGGCCTGATCATCCTGCTGCTCGGCATCGTCCTGTGGCGGGCCTGCCGTATCGCCCGGGAGACCACCGACCTGTACGGCACGATCGTCGCCGCCGGCATCGTCGCCTGGTTCGCCTTCCAGACCTTCGAGAACGTCGGGATGACGCTCGGCATCATGCCGGTCACCGGCCTGCCGCTGCCGTTCGTGTCGTACGGTGGGTCGTCGATGTTCGCCGTGTGGATAGCGGTCGGCCTGTTGCAGTCGATCCGGGTACAACGACCGATGTCGGCCTAGCGGCAGTAACGGGGGAGTGGAATGTCCGGGGAGTACGTGGCCCTGTGCCCGGTGACCGAGGAGCTGGTGAGTCAGCTCCTCGCGCTGGCGGAGCTGGACCTGACCGACGACGACGCCATCGAGGCGCGGATGCGCGAGGGCGGCTGGCCCGACTGGTCGCAGGCGGTGCAGGGACCGGCGTACGAGGACACACTCGATGTTCCCGAAGCCACCCACGTCACCCCGCAGGGCCACTTCGTCACCTGCGACGGCGACGGCTCGCTCTACCTGCCGTTCGCCTACCTCTACTCGGTCGACGGCGGCCTGCTCGACGAGGACTGCTGGGGCACCCTGCCCGGCTGGACCAGCGAGGAGGGCGCCTGGCGGCCGGAGTTCGACGCGCTCTTCGGCAGCGTGGTGCGGCGCTTCACCGACCGGCTGGGCCTGCCGGACCACGACATCCGGCAGCCCAGGTTCACGACCCGGTACGTCAGCTGGCGCCTGGAGCACAACGTGCTGATCGTCGGACAGGGCCCGGAGCCGCTGTCATACCACCAGTTCGAGGACGCCCACGTGTACCTCGTCTCCCGGACGGTGAAGGACGCGCCCTTCCCGGACGGCGAGGAGATGCGGGCCCTGCTGACGACCTGAACGCGACGCCCTTGGTGAGGGAGCCCACCACTGCCCTCCCGGCCGGTCAGCCACTAGATTCCATGTCATGGCGGAGACGAAACGCGAGGTCGAACGCAAGTACGAATCCGACGAGAGCGGGCTCCCCGACCTGACCGGTGTCGCCGGCGTCGCGACCGTGCTCGACCAGGGCGTCGCCCACCTCGACGCCACCTACTACGACACCGCCGACGAACGCCTCGCCGCGTCGTCCGTCACCCTGCGCCGCCGCACCGGCGGCTCGGACGCGGGCTGGCATCTGAAGTTCCCCGTCGCCCCCGGCGTCCGCGACGAGATCCGCGCCCCGCTCTCCGACACCCTCCCGGGCGACCTCGCCGGCTCGTCCGCTCCCGCGTCCGCGGCGGCCGACTGCTGCCCGTCGTCCGGCTGCGCTCCGACCGCGACGTACGCCACCTCGTCGACGCCGACGGCAAGCTGCTCGCCGAGGTCAGCGTCGACGCCGTACGGGCCGACCGGCTCACGGCCGGCGGCGGTGCAGCGCAGTGGACGGAGATCGAGGTGGAGCTCGCCGACGGGGGAGACCCGGCCTTCCTCGACAAGGTCGAGAAGCGGCTGCGCAAGGCGGGCGTACGGCCGTCGGCCTCGCCGTCGAAACTGGCGCGGGCCCTCGCGGAGACGGCGCCGCACCGGCAGCCCGCGTCCGCCCCCGCCGCGCAGCCGGTGACCGCCTCAGACCACGTCCTGGCGTACGTGCGCGCCCAGCGGGACGCCATCGTCGAACTCGACCCGGCCGTGCGGCGGAACGCCGAGGACTCCGTGCACAGCCTGCGCGTCGCCACCCGCAGACTGCGCAGCACCCTCAAGACGTACGGCGAGCTCCTCGACCGGACCGTCACCGACCCGGTCGGCGACGAGCTGAAGTGGCTGGCCGGTGAGGTGGGCCTGGACCGGGACCGCGAAGTGCTGACCGCACGGCTGACGGCGGCTCTCGACGAGGTGCCGGCCACCCTGGTCCGCGGCCCGGTCCGCGAGCGGCTGCGCACCTGGGCGAGCGCCGAGCACGGCGGAACCCGCGGCCGGCTCATCGGGGTCCTGGACTCCCGCCGCTACCTCGCCCTGCTCGACACCCTGGACGCGCTGATCGCCGACCCGCCCCTCAAGAAGGCGGTCGGCAAGAAGCCCCACAAGAAGATCGCCAAGGCCGTCACGAGGGACGTCCGCAAGGTCGCCGGGCTGGTCGAGCGGGCTGTGGAACTGGAGCCCGGCACCGACCGCGACGTCGCGATCCACGAGGCCCGCAAGAAGACCAAGCGCGCCCGCTACGCGGCGGAGGCCGCCCGGCCGGTCCTCGGCAAGCCGGCCAAGGACCTGGTCAAGACCATGAAGGCGCTCCAGATCCTGCTCGGCGAGCACCAGGACAGCGTGATGGCCCGGCAGGCCCTGCGCGAGCTGGCGGCAGTCGCCCACGCGGCCGGGGAGAACACCTTCACCTACGGCCTGCTCCATGAGCGCGAGGAGCAGCGGGCGGTGCGCGTGGAGACCGAGCTGCCCGGATTCTGGGACGGGATCAAGGGCGGGGCTGCGGGCCTGTGATCTTCCGCTGATCCTCCGCGCGTACGAAGGCGCGTCCGGGTCGCGTTAGTCTGGATGGTCACCCTGTCCGTTCAGTCCAGCCCACGAAGGTGCGCGACATGTCTGCCGAAGTCGCTGCGTCGGTGTTCCCGCAGCTCGAAGCTCTGCTCCCGCACGTGCAGAAGCCGATCCAGTACGTCGGCGGAGAACTCAACTCCACGGTCAAGGACTGGGGCTCCTGTGACGTCCGCTGGGCGCTCATGTACCCGGACGCCTACGAGGTCGGCCTGCCCAACCAGGGCGTCCAGATCCTCTACGAGGTGCTCAACGAGCAGCAGGGCGTCCTCGCCGAGCGCACCTACAGCGTCTGGCCGGACCTGGAGGAGCTGATGCGGGAGCACGGCGTCCCGCAGTTCACGGTGGACAGTCACCGGCCCGTCAAGGCCTTCGACGTGCTGGGCCTGTCCTTCTCCACGGAGCTGGGCTACACCAACATGCTGGCGGCCCTGGACCTCTCCGGGATCCCCCTGGAGGCCAAGGACCGCGGCCTGGACGACCCGATCGTCATGGCCGGCGGCCACGCCGCGTTCAACCCCGAGCCGATCGCGGACTTCATCGACTGCGCGGTGATCGGTGACGGCGAGCAGGCCGTCCTGGAGGTCACCGCGATCATCCGCGCCTGGAAGGCGGAGGGCCGCCCCGGCGGCCGCGAGGAGCTCCTCTTCCGCCTGGCGAAGACGGGCGGGGTGTACATCCCCGGCTTCTACGACGTCGAGTACCTGCCCGACGGCCGTATCGCCCGCGTCGTACCCAACCGCTCCGGCGTCCCCTGGCGCGTCTCCAAGCACACGGTGATGGACCTCGACGAGTGGCCGTACCCCAAGCAGCCCCTGGTCCCGCTGGCCGAGACGGTTCACGAGCGCATGTCGGTGGAGATCTTCCGCGGCTGCACCCGCGGCTGCCGGTTCTGCCAGGCCGGCATGATCACCCGCCCGGTCCGTGAACGCTCCATCACGGGCATCGGCGACATGGTCGAGCAGGGTCTGAAGGCGACGGGCTTCGAGGAAGTGGGCCTGCTCTCCCTCTCCTCGGCGGACCATTCGGAGATCGGCGACATCGCCAAGGGCCTCGCCGACCGCTACGAGGACGACAAGGTCGGCCTCTCCCTCCCGTCCACCCGCGTGGACGCCTTCAACATCGACCTGGCGAACGAGCTGACCCGCAACGGCCGCCGCTCCGGGCTCACCTTCGCCCCCGAGGGCGGCTCGGAACGCATCCGCAAGGTCATCAACAAGATGGTCTCGGAAGACGACCTGATCCGCACGGTCGCCACCGCCTACGGCAACGGCTGGCGCCAGGTGAAGCTGTACTTCATGTGCGGCCTGCCGACGGAGACCGACGACGACGTCCTCCAGATCGCCGACATGGCGACGAAGGTCATCGCCAAGGGCCGCGAGGTGTCGAAGTCCAACGACATCCGCTGCACGGTCTCGATCGGCGGCTTCGTCCCCAAGCCCCACACGCCCTTCCAGTGGGCGCCGCAGCTGTCGGCGGAGGAGACGGACGTCCGCCTGGAGAAGCTGCGCAACAAGATCCGCGGCGACAAGAAGTACGGCCGCTCCATCGGCTTCCGCTACCACGACGGCAAGCCCGGCATCGTCGAGGGCCTGCTGTCCCGCGGCGACCGCCGGATCGGCGCCGTCATCCGCGCGGTCTACGACGACGGCGGCCGCTTCGACGGCTGGCGCGAGCACTTCTCGTACGACCGCTGGATGCGGTGCGCCGAGAAGGCCCTGGCCCCCTTCGGCGTCGACGTCGACTGGTACACGACGCGCGAGCGCACGTACGAGGAGGTCCTCCCCTGGGACCACCTGGACTCCGGCCTCGACAAGGACTGGCTCTGGGAGGACTGGCAGGACGCCCTCGACGAGACGGAGGTCGAGGACTGCCGCTGGACGCCGTGCTTCGACTGCGGGGTGTGTCCGCAGATGGACACCCAGATCCAGATCGGCCCGACGGGCAAGAAGCTCCTGCCCCTGACGGTCAAGAACGCGGCGCCCGCGGCCGGCGGACACGCTCACTGAGACCGGTCCGGTCATGGAGCCCCCTCCGGCTGCGGAGGGGGCTCCTCTGCTCGATGCGGGCTGCACCCCCATGACATCCAGCGGATGAACGGCCTGCTGCTCCAGTTGCGCGACAAGGGCAACACCGTGCTGGTCGTGGAGCACAAGCTGGGTCCACGCGCCGGCGAGGTGGTGTTCGAGGGCACCGTCCAGGGGCTGCGGCGCAGTGGCACGCTCACCGGGCGGCATCGGACGACCGGGCCGTGCTGAAGCCCTCGGTGCGCAAGCCGTCGGGCGTGCTCGAGGTGCGCGGCGCCGACGCGAACAACCTGCGGGACGTCGCCGTCGACATCCCGCTCGGCACGCTGGTCGTCGTCACCGGGGTGGCGGGCTCGGGAAAGAGCTCTCTGATCCACGGCTCGGTGTCCGGGCGGGACGGAGTGGTCTCGGTCGACCAGACCGTGATCCGCGGCTCCAGACGGAGCAACCCGGCGACGTACACCGGGCTGCTCGACCCGATCCGCAAGGCGTTCGCCAAGGCCAACGGCGTCAATGCCGCGCTGTTCAGCGCCGACCCCGAGGGCGCCTGCCCGGCCTGCAACGGCGCCGGTGTCGTCTACACCGACCTGGCGATGAGGGCGGGCGTCGCCACCACCTGCGAGGCCTGCGAGGGGAAGCGGTTCCAGGCGTCGGTCCTCGACCTCCACCTCGGCGGCCGTGACATCAGCGAGGTGCGACCTCGGCCCCGGCGCAGGACACGACGGCGGCCGCATCGTCTTCGAGGGCACCCCGGCCGACCTGGTCGCCGCGCGTTCCACCCTCACCGGAGAGCACCTTGCGGCGTACGTCGGCGCCTGAAAGGGGCCCTCGCGGGCGCCGAACGGGGTAGTTCCGCGTGCACACGGCTGTTCGGGGTTCGAGCCTGGCGGCATGAGGAGCATCCGTCCGTGGGTCGTTGTCGAGCCACCGGACAGCCGTGGGCTGCGTCGGGTCGTCGTGGGCGGCGAGACGGTGGGCCGTGCCTGGTCGCTGGGCGAACTGCGGAAGATGCTCGGACGCCTCGGCTACCCCGAGGACCTGAATGTCGACGATGCGGCTTCCGTGAGCTGGCGCGGGGGTGACAGCGGCACATGGCCCGACCGCGCCTGGAGAAGGCGCGCGGTTACCGTTCTCATGGTGGCCGGGCTGTTCGCGTCCATGGCCCTCAACGCGGCCATCGGGTGGCCGGACGCCTCCGGGGCGCTGACCTTCGCGCAACGGATCAGTGGGGTTCTGTTCGTCCTGTCGGGTGTGGTGCAGGGGGTGGCGGCCCTCGCGGCCCTCGACTACGGGGGGAGGCGGCAGTTCAAGGCCTCCGGGGCGATCGTCCTGCTCGGCGTGCTCATCGCGCTGGCCACGGGCAGTCTCCTGCTGTTCATGTGGCTCGAGGAAATGGAGTTCACGCCGTATGTGCTGGTTTTCATGCCCCTGTGGTTCTGGTCCCTCTGCACGCTTTTCCTTCTTGTCCGCGACAAGTCGTGGAAGGGAGTTCCGCAGCCCAAGAGGTTCGCGGCCGGGGTGGTCGCCACCGCGCTTCTGACCGGCATCAGCCTGGCGTATTCCACCATGTACCAACCTGCGGCTGCCCCGATGCACTTCACTCTGAGGGCTGAGTTCGGGAAGTCGCGGGCGGACCGTGTGCTCCCCTTCGTCCAAGTCCCGCTGACGCTTTACATGAAGAACACCGGAGGGATTCCGGTGTACATCGTCAATGACATCTACACCGTCCGCGGAAGGGGCGCCGAGTACTCCAGGTACCCTGATCGCAGGGCTTTGGTGAGGGAGTGGAGCGAGCGCGCGGGCGAGCGGGGCGAGGAAGCAGAACGTTATGTCAGCCGACTTAAGTACACCACGGTAAGCAGTGGGCACTTCTACGGTCCGGGCAAACGGCTCGAGATCGGGCAGGAATACTCCCTCAAACGTGTGTTCCAGCTCCCCAAGGACGCCCTATATGACACGGTGAGTGTCGACTTGCGGGTTTCGTACATGAGGAAGGACCGAGGAAAACTCGATGTCGACGAGTTCGAAACTCCTCATTACTCATGGGATAAAGAGGCTGGGCGTTTCCACTGTTCGGCGTGTGGTCGACTGGTCATCTATCACGGGATGGTGCGGCACAACAACAACCTCGTCAATGTGACCCGTAATCCGCGTTATGTGACGGCGATCTGGTCTCCGGTGCGCGATCCCATCTCCTCCATTTCGGCGTTCGACTTCAAGGGGGAGTCTGATTTCGTGAAGGAAGAAAAGAGAGAGCTGGAAAGATATGGGGCCGCGGAGGTGCGCGCCAATGCAGAGGTGTCTCTCGCGGAATTGCTGATGTCATCCGGCGTCTGACTCCGCGAGCCAGGTGCCTGCTGCGATCCCGAAGTCCTGGTCGAGAACAGAAGCCGTCTCCAGGCAGTTGAGAGATTTTTTGCCGAGGGTGCCCAACAGCTCGCTTCCCGGTACGAGGTCGGCGAGCTCGGTGATGAGCTGCGGGATTTCGAAGGGGGCGTGGACGCGCTCGTCGTTCTGCAACTGGGCCAGGACGTCGAGGAGATCGTCTCCCTGTTCCTCCGCCTTCCAGAAGTCCTTGACCCCTTCGGTGCCCCAACCCTCGGGAATCAGGCCCCCGAGCTGCTGAACGAGGGCGCTCTCTCCGACCGACTCGAATATGGCGGTGGTACACACCACGGCCGCCTCGGAGAGGGATTCGTCCGGTTGGTCCTGAGCCGAGGCGGCCTCCTCCTGCTGGTCGCTCATCCGGGCGGCCTGTTCCTTCAGCTCTTCCTCCGGGTCTTTGCGTTTCGCCCGGTTCTCCTGTGACGCCGCGAGGTCGTTGATCTCCTCCAGCTTCTCAGTGCCCTTAAGTGTGGACTCGGCGAGCGCGTTCTGTACCTCCTGAGGCGTCCCAGGGGCGGTGATCCAGTCCACCGAGGAACCTGCCAGCATCGCGAACGAACGAACCAGCTCCCTGTCCCAGCTGCTCTCCAGGACGTAGTTCAGCTGCTCCACGACGGCGATCAGCTGCCCCCGCAGTTCTTCTGGGGTTTCGGGGTCGCAGATCATGTCCAGCGCGGATGTCGTCCGCTTCACGATCACGAGGAGGAACGACCGCTCCTCGGGCGGCACCTCCGGGTCGTGGCCCACTGTCAGGGTGGAGGACACCTGCTGCACGAGCGTGACCAGCTGTTCCCGCAGCTCGTCGGATGTGTCGTCGCCGATAGTTGTCAGCGCTGTCGTCAGCTGCTGTGCGCTCTCGATGACTTCTTGCCTGTCCTGCAGTGACGTCTCCGGGTCCGCGACTGCTTCGAGGGTGGCCGTCAATTCGTCAACAGTCGGCGCCAGTTCCTCGGGGAGGCTGGCCTTGGTCTCGTTCAGACTCGTCGTTACGTCTTCAATCTGTTCCGTCTGTTCAGCCGGGGGACCGGACCCCTCTTGCTCTGCGTCACCAGTGTCTGACGAGTTGTCAGGGCTGTCAGGGCTGTCAGGGCTGTCAGGGGGCAATGTGCCGCCCGAACTCGACGTGTCGGTCGGTTCGGAGGCAGTGGGCGGAGGTGGCGTCGTATCACCCGGTGTCGACGGGGGAGGCTCGGAGTCCGTGGGTTCAGGAGGTGGTGTCGTCTGCGCGGGCACGTCCGTCCTGCTCGCGCTCGGGGCCTGAAGCGCCGTCACCGCACCTGTCAGACCTGCTGGAAAGGCAAGCGCCGCAGCCAAGAGAGGACGCGTTGACCCTGTGGAAGGCGTATCGCCGGGGTGTTCTGGCCATAGTGGTTCCAGATGCGCTTGGCGTGTGCTGCTTCGTCCGTCGCCTTCATCCGTCGCGGACCCGGGCCCATGAATCCACTGTTCACCCGGTCGGCGCATCCCGCAACGCGGTCGAGGCGTGGGGAGTTCGAGGACAAGTGGAGTAGACGGTGCCGAACGGGATCCGGACAGACGCCCACGGCGTCTACGCCGTTATGGACCTCGAGAAGTCACCAGCTCAGCCGCAGCAGCAGGCACCGCCCGAAGGGTGTCTCGCCGTCGCGATCCGGATTCCCGTGCGGATCGTGGTGCTTGTGCTGGTCGTGCCGGTGCGGGTGGTGTGGGACGCGCTCGTCGTCGTCGGGCGCGTCCTGAGGGACACCGTGCTCAGGCCGCTCGGGCGGGCGCTGCTGTGGCTGGGGAAGGTCCTGTTCGTCTGGCCGGTCGTCGGACTGTGGCGCTACCTCCTCGTCCCCGTCGGCAAGGCGCTGGCGTGGCTCGGGAACGTGCTCGTCGTCGTGCCGCTCGTGTGGTTCCACCGGTACGTGCTCACACCGGTCGGCCGTGCCCTCGCGTGGCTGTACGCGCACGGGCTGACGCCGATCGGGCACGGGATCATGTGGCTGCTCAGGGGCATCGGGGTCGGGTTCGCCGCCCTCGGCCTCGGCATGTACACCGCCGCGGCCTGGCTCGCGCGGTACCTGGTCGTCGTACCCGCGGTATGGCTGTACGAGTGGATCCTCGCGCCCGTCGGCCGGGCCGTCGCCTGGTGTGTGACCGGGCTCGTGCGGCTGGTCGGCATGGTCCTGTACTGGACCACCCGCGTCCTGGTCGTGTTGCCCGCGCTCGCCCTGTGGCGCTGGGTCCTCACACCCGTCGGACGCGTCCTCGCGGTCGTCGGGCGCGAGGTGTGGGACGCGCTCGGGCACGCCTGGCGGATCGCCGGGTACGTCTCGCTCGCCGTCGGACGGTTCTTGGGGACCCTCTTCCGGTGGACCTTCGTGGAGCCGGTGCGCTGGGTGTACCGAACGGTGCTCACCCCGGTCGGGCACGTCGTACGGGACCTGGTGCTGCGGCCCGCCGCCGACGCCGGCCGCGCCGTGGGGCGGGCCACCCGGCAGGCCCTCGCCGCCGCCCGTGACTCCGTACGACAGGCGCGCGCCGACTTCCGTCGCATGCTCCTCGGTGAGCCGCGGGAGCGGGAGGTGGTGGCCCGGCGGGAACCTCACGGCCGCGAGACACGTACTCTTGGTAGCAGTACGACCGCTCTCACGAAGGACTGAACGACACTGGGCAAGCGACAGCCCGAAGGCCCGCCGCCCGCACCCGCGGTGCAGCGCATCCGACTGCGCTACACCAAGCGCGGCCGCCTCCGGTTCACCAGCCACCGTGACTTCCAGCGCGCCTTCGAGCGTGCGTTGCGCCGTGCCGAGGTGCCGATGGCCTACTCGGCGGGCTTCACACCGCACCCGAAGGTGTCGTACGCCAATGCCGCACCCACCGGCACGGGCAGTGAGGCGGAGTACCTGGAGATCGCGCTCACCGCGCCGCGCGACCCGGAGCAGCTCAGGATCCTTCTCGACGAGTCGCTGCCCACCGGGCTCGACATCGTCGAGGCGGTCGAGGCCCGCACCCCGGGCCTCGCCGACCGGCTGACGGCTTCCGTGTGGGAGCTGCGGCTGGACGGCGTGTCGCAGGAGGAGGCCCGCCGGGCGGCGGACGCCTTCACCGCGGCCGAGACCGTCGAGGTCCAGCGCCTCGCCAAGAACGGGGTACGCACCTTCGACGCCCGCTCCGCCGTCGCGAGCCTGGAGATCCCCGACCTCACAGAAACGCACAGTTCGCAGGCTGATAGGCCGACCGACCAGCCCTGTGCGATACTGCGGCTGGTTGTTCGGCACGTGACGCCTGCCGTACGACCCGACGACGTCCTGTCCGGTCTCCGCGCCGTGGCCGACCTGGCGCCGCCGGTCCCCGCAGCGGTGACCAGGCTGGCGCAGGGGCTGTTCGATGAAGAGACCGGCACGGTGACCGACCCGCTCGCGCCCGACCGCGAGGCAGCGGAGGCCCACTCAACGGCCGAACCGTCTGCCACCGCGACGGCGCCGGCGTAGGTTCCGCGAAGGGACGGACGTCGTAGCGCCGCCCTCGGACTCGGGAGCCACCTGGGTCGGGCAGCGCACCGACCAGAAGACTTTCGCCAGGCCGTACGCATTCGGCGTACGGAACCGGCGAGACAGGACACAGAGAGCTCCCGTGCGGCGCCCGCGCCCCGGACGGCGGCGACGCGCACAGCGCGAGCCGCGGACGTCACCGGCACAGCCGGACCAGGTGCGGCGCCCGGGAGCCTGACGGGAGAAAAGCCCGCATGCTCGAACCGACCGAACCCACAGAGCCCGCCACGGACTCCGAACAGAACACCCCCAGCGACACCCTGCCGCCCCGTCGGCGGCGCCGTGCCGCGTCCCGGCCGGCGGGTCCGCCCGTCGGCGCCTCCTCCGACGCTCCCGTGGAGACCGTCACGCCGGCCATACCGGCCGCGGAGCCCGACGACCTCGCGGCCGACGCCGTAGAGACCGGCGAGGCCGAGGAGACCGCCGCCGAAGAGACCGTCGCGGCGGCGCAGGAGATCCCCGAGGCCGCCGAGAGCGCCGGGGAGGCCGCGCCTGCCGCTCCGAAGCGGCGCCGCGTGGTGCGCCGTGCCGCCGCGCCCGCAGGGGCTCCGGCGGGTGCTGAGGCCGCCGAGACCGTGGTGCCGGCGACCGCGTCCGCTCCCGCCGCCTCCGAGGCGCCGGAGCAGACCGAGGCCGCCGCGTCCGCCGAGGTGTCCGAGGACGCCGCTCCCCGGCGCACCCGGCGTCGTGCGACGCGCACGGTGACCTCGCCTCCTGCGGCTCCGGCCGAGGCGGTGGAGCCGGCGGCGCCCGCTGCCGCCGCCGCACAGGCCGAGCCGAGCGCCCCCGAGGCTGCCGCCGACGGCGCCGGGACCGCGGAGCCCGCCGAGGAGGCTGCTCCGCGCAGGACCCGGCGGCGTGCCACGCGACGGGTGACCGCGCCCACCGCAGCACCTGCCGCCGCCGAGGCGGCGGAGGGAACCGCCGACGCGGGCCGGTCCGGCTCCGTCGCCACGACCGACGCGCCCGCCGAGGCCGCCGCTGCCGTGTCCGGTGGGCCCGCCGAGGCCCCCGTCGGCACGCCCGCCGAGGAGGCGAAGGCACCTGTGACCGAATCCCCTGCAGCCGAGTCCGACGGAGCCGACGAGGCCGCTGCCGCCGAGGCCGCCGCCCAGGCGTCCGAGCCCGCCGAGGATGCCGCTCCGCGGCGCCGTCGCCGGGTCGTCCGCCGGGCCGCCAGTGGTTTCGCCGAGCCCGCGCAGCCCTCCCGGGCCTCCCGGGGCGCCAAGTCCGCGCGGGGCGCCGCCGGTGCCGAGGCCGCCGATGAGGACGAGACGTCGGCGCGGCCCGCGCGGCCCGCCCGTCGCCCTGTTCCAGGCGCCCGTGTTCACCGAACCCCAGTTCCAGACGCCGGAGCGGGCCGCCGCCGCGGCCGCCGCCGAGGCGGCCGGGACCGAGGAGCCCGAGGAGCCCGAGGAGACGGAGGAGTCCGCGCCGGCGGAGGTGCGGGACGAGCAGCCCAGCGGATCGCGCCGCCGTCGCCGTCGCCGGGGTGCCGCGGACGAGCCCGAGGCCCAGACCACCGAGGCCCCCGCCGAGCGTGCCGCCGCCGAGAGCGCCGTCGACGAGGCCGAGGAGCCCGAGGAGTCCGCCGAGGGCGACGACCAGGACGACTCCGAGGGCACCGGCTCGCGCCGTCGCCGTCGCCGGGGCGGCCGCCGCCGTCGGCGTGGGGAGTCCGCCGAGACCGACGCCGAGGCCGGCGAGGGCACGGACGCCGAGTCCGAGCAGGTCGCCGCCGGACAGGCCGCGCAGGACGCCGAGGACACCGCGGAGCAGACCGAGGAGGACCAGGACGAGTCCGACGAGGCCGCCGACCGCGACGAGTCGTCCGGCGGGGGCGGCTCCAGCAGCAGCCGCCGTCGCCGTCGCCGCCGTCGCCGTGCCGGTGACAGCGCGCCCGAGGCCGAGCCCTCCGAGGACGACCCGGAGCGCACGGTCGTCAAGGTCCGCGAGCCCCGGCCCAAGGCCGAACCGTCCGACGAGGTGCAGTCCATCAAGGGCTCGACCCGTCTGGAGGCCAAGAAGCAGCGCCGCCGCGAGGGCCGCGAGCAGGGCCGCCGGCGCGTCCCGATCATCACCGAGGCCGAGTTCCTGGCCCGGCGCGAGGCCGTCGAGCGCGTGATGGTCGTCCGCCAGCACGGCGACCGTACGCAGATCGGCGTCCTGGAGGACGGCGTGCTCGTCGAGCACTACGTCAACAAGGAGCAGGCGGTCTCGTACGTCGGCAACGTCTACCTCGGCAAGGTGCAGAACGTGCTGCCGTCGATGGAGGCCGCCTTCATCGACATCGGCAAGGGCCGCAACGCGGTGCTGTACGCAGGTGAGGTCAACTTCGAGGCGCTCGGCATGGCCAACGGGCCGCGGCGCATCGAGTCCGCCCTGAAGTCCGGGCAGTCCGTGCTCGTCCAGGTGACGAAGGACCCCATCGGGCACAAGGGCGCCCGCCTGACCAGCCAGGTCTCCCTGCCCGGGCGCTACCTCGTGTATGTGCCCGAGGGCTCCATGACCGGCATCAGCCGCAAGCTGCCCGACACCGAGCGGGCCCGGCTGAAGACGATCCTCAAGAAGATCGTCCCCGAGGACGCGGGCGTCATCGTGCGCACCGCCGCCGAGGGCGCGAGCGAGGACGAGCTGCGCCGGGACGTCGAGCGGCTCCAGGGGCAGTGGGAGGAGATCCAGAAGAAGGCCAAGAACGGCGGCAACGCGCCGACGCTGCTGTACGGCGAGCCGGACATGACCGTCCGGGTCGTGCGCGACATCTTCAACGAGGACTTCTCCAAGGTCGTCGTCAGCGGCGACGAGGCGTGGCAGACCATCCACGGCTATGTCTCGCACGTCGCGCCGGACCTCGCCGATCGGCTCCAGAAGTGGACCTCCGAGGTCGACGTCTTCGCCACCTACCGGATCGACGAGCAGCTCGCCAAGGCGCTGGACCGCAAGGTCTGGCTGCCCAGTGGCGGTTCGCTGGTGATCGACCGGACCGAGGCGATGGTCGTCGTCGACGTCAACACCGGCAAGTTCACCGGGCAGGGCGGCAACCTCGAGGAGACCGTCACCAGGAACAACCTGGAGGCGGCCGAGGAGATCGTCCGCCAGCTGCGGCTGCGCGACCTCGGCGGCATCATCGTCATCGACTTCATCGACATGGTGCTGGAGTCCAACCGGGACCTGGTGCTGCGGCGCCTGCTCGAATGCCTGGGCCGGGACCGTACGAAGCACCAGGTGGCCGAGGTGACCTCGCTGGGGCTCGTGCAGATGACCCGCAAGCGGGTCGGGCAGGGGCTCCTGGAGTCCTTCTCCGAGACCTGCGTCCACTGCAACGGACGCGGTGTCATCGTGCACATGGAGCAGCCGACCAGCGCCGGCGGAGGCGGCGGCAAGCGCAAGAAGCGTGCCCGTGCCGGTGCCGCCGATCAGCCGCACGTGCACGAGGCGGCCATCGAGACCGCCGAGCAGGAGGCGGAGACCGAGGCCGAGGTCGGTGCCGAGATCGCCGAGCCGATCGCGCTGCCCGAGCCGGCCTTCGAGCCCGACGAGGAGCTGTACAGCAGTGCCGCCGAGGCGGAGGCCGCGGCCACGCGCGGTCGGTCGCGGCGCCGGGCGAGCCGGCGGGCGTCGGCTCCGGCGGGTGCGCCGCGCGGTGAGACGGCGGAGCCGAAGGCCGAGCAGGACAGGCAGGCCGAGGTGCCGACGGCTCAGGACGTGACCGCCGCAGAGGAGGTCGCCCGTCCGGTGCAGCCGGAACCGGCCGCCGAGGCGCACGCCGAGCCGATCGCCGTCGAGGACCCGGTCGTCGAGGCCCCGGCCCCTGAGGAGGCCGCGCCCAAGGGCCGTGGCCGCCGGCGGGCGACGCGCAAGGTGTCCGCGCCGGCCGGTTCTCCGGCGGGGGCGGAGGCGACCGTGGTGACGGTGTCCGAGACGGCGCCCGCCACGGCCGAGGCCGCACAGGAGCCCGAGCAGGCCGAAGAGCCCGCGGCGGCTGCCGAGGCGGTCGCGGAGGCACCCGCCGGGAGCGCCGCCCCGGCCCGTCCGCGGCGCCGCGCCGTGCGCAAGCCCACCGTGTCCACCGCGCCCGAGGAGGCGGCCGTCGTGGTCGTCCCGTCGGCCGCGCCCGAGGAGGCCCCTCAGGCCGCCGCGGTTGACGGTGCCGCCCCGCAGGAGGCCGCCGAGGAGGCCGCCGAAGAGGCGGCCCCGGCCAAGAAGACGGCCCGCAAGACGGCCAAGAAGGCCACGGCGAAGAAGGCCGCCACCAAGAAGACCGCGGCGAAGAAGACCGCGGCCAAGAAGACGACGGCGAAGAAGGCGGCGGCGAAGACCACCAAGACCGCCGCCAAGAAGACCACGTCGAAGAAGACCGTCGCGGCGGAGCAGTCCCGCTCCTCCGTCTCGGCCTCCACCGACGAGGACTGACCGTCTCGACGTCCGCCGGGGCGTGCGCGGATCGCGCGTACGCCCCGGCGGACGCGACCGGCGTGACCGGTCGCACAGGCGGCGGGCCCGGCTCGGTTTGACCCTCTTGGCCGCGGCCCCGTAACCTTGACCGTCGGCGTGTCGAATGACGCGTCACATCCCCGTAAACCTCATCCTCCGGGCGCCGGGCGCCCAGGAGAGGCCGCTCGTGTGTCGGGCGGCTGGCCTGCGGGGGTGCCGTTTCCCCGAGCGAGAGAGTGAGTCCGCGTGTACGCCATCGTGCGCAGCGGTGGTCGCCAGCACAAGGTTGCTGTCGGCGACATCGTTGAGGTTGACAAGATTTCCACTGCCCAGGTTGGCGACACGGTCGAGCTCTCGACCCTGCTCGTTGTCGACGGCGACGCCGTGACCAGCGACCCGTGGGTGCTGGCCGGCATCAAGGTCCAGGCCGAGGTCGTGGACCACCACAAGGGCCAGAAGATCGACATTCTGCGCTACAAGAACAAGACCGGTTACCGCCGTCGCCAGGGCCACCGCCAGCAGTACACGGCGATCAAGGTCACTGAGATCCCCACGGCTGCGAAGTAAGGGACTGAGGAGAAATGGCACACAAGAAGGGCGCATCGTCCACCCGGAACGGTCGCGACTCCAACGCCCAGCGGCTCGGCGTGAAGCGCTTCGGCGGTCAGGTCGTCAACGCGGGTGAGATCCTGGTCCGTCAGCGCGGCACCCACTTCCACCCGGGCGCCGGTGTCGGCCGTGGCGGCGACGACACGCTGTTCGCCCTCCAGGCCGGTTCGGTGCAGTTCGGCACCCACCGTGGCCGCAAGGTCGTGAACATCGTTCCGGTCGCCTGACCGGAAGCTTTCGCGAGGCGGACCTCACTTCCCTCCCGGGAAGCGGGTCCGCCTTTCGCGTGTTACGCAGAGAACAACCCCGTACAACCCGTACACAACGGCCGTACATCACTGGAGGCACACACCATGACCACCTTCGTGGACCGCGTCGAGCTGCATGTCGCCGCGGGTAACGGAGGTCACGGCTGTGCCTCCGTTCACCGTGAGAAGTTCAAGCCACTGGGCGGACCCGACGGCGGCAACGGCGGTCGCGGCGGGGACGTGATCCTCACCGTCGACCAGTCCGTCACCACGCTCCTCGACTACCACCACTCCCCGCACCGCAAGGCCACCAACGGCAAGCCCGGCGAGGGCGGCAACCGCTTCGGCAAGGACGGACAGGACCTCGTCCTGCCGGTGCCGGACGGCACGGTGGTGCTCGACAAGGCGGGCAACGTCCTCGCCGACCTGGTCGGGCACGGCACGTCGTTCGTCGCCGCGCAGGGCGGCCGCGGCGGGCTCGGCAACGCGGCGCTGGCGTCCGCGCGGCGCAAGGCGCCCGGGTTCGCGCTGCTCGGCGAGCCGGGAGACGTGCGCGAAGTCGTCCTGGAGCTGAAGACCGTCGCCGACGTGGCGCTCGTCGGATACCCGAGCGCCGGCAAGTCGTCCCTGATCTCGGTGCTGAGCGCCGCCAAGCCGAAGATCGCCGACTACCCGTTCACCACGCTCGTGCCGAACCTCGGTGTCGTCACGGCCGGTTCGACGGTGTACACGATCGCCGACGTGCCCGGGCTGATCCCCGGAGCCAGCCAGGGCAAGGGCCTGGGCCTGGAGTTCCTGCGGCACGTGGAGCGATGCAGTGTGCTCGTGCACGTCCTGGACACCGCCACGCTGGAGTCGGACCGCGACCCGGCCTCCGACCTCGACGCCATCGAGGCGGAGCTGCGGGAGTACGGCGGGCTGGACAACCGTCCGCGGCTCGTCGTCCTGAACAAGATCGACGTACCGGACGGCAAGGGGCTGGCCGAGATGGTGCGGCCCGACCTGGAGGCGCGCGGGTACCGCGTGTTCGAGGTGTCGGCCGTGGCGCACATGGGGCTGAAGGAGCTGTCGTACGCGCTCGCGGAGCTCGTGGCGAAGGCGCGGGCCGCGAAGCCGAAGGAAGAGGCCACGCGGATCGTGATCCGGCCCAAGGCCGTGGACGACACGGGCTTCACCGTGACGCGCGAGGACGACGGGCTGTTCCGGGTGCGCGGCGAGAAGCCCGAGCGCTGGGTGCGGCAGACCGACTTCAACAACGACGAGGCGGTCGGCTACCTGGCGGACCGGCTCAACCGGCTCGGGGTCGAAGAGGAACTGATGAAGGCCGGGGCCCGGGGCGGCGACGGTGTCGCCATCGGTCCCGAGGACAACGCGGTCGTCTTCGACTGGGAGCCGTCCGTGATGGCCGGGGCCGAAATGCTCGGCCGACGCGGTGAGGACCACCGGTTGGAGGAGGCGCGACCGGCCGCGCAGCGCCGCAGGGACCGGCAGGCCGAACGGGACGAGGCGGAGCGGGAGTTCGACGACTTCGAGCCGTTCTGATCCTTTTCTAGGTCCGAACGTCAACGCAAAGCAAAGACGAAACGGATCCCGAGGCAACCAACCGGCGCTCCGGTGAGTCGTACTGGGCAGCGCGGATGAGGATCTTGTTCTTCGCCGCGTGGCAACGGCCCAGCGGATCACCGGAGTTCACGTGCCCCACTCCAAGAGCAAGCGCAGCATCGGCCGAGGAGCCACAGTCGCGGCGGCGATCGCCGTGGTCGCGGCCGTCACCCTCCCGATGGCCGCGCACGCCGCCGACGCCGCCCCCACCACCCCGGCCGCCGCGGCGAAGCTCCACGACGACTTCAACGGCGACGGCTACCAGGACCTGGCCGTCGCCGCCCCGCGCGGCAAGGTGGGCGGCAAGGTCCGCGCCGGGTACGTGGCCGTCGTGTACGGCTCGGCGAAGGGCATCGACCTCGCCCACAAGCAGGTCATCAGCCAGGACACACCGGGCATACCCGGTGCCGCCGAGGCCGAGGACTACTACGGGGACGGCCTGGCCGCCGGTGACCTGGACGGCGACGGTTACACCGACCTGGTCGTCGGCGCGCAGGGCGAGGACGTCGGGGACGTCGTCAGCGCCGGCACGCTCGCCGTGCTGTGGGGCGGGCCGCAGGGCCTGTCCGGCGGTACGGCCGTGGCCACCGGTACCGAGGAGGACCGCGTCGACCCGCTCCGCCCGGCGCTCGGCGACTTCAACGGTGACGGTCACCTGGACCTCGCCACCGGGAACCGCCTGCTGTACGGGCCGTTCGACCGCACCGCCGGTGCCGCGAGCAGCCACCGCCTCGCCCTGGAGGCCGAGTGCTTCACGGACGACGTGGCCGCCGGTGACGTCGACCACGACGGCACCACGGACCTGGTCGCGCTCATCCACGACCGCAGCGACGACGACCTGCACGACCCGGACGCCAAGCACCGCCGTGCGGTCTACCTGCGCGGCACCGCGGACGGGCTGAGCGCCCCCGCCCCGCTGAAGAACCCCGACGGCACGCGGATGCGGGGCGGCGAGAGCCTCGGCATCGGCGATGTGAACAAGGACGGGTTCGGCGACCTCGTCATCGGCCGCCCGGTCGACGGCTCCGGTGAAGTCCCGCTGGAGGATCCGCTGCTGAAGGGCGGCCAGATCGGTGTCGTGTACGGCTCGGCCGACGGCCCCGACACCTCCCGTACGACGATCATCACGCAGGGCACCCCCGGTGTGCCCGGCAGCCCGGAGTGGGGCGACGGCTTCGGCGGGGGCATCTCGGTCGCCGACGTCAACGGCGACGGCTACGCCGACGTTTCCACCGGCAGCGGGACCGAGGGCATCGGGGACGTCTACGCGGCCGGGCAGTTCACCGTCCTGCGCGGCGGGAAGTCCGGGCTGACCGGCGACGGCGCCGTGTCCATGAACCAGAACACCGCGAACGTGCCGGGCACGGCGGAGCAGAACGACTTCTTCGGCGCCGAGACCAAGCTGCTCGACGTGGGCGGCGACGGCCGGCCCGAGCTGTTCGTCAGCGCCACCGGGGAGAACCGGGACGGGGGAGTCTGGGCGTTCCCCAACCCGGTCGACGCGCCCACCGCCACCGGCTCGGTCAGCTTCGGCGCGGGCACCCTCGGCACCGTCGCGGACGGCTCCGCCCTCGGCGCGGGCTTCGCCCGGTGATCCCTGGCTGATCATCTGTCAGACCCGCCCCGGCAACGGCTTGTTCCGACGCTGGCGGTGGGTCTTCTTTTGTCTGCTTAGTTGTCATGTACGTGAACTCCGGCGTTCAGCGGGCGGACCGCCCGCGAGCGTGAAGCTTCCCAGTGTCCAAGTGGCCAGCGAGGTAAGGGAGTCAGACGATGACCGGAGCAGTATCCCCCGACCGACGCCGTTTTCTGACCGCCGGTGCCGCGGTCCTCGGTGCGGCGGCCTCCGCCCAGCTGTGGCTCCCCGCCACCGCCCACGGGGCCGAGACGCCGCTGCCCGACGGCGTGTTCAGCCTCGGCGTCGCCTCCGGAGACCCGCTGCCGGACGGCATCGTGCTGTGGACCCGGCTCGCCCCGGACCCGCTGAACGGAGGCGGTATGCCCGACCGGGTGGTGCCCGTGGAGTGGCAGCTCGCGGAGGACCAGCGGTTCAGAAAGCTCGTCCGCCGGGGCACCGCCCAGGCCCGGCCCGAGTACGGGCACAGCGTTCACGTGGACGTACGCGGCCTGCGCCCGGACCGTGCGTACTGGTACCGCTTCCGCACCAGCGGGCAGCTCTCGCCCGTCGGCCGCACCCGCACCGCGCCCCACCCCTACAGCTCCGGTGGCTCCCTGCGCATGGCGCTGGCCTCCTGCCAGAACTGGCAGCACGGCTATTTCACGCCATACGCCGACATGCTGGAGCAGGACCCGGACGTCGTGGTGTTCGTCGGCGACTACATCTACGAGTCCACGCCCTCGGCGACGGGCGTACGGCGCCACGAGGGGACCGGTGAGCCGGTCAGCCTCGTCCAGTACCGCAACCGGTACGCCCAGTACCACACCGACCCCGACCTCGCGGCGATGCACGCGAACGCGCCCTTCGTGGTGAGCTTCGACGACCACGAGGTCGACAACGACTTCGCCGGCGAGATCCCGCAGGACCCGGACAAGCAGCCGCACGACGCGTTCGTGGCCCGGCTGACCGCGGCCTATCAGGCGTACTACGAGCACATGCCGGTCCGTGCGACGGCCGTCCCGGACGGTCCGCACATCCGGATGTACCGCCGTCTGGAGTTCGGCCGGCTGGCCCGGCTCAACGTCCTGGACACCCGGCAGTACCGCAGCGACCAGGCCACCAGCCAGGCCGGTGCCCAGGACCCGTCGCTGACCATGCTGGGCGCGCGGCAGAAGCAGTGGCTGCTGAACGGGCTGCAGTACTCGCCGGCCCGCTGGAACCTGATCGCCTCGCAGATCATGATGGCCGAGACGGACCTCCAGGTCGGCGAGGGCAAGCTCTGGTTCTACGACGCCTGGGACGGCTACCAGGCCGAACGCAACCGCTTCCTGCAGGAGTTCAAGCAGGTCCGCAACCCCGTCGTGCTCTCCGGCGACCGGCACCTGACGATGATCAGCGACCTCAAGGAGGACTACGCCGACCCGGGCTCCGAAGTCGTCGGCGCCGAGTTCGTCGGCACCTCCGTCTCCAGCAACGGCGACCAGGACCAGGCGGCCTTCCGCAAGGAGTGGGACCCGCGCCGCCCGGACAACCCCCACTGGAAGCTGCTCGACGCCCACCGCGGCTACCACCTCTTCGACATCGGCCGCGCCGGCATCGACGCGCAGGTGAGGGTGGTCGACACCGTACGGCAGCCGTCGGCGACGCCGAGCACGCTGGCCAGACTGCGGGTCGAGGCGGGCCGGCCGGGCGTCGAGGTGGTCTGACCCGACTCCTGGCACACGCGTGAGCCCGGTACTCCTCGGAGTGCCGGGCTCTTCGTCGTGCGAGACGCGTGAGCCGTGTGAGAAGTCCGCCCCGGGCTGCCGCTGTATTGCTCTCGCCGAGACCGAAACGCTGCGGAATCTTGACCAGGAATTCCGCGGCAATGAGCCGCCGCGACCGGCGCCGGGGCGACGGTGCGGGCCGGAGCCGTCAAAGCGCGTACCGTGCACGAGACATCGTCCAAGGAACTCGTGAAGGTCCTGGGTCACCGCTGTCCCGTGCGGCTCCGACGCCGCTGGGCACCTGTGGAGTTACTCACAGCGCATTTCCCGGAGGGTCGCGGAACCGTCTCACCAATCACCAGGAGTGGGAGGTGAATGACAGGTTGCGCGCACATATGCGGCGGAGGGCGCTCACCTTGCACTGCGGTAACCACAAGTGGGACCATTTCCAAGTTCCCTGTCGCCCCAAGGTAGGTCACCTGTGTCCCAGCACATAGCCAAGCCCCGTACCACCGCAGTGATCCTGGCCGGTGGCACCGGTCAGCGGGTGGGTCTGTCGATCCCCAAGCAGCTGCTGAAGATCGCCGGCAAGGCAGTCATCGAGCACACGCTGACCACCTTCGAGAACACCGACTCGATCGACGACATCATCGTGCTGATGGCACCCGGCTACGTGCCCGACATCGAGAAGATCGTCGCGAAGGCCGGATTCAAGAAGGTCTCGAAGATCATCGAGGGCGGCGCCACGCGGAACGAGACCACCGAGCGCGCCATCTCGGCCCTGGGCGAGGGCCTGGCCGAGGGCGAGGACGCCAACGTCCTCTTCCACGACGCCGTGCGCCCCCTGCTGTCGCAGCGCGTCATCGACGACTGCGTCACCGCGCTGGAGCGCTACCAGGCCGTCGACGTGGCCATCCCCTCCGCCGACACGATCATCGTGACGCGCACGCACGGCGAGGACGGCGAGTTCATCACGGAGATCCCGGACCGCTCCCGGCTGCGCCGCGGCCAGACCCCGCAGGCCTTCAAGCTGTCCACGATCAAGCGGGCCTACGAGGTCGCCGCCGGTGACCCCAACTTCCAGGCCACCGACGACTGCTCCGTCGTGCTCAAGTACCTGCCGGACGTGCCGATCCACGTCGTGGCGGGTGACGAGTACAACATGAAGGTCACCCAGCCCGTCGACGTCTTCATCGCCGACAAGCTCTTCCAGCTGGCCTCCACGGCCGCGCCCGAGCAGGTCTCCGAGGAGGCCTACCGCGAGCTGCTGACCGGCAAGACGGTCGTCGTCTTCGGCGGCTCCTACGGCATCGGCAAGGACATCGCCGAGCTCGCCGAGTCCTACGGCGCCAAGGTCTACGCGCTGGGCCGCTCCACCACCGGCACCCACGTGGAGAACCCGGAGGAGGTCGACGACGCCCTGTCCAAGGCCTACGCCGAGACCGGCCGCATCGACTACGTGGTCAACACCGCCGGCGTGCTGCGCATCGGCAAGCTCGCCGAGACCGACAACGCCACCATCGAGGAGGCGCTGAAGGTCAACTACCTGGCCCCGGTGCAGATCGCCCGGTCGTCGTACAAGTACCTGTCCGAGACCAAGGGCCAGCTGCTGCTCTACACCTCCAGCAGCTACACCCGGGGTCGCGCCGAGTACAGCCTGTACTCCTCGACCAAGGCCGCCATGGTGAACCTCACCCAGGCCCTGTCCGACGAGTGGGCCGGCGACGGTGTCCGCGTCAACTGCATCAACCCCGAGCGCACGGCCACCCCTATGCGCACCAAGGCCTTCGGCCAGGAGCCGTCCGGCTCGCTGCTGTCCTCCGAGGCCGTGGCCCGCACCTCGCTCGACGTGCTGCTGTCCGAGCTGACCGGCCACGTCATCGACGTCCGCCAGCAGGACCCGACCGCCGGTGCGGCCCGCGCCTCCGGCTTCGAGCAGGCGCTCGCCTCGGTGCTGGACCGGCAGGACGGCGTGTAATAATTGGCGCCAAATAGACTTCGGTAATTCAGGCCTCTGCGCTCTTCTGTTAACGGTTTGTCAACAGGAGTGTTCGCAGGGGCCTGAATCCATACAGTCTCGCGAATATTCACAGACCAGCCGCATTCTAGAACCAAGACCGGCACACCCCTCCCAAGAGCAGGTTTCTCCGTGATATCCACCGCTATTCGCGTCGCCCGGGTGGGCAGCGCGGCCCAGCTGGCCGCGGCGGTCCTCATGATGCTGGGCTTCCCCTGCCTCATGCTGGCCGCGCTCGTCCCGAGCGTCCCCGCCTTCGCGGCAGCGGCCGCCGTGACGTACCTGGCGGACCACTATCTGCACCGCAAGGGCAGCTACCTGATCAACCGCCTCAGCAAGGTGCGGGCCGGCCTGTCGATCCGCTTCCTGATCCGGCAGCTGCTCCTCGTCCTGCTGCTGGCCCGGCTGTCCCTCGCGGACAACCTGATCTACTACGGGGCGATCGCCTGCTTCATCGCCTTCTACGGTCTGCAGGCCCCGCACGGCGCGCTGGTCCAGCTGATCCGCAACCGCCGCCGCATGCCGGTCGCCACCCGCAACGTCGACCTGAAGTCGCGCATCCGCATCCCGGACGCCCCGCCGCGCCGGCTGCTGCACCGCTCCGCCGAGAAGATGCTGCACCTCGACCTCTTCGCGGTCGCCGGCATCCTGCTCGCCGCGCAGGTGAAGTCCTCCCTCGTCGGCTTCGTCGGCATCGGCATCACGGTGGCCGTCGCCACCCTGTACGTCCTGGCGCTCATGCCGTACGTCCGCGGCCGGAAGGTTCCGCCGAACGCCGAGAAGGTGCTGGCCGCCGTCGACGACTGGCTGGGCGAGTACAAGCCGGAGACGGTCCTGTACTTCTCCGGTTCCAAGGACTCCGCGTACCAGGTGAACATGTGGCTGGACACCATGGAGAAGCTGGACTCCAAGCCGCTGATCATCCTGCGTGAGCGGGCCATCCTGAACAACCTCGCACCGACCACGGTCCCCGTCATCTGCGTGCCCGGAGGGGTGCACCTGATGAACATGGACCTGTCCACGGTGCGGGTCGCGCTTTACGCGGCGAACGTCGGCAAGAACATCCACATGCTGCGCGTGCCCACCATCAAGCACGTCTTCATCGGCCACGGCGACAGCGACAAGCTCGCCAGCGTCAACCCGTTCAGCAAGGTCTACGACGAGGTGTGGACGGCCGGCCGCGCGGGCCGCGACCGCTACGCCATCGCCGACGTCGGTGTCCGCGACGACGACATCGTCGAGGTCGGCCGCCCGCAGCTCGCCCCGATCCAGACCTGGCAGGGCGTCCCCGAGGGGCCCCGCGGCGGAGCCGCTGATGGACGCTGCCCGACCGTCCTGTACGCCCCCACCTGGGAGGGCTGGGACGACAACCCCGGCAACACCTCGATCCTGCTGGCCGGCGAGAACATCGTGCAGAAGCTCGTCACGGCCGACCCGCCCGTGCGCGTCCTGTACAAGCCGCACCCCTTCACCGGCACGCGCAGCAAGGACGCCAAGGCCGCCCACCAGCGCATCACCGCCCTGGTCCGGCAGGCCGCCGCCGAGCGTGCCGCCGACGCGCGCTTCGTCACCGACAGCGCCGCCCAGGCGCAGGCCAAGAGCGAGCTGGCCCGGATCGAGGCCCGGATCGCCCAGCTGGTCGGCAACGGCGGCGACAAGGGCCGCGACGAGGCCGAGGCCACCCGTGACGGGCAGGTCGACATCGCCCGGCACGAGGAGGTCGCCCGGCTGCGCGCCGAGTGGAACGACGCCTACTGGCGTTCCTTCCCCACCTGGGAGCACCGCGTCATCACCGGCGCCGAGCCGCGGCTGTACGACTGCTTCAACGTCTCCGACGCGATGGTCTCCGACATCTCCAGCGTGGTGTCCGACTTCATCGCGAGCGGCAAGCCGTACGCGGTCACGGACTCCGCGGAGGTGGGCGCCGAGGAGTTCAAGCGGAACAACACGGCCGTGCGTGCCGCGGTGATCCTGTCCAACAGCGCGGACGAGCTGGGCGAGCTGCTGAGTGCCGTCCGCGACCCGGCCGCCGATCCGCTGGCGGAGGACCGCAAGGAGCTCAAGCAGTACCTGCTGGGCCCGGACGAGCCGGCCTCCATCGACCAGTTCAACACCGCCGTCGCGAACCTCGCGCTCAAGGCCGAGACGCGCAACGTCGGCCAGGAGTCACGGGTCGCGGCCGCCACGGCCGAGTCGGAACTGGCGAACGCCGTGCCCGGGCAGCGGGTGTCCTCCGCCGGTGACACGGACGGTGTCGGCACGGCCTGAACCGCCGCCGCCTGCTTCAGAGTTCGGCCCCCGAGGAGTCTCCTCGGGGGCCGAACTCTTTCCCGTCCCCGCTTCCTGTCGGTTCGTCATGTGAGGTGACTCACTAACACGTGTGATCGAGGCAACCGCTTGCCCCGATCACCCGTCTACCAAGTAGCGAATGAGGCGATACGGGGGGAATATCCCATTGACTAGGGGGAAACGTGACCGTTGCGCAGCCTGATGTGAGTGTGATCATCGGTGCGTACGAAGCGATGCCGTACCTGATCGAGTGCCTCTCGTCCGTCGAGGCACAGACCATCGATCCGGAGCGCATCGAGGTCATCGCGGTGGACGACGGATCGACGGACGGTACGGGGGAGTACCTGGAGGAGTTCGCCGAGCGCGCTCCGATGCGCGTGCTGGTGATCCGGCAGGAGAACTCCGGCGGCCCCAGCGGCCCGCGCAACGTCGGTCTGGCCAAGGCGACCGGGCGTTACGTCTTCTTCCTCGACGCCGACGACCGGCTGGGCCCCGAGGCCCTGGAGCGGATGGTCGCCATGGCCGACCGCGCCGGCACGGACGTCGTCCTCGGCAAGGTCGAGGGCGTCAACCGCTCGGCACCGAAGTCCATGTGGGGCAAGACGGTGGAGCGCACGGACGTCTACTCCTCCAACATCAAGTTCACGCTCAGCGCGCAGAAGCTGTTCCGCCGCGCGCTGCTCGACCGGCACGGCATGCGGTTCGACGAGTCGCTGTTCACCGGCGAGGACGCCCTGTTCACGATGGAGGCGTACCTGCGGGCGGACGGCGTCTCCGTGGTCGCCGACCACACCTGCTACTACCTGGTGGGCCGTGACGACGGCAAGCACGTGACGAAGAGCGGCAGTTACACGCTGCGCTTCGACTCCGCGCGAGCCCTGATGAACCTCATCGCCGAGCTCGTCCCCGCGGGCGGCCGGCGAGACCAGCTGATGGTCCGGCCGTTCCTCGTCACGCTGCTGCCGCAGTTCGGGCCCAAGTACCTGACGGACAGCGAGGAGATACGCCGCCACAAGTTCGAGCTGGCCAAACCGCTGATGGACGCGTACTGGACCGAGGGCGTCGCCCAGCGCCTCAAGGTCCACGAGCGGCTGCGGCTGCACCTGGTCGCCGAGCAGCGGCCCGAACTGCTGCTGGACGTCGTGAAGTTCGTCAAGGCCAAGAAGCAGGCGGCGGCCCTGCTGGAGAAGAAGGGCCGCCGCGTCTACCTGGTCTATCCGCACTTCCGCGACCGCGCGGCGGGCATCCCCGACTCGGTGTACCTCGCCGAGCCGCGCGAGGCCCGCGCCTTCCCGGGCTACCGCGAGGGCGGCGTCGACACGTTCGTCCGCCGGGCGGTGCGCAAGGCGCGGCGAGCGCTGACAGCGCGTGAGGTGCGGCAGGCGGCTTGAACGCGGGCGCGGGGCCGGTGGGGTGATCGCCCACGGCCCCGCGTTCGGCCGGTCGGTTCGCCGGCTGGTCGGTCGTGTGTGCTGCTAGCGCGGTGCCGCCGTAGACAGGCCCGCCCCGCCGCTCGCCGGCTCCGTGCGCTGGCCGGGCAGTTCCGCTGCCGGCCGCTCCGCCGCCAGGCGCTCCGCCACCCGAGCCCGGTGGTCCCGGGCCTGAGCGCACAGGGCCTGTACGGCCGCGTTGAAGCGCTCCTGCGACGGCGGATCGGCCGGGCCCAGCAGGCGCAGCTTCAACGCGGCGCGTGCCTCGGCCAGGGTGTCCTTCTCCGGGTGCCGGACCGTCTCCAGCAGGCTCGGCACCCCGGCCGCGTCCGGCGTCAGCACGGTCGCCGCCGCCACCGTCGGGAACGCCGTACGGAAGACCTCCTCGGGCAGCCCGCTGGTGTTCGCCACCGCGTACGGTTTCTCACTCGCCAGGAAGTCGCTGATCACGCTCGACACGTCACTGATCAGCAGGTCGGCCACGTTGAAGCAGGAGTACAGCGCGGGCCGGGCGTCCGTGATGATCTGGTGCTCGCCCTCCGGCAGCGAGGCCCAGTACGCCTCCTCCCAGGCCGCCGTCGCCCGTGCCACCGCCTTGGCGCGGCCCGGCTCCGGCGCCGACTGGACGAGCATCCGCTCCAGTGTGTCGGCCCCGGCCCGGAAGTCGGCCGTGGTGAGCCGGTCCAGCTCCTCGGTGAGACGGGCGAGTCCGGCACCGGCCGTAGGGCGACGCGCGCCCGTGCGCTCCCGGTTGGCCGCCCGGATCAGCTCCCGGATCCGCAGATCGGCCGCGCCCGCGCGCGGGTCCACCGAACCCGTCAGCGGATGCGGCTTGTACAGCAGCCGCACGCCCGGGTCCGCGAGCAGCGCCCGCACCAGGTTCTCCCCGGCCGCGATCACCGACGTGTTGCCGGGGTTGCCGTCCCAGCCCTCCCAGGTCGGTGCGTACAGCACGGTGGTCCACGACCCGGCCGGCGGGCCCGCGTAGGGGAGCACGCCGTCCAGTTGCGGGCGGCCCGTCTCCACCACGTCCTTGTCCTCGACACCCACCTCGGCCAGCGCGTAGCGCTCGCGCGCGGCGGGACCGGCCACCCAGACCTCGTCGTACGCCTTCGCGTACGGGTTGCACGAGGACAGCTTGTCGCTCTCGCCGTGGTTGACGAAGGTGTGCCTGATCGTGGGGATGCGCAGCACCTGGGAGGTCTTGCCGGAGTTCGACGGGTGGATGAGGACCTGGAGCGTGGAGTGCTCCAGACGCATCAGCGTCGACACCTTCGGCAGGCAGACGATCGGGATGTCCGTCGCCGCGATCTTCTGCACCATGAACCGCTCGCGCAGCACGATGACCGGCTTCCCGTCGAGCCCCGCGAGCGGCTCCAGCCACATGTTCGCCTGGTAGGCCGAGGAGGCCCCGCCGGAGAAGTACAGGCCCACGGTCGGCCGGTACTCGGCCAGCCACGCGTCGAACCAGTCGAGCACCTCCTGCTCGCCGGCCGGGCGGCGTCCCGGGAGCAGCCGGAAGAGCAGTGCGCCGAGGCCGGTCAGCGCGAGCGCGAGGGAGAGCGCGATGCCCGCGGCGGCGAACAGCGGCTCGTCGCCCTGCGCGGCGGCCAGCAGCCCGGCCGTCGCCGGCAGGCCGAACACCAGGAGCCGGTGGCCGGGGCGGCGCAGCAGCACGGCCGGGGCCGGGGACAGCCGCAGGGCCGAGGCGTCGATGTTCCGGGTCACCACCGGCAGGGTGCGGGTCCGGCGCACCAGCACGGAGAGCGCCTGGATCGCGCAGTGCAGCACGTAGAAGGCGAGCAGAGCGGCTACGAGCGGGGCGTACACCGTCTCCCGGTCCTGCTCGCCGAGCCGCAGCAGAACCACGACCAGCAGCAGGTCCCGCAGGACGTGCCGCACGGTGATGTCCGCGTGCGACTTGGCGAACAGCGACAGCACCCCGCGCTGCCACCGGTACAGGACACCCTCGGTGGCCAGGGAGACGGTGGTCGCGGCGAGCAGCAGGGGGACGTGGGGGAACAGCGCCGCGAACGCCTGAGCGGCGAACGCGGCGGCCAGGACGATGGTGACCAGCCCCTTCAGCAGGGCCGGTGGGCGGGGAAGAGGTAGGGGCACTGCGGTCACTCCAGGAGCGTCGGGTCGGCGCGGCGCAGGTCGGCCGTCCGGGTTAACGTGCGGCGACCTCCTGACGACACGCGTGTGTCGTCAAGGCGTGGGGGTGGCTGCCGTCCCGCGTGTCGTCGGACCGTAGCGGAAGATCACGTTCCTGTCGTGGGGTGGGGTGGCACCGAAGCAGGGCGACGGCGCTCCCGTGACGTGAGCAGCACCGTCCGTAGCGTGGACCGGCGCCGCGCCCGGCCCGCCCGTCCCGTAGATTTCCTGGTGAGCGAACGGATCGACGCGAGGGGACGGACGGCGACGTGGCAGGGGCAAGGCAGGCCGTGGGCGAGGCCCGCAGGATCGTCGTCAAGGTCGGGTCCTCCTCGCTGACCACCGCCTCGGGCGGCCTCGACGCGGACCGCGTGGACGCGCTGGTGGACGTGCTCGCCAAGATCCGCAGCGGCGGGGAGCGGGAGATCGTCCTGGTCTCCTCGGGCGCCATCGCGGCCGGCCTCGCCCCGCTGGGCCTGCGCCGCCGCCCCAGGGACCTCGCCCGCCAGCAGGCCGCCGCCAGCGTCGGCCAGGGCCTGCTGGTCGCCCGCTACACCGCCTCCTTCGCCCGCTACGGCGTCGGCGTCGGCCAGGTGCTCCTGACCTCCGACGACATGAGCCGCCGCGCCCACCACCGCAACGCCTCCCGCACCCTGGACAAGCTGCTCGCGATGGGCGCGTTCCCGATCGTCAACGAGAACGACACCGTCGCCACGGACGAGATCCGCTTCGGCGACAACGACCGCCTCGCCGCCCTCGTCGCCCACCTCGTCCGCGCCGACCTGCTG
The DNA here is from genome assembly GCF_030816955.1 of Streptomyces africanus. Lineage (NCBI taxonomy): Bacteria > Bacillati > Actinomycetota > Actinomycetes > Kitasatosporales > Streptomycetaceae > Streptomyces > Streptomyces africanus. The sequence continues at coordinate 2,863,412 of NZ_JAUSYP010000001.1, read as the reverse complement.
GTCCTGCTGTCCGACGTGGACGGCGTCTACGACGGCGACCCCGGCAAGCCCGGCACCTCCCGCATCGCCGAGGTGCGCGGCCCGTCCGATCTCGCGGGCGTCGAGATCGGCAGCGCGGGCAAGGCCGGCGTCGGCACCGGCGGCATGGTCACCAAGGTCGAGGCCGCCCGCATCGCCGCCGCCGCCGGCATCCCCGTCGTGCTGACCAGCGCCGTCCACGCGGCCGACGCCCTGACCGGCCAGGACACCGGAACCTTCTTCCACCCCACCGGCAAGCGCTCCGCGGACCGGCTGCTGTGGCTCCAGCACGCCTCTACCCCGCAGGGCGCCCTCACCCTGGACGACGGCGCCGTCCAGGCCGTCGTGGAGCGCCGCAAGTCGCTGCTGCCGGCCGGCATCGCCGCCGTCGAGGGCGAGTTCAGCGCCGGCGACCCGGTCGAGCTGCGCGACGACACGGGGCACGCCGTGGCCCGCGGGCTCGTCAACTTCGACGCCAAGGAGATCCCCCGGCTGATCGGCCGCTCCACCCGCGAACTCGCCCGTGAACTCGGACCCGCGTACGAGCGCGAGGTCGTACACAGGGACGACCTGGTGCTCCTGCACCCGTAATGTGTCGAAACATCCGACCCCGGTGGTGGACGTTCCGCAAAACCGCCCCGCGATCTCCCGCGGCCTGCTCAACTTTGTCTCGGGGACATGTTCCGCAGCAGCGCCACAGTGCAAAGGAGGCCGTCGTGAGACGAGTGCGCCCTGGGGCCGCGGCGTCCCGTGGTGGTACCGGCTCCCGTGCGGCCGGTGAGGAGCGGGCCCTGACGAGCGTGGCAGCGGGGGACCGCTTCGAGGGCGAGCAGCCCGGTGACACCCCGCGCCTGTGGCACGTCACCCTCAGCGTCTCCGGCAAGGAGGCCCCGCTCCCCGAGCTCCGGCGCGCCCTGGAACAGCTCGCCCACGACCATCCCTTCCTCCTGACCAGCCGATACGCGGTCGACCACGCGGAGATCCGCTACTGGGAGGAGGCCCGCGACCTGCACGACGCGGCCGCCGTCGCCCTGCGCCTGTGGGGCGAGCACCGGCAGACCGCCGGGCTGCCGCCCTGGGAGATCGTCGGCCTGGAGGTCATCGACCGCGCGACCTACCACCAGCGCATCGCCGAGGGGTACGGGCCCCCGCCGGCGTCGCCGGTCGGAGTCCATCCGTTCTGACCGGGTCCGGCGGGTGTTCCGGCCCGTGCCCCGGGAGCTGTCTCGGGAAGTGTCTCGGGGTGTGGAACGCGCCGTGAACGGTCCCGCCCGGCACACTACGCTTCCCTTATGACCACGCTTTCGCCGTACGACTCCATGTCCCCGGTCACCGAGGCCGCCTACCGCGCCAAGGCCGCCGCCGCGAGCCTCGCGCCGCTGCCGCGGGCCGACAAGGACGACGCGCTGCTCGCCATCGCCGACGCGCTGGAGGTCCGCACGAGCGAGATCGTCGAGGCCAACGCCAAGGACGTGGCCAAAGCCCGCGAGGCCGGCACCAGCGAGGGCATGATCGACCGGCTCACGCTCACCCCCGAGCGGATCCGTGCCATCGCCTCCGACGTGCGCGACGTTGCCGCGCTGCCCGACCCGGTCGGCGAGGTCGTGCGCGGCTCCACGCTGCCCAACGGCATCGACCTGCGCCAGGTCCGCGTGCCGCTCGGTGTCGTCGGCATCATCTACGAGGGCAGGCCGAACGTCACCGTCGACGCCGCCGCCCTCTGCCTGAAGTCCGGCAACGCCGTCCTGCTGCGCGGCTCCTCCTCGGCGTACCAGTCGAACACCGCGCTCGTGCGCGTCCTGCGCGACGCCGTGGGCGGGGCCGGGCTGCCCGCCGACGCCATCCAGCTCGTGCCCGGCGAGAGCCGCGACAGCGTGCGCGAGCTGATGCGCGCCCGCGGCCTGGTCGACGTGCTCATCCCGCGCGGCGGAGCCTCCCTGATCAACACGGTCGTCCAGGAGTCCGTCGTCCCGGTCATCGAGACCGGCACCGGCAACTGCCACGTCTACGTCGACGCCCAGGCCGACCTCGACATGGCCGTCGAGATCCTGATCAACTCCAAGGCCCAGCGCGTGGGCGTCTGCAACGCCGCCGAGACGCTGCTGGTCCACCAGGACATCGCCGCCGAGTTCCTGCCGCGCGCCCTGGACGCCCTCGCGGAGGCCGGGGTCACCGTGCACGCCGACGAGCGCGTGCAGGCCTACGCCAAGGACTCCAAGGCCACCGTCGTCGAGGCGACGGCCGAGGACTGGGAGACGGAGTATCTGTCGTACGACATCGCCGCGGCCGTCGTGGACTCGCTGGACAAGGCCGTCGAGCACATCCGGCTGTGGACCTCCGGCCACACCGAGGCCATCGTCACGACCTCCCAGCAGGCCGCCCGCCGCTTCACCCAGCTGGTCGACTCGACCACGGTCGCGGTCAACGCCTCCACCCGCTTCACCGACGGCGGCCAGTTCGGCTTCGGCGCGGAGATCGGCATCTCCACGCAGAAGCTGCACGCCCGCGGCCCGATGGGGCTGCCCGAGCTGACCAGCACGAAGTACATCGTCACCGGCGACGGGCACGTGCGGCGCTGAACGCCGTCTCAACCGGCGGATGAATCTCCATACCGTCTGCCCAAAATGACCCCCCAGGTCTACTCTGGAACCGTGCCGGAGGACGTGGGGGGCACGCCGTTTCCTGACGGCCGGGAGCCCGACGACGACCACGACCGCGGGGTGTCGGACGAAGAGTTCGCCTCCGTGGTCTTCGACGAGGCCTTCGTACGCGCGGCCGTGGTGCACGAGCCGACCGCCGTGGAGCGCCTCCTGGCCGCCGCCAAGGCGAGAGCCGAGGCCTCCGAGGCGGAGGCGCGCCGCGCCCACTCCCGAGGCGAGCGGTACGACGAGGGGTACGGTCCGGACGGGCACGGCGATTTCGGCCATGATCCCGACCTGGACGAGCTGGACGACCCCGACATCCTCGAGGACCGCTACGGCGGCACGGGTCCGTACTCCAAACAGGTCCGCTGGCACCGCCCCGTCGCCTGGCTGCTCGCCCTCGTGATGGGCATCGGCATGGTCGCGCTGGCCTTCACGGCGGTCTACCGGGGCGCGTCCTCCAACCGCGAGGACCCCGTGCCGGCGCCCACCTCCACGGGGCTGGAACAGGGCAGCGGGGCGGCTCCCTCCGCATCCGCCGAGTACTCCCCGCCGGCGGTCTCGGTGATCCCGCGCAACCCCTGACCTGAACTCGCCGTTCCTGGTGAGGACCTGTCAGAACTTGTGGTGCGGCCGGGCGTTTACCCGAGCTTCCGGAGACCTACCCTGAAGATATGGGCGGGCCTGGAGACCCACCTGAGGGGACACCCGAGGGCGCCCCCGGAGGTGGAGAGGACGAGTATCGATCCGTCGTCTTCGACGAGTCGTTCGTCCGGGCTGCCCGCCTCAAGGAGTACTCCGCGCAGGAGCGCATCGGCGACCACGCGCCCGCCGTACGCCGCGCGGCGCCCCTGCGCCGGGGCCTGTCCCGGCAGGCGCTGGTCCTGGTCCTGCTGATAGCCGTCGCCTTCGGCACCGCGATCTACATGGGTGTACGGCACCCCTACCAGACCCCCGCCGCCCGGGAATCCGCCGAGCCCCTGCGGATGACCGTGATCCCGCTCGTCCCCGAGGGCAAGGTGCCCGGCACGGCCGACGCGGCGCACCTGTACGAGCGCAGCCCCGCCGCACAGTTCAAAAGCGGCGCGGAGGGCGTGCCGCTGCCCGCCTCGCGGCGCACCGCGCACTTCTCGGACAGCCAGGTCGTCAGCGCCCTGACCACCGCCAAGGACTACGTCGTCCGCTCCGCACTCGACCCGGACGTGCTCATGGGCGGTGAGGTCCGCGCCGTCCGCGTCCTGCTGGACCCCGACCAGCTGGACCAGTTCGACCAGAGCTTCGCCCGTCCCACCGCGGACGGACGCCACGCGCCCACCGGCTGGCTCGTCCGCTTCGACCCCTCCCGCGCCGAGCTGGCCGACCGCAGGGTGCGGGTCCAGGGCACGCTCCAGGCCGCCGAGGTCGACTCGTCCACGCTGGAGGTCACCGCCGACCACACGCTCGTGTACGCGCTGCGGCCGGCCCGGGCCGGCGGCAAGGCCGAGGCGTCCCTGTTCACCGTCCGGCGCGAGCTGCACTTCCGCTTCGACCGCGACGACCTGCGCCTGCACCAGGGCCAGCTCGTCGTCTCCTACGTCCAGGCCGGCCCGCTCTCCTGCGCCGAGGACTCCACGAGCCACCTGCGGCCCCTCCTGGCCGGCCAGACGGCCAAGGAAGGCGGCCCCGCCGGCACGGACCCCTATGCCACGGGCAGCGCCACGGCCCTGTGCGGCACGCTGGCGACGAGCGCGCAGCCGAGGGTGTGAGGCGGCTTCCAGGGCAGTGTTTCCCGGGCGTACGTCCAGGGCGTACCCAGGGCGTGTGTGGGCGCCTCAGCTGCCGTCGCGCGGCGGCTGGTCGTCGCCCGGGGAGTCCGAGGAGGAGTCCGACGGGCCCGGTGACTCGGGGCCCCGGGGCGGCTTCTGGCCCGGGCTCGTGAAGCCGCCGAAGCCCCGGCGGACGCGGTCGCCCAGATCGCCGGCGCCGCCGGCGAGGTCCGTGACCAGCTTCATCAGCGGATCCTTGGAGCTCTTCACATGGGTCGAGTAGTGGTTCGCCGACTCCCGCCAGGAGTCCCGCACCGAGGTGTCCTTGTCCTCGTCGCGCCTGGGATAGTGGCCGTCCATGATCCGCTGGTAGTCCCGCGACTCGGCCCACTTCTTCAGCTCGGCCGCCCGCACGGTGGTGAAGGGGTGGGAGCGCGGAAGCACGTTCAGGATCTTCAGCACCGAGTCGCGCAGGTCGCCCCCGGCCTCGTACTCCTCGGCCTGGGCGAGGAACGCGTCCACGTTCATCTCGTGCAGGTGGTTGCCGCCCGCGATCTTCATCAGACCCCGCATGGACGCCTGAAGATCCTGCCCGACCAGCAGCCCCGCCCGGTCCGCGGACAGCTCCGACTTGCGGAACCACTCCCGCAGCCCGGTCACGATCGCCATGATCGCGAGGTTGCCCAGCGGGATCCAGGCGACCCGGACGGCGAGGCTGGTCAGGAACAGCAGGATGGTCCGGTAGACGGAGTGCCCGGACAGCGCGTGCCCCACCTCGTGCCCGATGACCGCCCGCATCTCCTCCTCGTCGAGCAGCTCGACGAGCCCCGTCGTGACGACGATGATCGGCTCGTCCAGGCCGATGCACATCGCGTTCGGCTGCGGGTCCTGGTTCACGTACATCGGCGGGACCTTCTCCAGGTCCAGGATGTAGCAGGCGTCCCGCAGCATCACGTTCAGATGCGAGAACTGCTGGTCCGACACCCGCACCGAGTCGGACAGGAACAGCAGCCGCAGACTGCGCTCGGGCAGCAGGCCGCTGAGCGCCTTGAACACCGTGTCGAAACCGCTCAGCTTGCGCAGGGCCACCAGGGCGGAGCGGTCGGCCGGGTGCTCGTACGTACGCGAGGAGATTCCGGGGAAGCGCCTGCGCTGCCTGCTCGGCACGTGCTCGTGCCCGTTGTGCTCGTGGCCGTCGGACATGTCTTCCCCCATGTGCGTCTGTATGACCTTTGCGGCCCCTTGTGCGGCCTTTTGCTTCCCCGAGGCAGAGCCCAGCCTAGGCGGAGTTACGGTGGTCGGGCAGTACAGCGAAGGAGACCACCGCCATGGAGCACCACCCCGCAGCCGCCTGGCTCGCCGAGGCCGCGACCGCCGCCGGGCGGCAAGGGGGACCGGGGATGCTGCGGTACGTACTGCTCGTGATGATCGTGGGCTGTGTGCTGGCCGCGTGGTTCCTGCTGCGTGGCTACAGACGGAAGGACGACTGAGCCACCGGGAAGGTTCCCCGCCGGGCCCCGGGACCGGGCCGGGCGGGAGGGCCCGCCGGCTCCGTGTCACAAACAGACGGAGTCGGGGTGATCGCGGTCGGGGCGCCCGCTTACGATGAGCCGACGTCTTTAACCCGCCCACACGCGATAGGTCCTGCCGAAGATGAGCTTCCACAGCACCGCTGCCCAGTTGGTCACCCTCGCCGCCGAGGGCGAGGAGCACGGCGGTAACCACGAGAGCCTCAGCCCCTACCTCACCGGTGGCGGCGCCCTCTTCGCCCTGCTGCTCCTGCTGTGGATCACCACCCGCTTCAACCGCGACCGCTGAGCCCGGCCGGGCGCCCCGCGCCGGGGCGCCCCGGGGACCACGGGGCGGCCGGAGCCCTCAGGCAAGGCCGGTAGGGTCTGCACGCATGGGAGAGCAGGACATGCCTACCGGTCCGGCGAACGAGACGCCGCACGACCCGGCACAGGACACGGCGAGCGGCACCGAGCGACACTCGGAGCCCCGGCGTGCCGCCACGGCGCACCGCCAGATCGACGGCCCCGGAAACGGCCGGCCCCAGCCGGGCAAGCGCCGCCTCGGCGTCATGGGCGGCACCTTCGACCCGATCCACCACGGGCACCTGGTGGCGGCCAGCGAGGTCGCCGCGGCGTTCCACCTCGACGAGGTGGTCTTCGTCCCGACCGGCCAGCCCTGGCAGAAGAGCCACCGCAAGGTCTCCCCGGCCGAGGACCGCTACCTGATGACGGTCATCGCGACCGCGGAGAACCCGCAGTTCTCCGTGAGCCGCATCGACATCGACCGCGGCGGCCCCACCTACACCGTGGACACGCTGCGCGACCTGCGCGCGCTCAACCCCGACACGGACCTGTTCTTCATCACCGGCGCCGACGCGCTCTCCCAGATCCTCACCTGGCGGGACAGCGAGGAACTGATCTCCCTCGCGCACTTCATCGGGGTCACCCGGCCGGGCCACCACCTGAACGACCCAGGACTCCCGGAGGGCGGTGTCTCGCTCGTCGAGGTGCCCGCCCTCGCCATCTCCTCCACGGACTGCCGTGCGAGAGTCGCCAAGGGCGACCCCATCTGGTACTTGGTGCCGGACGGAGTCGTGCGCTATATCGACAAGCGCGAGCTGTACCGCGGCGAGTGAGCCGAGAGGGGCACCGGTGAACGACCGATACGACCCGGGGTACGGGGGCGACCAGTACGAACTCGTCGGCTACGACGAGTACGGCCGGCCTGTCTACCGGCAGGTCCAGACCCAGCAGCAGGCGTACGACCCGTACGCCCAGCAGCAACAGCAGGGCTACGGCTACGACCCGTACGCCACGGCCGGGCAGCAGTCCCCGCCCGCGTACGACTACGGCACGGGCGGGCAGGCCGGCTACGGCCCTTACGACCCCTACGCCGCCGGGCAGCAGGGCGGCACCGCGTCTCGCGAGCCCTATGGCCAGGCCGCGGCCGGCGCCGGTACGGCCCGGCAGCCCCGCGTCGCCGAACAGACCGCCCACATCCCCCAGCAGGCGGGCCCGGCCGACGACGAGGACCTCCGAGGCGGCCCCCAGCGGGATTACCACACCGAGCAGTTCGCCTTCGTCGAGGAGCCCGACGACAACTCCGAAGACGTCATCGACTGGCTGAAGTTCACCGAGAACCGCACCGAGCGCCGCGAGGAGGCCCGGCGCCGCGCCCGCAGCCGGATCGTCGCCCTGGTCGTCGTCCTCGCGCTCGCCGCGGTCGGCGGCGTCGGTTACCTCTGGTACGCGGGGAAGCTGCCCGGCCTGCCCTCCGACGACTCCGCGACGGGCACGGCGACGGCCGCGGGCGCCCAGAAGCGCGACGTGATCGTCGTCCACCTGCACGACACCAAGGGCGGCGGCACCGCCACGGCCCTCCTCGTCGACAACACCACCACCAAGCGGGGCACCACCGTCCTGCTGCCCAACTCCCTCGCCCTGACCAGCGACGACGGCACCACGACGACGCTCGCCAAGTCGGTCGAGGACGACGGCTCCGACGGCACCCGCGACGCGCTCGACACGGTCCTCGGCACCGACATCGAGGGCACCTGGCGCCTGGACACCCCCTACCTGCAGAACCTCGTCGACCTCATCGGCAACATCGACGTGGACACCAACGCCGAGGTCCCCGACCCCGACGCCAAGAAGAAGGGCGAGGCCCCCCTGGTCAGCAAGGGCAAGGCCCAGACTCTCAGCGGCAAGATGGCCGTCGCCTACGCCACCTACCGCGCACCCGGCGAGGCCCAGGACGCCCAGCTGGAGCGCTTCGGACAGGTCCTGCAGGGCGTCCTGCGCAAGATGTCCTCCGACCCGCAGGCCGCGACGACCACGATCCAGACCCTGGCGCAGATCCTGGACCCGTCCCTGACCGACAAGGACCTCGGTTCCTTCCTCGCCGGGCTCTCCGACCTCGCCAAGGGCGGCGACTACCGGACGGACCTGCTGCCCGTCCAGGCCGACGGCACGCTCAGCGCCCAGGCCGGTGCGGGCGTGGTCGAGAACGTCCTCGGCGGCACGGCCAAGAGCCCCGACAAGGACGCCGCCGTCAGCGTCTCCGTCCAGAACGCCAGCGGCGTGAAGGACAACACGGAGAAGGCCCGCGTCGTGCTCCTCAACGGCGGCTTCACCTTCCTGGAGGGCGGCACGGCCGGCTCCGCCCGGGCCACGTCCAAGGTCACCTACGCCGACGCAGCGGACAAGGCCAACGCGGCCGAGGTCGCCAAGACCCTGGGCCTGCCCGCGGGCTCCGTCACCAAGGGCCGGATCTCGGCGAGCGCCGACGTCGCCGTCGTCCTCGGCCAGGACTACAAGCCGTCGTCCGACTAGCCGGCAGGAGTGTGCTCCCCACGTGGTCCACGCAATCGCGTGGGGGGCGCGCGGCGGTCCGTGAGACCCTTGGGGGCAAGTGCCCGCCGACCGAAAGCCTTGTAGTGACCGTGACCGACCGCTCTCACGAGCTGATCAACACCGCCGCCCAGGCGGCCGCCGACAAGCTGGCCCACGACATCGTCGCCTACGACGTCAGTGACGTGCTGTCCATCACGGACGCCTTCCTGCTGGCCTCCGCACCCAACGACCGCCAGGTCAAGGCGATCGTCGACGAGATCGAGGAGCGCCTCAACAAGGAACTCGGCGCCAAGCCGGTGCGCCGCGAGGGCGACCGTGAAGCACGCTGGGTGCTGCTCGACTACGTCGACATCGTCGTCCACGTCCAGCACAGCGAGGAGCGCGTCTTCTACGCCCTGGAGCGGCTGTGGAAGGACTGCCCCGAGCTGGAGCTCCCCGAGGACGCCAAGGCCACCCGCGGCAAGGCCGAGGAGCACGCCAAGCTGCAAGCGGCCGAGGAGGCGGCGGAGCTGGACGGTGACTGGCGGTGACCTCCAGTGAGGCGTCCGCCGGCAAGGGCCGGGGCCGCCGCATCATCCTCTGGCGGCACGGGCAGACCGCGTGGAACGTGGAGCGCCGCTTCCAGGGCACCACGGACGTCGAGCTCACCGAGACCGGCGTCGCCCAGGCCCGGCGCGCGGCCCGGCTGCTGGTCGCCCTGAAGCCGGACGCGATCGTCGCGTCCGACCTGAAGCGGGCCGCGAACACGGCCGCCGAACTCGCCGCGCTCACGGATCTCGACGTGACCCACGACGAGGCGCTGCGCGAGACCTACGCGGGCGCCTGGCAGGGTCTGACGCACGAAGAGATCATCGCCCGGTACGACGCCGAGTACACCGCGTGGAAGCGCGGCGAGCCGGTGCGCCGCGGTGGGGGCGAGCTGGAGACCGAGGTCGCCGACCGCGCCGCCCCCGTGGTGCTGCGGCACGCCGAGAAGCTTCCCCAGGACGGCACGCTCGTGGTGGTCAGCCACGGCGGCACCATCCGCACCACCATCGGCCGCCTCCTCGCCCTGGACTCCCACAACTGGGAGAGCCTCGGCGGACTCTCCAACTGCTGCTGGTCCGTCCTCGGTGAAGGCGCCCGCGGCTGGCGCCTGCTGGAGCACAACGCCGGCACCCTGCCGGAACCGGTGCTCGGCGACGACGACTGACCCCCGGATTTCACTTTCCGGCAGGTCGCAGGCTAAAGTTCTTCTTGTTCGCCCGGCCCGCCGGGAAGAACACGAGGGGCTATAGCTCAGTTGGTAGAGCGCCTGCATGGCATGCAGGAGGTCAGGAGTTCAATTCTCCTTAGCTCCACGCGAAGATCCCGTTCCCGTCAGGGGGCGGGATTTTTCATGCTCCCTCTTGAGTCACCGGGGCACCCTGAGGCGTATACCTCTACGGCCCCGCCGGGTTGCCGTGTCCGGACTGGTACTGAGGCGTCGCTGACCGTATTGGTCCGGTCGTGGCAGAATCAAACGGCCGGAAGGGGGCGCGGCCCGACGGGAGGAGTAGCGATGCCTGCGAGCATCCAGGAGGTCGACCACCTCCTCGGAGCAGCATTCACACGGGACATGTCCACCCGCCTCAGCTGCCCTTCCTGCGGATCCGCGCACGTGGCCCAGATGCTCGGCGACAACGGCGGGATCTCCTACGTGTGCACGGCCTGCGGCCACAGCTGGAGCTGATCGATGGGTGCACACAGGCGGAAATGCGACTGGTGTGGCAGCGGGACTCCGATCGTCCGCGACATGGAGCCGATCAATCCCGACTACCAGTACTGGTGCGAGGAGTGCGCGCGGGCGCTGATCATAAAGGGCGACCCGATCGTGACGTACCGCGAGCTGGAGGGCGAGCCGATCTACGGTCGGCTTCTGGAGGAGCACTGCACGCTCAAGCGGTTCTATTCGTTCGTCACGGCATAGCCCCGCAAGGCCGGTGCGAATCCGGCATAACGGGCATCTTCGTGCGAGGCGAAATCGATTTGGTGTTGGGCCCGGAGGACCAGTAATGTTGGCGTCGCCGCCGGGGAAACCCGGAGGGGCGCAGCAAGGGGCTATAGCTCAGTTGGTAGAGCGCCTGCATGGCATGCAGGAGGTCAGGAGTTCAATTCTCCTTAGCTCCACAGCAGATGAGAAGAAGGCGGGCCATCCGATCGGATGGCCCGCCTTCTTCGTGTGCGGTGCCCGTGCGTGTGTCCGTATACGCCTACGGCGGGCTCCCCTGGGGGAAGCCCGCCGTACGCGTCTGGTCAGCGGCCGAGAGCGCGGCGGCCGCGGCCCTGGGACAGGACCGGGAGGTTGCGGGACGGCGCGCCGCCCTGAGCGCGCGTGTCCTCCTCGATCCGCAGGGCCAGCGCGGGGCAGCGGCGCACCGCGCGGAGAGCCTTGGCCTCGGCGTACCGCGGCACCTGTGCCTGCGCCACGGTGGGGAAGCCGTCGGCGCCGAGCTGGAACACCTCGGGGAGGATGTCCGCGCACAGGCCGTGGCCCCGGCACAGCGTCCAGTCGACGTAGATCTTCTGGCGGCTGGGGCCGTTCTCCTCGGACTCGCCGCCGCCCGGGATGCCCGTAGGGGCCCTGCCGCCCTCGAAGAGCGGCAGCACGCCCTCCACGGGCCGTCCGCAGCCGTTCCCGAGGACGTGGGCGGCCAGGTCGTCGGTGAAAGCCTTGATGGTCGACTCGATGAACATCGCAGAGCCGTCCGGGTGCGAGCACGCGCCGCGCCGCTTCACGTTCTTGGCGACCTGCTTGAGGGCCTCCAGGGCGGCCGGTCCGCCGCCGTTGAGGATGTCCTCCAGACCGCGCGCGGCGGCCGGCAGGCCGAGGTAGCAGGGGCCGCACTGGCCCGCGCTCTCCTCCGCCAGCCACTGGGCGACGCGCAGTGACTCGCCCAGCGGGCAGGTGTCCTGAGTGATCGGCAGGATCGCGCCGGCGCCGAGCGCACCGCCCACGGCGTCCAGGGAGTTGCGCGAGACGATCGCCTCGTTGACCGTCGCCGCGTCGATCCACTTGCCGTGGTAGCCGCCGGTGAGCACGCCCTGGGGCACCGGCGGGGCGCCGGCGAGCTGGAGGACGTAGCGCAGCGGCACGCCCGTCGGGACCTCGATCACCATGGGGCGGGCGACCGCACCGGAGACCGTGAGCATGACCGTGCCCGGCTCGTCGTACAGGCCGGTGTTGCCGTAGCGCTCCGGGCCGATGCGGGCGGCGATGGCCAGTTGGGCGAAGGTCTCGGCGTTGGACAGCAATGTGGGCGCCCCGCCGACGCCGTTCTGCGAGGCGCTGACCTTGCGGCCCGGCGGGATGGCCGGGCCGCCGTCGATGGAGCGGATCAGCGACGCGGCGGCGCCGGTGACCATACGGACCGGGTTGCGCTGCACACGCGCGCGGAGAGCCGATCTGCGGCCGTTGCTGAGCCCGCGTTCGGCGAGCGCGGCCTCCATCGAGCGCTGGGTCGACTCACGGGTGACCCCCACCACGAGCGTGCGGGCACCCAGGGCCTCGGCGCACAGCAGCGCGCCGTCCAGGATCAGATGCGGAGCGCGGTTGATCAGCACCGTGTCCTTGCGGCAGGCCGGCTCGTCCTCGCTTCCGTTCACGACGACGACCGGCCGGACGCCGCGCTTGATCGCCGCCTCGGCGACCGAGCGCAGCTTCTTGTGGAAGGGGAAACCCGCGCCGCCGCGGCCCTTCAGGTTGATGCGTTCGGCGAGTTGCGCGAGCTGCTCGCCGCCCATCGGCTCCAGCGGCCCGTGCACCTTCAGGTGCATGGGCAGATCGAGCCGATCGACAAGGTCGAAGCCAGACGTGAGCTGGGGAAGACCGACCACGCGGACTTCGGGTACGTCAGGCAAAGCCTCGTTCACTTAAAGCCTCCGGAAGGCGTGTTCCAAGGTTCGCCCGATCCCGGTGCGTCGAAGTCGTAGGACGCACCGGGCAGTGTTTCAGTGGCGGGACCGCTGTTGTACGTGTCGTTCGGGTAGTACGTGTCGTAGACGGCGTTCGTCTCACCCGTGTCGTACACGTCACTCGATCCATAGCCGGCGGTGCCTGGATTGCCATAGGCCGGGATGCTTTGTCCGGTGTCCTGCAGGGGGTCGTAGGGCGGGATGTTGAAGCCCGTGTCCTGGAGCGGGTCGTAGGCCGACGGCGGGGCCTCGCCGACCGGCGGCGGGGACGGGATCGGCCAGTTGCCCGAGGTGCTGGAGGGGCCGTCCACGGTCGGGATGGTCTGGGTGGGCTGCATGTCCAGCGGCAGTTCCGTGCGGTCGGTCGGCCCCGGAGCGAACGCCTGCTGGCCCAGGGGCGGGCTCGAGACGGCCCGGTAGGCCGCGGCGAAGCCGTTCGTGGACTCCTGCGGCGCGGCGCGCTCCGCCTTCTCGTATAGCGGCCCCGAGGAGGAGGCCGCGGCCCCCACGGGCACGTCCCGGCTCTCGTAGCCGGGCAGCGCGGAGCCCGTGCCCGCCCGGGCCCGGCTCTCCTCCAGGTCCCTGCGTCCCAGGCCCTCCCCGGGGCCGATGAACTGGACGAACTTGTCGGCGACCTTGCGCTTGACCGGGCGCGGAGCGGCGCGCAGGGCGAGGGCTCCGGCCACACCGGCCAGGGACAGGCAGTACAGGATGACGAAGATCGGCTTGGCCGAGCGACCCGCGTAGAGGCCGTGGACCAGGGCGGCGCACCAGGCCGGGTAGGCCAGCATGTGCATGGCCCGCCAGCGGGCCGCGACGGGCGCCGGGGACGCGAAACGGTTGCGCAGCACGCCCGTGACGCCCACGAAGATCATGAGCATGCTGGCCAGGGTGCCGAGGCCGACGAGGAACGACCGGCCCATGAGCTCGTCGTTGTCGCTGGCGATGAGCCCGAAGGGGATGAACACCGCGACCCACGTGGTGTGGGCGAGCGCCAGTTTGACCCCGATGTGCACCAGGAGGAAGACGATCGAGGCGACCGCCGTGGTCCGGTGCACGGCCTGCGCCAGGATGCGCCTGCGCGTGTCCAGCAGGATCCGGTCCTGGGCGACCAGCCCCCAGATCACCGAGCAGGAAAGGCACACGAGGGCCAGCACGCCGGCGCCGAAGTTGAGGAAGTCGGCGAACGAGTCGTCCACGGTGGAGTCGTAGTTCGTCACGGCCGGCCTCCCCGCATCCCGGTGACCGGGTGTAGCGAGGTGTTACTGCGATGAGGGTTCATGGGGGCAACTCCGAGCGGTTCGGGAAAGCGGTCCCGCTGCCGCACTCTAAGCGGCGCCATACCGATGGGTACGAGGTTTGAGTTATTGCGTTGTTATCAAAGGACAATGTGGCTGTTGTGATGTCCCTTAGCGGCTGTTACGCGAAGTAACTTTTGACCCTCGTTCAGCTTTTTTGGGTGCGGGACGGCCCCCCGGAAGCGCGTCGCGGCGCGCTGGGGGGCTGCGGTACCCTAACGCCATGCGTGCCGTACGCCTTCTGCTTAGCGGGCCGCGCTGATCAGTCCCGGCCACCGGACGAGTCGAGTGGCCGGAATCGGCGCGGCGTCCCCTCCTGTGCGAGGGGATTTTTCGTTTCTCGAACGACACAGCCGCAGGCAGAGACGATCGATGGAGCTTTGAGGATCATGAGCGAGACGAACCCCGCTGCCGCCTCCGAGGTGGCAGCGCCGCACCGCTACACGGCCGCGACGGCTGCCGAGATCGAAGCACGCTGGCAGGACTTCTGGGACGCCGACGGCACCTACGGCGCGCCCAACCCCAAGGGCGACCTGGCGGGCGACCGGGAGACCGCCGCCAAGCCCAAGAAATTCATCATGGACATGTTCCCGTACCCCTCGGGTGCGGGCCTGCACGTCGGCCACCCGCTGGGCTACATCGCCACGGACGTCTTCGCCCGCTTCCAGCGCATGACCGGCCACAACGTCCTGCACACCCTGGGCTTCGACGCCTTCGGCCTGCCCGCCGAGCAGTACGCGGTGCAGACCGGCACGCACCCGCGCGTGTCCACCGAAGCCAACATGGAGAACATGAAGTCCCAGCTGCGCCGGCTGGGCCTGGGCCACGACAAGCGCCGGTCGTTCGCCACGATCGACCCGGAGTACTACAAGTGGACCCAGTGGATCTTCCTGCAGATCTTCAACTCCTGGTACGACCACGAGGCGAGGAAGGCCCGCCCGATCTCCGAGCTGATCGACCAGTTCGAGTCGGGTGAGCGGCCCGTACCGGGCCACACGCGCGCGTGGAGCGAGCTGAGCGCCGCCGAGAAGGCCGACGTCCTGGGCGAGTTCCGGCTGGCCTACGCCTCGGACGCGCCGGTCAACTGGTGCCCCGGGCTGGGCACGGTGCTGGCCAACGAGGAGGTCACCGCCGACGGCCGTTCCGAGCGCGGCAACTTCCCGGTCTTCAAGGCCAAGCTGCGCCAGTGGAACATGCGCATCACGGCCTACGCCGACCGCCTGCTGGAGGACCTGGAGGAGCTGGACTGGCCCGAGGCCATCAAGCTGCAGCAGCGCAACTGGATCGGCCGCTCCGAGGGCGCCCGCGTCGACTTCCCCATCGACGGCGAGCGCATCACCGTCTTCACCACCCGCCCGGACACCCTGTTCGGCGCGACCTACATGGTGCTGGCGCCCGAGCACCCGCTGGTCGAGAAGTTCACCCCGGCCGCCTGGCCGGAGGGCACCCACGAGGTGTGGACCGGCGGCCACGCGACCCCCGGGGAGGCCGTCGCCGCCTACCGCGCGCAGGCCGCGTCCAAGTCCGACGTGGAGCGGCAGGCCGAGGCCAAGGACAAGACCGGTGTCTTCATCGGCGCGTACGCGACCAACCCGGTCAACGGCGAACAGGTCCCGGTCTTCATCGCCGACTACGTGCTGATGGGCTACGGCACCGGCGCGATCATGGCCGTTCCGGCCGGTGACCAGCGCGACTTCGAGTTCGCCCGCGCCTTCGAGCTGCCGATCACCTGCATCGTCGAGCCGACCGACGGCCGCGGTACGGACACCGCGACGTGGGAGGACGCCTTCTCCTCCTACGACGCCAAGATCATCAACTCGTCGAACGACGAGGTCAGCCTGGACGGCCTGGGCGTCGCCGAGGCCAAGGCGCGCATCACCGAATGGCTGGAAAGCAAGGGCATCGGCGCGGGCACCGTCAACTTCCGGCTGCGCGACTGGCTGTTCAGCCGGCAGCGCTACTGGGGCGAGCCCTTCCCGATCGTCTACGACGAGGACGGCATCGCCCACGCGCTGCCCGAGTCGATGCTGCCCCTGGAGCTGCCCGAGGTCGAGGACTACTCGCCGCGCACCTTCGACCCGGACGACGCCGACACCCAGCCCGAGACGCCGCTGTCCCGCAACGAGGACTGGGTCAACGTCACCCTGGACCTGGGCGACGGCCGTGGTCCGCGCCCGTTCCGCCGCGAGACCAACACCATGCCCAACTGGGCCGGTTCCTGCTGGTACGAGCTGCGCTACCTGGACCCGCACAACTCCGAGAAGCTGGTCGACCCGGAGATCGAGCGGTACTGGATGGGCCCGCGCGAGGGCCGGCCGCACGGCGGTGTGGACCTGTACGTCGGCGGCGCCGAGCACGCCGTGCTGCACCTGCTGTACGCCCGCTTCTGGTCCAAGGTGCTGTACGACCTGGGGCACATCTCCTCGGCCGAGCCGTTCCACAAGCTGTTCAACCAGGGCATGATCCAGGCCTACGTCTACCGCGACAGCCGTGGCATCGCGGTGCCGGCCGCCGAGGTGGAGGAGCGCGACGGCGCCTACTACTACCAGGGCGAGAAGGTCTCCCGGCTGCTGGGCAAGATGGGCAAGTCCCTGAAGAACGCGGTCACTCCGGACGAGATCTGCGACGAGTACGGCGCCGACACGCTGCGGCTGTACGAGATGGCGATGGGCCCGCTGGACGTCTCCCGGCCCTGGGACACGCGCGCGGTGGTGGGCCAGTTCCGGCTGCTGCAGCGGCTGTGGCGCAACATCGTCGACGAGGCGACCGGCGAGGTGACCGTCGTCGACGCCGAGCCGGACGAGGAGACGCTGCGCGCCCTGCACAAGGCGATCGACGGTGTGCGCGGGGACCTGGAGGGCATGCGGTTCAACACCGCCATCGCCAAGGTCACCGAGCTGAACAACCACCTGACCAAGGCGGGCGGGCCGGTGTCGCGGTCCGTCGCCGAGCCGCTGGTGCTGATGGTCGCGCCGCTGGCCCCGCACATCGCCGAGGAGCTGTGGCGCAAGCTGGGGCACGAGGACTCGGTGGTCCACCAGGACTTCCCGGTGGCCGACCCGGCGTACGTGGTCGACGAGACCGTGACCTGCGTCGTGCAGATCAAGGGCAAGGTCAAGGCGCGGCTGGAGGTCTCGCCGTCGATCGCCGAGGACGAGCTGGAGAAGGTCGCCCTGGCCGACGAGAAGGTCGTCGCCGCGCTGGGCGGGGCCGGGATCCGGAAGGTGATCGTGCGGGCGCCGAAGCTGGTGAACATCGTTCCGGCGTAAGCGCGGGGCCTGACAGGCCTCCATCAGGGTGGTCCCCTACGGGCAGGTTCGGGGTTTTTCTGGAACTCCGGGCCTGCCTGTTGCGTTTACCGTTGAAGAGCGGCGTGAGATGTGCCGAGACGCCCTGAGGAGGAGCCGGTGGAAGCAGTGATCGCAGTATTCGCTCTGCTCTTCGTGCTCTTTCTAGGGCTGGGGGCGTACGCCACGGTGAAGGTGGTCGGCGCCGCCAAGCGCGGCGTGGACCGCGGCCTCACACAGGCCCGCCGCACGGTCGAGGACCACACCCTGCGCGCCAAGTCCTTCGCCCAGCCGGGCGCCGCGGGAGAACTCGCCCAACTCCGGCTGAAACTGCGTACGTCGATGCGTGCCACCCAGGAAGCGCTGCACGCGGCCGTCGCCGAGGACTCGTCCCTGAAGGAGTCCGTCGGCCTCTTCGAACGGCTCAGTGCGCATGGTCACGAGCTGGACGACGAGCTGAAACGCCTGGAGTCCGAGCCCGACCGCGCCGCGCTCGCCGAGCGGCTGCCCGAGCTGCGGGAGCGCACCGAACGCATCACCCATTCCGCGGACTCCCTGCGCTGGGCGGCTCGCGACCGCGCCCGCCGCTTCGCGGACGACGACCTGGACTCGCTCAGCGCCCAGATCGACCTGGAGTCGGGGGCCCTGCGGCACTGGATGACGGAGCCGGAGTCCCGGCCCGCCGCCTCGCCGAAGCCGCAGTCCGCCGCGACGCCCTGGCCCGAGGCTCCCGCCGCCGATGCCGCCACGGCCGGGCAGACCTGGCCGGAGACGCCGCAGTCGAGCCCGGCGCACGAGCCGGCACGGCCCGCCATCAGCCCGTCGGCACCGCGCCCGACCTACCCCTGGCAGAAGAAGCCCCGCCCCGAGAGCACCACTTGATCCGGCCACTCGCGTCACAGGGCACGGGGGCCGGGCTGCCGCACGGGCACTACGGCAGGTAACCTCCAGCTCATGTCCCGCCATGTCGCGATCGTCACCGATTCAACGGCCTACCTGCCGGCCCGGACGATGGAGCGCCACGGCATCACAGCGGTACCTCTGACCGTCGTCCTCGGCGACCGGGCGCTGGAGGAGGGCACCGAGATCTCGACCCGTGCCCTCGCCCAGGCTTTGCAGAAGCGGCGCCCGGTGACGACCTCGCGGCCCGGCCCCGCCCTCTTCGAGGAGACCTACCGCAAGGTCGCCGAGTCCGGTGCCACCGGCATCGTCTCCCTCCATCTCTCCGCCGAGCTCTCCGGTACGTACGACGCGGCCGTCGTCGCCGCGCGGCAGGCGCCGGTGCCCGTGCGGGTGGTGGACACCGGCATGATCGCGATGGCGCTCGGCTTCTGCGCGCTCTCCGCGGCTCAGACCGCGGAGTCGGGCGGCACGATGGACGAGGCCGTCACAGCCGCGGAGAAGCGGGCCGCGGGCACGTCCGCCTACTTCTACGTCGACACCCTCGACTATCTGCGCCGCGGCGGCCGTATCGGTGCCGCGCAGGCCCTGCTGGGCTCGGCGCTCGCGGTGAAGCCGCTGCTGCAACTGGCCGACGGCCGCATCGAACCGCTGGAGAAGGTGCGGACCGCGTCCAAGGCGATCGCCCGTCTGGAGGAGATCGCGGCCGAGCGTGCGGGCAGCGCCCAGGTCGACGTCGCCGTCCACCATCTCGCCGCCCCGGACCGGGCGTCGGCCCTCGCCGACCGGCTGCGGGCACGGGTGCCCGGGCTTGCCGATCTGCATGTCAGCGAGGTCGGGGCGGTGATCGGGGCGCACACGGGGCCCGGGTTGCTGGGGGTCGTGGTTTCGCCGCAGTGAACGGTCACAGCGGGCCCTGATCGCCCGTGTGAGTGGCCGCGTTATCCACAAGCCGGCCGTTGTCCCCGGGAATTGACCAAGATCATCGCGAGGGTGCCGGGGTGGCCGATCCTCGTCGCATGGCACTTCGATCACGTTCACGCACAGCGACTGCGACCAGCGGGCCGGGCCGTGGACCGGCGTCCGACGGCCGCGTCCGTCACCGCCGTCACCGGCCTGTCGCACGCGGCCGGGCCCGGCATCGGCACGCCTCGGCGGAGGACCTCCGCCGGCGCGCGGAGGTGCTGTTCGGCGAGGATGCCGAACGGGGCGGGGAGCGGCAGAGGTCCGGTCAGCCGGAGGCCGGTCCGCAGGCCGCTGTCCCCGTCGGGGGCGATGGTGGGGCGGGCGCCGGGACAGTCGGCGGGGACGGTCGCCTCGCGGAAGGGGCCTGGCGGGAGCGAGCCGGGCTCGCGCTGCGGGAGCGCATGCCTGTGTGGTTGCAGGCGAGGTGTGGCCTGGAGCCGCGGAGCGTGCTCGCACTGACGGTGGTGCTCGTCGTCGCCGCCGCGTTCGCCGTGCAGCACTTCTGGGCGGGCCGCCCCCAGTCCGTACGGCCGCCCGAGGTGGTGCGAGCGGCCGCACCCTACGAGGAGCGGGGACAGGGTGGACAGGCCGAGCCGGAACGAGGAGCGGGTGCGCCCGCGGGGGCGGCGAAGGCGGCGACAGGTGCGGCCGAGATCGTCGTGGACGTCGGCGGCAAGGTCCGTGAACCCGGAATTCACCGGCTGCCGGCCGGCTCGCGTGTCGCGGACGCGCTGCGCGCGGCGGGCGGGGTGAAGCCCGGCTCGAAGACCGACGGTCTCAACCGTGCCCGGTTCCTCGTGGACGGAGAGCAGGTGATCGTCGGGGGACCTGCCCCGACTCAGGCCCCGGCTGCGGGGACCGGGGTGGGCGGTACGGCTGCCGGAGGCACGGCCGGCGTGGCGGCGGGTGGTGGGATGCCGGGGGCTCCCGTCTCCCTCAACACGGCCACCGCCGACCAGCTCGACACCTTGCCGGGGGTCGGCCCGGTGCTGGCGCAGCACATCATCGACTACCGCACGCAGCACGGCGGTTTCCGATCCGTGGACGAGCTGCGCGAGGTGAACGGCATCGGCGACCGCCGCTTCGCCGACCTGCGGAATCTCGTACGGCCATGAGGAGCTCCCGTGACGTGCCGACGGGACGGGACGAGGCGGCACCGGATGCCGGGTCGGCGCTTCCCGTCCAGCCGGCCCCGCCCGCCCGTTCGTCCGTGCACGCCTCCTCCGGCAAGCGGCTGGGCAGCTCCCGTCCGAGGCAGGAAGGACCCACGGACCTGCGGCTCGTCCCACCCGCCCTCGCGGCCTGGGGCACGGCGGCGCTGGTGCTGGACGCGTCGCCGGGGTGGGTCCTCGGCATCGTGGCCGGCTGTCTGGCCGCCGCCGGTCTGCTGCCGCTCGCCCGGCGCGCGGGGTGGGCCTCCTGGCCGCGAGCGTCGGCCGCAGCCGTGCTGCTGTGCGCGGCCGCGGCTGCCGCCTCGGCCGGGCTGCATGGGGCGGATCTGCGCCGCGGACCTGTGCCTGGCCTGGCGCGGGAGTACGCGACGGTCACCGCCGAGCTGGAGCTGACCTCCGATCCCCGGCTCACCCGGCCGAAGGTCCGGGGCGATCACGTCGCTCCGACCGCCGTGCTGATCGAGGCCGATGTGCGGCGCGTCCAGGAGGCGGGCGGGGCGACGGTGGCGACGCGGACGCCGGTGCTGATGATCGTCGACTTGGGGTCGGCCGGCCGGACGGCCGGGGCTGGACGGTCGGCACCCGCAACCGGGGTGGTCGACGGCGGGCGGTCTGTTGCCGGTGGGGCGGTGCGGTCGCCGTGGATGGGCTTGTTGCCGTCGACGCGGGTGCGGGTCAGTGCGCGGCTGGCGCCCGCGATGACGGGCGGTGACCGGATCGCGGCGGTGCTGCGGGTGCGGGGCAGGACCGAACCGGACGTGGTCGGGGATCCCTCGGCCGCTCAGCGGCTCGCCGGGCGGTTGCGGGCGGGGCTGCGGGAGGCGACCGACGGGCTGTCGGCGGATGCCCGGGCGTTGTTGCCGGGGCTGGTCGTGGGGGACACCTCGCGGATCACCCCGGAGCTGGAGGAGGCCTTCAAGGAGACCGACCTCACCCACACTCTGGCCGTGTCCGGGGCCAACTTCACAATCCTGCTCGCCCTGCTGCTCGGGCCGCCGGGCCTGGCGCAGCACGTCGAGCGGCGGGGGCTCGCGCCTCGCCTCGGTGTCTCCCTGCGGGGGACCGCCGTGCTCGGGGGCGTGCTCTGCCTCGGGTTCGTCGTCGTGTGCAGACCGGACCCGAGCGTGCTGCGGGCCGCAGCCTGCGGAGCCGTCGCGCTGCTCGCCCTCGCGACCGGCCGTCGCAGGTCACTCATCCCGGCGCTGGCGACGGCGGTCCTGCTGCTGGTGCTGTACGACCCGTGGCTGGCGCGGAGTTACGGGTTTCTGCTCTCCGTCGCGGCCACCGGCGCCCTGCTCACGCTCGCGCCGCGCTGGAGCGCAGGGCTTCGGCGGCGCGGGGTGCCGCCGCGGCTCGCCGAGGCGCTGGCCGCCGCTGCCGCCGCGCAGGCCCTGTGCGCGCCCGTCGTCGCCGTGCTGTCGGCACGGGTGAGTCTGGTGGCCGTGCCGTGCAACCTGATCGCGGAGTTCGCGATCGCTCCGGCCACGGTGCTGGGCTTCGCCGCACTGGGCACGGCACCGATGGCGATGCCCCTGGCCAAGGCGCTGGCGTGGTGTGCGCAGTGGCCCGCCGAGTGGATCGCGGAGGTCGCCCGTACCGGGGCCGCGCTGCCGGGAGCGGGAGTGGACTGGCCGGGCAGTTGGGCGGGTGCGGCGCTGCTCGCTGCCGTGACGCTGGTCGTGCTGCTCGTGGGGCGGCGGCTGCTCGGGCATCCCTGGTGGTGCGGGGTCTGCGGCCTGGTGCTGGTGCTGGTGATGGTGCAGCCGCCGCCGCTGACCCGGGTGATCAAGGGCTGGCCGCCGCCCGGCTGGCGGCTGGTGATGTGCGACGTGGGGCAGGGCGACGCCCTGGTGCTCGCGGCGGGCGGGGGCGCCGGTGTGGTGGTGGACGCGGGACCCGATCCGCAGCTCGTCGACCACTGCCTGCGCTCACTCGGCATCACGAGGATTCCGCTGGTCGTGCTCACCCACTTCCACGCCGATCACGTGGCGGGCCTGCCCGGTGTGCTGCGCGGACGGGCGGTGGGCGCGATCGAGACGACCGGCTTCGAAGAGCCCTCGGACCAGGCCGCGTTCGTCAGGAGACAGGCGGCGGCCCGGCGGGTTCCCGTGACGCGGGCCGCCGCCGGGGAGCAGCGCCGCGCGGGGGAGTTGTCCTGGCAGGTGGTGTGGCCGCCTGCGAGTCCGCCCCCGAGCCCTCCGCCGGGCCCGCAGCCACAGGTGCTCCCGGCCCACCCGGCGCCGGAGGGGCCGAACGACGCCAGCGTCGCCATGCTGGTCCGGTCGGCCGGACTGCGCCTGCTGCTCCTCGGCGACCTCGAACCCCCGGCCCAGCGGGCGCTGGCGAGATCACCGGCGGCCGAGGCGCTGGAGAGCGTGGACGTGCTGAAGGTCGCCCATCACGGTTCGGCGTATCAGGATCCCCGCCTGATGGGCCGGGTGGCCCCGCGGCTGGCGCTGATCAGTTGCGGTGCCGACAACAGCTACGGGCATCCGGCGCCCGGCACGGTCGCGGCGTTGCGCGCCGGGGGTGCGATGGTGCTGCGGACGGACCGCGACGGCGCACTGGCGGTCGTGGGAGGGGGCGGGGAGCTGAGGGTGGCGCGAGACTGAGGGCATGAACTCAAGCCAGGTTGACGCCTATCTCCGCCGTCTGGGAGTCGAGCACCCGGCGTCGCCCACCGTCGACGTGCTCCGCGAACTGCATCTGCGCCACCTGAGGACCGTGCCGTTCGAGAACCTGTCGATCCATCTCGGCGAGGAGATCGTGCTGGAGGAGAAGCGGCTGCTGGACAAGGTGGTGGGCGCCCGGCGGGGCGGGTTCTGTTACGAACTCAACGGCGCCTTCGGGGCGTTGCTCGCCGCGCTGGGGTACGACGTGGCGCTGCTCGCGGGACGGGTGTACGGGGACGGGGAGCGGCTCGGGATCCCGTACGACCATCTCGCGCTGCGGGTGCGGACGGTGGACGGGGGCGACTGGCTGGCCGACGTCGGGTTCGGGGCGCACAGCCACCTGCCGCTGGTGTTCGGGGAGAGGGGAGAACAGGAGGACCCCGGGGGCACGTTCCGGATCGTCGAGGCCCAGCCGGACGCGGCCGGGGTGCGCGGTGGGCACGACACGGCGGAGGCGGCGGACCTGGACGTGATCCGCGACGGCAGGCCGCAGTACCGCCTGGAGGTACGGCCGCGGGTGCTCGGGGACTTCGTGGCCGGGGTGTGGTGGCACAGCACGTCGCCGGTGTCGCACTTCACGCGGTCGCTGGTCTGCTCGCGGGTCACGGAGGACGGAGGGAGGATCACGCTCAGCGGCCGCAGGCTCACGGTGACCGGGGCCGACGGCACCCGGGAGGAGCGGGAGCTGGGGACGGACGAGGAGGTGCTCGGGGTGTACCGGGAGCGGTTCGGGATCGAGCTCGGCTCGGTGCCGACGCTCCGGGGCACCGGCCAGGACGGCTGATCCGGGCCGGAGGGGCCGGGCCGGGAGCGGCGGGACCAGAAGGGGCAGAGGGGCCAGACACCCCACTTGGCCCACATGGTGCTACTCGTGCGTAGTCCCAGCACAGGTGCTGGATTCCCGTGATGTGGTCCCGTGTTGCCTCGAAAGCCCCATCGGTGGTCGAATGCCTCCTCGGTGAACAGTGATCAAACCGCTGACTTCGAGTCGGACGAGGTGTCCAGATGATCGGCCGCTGGCTGGGAAGCAGAACCAACCGGGTGCAACGGACGAGCCCCCTGGCGGCGGTGCTGACGCCGCCGAGCGCCGGTGTGCTGGCCTGCCGGGTGCTCGACCCCGTCAACGAGCCGGTGAGACATGCCGAGTTCGCGGTCACCGACACCATGGGGCGTCCGGTGGTCAGCGGCGGAGCGGATCCCTTCGGGTCGTTCATGACGACGGTGCCCGCCGGGGAGTACAGGATCGCGGTGTCGGCGGAGGGGTACACGCCGTACCGGGCGACCACGCAGGTCGCCGAGAGCTCGCTCGCCTCGCTCGGTGACGTGACGCTCCAGGTGGCCCGGCCGCCCGAGCTGCCCGAGCCCGGCGACTGGGAGATCGAGTCGGCGCACTCCTCGATCGGGTTCACCGCGCGGCACATCGGCATGGCCCGCATCCACGGACAGTTCAAGTCCTTCGCGGGCGTCATACGGCTCGGCGAGCCGCTGGAGCGGTCGGCGATGCACGTGGTGATCGACGCGGCGTCCATCGACACCAACATGAGGATGCGCGACGACCATCTGCGGTCGGCTGACTTCCTGGACGTCGCCAAGTTCCCGACCCTCGAGTTCTACAGCGAACGGTTCGTGCACAAGGGCGGGAACCGGTGGGCGGTGACGGGGGCGCTGTCGCTGCACGGCGTGACGCGCACGGTCACGCTGGACACGGAGTACCTGGGGCTGGGCAACGGCATGGAGGGCGAGGTCCGGGCAGCCTGCCGGGCCACGACCGAACTGCACCGGGACGACTTCACGGTGAGCTGGCAGACGATGCTGGCCCGCGGCATCGCGGTGGTGGGACCGAGCATCAAGGTCGACCTCGACGTGCAGGTCGTCCGCAAGGGCTGAGCGGCCGGGTCGTGAGCCGGTGTCGGACAATGGCCCGCGTGAGTGATGTGCGACATGTGCTGGTGCTGCCCGACAGGGACGCGGCGGAAGAGGTGGTGCAGGCGCTCGCCGAGCGCTTCGGCGTCGTCGAGGAGCCGCAGCTGGTGCGGGACGCGCTGGCCGGTGAGGACGACGCCGAGGACGCGCAGTGGCTGGTCGTCCTGAGGGACGAGGAAGAGCGGCTGGATCCCGGGGAGCTGGACCGGTTCGCCGGTGAGTGGGAGGGCTGGCGGGAGGAACCGTAGGCCAGGTCAAGAACCGTCGCCCTGGTTGTCAGTGCCGCGTGGGATGCTTGTCGCGATGGCCAGGAAGACTGCGAATGACGACCCTCTCGCCCCCGTGACGCTCGCCGTGGGCCAGGAGGAGCTGCTGCTCGACCGTGCCGTGCAGGAGGTGGTGGCCGCCGCGAAGGCCTCCGACGCCGACACGGACGTACGGGACCTGACCCCGGACCAGTTGCAGCCCGGCACGCTCGCCGAGCTGACGAGCCCGTCGCTGTTCGCGGAGCGCAAGGTCGTCGTCGTACGCAACGCGCAGGACCTGTCGGCCGACACGATCAAGGACGTGAAGGCCTACCTCGGGGCGCCCGCCGAGGAGATCACCCTGGTGCTGCTGCACGCCGGCGGGGCCAAGGGGAAGGGGCTGCTCGACGCGGCGCGCAAGGCGGGGGCGCGCGAGGTGGCCTGCCCGAAGATGACGAAGCCGGCGGACCGGCTGGCGTTCGTGCGGCAGGAGTTCCGGGCGGTGGGCCGGTCCGCCACGCCCGAGGCGTGCCAGGCGCTCGTCGACGCGATCGGGAGTGATCTGCGGGAGCTGGCGTCGGCGGTCTCGCAGCTGGTCGCGGACGTCGAGGGGACGATCGACGAGGCGATCGTCGGGCGGTACTACACGGGCCGGGCCGAGGCGTCGAGCTTCACGGTCGCCGACCGGGCGGTCGAGGGGCGTGCGGCGGAGGCGCTGGAGGCGTTGCGCTGGTCGCTGGCGACCGGGGTGGCGCCGGTGTTGATCACGAGCGCGCTGGCGCAGGGCGTCCGGGCGATCGGGAAGCTGTCGTCGGCGCGGGGCGGCCGGCCGGCCGATCTCGCGCGGGAGCTGGGCATGCCGCCGTGGAAGATCGACCGGGTGCGGCAGCAGATGCGGGGCTGGACCCCGGACGGCGTGGCCGTGGCGCTGCGTGCGGTGGCCGAGGCGGACGCGGGCGTGAAGGGCGGCGGGGACGACCCCGAGTACGCCCTGGAGAAGGCGGTGGTCACGATCGCGCGGGCGGCCCGCTCCCGGGGCCGGGGCTGAGGCCGCGGGACTCAGTACAGGGGCTGACCGATCCCCAGCAGGTTCCCCTCGCTGTCGTGGAACCAGGCGCCGCGCTCACCCCGGGCGCCCTTGCTCGGGTAGTTCCCCTCGATCTCGGCGATCCCGCCCTCCGTGCGGAAGCCGGGCACGTCGACCTCCTCGAAGACCACGCCGCGCCGCTTGAGCTCCGCCACGGCGGCCTCGATGTCGCCGACCTCCAGCGCCATCTGGGTGAAGGTGCCGGGCGAGGCCCCCGTCGACCGGAACAGCACGAACTCCGCGCCGCCGCAGCGGTACAGCAGCCCACCGGGCCGTTCGTCGACCGGCTCCAGACCGAGCTTCTCGGCGTAGAAGCGCCGCGCCCGGTCAAGGTCCTGGGCGGGAAGGCGGGTCGCCACACGGGCCCCGGCCAGCACATCTCTGTCGTCCGCGTCCATGTCTCCACTGTGCCCCGTGAGGAGTCCGGAGGGAGAATCGGGAGTGTCAGCCGTACTCGCCAAGCGACGGAGAGGTGGCGAAGGCCATGGCTGAACACCCGCACGCAGCGCTGGTCCGCAAGGGATTCGAGGCCTTCTCGCGCGGTGACATGGACACCTTGCGCGGGCTGATCGCCGGGGACGCCACACACCACGTGCCCGGAGATCACCCGTTGTCGGGCGACTTCAAGGGGATCGACTCGATCATCGAGATGTACGAGCGGCTCGGCACGGAGACCAACGGGACGGCGCGTGCCGATCTGATCGGCGTCTGTGTCGACGGCCGCGGCCACGCGGTCGGCATGACCCGCTTCACGGCCGACCGCAACGGCAAGCACCTGGACGACACCGGCTGCATCATCTTCCGGATCGTCGGGGACAAGGTCACCGACCTCGACGAGTGTGTCGAGGACATCGACAAGAACAACGAGTTCTGGTCCTGAACAAGCACTGAACAGGCCGAAGGCCGGGTGCCCTCCCATGGGGAACAGGAGGACACCCGGCCTTCGGTTCAAGCTGTTGGATCCGCGCCCGCGTGGCGAACGCAGGCCGCGCGCGGATCCGAGGGGTGCCGGACGGGAGCGGATGAGAGAGGGCCCGCTCGATTCCCTCCGGCGTCACATCAGACGTCAGCCCTTGAGCGCGGCGACCTTCTGAGCCAGCGCCGACTTCTTGTTGGCAGCCTGGTTCTTGTGGATGACGCCCTTCGAGACGGCCTTGTCGAGCTGACGCGCGGCAGCGCGCTGGTACTCGGTGGCCTTCTCGACGTCACCCGCGGCAGCAGCCTCACGGGCCTTGCGGATCGCGGTCTTGAGGGAGGACTTGACGGCCTTGTTGCGCAGCCGCGCCTTCTCGTTGGTCTTGATCCGCTTGATCTGGGACTTGATGTTCGCCACGAATGAGCCTTCTCAGGTTCTGGCACGGGGCCGCACGGATGCCGCACGGTCCTGTACCGGGTGATTTCTTGAAGGAGTGCCTCCTGCGAGAGGGCATGAGGCACAGCCCCCCACGGTACCAGCGGGCTCATTCATGGCCCAAACCCGTCCATGGTCCCCACCCGTGGGACGATGGAGGCTACGTATCGATCCGATCCGACCCGAGACCGCAGACACTGCGGACGCCTCAAGAATCAGGACCCTGCGTGCCCGCGATCCCTAGCCATGTGCCCGAGCCGAGCCGTACCGACCCGGCTCTGATCCGCAATTTCTGCATCATCGCGCACATCGACCACGGCAAGTCCACGCTCGCCGACCGGATGCTCCAGCTGACCGGAGTGGTCGAGCAGCGGCAGATGCGTGCTCAGTACCTCGACCGCATGGACATCGAGCGTGAGCGCGGCATCACGATCAAGTCCCAGGCGGTGCGACTCCCGTGGGCCCCGTCCCACGACAAGAGCAAGACGCACATCCTGAACATGATCGACACCCCGGGGCACGTCGACTTCACCTACGAGGTCTCGCGATCACTCGCCGCCTGCGAGGGCACCATCCTCCTGGTCGACGCCGCCCAGGGCATCGAGGCGCAGACCCTCGCCAACCTCTACCTGGCGATGGAGAACGACCTCACGATCATCCCCGTGCTGAACAAGATCGACCTGCCGGCCGCGCAGCCCGAGAAGTTCGCCGAGGAGCTCGCCCACCTCATCGGGTGCGAGCCCGACGACGTGCTCAAGGTCTCCGCCAAGACCGGGCTCGGTGTCGAGGCGCTGCTGGACAAGGTCGTCGAACAGGTTCCGGCCCCGGTCGGTGTGAAGGACGCCCCCGCGCGGGCCATGATCTTCGACTCCGTCTACGACTCCTACCGGGGCGTGGTGACGTACGTCCGTGTCATCGACGGGCAGCTCAACAAGCGTGAGCGCATCAAGATGATGTCCACGGGTGCCACGCACGAGCTGCTGGAGATCGGCACCAACTCACCGGAGATGCTGTCGTCCGACGGTCTCGGCGTCGGCGAGGTGGGTTACCTCATCACCGGCGTGAAGGACGTCCGCCAGTCCAAGGTCGGTGACACGGTCACCAGCCAGTCCAAGGGTGCCGTGGAGCCGCTGGGCGGCTACAAGGACCCCAAGCCGATGGTGTTCTCCGGCCTCTACCCGCTGGACGGCTCGGACTACCCGGAGCTGCGCGAGGCCCTCGACAAGCTCCAGCTCAACGACGCCGCGCTGGTCTACGAGCCGGAGACCTCCGCCGCCCTCGGCTTCGGCTTCCGCGTCGGTTTCCTCGGCCTGCTGCACCTGGACGTGATCCGGGAGCGGCTGGAGCGCGAGTTCGGGCTCGACCTGATCGCGACCGCCCCGAACGTGGTCTACCGCGTCGTCATGGAGGACGGCACCGAGCACACGGTCACCAACCCGAGCGAGTTCCCCGAGGGCAAGATCGCGGAGGTCTACGAGCCGGTCGTGCGGGCCACCATCCTGGCGCCCAGCGAGTTCATCGGCTCGATCATGGAGCTGTGCCAGACCCGGCGCGGCACCCTGCTCGGCATGGACTACCTCTCCGAGGAGCGGGTCGAGGTCCGCTACACCCTGCCCCTCGCCGAGATCGTCTTCGACTTCTTCGACCAGCTGAAGTCCAAGACCCGCGGCTACGCCTCGCTCGACTACGAGCCCACCGGGGAGCAGACGTCCAGCCTGGTCAAGGTCGACATCCTGCTGCACGGCGACAAGGTGGACGCCTTCTCGGCGATCACCCACAGGGACCAGGCGTACGCCTATGGCGTGCGGCTCGTCGCGAAGCTCAAGGAGCTCATCCCGCGGCAGGCCTTCGAGGTGCCGGTCCAGGCCGCCATCGGCTCCCGGGTGATCGCCCGCGAGACCATCCGCGCCATCCGCAAGGACGTCCTCGCCAAGTGCTACGGCGGTGACATCTCCCGTAAGCGCAAGCTGCTGGAGAAGCAGAAGGAGGGCAAGAAGCGGATGAAGATGGTGGGTTCCGTGGAAGTTCCGCAGGAGGCCTTCATCGCCGTCCTGTCGAGCGATGACAGCGCGGGGTCGGGCAAGGGCAAGAAGTAATCACGGATTACCGTGGGTTACACCGCAAACCGGGTAGAACAGGGGCCCGTCGTGCGAAAGTGCGGCGGGCCCCTGTGCGTACGCGGGGTAGCTCTCTATAGGAAGTGACAGGCCGCGGACCCTTACGCAGGGGCCGGTCGGCCTTTACTCTGATCCCTGCTCGATAGTTACTCGTGAGTTAAACAACGGCTCGCGAACAGCAGCTCGTGAGTGAAAACCCAGCCGCACCTGAGCCAGCCGCGCCGTCGCGGGCCCCGGAGGATGTCGTGAGCGACACACAGACACTGATCGAGAACCGTCCGCCGTCCGTGGCGGGCCTCTTCCTGGACCGCGTGGCCGCCACGCCGGACGCCGAGGCCTACCGCTATCCGGTGCCCGCGTCCTCGGGGCAGGGGCCGGACGACTGGAAGTCGCTGAGCTGGGCGCAGGCCGCCGAGCGGGTCTACGCCATCGCGGCCGGCCTGATCGAGCTCGGCGTGCAGTCCGAGCAGCGCGTCGCCCTCGCGTCCAGCACCCGGATCGAGTGGATCCTCGCCGACCTCGGCATCATGTGCGCCGGCGCCGCCACGACCACGGTCTACCCGCAGACCAACGCGGAGGAGTCGGCGTACATCCTGTCGGACTCCGAGAGCCGGGTGCTGATCGCGGAGAACGTCGAGCAGCTGGCCAAGGCGCGTGAGAAGCGCGCCGAGCTGCCCGACCTCACCCACGTCGTGGTCGTCGACCCGGCCGGGGTCGAGACCGCCGACTGGATCCTCACCCTGGACGAGCTGGAGAAGCGCGGCGCGGCCCGGCTGGAGAAGGACCCCGACCTGATCAAGGAGCGGGTCGGCGCGATCACCAAGGACCAGCTGGCCACCCTCATCTACACCTCCGGCACCACCGGCCGCCCCAAGGGCGTGCGCCTCCCGCACGACAACTGGTCGTACATGGCGAAGGCGATCGCCGCGACCGGGCTGATCAGCGGCGAGGACGTGCAGTACCTGTGGCTGCCCCTCGCGCACGTCTTCGGCAAGGTGCTCACCTCCGGCCAGATCGAGGTCGGGCACGTCACCGCGGTGGACGGCCGCGTCGACAAGATCATCGAGAATCTGCCCGTGGTGCAGCCGACGTACATGGCGGCCGTGCCCCGCATCTTCGAGAAGGTCTACAACGGTGTCGCCGCGAAGGCCCGGGCGGGCGGCGGCGCCAAGTACAAGATCTTCCAGTGGGCCGCCGAGGTCGCCCGCGAGTACGCCAAGGTCGCGCAGGACAACTTCCGGCGTACCGGGACGATGTCCGTGCCGTTCGGGCTGGGCGCCAAGCACAAGGTCGCCGACGCGCTGGTGTACGCCAAGATCCGGGAGGCCTTCGGCGGCAACCTGCGGGCCTGCGTCTCGGGTTCGGCGGCGCTGGCACCCGAGATCGGGTACTTCTTCTCCGGTGTCGGCATCCACATCCTGGAGGGCTACGGCCTGACCGAGTCCTCGGCGGCGTCGTTCGTGAACCCGGGCGAGGCCTACCGCACCGGCACGGTCGGCAAGCCGCTGCCCGGCACGGAGGTGCGGATCGCCGACGACGGGGAGATCCTGCTGCGCGGCCCGGGCATCATGGAGGGCTACCACAAGCTGCCCGAGAAGACCGCCGAGGTGCTGGAGGCGGACGGCTGGTTCCACACCGGGGACATCGGGGAGCTGTCGCCCGACGGGTATCTGCGGATCACCGACCGCAAGAAGGACCTGATCAAGACGTCGGGCGGCAAGTACATCGCGCCGGCCGAGGTCGAGGGGCAGTTCAAGGCGGTGTGCCCGTACGTGTCCAACATCCTCGTGCACGGGGCCGACCGGAACTTCTGCACGGCGCTCATCGCGCTCGACGAGGTCGCGATCACGGAGTGGGCGAAGGAGAACGGGCTGGAGGGGAAGTCGTACGAGGAGATCGTTTCCTCGCCGGTCACGGTGGAGATGGTCGACGGGTATGTGAAGCAGCTCAACGAGGGGCTTCAGCGGTGGCAGACGATCAAGAAGTTCCGGTTGCTGCCGCGGGATCTTGACGTGGAGCACGGGGAGATCACGCCGAGTCTGAAGTTGAAGCGGCCTGTTGTGGAGCGGGAGTACAAGCATCTGATCGAGGAGATGTACGAGGGGTCTCGCGAGGCGTAACGGGGTGGCGCGGGGATTCGTGGGCGGCTGCGGGTCGTTCGTGGTTGCTTGCGCCCACGCGGCGGAGCCGCAAATCGACACGGCCCCGCGCCCCTCAGGTACGTTCATCCACCCGGCGTTTTAGCTCCTGGACTTCTGCGCGTAGGCGTTCCACTTCTCTTCCTTTCCGGTAAAGGTCCAGGAAGACGCCGACCTTTGCCCTGAGGACCCAGGGGTCGAAGGGCTTGGTCACGTAGTCGGCGGCGCCTGTCGCGTAGCCGCGGAAGGCGTAGCCCGAGTCGTCGTCCGCGCCCGTCAGGAAGATGATCGGGACGTCGCGGGTCTGGTCCAGGCGTTTGATGTGGGCGGCCGTCTCGAAGCCGTCCATGCCGGGCATGCGGATGTCCAGCAGGACCAGGGCGACGGGCTGCCGCAGTACGGCCTTCATCGCCTCCTCGCCGGAACGGGCGCGTATCAACGGCTCGTTGAGGGAGGCGAGGACGGCCTCCAGGGCAGTCAGGTTGTCCTCCATGTCGTCGACCAGGAGGATTCCGGCGCGTTCGGTGCTCATGACGGCCGGGCCTCCTGTGTGCTCTCCGCTTCCGGCGTGTCATCCGGGTCCAGCAGTTCGCACACGACCGTCAGCAGCCGGTCGATGTCCACCGGCTTGGGCACGTAGTCGTTGGCGCCGCGGGCGATGGACTTCTCGCGGTCGCCGGGCATCGCCTTCGCGGTCAGGGCGACGATGGGCAGGTCCGCCCAGCGCGGGGTGCGGCGGATGGCGGAGATGGTCTCGTAGCCGTCCATCTCCGGCATCATGATGTCCATCAGGACGAGTGCGACGTCCGCGCTGCGCTCCAGCATCTCGATGCCCTCGCGGCCGTTCTCCGCGTACAGCACGGTCATGCCGACGCGGCCGAGGACATGGGTGAGGGCGAAGACGTTGCGGATGTCGTCGTCGACGATCAGCACCCGCCGCCCGGCCAGGATCCGGCCCGGCCTGCCGGACGTCCACGACTCCAGCCTGGTCGACGAGGGCCAGGCGTCGTCCGTGTCGTACACGGCCGGGAACGGTCCGGCGGTGGCCGGCTGGAGGGTCGGGGGCGGTCCGGGGGGATCCTCGGGGGCCGGTCCGGGCGCCGTGTGACCGGGGCTCACGACGGGCACGTACAGGGTGAACGTGGAGCCCTTGCCGGGTTCGCTCTCGGCGACGATCCGGCCGCCGAGCAGGCCCGCGATCTCCCGGCTGATGGACAGGCCGAGGCCGGTGCCGCCGTACTTGCGGTTGGTGGTGCCGTCGGCCTGCTGGAATGCCTCGAAGATCACCGGGAGTTTCTCCGGCGCGATGCCGATGCCGGTGTCGGACACGGTGAAGGCGATGACGTCGTCGGTGTCCCGGACGTAGTGATGCTCGGCGTCCTTCACCCGGTCGACCCGCAGTTCGACCTTGCCCGACGCGGTGAACTTGATCGCGTTGGAGAGGAGGTTGCGCAGGATCTGCTGGAGGCGCTGCTCGTCCGAGTACATCTCGCGCGGTACGTCCTCGCCGACCGCCAGCTCGAAGGCGAGCCCCCGGTCGATGGTCAGGGGGCGGAACGTGGCGTGGACGTAGTCCAGCAGTTTGATGAGGGGGAGCCGCTTGGGGCGTACGTCCATCCGGCCGGCCTCGATCTTCGACAGGTCCAGGATGTCGTTGATCAGCTGGAGGAGGTCCGAGCCCGAGCGGTGGATCGTCGTCGCGAACTGCACCTCCTGGTCGGAGAGATGACCGTCCGGGTTGTCGGAGAGCAGCCGGGCCAGGATCAGCAGGGAGTTGAGCGGGGTGCGCAGCTCGTGCGACATGTTCGCCAGGAACTCCGACTTGTACTGCGAGGACGTAGCCAGCAGGGCGGCCTTCTCCTCCAGCTCCGCGTTGGACCGTTGGAGTTCGCCCTGCTGCTTCTGGAGTTCGTCCGAGCGTTCCTGGAGCTGCATGGCCAGGCGCTGGGACTCGCCGAGCAGGGACTCCGTGCGGGAGTTGGCGATGATCGTGTTGATGGCGACGCCGATGGTGTTGACGAACTGGTC
The DNA here is from genome assembly GCF_030816955.1 of Streptomyces africanus. Classification (NCBI taxonomy): domain Bacteria; kingdom Bacillati; phylum Actinomycetota; class Actinomycetes; order Kitasatosporales; family Streptomycetaceae; genus Streptomyces; species Streptomyces africanus. The sequence continues at coordinate 2,829,526 of NZ_JAUSYP010000001.1, read as the reverse complement.
GAAGAAGGCCAGGTGCACGTCGGAGAAGCGGGAGAAGGAGGCGAGCTCGATAACGCCGAGGAGCTTGTTCTCGAAGAGGATCGGGATGATGACGATCGTCGTGGGAGCCGCCTCGCCGAGACCGCTGTTGATCTTGATGTAGTCGGTCGGGGCGCCCTCGACCAGGATCCGCTTCTTCTCCCGGGCCGCCTGCGCGACCAGGCCGTGCACCGGGAGGGCGCCGGTCTCGACCGTCGCGTCCTGGGCGGCGCCGTAGCCGGCGATGAAGGCGAGCCCCTTGGTGGGAACCGTCGCTCCGGCCTCCTCCGGATCGGCCAGGTAGAACGCGCCGTACTGGGCGTTCACCAGCGGCGTCAGCTCGCGGAGTATCAGGTCGGCGACCTCCATCAGGTCGCGGTGGCCCTGCATCAGGGCGGCCAGGCGCGCCAGGTTGGATTCCAGCCAGTCCTTCGCGCGGGTCGTCTCGCGCAGGTTGGCCACCATCAGGTTGATGTTGTCCTTGAGCTCGGTGACCTCGCCGCGGGTCTCGACCGTGATCGAGCGGGACATGTCGCCCTGGGCCACGGCGGAGGCGACCTCGGCGATCGCGCGGACCTGGGTGGTGAGGTTCGAGGCCAGTTCGTTGACGTTCGTCGTCAGGCGCTTCCAGGTGCCGTAGACGCCCTCGACCCTGGCCTGGCCGCCGAGCTGTCCCTCGGAGCCGACCTCGCGGGCCACGCGCGTGACCTCCGAGGCGAAGGAGGACAGTGTGTCGACCATCGTGTTGATCGTGGTCTTCAGCTCCAGGATCTCGCCGCGCGCGTCCACGTCGATCTTCCGGGACAGGTCGCCCTGCGCCACGGCCGTCGCGACCTGGGCGATGTTGCGGACCTGGGAGGTGAGGTTGTCGGCCATGGAGTTGACGTTGTCCGTCAGGTCCCGCCAGACGCCGGAGACGCCCAGCACCTGGGCCCGGCCGCCGAGCCGGCCGTCGGTGCCGACCTCGCGGGCGACCCGGGTGACCTCGTCGGCGAAGGCGCGCAGCTGCTCCACCATCGTGTTGACGGTGTCCTTCAGCTCCAGGATCTCGCCGCGGGCGTCGACCGTGATCTTCTTCGACAGGTCGCCGTTCGCCACGGCCGTCGTCACCTGGGCGATGTTGCGGACCTGCGAGGTCAGGTTCAGCGCCATGAAGTTGACGTTGTCGGTGAGGTCTTTCCAGACGCCGGAGACGCCCCGGACCTGGGCCTGACCGCCGAGGTTTCCCTCGGTGCCGACCTCGCGGGCGACGCGGGTGACCTCGTCGGCGAAGGCGGAGAGCTGGTCGACCATCGTGTTGATCGTGGACTTGAGCTCCAGGATCTCGCCCTTGGCCTCCACCGTGATCTTCTTGCCGAGATCGCCCTGGGCGACGGCGGTGGAGACGAGCGCGATGTTCCGCACCTGCGAGGTGAGGTTGTCGGCCATGAAGTTGACGTTGTCGGTGAGGTCTTTCCAGACGCCGGAGACGCCCCGGACCTGGGCCCGGCCGCCGAGGTTTCCCTCGGTGCCGACTTCGCGGGCGACGCGGGTGACCTCGTCGGCGAAGGCGGAGAGCTGGTCGACCATCGTGTTGATGGTCGACTTGAGCTCCAGGATCTCGCCCTGCGCGTCGACCGTGATCTTCTGGGACAGGTCGCCGTTGGCCACGGCCGTCGTCACCTGGGCGATGTTGCGGACCTGCGAGGTCAGGTTCGACGCCATGAAGTTGACGTTGTCGGTGAGGTCCTTCCAGACCCCGGACACGCCCCGGACCTGGGCCCGGCCGCCCAACTGCCCCTCGGTGCCGACTTCGCGGGCGACGCGGGTGACCTCGTCGGCGAAGGCGGAGAGCTGGTCGACCATCGTGTTCACGGTCAGCTTCAGTTCCAGCAGCTCGCCGGTCGCCTCCACCGTGACCGTGCGGGTCAGATCGCCGCGTGCCACCGCCGTCGTGACCGCCGCGATGTCCCGCACCTGGGCCGTCAGCCGGGCCGCCATCGTGTTGACGGCCTCGGTCACGTCCCGCCAACTGCCCGACAGCCCCTGCACTTTGGCCCGGCCGCCGAGCCGCCCCTCGGTGCCGACCTCGCGCGCGACCCGCGTCACCTCGCCGGTGAACAGGGAGAGCTGGTCGACCATCTTGTTCACGGCCCGGCCGAGGCGTCGCAGGTCGCCGCGTAATTCGCGCGTCCCGTCGTGCAGATCGACCCGCTGGGTCAGATCGCCGCCGGCCACCGCGTCCAGTACGCGCGTGGCGTTCGCCGCCGGGGCGACGAGGGCGTCGAGCAGCTGGTTCACGTGGTTGACGCGGGACGTCCACAGGCCCTGTCCCGGACTGGCCGAGAGCCGCTCGTCGAGCCGGCCGTACCGCACCAGCTCCCGTCTGACGCGCTGCACCTCGGTGGTGAAGTGGATGTCGCGGTCCATGATCTGGTTGAAGACCGCGGTGAGTTCGGCCACCATCCCGTGGCCGGTTTCCGGCACCTTGGTGAAGTCGCCGTCGCGTGCGGCTGTCATGGCTGCGAGCAGGGGACGCAGATCGGATGCACGAATCTGACCGTCTTCGTACCGGTCTTCGACCACAGGAGTAGCACTGTTCTCACTCATGACGGCCCACTTCGGTAACTCGGCGCTTATGGGCGTGGCCAGTCTGTCACCCTGTCGGCATCGACTGTGGCGTATTCGTACGAACTGCCCGGGGAGCTGTCCATGGGGGCCATTCCGACGCAACGGGAGACCGCTTCCCGTGCCTCAGAGGCGCCTGCGCACGCTTCGGAGATCTCTGTGCCGCCGCACGAGGGGGCCGTCTCCGAGGAGTGTGCGCTGCCTTCCGAGGCGCCGGCGCTCGGGTCCGAGGCGCCCGTGCCCGGCTCCGAGGCGCCCGTGCCCGCATCCGGGCCCGTGGTCGCTTCCGAGAGGCTCGTGGTGGCTTCCGAGGGGCTCGTGGTGGCATCCGAGGAGCCGGTGGTGGTTTCCGAGGCGCCCGCGAAGGAGCGCGCGCGGGCGTACGCGGCCCTGTCCGGCAGCTCTCTCGCGCCGGGCTCCGCGCGCGCCCTGGTGCGCGCGGCGATCGCCGAGTGGACCGGACTCGGCCTGCCCGGTGCCGAGCACCTCACCGACCGTCTCGCCGACGACGCCCTGCTCGTCGTCAGCGAACTCGTCACCAACGCCGTCGTGCACGCCGGCACCGACGTCCAGCTGGAATGCCGGCTGGAATGCGACGACCAGGACACGGCCGCGCTGCTCGTCGAGGTCTCCGACCACCACCCCTCACGCGCCCCGCGCGGCAGCGAGCCGGAAACACCGCAGGACACCCCGGAGTACGGACGCGGCCTGCGGCTCGTCGGCGCGCTCTCCGAGGCCTGGGGCATCACGTACCGCACGGGCCGGAAGACCGTGTGGGCGCGGTTGCCCGCCGGGGGATGCGAGGCCGGCGATCAGATCGAGGCGTACGCCGGGGAGCACGCGCTGGCGCGCGGGCTGCGCGTGGCGGAGATCCTGGCGCCGGAGCCACCTCCCGGGCAGGAGGCCCGGGAGAGCCGATGGAAAGACGCACGCGACCCGCAGGCCCCCGGCGGCTCCGGCGACCTGCGCGACTGGCAGGACCTGCGGGACTGGCGGGAGCGGTACGAGGACTGCGACGGCCGGGACGGACGCGATGGCTCCTGGCTGGGCCGCGGAGCCCTCTCCTTCCTCGCCGAGGCCTCCGACCTCCTCGCCGGACAGCTCGACGAGGACCTGGTCGCCGCCCTCGCCGGGCAGTTGATCGTGCCCCGGCTGGCCGACTGGTGCGCGGTGTGGCTGGAGGACGAGGCCACCGCCGGCGGCTGGAGCGGCGGGGCCGGAGCGGGCGGGCCCCGGCTGGCCCGGGTCTGGCACGGCAGCGAGAACCGCATCGAGGAGCTGCGCCGGGCCCTGGAGAAGGACACCCCCCACCCGTCCGACCCGTTACAAGCCGGTCCGTCCGACTATCCCTGGCCCGGCGAGGCGCTCGGTGACGCCCCCGGCGAGCCGGGCTCGGCCCTGGCGTACCGGCTCGTCGCCGGCGGACGCCCGCTGGGCACCCTCGTCATCGGACGGTCCGGGTCCGCCGGCTTCCCCGACGAGATCACCGGCCTGGTCGAGGACCTCAGCCGCCGGGTCGCGCTCGCCATCGGCGCCGCCCGCCAGTACGCCCGCCAGGCCACCATCAGCGCCGTACTCCAGCGCGGACTGCTGCCCGGCGCCGTGGCCGAGATCCCCGGGGTGCGCAGCGCCCTCGTCTACGAGCCGTGCGACAAGGGCGGGCCCAGCGGCGACTTCTACGACCTGTTCCCGGCCGGAGACGGCCGCTGGTGCTTCGCCGTCGGCGACGTCCAGGGCAAGGGACCCGAGGCCGCCGTCGTGATCGGTCTGGCCCGGCCCTGGCTGCGGCTGCTGGCCCGTGAGGGCTACCGGGTCGCCGACGTCCTCGACCGCCTCAACCAGCTCCTGCTCGACGACGCCACGGAGGCCGCGGACGCGGCGGCCCGGGCGCTGGTGGCGGCGGGCGCGCGGCCGACCCCGCCCGGCGACGGACCCCAGACGCGTTTCCTGTCCCTGCTGTACGGCGAACTCGTCCCCTTCGACGGCGGTGTCCGCTGCACCGTCGCCTCCGCCGGGCACCCGCTGCCCCTGCTGCTCGGGGCGGGCGGCGAGGTCCACACGGCCGCGCAGCCGCAGACCCTGCTGGGCGTCGTCGAGGACGCCACCTACGCGAGTGAGACCTTCGAGCTGCGCTCCGGCGACACGCTGCTGTGCGTGACCGACGGCGTCACCGAGCGCCGCTCCGGCTCCCGCCAGTTCGACGACGGCGACGGTCTCGCGACGGCGCTGGCCGGGTGCGCGGGGCTGGACGCGGAGCTGATAGCCGAGCGGATCACGCGGCTGGTGCACGAGTTCGGGGCGCGGCCCCCGGCGGACGATCTGGCGCTGCTGGTGCTCCAGGCGGAGTGAGTGCCCGGGTGCTGGACAATGGGACGTATGCCTTCCGCACTCCCCGACGGTGAGCCCGTCCCCGACGACGGCGCGCTGCCCGCCTCCGCGCTCGCCGGGGCCGCCGACCGTCCGCTCGGGTTCTACCTGCACGTTCCGTACTGCGCGACGCGCTGCGGCTACTGCGACTTCAACACCTACACGGCGACCGAGCTGCGCGGCACCGGTGGTGTGCTGGCCTCGCGCGACAACTACGCCGAGACGCTGGTCGACGAGGTCCGGCTGGCGCGGAAGGTGCTGGGGGACGACCCGCGGCCCGTTCGCACGGTGTTCGTGGGCGGGGGTACGCCGACCCTGCTCGACGCCGGTGACCTGGTGCGGATGCTCGCGGCCGTCCGTGACGAGTTCGGGCTGGCCGAGGACGCCGAGGTCACGACCGAGGCGAATCCGGAGTCGGTGGATCCGGCGTATCTGGAGGCTCTGCGTGAGGGGGGCTTCAACCGGATCTCCTTCGGGATGCAGAGTGCGCGGCAGCATGTGCTGAAGGTGCTGGACCGGACGCATACGCCGGGGCGGCCCGAGGCGTGTGTCGCGGAGGCCCGGGCGGCCGGGTTCGAGCATGTCAATCTCGACCTGATCTACGGCACGCCGGGGGAGTCCGACGACGACTGGCGGGCGTCGCTGGACGCGGTGCTGGGGGCCGGGCCGGACCATGTCAGCGCGTACGCCCTGATCGTCGAGGAGGGGACGCAGCTGGCTCGGCGGATCCGCCGGGGCGAGGTGCCGATGACGGACGACGATGTCCATGCCGACCGGTACCTGATCGCGGACGAGGTCCTCTCGGGCGCGGGTTTCGAGTGGTACGAGGTGTCCAACTGGGCCACGTCATCGGCGGGGCGGTGCCTGCACAACGAGCTGTACTGGCGGGGGGCCGACTGGTGGGGGGCCGGGCCGGGTGCGCACAGTCATGTGGGCGGGGTGCGGTGGTGGAACGTGAAGCATCCCGGGGCGTATGCGGGGGCGCTGGCGGCGGGGCGGTCGCCGGGGGCCGGGCGTGAGGTGCTGTCGGAGGAGGACCGGCGGGTCGAGCGGATTCTACTGGAGTTGCGGTTGCGGGAGGGGGTGCCGTTGTCGTTGCTGCGGGAGGAGGGGCTGGCGGCTTCGCGGCGGGCGTTGTCGGACGGGCTTCTGGAGGAAGGGCCGTACGAGTCGGGGCGGGCTGTGCTCACTCTGCGGGGGCGGTTGCTGGCCGACGGCGTGGTGCGCGACCTGGTGGACTGAGGTGCTGGGCGTTGTCGCTGGGGCCGGGTGGGTCCGCAGCCCGGCGGAGCGGGGTGCCGCTGCGCCCACCCGTGCCGCCCTGGGGGTACCTCCCAGGCCCTTAAGGCACTGGGGGAGGCACGATTGCCCGCAGCTAAGCGGCATGCCGCAGCCCGGCGGAGCGGGGTGCCGCTGCGCCCACCCGCGCCGCCCTGGGGGTACCTCCCAGGCCCTTGAGGCACCGGGGGAGGCACGATTGCCCGCAGCTCAGCAGCTACGTCGGTGTCGTCACGAAGTCGATCAGTTCCTCGACCCGGCCCAGTAGTTCCGGCTCCAGGTCCTTGTACGACCGTACGGCCGACAGGATTCGCTGCCAGGCCGCGCCCGTGTTCTCCGGCCAGCCCAGTGCCCTGCACACTCCCGTCTTCCAGTCCTGGCCGCGTGGGACCCGGGGCCATGCCTCGATGCCCAGGGACGACGGCTTCACCGCCTCCCAGATGTCGATGTAGGGGTGGCCGACGACCAGGGCGTGGTCGCTCGTCACCGACTGGGCGATGCGCCACTCCTTCGAGCCGGGCACGAGGTGGTCCACCAGGACGCCCAGCCGCGCGTCCGGGCCGGGGGCGAAGTCGGCGACGATCGACGGCAGGTCGTCGACGCCCTCCAGGTACTCCACGACCACGCCCTCGATGCGCAGGTCGTCGCCCCAGACCCTCTCGACCAGCTCGGCGTCGTGCCGGCCCTCGACGTAGATCCGCCCGGCGCGGGCCACGCGGGCGCGGGCGCCGGGGACGGCCACCGAACCGGACGCGGTACGGGTGGGACGTGCGGGGCCGGCGGGCGAGGGACGGACCAGGGTCACGACCCGGCCCTCCAGCAGGAACCCGCGCGGCTCCATGGGGAACACCCGGTGCTTGCCGAAGCGGTCCTCCAGGGTCACCGTGCCCGCCTCGCAGCGGATCACCGCACCGCAGAAACCGGTCCCGGCCTCCTCGACCACCAGGCCCGGCTCCGCCGGGACCTCGGGAACCGGCTTCGGCTTCTTCCACGGCGGGGTCAGGTCCGGAGAGTACTGGCGCATTCGAATGACGATAGGAGAAGGCGTACGGCGATCACCGCGACACGCCGAAATACGCCGCCAGCGCGTCGCGCTGGGCGCGCACGAACACCGCGTCCACCACCGCTCCGTGACCGGGCACGTACAGCGCGTCCTCGCCGCCCAGGTCGAGCAGCCGGTCCAGGGCGGCCGGCCAGTGCGACGGCACGGCGTCGGGGCCCGCCTGCGGCTCGCCGGACTCCTCGACCAGGTCGCCGCAGAACACCACCTCCGGATCGCCCGGCACCAGCACCGCCAGGTCGTGCGCGGTGTGCCCGGGGCCCACGTTCGCCAGCAGCACCTGGCGTCCGCCGCCCAGGTCGAGGGTCCACTCGCCGGAGACCAGGTGGCGGGGCGCGACCAGCCGGTCCGCCGCCTCCTGCGCGGTGGTCTCCGCCAGGCCGTTGCGCACCGCGTCCGCGCGCAGCTCCTCGCGGTCCCGCAGGCGCGTCAGCACCGCGTCCACGCCCACCGCGCCGAACACCTCCGCGTCCGTGAACTCCGCCACCCCGAAGACATGGTCGAAGTGGGGATGGGTCAGCGCGAGATGCGTCACACGGTGACCGGTGAGCGACCGTGCCTGCTCGCGCAACCGCGCGCCCTCGGCCGGGCTCGACCCGGCGTCGATCATGAGGACCGCGTCCTCACCGGCGACCAGCCCCGCCGTGCAGTCCCACACCGGGAGCCGGCACCGCCCCACGCCCGCGGCCACGCGCTCCCAGCCGAGCTCTTCCCAAGTCACCGTCATACGGCGACGCTAGCGGTGACCGCCGCCCGGGGCACGGCAGCACGCGACCAGCCTTGCCGGGGGTGTACCCCACAGCCGTACACTGGGCGGGGAATGCTGGCACTCGCACGCGCAGAGTGCCAGGCCCCACAGGCAGGACACGAGGCGGACGACTTCTGGAGGTGCGCGCGAATGCTCAGTGAACGCAGGCTTCAGGTGCTGCGCGCCATCGTCCAGGACTACGTCGGCACCGAGGAGCCGGTGGGCTCCAAGGCCCTCACCGAGCGGCACAACCTCGGCGTCTCGCCGGCCACCGTCCGCAACGACATGGCGGCCCTGGAGGACGAGGGGTACATCGCCCAGCCGCACACCAGCGCCGGGCGCATCCCCACCGACAAGGGCTACCGGCTGTTCGTGGACAAGCTGGCCGGCGTCAAGCCGATGACCGCGCCCGAGCGGCGCGCCATCCAGAACTTCCTCGAGGGCGCCGTCGACCTCGACGACGTCGTGGCGCGGACGGTACGGCTGCTGGCGCAGCTCACGCGCCAGGTGGCCGTAGTGCAGTACCCGTCGCTGACCCGCTCGACCGTGCGGCACGTGGAGCTGCTCGCTCTCGCGCCCGCGCGGCTGATGCTCGTGCTGATCACGGACACCGGGCGGGTCGAGCAGCGCGTGGTCGACTGCCCGGCGCCCTTCGGCGAGGCCTCGCTCGCGGATCTGCGCGCGCGGCTCAACAGCCGGGTGGCGAACCGCCGTTTCACGGATGTGCCGAGTCTGGTGGAGGATCTGCCGGAGGCGTTCGAGCACGAGGACCGGGGTACGGTCTCCACGGTGCTCTCCACACTTCTGGAGACGCTCGTCGAGGAGAACGAGGAGCGGCTGATGATCGGCGGCACCGCCAACCTGACCCGCTTCGGGCATGACTTTCCCCTCACGATCCGGCCGGTGCTGGAGGCGCTGGAGGAGCAGGTGGTGCTCCTCAAGCTGCTCGGCGAGGCGCAGGATCCGGGCGTGACCGTACGGATCGGTCATGAGAACGCCCACGAAGGACTCAACTCCACGTCCGTCGTGTCGGTCGGCTACGGTTCGGGCGGCGAGGCTGTCGCCAAGCTCGGCGTGGTCGGACCGACCCGCATGGACTACCCGGGAACGATGGGAGCGGTACGCGCAGTGGCACGGTACGTCGGACAGATCCTGGCGGAGTCGTAGTGGCCACGGACTACTACGCCGTACTCGGCGTGCGCCGCGACGCGTCGCAGGAAGAGATCAAGAAGGCCTTCCGGCGGCTCGCGCGCGAGCTGCACCCGGACGTCAACCCCGATCCGAAGACCCAGGAGCGGTTCAAGGAGATCAACGCCGCCTACGAGGTGCTGTCGGACCCGCAGAAGAAGCAGGTCTACGACCTCGGCGGCGACCCGCTCTCGCAGGCCGGAGGCGGCGGTGCGGGCGGCTTCGGGGCCGGTGGCTTCGGGAACTTCTCCGACATCATGGACGCCTTCTTCGGCACGGCGTCGCAGCGCGGTCCGCGCTCGCGCACCCGCCGCGGCCAGGACGCGATGATCCGCATCGAGGTGGAGCTCGACGAGGCGGCCTTCGGCACGACGAAGGACATCCAGGTCGACACGGCGGTCGTCTGCAACACCTGCAACGGTGAGGGCGCGGCGCCGGGGACCTCCGCACAGACGTGTGACATGTGCCGCGGCCGCGGTGAGGTGTCCCAGGTCACGCGGTCCTTCCTAGGCCAGGTCATGACCTCGCGGCCCTGTCCGCAGTGCCAGGGGTTCGGCACGGTGGTGCCCACGCCGTGCCCGGAGTGCGCGGGCGACGGGCGTGTGCGGTCCCGCCGTACGCTCACGGTCAAGATCCCGGCCGGTGTCGACAACGGCACGCGGATCCAGCTCGCCGGTGAGGGCGAAGTCGGTCCCGGCGGCGGCCCTGCGGGCGACCTGTACGTCGAGATCCACGAACTGCCCCACTCGCAGTTCCAGCGGCGCGGCGACGACCTGCACTGCACGGTCACGCTCCCGATGACGGCGGCCGCCCTCGGCACGAAGGTGCCGCTGGAGACGCTGGACGGCCTGGAGGAGGTCGACATCCGCCCGGGCACCCAGTCCGGCCAGTCGATCCCGCTGCACGGCCGCGGTGTCACGCACCTGCGGGGCGGGGGACGCGGCGACCTCATCGTCCACGTCGAGGTCCAGACCCCGAACAAGCTGGACGTCGAGCAGGAGCGCCTGCTGCGCGAGCTGGCCAAGCTGCGCGGCGAGGAACGGCCGACGGGTCAGTTCCAGCCGGGGCAGCAGGGGTTGTTCTCGCGGTTGAAGGATGCCTTCAACGGGCGGTGACGCCGGCGGCTCGGCCGCTGCTGGGGGTCCGGGGGTCGGTCCCCGGGCAGGCACAGTCAGCCCGGGCAGCAGGGGTTGTTCTCGCGGTTGAAGGATGCCTTCAACGGGCGGTGACGCCAGGTCCTCCAGGGGGCGGTGGTGGCTTTTCCTCTGGTCTATGCCACACGGCAGGCCGGTTTCGGAGTAGTCCGGAGGACGTGACAACATGCGGTCATGTCCTCCGCGCTGACCGATCTCTTCCCCCACCCGATCGTGCAGGCCCCCATGGCGGGCGGCGTCTCCGTACCGAAGCTCGCCGCCGCCGTGTGCGAGGCGGGCGGGCTCGGGTTCCTCGCCGCCGGGTACAAGACGGCCGACGGGATGTACGAGGAGATCAAGCAGCTGAGGAGCCTCACCGGCAGGCCCTTCGGCGTGAACCTCTTCATGCCGCAGCCGGAGTACGCCGACCCCGCCGCCATCGACGTCTACGCCCACCAGCTGGCCGGCGAGGCCTCCTGGTACGAGGCCGAGCTCGGCGACCCCGACAGCGGCCGCGACGACGGCTACGAGACCAAGCTCGCGGTCCTGCGCGACAACCCCGTGCCGGTGGTGTCGTTCCACTTCGGCACGCCGAGCCGGGAGGTCGTCGACACCCTGCACCGGGTCGGCACCTTCGTCCTGGTCACGGCCACCACCCCCGACGAGGCCCGGGCCGTCGAGCGGTCCGGCGCGGACGCGGTCATCGCGCAGGGCGTCGAGGCCGGCGGTCACCAGGGCACGCACCGGGACATCCCCGAGACGGACGGTTCCGGCATCGGGCTGCTGTCGCTCCTCGCCCAGATCCGGGAGACCGTGAGCATCCCGATCATCGCCGCCGGCGGCATCATGCGCGGCGGCCAGATCGCCGCGGTCCTCGCGGCGGGCGCGAGCGCGGCCCAGCTCGGCACCGCGTTCCTCGCCACCGCCGAGTCGGGCGCGAACACCCTGCACAAGCAGGCGCTGACCAACCCCCTGTTCGTCCGTACGGAGTTGACCCGGGCCTTCTCCGGGCGCCCGGCGCGCGGCCTGGTCAACCGCTTCCTGCGCGAGCACGGCCCGTACGCGCCCGCCGCCTACCCCGAGATCCACCACCTCACCTCGCCGCTGCGCAAGGCCGCCGCCAAGGCGGGGGACGCGCAGGGCATGGCGCTGTGGGCCGGGCAGGGCCACCGGATGGCGCGGGAGCTGCCCGCCGGGCAGCTCGTGGAGGTGCTGGCCGGTGAACTCGCCGCGGCGCGGACGGCGTTGTCGGGCGGAGGCGGGGTGCGATGACGGCACCGGTGTTCGTGGTCGAGCACTTCGACGCGGCCGGAGGCGGCCGCTTCGTCCTCGACGGCCCGGAGGGACGGCACGCCGTCTCCGTGAAGCGGCTGCGGCCCGGCGAGGACGTCGTCCTCACGGACGGCGCCGGGCGCTGGGCGGACGGTGTCGTGCTCGACACCGAGGGCAAGGACCGGCTGATCGTCCGGCTGGACCCGGTGACGGAGGAACCGCCGGAGCAGCCCCGGGTCACCGTCGTCCAGGCGCTGCCCAAGGGCGACCGCGGGGAACTGGCCGTCGAGACGATGACCGAGGTCGGCGTCGACGCGATCGTGCCGTGGGCGGCGGCGCGCTGCATCACGCAGTGGAAGGGCGACCGCGGGCTGAAGGCGCTGGGCAAGTGGCAGGCGACGGCCCGCGAGGCGGGCAAGCAGTCCCGCCGGGTGCGCTTCCCGCAGGTCGCACAGGCGGCGACGACCAAGCAGGTCGCCGCGCTGCTGGCCGCTGCCGACTTCGCCGCCGTGCTGCACGAGAGCGGGGACGAGGCGCTGGCGACGGCCGAACTGCCGTCGTCCGGCGAGATCGTGCTCGTCGTGGGGCCCGAAGGGGGCGTGACGCCGGAGGAGTTGGCGCTGTTCGCACAGGCGGGGGGCAAGGCGTATCGCCTCGGGCGCAGTGTGCTGCGCACATCGACTGCCGGGACGGCGGCCGCGGCCGTGCTCCTGGCTCGCACCGGCCGCTGGACCTGACCCTTCTCGGAGGCACCGTGGAACTCGCACAGGTACGACTGCTCGTGACCGACTTCGCCGCCTGCTACCACTTCTACGGCGAGGTCCTCGGCCTCAAGCCGCAGTCGGGGGCGGTGGACGGGCCGTACGAGAAGTTCAGCCCCGCCGTCGGCTCGGCGGGGATCGCCCTCCAGGACCGCACGATGATGGCCGAGGTCCTGGACGAGCTGGGTGACGCGGCGAACGGCCACCGCTCCCTGGTCGTCCTGCGCGTCGACGCCCTGGACGCGTACTGCGAGGAGGTCACGATGCGCGGCGCCACGATCCTGCACGGCCCGGCCCACCTGACCGACCGTCTGCGCGTCGCCCACCTCAAGGACCCGGAGGGCAACTTGGTCGAGCTGCAGGAGTGGTTGCTGCTGCACGGCTGACGCCTTTGCGCCCTACCGCTCGGCCCCCGACAGTGGCAGTCTCCCCTCCATGGGGGCACTGAGGAGGATTTGGCGGGGGTCGCGCATCCGTACGGCGGCGGTCGCGGTGACCTGTGCGGTGGCCGCCGTCGGCGGCGTGGTCGCGTGTGAACCCGGTGGCGGGATCAGTTCCGCGGCCGTTGCGTACACCACCGACGAGGCCGTCACCAAGGAGCTCAACCGGCAGAAGGCGGGCGTGCGGTGGCTGACGTGCACCGCCTCCTACGGGAATTCCGGCCAGGGCGGGAAGCCGTCGCCCTCGGCGAGTGAGAAGACCGTCGCCACCGTCCACTGCGAGGGGGAGACGGAGGACGGGAAGGACATCACCGTCGACGGCAAGGTCACCCACGCGGTGGACGGCGCCTGTGTGCGCGGGAACATCACCGCCAAGGTGGACGGCAAGGTGTGGTTCGAGGTCGACGGGCTCGGCGACTGCAACTCCACCAGCCCGCCGCCCGTGGGAGGCGGGCCCTCGAACGGGCAGCCCGGTGCCACCGTCACCGTGACCGTCACGCAGACCATCTGGTGCGATCGGTACCCGGACTGCCGCCCTGTCGAGGGCAAGTGATCCGAACCCTGTCCGCACGGCGGCCTCCCTGCATAGGGTGATCGGGTGACACAGTCCGCATCGCCTGCTTACCTCCGCTTCCCGCACGTGCACGGTGACCTGGTCGCCTTCACCGCCGAGGACGACGTGTGGCTCGCTCCTCTCGACGGCGGACGGGCCTGGCGGGTCAGCGCCGAGAACGTGCCGGTGACCCTGCCCCGCATCTCGCCCGACGGCACCACGGTCGCCTGGACCTCCACCCGCGACGGCGCCCCCGAGGTGCACATCGCCCCGGTCGACGGCGGTCCCGCCAAGCGCCTGACGTACTGGGGCAGTCTGAAGACCCAGGTGCGCGGCTGGACCCCGGACGGCGAGGTCCTCGCGATCAGTTCGCACGGCCAGGCGAGCCTGCGCCGCACCTGGGCGCGTGCCGTCCCGCTCGACGGCGGTCCCGCCACCACCCTGCCGTACGGGCCGGTCGGTGACATCGCCTTCGGGCCGAGTGTCGTCCTGCTGTCCGCGCCGATGGGGCGCGAGGCCGCCTGGTGGAAGCGGTACCGGGGCGGTACGGCGGGCAAGTTGTGGATCGACCCGGACGGCGACGGGGAGTTCGTCCGGCTGCACGAGGAACTCGACGGGAACATCGAGTACCCGCTGTGGGTGGGGATGGGGGTCCCCCCGCTCGAGCGAAGCCGAGAGTGGGGGAGGGTGGCCTTCCTCTCCGACCACGAGGGCACCGGCGCGCTGTACTCCTCCCTCGCCGACGGGTCCGACCTGCGGCGGCACACCCCGCTCGACGGCTTCTACGCCCGGCATGCCGCGACCGACGGCACCCGTGTCGTCTACTCCAGCGCCGGTGAGCTGTGGGTGCTGGACGACCTGGACGGGGCGGAGCCGCGGCGGCTGGACGTGCGGCTCGGCGGACAGCGCGTCGATCTCCAGCCGTTCCCCGTGAACGCCTCCCGGTGGTTCGGGTCGGCGTCCCCGGACCACACCGCACGCGGCAGCGCCGTGTCCGTACGCGGCTGCGTCCACTGGGTCACCCACCGCTCCGGCCCGGCCCGCGCCCTGGCCGCCACGCCCGGCGTGCGGGCCCGGTTGCCGCGGACGTTCCGCGCGGACGGCGAGGAGTGGGTGGTGTGGGTGACGGACGCCGAGGGCGACGACGCCCTGGAGTTCGCGCCCGCCACCGGCCTCACCCCGGGGGCGACACCGCGCCGGCTCGCCGCCGGGCAGCTCGGCAGGGTGCTGGAGCTCGCCATGGCACCGGACGGCAGTCGCGCGGCCGTGGCCTCCCACGACGGTCGCCTGCTGCTCGTCGAGAGGGAGACGGGCGAGGTGCGGGAGGTGGACCGCAGCGAGGACGGTGATGTGTCCGGGCTCGTCTTCTCGCCCGACTCCTCCTGGCTCGCCTGGTCCCACCCCGGCCCGCGGCCCCTGTCGCAGCTGAAGCTCGCCAACACCACCGACCTGTCGGTCACCGAGGCGACCCCGCTGCGCTTCCAGGACTACGCGCCGGCGTTCACGACGGACGGCAAGCACCTCGCGTTCCTGTCGAACCGCTCCTTCGACCCGGTCTACGACGAGCACGTCTTCGACCTGGCCTTCGTGGAGGGGGCCCGGCCGCATCTGATCACGCTCGCGGCCACCACGCCCTCCCCGTTCGGGCCGCAGCGGCACGGCCGGTCCTTCGAGACGCCGGACCGGGAGGAGACCCCCGACAGCGAGGGCACCCCCACCACCCGCATCGACCTCGAAGGCCTCGCCGACCGCATCGTGCCCTTCCCGGTCGAGGCCGCCCGCTACTCCAACCTCCGTGCCGCCAAGGACGGCGTCCTGTGGCTGCGCCACCCGGTCGCCGGTGTGCTCGGCGCGTCCCGGGCCACCCCGGACGACCCCGAGCCCAAGTCCGAACTGGAGCGGTACGACCTGGCCCAGCAGCGCGTCGAGCATCTCGCCGTCGACGCCGACCACTTCGAGGTCAGCGGCGACGGCAAGCGGGTACTGCTGTGGACCGACGGACGGCTGAAGGTCGTCCCCAGCGACCGGCGCGCCTCCGGCGACGACGACAGCGACACCAACATCACCGTCGACCTGGGCCGCGTACGCCAGTTCATCGACCCGGCCGCCGAGTGGCGGCAGATGTTCGACGAGAACGGCCGCATCATGCGCGACCACTTCTGGCGGCCGGACATGAGCGGCGTCGACTGGGACGGCGTCCTCGACCGCTACCGGCCGGTCGTGGACCGGCTCGCCACCCACGACGACCTGGTCGACCTGCTGTGGGAGGTGCAGGGCGAACTCGGCACCTCGCACGCCTACGTCACCCCGCGCGGCGGCTTCGGCGGCGGTCCCCGCCAGGGCCTGCTCGGCGCCGACATCTCCCGCCACGAGGACGGCAGTTGGCGCGTCGACCGCATCCTGCCCTCCGAGACCTCCGACCCGGACGCCCGCAGCCCGCTGGCCGCACCCGGCGTCGCCGTACGCCCCGGGGACGCGATCCTCGCCATCGCCGGACAGCCGGTGGACCCGGTGACCGGCCCCGGCCCGCTGCTGATCGGCACGGCGGGCAAGCCGGTGGAGCTGACCGTCTCCCCGTCCGGCGGAGGCGACCCGCGGCACGCCGTCGTCGTCCCGGTCGCCGACGAGGAGCCGTTGCGCTACCACGCCTGGGTCGCCGACCGGCGCGCCTACGTCCACGAGAAGTCCGGCGGCCGCCTCGGCTACCTCCACGTCCCGGACATGCAGGCCCCCGGCTGGGCCCAGATCCACCGCGACCTGCGCGTCGAGGTCGCTCGCGAGGGCCTGGTCGTCGACGTCCGCGAGAACCGCGGCGGCCACACCTCCCAACTGGTCGTCGAGAAACTCGCCCGCCGCATCGTCGGCTGGGCCGTCCCGCGCGGCATGCGCCCCTACAGCTATCCCGAGGACGCCCCCCGCGGCCCCGTCGTGGCCGTCGCCAACGAGTTCTCCGGCTCCGACGGCGACATCGTCAACGCCGCGATCAAGGCCCTGGGCCTCGGCCCGGTGGTCGGCACCCGCACCTGGGGCGGCGTCATCGGCATCGACAGCCGCTACCGCCTGGTCGACGGCACCCTGGTCACCCAGCCCAAGTACGCCTTCTGGCTGGAGGGCTACGAGTGGGGGGTGGAGAACCACGGGGTGGACCCCGACGTAGAGGTCCTCCAGCGCCCCCAGGATTACGCGGCGGGCAGGGACCCCCAACTGGACGAGGCCATCCGACTCGCTTTGAAGAGTCTGGAGGGCAGTCCGGCAAAAACGCCGCCGGCTTTGCCGACTTCTTAGGGGCGCGGGGCTGTATCGATGTGCGGCTCCGCCGCGTGGGCGCGACCAGCCACAACGCACCCGCACATGACGACGATACGATGCCCGAGTCGGACCCCACATTCGGCCAACCCCCGGAGGAAACATGGCAGGGGAACCCCAGGACGACTGCCTGTTCTGCAAGATCGTCGCGGGAACCATCCCGGCGACGATCGTCCGCGAGACGGACACCACCGTCGCGTTCCGCGACATCAACCCCCAGGCCCCCACCCACGTCCTGATCATCCCCAAGGCGCACTACGAGAACGCCGCCGCCCTCGCCGCCGCCGACCCGGCCCTCACCGCGGACGTGCTCCGCGAGGCCCAGGCCGTCGCCGACGAGGAAAAGCTGGACAGCTTCCGCCTCGTCTTCAACACCGGCAGCGGCGCCGGCCAGACGGTCTGGCACGTACACGGCCACGTGCTCGGCGGCCGCGGCCTCGACTGGCCTCCGGGGTAATGGGGTAATCCGCCTTGTCCGTACGCGAACTCGTGGTGCTCGGCACCGCCAGCCAGGTCCCGACCCGGCACCGCAACCACAACGGCTACCTGCTCCGCTGGGACGGCGAGGGCATCCTGTTCGACCCCGGCGAGGGCACGCAGCGCCAGATGGTGCGGGCCGGGGTCGCCGCGCACGACCTGAACCGGATCTGCGTCACGCACTTCCACGGTGACCACGCACTCGGTCTGCCCGGGGTCATCCAGCGCATCAACCTCGACCAGGTGCCGCACGAGATCACCGCCCACTACCCGAAGTCCGGGCAGCGCTTCTACGAGCGGCTCCAGTACGCCACGCCCTACCGTGCGACCGTTTTCCTCACCGAGGCCCCGGCCGACGGGGACGGCGTCCTCGCGGTCACGCCGTCGTACACGCTGGACACCCGCAGGCTGTCGCACTCGATCGAGTCGTACGGCTACCGGATCACCGAGCACGACGGCCGCCGGATGCTGCCCGAGCGGCTCGCCGCACACGGCATCAAGGGGCCGGACGTCGGCCGGATCCAGCGCGAGGGCTCCCTCGGCGGGGTCTCGCTCGACGACGTCAGCGAGGTGCGGCGCGGGCAGCGGTTCGCGTTCGTCATGGACACCCGGCTGTGCGAGGGGGTGTACGCGCTCGCCGAGGGCTGCGACATGCTCGTCATCGAGTCGACGTTCCTCGACGAGGACGAGCAACTGGCCGTGGAGCACGGGCACCTGACGGCAGGTCAGGCCGCGCGGGTGGCCAGGGACGGCGGAGTGCGGCACCTGGTGCTGACCCACTTCAGCCAGCGCTACACCGACCCTGGGGGCACCTCCCGGACGGAGTCTGGGGGAGAGTTCGAGCGGCAGGCGCGGGCGGCGGGGTACGAGGGCGAGTTGACCGTGGCGCACGATCTGCTGAGGGTGCCGGTTCCGAAGCGTCGGTGAAACGCCCGTACGATGAATTGATGTCCCTCCCCAAAGCCGAACTGCACCTTCATATCGAAGGCACCCTGGAACCGGAACTCGCCTTCGAGCTCGCCGCGCGCAACGGCGTCACCCTGCCCTACGCGGACACGGACGAGCTGCGCGAGGCCTACCGGTTCGAGGACCTCCAGTCGTTCCTGAACCTGTACTACGAGCTCATGGCCGTCCTGCGCACCGAGCGGGACTTCGAGGACCTCGCGAACGCCTACCTCGCACGCGCCGCCGCCCAGGGCGTGCGGCACGCGGAGATCTTCTTCGACCCGCAGGCCCACACCAGCCGCGGGCTGGAGCTCGGCACGGTCGTCGAGGGGCTGTGGCGGGCGCTCGGCGACAGCGCGTCCCGGCACGGCGTCTCGACCCGGCTGATCATGTGCTTCCTGCGCGACGAGTCCGCCGAGTCGGCCCTGGCCACCCTGGACGCGGCCAAGCCGTACCTGGACCGGATCACCGGCGTCGGCCTCGACTCGGCCGAGGTCGGGCATCCGCCGGCGAAGTTCCGCGAGGTGTACGAGGCCGCCGCCGCGCTCGGGCTGCGGCGGGTCGCGCACGCCGGTGAGGAGGGGCCGCCGGAGTACATCACCGAGGCCCTGGACGTCCTCGGCGTCGAGCGGGTCGACCACGGGCTGCGCTGTGTGGAGGACCCGGCGCTGGTGGAGCGGCTGGTGCGGGAGCGGGTGCCGCTGACGCTGTGTCCCCTGTCGAACGTCCGGCTGCGCACCGTCGACACCCTGGCCGACCATCCGCTGCCCGCCATGCTGGACGCCGGCCTCATATGCACGGTGAACTCCGACGACCCGGCCTACTTCGGCGGGTACGCCGGTGACAACTTCGACGCCGTGCGCGGCACCCTCGGCCTGAGCGAGGAGCGGCTGCGCGAGCTCGCCCGCAACTCCTTCCTCGCCTCGTTCCTGGAGGACGACGAGGAGTTGCGGGCGAGGTATCTCGCCGAGGTGGAGGCCTACGCGTTCCGCTGAGGAATCCGCGGCCTCACAGGACCTCCGACCCCGCCTTGTCGTAGGCGCGCTGGGCCGGGACGGCCGGGGCGTCCACGGGGATCTCCACTACCTGCTGTTCCCGGGCGCCGATCTCGGGGACCGCTCCGGTGGGGGTGCCCGTGGCGGCGGCGACCAGGGCGGCCGGGTGGCCGCCGCGGCGGCGGATCGCGCCGGCGAGCAGCGGGCGCCCGCTCGTGTGCAGGGCGACGGCGGTCATCGGCAGGGCGACCACCAGCAGACCGGCGGCCAGGATCGAGCCCATGACCGGGAACCCGGCCTGCGCCGACAGCACGCTGCCGGCCAGCGGCCCGGCGGCCGTGCCCAGCGAGGACGCCGAGCCGACGAGCACCGCCCAGCGGCCGCGCGGGTCGAGCGAGGCGGCGAGCCCGATCAGATACGACAGCACCACCGGATACAGGGTGTTCCAGGCGATCTCGCCGGTCGCGAAGCTCGTCAGGTCGGTCGCGGAGGCGCTGAGCACGATGCAGCCGGCGATGAGGACCGTGCCCGCCCCGATCGGCACCGCGCGTCCCAGCCGCGCCCCGAGCGCGCCCGCCGCGAGGACGCCGGTCAGTCCGGCGCCCAGCGCCACGGCGAAGACGACGCCGACGGTGGCCTCGCCGAGGTGGGCCTGGGTCAGCCCGATCTGTCCGCTCACGCCCCACAGGGAGTTCTGGGCGAGCGACCAGCACAGCATGGCGGCGGCCAGCACCAGGCCCGAACGGGCGTGGGGCAGCCGGGCCTTGTGGTGCCGTGTGGGCGCGGCGGGCGTACCGGCGGGCAGGCGGCCGGTCAGCGGCCACACGGCCAGGGCCGTGAGGGCGATCGCGGCCAGGGGCAGACCGTGCCCCGGCCCGAGGTGCGGGACCGTCAGATACACCGCGCCCGCGAGGGCGGAGACGGTGAGCAGCCCGGCCGTGGAGGCCCGGTGCGGATCCCGCTGGGCGGCGATGAGGGTGGCGGCGACGGTGGTGGCCGTGCCGGATCCGAACCCGCCGACCATCGCGCCGGCGACGACGGCCGGGACGGCGGTGGTCAGCGCGGCACCGCCGTAGCCGAGCAGGGCGAGTGCGAGTCCGAGCCGGGCGAGGGTGCGGGCTCCCAGTGCCTCGACCCGTGAGGCCAGGGCGAATCCGGCGGTGGCCGAACTCAGCAGCAGCGCGCTGCCGACGGCGCCGGCCTGGGTGGCGGAGAGCGGAAGGCCCGAGTCGAGTCTGCCGACGGTGGTCGGCAGCAGATACGGGGCGAGGTACCCGGCCGTGAAAAGGGCGACGAGGGGCCAGGGGGTGGTGCGGGGGGCGAACACGGGCGTTCCCAGGGCATGCGAAAGGAGCGGTGGAAGAGGGGGGGTGGGCGACGACCGTCGACGGACAGGAACGCGCGGGCAATTTGTATCAAGCATGTAGTCGTACGAGTTAACCCGGAGAGTGTGATGTGGCGCACGTTGTGTTTGGTGCGGTGAAGTCCGGGTAAACGAACGCCTTTCACGAGGCGCCGTGGGTGTTTTCGCTAACGCCAGTGCACGGATCCGGCGCCCGTCGGAACCGTCGCTTCGGCCTTCGCCCGGATCTCCCGCATCACGGCGACGATCCGCTCCTCGTGCTCCGGCGTGAGCCGGGCCACCGGCACCGAGCAGCTGATCGCGTCCAGTGCGGGGGTGTCGTAGCGCAGCGCGAAGCCGAAGCCGACGATGCCGGTCACGCCCTCCTCGCGGTCCACGGACCAGCCGCGGGCCCGGACCCGGGCGAGGTCGGCCGCCAGGGACTCCCGGCTCGTGTGCGTGTTCGGGGTCAGCGCCTCGTACGGCCCCTCGGGCAGCTCCGTGTCCGGGCGTTGTGCCAGCAGGGCCTTGCCGAGGGCCCCGGCGTGCGCGGGCAGGCGCCGCCCCACCCGGCTGATCGTGCGCAGGTACTCGTGCGACTCCCGCGTCGCCAGATAGGCCACGTCCCGGCCGTCCAGCCGCCCCATGTGGATCGTCTCGCCGAGCGCCTCGGACGCCTCGTCGAGATACGGCCGTACGACCCTGACCCGCGGGTCGGAGTCGAGGTAGCTGGTGCCGGTGAGCAGGGCGTGGATGCCGATGCCGTACAGGGAGCCGGTGATGTCGGTGCGGACCCAGCCGCGCGAGATCAGGGTCTGGAGCAGCGCGTACATCGAGCTGCGGGGCACGCCGAGTTCGTCGGCCAGCTCCTGGAGCCGTGCCGGGCGGTCGCCGCGCGCCGCGAGGACTTCCAGCAGTTCGACCGTGCGGGCCGCGGACTTCACTTCACGGACGCCCCCTGTGTCTGGCATGTGCCGATCGTAATCGGACAGCCCCGCCTGGTTGACGTTCGCCTATCCAACCCGCATTCTCATACATAGATGACGTCTACATGAGGAGATGGCCCGGAGATGGCCCCGGAAACGAGCGAGGAGATGCCCGTGAGTGCTGGACCGAGTGCGGTCGCGCACCGGCTGCGGGACGGTATGGCCCAGGGCGTGCTGTCGTTCCCGCTGACCAGCTTCCGCGACGACGGCAGCCTCGACCCGGACGGCTTCCGCGCCTATGTCGCGGACCGGCTCGCCGCCTCGCCCGGCGCCGTCTTCCCCGCCTGCGGCACCGGCGAGTTCTTCTCGCTCGACGAGGACGAGTACCGGCAGGTCGTCACCATCACGGTCGAGGAGGCGGCGGGCCGCGTCCCCGTCGTCGCGGGCATCGGCTACGGCTGGGCGCAGGCCGTCCGGTTCGCGCGCATCGCCGAGGACGCCGGAGCCGACGCGCTGCTCGTGCTGCCGCACTACCTCGTCGCCGCCCCGCAGGACGGCCTGGTCGCCCAGCTGGAACAGATCGCCGCCCGCACCCGGCTGCCCCTGATCGCCTACCAGCGCGGCCAGGTCACGTTCACCGCCGAGTCGCTCAGGCGCGTCGCGGCCCTGCCGGGCGTCATCGGCCTCAAGGACGGCCACAGCGACCTCGACCGGCTCCAGCGCCTCACGCTCGCCGCGCCCGAGGGCTTCCTGTTCTTCAACGGCGCCGCCACCGCCGAGATCCAGGCCCGCGCCTATGCCACCGTCGGCGTCCCCGCCTACTCCTCCGCCGTCCACGCCTTCGCCCCCGAGATCGCCGGTGCCTTCTTCGACGCCCTGCGCGACGGCGACCACGGCACCGTCGACAAACTGCTGCGCGGCTTCTACGTCCCGCTCGTCGAACTGCGCGACCGCGTCCCCGGGTACGCCGTGTCGCTGGTGAAGGCGGCGGCCCGGCTGCGCGGCCACCCGGTGGGCCCCGTGCGCGCCCCGCTCACCGACCCCGCGCCCGCCGACCTGGCCGCCCTCAGCGCCCTCCTCACCGCCGGGCTCGACCTCGTAGGAGCCGCTCTGTGAACCTCGCCATCACCGACGTACGGCTGACGCCGATCCTGGTCGCGGACCCGCCGCTGCTGAACACGCAGGGCGTGCACCAGCCCTACACGCCCCGGCTGATCGTCGAGGTCGTCACGGCGGACGGGGTGACCGGCGTGGGGGAGACCTACGGCGACACCAAGTACCTGGAGCTGGCCCGGCCCTTCGCCGAGCGGCTGAAGGGGCGGCAGGTCAGCGACCTCAACGGGCTGTTCACGGTCGCGGACCAGGTCGCGGTGGACGCCTCCCGGGTCGAGAACGCCGTCGACGTCGGCGGGCTGCGCGGCGTCCAGACCGCCGACAAGCTGCGTCTTTCCGTCGTCTCCGGCTTCGAGGTCGCCTGCCTCGACGCCCTCGGCAAGGCCCTCGGGCTGCCCGTGCACGCGCTGCTCGGCGGCAAGGTGCGCGACGCCGTCGAATACAGCGCGTACCTGTTCTACAAGTGGGCCGGCCACCCGGAGGGCGTCGCCTGCGAGAAGGACGACTGGGGGGCCGCCGTCGACCCGGCCGGGGTCGTGGAACAGGCCCGCCGGTTCACCGAGCGGTACGGCTTCACCTCCTTCAAGCTCAAGGGCGGCGTCTTCCCGCCCGACGAGGAGATCGCGGCCGTCCGGGCGCTCGCCGAGGCGTTCCCCGGGCATCCGCTGCGGCTCGACCCCAACGGCGCCTGGTCCCTCCAGACCTCGCTGAAGGTGGCGCGGGAACTCGGGGACGTCCTGGAGTACCTGGAGGACCCGACCCTCGGCACCCCCGCCATGGCCGAGGTCGCCGAACGGACCGGGGTGCCGCTCGCCACCAACATGTGCGTGACGACCTTCGCCGAGATCAAGGAGGCGTTCACCAGGGGCGCCGTCCAGGTGGTGCTCTCCGATCACCACTACTGGGGCGGACCGCGCAACACCCAGCAGCTCGCGGCCGTCTGCCGCACCTTCGGCGTCGGCGTGTCGATGCACTCCAACACCCACCTGGGCATCTCGCTCGCCGCGATGACCCACGTGGCGGCCACCGTCCCGGACCTCCACCACGCCTGCGACTCCCACTACCCCTGGCAGTCCGAGGACGTGCTCACCGAGCGGCTCACCTTCGAGGGCGGCAGGGTGACCGTGCCGGACGCGCCCGGGCTCGGCGTGGAGCTCGACCGTGAGCGGCTGGCCGTGCTGCACCGGCGGTGGCTGGATGACGACGGTGGGCTGCGCGACCGGGACGACGCGGCGGCCATGCGGGTCGCCGACCCGGAGTGGGTGACGCCCTCGATGCCCCGCTGGTAGCCCCGGCTCCCGCCTCGCCCAGGGGGCGCGCGGGGGCCGGTGCGAGCTGACGGAACGGGTGGGCCTGGCGTGATCGGCGTCACGTTGTCGGTGGTGTGGTGCACACTGGCCTGATCCGCACCACGTCAGGGAGCGCATCGTGATCGCGTCCACCGCCCCGGCCGGAAAGGGCCCGGCCGGAAAGGGATCGCACCGCCAGAGCCAGGTCGATCCCCTCGCCCCGCTGCGCGCGCCGCAGGACCCGCCCTGGGACGTCTACCTCACCGGCACGGTCTTCCTCGACATCATCTTCACCGGCCTCGACTCCGCCCCGGTGCGCGGGACCGAGTCCTGGGCGCGCGGGATGGGATCGAGTCCCGGCGGCGTCGCCAACATGGCCACCGCCCTGGCCCGCCTCGGCCTGCGGACGTCCCTCGCGGCGGCCTTCGGCGACGACCACTACGGCGACTACTGCTGGGACGCCCTGGAGCACGGCGAGGGCATCGACCTCTCCCCGTCGCGCACGGTGCCCGGCTGGCACTCCCCGGTGACGGTCTCCATGGCCTACGAGGGCGAGCGCACGATGGTCTCCCACGGCCACGAGCCGCCCCCGGAGGAGCCCGCCCCCGCGTGCCCGCCCCGCGCGCGTGCCGCCGTCGCCTCCCTCGCCCCCGGCGTGAGCGCGCCCTGGATCGCCCAGGCCGCGAGCAAGGGCACCCGGGTCTTCGGCGACGTCGGCTGGGACGACACCGGCGCGTGGGACCTGGCGGAGCTGCCCGACCTGCGGCACTGCGAGGCGTTCCTGCCGAACGCGGAGGAGGCCATGCGGTACACGGGCGCGGACTGTCCCAGGGCGGCGGCGCACGCGCTGACCGAGCACGTGCCGCTCGCGGTGGTCACCCTCGGGGCGGACGGGGCGTACGCGGTGGACCGGCGTACGGGGGAGACCGCGGAGGTGCCGGCGATCGAGGTCGAGGCGCTCGATCCGACCGGGGCGGGGGACGTGTTCGTCGCCGGGTTCGTGACCGGGACGCTGGCGGACTGGCCGCTGGCGGACCGGCTGGCCTTCGCCGGGCTGACGGCGGCGCTGTCGGTGCAGGAGTTCGGCGGGTCGCTGTCGGCCCCGGGGTGGTCGGAGATCGCGGCGTGGTGGCGGCGGGTGCAGTCGGTGGAGGGGCAGGACCGCGAGGCGTTGCGGCGGTACGGGTTCCTGGCGGGGCTCGTGTCGGAGGAGCTGGACAGGCCCTGGCCGTTGCGGCGGGCCGTGCCGACGATCGGGTTCCGGCGCTCGGCGTGACCCTCCTGGCCGACCATGGGGCTCCGCCCCCTGGACCCCCGGGACCTATATGCCCACCCACCGCCCGAATCGGTCGGCCAAAAGGCCCCGTCGCCTCGGATTCCAACCCCGCCCCCAAAACCCCTACGGCGTTGTCAGTCCCCCGTCGTACCCTGGGAACCGCGAGGCCGCCCTCAGCTACGCGGCCGTGAAGAGGAGGAACCGCAGGCCTTCAGCGCCGGCCCATGACTCAGACACCCACAGCTCACACCCCCGCGCAGGAGCAGGCGAGAGCGCAGTTCACCGTCCCCGCCCAGCACCCCATGGTGACGGTGCTGGGTTCCGGCGACGCCCTCCTGCGCGTGATCGAGAAGGCCTTCCCGGCGGCCGACATCCACGTCCGGGGCAATGAGATCAGCGCGGTCGGCGACCCTGTGGACGTCGCCCTCATCGCCCGCGTGTTCGACGAGATGATGCTGGTGCTCCGCACCGGACAGCCGATGACGGAGGACGCAGTGGAACGCTCGATCGCCATGCTCAAGGCGAGCGAGAACGGGGAGAGCGACGGCCAGGAGACCCCGGCCCAGGTGCTCACGCAGAACATCCTGTCCTCGCGAGGCCGCACGATCCGCCCCAAGACGCTCAACCAGAAGCGCTACGTGGACGCGATCGACAAGCACACGATCGTCTTCGGCATCGGCCCGGCGGGCACCGGCAAGACGTACCTGGCGATGGCCAAGGCGGTGCAGGCCCTGCAGTCCAAGCAGGTCAACCGCATCATCCTGACCCGCCCGGCGGTCGAGGCGGGCGAGCGGCTCGGATTCCTCCCGGGCACGCTCTACGAGAAGATCGACCCGTACCTGCGCCCGCTCTACGACGCGCTGCACGACATGCTCGACCCGGACTCCATCCCCCGCCTGATGGCGGCGGGCACGATCGAGGTCGCGCCGCTCGCCTACATGCGCGGCCGCACGCTCAACGACGCCTTCATCATCCTGGACGAGGCCCAGAACACGAGCCCCGAGCAGATGAAGATGTTCCTCACCCGCCTCGGCTTCGACTCGAAGATCGTGATCACGGGTGACGTGACGCAGGTCGACCTCCCGGACGGGACGAAGAGCGGTCTGCGACAGGTGCAGGACATCCTGGACGGCGTAGAGGACGTCCACTTCTCCCGGCTGTCGTCCCACGACGTCGTCCGGCACAAGCTCGTGGGCCGTATCGTCGACGCGTACGAGCAGTACGACACCAAGCACGGCACCCAGAACGGCACGCACAAGGGCCGCGGCAAGTCCGGGCACAAGGGGAAGTAGACCGAGCACCAGCATGTCGATCGACGTCAACAACGAGTCCGGTACCGAGGTCGACGAGCAGGCGATCCTCGACATCGCCCGCTACGCGCTCGCGCGGATGCGCATCCACCCGCTCTCCGAGCTCTCGGTGATCGTCGTGGACGCCGCCGCCATGGAGCAGCTCCACATCCAGTGGATGGACCTGCCGGGCCCGACGGATGTCATGTCCTTCCCGATGGACGAGCTGCGCCCGCCGTCCAAGGACGACGACGAGCCGCCGCAGGGGCTGCTCGGCGACATCGTGCTGTGCCCCGAGGTCGCGGAGAAGCAGGGCAAGGAAGCGGACACGCAGCACTCCATGGACGAGGAGCTCCAGCTGCTCACCGTCCACGGGGTGCTGCACCTGCTGGGCTACGACCACGAGGAACCGGACGAGAAGGCCGAGATGTTCGGCCTCCAGGCGGCCATCGTGGACGGCTGGCGCGCGGAGCGGGGCCTGACCGGCCCGTCCCCGGCGCCGACGGTCTCGTAGCGCCGCCGATGAGTCCGCAACTCGCCCTGGGTGCGGTCGCCCTGGTCGTCGTGGCCTGGCTCGCCGCCTGCGCGGAGGCGGGCCTCGCGCGCGTCTCCAGCTTCCGCGCCGAGGAGGCCGTGCGCTCCGGCCGCCGGGGCAGCGCCAAGCTCTCCCAGGTCGCCGCCGACCCCACCCGCTACCTCAACGTGGCGCTACTGGTCCGCGTCGCCTGTGAGATGGCCGCCGCCGCGCTGATCACCTACGGCTGCCTCAAGGCGTTCGACGGCACGACCGAGGCCCTCCTGATCGCCATCGCGGTGATGGTCCTCGTGTCGTACGTCGCCGTCGGCGTCTCCCCGCGCACCATCGGCCGCCAGCACCCGCTGAACACGGCGACGGTCTCGGCGTACGTCCTGGTGCCGCTGGCCCGGATCATGGGCCCGATCCCGTCGCTGCTCATCCTCATCGGCAACGCGCTCACCCCCGGCAAGGGCTTCCGCCGGGGCCCCTTCGCCTCCGAGGCGGAGCTGCGCGCGCTGGTCGACCTCGCCGAGAAGGAGTCGCTCATCGAGGACGAGGAGCGCCGCATGGTGCACTCGGTCTTCGAGCTGGGCGACACGCTCGTCCGGGAGGTCATGGTCCCGCGCACGGACCTGGTGGTCATCGAGCGCTACAAGACCATCCGCCAGGCCCTCACCCTCGCCCTGCGCTCCGGCTTCTCCCGCATCCCGGTGACCGGCGAGAGCGAGGACGACATCGTCGGGATCGTCTATCTGAAGGACCTGGTCCGCAAGACGCACATCAGCCGCGAGGCCGAGTCCGAGCAGGTGTCCACGGCGATGCGCCCGGCGTTCTTCGTGCCCGACACCAAGAACGCGGGCGACCTGCTGCGCGAGATGCAGAAGGAACGCAACCACGTCGCCGTCGCCGTCGACGAGTACGGCGGCACCGCCGGCATCGTCACCATCGAGGACATCCTCGAGGAGATCGTCGGCGAGATCACCGACGAGTACGACCGCGAACTGCCGCCGGTGGAGGACCTCGGCAAGGACAGTTACCGGGTCACCGCCCGCCTGGACATCGGCGACCTGGGCGAGCTGTACGGCCTGGAGGCGTTCGACGACGAGGACGTCGAGACGGTCGGCGGTCTGCTCGCCAAGGCGCTGGGCCGGGTTCCCATCGCCGGCGCGTCGTCCGTCGTCGCCCTCCCGGACGGCAGGGAACTGCGCCTGACCGCGGAGGCCGCGGCCGGCCGCCGGAACAAGATCGTGACGGTGCTGGTCGAGCCGGTGGACCCGGCGGACCCTCTACCGGACGAGGAGGAGAAGCCGGAATGACTCCCCAGGAACTGCGCGCGTTCTGCCTGTCGTTCAACGCGGCGGTCGAGGACTTCCCGTTCAGCCCGGAGATCTCGGTCTTCAAGGTCCAGGGCAAGCTCTTCGCCCTGTCGCACCTCGACGCGCGTCCCCTCAAGGCCAACCTCAAGTGCGACCCGGACGACGCGCTCCGGCTGCGCCGCGAGCACGAGGGCCTGATCGTCCCCGGCTGGCACATGAACAAGCGGCACTGGAACACGGTCACGTGCGACGGGGGACTCCCGGACCGGCTGGTCCGGGAGCTGATCGAGGACTCGTACGACCTCGTCGTCGCGGGCCTGCCGCGAGCGGACCGCCTGCGCCTCGACCGGCCCTGACGCTTCCGTATGCTCGGATCATGACCGACAGCAGCGCGCTCGACCCCGAGGACCGCAAGATCGTCACCCTGGCCCGTTCCGCGCGGGCCCGCAACGGCGTGCCCGAGGGGGCGGCCGTACGGGACGAGACCGGACGTACGTATGTCGCGGGGACCGTGGCCCTCGACTCCCTGAAGCTCAGTGCCCTCCGGACGGCGGTGGCGATGGCGGTGGCCTCGGGCGCCACGTCGCTGGAGGCGGCGGCGGTCGTGACGGAGGCGGAGACCGTTTCCCCGGAGGATCTGGCGGCGGTGCGGGATCTCGGTGGCGCGCAGACGCCGGTGCTGGTGGCGGGGTTCGACGGGGTCGTGCGGCTGACGGTCCCGGCAGGCTGAGGCCTGCGAGGGCTGCGCCCCCGGACCCCCGTCGGCCTGAACGGCCTCGTCCTCAAGCGCCGGACGGGCTGGTTGCCGACCAGCCGGCCGGTGAAGTCCGGCGGCGGCACCGTCGACTTCACCGGCACGGCGACCGGGCCGCAGTCGCCGGGCCCGTTCGTGTGCGACTGATCCCGGCCGGGCCGGGCGCGACCTACAGCGCGTCCGGCCCGCGCTCGCCCGTCCGCACCCGCACGACCGTGTCCACGGGCAGCGCCCACACCTTGCCGTCGCCGATCTTGCCGGTGTGCGCGGCCTTCACGACCGCGTCGATGACGCCCTCGGCGTCCGCGTCCTCGACGACGACCTCGATCCGGACCTTTGGTACCAGGTCGACCTGGTACTCGGCGCCGCGGTACACCTCGGTGTGGCCGCGCTGCCGCCCGTAGCCGCTGGCCTCGCTCACGGTCAGGCCCTGCACGCCGAGTTCCTGCAGGGCGTTCTTGATCTCGTCGAGGCGGTACGGCTTGACGATCGCGGTGATGAGCTTCATGCCTGGGGGGTGACCTTCTGGGCGGAGGGGACGACGGAGGAGGAGACCGGGGCGCCGTGGCCCAGGACTCCGTGATCGTAGGCCGTCTCGGCGTGCACCGTAAGGTCCAGGCCGGTCTGCTCCTGCTCCTCGCTCGCGCGGAAGCCCAGCGTGGCGTCGATCAGCCTGCCGATCCCGTACGTCACACCGAAGGCGTACGCCGCGACCACGACCACGGCCAGCAGCTGCTTGCCGAGCTGGCCGAGGCCGCCGCCGTAGAGGAAGCCCTCGGCGCCGCCGGTCATCGACTCCACGGCGAAGACGCCGATGAGGAGCGTGCCGATGATCCCGCCGACCAGGTGGACGCCGACGACGTCGAGGGAGTCGTCGTAGTTCAGCTTGAACTTCCAGCTCACGGCGTACGAGCAGATGGCCCCGGCGGTGAGGCCGACGACCAGGGCGCCGAGCAGGGAGACCGAGCCGCAGGACGGGGTGATGGCGACCAGGCCGGCGACCGCGCCGGAGGCTGCGCCCAGGGTGGTGGGGTGGCCGTCGCGCTTCTGCTCGACGAAGAGCCAGCCGAGCAGGCCGGTGCAGCCCGCGGCGAGGGTGTTGAGGAACGCGGCGGCCGCGAGGCCGTTGGCGCCGAGCGCGGACCCGGCGTTGAAGCCGAACCAGCCGAACCAGAGCAGACCGGCGCCCAGCATCACCATGGGCAGGTTGTGCGGGCGCATGGCGTCCTTCTTGAAGCCCAGCCGCGGGCCCAGGACCAGGCACAACGCGAGTCCCGAGGCGCCGGAGACGATCTCCACGGGCAGCCCGCCGGCGAAGTCGAGGGCACCGAGCTTCTCCAGGATCCAGCCGCCCGGGCCCCAGACCCAATGCGCGACCGGAACGTATACGAGCAGCGCCCACACCGGCACGAAGACCAGCCACGCCCCGAACTTCGCCCGGTCGGCGACCGCGCCGCTGACCAATGC
The DNA here is from genome assembly GCF_030816955.1 of Streptomyces africanus. Lineage (NCBI taxonomy): Bacteria > Bacillati > Actinomycetota > Actinomycetes > Kitasatosporales > Streptomycetaceae > Streptomyces > Streptomyces africanus. Next base: position 2,799,089 of record NZ_JAUSYP010000001.1, on the reverse strand, counting down.
GGCCGTGATGATCGCGAAGGTGAGCTGGAAGGTGGCGAAGAGCAGGGTGGGGACCGTCCCCTGGAGGCTGTCCGGGCCGAGGCCGCTCATGCCGGCGTGTTCGAGCCCGCCGATGAGCCCGCCCGCGGTGTCGTCGCCGAAGGCGAGGGAGTACCCGGCGGCCAGCCACACCACGGTCACCAGGGCGATCGACACGAAGCTCATCATCAGCATGTTGAGCACGCTCTTCGTGCGGACCATGCCGCCGTAGAACAGGGCCAGGCCCGGGGTCATCAGCAGGACGAGGGCGGTGGCGGCGAGCAGCCAGGCGGTGTCGCCGGTGTCGGCGCTTGCGGCGGCCAGAGGCACGGTGTCTCCAACGAGGTGGGGCTCCGGGGGCTCGTCAGAGGTTCACCGGCCCGCGTTTCCGGTTGCGTACGGGTGTGTTTCCGTGACGTTTCGTTGCTTGCGGGTTTCGTGAAGCTCACGGCGCGGGCGGCGTTCGGGCGCCTGTGCGGCAGGGCTCTGTGGATCAGGGAGAATGGGCGCCATGAGCGTTCGTACCCAGTCATCCGAAGAGTCGGCCGAGGCTGTCCACAGGGCCCGGCTTCGCCTGCTTCGTGGGCCGTCCCAACGCGGGCAAGTCCACCCTCACGAATGCTCTGGTCGGCCAGAAGGTGGCGATCACGGCGAACCAGCCGCAGACGACGCGGCACACCGTGCGGGGCATCGTGCACCGCCCGGACGCCCAGCTGATCCTGGTCGACACCCCGGGGCTGCACAAGCCGCGCACGCTGCTGGGCGAGCGGCTGAATGACGTCGTGCGCACGACGTGGGCCGAGGTGGACGTGATCGGCTTCTGCCTGCCGGCGAACGAGAAGCTCGGCCCCGGCGACCGCTTCATCGCCAAGGAACTCGCGTCCATCAAGAAGACGCCGAAGATCGCGATCGTCACCAAGACCGACCTGGTGGACAGCAAGACGCTCGCCGAGCAGCTCATCGCGATCGACCAGCTCGGCAAGGAGCTCGGCTTCGAGTGGGCGGAGATCGTCCCGGTGTCGGCGGTCGGCGACAAGCAGGTGGACCTGCTGGCCGACCTGCTCGTCCCGCTCCTGCCGGAGGGCCCGGCGCTCTACCCCGAGGGCGACCTCACCGACGAGCCCGAGCAGGTCATGATCGCCGAGCTGATCCGCGAGGCCGCGCTGGAGGGCGTCCGAGACGAGCTCCCGCACTCCATCGCCGTGGTCGTCGAGGAGATGCTCCCCCGCGAGGACCGCCCGGCCGACAAGCCCCTGCTCGACATCCACGCCTTCGTCTACATCGAGCGCCCCAGCCAGAAGGGCATCATCATCGGCCCCAAGGGCAAGCGCCTGAAGGAGGTCGGCATCAAGTCCCGCAAACAGATCGAGGCCCTGCTCGGCACCCCGGTGTTCCTGGACCTGCATGTGAAGGTCGCCAAGGACTGGCAGCGGGATCCGAGGCAGTTGCGCAAGTTGGGGTTTTGAGGTTCGGGTGCGGGTTGCCTGTGGGTGGTCGGCGTCGGGTGGGGGTGCGGTTGGGCACGCCGGCCGCGCGGCGGTAGCCGCATATTGATGGAGCCTGGACCTGCACGTGAAGGTCGCCAAGGACTGGCAGCGGGATCCGAGGCAGTTGCGCAAGTTGGGGTTTTGAGGCTCCAGGGCGCTATAACGGCGTCGCCAGGCTCGCCCAGACCGCGTTGCCGCCGGTGAGGGGCGAGCGCGTGACTCCCCAGCTGTCGGCTATCTCGCGGACGAGCAGCAGGCCACGGCCGCCCTCGTCGTCGAGGCCGGGGCAGTGGTCCGGGATGCCCCGGCCCGTGAGGTCGCCGTCGTGCACCTCCAGCCGGAAACGCTCCGCCGTCATCCGGCCGACGCCGCACAGGACCCACTCGCCGGGCGTGTGCAGAACGGCGTTGGTCACCAGCTCGGACACCACCAGGACGGCGTTCGCGCACACCTCGTCGGGCACCTGCCACGAGGCCAGCCGCGCCTGCGTGGCATGACGGGCGACCCTGACGCTGGTCCGGTGGGACGGCAGCTCCAGCCAGTGCGTGCGGCCCGGGCGCACCGCGTCCAGGAACCGGGGAGTGGAAGTCGTGTGGGGGGACACGGCGTTCGCCTTCCGTGGGGGTGGGCGCAGTCAAGGAAGGGGCGAGGCGCGAATCGGACGGGCCGGAAAGGGGAGTTGGGGGTTCCGGTGCCCTGTTCGCACAAGTAACTATGCTCGCAGAGCAGTTCACGCTGCAACCGTCTGCCTGATAATTTCAGAAGGAAGGTATCGCGGCTCCGGGCCGCTTGGCGGAACGATCAACTCCCTGTCAGGCTGGCGCCGGTGACGACCCCTCGGGAGGCACGGCGTGAGCGACGCGCGATCTGGCACCGGCGCCGGCGCGCCCACCGTGCTCCGCATGATCCTGGGACGCCGCCTCCAGGAGGCCCGCCAGGCCGCGGGGCTCTCCCTCGACGACGCCGCCAAGGCCCTGCGCGTCACGCCGCTGACCATCCGCCGCCTGGAGAAGGCCGAGGTCGGCCTGAAGATCCTCTACGTCGAGAAGCTGCTCCAGACCTACGGGGCGGAGCAGCAGGAGATCGACGAGTTCGTCACCCTGGCCGAACGGGCCAACGAGCCCGGCTGGTGGCACCCGTACCGCGATGTGATGCCGTCCTGGTTCACGGCCTACGTGAGTCTGGAGACCGGCGCGAGAACCCTGCGCACCTACGAGCCGCAGTACGTCACGGGCCTCCTCCAGACACCCGGGTACGCGCGTGCCGTGCTGCGCGGAGGCTTCCCGAACGACGACGACGAGGACCTGGACCGGCGTGTGGAGCTGCGGCTGCGCCGCCAGAGCCTGCTGACGAAGCCGGACGCGCCCACACTCTGGGTGGTGATGGAGGAGGCCGTACTGCACCGGGTGGTGGGCGGCCCCGAGGTGATGCGCGAGCAGATCGACCGGCTCCTGGAGGCATCCGAGCTGGACCATGTCAGCGTCGACATCGTGCCGTTCGACGCGGGCGCCCACGTCGGGGCGTGCGCGCCCTTCACCTACTTCCGGTTCGAGGAGCGGGAACTGCCCGACATCGTCTACAGCGAGATCCTCTCCGCGTCCGTCTACCTCGACCAGCGCGCCGACGTCGTGGCCCATCTGGAGGCCCACAACCGGCTGTCGCTGAAGACCTCGTCCGCGGACAGCAAGGCGCTGTTGAACCGCATGCGGAAGGAGTACTCATGACCATCGCCGACGGCGCCGTCTACAACGGGATGCCCGCGTCGGACCTCGGGGAACAGGGCTGGGAGCGTCCGTGGAGCGGCCCCAACGGGGGCCAGTGCGTGGAGACCAAGCAACTGGCCGACGGCCGCGTGGCGGTGCGGCAGTCGGCCGATCCCGCCGGTCCCGCGCTGATCTACACGCCCGAGGAGATCACCGCGTTCGTCGCGGGGGTCAAGCAGGGCCTCGCCGACCACCTCACGGCCCGCTGAACCCCCGCTGATCCACCCCACCCCCCACCGAGAGGCACCCCCCATGAGCAACTCGCAGGCCGCGCGGGACATCGACACCAGCAGGCCGCACTCCGCCCGCATGTACGACTACTACCTGGGCGGCAAGGACCACTTCGAGGTCGACAAGCAGGCGGCCGAGCGGGTCGCCGAGGCCTACCCCGCCATCTTCGTCTGCGCCCGCGAGAACCGGGCCTTCATGCACCGGGCCACCCGGGTCCTCGCCCGCGAGCACGGCATCCGCCAGTGGCTGGACATCGGCACCGGCATCCCCACCGAGCCCAACCTGCACCAGGTGGCCCAGTCCGTGGTCCCGGACGCCCGCGTGGTCTACGCCGACAACGACCCCCTCGTCCTCAAGTACGCCGAGCGCCTGATGCGCAGCACGGCCGAGGGCCGTACGACGTACATCGAGGCCGACGTCAACGACCCGCAGTCGCTGCTGACCGCGCCCGAACTGGCCGAGGTCCTGGACCTGAGCCGCCCGGTCGCGCTGTCCCTCAATGCCCTGATGCACTTCGTCACCGACGCCCAGGACCCGTACGGCATCGTGCGCCGCCTGCTGGACGTCCTGCCCTCGGGCAGCGCCCTGGCGCTGAGCCACTGCACGCCCGACTTCGACCCGGCCACCTGGCAGAAGGTCACCGACATCTACACCTCGGCCGGGACACCGGTGCGGTTCCGCCCCCGGGCGGACGTCGCCCGCTTCTTCGACGGCCTGGAGCTGCTCGACCCGGGCGTCACCGTGGGCCACCGCTGGCGTCCCGACGCCTCCGACGGTGACGCCCCGACGGACGCCGAGGTCAGCCTGTGGACCGGGGTGGGCATCAAGCCGTAGCCCCCTCCCTCTGGGCCCGCAGCACCTCCCGGTACCAGCGGTACGACGACTTCGGGGTCCGCTGAAGGGTCTCGAAGTCGACGTGCACCAGGCCGAAGCGGCGTGCGTAGCCCTCCGCCCACTCGAAGTTGTCGAGCAGGGACCACACGAAGTAGCCGCGCACGTCGACGCCCGCCTCCAGCGCCCGGTGCAGGGCCCGGATGTGGCCGTCCAGGTAGGCGATGCGGTCCTGGTCGTCGGTGTCCGGGTACGAGCAGCCGTTCTCGGTGATGACGACGGGCGGGAGCCGGTCGCCGTAGCGGTCCTGGAAGGTGGTGAGGAGCTCGGTCAGGCCCTCGGGCACGACCGGCCAGCCGAAGTCGGTGACCGGGTGGCCCGTGACCTCCCGGACCGAGAAGGGGAGTTCCGCGGGCATGGCGACGCCGCCGAAGGTGATGTCGGTGCCCTGCGGGGCACCCACCCGTGTCGGCGCGTAGTAGTTGACGCCGTACCAGTCGAGCGGTTCGGCGATCACCTTCAGGTCGGCCTCGACGTCCCCGGGCATCAGCTCGCCGATGCCGTCCGGGTACCGGCCCAGCAGCAGCGGGTCCGCGAACAGGCGGTTCAGCAGCACGTCGTAGAACTCGGCCGCCTCCACGTCCTCCGCCTCGGTGGACGCCGCCCAGGTCGGGCCGTGCGAGTTGGCGATGCCGATGTCCGTGGCGCCCGCGGCGCGCAGGGCGCGGACGGCCAGGCCGTGGGCCAGCAACTGGTGGTGGGCGGCCGGGAGCGCGTCGAACAGCAGCTGCCTGCCCGGCGCGTGCACGCCCAGGGCGTGGCCCAGCAGGGTGTGTTCGGCGGGCTCGTTGAGGGTGATCCACTGCGGCACCCGGTCCCCGAGGCGGCCGGCGACCAGCGAGACGTACTCGGCGAAGCGCGCTGCCGTGTCCCGCTCCAGCCAGTCCAGGTCCGCCGGCAGGTCCCAGTGGAACAGGGTCGGCACCGGGCGCACCCCCGCCGCGCACAGGTCGTCCACCAGCCGGTCGTAGAAGTCCAGGCCCTTCTCGGAGCGCACCCGCGGCCACGAGACCGAGAAGCGGTAGGCGTTCACGCCGAGGCCGGCCAGCAGGGCCACGTCCTCGCGGTGGCGGTGGTAGTGGTCGCAGGCCACCGCCGCCGTCGAGCCGTCCTTGACCCGGCCCGGCCCGGCCGTGAAGGCGTCCCACACGGACGGCTCGCGCTCGTCCGCCGCGCCCTCGATCTGGTGCGCCGAGGTCGACACGCCCCAGAGGAAGCCGGCCGGGAATCGGGGGATCGGATTGCCTGCGTCAGTCGCCATGCGCGGATCATCCGTACCGCCGGTAACGGAAGTCAACAGGCCGCCGCGGAAGACCTGTCAGGCACCTTCCTTCAGCACCCGCGAGATCAGCTTCCGCTGTTGGTCCGTCAGCCGCGGGTCGGCCGCGTACACCGTCTTCCCGTCCACGGTGATCTGGTAGCTGAACCCGTCCGGGACCCCCATCGGCGGCGTGCTCCGGCCGGCGGCGACCGCCTGCTCGGCCAGTGCGTGCCATTCGGGGGCATCGGGGCGGCCGGAGGTGTCCACCTCGGCATACCGCTCGATGCCCGCGAACCCGCCCGTGCGCCTCACCTGAATACGCATGGCACCTGTCTAGTACGGAACTACAGGGTCCGCACCCCGACCTGCTCCCAGGCCTTCGACACGGCGTCCAGCTCCTCCCCGTCGCCGAACCGCTCCCGCGCGGCCTTGACGGTGAGCGTGGCGAAGTCGGCGAACATCGCCTGCTGCTTCAGCTCGCCGCCGGTCAGCACGTCGTACCAGATCAGCCCCGCGCGCTCCCAGGCGTGGCCGCCGAGGGCCGTGGCCGCCAGGTAGAAGGCGTGGTTCGGGATGCCCGAGTTGATGTGGACACCGCCGTTGTCGCGACCGGTGCGCACGTAGTCGTCCATCGTGGCCGGCTGCGGGTCCTTGCCCAGGACGTCGTCGTCGTACGCCGTGCCCGGCTCCTTCATGGAGCGCAGTGCCTTGCCCGTCACCCGCGGGGCGAGCAGGCCCGCGCCGATCAGCCAGTCGGCCTCGGCGGCGGTCTGGCCCAGCGTGTACTGCTTGATGAGCGAGCCGAAGACGTCCGACACGGACTCGTTCAGCGCGCCGGGCTGGCCGAAGTAGGTGAGGTTGGCCGTGTACTGCGTGACACCGTGGACCAGCTCGTGGCCGATGACGTCGATCGGGATGGTGAAGTCGAGGAAGATCTCCCCGTCCCCGTCGCCGAAGACCATCTGCTCGCCGTTCCAGAAGGCGTTGTTGTACTCGCGGTCGTAGTGCACGGTCGCGTTCAGCGGCAGGCCGTTGCCGTCGATCGAGTCGCGCTGGTACGCCTTCAGGAGCAGCTCGAACGTGGCGCCGAGACCCGCGTAGGCGCGGTTGACGGTGGCGTCCTTGCCGGGCTTGTCGCCCTCGCCGCGGACCCTGTGGCCGGGCAGGTCGGTGCCGTGCCGGGCGTCGTGGACGGTGCGCTGCGGCTTGCCGTCGGCGACCGCGGCGACGGCGGTGGCGCCGATGACCGTGGTGAGGCGGCGCTGGGTGCGCTCGAAGGCGTCGCGCTCCAGGGTCCGGCGGGCGGGTCCGGCGAGCGCCGAGTCCTCGGCCTGGGCGAGCTTGTCGAGGACATGGGGCGGAACGATGGTGCAGAAGACGGGCTCGAAGCCCCCGTGAGTCGTCATGCCCGGCACCCTTGCACTGCGTGACGGGACTGTCACTAGTCGCCACCATGATTGGTGAAATACGGGGACAAGGGTCCTCACGCTCCGTGGCGAAGTGGTATAGCGCACTTTTTGTCCCGTATGGGCGGCCGGTCCCGCATACTGATACGGACCCGCGCACCCCGGAGGGCCTCGGCTAGCATGCTGCGCATCATGCGTTTCGGGCTGCTTCTCCTTAGCTGCCGCGGCGAGGGCCTGTAGTCGAGGCCGACTCCCTCCCCGCGGAGCTTGGTGCTGCGTCGTCGGCCGTCCTTCCGGACACTCTGAGGAGCCCCCGCATCATGGCGAACCGCCAGCAGCCCAGTTCCATGCCGATCCACAAGTACGGCCGCTACGAGCAGGTCGACATCCCGGACCGCACCTGGCCGGACCAGCGCATCACCACCGCCCCCCGCTGGCTCTCCACGGACCTGCGCGACGGCAACCAGGCCCTGATCGACCCCATGTCGCCCGCCCGCAAGCGCGCGATGTTCGACCTGCTGGTCAAGATGGGCTACAAGGAGATCGAGGTCGGCTTCCCGGCCTCCGGCCAGACCGACTTCGACTTCGTACGCTCGATCATCGAAGAGCCCGGGGCCATCCCCGACGACGTCACCATCTCCGTACTGACCCAGGCCCGTGAGGACCTGATCGAGCGCACGGTGGAGTCGCTGAAGGGCGCCAAGCGCGCGACCGTCCATCTCTACAACGCCACCGCCCCCGTCTTCCGCCGGGTCGTCTTCCGGGGCTCCAAGGACGACATCAAGCAGATCGCCGTCGACGGCACGCGGCTGGTCATGGAGTACGCGGAGAAGCTGCTGGGCCCGGAGACCGAGTTCGGCTACCAGTACAGCCCCGAGATCTTCACCGACACGGAGCTGGACTTCGCGCTGGAGGTCTGCGAGGCCGTCATGGACGTCTGGCAGCCCGGCCCGGGCCGCGAGATCATCCTCAACCTGCCCGCAACGGTGGAGCGTTCGACCCCGTCGACCCACGCCGACCGCTTCGAGTGGATGGGCCGCAACCTCTCCCGCCGCGAGCACGTCTGCCTGTCGATCCACCCGCACAACGACCGCGGCACGGCCGTCGCCGCCGCCGAGCTGGCCCTGATGGCCGGTGCCGACCGCGTCGAGGGCTGCCTGTTCGGGCAGGGCGAGCGCACCGGCAACGTCGACCTGGTCACCCTGGGCATGAACCTCTTCTCCCAGGGCGTCGACCCGCAGATCGACTTCTCCGACATCGACGAGATCCGTCGTACGTGGGAGTACTGCAACCAGATGGAGGTCCACCCGCGCCACCCGTACGTGGGCGACCTGGTCTACACGTCCTTCTCCGGCTCCCACCAGGACGCCATCAACAAGGGCTTCGACGCCATGGAGGCCGACGCGAAGGCCAAGGGCGTCACCGTCGACGACATCGAGTGGGCGGTGCCCTACCTGCCGATCGACCCCAAGGACGTCGGCCGCTCCTACGAGGCGGTCATCCGGGTCAACTCGCAGTCCGGCAAGGGCGGTATCGCGTACGTCCTGAAGAACGACCACAAGCTGGAACTGCCCCGCCGGATGCAGATCGAGTTCTCGAAGATCATCCAGGCGAAGACGGACGCCGAGGGCGGCGAGGTCACGCCGAAGGACATCTGGGCGACCTTCCGGGACGAGTACCTGCCCAACCCCGAGAACCCGTGGGGCCGGATCCAGGTCAAGAACAACCAGTCGACGACCGACACCGACGGCGTGGACACGCTGACGGTGGAGGCCACGGTCGACGGCCAGGACACCGTCCTGACCGGCTCCGGCAACGGCCCGATCTCGGCCTTCTTCGACGCGCTCCAGTCCGTCGGCATCGACGTACGCCTGCTGGACTACCAGGAGCACACGATGAGCGAGGGCGCCTCCGCGCAGGCCGCCTCGTACATCGAATGCGCGATCGACGACAAGGTCCTGTGGGGGATCGGAATCGACGCGAACACCACGCGGGCCTCGCTGAAGGCGGTCGTCTCGGCCGTCAACCGCGCGACGCGCTGACCAGCCCTGTAGGCGGTTTGAGGGCTCCGTCCGCTGATGTCCGGCGGGCGGAGCCCCGTCGTATACCGGCCAATCCCTGTGAGGGTCACGGAAAGGTCTCCTCCGGGGTACTGACTCCTCCTCACAGATGTGGCTAACATCACGCAAGCGCGGCGACGCTGCCGTGCGGCGTGACGGAGGTGCGACGTGCTGCCAGGACGGGGACGAAACGGCCGTGCCGCCAGGCTTTCGAGCATCCTGGGCACCCGTACCGCGTGGACGCCCGCCGGTGACGGGGAGTTCTTCTGCCCCGGCTGCGGCGGCGACCGCAACTACCAGCGGCTGACCGGCCAACGCCGCTTCACCCTGCTCGGCCTGCCGGTGCTGCCGCGCGGCGAGACCGGCCCGGTCGTGGAGTGCGCCGCCTGCCGCCGCCACTTCGGCACGGACGTCCTCGACCATCCGACCACCACCCGCTTCTCCGCGATGCTCCGCGACGCAGTACACACCGTCGCCCTCGCCGTGCTGGCCGCGGGCGGCGCCGGTTCCCGTACGGCGCTGGAGGCCGCGGTGCTCGCCGTGCGCGCGGCCGGCTTCGACGACTGCACGGAGGAACAGCTGGCCGCCCTCGTGGAGGCGCTGAGGGCGGACACCGGCCGGATCACCGGGGAGCCCTGCGGCGCGGGGCTGGCCATAGAGCTGCACGAGGCGCTGGACCCGCTCGCCCCGCACCTCGCCACGGTCGGCCGCGAATCGATCCTGCTCCAGGGAGCGCGCATCGCCCTGGCGGACGGTCCCTACACACCGGCCGAGCGGGACGTGCTCGCGACGGTGGGCGCGGCGCTCACCATCTGCTCGGACGACGTGACCCGGGTGCTGGCGGCGGCGGCCCGGACGCCGTCGTAGAGCGGCGCTGCTGCCGGTTCTGTCGTGGAGCGGCGCTGCTGCCGGGTTCTGTCGATGAACGGCGCCCCTGCCGGGCCCTGGGACCTGACAGGCCCTAGAGCAGCCCCGCCGCCGTCAGGTACGTCCCGACCCGCTCCACCTCGGCCTGTGACAACGGCACCTGTGGCTCCGCCGTGGCCGGGCAGTCGATCACGCCCCGCAGGTGCAGCGCGGCCTTGAAGGCGCCGATCGCCGAGGAGCCGGGGCCCATGCGGGCCGGGTCGCCGACGCCGACCAGGCCGAACAGGGCGCACAGCCGCTCCTGTTCGGCACGGGCCTGCTCCCACTCCCCGGCGCGGCACAGGCGGTCCAGGCGGGCGTAGCCGTGCGGGTCGACGTTGCCGAGGCCGGGCACGGTGCCGTCCGCGCCGACCGCGAGCGCCGCGTCGACGATCAGCTCGGAGCCGGTCAGCACGCTGAAGCCGGTGATGCCCGGGTGGGCCCTGGCCCCGGTCACGACCTGGCGGAAGGCGGCCAGGTCGCCGCTGGAGTCCTTGAGCGCGGCCAGGACACCGTCGGCGGCCAGCTCCAGGACCACGTCCGCGGGCAGCTTCGTGTGGACGGCGACGGGGATGTCGTAGGCGACCACCGGGACCGGGCTCGCGGCGGCGACCGCGCGGTAGTGGCGGGCGATCTCCGCCGGGTGGGTGCGGGCGTAGAACGGGGCGGTGACGACGACCGCGTCCGCGCCCGCCGCCGTCACCGCCGCGACATGGTCCACCACCCTGGCCGTCGTCATGTCGATCGCCCCGGCCAGCACCGGGAGTTGCCCGCCCGTGTGGGCCGCGACCGACTCGACCACCAGCCTGCGCTGGGCGTCCGTCAGATACGCCGCCTCCGAGGTCGAGCCGAGCACGAACAGACCGTGCACCCCGCCGGACACCAGATGGTCGACCAGCCTGAGCAGCGAGGGGACGTCAACCTCGCGTTCCGGTGTCAGGGGCGTGCAGACGGGCGGGATGACACCGGTCAGCGGGGTGAGGGTCATGGAGCCTCCATCGGGTCGCTCTGGCGGACGAGATCGCGGGTCGACTCGTCCTCCTGGACAGGATGGTGGCAGCGGAAGCGGTGCGCGGGGGCCGACGCGACCGAGAAGTCCGGCATCGCCTCCGCGCACGTCGCGTCGGCCTTCCAGCAGCGCGTGCGGAACGGGCAGCCGCTCGGCGGGCGCGTCGCCGACGGGACGGGACCGGCCAGCGGGATCGGCTCGATCGGGTCGAGCAGGCCGGGCGTGGCGGAGAACAGGGCGCGGGTGTACGGGTGCCGGGACCGGTCGGTGACCAGGGCGGCCGGGGACTCCTCGACGATCCGGCCCAGGTACATGGTGATCACGCGGTCGCTCATCCGCCGGACCGTCTGGATGTCGTGCGAGACGAACACCAGGGCCAGGCCCAGGCGTTCCTTCAGGTCCAGCAGCAGATTGAGGATCTGGGCGCGGACCGACACGTCCAGGGCGCTCGTCGGCTCGTCCGCCACGACCAGGTCCGGGTCGAGCGCCAGCGCCCGGGCGATCGCGACGCGCTGCCGCTGCCCGCCCGACAACTGGCCCGGCAGGGCGTCGGCGAGGGCCCGGGGGAGGCCGACCAGCGACATCAACTCCCTGACTCTCTCGTCACGTTGACCCCGAGTGCCCCGGTCGTGCACGTCCAGCGGGTCCCGCAGGATCTGCCGTACGGTCAGACGGCGGTTCAGGGCCGTCGACGGGTCCTGGAAGATCATGCCGGTGCTGCCGCCGACGGCCCGGCGGCGTTCGGCGGGCGGCATCGCCCACAGGTCGCGGCCCCGGAACGACACCGTGCCCCGGGTCGGCCGCTCCACCCCGACCAGTACCTTCGCCAGGGTCGACTTCCCGCAGCCCGACTCGCCCACCACGCCGACGGTCTCGCCGGGCGCGATGGCCAGGTCGGCGCCGGTCAGGGCGTACACCCGGTCACGGGTGAACAGGCCGCCGCTGCGGGCCTTGTGGACGACGTGGGTGTCGGAGAGCTCCACCAGAGCGGGCTGTGCGTTCATGACACCGCCTCGGTCTCCGTGGTCGCCGGCTCCATGGCCGGGTGATGGCAGGCCGCTGTGTGGGCCGCGGTGCCGGCCAGGACCGGAGCCGTCGTACGGCAGACCTCGCTCGCGCGCGGGCAGCGGTCGGCGAACCGGCACCCGGCCGGGAAGTCGGCCGGGGACGGCACGACCCCCTTGATCTGCGTCATCCGTTCCTGCGCCGACTCCAGCGACAGCACGCTGCCGAGCAGGCCGCGCGTGTAGTGGTGGGCCGGGGCCTCCACCAGGTCGGCGGTCACGCCCGTCTCCACGATCTGCCCGCCGTACATCACCACCACCCGGTCGGTGACGTCCGCGACCAGCGCCAGGTCGTGCGAGACGAGGATCAGCGCGAAGCCCAGCTCCTCGCGCAGCCGCAGCAGCAGCTCTATGACCTGGGCCTGCACGGTCACGTCGAGGGCGGTCGTCGGCTCGTCGGCGACGATCAGCTTCGGGTCGCGGGACAGGGCCATGGCGATCAGGACGCGCTGCCGCTGCCCGCCGGACAGTTCGTGCGGGTAGCTGCGCAGGGTGCGCTCGGGGTCGAGGCCGACCATCGTCAGCAACTCGGCGGGGCTGCGCCGCCCGCCGCGCCGGACGACCTGCTTGAGCTGGGCGCGGATCGTCATCGCCGGGTTCAGCGACGACAGCGCGTCCTGGTAGACCATCGCCATCTCGTGGCCCAGGAGCCTGCGGCGTACGCGCATCGGCTCGGCGAGCAGGTCCCGCCGGTCGAACCGGACCTGGCCGCCGACGCGCGCCCCCTTCGGCTGGAGGCCCATGATCGCGAGCGCGGTCAGTGACTTGCCGCAGCCCGACTCGCCGACCAGGCCCAGGACTTCACCGGGATGCACCTCGAAGCTGATGCCGTCCACGATGTCCACACCGCCGTGCCGCCGGTCGAAGCCGATGGTGAGGTTCTCCACGGCGAGCACGGGCTCGCCGTCCCGGGGCAGTCGACGCGCCCGGGCCCGCAGCCGCCGGGCCGCTTCCGTCAGGCCGGGCAGCTGCACGACCTCCCCGCTGCCGGGCTCCGGCGCCTGGAGCCGGTCGTCCTCGGGGACCTCCACCTCGCGCGCGGCCGGGGCCGCCCACGCGTCGGACACCCCCTCGGACAGGATGTTCAGCGACAGCACCGTGACCAGCATCAGCAGGCCGGGAAACACGGTCGCCCACCAGCCGCCGGTGAGCACCATGTTCTTGCCGTCCGCGATGACACTGCCCCAGGACGGGTCGGGCGGCCGTACGCCCGCTCCGATGAAGGACAGCGACGCCTCGAAGACGATCGCCTCGGCGACCTGCACCGTGCAGAACACCAGCACGGGCGCGGCGCAGTTGATCGCCACATGCTTCAGCACGATGTGAGGTGTCCGGGCGCCGATCACCCGTTCCGCCGTCACGTAGTCCTCGCCGTACTGGTCGAGGACGTTCGCGCGGACGACCCGGGCCACCGGCGGCGTGAACAGGAACGCGATCGCGCAGATCAGCACCGTGATGCCGCCGCCGAACACGGCGACCAGCACGGCGGCGAGCGCGATGCCCGGGAACGCCATGACGACGTCCAGGCAGCGCATCAGCGTCTCGTCGACCGCCTTGCGCGAGGTGGCCGCGACCGCTCCGAGCAGTGCCCCGGCCACCAGCGCCAGGCCGGTGGCGCCCAGCCCGATCGCGAGCGACCAGCGCGCCCCGTACATCAGCCGGCTGAGGATGTCCCGGCCGAGACTGTCCTGGCCCATCCAGTGTCCGGCGGAGGGATGCCCGGTGCCGTCGACGGGCGGCTGCTGGTCGAGCGGGTCGTGCGGGGCGAGCAGCGGGGCGAGCAGCGCCAGCAGCACGACGACCGCCAGGAAGCAGACGGCGGCCTTCGACGGCAACGGCAGCCGGCGCCAGGCGCGCAGCCGCACGCCGGGCCGGGACAGCGCCTCGGTGAGGCTCTTGCGGGTCGCCGGACGGGTCATCATGCGGTCGCATCCCTCAGTCGCGGGTTGACCAGCAGGTAGAGGACGTCGATGACGAGGTTCACGACCACGAACCCGGCCGCCGTGGTCAGGACGACGCCCTGGACGACGGCCGGATCGCCGTTCTTCACGGCGTCGATCATCAGCTTGCCCATGCCGGGCAGCGAGAAGATCGTCTCGATGACGACCGCGCCGCCCAGCAGATAGCCGACCCGCAGCCCGAGCACGGTGAGCGGATTGATGAGCGCATTGCGCAGCACGTTCCGCCCGACCACCACCCGGGGCGGCAGCCCGCTGCCGATCGCCGTCCGGACGTAGTCCTTGTCCAGCTCCTCCACCACGGCCGTCCGCACGATCCGGGTCAGCTGCGCCGCCACCGGCAGGGAGAGAGCGAGGGCGGGGAGCGTCATGGTCCTCAGCCAGCCGGTGAAGGAGTCGGCCGGGTTGATGTAGCCGCCGGTCGGGAACCAGCCCAGGTCGACCGCCAGATACTGGATCATCAGCAGCGCCAGCCAGAAGCCGGGGGCCGCGACACCGGTCAGCGACACGACCCGGATGATCTGGTCGGGCAGCCGGTCCCGGTGGATCGCCGCGGTCACGCCGCCCACGAGGGACAGCACGACCGCGATGCCCAGGCCCAGGAAGGTCAGCTGGAGGGTGAGCGGCAGCGCGGTGGTGACCTGGTCGATCACCGGCGCCCGGGTCAGCGCGCTGGTGCCCAGGTCGCCGTGGAACAGGTCGGCGACGAAGTCGGCGTAGCGCACGGGCAGCGGGTCGAGCAGGCCGTGTTCCTCGCGGAAGTCGTGCAGTTGCCGTGGGGTCGGGTTGGCGCCCTGGAAGAACGCGGACGCCGGATCGACGTCCGAGAACCGCATCACCAGGAAGACGAACAGCACGATGCCGAGCATCAGCGGCACGAGCAGGGCGACGCGGCGGAGCAGGATCCGCAGGACTGCCGTCATGCCGCTAGGCCCACTTGGCCTGGAGGAGGTTGATGCCCGGGTAGGCCTGGGCCCTTATGCCGCTGAGCCGCTTCGGGTCCCAGGCCGTCATCAGCTCGTTGTGGACGACCGGGTAGAGCACGGCCTGTTCGGCGACGACGTCGACGTAGTCCTGGACCATCGCCTTCTTCTTCTCCGGGTCCGGCTCCCGGGTGGCCCGGTCCATGTCCCTGAAGAGCGCCTTGGCGACGGGGTCGCCGGCCCACCGCGTGTACTGCATCCACAGGTTCTCGGGCCCGTAGTTGTAGTGCATGATCAGGTCGGCGTCGAGGCCGAACTGGTTGGGGTTGGAGGCGGCGGCGACGACCTGGTAGTCCTGCTTCTGGTCCATCTTCGTGAACACGGCCGTGGTCTCCTGCGGGGACAGGGTCGTCTTCACACCGATCGCGTCCCAGGACGCCTTGATGGTGGGCAGGCAGTCGACGATCCAGCTCACGTTCACCGCGAGGATGTCGATGCTCAGCCCCTTGACCCCGGCCTCCTTCAGCAGCGTCTTCGCCTTGTCCGGGTCGTAGTCGTACACGGTCTTCGCCCGGCGGTAGGACGGGTTGCTCTCGTCGAGGAAGGAACTCGACGGCTTGCCGTGCCCCTTGAGCGCCACCTCCACCATCTTCTCGGTGTCGATGGCGTAGTGCAGGGCCTGACGCACGCGCACGTCGTCGAAGGGCTTGTGCCGGGTGTTGAACATCAGGAACAGGTTGTTCATCCCGGCTCCGCCGGCGACCGTCAGCCCGCCGCTCTCCAACTGCGCGATGTTGGCGTACGGGATGTTGTCCGCGATCTGCGCGCCCGCGCTCGCCCCCGAGATCTTCGCGACGCGGGGTGCCGCGTCCACGATCGTCAGCCAGTTCATCTTCCGGAAGGCCGGCTTGCGCGGGCCGTTGTATCCGTCGAAGGCCTCGAAGGTCGTGTTCGACTTCGGGTGGTGAGCGGTCTGCCGGTACGGCCCCGAGCCGATCGCCTTGCCCTTGATGGCGTCGTCCCACGCGCCGGGCTTGGAGAACACGTGCTTCGGCATGATCTTGGCGAGGGTCAGCCGCGCGAGCCCGTCCGGGAACGGGAACTTGAGCACCAGCTCCACGGTCCGCGCGTCGATCTTCCGGACCTCCTTCAGCCAGCTCGCGAAGAAGCCCTTGGCGAGGGTCTGGGTGCCCGGGTCGAGGATCCGCTCGAAGACGAAGACCACGTCGTCGGCGGTCACCGGCTTGCCGTCGTGGAATGTGGCCCCCTCCCGCAGCGTGAACCTCCAGGACGTGCCGCCCGGGTCCTCCGGCACCTCGGTCGCCAGGGCCGCGTACGGCTCGCGGGAGATCGGGTCGGTGTCCAGCAGGCCCTCGTAGATGTGATGGTTCGCGGCCATGCAGAACGCGGACGCCGTCTGGGTGGGGTCCCAGCTGCCGTCGTTGCCGTAGCCGATCACGGCGGTCAGCGTCCGGTTCGCCCCGCTGCCGCCGCCACCGGTGTCGTTGGTGGACTCCGGCCCGGCCGAACAGGCCGACAGCGACGCGGAGACGGCGGCGGCCGCGCCCAGCACGCCGGTGTACTTCAGGAACGTCCGGCGGTGCGGCGCCGGCACGTCGTGGGTCACGTCGCGCACGGGGTCCTCCAGCGAGAGGTCTGGAAAGGAGAAGGGGGAGGGTGAGCAGCGGAGATACGACGTCCTACGTCCGGCGGTCAGCGCGACCATAGGAGGGGCCGTGGGGGCGGTCAAGGGATCGCGCACGAATGGCGTATCTGCCACAGGTGGGACCAATGGCACTGCCCTGGCAGGTGAGTTGACGGCACATCAGGGCAGGCATGATGAGGGGCGTGACTGAGTTGTGGACCGAGAGTGGCGCCGGCGTCCTGAGACTGCCGTCCGGCCGGCTGGTGCGGGGGCGAGGTCTGCGCCACCCCATGGACCCCGGCGCACCCCTTCCCTCCTACGGCGTCTACCTGCTCGGCCGGCAGCCGCCCGAGGTCCCCTGGGAGGCGTGCTGGATCCGCTGGCCCGACTTCCGCCTCCCGTCGGACCGGCCGGCCGCCCGCGAGGTGCTGGCCGACGCCTGGGAGCGGGCCGCCGGGGAGCGCGTGGAGATCGCCTGCGGCGGAGGACGCGGCCGCACGGGCACGGCCCTGGCCTGCCTCGCGGTCCTGGACGGCGTACCCGCCGAGGAGGCGGTGGCGTACGTGCGCCGGCACTACGACCGGCATGCGGTGGAAACGCCTTGGCAGCGGCGGTACGTACGCCGGTTCGGCGAGGGGTGAGCCCTTCCTTCGGCGCGGCGCCTCATACCTTGGTCGCCCCGCCGTAGACCGACGGCCGACAGCCGGGCCGGGCGTCCGCTCGGCACAGTGGACGGCATGGAAGAGACCAAGGGGATCAAGCAGGCGAAGAGCATCAGCCGGGCGCAGTTCCTGGCCGGGGCGGCGGCGGTGGGGGTCGCCGGGGCGCTGGGGCCGGCGGGACAGGGCCGGGCGGCGGAGCCCCGGCACGGCAGGGGGTTGCGCCGGCGGGGCGTCGTCTACACGGTCGGGGAGGGCGAGACGCCGGGGACCGCGTGGAACGCCCGCCGGATGCGGGCCGATGTCCGGGCCATCCGGGACGACCTGCACGCCGACACCATCGACGTCACCGGCGACGGCGTCGAGCGGCTCACCGCCACCGCCGCCGAGGCCGCCGAACGCGGGCTGCACATCTGGCTGCAGCCGACGCTCGGCGACGCCCCGCAGCGGGACATCCTGGAGCACCTGGCCGAGACCGGCCGGTTCGCGGAACGGCTCCGCCGGCAGGGCGCCGGTGTCGACTTCAGCGTCGGCTGCGAGTTCTGGCTGTTCGTCCCCGGCATCCTGCCGGGCGAGACGGTCCTGGAGCGCATCAGGAACCTGCAGAACGGCACGGTCGACTGGCCCCGGGCGCAGCGCCGCCTCGCCGACTTCACGGCGAAGGCCGCGAAGACCGGCCGCTCCGTCTTCAAGGGCAACCTCAGCTACGCCGCCGCCCAGTCCATCGACGACCCGGACTGGAACCTCTTCGACATCGTCGGCATCGACTACTACTCGTACTTCCCCGAGCGCTCCGGGTACGTCCGGGAGCTGAAGCGGTACCTGCGGTGGGGAAAGCCGCTCGCCATCACCGAGTTCGGTACCTGCGCCTACGTCGGTGCCCCCGAGACCGCCGGCATGGGCTGGGACGTCGTCGACTACGACAAGGAGCCGCCGGAGATCAAGGGCGACCTGGTCCGCAGCGAGCGCGTCCAGGCCGACTACGTGGGCGAACTGCTGGACGTCTTCGAGTCGATGGGCCTGTACGCGGCGATGACCTTCGAGTTCCTCACCGCGGACGCCCCGCACCGCCCGGACGAACCCCGCCTCGACCTCGACATGGCGACGTACGCCCTCACGAAGGCGATCAAGGACCGCCCGGACGACCCCGCCTCCGGCTGGCACTGGGAGCCCAAGGAGGCGTTCCACGCGGTGGCCCGCCGGTACGGGGCGGCGGGCCACCGCGATCAGGGGTGAACGGCGCCCGGTAGCCGCAGCATGAAGACGTCGACCGGGTCCTGGGATTCGACCGTGAAGCCGTGACGTTCGTAGAGGCGGCGGGCCGGGCTGCCCTGGAGGACGTTCAGGCGGACGAGTGCGTCGTCCGCGTCGGTCCGGGTCAGCAGGGTGCGCAGGACCGCCGCTCCCAGGCCCCGGCCCTGGAGGGCCGGGGCGAGATAGAAGTGTTCCAGCCAGTGGCCGTTCTCGTCGGTCTCGGACGGGCGCAGGGCGACACTGCCCGCGAAGGCGCCGTCGGCCTCGATGACCGAGGTGTGCCGGGCGGAGAAGCCGTCGCGCAGGCGCTGTCTGACCCGGTGTTCGTCATAGCGGCCCAGACGCTCCAGGTCCGGGCGCATCACCACCGCCCGCAGTTCCGCTATCGGCTCGACATCCGCCGGCCCGGCCGGGCGCATGGTCCACGAGTGTTCCATGGAGCGGGATCGTAGGGTCGAAGAAATCCGCATACCGCTTTTTCGGCGATCTGCTTTTCGTCTTTGCCGAACCCCTTGTGCTGCCCCGCAGTTGTAGGGCACAGACCCTTCCCGAGTGTAGACGCGGAGCGTCACCGCAGAGATGCGAAGAGTGAAACTCCGAAAGGAGGGGGAGCACGGTGGAGGCACGACACTCGGCGCTCTGCGCCGAAGAAGCGGAGGATGCGGTGAAAGAATTGCGGGCAGAACTCGCCAGGACCGGAATTGTCCAGACGTCACTGGGGCTTCACCCGGTGAATCTTGTGCGGGAAGTACCCTGTCCGCTCGTGGAATCGGGCCGGTGTTCCGTTCGCGCCGCTCGGCGGCTCGCGGCGGTGCCGCGATGAAGCCCCCGGTCGGCGCGTACGTCGTGGACACCCGCAGCGGCCGCATCGGCATCGTCATGGGGCATGAGGGGCCCTACGTACAGCTGAGGCCGTACGGCGGCGGCAAGGAGTGGGACGCCGACCCCGGTGCCGTCCGGCACGCCACCCCCGCGGAGCGGCTGCGCGCGGCGACGGCGTACGCCAACGCCCGCAGCAGGGGTGAGGTCCCTTGACGCCATGACCCTGCGAGAATGGCGCCATGAGTCTGTTCCGCGACGACGGCATCGTGCTGCGCACCCAGAAGCTGGGTGAGGCGGACCGGATCATCACGCTGCTCACCCGCGGTCACGGACGGGTACGGGCGGTGGCCAGGGGTGTGCGCCGGACGAAGTCGAAGTTCGGTGCGCGCCTCGAACCCTTCTCCCACGTCGACGTGCAGTTCTTCGCCAAGGGCAGCGAGCTGGTCGGACGCGGGCTGCCGCTGTGCACGCAGAGCGAGACCATCGCGCCCTACGGGGGCGGGATCGTCAGCGACTACGCGCGGTACACCGCCGGGACCGCGATGCTGGAGACCGCCGAGCGGTTCACCGACCACGAGGGGGAGCCGGCCGTGCAGCAGTATCTGCTGCTCGTCGGCGGGCTGCGGACCCTCGCCCGCGGGGAGCACGCGCCGCATCTCGTGCTGGACGCGTTCCTGCTCCGCTCCCTCGCCGTCAACGGCTACGCCCCGAGCTTCACCGACTGCGCCAAGTGCGGCATGCCCGGGCCCAACCGGTTCTTCTCGGTCGCCTCGGGCGGTTCCGTCTGCGTGGACTGCCGGGTGCCCGGCAGCGTCGTACCCTCGCCGCAGGCCCTGGAACTCCTCGGCGCGCTGCTTACGGGAGACTGGGAGACCGCGGACGCCTGCGAGGCGCGGTACGTCCGGGAGGGCAGCGGGCTGGTGTCCGCGTATCTGCACTGGCACATGGAGCGCGGGCTGCGCTCCCTGCGCTACGTCGAGAAGTAAGCCCTACAGAAGTAAGCAAGCAAGCACGAGGAGCGAGAAACACATGGCCGTACGCGGGATCCTGGGGCGGCAGCGCCGGGAGTACAGGACGCCGGAGCCGCACCCGTCCGGCGCGCGGCCTCCGAAGCTCGGAGAGCTCGTACCGCAGCATGTGGCGATCGTCATGGACGGCAACGGGCGGTGGGCGAAGGAGCGGGGCCTGCCGCGCACCGAGGGCCACAAGGTCGGCGCCGAGCGGGTGCTCGACGTGCTCCAGGGCGCCATCGAGATGGGCGTGGGCGCCATCTCCCTGTACGCCTTCTCCACCGAGAACTGGAAGCGGTCGCCGGAAGAGGTGCGCTTCCTGATGAACTTCAACCGGGACTTCATCCGCAAGACCCGCGACCAGCTCGACGAGCTGGGCATCCGGGTGCGCTGGGTGGGCCGTATGCCCAAGCTCTGGCGCTCGGTCGCCAAGGAGCTCCAGATCGCCCAGGAGCAGACCAAGGACAACGACAAGCTCACGCTGTACTTCTGCATGAACTACGGCGGGCGCGCCGAGATCGCCGACGCGGCGCAGGCGCTCGCGGCCGATGTGAAGGCCGGGAAGCTCGATCCGTCGAAGGTCAACGAGAAGACCTTCGCGAAGTACATGTACTACCCGGACATGCCGGACGTGGACCTGTTCCTGCGCCCGAGCGGTGAGCAGCGCACCTCCAACTACCTGCTCTGGCAGAGCGCGTACGCCGAGATGGTCTTCCAGGACGTGCTCTGGCCGGACTTCGACCGCCGCGACCTGTGGCGGGCCTGCCTGGAGTTCGCCTCCCGGGACCGCCGCTTCGGCGGGGCCATCCCGAACGAGGAACTGCTGGCCATGGAGGGCAAGCAGCCGTAGGTCTCACCGGCCTCGCCCGGCCCGGCAGCCCCTCGAGTGGCAGCCGGGCCGCCCTGGTCCGCTACTTCGCCGCCGCCGCGCAGTCGGCGCACGTGCCGAAGATCTCCACCGTGTGGGCCACGTTCACGAAGCCGTGCTCGGCGGCGATCGCCTCCGCCCACTTCTCCACGGCCGGGCCCTCGACCTCGACGGCCTTGCCGCAGCCGCGGCACACCAGGTGGTGGTGATGGTCGTCGGTGGAGCAGCGGCGGTAGACGGACTCGCCGTCGGCGGTGCGCAGGACGTCGACCTCGCCGGCGTCGGCGAGGGACTGCAGGGTGCGGTAGACCGTGGTGAGCCCGACCGAGTCGCCCTTGTGCTTGAGCATGTCGTGCAGTTCCTGCGCGCTGCGGAACTCGTCGACCTCGTCCAGGGCCGCCGCCACGGCGGCACGCTGCCTGGTGGCGCGGCCCTTCACGGACGGTCCAGCGGTCGTCACCGTTGCCTCCTCACGTCTGCCTTGCCCGGGCCATTGTGCCAGCCCGGGGCGGGGGCGGTCAGACGCCGACTTCGTCGGATGCCTCCCGGGTGGCCGGAATCGCGCACTCGGCAGGGTCGTGGGCCGGATCCGCGGCGCTCCGGGCGCGGGCGCGGCGGCGGGCCAGAGGGGCCGCCAGCGCCGTCAGCACGACGAAGGCGCCGATGGTCAGCAGCACGATCGTCGCGCCGGGCGGCACGTCCTGGTAGTACGACGTGACGGTGCCGCCGATCGTCACACTCACGCCGATGGCCACGGCGATCACGAAGGTCGCGGCGAAGCTGCGGCCGATCTGCTGGGCGGCCGCGACGGGCACCACCATCAGCGCGCTGACCAGGAGCAGGCCGACCACGCGCATCGCCACCGTCACCGTGACGGCCGCGGTGATCGCCGTCAGCAGGTTCAGGGCCCGCACCGGCAGACCCGTCACCCGGGCGAACTCCTCGTCCTGGCTGACCGCGAACAGCTGCCGGCGCAGGCCGAGGGTGACCAGGACGACGAAGGCGGCCAGCACGCAGATCGCCGTGACGTCCGACTCCGACACCGTCGACAGGGAGCCGAAGAGGTACGACGTCAGATTGGCGTTGGAGCCCGTCGGCGCGAGGTTGATGAACATCACACCGCCGGCCATGCCGCCGTAGAACAGCATCGCGAGGGCGATGTCGCCGCGGGTCCGGCCGTACCAGCGGATCAGCTCCATGAGGACCGCGCCGATGACGGAGACGAGGGTCGCCATCCACACCGGGGACCAGGTCAGCAGGAAGCCGAGGCCGACGCCGGTCATCGCCACGTGCCCGATGCCGTCGCCCATCAGGGCCTGGCGGCGCTGGACCAGGTAGATCCCCACGGCGGGTGCCGTGATGCCGACCAGGACGGCGGCGAGCAGCGCCCGCTGCATGAAGGCGTAGTCGAGGAAGTCCATCAGCTCAGCAGTCCCGTGCGGATCGGTTCGGCGCCCGCGGGTGCGTGCGGGTGTACGTGGTCGTGGCCGGGCAGGGCGTGCTGCCCGACCGCCTTCGGGGGCGGTCCGTCGTGCACGACGCAGCCGTCGCGCAGGACGACCGCCCGGTCGATGAGGGGCTCCAGGGGGCCCAGTTCGTGCAGCACCAGCAGCACGGTCGTGCCCTGCGAGACCTGCTCGCGCAGCGTGTGCGCGAGCACCTCCTGGCTGGCCAGGTCGACCCCGGCCATCGGCTCGTCCATGATCAGCAGTTCCGGCTCGGAGGCCAGCGCCCGGGCGATCAGGACCCGCTGGTGCTGGCCGCCGGAGAGCGCGTTGACGGAGTCCTTGGCCCGGTCGGCCATGCCGACGAGCTCCAGGGCCTGCCGTACGGCCGTGTGGTCCGCCTTGCGCAGCACGCCGAAGCGGGCCCGGGACAGGCGGCCCGAGGAGACCACCTCGGTCACCGTGGCGGGCACACCGCCGGCGGCCGTGGTGCGCTGCGGGACATAGCCCACGCGGTGCCAGTCGCGGAACCGCCTGCGGTCCGTGCCGAACAGTTCGATCTCGCCGGCGCCGGTCTGCACCTGGCCGATGATGCTGCGCACGGCCGTGGACTTGCCGGAGCCGTTCGCGCCGAGCAGCGCGACGACCTCACCGTGGCGCACGGTGAGGTCGATGCCGCGCAGGACGGGGCGCGAGCCCAGGTCGGCGCGGACGCCGCGCAGGGATACGACGGGCTCGGTCATGCCGTCCTCCGATGGGTCGATCACTTGGCTCCCAGGGCCGCCTGAAGGCCCTTGAGGTTGGCTTCCATCACCTGGAAGTAGTCGTCGCCGCGGGACTTGTCGGTGATGCCCTCGAGCGGGTCGAGGACGTCCGTCTTCAGCTTCGCGTCCTGGGCCAGGGTCTTGGCGGTCTTGTCGGAGACCAGTGTCTCGTAGAAGACGGTGGTGACACCGTCGGCCTTGGCCTCCTGCTGGAGCTCCCTGACCCGGGCGGCGCTGGGCTCGCTCTCGGGGTCGAGGCCGGAGATGGCCTCCTGGGTGAGGCCGTAGCGCTCGGCGAGGTAGCCGAAGGCGGCGTGGTTGGTGAAGAAGACCTTGGTCCTGGTGTCCTTCAGACCGTTCTCGAACTTGCCGTTGAGGCCGTTCAGCTTCTGGACCAGGGCCGCGGTGTTCTTCTTGTAGTCGGCCGCGTGGTCGGGGTCCGCCTTCTCGAAGGCCTTGCCGACGCCCTGGGCGACCTCGGCGTACTTCACCGGGTCCAGCCAGATGTGGGGGTCGCGCGCGTGCTCTTCCTCCTCGGAGTGCCCCTCCTCGCCCTCGTGGGCGTGCTCGGTGCCGCCGTGGTCCTCCAGGGTGGTCAGGCCGGCCGCGTCGATCTTCGTCTTGATGCCGGTCTGCGAGACCGCCTCGTCGACGGCGGGCTGGAGGCCCTTGAGGTAGAGCGCCGCGTCGGCCTCTTCGAGCTGCGCCCGCTGCTTGGTGCTGATCTCCAGGTCGTGCGGCTCCTGGCCGGGCTCGGTCAGGCTGGTGACGTTCGCGTGGTCGCCGCCGATCTGCTCGGCGAGGAACGCCATCGGGTAGAACGACGCGACGACGTCGAACTTGTCCGTGTTGCCCGTCGCCGCGCTGTCGCTGGAGCAGGCGGAGAGGGCGCCGAGGCCGAGAGCGGTGGCCGCGCTGACCGCGGTGGCGGATATGAGGCGTCGTCGTACGTTCATGACACTCATTTTCAACAAATATGGAAACCGTTGTCAACAAACCAGCTGAGCGGGTTCCGGGGACGGGGTCTGGCGGTCGAGGGAGGGGGAGCGATTTGATTGAGGGGGCGCCCCCGCCGGTAACCTGAAGCATTCGCTGGAAGCAACTCGCTTCGTCGCCCGTCGTCGTAATGAAGAGAGCACCGTGGCCGCCGACAAGATCGACACCATCGTCAGCCTGAGCAAGCGCCGTGGCTTCGTATTCCCCTGTAGTGAGATCTACGGCGGTCAGCGCGCCGCTTGGGACTACGGCCCCCTGGGTGTCGAGCTCAAGGAGAACCTCAAGCGTCAGTGGTGGCGCTACATGGTGACGTCGCGCGAGGACGTCGTCGGTATCGACTCGTCCGTGATCCTGGCCCCCGAGGTCTGGGTCGCCTCCGGCCACGTCGCCACCTTCACGGACCCGCTGACCGAGTGCACCTCCTGCCACAAGCGGTTCCGCGCGGACCACCTGGAGGAGGCCTACGAGGCCAAGCACAACCGCCCGCCGGAGAACGGCCTGGCCGACGTCAACTGCCCCAACTGCGGCAACAAGGGCCAGTTCACGGAGCCCAAGCAGTTCTCGGGCCTGCTGTCCACGCACCTCGGCCCGACGCAGGACTCCGGCTCCATCGCCTACCTGCGGCCCGAGACCGCCCAGGGCATCTTCACCAACTTCTCCCAGGTGCAGACCACCTCCCGCCGCAAGCCGCCGTTCGGCATCGCCCAGATGGGCAAGTCCTTCCGCAACGAGATCACGCCCGGCAACTTCATCTTCCGCACCCGCGAGTTCGAGCAGATGGAGATGGAGTTCTTCGTCAAGCCGGGCGAGGACGAGAAGTGGCAGGAGTACTGGATGGAGCAGCGCTGGAACTGGTACACCGGTCTCGGCCTGCGTGAAGAGAACATGCGCTGGTACGAGCACCCCAAGGAGAAGCTCTCCCACTACTCCAAGCGCACCGCCGACATCGAGTACCGCTTCAACTTCGGCGGCAGCGAGTGGGGCGAGCTGGAGGGTGTCGCCAACCGCACGGACTACGACCTCGGCGCCCACTCCAAGGCCTCCGGCCAGGACCTCACCTACTTCGACCAGGAGGCCGGCGAGCGCTGGACCCCGTACGTCATCGAGCCCGCGGCCGGTGTCGGCCGCGCGATGCTGGCGTTCCTCCTGGACGCCTACATCGAGGACGAGGCGCCCAACGCCAAGGGCAAGATGGAGAAGCGCACGGTGCTGCGCCTCGACCCGCGCCTGTCCCCGGTGAAGGTCGCGGTGCTCCCGCTGTCCCGGAACCCGGAGCTGTCCCCGAAGGCCAAGGGCCTCGCCCAGGCGCTGCGCCAGAACTGGAACATCGAGTTCGACGACGCCGGCGCGATCGGCCGCCGCTACCGCCGCCAGGACGAGATCGGTACGCCGTTCTGCGTGACCGTCGACTTCGACACCCTGGAGGACAACGCGGTCACCGTCCGCGAGCGTGACTCCATGAAGCAGGAGCGCGTCTCCCTCGACCAGATCGAGGGCTACCTGGCGGCCCGCCTGATCGGCTGCTGATCGCCTCTTCCGCGCACGCCGGTGCCGGGTTCCTCCGCGGAGGAACCCGGCACCGGCGCGTTTCACGCCGTGCAGGGCCGACTGGTCCTTCATCACCGCTGCCGATTGGCCCTGTTTCCGGCAGCGGCGCGGCGCCAGGGTGAGCGCATGAGTATCGCCTTTCTGCTGACCACCCTCGTCGTCGTCGCCACGCCGGGCACCGGAGTCGTCTACACCCTCGCCGCCGCGCTCTCCCGGGGCCGGCGCGCGAGCATCGTCGCGGCCGTCGGGTGCACGCTCGGGACCGTGCCGCATCTGCTGGCCACGGTCACCGGGGTCGCCGCCCTGCTGCACGCCAGTGCGACCGCGTTCCAGGTGCTGAAGTACGCCGGGGTCGCCTACCTCCTGTACATGGCGTGGGCCACGGTGCGGGACAAGGAGGCGCTCGTGGTGGAGGAGCGGCGGGCGGCGCCGGTCTCCGCGCGGCGGGTGATCGTACGGGGTGTGCTGATCAACATCCTCAATCCCAAGCTGACGATCTTCTTCTTCGCGTTCCTGCCGCAGTTCGTGAGCCCCGGTGAGCCGCACGCGGTGGTGCGCATGGCGGCGCTCGGCGGGGTGTTCATGCTGGCGACCTTCGCCGTGTTCGCCGCGTACGGGGTGCTGGCCGCGTCGGTGCGCAGCCATGTGATCGGGCGGCCCCGGGTGATGGCGTGGCTGCGGCGGGGGTTCGCGGGGTCGTTCGTGGCGCTGGGGGCGAAGCTGGCGGTCACGGCGCGGTAGCCGGGGTCCGGGGTGGTGGTTCCGGGGCGTGCCGACCCGTATCGAATGACGGCTGACAGATATTGAAATCTGTCAGCTGTCATGCCACAGTGGACGGCATGACGATGCGAACCCGACCCCTCGGAACCACCGGCCCCCAGGTCTCCGCCCTCGGCCTCGGCTGCATGGGCATGTCCGCGCTGTACGGCGAGGCGGACCGGGCCGAGTCCGTCGCGACCCTCCACGCGGCGCTCGAAGCGGGCGTCACCCTGCTGGACACCGGCGACTTCTACGGCATGGGCCACAACGAGATGCTGATCGGCGAGGCCCTGCGCACGGCCCCCGCCGCCCGGCGTGAACAGGCCCTGGTCAGTGTGAAGTTCGGCGCCCTGCGCGGCCCGGACGGCGGCTGGTCCGGCTACGACGGCCGGCCCGCCGCCGTGCGGAACTTCGCCGCGTACTCCCTCCAGCGGCTCGGCGTCGACCACATCGACGTCTACCGCATCGCCCGCCTCGACCCCGACGTGCCGATCGAGGAGACGGTCGGCGCGATCGCGGAACTGGTCGAGAAGGGATACGTGCGGCACATCGGCCTCAGCGAGGTCGGCGCCGAGACGATCCGGCGGGCCGCCGCCACCGCGCCCGTCTCCGACCTCCAGATCGAGTATTCCCTCATCTCGCGCGGCATCGAGGACGAGATCCTCCCCACCACGCGCGAGCTGGGCATCGGCATCACGGCGTACGGCGTGCTCTCCCGGGGCCTGATCTCCGGCCACTTCACCGCCGACCGGCAGCTCGGCGCCGGCGACTTCCGGGCGATGTCCCCGCGCTTCCAGGGGGACAACCTCCGGCACAACCTGAACCTCGTCGAGGCGCTGCGGAAGATCGCCGAGCAGAAGGGCGTCAGCGTCGCGCAGATCGCCATCGCCTGGGTGCTCGCCCGTGGTGAGGACATCGTGCCCCTGGTCGGCGCCCGCCGCCGCGACCGGCTCACGGAGGCGCTGGGCGCGCTGGACGTCTCGCTGGAGGCGGCCGACCTGACCG
The DNA here is from genome assembly GCF_030816955.1 of Streptomyces africanus. NCBI lineage: Bacteria > Bacillati > Actinomycetota > Actinomycetes > Kitasatosporales > Streptomycetaceae > Streptomyces > Streptomyces africanus. Next base: position 2,771,337 of record NZ_JAUSYP010000001.1, on the reverse strand, counting down.
CGATCGAGGAGGCCGTACCGCCCGGCGCCGCCGCCGGCGACCGCTACCCGGCGGCCCAGATGGCACACCTCGAGAGCTGAACCGGGCTGCGGGTACGGTCAGGGCATGGCACCGACCAGCGAGATCCTGACCGCCGAGCGCATCCTCGAGGCGACCGAGGAGGTGCTGCGCCGGCACGGCCCGGCCAAGGCCACCGTGGTGGACGTGGCCCGCGCGCTCGGCGTCAGCCACGGCAGCGTCTACCGCCACTTCCGCACCAAGGCGGCGCTGCGCGAGGCCGTCACCAAGCGCTGGCTGGACCGCACGTCCGGGGAACTGGCCGGGATCGTCGCCGCGGACCGCGACCCGGAGGCCCGGCTGCGGGACTGGCTCGCCACGCTGTTCGCCGCGAAGCGCCGCAAGGCGGGCGACGATCCGGAGCTGTTCGCCACGTACATGGTCCTCACCGGCGAGAACGGCACGGTGGTGCGCGAGCACATCGCCGACCTGACCGGCCAGCTGACCCGGATCGTCGAGGCGGGCGTCGAGTCCGGCGCCTTCGCCGCCGGCACCGACCCCGCGATGACCGCCCGCGCCCTCTTCCACGCCACGGGCCGCTTCCATGACCCGTGCTACGCCCGGGAGTGGGAAGAGCCCGGCATCGAGGCGGACTTCACGGCGGTCATGGACCTGCTGGTCCGGGCGCTGCGGGCCTGAGAGGACCGCCGTACCGGGTGCGCCCCGGCAGGGGGAGGCACAGGATGGGAAGGGAGGGGTGGGTCGCCGCGCGGGGGCGCTGAGAAGGAGATGGCGATCGTGGATCTCATACTGCGTCCGGGCACCGCGGACGATGCCGCGGAGTGCGGCAGGATCTGCTACGAGGCCTTCGCCGGTATCGCCGGGGAGCACGCGTTCCCACCCGACTTCCCGAGCCCCGACGTGGGTGTCGCGGTGATCGAGGGAGCCCTGACGCACCCGGGCTTCTACAGTGTCGTCGCCGAGCTCGACGGGCGGATCGTGGGCAGCAACTTCCTCGACGAACGCTCGGCCGTCGTCGGGGTGGGGCCCATCACCGTCGACCCCGGCGTGCAGAACGCGGGCGTGGGCCGCCGCCTGATGCGGGACGTGATGGAGCGGGCCGACGAGCGCGGGGCGCCGGGCATCCGGCTGTTGCAGACCGGCTACCACAACAGGTCGTTCTCGCTGTACGTGAGCCTCGGCTTCGTCCACCGGGCCACGGTGGCCTGTGTGCAGGGCCCGCCGATCGGGCGTCCGATGCCCGGCTACACGGTGCGGGAGGCCACGGACGCGGACCTCGGCGCCTGCAACGACGTGTGCCGGCAGGTCCACGGCGTCGACCGGGGCGGCGAGGTCGCCGACGGGCTCAAACAGGGCACCGCCCGGGTCGTGGAGCGCGCGGGACGCGTCACCGGGTACGCCACCGACCTCGCCTTCTTCGCGCACGCCGTCGGCGAGACCACCCCGGACCTCCAGGCCCTGATCGCGGCGGCCCCGCAGTTCGCGGGCCCGGGCATCCTCGTCCCCGTGCGCGACAGCGTGCTGCTGAGGTGGTGCCTGTCCAACGGCCTCAAGGTCGTGCAGCTGATGAGCCTGATGACCATCGGCCTGTACAACGAGCCCGACGGGGCGTACCTGCCCTCGATCCTCTACTAGGGCCGGCCCGTCCGGCCGATCATGCCGCCGTCGGGTCCACCGTCGCCTGGTGGGCCTCCGCCAGGTGTTCCTCGGCCTTCAGCCAGGGCAGGAACTGGGCGCCTCTGCGCCAGCCGCAGGTGTCGCATCTGATGGTGCGCTGCACGCCCGTGCGCCGCACCCGCACGACATGCTCCCGGCCGTGCTGGTCCCAGCGGCTGACCTTGCTGGTGTCGCTTTGCGCCATGACGTCTCCCGCGTCCAGGAATCCGGCGGATCCGGTCCGCTCGCAGCAAGGAGTGTGCTGCAAGACCAACATCAACAGGGTTTTCCCGGACGCGAGTTATCAGGCCGTGAGATACCTCAAGCGACCGTGCGCGGCAGCCGGAGACTCAGCAGGCCGGTCAGCACCACACCGGCGAGCTGCACCAGCAGCGTCGTGACCAGGGCGTCCCGCATGCCCATCCCCGGGACCAGGGACAGGAACAGCGTGCCCAGGGTGGCCACCCCGAGGGCCAGCGCCGACTGCTGAGTGGTGATCATCACGCCGCTGCCGACACCGGCGCGGGCGGGCGGCACCTCGGAGAGGATGACCCGGTAGATGACGGGGAGTTGCAGCGCCTGGCCCGCGCCGGCGACCGCCGCTCCGGGGAGCAGCTCGACGAAGCCGAGGTGCGGCCAGAAGCGCCAGGCGGCCAGTGCCATCAGCGCCAGGCCCAGGCCCTGGAGCGCGGCGCCCGCCGTCACGACCCGCGTGCCGTACCGGGCGACCAGTCGCGGGCCCAGCAGTGAGAAGACGAAGAACACCACCGCCAGCGGCGCGAGCGCCAGGCCCGCGGCGACCGGGTCGAGGCCGGCGCCCTGCTGCAACGCCACCGCGATCACGAACATGAAGCCGCTGAAGCCGATGGAGAAGGGCAGCACCAGCAGCAGTCCCCGGCGCAGGGAGACGAGCGCGAACAGACTCGGCGGCACCAGCGGCGTACGGCCCTCGCGGTCGGCCCGCCGCTCCACCAGGTAGAACGCCGCCGCCGTGAACGGGAACGCCACCAGCGACAGCCAGGTCCACAGCGGCCAGCCCGCCGCCCGGCCCTCGGTGAGCGGGACGAGCAGCGTGAGCAGCGAGGCCGCCAGCAGGACCGTGCCCGGGACGTCGACCGGCTCCGGGCGCGTGGAGCGGGTCTCGGGGACCGCCCGGGCGGCCAGGAACAGCCCGGCGAGGACGACCGGCACGTTGACGAGGAACACCGACCGCCAGCCGGTCCCCGCGATGTCGGCGGCCACCAGGACCCCGCCGAGGATCTGCCCGGCCACCATGGACAGCCCGGCGGTGGCGCCGTACAGGCCCATGGCCTTCGCCCGCCGGGGGCCGGTCGTGGTCGACTGGATGGTGGCCAGCACCTGCGGCAGCATCGCGGCGGCCGACGCGCCCTGTGCGACCCGGGCCGCGACCAGCGACCAGGCGCCGGGCGCCAGGCCGCACGCCAGCGAGGTCAGCCCGAAGGCCGCCATGCCGACGAGGAACAGCCGCCGCCGGCCGAACAGGTCACCGAGCCGTCCGCCGAGGACCAGCAGGACGGCGTACGACACCCCGTAGCCGGCGACGACGAGTTCGAGGACCGACTCGCTCGCGGCGAGGTCGGCGCCGATGGTGGGCAGGGCGACGTTCACGATGAAGAAGTCGATGAGCGGGAGTGCCGCGGCCAGCAGCACCGTGAACAGTCCGAGCCCGCCGAGCACGGGAGCCGGGGCGGCGGGGGAGCGGACGGGACGTGAAGTGAGGGATTCCGTGGTCACGTCATCAGCCTGCGGCGGCGCCCAGGCTGGTACCAGAGTGTCCTTATCCTGGTAGTAACACCACCTGGAAACAGGGTCCGGGTGGCGGCAGGCTGAAGGGTATGACGACCTTGGCGCAGGAGACAGCGGCCCACCCGCCCGAGGCACCCGGTGACGCGGACGTCCGGCGGCACGAGCTGGCGGCGTTCCTGCGCAGCCGCCGGGAGCGGATCGCCCCCGAGCAGGTCGGCCTGCCCCGGGGCCGCCGGCGCCGGACGCCGGGGCTGCGCCGAGAGGAGGTCGCCCAGCTCTCCGCGGTGGGCGTCACCTGGTACACGTGGCTGGAGCAGGCCCGGGACATCCAGGTCTCCGTCCAGGTCCTCGACGCCCTGGCCCGCGCGCTGCTGCTCGACCCCAGCGAGCGCGCCCACCTCTTCCGGCTGGCCGGGGCCGCCGACCCGACGCCGGCGACCACGTGCCCGTCGGTCACGCCGGCGATGCGGGCGGTGCTGGAGCAGGTCGAGCCGTTCCCGGCGTGCCTGCAGAACAGCCGGTACGACATCCTCGCCCACAACCGCACGTACGGGCTGCTGCTGTGCGACCTGGACGCGGTGCCGCCCGAGGACCGCAACTGCATGGTCCTGTCCTACACGCACGCCGAGTGGCAGTCGTCGATCGTGCACCTGGAGGAGACGCAGCGGCTGATGGCCGCGCGCTTCCGGGCCGCGATGGCCGGCCATCTCGCCGAGCCCGCCTGGACGATGCTCCTGAAGCGCCTGCGCACGGAGTCCCCCGCCTTCCGCGCGGCCTGGGACCGCCACGAGGTCGTCGCCCACCGCACCAAGCGCAAGGAGTTCCTCAACCACCACGTCGGCCGCATCACCGTCGACCACACGGACTTCTGGCTGACGCCGGGGACAGGCCCGCGGATCGTCACGTACGTCCCGGCCGACCAGGAGTCCCGGGACCGCCTGGAGCAGCTCCGATCCATAGCGCTGAGCAGAGAAACCGACCGCCAGGGGCGCGGGGAACTGCGCGAGCAGCCCCAACTCACCCGCGGCTAGTCACGCTCCGCAGTCACCGCCACATCCCGCACCTCCGCAGACTCCAGCCTTTCAGCCGTCCGCTCGGCAGTCCCCCGAGCCCACCGCCCACTGCTCACCGCCCCCAGCACCAGCACCGCGAACCCGCACGCCGCGATGATCCACCAGCCCGGCCGCGCGGCCGGCACGAACATCTCGCGGTACGAGGACGCGCCCACGCCGGAGGCGAGCACCGCGCCCACCACCGCGACGCCGAGCGTCTGGCCGAGCTGACGGCTCGTCGAGGCGACGGCCGCGGCGACGCCCGCCTGGGCGCGCGGCATGCCGGAGACCGCCGTGTTGGTGATCGGCGCGTTGACGAAGCCGAAGCCGATGCCGAACAGGACGTACCCCGCGACGAGGGTGGCGTCGGAGGTCTCGGCCTCGAACGCGGCGAAGAGGATGCCGCTGACCGTCATCGCGCAGCCCGCGATCAGCAGCGGCACACGCGGGCCCCGGCTGCCGACCAGGCGGCCGGAGAGCGGGGCGCACAGGAAGGTCGGGGCCGCCATCGGCAGCATCCACAGACCCGCCTCCAGGGCGTTCAGGCCGCGGACGTTCTGCAGGTACAGCGTGGACAGGAACAGGAAGCCGCCGAGTGCGGCGAACGCGCTGATCGCGATGACCGTGGCTCCGCTGAACGGCGCCGAGCGGAAGAAGCGCAGGTCGATCAACGGCTGCGCGCGGCGCGGTTCGTACCACAGCAGTCCGGCCAGCGCGGCCAGGGCGACAGCGGCCGGCAGGGCCGTGGAGGTGAACGGCGTGCTCGGCGCCTCGATGATCGCGTACGTGAGCGTGCCGAACAGCGCGATCACCAGGAGCTGCCCGACCGGGTCCGGGCGGCGGGCCTTGGGGGCTCGGGACTCGGGGACGAAGCGCAGGGTGAGCAGCAGTGCCGCCAGGCCCACCGGCAGGTTGATCCAGAAGATCGAGCGCCAGCCGACCGACTCGACCAGGAGGCCCCCGACCAGCGGGCCGGCGGCCATGGATATGCCGACGACCGCGCCCCACACGCCGATCGCCCGGGCCCGCTCGCGCGGGTCGGTGAAGGTGTTGGTGATGATCGACATGGCGACCGGGTTCAGCATCGAACCGCCCACCGCCTGCACCATCCGGAACGCGACCAGCGCTTCGAGGTTCGGCGCGAGGGAACACAGCACCGAGCCGAGGGTGAAGACCACCAGGCCCGCCATGAAGACCCGCTTGCGGCCGATCCGGTCGGCCGTGGAGCCCGCGAGCATCAGCAGCGAGGCCAGGACCAGCGTGTAGGCGTCGATCGTCCACTGGAGGCCGGACGTGCTCGCGTGCAGGTCCTGTTGCATCGACGGCAGGGCCACGTTCAGGACCGTGTTGTCCAGGCTCACGATCAGCAGGCTCATGCAGCAGATCGCGAGCACCAGCATGCGGCGGCGGGGGCTGAGCTCGGGCATGGGCGCCATCGTACGCCGATTTCGATAGTGTGCCTAACTAATGAATTTTGCCATCTCATTGCACGGCACAATGGAGGAATGTCCACGCCCCTGCAGATCGGTCCGCACACCGTCCAGCCCCCCGTCGTCCTGGCCCCCATGGCCGGGATCACCAACGCGCCGTTCCGCACCCTGTGCAGAGAGTTCAGCGGCGGCAAGGGCCTGTTCGTCAGCGAGATGATCACCACCAGGGCGCTGGTCGAGCGCAACGAGAAGACCATGCAGCTCATTCACTTCGACGCGAGTGAGCGCCCCCGGTCCATCCAGCTGTACGGCGTGGACCCGGCGACCGTCGGCAAGGCCGTCCGCATGATCGCGGAGGAGGACCTCGCCGACCACATCGACCTGAACTTCGGCTGCCCGGTGCCGAAGGTGACCCGCAAGGGCGGCGGCTCCGCGCTCCCGTACAAGCGGAACCTGCTGCGGGCCATCCTGCGCGAGGCGGTCAGCGGCGCCGGCGAGCTGCCGGTGACGATGAAGATGCGCAAGGGCATCGACGACGACCACATCACCTTCCTCGACGCCGGCCGGATCGCCGTCGAGGAGGGCGTCACCGCCATCGCCCTGCACGGCCGCACCGCCGCCCAGCACTACGGCGGCACCGCCGACTGGGACGCCATCGCCCGGCTGAAGGAGCACGTGCCGGAGATCCCCGTGCTCGGCAACGGCGACATCTGGTCGGCCGAGGACGCGCTGCGGATGGTGCGGGAGACCGGCTGCGACGGAGTGGTCGTGGGGCGCGGGTGCCTCGGACGGCCCTGGCTGTTCGCGGACCTCGTCGCGGCTTTCGAGGGGCGCTCCCAGGACATCGCACGGCCCACCCTGAGGGAAGTCGCCGACGTCATGGTCCGGCACGCCACCCTGCTCGGCGAGTGGATCGGGGACGAGTCGCGGGGCGTGATCGACTTCCGCAAGCACGTCGCCTGGTACCTCAAGGGCTTCGCGGTCGGCTCCGAGATGCGCAAGCGGCTCGCGATCACCTCGTCGCTCGAAGAGCTGCGGGCCGGCCTCGACGAGCTGGACCTCGACCAGCCCTGGCCCGTCGGCGCCGACGGGCCCCGGGGCCGTACGTCCGGCAACAACCGGGTGGTGCTGCCGGACGGCTGGCTCAAGGACCCGTACGACTGCGCGGGCATCGGCGAGGACGCGGAGCTGGACACCTCCGGCGGCTGATCAGCCGCCCGAGGGATGCGGTGTGGAGCCGAACGCCGTGAGGAAGCGGTCGCGGAACGCGCTCATCTTCCAGACGGGGGCGTCGCGGTCGGGCTTCAGGCCTTCCGTCCAGTTCCAGTCGGCGACCTTGTCGAGGACCTCCCGGTCCTTCGCGACGATCGACACCGGCACGTCCCGGCTGGCGCGGTCGCCGCTGACCCGGGCGATGGGCTGGTGGTCGCCGAGGAAGACCAGGACGGTCTCGTCGGTGCCGTAGCGCTCCAGCCACTGGGTGAGGCTGGTGACCGAGTACTGGATGGACCTGCCGTACTCCTGCCGGGACTTGGTGGTGTCGGTGATGATGTCGGCGGCCTTCTTGCCGGACTTCTGGATGGCGTCGAAGACCGAGCCGTCGCCCAGTTCGTCCCAGCCGACCGTCTTCGGGATGGGCGCCCAGGGCTGGTGACTGGAGGTCAGGATGACGAACGACATCAGCGGCTTGTCGCGCTTCTTTCCGTGCACCCGGCGCTGGAACGCCTCCAGCGCGTACTGGTCGGGCATCGTCGACCAGCTGAACTTCGGGCCCTTGTAGCCCAGGTCGAAGGCGTCGTAGAGCTTGTCGAGGCCGTACCACTTCTCCTCCGGCCAGCCCTTCTGCACGCCCGGCATCACACCGACCGTGTCCCAGGCGCCGGTCTTCTGGAACGCCTTGGTGAGGGTGAGGTGATCCCCTGCGGTGACCGTGCGGTAGCGGCGCTGGTTGTCGATCCACAGGCCCGACATGGTCGTGGAGTGGCCGAGCCAGCTGCTGCCGCCGTAGGTCGCCGAGGTCAGCCAGCCGCTGCGGGCGTGGAAGCCGGCCTTCGCCAGGGCCTCGGTGCTCGTGTCGAGGGTGCGGTCGACGCCGGGGGCCATGATCGGGTCCTCGACGGCGCTGCGGCCGTAGCTCTCGATGAACGTGAAGATCACGTCCTTGCCGCGCAGGTCGGGGAGGAGCTGGCCGGGCGGGGTGTTGCCGAAGGTGTCCGCCTTCGACTCCTGCACGAACGCCGCCTCGTCCCGCAGCGACTCCACCGTCCGCTGCGCGTGCACCCGCAGGGCCCCGGCCCCGCGCTCGGAGGCGATCGGACCGCCGAACAGCGTCAGGCCCAGCGCGGAGCAGGTGACCCAGGCGGTACCGGCGAGCAGGGCGCCCTTGGTCGCCCGGGGCCGGTGGCGGGCCAGCACGTCGCTGAGCCGGATCGTCGCGGCGACCATGACGGCCGCCACGAGCAGGACGAGTACGACCGCCCCGACGGCGGCGGCGGTCGCGACACCCCCGCCCAGCGTGTCCTCGACGTAAGCCTGCGCGTCCGGGAGCAGGTCCCAGTCCAGCGCGGCGTTGAAGCCCCGGCCCAGGTACTCGTTGAACCCCATGTCGAGCAGGTTCACCGTGGTCAGCGCGGTGAGACCGAGCCCGTACAGCACCGCCGCCACCAGCCGGGGCCGGCGCGGCAGCACCAGCGTCACGACGGCCCCGGCGACCGCCTCCGCCGGGATCCGCGCGAAGCGGTCCGGCTCGACGGCGGGGAGGGTGTTGGGCAGGAGCAGGGCCCCGAGCACCAGGGCGGCGGCGAGGGCGGTGGTGGTCAGACGGAGGGCGCGGGCGGCCCGGGGATGACGGGTGCGCCAGGCGCGGAGGTGCGCGAGCCGGGATCCGGGGGCGGGAGCCCCCACCTCCGCGGTGACGACCTCCGCCCTCTCCTCACGCTCCGTCCCGGACTCGTCCCCCGGGATGTCCGGCTGTGATGACTGGCGGAAGCGTGTGAAGACAGGCACCCGAAGGTCCTTCCCGTACGAAACCCGGCGAGGTGGCGGACCCGCGTGGGGGTACGGGTCCGCCGCCGTTCCGTACGGGGCGCCCACCAGGTGTGTTCAGCCCACCGGGCCAGCGCTCGGCAAACACCGGGCAAACGGCCGGCCAACCGGCCTGCCGACCGGCTCTCAGGCGCCGCCGACCGCCGTGAGCAGTGCCAACGGGGCCGACGCCGACCGGGATTCACGGACGCACGCGTGCGGGTACGGCACCGGCTCGGGGTGGGTGTCGCGGCCGTAGCCCGCGAGGACCTCCGGCAGCCGGTGGCCGGTCGCGCTCGCCGCGTCGACCAGGCCGCGGGCGATCGCGCGGGCCTCGTCGTGCAGCCCGTAGCGGGCCAGGCCCAGCGCGATCAGCGCGTTGTCGTGCGGCCAGACCGAGCCGCGGTGGTAGGAGAGCGGGTGGTAGGCGGGCTGGCCGGCGGCCAGGGTGCGCACGCCCCAGCCGGAGAAGAAGTCGGGCTCCAGCAGGCGCCGGCCGACCTGTTCGCCGTACTCCTTGTCCAGCAGGCCCGACCACAGCAGATGCCCGGCGTCGGAGGCGAGCGCGTCGACCTGCTTGCCCCGGCCGTCGAGCGCGAGCGCCGGGAAGGAGTGCTCCGGCATCCAGAAGTCCCGCTGGAAACGGTCGCGCAGATCACCGGCCGCCTGCTCCAGCAGGTCCGCGTACGTCGTGTCCTGCCAGACCGTGCGCGCCAGCCACGCCGTGCGGCGCAGCGCGTCGTACGCGTAGCCCTGGGCGCCCGCGGCCGTCACCGGGCCGCCCGGCCGGGTGCCCTCGGCGGAGCAGATGGCGCCGGGGGAGTCCTTCCAGTTCTGGTTGGCGAGGCCGCCCTGGTCGGCGCGGTAGACGAGATAGCCGCGCGAGGTCAGGCCGCCGTGGTCCAGCATCCAGCCGACCGCCGCCCGGGCGTGCGGCTCCAGACGGCGGGCCGGGCCGGTCTCGCCGGTCTGCTCGGTGTACGCCCCGAGCAGGACGAGGAACAGGGGCGTGGCGTCGACCGAGCCGTAGTAGCGGCCGTAGGGGACCTGGCCGAAGTGCGCCAGTTCGCCGTGCCGCACCTCGTGCACGATCTTCCCGGGCTGGGCGACCTCGCTGGCACCGGCGTCCGTGGCCTGGGTGGCGGCGAGCGCGGGCAGCGTGGCGGCGGCCAGCCGGGGCCGGTAGGGCAGGGCGAACAGCGAGGTCAGCAGGGCGTCCCGGCCCAGCAGGGTCAGGAACCAGGGCGCACCGGCGGCCGGGACGCGCAGCTCCTCGCCGTCCGGGCCCTTCGCCGGGACCTGGAGCGCGGCCAGGTCGGCGAGGCCCCGGGTGCAGGCCGCGGACAGCTCCGGCCAGCCGGCCGGCAGGGCCACGCCCTCCATGAACCGGCCCTCCCGGGCCAGGAGCTGCTCCTTCAGGGCGGCGGGGGAGCGGGGCACGCGCAGGGCGCGCTTGTCTCCGTGCGGGCGGGCCATGACCCGCAGGACCAGCTCGGCCGTGCCGTGCGGTTCCAGGTCCAGGGTCCACACCAGGCGGCGGGCGCCGGTGCCGGTCTCCTCCACGGCGTCCGGCTGGGGCTCGGTCGTCACCGTCGTGACGGACCGCCACTCGCCGCGCCGGTAGCTGAACTCCACGCCGTGCCCGAGGACCTGGCGGGAGCGGACGGCGCCCGCTTTCGTGTAGGTGCGGTGGTCGGTGCGCAGCTCGAACTGGTCGGTGAAGTCGGCGTCGGCGGTGACCGCGAGGCGGACCGTCGTCGGCACCGGGCGGTTGCTGGTGACCCGCAGCGACTCCACGAACGAGGCGTCCCCGACGGCCTGTTCGCGGAAGAGCGTGTACGCGGGCGGCTCGTCGCGGCCGCCGCGCGGGACGAGGACGCAGCGCGCGGTGTCCCCGTCGGCCACCGGCGTCAGCGTGTCGGGCACGGCCCCGTCGACGGTGAGCTGCCACCGGCTCAGGTGCCGCGCGTCCCGTACGAACATTCCGTCCGGGGCGCTGCCGCCCCGGTAGCCGCTGATGTCGCCGCGGTCGCCGACGGCGGCGAACGTCCCGCCGTGCACGAGCAGATGATGCCGGTCCGTCATCCCCGGTCCCCTCCCTTGATCGCCGTGACGCCGTTCCTGTCGCCTGTGGGCCGGTCGTGCAGCAGGTCGAGCGTGAGCGCGGCGGTCCAGCCGAAGCCGGTCGCGCCGCAGGCCTGTGCGGTGTACGGGTCCACGTACTCCGCGAAGTCGGAGGAGCCCGCGGTGTGCAGGATCCCCCGGCGCAGGGCGTCGGCCCGGCCGCGCTCGCCGTGCAGCCGCAGCCCGCGCTCCAGCAGCCAGCTGGTGTTGAACCAGGCCGGGCCGCGCCAGTAGCGGTGCGGGTCGAAGGCCTCGCCGAGCAGGTCGTAGCTGGGCACCAGCCGGGTCGTGCCGCCGAGCCCGAAGTGCGGGCCGCTCAGGGTGCGCACCAGGGTGGTCGTAAGGTCGCGCGGCAGGGCCGGCAGCAGCAGCGGGACGAGCCCGGAGACACCGCGCTCGGGGATCAGCTCCCCGGCGCGCACGTCCCGGCACAGGAACATCCCGGCCGACGGCTCCCACAGCCGCTCCACCAGGGCGGCGGTGAGCCGCTCGGCGCGGTCCTGCCGGGCCGAGGCCGCCGCGCCCAGTTCGCGGGCGATCCGGGCCAGGGCGTACTCGGAGGCGATGAGCAGGGCGTTGAACGCCGGGTCCTCCACGGCGAAGTCTCCCGGTCCGTCGGCGTATCCGCGGTCCCGGTAGTCGGCCGCCAGCCGTACGTACCGCCCGTAGTCCAGATCCGTCGGCCGGTCCTCGGGGGAGCCGTGGGCGAGGTCGGCGCGGCGGAAGGAGCGGGCCGGAGCCGGAGTGACCCGGGAGAGCGGGCGGTCCCAGCAGGGGCTGTTGTCCATACCCTGTTCCCAGGGGTGCACGACGGACACCAGTCCGCCTCCCCCCAGGTCGCGCCGGTGCAGCAGATACCGGTGCCAGGCCGCGAGCCGGGGATACACCCGGGTGAGGAAGCCGCGCGCCCGGGACAGACCGGGGTCGGCGAGGTGCACCAGCCACGCGGCCAGCGCGTGGACCGGTGGCTGCACGATCCCGGAGGTCTGTACGGTGCGCGGGGCGCCCGCGGCGTGCCCCGCGGTCGAGGAGCGCCAGAAGTCGGGGCTGGGGAAGTACGCGTCGAGGGGGACGGAGGGGTTGAAGACGATGTGCGGGATCCGCCCGTCCGCCCACTGGGCCGCCAGCAGCGTCTCCAGCTCCGTCTGTGCCCGTAACGGCGACAGGTGCCGCAGGCCGATCGCGATGAACGCCGAGTCCCACGACCACTGGTGCGGATACAGACCGCGCGAGGGCACCGTGGACGAGCCCGTCCAGCCGGCCTCCAGTACGGCGGCGGCCCTGACGTGCAGGGGTGAGGCGGCACTGGACGGATCGTATGCAACCGTTCGTCCTGTGGGACGAGGGGCGCGTTGTGCGGTGCTGTCCACTCGGGGCTCTCCGGTAAGACGTCCGGCCGGCCGGTTCGGCTGCGGCTACCGTGGGGTTACGTCTATTTAACACGCAAAACCCACTATGTAAGGCAAGGTTGAGAAACACAAGGGGGTGTGCATGACCGGACGGCCCGTCAGAACGGGACGAGGTGCCGGCCAGGCGAGCGCCGGCGAACTGCTCGAACTGGTGCGCAGTCGCCGCGCCGTGACCCGGGGTGCGCTCCAGCAGGCGACCGGACTGTCCCGCGCCACCGTCGGGCAGCGGCTCGACCGGCTCTTCCGCGCGGGCTGGCTGCGCGAGGGCGCCGGGGGGCCGGTGGACTCCCCGCTGGGCGGGCGCCCCTCCATCACCCTGGAGTTCGACGACGAGCACGCGGTGGTCCTGGCGGCCGACCTCGACACCCGGCACGCGCGGGCGGCCGTGCTGTCGCTGAGCGGCGAGATCCTCACCGAGCACTCCGGCACCCTCGTCGTGGAGGACGGGCCGGACGCCGTGCTGGGTGAACTCGGCCGCTGGTTCGGCGAGCTGCTGGAGAAGACCGGCCGCGGGGCCGAGTCCGTGTGCGGGGTCGGGCTCGCCGTGCCCGGCCCGGTCGACACCGACACCGGCCGCGTCGTCCAGCCGCCGATGATGCCCGGCTGGGACGGCTACGACATAAGGAGCCGGCTGGCCCGGGCGCTCACCGAGCACACGGGCGCCGCCGCCGTGCCGGTACTGGTGGACAACGACGCCAACCTCATGGCGTACGGCGAACAGCGCACCGGCTATCCCGACTGCTCCGCCTTCGTGCTGGTCAAGGTCTCCACCGGCATCGGCGCCGGGGTCGTGGTGGACGGCGCGGTGTTCCGGGGTATCGACGGAGGCGCCGGGGACATCGGGCACATCCGGGTGCCGGAGGGCGCCCAGACGCTGTGCCGGTGCGGTTCCTACGGCTGTCTGGCCGCCATCGCGAGCGGTGGCGCGGTGGCGCGGCGGCTGGTGGAGGCCGGGGTGCCGGCGGCCTCCGGCTCGGACGTGCGGGACCTGCTGGCCTCCGGGCATCCCGACGCGGTCGGCCTGGCCCGGGAGGCCGGGCGCCGGGTCGGGGACGTGCTGGCGACCGTGGTGACGTTGCTCAACCCCGGCGTGCTGATGATCGCCGGGGATCTGGCCGGAACCCCGTTCCTCACGGGCGTGCGCGAACTGCTCTACCAGCGGGCGCTGCCCCGCTCCACCGCCCACCTGGACATCGTGACGGCACGGCTCGGCGAGCGGTCCGGGCTGGTCGGGGCCGGGGCGATGGTCGTGGAGCACCTCTACGCCCCCGAGCGGGTCGAGGAGCGGCTGCGCGCGCTCGGGGTGTGACCGGGACATTTCGGCCCCGAGACGCGTCCGCATGGTGAAATCTCGTCGGCTGTGGCAGCGTGATTCTCGCCACCCTTGATAAGGGTTGCGCTCAGATGAGCGGATCTTGAGCGGCTGCACTTCTCCAAAGGGTGGCACTGAGTGCCACCCTTTGATCGTTCATCGAGCGAAATCAAGCGCGCCGAACGCCGCTCGTATGAGCGCTCCACGGGCTCAAAGGAGGTTCGTGCGTTCAAGAAGTGAAAACATACGGCTGTGATCGCTTGCCGAGCCTTGACTTTCGATCCGCTGGCGGACGAGTGGTTACAGGCGTATGACGCGCGAGTGGACGTACCCAGAAGCCTTTGATCTGGGTATGTTCCTCGCCGTCAGGGCAGCCACCGCGTCCTCGAGGAGTCGAGACCCGTGTCGGAAAACAAAGATCCCCACGTAGCTGAGCACGGTACGAGTGTTGAGGGCGTGAAGTTCGTTTACGACTTCACCGAGGGCAACAAGGACCTCAAGGACCTCCTCGGTGGCAAGGGCGCGAACCTCGCCGAGATGACGAACCTGGGCCTTCCGGTGCCGCCCGGCTTCACGATCACCACCGAGGCGTGCAAGGTCTACCTCGAAAGCGGCGAGGAGCCGGCGGCACTGCGTGACGAGGTGAGTGCGCACCTCGACGCGCTGGAGGCCCGCATGGGCAAGAAGCTCGGCCAGGCCGACGACCCGCTCCTCGTGTCGGTGCGCTCGGGCGCCAAGTTCTCCATGCCCGGCATGATGGACACCGTCCTCAACATCGGCCTCTCCGACAAGTCGGTGCAGGGCCTGGCCAAGCAGGCCGGCGACGACCGCTTCGCCTGGGACTCCTACCGCCGCCTCATCCAGATGTTCGGCAAGACCGTCCTCGGCGTCGACGGCGAGCTCTTCGAGGACGCGCTGGAGGCGGCCAAGGCGGCCAAGAAGGTCACGGTCGACACCGAGCTGGAGGCGGCCGACCTCAAGAAGCTCGTCACCAAGTTCAAGAAGATCGTCAAGACCGAGGCCGGCCGGGACTTCCCGCAGGACCCGCGCGAGCAGATGGACCTCGCCATCCACGCGGTCTTCGACTCCTGGAACACCGACCGCGCCAAGCTCTACCGCCGCCAGGAGCGCATCCCGCACGACCTGGGCACGGCCGTCAACGTCTGCTCGATGGTCTTCGGCAACCTCGGCCCCGACTCCGGCACGGGCGTGGCGTTCACCCGCGACCCCGCCTCCGGCCACCAGGGCGTCTACGGCGACTACCTGCAGAACGCGCAGGGCGAGGACGTGGTCGCGGGCATCCGCAACACCGTGCCGCTCGCGGAGCTGGAGCAGATCGACAAGAAGTCGTACGACCAGCTGATGCAGATCATGGAGACGCTGGAGAACCACTACAAGGACCTCTGCGACATCGAGTTCACCATCGAACGCGGTGTGCTGTGGATGCTCCAGACCCGCGTCGGCAAGCGCACGGCGGGCGCCGCCTTCCGCATCGCGACCCAGCTGGTGGACCAGGGCCTGATCGACGAGGCCGAGGCGCTCACCCGCGTCAACGGCGCCCAGCTCGCGCAGCTGATGTTCCCCCGCTTCGACGAGAGCGCGAAGGTCGAGACGGTCGGCCGGGGCATCGCGGCCTCGCCGGGCGCGGCGGTCGGCAAGGCCGTGTTCGACTCCTACACGGCGGTCAAGTGGTCGCGCTCCGGCGAGAAGGTCATCCTGATCCGCCGCGAGACCAACCCCGACGACCTCGACGGCATGATCGCCGCCGAGGGCATCCTGACCTCGCGCGGCGGCAAGACCTCCCACGCGGCCGTCGTCGCGCGCGGCATGGGCAAGACCTGTGTCTGCGGCGCCGAGGAGCTGGAGGTCGACACCAAGCGCCGCCGGATGACCGTGCCGGGCGGGCACGTCGTCGAGGAGGGCGACGTCGTCTCCATCGACGGCTCGTCGGGCAAGGTGTACCTCGGTGAGGTACCCGTCGTGCCGTCGCCGGTCGTGGAGTACTTCGAGGGCCGGATGCACGCCGGTGCCGAGGACGCCGACGAGCTGGTCGAGGCGGTCCACCGCATCATGGCGTTCGCCGACCGCAAGCGCCGCCTGCGCGTGCGGGCCAACGCCGACAACGCCGAGGACGCGCTGCGTGCCCGCCGCTTCGGCGCCCAGGGCATCGGCCTGTGCCGCACCGAGCACATGTTCCTCGGCGACCGGCGCGAGCTGGTGGAGCGGCTGATCCTGGCCGACACCCAGGCCGAGCGCGAGGAGTCCCTCAAGGAGCTGCTGCCGCTGCAGAAGCAGGACTTCGTCCAGCTCTTCGAGTCGATGGACGGCCTCCCGGTCACCGTCCGCCTCCTGGACCCGCCGCTGCACGAGTTCCTGCCCGACATCACCGAACTGTCGGTCCGCGTGGCCCTGGCGGAGTCCCGCCAGGAGCCGCACGAGAACGAACTCCGCCTCCTCCAGGCGGTCCACCGCCTGCACGAGCAGAACCCGATGCTCGGCCTGCGCGGCGTGCGCCTCGGCCTGGTCATCCCCGGCCTGTTCACCATGCAGGTCCGGGCGATCGCCGAGGCCGCCGCCGAACGCAAGGCCGCCAAGGGCGATCCGCGTGCCGAGATCATGATCCCGCTCGTCGGCACCGTGCAGGAGTTGGAGATCGTGCGCGAGGAGGCCGACAAGGTCATCGCCGAGGTCGAGGCGGCCTCGGGCACGCAGCTCAAGCTGTCCATCGGCACCATGATCGAGCTGCCGCGCGCCGCCCTGACCGCCGGCCAGATCGCCGAGGCCGCCCAGTTCTTCTCCTTCGGCACGAACGACCTGACCCAGACGGTGTGGGGCTTCTCCCGGGACGACGTGGAGGCCAGCTTCTTCACCGCGTACCTGGAGAAGGGCATCTTCGGCGTCTCCCCGTTCGAGACGATCGACAAGGACGGCGTCGGCTCCCTGGTGAAGCTCGCCGTCAAGGCCGGCCGTGAGACCCGCCCCGATCTCAAGCTCGGCGTCTGCGGTGAGCACGGCGGCGACCCGGAGTCGGTCCACTTCTTCCACGAGGTGGGACTCGACTACGTCTCCTGCTCCCCGTTCCGCATCCCGGTGGCCCGGCTGGAGGCGGGCCGCGCGGCGGTCCAGTCGCAGGGCAGCGACCACCGGTAGACCCGTGGCCCGTGCAGGGCCACTGAAGAACCCGGAGCCGTCGGCGGTCCCCGACCACCCTCACCGATCGCGGCGGCTCCGGTGCACGGAGGAGGGCGGGGCGGCACCTTGTGCGGAGGTGCCGCCCCCTCCGTTGTGCCCTCCGAGTGCGTCAGGCGTCGTGGCAGCCCGCCGACGGCGCGCCCCTGGTGGAGCTACGCGCTGCACTGTCTCCCGGCGTCGGTGTGCTTGGGGTACCAGCGGTAGTAGCTGTCGTCGAGGTTACGGCTGTGCGTGTCCCGTCCGTGCCGGGGCCGCCATCCACGCCAGTAGTGGGTGTTACCGATCGCACAGCGGTGCGCGTACAAAGCCGTGCGTGTGGAAGTGGTCCCACACGCTCCGTCATGCACGACGGCGTTCGCATCGCTGCCGCTCGCGCCGTAGACGACCGGGCCTACCGGCCCTATCCCCCGCAGAAAAGCACATCGACTCCAACGCGGCCTGGAATACGGCCGTCACTGTGAATGCCGCTGCCCTCGCCGCGCTTCTGGCCGCTCGTGTCAGGCAATGCTGCGGAGCGTGAATCCGCGACGTCGCCTCATTTGGCCGCATTACATCAATGCCGCGAAGATCTGCCCGGACCTCAATCGGACTCATGCGTCGCGCAGGCTGGACCGTCACCGCCGCCGCAGTCGATCATTACCGGTCACGCGTGGCCCTGTGCGGCAAGCGCCTCGGTCAAATCTCTGACCGTTCGTTCCAGTCAGTTTTCTGGTCCAGGACCGCGACTATGCTCCCCACATCGGTGTCATGGCTGCCTGGATCGCTCCCCTCTGAGCGTTCCGCGAAATGATCAGTGGAGGTGGGTCGTTGAGTAAAGAGCCATTCGATGGTGCCAATTTGGTGACGATCAAGTCCGCATTGTTCGTGGACTTCGACAACATCTACTTGGGACTTCGCGATATGGACCCGGGGGCGGCTGAAGCGTTTGCGACCCGTCCGGACAGGTGGATGAGTTGGTTGGAAGGCAAGAGCGACACAGGTGAAGCTACCCAGGGTGGCCCCGCTCGCCGCTTCCTCGTGCGGAACGTGTATATCAACCCGGAGGCTTTCGGCAGGTACCGCGCCTTCTTCACGCGCAGTGGGTTTCGGTCGATCGACTGCCCACCCTTGACTTCCCGAGGCAAGAACAGTGCCGACATCTACATGGTGCTCGACATCATGGATGCTCTCGCGGACGAGACCCGGTACGACGAGTTTGTGATCATGTCGGCGGACGCCGATTTCACACCCGTGTTGCAGAGGCTCCGGGCCAAGGATCGGTGGACGACGGTGGTGGCGGCCGGCTTGAGCGCCGCTGCCTTCCGAGCGACGTGCGATGTGTTCGTGACGCCTGAGCAGCTCGCCGCAGCCTCGCTCTGGGACGAGTTCCATGCGACTGAGGTGACGTTCGACAGCGACGCCGAGCAGGTCACGGTCGTCCTTCCGCAACAAGCGGGCAGCGACCAGCGCGAGGCAGTCGTCAAGGAGATCTACCGCGTCGTGCGGGCGGCTCCCCGTCCGCTCGCCTCAGCTTCCGCGGCACAGGCGGCGCTCAACATCGATCCCTCGGTGAAGGATTCCGCATGGTACGGCGCCGGAAGCTTCAGTGGGTTCGTGAAGACTCATTGCAGTGATCTTGAGTATGTTGCCACGCCACCCGGATACCTTCTCGATCCAACGCTGCACTCCTTCGAGGACAAGGGTGGTCGGGCAAAGCTTCCTCGTCTTCTCGCTCAGGTGAGTGCCCTGACAGATGTGCCGGCGTTGCAGCCGGACGCCTATGCCCTGCTGTTCGAGGTCCTCGCCCAGGACTTGCAGACTTCTCCGTTTCAGCTGTACCCGACGTCGAAGAGGGTCCGAGACGAAACAGAGTCGCGTGGCAACCCCGTAACTCGCAACGCCGTCAACTTCGTACTCAAGGGGCTTGTCTACGTGGGACAGCGGATGGCCGAAGGTGTTACGGCGGAGGCCCTTGCCGAGGCGTGGGTGGAAAACGTCTACACGTTGTGCGCGAACGCACGGATGTCGCTCTCCGAGGAGGACCGGAACCTGATCCGTAGGTGGATCACCGGGGGTGACATCAGCGGATTCGAGGTGGGGTTGGCAGCCGGCAGCCCTGAGGAGACAGCCTCTCGAGCCATCTGATCAGGCGTACGAGGCCGCCCTCGATACCGAGTGCCTCGTCGGTGACCAGGACGCCGCCGGGGCGTAGCGGGTCCACCCACGCGTCCGGGATCCCAGGCACGGAGCAGGTGGCGATGATCCAGTCGAAGGAACCGGCGGTGTAGCCCTGTCTGCCGTCTGCCGGAAACAGCGGCGGCCTCGGGCGCCCGGTCCCCGGCCAACGAGGCATCCGTCGTCGGCGTCCTGGGTGCGTTCACCTATCCGTTGTTCGACGTCTGGGTCACGCCGTTGGATCTCGCGATCCGTACGTCCGTGGACGTTCCTCGTTCTCGTGCTGGTCCTTCTCGCCCCGGCCCCTGCCGCCGCCGCTCCCGGGGCGGCGGGGGACCCGGTCGGGCCGCTGCTGGAGCGGGCCGCGAGCCCGCTGCGCACCGCCGAAGCCGGCGGGGAGGGGAGCGATCTGCGCCCGGTCGGCGCGGCGGTCGGGGACGCGGTCGTGGTGGGGATGGGCGAGGCGACGCACGGCTCGCACGAGTTCCTCGCCATAAAGGACCGGGTCTTCCGGTACCTGGTGGAGCGCCGGGGCTTTCGCACCTTCGCCCTGGAGACGGCCTGGAGCACCGGGGTTCGCCTCGACGACTACGTCGTGCACGGCAAGGGCGACCCGGAGCGCATCATGCGTGAGGACTTCCAGTACACGTACGCGCTGGACCCGACCGCCGAGAACCTGGCCCTGGTCGAATGGATGCGGGACCACAACCGCCGCCACCCGCAGGACTCGGTCCGCTTCATGGGTAACGACTGGGGGTGCACCGGACCAGAGCTGTACGACCGGGTCACGGACTACATCGCCCGGGTCCGTCCGGGCCTCACGCCGCGCTTCGAGGAGCTGTACCGGGGGCTGCGGCCGGCCGTCCCTTCCGGCGAGTACCAGAGGGCCTACCTGGCCCTGCCGTTCGCCGAACGGCGGGAGAAGGCGTCCCGGACCGGACGCGCCCTGGAGTTGCTGGAGTCGCCGGCGCCGCGCGGCGAGGCCGTGCGGGAGGAGTTCGCCGAGGTGCTGCGGCACGCCACGGTGATCGACCAGACGGCCACCGGGTACGGCTTCGACTTCGAGGATCCCCGGCAGGTTGCCGAGGCCATGCGGTGGCGGGACCAGGTCATGGCCGACAACGTCGTCTGGTGGCGCGAGCACACCGGGCACCGGATCCTGCTGGCCGGCCACAACAACCACATCGGCTACGACCCCGAGGATCCGCGGGTCCTGCCCAGACGCAGGGCGAGTTCCTGCGCGACCGGCTCGGCGGCGGGTACGTGAGCGTCGGACTCACCTTCGGCCGGGGCTCGTTCAAGGCCACCGACCCGGAGGAGTCGCACATGCTCACCCACACGGTCGGCCCCGCCGGGCCCGGCAGCAACGAGCACACGCTGGACCAGGTGCGCTACGACCGCTACGTCATGGACCTGCGTACCGCCCCGGGGCCGGCCCGCCCCTGGCGCGCCGAGGCCCGGCCCACGCGCAGTGTCGGCACCGCCTATCCGGGAGACCGGAACTGGTTCGACATCGCGCTGGGCCGCTGCTTCGACGTGCTGATCCATCAGGACCGGGGGCGGCGGGAGGTGGACCTGCTGTCCATGTCCTGAGGGGCCTGAGAGGGCTGAGGGGCTCTCACTGGAGCAGGCCTTCACGCAGGCATACGGCGGTGCCGGTCAGGGCGGCCTCGTGCAGGGCGGTGAGGGCCGGCAGCGGCGTCGCCAGCGGGGTGGATTCCAGGTCGGCGAGGGCGAACAGGCCGTCCTGGTCGTGTTCGTCGCTGCGCCTGACGGGCTGTCCGGGGGCGAGACGGCCGCCGTGGAAGTAGAAGTCGATCACCGGGCCCGTGCCCTTCACGTCGGCCCGGTGGTCGTAGCCGATGAACCGGGGCTCCCGGTCCAGGACGATGCCGGTCTCCTCGTGCAGCTCCCGGCGCGCGGCACCGAGGGGGTCCTCCCCGTGGTCGAGCATGCCGCCCGGCAGTCCCCAGAGTCCGACACCGGGCTGGCCTTGGGCGTAGCGCAGCAGCAGCATCCGGTCCTCGGCGTCGAGGAGCAGGACGCACGAGGCGACGATGGTCTGCGGCAGCGTCCTGACCCACTCGTCACGCGGCAGCACGCGCGGTACGTCGGTGGCGGGCACGGTCGTGTCCACGGTGGTGTTCCTTCCGTCGTCCGGGCAGCCCGCGACGAGCTGCCCGAACGGTGGAACGGCCGGACGCGCCGATGGTCACCGGTGTACTCGTGTCACGTGTCGCAGGCGATCCCGTCGTTGTCCCGGTCCAGGTGGGAGGCGTAGCCGGGCTCACCGCGGTGGATGGGGGCGGCACCGGCGGCCCGGACGGCGTCGCAGTTGGCGTAGTAGACGTCCGCCGAGCCGCCCGAACCACTGTCGTCGGAGCCGCCGCCCGCGGCCGGTCGTGCGGTGACCGTGATGGTGGCTCTGACGGTCTTGGTGGCGGTGACCGTGGGAGCGGGCTCCGGCTTCTTCGCGAGCGGTGTCGCGGTGGCGGTGGCGGTGGCGGTCGCGGTGACCGTGACGGTCGGCTGCGGCTTGGCGGCCGCGGGCTTCGCGTCGGCCGTCGTGTCGCCGGAGGCGCCGATACCGACGCCGATGAACCAGGCCAGGCCGAGGGCGGGCAGCACATAGCGCTTGCGTGCCCAGCGGGGCGCCGGGCGGGCGGGCTGCGGCGCGGGCGGCATGGGCGGCCCGGGATACGGGTTGGCGTTCGGGCCGGTGTACGGATTGGTCATGGTCGTCCCCCCAGTGGTGACACGTG
This sequence comes from Streptomyces africanus, assembly GCF_030816955.1. Classification (NCBI taxonomy): domain Bacteria; kingdom Bacillati; phylum Actinomycetota; class Actinomycetes; order Kitasatosporales; family Streptomycetaceae; genus Streptomyces; species Streptomyces africanus. The sequence goes on along the minus strand of NZ_JAUSYP010000001.1, from coordinate 2,749,437 downwards.
AGGGGACGACCGTAGATCCGGGTGGCTCCGGATGGCGGAGGGGTGACCATTTTGTGATGGTTACGTGAAGCAGGGTGGTGCGGTTACCCGCGGAACGGGCCCGTCACCTCGTAGGTGATGCCGCCCGAGGAGCTGCCGCTGGTGCCGCGCTGGCTGGAGAAGTACAGGCGGGTGCCGTCCGGGGAGAAGGCCGGGCCCGTGATCTCCGAGCCGGACTGGCCGTCGATGCGGAGGAACGGGGCGACCACGTCGGCGGGGGTGATGACGCAGATCTCCATGTTGCCGCCGTCCTCGGCGACGAAGAGGTCGCCGGAGGCGGTGCCGGTGACGTTGTCGACGCCCGTGAGGGGGGCCGTGCCGCCGGTGACCAGGGAGTCGTCGTAGGCGAGTTCGATGGTCTGGGCGGCCGCGTTGTACTGCCAGACGCGGTTGTCGCCCTTCGTGGTGAACCAGCAGGTGTCGTTCGCGTAGTAGCAGCCCTCGCCGCCGTTGAAGCGCTTGGCGCCGGAGACCTGGCTGCGGGTGGCGGTCGCGCCGGAGGGGTCGGGGACCCGGGCCCAGGTGACCGGGCCGCTGGTGCCGCTGCCCGCCACGAGGACCTCGAGAGTGCCGGAGGACAGGTCGCCCCAGGTCGTCGGGCGGAAGCGGTAGAAGCAGCCGTCGGTGACGTCCTCGGTCAGGTAGATGACCTGGCGCACGGGATCGGCCGCCGCCGCCTCGTGCTTGAAGCGGCCCATGGCGTCGCGGCGCACCGCCGCCTTCGCGCCCCAGGGGTCCGTCTCGTAGACGTAGCCCCGGTCCACCTCCTCGCAGGACAGCCAGGTGTTCCACGGCGTCTTGCCGCCGGCGCAGTTCTGCCGGGTGTTGGACAGGATGCGGTACGCGCCGGTGATCGCCCCGGTCGAGGAGAACCTCACCGCGCTCGCGCCGCCCGAAGGGTTGATCTCGGAGTTGGAGACATAGATCCAGCCCGTGCCGTCGGCGTAACAGGCGCCGCCGTCAGGGGCGTTGTGCCAGGTGTACGACGTGGTCCCGACCCGCTGGCCCGAGCGGGCGACTACCCGGCTGGTGAAGCCACTGGGCAGTCTGATGCCGTTGGCGTCCGGGGAGCCCAGCGGCCCGTAGGGGCCGGTGCCGGGCTGGGCCGGGGCCGCGTACGCGGCCCCGCGCCACAGGGTTCCGCCCAGGGCGGCCGACGTGCCGCCGAGGACGGCCGCACGCAGGAGGCTACGACGTTCCACTCTCACTCCAAGAGGTGCCGTACCGCCCTGCCGCCGGTCGACGGCAGGGTTGTGCGTGGGGGGAGGCGAGAGGGAGGCTAGGCGGGCAGGGTTGACGGGGCATGGACAACTCGTGGCGCTGGGGCGGCATGCTGTGTGCCGCCTGTGGGACCAGGCGCTCGCGGGCCTCGCCTTGTCGTTCGTGGGCTCACGCGGGCAGTGCCGGGGCCTCCCGTCTCCGGGTGGACCTCGGCCGGTCGGTGCCCGGCCCGTGTCCTTCGGCGGGCGGCCGTACGGACGGCAGGCGGATCACCACGTCCAGTCCGCCCGTCGCCGCCGCGTGCAGGGTCGCCTCGCCGCCGCCGGCGTGGGCGAGGCGCTGCACCAGGGCGAGGCCGAGTCCCGAGCCGCCCTTGGGCGCGCCCGGGGCGCGCCAGAAACGGTCGAAGGCGCGGGCCCGCTGCTCCTCCGTCATGCCGGGGCCCTCGTCGGTGACGTGCAGGTCGACCCAGCGGGGGCGGCTGTCGCGCAGGGCGCGCCGCGGCGGGGCCGGCATCCGCAGCTCGATCGTGACGGTGCTGCCGGGCGGGGACGCCCGCAGGGCGTTGGACAGCAGGTTGTCCATGATCTGCTCGACGGCTCCCGGCACGGCCAGCACCGGGCCGACGCTGCCCGTGAAGAGCGCGAGGGAGACGTTCTCCCGCGCGAACAGTGGCTGCCAGGTGCGGTGCCGTTCCGCGCAGACCGTGCCCAGGTCGACGGTGGCGGGGATCGCCGCGTGCTCCTCCAGCCGGGCCATCGCCAGCAGGTGCTCGACCATACGGGCGAGCCGGTCCGTCTCCGTGACGGCCGCGGTGAGGCTGCCGCGGGCCCGGGCGGCGACGTCCGGCTCCATGTTCTCCAGGCGCAGCCGCAACGCCGCGAGCGGGGTCTTCAGCTGGTGCGAGGCCTCGCCGGCGAACGCCCGCTGGGAGGCGAGCAGATGGGCGAGGCGGGCCGCGGTGCGGTTGAACGCGGCGGCCAGACTGCGCACTTCCGGCGGGCCCTTGGTGATCGTCACCGGAGTGAACCGGCCGCCGCCCTCCGCCAGCTCGTGCGTGGCGCGCTCCAGTTCGCGGATCGGGCGGCCGGCCCAGCGGGCGAAGGCGAAACCGACCACGGCCACCGCCGTCAGCGCGGCGAGACCGCCCAGGGCGAGCAGCAGCCACACGTGGTGGACCCGCTCGTGCACCGTCCGCGTGGGCACCGTCAGCCACACGGCACCCACGGGCTGGGCCTCCTGACCGACCGGCGCGGCCACCGACAGGTACTCGACCCCGCCGATCGTGGAGGTGCGCACATCCACCGTCGAGGTGCCGCGCAGCGCGGCCGCGATGCCCGGCCGGTCGGCCAGGGCGCCGGACACCGAGGTGTCCCCCGGGTGTGAGGTGGCGAGCGTCGCGCCCGAGGCGGCGACGACCACCACCTTCCCGCCGATGCGCTTCGCGCAGTGCGCGACCCGCGCGGGCAGGTCCCGCTCGGCCCGCCCCGCCGCGAGGGACAGCGCGGCGTACGCGGAGACCGACTCGGCCTCGTCCTTCGCCGCGTTGACCACCTGCTCCCGCTCGCCGCGCGAGTAGACGAAGCCCAGCGGGATCTCCAGGCAGAGCAGCACCAGCGCGGCGAGGGTGAGGTAGCTGATCAGCAGCCGGCGGGTCATGGAGAGGCCACCTGCGGGGCGTTCGGCCCCGTGTGCACCGCCAGCCGGAAGCCCACGCCCCGCAGGGTCCTGATCCACGCCGGGTGGCCCAGCTTGCGGCGCAGCGCGGCCACATGGACGTCCAGTGTCTTGGTCGGGCCGTCGTAGTGCGGATCCCAGACCCGGTCGAGGATCTGCTGGCGCGAGTAGACCGCGCCCGGGTCCTCGCTGAGGAGCGCCAGCAGGTCGAACTCCTTGGGGGTGAGCGGGACGGGGGAGTCGCCGACCCAGACCTGGCGGGTACGGCGGTCCACGACGAGCGGGCCCGGGTCGTGGGGTGGGTCGGGGGCCGGGTCGTACGACGGTGTGGCAGGGGGGTCCTCCCGTGTGCCCGGTGTGCCCTGCGCGCCCGGTGTGCCCGGTGGCTCGGGGAAGGGCTGCTGGGTGCGTTGCGTGCGGCGGGTCACCGCGCGGACCCGGGCCACCAGTTCCCGCACGCTGAATGGTTTCGCCAGGTAGTCGTCGGCGCCCAGTTCCAGGCCCAGCACACGGTCGGCCTCCTCGCCGCGGGCGCTGAGGATGACGATGGGCACGTCCGAGACCTGCCGGATGCCGCGGCAGACGTCGATGCCGTCCATGTCCGGCAGTCCCAGGTCGAGCAGGACGACATCGTTGTACGGGCCTCTCAGCCCGTCCGTGCCCGTGGCGACATGATCGACCGTCAGTCCGAAGTGGCCCAGCCCTTCGGTGAGCGGCTCCGCGATCGTCTCGTCGTCCTCGATGAGCAGCACTCGTAGGCCCATACGTCCTGTCTCTCCGTGAAGCCGACATGAATCCGGGCAGCGTGAATTCGCATTTTCCGCCCTGGAGTTCACACGCTACAAGATGACCGTTCGTCTGGGTATCCGGACAAAGAATGTTCAATTCCTGGCCGGGCTCTTCAGTTCGCTTAACCTTCTGCTGTAGGTCGTCCGTCTACGGTGAGGTGCACAGATCGAAACCGCAGCTCAGGAGAGTTCAGGAGGCGGAGTTGAAGGCATTGCTGGATCGTGCCCGCACGCTCAGGACGCGCGTCGATTTCGACAGCGGCGAATACCGGAAACTGGCCGAAGGGCAATATCCGGAGGCGTTGTTCATCACCTGCTCGGACTCCCGGGTCATACCCGCGCTCATCACGGGTGCACGGCCCGGGGAGATATTCGAGCTGCGCAACGCGGGCAATATCGTGCCGCCGTACGGACGGCCCGGGGCCTCGGGAGAGGCGGCCACCATCGAGTACGCACTGGAAGTGCTCGGGGTTCAGGACATCGTGGTGTGCGGTCACTCACACTGCGGCGCGATGGGTGCGCTGAAGTCCGGCGACGACCTGTCCGCGCTGCCCGGCGTGGACGCGTGGCTCCACATCGCCCGCCCCGAACTGACCCCCGTACTGGAGTCCGCGCCGGACGACCCGTCACTGCCGGAGGTCTCCCAGGGCAACGTCGTCAACCAGCTGGCCGCGTTGCGGAGTTACCCGGTGGTCCGACAGCGGCTCGACACGGGACGGCTGCGGCTGCACGGCTGGTACTACGAGGTCGACACGGGCTTCGTCTACGAACTCGGCGACGACGGCGCGTTCCGGGTGCATGCCGCGTGAGCGGGGCGCATGCGCGGGGGCGGACACGGGGCGGCGACGCCATGCCGGGGGGCCGGCGGACCGGCCCTGGGGGAGACGCGGGGGGTTGGGGGGCGGCTGACTCCGAGGGGGGTGCTGCCGACTGGGGGTCGGGCGGCTTCCCAAGGGGCCCGGGTGCTCGCGGTGAGGGCGCGGCGGGGTGGGGGTCCGCCGGCTCCGAGGGGGGTGCTTCGGACTGGGGGCCGGGCGGTTCCTCGGAGGGCTCGGGGCGCTGGGAGTCGGGCGGCATCGCAGGGGGCCCGGGGGACTGGGGATCGGGTGGTCGCGGGGAGACCGCGGCGGACTGGGGGCCAGCTGGTTCCGACGGCGGCGCTTCGGACTGGGGTCCGGGCAGGTCGGCCGGGGACTCGGCGAGGGGTGCCGCGGGCTGGGGATCAGGCGGACCAGCGGGCGGTTTGATGGGGGGTCGGCCGAGTGGCCCCGGCGGTGGCCTGGCCGGGGACTCGGCGGGCGGCGTCGCGGGACGGCGGTCGGGCGGTCCGGCGGGCGGCCGGTCGGAGGGCCCGGGTGGCGGCCCCGCGTGGGATTCGGCGGGGGGTGCTGGGGGCGGTCGGTCGGGTGGTCCGGCGGGTGGTGTCGGCGGTGATCCGGCGTGGGACTCTGCCGGAGGCGCTGCGGGCGGGCGGTCGAGTGGTCTCGGCGGTGATCCGGCGTGGGATTCGGCGGGGGGTGCTGGGGGCGGGCGGTCGGGTGGTCCGGGCGGGGGCCCGTATGGCGGACCGGATGGCGGTCCCGGCCGTGGCCCGGCGTGGGACTCGGCGGGGGGCGCTGCGCGCGGACGGCCGGGTGGTTCGGCGGGTGGTCGGTCGGGTGACCCGGAGGGTGGTCCGTATGGCGGTGCCGACCGTGGCCCCGCCTGGGAATCGGCGGGCGGCGTCGCGGGACGGCGGTCGGGCGGTCCCCCCGGCGGTCCGGGGGGCGGCCTGGGCGGTGTGCTGGGTGGGCTGGTCGGGCGGGTGAAGGGCGGTGGCGGCAAGGTAGGGGCCAAGGGTGACCTCGTCACCGACATCACCGCCTCGCTCGTCGTCTTCCTCGTCGCCCTGCCGCTGTGCATCGGTGTCGCCGTCGCCTCCGGCGTGCCCGCCGAACTCGGGATCATCTCCGGGGTGATCGGCGGTCTGGTCGTCGGCGCGGCACGCGGCAGTACGCTCCAGGTCAGCGGGCCGGCCGCCGGCCTCGCCGCGCTCGTCTCGGAGACCGTCGCCGAGGTCGGCGTGGCCATGCTCGGCGTGATCGTGCTGTTCACCGGCCTCCTCCAGATCGTCCTCGGACTCGTGCGGCTCGGCCGGATGTTCCAGGCCATCTCCGTCGCCGTCGTCCAGGGCATGCTGGCCGGCATCGGCGTGCCGCTGATGTTCAGCCAGGCCTATCCGATGGCCGACGCCAAGGCCCCCGGCACGGCGATCGAGAACATGGCCGGCATCCCCGCGCTGCTGGCCGGCATCCTGACCGACCCGCAGGCGATGATCGCCACCCTGCTCGGCGTCGTCACGATCGTGCTCAGCTTCCTGTGGAAGAAGGTGCCGGGCCCGGCCGGGAAGGTCCCCGCCGCGCTGGTCGCGGTAGGCATCGGCATCGTGGTCGCCGCGCTGCCCGGCGTGGACGTGAAGACGCTCCAGGTGGGCAATCTGCTCGCCTCCGTGTCGCTGCCCGGGCCGGAGCAGTTCGCCGGGCTCGCGGACGGGGCGATCATCACCGCCATCCTCACCTTCACGGTCATCGCCTCCGCCGAGAGCCTGTTCACGGCCGCCGCGGTGGACCGTATGCACAGCGGCCCGCGCACCCGCTACAACACCGAGCTGATCGCCCAGGGCGCCGGGAACACCGTCGCCGGCATCCTCGGCGCGCTCCCGATCACCGCGGTCGTGGCCCGCAGTTCGGCCAACGTCCAGGCCGGGGCCAAGACCCGGCTCTCCCGCACCCTGCACGGCCTGTGGCTGCTCGCGTTCGCGCTGCTGCTGCCGCAGGTGCTCGCGCTGATCCCGATCTCGGTGCTCGCCGGTGTCCTCGTGCACAGCGGCTGGAAGCTGTTCGGGCCCGCCGAGTTCCCGAAGATGTGGCGGCAGGACAAGGGCGAGTTCGCGGTGATGACGCTGACCACCCTGGTCATCGTGGTGACCGCGCTGCTGGAGGGCGTGCTGATCGGCCTCGCCGCGGGCATCGTGCTGGCCGCGCTGCGCATGTCCCAGACCGCGATCCGCCAGCACGTCGAGGACGACACGGCGAAGGTCGTCATGGCCGGCAACGCGACGTTCCTGCGGTTGCCGAAGGTGATCGAGGCGCTGGAGGCCGCCGCCGCGGCCGGGAAGCCCAAGATCCGGCTCGACCTGACCGGCGTGACCCACCTGGACCACGCCTGCCGCAACCAGGTCGAGGAGTTCACCGCCCAGCAGCGGGGACTGGGGCTGCGGGTGGAGCTGCTGATGCCGGGGGAGGCGAAGCCGGGCGGCGACCGCGTCGCTGCGCCCGCGGGAGACGCCCAGACACCGCTGCCCAAACGGCCTGTCGCGGCGATGGCCGAAGAACCATGGGGCGAAGCAGCGGGGGAACCCTCCCCCTGGCCCACCGCCGACGCCGAGTGGTTCTACCTCGACACCCGCCCCCTCCCCGACGACCAGCGGTCGAGCCCGGTGGGCTGACGGATACGCCAGGAGCCGGTGGCCCGGGTCCGCCCCGCCCCCACGCCCCCTCGTAGGCTGGATCGCGGCCACCGACGGAGGGAGCCTGCCATGCCGGGCTGGAACACACAGGACATCCCGGATCAGAGCGGCCGCGTCGCGGTCGTCACCGGCGCCAACAGCGGGATCGGGTTCGTCACGGCACGGGAGCTGGCCCGCAAGGGCGCGCGGGTGGTGCTCGCGTGCCGCAGCGAGGCCCGGGGGAACGCGGCCGTGGACCGGCTCCGTGCGGAACTGCCCGAGGCCCGGGTCGAGCTGGGGCGGCTCGACCTCGGGGACCTGGCCTCCGTACGGGAGTTCGCGGCCGGCTTCCCGTACGAGCGGCTGGACGTGCTCGTCGACAACGCCGGGGTGATGGCGCTGCCGTACGGGACGACGGCGGACGGTTTCGAGACGCAGTTCGGGGTCAACCACCTGGGGCACTTCGCCCTCACCGGCCTGCTGCTGCCCGCGCTGCTCGCGGCGCCGGGGGCCCGGGTCGTGGTCGTCTCCAGCGGGATGCACGCCCTCGCCAACATCGACATCAACGACCTCAACAGCGAGCGGCGCTACCGGCGCTGGATCGCCTACGCCCGGTCCAAGACGGCCAACCTGCTGTTCACGCACGAGCTGGCGCGCCGGGCGGCGGCGCACGGCACGGACCTGGTGGCGGCCGCGGCCCACCCCGGGTACGCGGCCACCAACCTCCAGACCACCGGGCCGCTCGCCGAGGGACGCCCGGCCGCCGAGCGGCTCGTGCGGATCGCCAACCGGGTCGTCGCCCAGCCGGCCGAGGCGGGCGCGCTGCCGATCCTGTACGCCGCGACGGAACCCGGCGTGCGGCCCGACTCCTTCACCGGCCCGCGCATCGCCATGTGGCGCGGGGCGCCCGCACCGTCCTGGCGGGCGCCCTGGACCCTCAACGACGCGGCGGGACAGCGGCTGTGGGCCGCGTCCGAGGAACTCACCGGCGTGACGTACGACGCCCTGACGGCATGACACTCACAGAGACACGGCCACCGCGTTGAACGTCGTCTCCGGCGTCTGCGGGCTGGTGAAGCGGGCGTTGACCAGGTAGAGGCGGTCGCCGTAACGGGCGGCGGTGGTGGGGACGTCGAAGCGGGGGTCGGTGATCGTCCTGGTCAGGGTGGCGGTGATGGCCTTCCGGTCGAGGTACCAGACGGTGACCTTGTTCAGGCGGTTCTGGACGACGTACAGCGTGCGGCCGAGACGGACCAGGCCGTCGCCGCCCGCCACGTCCGGCGCGCCCTCCAGCGCGATCTTGACGGCGTGGCCGGTCCGGAGGTCCACGCGGTACAGCTGACCCGCGTTGACGACGATCAGCCCGCGTCCGTCGGGCGTGGCGACCAGGCCGTTGGCGCTGTTGGTCCCGGCGGGCTCCTGCACCCACTCGCCGGTGAGCGGCAAGGCGCGGACCTCGCCCCGCCGCCCGCGCGGCACACCGTGGAGGACGGCCGCACGGGAGTCGGTGAACCAGGCGCGGTCCTCGTGCAGGACCACGTCGTTGATGAACGGCGCGGCGTCCCGGGTGAGTTGGTACGTGGTGAGCAGCTCGCCGGTGCGCGCGTCGACGATCCTCGCGGTGCCTGAGGCGCCGCCGGCCACGTACAGCAGGCCGTCACGGTCCAGCTTCAGGCCGATGGACGCGAGTCCGGCGGTGCCCTCGTGCAGCACACCGCCCTCGCCGGTGCGCAGGTCGGTGCGGTAGATCGCGCCGTCGGCGCGCGAGCCCATGTACGCGTACGGCCTGCTGCCGATGGTGATCCCCTCGGGGAGCCAGCCGTCGGGCAGCGGGAACTCGGTCGGCCGGCCGGTCCCGGGGACGGCCTGCGCCGTGCCGGTGGTGCCGGCGGCCACGGCGAGCGCGGCGACGGCCCCGCCGAGCACGCTCCGCCGGGACGGCCGGGGATGGTTCCGGGTCATGGTCGGGCCTCCGTGGAAGGAAGGTGGGGGTGTGACTCGATGAAACGCGAAGGACCCCCGGCACGGCAGTCGAGTCGGTGAACTCGACAGCAACTCGACAGCAACTCGACATCCCTGCCCGGCAGTTGCTCAGTAGACGATCGACACGATCCGGCACACGGCCTCGGCGAGCCGCCGGTCCCCGTCGACCCGGGCCCGGGCGAGAGCGTCGGCCGGCTCGACACCCCGCGTGCACAGCCGCCAGGCGGTCTCCGGGTCCAGCTCCACGGTGGCCGCCGCCGGCCGGCCGCCGGGATCCTCCGCCAGGGACCAGCCGTCCGGCCCGGCGGTCACGGTCCAGGTGCCCCCTCCCGGGCCGGGGACCGTCACCTCCACCCGCGTGCCGGCCGGCGCGGCGGTGTCGCGCAGCGTGTGGGGCAGGGCCCGCATGAAGGTGTCCAGGACCAGGGACAGGGCCCGCGGCCCGGGGTCGGTGGCCAGCCCGGCCGCGTGCCGGATCTGCTGGCGGTGCGTCCAGTACTCGGTGTACTCCCGCGCACAGTCCAGCCACATCGGCGCCGGGTCCGCCCCGGCCCAGGACACGCCCAGGGACGGCGCGTCCAGGTCGGCGTGCGCGAAGCGGCGGGCCAGTTCGGAGCCGGCCTCCTCCAAGGCGTCGACGAGCGCGGCCGGGTCCATGCCCCGGTGGCGGTCGACCCACTCCTGGTTGGCGCGGTGGATGAACGCCTCCAGGGTCTCTCCCGGCGCGAAGGCGCCGAACTCCCGGCGGCCGAGGCGGGCGGAGTAATCCCCGAGGACGTGTACGGCGACGTCGTGCACGGTCCAGCCCGGCACGGCCGCCGCCTGCCACTGCCCGGGCCGCAGTCCCCGCAACAGGCCCAGCAGCGCCCCGAGTTCCGGCTCGAACAGCGGGCGGGCGTCGATCGGGGCACCGAGCCAGGAGAGGCCGGGCCTGTCGTTCGGCTGCACAACCATGGCCCCAGCCTGCCAGGGGACAAGCAGGAACGCCCCTCCGGGGAGGGGCGTTCCGAGCCGGGCGTCCGCGTTCCTACGCGGTGCGCACCTTGTACGTCGTGACCTGTACCTCCTCGTCGTCCAGGCACTGCCCGGACGCGAGGTCGAAGCGCTGCTTCAGCAGCGGGGAGGCGACGAACGGGCGGCCCTGGTGGGTGCCGGTCAGGCCGCGGGAGAGGACCGCCGCGCCGGTGAACGGGTCGCGGTTGTCGATGGCGAACAGCTCACCGGTGCGGTCCCGGAAGACCGCCGCCTGGCGGCCGTCCGGCAGCAGTGCCGCCACCCCGCGGCCCGGGAGCAGCATGCTGAGGTCGCAGACGGTGAACCAGTCGCCTTCCAGAGCGAGTTCGACCTTCAGATCGGTGGTCTCAGGAGCCAGGGTCATCGCTGGGCGCTTCCTTCCAGTACGTCTTCGGCGGGTCGCATGCCGATGGACAGCAGCGGCAGGTCGGGCTTCATCTGGTCGCGCTCGGGCACGAAGGCGACGACCGGGTCCGGGGTGTCCGGCGCGTTCACGAAGGACACGAACCGGGCGAGCTTCTCGGGGTCGTTGATGGTCTCGGCCCATTCGTCGCGGTAGTGCGCGATGTGCGCCTGCATCAGCTTCTCCAGCTCGTCGCAGATGCCGAGCGAGTCGTGGACCACGACGTCCCGCACGTGCTCCAGGCCGCCGGGGATCCGCTCCAGCCAGGTCGACGTGCGCTCCAGGCGGTCGGCCGTGCGGATGTAGAACATCAGGAACCGGTCGATCAGGCGGACGAGTTCGGCGTCGGACAGGTCCTGGGCGAGCAGGTCCGCGTGGCGCGGGGTGGCGCCGCCGTTGCCGCCGACGTACAGGTTCCAGCCGTTGGCGGTGGCGATCACGCCGAAGTCCTTCGACTGGGCCTCGGCGCACTCGCGCTGGCAGCCGGAGACGGCCGACTTCAGCTTGTGCGGCGACCGGAGCCCGCGGTAGCGCAACTCCAGGTCGATCGCCATGCGGACGGAGTCCTGGACGCCGTAGCGGCACCAGGTCTGGCCGACGCAGGACTTCACCGTGCGCAGTGACTTGCCGTAGGCGTGGCCGGACTCGAAGCCGGCGTCGACCAGGCGGGCCCAGATCAGCGGCAGCTGCTCGACGCGGGCGCCGAACATGTCGATCCGCTGGCCGCCGGTGATCTTCGTGTAGAGGCCGAAGTCGCGGGCGATCTCGCCGATCACGATCAGCTTCTCCGGGGCGATCTCACCGCCCGGGATGCGCGGGACGACCGAGTACGAGCCGTTCTTCTGGAGGTTGGCCAGGAAGTGGTCGTTGGTGTCCTGCAGCGCGGCCTGCTCACCGTCGAGGACGTAGCTGCTCGCGCCGATCGCCGGGGCGAGGGAGGCGATGATCGAGGCGACCGCCGGCTTGCAGACCTCGCAGCCGTCGCCGCCCCTGGCCTCCTCGCGGCCGTGGCGGTCCAGCAGCTCCTGGTAGCTGTTGATGCGCAGGGCGAGGACGATCTCGTACAGCTCCTCGCGGGTCTGCGAGAAGCAGCCGCACAGGCCCTTGTCGACCTCGATGCCGCCGGCCTCCAGCTCGGCGTTGACGAGCTGGCCGAGGACCTTGACGCAGGAGCCGCAGCCGGTGCCGGCCTTGGTGCACTTCTTCACCTCGGGCACGGTCGTGCACTGGTGGTCGGTGACCGCGCCGCGGATCGCGCCCTTGGAGACGTTGTGGCAGGAGCAGATGATCGCGTCGTCCGGCAGCGCGGACGGGCCGAGCTGGGCCGGGGCGCCGGCGCCGGCGGGCAGGACGAGGGCCTCGGGCGCGACCGGCGGGACCGAGCCGGTGAACGCCTTCAGCGTGCCGTACGCCTCCGCGTCGCCGACCAGGATGCCGCCGAGCAGCGTGCCGTCGCGGCCGATGACCAGCTTCTTGTACAGGCCCGCGCGGGAGTCGGAGTAGACGACGTCCAGACAGTCCTCGGCGGTGCCGTGCGCGTCGCCGAAGGACGCCACGTCCACGCCGAGCAGCTTCAGCTTGGTGGACAGGTCGGCGCCGGTGAAGGCGGCCTCGTCGGCGGCGATCGTCGCGGCGGCCGTCTCCGCCTGCTCGTAGCCGGGCGCGACCAGGCCGTACACCCGGCCGTCGGCGGCCAGCGCGCACTCGCCGATCGCGAACACGTGCGGGTCGTTCACCGTGCGGCACTGCTCGTCGACCGCGATGCCGCCGCGCTCGCCGACCGTCAGGCCGCAGTCGCGGGCCAGCTGGTCGCGGGGGCGGACACCGGCGGAGAACACCACCATGTCGGTGGCGAGTTCGGAGCCGTCGGACAGCTTCATGCCGGTCACGGAGCCGTCCTCGCCGACGACGATCTCCTGCGTGCCGACGCCCGTGTGGACGCTCAGGCCCATCTCCTCGATGGTGCGCAGCAGGGCGGCGCCGCCGCCCTCGTCGACCTGCACGGGCATCAGACGGGGCGCGAACTCCACGATGTGGGAGGTGAGTCCGAGACCCTTCAGCGCGCCCGCGGCCTCCAGGCCGAGCAGACCGCCGCCGACCACGGCACCCGTCGTCGCGTTCTTGGCGTACTCCTCGATCGCGAGGAGGTCCTCGATCGTGCGGTAGACGAAGCAGCCCTCGGCGTCCTTGTTCGGGACCGGCGGTACGAACGGGTACGAGCCGGTGGCCAGGACGAGCACGTCGTAGTCGACGACGAGACCGGAGCGGGCGGTCACCCTGCGCGCCTCGCGGTCGATCGTCTCCGCCGGGTCGCCGACGCGCAGCTCGATGCCGTGGTCCTCGATGAACCGCAGGTCCGTCATGGACAGGTCCTCGGGCGTCTTGCCCGAGAAGTACGAGGTGAGCTGGACCCGGTCGTACGCGGGGCGCGGCTCCTCACAGAGCACGACCACGCGGTGCGTGGCGGTCAGGCCGCGCTCGGCGAGCGCTTCGAGGAAGCGCTGGCCGACCATGCCATGGCCGACGAGCACGATCGTGGGGGTGTCCGCGGACATCAGGAGCCTCCATCGTTGGTAAGCAGGTGGAGCAGCGGGCCGCCGTCGGAGGGGAGCGGCTCTGCTCCCTCCCAGGCGCGCGCGAGCGCGCCGACGGTGCCGAGTTCGCCGACGAGGACCCCGCCGACCAGGCGGTCGTCGCGGACGACGACCTTCCGGTAGGTGCCGCGGGTGGCGTCGGTGAGCTGGACGACGTCGTCGCCCGGCAGCGCCTCGGTCTCGCCGAACGCGGCGAGGTCGAAGGGGCTGTCGTGCCCGTTCAGTGTGAGTCGGGTCAGGGAGCGGGTGCCGGTGTAGCGGGCGTCCGTGTCGCCGGCGAGCAGTTCCGCGAGCGCGTCGGCTTGTTCGAGCGCCGGGGCGGCGAGGCCGTAGAGGACGCCGTCGTGCTGGGCGCAGTCGCCGATGGCGTGGATGTACGGGTCGGAGGTGCGCAGCTCGTCGTCGACGACGACGCCCTTGCGGACGTCGAGGCCGGCGGCCTGCGCGAGGCCCACCCGGGGGCGGACGCCGCAGGCCACGACGACGAGGTCGGCGTCGAGCGCGTACCCGTCGGCCATCTCCACGGAGCGGACGGCGCCGCCGACGCAGCGCACGTCCCGTACGCGGCACTCGGTGTGCACCTCGACGCCCAGGTCGGTCAGGTGCCGCTTGACGAGCTTGGAGGCGGCCGGGTCGAGCTGGCGCTCCATCAGCCGCTCGGACTGCTGGGCGAGGACGACCTGGACGCCGCGCAGGGCGAGCGCGCGGGCCGCGGAGACCCCGAGGAGCCCGCCCCCGATCACGACCGCCCGCGCCCCCGGCCGGACCGCCTTGGACAGGCCCAGGCAGTCGTCCATGGTCCGGAAGGCGTGAACGCCCTCGGGCAGCACGTGGTCGGGGGTGAACAGGCCGCGCAGGGGCGGCAGGACGGGGTTGGATCCGGTGGCGAGGACGAGCCGGTCGTATGCGATCACCGTGCCGTCGGCGCACTCGACGGTGCGTTCGTCGCGGTCGATGCCGACGACCCGGCCGCGCGTGGCGTGCGCGGGCGCAGGCAGGGCGATCACCTCGGGGCTGTAACGTCCGGCCAGCACCTCGGCGAGCAGCACCCGGTTGTACGGCCGGTGCTCCTCTTCGCCGATCAGCAACGCGGGCGTGCCGAGCTCACCGAGCCGCCGGGCGAGCCGTACGCCCGCGAGGCCGGTGCCGATCACCACCACACGCTCATTCGAGGTCATGTCCTTGAGCGTGCGGTGCCGGTGTTTCCCGGCAGCATCACGACTGTTTCCCACGGGGAACGCTGCCCTCAGCGGGGGCCGGGGGTGGATGTGAGGGTTCCTGGAGTGCGGCGACGGCGGGCTGTGAGGACAGCGTCGCACGGCCGTCGCATAGGCTCCCGATCATGCCCGACATACCGCTGACCATGATCGCCCTGCTCTGTGTGGCGGCTCTCGCCGCCGGGTGGATCGACGCCGTGGTCGGCGGCGGCGGCCTCCTGCTGCTGCCGGTGCTGCTGCTGGGGCTACCGTCGCACACGCCCGCGGCGCACGCCCTGGGCACCAACAAGGCGGTCGCCATCGTCGGCACGACGGGCGCGGCGGTGACGTACGCCCGCAAGGCGCCGGTGGATGTCCGTACGGCTGTGCGCATCGGGCTGGCCGCGCTCGCCGGGTCGTCCGCCGGGGCGTTCTTCGCGGCCGGGATGAGCACCGACGTCCTCAAGCCGGTGATCATGGTGGTGCTGCTCGGGGTCGCCGCGTTCGTGATCCTGCGGCCCGCCTTCGGCACGGCCCCCGCGACCGGCCCGGCCAGCCGGCGCCGGATCCTCGCGGCGATCGGCCTCGCGGGCCTCGGCATCGGCTTCTACGACGGTCTCGTCGGCCCCGGCACCGGCACCTTCCTGGTCCTCGCGCTCACCGCCGTGCTCCACCTCGACCTCGTCAGCGCCTCCGCCACCGCCAAGATCGTCAACTGCTGCACCAACGCGGGCGCTCTCGCCACGTTCGCCTGGCAGGGCGCGGTCCTGTGGCAGCTGGCCGCCCTGATGGCCGTGTTCAACCTGGCCGGCGGCACCCTGGGCGCCCACACGGCCCTGAAGCAGGGCAGCGGCTTCGTCCGCGTCGTGCTGCTGACGGTGGTGTTCGCCCTGGTGGGGAACCTGGCGTATGAGCAGTGGGTGGCCTAGGACCGGTCGGACAGGCCCTGGGGCCGCAGATCCAGCAGCTCGATGATCCCCGTGCCGCCCTCGTCGCCGTGCCCCTGGCTGAGGCGCCGCTCCATCAGCGCCATGTACGGCGTCAGCAGCTCCGGGCTCACCCGCTGCTCCCCGGCCGTGCGCAGCAGTGTGGCGTTGCCCGCGACCTGCATGGCGAGGTTGGAGGCGACGTCCCTGGTGTAGTCGCCGCTCTCCAGCTGGTCGGCGGTCTGGTGCGCGGCCCGGGCCATCGCGGTCAGCCAGTCCACGAGCAGCGGCGCGAAGTCCTTCGGGGCGATGTCCTCCGGGCGGATCAGCGCGAAGGCGTGCGTGATACCCGCGAACATGCCGTTCATCGCGCTGAGCAGCGCCACGTCGTGCAGCGCGGCGAAGCCCGGGTCGGCCCCGGTGTACCGGGCGCCGGCCGGGACGGCGAGGGTGTCGCGGTGCTCGGCGAACAGCTCGGGGGAGCCGCTGTAGAAGACGTACCCGCCGGACTCCGGGACCCCGATCATCGGCGGGACGGCCATGATCCCGCCGTCCAGGAAGCGGGCGCCGCGCGCTTCGGCCCAGGCGGCGCGGCTGCGGCCCTCGCCGGGCGTGCCCGTGGTGAGGTTCACCAGGTCCCGTCCCGCGAGAGAGGCCCCGTCGAGGGCCTCGCCCACGGAGGCGTCGTCGAGCAGACAGACGACCACGAGCCGGTTCGCGGCCACGGCCTCCGCGGCGGTCCGGGCGACGGTGGCGCCCTCGGTGGCGAGGGGTTCGGCGCGGGAGGCGGTGCGGTTCCAGACGGTCACCGGGTGTCCTGCGGTGAGCCAGGCGCGGGCCAGGGCGGTGCCCATGTCGCCGGTGCCGAGGAGGGTGAGAGGTGTGCGGGGGTCAACTGGGTTGCGGGTCATGGCGTTTAGGCTCGTCCCAGGGGAGGCGCCTGCTCAAGTACGTACTTCGAAGTGGGTGGTTACCCCGGGGGAAGGGTGCAGGCAGGACAAGGGGAGGGCTCGGGCATGGGGACGACGGGGCGGCGGCCGGGGGCGTACGTCTGCGGGATCGACGCGGCGATGGACGTGATCGGCGGCAAGTGGAAGGTGCTGATCCTCTGGGCGCTGAACGAGCGGCCCTGCCGCTTCGGCGAGCTGCGCCGCGAGCTGCCGGGGATCACCGAGAAGGTGCTGGCCTCGCACCTGCGGGAGATGGAGGCCGACGGCCTGGTGCACCGCGAGGCGTACGACGAGGTGCCGCCCCGCGTGGAGTACTCGCTGACACCCCGGGGCGTGAGCCTGAACGAGGCACTGCGGCCGCTCGGGGCCTGGGGGAAGGCCCATGTCCTGGGAGAGTCACCGGCTGCCGGTCAGATGCGCGAAGACGACGACGTTCCCCTGGTACCCGGAGCCGCGTGAGTAGCCGCCGCCGCAGGTGATGACCCTCAGTTCTGGGCGGCGGGCGGCGCCGTAGACCTTCTCGTCGGGGAAGCCCTTCGCCGCGTACGCCTCGACGGCGTCCACGGTGAACACCGCGACGCTGCCGTCCCGCCGGTCCACCTCGACCGTGGCGCCCTTGGCCAGGGCGCCGAGGCCGTAGAAGACCGCGGGGCCGTCGGCGTTGTCGACGTGGCCCGCGACGATCGCGGTGCCCCGCTCGCCGGGCGTGGTGCCGGCCTCGTACCAGCCGGCGAGGTTCTTCCGCTCGGCGGGCGGTACGTCGAGACTGCCGGTCCTCGTCAGGCCGAGGCCGGTCAGGGGCGCGTTCACCCGGATCGCCGGGATGCGGATGCGGTCGGGCGGCGAGGGAGGCAGCGCGGGCACCGCGGGCCGTTCACCGGCCCGGCCGTCCTGCCCGTCCTGCCCGGCGCGGGCCTGCGCGGCGGAGGGCTGCGGCGGGGCGTGCGTCTCGGCGGCGTCACGCAGCAGCCAGGCCCCGGAGCACAGGGCGAACACCGTGAGGGCCGCCATGGCGGCGTCGGCCGGGTTGCCGAACCTCGTGCCGTACCTGGGGAACCTGCGCATGGCCGACCTTTCCTGATCCCCGACAGCCGTCCGGTTTCCGGCCTGCGACCCCCGGCCCCGGCTCCCGTCCGGGGTGCGCCCCGTACCCCCCTCCGGGCCGCGAGGGGCGTCGGACCCGGAGGGGGAGGGGACATGCGGTACCGGCGACGGACAGCGGAGGGTGTCCGTCAGATCCCGTCGCCTCTCGCCCGGCGATGCAGGAGCCAGGTACCGCCCGCGGCGGCGACGGCGAGGGCCGCCACACCGGCCGCGGTCTGCACGGGATCGGGGCCCAGTGCGCCGCCGACCCCCGTCTTCACACTCCCTCTGGGATGGACCCCGGATCGCCCGGAGGTCAGCGTGACCACCAGGTCACCGGTGACCCGCCGGCCGCTCCCGGTGCAGGTCGCCGTGATCTCGTAGGTCCCCGGCTGTGCGCTCGGCGGCACCCTGAACCGCCCGGTCGCGTCCTGCTCGTGCGGGCCCGGCGCGAGGCTGAGGGAGCCGGCCCCGACCGCGCCGGCGTCGCCCGTCGCCGTACCGCCGTCGCCGCAGGCCGCCGTGCGCACCGTGACCTGACCGCCCGGGACGACCGAGGACGGCTCCACCTCCATGTCACCGGCGGGCGCGCCGTACGCCGGGGCGACGGCGAGCGCCGCGGCGGCGACGGCGAGCGCCGCGGCGGCGACGGCGAGCGCGGTGCCGGTCAGCGGCCGGGCGGTACGTCGCATCAGTGCTCCTTCGAGCGGTTCGGTCGTGCACCTGCCCTTCCGAGGTAACGGGCAGTGGGGCGCCCGCGCTTTCTGAGAAAGCGTCAGAATTGGGGTGAATGGGTGTCAGGGGGAGGCGGACCGGCCGGTCTTCATGGACGTCTGTGCAGGTCACAGGCGATCTGCGGACGGGGCGCGGAAAAGCGCGGGGCGCGCGTGTGAACGGGTGATCCGGGTGCCGCGCCCCTCCGGCCTTGACCTCAAGAAAGGTTGAGGTATGAGGCTGTGCGGCATGAACACAGCCGTTACGCACGCATCCACCCCTGCCCGGACCGCGACCGAGCCCCTCCGGGTGACCCTCGTCGTCGGCAGCAACCGCCACGGCCGCTTCGGCCCGGTCGTCGCCCGCTGGCTCCTCGGCCACCTCCAAGGCCGGGACGACCTGGTCGCCGAGGTCGTGGACGTCGCCGACGTCGACCTGCCGATGTCCTTCGAACGGACCCCCGAGGCGACCGCCGCACTGTCCGGCGTCACCCCCGAACTGGCCGGCGCGGACGCCTTCGTGGTCCTCACCCCCGAGTACAACCACTCCTTCCCGGCGGGCCTGAAGAACCTCGTCGACTGGCACTTCGGCGAGTGGCGGGCCAAGCCCGTCGCCCTCGTCTCCTACGGGGGGCTGGCCGGCGGCCTGCGCGCTGTCGAGCACCTCCGGCAGGTCTTCGCCGAACTGCACGCCGTGACGGTCCGCGACACCGTCTCCTTCCACAACGCCGGCGCGTCCTTCGACGACGCGGGCACCCTGCGCGATCCGTCCGGCCCGGACGCGGCGGCCAAGACCATGCTGGACCAACTGGTCTGGTGGGGCCTGGCGTTGCGCGAGGCCAGGGCGAAGCGGCCGTACGCGGGCTGAGCCCCGGCCGCATCCCTGCCCGCCCCTGTCACCCCCGCGCCCGCCAGTCACCGCCCGCGATCGGCCTCCCGCGAGTCCGGAGCCGTGCGGCGACGGCGGGCGCGGCCACGTACACCCAGGCCCGCAGGACCGCCCCGTCCGCGTCGCGTACGACCTTGCGCTCGACGCGTTCGTACAGGCTGCGCGGGTCGCCCGGCACGTAGTCCTCCAGCCGGTCCAGCTCGGCGAGCAGCTCCGCGTACGTCTCCGGGTGTGTGGTGACCAACTCCCCGCACACGACCCCGCCGCCCGGCTCCTCGACCGCGTAGGGATAGCCCGGCCCCTCGTACAGCACCGCGCCCGAGAGCCGCCCCGGCACCTCGGAGCGGGTGCGGCCGCGCAGGAAGAGGTCGTGGTTGACCTCGCCGGGGCGGAGGGTGCCGTAGACGAAGAAGGGCAGGGTCACAGGAACGATTCTCCACCCTCACACACCTCCACACCGGGCCTATGGACATGACATGTCCGGGACGCCTTAACTCGCGGTCAACATCAACGCCGCACCCGGTCGACCCCACGCGACCGGGTGCGCCCGTATGAGGAGACCGATGAGTCGGATACGTCACGTCCGGGGTTCCCGTCTCGCCCTCGCGGGCGGTGCCGCCACCGGCACCGCCGTCCTGCTGGCCGCCGCGCTCTCGCCGACCGCCCTGGCGGAGGAAGGGCCGACCCGGTCCGACGCGATCGACAGTGCCGAGACGGTCCTCGCCGACCGGGCCGCGGACCTGGGCCTCACCGCGGACCAGGAGACGAAGGTCCGGGACGTGGTCGTCGACGAGGACGGCACCCGGCACGTCCGCTACGACCGCACGTACCACCGACTCCCGGTCCTGGGCGGTGACTTCGTCCTCCATCTGAACCCGGACGGCACCTACCGCGGCACGAGCCGGGCCACGAAGTCCGCGCTCTCCGTCAAGAGCGTCACCCCCAAGGTGACCGCCCCGAAGGCCGCCGACCTCGCCGCGAGCCTGCTGCGCGCCGCGCACCTCGGCGAGACCCTGAAGCAGCTGACCGCCAAGCCGCGGCTGGTCGTCGACGCCCTGCACGGCGCCCCCAAGCTGGCCTGGCAGACCGACGCGGTGGCGCACGACGGGCTCGGCAACCCGGTCGGACGCACGGTGCTGACCGACGCGACGACAGGCGACCGGATCGACGCCTGGGAGACCCTGGAGTCGGCGTCGGGCGACGGCAAGTCCCTCTACGGCGGCACGGTCCCGCTGGAGACGACGAAGTCCGGGGCGTCGTACCAGCTGAAGGACGCGACGCGGGGCGGCACGTACACGGGCGACGCGGCGAACAAGACGGACAAGTGCCTGCTGACGATCTGTCTGACCCGCGCCCCCGCGACGGTGTTCACGGACGCCGACAACCACTGGGCCACGGGCGAGACCGCCGACCGCGCGACGGTCGCGGTGGACGCCCAGTACGGCACGGACGTCACCTGGGACTACTTCAAGAACGCGCACGGCCGCAACGGCATCGCCGGCGACGGCAAGGGCTCGTACAACCGCGTCCACTACGGCAAGGACTACAACAACGCCTTCTGGGACGACAACTGCTTCTGCATGACGTACGGCGACGGCGACGGCAAGCAGCTCGGCCCGCTGGTGTCGCTGGACGTGGCCGGGCACGAGATGTCCCACGGCGTGACGTCGAAGACGGCGGCGCTGACGTACTCGGGCGAGTCCGGCGGTCTGAACGAGGCCACGTCGGACATCTTCGGCACGCTGGTGGAGTTCTACGCGGACAACGCCGAGGACCCGGGTGACTGGCTGATCGGCGAGAACGTCGTCCGCTCCGGGCTCGGCCGGGAGGCCCTGCGCCGCATGGACAAGCCGTCGACGGACGGGAAGTCCGCCGACTGCTGGAGCAAGGAGCTGGGCGACCTCGACGTGCACTACTCCTCGGGCGTCGGCAACCACTTCGCGTACCTGCTCGCGGAGGGCAGCGGCGCGAAGACGATCAACGGCGTCGCCCACACCTCCCCGACCTGCGACGACTCCACGGTGCAGGGCATCGGCCGGGCCAAGCTGGGCAAGATCTGGTACCGCGCCCTGACGGTCTACATGACGTCCTCGACGGACTACGCGGGCGCCCGTACGGCCACCCTGAACGCGGCGAAGGACCTCTACGGCAGCGGCAGCACGGAGCAGAAGGCCGTGGCGGCGGCATGGAGCGCGGTCGGCGTGGGCTGAGCCTCACCGAGACACGTGACGGGCGCACCTTCGGTGCGCCCGTTCCGTCACTCCCAGACCACCACGTTGCGCCGCACCGGTACGGACGCCGAACCGGTCGCGAAGAGTTCGGGCGAATGGGCCCGGATGCGCTCGATGTCGCTGAAGACGGCGCGCAGGTGGGTGCGCATGGCGGTCCGGGCCGACGCGAGGTCGCCCCCGACGACCGCGTCGAAGATCTCCCGGTGCTGGTCGGCGAAGACCGCGGGGGAGACGTTCTCGTGCAGGCCCAGGCGCCGGGCCCGGTCCAGATGGCCCTTGGCCGCGGCGACCGTGGTCCACACGTTGCCGTGGCCGCTCAGCCGCATCAGGCCCTGGTGGAAGGCCTCGTCCAGCTCGAAGAACTCCTCCAGATCCAGGCCCGGGCGCTGCTGACGTGCGAGATTGTCCCGCAGTTCCGTGATCACGGAGTGGTCCGGCTCGGACGGCAGGGCGTCCAGTGAGGCCAGCTCGACGGCCTCCCGCAGGAACTGCGCGTCCGCGACCTGCGCCGGGTCCACCCGGGACACGAACGAGCCGATCTTGGGGAAGATCTGCACCAGCCCGTCCTGGGCCAGCAGGATCAGGCTCTCCCGCACCGGGGTGCGGCTCACGCCGAGGGACGCGGCGAGCTCGTTCTCCGACAGGGCCGCGCCCGGGGGAAGTTCGAGGGTCAGCACCATCTGACGCAGCTTCAGGTAGATGGAGCGCCGGCTGGTCCGCCGGTTCGTCTGGGCCATGTGCACATCCTACGTATCGCAGCAGGGGTATTGCTCGACTGTGCGACAGGTGCTTGTATACAAGCACTGCACGACAGGAGCGACGTCCGCTCCCGTCGGCCCCCGCCCGCTCTCAGCCGCCGTAAGGAGAGCCCCCAGTGAGCAAGATCGAGCGCGTCGAGGTCTTCGTCGCCTCCCCGGGCCGCACGTTCGTCACCCTGCGCATCACCACCACGGACGGGGTCACCGGCCTCGGCGACGCCACCCTCAACGGGCGCGAGCTGGCCGTGGCGAGCTATCTGCGCGACCACGTCGCCCCGCTGCTGATCGGCCGGGACCCGGCGCGGATCGAGGACACCTGGCAGTACCTCTACAAGGGCGCCTACTGGCGGCGCGGCCCGGTCACCATGACGGCCGTCGCCGCCGTCGACACGGCCCTGTGGGACATCAAGGGCAAGACCGCCGGGCTTCCCGTGTACGAGCTGCTCGGCGGCCGGTCCCGGGACGGCGTGCTCGTCTACTCGCACGCCAGCGGCACCGACGTCCCCTCTCTCCTCGACGACGTCGAGCGCTATCTGGAGCTGGGTTACAAGGCGGTACGGGCGCAGGCAGCCGTACCCGACGTCGGCGGCACCTACGGCGTCCGCAAGGGCAAGCTCTACGAACCGGCGGCCGGCGACCTGCCCGACGAGCAGCCCTGGGACACCGAGGCCTACCTCGGCTTCGCGCCGACGTACCTGGAGGCCGTACGGGAGCGCTTCGGCTTCGGCTTCCACCTCCTGCACGACGTGCACCACCGGCTGACACCGATCGAGGCGGCCCGCTTCGGCAAGAGCGTCGAGGCCTGCCGGCTGTTCTGGATGGAGGACCCCACCCCGGCCGAGAACCAGGAGGCGTTCCGGCTCATCCGGCAGCACACGACGACCCCGATCGCCGTCGGCGAGGTGTTCAACTCCATCTGGGACGTCCAGCACCTGATCACCGAGCAGCTCATCGACTACGTGCGCACCACCGTGGTCCACGCGGGCGGCATCACGCACCTGCGCCGGATCTTCGACCTGGCCGCGCTGTACCACGTCCGCACCGGCTCGCACGGCGCCACCGACCTCTCCCCGGTCAGCATGGCCGCCGCCGTGCACCTCGACATCGCCGTACCCAACTTCGGCATCCAGGAGCACATGGGCCATCCGGACGAGGCCCGCGAGGTGTTCCGCACGGGCGTCACCTTCGCCGACGGCATGCTGCACCCCTCGGACCAGCCGGGTCTCGGTGTCGAGTACGACGAGAAGGCCGCCGAACGCTTCCCGTACCAGCGGCGCTATCTCCCGGTCGCGCGCCGGCTCGACGGCTCCGTGCACGACTGGTGAGCGGCGTGCACCGGCTGAACCGCGCCGCGCTCGGCGCCCTCCCGCCCGCCTCGCGCCCCCGCGTCGACCCCGCCGGGCTGCGCCCCCGGATCGTCCACTTCGGCATCGGTGCCTTCCACCGGGCGCACCAGGCCGTCTACACCGAGAACGCCGCCGCGGACTCCGGCGAGCCCTGGGGCATCGCCGCGGTCGCTCCCCGGTCGGCGGCGACCGTCGACGCCCTGCGCGCGCAGGACTGCCTGTACTCGGTGACCGAGCGCGGGCCCGAGGGCGACGCCCCCCGTGTCGTCGGCTCGCTCACCGGCGCGTACCTGCTCGGGCGGGACGGGGCGGTCGTCGACGGGCTGCTCACCGACCCCGAGGTGACGGTGGTGACGCTCACCATCACGGAGAAGGGCTACCGCGCCGCCGGTCCGGACACGGTGATCGCACGCCTGGCCGCCGGGCTGGCCGCGCGGATGCGCTCCGGTGCCGCCCCGGTCAGCGTCGTGTCCTGCGACAACATGGCGGACAACGGAGCCGTGCTGCGGACCGCCGTCCGGGACGCCGTGCGCGCCTCGGGAGGGCGGGACCGCGAGCGGATCCTGGAGCTGATCGACCGGTACGTGGCCTTTCCCGCCACCGTCGTGGACCGGATCGTCCCCGCCGCCACAACGGCCGACCTCACGGACACCGCCACCCGGCTGGGCGTCCACGACGCGCTGCCCGTCAGCGGTGAGCCGTACCGGCAGTGGGTGCTGGAGGACCGCTTCGCCGCCCCGCGTCCCCCGTGGGAGCTGGACGGAGCCCTCCTCGTCCCCGACGTCGCCCCCTACCAGCTGACCAAGCTGCGGCTGCTCAACGGCTCGCACTCCGCCCTCGCCGCGCTCGGCATCGCGGCGGGCCGCACCACCGTCGCCGACGCGATGGCCGACGGCTGGGGCGAGCGGCTCGTCAAGGCCCTGTGCGCCGAGGTCGCCCCCACGCTGCCGGACGGCGGCCCGGACCCCGGCCGGTACGCCGACGACCTCGTCGCCCGCTTCCGCAACCCGGGCATGCGGCACCTGCTGCGGCAGATCGCCTCCGACGGCTCGCTCAAGATCACCGAGCGCTGGCTGCCGGCCCTGCGCGTCCTGCGTGAGCGCGGCGCGGCCACACCCGTCCTCGAACTCGCCCTGGCGGGCTGGGTGAACCTCACCCGGGACCAGGACATCCCGGACCCCGCCCAGGACGCGCTCGCCGCCTGCCGGCGCACCGCGGCGGACGACACGGCCGTCGTCCGCGCGCTGCTCACCACCGTCGGCGCGCCCGACCTCGCCGGCGACTCCGGGCTCGTCACCGCCGTCGTACGGCATCTCCCGGCCCTGCGCGTCGGACGAGTGGACATCTGACCGCCACCCCCCACCCCCGAGGAAGTCCCCGCTCACGAACAACGGAGTTCACGATGAAGGACACCACGACCACGGCCGAGCCGGCCGGTGCCGTGCGACGCAGTACGCGTGACCTGACCAAGGCCGCCGTGTCCGGCTGGCTGGGCACGGCCATGGAGTTCATGGACTTCCAGCTGTACTCGCTGGCGGCCGCGATCGTCTTCAACAAGGTCTTCTTCCCGGACGTCAGCCCCGCCATCGGCCTCATCGCCGCGATGGCCACCTACGGCGTCGGCTACGTCGCCCGCCTCGCCGGCGCGGTCTACTTCGGCAGAATGGGCGACCGGCTCGGCCGCAAGAAGGTCCTGACGATCACCATCCTGCTGATGGGCGCCTCGACCACCCTCATCGGGGTCCTGCCCACCTACGCGACCATCGGCATCATGGCGCCCGTCCTGCTCGTCGTCCTGCGGCTGGCGCAGGGCTTCGGCGCGGGCGCGGAGATCGCCGGCGCGACCGTGATGCTCGCCGAGTACGCCCCGGCGCAGCGACGCGGGCTGGTCTCCTCGCTGGTGTCGCTGGGCACCAACTCGGGCACCCTGGCCGCCTCCGGGCTGTGGGCGGTGCTCCTCGCCGTGCTCAGCGAGGAGCAACTGCTCTCCTGGGGCTGGCGGCTGCCCTTCCTGCTGAGCTTCGGCCTGTTGCTGTTCGCGGTGTGGCTGCGGCGCAACCTCAAGGAGAGCCCGGTCTTCGAGGAGCGGCCCGACGTCGTGGACGGCGTGGCGATGAGCCGCCGCGAGGTGGAGTCGGCCGTCACGGAAGGCAAGGGCGGCGACACCGGGCTGCTGGAGGCGGGCCTGAAGCAGCGCAAGGGCCGGGCGTTCTTCCTGGCGCTCGGGCTGCGCTTCGGGCAGGCGGGCAACTCCGGGCTGATCCAGACGTTCCTCGTCGGCTACATCGCGACCGAACTCGCGGCCGAGCGCTCCGTCCCCACCGACGCCATCGTGTACGGGTCGCTGCTGGGTTTCCTCACGGTGCCGGCCGTCGGCCTGCTCGGCGACCGCTTCGGACGCCGCAGGATGTATCTGGCGCTCACCTCGCTCACGGCCGTCGCCGCCTTCCCGCTGATGATGCTGATCACCTCGGGCAGCACGCCCGCGCTCATGGCCGGCATGATCCTGGGGCTGAACATCGGCGTCCTCGGACTGTTCGCGCTGGAGAGCGTGACGATGGCCGAACTCTTCGGCTCCCGTACCCGGTTCACCCAGCTCGCGCTGGCCAAGGAGATCGGCGGCGTCCTCGCCACCGCGATCGGGCCGGTGCTCGCGGCGAGCCTCACCGCCGCCACCGGAAGCTGGTGGCCCATCGCGGCGATGCTCGTCGTCTACTCCCTCATCACCCTCGTCAGCGCGCTGCTCTCGCCCGAGACGCGCGGGCGCGACCTCGTCCGGCTGGAGGACGCCGTATGACCCCCATGAAGGCCGTCGTCGTGCACGGCGCCGGTGACGTCCGGATCGACGAGCGGCCCCGGCCGGAGCCCGCGCGGGACGAGGTGCTGCTCGCCATGGAGTGGGGCGGCATCTGCGGCTCCGACGTCGCGTACTGGAGGAAGGGCGCCTCCGGCACGGCGGCCCTCTCCCACCCCCTGGTCCTCGGCCACGAGGTCGCCGGCCGGGTAGCGGCGCTGGGCCCCGGGGTGACCGGCCTCGCCGAGGGGCAGCCCGTCACCGTCCACCCGGCCCAGCTCGTCGGCGAGCTCCCCGAGCGGCTCGCCGGGCGCAGCAACCTCCACGCGCACGTCCGCTACCTCGGCTCGGCGGCCCACACCCCGCACACCGACGGCGGATTCAGCGAGTTCCGCACGGTCCCCGCGGCCCAGGTCCGTCCGCTGCCCGACGGTGTGGACACCCAGTCGGGCGCCCTGGCGGAGCCGCTGGCGGTCGCCCTGCACGCCGTGGGCCGGGCGGGCGGACTGCGGGGCCGTACGGTCCTGGTGAACGGGGCCGGCCCGATCGGCTCGCTGGTCGTCGCCGCCGCCCGGCATCTCGGCGCGCGGTCGGTGTGCGCGGCCGACCTGTCCGCCGCGTCGCTCGCCGTGGCCCGCAAGATGGGCGCGGACACGACCGTCGACATCTCCCGGGGCGAGGAACTGCCGCGCGACACCGACGTCGTCTTCGAGGCGTCCGGCGCACCGGCCGCGCTGGGGGCGGTCCTGCGGGCCACGGCCCGCGGCGGCACCCTCGTGCAGGTCGGCAACCTGCCGGGGACGGCCGAGCCCGCCGTCCTGGGCGACCTCGTCACCCGCGAGATCACCTGGATCGGCTCCTACCGCTTCGTCGACGAGATCGACGACGCCCTGCGCGCCCTGCGCGACGGCCTGGACGTCTCCCCGGTCATCAGCCATCGCTTCCCGCTGGACCAGGCCGAGCGGGCCCTCGCGGTCGCGGCGGATCCGGCGAGCGCGAGCAGCAAGGTGATGCTGCGGCTCGGCGGACCGGTCACGGTCTGACCCCATACGTACGCCCTCCGGGCTACCCAACCAGGAGAACAGGAGAGCACGTTGCCCCACCCGACCGCCGGTTCCCGGGCCGCCGGGCCCGGTCGCGACGGGCACACCGCGGCGGACGTCGTGTGCCTGGGCGAGACCATGGCCGTCCTCAGCCCGCCGGACGACCGGCCGCTCGCCGACCAGTCCGCGCTCCGCCTCTCCGTCGGCGGCGCCGAGTCCAACGTGGCCTGCGGGCTGGCGGCGCTCGGGCACCGCGCGGCCTGGCTGAGCCGGGTGGGCGACGACGCGTTCGGGCAGCGCATCCGCGCGGAACTCGCGGCCCGGGGAGTCGAGGTGGGCGCCGTCGGTGTCGATCCGCTGCGTCCGACGGGCGTGTACTTCAAGGACCCGGGGCCGGACGCCACCCGGCCGCTGTACTACCGGAGCGGATCGGCCGCGGCCCACATGGGACCGGAACTGGCCCGCGCGCCCGAGCTGCGGGGGCCGCGCGTCGTGCACGTGTCGGGCATCACCGCGGCGCTGTCCGGCAGTTGCGCCCGACTGCTGGAGGAGATCGTCGTACGCCGCACGCCCTGGGGCGCGGCGGCGGCCCGGCCGGTCGTCTCCTTCGACGTCAACCACCGCCCCGCCCTGTGGAGGGGGCGGGCCGCCGACGCGGCAGCGGCGTTGCGGGACCTGGCCCGGGCCGCGGACCTGGTGTTCGTGGGACGCGACGAGGCCGAGGCACTGTGGGGCACGCGCCACCCCGACGACATCGCGAGCCTGCTCGCCCCGGCACCGCTCGTCGTCGTCAAGGACGCGGAGCACGGCGCGACCTCGTACGCGGCGGGCGGCGAGGTCACCTTCGCCCCCGCCCCCGCTGTCGAGGTGGTGGAACCGGTCGGCGCGGGCGACGCCTTCGCCGCCGGGTACCTGTCCGGTGTCCTGGAGGACGCCGACGAGGAGTCCCGCCTGCACCGCGCCCACCGGTCGGCGGCGACGGCCCTGCGCAGCCGGGACGACATCCCCGACCTGGGCATCGCGGCCTCTTCGACCCTCACAGGGCGACGGCCTTAGGGCCGCACCGCCTCCAGACGCACCGCGCACGCCTTGAACTCCGGCATCCGGGAGGTCGGGTCGAGCGCGGGGTTGGTGAGGGAGTTCGCGCGGCCCTCGCCCGGCCAGTGGAACGGCATGAAGACGGTGTCGGGGCGGATGGTGCTGGTGATACGGGCGGGCGCCACGGCCCGGCCCCGCCGGGACACGACGGCCACGGGATCGCCCTCGGCCGCCCCGAGCCGGGCCGCGAGCCGCGGATGCAGCTCCACGAACGGCCCGGGCGCGGCGGCGTTCAGCTCCGTCACGCGCCGGGTCTGCGCCCCGGACTGGTACTGCGCCACGACCCGCCCCGTGGTGAGCAGCACGGGGTATTCGTCATCCGGTTCCTCGGCGATGGCCCGGTGCGAGACGGGGACGAAGCGGGCGCGTCCGTCGGGGGTGGCGAAACGGTCGAGGAAGAGGCGCGGGGTGCCGGGGTGGGCAACGCCCGCCGTGTCAGCCGTCTCGGTGGAGGCCGGGTGACCCGCCGCGCCCCGTTGCGCGCCGGGGTCACCCGCCTCGTCCTCGGCCCCCGTCAGGCCCTCCGGCTCCGCCGCCGGGCACGGCCAGAACACCCCGTTCTCCTCGACGATCCTGCGGTACGTGATCCCCGAGTAGTCCGCGGGACCGCCCGCGCTCGCCCGGCGGAGTTCCTCGAAGATCTCCTCCGGGTCGGTCGGGAAGCCCTTCTCCACGCCCAGGCGGGCGGCCAGTTCGTGGAGGACCTCCAGGTCGCTGCGGACGCCGTCGGGCGGGGTGATGGCCTGGCGGCGGAGCAGGACCCTGCCCTCCAGATTGGTCGTCGTGCCCGTCTCCTCGGCCCACTGGGTGACCGGCAGGACCACGTCCGCGAGCTCCGCCGTCTCCGACAGGACCACGTCACACACGGCCAGGAAGTCCAGGGACTTGATGCGCTCCTCGATGTGCGCGGCACGCGGCGCCGACACCACCGGGTTGGACGCCATCAGCAGCAGGGACCTGATGTCCGTGCCCAGCGCGTCCAGCAGCTCGTACGCACTGCGCCCCGGCCCCGGCAGCGAGTCGGGGTCCACGCCCCACACCTCGGCGACATGCCGCCGCGCCGCCGGGTCGTCGAGCTTGCGGTAGCCCGGCAACTGGTCGGCCTTCTGCCCGTGTTCGCGGCCGCCCTGCCCGTTGCCCTGCCCGGTCAGGCAGCCGTACCCGGACAGCGGGCGGCCCGCCCGTCCGGTCGCCAGGCACAGGTTGATCCACGCGCCCACCGTGTCGGTGCCCTTGGACTGCTGCTCCGGCCCCCGTGCCGTCAGTACCATCGCCGACTCGGGCTCACAGAACATCCGTACCGTCTGGCGCAGTTCGGGTACGGACACCCCCGTGATCCGCTCCACGTACTCCGGCCAGTGCGCCATCGCCGCGGCCCGGGCGTCCTCCCAGCCCGCGGTCCGCTCCTGGACGTACTCCTCGTCCACCCGGCCCTCGGCGATCACCAGGTGCAGCAGGCCCAGGGCGAGCGCCAGGTCCGTGCCCGGCCGGGGCGCCAGATGCAGGTCCGCCTGCTCGGCGGTCTTCGTGCGGCGCGGGTCGATGACGATCAGCGTGCCGCCGTTCTCCCTCAGCTCGTTGAAGAACCGCAGGGACGGCGGCATGGTCTCCGCGAGGTTCGAGCCGACCAGGATCACGCAGCCGGTCTTCGGGATGTCCTCCAGCGGGAACGGCAGCCCCCGGTCGAGACCGAACGCCTTGATCCCGGCCGCCGCCGCCGACGACATGCAGAAACGGCCGTTGTAGTCGATCTGGGAGGTGCCGAGCACGACCCGCGCGAACTTGCCGAGCGTGTACGCCTTCTCGTTCGTCAGGCCGCCCCCGCCGAACACCCCGACCCCGTCCGGCCCGTACTGCGCGCGCGTCCGGCGCAGCCCGTCGGCGATCCGGTCCAGTGCCTCGTCCCAGGAGGCCGGCACCAGCGCGCCCCCCTCGCGCACCAACGGCGAGGTCAGGCGCACGTTCGAGGCCAGCACCGCCGGCGCCGTACGGCCCTTGCCGCACAGCGCGCCCCGGTTCACCGGGAAGTCCGTACGCTCGCTCACCTCGACCGTCCCGTCGGGCGCGGGCGTCAGGTTCATCCCGCACTGCAGGGCGCAGTACGGGCAGTGCGTGGGCGTGGCGGTGGTCTGCATACCGTTCAGCCTGCTTCCGTCGTGTTACGCCCGGGACGGTTCCCTGTTACGCGGCAGGGACGGCAACCTCCCCGCCGCCACCCCGCCCGCGTGAGGCACACGCCCGTCCGCCTTCAGGTCGCCGCCGACCGGCACGGACGTTGCCGATGTGACGAAAAACGTCACATGTGGCTCATTGCTCTCCTTTCTTGGCTGATCCGACCTCGTTGAGAGTTGAAGCAGTGGCACTACGCTCTCGCTACGCGCAGCGCTCGCACGACTCCGCACGGCGTTCGACACCCGGGCATGCCCGCCGCTCACGGCTGCATCCACCCGCGGCCCCGCCGCGTGTGGCCAATCCGATCCTCGAACACAGCCAGGAGGCCACCCGACCATGCCTCTGCGCCATCTCACCCCCCATGACCGGCAGCTGTTCCGCCAGTACGGCCGGGGCCCCACCGTCCCCGTCCCCGACCCGCTCCTGCACCACGCCGTCGCCCGGCACGCCGCCGCCACCCCGCACGCCGTGGCCGCCGAACACCAGGGCGCGCACCTCACCTACGGCGAACTCGACCGGTACGCCGACGCCCTCGCCGCCCGCCTCGTCCGCGAGGGCGTGCGCCCCGGCGACCACGTCGGCCTGTTCGTCCGCCGCTCGATCCCGATGCTCGTGGGCCTCCTCGGCATCCTGAAGGCCGGCGCCGCCTACGTCCCGCAGGACATCGGCCTCGCGCCCCCGGCCCAGCTCACCCACGTCATCCGCACCGCCCGCACCCGGATCGTCCTCACCACCGCGGAACACGCCCACCGGGTACCGCTGCCCGACGGCCCCCGCCTCCTCACGCTCGACGAGCCGCAGCCGTACGCCCCGGCCCCGCGCCCGCGCGTCACCGGCGACGACGGCGCTTACGTGCTGTTCACCTCCGGCACCACCGGCCGCCCCAACGGCGTGAAGGTCACCCACCGCAACGTCGCCAACATCCTGCTCACCGGGCCGGGCGGCCTCGGCATCCGCCCCGGCGACCGGGTCGCCCAGCTCCTCAACATCGCCTTCGACATGGCGGCCTGGGAGATCCTGGGCTGCCTCGCCCACGGCGGCACCCTCGTCATCCGCGGCAAGGACATCGCCGCGGCGGCCCGCACCGCCGACGTGCTGATCGCCACCCCGACCGTGCTGTCCGGCCTCGACCCCGCAGCCTGTCCCCGCGTGCGCACGGTCGCCGTGGCGGGGGAGCCCTGCCCGCGCCCGCTGGCCGACCGCTGGGCGCGGCGGGCCGCCTTCCACAACTGCTGCGGCCCGACCGAGACCACGATCGTCAACACCATGAGCCGCCACGACCCGGCCGCCCCGCTCCTCACCATCGGCCGCCCCACCCCCAACAACACCGTCTACGTCCTCGACCCCGACCGGCGCCCGCTGCCCATCGGCGAGCCCGGCGAGATGTGGGCGGGCGGCGACTGCGTCTCCGCGGGCTACCTCGGTGACGACGCCCTCAACGCCGAGCGCTACGCCCCCGACCCCTTCCTCGGCGGCGGCAGGCGCATGTTCCGTACCCGGGACCTCGGCCGCTGGACCCCCGGCGGTGAACTGGAGCACCTCGGCCGCACCGACGACCAGGTCAAGGTGCGCGGCTTCCGCGTCGAGCTGGACTCCGTCTCCTCCGTCCTGGAGACGGCCGCCGGCTGCAGCCGTGCCGTCACCCTGAAACGCGACGCCCGCACCCTGGTGTCGTTCGTCTGCCCCGCCGACGTCGACCCCGACACGGCCCGCCGCGCGGTCGTGGACGCCCTGCCCTACTACTGCGTCCCCGAGCAGGTCCTGCCGCTGGCGTTCCTCCCCGAGACCGACCGCGGCAAGGTCGACAAACAGGCCCTGCTGGACATGCTCGAACAGCGGCTGGCGGTGGCCCGATGACCACGTCCCCCGCCCGGACCCACCAGGACACGGGCGAACTCCCACCGCTCCTGTCCGCCCCCCGCCGCCTGCTCAAGCACCCCCGCCTGATGCACTACAACCGCCTCGCGGCCCTGGTCCTGCTGGCCAACGCGGCATTCCTGTGGGCCGCCCGTCCCCTGGCCACGCCCACCCTCGGGCACGCCGCCCTCGCCAACCTCGTCCTCGCCGTCCTCGTACGCCAGCAGTACGTCATCAACCTCCTGTTCCGGCTGGCGACTTCGGCCCCGGTGAGCTGGCCGCTGAAGATCCGCTGGACGCTCGGGAAGGTCTACCACTTCGGCGGGCTGCACGTGGGCGGGGCGCTGGCCGCGTCGGCCTGGTTCCTGGCCCTGACGGTCGCGGTGACCCGCGCCGGAACGGACCTGCCGCTGATCGCGGTGAGCTGGACCCTGGTGGCCCTCCTCGCCCTGATCGTCGCCACCGCGCTGCCCCCCTTCCGCTCCCGCCGGCACGACCACTTCGAGAAGATCCACCGCTTCGGCGGCTGGAGCGCCCTCGCGCTGTTGTGGACCCACACCCTGCTCTCCGGTCAGGGGCCGGGTCCGGTCGCGGTCCTCGCCGTCGTCACGTTCAGCGTGGCCCTGCCCTGGCTGCGGCTGCGCAAGGTGGACGTCCGCACTGAACGCCCCTCCCCGCACGTGGCGCTGGCCCGCTTCGACTACGGCGAGACCCCCTTCGCCGGCTCCTCGACCGCGATCAGCCGCAGCCCGCTGACCGAGTGGCACTCCTTCGCCAACGTCCCCGCCCCCGGCCGCCCCGGCTTCCGGCTCACCATCTCCCGCGCCGGTGACTGGACCGGCTCCTTCATCGACGACCTGCCCTCGCGGGTCTGGGTGAAGGGCATCACCACCGCCGGAGTCGCCAACATCGAGGTCCTGTTCAGAAAGGTGATCTACGTCGCGACCGGCAGCGGCATCGGCCCCTGCCTGCCCCACCTGCTCGCCGCCGAGGTCCCCTCGCGCCTGGTCTGGGCGACCCGCGACCCCCGCGCCACCTACGGCGACGCCCTCGTCGACGAGATCCTCGCGGTCCAGCCGCACGCCCTGGTCTGGGACACCTCCCGGCACGGCAAGCCCGACATGGTCCGGCTCGCCCACGCCGCGTACCGCGACTTCGGCGCGGAGGCGGTCATCTGCATCTCCAACAAGCGGCTGACCTGGCAGGTGGTGCACGGCCTGGAACGGCGCGGCGTTCCGGCGTACGGCGCGATCTGGGACTCCTGACCCACTTTCCATGGAGGGAAGATGAACCACCTGAAAATCGAACGGGACGGCCGCGTGGTGACCGTCCGCCTGCACCGCCCGCACGCCCTGAACGCGCTCAGCTCCGAGCTGCTCGCCGAACTCCTCGGCGTCCTGGGCCCGCTGGACGACGACCCGGACGTCGGCTGCTTCGTCGTCACCGGCTCGGAGAAGGTCTTCGCGGCCGGCGCGGACATCAGGGAGATGGCGGGCCGGTCGGCCGTCGACATGATGTCCGAGGACTACTTCG
This sequence comes from Streptomyces africanus, assembly GCF_030816955.1. Taxonomy (NCBI): domain Bacteria; kingdom Bacillati; phylum Actinomycetota; class Actinomycetes; order Kitasatosporales; family Streptomycetaceae; genus Streptomyces; species Streptomyces africanus. The sequence goes on along the minus strand of NZ_JAUSYP010000001.1, from coordinate 2,715,642 downwards.
CGGACTGGGAGCACTTCGCCGACCTGCGCACCCCGAAGATCGCCGCCGTGTCCGGCTACGCGCTCGGCGGCGGCTGCGAACTGGCCATGATGTGCGACCTGGTCGTCGCGGGCGAGTCGGCCTCCTTCGGGCAGCCGGAGATCAAGCTGGGAGTGATCCCCGGCATCGGCGGCACCCAGCGGCTGACCCGACTCGTGGGCCGGGCCAAGGCCCTGGACCTGGTGCTCACCGGCCGCACGATGGACGCCCGGGAGGCCGAGCGCTGCGGCTTGGTCTCCCGCGTGGTCCCCGACGACCGGGTCCTCGCCGAGGCACTGGAAGCTGCGGCGGCCATCGCCTCGTACGGCCGTACGGCGGTCAGGGCGGCCCGCGAGTGCGTCGACCGGGCCCTGGAGACGGGCCTGCGGGACGGCCTCCGCTTCGAACGGCGGGTGTTCCACGCGCTGTTCGCGACGCAGGACCAGAAGGAGGGGATGAGCGCGTTCCTGGAGAAGCGGGCGCCGGTGTTCGGCGGCCGGTGAGGGGCGCGAACCTCGCGGACCCCCGGGGAGGGGAGTGCCTGCCGCCACTCCCGTCCCCGGCCCCGTTCAGGGGGGCGCGTCAAGCCCGGCGTGCGAGAGCGCGGCACCTGCGCCAGGTCACCCGGCCGCTGCCGCCAGCGCCCGCTCCACGCCCGGCTCCTTCGGCCCCAGGAACCGCGGATCCGGCCGGAACACCGCGTCCAGCGCCGCCTTTCCCGCCGCGAAGATCTCCCGGGTGCCGCCGTAGTACCAGGTGACGTCATGCTTGGCGTCCACGCCGACGCCGTACGACGTGACACCCGCCGCCTGACACAGCGCCACCGCCCGCCGGATGTGGAAGCCCTGGCTGATCAGCACCGCCCGGTCGACCCCGAAGATCGTCTTCGCGCGCACGCACGAGTCCCAGGTGTCGAACCCCGCGTAGTCGCTGACGATCCGCCCGTCCGGCACGCCGTGCCGGGTCAGGTAGGCGCGCATGGCGTCGGGCTCGTCGTAGTCCTCACGGCTGTTGTCGCCGGTGACCAGCACGACCTTGATACGGCCCTCCCGGTACAGCCCGGCCGCCGCGTCCAGCCGGTGCGCGAGGTACGGCGACGGCTCCCCGTCCCACAGCCCGGCACCGAACACCACGGCCACATCGGTCCGCGGCACGTCCGCCGCCGTCCGCAGCCGGTCGCCCGTGGCCACATACATCCAGGTCACCGGCAGCAGCGCGAGTACGCACCCGGCCATCACCGCCTGCACCAGCCGCCGCTGCCCCCGCCGGCTACGCGGCAGCCGCGGTCTGCGGAACGTCACACGACGCATCGGCGGTCCCTCCCCAGGTCGGCCCCTCGACAGTCAGGGACGTCCGCACGGACCACCCGGTTCATCCGCCTCCGCGTGATCAGCTTCACGCGTTACACGGAAACCCCAGGTCGAGCCGCCTCACACTCCACCCGTCCCACATCGTGAACCGCTGGAAAACACCCGTGACGCCCACGCAACGGGAAGGCAACGTGCGGCGGCGACCATCGGTGGCATGCCCAGCCAGCTCAGCCTCGTCCCGCCGCCCGCCACGCGCCGCCCGGCCCCGCCCGCCCTCGTGGTCGTGGCGCACGGCAGCCGCGACCCCCGCGCGCTGAGCACCGTCCGCGCGCTCCTGGACCGCGTCCGCGCGCTGCGCCCCGACGTGCCGGTGCACCTCGGGCACATCGAACTGAACGCCCCCCTGCTCCCCGACACGCTCGCCGCCCTGGGCGACACGGAGGTGGTCCTGGTCCCCCTCCTCCTCAGCCGCGGCTACCACGTCAAGCAGGACATCCCCGAGATGGCCGCGGCCGCCGAGGCCCGCACCCACCTGGCGGCCCCCCTGGGCCCGCACCCCCTCCTGGTGGACGCCCTGCAGGCCCGTCTGACGGAGGCCGGCTGGGGCGGCACGCCCCGCCGCACCAGCGCGGTCGTCCTCGCCGCGGCCGGCTCCCGCGACCCGGACGCCAAGACGGACACCACCCGCACGGCCCACCTCCTCGCCGCCCGCCTGGGCGTCCCGGTCCTCCCGGCCTACGCCTCGGCAGCGACCCCCACGGTCCAGACGGCCGTCCGCACCCTCCTGGCACGGGGCCGCCACCACATAGCCCTGGCCTCCTACTTCACGGCCCCCGGCCGCTTCGCCACGGAGTGCACCCAAGCGGCCCCCTGGATAGCAGCGGCCCCCCTCGGCACGCACCCCGCCATGGCCCACCTCCTCCTCCACCGCTACGAGGAGACCCTGGCGGCCCGGGCTTTCGAGGAACCAGCACTGGCATCGGCCTAACAGGGGCGCGGGGAACTGCGCGACCAGCCACAAACCACCCGCACCCGCCCGAAAACCGAACCCGGCAGATGCACAGGCGCATACTGTCGGCACATGGACGGCACCTCACCACACCCCCCGGCCTACGACCCGACGTCAGTCGACCGCTGGGCCCCGGAACCAGACAAACGCCCCGGCCGCACCGCCTTCCAACGCGACCGAGCCCGAGTCCTGCACAGCGCCGCCCTGAGAAGACTCGCCGGCAAAACCCAAGTGGTGACGCCCGGCACCCTGGGCCCGGCCTGGGACGCCAGCCCCCGCACCCGCCTCACCCACTCCCTCGAATGCGCCCAGGTCGGCCGTGAACTGGGCGCGGCCCTCGGCTGTGACCCCGACCTCGTGGAAGCCGCCTGCCTCTCCCACGACCTCGGCCACCCGCCCTTCGGCCACAACGGCGAACAGGCCCTCAACGAGTTCGCGGCGGACTGCGGCGGCTTCGAGGGCAACGCCCAGTCCCTCAGACTCCTCACCCGCATCGAGCCCAAACGGTTCACCCCCGACGGCTCCGTCGGCCTCAACCTCACCCGCGCCGCACTCGACGCCGCCACCAAGTACCCCTGGCCCCGCGGCGCCCACCCCATCGACCCGGCGTCCCGCAAGTTCGGCGTCTACGACGACGACCGCCCGGTCTTCGACTGGGTCCGCAAGGACGCCCCCGGCACCCGCGCCTGCTTCGAGGCGCAGGTCATGGACTGGTCCGACGACGTGGCCTACTCGGTGCACGACGTGGAGGACGGCCTGCACGCCGGCCACATCGACCCCAACTGCCTGCACGCCGAACCCGAACGGCAGGACGTCTTCCAGGTCGCCCGGGACCGGTACGTACCGGCGGACACCGACCCCGCCGAACTCGCCGAGGCCCTCGACCGGCTCCTCGCCCAGGAGTGGTGGCCGCACGGCTACGACGGCACCGCCGTCGCCCAGGCCCGTCTGAAGGACGCCACCAGCCAGCTCATCGGCCGCTTCTGCCTGGCCGCCGAGACCGCGACCCGCACCGCGTACGGCGCCGGACGGCTCACCCGGTACGCCGCGGAACTGGTCGTGCCGCGCGAGGCCCGTCTGGAGTGCGCCGTCCTCAAGGCCGTCGCCGACCTCTACGTCATGCAGCGCGCCGAGCAGGAACGCCTGCGCGCCGACCAGCGCGTCGTCGTCGCCGAACTGGCCGAGGCGATCACCGTCCGCGCCCCGGACGGCCTGGACCCGCAGTTCCGCGCCCTGTTCGACCGCGCGCCGGACGACCGGGCCCGCAAACGGGTGATCGTCGACCAGATCGCCTCCCTCACCGACACCTCCGCCCGCTCGCTTCACGCCCGTCTGACGGGACACGCATGAGACTGGCAGGAGACAGGAGACGACACACGGGGAACAGGGGACCCCGGCGCGCCCGATCGTGACCCTCCGTGGCCTGATCGGGTCACTCCCTCTTCCCGCATCACGCTCCGTGCGGGACGCTCAAGTGGCGACATCCTTACGAGGAGGCATCAAGTGGTCGACGCGGATCAGACATTCGTCATCGTCGGAGGCGGACTCGCCGGCGCGAAGGCGGCCGAGGCGCTCCGGGCGGAGGGCTTCACCGGCCGGGTGATACTGATCTGCGACGAACGTGACCACCCCTACGAGCGTCCGCCGCTGTCCAAGGGCTACCTCCTGGGCAAGGAGGAACGCGACAGCGTCTTCGTGCACGAGCCCGCCTGGTACGCGGCGAACGACATCGAGCTGCACCTCGGCCAGACCGTCGACGCGATCGACCGCGCGGCCAAGACGGTCCGCTTCGGCGAGGACGGCACCGTCGTCCGCTACGACAAGCTGCTCCTGGCGACCGGCGCCGAGCCCCGCCGCCTCGACATCCCGGGCACGGACCTGGCCGGCGTCCACCACCTGCGCCGGCTCGCCCACGCCGAGCGGCTCAAGCACGTCCTGACCAACCTCGGGCGGGACAACGGCCACCTCGTGATCGCGGGCGCCGGCTGGATCGGCCTGGAGGTCGCGGCGGCGGCCCGCGAGTACGGCGCGGAGGTCACCGTGGTCCACAGCGGGCCGACCCCGCTGCACCACGTCCTCGGCCCCGAACTCGGCCAGCTCTTCGCCGACCTGCACCGCGATCACGGCGTCCGCTTCCACTTCGGCAGCAGGCTCACCGAGATCGTCGGCCAGGACGGCATGGTCCTCGCGGCCCGCACGGACGACGGCGAGGAACACCCGGCGCACGACGTCCTGGCCGCGATCGGCGCGGCCCCGCGGGTCGCTCTCGCGGAGGCGGCCGGGCTGGAGATCGCCGACCGGGCGCGCGGCGGCGGCGTCGTGGTCGACGAGCGGCTGCGCACCTCCGACCCCGACATCCACGCCGCCGGCGACGTGGCCTCCTTCCCCCACCCCCTCTTCGAGACCGGCATGCGGGTGGAGCACTGGGCCAACGCGCTGAACGGCGGCCCGGCGGCGGCCCGCTGCATGCTCGGCCGGGACGTGACGTACGACCGGGTGCCCTACTTCTTCTCCGACCAGTACGACCTCGGCATGGAGTACTCCGGCTGGGCGCCGCCGGGGACGTACGACCAGGTGGTGATCCGGGGGGACGCGAGCCGGCGCGAGTTCATCGCCTTCTGGGTGAAGGAGGGCCGGGTGCTGGCCGGGATGAACGTGAACGTGTGGGATGTCACAGACAAGATCCAGCAGCTGATCCGCTCCAGGGCCCGGGTGAACACGGAGGCGCTGGCGGACCCGCACGCACCGCTGGACAGCCTCGCCTCGTAGCCGTCAGGACTGTCACTCCGCCCCCGTGCTGCAATTCCCGGGGGGCAACCCCCGGACCCCCGGCCGGGGGCGCTCACCGCCGCAGGAGTGTCAGTTGTGCCCCGTAGAATCACTCCGTGGCTGGACGGATCAACGACGAGGACGTGAAGGCGGTACGGGACGCGGTCCCGATCGACGCCGTGGTGTCCGAGTACCTCCAGCTGCGCAACGCGGGCGGCGGCAACCTCAAGGGTCTGTGCCCGTTCCACGACGAGAAGTCACCGTCCTTCCAGGTCAGCCCGAGCAAGGGACTCTTCCACTGCTTCGGCTGCCAGGAGGGCGGCGACACCATCACGTTCGTGATGAAGATCGACCACCTCTCCTTCTCGGAGGCGGTCGAGCGCCTGGCCGGCCAGGCGGGCATCACCCTGCGCTACGAGGAGGGCGGGTACAACCCCTCCCACCAGCGCGGCGAACGCATCCGCCTGGTCGAGGCCCACAAGATCGCGGCCGAGTGGTACGCGGAACAGCTCGCGACCTCCCCCGAGGCCGACACCGGCCGGGTCTTCCTCGCCGAGCGCGGTTTCGACCAGGCCGCCGCCGTCCACTTCGGCGTCGGCTACAGCCCCCAGGGCTGGGACCACCTCACGCGCTATCTGCGCGGCAAGGGCTTCACCGACAAGGAGATCCTGCTCTCCGGCCTCGCCCAGGAGGGCCGCCGCGGCCCCATCGACCGCTTCCGCGGCCGGCTGATGTGGCCCATCCGCGACATCGGCGGCGACGTCGTCGGCTTCGGCGCCCGCAAGCTCTACGAGGCGGACAACGGCCCCAAGTACCTGAACACGCCCGACACGGCGATCTACCGCAAGTCCCAGGTCCTCTACGGCATCGACCTGGCGAAGAAGGAGATCGCGAAGACGAGCCGGGCGGTGGTCGTCGAGGGCTACACGGACGTCATGGCCTGCCACCTGGCCGGGGTGACGACCGCCATCGCCACCTGCGGCACGGCCTTCGGCGGCGACCACATCAAGATCCTCCGCCGCCTGCTGATGGACAACGGCTCGGCCCGCGTCATCTTCACCTTCGACGGCGACGCGGCCGGCCAGAAGGCGGCCCTGCGCGCGTTCGAGGACGACCAGAAGTTCGCCGCCGAGACGTACATCGCCATCGCCCCCGACGGCATGGACCCCTGCGACCTGCGCCTGGCCAAGGGTGACGAGGCGGTGGCGGACCTGGTCGAACCCCGCACACCGCTCTTCGAGTTCGCCCTGCGCCAGATCGTGAGCCGCTACGACCTCGACACCCCGGCCGGCCGCGCCGCCGCCCTGGACGAGGCGGCCCCGATCGTCGCCCGCATCAAGAACAGCGGCGCCCAGCACGAGGTCGCCGTCCAGCTCGCCGGCATGCTCGGCATCCTCGACACCCAGTTCGTGGTCAAGCGCGTGGCCCAGCTGGCCCGCTGGGCCCGTGACCGCGGCGGCAAGGGCCCGGCCCCGGACCGGCACCAGCACGGATCGCAGCAGCACGCCTTCGCCCAGCCGTCCGCCGCCCCCCGCGGCCCGGCCCTCAACCTCCGCAACCCGGTCTACGCCACCGAACGCGAACTCCTCAAACTCGCCCTCCAGCGCCCCGAGTTGGTCTCCCCGGCCTTCGACGCGTACGGCGTGGACGAGTTCACCGCCCCGCCCTACGCCGCCGTACGCCAGGCCATCCTGGACGCCGGCGGCGCCGAACTGGGCGTCGCGGACCCCCAGGACTACCTGGTGAAGGTCCGCGAGGCCGCCCCGGACGACGCGGTCCGCGCGATGGTGACGGAACTGGCCGTCGAGGCGATCCTGCTGCACAAGGGCGTGAAGGGCGTCGACGAGACCTACGCGGGCGCCCAGTTGGTCACCGTCCGCCGCCGCGCCGTCGAACGCCGCATCCGCGACATCACCGGCCAGCTCACCCGCCTCGGCAGCCACGGTGACCCGGCCCAGCTGGCCGCCGTGCAGAACGAACTCTGGGTCCTCCAGCAGTACGACCAGGCCCTCCGGGAGCACGGCGCCGCCGCGCTCTGAGGTCACCGCGCGGTCACGGACCGGAAGCAAAAAGTCATCGCACGCCCCTCGTGGCGACGATGTGTCTTACCCCACACTGGGTTCCGGTGCCTGAGTCCTCGGAGCGCGGCCGATCCGTCCCCGACGGGTCCCAGACCCCCGCGGTTCCGCTCATCGCGTACGGGACGGACAGCGGCGAGGCCGCCGACTCCGCTCCCGAAGTACCGCTGCCGTCCGCCTTGGCAGCGATCATCCTGGAGGTCGCCCCCGTGCAGACCCAGACCCTCACCCAGACCGACGTCAGCGGCGCCATCGGCGCTGACGGTACCGCCCCGGACGCGGAGGACGACGTCCTCCCCGCGGTCCCGGCGCAAGGCCGCGTCGTGCTCCGCCCCGAGACGGAACCGGAGGAGCCGCCCGCCGAGGCCATCGAGACGGCCGAGGCTCCCGAGCCCGTCGAACCGCCGCGGGCCCGCCCCGACACCGGCGGCCCCTCCTCCGACCTGTTCCGCCAGTACCTGCGGGAGATCGGCCGCATCCCCCTGCTGACCGCCGCCGAGGAGGTCGAACTCGCCCGCCGCGTCGAGGCCGGCCTGTTCGCCGAGGAGAAGCTGCGGCTCGCCTCCGACCTGGACAGCCGGCTGGCGCTGGACCTCGACCGGCTCGTCGTCATGGGCCGGATGGCCAAGCGCCGCCTCATCGAGGCCAACCTGCGCCTGGTCGTCTCCGTAGCCAAGCGCTACGTCGGGCGCGGCCTGACCATGCTCGACCTCGTCCAGGAGGGCAACCTCGGACTCATCCGGGCCGTCGAGAAGTTCGACTACGCCCGGGGCTACAAGTTCTCCACCTACGCCACCTGGTGGATCCGCCAGGCCATGTCCCGCGCCCTGGCCGACCAGGCCCGCACCATCCGGGTCCCCGTGCACGTCGTGGAACTCATCAACCGGGTCGTCCGCGTCCAGCGCCGCATGCTCCAGGAGCGGGGCTACGAGCCGACACCGGAAGAGGTCGCCGCGCACCTCGACCTGGCCCCGGAGCGCGTCAGCGAAGTGCTGCGCCTCGCCCAGGAGCCGGTGTCGCTGCACGCGCCGGTGGGGGAGGAGGACGAAGTCGCCCTCGGCGACCTCATCGAGGACGGCGACGCGACATCACCGGTCGAGTCGGCCGCGTTCCTGTTGCTCAGGGAGCACCTGGAGGCGGTCCTGTCCACCCTTGGTGAGCGGGAGCGGAAGGTCGTCCAACTGAGGTACGGCCTGGCCGACGGCCGCCCGCGCACGCTGGAGGAGATAGGCAGGATCTTCGGCGTCACGAGGGAACGCATCCGTCAGATCGAGTCGAAGACCCTGAACAAACTCCGGGACCACACCTTCGCGGACCAGCTGAGGGGCTATCTGGACTGATGCCGTCTGCCGCCGCCCCACGACACCACATGGCACCTCGAATGCGACTCAGTCGACTTCAGCCGCCGCCTGCGCGAACTGCGCCTTGTACAGCCGGGCGTAGGCCCCGTCCGCCGCCAGCAGCTCCTCGTGCGCGCCCTGCTCCACGATCGCCCCGTTCTCCATCACCAGAATCGTGTCCGCGTCCCGGATCGTCGACAGCCGGTGCGCGATGACGAAGGACGTCCGCCCGTGGGCGAGTTTCGCCATGGCCTTCTGGATCAGCACCTCGGTACGCGTGTCGACCGAACTCGTCGCCTCGTCGAGCACCAGGATCACCGGGTCGGACAGGAACGCCCGAGCGATGGTGATCAGCTGCTTCTCACCCGCGCTGACCCCCGACCCCTCGTCGTCGATCACCGTGTCGTACCCCTCCGGCAGCGTACGGATGAACCGGTCCGCGTGCGCGGCCCGGGCCGCCTCCTCGATCTCTCCGAGGGTCACCTCCCGGGACGCCCCGTACGCGATGTTCTCGGCGATCGTGCCGCCGAACAGCCAGGTGTCCTGGAGCACCATGCCGACCCCGGCGCGCAGCTCGTCCCGGGACATCCGCGCGATGTCGACCCCGTCGAGGGTGATGCGCCCGCCCGTGACGTCGTAGAACCGCATCAAGAGGTTCACCAGCGTCGTCTTGCCGGCGCCCGTCGGGCCGACGATGGCCACCGTCTGCCCGGGCTCGACCTTCAGCGACAGGTCCTCGATCAGCGGCTTCTCCGGGTCGTAGCGGAACGAGACGTGCTCCAGCGCCACCTGCCCGCGCAGTTCCTCGGGCCGCACGCCCGGCACCGGATCGGCGCTCTGCTCCTCCGCGTCCAGCAACTCGAAGACCCGCTCCGCCGAGGCGACGCCCGACTGCACCAGGTTCGCCATGGACGCGACCTGCGTCAGCGGCATGGAGAACTGCCGCGAGTACTGGATGAAGGCCTGCACATCGCCGATGGACAGCGAGCCCGAGGCGACCCGCAGCCCGCCGACGACCGCGACCAGCACGTAGTTGAGGTTCGACACGAAGAACATCAGCGGCTGCATGACCCCGCTGTTGAACTGCGCCCGGAACCCGGCCTCGTACAGCGCCTCGTTGTGCTCGGCGAACTGCTGCGCCGACTCCTCCTGCCGCCCGAACACCTTCACGAGCGCGTGCCCGGTGTACATCTCCTCGATGTGGGCGTTCAGCTTGCCCGTCGAGCGCCACTGCTGCACGAAGTGCGGCTGCGACCGCTTGCCCACGCGTGTGGCGACGACGAACGACAGCGGCACGGTCACCAGCGCGACCAGCGCCAGGATCCACGAGACGTAGAACATCATCGCGAGGACGCCGACGATGGTCAGCACCGAGTTGATGAGCTGCCCCATCGACTGCTGGAGCGTCTGCCCGATGTTGTCGATGTCGTTCGTCGCCCGGGACAGCACCTCACCGCGCTGGCGCTTGTCGAAGTACGACAGCGGCAGCCGCGACAGCTTCGTCTGCACGTCCTCGCGCATCCGGAACATGGTGCGGTTCACGGCCCGGTTGACCATCCGCGTCGCCACCGCCATCAGCAGCCCGGCCACCAGGAACACGCCCAGCGCGAGCAGCAGCACATGCCCGACGGCGGTGAAGTCGATGCCCTCGCCGGGCGTGAAGTCGGTGCTGCGCAGCATGTCGGCGACGTCGCCGTCCCCGCGCTGCCGCATCTGGTCGAGGACCTGCTCCTTGCTCGCCCCCTCGGGCATGCCCCGCCCGACGATGCCCGCGAAGACCAGGTCGGTCGCCTTGCCGAGGATCTTCGGCCCGACGACGTTGAGGCCGACGCTGAGCACCACGCACAGCAGCAGCACGCAGAGGGTGACCCGCTCCGGCCGGAACCGCGCGACGAGCCGTTTGCCCGATCCCTTGAAGTCCAGCGAGCGCTGGTCGGGGCCGCCCCCGGCCATCATCCGCCCCATGGGCCCCGCCATCAGGCAGCCTCCGCTTCCGTGAGCTGGGAGAGCACGATCTCCCGGTAGGTCTCGTTGTCCGCCATCAGCTCGTGGTGCCGGCCGGTGCCGACGACACGGCCCTCGTCGAGGACGACGATCCGGTCGGCCTCCCGGATGGTCGCCACCCGCTGGGCGACGATCACGACGGTCGCCTCCGCGGTCTCCTGCGCGAGCGCGGCCCGCAGGGCGGCGTCCGTGGCGTAGTCGAGCGCGGAGAAGGAGTCGTCGAAGAGGTAGATCTCCGGGCGCTGCACGAGCGTCCGGGCGATCGCGAGCCGCTGCCGCTGACCGCCCGAGACGTTCGTCCCGCCCTGCGCGATCGGCGCGTCGAGCCCGCCCTCCAGCCGCTCCACGAACTCCTTGGCCTGCGCCACCTCCAGCGCGTGCCACAGCTCCTCGTCGGTGGCGTCCGGGTTGCCGTAGCGCAGGTTGGTCGCCACCGTGCCCGCGAACAGGTACGGCCTCTGCGGCACCATCCCGACGGTCTTCGCGAGCAGCTCCGGGTCGAGCTCCGCCACCTCGACACCGTCCACGAGCACCTGCCCCTCGGTCGCGTCGAACAGCCGCGGGACCAGCCCGAGCAGGGTCGACTTGCCGCTGCCGGTCGAGCCGATGACGGCGGTCGTCTCACCCGGCCGGGCGACCAGGTCGACGGCCCGCAGCACCGGCTCCTCGGCACCCGGATAGCGGAAGCCCGCCCCGCGCAGCTCCAGATGCCCGTGCCGGCGCAGCTCCCGCACGGGCGCCGACGGCGGCACGACGCTCGACGAGGTGTCCAGCACCTCCTGGATGCGCTCCGCACACACCTCCGCGCGCGGCACCATCATGAACATGAAGGTGGCCATCATCACGGACATGACGATCTGCATCAGATAGGCGAGGAACGCGGTCAGGTCGCCGATCTGCATCCCCCCGCTGGCGATCCGGTGCGCGCCGAACCACACCACGGCGATCGACGACACGTTCACCACCGTCATCACGATGGGGAACATCAGCGCGAGCAGGTTGCCGGTGCCCAGCGCGAAGTCCGTGAGGTCGGTGTTGGCCTTCCTGAAGCGCTGCTGCTCGTACTCGTCCCGGACGAAGGCCCGGATGACGCGGTTGCCGGTGATCTGCTCGCGCAGCACCCGGTTCACCCTGTCCAGCCGTACCTGCATGGCCCGGAACAGCGGCCGCAGCCGCCGCACGATCAGCGTCACGCAGATGCCCAGCACCGGCACGACCGCCACCAGCACCCCGGACAGCGGCACGTCGAGACCGAGCGCCAGCACGATGCCGCCCACGCACATGATCGGCGCCGACACCATCAGCGTGAACGTCATCAGCGCCAGCATCTGCACCTGCTGGACGTCGTTCGTCGTACGGGTGATCAGCGAGGGCGCCCCGAAGTGACCGACCTCACGCGCGGAGAACGACTGCACCCGGTCGAAGACGGCGGCCCGCACGTCCCGCCCGAGCGCCGACGCCGTACGGGCGCCGTAGTACACGGCACCGATGTTGCACACGACCTGGACCAGCGAGATGCCGATCATGACGGCGCCGTAGCCCAGGATGTATCCGGTGTCGCCGTTCACGACACCCTGGTCGATGATGTCCGCGTTCAGCGTGGGCAGGTAGAGCGTGGCGCAGGTCTGCAGGAACTGCAGCAGCACCAGCAGGGTGATGGGTCTCTTGTAGGGCCTGAGATGGACCCGCAGAAGTGGTATGAGCACGCTGCTTCTCTCGGGTGGGCGACGGGGCCGGGTTGGTTGCCCCTGGCCCCTATCGTCGAACACTCCACCCGCGTTACCTCAACCGAATTAACCCAACAGGCGGTCAAAACCACCCAGGGCCCCTCATATCCGCACCCCTAGGTCCGCATCGCCCCCGGATGCGTCTGCTCCCGTACCGACACGAACTGCTGCCGGACCGCCTGTCCCACGGCCAGTTCCTCCCCGGGCTCCAGGACCTGCGCGACCGCGCCCTGCCAGGCCGGCGGGGTCCGTGCGTCGAGCGTGCCCTGGGACGCCCCGAGCGCCCAGGCCGCCTGCCGGGCGGCGCCGATCGCCGCGTAGTCCGCCGGCTGCGGCACCACGACCTGCGTTCCGAACAGCGAGGGCGCGGCCGCCTGCACGGCGGGCAGTTCGGCGGCCGGACCGAGCAGGAACACCCGCCGCACCTCCACGCCCCGGGCGCGCAGCACGTCCAGCGCGTCCGCGAGCCCGCACAGCATGCCCTCGAACGCGGCCCGCGCCAGGTGCTCCGCCTTCATCGACTCGCGCCTGAGCCCCGCCAGGGTCCCTGCCGTGTGCGGCAGGTTCGGCGTCCGCTCACCCTCCAGATAGGGCAGCAGCACCAGCCCGTGCGCCCCCGGCGTCGACTTCATCGCCAGCTCGGACAGGCTCTCCAGATCGGGCAGCCCCAGCAGCTCGGCGGTCCCGCGCAGCGTCCGTACGGCGTTCAGCGTGGTGACGACCGGCAGGTGCATGCCCGTCGCGTCGGCCAGCGCGGTGATCATCCCGGAGCCGTCGACCAGCGCCTCGGGGTGCACGGCCATCACGGACCCGGACGCGCCCAGCGACACCACCGCGTCCCCGAGCCCGATGCCGAGCCCGAACGCCGCCGCCATGGTCTCGCCGGTCCCCACGGAGATCAGCAGCCCCTCCGGCGTCGTACCGGCCGCGTCCGCCGGGCCGATCACCTCCGGCAGCATCACCTGGTGCCCGAGCGCCAGCTCGACCAGGTCGGGCCGGTAGGCGCCGGTCGCCGCGGACCAGTACCCGGTGCCGGACGCCCCGCCCCGGTCGGTGGTTCTGCGCACCGGCCGGCCCAGCAGCTGCCACACCAGCCAGTCGTGCGCCTGGAGGAGGATCGCGGTGCGCTGCGCGTTCTCGGGCTCGGTCCGCGCCAGCCAGCGCAGCTTCGTCACCGGCTGCGCGGCCTGCGGCACACACCCCACGGCCTGCGCCCACGCCTCGCGCCCCCCGAGCGCGTCGATCAGGTCGGCCGCCGCGACCTGCGTCCGCTTGTCACTGCCGACCATGGCCGGCCGCACGGTGTTGCCCTGCGCGTCCAGCGGCACGACGGCGTTCTGCTGCGCCGAGACGCCGATGGCCTGCACGCCCTCCAGCAGCCCGCCGCCCGCGGCCTCGCCCAGGGACAGCAGCCAGGCCTGCGGGTCGACGTCGGACGGGCGGCCACCGCTGTCGGGGCTCTCCACCGGATGCGGCGCATATCCCTGCCTGAGCACGGCTCCGGAGTCCGTGTCACAGACGACGATACGAGTGAAATCGGGTGAACTGTCCAACCCGGCGACTATCCCCATGGCCAAAATTCTGCCGTACCGCTGCGCTGGCTTGGGCCGTGGGCGCCGTGGGGGCTCGTGCCGGGTTTCGTCTGCGGGCCTCGTCGTGGCTGGTCGCGCAGTTCCCCGCGCCCCTTGCGGGCATGGGCCCGCTCGGCGCCTGAGAAGGAACTGTTACGTGTTGCTCGTGCCCCAGTCGTCCTCGCCGCCGTTGTGGGTGGCCCGCTCCTTGAGGTGGCGGACGCGGTCGGCCACCGAGTCGGGGACGCGGTCGCCGACCTTGTCGCTCACCACGTGGTACGCCTTGCCCGCGAACTCACGGCCCTGGTGGGCCGCCGACTCAGCGGTGTTGCGGACGGCGGGGTTCTGCGCGAACTGACGGGCCGACTTCTTCAGCTGTTCGTAGCGCTCGCGGCCGGCCCTCGTGCCCAGCACGTAACCCAGGACGACTCCGGCGACGAACGTGAGCCGGTAACGCATGGCGGCCACCCTTTCCTTGCGTAGGTCTCCGGTGCGGCGTCGGCGCCGGGGAGTACCGATTGGCGAAGCACCCCCCTGCTTGCGCTAATGTATGTGTCGCAGCGAGCGCGCGCCTCCTGGCGAATACCCAGGTAGGTACGTTCGATGCACAACGAGACCTTCCTCGGTAGCTCAATTGGCAGAGCAGCCGGCTGTTAACCGGCAGGTTACTGGTTCGAGTCCAGTCCGGGGAGCTCGGTCCTCCGTAGCTCAATTGGCAGAGCAGCCGGCTGTTAACCGGCAGGTTACTGGTTCGAGTCCAGTCGGGGGAGCACGCTGAACGAGGACCCCTCAGGGGTCCTTTTTCATGTCCGTTCCGATCTCCTGGGAACCGCGCGGCGCTGGTCGCAGTCCTCATGGTCACGAAGGCCGTGCGCAGCCGCCCAGCCGAAGCAGGAGATCGTATGAGCGGCTATGCTGCGGCAGACGGCGCGCACACATGTACGCGACACGCCGCTATGGGGCGGTAGCTCAGCCGGTTAGAGCAGCGGACTCATAATCCGTCGGCCGTGGGTTCGAGTCCCACCCGCCCCACCTTTCAGGCCTCTGACCTGCGGAAACGTCACATCAGGGGCGGGGATCAGGGCATTGGGTCGCGGGGCTGAATCCGCTGCTCGTGAGTTCAACTCCGCTGCCCGGCGATCAGCTCATTGTGTCGAGGGCGCCGAGGATGTCGGCCGGTTCGGCGCGGGTGGTGTAGTCAGTGCCGACGAAGGCCCAGCGGATCACTCCATAGCGGTCGATGACGTAGGTGGCGGGTAGCGGGAGGGTGCGCGGGTGGCCGTCGTGGACGCGCTGGAGCGAAGTGGCCGTCGGTGAGCAGGCCAACGCGCACGCTGGGGCCGAGACCAGTGATCCGGAGGTGCGCGGCGTCCTGGACCAGCACTACCGGGAGCTGCGCGAGGCGATGCACGCGGCACTGGTGACCGCCGTGGGTGCGCGTGACCCAGGACGACAGGGCGATGCCAGGAAGAAGAACAGAAGGAACAAAGCTTGACGGCGTCGGCGTACGGCGCGGTCGGTCAAGGGGGAGCTCCGCTGGGTTCGGAAGAAGGGTGAAGGGTTCGGACGGCGATACGTCGGATCGCTTGCCGAGTATCCGCACACTCGGCAAGCGATCGACAAGAGCAGGCAGACGGACGGGGTCCCGTACGAGGACACCGTGCTGCCCCGCCCTACCCCGCGCAGTCGAGCCGGGCGTCGGCCCAGTCCGCGTGGTCATGGGCGTTGCCGTCGCCGCCGTCCGCGATCACGAGGTGCAGTTGCTGGGCACCGGTGACGTCGAGGTCCAGGGGCAGGGGCTGTGAGGTGCCGGTGAGGACGGGGGTCGTGGTCAGCGCCCGGCCGTCCGCGGTCACGGAGAAGGTGACCGAGCCGTACGGGGCGACCTCGTCGTCGATGCCGACGGTGGCGGTGAACCGGCTGCAGTTGCCGCCGAGGAAGAACGCCACGTCGCTGTCGGTGTGGGTGCCCAGCCCCTTGGCGTGGACGGTGCCGCGGATCGTGATCGGCAGTCCGTCTCCTGCCGCCTGCTCACCGTTGGAGGAGTCGCGTTCCACCGGGCCCCAGCCGTTGCTGCTGGAGACGAACGACAGGTCGCTCAGGTAGGGGCTCCCGGTGGGCGGCGGGATCGGCACCTCGGTCTTCGCGGTGCCGTACGTCCAGTGCTGCACGCCGCCGCGGACGTAGGTGGCGAGCGGTGAGAAGGTGACGGACACGGGGGTCGCGGCGGCCGTGGGGGCGGTGACGGTCCAGCTCGCCGTGACCGAGTGGCCCGGGGTGACCTTCGAGAAGGTCGTCGGTGTGGTGGCGGCGACCGTCCAGCCGTCCGGGGCGCCGGGCCGCAGGGTGAGGCCGGTGGCCGTGTCGCCCGACGCCGGGACGGTGAAGGTGGTCTTCAGGGTCGCCGACTCACCCCGGTTGATGGTCGCCGGCAGGTCAGCGGCGAGGGTGGCCGGGGCTTCGGCGGCCTGCTTCACGGGGGTGATGCTGAGGTTGTCGAACTCGTCGGTCTGGTAGCCGACCACGCCGATGCCGACCTGCCCGGAGGCGTACGCGGAGTCGTCCACCGCGCCGACCGGCTTGCCGTCGACGCTCACGGTGATCGTGGTGCCGCTGAAACCCAGGGCCCGTTTGTGCCAGCTGCGGGTGCCGAGTGCCCGGGTGGTGCCGTCGGCGAGGGTGGCCAGCCGGCCGCTGGTGTCGCTCTTGACCACCGACCACTTGCCGGTGTCGGCGACCCGCAGGAAGTAGCCCGCCTGGTGGGACTGTGGCCGCTGCTGGTCGCCCGCCCGGCCCATGAGTTCGACCGTGCCGGACTGCTCCAGGTAGACGTCCGAACTGACGGTGTAGTTCTTCCAGTCGGTGTCACCGAGGAGGGCGAACGCGTCGCTGTCGTCCTGCCACTCGATGGGCTGCTGCGCGGCCATCTGCCGGACACACTGGCCGGAGTGCCCGCCCTTGCACGGCGCGGTCTCGAAGGAACCCTGCATGTCGGACAGGTACTTCGCCTCCCGCCCGGGGGCGTTCTGCTCGAAGGAGTCGCTGTAGGGGAGTGCGAGGTGGCCCTGCTTCGGGCTGACGGCGCTGCCCTTGCCCTGGCCGGTGGTGGTGGTCAGGGAGTAGACGTAACCGGGCTTGAGGGTGACGGCGAAGTGCCCGTCCTTGGGGGCCACGTCACCGGTGTGCACGAAAGAGCCGGAGGTGCTGCCGGACTTGAGGTCGGTGGCCCAGATGTGCACCTTGCCGGTCGGCAGTCCGCCGGTGACCGTGAAGTCGGCGGTCTGGGAGGCGCTCGCGGTGGAGGTCTCCAGGATGGTGCTGTACGCCGAGTTGTCCGGCGACTTCAGGGTGACGTAGCTGCCGTTGACGCGGTCCCCACCGAGGTAGCCGCTCGCCTTGTCGACGAACTTCCAGCCGGGCTGGGTGACTTGGGTGACCTGGGCCGTCGTCCAGAGGCTGGTTCCGATGTCGTACGCACCCGACCACGGCTGGTTCGCCACCGCGAGGCCGACCGTGTCGTACGGCAGGTTGGGGTAGATCGCGGCCAGCAGCGGCCAGTTGAGATACGCGGTGAACTTGCCGTCGAGGTAGCCGCGGGTGATGGAGCGGATCAGGGCGCCGGCGCCGGTGTTCTCGTCCAGGGAGCCGTTCTCGCTGGCCCACAGGGGTTTGCCGGTGGCCTGGGCGGTGGCCGAGCTGTTGCAGGTGTTGGCGCTGCCGCCGTCGCCGCCCTCGCACGGGTAGTGGACGCCGACGACGTCGACCGACTTGGCGAAGTCCGGGTCGGAGGCGATGTCGTCCGCGACGTCCAGGCCCGAGTCGGCCCCGACGATCTGTATCGGGAGGTGCTTGGCGGCGAGCGTCGCGTGCAGCTTCTCGTACCAGCCGATGTCGTAGCCGCGTTCGTTCCAGCCGCCCAGGTAGTCGATGTCCAGGCCGTGTTGGCGGGCGCAGCCCAGCCAGGTGGTCAGGTAGTCGATCATGTCCTGGGACCAGAAGTCGCCGCCGGGGGAGTTGTCCGTATTGCCGATCCAGCCGGGGGCGCCCCAGGCGAGGCCGTACAGCTTGATGTGCGGGTTGCGCTTCCTGGCCTGCTCCATCAGCCACCACTCGTAGCCGCTGTCGCAGTGCACGGTTCCCTTGGTGTGCTCGATGCTGGGCTCGGCCCCGTCGGTGGAGTTGGTGTCGCCGCCGATCTCCACCTTGAGCATCTGCAGGGCGGCGCCGTAGCCCGGCTTGAAGAGGTAGTCCAGGATCCGGCTGCGCTGCGGCTCGGGGTAGTTGATGAGCAGCCGTGAGTTGCCTCCGCCGCCGCTGATGGCGCCGATGCCGTCGAAGGTGCGGCCGGTGCCGGCTCCGTCCACGGTGACGTCGGTCTTGCCCGGAACGGGTGCCTCACCGACGAAGTCGATCCGGTCGACGGTCACCGCGGTGCCACTGGAGGCCCCGTTCTTCCGGCCAGTCGACGTGAGCGTGAAGGTGTGCGGGCCGTCGGGCAGCGTGGGACTGGTCCACACGGGGACGTCGCCGGTGCGGGCGGCGCTGTAGAGGTCGACGTCGACGGGCGTGCCGCCGTCGATGGAGACGGCGCCGATGCCGTGGCCGGGGTCGGTGATCGCGTGGAAGGTGAGCTGGGTGCCGGTGAAGGAGAAGTCGACCGAGTCGCCGGTGGTCTCGGTCCAACTGTTGGTGCCCTCGTAGGGGTTGGCGGGTGCGCCCTCTCCGCTCGCGTGGCCCCAGCCGGAGCCGTGGTAGTCGAACTGGTCCCGGCCGCTTCCCTGGACGGAGTCGTCCACCGTGGCGGTGGTGGCGGTGGTGGCCGTGTCGGCGGCCCCGGCCTTCGCCGTGGGGGACATCAGTAGCGCAAGTGCGGTGAGGACCACGGCGCCCAGTCTGGGTACACGGCTCCGTGTGGACTGGGACATACTTGCTCCCGGTGTTACAGGGGTGGCGGAGGGAACAACTCCGCACACCGTGCTACAGGAGCCCACGCGGTCGGGCAATGTTCCGGACAGAATTCAACAGAAAATTGCACGGTGCTTCAGGCCGTGCGGAGGGCCTGTTCGGCCCAGATCGTCTTGCCGTCGTACGTCTGGCGGGTGCCAGGTCTGTCAGACGTGCCTGACACCAGAGGACGTCGAACCGGGCGCCTGGTACATGCACCCCGGTGAGTGGGACAACAGATGACGCGTCTGTACGGTGTCCATGAGCGGCGAACGCAAGGCACGAGGGGTGCAGACATCACCGTCAGGCCGTCTTTGATTCAGGCCGAGCGTGTGGACCGGGCTTCCTTGCGCTGTGGATGCGGCAAGACGGGCGCGCACATTCCCGAGCCCTTCGCCAGTTTGCTCGTGGCAGGCACACCGCAGGAGATGGCAGACGCATCCCTGGAGGGACACGTCTACATTCAGTCGCTCCTTTTTGAAGTGGCGGTGCCGGTGACGTCCATGATCGTGGCTGCGCTTGGTGAGGCTGCCGCAGAGCCAACCGCGTCACCGCGATCGTCGAGGCCGTCCTCGTCCCTTACCACGCCTCAATGTGAGGTTGGAAAAGGATCACTGTCTGAGGTCGATGGTGCGTACCGGCTGTCCCGTGGTCCGGGCGATGGTTTCGAAGTCGCGGTCGCAGTGGAGCAGGGTGAGGCCCGCTTCTTCGGCGGCGGCTGCGACTAGGAGGTCGACCGGGCCCGCGCTGAGGTGTTCGCCCTTCGCGGTGAGCTGCTCCTGGACCACGCGGGAGCGGCGATAGATGCCGTCCGGCATCGGACACCACACGTAGTGGGCGTCGAGTGCCGCCTTCAGTCGTGCGCGGTCCGCGGAAGAGCGGGCGGAGCAGAGGACCTCGAGTTCCGTGATGTCGCAGATCGCGACGAGGCCGGCAGCGATCCTGTCGTCCCACTCGGCCGTGTTCTGGGCGAGAAGGACGCGGGCGAGGGCGGAGGTGTCGATGAGGTAGTCGGCGACGGTCACGGCCGGTACTGGCTCTTGTCCAGGAGGATGTCGATGTCCAGGGCTCCGTCGGCCACCAGTTGCCGGGCGTCTTCGAGTGCGCGCAGGCGCCGGTAGCGAGCGGTGACCTCGCGCAGGGCGGTGTTGATCGTGTCGCGCTTGGTGGTGGTGCCGAGTTCCCTGGCGGCGGCTTCCAGTGCCTCGTCGTCGAGGTCGATGACAGTTCGGCTCACGGCGACTCCCTGTGTATACGATGGCGTATATCAGTATACCTGATCCATGGTATAAGGAGTCGGCGGGCTCCACGGCGGGCTTCACAGCCGGACGCCTCCGGAAGGGATGAGGCCCGGCAGCGAAGTGCCGCCCGCACACGCCTCGGCCGGAAGCTCACCCGCGAGACCACCGCCAAGATCATGGCCGGAGCCCTCGGAGCCCTCGGAGCCCTCGGAGCCCTCGGAGCCCTCGGAGCCCTCGGGGCCCGTAGTGGACACGCAGTGGACGGAAGGATCCTGAAGGACCAGGAAGGCCACGCGCAGGTCCGAAGGGTTGCACGCCGCTGACCTGCTGAAATGGGAAGATCGGGGCAGGATCCGGCCGCAAGCGGAAGATCCGAAAAGGACTCATAATCCGTCGGCCGTGGGTTCGAGTCCCACCCGCCCCACTTCGCACTACGCGGGAAGAAACGATCTGACCAGCGATCTGCTGGCCGGTCGGGTGAGTTGAGGGATCTCGGCGGCCCTGTGGTCGAGGCGGGTCAGCGCCACCTGGGTTCCGTTCGTCATCGCCGGTATGGCCGTCGTCCGCTGCGACCTGGCCGCCACGGCTGTCCGGATACGCCTCGCCCTCACCGGCGTCGCCCTCGCCGTCACCGGCTGTGGCGGCTCCTGGCTGGCGCTGCGTCTCGTGCCCGGTGCCGCCGAAGCCGTCCGGGAAGCCGCAGGGGGACCGGGCATGTCGTCCATGTCGTCCGCACCGCCCGGCAGCGGTGGCATCTTCGGCGACACTCCTGCCGGGATGCTGGTCGCCTCCCCGCACAGCGAGGCGACCCTGTCCATCGTGGGCAACACCGGTGTGGCGATCCTGGTGATCACCGCGTGCCTGGCCGCGATGGACGCCTTGCCCCGGCTGCGCCGCCTGGCGGGGCCCGTCATCGCGGTCGGCTCGATGTCACTGACGGCTCAATGAGAGGGGACGGCCGAGGCCTTCGGGCTCCCTCACCTGCCGTCCGGGGTTCCGTACCGGTGCGGCACGCCGCATCTCAGTCGGCCGCTCGCTTCCAGGTCAGCACCCGCTGCTGCACGCGGCCGTCGACCATGGCGTGCCCGCGCAGAGTCAGGACGTCGCCGCCGAGCGAAAGGGTCCGGGTCTGCTCGGTACCCGCCCAGGCGGGATTGGAGCACACCTCGATGGCGTGGACGACGGTGTCCGGGGCGGTCCGACGCCAAGTGCCCGCGTATCCCATGTAGTTGACGGCTCCGGGGATGGGGTTTCGGCGCGCCATGTTCACCGACATGTAGTCGTCCGCGTAGTACAGCAGTCCGTAGGGCTCGGGGCCGAGCGGGCCCTCACTCGGGTGCCCCTGGTCGTCCTCGTCGTAGTAGGAGACGAGCCGCCACCGGCCCAGCAGTTCAGTTCCGGACACCCGCGGCCTCCCCCACGGTCTCGGGGCGCACGCCGATGGCGATCAGCCGGGCCATCAGATGCGGCAGGAACGGCAGGAGCCGGTTGAGGCGGACCACGAGCGGCCGGTCGGTGCTCTTGCGGTGGGTGCTGGGATAGAGGTCTCCCAGCAGGTGCAGCTGCATGAGCTGGATCACCCGCATGGGCAGTTCGCGGCGCCGCTGAACGGCCCGCAGGTGTGTCGTCCCGGGTACGCGGCCGGCGCGCAGCACCGGCCCGAGTATCCGCGCCGCGGCGACGGCGTCCTGCACCGCCAGGTTGATGCCGACCCCGCCTGCCGGTGACATGGCGTGGGCCGCGTCCCCGATGCACAGCAGACCGGGCGCGTACCAGCGGCGCAACCGGTCGATCCGTACGTCGAGCAGCTTGACGTCGTCCCAGTCGCGGATCTCTTCCTCGAGCCGCGCGGCGAAGCCCGGATGGGCCCGGCGGACGCCGGAGCGGAACTGCTCGATCCCCGTGGCGCGCACCGCTTCGTACCGGCCCTTGGGGATCATCTGGACGGCCTGCCAGTAGGTCTGGCGGTTGATGGCCACGACCAGATATCCGGCGCGGGCCTTGATCGTGGGTACGGTCTCCCCGTCCTGCCTGCTCAGCCGGAACCACAGTGCGTCCATGGGGGCCGCGTCGCCCGCCAGGGGCAGGGCTGCGGCGGTGCGCACGACGGAGCGTCGCCCGTCGGCGCCGATGACCAGCTTCGCCCGTACTTCGAGCGGACCGTCCTCGGTTTCGGCCACGACCCCGGTGACCCGGTCGTTCTCCCGGGTCAGGCCGGTCACTTCGGCGCTCTGCTCCAGCCGGAAACCGGGGCAGGCGCGGCCGGCCTCGGCCAGGAAGTTGAGCACGTCCCACTGCGGCATGAACGCCATGAACCGGAACCGGCCGGGCAAGCGGCTGAAGTCGGCGAAGACGCACGGCCCGGTGGCGGTGTCCATCGTCATGGCCGGCGCCTCGGCGTGGGGGAGCTTCAGGAAGTCGTCCACCAGACCCAGTTCGTCCATGACGCGCAGGGTCGAGGGGTGGACCGTGTCGCCGCGGAAGTCCCGAAGAAAGTCGGGGTGCTTCTCCAGGACGGTCACCCGTACGCCCTGCCGGGCCAGCAGCAGGCCGGCCATGAGCCCGCCGGGCCCTCCTCCGACCACGCACACGTCGGTCTGTTCGACTCTCACCGCACGCTCCTTCCCTGACGCCGAGGCGGCGAAGGTGCCTGGGACTCCTTGAGCCCGGGTGGAGCGGGTGACGCAGCAACTGCCGCCGGAGATAGCCACTTTCCTCTAGGTAATCGCTATGCCTTGCATAGTAGTTTCGGCGGCACGCGCTCGGGGTCATCAAGCCACCGTGTAACGATCGGAGACAGACATCATGAGCAACGCCACCAGGCTGGCGGTCATCTACTACTCCTCGACCGGAGTGGGCACCGCCATCGCGAAGGAGATCGCGGAGGCGGCCGAGAAGTCGGGTGCCGAGGTGCGCCTGCGGAAGGTGGCCGAGCTGGCTCCGCAGGAAGCCATCGACGCCAACCCCACCTGGGCCGCACATCACCAGCAGACGGCGGACGTGCCCGTGGCGGTCCCGGACGACATCGCCTGGGCGGACGCGGTGATCTTCGGCAGCCCGACCCGCTTCGGCAACGTCTCGTCGCAGCTGAAGCAGTTCATCGACACGCTCGGTCCGCTGTGGATGCGCGGCCAGCTCTCCGACAAGGTGTACAGCGGGTTCACGTCGTCCGCGACACAGCACGGCGGTCAGGAGTCCACGCTGCTCGCCCTGTACAACTCCTTCCACCACTTCGGCGGCATCGTCGTCGCCCCCGGCTTCGTTGACCAGGGCAAGTGGGTGGACGGCAACCCGTACGGCACCTCGCACGTGGACGGCAACGGCTCGGTGCCGGTCGACGACGTGGCCCGCGGCGCCGCCCGGATCCAGGCCGAGCGCGTGGTGCGCATCGCCGGCGCGGTGAAGGCGGGCCTGGCGGCACTCTGACCGATCACAGCCGACGCGCCCGCCCCGGAGGTCTCACACCTCCGGGGCGGGCGCGTCGGCGTCCGCCCGCGGCGCTCACACGTCCTGGTTCGCCGCCCGGGCGGCCAGGACCTCGGTCATGTGCTGCTCGGACCACTCCGCGAGGGCGTTGAACACCGGGATGAGGGTCCGCGCCAGTTCCGTCGACTCGTACTCCACCCCGCGGCGGCACCTCGGCGAAGTACGTGCGCGTCACCAGTCCGTCGCGTTCCATCTGCCGCAGGCGCTGGGTGAGCACCTTGGGTGTGCAAGTCGGCAGCAGCTTCTGCAACTCCGTGAAACGCAGCCTCCCGTGGTGGTTGAGTACCCAGAGCACCGGAGTGGTCCACCGGCCGAACACCAGGTCGATGACCGGGGTGATGGGGCAGGGGCCGGACTCGGGTCCGCGCGTCGCCCGTGGCTGATTCGCGTTCATGCTTCCTTCCTCAACAGCCGCTATCCTCTAGGTAATTACTATCTTTAGAAGAGTAGCGTCCTTTCCGCGTCCTCCCCAATGGGGGCGCTGCGGAAAGGAGACGCCATGGCCACGTACATGGTCCTGCCCCGACGTCCGGGAGAGCGGCCTGAGACCGGTCGCACCGTGCACGCGCAGCTCAGTCAGACAGGTCCGATGGAGCTGCATCAGGAGCTGTGGCGCCGGATGGCGAAGCTGGACGGAGTTGTTGTCGGGCGCAGCCATGTGTCGTTGCCCCGGTCGCGGGCCCTGCACCTCGCTCCCGCCCTCGCCGATGGCCCCGACTCCGCTTTCTTCGCCGGCACCGAGTTCGCGCACCTGCACTCCGTGGACGACAGCAGCCTGCACGCCATGCTGCCCTTCGAGTGCGCGGCGGACGCCATCGAGGCGGGCTGGGCGGAGTCCCACCCGCTGGTGCGCCGAGGGTTGCTGCCGCACAGCGCCGTGATGGTCTACGGCCCGCGCGACTCCCATGAGCTGGACATCGTCTGGCAACTGGTCGAGCAGAGCTACGCGTTCGCCCGTGGCCTGCCCGTCTTTCCCTGAACCCACCTCATCACACCCGACGTTCCGAAAGGACAACCGCGCATGAGCGTCTCCGCCGCCTTCGGCAAGTTCAGCGTCCTCGTCATCAGGACCGACAACCTGCCCGCCATGACGGAGTTCTACCGCGACACCCTCGGCCTGGAGCCCAAGGCCTCCGGCGAGACCTTCTCCGCCTTCCACACCGGTGCCGGGGGCGAACTCGTGCTCTGGAATGACGCGGTGAAGCCGTTCGTGCCCGGCTTCGCCGGTGCCGATCTGGAGGCCGCCCGCACCGACCTGCTCAAGAGGGGCGGCGAGCCCACGCCGATCGACGAACACCCGGGCGGCAAGCACTTCTACCTCACCGACCCCGACGGCAACACCATCGCGTTCAGCAACGGCTGACCCCCGTCCTCCTGCCGCCGGACGCTCCCGTCCGGCGGCAGGCTCCTTCGCCCCAGCGGCTCTTCCGACCGAAGGATCTCTCGACCATGGCACTCTCCCGCGTCCGGGCGCAGCGGCTCGGCACCTATCTGTCCGGATGCGCCGTCTTCGCAGCGGGCGCGACCCTGTTCATTCATTCCTCGTACGGCGTGGACCCCCTGGACACCCTCGCACTCGGCATGCTGGAGCACCTGCCCATCACGATCGGCATCGCCCAGGCCTCCGTGGCGGTCGTCTGCATCGCGATCTGGTCGGTGTGGAACCGGCGCCGCCCGGTCGTCTCGCCGTTCGTCACCTTCTTCCTGTGCGGCAGCCTGATCGACCTGATGCGGCTCGCCGACACCTCCGTGATTCCCGCACCGGCCCAACTGGCCCTCGGCGTCGTCCTGTGCGCCTACGGCTCGGCCCTCATCATCATGAGCGGGACCGGCATTCGGGCCATGGATTTGATTGTCCTGACCATGACAGGCCGGTGGCGCTGGCCGTTCTGGGTGGCCAAGGCCTCCGTGGAGGCCGTCCTCCTCGTGCTGGGGTACCTCCTCGGAGGGCCGGTCGGGGTCGGGACCCTGTGCTTCCTCGTCTTCGTCGACGGCCTCATCCAGCCGTTCATGATCCTCAACCAGCGCCTGCTGGGCATGGAGAACCGGGGACTGACGGTCGCGGCCTCCTTCCCCACGCCCGCACCAGCCCCTCAGCGCTCCTGAACAGCGAACCCCGCAGACAGTGATGGAAGGACCACAGTGACCACGTCTTCCGCTCCTCCCGGCTCCGCGCTCGCCGCGTCCCGCGTGCCGCTCGGTGACACCGGCATGACCCTCTCCCGCGTCGGACTCGGCGCCTGGTCCCTCGGCAGTACGGACTGGGGACCACAGGACGACACCGACTCCATCGCGACCATACGAGAGGCCGTCGCCTCCGGCGTCAACTGGATCGACACCGCCGCCGCCTACGGCCTGGGCCACTCCGAGGAGGTCATCGGCCGAGCTCTGGCCGCCCTGAGTCCGCACGAGCGCCCGTACGTCTTCACCAAGTGCGGCGTCGTCCCCGACGAGCGCGGGCTGCGCAAGGTGATGACGCCGGCCAGTGTCCGCACGGAACTGGAGGGGTCGCTGCGCCGCCTCGGCGTGGACCACATCGACCTGTACCAGGTGCACTGGCCCGGCGACGGAAAGCTGCTCGCCTGGGGCCCGGTCACCGACGACCCCGGCGCCCCGGACCTGAGCACCCCACTGGAGGAGTACTGGCAGACCATGGCCGACCTCAGACGTGAGGGGAAGGTCCGTGCCATCGGCCTGTCCAACCACAGCGTGGACGAACTCGAGCGGGCGGCGGCCATCGCCCCCGTCGACGCGGTACAGCCCCCGTTCTCGGCACTGGACCGCGGCACCGCCGACATCCTCGCGTGGTGCGCGGACACCGGCGCCGGCGCGATCGTGTACCAGGTGCTGAAATCCGGACTGCTCTCCGGCGCGTTCTCCGCCGAGCGGGTGGCCGCCCTCCGCGAGACCGACTGGCGGCGCCAGGCTCCCGACTTCACCACCGGTCTGCACCACAACCTCGCTGTCACCGAGGCCCTCGGCGAGGTCGCGGCGCGGCATGCTGTCACCACCGCGGCCGTAGCGATCGCCTGGGTACTGGCCTGGCCCGGCGTGACCGGAGCGATCATCGGCGCACGCAAGCCGGGGCAGAGCGCCGACTGGGCGGCGGCTGCGGCCCTCCGGCTCGGCGAGGACGACCGGCAGGAGATCTCACGGGCCCTGCGGGATCACGTGCCCGACGCCGGGCCCGTCCACCCCTGACGGGCGGTCATCGGCCCGCCGGGCGATGCCGCTCGGCGCGTGGCCGGCCGCCCGCGAGATCCACGGGCACCCCGCCCGAGTGACCCATCCCGCGCCACCGCTCCCACGGGCCGCACGGGCCGTCTGCGGGAGCGGCACCGGCACCATACGACCCGAACCCCCGTGGCCCCCCCACCGACCCTGGAGGTCCCCTTGTCCGACGAGTCACCACCGGCCAGGCAGGCCCGGGCCGCGCTCCCGGTGCTGCTGTTCGCCTCCACGCTCGCCGTCATGGCCGGCTCGATCATCACCCCCGTCCTGGAGGTCATCCGCGGCGACCTCGACGTGAGCGGCACCGCCGCCGGACTCATCATTACCGCACACGGCCTCGCCATCGCCGTGACCAGCCCGATCGTGGGCCGGCTGATCGACCGCTGGGGCGTCCGCGGCCCGCTCGCCGGCGGACTCGTGCTCTACGCGGTGGCGGGCGCGGCCGGTCTGTTCACCGACGGCTACGCCCTGCTGATCGCCAGCCGGCTCGTGTTCGGTATCGGCGCGGCGGCGGTCTTCAGCGGAACGACCGTGGCCATGCTCAGTCTCTACCAGGGCCCCCAGCGCGACCGGGTCATGGGCTGGCGCTCCACCGCCACCAGTGTGGGCGGCGTGGTCTGGCCGCTGATCGGCGGCGCCCTCGGCGGCCTGTCCTGGCACGCCCCGTTCGGCGTCTACCTGGTCGGTGTCCCCATCGCGCTGGCCGCGCTCCTCACCCTGCCCAACGACCGGCCCGCTCCGACCGGCAAGAACGGGGGGCTGCTGCCGCTGCTGCGTACCCGGCCGGCGCTCATCGGCTACTACGCCCTCCAGGCGGCAGCGGCCGTGCTGCTGTACGGCGTCGTGGTCTTCCTGCCGCAGCGACTCGCCCAGATCGACATCGTGTCCCCGTTCCTCGTCTCCCTCTACACCGTCGCGATGATGGCGGCCATGAGCCTGGTCGGACTGGTGTACGCCAAGCTCCGCGCCGCCGCCGGGTATCCGGCGCTGCTGCGCACCGCCGCCGCGACCTGGGTGGCCGCTTTCGTCCTGCTGGGGCTGGTCGACCAGCCGTGGCTGGTCATCGTCGCTCCCGTCCTGTTCGGCATCGGTCAAGGCATCGCCTTCCCCGCGCTGACCGTCCTGGTGGGCGAGGCCGCTCCGGCCGAACTCCGCGGCCAGGCCACCTCGCTGTCCGGCACGGCCAACTTCGCCGGTCAGTTCTTCTCACCCCTCATCCTCGGACCGGTGATCGGGGCCACCTCGATCACGTCCGGTTTCCTCATGGCGGCCGGTCTCTCGCTGCTCGTGCTGCTCGCGCTGAGCGGCATGCGTGACACCTCGCGGCCGGCACCCGGCGCCGAGCCGGCCGCGGCAAAGGACGCCACGGCCGACTCCTCCGGGGGACGGCGCGCCTGACACCGCGCCGCACCCTCTCGACCCCGGCTCCGGAACCCAGGCCCCCCAGCCCGGTTCCGGAGCCGGAACCATGCCGTCGACCCGGTCGGACACCGCCGGCCCACACGCGGACACCACCAGGCCACCTCGGCGCTCGAACCATGGCAGAAGACCTCACGCCCATTTCTCGGACTTGCGGGAGAACCCCATGGCACCCTCCGACAACGATGGTCTGATCCCCGGCTTCCCGGCCCTCCCCGAAGGCGCCGCCCTCGACCACACGGTGGCGCGCGACACCCCGGTGCTCCGCCGCACCGTCAGCGTCAAGGTCCCGAGCCCACGGCCGGCAAGGTCGTGCGGGCATCTCCACCCGAGGGGGCCGCACGTCCCCGAGGCGACAACGGCCCGTGACGCCCGGGTGGCGCCCGCCGCTCCGCCCGGCGGGCCGGCGGGCACCGCCCTGATGTGGCCGGCCCCGATCGGCGCGGCCGTCGTCCTCGCCGTACAGCTCGTGTTCGCGGCGGCGGTGGCCGTGCATCCCCTCCAGGACGTGGATTCGGGGATGAGCTGGCTGGCCGTCGCGGCAGCGGTGCTGTGCGCGTGGCCGGCGTCGACGGGGCTGCGCCCCCCGCGCGGCCGGCAGGTGGGCCTCGCCGCGCTGGCGGCCGTTCTCGTGTGGGTCCTGCCTCCGCTGGAACTCGCGTACGTGGCCCTGTCCACGGTCGTCTCGGCGGTCGGCGCGGGCGCGCTGCGGCGCGTCACGAAAGCCATGGCGGCCAGCCGGACGGGAGTGCGGGCGGAACGCAGGCGGCTGCAGCAGGAACGCCAGCGCCTCCGGCGCGACCTGCACGATCTGGTGGGCTACAGCCTGTCGGCCGTCGTGGTTCAGGCGGATCTGCTCAACCGGCGGCTCACCCAGGAGCGGGGGGCCACCGTGCCGGAGGCCGCCGAACTGGCCCGCCTGACGCGTCAGGCACTGGCCGAGATCCGCGCGCTGTCGGCCGGCGCCCAGCGACTGTCTCTCGCGGTCGAACTGGCGTCCGTGCAGAGGGTCTTGGCCGCGGCCGAGATCAGGACCGTGGTGAAGGGGACGGTCCCGCCGGTCCTGGACCCGGACGTGCAGGACGCGTTGGCCTCCGTGCTCAGGGAGGGCACCACCAACCTCCTCAGACACAGCGACGCCCGGTCCTGCCGTATCACGGTGCGGCGCGGCGCCGGGGAGCTGACGCTGCACATGTCCAACGACGGATACGGGGCGCACGGCGGGGAGGGCACGGGGACCGGCCTGCGCAGCCTGACCGAACGCGTCGCGGCCGTCGGTGGCACGCTGACCTGGTCGCACGACGGCGACCGGTTCCAGCTGTGCGCCCGGTGCCCGGTCGTGTGACACCGGCGTCGGTCTCGGCACCGACACCACACCCGCCGCCTCGATCCGGCTCGCGCCGAGTGGCCACGGCCCCGCACACCAAGGCGTGTGCGGGGCCGTGGCGTTCGTTCAGACGGACTTCCGGCTGCCGACGGGCGGGTCGGTGTCGCTGCGGGGGCCCCTGACGCCCATCCGTCTGCCGGGGTCGGAGAGGTAGTCGTCCGGTGAGGTGATGTCCGGCCCGTCCGGCACCCCCCGGGCACGCAAGAGTGCGGTGACGAGCCCCGCCACCACGAGGTTGACGATCAGGGCGAGCAGACCGGCGTAGACGGTGGCCCCGGTGGGCAGCCCGAGGTCGGCGAGCGGGAACGCCGAAGCCGCGAAGTGCGCCCGCCCGTGGGCCGGGTCGTCGATGAGGTAGAGCATGACGAGCCCTGCGGCGAGGCCGGCGACAAGGCCCGCGACGAGGCCGAAGCGATGGAACCAGCGCGTGTACAACCCCAGGGCGATGGCGGGCAGGGTCTGCAGGACGAGGACGCCGCCGGCCAGTTGGAGTCCGACGGACAACTGCGGGTCGGCCACGACCACGAGGGCGAGCGCGCCGGCCTTGGAGAACAGGGAGGCCACCTTGGAGACCCGGGCCTCCTGGGCGTCCGTGGCAAGGGGATTGACGTACTCGCGGTAGAGGTTGCGGGTGACGAGGTTGCCCGCCGCGATGGACATCACGGCCGCCGGTACCAGGGCCGCGATCCCGAGGGCCGCGAAGGCGATCCCGGCGAGCCAGGGGGGGAACATGCCCTGGAACAACAGCGGCACGACCGTGGTCGGGTCGGGCTGCCCGCTCGCGTCGGGCAGCGGGGTGACGCCCGCGGCGAGGGCCAGGTAGCCGAAGAGCGCGATCAGGCCGAGCAGCAGACTGTAGGCCGGCAGGGCCGCCAGGGTCCGCTTCACCGTGTTGCGGTCGGCGGCGGCGAGCAGACTGGTCGTCATGTGGGGATAGAGGAACAGGGCCAGCGCGGAGCCGAGTGCCAGGGTGACGTACTGGAGGTGGTCGTCACCGTGCAGCAGGATCCCGTCGGAGGACTGCGGTGACGCGGCGAAGCCGGCCCGCGCCGTGTCGAAGACGTGGTCCCAGCCGCCCAGCCGGCTGGGTATCCACAGCAACGATACGATCACCAGGCCGGTGATGAGCACGTCCTTGACGATGGCGATGACGGCGGGGGCACGCATCCCGGAGCGGTAGGTGTACGCGGCCACCACGGCGAAGGCCACGGTGATCGCGCCGTGGCCGGTGATGCCCATGGTGCTCAGCACGGAACTGATGCCCGCCAACTGCAGGGCGAGGTAGGGAACCGTGGCGGCGAGACCGGTCACGGCGACCAGACAGGCCAGCGCGCGGGATCCGTAGCGCACACGCACGAAGTCGGCGGGGGTGACCAGTCCGAGGGCCCGCGAAACGGACCAGAGCCGTACGACCGTGAGGTACACCAACGGGTAGAGGATCACGGTGTAGGGCAGCGCGAAGAAGCCCAGCGCCCCGGAGCCGAACACTATGGCGGGCACCGCGACGAAGGTATACGCCGTGTACAGGTCACCGCCGATGAGGAACCAGGTGGTCCAGGTGCCGAAGCGGCGCCCCCCGAGCCCCCATTCGTCGAGGCTGCTCAGCTCGCCCGCTCGGCGCCAGCGCACCGCCGAGAACCCCAGGACGCTGATGAGTACCAACACCAGGACGAAGGCGGACAGCTGCGTGGCGCGGTCACTCATCTCCCGCTCCGGGACAGCAGGTAGACGAGCGTGACGGTCGCCGAGCTCAGGACGCAGAAGAGCAGTTGCACCCAGTAGAAGAACGGTATGCCGAAGAGGGCCGGTTCCTCGGAGTCGTAGAGGAAGGTGAGCAGCGGCAGCACCACGGGCAGGGCGAGCAGCCAGTGCCAGCGGCTGGACTCCGCGTGCACGGACCGTCCGTGATACCGGGCCCCTCCGTCTTCCCCGGCCTGTGCCCGTCTTCGGTGTAAGTGCACCACGGCTCCTCGATCACTTGTCGGTCCCCGCCCAGAATATGCGGGCGCCTCGAGCCGCGGTCGCGCGCCGGTGAGGTCCCGCCGCGACGCCGGACTCCTCTCGCGGGGGCGGGGCCCGCCCGTCAGCGACGCTCTAGCGGCACTCGAGCCGTCGGCCGCAGCGTGCCGGATCGTAACTTCGGTTCTGCCCGAGGCGAAAGGAACGCAGCAGCCATGTCCTCTACGAACGCGGGCCTGACATGACCCGACGCGTGGTCATCACCGGCATCGGCGTACGGGCTCCCGGCGGGAACGGAACAAAGGCGTTCTGGGACCTGCTGTCACAGGGTCGTACCGCGACGCGGAGCATCTCCTTCTTCGACGCGTCCTCCTTCCGTTCCCGGATCGCCGGGGAGGTCGACTTCGACGCCCAGGCCGAGGGGCTCAGCCCCCGCCAGATCCGCCACATGGACCGGGCGACGCAGTTCGCCGTGGCCTGCACCCGCGAGGCCCTCGCGGACAGCGGGCTCGACGTGAACGCGGCGGACCCGCACCGCATCGGCGTGAGTCTGGGCAGCGCGGTCGCCTCGGCGACCAGCCTGGAGAACGAGTACCTGGTGCTCTCGGACGCCGGCCGGGAGTGGGAGGTCGACCCCACCTATCTGTCGGCCCACATGTTCGACTACCTCAGTCCCGGCGTCATGCCCGCGGAAGTGGCCTGGGAGGTGGGTGCCGAGGGGCCGGTGACGATGGTGTCGGACGGCTGCACCTCGGGCCTGGACTCGGTGGGCTACGGTGTCCAGCTGATCCGCGAAGGCACGGCCGACATCGTCGTCGCCGGGGCCACGGACACCCCCATCTCCCCGATCGTCGTCGCCTGCTTCGACGCGATCAAGGCAACCACTCCGCGCAACGACGATCCAGAGCACGCCTCCAGGCCCTTCGACGGCACCCGCAACGGCTTCGTGCTGGCCGAAGGGGCGGCCATGTTCGTCCTGGAGGACTACGAAACGGCGAGGAAGCGCGGCGCGCACATCTACGCCGAGGTCGGCGGCTACGCCACCCGCTGCAACGCCCATCACATGACGGGCCTGAGGAAGGACGGCCGGGAGATGGCCGAGGCGATCCGGGCCTCCCTCGACGAGGCCCGTCTGGACGGTACCGCCGTCGACTACATCAACGCCCACGGTTCCGGCACCAAGCAGAACGACCGGCACGAGACGGCCGCGTTCAAGCGCAGTCTGGGAGACCACGCCTACAACGTGCCCGTCAGCTCCATCAAGTCCATGGTGGGCCACTCGCTGGGTGCCATCGGCTCGGTCGAGATCGCCGCCTCCCTGCTGGCCATCGAGCACAACGTCGTGCCGCCGACGGCCAACCTGCACACACCGGACCCCGAATGCGACCTCGACTACGTGCCCCTCGCGGCGCGTGAGCAGCGCGTCGACACCGTCCTGACCGTCGGCAGCGGCTTCGGCGGCTTCCAGAGCGCGATGGTCCTGCACCGACCGGAGGTGGTCTCCGCATGAGCACCGTCATCACCGGCATCGGCGCGCTGACGCCCAACGGCCTGGGCATCGAGGCGTTTTGGAAGGCCACCCTGGCGGGCCACAGCGGAATCGGGGAACTCACCGGCTTCGACACCTCGAAGTACCCCTCCCGCCTGGCCGGGCAGATCACCGACTTCGTGGCCGGAGATCACCTGCCGAGCCGGCTGCTGCCGCAGACCGACGTGTCGACCCGGTACGCGCTGGCCGTGGCGGCGTGGGCGCTCGCGGACGCGGGCGTCGACGAGACCACCCTGCCCGACTACGACATGGGCACCGTCACGTCCAACGCCCTGGGCGGCTTCGAGTTCACCCACCGCGAGTTCAGTAAACTCTGGTCCCAGGGCTCGGAGTTCGTCTCCGTCTACGAGTCGTTCGCCTGGTTCTACGCCGTCAACACCGGGCAGATCTCCATCCGTCACAAGCTGCGCGGGCCCAGCGCCGCACTGGTGGGCGAGCAGGCCGGCGGCCTGGACGCCGTCGGCCACGCGCGGCGCACCGTGCGGCGTGGCACCCGGCTCGTCGTGTGCGGCGGCGTGGACTCGGCGCTGGATCCCTGGGGCTGGGTCTCCCAGCTCGCGGGCGGCCGGGTCACCACGGCCACCGACCCGGCCGTGGCCTACCTTCCGTTCGACGTGCGGGCCGACGGCTACGCGCCGGGCGAGGGCGGAGCCATCCTCGTCGCCGAGGACTCCGCCGGCGCTCGGCAGCGGGGCGCGCCGAAGATCTACGGCGAGATCGCCGGATACGCCTCGACGTTCGACCCGAGGCCGGGCTCCGGCCGCGAACCGGCCCTGCGCCGGGCCATCGAGGCCGCCCTGGCCGACGCGCACCTCGCCCCCGCGGACATCGACGTGGTGTTCGCCGACGCGGCGGGCCTGCCCGACCTCGACCGGGCCGAGGCCGAGGCCCTGCGCACGGTGTTCGGTCCGCGCGGCGTAGCGGTGACCGCGCCCAAGGCGCTCACCGGCCGCATGTACGCCGGTGGTGGTCCCACCGACCTGGCCACCGCCCTGCTGTCGATCCGTGACGGTGTCATCCCGGCGAGCGGAGGAACCGAGCTGGTCCCCGACGAGTACGGCATCGACCTCGTGACCGGTGAACCGCGCACCAAGCCGGTGTCGGCGGCGCTGGTCCTGGCCCGCGGCCGCTGGGGCTTCAACTCGGCGATCGTCGTCACCCGTCACGACGCCTGACAGTCACCCACCACAGGAAGGCACACCCATGACTCAGTTCACCCTCGACGACCTGCGGCGCATCCTCGTCGAGTCCGCCGGTGCGGACGACGGCACCGACCTCAGCGGCGACATCCTCGACCTCGGGTTCGACGACCTCGGGTACGACTCCCTCGCCCTGATGGAGACCGCCGCGAAGATCAAGCAGGAGTACGGCATCGACCTGTCCGACGAGGCGGTCGGCGAGGCGGAGACGCCCCGCGCGCTGCTGGACCTCGTGAACGCCGTGTCGGCGGCAGCCGCCTGATCGGCCGCCGCAGCCGGTTCCTCCGGGGCCCGCGTCTCCTCACCCCCGGGATGCGGGCCCCGCACCGTTCACGCCGCGCACACCCCCCAGCCGAGGAGATCTTCATGGCAACACCCGTCCTCCACCGCACCGAGCACACCCGCGTCGTTTCCGCGCCGGCGCGGGCACTGTACGGTCTGGTCGCCGACGTCACGCTGTGGCCCGCCGTCTTCGGGCCGAGCGTCCACGTCCAGCACCTCGAACGCTCCGAGAACGGCGAGACGTTCGAGATCTGGGCCCAGGTCAACGGCAACGTCGCCCACTGGACCTCGCGGCGGCTGCTGGACCCCGCGCGGCTGTACGTGAGCTTCCGCCAGGAACGCCCCTTCGCGCCCCTGACGTCGATGGGGGGCGGCTGGCTCTTTCGGCCCCTGCCCGACGGCCGTACCGAGGTGGTGCTGCGGCACCGCTTCAGCGTCGCCGACGACGCCCCGGACGCGGTCGCGGGCATTCTCGCGGCCCTGGACCACAACAGCGGGGAGGAACTCGCGGCCCTCGCCCGGGTCGCCGAGCTCGGCCACCCGGTGGAGGACGTCGTGTTCTCCTTCACGGACGTCGTCCCCCTGCGCAACAGTCCCGAGGCCGCGTACGACTTCGTCAACCGGGCGGACCTCTGGGCCGAGCGGCTGCCGCACGTCAGCCGGGTGCGCCTCTCCGAGGACGTACCCGGGGTGCAGCACCTGGAGATGGACACCGTCACCGCGGAAGGCTCGGCGCACACCACGCGTTCCGTGCGGATATGCCGGGCGCCCTCGTGGATCGCGTACAAGCAGCATGTGCTGCCGCGGCTGCTGACCGGGCACAGCGGCCTGTGGACCTTCACCGACGGCCCCGACGGGCCGGTGGCCACGGCCCGGCACACGGTGGCGATCGACCCGTCGGCGGTCAACGAGATCGTCGGCGAGGGGGCGACCCTGGCGGACGCGCGCCGCTTCGTACGCGACGCCCTGGGCCGCAACAGCATGACGACGATGACGCACGCGGCCGCGCACGCCGAGGAGCCGGGGACCGTGCCCACGCCCTGACCGCCGGACCGACCGCCGCCCGCCCCCGCGGCACGGTCGCGGGGGCGGGCGTGGCCGGGCGGATCCCCCACCACCCGGCCACGCCGGGAGAAGACGTGCGGGCGGGCAGGATCACCCTGCCCGCCCGCACGTCTTGCCGTACGCCCGCTGGGGCACGGTCAGTAGTTGCCGAGCCCGCCGCAGACGTTGAGGGCCTGCGCGGTGACGGCGGCCGCGTCGTCACCGACCAGGTACTCGACCATGGCGGCCACCTCACGCGTCTCCACGTAACGGCCCATCGGCACGCGGGTCGTGATGCGGTCGTGCGCCTCCTGCTCGGTGACGCCCCAGATGCCCGCGTAGTGCTCGCGCACCCGTTCCGCCATCGGCGTCTCGACGAAGCCCGGACACACCGCGTTCACCGTGATGCCGCTGCGGGCCAGTTCCAGACCGAGTGCCTTGGTGAAGCCCACGACACCGTGCTTGGACGCCGAGTACGGGGCGGCGTGCACGACGCCCTGCTTGCCGCCGGTCGACGCGATGTTGATGACGCGGCCCCGCTTGTTCGCGAGCATGCCACCGGTGTTGAGCACTTCCTTGGTCATCAGGAAGACACTGTTGAGATTGGTGTTGATCACGTCGAACCACAGCTCGTCCGCGAGGTCGGCCGTCGCACCGCCGCCACTGCGGCCGGCGTTGTTGACGAGGATGTCCACGGGCCCGAAGCGGTCGACCGCCGCCCGCACGAACGCCCTGATCTGAGCCGGGTCGGCGACGTCGCACGTCGTGCCGTCCACCTCGTATCCCTCGTCCGTCAGTTCCTTGACGGTGGCCGCCACCTGGTCCTGGTGGCGGGCGCACAGGTAGACACGGGCTCCGAGCCGGGCGAGCCGCCTGACGATCGCCAGACCGATGCCGCTCGTCGCTCCGGTGACCAGAGCAGTCGGCTTCACCGTCTCCGTCATATCTTCTCCCGATTCAGTGGATGAGCAGTCCCGACGAGCCTGGGCAGACCACCTCGCGCGGCGGTGGAACGCGCCTGGACCGTGCCGCGCCGCGCTCGAGGGCGGTTCGAGGCGGCCCGGGCAGCGTGGCCCCGCGGCAACGGCCCACCCCGCTTTCCCGGAGGTTCAACATGACGGCGACCGTGACCAGTGAGCTCTACGCACAGGTGCAGCACTTCTACGCGCGGCAGATGCAGGCGCTGGACGACGGGCGGCTCGAGGAGTACGCCGGCACGTTCACCAAGGACGGCAGCTTCCAGCACAGCCCCGGCGTACCCGCCGCGGTGGGCCGCGATGCGATCCTCGCCGAACTGCGCTCGTTCTTGAAGAAGTACGAGGACGACCCCACCCAGCGCCGCCACTACTTCAACCAGATCGTTCTCGAACCGGGGGAGGACGGCGGCATCCGTTCCACCGTCTACGCGCTGATCGTGCGGGTACGGCCCGGCGAGAAGCCGGACATCTGGCCCAGCACCGTCGTCCACGACGTCATCGACGTCACGGACGGCGAGATCCTGCTGCGCTCCCGTACCGTCAGCTACGACCAATTGGTGTGACCCCCGTGAACAGGAGGGCACCGCTCGCTCCGGACCAGCTGCTGGCCCACGCCGACGCCGCGCTGCGCTCGGCTCTCCTGTCCGCCGCGCACCGGCCGCTGCCACGCCCGGCCAGGGCGGCGGCCGGAGCCGCCTACCTGGACCTGTGGGTGTGCGACCGGCTGCTGAGCGCCGAAGGGGACAGCGCGTCCGCCGGGGCGGGCTTCCTCGTGCCGCGGTTGCTCCTGGAGGCAGTCGACGGGCTCACCCCGTGGGTGGACCCCGGCCCCGGTCCCCGGACCCGGGCGATCCGGGAGTACCGGCGGCGGGCCGCGCTGCTCGGTGACGCGATGTGGCACGGTGACCAGACCGGGCGGCCGGCGGCCGTCACCACCCGGCTCGCCCGGTTGCCGCGCGGTGAGGACCGGCTCTCCCGGCCCCTCACGCCCGTACGGCCCGCGGCCCTGCCGGCGGAGCTGCGCACGCTGCTGGCCGACCTGGAACTGGAGCGCCAGGAGCTGATCGCCGAGTGCGCCCGGACGGCGGACGAGTCCGGTGCCGGGGACTGGGCCCGCGCGGACCGTTACGCGCTGCTGACCGCGGCAGCCGCCTGCCTGGACGGCTGGCGGCGCCGCACCCTGCGCCGCGGGCGGTTGCTCGCCGACCGTACCCGCCTGCGGGGAGCGCTGTCCCGGCTGGTGGTGCGCCTCGACCGGGCGCCGGCCGGTTCCGACGCCGAATTCAGCGCCGCGGTGTTCCCCCAGGCGGTGGAGTACTGTCGCGCGTCCGGCGTGGTGGCCGGTGGGGGACGCCGGCCGGATCGCCGGTGGGTGTGTGAGCCGGTCGGCGGGTGAGAGCCGCACGGTCCGAGGTGACCGGGCCGTGTGCGGCCCGGCGGCGGGGCATGCCTGGGGCCCTGCCGCCGGGTGGCCGTTCGAGATCGTCCGCGGCGGGTCTAGTGCCGCGTCAGCCAAGGTTGCCCGTCAAGGAGCGGCGTCGTGGGGGAGCGTGCTCTGGGGGTCCCCCCGGCCGGAGGCTGGGGGAGTGCCGGCCGGAAGCCCTCGTACTGGATGTACTTGGGCTTTCGGCCGGTGCGGCGAGTGGGGGTACCTCCCACGCCCTTAAGGCAGTGGGGGAGCGTGCCGGGCGTCGCGACGGGGCGAACCTTGGCTGACGCGGCACTGGTCTAGGCGGTGAGCACGTACGGGGTGAAGGACGGGGTCTCCAGCCTGACGTCGTTGGCCAGGATCGCCTGGTGCAGCCGCTGGAGCCGGGGGGAGGGCTCCACTCCGAGCTCCTCGACCAGTGCCTGGCGCAGGTTCTGGAAGGCGTCGAGCGCGCGCCAGGCGTATCCGGCCCGGTACAGGGCGGTCATCAGCTGCGCGCAGTGGGTCTCGTGCAGCGGGTGCTCGGCGACGAGCATGCGCAGTTCGGCGACGAGTTCGGTGTGCCGGCCGAGCCGGAGATCGGCGTCGAGGCGCATCTCCAGCGCCCGCGCACGCTCTTCCCGCATGCCGATGACCTCCATGCCGAGGACCTCCCCGAGCGGGACGTCGACGAGGGCGGGGCCGCGCCACAGGTCGAGCGCACGACGCAGGTGACCGGCCGCCACCCGCGGATCGTCCTCGTCCAGCGCGCGGCCGCCCGAGCGGACGAGCCGCTGGAAGTCCGCGAGGTCGCAGGAGAACTCGTCGGCGGCGAGCCGGTAGCCTCCGTAGCAGGTCTCCAGAACGTCCTTGGCGGTGCGGCCGGTCGCCTCGATCCCGGCCGCGTTCAGATTGCGGCGCAGCTTCAGAATGTAGGTCTGGAGCGTGGTCGCGGCGCTGCGGGGGATCGCCTCGCCCCACACCTCGGCCATCAGCGACTCGACCTGCACGACCCGGCCGGCCCGTAAGGCCAGCAGGGACAGGACCTGCCTAGGTTTTCCAGCCGTCGGTACGATCGAGGTGTCGCGTACGCGTGCTTCGAGTGGTCCCAGAACGTTGAATTCCATAGCATGAGCATGTCGATCCGGGACCGCGCCGGACCAGTGGAACCGGACATGTGTGCGTATGAATTTTTCATACGCGGCCCCCGCCCGGGCGTCAGGCGTGGCAGACCGGCAGCGCGCCGTGGAACTCCACCATCTCCTGGAACAGTGCGGCCATGTCGACCGGTGAGCCGGGCGGCGCCCCGCGCAGCTCCACATAGGCGCGGTGCAGGTTGGGCACCAGCCGTTCGCTGTCCATCAGCTCCGCCCAGGGGCCGAAGTCGGTCTCCCGCGCCACCTGAAGGGGCGTGAGCCCGGCGGCCATCCCGTCCCGGGCGAGATCGCCCACCCACAGCAGGTACCGCTCGGTCTCGTCCAGCACCTGCGGACCGCAGACCGGACCGTGGCCCGGGACGACGACCTGCGGGTCCAGGTCCCGCATGGCCCGTACGGCCGCGAGGGCACCGGACAGCGAGCCCATCGGGATGAACGGGGTCACTCCCCGCATCACCAGGTCGCCGGTGAACAGCACCCGCTGCCCCGGCAGCCAGACGACCGTGTCGTTGACGGTGTGCGCGGTGCCCATGTTCACGACCTCGGCTCGAACGGGCCCGAGGTGCAGGGTGAGCCGCTCCTCGTAGGTCAGCGCCGGCGGTACCAGCTCGATGTTCCCCCAGTCGACGTCCGGCCACAGCCCGGTCAGGTGCAGTCCGACCTGCTGCATCTCGGTACGCGTGCCGGCGTGACCGACGACCAGGGCTTCGGGGAAGACGAAGTTGCCGAAGGTGTGATCGCCGTGCGAGTGCGTGTTGACGACGACGCGCGGGACGGCCCCGACGCCGAGCACGGCCTCGCGCAGGGCACGGGCGCGCCGCTCGGTGGCCGCGGTGTCCACGAGGGCGGTCTCGCGGCCCACGGTGATGACACCCGCGTTGTTCAGGCACCAGCCACCGTCGGGCTGAACATAGGCGTGTACGTGTTCCGCGACTTCTTCCAGCCGCGGTGCGGGACTGATGGAGGCGGCGCTTTCCGGCACAGGCGTGATGGTCATGCGCTCAGCGTGACCAGGGCCCCTTGAACGGCAGTCGAGTCCCGGACCGGATTCCGCTTCGGCGTTGCCTGATTCGCCCGGCGGCCCGTTGCCGTCCGACAAGATGCCGCGGTTCGCCCCGATGCGGCCGGGGTGGACGACCGCGCCGCTCGTGGTCGGTGGTCGGCTCCGGCCTCACCGCTATCGCCGTGCAGGCGGAACTCGGTTTCCACCTGCGCGTCGTGTGCCCGCTCGGTTCGTGAGGCGTGCGGTCCCGCACGTCACAGCCAGCCGGCCTCCTCCGCGATACGGACCGCGTCCAACCGGTTGCGCGCGTGGAGCTTGGCGACCGCGGAGGTGAGATAGTTGCGCACCGTCCCGGTGGACAGGTTCATCCGCTGGGCGATCTCCGCGGGTTCCGCGCCGGTGGCCGCCTGCCGCAGGACGTCGGCCTCCCGCACCGTCAGCGGGCTGACGTCGCTCTCCCAGGAGGCGAGGGCCAGTTCCGGGTCGATGACGCGGCCGCCCTGGGCGATCCGCCGTATCGCCCGGCCGAGTTCCGACGGCGGGGCGTCCTTGAGGAGGTAGCCGCTGACCCGGGCGGCCAGGGCGCGTTGCAACGTGCCCGGTCTTCCCAGCGCGGTCAGGACCAGGGTGCGGCACTGCGGCAGTCGCTCCCGCAGCGTCGCCGCCGCGCTCAGACCGTCGATACCCGGCATGTCGACGTCGATGACCGCCACGTCCGGCCGGCACTCCAGAGCCTTCCCCACGATCGCATCGCCACGGCCCACGTCGGCGACCACTCGCATGCCGCGTTCGCGTTCCAGTAACGCGACCAGCCCGCCGCGGACCATGTCCATGTCCTCGGCCAACATCACCCGTATCAACGAGCTCTCCCCCTTGTGGCAGCCCACGGTGCGACCGGACAGGCGGATCATACATAGATGCCGAGCGGCTGTTTGCTGATAATGGACCGGAATGGCCGGTTCCCTTCTTGCTCCGGCGGGCCCGGCTGAGGCAATGCCATTGCACATGCAACTTCCTCCCATTGTGTTCTCGCCATGTGCGACACGGAAAGCGGAATTGCACTGGCGAGAAATGAGCGGTGGTGTTTTACGGCCCCGCCACACGACGGCCGCCGGTCCAGTGCGGCTCTAGGTGATCGCCGCAGCCTGGGCAGCCGTCAGGGCTCCCGTTGATTCCTTCAGGAAGGGCAGCACATGAGCGACGTCGTGGAGCGGATCACACCGCCACCCGGTCCCACGAACCTGAGGACCCGTGCGGACGAACTCACCGAACTGCGCGCCGCCGTCCGGCGCGGTCCGAGCGAGGCGGCCACCGATGCCCAGCACGCCAAAGGCAAGCTGACGGCCCGCGAGCGCCTGGAACTCCTCTTCGACAAGGGCACGTTCACGGAGGTCGAGGGGCTGCGCCGGCACCGGGCCAGCGGATTCGGGCTGGAGGAGCGGAAGCCCTACACCGACGGTGTGATCACCGGCTGGGGTCTGGTCCACGGGCGCACCGTCTTCGCCTACGCCCACGACTTCCGCATCTTCGGAGGAGCGCTGGGCGAGGCACACGCGAGCAAGATCCACAAAGTGATGGACATGGCCGAGGCCGCGGGAGCTCCCGTGGTCGGTCTGTGCGACGGCGCCGGGGCGCGCATCCAGGAGGGTGTGACCGCGCTCGCGGGCTATGGGGGGATCTTCACCCGAAACGTCCGTAACTCCGGTGTCATCCCCCAGATCTCCGTGATCCTCGGCCCCTGCGCGGGTGGCGCCGCCTACTCGCCCGCCCTCACCGACTTCGTCTTCATGGTGCGCGGCACCTCGCAGATGTTCATCACGGGCCCGGACGTCGTCCAGGCCGTGACGGGCGAGGTCATCACCCAGGACGGGCTCGGGGGAGCGGACACCCACGCCGAGCTCTCGGGCGTCGCCCACAGCGCGTACGACGACGAGGAGAGCTGTCTGGAGGACGTGCGGTATCTCCTGACGCTGCTTCCGGCCAACAACCGCGAACGACCGCCGGCCGTCCCGACCGCCGACCCGCCCGGACCGCCCCACCGACGCGCTGTACGACCTGGTTCCGGCCGACCCGAACCAGGCGTACGACATGCGCCGTGTCATCCGGGAAGTCGTCGACGACGGCGACGTCTTCGAGGTCCACGAGCGCTGGGGCACCAACGTCATCTGCGCGCTGGCGCGACTGGGCGGCGAGGTCGTGGGCATCGTCGCCAACCAGCCGTCCGCCCTGGCCGGAGTGCTCGACATCGCCGCGTCCGAGAAGGCCGCACGGTTCGTGCAGACCTGCGACGCCTTCAACATCCCGCTCGTCACGCTGGTCGACGTGCCCGGCTTCCTGCCGGGGGTGGACCAGGAGCACGGCGGGATCATCCGGCACGGCGCCAAGCTGCTGTACGCCTACTGCAACGCCACCGTGCCGCGGATCTCGCTGATCCTGCGCAAGGCGTACGGCGGCGCTTACATTGTGATGGACTCGCGCTCCATCGGAACGGACCTGGCGCTGGCCTGGCCGTCCAACGAGATCGCCGTCATGGGCGCCGAGGGTGCGGCCAACATCATCTTCCGCCGGGAGATCGCCGCGGCCGAGGACCCGGACGCGGTGCGGGCACAGCGGATCAAGGAGTACCGCAGCGAGCTCATGCACCCGTTCTACGCCGCCGAACGGGGCCTGGTCGACGATGTGATCGACCCTGCCGAGACCCGCTCCCGGCTCGTGGCCGGCCTGGCCATGCTGCGCGCCAAGCAGGTGACGCTGCCCAGCCGCAAGCACGGGAACCAGCCCCAGTGAGCGGGGCGGAACCTGTGGTGGTGGTGCGGCGCGGCCGCCCCCGGCCGGAGGAACTCGTGGCTCTGACCACGGTGCTCCTCGCGCTGTCCAGGAGCGGGCACGGCGAGGACATCGTTCCCGTTCCGCCGGCTGTCGCTTGGTGCCGGACCGACGGCTCGCACCGTCCAGCCCTGTCGTGGCCGGCCGCTTCCGCGCCGGCGTGGAGAACCCTGACATGAAGGAGAGCACGTGAGTCTCCGTAAGGTGCTCATCGCCAACCGTGGCGAAATCGCTGTCCGCGTGGCCCGGGCCTGCCGGGATGCCGGCATCAAGAGCGTGGCCGTCTACGCCGACCCGGACCGGGACGCGTCGCATGTCCGCGCCGCGGATGAGGCGTTCGCCCTGGGCGGTGACACGCCGGGCACCAGCTACCTCGACATCGAGAAGGTGCTGAAGGCCGCCCGCGAGTCGGGCGCGGACGCGATCCACCCCGGCTACGGATTCCTCTCCGAGAACGCGGACTTCGCGCAGGCGGTCCTGGACGCGGGCCTGATCTGGATCGGCCCGCCCCCGCAAGCCATCCGCGACCTGGGCGACAAGGTCGCCGCCCGGCACATCGCGCAGCGCGCGGGCGCCCCGCTGGTGGCGGGCACGCCCGACCCGGTGTCCGGTGCGGAGGAGGTCGTCGCCTTCGCCGAGCAGCACGGTCTGCCGATCGCCATCAAGGCGGCGTTCGGCGGCGGCGGCCGCGGCCTGAAGGTCGCGCGCACGCTCGAAGAGGTCCCGGAGCTGTACGACTCGGCGGTCCGCGAGGCCGTCGCGGCCTTCGGCCGGGGCGAGTGCTTCGTCGAGCGCTACCTCGACAAGCCGCGGCACGTGGAGACCCAGTGCCTGGCCGACCAGCACGGCAACGTGGTGGTCGTCTCCACCCGTGACTGCTCCCTGCAGCGCCGCCACCAGAAGCTGGTGGAGGAGGCCCCGGCCCCCTTCCTGTCCGACGCGCAGGTGGAGCAGCTGTACTCGGCCTCCAAGGCGATCCTGAAGGAGGCCGGCTACGTCGGCGCCGGCACGGTGGAGTTCCTCGTCGGCAACGACGGCACGATCTCCTTCCTGGAGGTCAACACCCGCCTCCAGGTGGAGCACCCGGTCACCGAGGAGGTCGCCGGCATCGACCTCGTGCGCGAGATGTTCCGCATCGCCGACGGCGAGGAGCTCGGCTACGACGACCCGGCGCTGCGCGGGCACTCCTTCGAGTTCCGCATCAACGGCGAGGACCCGGGCC
The DNA here is from genome assembly GCF_030816955.1 of Streptomyces africanus. Classification (NCBI taxonomy): domain Bacteria; kingdom Bacillati; phylum Actinomycetota; class Actinomycetes; order Kitasatosporales; family Streptomycetaceae; genus Streptomyces; species Streptomyces africanus. Next base: position 2,671,482 of record NZ_JAUSYP010000001.1, on the reverse strand, counting down.
GCAACTTCCTGCCTGCCCCGGGCACGGTCACGACGTTCGCGCCGCCGTCCGGTCCGGGTGTCCGGCTGGACGCGGGCGTGGAGTCCGGGTCGGTCATCGGTCCGGCGTGGGACTCCCTGCTGGCCAAGCTGATCGTCACCGGCCGCACGCGCAAGGAGGCGCTGGAGCGGGCCGCGCGTGCGCTGGAGGAGTTCCAGGTCGAGGGCATGGCGACGGCGATCCCGTTCCACCGCGCGGTGGTGAAGGACCCGGCGTTCGCGCCTGAGCTCACCGGCTCCTCCGACCCGTTCACGGTCCACACCCGCTGGATCGAGACGGAGTTCGTCAACGAGATCAAGCCGTTCACGGCGGCTGCGGACGCCCTGGAGGCGGACGAGGAGCCGGATCGCGAGACGGTGGTCGTCGAGGTCGGCGGCAAGCGTCTGGAGGTCTCCCTCCCGGCGTCCCTGGGCATGTCCCTGGCCCGCACGGGCCTCGCGGCCGGGGCCAAGCCCAAGCGCCGCGCGGCGAAGAAGTCGGGCCCCGCCGCCTCCGGCGACACCCTCGCCTCCCCGATGCAGGGCACGATCGTCAAGGTCGCGGTGGAGGAGGGCCAGGAGGTCAAGGAAGGCGACCTGGTCGTCGTCCTTGAGGCCATGAAGATGGAACAGCCCCTCAACGCCCACAAGTCCGGCACGATCAAGGGCCTCAGCGCGGAAATCGGCACGTCACTGACGTCCGGTGCCGCCATCTGCGAGATCAAGGACTGAAGCAAGGACTCGGGCAAGGACTGAAGCAAGGACTGACACCGTCCACGGGAGGTCCCGATGCACGTCCACGCGTACGACACCGACACCGCGCCGCCGGACGACACCCTCATACCTCCTCACCCGCCCGCTCTGCGGCTGGCGGGCGAGGAGGACGGCGACGACGACACCCACATCTGGCGCGGCATCGACTGACACGTCACGTCACGTCACGTGCCGGCCGACGGCCGAGGCGGCGCTGATCTTCCCGGCAGCCGCGTGCGAACCGGGAGGATCAGCGTGGCTCCTACGCCGCCTCCAGCATCTGGGAGAGCTTCGTCATGCCACGGCCGGTACCCGGGCGGCCCGGGGTGAAGTCCTCGGGCTCGGTCTCAGGTTCGGCCGCGGCGGGTGATGGCTCGCTGCAAGGCCTCGCGGAGCTCGGGGGACGGGCGGGGGCCGTCGGACTTCGCGCTGGCCGTCACGGCGGCGGCCACGTCACGGAGCTTGGTGTTGGAGAGCTGGGAGGTCTCCCGGAGGATGTGCCAGGCCTCGTCGGACGTGCAGCCGTGGGTGGCCATGAGGATGCCCCGGGCCTGGTCGATGACCGGGCGGGAGGCGATGGCCTGGCGGAGCTGCTCGACCTCCTCCTGAAGGACGTGCAGGCGCTCCGCGCGTTCCAGGGCGACCGCGGAGGGGGCCGGACCCGACGGCTGGGCGGGCTCCGGGTCGGGGTGGGGCGCGGCGCGCAGGGGGTCGCTCGTGTCCAGACCCGCCAGTTCCAGGATCCGGCGCGGCTGGCCGTTCCAGTTCGTGGTCGTGACCGTCGCGAAGCGCTGCCGGGCGAAGTCGGCCAGTACGTCGAGGAACTGCAGCCCCGCCGTGTCCATGAAGTGCACGTCCCCCATGTCCAGGTCCACCCGCGTGATCGTGGGCGGCAACTCGGCCAGGGTCCTGGCCAGTGTTTCCGCGCAGCCGTGAACCAGCTCACCGCACGGGGTGAGCTCGGCCCGTTCCGCGTCCACGCGGCCACTGATGACCAGTGTGTTCAACCCTCCTGTGCGATGTGGTGATGCCGCAGACGTCATGTCACCGCCTTCTCGGTCCTCTTCGGTCGTGTTCCTCCTCGCGGAACTGCACGACGTCACTCGCCCCCGTGGACGTCCGTGTGAGGTGCGCCTGCCCGCCGTACGGCGTACTACACACCACGGCGGGGAATGAGCCTCTTCCGGGCGGGTACGAGCGCTGTGGTCCACAAGCGTGGGGAGAGGGGCTTGAACACTCAGTATCGGGTGCCGGCCGACGGGTCCTGTGGTCCCGTGCCGGGCCTTTCGGTGTTCCCGTTGTCCGGGCGGCAGGGTGTCCGGGCGGCGGGCGAGGTCGTCCTGACGACACGTGCGATCTGGGAAGGCGTACTGGAGCAGGCCGTTCGCGAGGATGAGGACGTGTATTACCTTGAGTTGTCCGAGGTGACGTTCGTCGACGTCGCGGGCGCGGGTGCGCTCGCGACGGCCGCCGGGCAGCTCGGGGACGGCCGGCGGTTCGTGGTGCGACAGCCGCCGCCGGCCCTGCGGCGGACGCTGGACCTGCTGTGGCCCGGCCACACCGGGATCGAGGTGTCGGTGTCATGACCGCTCCCGTCGCCGAACCCTTCGGGCCCCTGGAGCCCTTCGTCCATCCCGCGCTCTTCTACCGCGACGAGGCCGAGTACCTCGAAGTCACCGTGCCCTTCGTGCGCGAGGGCCTGGCGGCCGGCGAACCCGTGGCCGTCGCCGTGCCCGGCAAGAACCTCGCGTTGATCCGGGACGCGCTGGGCGAGTCCGCCGAGTCGGTGCGGCTGCTGGACATGCGCGAGGCCGGCCGCAACCCCGGGCGGATCATTCCCGGCGTGCTACGCGCGTTCGCCGACGCCCAGCCGCCCGGACGCCGCGTGCGGATCATCGGCGAGCCCATCTGGGCCGGGCGCTCCGACACGGAGTACCCCGCCTGCGTCCAGCACGAGGCGCTCATCAACGCGGCCTTCCGGGGCCGTACGGCGACCATCCTGTGTCCGTACGACGTCGAGCAGCTTCCCGAGCACGTCCTGGCCGACGCCTACGCCACCCATCCCACCGTCATCCCCTCCGGCTCCCGGCTGGAGCAGGGCAGCGACGCGTACGCGCCCGGGGACGTCGTCGACCGCTACAACGAGGCGCTGCCGCCCGTTCAGGACGCGCTGACGTTCGCCTTCGACTCCGGCTCGCTCTCCGAGGCCCGGCACGTGGCCGTCGGGGAGGGGGCGCGGCTCGGGCTCACCGGCGTCAAGCTGGACGACCTGGCCCTCGCCATGGCCGAGCTCACCACCAACAGCGTGGTGCACGGCGGCGGCCGCGGGGTGCTGCGGGTGTGGACCGAGGACGGGTACGTGGTCTGCGAGGTGCGCGACGAGGGGCGGCTCGCGGACCCGCTGGCCGGGCGGCGGCCCGTGCCCCGGGACCAGCGCGGCGGGCGCGGGCTGCTGCTGGTGAACCTCATCGCCGACCTGGTGCGGCTGCACCGGGGGGACAGCGGGACGACCGTGCGCTGCTGGTTCGCCCGCTGAGGGCCCGGTGAGGGCGGGCCTCGTACCCCGGCGGCTCAGGAACCCAGCGGATCCAGCGCCAGCGGCTCGATCCTGCCCTCCAGCATCGCGCCGAGGCCCTGCACGGCGCACACGTCCGGGCGCTCGGCGATGTGCACGGGCATCCCGGTCGCCTGACGCAGCATCTGGTCCAGGCCCGGCAGCAGCGCACTGCCGCCGACCATCATGATGCCCCGGTCGGCGAGGTCGGCGACCAGGTCGGGCGGGCAGGAGCGCAGCACCTTGCCGATGCCGTCCAGGATGGCGGTGAGCGGCGTCTGGATGGCGTCCCGTACGGCGGCGGTGTCGACCTGGACGGAGCGGGCGAGGCCGGTGGCGACGTCCCGCCCGTGGATCTCCGTCGAGGCCGGGCCGTGCGGGGTGAGGCCGTTGCCGGACAGGGCGAGCTGCAACGGCCGTACCGACTGGCTGGGCAGCATCAGCTCGTGCTCGTGCCGCAGGTGCTGCACGATCGCCTGGTCGACGGCCTCGCCGCCCACCGGGATGCGCTCGGCGGTGACGATAGAGCCGAGGGACAGCACCGCCACCTGCGTCGCCGCCGCACCGCACACCATGATCATCGTGGCCTCGGGCTGCTCCACGGGCAGTCCGCAGCCGACGGCGGCGGCGATCAGCGTGTCCACCAGCTCCACGCGGCGGGCCCCGAGACCGACCAGCGTCTCGATGGCGGCGCGCTGGGCGAGCGGGTCGGCGTCGTGCGGGGTGCAGGCCGCGGCGCGCAGGATCGGCTTGCGGCGCAGGCTGCGGCGCATCTTGTCGCCGAGCAGGTGCCGCAGCATGCGCTGCGCCATCTCGATGTCGACGACGGTGCCGCCGGAGACCGGCCGTACCACCCGGATGTAGTCCGGGGTGCGGCCCGTCATCTTCTCCGCGAGTTCGCCGACCGCGATCAGTGCGCCGGTGCGGGTGTTCACGGCGGCGGCGGACGGCTGGTCGACGACGAGCCCGGCGCCCTTGACGTAGACGCGTGTGCGCGCCGCCCCGAGGTCGACGGCGAAGTGGCAGCGGCGCAACTGCTCCAGACTGGCGGTCATGGCAGGTCCTCCCGAGAGCACAGACCGTGGGAGGCCACCAGGTGGCGGGCCTCGCAGACAGGGGGCCGCCGGGCGGCGGGCCTCCCTCGCATCGTGCGCGGGAGGGGACGGGGGCGCCTTTCGGAGGGGGCCGGGCGGGGCGCCGCCGAACGGGGGGTTCGGCCCCGACGGGCTCAGAGGGAGCGCGCGGCCTCCAGCAGTGGCGCCAGGGAGGAGACAGTGGTTTCGCAGCCCGCCTCCCGGAGCCGCCGGTCGGCGGTGGCGTTGCGGGCGAGGCCGACGAAGCGCACTCCGGCCTGCTGGGCGGCGGTGAGTTCGGCGACCGTGGAGCCGACCAGGACGCCGGTCGCGGCGGCGCCGCCGCAGGAGTCGATCGCGCGCAGGAGGCAGTCGGGGTGCGGGGTCAGCAGGGTGAGGTCCTCGCCGCGGGCGTGGATCCCGGCCAGGGGGAGGCCGTAGGGGCCGAGGTAGTGGTGTACGGCCGGTGCGCTGACGTCCGTGACCACGCTGACGCGGCGGCCGGAGTGGTGCAGGGACCGGACCAGCGGCACGGAGTTGTGGGTCGTCGGCGCGTCGGGGACCGCGCGCAGTTCGATCGCGTCGAGGCGGTCGCGGAGCAGGGGGCCGAGCCGGTCCCGGGCGAAGGCCCGCAGGACGTCGAGCGGATGCACGAACGTCTCCCGTGCCGCGGCGGCGGCCAGGGGCAGGCCCGTCAGGGCGTCCTGCGGGTCCCGGTGTTCGGTGACGAGGGCGAGCAGGTCGAGCGCGGCCTCGCGGGCGGCGGCCGCCGAGAAGAGCCGGGCCAGGGGGCCGTCGAAGCCGAGCAGCACGGTCTCGGCCTCGCCGAGGAGACCGGACAGCGGGGGCGCCGGCCGGGCCGGGGCCTGCGGCACACCGGGCGGCGCCGCCCCCTCCGGGGCCAGTTGCACCGAGGCCGCGACCGACAAGCCCGGCACCGGCCACCCTCGCAGCCCGGCGTTGACCGCGCGCTGGGCCGCGCCCGCCCGGCGCAGCGGATGGCGGCGGGTGATCCGGGCCGCCTCCTCCCGCAGATGGCCGAGCAGCGGCTCGGACACCCGGGTGACCTCGGCGCGTACGAAGGCCACCGGGTCGTCCACCCGCCAGGACAGCTCGACCGCGGCGGTGAAGGCGCCCTTGCCGGAGCTCGGCAGCAGGACCCGGTGGTGGGACTGGTGGGGGGTGAGGTCCACCTCGTAGTACGTCACGAGGCGCGGCGGCCCGTCGCCGTGCGGCTGGGCGGGGTCGAGGAGGGTGAGCGGGCCGTCGGGCTGGGTGTGCACGACGGCGGTGCGGCCCGGGGCCGGTATCCCGAGCCGGCGCAGGTCGTGGGTGATGAAGGGGCCCCGCACCAGATCGCGGGCCTCGGGTTCGGGGGCGGCTGTGGCGGGGGACAGCGGGCAGTACCAGGCGACGGGCGGGGTGTCCGTGGCGCCGCCCCGGTAGAGGGGCTGGAAGCGCCGCGGGCCCTGGGCAGCCGAGCTGCCGGCGAACTGCTCGTACACGTCCGGGGAGACGACCACCTGGATGCCGGCGGGCGCGTGCGGTGCCTGCGGCGGCGGGGTGGGCCGGTCCCAGAACGTCACGGTCAGGCGCGGCGGGTCCGCCAGCCCGGTGAGCACCTCGGGCAGCCCACGCAGGACCGCGACCAGCACGGGGAGCACATAGGTGCCCGGTTCGGTGTGGACGACGTAGCCGTTGCCGCGGACCCGGACGTCGAACTGGGAAGCGGTGAGGGCGCCGCGGGAGAGCATCTCGTGCACCGCGTATTCGAGGGTGATACGGGCCTCGGGGTGGCCGGTGAGGTCGTCGGCCTCGAAGAGGATCACGGGGCGGTCGCGGTGGCCGAGGCGGCGTACCGTCTCCTCGCTCACCGTCGCGAACGCCGTGCCCGAGCCGTCGCGTTCGCCGGTCGTCTCGGCCCGGAACTCGCCGGCCGCGCGTCCCGCGCGTTCGTCGATCAGGCCGCCGACCTGTTCGAGGAACGCGCGGGTGCGGCCGCGGGTCGTGCGCGGCAGGGAGCGCAGCAGCAACTCCCGCACGCCGGGGCGGAACTCGTAGGAGCCGGGCGGGCCGGGGACGGAGGCGAGCATGCCGCTGAGGATCACCTCGGCCAGGTGCTGGGGGCGCGGGTCGCGCTCCACGGTGCGCTGGACCAGGCGCATCACCGGCACGGAGGGGACCGCCAGGGCGAGGTGCCCGGCGAGGCGGAAGGCCTCCGGGGAGGCGGTCGCGCGAAAGCGCAGGACCAGCTCCTGCGGGGAGGAGGAGGCGATGTCGGGGGTCGGTTCGGCGGGCGGGGCGGGGGAGGGCGGCAGCCAGGCCGCCGCGCCCGGGGTGCGGGCCCCGCCCGGGCCGGCGACCAGGGCAGCCCAGTGGGCGAGCCAGGGGGCGCCCGGCTCCAGGACCGGAAGGGGCAGGGCCTGGTCGGGGGGTGGTGCAGCCTCGTAGGGGGTGAAGGCGAGGGCCGCCGAAGGCGCCGCCGTGGCGGGGGAGGTGAGCAGGCCCGGCTCGGCGGGGAGTGCGGTGGTGGGCCAGAGGTGTTCCGGGAGGGGCTGGACCACGGCGAGCGGCAGGTGGCGGGCCCAGTGGCGCAGGGTCCGGTACCAGCGCTCGCCCGCTTCGCCCGGACGCCACTGCGGGCCCATGCAGTCGCTGACGACGAGGGTGACGGTGCGGCCGTCGTCGAGGACGGGGACGTGACGGGCCCGGCCGTCCGGGGTCGCCGGATGCAGGGTGACCGTACGGAAGATGCCCGACTGGGCGAGGGCGGTGTGCAGTTCGCTCACCAGGGGGCGCCAGACCGGCATGGTGGGGCCGGTGTCGTGCACGAGGTTCAGGCGCAGCCAGCGGTCGGGGGCCGGGCGCAGGACCGGCAACCACACGTCGGGGTGGGCGCCGAGCCGGGCGATGCGGTCGGCCGTCGCCCGCTCGTCCAGCACCCGGACGTGCGGGGAGGGCACCTTGCGCTGCAGCGGGCGCAGGGCGCGCTGGAGAGCGAGGGGGTGGGGCAGCATCGGGGGTGCGGGGGCGAGGAGGGGGGACCCGCCGCCCGGGGAGTCGTGCCGGTGGTGCTCGGAGCGTGGGGCGGGCAGGGTCAGCGGGACGCGGTCGGGGGTGTGGCGGACCGGTTCCGGTTCCGGCTGCGGTTGCGGGGGCAGAGGGGCGGGGGTTTCCGCCTCCGCAGGGGTGCTTCCCTCGGGTGCGGACGGGGCGTTGCCGGGTTCCCGCGACGACTCCTCCCCTTGTCGCTCCGGGTCCGACAGGGCGGCCAGCCACAGCACTTCGGCCAGCTCCCGCGGCGTCGGCGACGCGCCGGCCGCGGACAGGGCCGCGGCCAGCCGGGCGACCGGGGACGGCCCGGGGCCGTGGTCAGAAACCATCGCCGTCGGCCGTCGCGCTGAGGTACGGCATCAGCTGCTCGGCGAGGTCGTCGCGGGACTCGGCGTCCAGGCCCGCGACCCCCGTGAGGTAGAGGGCGTTCAGCAGCTGGTCGGTGGCGAGTTCGCCGCCGCCCGCCCGCTCCAGGAAGCGGGTGATCAGACGGTCCGCGTGACCGTCCGGGGTGTTCAGGTGGGCGCGGACGATGTCGGTGAGCTGGTCCCGGCCGGGGCGGCGCAGCTTCAGCCGGACGCAGCGGCGCAGGAACGCGGGCGGGAACTCGCGTTCGCCGTTGCTGGTGAGCACGACGAACGGGAAGGCCCGGCAGCGGATGCGGCCGCGGTGGACGGTGACCGGCGTGTCCGTGCCGTCCGCGAGGACCTCGGCCGCGCCGTCGCCGCAGTGGCGGGCGGCCCGGACCAGTTCCGGGATCTCGTACTGGCCCTCCTCCAGCACGTTCAGCAGGTCGTTCGGCAGGTCGAGGTCGCTCTTGTCGATCTCGTCGACGAGCAGGGCGCGGGGCCGGTCGTAGGGGAGCAGGGCCGTGCCGAGCGGGCCGAGGCGCAGGTGGTCCTCGACACCGCCGGGCTTGTCCGTCCCCTCCCGGGCCGCGTACAGCCGGGACAGCGGGTCGTACTGGTAGAGGCCGTCGGCGAGGGTGCTGCGGCTGGTGATGTTCCAGCGCAGGACCGGGCCGAGGCGCAGCTCGCGCGCCACCGCGTAGGCGAGGGAGGACTTGCCGGTGCCGGGCGGGCCGGTGACGAGCAGGGGGCGGCGCAGGCAGAGCGCGGCGTTGACGAGCCGGACGCTCTCCGGGGTGGCCACGTACGACTTCGCCCGGTGCACGCGGTCGGGGGAGACGGCCGTCGCGTCGTCGCTGTCGAGGGGCGGCGGGAGGGCGGGTCCGCCGTCGAAGGCACGCCAGGGCGGTGGGGCGGGGAGGTGGGCGATACCGTCGTGCGGCTCGTTCTCGCCGGTGTAGACGGACCAGTGCGGCATGGGGGATGTTCTCCGCTCTCCGTTGTCGAGCTGGTGGTTCTCGGGTGCGGGCGGGCCGGGCCCGCGGTGGGTCAGGCCACCGGGGTCCGGGCGTGGGCGGCGGCGACGGCGTGCGGGTCGGCGAAGACGCGCGGGTCGTCCCACAGCAGCTGGATGCCGTGGGCCCAGTGGTCCTCCTCGGCGTCGGCCTCTTCGCGCAGGGCCAGGATGCTGCGGGGGAGTTCGGCGGGCGGTACGGCCTTCAGCCAGGCGTCGAGCACGTCGAGGAAGGCCTTGCCGGTGCAGCCGTCCGCTCCGGAGCAGTCCTCCTGCCCCGAGCCGCAGCCGTCGCGCGACCAGACGATCACCGGGGCCGGCGCGGTGAGCGAGGTGTCGAAGTGCGGCCGGGTGCGGGAGGCGGCCGGGGCGGTGCCGAACCCGGCGAGACAGGCGCCGGGCTGCCGCAGCCGCATCCGCAGCCGCCCGGGCTCCTCCGGGCCGCCGCACTCCACGCGGTGCATCCGCGCGCCCGGCAAGGCGTCGAGGCGCTTCCAGGCCCGGGTCAGGACATGCCGGGTGCTGGCCTTGCGCCGGGCGTGGTCGGTGACGACCAGCGGGTAGACGCAGCCGAGCGGCGTGGCGTCGTCGGGGGCGCTCTCCCAGCGGTCGACGGGCCAGTCCAGCCAGTCCCGGGGCAACGCGAAGGCGACCAGCTCGTCGGCGCCGGGCGTCAGATACCGGAAGGCCGCCTCGATACGGTCCTGCACATAGGCGCGCAGCCGGTGCTGCTCGACCGTGCCGGAGTCCACCGGGTGCCGCCGCCCCTCGCTGTACGCGGACACCTCGACGCGGACCAGGTCGTCGCCCGCGCCGCTGTGCCCGAGTTCGACGAGGATGGGCGACCAGTCGGGCGCCGACGGCTCCATGGCCGGAGTGTGCAGCAGGGCCTGAAGCCGGTCGGCGAACCGGGACACCGTGCGGGCGGCGCCCGGGCCGTCGAGTTCGCACAACACGAACAGGGCCGCCGACCACAGCGAGTCGAACCCCTCCTCGGGCGGCGGCGGATCGAACGGGTCTGCCGCCGCCGTGTAGAGCCGGACCGGGTCGCAGTCCAGGCCCGCGCGGGCCGCCTTCTCGACCAGGGCACGCAGCCGGGCCCGGTCGGCGGTGGTGTGGTCCGAGGTGGGGACCAGGCTCTGGAGCGCCGGCCAGTAGCGGGCCATGACCTGGACGGGCATCATCCGGCCGGTGCGCACGTCCCGGGTGCCGGCCGCCGCCGTGACCATGCCGACGACCTCGCCGGTGTCGGCCAGGGTGACGGCGGCCCCGCTGAAGCCGGGGGCCAGGGGCTGGCCGCCCGGGTGCCAGGCCTCCAGCTGGAGCCACTCCCGTTTGATCAACTGGGGTGCGGTGACGCGGTATTCGGCGAGGGTGCCCTCGTCGAAGCCGGCCGGGAAGCCGTAGACGACGAGCTTGCGCGGTGCCGGGCCGTGCGCGGCGTCGGCCGGGGCCAGCGCGGCCGGGGCGACGGGCACCTCCTGGTCGAGTTCCAGCACGGCGAGGTCGCCGAGGTCGGTGCTGGAGCCGGCCCAGCCGCCGTGGGCGGCCACCCGGGCGGGCACGGGCGGGGAGCCGGGCCGCTCCGTGAACGTCACGGTCAGGCCCTCGCCGTCCCCCACGACGTGGGCGCACGTCAGCACCGTGCCGGGCGCGACCAGGAAACCGGCTCCGGCCACCCGGCCCCGTAACTCGACCCGGGCGTGCCACTCGGCGCTGTTCAGGACGCTCACCAGGGCGCTGTCCACGGCGTGGTTCATGACGCGGCGCCGGCCTCCGGGGTGGACGGGGGCTGCGGGGCGGACGGGGCCGGGGCCTGCGGCGCGGACGGTGTGTCCGGCGCGGACGGCGACCAGGTCAGTTTGACCACCAGGTGGCCCTCGGCGGTGCCCTTGGCGATGAACGCGCCCGTCTCCGCGGACAGTTTGACCCCGAACTCGATCTCCACACCGTCGGGCTTCAGCGAGCCGTCCCGGAACACCCGCAGCGCGGACTCCGCCGCCGAGCGCACCCCTTCCAGGGCGCCCTCGAAGGTGCGGGTCGCCTGGACCGTTCCGTCGCCCCGGGAGACCAGGCGGGAGCCGGACCGCTCCTCCACCGCCTCGACCGCGACCACGGCACCGTCACCGGTTCTGAACTCGACCAACCCGTCCATGACACCCCCGTGGATCCGTCGCGTTGGGCATATCCATTGTGACGGAAGGTACTTGATGGTGTGTGGGGGCACCACCTGACTTAGGGGCCCACGGTCCCCCGGATCACCCCCAGCTCCACCAGGTCCTGCGGCCGGATGCGGAGCTGGTCCGCCGTCGCCTCCACCTCGCGCGGCGGCCGCTTGAGGATGGCCGCCGCCAGCTCCGGCGCGATCACGGAGAAGTAACTGTCCGGCGTGGCCCAGGTGTTGCCGGGCGCGGCCAGCGCCAGCGCGCCGCCGGAGCCGCCCTCGCCGATCACCAGCGTCGTCACCGGGGTGCGGGCGCCGGCCACCGCGCCGAACAGGTCCGCGATCGCGGCGCCCGCGCCCTGCCGCTCCGCCGACGCGTCGTTGGCGGCGCCCGGGGTGTCCACGAGGGTCAGCACCGGGATGCCCAGCCGGTCCGCGAGGCGGATCAGACGGGCGGCGGTGCGGTAGCCGGCGGGGCGGGTCGCGGTCCCGGTCTGCGCGGCGTAGGCGACCGTACGGCCCTCGTGCGTGCCGAAGCCGCACAGCATGCCGTCCGGGTCCGTGCCGCCGCAGCGGTCGCCGCTGATCGCGGCCCGGTCGGAGAAGTAGGCGTCCAGGTAGGCGGCGGCGCGCGGACGCCGGGGCGAGCGGGCGCGCCGGACGGCGTCCCAGCCGGTGGCGGGCAGGCCCGCGTCGTCGCCGAGCGGATCGGGCGGCGGGACCGGCGTGCCGGACGGGCACGTCAGCAGCCGCAGCCACCGGCCCAGCGTCTCGCGCAGCTCCTCCGGCGGTACGACCGCGTCCGCCGCGCCCGCCGCGACCTGCGCCTCGGCCGTGTACGCCGCCGGGTCCGCGTCCGTCGGCCGCACCCGGGAGCCGGCGAAGCCGACCTGGGCCCCGGGCAGCGCGAGGACCACGTCGGCGCCCGCGCCCAGGGTGGCCCAGCCGCCCCCGGTGGTCGGATCGCGCACCACCGCGACCTGGGCGAGACCCGCCTCCCGGGTGAGCGCTGATTGCCGGGCCACGCGCTGGAGTTGGGTCAGCGCGAGCATGCCCTCCTGCATCCTGCTGCCGCCGGTGGCGACCAGTGGCACGACCGGGAGGCGGTGCTCCCGGGCGTAGGTGTAGGCCGCCTCCAGCCGGTCGCCGGTGCGTTCGCCGAGGGAGCCGCCGAGGAAGCCGAACTCGAACGCGATCAGCACGGCCCGGGTGCCGCCGACGCGGGCGGTGCCGCAGACCACGGACTCCTGCTCGCCGGTGCGCTCGGCGGCACGGGCGCGCAGGGCGTCGTAACCGGGCCAGCCGAGCGGACCGTCGGGCTTGGAGTCCCTTATGACGGCGGGCAGTTCGGCGAAGGTGGCGTCGTCGGCGAGGGCGTCGGCGACCGCGCGGGCGGAGAGGCGCTCAGTGGGGAGGCGCTCAGCCATGGGGCAGCGCCCGCTTCATGATCTTCCCCATGTCGTTGCGGGGCAGGGCGTCGAGGTGGTGGACGACCCGCGGGCGCTTGTGCGGGGCGAGCCGCTTCGCCACGTGGTCCGCCAACGCGTCGAGCGACGGAGGGGACTCGGGCTCCGCCGGGACGATCCACGCCACGATCCGCTCGCCCAGGTCGGCGTCCGGCTCCCCGGTGACGGCGGCCTCCCGCACCCCCGGGTGCTCCAGGAGCGCGTTCTCGATCTCCCCCGCCCCGATCTTGTAACCGCCGCTCTTGATCAGGTCGGTGGCCTTGCGGCCGACGATCCGGACATAGCCGTCGGGGTCGCGCACCGCCATGTCGCCGGTGCGGAACCAGCCGTCGGCGGTGAAGGCAGCGGCGGTGGCGTCGGGCCGGTTCAGATACTCGGTGAACAGGTTCGGTCCGCGCACCTGGATCTCGCCCACCGTCTCCCCGTCGTACGCGGTGACCTCCGAGCCGTCCTCCTCGACCAGCCGCAGCTCCACGCCCGGCAACGGCACACCGACCGTGCCCGGGCGGGCCTCGCCGTCGGCACGGACGCTGGTGTTCATCAGCGTCTCCGTCATGCCGTACCGTTCGATCACCCGCCGCCCGGTCGCCGTCGCGATCCGCCCGTGGTCGTGCACGGGCAGCGCGGCGGAACCGGACACCAGCAGCCGCGCCCCGGTCAGCGCCTTCACCAGCTCCGGGTCGCCGGTCACCGCCTCCGCGATCCGGTGGTACATCGTCGGCACGCCGAACAGCATGGTCGCCCCGGTGTTCAGCTCCCGGGCGACGCCCTGCGTGCTGAAGCGGCCCAGGTGCCGCAGCGAGCCGCCGCGCCGCAGCGGGCCGAGGGTGCCCAGGACCAGGCCGTGCACATGGAACAGCGGCAGGCCGTGCACGAGGACGTCGTCGCCGGTCCACTGCCACGCGTCGGCCAGCGCGTCCAGGGTCGAGGCGATCGCCCGGCGCGGGATGACCGCACCCTTGGGCGGGCCCGTGGTGCCGGAGGTGTAGACGATCAGGGTCGGATCCTCGTCCTCGCCGTGGGCCTCGGGCACCGGCCCGGTGCCGTGCACGTCGACGTCGAGCCGGGGCAGCTCCCCTACGGGGGCGGGGAGTTGGTCGTCCGGTGCCGTGAGCACGAGGTCGGGCGCGCTGTCGGACAGGATGTGCCCGAGCTCCTTCTCGCCCGACTTCGGGTTGAGCGGCACGGCGGGGACACCGGCGAGCAGCGCGGCGACGACGGCGACGGCGGTCTCCATGGTGGGGGTCGCCCACACGGCGACCCGCGTGGCCTCGCCGATGCGGCCCGTGAGTGCGCCGGCCGCGGCGGCGAGCTGCGCGTAGGTCAGGGAGCGCTCGCCGAACCGGAGGGCGGGGCGGTCGGACGGGGCGTCGGTCAGGGCCGGGAAGAGGGGGGTCACGCGTCACATCTCCTTAGCTGTTGCCTGCGGTTGTCCGTGGGCGGCGGAGCCGTCTATCCCCATCCGGGCACGACCATCACGAGCCAGGCCGCCGCCGGTACGACCGCCACCACGATCCCTCCGTACACCATCAGCTGCCGGAAGAAACGCTCGCGGTCCACGTCCGGCGCGGCGGCCAGGACGAGTGCGCCGTTCGTGGAGAACGGGCTGACGTCCACGACGGTCGCCGACACGGCGAGTGCGGCCACCATGCCGATCGCCCCGATCTCGCCCCGTTCCAGGAACGGCACGGCCAGGGGGATCAGGGCGCCCATGATGCCCACGGAGGAGGCGAAGGCCGAGACGAGTGCGCCGATGTAGCAGAGCAGGACGGCTGCCAGCAGGGGGATGCCGATGTTTCCTACGCCCTCGCCTGCCCAGGTGATCGTGCCCATCTCGTCGAGGACGCCGATGTAGGTGAGGACGCCGCAGATGAGGAGGACCGTCGGCCAGGCGATCTGGCCCGTCGCCTTGCGGCTGTCGTCCGGCCACAGCGTGCTGAGGAGGACGGCGAGGGTGATGGCGGTGAGGCCGGCGTCCAGGTCGAAGACGAGGACGGCGACCACCAAGGCCAGGAGGGAGGCGAGGGTGGCTGTGCGGGAGGGGGTGAGGTTCGTTGTTTCCGTGCTCGGCGTGGTTGCCGGGGACGGGGCGGTCCGCAGCCCGGCGGAGCGAGGTGCCGCTTTCTGTGGGACGGGCGCCGCCCCAGCAGCACGACTGCCCGCGGCGGGGGCGGGGCTGCCGCCCTCGTTGCCCGCGTCGACGTCCCGTTCGTCCACCGCCCCCTGCGCCCACAGCTTCAAGCCGCCGCAGACGACGAACACCACGCCCGCGATCACCAGGTTCGCCGCCAGGGACGCCAGGAACAGGACCAGCTCGTTGCCGGGCAGCTTCTCGCGTTCCACGATGCCGTTGACGATCGAGCCGTAGATGCTGATGGGGGAGAAGCCGCCGGCCTGGGCGCCGTGGACGACCATCGCGCCCATCAGCAGCGGGCTGATCCCGTACCGGGCGGCGAAGCTCAGGGCGATCGGGGCGACGATCGCCACCGCGGCCGGGCTGACCGCGCCGATCGCCGTGAGTGCGCCGGTCAGGGCGAACATCACCCAGGGGATGAGCGCCACCCGCCCCCGCACGAGCCGGACGGCGGCGTGCACCAGCCAGTCGGTGGTGCCGTTGGCGCGGGCGATCGCGAAGAGGTACGTGACGCCGACCAGGACGACGAACAGGTCGCCGGGGAAGCCGGCGAAGATGCCGTCCGCGTCGAGACCGGCGACGAGCCCGCCGACCCCGAAGGCGGCGGCGAAGGCGAGCGCGCCCATGTTGACGGAACGGGTGGTGGCGATGACGAACACCACGACGAGGACGAGGATGGAGATGAGTTCGGGGGACATACGGGCTCCCGTCTTTGGGCCCCGGAGCGGCTGGGAGCACCAGGAGAGTGGCCGAGTGGCTGAGCCACTTTGGGGTGCGTTGGCTGAAAGGGTGGGTGCGGCCCGCGCGTCCGTCAAGGGGGTGCGTAAGAATTGGTTCAGCCACTCGGCCACCGAGAGGTGCCGGTGTTAGGCTCCCGGCGAGAGGGGGACTCCGTGACCGACGCCTTGCGCCCCATGACCAAACAGCGCCTCTACGAGCAGGTACTGGAGCGCCTGCGTCAGTACGTCGCCGAGGGCGGCCTGCGCGCCGGCGACCGGCTGCCGCCCGAGCGCGATCTGGCCCAGCGGCTCGGGGTGAGCCGCGCCTCGGTGAAGCAGGCGATCGTGGTCCTGGAGGTCCAGGGCCTGGTGGAGGCCCGGCACGGGGGCGGCACGTACCTCGTGCGGGACAGCCTCGACACCGAGCCGGTCGAGCGGATGGTGGAACGCCGCCGGCGCCTGCCCGACGTCCTGGAGGCCCGGGAGGCGCTGGAGACGAAACTCGCCGAACTGGCCGCGGAGCGGCGCTCGGAGGAGGACCTGGCCGCGATGCGCTCGGCGCTCGCGCACATGTCGGAGGAGATCGCGGCGGGCGGTCACGGCGTGGAGGGCGACCGGCTGTTCCACGCGGCCGTGACGGCGGCGGCCCACAGCGCTCTGCTCGCGGAGTTCATGCGCTCCATCACCGAGCAGATCGCCGAGAGCCGCACCGAGTCCCTCCGCCAGCCCGGCCGCCCGTCCCGCTCCCTCTCCCAGCACCAGGCCATCCTCGACGCGATCGCCGCACAGCAGCCTCGCCAGGCGGCCACGGCCATGCGACGGCACGTGCGCACGGTGGCGAAGGTGCGGTTGCTGGACTGGGAGCCGGAGGAGTCCTAGGCGGTGGCCGCGCGCTCCCCCCGCTCCGCCACGTCCGCCACCACACAGCTGACGTTGTCCGGGCCGCCGGCCTCGTTCGCCGCCGTGACCAGGGCCTGAACCGTTTCGCCGGGGGCGGCGGGCGAGGCGAGGAGTTCCTGGATCCGGTCCTCGGGGACCACAGCGGTCAGGCCGTCGGAGCACAGCAGATAGCGGTCGCCCGGCAGCGTGTCGTGCAGGCGGAGGTCCGGGACCGTGGTGGCCCCGTCGCCCGTCAGGGCCTTCAGGAGGAAGGACCGCTGGGGGTGGGAGACGGCCTCCTCGGACGTCAGACGGCCCTCGTCGATCATCGACTGGACGACCGTGTGGTCGTGGGTGATCAGGAACAGTTCGCCGTCGCGCAGCAGATAGGCGCGGGAGTCGCCGATGTGCACCAGGGCCAGCCGTGAGCCCGTCCACAGCAGGGCGGTCAGGGTCGTGCCGATGTCGTCGGCGCCGTCGGCCACGTCCCGGACGGCCTGGGCCGCACCCCGCACCGCGTCCTCCAGGAGGTTGAGGACCCCGCCGGCCGGGATCTCGTCCGTGTCCAGGAAGCGCAGTGCCTCCACGGCGGCGCTGCTCGCGGGCGCGCCGGCCGGTCCGAAGCCGTCGGCGACGGCGAGCAGCCGGGTGCCCGCGTACGCCGTGTCCTGGTTGGCGGGGCGGACGCGACCGGTGTCCGAGTGGGCGGAGAAACGCAGTTCCAGCATGGCGGTGTCCTTTCCGGACTCGTCCGAGTCCGCTGTCAGGTGATCGACCAGGAACGCGGCGAGGTCCCGCCGTACCGCCGTCTGCGCCTCGACACGCGCCCAGTAGGCGCGGATCTCCCGGGCGGCGGCCGTGGAGTCGCGGTCGTGGAGCCGGCACACCTGGCGGATCTCGGCCAGCGGCATGCCCAGCCGCCGCAGCCACGCCACCAGCCGTGCCTGCTCCAGCTGCCCCACCGCGTAGTACCGGTATCCGGTGTCCGGGTCCACCCGGGCGGGCCGCAGCAGGTCCAGCTCGTCGTACAGGCGCAGTGCCTTCGGTGAGAGCCGGCACGCCTTCGCGAACGCGCCGATCGTCAGCATGTCCCGGTGCACCTCGCCACCTCCCTCGGGTTCCGCCACCGATGCTGGGGTCTCACCGAAGGTGAAGGTCAAGCGGGCTGTTCTGGTTCCGCCGGCGGTTGTTAGCCTGCCGGTCGATCATCCGATCGCACGAAGAGGGAGCCCTCTGTGCCCCGTATCGCACTCGTCACCTACGACTCCGGTCCCGAGCCCAGCAAGGACCAGGACCTTCCCCTGCTGGTCCGGGCGCTGAGGGACGCCGGTGCCGAGGCCGTTGCCGTGCCGTGGGACGCCCCCGACCCCGACTGGGGCGGCTTCGACCTCGCCGTGATCCGGTCGACCTGGGACTACAGCTGGCGGACGCAGGAGTTCGTGGCGTGGGTGGAGCGGTGCGGAACGCTGACGCGGCTCGCCAACCCGCCCGCGGTCGTGCGGTGGAACACGGACAAGCGGTACCTCGGGGATCTGGCGACTGCCGGCGTGCCCGTCGTCCCCACCCGGTACATCGCGCCCGGCGAGCCCGCCGACCTCCCTGACCACCAGGAGTACGTCGTCAAGCCCACCTCCGGCGCCGGCGCCCGTTTCGCCGCCCGCTACACCCACGACGAGCACGAAACGGCCCTACGACAGCTGAAGCGGATGCACGCCGAGGGCTTCACGGCGATGGTGCAGCCGTACATGCGCAGCATCGACTCCGCCGGTGAACGGGCCCTGCAGTTCTTCGGCGGGCGCCTGCTGCACGCCGGCCGCAAGGGCGCGGTCCTCGCGCCGGGCACACCGTACGACGCCGAGAAGGTCGCCCATCCCGACCTCCGGCCCTGGGAGCCGACCGCCGCCGAACTCGACGTCGCGGAGCGGGCGCTGGCCGCCGTCCCCGGGCAGCCGGAGCTGCTGTACGCGCGCGTGGACCTCGTCACCGGGCCGGACGGGGAGCCGTGCGTGATGGAGCTGGAGCTGATCGAGCCGAACCTGTTCCTGTGGCTGCACCCGCAGTCCGTGCCGAGGGTGGTCGAGGCCGTCCTGGCCGCCGCCGGCTGATCCCGCCGGGCGCTGCCGGCTCGGGGTCGGGCCTGGTACGGAGCATGTGATTCCCCCTCGTGTTCCCCCTATCCATCAGAAACCCCCCAGCCCTGACGGCCGGTGACGGCCACGCGCTGCAACAGTCCCCAGGTGAACTCCGCGACGACCTCCCACCGCGCCCCCTGCGCGTCCGGTGCGGTGAACGCCAGCCCCCAGCGGGTGGGGGCCGTGCCCTCCAGGGGGCGGGCCGGGGCGAAGGCGCGGGCCGCCTCGTCGACCGTGCAGGACCAGGGCGTGAGGTCGTCGAGCGTGCGCAGCTCGGGCCCCTCGGTGCCCGGGGCGCGGACCAGCCACTCGTTCCACACCGCTCCGTTCGGGGCGGTCAGCACCTCGAAGCGCAGGTCGGGCCAGAGCGGCACGGGCCACAGCCAGGCCTCGCAGTCCAGGTCGCCGATCCGGCGGGGCGTACGGGACTCGGGGGCGCCGAGGACCGAGCGGTAGCGGGACAGGGGCGCCCGGGACCGCGGGGAGCGGACCATCGCCTGCCAGCGCTTGTTGGCCTCGCGCATGTCCGCGAGGGAGGCCCCCAGCTCACGCCGGGCGTCCTCCACCGGGCCGGGGTTGTGGTCGGCCATGCGGCGCAGCAGCACCAGCTGGAAGTCGAGCGGGGTGAAGGGACTAGCGGGGCGCTTTCCGGAGGGCATGGGAACCATCGTCGCCCACGGGCGCGGTGCCCGGGCGGCGGCCGTCCGGCAGGAAGAGGACCGAGTTGACGTAGCGCGGGCCCCGCAGGACGTCGTACGGCAGGACGCGGCGCAGCAGGCCGTGCGAGACGACGTAGGAGGCGTGCGCCTGGTGCTCCTCCAGGGGGAACTTCGCCAGCGGCACCCAGCTGTCGCCGGGCAGGACCCAGCCGTCGTAGCCGAGCAGGGCCAGGTAGGTCACCACCGGGGCGATCGGCTGGATGCGGGATTCCAGCTCCACGAACAGGGCCGGGCGGTCGCGGGCCAGCAGGCCCGTCGCCCCGCGCAGGACCGCCGGCTCGTTGCCGTCCACGTCGATCTTGATGAAGCCGACGTTCCGCAGCCCCAGCTCGTCCAGCGTGACGCACGGGACGTCCAGCGCCCGGCCGTGGATGTCGCGCCGGACCAGCGACGACACGCCCCGGTCGCCCGAGTCGTCCGACGGCAGCCACAGGCGGGCGATGCCCGGGCGGTCCGAGGCCGCCGCACGGATCACCCGTACGTTCGGCGGGACGGCGGCCGTCAGCAGACGGGCCAGGTGGGGCACCGGTTCGATCGTCACCACGTGCTCGGCGCGGCCGGACAGCCGGTGCGTCCAGGGCCCGTACCAGCCGCCGACGTCCACCGCCGTACCGCAGTCCGGCGGGCACAGCTCGGCGAGCCGGGCCAGCTCCGGTTCGAACCGGGGGTAGAGCGCCCGGGCCGTCGCGGCCACCAGGCGGGCGGGCAGGAGGGGAGCGAGCCGGGCGGCCAGGCTGGTCATGGCGTCATCCTCTGGAGAAGTTCCTCGTGCTCGTCGTCCGGGACCTGCTCGCCCGAGGACGGCAGCAACTGCGGAATGCCGTCGACGATCGGATAGCGGCGGCGCAGACGCGGGTTGTACAGCGCCTCCTCCTGCCCGGCCTCCTCGGCCAGCAGATGCAGCGGGCCCTTGTCGAGCGGGCACGCCAGAATCTTCAGCAGCGGGTCGTCGGGCTTCATGGGGATGCCAACTCCTTGGCTGGTGCGGTGGGTCGGGGAGCGGGGTCGTGCTTCGGCATGGTCAGCAGCACGGCGACCGCCAAGGCCGTGCCCGCCACCCGCAGCGCGAGCCGCAGCGGCTCGTCCGGCAGGGCCTCGCCGAACGACAGCGTGCCGAGCACCGCCGTGAACAGGGACGTCACGGTCGTGCACACCGGCACGATCAGCGAGGCCCGGCAGCGCTGGAGCGCCGCCTGCGACATCACCAGGCCGAACACACCGGTGAACAGCAGCAGATACGGATACGGGGAGCTGAGCAGGTCCAGCACCGCGCCGCCGATGCCGCTGGTCGTCAGACGGCTCGACACGCCCTTGATGGCCAGCGAACTGACGCCGTACAGCAGGCCCACCGCCACGCCGTACTCGACGCCGGTCGTCGGCCGCCGGTGCCGGTTGCGGGCCCGCCGCTCGGCGGAGCCGTACAGCCACAGCCCCGCCGCCAGCGACGGCACGCACACCAGCAGGATCAACGGGTACGGCGCCTCCTGGCTGACGGTGTCCGAGCCCTCGCGCAACGACAGCACCACCATCAGCAGCGCGAGCAGGATCGCGGCCAGCGCGTACCGCTCCCGGCCGCTCGTCTCCTCCCCGAGCAGCCGGGCCGACAGCAGCACGAGCAGCACCAGACCGGAGACGAAGATGCCCTGCGCGGCGGCGATCGGGAGGGTGCGGTACACGACGAGCTGGGCGCCGAAACCGGCGGCGAGGGCGAGGGAGCCGCCGATCCACAGGGGGCTGCCGAGGACCAGGCGCAGCAGCCGGGCCGGCTGCCGGATCGTCACCTCGGGCAGCGCGGTGAGCGCCCGTTTCTCCAGCACGAAGCCCAGGCTGTACAGGGTGTTCGCCAGCAGCGCCGCGGCCACTCCCCACCACATGGGCTACGTCCTCCTGGCATGCAGCAGCAGGATCGACGCCAGCTGCGGCCGGGCACACGCCAGCCGGTCCAGCGGCCGCAGCGGGCGCGGCACGCCGTGGAAGGGAGCGCCTTCGAGCGCCACGACCGTGAACCCGGACGCGGCGACGAACTCCCGCAGCGCGCGGGCGGTGTAGAGGCGCAGATGGCCCACGACCTCCGAGCCCGGGCGGCCGTGGATGCCGCGCAGGCTGACCTCCGAGAAGACCGGCTGGACGCCGGCGAGCAGCAGGGCGCGGTTGTACCAGGCGGCCAGGTTCGGCGTGGACAGCATCAGATGCCCGCCGGGCCGCAGGATCCGGCGGATCTCGTCGAGTGCCGCGTCCGGGTCGACGAGATGCTCGATCACCTCGCTGAACAGCACGGCGTCGGCCGACTCCGGCGCGAACGGCAGTCCGCCGCCGGTGAGTTCACCGCGGACCGCGTACGGGATGCGGGTGCGGGCGCGCCGCAGGGCGTCCTGGGACCAGTCGACGCCGATGACGCGGTGGCCGGGCAGGAGCGGGGCGGCGGTGGCGGCGGCGGTGCCGTCGCCGCAGCCGATGTCGAGGATCGTCCGGGGCTTCGGGCCCGCCGGGCCGAGGGCCGCGGCCAGCATCCGGGCCTGGCGGAGGCTGCGCGGGGTGCCGGAGGCGACGGGGACGGCCGGGTTCTCGTAGAAGTCCCGCAGGTCGCGGGGCGGGGGGCCGGTCGTGGTCGTCACGGGGTCACCTCCGTGGTGTGCAGATAGTGCTCGAACAGGTCGCGGAGGTGGGCGCCGTCGCCGTGGCCGAGCAGGGCCCGGGACCAGCGCAGGGCCAGGTGGAGGCGGCCGGCGGTGGAGGCGGTGGTCACGGTGAGGCCGCGCGGCATCCGGGCCGGTGCCGAGAACCAGACCGCGTGCGCGCGGCCCGTCTCCTCACCGAAGTCCAGGGGGTACGGGATACGGCCGATGTTGCTGAGCAGGGTCGTCGACGTCCAGGGCGCGGCGGCCCGGCGCAGGGCGCGGGTGAGGGCGGCGCGGGCGGCGACCGGGGCCCAGGGGGCGGTGAGGAGGGCGGCGCCGTGGCCCAGTTGGGGGCGGGGCAGGGACTTCAGCGCGCGGGTCCGCTCCGCGGTCCGGCGGAGGAGGGCCGTCATGTCCGGGTGGTCCAACTCCACCGGAGCGAAGGGGACTTCCACCAGGCGGGTGCCGTTGCCGATGGGCATCGTGGTGTCGCGGGGGCGGTCGTCCACCGGCATGGTGATGCGGAGGGGGCGGGGACGTGCGCCGTGCTCCCTGTTCCAGTGGGCGATGGTCAGGGCCGTGGTGACCATGAGCTGGTCGTTGACGGTGTAGGGGGAGCCCTTGGGGCGGTGGGGGAGGGGGAGCTCCGTCACCAGCATGCCGTTGCCGGGGGAGGGGTCGGGGGTGCCGGGCGCTACCCGCGCGGGGGGTGACCAGGTGGCCGGGGTGTCCGGGGCTTGGTGGAGGGGTTGGGGTGCGCGAGTGGGGGGTGCTGCAGGGGAGTTGTCCTGGCCTCCGTACAACTCGGCAGCGGTGGCGAGTATGCGGAGGCAGGCCGGGCCGTCGAGGGCGGTGTGGTTGATGGTCAGGAAGAGGACCGAGTCGACCACCTCAAGGCGTATCGGCGGTGACATCGACAGGGGCGGCGCCTCCGTCAGGGCCCGGGTCCTGGCGTCCTGGAGCGCCCGCGGCCCCGGCGGGGCGAAGGTCACCACCTCCGTGTCCGGTTCGCCTGTCAGCTCCCACTCGTAGCGCCGCCGGTACCACGGCCCTTTCGCCTCCCGCATCAGGATCCGCGGGTGCCGGTGCAGGGCCTCGGTGAACGCCTTGCGCAGGCGGGGCTGGTCGACGGGGCCGGGGAGGTGGACCTCGATGTGGACCGTTTCCGGTTCCTCCTCCTGGAGGCAGTGTCGGGACACCTCGTCCACCACCGGGAACGGGACGCGTACCGGTGTCGTCATACGGGCTCGCCCCTCTCCGGTTCGCGCAGACTCACCAGGCCCGCGAACAGGCCGATCAGCGCCAGCAGTTGGGCCGTACGGCCGAACGCGCCGTCGCCCGCGCCCACCGGCTCCCCGGCCCCGAACGCGGCAGCGACCCCCGCTCCCGCCAGCGCCACGAACGCGATCGGCACCAGCAGCGTGTGCCGCCGGGCCGCGAGCAGCGCCAGCGCCGGGACCAGCAGCGCCAGCCACCCCGCGGTGACCACCCCGACCAGCGTCAGCGCCACCGTGCCGAGCCACAGGCCGGGCAGCGGCGGGGCCGGTTGCGGTGCGTCGGGGTTGGGGGCGCGGCGGCGCCAGAGCGCCAGGCCCAGCAGTACCGCGATGCCGGCGCCGCTGCCGATCAGCCCGGCGTCGTACGTGGTGGCCGGTTCGTAGGACAGCTTGACCGTGCCGCCCGCCCCGGCCGGGACCCGCCAGCCCTGCTGCCAGCCGTCCAGCCGCAGCGGGGTGAGCTCCTTGCCGTTCAGGGTGGCCTTCCAGCCGTCGTTGAAGTTCTCGTACGTCGTCAGGTACGAGGCGGCGCCCGAGCCGACCGTCACCTCGCGCCGGTCGCCCAGCCAGTCCCGGACCCGCAGCTCGCGTCCGGCCGCGGCGGCCTCCGGGGCCGTCCCGCGGGTCAGGGTGACGTCCGTCAGCGCGAGCGGGCCGGCGTCGCCGCCCTCCAGCCGGTGGTCGCCCGAGGCCAGCTCCACCTCGGCGTCCTTCTTGTCCCGTTGACAGAGCGTCACCTCGACGGGCCGCCGTTCCACCAGGTCACGCACGGTGCCCTTCGCGCTCGTCCGGTACAGCTCGCCGTCCAGCGCCACGTCGGGCCCCTTCCCGCAGGGCAGCGAGAACGTCCGGGTCCCGTCCGGCTGCGGGGTGCGGTACTGGTCGAGGGCCGGGAGGTACGCCTCCGTCAGGCCCACGGGCAGCCGCAGGTCCTCGTCGGCGACCGGGTTGTGCAGGGTCAGCGGGGCGGTCTCGGTGATCGTGATATCGAGCCGGTCGGTGGTGATCGGCGGGAAGCGGACCCAGCCGTTCTCGTCGACGCCGGCGATCGTGGCGCCGTCCGGGGAGCTGATGTGCACCTGGGAGGCGCGGGTGGACAGGCCGCCCGCGGACGCCAGGACCAGTTCGCCGACCGGCTGCTTGCCGTCCCAGCGCAGGTGGATCGTCGGCCGGTCACCCGCGATCCACGCCGTCGTCAGGTCACCGTCGGTGAGATTGCGCGCCGCGAGGCCCGCGCCGAGGCTCGCCGTGGAGTCGGCGGTGGCGACGATCCGCGACTGCTGCTCGGGCGCGACCTCGTACAGCAGCCGGTCGAGTTCCTCGCCCGGCACCGGCACCGCGCTCGCCGTCACCTCGTACGTCCCGGCCGCCGGTGTCGTGAAGCGGCGGTGCAGGCCGGCCTCGGTGCCGGTCGCGGAGAGGCCGGTCGGGTCGGAGGCCCGGTGCAGGGAGACGACCGTGGCGTCCGCGGTCGCGTCGGCCGCGTCCGCCGGGAGCCGCAGCAGCCGCGTCACCCGCACGTCCGGCAGGTCGACCTCGGTGAAGCCCGCGCCCGTGAGCCCGGCCCGGCGCTCCACCGAGTCCACGATCGTCAGCTTCAT
Organism: Streptomyces africanus; assembly: GCF_030816955.1. NCBI lineage: Bacteria > Bacillati > Actinomycetota > Actinomycetes > Kitasatosporales > Streptomycetaceae > Streptomyces > Streptomyces africanus. The sequence continues at coordinate 2,646,960 of NZ_JAUSYP010000001.1, read as the reverse complement.
CCACCGCGTGCCGCCCTCGGGCGCCTTGACGCGCTGCGCCGTGCCGTTGGGCCGCAGGAAGCTCGTCCGCTCGCCCTTCTCCGTCTCCACCCGCACCTTCGTCGCCGCCGCCCGCACGCTCTCCTGCGGCAGCGGCGTCACCTTGAAGGAGGACGGCATGTCGTAGGAGCCGGTGAAGCCGATGCGCAGCCACTGCCCGTCCGGCGTGTCCGGCGCGCCCTCCGTCCACGCGGTGTCCGGGTTGCCGTCGAAGGCGTTCACCGGGTCGTACTGCGGCAGATGGAACAGCCAGTTGCCGTACGAGGAGGCCGTCACCGAGCGGGCGCCGCGCAGTTCGGCCACCGTCTGGTGCTCGGTGCCCTCGTTCGGCAGGATCTGGCGCGGCTTCCCGCCCGGGTCCTGCTGTGCCTCCGACGCGTTGCGCTCGTCGCGGGTGTACGTGTACGACGTACCGGCGTTGACCAGGCCGAACCGGGTGTCGGCGCGCCGCAGCCCGTCACCCACCACCTGTACCGCCGGGGTGCCGAGCCCCGGGTGGTTGTCGCCGGTCAGGACGGTCGCCCGCCCGCGCAGCCGCGACGCCAGCGGCAGCAGCGCCTCCGGGCCGCCGGACACCACGGCCGTGTCGGAGACCGGCATCAGCCCCGCCTGCCCCGGCCGGACCACGTCCTGCCCGGCCGGCCGGTAGATCTCCACCGCCCGCTGCCGCGGGTACAGCCCCTCGACCTGGAGTGGGGCGTCGTGCGCGAGCCGCCCGCCGGTCATCACCGGCCCCAGCCCCGTCACCCGCTCGTACCCCGACTGTTCGAGGGTGCGCTTGACGGTCGTGGTCGGCACATACCCGATCTGGTCCGGGTCGAGATCGTTGCGTACGACGACGTAGAACAGCCCCGCCCGGCTCAAGTAGTCGGCCAGCCCCGGCACTTCGGCACCGGACATCAGCGCCTGCTCGACGGCGTCCATCGCGCGCCGGTTGCCGGGCGTGCCGAACGGGACGTAGTCGCGCTGCGCCCACCGCGACTCGGCGAGCACGTCGAGCGGCTGGTCGATGGGCGAGCCCCAGGTGTAGACGCCGTGCGCGGTCGCCGGGACGACCAGGGCGCGCGAGTCGGGCGAGTATTTCTCCAGCCAGTCGGCGGTGGCCTGCCAGTAGGCGGGGAGCTTCTGGAAGGAACCCGGGTTGAGGATCGAGCCGTTGAGGTACGGCCACAGCAGCCCCGGCAGGATCAGCACCGCCGCGACCAGCGGGGCGAAGCGCCGGCCGCGCACCGGGCGGGCCCCGCGCGGCTCGGCGGCCACCCCCGCCAGATGGGCGAGGCCCAGCGTGAACGCCAGCGCCAGGCCCGTCTGGAACTTGTAGATGTTCCGGAACGGCGACAGCCACCCGTCCAGCCAGCCCTGCACGACCCCGTGGAACGGCGCCCCGAACGCGCCGCCGTACCCGGCGAGCAGCACCAGCGCCGCGACCAGCACCGTCAGCACGAGCCACCGCCGCTCAGGCATGTCCCGCCGGGCGAGCCCGGCGAGGCCGAGCCCGGCCGCGAGCGCCGAGCACACGATCACGACGACCGACGAGGCCACGGCCCATCCCGCGGGCAGCCACGCCTCACCGAAGTGCAGATAGGCGACCCAGTTCCCGGCGCCGCGCAGTGCCTCGGTCGCCGCCATGGTGTCCGTCGTCGTCTGCGACGTCTCTATATAGGGGAGGAAGTTCTCGCCGTAGACCCCGAGCAGCAGCAGCGGCACCCACCACCAGGCCGTCACCACGAGCAGGGCCGGAGCCCACCAGGCGATCAGTTTGCGCTGCCGGGGCCCGGGCGGCCGGGACAGCAGATACAGCCCCACCGGCAGCAGGGACGCCAGCGTCGCCGAGGCGTTCACGCCGCCCATGAACGGCACGAGCAGCGCCGACCGCAGGGCCGCGACCCGGGCGGCGTACCGCTCGTTCGTCAGCGGCAGCAGCACCCACGGCAGGAACGCGCCGGGCAGAGCGGCGGCCGACGTCGACCCGATCACGGTCGTGAACACCGGCCACAGCGCGTACGCCACGGCCCCCAGCAGCCGGGACGCGCCACTGCCCACCCGTAGCCGCTCGGCCAGCCGCAGCGCACCCCAGAAGGCGACCGACACGACGACCGACATCCACAGCCGCTCCGCCAGCCACACCGGCAGTTGTACGAGGTCGCACAGCCAGTAGAACGGCAGCATCGGCCATAGGTAGCCGACGTACTGGTCCTGGATCCCGCCGAACCCGGCCCGGTCGTGCCACAACTGCCCCAGGTCGGCGAGGAACTGGCCCGGGTCGACCGTCACACCGAGCTTGGTGTCGAAGGTCTGCCGCCCCGGCTGCACGGCCAGGAACAGCACGAACACCACGGCCCAGAACCCCAGCAGCCAGCGCCGGGACCGCGGGCCCTCGGGCGGACCCGCCGCGGTCGCGGTGGTGGGGACGGCTGCCGGTGGAGGAGCCTGGACCGTGGTTGTCATGTAGGACACCGCCGCAGGATGAGGAGGAGGTTCCAGGTGGCGAACTCGCGGATGCCGGGCGCTTTGACGACGGCCTCCGCGAGGAACGGCCAGTAGCGGGAGCGCGCCGAGACGACCGTGACGTCGTCCCGGGCACGCACCTGCCGCAGGGTGGATCCGATGTGCACCGCGAACAGGTTCTCGCCGAGCGTGTGCTTGGCGGGCCTGCCGGTCCGCCGCAGATAACGGGCCCGGGCCCGCTCGGCACCGAAGTAGTGCCACGGGGCCCACTCGTGCCCGCCCCACGGCGACAGCCAGTTGGTGAACGACACGTAGATCAGCCCGCCGGGCCGCGTCACCCGGGCCAGCTCACTCAGGAACGTCTCCGGGTCGGCCACGTGCTCCAGCACGTTCGAGGAGAACGTGACGTCCGCGACGCCGTCCCGGAGGGGCAGCAGGTATCCGTCGGCGACGACGGCCGAGTCGGGGGGTTTCTCGCCGAGCTCGGCCATGTCGGGCTCAAAGAGGAAGGCGTTCGCCCCCCGCTGCCGGAACTCCTCGGTGAAGTAACCGCTGCCGCCCCCTATGTCCAGGACGGTACGCCCGGCGACCGGCCCGTCATAGGCCTCGACCTGGTCGGCGGCGTCGCGGGCGAGCAGTGAGTAGCAGCTTCCGGGATCGTCCTGCTCGTGGAGGAAGGCACGGAACAGGGCAAGAGATCTTCGAAACGAGGGGTCTTTCGCATAGGGACGCACGGGTCGTATCACGGGGCCCAGCCCCTCACCGCCTCCGCGGCGACGACCCGGAACTGCCGCACAGTACGGTCCCACCGAAACTGTGCCGCCCGCTCCCGAGCCGCCTTCCCCATCAACTCCCTCCGCTGCCCGGAGAGAGCCAGCGCACACCACGCCGCCGCGAACGACGACTCACCGCGTGCGAGAACCCCGGTCTCACCATCCACCACGGAGTCCTTGAGCCCCGGCACGTCGAACGCCACGGTCGGCGTCTGTCGCGCCGCGGCCTCCGTCACGACCAGGCCCCACCCCTCCACTGCCGAGGGATGCAGCAACAACCAGGCCGCGCACAACAGCCGGTGCTTCTCCGCCTCCGAGACGTACCCGGTGAACTCCACGCCGGGACCGGCGAGTTGCTCCAGCCGTGCCCGCTCGGGGCCGTCCCCGACGATGACCAGCCGCCCGCCGGTGACGGGCCGCACCCGCTCCCACAACCGCAGCAGCAGATCGATCCGCTTGTACTCGACGAGCCGGCCGACGGCGACGAACAACGGCTCGGGCGAGCGCTCGGCCCGAGGGCCCGGCTCCTCGACCCCGTTGTGCACGACCCGGATCCGGTCCCGCTCGACGCCGATCGCGCGCAGCGCGTGCGCGGTGGAGGAGGACACGGCGACCAGCAGACTCCGCTGCTGCGCCCCGGTCAGCGCCCAGTGTTCGAGTCTTCGGCCGATCCGTGCGGCCGGCGCCAGCGGCCCGCCGAAGCGCATCTTCCACAGGTCGGTGTGGACGTGGTTGACCAGGCACAGCGTGGGCCCGGAGTGCCACAGCGGCGCCAGGTACGGCATGCCGTTGCACACCTCGACCAGCAGATCGCAGTCGCCGACCTGGCGGGCGAAGGCCGACCGGGCGCGCAGATAGTGCCCGTACGGGCCGCCCGCCGACACGACCCGGTAGTCCCGGAAGGCCGCGGGCCCCCCGCACAGCAGGGTCACCTGGTGGCCGAGCCGGGTCAGGCCGTCGGCGAGCTTGTCGACCAGCAGCTCGGAGCCGCCGGCGGACGGGTTGTCCAGATCGCGATGGGCGAGGAAGACGATCCGGCGCGGATGTGGGGGGAGCGCCGGGAGGTGCTGCTCCGCGTTGGGGGGCGCGGTAGGCAGCGAGGACGGCACGTGCTGGGGCATGGGTGCTCCAACTCGTCTCGGGGTGCGGAACTCAGCGTGGGGGATGGTGTGGCTCTGGGGGTCTGGCTGTGGGGGGCCTGAGCCCTTCCTGGGAGGGGAGTGTGGACGGGATGTGCTCGGGTGGGGTTGGACAGTTTTCGCCCGGACGTTCTCCGCGGCTACTCACCGGCGTGACAATTTCGGGCTTTGTTCAAGCTGACGCCACATCACATCGTGAGGGTGGGCTGGGGCGTACCGGATGTATCGGACGGAGCGGGGTGCTCCGGCTCCTTCCGCCCACGCGCCACCAGAACGCAACCCACCGCCGCGAGCACCACACCCGCCACACCGGCCCCGACCGGCAACGTCGTGCCCACCAAGCGCAGTTGACCGCTGTCGCGCTTCGCCTGCCGCACGGCCTCCTTCTGCGTCGCGGTCGTGAAGGAGATCTTCCGGCTGTCCAGCAGCACCGCCGCGTCCTTCTTCCCGCCCGGCGCCCGCAGGGTCCGCCTCGGCCCGGTCTGCGCGTAGATCACGCGGCCGGTGGCCTGGTCGACGACCAGCTCGAAGCCGTGGTTGGAGTACCACTCCTCGGCCAGCACCTGCGGCCGCTGCGGCTGGTCGACGAGGCTGCCCGGCACCATCCGCGTGCCGGTCCTGGTCGGTGGCACGGAGCCGGTGAACTTGTAGCCGGTGTAGCCCTGGATCTTCGCGGTGCCGCGGTAACGCATCACGACCGTGTCGCCGAGGGAGTTGTCCCACCACTGGTACGAGCGTTTCCGCACGTCGAAGGGGAACTTCAGATAGGCCTCGCCCTCGATGTACGGCTTCTCGCCGCAGCAGTGCACGGGACGGGTGGTCTTGCGGTCCATCACCCAGCGGTGCGGCGTGAACTCCAGCGCGTCGTGCGGGTCGGCGGCCGGCAGCGACTTGTCCGTGTCGACCGTGGTCGTCACGTCCCAGACGGCGTTGCCGCTGCGTTCGCTGTCCTCGACGTTGCCGCGCACCCGCTGGGTCACCGTGATCTTCCGGTCGGGCACCGTCTCGATCCGGTCAGTGTCGAAGACGCTGCCCCGGCCGGTGTAGACGGCGGTCGTGTCGATGTCGATCGGGTTCACCGCGGCACGCGGCTGGACGTACCAGGCGAGCAGGGGCGCCAGCACCAGCAGGAACGTGCCGAGACCCAGCAGGACCAGCGAAAAAGGAGAGGTTGTACGGCGCATCCGGGCACTCCAGTGGCTTGGGACGGCTCGACGTACGGGAGGGCCGGCACGGCGGGGAGAACAGCGCGTGCGGCTGGGCCGGGAACCGTAGGCCGCTCTTGACGGGGTGTCAATGCTTGTCGAGACTGGGCGCGACAGGCAGGGACGGGATGCCGGGGTGGGGACAACCTCCGGACGATCTCCGGACGAATCCGGACAGAGAGGCTGACCCTGCGATGTCGAGACTGCTCGCTGCCGCGCTGACCGTCGCGCTCGCCGCCGCCCTTGCCGTGGGCGCCGCGCGGGGCGTCGTCGCGCTGCTCGAAGCCACGCCCGACCAGCCCAACACCCCGCTGATCACCTACGAGCAGGCCGGGCAGGGGAGTTGACGGTGACGGCCGCCCGCACCGGAACCGTCACCACGCGCTCCGCCTGGCACGACGTACCGCGCTTCCAGGTGCGCCGGTTCGCGGCGATCGCCATGGCCGAGGCGCCCGCGCTCGCCGAGGAGATCCTCTGCGAGATCCAGCGCGAGTATCCCCATCTGCCCGTCGTCCTCGACGACTCCGGCGAGCCCATGGCCCTGGTCGGCATCCGCCGCGCCATCGAGGTCTTCGTGCAGCACCTGGAGCGCTCGGAGGGCCGGCCCACCGTCCCGCCCGGCGTCTTCCAGGACTTCGGCCGCGGCGAGGGCCTCAACGGCCGCTCGCTCGACTCCCTGCAGGCCATCTACCGCATGGGCGTACGCCTGGCCTGGCGCCGCTTCGCCGACATCGGCCAGCGCGTGGAGATCCCGCCCCCGGCGATGTACGAACTCGTCGACGCGGGCTACGAGTACCTGGACGGCCTGGTCGACCAGTCCGTACGCGGCTACGCCGAGGCGGCGGCCCGCCAGGCCGGGGAACGCCTGCGCCTCCAGCGCCGCCTGATGGAACTCCTGCTGGCCGAACACCACCGCGGCGACCCCGCCGAGGCCCTGACCGAGCGGGCCGCCCGGATCGGCTGGCCCTTACCCGAGAAGGTCGCGGTCGGGGTCCTGCTGCGCCCCGCCCGGGAGGCCATGGCCCCCGCGGTCGGACAGGGCGTGCTGCTCGACATGGAGTACGAGCAGCCCCGCATGGTCGTGCCCGAGCCGGACGCGGCAGGCCGCTCCGAGCTCCTGCACCGGGCCCTGGCCGGCTGGTCCGGCGCGATCGGCCCGCCGGTCCCGCTCACCGACGCGGCCAAGTCGCTGCGCTGGGCCGAGGCCGCCGTACGCCTGATGGAACGGGACCTGCTCCCCTCAGGCGAGGTCCTCTACTGCACCGAGCACACCGAGGCGCTGGTCCTCCTCCAGCCCGAGGAACTCATCGACGACCTGACCCTGAGATGCCTGGCCCCCCTGACCCACTGCGGCCCCACCCACGGCCGCCGCCTCGCGGAAACCCTCCTGGCCTGGCTGGAGACCCGCGGCGGCGCCCCCGAGGTCGCGACGCGCCTCGGCGTCCACCCCCAGACGGTCCGCTACCGCCTGCGCCAGATCCGCGAACTGTGGGGCGACGAGATCGACGACCCCGACCGCCGCTTCGAACTGGAACTGGTTCTGCGGGCGCAGCGATTGCGGGGGGAGCTGGGGGTGGTGCGGAGGCGGCGGTGAGCCGGGCCGGCGCACCCGGCGGGGCTCACCGCCGCCGCGCCGTCACACCGTGGCCCGCTCCTTCGCCGCAGCCCGCCCGGATGCGGGAGCGTCCAGGTGGACCACCACCGAGGTGTGGAAGCGGTGCACGGCGTCGTCGACACTGCGGATGAAGCCGGACTCCGCGTTGCCCCGGCCACTGCCCATGCCCTTGAAGAGGGACAGGCGGAAGCCGGTGATGCGGGTGGCGCCGTCCTTGGGGAGCAGGTCCCCCGGTTCCGGGCGGAGCCGCTCCAGCGTGCCCCGGGGGCCGCCCGTCTGGCCGTCCACCAGGGTTTCGACGTGCAGGTCCGCCGGTGCCTCCGCGAGCTGGCGGACCAGGCGCTTGACCCACGTCAGGGGATAGCCCTGCTCGGGGGCCGGGATCTCCACGGACGTACGCAGCTTGGCGGTGCGCAGGTCGGCGCTGACGGTGAGCAGGCCGGGGGCGCCCTCGACGCGCAACTCCGCGTGGAGCCTGCCCTCCCGGCACAGCTGGTCGGCCAGGCGGGCGCGGCGGGCCCCGGGGTCGGTGCCGCGCCGGGTGCGCTGGGCGGGCAGCACCTTCTGCCCGAGTTCGCCGCCCAGCCGCAGGCACACCTGGCGGATGAGCCGCTCCCAGCTCTCCACCACCTCCAAGGCGCGCGGGTCGCCCTGGCAGAGGGTCTCGTCGTCGATGCCATTGCGCACCGGCACCCAGGCCGAGCCCATGTTCTGGAAGCCGTGGCAACCGGAGTTGTCGTGCTGGAGGTAGTGCAGGAGGTCCTGGAGGAGCCAGGTGCGGGCCGCGTTGCCGACGCCCTCGTGCCGGATCAGCATCTGGGCCTGATGGGCGACTTCGGCCCAGGACAGGTGCCAGAGCGCCACCTGGTGCTTGCGCCGCCGGTCGACCTTGACGTCGACCAGCGGGCTGCCCTCCAGCGCGACGTCGTTCGACAGCGTGATCACGGCCTCGTAGCCGCGCCGGGCGGCGATGTCCATGTAGGCCTGGACCTGCTCGGACTTGAGGGCGTTGCCGTTGGTCTTGGTCTCGACGAGTGCCGTCCACAGCTTGCCGGCGCGCTCGACGCGGATCACTCCGTCGGGGCGCCGGGGCGTGTCACCGTGCGGCAGGGAGACCTCGGTGAACGTCTCCATGCGACCGGACGGCGCACCGAACGGGGCGGTGATCCGCCTGCCGAACCGGGGCACCTGGGCCATCACCGACAACAGGACCGAGGTGGCGCGCATCTCCCGGTCCCGGTCGCCCTTGAGAGCCGAGACCGGAAAGAGCCGCGCCGGCCTCCAGGTCTCGTTCTCCGCCAGGCTCTGCGCGGGCGCCCTGGGCGGCGTGACCTTCTTCTTCGCGGTCCGGGGCCGGGCCGTCCGCTTCTTCGGGGCGGCTTCCTCGTCGGCCGGCGGTCGCGGTGCCGGGACGGCCTCCAGCGCCGCTCGCGGCTGGGCATCGGGCGCGGGGGCGGCGGGTTCCTCCGCGACCGCCGCCGCGGACTCCGCCTCGTCGTCCTCGATGTCGACGCCGAAGTCCGCCGCCAGCCCGGCCAGCCCGCTCTCGTAGCCCTGTCCGACGGCCCGGAACTTCCACTCCTCCCCCCGCCGGTACAGCTCACCGAAGATGATCGCGCTCACCTGGCCGGGATCCTCGATGACGAACCGGAGGAGGCCCTCGCCCACCGCGTCGGCCAGCGTCACCCGCACGTCGTCCAGCTCGCCGAAGCGCGCGCCTTCGTACCGGCTCGCGGCCACGACGATCCGCTCCACATCGGCCGGGACCGCGGTCAGGTCGAAGCTGATCCGGTCCTCGCTGCCGTCCCCCGTCGGCTCCTTGCCGAGGAGCTGCACACTGCCGTCGGCGGCCACCGGGTTGTTGTAGAAGTAGAAGTCGGCGTCGCTGCGTACCTTGCCGTCCGCGGCCAGCAGCAGGACGGACACGTCGGCGTCGCCCTCACCGGTCGGGCTGGACCAGCCCAGACTGACGATCGCGGATTCGACGGTGTCGCTCAGGGCTGTCAGAGACACGTTCGAGCCCATGGTCATGTCGCGCACAGAGATTTCCCCCCACCCTTGCGACACCTGTGACGTGCCGCACACAGGGCACTTTAATGTGCACGCCACGTGTCTGTGGCGTGCTCATGGGTTTCCGCATCCCGGGCCTCTGCCCATTGCCCGGGCAAACCTCTATGGCTAGCCTGTGTTCGTCATGCCGATCGCCTGTTGATATCTCGAACGTCGATATCGCCACCACAGGCGCCTGAGAACACATAGGGAGGGGGCCGGTCGTGGGACGCCTCGTACCAGCCGTGACCCGGGCTCTCGACATTCTCGAGCTCTTCCTCGACGGGGACGGGACGCTCTCCGCCCCCGACATCGTGCGCAAGCTCCAGCTGCCGCGCACGACCGTGCACGAGCTGGTGACCACGCTCGCCGCCCGGAAGTACATCGTCCCCGTGCCCGGCCAGCCCGGACGCTACCGGCTCGGCGTGCGCCCGTACCAGCTCGGTGCCCGCTACTCCGAGCAGCTCGACCTCGCGGCCGAGGGCCAGCTCGTCGCCCGGTCCGTCGCCGAGACCTGCGACGAGACGGTGCACGTGGCGATCCTCGAGGACACGGACGTCATCTACATCGCCAAGGTCGACTCCACGCACGCCGTGCGGATGGTGTCGGCGGCCGGGCGCAGGCTGCCCGCCCACTGCACGTCCGTCGGCAAGATGCTGCTGGCCTCCCTTCCCGAGCACGAACTCGCCGCGCGGATCCCCGACGGCGCCGAGCTGGTCGCGATGACCTCCAACAGCATCACCGACCCGGCCGCCCTGCGCGAGACCCTGGCCGAGATCCGTGAGCGGGGCCTCGCCGTCGAGAACCGCGAGTCCAACCCGGACGTGAGCTGCGTGGCCGCACCGGTCCGCGACCGCACCGGGCAGGTCGTCGCCGCCCTGTCGATCTCCGTGCCCATGATCCGCTGGAGCGAGGAGCGCCGCGCCGAGCTGGAGCAGCTCGCCGCCAAGGGCGCCGCCGAGCTGTCCGAGCACCTCGGCCACCGGAGCATGGCATGACGACGCCGTACGAGGTCGCCGTACGGGCCGAGGCCGAGCTCGGCGAGGGACCGACCTGGGACGCGGCGGCCGGCCGGCTCCTGTGGATCGACATCCTCGGCTGCCGGGTGCACACGTACGACCCGGCCACCGGGCGCCGCACGGTCCGCCGGACGGAACAGCACGTGGGCGCGGTCAAGCCGCGCGCCGGCGGCGGGCTGGTGCTGAACCTGCGCGACGGGGTCGGCCTCCTCGACCCCGACGGCGATTTTCGCTGGCTGCATCGCGAGCCCGTGCCCGGCCGGCGCGCCAACGACGCGGCCGTCGCGCCGGACGGCTCGCTGTGGGCGGGCACGATGCGCTACGACGAGGCGCCCGGGGGCGGCACGCTGTCCCGGATCACCGGTGACGGATCGGTCGAGGTGGTCCTCGACGACGTGGCGGTGAGCAACGGCACGGGGTGGAGCCCCGACGGCCGGCTCATGTACTACATCGACTCCCCGACCCGGCGGGTCGACGTCTTCGACCACGCGGACGGGCGGCTGTCCGGGCGGCGGACCCTCGCGGAGATCGAGGACGGCGCGGGGTTCCCCGACGGGCTGACCGTGGACGCGGACGGTTGTGTGTGGGTGGCGCTGTGGCAGGGGTCGGCGGTCCGGCGGTACACGCCGGAGGGGCGGCTGGACCGGGTGATCGAGTTGCCGGTGCCGCTGGTCACAGCGTGTGCGTTCGGTGGGGCCGGGCTGAGTGACCTGTACATCACGACGGCTCGGGTCGGGCTGACGGAACCGCCGGCGCCGGCGGGGTCGGTGTTCGTGGTGCCGGGGGCGGGCAAGGGGATTGCCCAGCCCGCGTTCCAAGGCTGAGGTCCGCTCGTGGAGGTGGGGGCGCAACCCGGCGCTGCAAGGTGCCGCTGCGCCCACCCGTGCCGCCCTGGGGGCACCTCCCAGGCCCTTAAGGCACTGGGGGAGGCACGACTGCCCGCAGCCAGGTGTCCAACCCGGCGGCCTTCCGTTCCTCAGCGGTCAGTGGTGGCCCGCTCAACGCCGGCCGCAGCGGCCCCACCGCCGCCGCCACCATCACCGACGGCGTCAGCAACACCCCCGCCCCCCGCTCCAGCGACGTCACGTCCGTCACCCGGCGGGCGATGCGGCCGTTGCCCGTCGCCGTGTACATCAGCCGGTCCACGTACGCCGTCACGAGCCGGTCCCGCAGCGTGGGGCCCTGTTCCGTCGCGCCGGGGTAGAACACGTCCTGCCCGATCGCCAGGTCCCAGGCCGCGCCGACCGGGCGGGACACCGCCTTCTGGATCAGCCGGGACAGTCCGGGAGCCGCCCAGCCGTGCCGCCGCAGCGTGTCCCGCAGGAGCAGGGCGCTCTGCGCGGCGACGGCCAGCCCGTGCCCGTAGACCGGGTTGAACGCGGCGAGGGCGTCGCCGAGGACGGCGAAGTTCCGGGGCCACACCGGCATTCGCTCGTAGAAGTGCCGGCGGTTGACGGTCGTGCGGGTGAACGCCACGTCGGACAGCGGCTCGGCCCGTTCGAGCAGTTCGCCGATGACCGGGTGCCGCAGGTCCTCGCGGGCGAAGCGGACGAAGTCGTCGTTCTCCGGGGACGGCCGGCCGCCCCGGGTGCCGCACAGGGTGACGATCCAGCGGCCTTCCTCGATGGGCAGCAGGAAGCCCGCCCGGCCCGGTCCGCCGTCCCGCCGGTCGGGCTGCACGTTGACGACGGGGAAGCCGTCGCGGGCCGCGGCGGGGGCGAGGTAGAGACGGCTGGCGTACGCCAGGCCCGCGTCGACCTCGCGTCGCTCCGCCGGTGGCAGGCCGAGGGCGGTCAGCCACCGGGCGGCCTGGGAGCCGCGGCCCGAGGCGTCGACGACCAGGTCGGCGGTGAGGATCCGCTCGGGGCCTTCGCAGGGCCGGATGCGGACGCCCGTGACGGCGGCGTCCGTGCCGGTCAGGCCCACCGCCTCGGCCCGCTCGACGACCTCGATCCGCGGGTCGGCCAGGACCCGGGCGCGGACGGTCGCGTCCAGCAGGTCCCGGCCGGCGAGGATCACGTGGTGGGACTCGGCCCAGCGCCGGAACCAGCCCCGCGTCCCCAGGGCGACGACGTCCGTCGTGACCGGCAGCCGGTTCGCCCCGGCGTCGCGGAGTGCTCCGGTGATCCCCGGCAGGAGTTCCTCCATGGCCCGCGCGCCGCCCGACCAGAGCATGTGCGCGTGCCGGGCCTGCGGCAGCCCCTTGCGGGGGCCGGGAGCGGCGGGCAGCGCGTCGCGCTCCACGACGACGACCCGGTCGGCGACGTCGGCCAGGGCGCGGGCCGCGAGCATGCCGGAGTGGGATCCCCCCAGGACGACGGCGGTTCTGGCGGGGGTGGGACGGTCAGTCATGCGCGGGCGTTCTCTCTCCCGGGGGCGGCCGCGCGTGAGCGTACCGCCTCGATGTGGTCGCGGTGACGCAGAGCCAGGGCCACGGCCTGGATCTCCTGGAGCAGGTAGGCGGTGTCGGGGCCGGACGGGGAGGCGGCGCTGTCGGCCTGCGGGGCCCGCTCCCGCGCGGCGACGGCGTCCAGGATCGTGACGGCGGCGGCCAGGGCCTTGGCCCGGCCGGGCTCGAACCCGAGGTCCAGGGCCGCGGCGCAGGAGCGTTCCCGCAGGTCCTCGTCGAGGTGCCGGGAGAGCTGGAGGAGCACGTCGCGGATGTACGTCTCGCGGCGGATCAGGCGCAGTTCGCCGGTCGCGCGCGGGGCGAAGGGGGCGCCGCCGCCGTTCACGGTGCGCAGCAGCAGGTAGAGCGGGCGCAGCTGCCAGTGGGCGAGCCGGATGCGCCAGCGCTCGTGCAGGTACTGGCCGCCGTGCGGGATGATGAAGCCGATCGCGACCATGGTGGCCGACAGGCAGGCGGCCGAGGGCGCCAGGTAGGTGCTCAGCCAGTCCAGGTCGTGGCCGGTCATCCGGGCGATGACGGCGGTGAGTTTGGCGACGTCGAAGAGCAGGTTCGTCGCGTAGCCGACGCCCAGGAACCTCAGGCCCCAGCGCAGCCAGGCGTCGAGGCCGTCGGTGCGCACCCAGTTCCAGATCAGCCGGGCCGTGACCGAGCAGGCCACGGTGTGCGCGAGGAGATAGAGCAGGATCTCCTCGCGCATGAAGGGCGTGGTGGCGTAGTACGTGTCCAGGTCCCGGCGGCGTTCCACGGGGACGTCCGCGAGCCAGAACAGCACCCACAGGGCGACGACCACTCCCGCGTAGGCGAAGACGACCCACCGGGCGGCGCGGCGCGTCGAGGCCGAGCGGTCGGCCAGGCCGTTGCGCCAGGCGACGATCAGCAGCAGCCAGGACGCGCACAGCGCGGTGAGCAGCGAGTACACCAGCGGTGCCGCGATGTTCGGCACGCCGGTGACGCGGTTGGTCCAGCCGATGACCGACGGGGACGCGAAGACGAACACGGCGCAGGCGAACAGCAGCAGCCCGCCGACGGCCCGCAGCATCGGGTCCCGCCACATCCTCACCAGGCTGGGCAGCTTCATCACCAGGGCGACGGTCAGCGCCCCGATCGGCAGCCAGAAGGAGATGGAGAAGGTGCCGAGGACGTCCCGTGCCTCGGTCATCGCGCGCCGCCTCCGCGTCCGCCTCCGCGGTAGCCCATCGACCGCCGCACGGGGTCGAGCGCGGCGTCCGGCTCGTCCGGGACGGTGCCGTCCGCGAAGGAGCGGAACGCGGCGGCGAGCCGGTGCCCGAAGGCGTCGGCCTCGGCCTCGTCCCGCTGGCGCGAGCCGTCCCGGGCCGCCACCGTCAGCGCCACGGACGTCCAGCCGGGTTCGCGGTCCAGGGCCCGGGCCGCCGCCGTACCGGCGACATGGTGGTGGCGGTGCCCCGCGTGCAGGTGCCACAACTCATGTCCGAGGATGACCAGTTGCTGCACGGCCTCGGCCCGCTCCTCGACGATGACCAGGTCGAAGTCCTGGAACTCCACCCACAGGCCGGTCACTTCGATCTCGTCGGGGAACCGCTCGAAACGCAGCTCGACCGGACGCCCGCCCCGCCGCGCGCTCATCTCCTCGCACAAGGCCCGGCACACGTCCCGTACGCCGGAGGGGGGCCGGGGCCTGGCCCGCAGCGCGTCCGCCAGCTCGGCCGTCAGCGCGCGCATGGCGGAGCGGGCGCGTGAGCGCCGCAGGGCCGAGGCGAGGCGTGCCGTGGTCCTCCGCCCGCCCGCGAGATCCATCGAACCCCCTTCGCTTCGCCCCCTGACAGCCTGTTCGAGGGTACGCGTCCGGAACTGCCCCCGTCATGCGATCTCCCGATCGTTCGTTCAAACACCAACGACCCGGATTTCGGGAACTTCAGCTCGACCCATTGACGTTGCAGCGCTGCAATCGTACGGTCCGTTCGACTTCACGAGCGATATTCGATATTTCGAACACGCTCGGAACAACTGAGCTCCGAACAGATAGGGCAGGGCATGGGACGACCTGACCTGAACCGCAGGCAACTCCTGGCCGCGGCGGGTGGCCTCGCGGTCGCGAGCAGTTTCGGCTTCGCCGCACTCGGCACCGGGGCCGACGCACTCGCCTCCAGTGCGAGCACGCGCGTGCGGTACTGGAACCTCTTCAGCGGCGGCGACGGCGCCAACATGATCGCGATGCTGGACGCCTTCCGTAAGGACAACCCGGACATCGCGGTCAAGGACTCCACACTCCAGTGGGGCAACCCCTTCTACACCAAGCTCGCCATGGCGGCCGCCGGCAATCGTGCACCGGACCTCGGCGTCATGCACATGGGCCGGGTCACCGGCTTCTCGCCCGGCCGCCTCCTGGACCCCTGGGACGTCGACCTGCTCGCCAAGTACGGCATACGGGAACAGGACTTCAACCCCAAGCTGTGGCAGCGCGGCGTCATCGACGGCAAGCTCTACGCCCTCCCGCTCGACATCCACGTCCAGCTCTGCTTCTACCGCAAGGACGTGCTGAAGAAGGCCGGCCTGCTCGGCGACGAAGGCAGGATGATCCCGGTCACCTCCACCGACGAGTGGTTCGACGTCCTGAAGAAGGCCAAGGCCGTCCAGAAGAAGGGACTCCAGACGATCGGTCTGTGGGCCAACGACCAGAACTTCCAGTGGTGGTTCTTCGTCGCCTTCTACACCCAGCTCGGCGGCCGGTGGTTCAACGACGACAACACGGAGGTCCTCTTCGACGCCGACAAGGCCACCCAGGTCCTGGAGTTCCTCCGCAAGCACGTCACCGACGGGTACGTCATCCCCGGCGCCCCCACCGGCGAACAGTTCGTCAACGGCGCCCCCTTCACCTGGGAGGGCAACTGGTCCGTGCCGGTTTTCTCCGGCGCCGAGCTGGACTACGGTGCGATGCCGCTGCCGCCCGTCTTCGGCAAGCAGGCCACCCACGCCGAGTCGCACGCGTTCGTCCTGCCTCACCAGTCCGGACGCGGCGGTGACACCAACGCGGGCGCGCACCGGCTCGCCGCCTACGTCGTCAGGCACGCCCTCCAGTGGGCGGCCGGCGGTCACATCCCCGCCTACACGCCGACACTCTCCACGGACGCGTACAAGAAACTCACCCCGCAGAACGAGTACGTGAGCGCCATGGATCACCAGGCCACCGAGCCGAAGGTGTGGTTCGCGGGCTCCACCGGCGTCCTCGCCCAGGATCTCGGCCCGGTCGTCGTCTCCTCGACCATGGGCTCCGCCAAACCGGCCGCGGTCGCGCAGCGGATGAAGAGCCGGCTCACCAAGCTCCTCGCCTCGAAGAACCCGATGGACGGCAGAACCGCCGCGCAGGGAGGTGCGGTCGCATGACGACCAGCGCTCAGACCGTCGTCGCACCGGCCCGCGCCAGGACCGCGACCGCCACCGCGACCGTCCGCCGCAAGCAGGGCTTCCAGCACGGGGGCTGGTTCGTCGCCCCGTTCCTGGCGCTCTTCGTGCTGTTCGTGATCTGGCCGCTGCTGCGCGGCGTCTACCTCAGCTTCACGGACGCCAACATCTCCGGCGAAGGCGCGAGCTTCGTCGGCCTCGACAACTACCGCGAGGCCCTGAACGACTCGGCGATGTGGGACGCGCTCGGTCACAGCGCGTACTTCACGCTGCTGGTCGTCCCGTGCATCACGGTCCTCGCCTTCCTGCTCGCGATGCTCGCCCACCACATCGAGCGCGGCAAGTGGCTGTGGCGGCTGTGCTTCTTCGTGCCGTTCCTGCTGCCCTCGACGGTCGCGGCCAACATGTTCCAGTGGCTGTTCACCCAGGGCATCGGCCTGATCAACCAGACCTTCGGGATCGACACGCCCTGGCTGACCGACAAGTCGTACGCGATGCTCGCCATCGTCATCGAGACCCTGTGGTGGACGGTCGGCTTCAGCTTCCTGCTCTACCTCGCCGCCCTCCAGGGGATTCCCGGCCATCTGTACGAAGCCGCGAAACTGGACGGCGCCAATGCCTGGCACCGCATGGTCCACATCACGCTGCCGATGCTGCGCAACATCACCGGCCTGGTGATCGCGCTCCAGATCCTCGCCTCGCTCCAGCTCTTCGACCAGGCCGTCGTGATGATGGACTTCTCGCCGGGACCGGAGCTCAGCACCCGCTCCTTCGTCCAGTACACCCTCGAACAGGGCTTCACCAGCTACCGCGTGGGCTACGCCTCCGCGATGTCCATCATCTTCTTCGTGATCATCGCAGTCGTCGCCCTGGCGCGGATGTGGCTGCTGCGCAACCGTGAGGAGGGCGGCCGATGACCACCGCCGAGTCGACCGTACGCACCGTACGCACCAAGTCCCGCAAGCCCTGGACGCCGAGCCAGATCATCCTCACGCTGATCGGCGTCGCCGTCTCCGCCCTCTTCGTGGCGCCGATCGCCGCGGCTCTGCTCACCTCGTTCAAGTCCGAGGCGGAGGCGGCCGAGATCCCGCCGCACTGGGTGCCGAAGGTCTGGACGGCCCAGGCGTGGAAGTCGCTGTGGGAGACCGGCAACGTCACCAACTGGTTCGTCAATTCCCTGGTCGTGTCGGTCTGCGTCACCTCCGTCGTGCTGGTGGTCAGCGCCCTCGCCGGATACGGCTTCGCCCGCACCGAGTTCCGCGGCAAGAGCGTGCTCATGGGCATCGTCATGTCGGGCCTGATGATCTCCCCCGCGGTCCTCGGAGTCCCCCTCTTCACCACCGTCCAGCAGATGGGCATGGTCGACACCTACTGGGGCATGATCCTGCCGCAGTGCGCGCCCGCCGCGATGGTCTACATCCTCTACAAATTCTTCCAGGGCATCCCGCGCGAGCTGGAGGAGGCCGCCTTCATCGACGGCGCGGGCCGCTGGCGGGTCTTCTTCACCATCGTCCTGCCGCTCTCCCGGCCCTCCCTCGCCGCGGTCGGCATCTTCACCTTCATCGCCTCGTGGAACAACTTCCTCTGGCCGTACATGGTGACCAACAACCCCGACCTGATGACCATGCCGAACGGCATCGCGACTGTCATGAACTCCTACGGCATCCAGTGGGCCCAGCTCATGGCGGGCGGCCTCATGGCGGGCCTGCCGCTGATCATCGTCTTCGTCTTCTTCCAGCGCCAGATCGTGGCGGGTGTCGCGCACACCGGCCTCGCGGGCCAGTAACCGCCCCGAAGGAGCCACACACGTGAAGCGTCTCCGACTCGCGGCGATCCTCGCCGCCGCCGTCCTCGCCCTGCTGCCGACCTCGGCCACGGCGGACACGGCGTACCCCGACCCGCAGCCCGTCACCGGCCAGCAGATCATCCACGACCCGACCGTGATGCGCCTGAAGTCCGGCGGCTACGTCGCCTACTCCACCGGCGGCATCATCGGCGCCCGCGTCTCGAAGGACCGCAATCACTGGGACGACGCCGGCAACGCCTTCGCGACACCGCCGGCCTGGTGGTACGAGTACAACGACAAGGCCGACCCCTGGGCCCCCGACCTCTCCTACCGCGACGGCCGCTACTGGCTCTACTACGCCGTCTCCTCCTGGGGCACCAACCACTCCGCGATCGGCGTCGCCACGTCCCGCACCGGCCTGCCCGGCACCTGGACCGACCACGGCAAGGTCTTCACCTCGGAGACGACCGACCCGTGGAACGCCATCGACCCGGCGATCATGGGGGCCGACGGCCGGCTGTGGATGTCCTTCGGCTCCTACTGGACCGGGATCCGCATGATCGAACTGAACCCGGCGACGGGCAAGGCGCTCCCCGGCACCGAGGTCCACCACCTGGCAACCCGCCCCGACGCCCCCTACGCGGTCGAGGGCCCCTACATCGTCAAACACGGCCGCTACTACTACCTCTTCGCGTCGTACGACGCCTGCTGCTCGGGCGTGAACTCGACCTACAAGATCAGGGTCGGCAGGTCCCTGAAGGTCACCGGCCCGTACGTCGACAGCACGGGCAAGCCGATGCTGGAGGGCGGCGGCGACCTCCTCCTGGCCGGCCACGGCAGGTACATCGGCCCGGGCGGCGAGTCGATCTTCAGGGACAGGGGCAAGGATGTCCTGGCCTACCACTACTACGACGCAGACGACCAAGGCACCCCGAAGCTGGGGCTGAACAGGCTGAACTGGACGAAGAACGGCTGGCCGGTCGTGGCCTAGGGCGCGGGGAACCGCGCGACACACCACGGACGGCCCGGCAGACAAGATCGAACCGCGAAAGGCAAGCATGCACAAGGCCCGCTTCACCCTCGACCCCGCCTTCACCGTCGGCGAGGTCAACCCCCGTCTCTTCGGCAGCTTCGTGGAACACCTCGGCCGCTGCGTCTACACCGGCGTCTTCGAACCCGACCACCCCACCGCCGACGACAAGGGCCTGCGCCAGGACGTCCTGGACCTCGTCCGCGAACTCGGCGTCACCGCCGTCCGCTACCCCGGCGGCAACTTCGTCTCCGGCTACAAGTGGGAGGACTCGGTCGGCCCGGCCGAGGACCGCCCCCGCCGCCTCGACCTCGCCTGGCACTCCACGGAGACCAACCGCTTCGGCCTCTCCGAGTACATCGACTTCCTCCGCAAGATCGGCCCCCAGGCCGAGCCCATGATGGCCATCAACCTCGGCACCCGAGGCGTAGCCGAAGCCCTCGAACTCCAGGAGTACGCCAACCACACCCAGGGCACCGCCCTGTCCGACCTCCGCGTCAGCCACGGCGACAAGGACCCCTTCGGCATCAAGCTGTGGTGCCTCGGCAACGAGATGGACGGCCCCTGGCAGACCGGCCACAAGACCGCCGAGGAGTACGGCCGCGTCGCCGCCGAGACGGCCCGGGCCATGCGCCAGATGGACCCCGGCGTCGAACTGGTCGCCTGCGGCTCCTCCAGCCAGTCCATGCCGACGTTCGCCGAGTGGGAGGCGACCGTCCTGGAGGAGACGTACGACCTCGTCGACTACATCTCGCTGCACGCCTACTACTGGCCCGAGAACGGCGACATCGACTCCTTCCTGGCCTCCGCCGTCGACATGGAGTCCTTCATCGACAACGTCGTCGCGACGGCCGACCACGTGGGCGCGAAGCTCAAGTCGAAGAAGCGGATCAACCTCTCCTTCGACGAGTGGAACGTCTGGTACCTGCGCGAGTGGGAGGAGCACGCCCGCGCCATCGAACAGGGCGACTGGCCCGAGGCCCCGCGCCTGCTGGAGGACAACTACAGCGTCATGGACGCGGTCGTCTTCGGCTCGCTCCTCATCGCCCTGCTCCGGCACGCCGACCGCGTCACGGTCGCCTGCCTCGCCCAGCTCGTCAACGTCATCGCGCCGATCATGACCGAGCCGGGCGGCCCGGCGTGGCGGCAGACGACGTTCTTCCCGTTCGCGCAGGCGAGCAGGTACGGCCGCGGCCAGGTCCTCGACGTCCGCGTGGAGTCGCCGACGTACGAGACGAAGAAGTACGGCGAGACGGACCTGCTGCACGCCACCGCCGTACGCGCCGAGGACGGCACGGTCACGGTCTTCGCGGTGAACCGCAGCCGCACCGAGGCCCTCCCGCTCGACGTCGCCCTGAACGGCCTCGACCTCACCCGGGTCGTCGAGCACAGCGTCCTCGCGGACGCCGACCCCGACGCCCGCAACACCCTGGAGGACCCCGAGCGGGTCGCCCCGCACCCGGGCGAGGGCACGGCACTCCAGGACGGCACGCTGAGCACCGTCCTGGAGCCGCTGTCCTGGAACGTGATCCGGCTGGCGTGACGGGCCAGGGCGGACCGGTCAGCGTTCGATGCGCGGCTGGGCGGAGGTGGACGGCATGGTCGACGTCGCCCCCACCGCCCAGTAGCCGCCCGAACCCGGCACCGTCGCAAGGGCGTTCATGACGACGGGGGTCGTGGCAACCGGCCCCCGCTCGCTCACCCACGCCGTGCCGTCCCAGCGCAGGTAGTGGGCCCGGGTCTGGTCCCAGAAGTCCCACCCGGAGATACGGTCGGGACGCCCCTGAGCGTCGCCCACGATGCCGGTCAGCACTCCCACGCCGAACGGCGCCGTGACGTACTCCCAGCCGGTGCCGTCCCCGTGCAGCAGCCGGACGCCGGGGGGCTTGCCGGGCGGGCCGCCGACGCCGTAGTCGTAGCCGGTCATCCAGATGTCGTCACGGGCGACCGGAAGCAGCCCGGTGAAGCCGGCACGGATCCCGCCGGGCGCCGGCAGCATGGTCCAGGCCGCTCCGTCCCAGCGGGCGACGAGCTCGCTGCCGTAGACCCAGACGTCGCCGCAGGGCGCGCGGTGGATGCCGTAGGGCGGGATGGTGGTCGTGGCCGGGGGTGCCTCCAGCCAGGTCCACTTGCCCCGGTGGCCGTGCAGCAGCACCGAGCCGTCGCTGTTCCGGCCGGAGACCCAGACGTGGCCCCGGGGGCCGGTCGTGACGGCGGCGAGGGACGTGCCGGGCGCCCCGCGCCCGGGGAAGTCGGCCTCCCGCCACGTCACTCCGTCCCAGGCGAGCAGCCGAGCGGTGCCGGAGGTATCGGTGCCGACGGCCCAGGCGCGGCCGTCGGGCGCGGCGGCGACGGAGCCCAGATGGCCGCCGAAGCCGGGGCCGGTGCGCTGCCAGGCGCTGCCGTCCCACACGAGGGCCAGCGCCGTCCCCCGGACACTGCCGCTGCGGCCCTCCTCGCCCACGGCCCAGGCGAGGCCCGGACCCGCGGCCGCCACGTCGAGCAACTGGGCCGCCGGGGCGGCCTCCGGGGCGGTGACCGCCTCCCACTCGCGTGGTGCGCCACTGTCCCGGCCGGACGCGGCGACGGCCGGCCAGGCGCCCGCCGAGGCGAGTCCGAGACCCGCCCCGGCACCGGCTAATCCGCTGATGAAACGCCGTCTTCGCACGAAATTCCCCTCCCTGTTCCGCGGCTTGCGGGGGCAACACGGTGGCCCAGCCCGCCGGAGAAGGCAATGCACGCGGACGGCTCGATCCGGTCACACCGGCGTGACCGGCACCCCTCCCGCCGCCGCGCCCAGCAGGGTCAGCCGCACCTCTCCCGGCCCCGACGGTGTGGTCCCGTCGGACAACACCGCCAACGCCAGTGTGTTGGCACCACGTGTGCGGAGGATCCCGTTCGGCAGCACGAACGTATGCTGCGGACCTACGTCGTTGATGTACTGGCCCATGTTCCAGCCGTTGAGGAAGATCTGGACGCGGTAGGCCCGCTTCGGGTCGTCGTCGAGGACGAGCCCGATCGAGGCGTCGACGCCCGGGTCGACGTCCAGCCGGAAGTCCGTCCGGTACCAGGTGACGCCCTGCCGCCGGTCGGCACGCGGCAGTTCGGCGTCCTTCCAGTCCCCGTCGTCGTACTCCGGGAGATGCCAGCCCTCGCGTTCCCCGTACAGCCCGCCGTTGTTCATCGGCCCGCGCACGGGATCGGGCGCCGACGCGCCCTGGATCCGCCAGGTCACCTTCGGGGCGGCGCCCTCGAAGGTGACGGCGGTCAGCCCGCGCGCTGCCTTGTGCGTGTCGCGTGCCGTGCCGTCCATGTCGTGCTGCATCCGCCGGACGAGCACGGACAGCACGTGCCGCTGCTCCGGGCTCTGCGCACGGAACTTCTTCCGCAGGCCCTTCGGCAGGGCGAAGGTGGCCTTCGCCGTCCAGGTCCCCTGCCGTGCCCGGTCCTTGTCCGGCACCGGCATCCGGTGCGTGCCCAGCGGCTCGCCGTCCAGCCAGGCCATCAGCAGGCCCTGCGTGCCCGTGCTGTAGTCGAGGGACACGGACTCCAGGCCGCGTCCGTCCGTCCACTCGCCCCGGTACCAGACGTCGCCGTAGTGGAAGCCGTAGTCGTCGGCGAACAGGACGGGCTGCCCGTCGGGCACGGGCGTCGTACTGAACGACGTCTTCCGGTCGGCCGCCGTCCAGCCGGAGTCGTCGAAGCCGGGCTCGGCCTCCGGGTTCTCGGCCCGCCGCCGCCAGCCGTCGAGGGCGGGCAGGGCCGGCCGGGTCACGCCGGGGAGCGGGCGCAGCGCCAGCAGACTGCCGGAGGCGCTGATCCGGGTGGGCACCGGGCGCCCGTTCCACGTGACATGGGTGATCCCGCGCGGCCCCCACACCTCCAGGCCGGTCTGGGCGGTGGTGTCACCGGTGAGGTGGACCGTGGAGCCGCGCAGCGTGGCCGACCGCAGCAGCGCCGGGCCGTAGACGAGGAGCGGGCCGGACGGCGTCTCGTACGGCCACAGCCTGAGGGCCGTCGCGTCGTCGGCGAACAGCAGCAGCATCGGCGTGTCCACGCCGTCGCCCTCGACGCGCACCCGGCTCAGCCCGCCGGCGCCGAGCGGAGCGGTGACGTTGAGCTTGCCGAGGTTCCAGGACCACGCGGGCTCCGCGTCCAGCCGCATGGGCGTCGGCTCGTCCGCGCAGTCCAGTACGACCTGCGCCAGATCGCCCCGCCGGCCCGCGAACACCGCGATCTCCTGCCGTCCGGCGGTCAGGCTCAGCATGGGCTGCACGGTGGCGTGCACCAGCGTCCGCTTCCCGAGCTTCAGCCCGGCGGCGATCAGCTTGGCGTCCCGCGCCGGGACCGTCACCGGCACGTCGATCCCGGCGTCCGGCAGCGTCGAGGACACCGCCTCGCCGGAGTCGTTGCGCAGGACGTAGAAGTGGGCGCCGGTGTCGGGGTTGGCCAGGTGGTAGACCTTGATCCGCTCGTCGGCGGCCCGCACGGCCTTCGCCCGGTTCAGCCTGGCGAGGTCCGGCACGTACCGCAGCAACTGCCCGAGCTGGTGCATCGATGCGAGCTTCGGGGTGGCGTTGCGGGCCTCGTCGAACGCGGCCCCGTAGTCGTACGACGTGTAGACGACCGGCGCGGGCAGCCAGCCCCAGGAGGTGCCGCCGTACGTCATGTAGACGTTGTGCAGCGTGATGCCGTTGGCGAGGTTGGTGAGGTAGAAGCGCCGCTCGTACGCCGCGTCCCGGGTGCGGCGGGCCTCGGCGTAGCCCTTCCCGTCGAACCAGGACCCGCCCCACGGGTCGAACCAGCCCCCGCCGAACTCGGGCACGAACCCGGGCGTGCGCGGACTGGCCGTGGCCCCGCCCTTCGTCCCGCCCGCCCCGAAGTGCCCCCAGTCGGGCGGCACCTCGTCCGGCTCCGGGTACCCGTCGAACCCGTACAGCCAGCGCCCCTTCTCCCCGCCGGTGGGGAACGACCCCGGGGCCCAGTCCCCGTTGCGCCCGTCGTCGTTGTGGAACAGCGGCACGTCGATGCCGTCGGCGCGGACCTTCTCGTACAGGTACGACATGTAGGCGCGCCCGGTCGGCTCGTCGACGTGCGCGTCGTACTCGTTCTCGAGCTGGTAGAGCAGCACCGTGCCCGTGCCCCGGGTGAACAGGCGCTTCGCGACGATGGCGTTCACGGCGGTCAGCCACTCGTCGACGTACCGCAGATACGTCGGGTCGGAGGTGCGGGCCGTGCCCTCGGTCGCGGTCAGCCAGCCGGGGAAGCCGCCGGCGTCGACCTCGGCGTTGATGTACGGGCCGGGCCGCAGGATCACGTACAGACCGGTCTCGGCGGCCATGCGCAGGAACAGGTCGAGGTCGCGCACGCCGGTGAAGTCGTACCGGCCGGGGGCGGGGGAGTGGTAGTTCCAGGCGACGTACACGCTGACGGCGTTGTAGCCGTGGGCACGCATCTTCTCCAGCATGTCCCGCCACAGGGACGGGCTCGGCAGCCGGAAGGGGTGCAGCTCGCCCGACCAGAGGACGAGGCGCCGGCCGTCGACCAGCAGCGAGTACCGGTCGAAGCCGACCTCGTGCCGCCGGCCGTCCGCGCTCGGCACCGGTGGCGGCGGGCCCGTGCGCACGGGCCGTGCCGGGTTGGCGGAGGTCGGCGACCCGCTGCCGGTCAGCGCGAAGCCGAGCGCCGCCGTGCCGGCGAGAGCGTGGAAGGTACGCCTGCTGAGCTCCAAGGGAGCGCCTCCTGTTGTGCTTCCGTGCCGTACGTGGTGCTGGTGGGTCATTGTCTACGGGACCGCGACAATGGTCGTATGAGGATCTCGGCACGTGCGGACTACGCGGTACGAGCGGTCGTGGAACTGGCCGTCCGGCAGGGCGAAGGGCCGGTCAAGGCGGAGGCCGTCGCCACCGCGCAGGACATCCCCCACAAGTTCCTGGAGGGGATCCTCGGCGATCTGCGGCGCGGCGGTGTCGTCGACAGCCGGCGCGGCGGGGGCGGCGGCTACCGGCTGGCCCGGGAGGCCGCGGAGATCACGGTCGCGGACGTGATCCGGGCCGTGGACGGACCGATCGTCTCGGTGCGCGGCGAGCGCCCGACCGGCCTCGCCTACTCCGGCACGGCCGAGCCGCTGCTGCCGCTGTGGATCGCCCTGCGGGCCAATGTGCGCAGGATCCTGGAGGGCGTGACGATCGCCGACCTCGCGGCCGGGGCGCTGCCCGAGCCGGTGGAGCGGCTGGCGGCGGAACCGGCGGCCTGGGAGAACCCGTGACGGGCCGCGTCCGCGGGGGAGCCGGTGGGTGATCCTCATCGCGTCCTCGGGGGGTCCTGGGGCTGGCGCACTCGTAACGCACCTTATGTGCCTGCCGACATCCCGTGTGAATTCCCGCCACTGTGAATGGCCGGAGACCGCCCTGGCCGACTCCCCCCGTCCTGCGTACGATGCGACCGCTCCCGGCCTTCACAGCTCCTCCATGGAATGGTCACAGGTCGGGCGCGCATGCGCTGTCGTCTTGACATGCCCATGCCTCCTCCATGTTCCACCCCCCACGAACGGATGGGAGAACCATGGCCGGTGGCCTGCTCCTGAGCGGCGCGATCGCAGCGCTCCTCACCAGCGCACTCCCCGCACAATCCCCGTCCTCCGGGTTCGTCGACCCGCCCCCGGACAAGATCGTCATCAAGGTCGCCACGGTGAACGGCTCCGGCTGCCCGCAGGGCACGGCAGCGGTCGCCGTCTCCGAGGACAACACGGCGTTCACGGTCACCTACAGTGACTACCTCGCCCAGGCCGGCGGAGGCTCCGACCCGACCGCGTTCCGCAGGAACTGCCAGCTCAGCCTGATCGTCCACGTGCCCCAGGGCTTCACGTACGCCATCGCCAGCGCCGACTACCGAGGCTTCGCCTCACTCCAGCGCGGCGCGAGCGCCTCCCAGCGAGCCTCGTACTACTTCCAGGGCTCGCCCAGCACGGTGGCCAGGAACCACCCCTTCAGCGGCCCCTACAACGACAACTGGCAGGCCACCGACGAGACGGACTGGGCCCAACTGGTCTACGCACCCTGCGGAGTCCAGCGCAACTTCAACATCAACACCGAACTCCGGGTCAACGCCGGCACCCAGTCGGCCGACAAGGTCAGCTTCATGACGATGGACTCGACGGACGGGGACATCAGCACGGTGTACCACATGGCGTGGAAGGAGTGCCCGGAGTCCTGACGGGTGAGGGGCGGCCCACCGGGGCGTTGAGCCGGGTGGGCCGCCCGGGACGGGTTCATGTGCTGTGGCTCAGCCGCTGTGGCTCAGCTGCCGGGCGAAGCGGCGGACGGCATCGCTGAAGGCGTCCGGATCGTCGAAGTTCGCGAGATGCCCGGCTCTCGGGACCAGCTCGACGCGGGCCCGCGGATGCGCCCGGGCGAACTCCGCCTCGCCGGACCGGAAGACGCCGTCCTTCTCGCCGTTCAGGATGAGCACCGGAGCCGCCACATGACGCATCGCGTCCGCGTCGAAACGCCCCAGCACCTCGCCCCAGGCGGCGGGGAGGGTGTGAAAGGCGTAACCGGACCGGATCGTGGCCTCGACGACCTCGGCCGGATACATCCTGTGCAGCAACCAGTCGTTCCACCCGGCCAGCCGATCCGCGGGCAGCCGCGGCACGAGCCCGGCGACCCACCGGTACGGCACCGCCCACGCCCCGCGAGTCGAGGCACTGGCCCCCGCGAGCACCAGCCCGCGCAACCGCTCCGGGTGAACCCGCGCGAACTCCAGCGAGGCGTAACCCCCGAGCGAGTGCCCCACCACCAGGGCAGGCCCGCACCCGAGCGACTCCACGGCACCGCTGATGACCTCAACGGCCGCTTTCAGACTCCAGGCCTCGGCGGAACGGGACCCGTGACCTGGCAGATCGACCGCGGCGACGGGGAACTCGTCCCGCAGCGCGGCGAGTTGCGGGCTCCACTGCCCCGCGCTGAACCGCGTCCCGTGCACGAAGACGATGGGCGGTCCGTCGACTGCCGTCATGATCCCCCCCGAATCGAACCGACTCCGCTGCCGGACCGACCTTACGCCGACACCCGCTCACGAAAGCCGCTTGAGCCGCTGCCCTCCCTGGGAAAGGCTCTGTCCCCATGGAGTTCTTCTGTCACCACCGCGATCGCCCCGGCTCGCTGCCGCTGCGCGAAGAGCTGCTGGAGCAGCACTGGTCCTACATGGACCAGTATGCGACGGAGATGATCGCCCGGGGCCCGACCTTCACCAGTGACGGCGAAACCCTCACCGGCAGTGTCCACATCCTCGACCTGCCGGATCCCGCCACCGCCCGCGCCTTCGCCTTCGACGAGCCCAACTACCAGGCAGGGGCGTACCGGGACGTGATGCTGCGCCGCTGGCGCAACGTCCTGGGCCGCACCATGTGGGACTTCCCCGGGGGCCCGACGACCGGCAACCGCTACCTCGTACTCGGACTGGGGGGCCCGGACCCGGCGGCGTCCGACCTCGACGCACCGCCCGATTCGGACGACCTGATCGCCTACGGCCCCCTGCTGTCCGACGACGGCTCCGACTGGCTGGGCACGGCGGCGCTGGTCCGGGCCCCGGACGGGGAGACGGCACGCGGTGTCCTGACGCGGGGGCGGTATGCCGATGTCGAGGTGCATGCGTGGGAGTTCGGAGGGCGGCGGTGACGGGCGCCGGCGTCAGCCTTGTTCCACGCCCAGCGTCAGCGTGCCCGCGTAGCCGGACGATGTCGTGCTGCCGAGGGGGGTGAGCGTGAGGAGGCCTGATGCCGCGCCCCCGTCGTCGTAGATCGAGTCCTGGGCGAGGGTGGTCCGGGGGACCGTGTTGACGGCGTACTGGGGGAGCGACGCGACCCTCCTCGTGATCGTCTCGTTGAAGAAGAGCTGGCCGGTGTGGAGTTCCTGACCGCCGGTGAAGGAGCCGTCGGGGGTCAGGGTCACGTCCGTGTGGACCTTGATGTGGATGTGGACACAGCGGCCTTGGTACCAGCCGGGGTAGACCGAGGTGATCTTCGCGATGCCGTCGGAGCCGGTGAGGACACCGCCGCGCAGGAACGTGCCGTTGTCGGGCTCGTCGTGGCCGTTGTCGCCCACGAAGCCGGAGT
Source organism: Streptomyces africanus (assembly GCF_030816955.1). NCBI lineage: Bacteria > Bacillati > Actinomycetota > Actinomycetes > Kitasatosporales > Streptomycetaceae > Streptomyces > Streptomyces africanus. The sequence continues at coordinate 2,618,951 of NZ_JAUSYP010000001.1, read as the reverse complement.
ACTCGCCGAGAGCGTCGGCGTGCCAGATCTCGACCAGGGCGTTTTCGAGCGGTGCGCAGGTGTCGTCGTCGACGACCGTGAGCGTCAGCTTCAGGGGGATGCCGGTCTTGTCCTCGCTGATGTCGGAGCGGACGTACTGGCCGTCGAGGTAGTAGGGGCCTTCGGTCATCTCCCTCGTGAGCGTGCAGACGGCTGCGGCGGCCACGGGGGCGGTGGTGCCGACGTCTGTCCTGGCGGCGGCGCCGACCGCAAGGGTGACGGCGGTGGCGCCGGTCGCCATCAGGACGGCACGGCGTCCGATGGGGGTGTTCGCTGCTGAGGCGGTGCCTGTCTTGTCTGTCATGAGCACGGCAGACTAGGAGTCGTTGCTGTCAGTGGCCTGTGTGTTCGGCAAAGTGATGTGCCGTCAAGTGTCTTGTAGGCCAGGTCCCGAATTGCGAGCTGCTCCAGGCCGGTGGCGGTTGTTGCTGCGCGGACCATTGACGCGCAAGAGGTTCGATTCTACGGTCCGTTCGAACTTGCGATCGCTGTTCGAAATGTCGGTCAGCTGTGCCCCCACCGCAAGGAGGACCGTATGAGCCGCTCCATCCTGCGCAAGAGAACCGCCCTGCTCGCCCTCCCCGCCGCCCTGCTCGCCCTCGTTCCGAGCACGGCGTCGGCGTACCCCAACCCCGGCCGCGTCACCGGCGACATCGTCACCCACGACCCGTCGATGATCCGCACCTCGTCCGGTCAGTACCTGCTCTACGCCACCGGCGGCGGCATCGCCAACAAGACCTCCACCGACCGCACCGCCTTCAGGAACGGCGGCGACGCCTTCTCCAGCAGGCCGAGCTGGTGGCGGAACTACTCCTCCGTGCCGGAGGCCTGGGCGCCGGACATCTCGTACCACGGCGGCAAGTACCTGATGTACTACTCCGTCTCGAAGTTCGGCTCGAACACCTCCGCCATCGGTCTCGCGACCTCCAGCACCGGTCAGCCGGGCAGCTGGACCGACCAGGGGACCGTCTACAGCTCGAACTCCGCCAGTGACTTCAACGCCATCGACCCGAACCTCTTCGTGAACGACGACGGCAAGTGGTGGCTGTCCTTCGGCAGTTGGTGGACCGGAATCAAGATGATCCAGATCAACCCCTCCACGGGAAAGCAGCTCAGCTCCAACACCACCCGCTACTCCCTCGCCTCCCGCCCCACCGGGACCAAGGCCGTCGAGGCGCCCTTCATCGTCAAACGGGACGGGTACTACTACCTCTTCGCCTCCTACGACACCTGCTGCAACGGCACCAGCTCGACGTACAAGGTGAAGGTCGGGCGTGCCTCCAGCATCACCGGGCCGTACCGCGACAAGAACGGCGTCGACCTGATGAACAACGGCGGCACGCCCGTCCTGGAGTCGCACGGCAGCGTCATCGGCCCGGGCGGCCAGTCGATCCTCAAGGACGCCGACGGTGACCTGATCGTCTACCACTACTACGACGGCAACGCGGGCGGCACGCCCAAGCTCGGCATCAACCTCCTGAACTGGAGCAGCGGATGGCCCGTCGCCTACTGACCCTGCTGGCCGTCCTGCTGCTCGCCCTCACCCTCGGCCAGCCCACCGCGAGCGCCGCCTCGTTCGCCAACCCGGTCAAGTCCGTCAAGGGCGCCGACCCCTGGATCTCCTACCACGACGGCAACTACTACCTGGTGACGACCAGTTGGACCGACGTCATCACCATCCGCAAGTCCGCCACCCTCGCCGGGCTCTCCACCGCGCCCAGCGTGCAGGTGTGGAAGGGCGACGCCGCCTCCCGGTGCTGCAACATCTGGGCACCCGAGCTGCACTTCGTGGGCGGCCGCTGGTACCTGTACTACGTCGCCGGGCAGAACGTGTCCGACTACAACCCGACGCAGCGCAGCCATGTGCTGGAGAGCGCCGGGTCCGACCCGATGGGCCCCTACACCTACAAGGGGCAGCTCAACTCCGCCTGGATGCTGGACCCGAGCCTGATGAACGTGGGCGGCCGGCTGTACATGCTGGGCAGCGCGATCACCACCGGCGGGACGCAGAACCTCGTCATCGCGCCGATGTCCAACCCGTACACCGTCAGCGGCTCCTACGCGACGATCTCGACACCGACGTACGCCTGGGAGCGGCAGGGCGGCACCGTCAACGAGGGCGCGGAGGTGCTGCAACGCGGCGGCCGGACCTTCCTGGTCTACTCCGCGAGCGGCTGCTGGACGCCCGACTACAAACTCGGGCAACTGGAGCTCACCGGCTCCGACCCGCTGTCCGCCTCCTCCTGGACGAAGAAGTCCACGCCTGCCTTCCAGCGCAGTGACGCGAACGGGGTGTACGGGCCCGGCCACAACGGCTTCTTCACCTCACCCGACGGCCGCGAGAACTGGATTGTCTACCACGCCAACGACTCCGCCTCCGAGGGCTGCGACAACGGCCGTACGACCCGGGGCCCAGAAGTTCACCTGGAACTCCGACGGGACCCCGAACTTCGGCACGCCCGTCCGGCTCGGGGCGTCCCAGCCCGGGCCGTCCGGCGAACCGGCGTCCGCCGCCACGACCTACACCGTCTCCAACCGCAACAGCGGCAAGTGCCTGGACGTCGCCGGCAGTTCGTCGGCCGACGGAGCCAACGTCGTGCAGTACACCTGCAACGGCGGAACCAACCAGCGCTGGCGCCTGGAGGACCTGGGCGACGACACCCACCGACTGGTGAACGCCGCCACCGGCAAGGTCCTCGACACGGCCGACTGCTCGACCGCCGACGGCGCGGACCTACGCCAGTGGTCCTGGCTGAACAACACCTGCCAGCGGTTCCGTTTTACGGCCACCGACAGCGGCTACGTCCGCATCACCAACCAGGCCACCGGCAAGGTGGCCGACGTGGCCGACTGCTCGACGGTGGACGGCGCAGACGTACGCCAGTGGTCCTGGCTCAACAACACCTGCCAACAGTGGAGGTTGAACCCGGTGTAGTGCGATTGCCCTTTCAGGGGTGCGGGGAACTGGGCGATCAACCACGGACAACCCCGCACCCGCCCACCCACACAGACCACCTACGGCGAGAAGGCCCTACCCGGCCTGCCCCATCCCCGCCGCGTTGGGCCACGCCTGCGCCCCCGGCCACCCGGTCGCCGGCGCAGGCGACAACCCGTTCGTCCCCCTGACCTGTGCCGCCGTCAACCCGCCCCGCGCGGGAACCCCCGGCGGCGTGGGCCCGGTGGCGGCCGGCGCGGGAGCCGGCGCCGCGGCCGGGACCGGCGCCTGCGCCACAGGCGCCAGCGGCGGCGCCGGCGCGGCCATGGGCTGAGGCGCCGGCTGCGGCACGGACTGCGGGGCAGGCTGCGGCACGGACTGCGGCACAGGCTGAGGAACGGGCTGCGGCATCTGCTGCTGCCCCATCTGCCCGAAGCGCACACCCTGCCCGGTCTGCCCGACCTGCGCCGCCGCCGGCATCGGCATCCCACCGCTCGGCCCGGCGGGCACGGCACCCGCCGGCACGGCGGACGCGGCGGCGGGGAGCGGCATACCGGTGCCGGCGGCAGCCGGAGCGACGGCGGGCCCGGGAGCGCCGCCGCCGGTGGCCTGCGCGGCAAGGCCCCGCATGCCGGATCCGTTGGTCTCGCTCACCAGACGGTCCACTGCCGCCGTACCCGAGCTGTAGCTGGTCCCATTGCCCAGCTCGGGTACGGCGGCTCCCCTCCTGGACGTCCCGTAGAGCACCTGTTCCAGGCCGGACACCAGGCGACGCACGTCCACCTGGGGGCGCACCACGAGACGCAGGAAGCGGCTGGACGAACCGATCTTGTTGCCGCACTCGCGGACCAGGATCCGGTGCTCGGTGAGCATCCGGTCCCGGACCACGGTGCCCTCGGCGCCCACGGGGAGGCGCACGAAGAGGAAGTTGCCCTGCGACGGGTAGACCGTCAGCCCGGGCAGGGAGGACAGCTGGCTGGCCATGTCGAGGCGGTCGCGCCGGACCTGCTGGAGGCTCTGCGCGTACTCGGCGCCGTGCTCCTTCAGCATGAAGACGACGTGCTCGGCGAAGGAGTTGAGGTTCCACTTGGGCAGCATGGAGCGGACGCGTCCGGCGAGCGCCGGGTTGGCGACCAGGTAGCCGAAACGGATGCCGTGCAGGCCGAAGTTCTTGCCGAGGCTGCGCAGCACGATGACGTTGGGCCGCAGCATCGCCTCCTGCACGACACTCGGCTCGGCCTCGGCGTCCGCGAACTCCAGGAACGACTCGTCGATGACGACCAGGTCGAGGTCGGCCATGGCGTCCATGAACTGGACGATGGCGTGCTTGTGCAGGAAGCCGCCGTCGGGGTTGTTGGGGTTGCAGATGACGGCGACGCGCGTGCCCCGGGCGCGGATGAACTCGGCGTACTGCGCGAGGTCGAGGGCGAACCCGCTGGACTCCTGGAGCGGGAACATGTCGACCCGCTTGCCGGTCTCCATGGGCTGGTCGGTCCAGCGGCCGAAGGTGGGGACGGGGATGGCGAGGGACTCGCGGACGAGCAGGTGGTCGATCCAGGTGATCAGCTCGGTGGAGCCGTTGCCCATCGCCACGCACTGCGGCGGCAGCTGGAGCAGGCTGCACAGCTCGGCCGTGATGGTGTCGGCGCTGGACGGGTAGTACGTGATGATGTCGCGGAGTCTGGCCGACATGTCGTCGAACATGGCCGGGGTGGGGAAGTACGGGTTGCAGGGGATGCAGAAGTCCACTGGCCCCGCACCTTCGCCGCCCTCACGTGTCAACGCCGCCATCGACGGGCTGTGCGCCGCGGTGCTGCGGAACAGCGACGTGACGTTGTCGGCCATGGAACCTCCGTACAGGGCGGATCCGCTGGGGACGGCCGGACCCGACGTTTAAGGACGGCCCGCGCGGGGGAGCGCGGGCCGCCCTTAGATACGGAGGCTGCGGTGGCACTGTTCAACCACTGGGGTTTCCCTCAGAAAATTGTGTGCCACCTGTGAAGACGATCAGCAGCCGAACGTGTGGACCGTCGTCGTCCGGTACGTCTGCCCGGGCCGCAGCACCGTCGACGGGAACGACGGCTTGTTCGGCGAGTCCGGGAAGTGCTGCGTCTCCAGGCAGAGCGCGTCGCCCTGCCGGTAGATGCGGCCGGTCGGGCCGGTCAGCGTGCCGTCGAGGAAGTTGCCGGAGTAGAACTGCAGGCCCGGCTCGTTCGTGGCGATCTTCAGGCTGCGGCCGGAGGCGGGGTCGCGCAGGGTGGCGACGTGCTCGGGCCGGGCGGTGATGCCCTTGTCGAGGACCCAGTTGTGGTCGAAGCCCTTGGCGGTGACCAGCTGGGGGTGCGAGGTGCGGATGTCCCGGCCGATCGCCTTGGCGCGGGTGAAGTCGAAGGGCGTGCCCGCGACCTTCGCCAGCTCGCCCGTCGGGATCAGGCCCGAGTCGGTGGGCGTGAAGCGGGAGGCCGCGATCTGCAGTTCGTGGTCCTCGATCGTGCCGCTGCCCGCGCCGGCCAGGTTCCAGTAGACGTGGCTGGTGAGGTTGACGACGGTGGCCTTGTCGGTGGTGGCCTCGTAGTCGATGCGCCAGTCGCCGTGCCGCGTGAGCGTGTAGGTCACCTTCGTCTTGAGGGTGCCCGGGTAGCCCATCTCGCCGTCGACGCTCGTGTAGTACAGATGCAGACCGACGTCGGAGCCCTTGGTGAACGGCTCGACGTCCCACACGCGCTTGTCGAAGCCCTTGGCGCCGCCGTGCAGGCTCTGCTCGCCGTCGTTGACGGAGAGCTGGTAGTCCTTGCCGTCGAGGGTGAACTTGCCCTTGCCGATGCGGTTGCCGTAGCGGCCGATCAGCGCGCCGAAGTACGGGCTCTTGGCGACGTAGTCCTCGATGTTGTCGAAGCCCGCGGAGACGTTGGCGTAGCGGCCGCGGCGGTCGGGGATCTCCAGCGACTGGACGATGCCGCCGTAGGAGAGGACCTTCAGGCGGGTGCCGCCGTTCTCCAGCGACCAGCTGTAGACCTTGGTGCCGTCGGCGAGCTTGCCGAAGAGCTTCTTCACCGGCTTCCTGCCTCCCGTGGCGTGCGCCGTGCCGCCGAGCGTGGTGGCGGCCATTCCCGCCGCCGCGGCTCCCGCGATGACCGTGCGTCTGTTCAGTTCCATGCGTGCGGCTCCCGATAAGGAGAGGGCCCCGCCTTGGCGGCGGGGCCCCGATCTGACTTACGAACCGACCTTGCGCTTGTTCCACACGTCGAACCCGACTGCCGCCAGGAGCACCAGGCCCTTGATGACCTGCTGCCAGTCGGTGCCGATGCCGACGAGGTTCATACCGTTGTTCAGCACGCCCAGGACCAGGCCACCGATGATCGCGCCGAGGACGGTGCCGACACCGCCGCTCATCGACGCGCCGCCGATGAACGAGGCGGCGATCGCCTCCAGCTCGAAGTTGAGGCCGGCCTTGGGAGAGGCCGCGTTGAAGCGGGCGGCGAAGACCAGACCCGCCAGGGCCGCGAGCATGCCCATGTTCAGGAAGACCAGGAAGGTGACCTTCTTGTCCTTCACACCCGACAGCTTGGCCGCGGGCAGGTTGCCGCCGATGGCGTAGATGTGGCGGCCGATGATCGCGTTGCGCATGATGTAGCCGAAGCCGACGAGCAGCACGCCCAGGATGAGAAGCACGATCGGGGCGCCCTTGTAGCTGGCCAGCAGCATCGTCAGCGTCAGCACGGCGGCGCCGATCGCGACCAGCTTCAGCAGGAACAGCTTGACGGGCGGGACTTCCAGGTCGAACTCCTGCTGCCGCTTGCGGTCCCGGACCTCCTGGAAGATCACGAAGGCGATCATCGCGAAGCCCAGCAGCAGCGTGAGGTTGTGGTAGTTGGTCTCCGGACCGACCTCGGGGAGGAACCCGTTGGCGACCTTCTGCAGCCCGTCCGGGAACGGGCCGAGCGTCTGGCCCTCCAGGAAGATCTCGGTCAGACCGCGGAAGATCAGCATGCCCGCCAGGGTCACGATGAACGACGGTATGCCGCCGTACGCGATGAAGAACCCTTGGACGGCACCCGCGGCCGCGCCCACGGCCAGGCAGAGCACCACGGCGATCGGCCAGGAAATATCCTGTTTGACCATGAACACGGCGGCCATGGAGCCGACGAACGCCGTCAGTGAGCCGACCGACAGGTCGATGTGGCCCGCGATGATGACGAGCATCATGCCGATCGCGAGGATCAGGATGTAGCTGTTCTGCAGGACCAGGTTGGAGACGTTGCGCGGCAGCAGCAGGTCGCCGTCGGTCCACACGGCGAACAGCACCACGATCAGGCCGAGCGCGATCAGCATGCCGTACTGGCGCATGTTGCGGCGCATACCGTCCAGTACCAGCTGCAGGAGTCCGTCGCCGGTGGCCGCCCCTCCCTTGCCGGGCGGCGCGGGGGCCGGCGTCTTGGCGGTCACGTCCGTGCTCATCGGGTTACCTCTTTGTCCTTCGTCATCTGACGCATCAGCGATTCCTGGGAGGCCTCGGCCCGCGAGAACTCACCGGTCAGCCGCCCCGCGGCCATCGTGTAGATGCGGTCGCACATGCCGAGCAGTTCGGGCAGCTCGGAGGAGATGAAGACGACCGCCTTGCCCTGGGCGGCCAGCTGGTCGATGACCGTGTAGATCTCGTACTTGGCACCGACGTCGATCCCGCGCGTCGGCTCGTCCAGGATCAGCACCTCCGGGCCGGAGAAGATCCACTTGCTGAGGACGACCTTCTGCTGGTTGCCGCCGGACAGCTTCCCCACCGGCTCGAAGACGGTCGGCGCCTTGATGTTCATGGACTTGCGGAAGCCCTCGGCGACCTGCCGCTCCTCGTGCTCGTCGACCACACCGCGCTTGGCGACCTTGCTCAGGGCGGTCAGCGAGATGTTCCGGTTGATGGTGTCGATGAGGTTGAGGCCGTAGTGCTTGCGGTCCTCGGTGACGTACGCGATTCCGTGCTTGACCGCCTCGGGGACGGACTTCGTACGGATCTCCTTGCCGTCCCTGAGGACCGTGCCGCCCGCGTACCGGCCGTACGTCCGCCCGAAGACGCTCATGGCGAGTTCGGTGCGGCCGGCGCCCATCAGGCCCGCGATGCCGACGATCTCGCCGCGCCGCACCTGGAGGGAGACGTCGTCGACGACCTTGCGCTGCTGGTCGATCGGGTGGAACACGGTCCAGTCCCGGATCTCCAGGGCGGGCGCCACGCCCTCCTCGGGCTCGTGCGGCGACCGCTCGGGGAAGCGGTGCTCCAGGTCGCGGCCGACCATGCCGCTGATGATCCGGTCCTCGGTGGTCTCCGGCGCCTTCACATCGAGGGTCTCGATGGTCTGGCCGTCGCGCAGGATCGTCACCGAGTCGGCGACCTTGCGGATCTCGTTGAGCTTGTGGGAGATGATGATCGAGGTGATGCCCTGCTTCTTCAACTCCAGGATCAGATCCAGGAGTTTGTCGCTGTCCTCGTCGTTCAGGGCCGCGGTCGGCTCATCCAGGATGAGCAGCTTCACCTTCTTCGACAGGGCCTTCGCGATCTCCACGAGCTGCTGCTTGCCCACGCCGATGTCGGCGACGCGGGTGTCCGGGTGGTCGGCCAGACCGACCCGGCGCAGCAGTTCCGTGGCGTGCCGCAGGGTCTCGGTCCAGCTGATGATCCCCCGCGTGGCGTGCTCGTTGCCGAGGAAGATGTTCTCCGCGAGGGAGAGGTAGGGCACCAGGGCCAGTTCCTGGTGGATGATCACGATGCCGCGCTCTTCGCTGGCCCGGATGTCCTTGAACTGGCAGACCTCACCCTCGAAGAGGATGTCTCCCTCGTAGGTGCCGTGCGGGTGGACGCCGGAGAGGACCTTCATCAGGGTCGACTTGCCGGCGCCGTTCTCTCCGCAGATGGCGTGGACCTCGCCCTGCCGGACGGTCAGGGTGACGTCCGAGAGCGCCTTGACGCCGGGAAAGGTCTTGACGATCGAGCGCATTTCCAGGACGGGTCCCGCCATGGTCGTGCCTTCCAATCAGAGTGAGCCGGCGGTTTCTAGAGGTCGCTTGCCTTGATGTAGCCGGAGTCGACGACTTCCTTCTGGTAGTTGGTCTTGTCGACGGCGACCGGCTCCAGCAGGTAGGCCGGGACGACCTTCGCACCGTTGTCGTAGGTCTTGGTGTCGTTGACCTCGGGCTTCTTGTCGTTCAGCAGCGCGTCGACCATGTTCGAGGCGACCTTGGCGAGCTGGCGGGTGTCCTTGTAGACGGTCATCGACTGCTGGTCGGCGATGATCGACTTCACCGAGGCGAGCTCGGCGTCCTGGCCGGTGACGATCGGCAGCGGCTTGCTCTTGGAGCCGTAGTCGTCCGACTTCAGCGCCGAGAGGATGCCGATGGAGATGCCGTCGTAGGGGGAGAGGACCGCGTCGACCCGCTCGCTCTTGTAGGCCGAGGTCAGGATGTCGTCCATGCGCTTCTGGGCGGTGCCGCCGTCCCAGCGCAGGGTGGTGACCTGGTTCAGCTTGGTCTGCTTGGAGCGGACGACGAGCTGCTTCTTGTCGATGTAGGGCTGCAGGACGTTCATCGCGCCCTGGAAGAAGTAGCGGGTGTTGTTGTCGTCGTTGGAGCCGGCGAACAGCTCGATGTTGAACGGGCCCTTCTTGGAGCCGTCCTTCAGGCCGAGCTTCTCGACGATGTAGGTGCCCTGGAGCTCGCCGACCTTCTCGTTGTCGAACGACGCGTAGTAGTCGACGTTCTTCGTGCCGAGGATCAGGCGGTCGTAGGAGATGACCGGGATGTTGGCGTCCTTGGCCTGCTGGAGCACGTTGTTCATCGACTTGTTGTCGATGGCCGCGACGATCAGCGCCTTCACACCCTGGGTGATCAGGTTCTCGACCTGCGAGACCTGCTGGTCCGGGTCGTCCTCGCCGTAGACCAGCTGGGTCTTGTAGCCCTTGGACTCCAGGTCCTTCTTGACGTTGTTGCCGTCGGCGATCCAGCGCTCGGAGGACTTGGTCGGCATCGCGATGCCGATGGTGCCGCCCTTGGCGCTGCCCCCGCTCTCCTCGCTGCCACCCTCGCTGTTCTGGCCGCAGGCGGACAGGGTCAGGGCGAGGGACGCGGCTCCGGCTATGGCGGCGAGAGCGGCTCTGCGATTACGCATGATGATCATCCTTGATCTGTGTGCAGGGCTCGGTCTGGGAGGCGCGAAGTCGCTCCGGGTGGTCGTGCCGGAAAGACCGAGAAGAGATGTGTCGGATTGTGGTCGGCTGTGTCTTCTTTTGTGAAGCCGAGTTTCCGGAACGTTATGCCGGGATTTCGAACCGTTGCAGATCGCCCGGCAGCCGGGACCCGAGCGGGGCCATGTCGCCGTCGGCTCCGTGGCGGGCCAGAAGGTCCAGGGCGAGCCGGCCGCGCCGCACGCGTTCCTTGGCCGTGGCCAGGGTCAGCTCCCGCATGTGATGCCCGTAGGGGTAGATCCCGGGCGCCTTGGAGAGGCCGAACTTCAGGTAGAGCGGTGCGCCGCGCCGGATGAGCTCGGCGACCTCGTACATCCGGACGTAGCCGCCGAGGTCGTCGGGGGCCTCGATGTACATGTCCATGGGAGCGCCGGAAACCCGGCGGATCTCGGTGAGGTGATCGAGCGTCAGGTCACTGGGCACGTTGATCGAGTCGCCGCCCAGCTTCTCGTACACCGCGTACGCCGCCGGGTTGACGGGCCCGATGAGCGCGCTCACCTTGAGGGTCGTGTCGGCCGGGATGATTCCGGCGGATCTCGCCCGGTGCAGCGTCCACAGTACGCCCTCGTCGGCGACGAGCAGGCACTTGACGCCCAACTCCGTGGCCCGCACGGCGTCTTCGACACATCCGGCGACGGCGTCGTGGCCGCGGGCGCGCAGTCCGGCCCCCCGCGAGTCGGTGCGCGTTGACCCGCCGATGTCCCACGTGCCGCGCGGGCCGGTGAACAGGCAGAGCTCGATGTCGCGTTCGGCCGTCGCCTCGACCATCTCGGTGATCTCGGCGTCGGTCAGCATCCACACGCCGCTGCCCTGGCTGATCCGGTGGATCGGCACGTCCAGCCGCGAGGCCTCCTTCAGGACCACCGCCAGCGCCTCGGGACCCTCGCACGAGGGAATCTCGGTGCGCCAGCGGCCGCCGCCGGGAAAGGAGTGCGGCGAGGCGTCGGCGGGGTCGAGGGCGGGCGCGTTCAGGCCCAGCGTGGTGAGCGCCTGCTCACCGGGCCTACGGGCTGCCGTGGCGGAAGCGTCGGTCACAGGAAAGTCCTTCGGTTCGGTATTTCGGACGAGGTTCGCGGCTCTGGGTAGATCCTGGCGTCACATTCCCGTCTGCCAGGCGCCGTCTGGCAGACGGGAATGTGACACCAGGGCCTTACGGCAAGGCTGGGTGTACGCCGGTACGGGAGCCGTCAGGTTGCCCCCGTACCGGCGTACGTCTAGGGGCGGAGCAACACCTTGCCCACCTTCGGATCGCCGGCTCCCACCAGCTCGATGGCCTGCGAGAACTCGGCGAGCGGCAGCTCGTGCGTCACCAGCGGCAGCGGGTCGAGCAGCCCGGCGGCGAACACCCGCACCGTGTGCGCCCAGGCGTCCGGCGGAGCACCGAAGACGGTGTGCACCTCCAGCTGCCGTACGACGAGGTCGGTCGGGTCGAGACCGGCGGCGCCCGGCGCCGGGATGCCCGTCAGGACCAGCCGGCCGCCGCGCCGGAGCAGGGCGGCGGAGATCCGGGCGGCGTCCGCGGACCCGGCCGTCTCGATCACCACGTCGAAGTCGTCCGGGAGGTCCTCGTCCTTCGTCCGGAAGTCCGTCGCGCCGTACTGCCGCGACAGCGCCTCACGGTCCTGGCGGGTGCCGACGACCAGCAGCTCGGCCGGCGAGTTCGCCTTCAGGAACTGCACGGCGAACATGCCGAGCGTGCCCGTGCCGACCACGGCGACGCGCTCGCCGGGCTGGGCGTTCCCCTTCAGCGCGGCCGCCGCGATACAGGCGGCCGGCTCCAGGAGCGCCGCGGCCGTGAGGTCGCAGTCGTCCGGGAGGGCGTGCAGGAGACGGGCGGGGAGCGTCAGCGTGGCCGCCATCGCGCCCGGCTGCGTGAACCCGGTCTCCTCGTAACCGGCCGTGCACAGGGTCGTGTCGCCCGCGTGGCAGCGGTCGCAGACCTGGCAGTTGCGGAAGCCCTCACCGACGACCTTGCGGCCCACGAGGGACTCGGGGACACCGGCGCCCACGGCCTCGACGGTCCCGGACCACTCGTGGCCCGGGGTGAGCGGGTAGCGGACGTAACCCTCGGGGCGGTTGCCCTGGTAGACCTCGCGGTCGCTGCCGCAGATCCCGGAGGCGTGGACGCGCACCAGCGCCTCGCCGGCCCCGGGCCGCCGGGGCTCGTGCGGGACCAGGCGGTGCTCGCCCGGGGCGTCGATCACAACCGCGGTGCTCACGTCGCTCCTGAGGTTTTCGAAGGTTTCGGTCGCCGGCTTCGGGTTTCGGAGGCCGGGACGGTCACTGGGTGCCCTTGGGCTTGCGCTGCTCCCAGCCGTCCGCCCAGAGGTCGAAGCGGGCCTGCTGCTGCGGGAACTCGGCGGCGGCGTCGACGTCGAGCTCCACGCCGAGACCCGGGGCGTCGGAGAGGTGGAAGCAGCCGTCCTCCGGGTTGACCTGCGGGGCGCCCTTGACCACCTTCTTGATCTCCGCGTCCGCGAAGTCGTTGAAGTGCTCCAGGATCTTGAAGTTCGGGGAGGTGAAGCCGACCTGGAGGGAGGCGGCGGTCAGGACCGAGCCGCCGACGTTGTGCGGGGCCACCAGCATGTAGTGGGTCTCGGCCGTCGCCGCGAGCTTCCTGGTCTCCCAGATTCCACCGATATGGCCGACGTCCGGCTGGATGATGTCCACGGCCTGGCTCTCGAACAGCTCGCGGAACTCGATCCGGTCGTGGATGCGCTCACCGGTGGCGACCGGCATGTCGACCTTGGCGGCGACCTTCTCCAGGGCCTTGAGGTTCTCCGGCGGGACCGGCTCCTCCAGCCACGCCGGCTTGAACGGTGCGAGCTCCTTGGCCAGGCGCACGGCCGTGGCGGGGGAGAAGCGGCCGTGCATCTCCAGCATCAGCTCGGCCTCGGGGCCGATGGCGTCCCGGACGGCCTCGATCAGGGAGACGGCGTACAGGGTCTGCTCGTGGTCCAGCTCGAAGTGGCCGGTGCCGAAGGGGTCGATCTTGAGCGCCCGGTAGCCGCGCTCCATGACCCCCTGGGCCGCCTTGTGGTACGCCTCCGGGGTGCGCTCCGTGGTGTACCAGCCGTTGGCGTACGCCTTGACCTTGTCGGTGACCTTGCCGCCCAGCAGCTGCCAGACGGGGACGCCGAGGGCCTTGCCCTTGATGTCCCAGCACGCCATCTCGATCACGGCGATGCCGGACATCACGATCTCGCCGGCGCGGCCGTAGTCGCCGTACTTCATCCGCTTGACGAGGTCCTCGACAGCGAAGGGGTCGGAGCCGAGAATGTGGTTGACCTCAGCCTCCTTCAGGTAGCCGAGGAGGGCGTCGGTGTGTCCCAGCATCCGGGTCTCGCCGACTCCGGTGATTCCCTCGTCGGTGTGCACCTGGACGTACGTCAGGTTGCGCCACGGCGTCCCGACCACGTGTGTGCTGATTCCGGTGATGCGCACGGCGGTTTTCCCTCGCAGCTTCGTCGGCTTGGTTCTGTCAGTCGCTCAGTTCGACGTGTTCGAGATTTCGACACACGTTCGAAATGCTGACGTGACAGTAAAGACGGGGCGGTGGGAGTGTCAATGGGTCGCGCGCATAACGGTTTCGACAGTTTCGAACCATGGGGGCGGCGTGTCCCTACAGAACCTTCACAGCTGGATCTAGGAACGTGACCGGCGCGGAACTTAATCTTCCCGCGTCATGGACTACTGCGACCCGTGCCGACGGCACCTCAACGGCGCGCTGGCCTGCCCGGGCTGCGGCACCTCAGCCGATGCGCTGCGCTGGCGTGAGCCGGAGTACGGCGGGTATGACGCCGTTCCCGAGGACGGGGAGGGCGTGCGCGACGACTCGGACGGGTCGGACGGGTCGGACAGTGGGCACGAGGATGACGGTGAGCCGTTGGGGCGGGCTGCCCGGCGGCGCGGACGTGGACCGGTCGGTGCGGTTCCGAGTGGTGCGACGAGCCGGCGGGACCGGAAGGCAGCGGCGCATCGCCGACGGCGGCGGCGGACGCTGTTCGTCGCGGCGGGGTTCGTGCTGGCGGCGGGCGGACTGAGCCTCGCGGAGCTCGGCATGGACGCCCCCAAGTCGACGCCGAAGCCGGCGGCGGCGGGGGATGAGTCGGCGGACGGCGAGGCGTCGACGGAGGCGGGTGAGACGGGCGGCCCGGGTGCGGGGACTGTGGCTGACAGAGTGTCAGGATCCCCTTCGCCCAGCGTGTCCGACTCTCCGTCGGCTTCCAGGTCTCCGAAGCCCGGCAAGTCCAAGGATGCGAAGGACGACGAGACGCCGAAGGATCCCGACTCGACCTCGGCGGACACGTCTCCCAGCCGCCCCGCATCGGCCCCGACGACCGCCCAGCCGGCCCCGACTCGAACTCCGGACCCGACGCCTCCGCCTCCGGAGCCGGAGCCGTCCCCCACGAAGACCTGCAACCGCTTCCTGTGGTGGTGTGCGTAGCGCCCGCACCCATCTGCGGGCAGTCGTGCCTCTCCCAGTGCCTTAAGGGCCTGGGAGGTGCCCCCAGGGCGCCACGGGTGGGCGCAGCGGCACCCCGCTCCGCCGGGTTGCGGACCCGCCCGGCCTCAGCCGCTACGCCGAGCACCCGCAAAACTCAGCCCAGCATCCCCCGCAACGCATCCCGCAGAGCCACCCTCTCCCCCTCGGAAAGCCCGGCCAGCGGCTCCCGGGCGAACCGCAGCGACTCCCGCAGACTCCGCGCCACCCGCCGCCCCTCACGCGTCGCCGCCGCCACCTTCACCCTCCGGTCCGTGGGATCCGGCTGCCGCTCCACCAGCCCCCGTGCCTCCAGCCGGTCCACGATCCCCGTGACATTCGACGGCTCGCACTTCAGTCGCTGCGCAAGTCTCCGCATCGGCAGCGGCTCAAGGCACAGCAGGCTCAGCAACCGCGCCTGCGCCCCGGTCAGCGCATGTTCCGCCGCCGCCTCCTCGTAGTCCTCGTGGAACCGCGCCACGACCTCCCCGATGAGCTCGACGACCTCAAGGGTCAGCGGATCAGGGCGGTGGCTGTTCTGGGAGGTGGATGTGGTGGAGGCCATGAAATCGAGGGTACCCGGTTATTTGACAACCTGAAATTTTCAGGAGCATGGTTGTTTCAGGTACTGAAACATTCTCATCGGGCCAACGGGCCAACCGAGTCAGTGGAAAGGCGCATCATGTCCGACACCTCCGCCCTCCCCGCCGTCAGCCGCGAGTGGCACCTGGTCAGCCGCCCCGTCGGCTGGCCGAAGCCCGAGGACTTCGCCTTCGTCGAGGCGGAGCTCCCGCAGCCGGGTGAGGGACAGGTTCTCGTGCGGAACAAGTACCTCTCCGTGGACCCGTACATGCGCGGCCGGATGAGCGACGCGAAGTCCTACGTCGCCCCGTTCGAGCTCGGCAAGGTCATGCAGGGCGGTGCGGTAGGCGAGGTCGTGGCCTCCAACGCGGAGGGGCTGGCCGTGGGCGATCACGTGCTGCACTTCCTCGGATGGCGCGAGTACGCCGCCGTGACCGCGAAGAGCGCCGTGAAGGTGGACCCGGACGCCGCGCCGCTGTCGACGTACCTCGGCGTGCTGGGCATGACCGGCCTCACCGCCTACGCGGGGCTGCTGCGCACCGCCGCCTTCAAGGAGGGCGACACCGTCTTCGTGTCCGGTGCCGCCGGCGCCGTGGGCGGCCAGGTCGGGCAGCTCGCCAAGCTGAAGGGCGCCTCGCGGGTCATCGGGTCCGCCGGGTCGGCGGAGAAGGTGAAGCTGCTCGTCGACGAGTACGGCTTCGACGCCGCCTTCAACTACAAGGACGGCCCCGTGGGCAAGCAGCTGCGCGCCGCGGCTCCCGACGGGATCGACGTGTACTTCGACAATGTCGGTGGTGACCACCTGGAGGCCGCCATCGGGTCCCTCAACGAGGGCGGGCGGATCGCCGTCTGCGGGATGATCTCCGTGTACAACAACACCGAGCCCGCCCCGGGCCCGAGGAACCTCGCCCGCCTGATCCAGACCCGCGGCCGTATCGAGGGCTTCCTGGTCGGTGACCACTACGACCTTCAGCCGCAGTTCGTGCAGGAGGTCGCCCCCTGGGTCGCCTCCGGTGAGCTGAAGTACCGGGAGACCGTCGTCGAGGGCATCGAGAACAACCTCGAGGCGTTCCTGGGTGTGCTGCGCGGCGACAACACCGGAAAGATGATCGTCAAGCTCTGACACACGTGACGCTGGTCTGACCCCGGTCGTTGCGTACGCGGGGGCCGCACCCTTGGACGTGGGGTGCGGCCTCCGCCCGTGCCCGGGCCTCAGAGCGCGAGCGCCGCCGTGTGGATCGCCTGCGCCAGGCGGTCGTTCTCCGGGGCCGCGCCGCCTGGGAAGGGGAAACGGCGGCGTGTGTAGCCGTACGCCAGGCCGCTCCACGGGTCCGCGAAGGCCTGTGAGCCGCCCGCGCCGCTGTGCCCGATCGTCCCGGCGCCGAGGAACGGGTGCGCCACGTCGGCCGTCATCTGGAAGCCGAGCCCGAACGCCCTGTGGGCACGTGACACCAGGTCGTAGCCGACCGAGTGGATCTGGCCGAACTCCGCCACCGTGTCCGGCTTCAGCAGCGGCGCCTGCTCGCCCACCTCGCTGATCGCCGCCGCGTACATCCCGGCCAGGCCCCGCGCGGACGCCACCCCGCCAACCGAGGCCGGGCCCTTGGCGCGCACCAGCGGCATGTTGGGCAGCGAGGCGAGGTCGGTCGGTTCCGCGGCGTTGCGGTTGAAGGCGATCGAGGCGAGCGTGTGCGGACCCGTGGGCGTGGCGTCGAGGAGGGCCTGCTGGTCCGGGGTCGGGGCCATCGGCTGGGTGGTGCGGAAGCGCGGCTCGTGGGGCGCGGGCAGGCCGAGGTGGAAGTCCAGGGCGTACGGGGTGCGGATCCGCTCCTGGTAGACATCCTGGAGCGTGCGGCCCGTGGCGCGGCGCACGACCTCGCCGACCAGGGCGCCGCTGACCATCGCGTGGTAGCCGAACGCCGTGCCGGGGCGCCAGAACGGCCGCTGGTCCGCGAGGCGTTCGGCGAGCTGGCGGTCGTCGGCCAGCTCCGCGAGGGTGAAGCCGGTGTCCGTGCCGACCACACCCGCCCGGTGCGCGAGCAGATCGCGCAGGGTCAGGGCGCCCTTGCCCTCGGCCGAGAACTCCGGCCAGTAGTACGTCACTTTGCGGTCCAGTTCGAGCGTGCCGTCCTGGACGAGGAGGGCCACGACCAGGTAGGCGGCGCCCTTGGTGGACGAGAACACGCCGTAGAGGGCGTCCGCGTCGGTCCCCGCCCACAGGTCGACGACCCTGCGACCGTGGACGTAGGCGCACAGCTGGCCCTCGTAGTCGGGGCGCTCCCCGGCCACGAACGCGGCGAACTCCTCGCGCACCCCCTCGAAGCCGTCGGCCACCGTGCCGTGGATCTCCTGCGTCATCCGCTCTCCTCAACTGAACCGCTGTGTGCCACTGTGAACAATGCCCTCGCCACCTGCGGGAATTCCCCCTTGGGATGGTCTCGGAAAAGTGGTTCGGTGCCGAACAGGACCGTCCGTCCGCCGCTGACCACCGAGGCCTGTCCCGCTGCCGCCGCGGGACCGCCGGTGCCGTCCCGCAGCGGGCGCCAGTGTCCGGAGACGAGCGAATTCCCGGTCGCGTACGACTGTTCCACGCGCACGTCGGGGCCGAGGCCGGTGAACCACAGCGGGGCGTAGACGAAGGCGTGCGCCGGAGCGCCGTGCGTGACGCGGCCGGTGTTCTCCGTCCGTACGACGCCGTTCGCGTCCGTGTTGCCCTCGACCGGCGTCACGGCCAGCCGGCCCGCCGCCGCGTTCAGGGCCGCTCCCGTCGCGCCCCGGCCGACCAGGCCGTGGTCGTCCAGGAAGGCGTCGAGGGCCCCGCGGGCCGGGGCGGTCAGGGCGGCGTGGTCCAGGCCGGCGGACACGAACAGCACGTCCGTGCCGGACCAGTCGAAGCCCGCGTTCAGAACCGCCGTCGAGACCGGCGTGACGTCGAAGTTCATCTCCCGCAGGGCAAACAGCTCACCCGGCGTGACGGCGGCGGCGACCCGGAGGCGGTGCAGGGGCGTGCCGCCGGTGAGCCGTGTGGCCGCGAAGGAGACGTCGTGCGTACGGGCGGCCGCGACCGCCGCGCGGCGGGCCGACGCCGGGACGATCGCGCTGCCGTCCGGCCCCTGGCGTACCGGAACCCCCTGCTGCAGAAGGGAGTTGAGGGCCGCGACCTCGCGCGGGTCGGTCAGCCGCAGGCGCAGGTTGCCGTGAACGGGCACCCGGGCGACCGGCGCGGCCCCGGTGACCGGGCGCAGGGGAGCGCCCCGCAGGGTGCCCGACGGCACCCGCTCGACCGTGGCGCCCCACAGGCGGCCCAGGCTCCAGCCCGAGATGTCGTACATCACCGACACCTTGCCGCTGATGTCCCGGCCGTCGGCCAGCAGCACGTTCGCCATGCCGCGCTTGGGCTGGTGCAGGTCGACGACGTACGAGCCCTCGGGATACGTCCGTCCGGCGAGCCGGAAGGGGCGCATGGCGCGGGTGACACGGACGTCGTTGGCGAGGAGGTGGTCGACGAGGCGGGCCGCTGCCGGGGCCGAGCGCTGGGCGCGGGAGCCGCCGGGCGGGATGACGTAGGCGCGCGGGAACGTGGTCGTGTAGACGTCCTCCGGGCCGATGCCGGGGACGCCGGGGACCGTCTCCGGTGACACCGGTACCTGCGGGGCGCCGGCCGCGCCACGGCGGAAGACCTCGATCTGGTCGGCGACGAGCGTGGTGCGCTGCTCCCGGACGTGGTTCAGGGTCGCGCGGATCGCCGCGCCCGCCACGGCCGTGTTGACCGCCGAGCGGCGGCGCAGCTCCGGGACGGGCAGTTCGTCGTACTCCTCGTTGTTCACCGCCAGCGGGATCTCCACCGTGTGCGCGGCGACCGTGCCGTGGAAGGCCGCGTACTGCGGGGTGAAGATCGGCGGCCAGTCGTCCCAGCCCTCCTCCTGGTCGCGGAACGGGATCTGGGCCGGTTCGACGCCGTCCTTCGCGGGCGTGTAGCCGAGGGCGTTGACGGCGGACTCCATGCCGAGGGCGTTGGCGTAGCTGTTCTTCAGGAACAGGTCGTACTCGTAGTTCTCGCCGTGCGGGGGAGTGGTGGGCTCGATGAGGGTGCCGTTCACGTAGCCGTGCAGGTCGAGCAGGACCGCCGGCTGCGTGTCGAGCTCGATCCGCCGCATCGCGCGGGTCTCGGGCTGGGAGGCGGTGACGAAGTCGCGGTTCAGGTCGAAGCCGTTCGCGTTGGCGCGGGTGCCGGCGATCCGGCCGTCCGGGTTGGCCGTGATGTTGAAGTACAGGCGGCTGTGGGCGAGGAGGTCGCGGGTCTTGGCGTCCTTGGCGGTCGCGAGCTGCTCGACGATCTTCAGGGAGGCGTCCGTGCCCTCCCACTCGTTGCCGTGGATGTTGCTGTTGACGAAGACCGGGGTCTTGTAACCGCGCTTGATCTCATGGGACTTGGCGGCCGTCGCGGGCGCGTTCTCGATCAGCTCGCGCATGCGCTCCTGGGCGCGGGCCTGTCGGGTGGTCTCCGGGGCGGTGACGGTGACGAGGTAGAGGCGGTGGCCACCGGCCGAACGGCCGGTCACCTCCACGCTGACCCGGTCGCCGAGACGTTGCAGGGCGTTCAGCCTCGGGGCGATCGCGTGGTACGGGGTGAGGCCCAGCTTCAGTGACTTGTCCCCGGGGTTCTCCGGGTCGGGGGAGAGGACCTGGCGGCGCGGGTAGCCGCGGGTGGCCGTGCCGGTGGAGGTCTCTTCGGGAGCGGCCAGGGCCCGCCGGGCCGCGCTCGCGGGAGCCTCGGCCGCCCGGTCGTCCACGGCAGCGCTCTCGCGGGTGACGGGCTTCGGGTCCGCGCCGGCGGAATCGGGGCCGAGCAGGAGCGAACCCGCCGTGGCGAGGGTGAGGGTGACGATCAGTACAGGTCTCGCAGGAACGGTTCTCGTGGTGCGCACGCGTACCTCCTCCGGGGCTTCCTGAGATCGGTACGGGGAGGTGTACCGGTTCGACTCAACGGCAACAAGGCCGCCTTGGTGTCACCGGTGACCCGTACGGCCCTGTCGGGGAGTGGCTTGGCCTGCCCCGATAGGGTTTTCCCATGAGCGATCTCGGGGTGGGTTTCCGATACCTGCTGAAGGGCCAGCGGTGGGTGGCCCGGCACGGCAAGCAGTACGGCTTCGGGCTGCTCCCGGGCCTGATCACCCTCGTCCTGTACGCGGCGGCGCTCGTTGCTTCGGCGCTGTGGGGCGAGGACGCCGTCGCCTGGGCCACCCCGTTCGCCGACGACTGGTCGAGCCCGTGGCTCGGGCTCTTCCGCGGCTTCCTGACCGCCGTGCTGTTCGCCCTCGCCCTGCTCCTCGCCGTCGTGACGTTCACCGCGGTGACCCTGCTGATCGGGCAGCCCTTCTACGAGAACCTCTCCGAGAAGGTCGACCGGGACGTGTCCCCGGACGGCCACGCCCCCGAGTCCGGCCTGCCGCTCTGGCGGGAGTTGTGGATCTCCGCCCGGGACAGCCTGCGGATCGTCGTCCGGGCCGCCCTGTGGGGCGTGCTGCTGTTCGCGTGCGGTTTCATCCCCGTCGTCGGCCAGACGGCCGTACCGGTGATCGGGTTCTTCGTCACCGGGTTCTTCCTCACCGAGGAACTGACCGCCGTCGCCCTCCAGCGCCGCGGCGTCGAACTGCGCACCCGCCTCGGCCTGCTCCGCTCCCGCAAGACCCTCGTCTGGGGCTTCGGCACGCCGCTGGCCGTGGCCTTCCTGGTCCCGTTCGTCGCGGTGTTCCTGATGCCGGGCGCGGTCGCCGGCGCCACCCTCATGGCGCGTGACCTGCTGGGCGAGGAGATCCGGGAGGACGGCGCGGAGGGCGACGGGGCCGTCACGACTCCTCCGCAGCCACCCTCAGGATCGTCCTCACCTGCGCGATGATGTCCAGCCGGTTCCGCACGAACTCCGGGTCGGTGACCTCGGTGGTGTTCCCGGCGCCGAACTGGAGCACGGGCGTGTGCACATGCCCGCCCGGCAGCCTGTCGTGCAGTCCCAGCCGGTCCCGCAGCAGCGTCGCCCGGTAGGCGATCTCGTTGGAGAGGTAGTCACCGCCGCCGCCTTCCCGGGCGGTCGAGCCGGGCGTCGGCCCGTCCGGGCGGACGACGGGCTCCGTGCCGCCCGCCGGGATCTCCGTGACGCCGGTGTTGTCGTACACCGGGAAACGGCCGGTGTCCGCGGCGACGATCGCCCGGTACGGCAGCGTGGTCGTCGTCCACTGCGGCTGCGAGGCCGGGTCGGTGACGGGGATGGTCTCCGTGCGGCCGATGGTGTCGTTGTCGGCGAAGCCGCCCCGCCAGGCCCCGTTGGTCCGCTCGACGTCGAACCGTCCGACCCGGCCCTGGCTCACGGTCGTGAACAGGTCGACCTCCGGCAGATACGGCCGCAGCGTCCGCTCCACGGTGCCCTGCGTGAAGTCCCGCCAGCGCACCGGGAACACGGCCGTCTCGATCCGGGCCGGGCCGTCCGCCGTCTCGATCACGGTGCCGTCGAGGGCGAGCGCGGTGGCGCCGGACGGGTTGGAGATACGGATGTCCCGGTCCAGGGTGAACGGGTCGAAGCCGGTGACCAGGATCCGCTTCAGGGCCTTGCCGTGCGGGTAGCCGATGGCCGTCTGACCGCGTGAGGTGCGCTCCAGTTCGTCCAGCAGCGCGGCCCGCTGCCCGTCCGTCAGGCCGAACTCCGGATCCCAGGTGCGCACTTCACGCGTCATGCCGAGCCGCGCCCAGTACAGCGGCCGGTCGTCGTCCCGGCTGAGGTCCCCGCCCGCCGGACCACGCCCCTGCGCCCGGTCGACGGCCCGCCGCCACAGCTCCGTTCCCTCGCGTACGACGGCCCGGCGTGCCTGCGCATAGGAACGGGCCTCGTCCAGGGCCCGGGCGAACCTCGGGGCGACGGTGTCGAATCCGGAGCGACGCAGGATCTCCTGCGGGACGGCTCGGTCGAGCCGCCGCTCCTCGACGGTGGGGGAGGGGGCCGCCTCGGCGGCGCTCGCGGCCGTCGGGGTGGCCAGGCCGGTCAGCAGGGCAAGCCCGAGGACGCCGAGGCGAACGCGTATGGACTTCAAGGGGGTTCAGGCCTTCCGTCACGGTGGGGGTGCTGCGTGGTGCCGGACGGCGGCAGTATCGCGTGACGGCTGGGGCCCGCGCCATGGGGCGGGGCTCAGGCGGGGATCTTCGCCGCCGCCTCCCGCAGCGCGTCGAGGAAGGCCACGGCCGCAGGGGTCAGGGACCGCCCCCGCACGGTCGCCGCGTACACCGCCCGGGCCGGGGCGCCCTCGTCGAGCACCCGCAGCAGCCTGATGTCCGGACGGACGGCCCCGGCGGCGAGCGCCGGCACGAGCGTCACACCGAGCCCGGCGGCGACGTAGCCCTGCTTGGCGGTCCATTCGCCGACGACGTGGGCGACACGCGGGCAAAAGCCCTGGCGCAGGGCCGCGTCCAGGAGGGTGCCCTCGGGACGCGCGCTGCCGCAGATCCAGTCGGCGTCGGCGAACCGGCCGAGCGGCACCGGGCCCTCGTGACCGGCGAGCGGATGCCCGGCGGGGACGGCGACGTACAGCGGCTCGTCGAGGAGGTGGTGCAGCGCGTACGCGTCCAGCGGGGCGCGGCCCGTCGTGGACACGATCGCCAGGTCCAGGTGACCGGCCGTCAGCCGGTCCAGCAGAGCGGGGGTGAAGCCCTCCTCGCGGATGACGCGGACCCGGGGGTGGCGGGCGCGGAAACGGGCCAGGGCGTGCGGCACCAGGGCCGCGTCGGCGGTGGCGAAGGCGCCGAACCGGAGCCGTCCGCCGGCCGCCTCGCGCAGGGTGTCGAGGTCGCGCCGGGCGTCGTGCAGCGCGGTGGTGACCGTCTCGGCGTAGGGCACCAGGAGCCGCCCCGCCTCCGTCAGCCGCACCCCGCGCGGCAGCCGGTCGAAGAGCGGGCCGCCGCCCAACGCGGTTTCCAACGAGGCCACTTGGCGGGACACCGCCGACTGCGTCCAGCCGAGCGTTCGTGCGGCCCCGGTGAACGAGCCGTGCCGGGCGACCTCCAGGAAGGCCCGCAGCCAGACGGTGGAGAGGTCGGGTGTCGCGCCATGCGTGTACGGCATGGCGGCCATGCTAGACATTCGCTTGTCGCATCATCCGCACCCCGCCTAGCGTCGACGTCATGCAGATCACGCTGGACAACCCCGCCTCCGCACCGCAGCCGCTCAGCCCGTACTACTCCCAGGTCGCCCGCGTCGAACACCCCGACGGCAGCGCCCTGTTGTTCGTCTCCGGCCAGATCGCCGAGGGCGACACCCTCGCCGAGCAGACCCGGGGCGTCTTCCAGACCCTCGCCGCGCTGCTGGAGGCACACGGCGCCACCCTGGCGGACGTGATCAGCATCCGCACGTACCTGACCGACATCTCGAAGCTGGACGAATACGGCACCGTGCGACGGCGGTTCCTCACCGGCACCCCGCCGACCAGCATGACCTTCGAGGTCTCCCGGCTCTTCCGCCCGGAGGCCCTCGTCGAGGTGGAGGTCGTGGCGGCCGTCCCCGGCCGCTAGGTCAGTCCTCGTTCTCGCCGAGCAGGGTCAGGAAGTCACGGAACGCGGACGCCATGTCGACCGACTCCGGGTCCAGCAGCCACTGGTACTGCAGCCCGTCCAGGACCGCCACGAGGAGGGGTGCGGCGCGCTCGGGGGTGAGGCCGCTGGGCAGCCGGTCACCGTACTCGGCGCGCAGCACCTCGGCCATGCCCTCACGCACCCCGACGTAGCGCTCCGTGAAGTACGTCCGCGCCGGATGCCCTTCCGTGACGCTCTCGCCGAGCAGCGCCGAGAAGGTCTGGATGAGGGCGGGCCGCATCGCGTTGTACTCGACGAGCGAGGCCAGCAGGTCCAGCCGCAGCCGCCCCGCGGGCATCGCGTCCCAGCGGTCCCGGTCCTGGAGCACCGCGACCAGCAGTGCCTCCTTGGTCGGGAAGTGGTGCAGCAGCCCCTGCTGGGTGAGCCCGACCCGCTCGGCGACCGCGGCCAGGCTCGCCCCCCGGTAGCCGCGCTCGGCGATCACCTCCAGAGCGGCCCGCACGATCTCAGCGCGCCGCTCCTCGCTCCTCGTCCTGGCCGTCATGGCGTCACCGTACGACATGTCGAACCGCTCATCATCACGAGGAGGTAACGAAACCTACCGCATCACAGGGAACCCGGGCACGATGGTGACATCCAGCGGCTTTCGACGTGGAGGTGCCGACGTGGCGGAGACAGCAGAAGTACGGCGCGAGGCGGCGGTCGAGGCGGCCCTCGGCAAGCTCGACCTGGACGCCAAGACACGGCTGCTGGCCGGCCAGGACATGTGGAGCCTGCCCGCCCTGCCCGAAGCGGGACTGGCCTCACTGGTCATGTCCGACGGCCCGATCGGCGTCCGCGGGGTGCACTGGAGCGCCGACGACCCGTCCGTCGCCCTGCCCTCACCGACCGCCCTCGCCGCCACCTGGGACCCGGGGCTCGCCCACCGGGCCGGCGTGCTGCTGGCGCAGGAGGCCCGCCGCAAGGGCGTCCACGTCCTGCTCGCCCCCACGGTCAACCTGCACCGCTCCCCGCTCGGCGGCCGCCACTTCGAGGCCTACAGCGAGGATCCGTACCTCACGGGACGGATCGGCGCCGCGTACGTCCGGGGCGTCCAGTCCGGCGGCGTCGGCACCACCGTCAAGCACTTCGTCGCCAACGACGCCGAGACCGACCGCCTCACCGTGAACAACCTCGTCAGCGAACGCGCCCTGCGCGAGGTGTACCTGGCCCCCTTCGAGGCGATCGTCGAGAACGCCCACCCCTGGGGCATCATGACCGCCTACAACACGGTCAACGGCACGACGATGACCGAGCACCACTACCTGGTCAACGAGGTCCTGCGCGGCGAGTGGGGCTTCGACGGGATCAACGTCTCCGACTGGACCGCCGCCCGCTCCACCACCGGCGCCCTCGCCGGCGGCCTCGACATCGCCATGCCCGGCCCGCAGACCGTCTACGGCGAGGCCCTCGCCCAGGCCGTACGGGACGGCGAGGCCGACGAGACCCAGGTCGACGAGGCCGTCCGCCGGGTCCTGCGCCTCGCCGCCCGGGTCGGCGTCCTGGAGGGCGCCGAACCGGCCGTCACCGACCTGCCCGAGCCCGTCCACGGCGAGTCGCTCGCCCGCGAGATCGCCCGCCGCTCCTTCGTCCTCGTCCGCAACGACAGCGGCGCGCTGCCGCTGAAGCCCGGCAGGGTCGCGCTGATCGGCGCCGCCGCCCGCGACGCCCGCGTCCTCGGCGGCGGCTCCGCCACCGTCTTCCCCGCCCGGACCGTCTCCCCGCTCGACGGCCTCACCGCCGCCCTCCCCGACGGCAGCCTCACCTACGCCCTCGGCGCCGACCCGAACACCGAACTCCCCGTCGCCGACCAGGGCTTCGAGCTGCGCGCCGTGTGCCGCGACAGCGAGGGCACCGTCATCGGCACCCGCTCGACCGCCGGCGGCCACATCCAGTGGATGGGCGACGACCTCCCCGACGGCGTCACCCACGACACCCTGGCGACCGTCGAGCTGACGGGCACCTTCACCCCGCGCGAGACCGGCACCCACACCTTCGGCTTCAAGGGCCTCGGCCCCTTCCGGCTGACCGTCGCGGGCACCACGTACTTCGACGACGTCCAGCGCCCCGCCGAGGACGGCGACCCCTTCGCGGCGTTCTTCGGATCCCCGGTGCCCCACGCCCGGGTCGACCTGACCACGGGCGAACCGGTCGAGGTCTCCCTGACCTACACCGTCCCGCCGCCCAGCGACCACCCCATGCGGACCATCGGCTTCACCCTCGCCCACCAGGACCCGCAGCGCGACCCCGACGAGCTGATCGCCGAGGCCGCCGCGGCCGCCCGGGCCGCCGACACGGCGGTCGTCGTGGTCGCCACCACCGACCGCGTCGAGTCGGAGGGCTTCGACCGCACGGACCTGCGCCTGCCCGGCCGCCAGGACGACCTGGTCCGCGCCGTCGCCGCCGCCAACCCGAACACCGTCGTGGTCGTCAACTCCGGCTCCCCGGTGGAGATGCCGTGGCGCGAGGACGTCGCCGCCGTGCTCCTCACCTGGTTCCCCGGCCAGGAGGGCGGCGCGGCCCTCGCCGACGTGCTCACCGGCGCCCACGAGCCCGGCGGCCGGCTGCCCACCACCTGGGGCTCCCTGACCGACGCCCCGGTCACCCAGGTCGTCCCGGAGGGTGGCGAACTCCCCTACGACGAGGGCGTCTTCATCGGCTACCGCGCCTGGGAGAAGCAGGGCCGCACCCCCGCCTACCCCTTCGGCCACGGCCTCGGCTACACCGACTGGACCTACGAGTCGGTCGAGGTCGAAGGCGCCGCCGACACCACCACCGCGAAGGTCCGCCTCCGCAACACCGGCGACCGCCCCGGCCACGAGGTCGTCCAGCTCTACCTCGCCCCGGGCGAGCCCGACCCCGCCCGTCCGGCCCGCTGGCTGGCCGGTTTCGCGAGCGTGGACGCGGGACCCGGCGAGAGCGTCGAGGCGACCGTCGAACTGCCGCGCCGGGCCTTCGAGATCTGGGACGAGACGACCATGTCGTGGTCGTGTGTGAAGGGTTCGTACGAGATCCAGGTCGGACGCTCGATCACGGACCGCAGGATCACCGCGACGATTAACGTCTGATCCGGGACAAGTTCCCCACAGAGCAGCCCCGGTCCGGGACCTGACCCCTGGACCGGGGCTCGTGGTCTCTCAAGAGCCCCGACACCCCTAGCGGATGCCGAACCCGTACACCGTCTCCGACCGGTACACCCCGCCCGGTCGCAGCACCGTGCCCGGGAACTCCGGCCGGTTCGGGGAGTCGGGGAAGTGCTGGGTCTCCAGCGCGATGCCGTCGCCCGGCGCGAAGGGCTCCCCCAGATGGTCGGCGGTGTACAGCTGGAGTCCGGGCTCGGTGGTCGCCACCGTCAGCACCCGCCCGGACGCCGGGTCGTGCAGCTCCGCGACCTGTTCCGGAACGTCCGTCACACCCTTGTCGAGCACGAAGTTGTGGTCGTAGCCGGCGCCGACCTTGCGCGCCTCGCGGAAGTCGAAGCGCGTGCCGGTCACGTCGGCCAGGCTGCCGGTCGGGATCAGATCCGCGTCCACCGGCGTGTACCGGGAGGCGGCGAGCCGCAGCTCGTGACCGCCCGCGTCACCGGAACCGGCCAGGTTGAAGTAGCTGTGGTTCGTCAGGTTCACCACGGTCGGTGCGTCCGTCACCGCCTCGTACGCGATCCGCAGCGCCCCGCTCTCCTGGAGCGTGTACGTCGCCGAGACCTCCAGCCGTCCCGGGAAGCCCTCCTCCCCGTGCGGACTGACCCGCGCGAGCCGCACACCGTGCTCGACGGGCGTCCCCTCCCACACCCGCTTGTCGAAGCCCCGCACGCCGCCGTGCAGCGCGTTCGGCCCGTTGTTCGGTTCGAGCGCGTACGTCCGTCCGTCCAGCGGGAAGCGGGCCCCGGCGATCCGGTTGGCGTACCGCCCGACCAGGGCGCCGAGATACGGCTCCGGGTGCGTGAGATAGCCGTCGAGGCCGGGGAACCCCAGCACCACGTCCCCGGCCTGGCCGTCCCGGTCCGGCACCTCGACGGACTGCACGATTCCGCCGTACGACAGGATCCGCACCCGGACGCCCGCCCGCTCCAGGGTCCAGCGGTGCACCGGCGTGCCGTCGGAAAGTGTGCCGAAGAGTTCGTTCATGTGCGGAACTCTAAGTCAGGCCCCGGGTCAGGGCCGCTCCGCCGTGACGGTCCGGTAGGCGATCTCCGCCAACCGGGCCTGTCCGTTCACGCTCGGGTGGAAGTAGTCCCAGCGGCTCAACTGGGTGGTGCCGAAGCGGTAGTCGTACACCGCGCCCCCGTCGTAGCGGCACCGCTTGTCCTTGGCGCAGACGTCCTTCAGGACCTTGTTGTAGTCCTCCACCCGCTTCTGCACCGTGTTCCGCCGCAGGTTCGCCGTCGCGTCCACGGCGTCCGCGTCACCCAGCATCGACGGGCAGATGCCCAGCTGCCAGACCTGCTTGCCCAGCGGGCTGGTGCGCCCCTGCGACCACAGCCGCTTCAGGTTCGGCACGCTGGCCACGAACACCTGTGCCTTGGGCAGTGCCTTGCGCAGCGAACTCATCGAGTCCTCGAAGTCGGCGCGGAACTCGGTGACCGGGGTCATCGCCGAGGGCGTGGCCCGACAGGCGTCGTTGGCCCCCACCATCACCGTCACCAGCTGTGGCTTGCGCCGCACGGCCCGGTCGATCTGCCCGGGCAGGTCCGCCATCCGCGCCCCGGTCACGGCGTAGTTCCAGCTCCGCTGCGCGGCCCCCGTCCGCCCCAGCAGCCGGACGGCGAGGGAGTCGACCTCGGGGCTCGCACCGGTCGCCCAGGACGCCTCCGGGCAGTCCGACAGCACGTCACAGGCGTCGAAACCCCGGGTGATGGAGTCGCCCACGGCCGCGACGGAACTCGGGCTGCGGTCCCAGAGGGGCGTGGGCCTGGGCGACGGCTTGGCCGGATCGGACGGGGCGGGGGAGTCGCCCCCGACGGCGTCACACCCGGCGGCCCCCAGGGCGGCCGCCACGAGCACGGCAAGAACGACGCGCGAGCGTTGGCTTCGCTTCCACATCCCTGGTCCGTCCCCTCGCCGCGCCGTGCCTGTCTCCCCAACCCATAACAACGCACGAGGGTTCCCGGCCGATCAGGTGCAACGGCTCACACCCGTACAAGCGTCCCCCTGGGTGAATGGCGGGCGTTTCCCGGCACCGGGACCGACCGTACGTCACACTCCTTGCGTCACCGCACGGTAGCCTCGCCATCAACGTGACCCGCCCGGTCACAGCCGTTCCGTCCGTTTCCAAGATGTCCCGCTCTGCCCGGAGGTTCCGGTGACGACACGTGGAGTTCTGTACGTGCACTCGGCGCCGCGCGCGCTGTGCCCGCACGTCGAGTGGGCCGTCGCCGGGGTGCTCGGTACGCGCGTCAGCCTGGACTGGATCCGTCAGCCCGCCGCCCCGGGCACCTGGCGCTCGGAGTTCTCCTGGCAGGGCCAGGCCGGCACGGCGTCCAAGCTCGCCTCCGCGCTCCGCGGCTGGCACCTGCTCCGCTTCGAGGTCACGGCGGAACCCTGCCCCACGGCCGAGGGCGAACGCTACAGCTGCACGCCCGACCTGGGCATCTTCCACGCCGTCACCGGCATCCACGGCGACATCCTCATCCCCGAGGACCGCCTGCGCGCGGCGCTGCAACGCAGCCAGCGCGGGGAGACGGACCTGGAGGCCGAGCTCAACAAACTCCTGGGCAAGCCCTGGGACGACGAACTGGAGCCGTTCCGCTACGCAGGAGAGGGCGCCCCGGTCCGCTGGCTCCACCAGGTGGTGTGACTTCTTTTCAGCATGCGTGAAGGGCCCTCACCGCTCGGTGAGGGCCCTTCATGTCGTACGGGTGGAGAGCAGGTTTTCTCAAACCGTCCGGAACGCCAGCACCACGTTGTGCCCACCGAACCCGAACGAGTCGTTCAACGCGGCGATACGCCCGTCGACCGGCAGCTTTCGGGCCTCACCCCGCACCACGTCCGCGTTCGCCTCGGCCTCGGGGTCGAGGTTCTCCACGTTGATCGTCGGCGGAGCCACCCGGTGGTACAGCGCGAGCACGGTCGCCACCGTCTCGACACCACCCGCACCACCGAGCAGATGCCCGGTCATCGACTTCGTCGCGGACACCGCGATGTGGTCGGTGTCGTCACCGAACACCTTCCGCAGCGCCTTCAGCTCGGCGATGTCACCGGCCGGCGTCGACGTCGCGTGCGCGTTGACGTGCACGATCTCCGCCGGATCCAGGTCGGTGCGCTCCAGCAGGTTCTGCAGGGCCTGCGAGATGCCCCGTCCCTCCGGCTCCGGCTGCACGATGTCGTGGCTGTCGGCGGAGATGCCCTGCCCGACCGCCTCGGCGTACACCCGGGCCCCGCGCTTGGCGGCGTGCTCGGCGGACTCCAGGACGACGACACCGGCGCCCTCGCCGAGGACGAAGCCGTCGCGGGCCATGTCGTAGGGACGCGACGCGCCCTGCGGGTCGTCGTTGTTCTTGGACATCGCCATCATGTTGCCGAACGCGGCGATGGGCAGCGGGTGGATCGCCGCCTCCGTACCACCGGCGACGACGACGTCGGCACGGCCGGTGCGGATCATCTCGATGGCGTAGCCGATGGCCTCGGCGCCCGAGGCGCAGGCGGAGACCGGCGTGTGCACGCCCGCCCGGGCGCCCACGGCCAAGCCGACGTTGGCGGACGGGCCGTTGGGCATCAGCATGGGCACGGTGTGCGGGGAGACGCGGCGGACGCCCTTCTCCTTGAGCACGTCGTACTGGTCGAGGAGTGTCGTCACGCCGCCGATGCCGGAGGCGATGACCGCGCCGAGCCGGTCCGGGTCGACGGCCGGGTCCTCGCCGGCCTTCGCCTCGAAACCGGCGTCCGCCCACGCCTCCTTGGCCGCGACCAGCGCGAACTGCGCCGAGCGGTCGAGGCGGCGGGCCTGCGGCCGCGGGATGACCTCGGTCGGTTCCACGGCGACGGGCGCCGCGATCTTGACGGCCTGGTCGGCCGCCCAGTCCTGCTCCAGGGGCTTGACGCCGGAACGTCCGGCGACCAGGCCCTCCCAGGTAGAGGCTACGTCGCCACCCAGCGGTGTGGTTGCGCCGATACCGGTGACGACCACGGTGCGATTGGTCGAGCTCACGGGAATTCTTTCTCCAACGGATCCGAGGATTAAGCGGCGCCACCGCCGGGTGGCGGGGCAGTCAGCCCGAAGGCCTGATCGACCGATCAGCCCTGGTGCTTGAGGATGTAGTCGGTCGCGTCGCCGACGGTCTTGAGGTTCTTGACGTCCTCGTCCGGGATCTTGACGTCGAAGCGCTCTTCGGCGGCGACGACGACCTCGACCATGGACAGCGAGTCGACGTCCAGGTCGTCGGTGAAGGACTTGTCCAGCTGGACGTCCTCAACCGGGATGCCGGCGATCTCGTTCACGATCTCGGCGAGACCGGCGACGATCTCTTCCTGAGTGGCGGCCATGTCGGCGCTCCTTCGTAGATGTTCCAGAGGGTGTGGCAGGTGTTTCTCCTGTACCGGACCGCATGATCCGGCACAGCGTGCCTAGGGGAGGGTAACGACAGTCGCGGCGTAGACGAGACCCGCCCCGAAGCCGATGACGAGCGCGGTGTCGCCGCTCTTCGCCTCGCCGGTCGCCAGGAGCCGCTCCATCGCGAGCGGAATCGAGGCGGCCGAGGTGTTGCCGGTGGTGCGGATGTCACGGGCGACCGTGACGTGCTCCGGCAGTTTCAGTGTCTTCACCATCGAGTCGATGATCCGCACGTTGGCCTGGTGCGGGATGAAGACGTCCAGGTCGTCCACGGTGATCCCGGCCGCGTCCAGCGCCTGCTGGGCGACCTTCGCCATCTCGAACACGGCCCAGCGGAACACCGCCTGGCCTTCCTGGGTGATCGCGGGGAACTTCTCGACCGTCCCGTCGCGGTAGTCCGTCCACGGCACGGTCTGCTTGATGGTGTCGGACTTGTCACCCTCCGAACCCCACACGGTCGGGCCGATCGCGGGCTCCGGGGACGGGCCGACCACGACCGCGCCGGCACCGTCGCCGAACAGGAAGGCCGTCGCGCGGTCCTCCAGGTCGGTCAGGTCGCTCAGCCGCTCGACGCCGATCACCAGGACGTACTCGGCCGAGCCCTCGACGATCATGCCCTTGGCGAGCGTGAGGCCGTAGCCGAAGCCCGCGCAGCCCGCCGAGATGTCGAAGGCGGCGGCCTTGGCGGTGCCCAGCTTGTCGGCGATCTCGGTGGCGACGGCCGGGGTCTGCTTGAAGTGCGAGACGGTCGAGACGATGACGCCGCCGATCTGCTCGGCGGAGATGCCCGCGTCCGCGATGGCCTTGCCGGAGGCCTCCAGCGACATCGCGGCGACGGTCTCCTCGTCGGAGGCCCAGTGCCGGGTCTCGATGCCGGAGCGCGAGCGGATCCACTCGTCGGAGGACTCGATCGTCTCCAGGATCACCTCGTTCGGCACGACCCGGGTCGGGCGGTAGCCGCCGACGCCGAGGATCCGCGCGTACGGGGCGCCCTTGCTGGGCTTGATCTTCGCCATGCTCTCGGGCTCCTTCTAGGCACTCTGCTCGGCGATGAGCTCGCGAGCCGCGTCGAGGTCGGCGGGGGACTTCAGGGCCAGCGTCTTCACCCCGGGCAGGGCGCGCTTGGCGAGGCCGGTGAGGGTCCCGCCGGGGCACACCTCGATCAGGGCCGTGACACCGAGCTCCTTGAAGGTCTCCATGCACAGGTCCCAGCGGACCGGGTTGGCGACCTGGCCGACCAGACGCTCCAGCACCTCGGTGCCGGCGGCGACGGCCTGCCCGTCCTTGTTGGAGACGTAGGTGACCTTCGGGTCACCGGTGCCCCGGGCCTCGGCGGCGGCCTTCGCCAGCGTCTCGACCGCGGGGGCCATGTGGTGCGTGTGGAACGCGCCAGCGACCTTCAGCGCGACGACCTTGCGCACGCCCTCGGGCTTGTCCGCCTCCAGCGCGGCGAGCTGCTCCTTGGTGCCGGCCGCGACGATCTGGCCCGCGCCGTTGATGTTCGCCGGGGTCAGGCCCAGCTTCTCCAGGTGCGGAACCGTCACTTCGGGGTCGCCGCCCAGCAGCGCGGCCATGCCCGTCTCCGTGACGGCGGCGGCCGTGGCCATGGCGAGCCCGCGGGTGCGGACCAGACGGAGCGCCTCCTCGTGGGGGAGCACTCCGACGAGCGAGGCCGCGGTGAACTCACCGACGCTGTGACCGGCGATGGCGCCGACCTTCCGCGGGAGGTCGGCCGGGTCGTCGAACAGCATCGACGCGGACGCCAGTCCGGCCGCGACCAGCAGCGGCTGCGCCACCGCGGTGTCGCGGATCTCCTCCGCGTCGGCCTCGGTGCCGTAACGGATCAGGTCGAGTCCCGCGGCGTCCGACCAGGCCTCGAGGGCACCGCGGACACCGGGGAAGTCGAGCCATGCAGACAGGAAGCCGGGCGTCTGGGCGCCCTGGCCGGGAGCGACGAGTACGAGCACTCTCACACTCTCTCTTGGGGACGGGCACGGCCGCCCGTGGGGACAGGGACGAAGAACACGAGGGGGTTTTGTCGAGCCCCGACAAAACCTTAGGGCTGGAGATCTCCATCGACCAGACGCCCCAGGATCAGCGCGATCCGCAGGGTGAACGCAGAGCGTACATCGGAGGGTGACCAGCCGGTGACGTCAGTCACACGTCGAAGCCGGTAGCGGACGGTGTTGGGATGGACGAACAGCATCCGGGCGGCGCCTTCGAGACTGCTCGCCTGTTCGAGATAGACGCTGAGGGTTTCCAGGAGCGCGGCCCCGGCCTCCTCCAGCGGTCTGTAGATCTCCTCCACCAGTTGGTCGCGGGCCGAGGGGTCACCGGCCATCGCCCGCTCCGGGAGCAGGTCGTCCGCCAGCACCGGGCGCGGGGCGTCCTGCCAGGCAGAACACGCCTTGAGGCCCGCCGCCGCGGCCTGCGCGGACCGGGTCGCGGCCTGGAGGTCGGGCACCACCGGGCCCGCCACGACCGGCCCGGCCGCGAACGGGCCGATGAGCGACTTGGCGACGGCCAGCGGGTTGTCGCTGCCGCCCGCGATGACGACCAGCCGGTCGCCGAGCACCCCGGTGAGCACCTGGAGTTTGGCGTGCCGGGCCGCACGCCGTATGGCCTCGACGGTCAGCTCGCTGTCCCCGTCGGGCGCGGTGCCGAGCACGACGCATACGTGCTCGGGCGAGTTCCACCCGAGGGCGGCGGCCCGGGACACGGCGCCCTCGTCGGCCTCGCCGCTGAGCACGGCGTTCACGACCAGGGACTCCAGGCGGGCGTCCCAGGCGCCGCGTGCCTCGGCGGCCTGCGCGTACACCTGGGCGGTCGCGAAGGCGATCTCGCGGGCGTACACGAGCAGGGCCTCGCGCAGCACCCGCTCGTCGCCCGGGGCCGCGACCTCGTCGATCGCGGACTCCATGACCTCGATGGTGGTGCGCACCATCTCCACGGTCTGGCGCAGCGTGATCGCCCGGGTCAGCTCGCGCGGCGCGGTTCCGAACACGTCGGTGGAGATGGCCTGCGGGGCGTCCGGATGCCGGAACCACTCGGTGAAGGCGGCGATACCCGCCTGCGCGACCAGACCGATCCAGGAACGGTTCTCCGGGGGCATGGCCCGGTACCAGGGCAGCGTCTCGTCCATCCGCGTGATCGCCTGCGCGGCGAGCGATCCGGACGACTTCTCCAGCCGCTTCAGCGTCGCGGCGTGCGGATGGACGTCATGGGCTGCGGCCTGGCTCTTGCTGGTTTCGGGTTCGGGCACGGGACAAGACTGCCTTATCCGGACGGGAGGGTGCGTCGGCGGGTCTACGGTGGACTCCGTGATGGACATTCGGCGCGCCGAAGAGCGCTACCGGGGCGGTGACCCGGCGGCCGGAATCGAGAGCCGGCACGCCTTCTCCTTCGGGCCGCACTACGACCCGGACAACCTCCGTTTCGGCGCGGTGATCGCCTGCAACGAGGAGCGCCTGGCACCCGGCGCCGGCTTCGACGAGCATCCGCACAGCCACACCGAGATCGTGACGTGGGTCGTGGAGGGCGAGCTGACGCACCGGGACTCCACCGGGCACGAGTCGGTGGTGCGCCACGGGGACGTGCAGCGGCTGAGTTCGGCGGGCGGGGTGCGGCACGTGGAGCGCAACGACGGCCCCGGCCCCCTGACCTTCGTCCAGATGTGGCTGGCCCCGCTCCGGCCCGGCGGTGACCCGTACTACGAGGTCGTCCACGGCATCGCCGACTCGACGCCCTACGCCGTCCCGGAGGCCGGTGCGATGCTGCACGTACGGCGCCTGGGGGCGGGGGAGCGGACGGCGGTACCGGACGCGGCGTACGCGTACGTGCACGTCGTACGCGGGGAGGTGCGCCTGGACGGCGAGACGCTGGGCACCGGCGACGCGGCCCGGATCACCGACGCGAAGGGCCTGGAGGCCGAGGGCGTGACGGAGGCGGAGCTGCTCGTCTGGGAAATGAACCTGACCTAGAGGCCGGCCAGCACCGCGTCCGTGAACGGCGGCCACGCCTCGATCGCCCAGGGCCCGAACGCCCGGTCCGTCAGCGCGACGCACGCGGCCCGCGCGTCGGGGTCGATCCACAGGAACGTACCCGACTGCCCGAAATGCCCGAAGGTGCGGGGCGAGGACGAAGAGCCCGTCCAGTGCGGCGACTTGGAGTCGCGGATCTCGAAGCCGAGACCCCAGTCGTTGGGGTTCTGGTGCCCGTACCCCGGCAGGACGCCCTTCGTGCCCGGGTAGTGCACGGTCATCGCCTCGGCGACCGTACGGGGGTCCAGCAGGCGCGGGGCCTGCACCTCGGCCGCGAACCGCAGCAGGTCCTCGACCGTGGACACGCCGTCCTTGGCCGGAGAGCCGTCCAGGGTCGTCGAGGTCATCCCCAGGGGCTCCAGCACGGCCTGCCGCAGGTACTCCCCGAACGGGATGTCGGTCGCCTTCGCGACGTGGTCGCCGAGTTGCTCGAAGCCGGCGTTGGAGTACAGCCGCCGTTCGCCGGGCCGGGCCGTGACCTTGTGCTCGTCGAAGGCGAGGCCCGAGGTGTGCGCGAGCAGGTGCCGGACCGTCGACCCGGCGGGACCGGCGGGCTCGTCGAGTTCGACGGCCCCCTCCTCGTAGGCGACGAGCACCGCGTAGGCGGCGAGCGGCTTGGTCACTGACGCGAGCGGGAACCGCTGTCCGGCCGGTCCGTGGGTGCCCAGCACGGTGCCGTCCGCCCGTACGACACCCGCCGCGGCGGTGGGAACCGGCCAGTTCTCGATCAACGCGAGGCTCTTCAGCGACATGCGTTCGAGCCTATGCGCTCAGAGCGTCAGCTCCAGCAAGGGGTCGGGCTTGGGCCGGAAACCGAGGGAGACGTACAGCGGCTCGGCCTCCGGTGAGGCGGTGAGCTGCACGCGCCGGGCGCCGCGCTCGCGGAACCACTCCAGCAGCGTCGTCATGCACGCGCGCGCATATCCACGGCGCCGGGCGGACGGGTCGGTGGCGACACTGAAGACGAAACCGACCATGCCCCGCGGCTCGCCCGACTTCCCGATGCGGTAGTCGATCGTCCCGGCCACCAGCGACGCCAGCGCCCCCGGCCGCTCCGGGTGGTCCACGACGAACGCCGTGAAGTCCCCGTCCTCCTCGCCCAGTTTGGCCCTCAGTGTGGGGAGCGACTCCCCGTGCCAGGCGGCGGAGGGGTCACCGAACATCGAGTTGATCATGATCTGGCGCAGGCGGAGGACTTCCTCGGCGTCCTCGGGCAGGGCGCGGCGTACGGCACTCATGACGCCCTACGCTAACCAGCCGGATCAAGAAGCGTCCTGCCGATTTCTTACCGTCGGCGCTTGCTTGGAGTGCACTCCAAGGTTCTAGCGTTGGGGTCATGACGGTGATGGAGACCACGGGTACCAGGACCGACAGCTGCGCCGGCCCGCCCCAGCAGAACCGGCGTCCGGACGGCGAGGACCGCTACACGATCAGTGAGGTCGTCGCCCTGACCGGCCTGACGGCGCACACCCTGCGCTGGTACGAGCGCATCGGCCTGATGCCGCACATCGACCGGTCCCACACCGGCCAGCGGCGCTACACCAACCGCGACCTCGACTGGCTCGACCTCGTCGGCAAGCTCCGCCTGACGGGTATGCCGGTCGCCGACATGGTCAGGTACGCGGAACTCGTGCGTGAGGGCGACCACACCTACGGCGAGCGCTTCGATCTGCTGAAGACGACCCGCGAGGACGTGCTGGCCAGGATCGACGAACTCCGGGGCACGCTCGCCGTGCTCGACCGGAAGATCAGTTTCTACGCGGACGCCGGGCGGGCCCTGGCGTCGGAGAGGTCCCGATGACGGACGGCAGGATCACGACGGCGAAGCTCGGCGACAACGGCCCGGAGGTGGGCGTCCAGGGCCTCGGCTGCATGGGCATGAGCTTCGGCTACGGCCCCTCGGACGCGGACGCGTCCCGGGCCACCCTCGAACGGGCGCTCGAACTGGGCGTCACCCTGTACGACACGGCCGACGCGTACGGCGCCGGCGAGAACGAGCGGTTCCTGTCGCCGTTCTTCAAGGCACACCGCGACGAGGTCGTCATCGCGACCAAGTTCGCCCTGTCGATCCCCCCGGACGACCCGACGCGCCGCATCGTCCGCAACGACCCGCCCTACATCCGCCAGGCCGTCGAGGAGAGCCTGAAGCGCCTCGACGTCGACGTCATCGACCTCTACTACATGCACCGGCGCGATGTGAACGTGCCGATCGAGGAGAGCGTCGGCACCATGGCCGACCTGGTCCGCGAGGGCAAGGTCAAGCACCTGGGCCTGAGCGAGGTGACGGCGGACGAACTCCGCGCCGCCCACGCGGTGCACCCGATCGCGGCCGTGCAGTCGGAGTGGTCGCTGTTCAGCCGTGACATCGAGCCGAAGGTGGTCCCCGCGGCCCGCGACCTGGGCGTGGCCCTGGTCCCCTACTCCCCGCTCGGCCGCGGCTTCCTGACCGGCTCCTTCACCAACGCCGAGCAGGACCTGACGCCGGGCGACTTCCGCCGCCAGCAGCCCCGTTTCACCGGGGACAACGCGACGGCCAACGCCTCCCTGCTGGAGCTGATCCGCTCGGTGGCCGACTCCCACGGCGCCTCCCTCGGCCAGATCGCCCTGGCCTGGGTCCAGCAGCAGGCGACGATCCACAACCTCCCGGTGATCCCGATCCCCGGCACCCGCAATCCGTCCAGGGTGGAGGAGAACACGGCAGCGACCAGGATCGTCCTGACGGACGAACAACTGGACCTGCTGAACGGCATAGCGGCCCAGGTAGCAGGCAACCGCTACGCGGACATGGCGTTCACTTCGGCCGGACGTGAGTAAGAGGGACTCAAGGGGCGCGGGGCTGTGTCGATTTGCGGCTCCGCCGCGTGTGCGCGATCAACCACGCACAACCCGCGCCCGCCCAGGGCGAGAACCTGGCAGACGCTAAAGCTCCGCCAACAACTCAGCCTTTTTGACCGAAAACTCCTCATCGGTCACCAACCCGGCCTGATGCAGTTCACCAAGGTGCCGAATCCGCTCGGCGATATCCGCAGGATCACGCCGCGGCCCCGCCGCGGACACCGCCGCCACCGGACTCGACGCCCGCACGGCCGCCAACACCGCCGCAGCGAACGGCAGTGACTCATGCACAGGCCCGTACCCCAGCCCGAACACCACCGCGGCAGGATCCTGGTCGGCCTGCGCAGCAGCCCCGGCCCCCGACTCGCCGCGCCGCAACAACCGCAGATGCCCCTCGAAGACCTCGGGCGACCGCCACTCCACCCCGTTCAGCTCCCCGACGGGAAAACTCTGGTCGCCGGCCTTCCACTTCGCCGACGACGCCCCCGTCCAGAACCACCGGAAGTTCACCGTCCGCCCGTCGAAGGAGGCCTTCCCGTCGTACGCCTTGAAGGACAACGGCCCCTTCGGCGGCTCCACGAGGAACCGCTCCGCCGGCCCCGACTCCGACTCCGTCAGCAGCGACCGCAACTCGTCGGCGTAGTACTCCGCGAGGACCTCCCGCTCGGCGGGCAGCACCAGCCGGTAGGGATCGCCGCTGTCCTTGAGCTGTCCGGCGGCGGCCTCCATCAACGGATCCGCACCGGGCCGCGGCTCGACGCGCAGCACCACCGTGCCGCGCTTCCCGCGGGTCAGTGTCACCCCGGCGATGGCGTCCAGGGGCACACGACGTTCCCCCAGCGCCTGGAAGAGCTTGGGTGTTCGGATCCCCCGCTCGTAACGGATGAGCACGGAGTCGGACTCGAACTCCCAGGCGGCATGAAATCCGGCCAGTACGTCACCCATGCGGCTCATCGTATGCGGCACGCGCTCCTCCGTCCCCCTCCCGAGCAGACCGCAGTTTCTTCGCCTCTACGCGCGTCAGGCCGCAGCCGTGCCGGACAAACCGGTCCGGCAGACGCCGTCTTCGTGCGCGCAGTGCACCGAGCGGTATGCGCCGACGCCGATCTCTGCGAAATTCATCAGACTTGCCGTACCCGGCTCGAAGTAGCCGGCGTGACCCTTCGCACCCTGCGCCGACAGCACCCGCGCACCGAACCCGGCGGACACCGGGTCAGCTCCGTGGCCCAGCCCGCCGAGTTCCAGGTACGGCACGTCCTGGATCCAGTCGTCGGCGTCCCGCATCGCCCACACCCGGGCGGTGGTGTGCAGCTGGGCGGCCTTCTCCGCGCGCATGCCGGGGCTGCCGGCCACCGCGATGTCGGACACCCGGCCCGGCAGCGAGCGCGCGGCGACCCCGCACACGACGGAGCCGTAGCTGTGGCAGAACAGCGAGACCGGCGAGCCGCCCGGCAGGGCCCGCACCAGCGCGTTCAGCCGTACGGCTCCCTCCTCGGCGCGCATCGCCGTGGCCGAGTCGATGCCGAGTCCGCTGGGCGCCGTGTAGTCGGCCCAGGCGATCACGGCCGTACGGGTCGAGGGGCTCGCCGTCCGCTCGGCCGCATACAGGGACTCGGCCATGCCGACGGGCGCCGCGTACTTGCGCTGGGTGCGCTGGAAGGTGAGCAGGTCGGTGTCCACGCCGGGCACGACGACCGAGACCCGGTCCGCCTCGCGCAGGTCGCCGAAGACCTCCGCCACCCGCCCCGAACCCTCGGGATCGAAGGCGAGGATGTGGCGGCCCTTCTCCATGAGGTCGTCGAAGCGGTGCATCCGGCGGGCGGCCTCGCGCTTGCCGGACGGGGTGAGACGGCTGTCGTGCATGCGTTCCCGCTCGACCTTGCGTGCCTGGCCGAGCGCGACGCGATTGGCGCGGTAGCGCAGTTCGACGGGGGCGCCGTTCATGTTGCCGACCGCGAGCGGGTACTTGCGGACCAGGCTCGCGCGGTCCCGCTCGGTGAGCGAGGTGAAGAAACGGGCCAGCTTCGTCGGCTGGGACTGCGGGTCCGGCAGCCGGTGACCGCCGATCCGGCCGTGCTCCCAGGCGGAGAGCGAGGCCTGGAGCGGCGTGTCGCCCCGCTGGTTGCGCAGGGCCGTCCAGCCGGTGGTCGCCAGCATCACGAACACGACGGCCAGAGCGAGCAGTGCGCGCCAGACGTTCAGCTGCGGGGTGGTGTCGAAGGAAGTCACTGAAAGGACACACTAGGAGAACGAGAGGGTCTCGCGTTAACCAAGTGACCGGGATCACGTTTCGGTGGATGTGCTAAGGGGACTGCTCTGTACGCCAGTTCCCGGCCAGGGCGGGGCCCACCTGATCCAGGTAGGTGGCGGTGAGTTGGCGCATTCCTTCGAGCGTGAGGTCGTCCCCCGCGGACCACAGGCGCTCGGTGACACGAATCACTCCGCCGAAGAGGGCCACGACGATTCTGGGCCGCGGATCCGCGTCCACGTCGAGCCCCTCGCGCTCGGCGATGATGCGCGCGAGTTCCTCCTCCAACTCCGCCGCCCGCCGCAGATGGGCGGCGAGCAGCGCGGGCGTCGACTCGATCACCCGGTAGACGCGCATGTGGAGCTCGACCGGCACGATCTCCTCGATCGTCTCGTTGATCGTGTCCCAGCTCTCCAGTACGGCCCGGCGCAGCGCCTCCAGCGGGGCCTCGTCCGGCGGGCGGACCCGTACGGCCTCGACGACCTGGTTCTCCGCGAGCCGCGGCACGTAGAACGCCGTCTCCTCCTTGCCCGCGAAGTAGCGGAAGAAGGTGCGCTGCGAGACGTCGACGGCGGCGGCGATGTCGTCGACGGTCGTCTCCTCGTACCCGCGCGTGGCGAACAGTTCCAGGGCGGCCCGCAGCAGCGCGTCCCGGGTGCGCTGTTTCTTGCGTTCGCGCAGGTTCAAGAGGTGCCTCTCTTCGGTGTTTGCCCAGTTCAGGCTATAGGGAAGGTGACGTGTCAGTTACCGACTTGTGAATTGGTTTGTCAATTGTCAGTGGCTGTCATTAGCCTCGAAGCATGACTAGTCAGACCACCATCGACACGACGGGGTCGGGGGGCAACACGCCGGCGACGCCGTCGGACGCGACGCCGGGCAAGGGGCTGCGAGGGCACCCGTGGCTCACCCTCATCACCGTCGCAGTGGGGGTCATGATGGTGGCCCTCGACGGCACCATCGTGGCCATAGCCAACCCCGCGATACAGAAGGACCTGGGCGCCACCTTCGCCCAGGTCCAGTGGATCACCAACGGATACTTCCTCGCCCTCGCGGTCTCCCTGATCACCGCGGGCAAGCTCGGCGACCGCTTCGGTCACCGGCAGACCTTCATCATCGGCGTCGTCGGCTTCGCCGCCGCCTCGGGGGCCATCGGTCTGTCCGACAGCATCGCGCTGGTCGTCACCTTCCGCGTCCTGCAAGGTCTCTTCGGTGCGCTGCTGATGCCGGCCGCGCTCGGCCTGCTGCGGGCCACCTTCCCGGCCGAGAAGCTCAACATGGCGATCGGCATCTGGGGCATGGTCATCGGCGCGTCCACCGCCGGCGGCCCGATCCTCGGCGGCGTGCTCGTCGAGCACGTCAACTGGCAGTCGGTGTTCTTCATCAACGTGCCGGTCGGTGTCCTCGCCGTCGTCCTCGGCGTGCTGATCCTGCTCGACCACCGCGCCGAGAACGCCCCGCGCTCCTTCGACATCCTGGGCATCGCCCTGCTGTCGACCTCCGTGTTCTGCCTGGTGTGGGCGCTCATCAAGGCCCCGCCGTCCGAGTGGGGCTGGGGCGACGCCAAGACGCTGGCGTTCCTCGGCGCCTCCGTACTGGGCTTCGCGCTGTTCGCCTTCTGGGAGACGAAGGTCAAGGAGCCGCTGATCCCGCTCGCGCTGTTCCGCTCCGTGGCGCTGTCCGCGGGTGTCGTGCTGATGGTCCTGATGGCCATCGCCTTCATGGGCGGTCTGTTCTTCGTGACGTTCTACCTCCAGAACGTGCACGGCATGGGCCCGGTCGACGCGGGTCTGCACCTGCTGCCGCTCACCGGCATGATGATCGTCGGCTCGCCGCTCGCCGGCGCGATGATCACCAAGTTCGGCCCCCGCGTCCCGCTCGCGGGCGGTATGGCGCTCACCGCGATCGCCATGTACGGGATGTCGACGCTGGAGACGGACACCGGCAGCGGCATCATGTCGCTCTGGTTCGCCCTGCTCGGCCTCGGCCTCGCGCCGGTCATGGTCGGCGCGACCGAAGTCATCGTCGGCAACGCCCCGATGGAGCTGTCAGGCGTGGCGGGCGGTCTCCAGCAGGCCGCCATGCAGATCGGCGGCAGCCTCGGTACGGCCGTGCTGGGCGCCGTGATGGCCTCCAAGGTCAACAGCGACCTCGCGGGCAACTGGACGAAGGCGGGCCTCCCGCCGCTCACGCCGGAGCAGGAGCACCAGGCGTCCGAGGCGGTCCAGGTCGGTGTCCCGCCGGTGGCGCCGGGGACGCCGGACGCGATCGCCGCGAAGATCACGGGCGTCGCGCACGACACGTTCATCTCCGGCATGAGCGCGGCCTCCCTGGTGGCCGCCGGCGTTGCCGTGGTGGCGGTGCTGGTGGCGTTCCTCACCAAGCGCGGTGAGAACGCGGGCGCCGGCGCGGGCGCGGCGCACATCTGACGGTCTTCTTCCCGGTGTTCGCCTATCAGGGTGAACAAGACCGCCGCCCCCTCCCCTCCGGCGGGCATCGCAGGTCACAGTGGGTCAAGTCCTCCGCAGTGCCT
This sequence comes from Streptomyces africanus, assembly GCF_030816955.1. Taxonomy (NCBI): domain Bacteria; kingdom Bacillati; phylum Actinomycetota; class Actinomycetes; order Kitasatosporales; family Streptomycetaceae; genus Streptomyces; species Streptomyces africanus. The sequence goes on along the minus strand of NZ_JAUSYP010000001.1, from coordinate 2,575,872 downwards.
GGAGGGCGGACGCTGCGGCGCGCTGCCGGAGGGGGGCAGCGCGCAAGCAGCGGGATTGAGGCCTCGTTTGGGGGTACTCGTCATGTCGTACCCGAACCGAACCCCAACCGACTGAGGGTTTACGGGAGTTGATGATGGCGAGCTTCGGACACGGATCGCGCAGGTACCCCCGCTCACGTGGCCGGACGTGGTCACGGACCGGGCCGGATCGCGCGACGCTCGGAATCATCGGAGTCATCTGCGCGGTCGCCGGATTCTTCGTGCTGGGGATCATCCTCGGCCCCGTGGCGATCGTCTGCGGCTGGCTCGCCATGGGCCGCACGTGGGCGGGCTCCCGCCCGGCCACGGCCGTGGTCGCCCTGGTCCTGGGTGCCATCGACACGCTCCTGGCCATCATCTGGCTGGCCGGAGCGACAACCCCGGGCAACGGCATGCTCTTCTGACCCGGGCATCCGAGGAAGGCCTCCGGCGGCCAAGCCGGGGGCCCTTCTCATGCCCAAGCTGCGGGCAGTCTCGAGCCGCTCAGCTGCGGGCAATCGTGCCTCCCTCAGTGCCTCAAGGGCCTGGGAGGTACCCCAGGGCGGCACGGGCGGGCGCAGCGGCACCTCGCCGCACCGAGCTGCGCACCCACCCGCCCCGGGCACGAACCCCGAGCACTAGTCAACGGGCGTCACTGAACCCTTCTCGGTAACGTCTCGTGACGGTTCGTGATTTTCGTTCAGGTGGTTCGGCCGTGCTCCAGATGGAGCAGGACGAGGGCGGCTCGGGCGATCCGGGTGATGCCTCTGGGGTCGAGGCTGACTCGGCGCAGGGCCTTGAAGGTGACCTTGAGCAGGGCGTTGGCCCGCTCGGCGACCGCGTGGACGCCTCGGATGACCGAGTTGAACGTCTGCCGTGCGTCGTCGAGTTCGCCTCCCTTGGGCTTCTTGACCGGGTGGCGGAAGCCGTCGTCGGCGTTCTCGTAGCCGAGGTCGGTCAGGGTGAGAATGTCCAGGGTGGAGGCGAGCCGGTTGAGGGCGTCGACCAAGCCGTGGGTGCGGGCGCAGGTGGTGTCGTGCTCGCGGCCGGGGCGGACCGGGGAGACCCAGATCGGCCAGCCGTCGGGGGCGGAGATGACTTGGACGTTGCCGCAGTGGTGCTTGTGCTTCCCGGACCACCACAGGTCGGCGCCGTTGGGGCCGGGGGCGGCGACGCGGTCGGTACGGATGACGGTGCCGTCCAGGTTGAGATGGGTGTGGCCGGCGGCCGCCGCCCGATCCAGCGCGGTGGACAGATCCGGGGCGTGGTCGGCGAGCACGGTCAGCCCCTCGTGCAAGTAGCGGTATGCGGTGGGTACCGAAACCCTGTTGTCCCGGGCGAGTTGGGCCAGCCGGGTCCCGTCGACGAACCACCGCAGCACCAGGACACCCTGCTTGAAGACGCCCAGAGCGCGGGTCCCCTTGCGGGTGCCGAGCCGTTCGCGGTGCTCGCGCAAGAGCCGGGCGAGAGTCTCGGCGGTCTCCCTGCCGACGTCGAGTGTTGCGGTGTAGGTGATACCGGTCAACGCGTGAAGCCTCTGGATTCTGGGACGTGATCTTCGCAGACATGTTCCTACCAGGGGCTTCTCGCGTATCTGATGCCGGATCAAACCCGTCTGACGGCCCTGGTCAGTCAGGAAGATCGCGGATCTGCCGGACGGGAGGCCCAGCCAATACTCTGAGCCCCGTCCGCACTATCTGGGAGAGTCATGACAAGTAGGTTCACCGAGTTGGCCGTTGACTGCCACGATCCGGAGAGGCTCGCGGCCTTCTGGTGCGAGGTCCTGGACTTCAAGGTGATCGACCGGAGCGAGGGCAAGGTCGAGATCGGCTCCTGGGTGCCGACCGTCGAGGATGTTCGGGCCCGCCAGATGCCAGCCACCCTGCTGTTCATCCAGGTACCCGAGGGCAAGACCGTGAAGAACCGGCTTCACCTCGACGTCAGCCCGATCGACGCCAGCACCGAGAACGAGGTGACCAGATTGCTCGGCCTCGGCGCCACCAAGACGGATGTGGGCCAGGGCTCAGACCGAAACTGGGTGGTCATGGCAGACCCCGAGGGCAACGAGTTCTGCGTCCTGCGCACCCTGGCACCGCAGAAGTAGGCCGCGAGCGGGCACCCGCACCCCGTCACACACCGCAACCGTCACGTTGCCGAGAAGACCTCACTCAACGGACGTCCCCTTCAACGCCGCCACTTCCCCCCGCAACGCCCGAACCTCCTCCGTCAACTCCCGGATCGCCTCCGTCTGCCGCCGCTCCTCCACATCGTCCTTCTCGAACCGCGCGATGAACCACGCCGCGATGTTCGCCGTCACCACACCCAGCAGAGCGATCCCGGACAGCATCAGCCCGACCGCCAGCATCCGCCCCAGCCCGGTCGTCGGCGCATGATCCCCGTACCCCACGGTCGTCATCGTCGTGAACGACCACCACACCGCATCACCCAGCGTCCGGATGTTCCCGTCCGGCGAGTCCCGCTCCACCGACAGCACCGCCAGCGACCCGAACATCAGCAGCCCGACCACCGCACCCACGACATACGTCGTGAGCCTTATCTGCGAGGCCATCCGCGCCCGCTGCCCGACCAGCAGCAGCGTCGACACCATCCGCAGCAACCGCATCGGCTGAAACATCGGCAGCAACACCGCGCCCAGGTCGAGCCAGTGCGTCCGTACGAACACCAGCCGCTGCTCGGCGAGCGCGAGCCGTATGCCGTAGTCGAGCGCGAACGCACCCCACACCACCCACTCGACGGCCGTGCACACGTCCACCACGTCCCGGCTCGCGTCGGGCCGGACGATCGGCACCGCATAGGCGACGGCGAAGGCCAGGGCCAGGCCGAACAACGGCCGCTGCGTGTGCTGTTCCCAACGGAGTTGGGCCGACTTCTGATGCATGGCCGAATCGTAGAAAAGGTGAAGGGGTGGTGTGCCCACGGTGTACCCGTGAGGCTCACCACCCCTTGACAGGGCCTGGCGTGTCAGGCGTCGCCGCCCGCGACCCCCGGATCGGCCGCCGACACGTCGAGCAGCTGGTACCGGTCGATGGCCTGCTTGAGCACCGACCGGTCGACCTTGCCCTCACGGGCCAGCTCGGTCAGCACCCCCACCACGATCGACTGCGCGTCGATGTGGAAGAAGCGGCGGGCCGCGCCCCGCGTGTCCGCGAACCCGAAACCGTCCGCGCCGAGCGACTGGTACGTCTGCGGCACCCAGCGCGCGATCTGGTCCGGGACCGACCGCATCCAGTCGGACACGGCCACGACCGGGCCCTCCGCGCCCGCCAGCTTCCGCGTCACGTACGGCACCCGCTGCTCCTCCTCGGGGTGCAGCAGGTTGTGCTCCTCGCAGGCCACGGCCTCGCGCCGCAGCTCGTTCCAGGAGGTCGCCGACCAGACGTCGGCCTTGACGTTCCACTCCTCGGCGAGGATCTTCTGCGCCTCGACCGCCCACGGCACCGCGACACCCGACGCCATGATCTGCGCCGGGATCGAGCCGCCCGTGCCCTCGCTGAAGCGGTAGACGCCCTTGAGGATGCCCTCGACGTCCACGTTCTCGGGCTCGGCCGGGTGCTGGATCGGCTCGTTGTAGACGGTCAGGTAGTAGAAGACGTCCTCGCCGTGCGGGTGCTCCTCGGAGCCGCCGTACATCCGGCGCAGGCCGTCCTGCACGATGTGCGCGATCTCGAAGCCGAACGCCGGGTCGTACGCCACGCAGCCGGGGTTCGTGGAGGCCAGCAGCTGGGAGTGGCCGTCGGCGTGCTGGAGGCCCTCGCCGGTCAGAGTCGTCCGGCCGGCGGTCGCGCCCAGGACGAAACCGCGGGCCAGCTGGTCGGACATCTGCCAGAACTGGTCGCCGGTGCGCTGGAAGCCGAACATCGAGTAGAAGACGTAGACCGGGATCAGCGGCTCGCCGTGGGTCGCGTAGGCGGAGCCGGCGGCGATCAGGGACGCCGTGCAGCCCGCCTCCGAGATGCCGTCGTGCAGCATCTGGCCGTTCGGCGCCTCCTTGTAGGCGAGCAGCAGATCACGGTCGACCGACTCGTACTGCTGGCCGAGCGGGTTGTAGATCTTCGCGCTCGGGAAGAACGAGTCCATGCCGAACGTGCGGTACTCGTCCGGCGCGATCAGCACGAACCGCTTGCCGATCTCCTTGTCCCGCATGAGGTCCTTGAGCAGGCGTACGAAGGCCATCGTCGTGGCGATCGACTGCTGGCCCGAGCCCTTCTTCACGGTCGCGTACGTCTTGTCCTCGGGCAGCGGCAGCGGCTTGGACCGTACGACACGTGTCGGGACGTAACCGCCGCAGCCCTTGCGGCGGTCGTGCATGTACTGGATCTCCTCCGAGTCCCGGCCCGGGTGGTAGTACGGCGGGGCGCCGGACTCCAGCTCCTTGTCCGAGATCGGCAGGTGCAGGCGGTCGCGGAAGCGCTTGAGGTCGTCGACCGTCAGCTTCTTCATCTGGTGCGTGGCGTTGCGGCCCTCGAAGTTCGGGCCCAGCGTCCAGCCCTTGATCGTCTTGGCGAGGATCACCGTCGGCTGGCCCTTGTGCTCCACGGCCGCCTTGTACGCCGCGAAGATCTTCTTGTGGTCGTGACCGCCGCGCCCCAGGTGCAGGATCTGGTCGTCGGTCATGCCCTCGACCATGGCGCGCAGGCGGTGGTCGTCGCCGAAGAAGTGGTCGCGGATGTACGCGCCGGTCTCCGTGGCGTACGTCTGGAACTGCCCGTCCGGCGTGGTGTTCATCTTGTTGACCAGTACGCCGTCGCGGTCCTGGGCGAGCAGCGGGTCCCAGGTGCGGTCCCAGACCAGCTTGATCACGTTCCACCCGGCACCACGGAAGATCGACTCCAGCTCCTGGATGATCTTGCCGTTGCCGCGCACCGGGCCGTCGAGGCGCTGCAGGTTGCAGTTGACGACGAACGTGAGGTTGTCCAGGCCCTCGCGGGCGGCGATGGACAGCTGGCCCAGCGACTCCGGCTCGTCCATCTCGCCGTCGCCGAGGAACGCCCACACGTGCGACTTCGAGGTGTCGGCGATCCCGCGCGCGTGCATGTAGCGGTTCATCCGCGCCTGGTAGATCGCGCCGATCGGGCCGAGGCCCATCGAGACCGTCGGGAACTCCCAGAAGTCCGGCATGAGCCGCGGGTGCGGATACGACGACAGGCCGTACGGCGCCTTCGACTTCTCCTGGCGGAAGCCGTCCAGGTGTTGCTCGCTGAGCCGGTCCAGCAGGAAGGCGCGGGCGTAGATGCCCGGCGAGGCGTGCCCCTGGAAGAAGACCTGGTCGCCGCCGTCACCCTCGTCCTTGCCGCGGAAGAAGTGGTTGAAGCCGACGTCGTACAGGGAGGCGGAGGACGCGAACGTGGCGATGTGGCCGCCCACGCCGATGCCGGGGCGCTGGGCCCGGGAGACCATCACCGCCGCGTTCCACCGGGTGGCGTTGAGGATCTTCCGCTCGATCTCCTCGTTGCCCGGGAAGAACGGCTCGCTCTTGGTGGGGATGGTGTTGACGTAGTCCGTGCTGCGCATCTCCGGCACGGCCACGCGCTTCTCACGGGCCCGCTCGATCAGCCGCAGCATCAGATAACGGGCGCGCTCCCGGCCGCGCTCGTCGACGGCGGCGTCGAGGGAGTCGAGCCACTCCTGCGTCTCTTCGGGATCAAAGTCAGGAACCTGACTCGGAAGGCCGCCAATGATGATCGGGTTGCGATCGGATGCGGAAGCCACGCTGTTCCTTACCTGTCAGAGGGCCTGCGAGGGCCGCTGTTTCGCTGTCGTCGCCGGGCGTTGTCGCTTGGGCCGCGCCGCTCCCCATGGTCCACCTCGGGGCCGTAAACGTCATCTCTACCCATCGGTAACCCGGGCGTGGGGCCGGCTCCGTGACGTATGGGGTGAATACCTTCGAGTCTCGTACCCCCAGACGATTCCCAAACGCCCAAACAGGGCAGAAAGGTGTGGTGTGCGTCACCTCGGGCCATGATGGTGTGCCTGGAGTTGCGGTGACACCGCCAGGATCGTCACCGTTTCGGCGGTCTGAACGGCCGGGTACTTGCGCGATCCGCCCCGCCCGTGTGGACTACGGCCAATGCTTCGCGCACGCGCGTGGCTGAGATTCCCCCGAGCTCACAGGAGCAGGGGGTACCGACATCCCAAGAAATGATCAGGAGGCAACCCGTGAGCGCGACCGCGGACCACGCGGAGGAGCGGACGAACCCTGCCGCCAGGCTGGGGTTCCAGCCCGGGCAGGTGGTCCAGGAGATCGGCTACGACGACGACGTGGACCAGGAACTCCGCGAGGCCATTGAAGGCATCGTCGAGGGCGACCTGGTGGACGAGGACTACGACGACGTGGCCGACGCCGTTGTGCTGTGGTTCCGTGACGACGACGGCGACCTGACGGATGCGCTGGTCGATGCCACCACGTACATCGAAGAGGGCGGCGCGATCCTGCTCCTCACGCCGAAGACCGGCCGTTCGGGCTATGTGGAGCCGAGCGACATCTCGGAAGCCGCCACCACGGCGGGTCTGACGGCGTCCAAGAGCGTCAGCGTCGGCAAGGACTGGAGCGGCAGCCGGCTGGCGACGCCCAAAGCCGCCAAGTCGAAGCGTTAGCCGTACGGCACGTCCACACGTCAGCCGTACGGACGGGGCGGGCCGGCATCGTCGGCCCGCCCACCGGTCTGCGCCGGTCCCTGCGTAGGGTGGGGCCCATTCGACAAGCCCCACGAAGGGACACCCACAGCGATGGCGATCCAGGTCGGCGAGAAGGCCCCCGACTTCGAGCTCAAGGACAACCACGGCGCGAGCGTGAAGCTGTCCGACTTCCGCGGTCGGAAGAACGTGGTGCTCCTCTTCTACCCCTTCGCCTTCACCGGCGTGTGCACGGGCGAGCTGTGCGAGCTGCGGGACAACCTGCCGCAGTTCTCCGACCGCGACACCCAACTGCTCGCCGTCTCCAACGACTCCATCCACACCCTGCGCGTCTTCGCCGAGCAGGAGGGCCTGGAGTACCCGCTGCTGTCGGACTTCTGGCCGCACGGCAACGTCTCGCGCGCCTACGGCGTCTTCGACGAGGACAAGGGCTGCGCCGTGCGCGGCACCTTCGTCATCGACAAGGAGGGCGTCGTGCGCTGGACGGTCGTCAACGGCCTGCCGGACGCGCGCGACCTGAACGACTACGTGAAGGCGCTCGACACCCTGTGACGCCGGTCGGGCGTCATGCGCTCGACACCCGCTGATTTGTCGGCTTCAGGGCCTGCGTGGGGCGGGAACCCGTCACTAGGATCGACTCGTTGATCCGACATCCGAGCACAACGGGGCATCCCGCCCCCGGACACCAATGGAGGACTCGTGGGAGTCAGCCTCAGCAAGGGCGGCAACGTATCGCTGACCAAGGAGGCGCCGGGCCTGACCGCGGTCATCGTCGGTCTGGGGTGGGACGTCCGCACCACGACCGGCACCGACTTCGACCTGGACGCCAGCGCGCTGCTGCTGAACAACTCCGGCAAGGTCGCCAGCGACGCGCACTTCGTCTTCTTCAACAACCTCAAGAGCCCCGACGGCTCCGTCGAGCACACCGGCGACAACCTCACCGGTGAGGGCGAGGGAGACGACGAGCAGATCAAGGTCAACCTCGCCACGGTGCCGGCCGACGTCGAGAAGATCGTCTTCCCGGTCTCGATCTACGACGCCGAGACCCGCCAGCAGTCGTTCGGCCAGGTGCGCAACGCGTTCATCCGCGTCGTGAACCAGGCCGGCGGCACCGAGATCGCCCGCTACGACCTGAGCGAGGACGCCTCCACCGAGACCGCCATGGTCTTCGGTGAGCTCTACCGGCACGGCGCGGAGTGGAAGTTCCGCGCCATCGGCCAGGGCTACGCCTCGGGCCTGCGCGGCATCGCGCAGGACTTCGGCGTGAACGTCTGAGCCATCCGAAGGGCCCTGACGACAGGGCCCCCAGGTCTTCCTGTCCGGCGCCGCACGGTTTACGTGCGGCGCCGGACGTGCAGGACCACCTGAGAAACACCACCCGGGGAGGGACAGCATCATGGGCGTCACGCTCGCCAAAGGGGGCAACGTCTCCCTGTCCAAGGCCGCACCGAACCTCACTCAGGTGATGATCGGGCTCGGCTGGGACGCGCGCTCCACCACCGGAGCCCCGTTCGACCTCGACGCCAGCGCGCTGCTGTGCAGCGGCGGGCGCGTGCTCGGGGACGAGTGGTTCGTGTTCTACAACCAGCTCAAGAGCCCGGACGGTTCCGTGGAGCACACCGGTGACAACCTCACCGGCGAGGGCGACGGCGACGACGAGTCGCTCCTGATCGACCTCTCCAAGGTGCCGCCCCAGTGCGACAAGATCGTCTTTCCTGTCTCCATCCACATGGCCGACGAGCGGAACCAGACCTTCGGCCAGGTCAGCAATGCCTTCATCCGCGTGGTGAACCAGGCGGACGGCCAGGAACTCGCCCGCTACGACCTCAGCGAGGACGCCTCCACGGAGACCGCGATGATCTTCGGCGAGGTCTATCGCTACCAGGGCGAATGGAAGTTCAGGGCCGTCGGGCAGGGGTACGCGTCGGGGCTGCGGGGCATCGCACTGGACTTCGGGGTCAACGTCACGTAACGCGATATGAGCAAAATCCGGGGCCCGGTGGGGTGCGAAGGGGGGACGACTAGACTTCGGCTTCAAAAGTTCGTAAAGCCGGGTACGGCGCGGGGGAGCCCCGTACACACACGATTGGGTAGCCAGTGGTTCTGAAAACCTTCGGGTGGTCGTTCGCGGTCACCGCGCTCGGCCTGGTCGCGGCGGTCCTGTTCGGCGGGTGGACCGCGCTCGGCATCGTCGCGATCCTCTCCGTCCTCGAGATCTCGCTGTCCTTCGACAACGCGGTGGTCAACGCCGGGATCCTGAAGAAGATGAATGCCTTCTGGCAGAAGATCTTCCTCACGGTCGGCATTCTGATCGCCGTCTTCGGTATGCGTCTGGTCTTCCCCGTCGTGATCGTCGCCATCAGCGCCCAGCTGGGCCCGATCAAGGCCGTCGAACTCGCCCTGAACGACAAGGACCGCTACCAGCAGCTGGTGACCGACGCTCACCCGTCGATCGCCGCCTTCGGTGGCATGTTCCTGCTGATGATCTTCCTGGACTTCATCTTCGAGGACCGGGACATCAAGTGGCTCGGGTGGCTGGAGCGCCCGCTGGCCAAGCTCGGCAAGGTCGACATGCTGTCGGTGTGCATCGCGCTGATCGTCCTGCTGATCTCGGCGATGACCGTCGCCACCCACGCCCACCAGCACGGCGGCACCCACGTCGACAAGGCGGAGACCGTCCTGCTCGCCGGTATCGCCGGTCTGATCACCTACATGATCGTCGGCGGTCTCTCCGGCTACTTCGAGGACAAGCTCGAAGAGGAGGAGGAACGCGAGCACGAGGCGGAGGAAGAGGCCGAGCGCACCGGCAAGCCCCGCTCGGCGGTCCAGCTGGCCGGCAAGGCCGCCTTCTTCATGTTCCTCTACCTCGAGGTCCTGGACGCGTCCTTCTCCTTCGACGGCGTCATCGGCGCCTTCGCCATCACCAACGACATCGTCCTGATGGCCCTCGGCCTCGGCATCGGCGCCATGTACGTCCGGTCGCTGACCGTCTACCTGGTCCGCCAGGGCACCCTCGACGACTACGTCTACCTGGAGCACGGCGCGCACTACGCGATCGGCGCCCTCGCCGTGCTCCTGCTCGTCACCATCCAGTACCAGATCAACGAGATCATCACCGGCCTCATCGGCGTCGTCCTGATCGCCGCCTCCTTCTGGTCCTCCGTGCGCCGCAACAAGGCGATCGCCGCGGCCGAGGGAAAAGCCGGCTCGGACGAGAAGACTGAGGTCTCGTCCGGGGTGTGACACCCCTCCGGGCGAGGAACGCTCTGTGCGGGGCGGCCACCGAGGCGACTCCTCGGGGCCGCCCCGTCGGTCGTCAAGGGCCGTGGGTACGGCGAGGACCCGCGGTCACCAAGGGAACGTGGGGGCGGAATGGGCCTGTTCGACGGACTCCGGCGTGGGCGCGATGTGCAGTTCGACTCGGGGCACGCGGCAACCAACGCGATCGAACTGACCAAGCGGCGCGCGCAGATATCACTCACCAAACAGGACGCGGCCACCGGCCATCTCCGGGTCAACCTGAGCTGGCGGATGCGCACCTCCGACATCGGCGGCCCGCAGCGCGAGAGCCTGCTGCGGCACCCCTTCAGGGCCCTGAAACCGCCGGAGGTCATCGGCCACAGCCAGAGCGTGGTCAACGTCGACCTCGACCTGGGCTGTCTGTACGAACTCCAGGACGGCAGCAAGGGCGTCGTCCAGCCCCTCGGGGGCTACTTCGGTGAGGTCAACGCTCCGCCGTACGTCAAGCTCAGCGGCGACGACCGCTTCGGCTCCGCGTCCGGCGAGACGATGTACATCAACCTCGACCACCGTGACGACATCAAGCGGCTCCTGGTCTTCGTCTACATCTACGACCAGACACCCGCCTTCGACCGCGCCCAGGCCATCGTCACGCTCTACCCGAGCAACGGCCCCCGCATCGAGATCCACCTCGACGAACGCCAGCCGCAGGCCCGCTCCTGCGCCGTCGTCATGATCGAAAAGGTCAAGAACGAGATCATCGTGCGCCGCGAGGTGAAGTTCGTCTACGGGTTCCAGGCCGAGCTGGACCGGTTGTACGGGTGGGGGCTCCAGTGGGGGCGGGGCTACAAGACGAAGGTCGAGCGCTAGACGGGCACCCCCTGGGCGGACACCCCCGAGGGCTGCTCCTGCCTAGCGTCCGATGAACTGCGGGCCCTGCGGGGGCAGGCGGAAGTCCGGGTCGGGGGCCGCGGCCGCGACCGGCTCCGGGTAGCCGTAGCCGGACTGCGCGCCCGTGACGCCCGCGGTCGCCGGTGCCTGGGGGTAGCCGTACGCGGGCTGGCTGGTGGGCTGCGGGTAGCCGTACGCCGGCTGGGTCGCAGGGGGCTGCTGGGGCGGCGGATAGCCGTACCCGGGCTGCGCGGGCACCACGGTCGGCTGCTCCGGCGGCAGCGGCCGGGACACCTCGGGGGAGGGCTGGGCGGCGGCCGGGGGCTGCTGGGTCGTGGCGGAGGTCGTGGACGGTGCCGGGTCGGCGGTCGCCGGCTGCCCGGCCGACTCCTCCATCGCCTCGGACTCGTCCACCGAGATGCCGTAGTCGGTCGCGAGCCCCTGAAGCCCGTTCGAATAGCCCTCGCCCAGCGCCCGGAACTTCCAGCCCTCACCGCGCCGGTACAGCTCGCCGCAGATCAGCGCGGTCTCCTGGCCCGTCTCCGGCTTGACGTCGAAGTACGCCAGAGCCTCCGCGCCGGTGCCCGCCGCGTCGTACAGCAGAATGCGCAGCGCCCGTACGCGGTCGAACGTGACGCCGTCCGCCGAAGCGACCAGCAGAATCCGGCTGACTCCCGACTCGACACCGGCGAGATCTGTCTGGATCGTGTCGGTCAGGTCCTCGGCGACCCGCTTCTTGCCGAGCCGCCACACCTTCCCGGAGGGGTGCCGGGGCTGGTTGTAGAAAACAAAGTCCTCGTCGGAGCGCACGTGACCGTCGGGGCCGAGGAGCAGCGCGGAGGCGTCGACGTCCGGAACCCCCTGCCCGGGTGTCCAGCGCAGCACGGCGCGCACCGTGGTGGCTTCCAGTGGGACGTTCGACCCCTTCAGCATCGCGTGCGTCATGCGGTCATCCTGCCTTCTCGGTCCTGCTCACGACAACGCGGGGCCCGAGGTGCCCGAGCGGCGCCGACGGCCCCCACGGACTACCGTCGTCATGGCCGGGCCCGGCTGTGCTTGCCCGCGTTACCTGAAATTCATGCCTGACGGGAACCTCTGCCATGGACTTCTACGTACTATTACCGGCCACCTTTCGACGATTCGCAGGTCGCACAACCACCACGGGGGAGTTCTATGCGGCATTTCGGGCACATCGCCCCTGAGGTGCGGAAGCGTCTCTTCTACCGCGAGCCGGGTACGTTCACCGGGGATTCACCGGCCCGGCTGCTCTCGGCCGCCCTCGGCGCCACGCTCTACAGCCCGGCCACCCGGACCCGCCTCGCCGACGACATCCTCAAGCAGGCCGGTCGCGGCGTGGTCTCCATGGTCCTGTGCCTGGAGGACTCGATCGACGACGCGGAGGTCGGCCCGGGCGAGGAGAACCTCGTCCGCCAGCTCACGGCCCTCGCCGACCGCCCGGGCGCGGACCTGCCGCTGCTTTTCATCCGGGTCCGCGTCCCCGAGCAGATCCCCGACCTGGTACGACGCCTCGGGCCCGCCGCCCGGCTGCTGTCCGGATTCGTCCTGCCGAAGTTCACCGAGGAACGCGGCATCCCCTTCCTGGAGGCACTGGCGAGCGCCGAGGCCGAAGGAGGCCGGCGGCTTTTCGCCATGCCGGTACTGGAGTCGCCGGAGCTGCTCTACCGCGAGTCGCGCGTGGCGACCCTGGAGGGCATCTCCCGGGCGGTCGACAAGTACCGCGACCGCGTCCTCGCCCTGCGCCTCGGCGTGACGGACTTCTGCTCCTCCTACGGGCTGCGCAGAGGCCCCGACATGACGGCCTACGACGTGCAGATCGTCGCCTCGGTGATCGCCGACGTGGTGAACATGCTGGGCCGCGCCGACGGGACCGGCTTCACCGTGACCGGGCCGGTGTGGGAGTACTTCCGGGTCCAGGAGCGCATGTTCAAGCCGCTGCTGCGGCAGAGCCCCTTCCTTGAGGTGCAGGCCGCGGAGCTGCGCGAGAAGCTGATTGAGCACGCCATGGACGGCCTGCTCAGGGAGATCTCCCTGGACCAGGCCAACGGGCTGCTGGGCAAGACCTGCATCCACCCCTCGCACGTGCTGCCCGTGCACGCCCTGTCGGTCGTCAGCCACGAGGAGTTCTCGGACGCCCAGGACATCCTGCGCCCCGAGCGCGGCGGCGGGGGTGTGCTGAGGTCGGCGTACACGAACAAGATGAACGAGGTGAAGCCGCATCGGGCCTGGGCCGAGCGGACCCTGCTGCGTGCCGAGGTTTTCGGCGTGGCGAACGAGGACATCGGCTTCGTGGAGCTGCTCGCGGCCGGCCTGCTCGACTGAACGCACGGCATCCGAGGACCGCAGGCTCGCCGGGGAGACCGGCGACTTCGACGCAGGGAATTCATGGAGAAGGCAGTGAACGAGGGGGTGCACGACCAGGTGCGCGACGGCGACGACGGCGGCTACGGCGGTGGGCGGGCCGGGACGGCCGGCGGTGCCGAGGGTGTCTGGTCGGGCAGCTGGGTCGCCGAGCGGCTCGGCGTCGAGCTCGTCGGTGACGACCGGCTGACCGACCTGCTGGGACTGGCCCTGCGCCGCAACCCCAAGCGGGCCCACCTGCTGGTGTCGAACGTGCTCGGCAAGCACGTCCCGCAGTCACCGTCCGTGGTCTACGGCTACGGCTACGAGCTGGGCCGCCGCGTGCGGGCACTGCTGGGCGCCGAGGAGGCGCGGCGCGCGGTCGTCCTCGGCTACGCGGAGACCGCGACCGGCCTCGGCCACTCCGTCGCCGACGGTCTGGGCCTCGCCCCCTACCTGCACTCCACCCGCCGTCCCGTCGCCGGTCTCGCCCCGGCCGGCGGCTTCGAGGAGTCCCACTCGCACGCGACCTCGCACCTGCTGCTGCCGGAGGATCCCGCGCTGCTCAGCGGCGACGGGCCGCTGGTCCTGGTCGACGACGAGTTCTCCACGGGGAACACGGTGCTGAACACCGTCCGGGATCTTCATGCGCGGTATCCGCGGCGGCGGTATGTCGTGGTGGCGCTGGTGGACATGCGGTCGGCGGCCGACGCGGGGCGCCTCGCGGAATTCGCCGAGGAGATCGGCGCGCGGGTGGATCTCGTGGCGGCGGCTTCGGGGACCGTGCGGCTGCCCGAGGGGGTGCTGGAGAAGGGGCAGGAGCTGGTGGCGCGGTTCGAGTCAGAGAGTGCCGCGACGGGTGGTCGGTCGTCTGCGGCAGCGTCGTGGCCGGTCGCGCGGGGAACTGCGCGAACAGCCCCCACCGGCCCGCCCCCGGATGACAACCGCGCCCACCCCCACGTCACCCGCATAGACCTGCGCTGGCCCGCCGGCCTCCCCGACGGCGGGCGGCACGGCTTCACCCCCGCGCACCGCGCCCGGCTGGAGGCCGCCCTGCCCGGCATGGCCGCCCGGCTCGCCGAGGCCCTGCCCGCCGATGCCCGCCGCGTGCTCGTCCTCGGGTTCGAGGAGCTGATGTACGCCCCGCTCCAGCTCGCGCGAGAGCTGGAGCAGAGCACCGACGTCGAGGTCCGCTACTCGACCACCACCCGCTCGCCCGTCCTCGCCGTCGACGACCCCGGCTACGCGATACGCACCCGCCTGGTCTTCCCGGCCCATGACGACCCCGCCGACGGCCCCGGCGAGCGGTACGCCTACAACGTCGCGGGCGCCGGCTTCGACGCCGTCGTCGCCGTCGTCGACTCGGCTGCGGACACCCCCGCGCTGCACGCTCCCGACGGTCTCCTCGCCCGGCTCGCCGCACACACGCCGCAGGTCCTCCTCGCCGTCGTGCCGTCGTACGCCCCAGAGCCCCCGCACGCCCCCGAAAGGCCCTCCATGCTGCCCGAGCCCCTCCGCGGCCCCGCCTTCTCCTCGTACGCGCCCGAGGAGGTCGGCTGGCTGCTCCAGGACCTCTCGGACGTGACGCTGGAGGCGCCGACCGAGGAGCGCGAGGAGGCCATCCAGAGCGGCGGCGCGCACTACGCCGAGTCGCTGCCCGTGGAGTACCAGCCGAGCGAGCGGTACCAGGAGCTGTTCCACGCCGCGCTGGAGGACTCGGCGGCCCGCATCGCCCAGGCGGTCGGCGTGGTCACCGAGACCGTCCTGGCCGAGCGGTCGCCCCGCCCGGTCCTGGTCTCCCTGGCCCGCGCGGGCACCCCGATCGGCATCCTCATGCGCCGCTGGGCCCAGCACCGGCACGGCCTCGACCTGCCGCACTACGCCGTGTCGATCGTCCGCGGCCGCGGCATCGACGCCAACGCGCTGCGCTGGCTCGCCGAGCACCACGACCCCCGGGACGTCGTCTTCGTCGACGGCTGGACCGGCAAGGGCGCCATCACCCGCGAACTGGCCCAGGCCCTGGAGGAGTTCGAGCAGTCCGACGGCATCACCGGCTTCAGCCCCGAGATCGCCGTCCTGGCCGACCCGGGCGCCTGCGTACGGACCTACGGCACCCGCGAGGACTTCCTCATCCCCTCCGCCTGCCTCAACTCGACCGTGTCCGGCCTGATCTCGCGGACCGTGCTCCGGGCGGACCTGGTCGGACCGCACGACTACCACGGCGCCAAGTTCTACCGCGAACTCGCCGGCACCGACGTCTCGGTGACCTTCCTGGACGCCGTCTCCGCCCGCTTCCCCGAGGTCGCGGACGCCGCCTGCGCCCAGGCCAAGGAACTGCTCGCCGCCGACCGCTCGCCCACCTGGGAGGGCTGGGCCGCCGTCGAGCGCATCAGCGAGGAGTACGGCATCCACGACGTGAACCTGGTCAAGCCCGGCGTCGGCGAGACCACCCGGGTGATGCTGCGCCGCGTGCCCTGGAAGGTCCTGGCACGCGCCGGCGCGGGCAGCGACCTGGACCACGTACGCCTGCTGGCCGGGCAACGCGGCGTGCCCGTCGAGGAGGTGGCCGACCTGCCCTACACCTGCGTCGGCCTGATCCACCCCCAGTACACCCGGGGCGCGACCGGCGCCGACGGCAAGGCGGTGACGGTCTGATGCCCGCACTCGTCGCGAGCGACCTCGACCGCACCCTGATCTACTCCTCCGCGGCTCTAGCGCTGACCATGCCGGACGCGCGGGCGCCCCGGCTGCTGTGCGTGGAGGTGCACGAGAGCAGACCGCTGTCGTACATGACGGAGACGGCGGCCCAGCTCCTCACCGACCTGGGCGACGCGGCCGTGTTCGTGCCGACGACGACCCGCACGCGCAAGCAGTACCTGCGCATCAACCTGCCGGGCCCCGCGCCCACCTACGCGATCTGCGCGAACGGCGGCCACATCCTGGTGGACGGCGTGTCCGACCCCGACTGGCACGCACAGGTGACCGCGCGGCTGGCCGAACAGTGCGCGCCCCTGGCCGAGGTGCAGGAACACCTGCTCAGGGCCGCCGACCCGGTCTGGGTGCGCAAGCACCGCGTCGCCGACGACCTCTTCGCCTACCTCGTCGTCGAGCGTGAACTGCTGAACGAGGACTGGGTGAAGGAACTCGCGGTCTGGGCGGAGAACCGCGGCTGGACCGTGTCCCTCCAGGGCCGCAAGATCTACGCCGTGCCGAAACCGCTCACCAAGAGCGCGGCGATGCGCGAGGTCGCCCGCCGGACCGGCGCCGATCTCACCCTCGCCGCCGGCGACTCCCTGCTCGACGCCGACCTGCTCCTCGCGGCCGACCAGGGCTGGCGCCCGGGCCATGGGGAGCTGGCCGACACGGGCTGGACGGCTCCCGCGATCAGGGCGCTTCCCGAGCGGGGCGTCCTTGCGGGGGAGCGGATCCTGCGGGAGTTTCTGGGGGCAGTGCGGGGCGCCTGAGAGCTCGGGTGACCTGGTCGTCGTGCGGGTGCGGCGTCGCGGTGGCTTGTCGCGCCCCGCGGCGGAGCCGCACATCGTCACAGCCCCGCGCCCCCTTGGGGCGTCGCAGCAGCCGTACTCCGATGAACGCCGCCACCGCCACGGCCGCCACCGCCAGGACCACCTTCGAGTAGGTGGAGACGATGTCCGTCACCTGGTGCCAGTTCGCGCCGAGCAGGTAGCCCGCGAGGACGAACGCCGTGTTCCAGATCGCGCTGCCCAGGGTGGTCAGTCCCAGGAACACCGGCAGGCGCATGCGTTCCACGCCCGCCGGTACGGAGATCAGGCTGCGGAAGATCGGGATCATCCGGCCGAAGAACACCGCCTTGGTGCCGTGCCGCAGGAACCACGCCTCCGTCCGCTCGATGTCGGAGACCTTCACCAACGGCAGCCGGGCCGCCATCGCCACCGTCCGGTCACGGCCGAGCAGCGCGCCGATGCCGTACAGCGCGAGGGCGCCGATCACCGAGCCGGCCGTCGTCCACAGCAGGACCGCGAGCAGACCCATCCGGCCGCTGCTCGCGGCGAAGCCGGCGAGCGGCAGGATGACCTCGCTGGGCAGCGGCGGGAACAGGTTCTCCAAGGCGATGGCGAGACCGGCACCCGGGGCGCCCAGCGCGTCCATCAGGTCGTTGACCCACTGCGGCCCGGTGTCCGCTGCGATGGCTGTCATGCCGGCCACGCTAGGAAACCGAAGCTGAAGAACTCCTGAGGAAGCCTGAGAAAGCCTGAGGAAGCCTGACGAGTGGCGTCAGCCGCAGCAGCCGCCTCCGCAGCAGCCTCCACCGCCACCGCCGCCCGAGCGGGGTGCCGGTGCCGGGGCTGAGGCCGAGCCGCCCACCGCGACGGTGGACAGGAGCTTCACCGTGTCGTCGTGACCCGAGGGGCATGCCGCGGGGTCGGAGGACTGAGCCATGGGACGGCTGAGTTCGAAGGTGTCGCCGCAGGTCCGGCAGCGGTACTCGTAGCGAGGCATGCGCACAGATTAACCGGCACGGTCAGGTGACCGGCACGGTCAATGGCCGGCACCGCGTTCCTCACGGATCTCGGAGACCACGTGGGCCACCGTCCGGCGGACCGCTTCCGTCTCCGTGAGGAAGTGCCAGTAGTCGGGGTGGCGGCCGTCGAGGGTGGCGATGGCGCGTTCCAGGCGGGACACCGCGTCGTCCAGCGGGCGGGCGTGGCGCGGGTCGGGAGTGTTGCGGCCGGCCATGGCCAGGCGCTGGGCGTCGCGGATGGCGAAGCGGGTGCGCTCGATCTCCTGCTGGGGGTCCTTCTGCACGGCGTTCAGGCGGTGCAGGCGGTCGCCGGCGGCCGAGACGGCCTCGTCGGTGGTGTTCAGCAGGGCTCGTACGGTCGACAGCAGGGCCGTGGCATCGGCCCAGCGCTGTTCGTCGCGGGCGGACTGGGCCTCGGTCAGTTTCGTCTCGGCCTGGCGCACGTTCTCGGCGGCGACACCGGGAACGCGCTGCAGGTCCTGCCAACAGGCCACGGTGAAGCGGCGGCGCAGTTCGCTCAGGATCGGTTCGACCTGCTCGGAGCGGGTGGTGAGGGCCTGGGCGCGCGTGCGCAGGGAGACCAGCCGGTGATCGATCTCGGCGGCGCGCTCCGGCAGCCGCTCGGCCTCCACGCGGACCGCTTCGGCCCCGCGGGTGACTGTCTCGGCCCGCTCCAGGGTCTGCGGTACGCCGTGCTGCCCCGCGCCCTGGTTCAGCTTGGTGAGCTCGGGAGAGAGGGCGGCGAGACGAGCGGCGAGGTCGTCGGCCTTCAGTCCTGTCGCCCGTACGGAGTCGAGGGCGTTGGAGGCGGCGAGCAGGGCCTGGCGGGCGCGTTCGACGGCCGGGGCGAGGCGGGCCAGCTGGGTCTCGGCCTTGCCGAGCAGCGGGCCGAGGCCCTCGGTGAACCGGTCCAGCTCCTGCTTGACCCGGCCGAGCTCCTCCTTGGCGGCGGTCAGCTCGGTGCGGGCGCGGGAGGCGGCCGAGGCCTCCAGGTCGTCGCGGTCGAGGTCGTGGGCGTCGACGGCGTCGATGTACTGGCGGCTGGCCTCGTCGATGCGCCGGCCGAGCGCGTCGAAGTCGGCGACGGCGTGCCGGGCGGCGGGGGAGTTGTCGACGGCGGTGATCGTCTCGATCGAGATGCGCAGGTCGCGCTGCGCGGTGTCGAGTTCGTAGAAGGCGGCTGCGGCGGCGTCCTTCGCGGCCTGTGCCTCGGCCCGCTGGCTCTCGGCACGACCGCCGAACCAGCGCCGGGTGCCGCCGCCCGCGAAGGCCGCGGGCAGCGCCAGCGCGGCCAGCAGGGGCAGTCCCATCAGGGTGAGCGTGTCACGGACCGGGCCGGGGGGACGGGGGAAGCGGCGGCGCGGGCGGTGTGCGCGCGGCAGCGACGGCGAGTACGGCTGCGCTGGAGTCGCCGTCACATCCCTCTCCCGTGCTGTGGTCACCCTGCCCGGTTGTCATTCTCCCACCGGTTAAGGACGAACACACGGGCCGGTTAGTTCGCCGTTCGGACCGTCACTTTGCCGTCGCCGGTGTGCGCGGCCACCACATGGGAGCTGCTCTCGTCGCGGGGGACGGACACATCCACGCCGCCGTCACCGGTCTCGGTGGTCACGCGGTAGGTGGCCTCGGGCAGCGCGATGGTCACGGAACCGTCGCCGCTGCGGGACTCCACGCGGTCCGGGACGGCGCCGAGTTCCAGGCGGACGGAGCCGTCACCGGTGTGGGTGCGGACGTCACGCGAGGAGACGTGCGCCCGGATGGATCCGTCGCCCGTGCGCACCTGAAGGGGGCCGGTGGTGTCGGTGACGCGGACGGAACCGTCACCGGTGCGGATGTTCAGGGGGCCGGTGGCGTCGGTGACGCGGACCGAGCCGTCGCGGGTGCGGATGTTCAGGGGGTCCCGGAAGCCGTGGGCGCGCACGCTGCCGTCGTCGTCCTGGACCTTCACGGTGACGCCCCGCGCTACCTCGATGCGGTGCTTGGCCGAGCAGTCGACGACGAAGCCGGAGCACTTCAGCCGCAGCACCAGCCGGTCGTCCCGCATGGACCAGGTGGCCCTGGGCTCCTTGCCGACGACGACCGAGCCCTGGAACCACCGGGTGACTTCGATCTTGCCCGCCGGGTTCTCGTCGGCGGCGACGATCTCGAGGGCCGAGTCGTCGGAGTCGACGGTGAGCGTGCGGCTCTGGAGGTCGAAGGACCGGTGGTCGGGGTCGGTGTCGTCCCCCGCGGACGCGCCGCAGGCGCTGAGACCGGCGACGAGCACCACGACGGCACCGGCGACGGCGCCCGCGCGGGCAGAGACGGTCCGGGTGGTGCCGGTGGTGCTGCGAGTGGTGCGGGCCATGACGTTCTCCCCCTGGACGGACGACGAGCGCTTTCGAGCGCTCTACGACCGTATGGATCCAGGGCCCGCCGGGGGATCCGGACGGCTCCCGGAACGACAGTGGGGTTAACCCCCGGGTCCACTCACGGAACGGGTTTGCGGGACCGCGCCCCGGGCAATGTAGGCTGTCGACTCGTCCTGGGCGCGCGGCCCGGGAGCCGGGTGCGTAGCTCAGGGGTAGAGCGCCTGCCTTACAAGCAGGATGTCGGCGGTTCGAAACCGTCCGCGCCCACGGTACTGAGTAGCAGGTCAGAGGCCTCTCAGGAAACTTCCTGAGGGGCCTCTCCTGTGATCGAACGGGACCGGCCTCTGATCACCAACTGATGGTCTGTCCCTCCGGTGTGACGGTGACGGTGAACTCCTCCAGCGTCGGTGCGCCGGCCGCGCACCAGCGGCCGAACTGCTCCTCCACGTGGTCCCACAGCGCCTCCGGACCGTCCTGCCGGACAACCCACCGGCCACCGTCCTGATACACCGCAGCCCACGAGCCGGTCTCGACGTCGACGAGGACGTCCTCGCTGCGTCCGTTCCTCTGGATCGTCAGCCGTTGGGCGCCCGGTACGGCGAGCTGCGCGACGAACCGAGAGGTCCAGTTGTTCAGCACGTCGGCCCCGGTGCCGGTCTCACGTTCCTTGCCCTCGTCCAGGTCGGGGAGCAGGCCGAGCGGCGGCGGCTGATGCGGCCGCGCGAGCATGAAGGACACGGCCCCGCCCAGAAGCGGCCCGGACGCCGTACCGTCCTTGTGGACCGTCAGGCGCGCGAGCTCCGAGGAGCCGAGCCATCCGCAGATCGTCGCCAGGATCAGGCCGCCGGTCCGGGTCTGCTCGACCCATGCGGGAGGTACCGCACGCACGCCGCATGTCGCGATGACCCTGTCGTACGGCGCCCCCGCGCAGTGGCCGACGAGCCCGTCGCCGGTGACGAGGTCGGGGTACGTCCCGAGGTGGCCAAGGGCTGCCCGCGCCCGCGACGCTACGCGCGAGTCGTACTCGATCGAGGTGACGTTCCCTGCGCCGAGCCGCGCGCAGAGCACAGCGGTCGAGTAGCCGGTGCCGGTCCCGATCTCCAGGACCCTGTGCCCGTCCTCGACCTGGAGGTCCTCCAGCATGCGCAGCACGAGCGACGGCAGCGTGCTGGAGCTGGTCGGCTCGCGCAGGATCCGGCCGCGGATGTCCTCCGGGACGATCGTTGCGGCGATCTGGGTCACCAGCGACTCGTCCGCGTAGCAGCCCTCCAGCCAGCCCGCGTCACCTTCCCGTACGGACTCCCACCCGGTGAAGTCCGTGCCGACCGCCCGCCGGAAGAAGCCGCCACGCAGGAACTCGTGCCGGGGGACGGCCGCGGCGGCGCGCTTCCACGGCTCGGTGCGCAGGCTGCCGTTCGCCGTCATCCTGTCGAGGAGCTGCTGGTGGAGCTGTGCTTGATCGGTCACGTCTTCCTCTCCAAGAGGTCTGCCAGGGCTGCGCACATGGGCAGACCCGTTTCGGTTTCCAGCCAGTACCACTGGCCGGAGGGGTTGCACTCCAGGAACCACCATCGGCCGTCCTCGCCCACGCAGAAGTCGAAAGCTCCGAAGACCAGGCGGAAGCGGTTCATGTAGCGGTGGAGCGCCGGCCGAATGCCGGGCGGGGGTTCGACGGGGGTGTAGGTCAGCCGGCTGTAGTCGGTGCGCCGCGCGGGCAGCGAAGAACGTCTCGGTTCGGACGTAGGCGGCGGTGGCCTGGGCGATGCGGTCCTCGGTCTGGCCGGCGGCCCAGCGCATCAGTTCCACCAGGCGGGCCGAGAGGTCACGCGCGCCGAACTTGTAGGCCACTGCGTGGCTGAGCGGGCGGTAGTGGCGAGGAGGTGGGCCGCGTGCAGCTGCTCGGCGCCGGTGGTGTGGTGGAGCGCAGCGAGGGAGTCGGTGAGGAGCTGCGGGGCGTGCTCGGCGATCCGGGCGTACTGCGCGTCGAGGCGCCACTGCACCAGCCGATAGCCTCGCCGAGTTCGGGGAGAGGGCGAGGTCTGGTGTCGGTGGGGATGTCGTAGGCGCCGATCGCTGCGGAAATCCCGGGGAGGGCTGCGCGGACGCGGCTGTCGGTGCGGGTGCTGCCGGTAACGATGTGGCTCGGGTCGACGCTGAGCGCGGCGGCGATCGAGTCGAGGGTGTCGTCGCTCGGCGAGCGGGCGCCGCGTTCGATGGCCTTCACGGTGGCGAGGGAGACGAAGGCAGCTCGGGCGAGTTCGGCCTGTGTCATCCGGCGGGCGCGGCGGATCGTTGCGATGCGCTGGCCTACCTCACGCATGCTGGGGCTGGGCATACTGGCTCCGTTCGGTGCGTCCACTCCGAACCGTAGCCGCGACGTTACGCCGCGGGTACTGGCTTGGCCCGCCCGGCTTCGGCTGTGCGGGCCAAGTCACCGGTCTACGATCGCGGCCAGCTCCATAAGGCTGTCGATCCGCCAGTCCGCCCTCGCCACGACGCTCGGGTCGTCTGCCCATAGATGCCCCCACGGACCGCGCCGAAGGTGCGCGGTACGCAGCCCGGCCGCCGCCGCAGGTGCCACGTCGTTGGCGGGATGGTCTCCGACGTACACCGTCTCAGCGGGCGCCGCGTCGGCTACCTCGATCACCCGCCGGAAGAACTCCCCAGAGGGCTTAGCCACGCCCCACTCTCCAGATGTCACCACCAAATCGGCGGGCAGGTCGAGAGCCCGCAGGAGTTCACCCGCGCGGGCGGTTTGGTTTCCGGCGATGACGACCCGTGCGCCGAGCCGCCGCAGCTCTGACAGTGCCGGGCGGACGTCTGCGTACAAGTCGCTTTCGTCGAGGTGTTCGCCACGGCCGGCGGCTTCGCGGGCCTGGTACTCGGCGGCAATGTCGATGCCTGGCCGGGCGAGGTGCAGCGCGTCGGCGTTGTCGCGGCCCTGGGCCACGACCGCGCCGACGAGCGCGGACAGGGTGTGCCGAGGGACGTCGAGCCAGTCGGCCCAGGACGCCCAGTACCGGTCATCGCGGGTGATGGTTTCGCCGACGTCGAAGATCACAGCGCGAATCATGGGGGCAGGGTATCCGGGCTTGAGGAGAGGGCCCGTTCTGCCCGAAGGTCCCCACCGGCTGATCGACCACGGCACGCCTCGCTCGGGGAGCAGTTGAGGTCCGGGCTGCCGTACCGGGCCCTCGCCGGGTGGACCACCCAGCCGCCACCGCCGACGGGACCGCGGCGACGGCGCCGATCATGCTGGCCAGTGGCGCGAGCCAAGGCCGGTCAGCGGGAGACAGGTCAGCAGCCTTCCTCGAACTTCACCGCTGTGAGCGTCACAGGCTGGCCGTCCAGCTTTGTGCCGGCGGCGGGCTCCTGGCTGCACACCTGCCAGTTCGACTCCATGAGGACCATGCGGTCCTGGCCGGAGGCATCGTTGACGGCGATGCTCGTCGAAGCGTCGAGGCCCTGGCGGGCGACCTTGACGGCCTTGCCCTTGAAGTCGGGCATCGTGCCACCGGCCGCCTCAGGGGCGGCGCCTTCGTCCTTGCCCGGGCAGTCCTCTTCGAGCTTGACCGTGGCGAAGTCGACCTTGGTGTCGGTGGAGTGCTCGCCGGCCTTGGGGGTCTGGGAGCACACCTTCCAGTTCCGGTCGAAAGCCTGCATGCGTGCGCGGCCGAGGGCGTCGTGCGAGGTGAGGCTGTAGAACCCTGCCTCTTGGGCCTGGTCCTGCGCGGACTGGAGGCCCTTGCCGGTCATGTTGGGCAGTGAGGCGGTCTCGGCCTTCGTGGTGTCGTTGCTGGTGTCGGCCTTGTCGTTGCTGCCCTGGCTGGGCTTGGAGTTGTTGCCGCCGCTCGTGTCGGTGCCCTCGCAGGCGGTGAGTGTGAGCAGGGCGGCCGCGATGAGTGCGGCTGTGGTAGTGCGCTTGATCATGGTGTCCCCCATGCGTGGTGCAGGTGCTGAGGGAGCATCATGCGCCTTGTGAAGGGGGTGTGGATGCAGAGCGATGTTCCTGTGACACGAATGGGTGTGTTGCGTCCGTTTCCAGGCATGCGGTTCCGCGGCCCGTGGTGAGGCATGATCGCCGGGAAGTTCGAAACCGTCCGCGCCCACCGGATCTTTCCGCCATCGGATCGTCAAAAGCGCCCCGGGCCCACATCGGCCCGGGGCGCTTCTTCAGTTGTCCAGCCGCTACGAGGCTCCGTCCCTCTCCTCCGGCGGAGCCTCGTGCGCGTGTTTCAGTTCCGAGCGGGCCGCCACCCGCTCGGGGCCGGAGAGTTCGGACCAGTAGCGGTGCGTGCTGATGAACACCGCGAGTTCGTGTTCCCGCCGCCGGAGCTTCTCCACCTCGGCCTGTTCGTCGGCGGTCCAGCCGGGGGAGGCGGGGCGCTCCACCTTGCGCCAGCCGTTGTCGTCGCTGAAGCCGTCCAGTGGTTCGACCGACCAGGGGAGCCGCTTCAGCAGGGCCGACAGTTCGGCCCGGACCTGATGGAGTTCCTCCTGACCGGCGAGGAGGTCACTCGGAAAGTCATAGGTCGTTGCCACGGCCCAATGATACGCCTGTTCGAATTAGCCAGGCGAGTTTCTTCCCGTGGTTCACGCGGCGTGCCGCTACGGATGTGCCCCGGCGGACAGCTCGCCCACCACCCGGGCCGTCACCGGAGCCGGTACGCCGTGCCGCTCGGCCGCGCGGAGCAACGCGCCGCCGATGGCGTCCAGTTCGAGCGGCCGGCCCGCCTCGGCGTCGCGCTGCATCGAGGACTTCATCGGTGGCGGGAAGGCGTCGTAGCGAGCGAGGGCCCGCGCCGGGTGCGCCGGGCCGCCGCACGCGCGGCTGATCGCGGCCGTCTCCTCGACCAGTGCCGTCAGTTCGTCGCGGTGACGGGTGCGGACGTCTCCGAGAGGGACGCCGTGGCGGGTGGTCAGCAGGGCCATGGGGGCCAGGAACGACATCTTCGCCCACAGGGTCGCCGTCTCGTCGTCCTGGACCCGGGTGGCCGGGCCGGCGGCGGTGAGGGTCTCGGCGAGGGTGTCCAGGCGCGCCCGGGGCACCGCCGTGCCGGTCAGGTCGATCTCCGCGAAGGGGCTGCCGTGGTCGATGACGCCCGGGGCGACGCGGGTCGACTCGACGCGGATGACGGCGGGGGCGACGCGGTCGGGGCGGTAGCGGGCGCGCAGGGTCGCGGGGTGTTCGACGCCGTTCAGGAACGGCACGAGGAGTCCGTCGGCCAGCGCGGGCGCGGGGACGCGCGCCAGGGCGGCGTCGAGGGCGGTGTGTTTGACGGCCACCAGGCACGCGTCGACGGGTTCGCGCAGGTGCGTGTCCGCCTCGACCCGGGCCGTGAAGTCGCCGAAGTGTGCGCTGCGGACCCGGATGCCGTCCGTGCGCAGGGTACGGGCCGTTTCCTCGCCGGACAGGCAGATCACCCGGTGGCCGGCGCGGGAGAGCAGGGCGGCGAGCAGACCCCCCACGCCGCCGGGGCCCAGGACGGCCACGGTGAGTTCGTTCCCCATGTCGGGTTCCTCTCGTCGGTCGGCCCCACGGTGGTGGCCGCCTCGCGGAGATCATGGCAGTCGGCGCTGTCGTACGGGGGCCGAAAGGGCGAGACTGGGGGCATGTGCCGGAGTATCAAGACCCTGCGTCCGCCCGCCCTGCCCGAAGAGGCCACGGAAGCGGACATTCGGGCTGCCGCGTTGCAGTACGTGCGGAAGGTGTCGGGCTTCCGCGCCCCCGCCGCTCACAACCAGGAGGTGTTCGACCGCGCCGTGGAGGCCGTCGCACAGGCCACGGCCGAGTTGCTGGACGGGCTGGAGATCCGCGGCGCCCAGGCGCAGCGGGCAGGCTAGCGCCCCTGGCCCGCGGAGCCCTACGACACCCCCGGCTCCCTGCGCACCAGGTACGCCGCCCCCGCCCCGGCCCCGAACAGCGCCGCCACCGACACCGCCGTCCCCAGCCAGCTCGCGCCCAGCCAGTGGGCGCCGAAGTAGCCGAGGGCGACGCTGTACACGGCCCAGGTGAGACCCGCCAGGGCCGACCAGGGGAGGAAGTCGCGAGCGCGATGGCGGGCGGCGCCCGCGCCCAGGGAGACGACCGAGCGGCCGGCGGGCGCGAAGCGGGCGAGGACGACGAGGGCGCCGCCACCCCGCGCGAGGGCCGTGCCGAGACGTTCCTGCGCGGTGGTCAGGCGCCGGGAGCGGGAGATCGCCCGGTCCAGCCGGTCGCCGCCGCGCCAGGCGAGGCGGTAGGCGGCCAGGTCACCGAGGACGGAGGCGGTGGCCGCGCAGAGGGTCAGTACCAGGATGTCGGGCACGTCGGCCGCCGTACCCGCGGCCGCCGCCGTCGCCGCCGTGATCACCAGGACGCCGCTGGGCAGCACCGGCAGGAACACGTCGAGCAGGACGGACAGGGTCACCACCGCGTAGATCCATGGGCTGCCGAACAGCGACCCCACATGCTCCAGCACCGCGACTCCCCGTTGGTCCCCCGTGGGCCAGACCGTGCCGCGATGGCGCGGCGGAGCGGCAGGAGTGGCCGATGACAGCCATACAGCGTACGCCTGGGCGTGACGGGCGGTTCACGGGGGTTCGGCACGGAAACCCTGCGCACGCGGCAAGCAGAACGGCGCCTCCCCTCACGCGAGGGGAGGCGCCGCTTCGCTCAGTGCGGTCCGAGCCGCGGCTCAGGCCGCCACCGGCGTCTGGTCCGTGGCCTGCCGGCCCTGCGCCGAGGTGCGCTTGGCGAGCAGCCGGTCCACGCCGAACGCGCCGGAACCCGTGAAGATCAGCAGGAACATCGACCAGCAGTACATGGCCGCGCCCTCGCCGCTGTTCTCGATCGGCCACAGGCCCTGCGGCTGGTGGACCTTGAAGTAGGCGTACGCCATCGCGCCGGAGGCGACGAACGCCGCGACGCGGGTGCCCAGGCCCAGCAGCACCAAAGCGCCGCCGACGAGTTCGATGACGGCCGCGTACCAGCTCGGCCAGGCGCCGGTCGACGCGGTGGCGCCCTTGCCGTCCACACCTCCGAGGACACCGAAGAGTGCGACGGCGCCGTGGCAGGCGAAGAGCAGGCCGATGACGATCCGGAACAGTCCGAGAGCGTACGGCTGCGCGCCATTGAGGCGTGCGGTCATGTGGGGGTCTCCTTCGGTCGGCCGGCCTGGGGAGGGCCGGTCCGGGGACAGAACCGATGAGTAACCCACGTTAGGCGCGCCTAATAGATGGTTGCAAGTTCAACATTTGGCCACTGGTTCACCTGTGGTTGGGGCTCGATTTGCGTCACAGCCGCACGTAGAGCGGCTCTCGCCACCGCGTCCGCGTCCGAAAGTGTGACCGAATCCACCCCCGGGCGAGCCCCCGCCGCCGTCACCCAGTGCACGCCCTCTGTCGGCACACCGAAGGCGAACCGACCGCTGTGCGCCACTCCTTGACGGTCTATCAGATGATAAGGGCGCGGTGTCACATCCAACCCGCCTGTCTCGTAACCGTCGACGGTGTGCGGACGGCACCGCCCGGTCCGCAGCAGCTCCGCAAGGAGTCCGTCGGCTGATTTCCGCAGGTCGGGTTCCGGCAGACGGGCCTCTATGAGGGTTCTCACGCGGACGGCCGAACCCGGCACGTCGGGTGAGTGCGCCGCCCAGGCCCCGTCCGCCTCCGTCACCCTCAGGCGCGGCCCGAGCACCCGCACCACCCCCGCCTCCACCAGGGCCGCCAGCTCCTCGACGCGGCGCCGGGGCGGGCCGATGGACAGGAAGGCGTTGAGCGGGGTGTACCAGCGGTCCAGGTGGTCCCGGCGGGAGGCGCCGGCGAGACCGCCGTGGTCGACGATCAGCCGGAGCTCGTTACGCAGGTCGCGCAGCACGTCGAGAGCCGCCTTCAGCGGGCCGCGCACATTGCCCAGAGCCGCCTGCGCGGCATCCTCGCGCAGATACGACAGCAGCCAGTCACGCCACTCGCCGGGGTGCGCGAAGTCCCGTCCGGCATACGGCCGCGAGATCCGCTCCCAGCTCCAGCGGTCGCCCTCCGCCACGCCGAACTCGCCCAGCAGCACGGCCTCCTGGGGATCTCCGTGCGGTACGGACAGGAAGTGACCGGTGAACTCCTGGCACCGGCGCGCGGAGGCTCCCGCCCGCCGGAGCAGCGCGGTGCAGTACACCGTCTCCACCTCCTTCGCGACCAACGGCCATATCTCCGCCAGGAAGTCGGGCGCCTCCCCGGAGTCGGCGCGCTTGCGGAAACCCGCGATCACGTCCACCGTGAGGACCAGCGGGACGTGCCGGCCGTACGCCCCCTTCGCGTTGTCGCCGCGCGCCTGGTACGGGACGCCGCGCCGGGAACCGGCGTACAGCCGCGGTTCGCGGCCGGAGGGGAGATAGCGCAGGCCCCGGGCGTCCGGTACGAAACGGCCGCCGCGGCCGGTCGTCAGCAGGGCCGTGTGGTCGAAGAAGTTGAGGCCGAGGCCGCGCAGCAGGACCGGCTCGCCGGGCGGTACGCAGGACAGGTCGACGTCGGCCGGGTTGGCGGGCGGGACGTGGCGCAGGCCGTGGTGTGCGGCGTGGGCCGCCAGGCGCCGCTCGGCCGGGTCAGCGGTCGCCGGCAGGTGCCCCTGCGCCAGGACCACGGCGGACAGGCCGGTCAGGGTGCGGCCGTCGTCGAGGGTGAGGGCCTGGTGACCGCCGGGGGTGTCGTCGAGCCGTGTCGCACGGGCGCGGTGGGTCTCGACGCGGACGGTCGCCGGCGCGTCCCGTACGACGCGTGCGAACACCCACTCCAGGTAACGGCCGTACTCCGCCCGGGTCGGGTACTCGTCCGGGCCGAGCGTGCCGCGCGCCCACTCGTGCAGGCTCGGGCCCGGGCGGATCGGGCCCGAGCAGTCCACGCTGTCGTCGGTGAACAGGGTCACCTGGCAGGCCACGGTGTTCATCAGCAGCTCGGGCGACTGGTCGGTACGCCAGACGCGGCCCGGGCCCGGCGGGTCCGGGTCGATCACGTGGACCGTCAGCCGGGCTCCGGGCGGGAGGAGCTCCGGGGCGGAGGCGCAGAGGCGTTCCAGGACGCTGGTTCCGCGCGGGCCGGCACCGACCAGGGCGACGGCGAACAGGGCGGATTCTGCGGTCGGCGCAGGCAAGGGTGGGACTCCCGGGCGTGTGGGGCGCGGTGGGCGGTCCGTCGGTGGGGAAGCGGACGGTCCGCCTCATCATGCCGTCGCCGGGAGCGGGAACCGAGGACCGTGGCGAAGGATTGACCTCGCTGTGGGGCGCGTCACGAGCATCACGGGTCACAGGGCAACAAACGGGCGGAACAGGCTCCTTATCGGGCAAGCTCGGAGTCCAGGAGGGTCGTCAGGCGCGGGCCCTTCCCCTCCCGCGTCCGCGCCTGCTCCAGCCGCAGCCGTGCCGAACGGCCGCGCAGGGTCAGCGTCATGAGCTGGTTGCCGAACCAGGGGCCGCCCGTCTTGCGCCAGCTCACCGGCGGCCGGGGGAGGCGTCCGTGCCGGGCGAGCCCGCGGCCCAGCCCGCGCGCCACCGCGCTCCAGCCGATGCGGAAGCCCATCCGGATCGACGCGGGGACGGAGTTGTGGACGGGCGAGCAGACGAGCTGCACCACCCGGGCGTCCGGGCCCTGCCCGGGCCACGAGGGCTCGGCGACGTAGGCGTGGTGCACGTCCCCGGACAGCACGCACACCGTCGCCGGGGCGTCCCGTCCCGAGCCGGCCTCGGCGATCAGCTCCGCCAGCCCGGCGAACGACTCGGGGAACGCCGACCAGTGCTCCAGGTCCGCGGCCCGCCGCACCTTCTCCCCGAACCGCGCCCAGCGCTCGCCCCGTTCGCCCCGGCACAGCGCCGCGTTCCAGCCCTCGGCGTCGTGCACCAGATGCGGCAGCAGCCAGGGCAGCGAAGTGCCGAGGAGGAGGTGGTCGTACGACCCGGAGCTGTCCAGCACCTGCTCGCGCAGCCAGGCCTCCTCGCCCGGGTCGAGCATCGCGCGGCTGTCTTCGGCGAGGACCCGGGCCGCCCGGCTGTCGATCATGAGCAGGCGGACGCGTCCGAAGTCGCGCCGGTAGCTCCAGCGGGCCGTGGCCGGGTCGGCGTCGGCCCGGGCGGCGAAGGTGCGCAGTACGTCGGTGCCGTCGGGGACCTTGCGGACGCCCTCGTACACCGGGTCGGCCGCCAGCTCCGCCGGGGAGAGGTTCCCCAGGTGCTGGTGGACCCAGTACGACATCAGGCCGCTCAGCAGCCGCTCCCGCCACCAGTCGGTGGCCCGCATGTCGGCGAGCCAGGCGGCGGAGGTGTTCCAGTCGTCGATGACGTCGTGGTCGTCGAAGATCATGAAGCTGGGCACGGTGGACAGCAGCCAGCGGATGCGGGGGTCGAGCCACGACTCGTAGTAGAGGTGCGTGTATTCCTCGTAGTCCGCGACCCCGTTGCCCGGCGGTTCGTCGAGGTCGCGGCGGGCCGCCAGCCAGCGCTGCGTCGTTTCGGAGGTCTCGTCGGCGTACACCTGGTCGCCGAGCAGCAGCAGGACGTCGGGCCGCTCGTCCTCCGGGTCGGCCACGAGGCGGGTGGCCAGCGCGTCCAGGGCGTCCGGGCCCACCGGGTCGTGCCCGCCCGCCGGGGGCGCCGCCCAGCGGCAGGAGCCGAAGGCGACCCGGAGGCCGTCCTCGCCGCCCGGCGCGTGGATCGCCGAGGGCGGGAAGGGGGATTCGGGCAGCGGCCACACGCGGGTGCCGTCGAGGAAGACCTCGTACGTCGTGGCCGTACCGGCGGTGAGCCCGGTCACCGGGATCAGCGCGTAGTGGTGGCCCGCCACCTGGAAGGTCGGGGCCGTGCCGCCGGCGCCGTCGGCGCAGCGCACCGCGGCCGTGCACGGACGGCTCGTCTCGACCCATACGGTCGCGGACGAGCCGTCGGTGTACCTCAGCAGCGGTCCGAGCCGCAGTCCGGCCATCGCCGATCCCCTCTCCGTCGCCCCGTACGGTACGCAGCGACGGAGGTCGGCGGGGAGGTCCCGGCGCGAAATCGCGCGTGTCAGCAGTTCGCGAGGTAGTTCTGGAGCGCGGACTTCTCGGCCGAGTCGACCGAGAGGCCGTAGTAGTACTTCACCTGGACCCAGGCGCGGACGTAGGTGCAGCGGTACGCCGTCCGGGAGGGCATCCAGGTGGCCGGGTCCTGGTCGCCCTTGGCCTGGTTGACGTTGTCGGTGACCGCGATGAGCTGCGGGCGGGTCAGGTCGTTGGCGAAGGACTGGCGGCGGGAGGTCGTCCAGGAGTCGGCGCCGGAGTCCCAGGCCTCGGCCAGCGGGACCAGGTGGTCGATGTCGACGTCGGCGGCGGCGGACCAGGTCGCTCCGTCGTAGGGGGAGTACCAGCTGCCGCTGGTGGCGGCGCAGGAGGAGTCCTGCTGGACGTTCGTGCCGTCGCGCTTGAGGACGACCTCGCGGGTGTTGCAGGCGCCGGACTGGGTGATCCAGTGCGGGAAGAGGTCGCGGTCGTAGCCGGTGCGGTCCTCGGTGGCCACGGTGAGCGAGGCGAGGTAGGAGCGGGCGGTGGCCCCGCTGACGGGGGTGGGCAGGGCGGCGGAGGCGGCCGGGCCGTTGAGCAGCCCGGCCGAGGCTATGAGACCGGTGAGGCCCGCGAGTATGCTGAGCCGTCGACGCGCGTAGAACTTCGGCATGCGAACTCCCTTGTGGGGTGGGGGCGTTGGGCTGCGAGCGAGGGAATGCTCGTCGCGCCGTGTTGCGGGGAGGTGTGCGCCCGGTGAGAAGTTAGTGACGCGTGCATGACATGACAAGCTTTAAGGCGGAACTTTTCGCTCCAGGGGTGTCGCGTACCATGGACGGCGCAGAAGGGGAGTAGCTCTTCGCCGGACCGTCGACATACTGCTCAGCTCGTCTGAGCCGGCGCCCGGAGGCAGGTCCTACTGGTCCGTCCAGGGGCCCCGCCAGCGAGACCTTCGGCAAGCAGTGCACGCCCGTGCCCCACGGCACGGGCGCCGAGTGTGCTGCCGTGCCGAGGTGTCGTGTGTGAGGATCCAGCACTCTCGGTGGGGCAGCCCCGACCGATTGAGGAACCCTTGATCAGCCTGACCGTGACGGCCGTCGTCTTCGGCGTCGTCTTTCTCGCCGAACTGCCGGACAAGACCGCCCTGGCCGGCCTCGTCCTCGGCACCCGTTATCGCGCCTCCTACGTCTTCGCCGGTGTCGCCGCCGCGTTCGCGCTGCATGTCGCGCTCGCGGTCGCGGCCGGCAGTGTGCTGACGCTGCTGCCGCAGCAGCTCGTGCAGGCGCTGACCGGCGTGCTCTTCCTGGGCGGGGCCGCGGTGCTGCTGCTGAAGAAGGGCGAGGACGAGGAAGAGGTCCGCAAGCCGGAGAATCAGTCCTTCTGGAAGGTCTCGGGGGCGGGCTTCATGCTCATCCTGGTCGCCGAGTTCGGTGATCTCACGCAGATCATGACGGCGAACCTGGCCGCCCGCTACGACGACCCGCTCTCCGTCGGCCTGGGCGCGGTGCTCGCGCTGTGGGCGGTGGCCGGGATCGGCATCGTCGGCGGAAAGGCGCTGATGAGGAAGGTGCCGCTGCGGCTGATCACGCAGATCGCGGCGCTGGTGATGCTGGCTCTCGGGGTGTGGAGCCTGTGGGAGGCCGTGGCCGGATGAGCCGGGGTGAGCTGAACGGGGAGTGAACGTCTGCGTTGAGGCCCTGGCCGATCCGGGGATTGTTTTGTACCGTGGAGAAACAAAGTGGCTCCCGCCCGTTTTCCCTGACCGGCGGGCGGGGCCGCCTTGTCCCTCCCGGGGGCTGAGTTGCGCCCTCGTTCGCGTCCTGAGCCTTGGAGCTGCCGATGACGGCCACCGCCGTGCTCACCGCCCGCGCCCTCCTGCTGGACATGGACGGCACCCTCGTCAACTCCGACGCCTCGGTCGAACGCGTCTGGCGGCGCTGGTCCGAGCGGCACGGGCTCGACCCGGACGAAGTCATGAAGGTCGTCCACGGACGGCAGGGATACGCGTCGATGGCGCTGCTGCTGCCCGGCCGGCCGATGGAGCAGAACCACGCGGACAACGCCCGGATGCTCGCCGAGGAGACGGCCGACACCGAGGGCGTCGTGCCGATCCCCGGGGCGCCGGAGTTCCTCGCCTCGCTGCGGGGGCTGCCGCACGCGCTCGTGACCTCGGCCGATGTTCCGCTGTCGACGGCGCGGATGGCCGCGGCCGGGCTGGACCTGCCCGAGGTGCGGGTGACCGCGGAGTCCGTCGGGGCGAGCAAGCCCGACCCGGAGGGCTTTCTGAAGGGCGCCGCCGAGCTGGGTGTGGCGCCTGAGGACTGTGTGGTGTTCGAGGACTCGGGGGCCGGGATCGCGGCCGGGCGCGCCGCCGGGATGACGGTGGTCGGGGTCGGGTCCCGGGCCGCGTTCCACGAGCCGGACGTGGTGGTGGCCGATCTGACGCGGGTGCGCGTGGAGGCCGTGGGGGACGGGACGATCCGGCTGCACGTCGGGTGAGGACCGCTCGGGGGTGTCTGTCGTCCGGTCGGTCAGACGTGGGCGGCGATGGTGTGCGCGCACGCCAGAGCCTCGGTGTGGGTGGTGTCCACCTCCACGTCGTAGCGCACGCCCTCGTGGACGACGTGTGCCTGTGACGCGGCCATGCCCCGGACCCGGTCGCCTCGGGCGATCTCACGCCCCTCGGCGACCGCGCCGTCGCACCTGACGCCGACCCACAGCACGTCGAGTCCGGCCAGGGCCTTCTGCCAGCGCTCCCGGGAGTGCGGTCCGCCGAGGAAGACGTCGTCGACGATGACTCCGGCGCCGGCGCGGGCCATCGCGGCGATGCCCTCGGCCCAGGCCGCGTCCAGTGCGCGGAACTCCGCGCCCACGCTCACCCCGCCGTCCGCCGCGAAGGTGATCCCTTCCTCCGAACCCTGCATCTTCGCGGGCAGCGCCTCGACGAACGAGTCGACGCCGAAGGCCAGCCACGGGTCCGGCAGCACGTCTTGCAGACACCGTACGATCCCGGACTTGCCCGAGCTCGAACCGCCGTTGAGCACGATCACCTGTGTGGTCACGGCGTCACAGTAGGGCGGCCGGGGCGGTCATGGCTTCTTGGTTTCCGACTCCAGCTTCTCCCGCGTCTCCCGGTCGTAGACGCCGAGGTCGTCGGTCTTGATGCCGCGTGACCACTGGTAGTTGCGGACGGCCTCCTCGAGCCGGCTGTCGTAGTCGCCGTCGGGGTCCTCGCCGTAGAGGTACAACTGGCGCAGCCGGAGCTGGAGTTCGGCGACCTCCGGGCCGCGGTCGCCGAGGCGCAGCACGGTGGGGCCGCCGCTCTGGCGGGAGTTGTCCGGGGGTGCTTTCCCCGGCCCGGTGGCCGTGGCGGACGTCCGGGGCGCCGACGGGCTGGCCGACTGCGACGGGCTCGGCGAGGCGCTCGACGCGGACGGCGACGGGGAGGCCGACGGGCTCCCGGTGGCCGACGGCGACGGCGGCGGTGCGGCGGGGGCCGGCGGAGTGGCCTGTGCGCTCCGCGCCGGGGGCGTGGACGCCGGGCTGCTCGACGGGGCGTCCGGCACGCTCGCCCGGAGGTCGTCCGGCAGCGCGGTGTCCCGGGACGGGGCCTCGTAGGTGAACAGCCCGCTGGCGTACCCGGCCGCGGCCACGACGGCGACACAGGCCCCGGCGGCCACACCGAGCAGCGCGCCCCGCCGCCGACGCCGGGTCCTCGACCCGGCCTCATCCGGTTCCGCCCTGCCCGGCCCCCGTCCGTTGCCGTCGAAAAGCCGCAGGTCGGTGACGCTGGGCTCGGTGGGGGAGGGGACCAGGGGGGTCGGCAGGGCGGAGGTGTCCGGGAAGGACGGTAGTACGGAAGTGTCCGGCGAGGCCGGCAGCACGGTGGTCGCGTCCGGGTCGACCGGGCGCAGGGGCATGGTCGTGTCGGCGGGGGAGGGCGGCGGGGCGGCGCCTTCAGCGCGCGAGGTGTGCCCGGGGTTCGTCACGGGCCGTCGCGGGGCGTCTTCGGTCGCCCGGCTGGGAGCATCGGCAGGTGAGGCCTGGCCATGCCGGGGTGAGGCGGAGTGGTCAGCCGGGGACGGTTGTGCGGGGCCGTCGGCGTGTCGGGGTTCCGTCGGGTGGGTCCGGGGCGGTCGCGGGGTGCTGTCGGGTGTCTGCCCGAGGGGCTGGCGCGGGGCGCCTTCGGTCGCCCGTGCGGGCTCCGGGCGCGAGAGCGGGCCGTTCGCATGCGTTTGCCGTGGGGTGCCGTCGGCCGGCCGCGCTAAGGCTTGGGGGTGTGAGTTCTCTGCCGACGAGGGCCGGCCGTCTGCGTGCCGTCGCTGCAGGGCGCCTTCGGCGGCCCGGCCGGGAGCGTCGGCCGGCGAGGTCCGGCCGTGCCGTGGTGAGGCGGCGTGGTTCGCCGGGGACGGCTGTGTGCGGCCGTCGGCGTGTCGGGGTTCCGTCGGGTGGGTCCGGGGCGGTCGCGGGGTGCTGTCCGGTGTCTGCCCGAGGGGCTGGCGCGGGGTGCCGTCGGGCGCCCGGGTCGGCTCCGTGGGGGAGAGCGGGCCGTCCGCGTGCGTTCGCCCTGGGGTGCCGTCGGGCGCCCCCGTGGGGCGCTCGGGGCCCGAGGCCTTCGCGTGCCAGAGCGCGGTCGGGACGTCCGCGCGGGCGGGGGCGTCCGCCGGGGACGGCTGTGCGGGGGCGTCGGAGCGCCGGGGCTCCGACGGGTGGGTCCGGGGCGGTCGCGAGGCGGCGTCGGGCGGCTGCCCCGGGGCCTCCGCGGGTGTGGGCGGGCCGTCCGTGCGGTTTTGCCGGGCCGCTTCGGCTGCCCGCGCGGCAGCGTCGGTGCGTGTGGGCGAGGCCTGCGCCGACGGGGCGCGTGGGGTGCGCTCGTCCCCGGAGGGGG
Organism: Streptomyces africanus; assembly: GCF_030816955.1. NCBI lineage: Bacteria > Bacillati > Actinomycetota > Actinomycetes > Kitasatosporales > Streptomycetaceae > Streptomyces > Streptomyces africanus. The sequence goes on along the minus strand of NZ_JAUSYP010000001.1, from coordinate 2,539,975 downwards.
CCGTGACCGTTTCGGGCGTGAGTTCGACGTACGGGCGGATGCGGAGTGGGTCGAAGTCCTCCGCTGCCGCCGCCTGAGTCGTACGGGTGTTGCGGAGGGCCTCCGCGGCGCGGTGCGTGCAGGTGCAGGACGGGGTGTTGTCCGGCTGTCTGGGCGTGCCGCACTCCGGGCACGGGTGGCCGTTCGGCTGTTCCACGCGTTCCTCCCTCCCCTCGCGAACTCCAGAGATTATCCAGATCTTCTCCACAGTGCGGACGGCCAGCTCCCGGAATGAAAGCTTCCAAAAGGACTCGGCGGGCCATAACAGGTCGCACCGGTCACGATGGAAAATGTCACAGGAGTCACGGGAGGTCTCATGGCCGGGCATGTGCACGCCACGAACGCTTCGGGCCAGGGCGCCGCCGTCCGGGAGCAGGTGCCCGGGAACGTCCTGGTCTCCATCGGCGCCCTGCTGCTCGGCATGCTGCTCGCCGCCCTCGACCAGACCATCGTGTCGACCGCGCTGCCCACCATCGCCAGCGACCTCGGCGGCCTGGATCACCTGTCCTGGGTGGTCACCGCCTATCTGCTGGCCGCGACCGCCGCGACTCCGCTGTGGGGCAAACTCGGCGATCAGTACGGCCGGAAGAGGCTGTTCCAGACCGCGATCGTGATCTTTCTCGTCGGCTCCGCGCTGTGCGGCACGGCGCAGGACATGACCCAGCTCATCGCCTTCCGGGCCGTGCAGGGGCTCGGCGGCGGCGGGCTGATCGTGTTGTCGATGGCCATCGTCGGGGATCTCGTGCCGCCCCGTGAACGCGGGCGCTACCAGGGGCTGTTCGGGGCCGTGTTCGGGGCGACCAGTGTGCTCGGGCCGCTGCTCGGCGGGCTGCTCACCCAGCACGCCAGCTGGCGTTGGGTGTTCTACGTCAATCTGCCCGTCGGGGTCGTCGCGCTCGCCGTGATCGCGGCCGTGCTGCACATTCCGCGCAGGGCCACGCGGCACGTCATCGACTACCTCGGCACGTTCCTCATCGCGGCCGTCGCCACCTGCCTGGTGCTCGTCGCCTCGCTCGGGGGCACGACCTGGGGATGGGGATCCGCGCAGATCGTCGCGCTCGCGGTGCTGGGCGTCGTCCTCGCCGCCGCCTTCGTGGCCGTCGAGCGGCGGGCCGCCGAACCCGTCCTGCCGCTGAAGCTCTTCCGGGTCCGCACCTTCACGCTGGCCGCCGTGATCAGTTTCGTCGTCGGCTTCGCCATGTTCGGCGCGATGACCTACCTGCCGACGTTCCTCCAGGTCGTGCAGGGCATCAGCCCGACCATGTCCGGTGTGCACATGCTGCCGATGGTGCTGGGACTGCTGCTGGCCTCGACGGCCTCCGGGCAGATCGTCAGCCGGACCGGCCGCTGGAAGATGTTCCCGATCGCTGGCACCGGCGTCACCACCCTCGGGCTGCTCCTGCTCCACCAGCTCGACGAGCACAGCTCCACCGCCGAGCTGAGCGGTTTCTTCTTCGTCTTCGGACTCGGCCTCGGCCTGGTGATGCAGGTCCTCGTGCTCATCGTGCAGAACGCCGTCCCGTACCAGGACCTGGGCGTCGCCACCTCCGGCGCGACCTTCTTCCGCTCCATCGGCGCCTCGTTCGGCGTGGCCGTCTTCGGCACGGTCTTCGCGGGCCGGCTCGGCGACCAGCTCACGGACGCCTTCCGGGGAACCCCGCTGCCGCCCGGCGTCTCGGTGGGCGCGCTGGAGGCCGATCCGCGCGGCATCGCCGCCCTGCCGCCCGGCCTGCGCCCGCCGGCCCTGCATGCGTACTCCGTGTCCATCACGGACGTCTTCCTGTACGCCGCCCCGGTCGCGCTCCTCGGCTTCGTGCTGGCCTGGTTCCTGAAGGAGGACCGGCTGCGCGGCTCGGTCACCGCGCCCGACGTCACGGAGACCCTGGCCAGCAACCCCGTCGAGCGGTCCTCGTACGACGAGGTGTGCCGTGCGCTGTCGGTGCTCGGCACCCGCGCGGGGCGGCGCGAGATCTACCGGAAGATCACCGCCCGGGCGGGCTACGACCTGCTGCCCGCGGCGAGCTGGCTGCTGCTGCGGATCAGGCGGTACGGCTCGGTGGAGCCGGCCGTGCTGGCCGAGCGGATGCCCGTGCCGCTGGCCGTGATCATGGAGGCCGTACGCCAGGTCGAGGAGCGGGGGCTCGCCGTGCGCACGGGCCTCGACATGGTGCTGACCGACCGGGGACGTGAGGTCGCCGAGCGGCTGGCCGAGGCTCGTGAGGCGTCCCTCGCCGAGCTGCTCGGCGACTGGTGGGGCCCGGACCGGCCGACCGATCTCGTACAACTCGTGCGGGAGTTGAACGACGAGCTGTGCGGCTCGCGCCGGGAGCGGCCGTATGCCGAGCGGCCGGTGGAGCGGGCGGTCTGAAAAGAAGAGGGCCCTGGTTCAGGTGAGGCTCTTGGCGAACCAGTGCTCGGCGTACGCGTCGTCGTTGTACCGCTCGGTCTCCTCGTAGCCGAGCCGGGCGTACAGCGCGCGGGCCTCGACGAGGTCGCTGCGGGTGTCCATGATCATCCGCCCCGCACCGAGCGCGCGGGCGGCGTGCTCGGCGGCCCGGACGAGCAGCGCGGCACCGCCCTTGCCGCGCATCGGCTCGCGCAGGAAGACCCGCTTGAGCTCGGCGGTCGTGCCGTCGATCAGCCGTACGCCCGCGGTGCCGGCCGGCTCACCGCCGTACCGGGCGACCAGCAGCCGCCCGCCGGGTGGGGCGAGATCGGTGCCCGGCTCCTTGGCGATCTCCCGCTCCAGCTCGTCCGGGTCGGTCCGGCGCCCCTCGTGCAGCAGGTACCAGCGGTCGCTGACCTCGGTGTAGTACGCCCGCCACAGGGCGGCGGCGACGGGGGAGTCGTACGGTTCCGGGGTCACGGTCCAGGTCATGACCGGCATTCTCCGAGGGGGCCGTAGCGGGTCCGCAACCCAATAACCCCGGGGGCGTGCGGGCCCCGGCGCCGTTTGGGGGCCTGCTTGCGGGCTACCCGGTCGGCGAACCGGCTCGCGAGGAGAGCCGGTTGGGCCGAGAACCCGGAAGGCATTCATGTCCACTGGCCTGATCATTGCTCTGATCGTGATCGCGGCGGTCGTCGTCATCATCGCGGCCGCCATGACCCTGCGCGCCCGAGGGGCTCGGCGCGGCCCGAGCCTGAAGCGGCGCTTCGGACCCGAGTACGACCTGGCCGTCGCCCGGCACGACGGCGACGCCAAGGCCGCCGAGCGCGAGCTGGCCGGGCGCGTGGAGCGCCACGGCGAGCTGCGCGAACGCGCGCTGGAACCGGCGCAGCGCGAGCAGTACGAGGCGCGCTGGACGGCCGCTCAGGAGCGGTTCGTCGACTCGCCGCGGGAGGCGGTCGCCGAGGCGGACCGGCTGCTCGCGGAACTCGCCGGTGCCCGGGGCTTCCCGGACGGCGGGCAGTACGAGGAACAGCTCGCGGCGCTGTCCGTGCACCACGCCCACCACGTGGACGGCTACCGGCGTGTCCACCGCGCGGCGCACCTGCGCGCGGACGACGCCCGGGACGGCGGCACCGGTACGGAAGACATGCGTGAGGCCATGGTGGCGGCCCGCGCCCTGTTCGAGGAGCTGGTGCGTCCGGCCCGCCACGACGGCGGAGACCACGTCGCCGGCCCGCACCTGGGCGGACGCCATGAGGGCGGACGGCACAAGGCCGGGCTGAACGGCGGCCGCGAGGCTCCGGCCGGCCGCGGCGGCCACATGCCGTGGGCGATGCACCGACGTCAGGCGAAGGAGAGTTGAGATCGATGTCCGACATGACCCGACCGCCCGGCGACGACACCCGCGACGCGCAGGTCACCTCTGACACTCGCGTCACCCCGGGCACCTCCCACACCCCCGGCACCCGTGGCTCCTCCGCCGGCCCCGACGCCCGAGGCGAGACCGCCCTGGGCACCGGCCACGGCACAGGCCTCACCGGTTCCCGGGAACGGGAAGGCACTCCCCAGGGCACGCCCACGCACCTGCTCCCGCACGACGAGTCCGACAAACTCGTCTCCCAGTTGCACCACGCCGTCGCCGAGTTCGTCGACGCGCCCCGGGCCGCCGTCGAGGAGGCCGACCACGTGCTGGAGGAGATCGCGGCCCGGTTCACCGAGGCCGTGACGCAGCGCCGCCGCACCCTGCGCCACTCCTGGCAGTCGGTGGAGGGCGGCGAGGGCAGGCCCGTGTCGAGCGGCGACACCGAGCAGCTGCGACTGGCCCTGAAGGACTACCGGGAGCTGGCGGAACGGCTGCTGCACGTGTGAGCCGGGTGCTCCCGAGCCCCGGTCACCGACCCGCCCGGCGCTCCCGCCATTGCCGTACGACGTCCTCGACGTCGTACGGCTTCTTACCGAGCGCGGCGGCTTGAACATCATCTCGCGGATCTTGTCGTTGATCTCGCCGATGATCTTCCTGACGGCCTGCTCCGAGGGCGCCGCGTACGCGGCCAGGAGGGCGTCCTCCGCCTCCTTGCGCAGTGCCAGCGTCGGCGGCAGGACCGAGAGGCCTTCGCGGGCCATCTTCCGCTTGACCCACCACAGTTCGTCGTAGGTGGCGTCCACATCGGCCGGCAGCGGTTTGCCCGCCCCCGGCAGCCGCTCGAACTCGCCGCGTGTCTCCGCGTCACGGATCTGTTTGTCGACCCAGGACTCGAAGTCGACGCCGGGTGGCTTCCGCTCGGTCATGAACCCATTGTGCCGGACACCGTGCGGCCTGGCGTTCTATCATGCGGCGGGCTTGCAGTCCCACCAGGACGTCTCAGGAGGAGCGCACGTGCTCGAACTCACCATGGCCGCCGTGTCCGCGGCGGAGGAGGGTGCCACGGCCGGCATGCTCATGGCCGACGCGCCCAGCGAGCCGGGCGCCGTGTTGCGGGTGGGCCGCGACAAGTCGGTGTGCCGGCTCTCCACTCCGGACGACTGGCTGTTCGTCTCCCGCGTCCACCTGGAGTTCCTGTGCGGGCCCGACGGGACCTGGCAGCTGACCTGGCTGCGCGGCTCCCAGCCCGACCCGTCCTCCGAAGTCCGGCTCACGGTGGGGGAGTACGTCCAGCCCCTCGCCTACGGCGGCACCGTCCCGCTGCCCAGGGGCGGCAGCGGCGAGGTCATCGTCCAGGACCGCACCGCCCCGCGCAGCGTCAACGTGGGGTTTTTCCACGAGGTGTGACGCTGCGGGTCAGGCCAGCACCCGTGCCAGCGCGAAGCCGTCGTACCCCTTCATGCCGACCGTCTGGATCGCCGTGCCGCTCAACCGCGGGTGGCTGCCGATCAGTTCGATCGCGGCGCGGGTGCCCGTCACGTCCGGTGCCGTGCTCGCCGCGTCGGTCACGCGGCCGCCGCGGACGACGTTGTCGAGGACGATCAGGCTGCCCGTGCTGGTGAGCTTCAGGGCCCACTCCACGTAGTGCGGGTTGTTGACCTTGTCGGCGTCGATGAAGACCAGGTCGAAGGGGGGCGGGTTCTCGTCGGCCAGCTGGGGCAGCGACTCCAGGGCCGGGCCCACCCGGACCTCGACGAGCTTGTCCAAACCGGCGCGGGCGATGTTGCGGAGGGCGACCTCGGCGTGCGTGGGGTCGTACTCCAGGGAGACCAGGCGCCCGTCGGCGGGCAGGGCACGGCCGAGCCAGATGGTGCTGTAGCCGCCGAGCGTGCCGATCTCCAGGATGTGGCGGGCGCCCTGGATCTGTGCCAGGAGCTGGAGGAGCTTGCCCTGGTTGCCGGCGACGTTGATGTGCGGAAGCCCGGCGGCGTCGCTGTCGCGCAGTGCGGCCGCCAGGGCTTCGTCGTCCGGGGCGAGGCGGGCGGTGAAGTAGGCGTCGACCTCGTCCCAGACGTGCGACTCGCTCATGCACCTCTACCTTTCGTACGCATAGTTAGCATCCCTAACTACTGGCGTGACGAAGATACGTGGTGCCCCGGTTCACTGTCAGGGGGATTTCCCCCCGGCGTGTCTCATTCGGCCACGGACGGTGCCGACCCCGGCAGCGGGCGCCCGGCCGACTCCGCCATGCGCCACACCGCGAAACCGCCGATGACGGCCGCGGCCATCATGTAGTAGGCGGGCATCATCATGTTCCCGGTGGCGCCGATCAGGGCCGTTACCACCAGCGGCGTCGTGCCGCCGAACAGGGACACGGAGACGTTGAAGCCGATGGACAGGGAGCCGTAGCGGACCTTCGTCGGGAACAGCGCCGGGAGCGCCGAGGGCATGGCCGCCGTGAAGCAGACCAGCAGCAGGCCGAGGGCGCCCATGCCGGCGGCGACCGCGAGCAGGCTGCCCTCGCGGATCAGCAGCAGGGCCGGGACGGACAGCAGCAGGAAGCCCGCGCAGCCGGCGGCGATCACCGGACGGCGGCCGACCCGGTCGGTCAGTGCGCCGGCGAACGGCTGGACGATCATCATCAGGGCCATCACGCCGAGCACGACGAGCAGGCCGTGCGTCTCGTCGTAGTGGAGCTGACCGGTCAGGTAGCTCGGCATGTACGACAGCAGCATGTAGTCGGTGACGTTGAAGACCAGCACCAGGCCGACGCAGAGCAGCAGTGCGCGCCACTGGCCGGTGATCATCTCGCGCAGCGGCACCTTGGGGCGGTGGGTCTCGGCCTTCTCGACCTCGGCCGCGAACGCCGGGGTCTCCTCAAGACGCAGCCGCAGGTAGAGGCCGATGATGCCCATCGGGCCGGCGATCAGGAAGGGGATGCGCCAGCCCCAGGAGGTCAGGTCGTCGGCGGAGAGCAGGGCCGTCATCACCGTGACCAGGCCCGCGCCGCCGATGTAGCCGGCGAGGGTGCCGAACTCCAGCCAGCTGCCGAGGAAGCCGCGCCGCTTGTCGGGGGCGTACTCGGCGATGAACGTGGAGGCGCCCGCGTACTCGCCGCCGGTGGAGAAGCCCTGCACGAGGCGGGCCACCAGGAGCAGGATCGGCGCGCCGACACCGATCGTCGCGTACGACGGGATCAGGCCGATCGCGAAGGTGCCCGCGGCCATCATGATCATGGTGACGGCGAGGACCTTCTGGCGGCCGACGCGGTCGCCGAGCGGGCCGAAGACCATGCCGCCGAGCGGGCGGACCAGGAAGGCCGCGGCGAAGGCGCCGAACGTGGAGAGCAGCTGGGCGGTGGGGTTGCCCGAGGGGAAGAAGACCTTGCCCAGCGTGACCGCGATGTAGCTGTAGACACCGAAGTCGAACCATTCCATCGCGTTGCCCAGCGCCGCCGCCTTCACGGCGCGCTTGACGAGCGCGGGGTCGGTGACGGTGGTGTCGGGGGTTTTCGCTGCGCGGCTCTTCAGGCCGGACGCGGGAGCGACGACTGAGACAGTCGACAAGACTCGCTCGCCTACCTTTCGACGGGGACAGGGACGCGGTCCGCGCGGCGGCGCTGTCGTACGGGCCGAAAAGCGACGATAGGCGAAGAAAAGCCCTTTACGAGCGGTACGCCTTTCGTTGCAAGGTGCATCTAAACACGGGCTATGCAGGCACGTATGCCCGACTGGGAGCGGTCCCCACGAGATCTTGATGTGATCCTTCTCGCGTCACGAGAGGCAACCGCGCGCCTCGCGCACTATCGTCAACCGGACGAAGGGGGGCATACCGGGTAGAGGGTCGACGAGGCGTGGCGAACGCGGAGCGCAGCGGACGACCGGCGGAAGCCTTCGGAGCGACAGCCGTCGGCAGGACCCGCACACCCACCCGCCCACCCCTGCGCGCGGCCTGTCTCGGCCTGTGGCTGATCGTCGCCGCCCTCGCCGCGCGACAGGTGAGCGTCGTTCTGGGCACCCCGCGCGGCGAGCGGCTGACAGATCTGGAGACCTGGGTCGGGCCGAACGGCGTCCTGCACGTGAACGGCTCGCTCTACGACTCGACCCGATTCACCGGCACCCCCTTCAACGGCCTCGTCCTCAAGCCCCTCACCCGCGCGGCCGAACAGGCCCTCGGCTGGGGCTGGACCTTCGGCACGCTGCTGCTGGTCGTCGCCCTCGGCCTGATCGCCGCCCGCGCCCTGCCCCAGCCCGTCGGCCGGCGCCCGGCGCTGCTGGCCGCCCCCGTCGCCATCGGCCTTCTCATGCTGTCCCTGCCGGTCCGCAACACGCTGTGGCTCGGCCAGACCAGCATCATCCCGGTCCTGCTCGTCCTGCTGGGCTGCTTCACCGCCCACGGCCAGCGGACCAGTGGCCTGCTCATCGGCGTCGCGGCAGCGCTCCAGCCCACCCTGCTGCTCTTCACGCCCCTGCTGTGGTGCACCGGCCGCAGACGCGCCGCGCTCTCCACCGGCGTCACCTTCGCCGCCTGCACCGCACTGGCCTGGGCGGCGATGCCGCACGACTCCCACACCTACTGGGTCCACCACATGGCCGGGGTCGGCCTCGGCGGCCGGGCCGACGACCTCGGCAACCAGTCCCTGCACGGCGCCCTGCTGCGGCTCGGCCTGAACGGCCCCCTGGAGGTCGCTCTCTTCCTGTCGCTCGGCGCCGCCGTCGCCGTCCTGGCCCTGCGCCGAGCCGTGCGCTGCTTCGGCGACGGCCAGCTGCTGCTCGCCGTCGCGATCACCGGCTGCGCGGCGATCGTCGTCTCGCCCACGGCCTGGCAGCACCAGCTGCTGTGGGTGCTGCTCGCGGTCGTCGGCCGGGCCGGCAGACGCGCCGGTGACCGGTACGTCTGGACGGTCACCGTCGTCCTGGTCATGACCCTGCCGACCAGGATGATGCTGCCGGACATGCGGGCGCTGGACCCGCTGCGCACCAACCTCGTCCTGCTGGCCGCCCTCGCCGCCGCCACGGCCGTGCCGTTCCTCTCCCGCACCTCCCCGCACTACCGGGCGCCGCTCCCGCCCGAGTACGCCCCCGCCGTCCCGGCCCGCTTCCGGCACGTCCCGCTCGTGCCCTTCCTGCGCCGGGTCCTCACCAGGCCGAACCTCCTCCTGGAGCTCCTCCTCATCCGGGTCGCCTACGCCGCCTACGCCCGGGTCCGGCTCGCCGCGACCGGCGGCAGCAACTCGGCGGGCCGGGCCGAGGCCGAGGAGAACGGCCGGCAGATCCTCGGCCTGGAACGGGCCCTGCGCATCGACATCGAGCGCTGGGCCAACCACACCGTCGTCACGATCGACCGGCTGCGGGACTTCTGCGACTTCTACTACACGTCGTTGCACTTCATCGCCCCGCTGACCGTCCTCGCCGTCCTGTACTGGCGCCGCCCGGCCGACTACCGCTGGGCCCGCTCCGCCCTGGGCTTCGCCACCCTGCTCGCCCTGGTCGGCTTCTGGCTCTACCCGCTGGCCCCGCCCCGTCTGATGCCGACGCTCGGCTTCATCGACACCGTCCACGGCGTCCAGGACTTCTCCCAGCCCGACTACGGCACGCTCACGTCCCTGACCAACCAGTACGCGGCGATGCCGTCGCTGCACTTCGGCTGGTCGCTGTGGTGCGGCATCGTGATCGCCGTCCTGGCGCGCCGCTGGTGGATCAAGGCCCTGGGGATGCTGCACCCGCTGCTCACCGCGTCCTCGATCGTCGCGACCGGGAACCACTGGGTGCTGGACGCGGCCGGGGGAGCGGTGGTCGTCGGCGCGGGCTTCGCGCTGACGTACGCGCTGTCGGGGCCCCGGGCGTCCACCGCTGCCGTGCGCCGGGCATCCCGGGCGGCGGACTCCAGCCCTGGCCGGTCGACGAGTTCGGTCGGCTGACGGTCATTCCCTGCTGAACACGCCGACGTCGTTGCCGAAGGCGCAGGCCAGCAGGCCGTCGTCGCTGAGCGAAACGGCGCTGCACGGGCCGGGCAGGTGGATGACGTCGAGGGTTGTGCGGTGTTCCAGGTCCCAGATGCGGACGGTGTTGTCCGCCGAGCCTGTGAGGGCGACGGAGCGACCGTCCAGTTCGGCCAGGGTCACGGTCCAGACCGATCTGGTGTGGCCGGTCATCGGCTCGCCCACGGGGTGGCAGCCGGGGAGCTCCCAGATGTGCACGGTCGAGCTCTCGGAGCAGGTCACCGCAATGGGACGGTCGTTCAGCCGCCCAACGGTGATGGCCCTGAACGGGTGACTGTGCGGTGACTGGCCGAGGGAGCGGCCGGTGGTCACATCCAGGACACGCAACGGCTTGTCCAGAGAAACGGAGGCGGCGACAAGGCGCCCGTCGATGACGCAAGCGTCGGTCCGCATCCCGAGGTTGCCGACGGCGAAGCGCTCTGTCAACGCGCCCGTGGCCAGATCCCATACTCGAACGGAGCCCTGCATCGTGCCCGTCACCACGACCTCGCGACCGTTCAGTTCCACACAAGCCGTGAACGCCCCGAGTTCGTCGGCCTGGTCTGCGAAGGGCGGATGCATCGCGCGACCCATGGCGAGGTCCCATACCTGCGCGCCGTATGTGGTGCCGAAGATGGCGATCGGTCGGCCGTTCAGCATTTTGCACGTCAACGGGTTGACCTCACTCGTGTGGTGGTTCAGCGGCTCGGTGCTGCGGAATTCCGCCGACAGTTGCCATATGCGCATGGTGGTGTCCTCCGAGCCGGTGACAACGACCGGTCGGCCGTCCACCACCGCGTGGTCGACAGCGAGAACGCGCTGGGTGTGCCCAACGACAGGGCTGCCGAAGGCCCGACGGGACAGGTCCCAGATCCGCAGAGTGTCGTAGGCACTGGTGATGACCACCGGCTGCCCCTCCAACTCGGCGTAGGCCACCGCGAGCACGGGGAAGGCGTGACCGCAGAGGAGCGCTCCTACCGGACGACGGTCCTCAAGGTCCCAGATCTGCGCCGTCCCGTCCTGATAACCGGCGACAGCGACCTGCTTGCCGTCCATCACCGCACATGACACCGATGATGCCCAGCCCTCGTGACCTTGGAACTCGCTCAGAATCCGGCGCTTTCTGAAGTCCCAGACCCGTACCCGCCCTTGACGGTCAGCGCTGATGGCGACCGGTCGGCCGTTCAGCTCCGTGCACGTCACCGCCTTGTACCAGACGGAACCGGCTCCTCGATCCAGTCGCCTCAGGCGTCGACGGGTGGTCAGGTCCCAGAGAGCCAACGAGTCCGTCGAACCGGTGACGACGACCGGCCTGCCTTTCAGCACGACACACGCAAGCGTGTTCACCAGACCTGTGCCCGTCACCGGCTTGCCGACGGCCTGACCCGTCCCCAGGTCCCACACCCGCAGTGTGTGGTCCCAGCCACCCGTGACAGCGACCTGGCGACCGTCCAGTTCCAGGCACGCCACCGCGCGGATCCTGTTGGAGTGACCAGACATCGGCGCCCCGATCGCCCGGCACGTGCCGAGGTCCCACAGCCGTACCGACTCGTCCCGAGAGACGGTGACGGCGACCGGTCGGCCGTCCAAGTAGGTGCACGCCACCGCCTCGATCGCTCCGGTGTGCCCGGCCATGGGGCTGCCGACGGGGTCGCCCGTGATCAGGTCCCACATCCGTACGGTCCGGTCCTCCGAGCCGGTGACGGCTGTCGGCCTGCCGTTCACCTCCGTGCATGCCAGCGCCTCCACCAACCCCGTATGCCCGGTAAGCGCATTCCGCAGATTGCTCGACAACTGCCCCCCGGACGCCGCCATCGGCTTCCACGCCCGCTTGGCTGCCCTCCCGTTGAGCGCCTCGACGAGATGCGGCACGTTGAACCGCGCCGCCTCCACCGCAAGCACCTGCCGGCGTGCCGCCGCGTCGAGATGCCGGAGCACGTGCAGGCAGGAGCGGAACACCGCGGTGTTGAGCTGGGCCTCGTCGCTTTCCGCATCCAGCAGACGCGGCATGAGCGTCTCGTAGTCGGCGTGGACTAGGTACTCGATGTCGGCCAGCAGGGTGTCCAGCAGTCCGGCAACGGCGGCATGCGTCGCCAGGTGCCGCAGGGCGTACGGGTGGGCCCGCGCCCAGTCGGGCGAACCATCGACGGCGTACGGAACCGCCCGCCGCAGCACTGTCGTGAACGCCCGCTGCACCCCGCTCCGGGTCCTGGCCCTTGCGCACATACTCGGCCATCGACTCGTGGTAAAGCCGGTACACCGACCGCCCGTCCTCCACCGCCTCGACGACGTACGCGCCCGCGTCGCGCCGCAGTTGGTAGAGGTCCTGGTTGGTGTAAGGCCGACCGGCGAGCTCCGCGGCGAGCGGGGCCCAGATGTCCTCCCAGGGAAGGCCCTGGCCCTGGGCGTAGGCCAGGGGACGCAGCAGGTCGAGGATGCGTCCGGCGTCCTCGCCGAAGCGCTGGTGCAGGTCGCGGTGCATGGCGTCGGCCGCCGCGCGGGGCAGGGAGCGGAGCCAGACGGGGTCCCTGGGATCGGGAAGCTCCGGGGTCGCGGCCAGGGTGCCAGCGGTGATGCGGGCGACCAGGAAGCAGTTGCCGGCAGCGGCGGCGACCGCGTCCGCCACCCCCATGCGCACGGCGTTGGAGCAGTGGAGGTACGGGGAGTCGGGGTGGGCGTCCAGGAGATTGCGGACGGTGTAGACGAGCACGGCGTCCGGATCGGCGTACAGGGGCGAGTCGAGGTCGATGTGGCCGTCCGGATGCAGACCGAGGGGAGCGAAGAGGTGGGGGCGGGTGCCGAGGAGGAGCCGCAGGTGAGGGGCCGCCAGTTCCATCAGCGGCCGCAGCACCTGGCCGCACAGGGTCGTCGGCGTCGCCGCCTCGTCCAGGCCGTCGATGAGGATGACATGGGGGCGGTCCGGCTCGGGGCGGGCGCCGAGGTGGTTGAGCAGGTCCGCCACCGCATCCGTCGGCGGCAGCCGCAGCGCCGCGCAGACCGCCCGCACGATCTGCTGGTCGGTGAGGCTCTGCGCGTACACGGTCGTCCCGATGGCCTGCGCGGGCGGTAGCTGTGTGTGGTGAAGTCCGATCGACGCCAGCGGCACCGTGCGCCGGTACTCGGGGTCGCTCACCGCCGCCAGCAGCCCGAGTACGGCTGTCTTGCCCGAGCCGGGAGCCCCGGTGACCACCAGCGCCGGGCAGGCCTCGGCCGTCGGGTCGCCCAGCCACTCGGCGATGTCGTTCAGGGCCTGGTGGCGACCCGAGAACCACCAGCCCACCCGGCTCGGATCGCTGTGTCCCATCGCCCGCCGCAGCAGCCGGGTCCGGAACTCTACGTCCCGGCGCTTGTCCTGCTCGTCCCACTCGGCCGCCTGTTGCAGCGCCATGTCCGTATGGGAGAGGCCGCTGCTGTGCTTGGTGTTGGGCAGGAACGGCGGGATCTCGCCCGTCAGGCCGATGATCTCCAGGCCGATGTGCTGGAAGTCGGGGCGTTTGGGGTTGGTGCGCGTGGCGTTCACGACCGCGTCCAGCGCCAGCAGCGGCGGACTGTACCCGGCCGTGGCCAGACTGGTCACCGCCTCCGTCAGCAGGTCCGGGAAGGCGCCCGTCTGCGCGAGTTCCCGCGGCTGCGCCGACGTGACCACCGCCAGCCCGGACTCGCCCTCGCGCCAGTCGTTCTTCAACCGGGCCATCGTCGCCAGCAGTTCGTTGCCGCCCTGCCCCGAGAAGCACGTGTCGAGCATCAGCAGCAGCCGGCGCACCTTCGTCCCGGCGAGGATCTTGCGCGCCAGCGTGCCGGGCAGCAGCGCGTCGTACAGGTCGTCCGGCTCGGTGTCCGCGGTGAGCAGGACGTAGTCGCCGTTGTCGAGGACCTCCCCGTGCCCCGCGACGTACACGGCGACGACGTCGTCCGTACGGCGGTCCGGGGCACGGCAGAACTCGCGTAACTCGCGCAGCAGTTGCTGCTTGCCCGGGTTCAGGCCGAGGTCGGACACATGCGTGTAGCCCAGCTCGCCGGTGAACAGCTCCACCACCTTGCGGCGGGCCTCCACCAGGCCGGGCCGGTCCCACTCCAGTTCCGCGGGCGCGTTGGGGTAGTGGCTGATGGCCGTCGCGATGAGGAAGCGCCGCGGCTCGGTCCCGCTCATGCCAGACCCTCCGCCACCGCTTCGCCCGTCTCCTTCGCCGTCAGATAGAGGGCGGCGTCATGCGCGTGCGAGCCGTTGTGGACGACCTTGCCGACCACGTCCGTTCCGAAGAACAGCGACAGGTCCTTCACCGCGGCGACGACATCGCCCTCGTCGACGACGTTCGTCCACGACGAGGCCCCCGGCCACACCTCCGGCCCGGGCCGCAGCCGGTCCACCACCATCCGCATCCCCAGCGGCGACCCCAGCGTCACCAGCGCGCGCACCCCGTGCCCCGGCAGGGCGCACAGCGCCTCGAACGCGACGACCGAGCCGAGCGAGTGCGCGACCACCACCCGCGTGTCCGGGCCGATCGCCTCCTGCACCCGGCTCCTGGCCGCCGCCCGCAGTTCCTCGTCCATCAGATAGCGGCGGACCTGCTTCAGGTCGAACACCAGCGCCCTCAGGGACACATCGGCGAAGAAACGCGAGTGCTGGAGGACCCGCAGCGCCGTCTGCGCGGCACGCGGCGAGCGGGCCAGCGTGTCCCCGCCGGGCGGCGGCACGTCCGGATCGACCCGGGCAGCCGCCGCCCACCACTCCAACAGCAGCTCCGTCTCGAACCCGTCGTCCACGTCGTCCGCAGTGAACATCGGGTCACCGACGGCCAGGGTGTGCCCGGGCGGCCGGAACAGGTCACCGTAGAACGCCATCCGCAGGTTGCCCGGGGCGAGTTCCGGACCGTCCGCCCGGTCGAGCCCGTCGGCGAGCGCCGGCTCCCAGTCCTTCAGCAGCGTCTTGCTCCCCAGCCGCTGCTTGCCCACTCCGTGCACACCGACAATCCGCGCCATCGCACCCGTCCCCCGAGCCAGCAGGACTGTTCACTCTAGGGCGACAGTCTCGGCTCCGCATTCGAACCACACGGTCTTCCCGCCCCCGCGCCACGGCGACACGCCCCACTTGTCGGCCATCGCGTCGAGCAGGAGCAGCCCCCGACCGCCCTCCGCCTCCGGGTCCAAGCGGGCCGGGGAGAGCGGCAGTTGGTCACTGCCGTCCGTCACCTCGACCCGTACCCCGGCCGGCTGCCGCAGCAACAGCAGCGCGCAGCGGCGGTCCGGGACGTGCTGGACGACGTTCGCCAGCAACTCGGTCACGCCCAGCTCGACGGCGTCCGACAGCTCGGGCATGCGCCACTCTTCGAGGAAGGAGCGGACGATACGGCGGACGTGGCGGGGGGCGTGTTCACCGACGGTGAGGCGCATCGAGTACTGGGCGGGAATGTATTCGTTCACAGGACGAGGCTGACGTGCCGTGACTACTCTGGGCTACGGAACGGATACAACCGGTCCCATTGTGGGCCGAGTTGCGTGAGAGGGGCTTCTGCCGTGACCCACATCAACGCCCTTGACCCGGGTGCGTCCCCGCTCGACTACTACGGCTACGAGCTGAGGAGACACCGGGAGGCCGCCGGGCTGACACAGAAGCAGCTCGGAGAGATCCTCAACTACACGGGCTCGCTCGTCGGCCAGATCGAGACGGCCAGGAAGCTTCCGACGCCGGAGTTCAGTGAGCGGGTGGATGCGGCGCTGGGGACGGACGGTATGTTCTCCCGGCTGGTCGAGCTGGTGCTGCGCAGTCGCCTCCCGGCCTGGTTCCAGCAGGTGGCGGAGCTGGAGGCGCGGGCGACGGAGATCGGCACCTCTCAGACGCATGCGATTCACGGTCTCCTTCAGACCCCCGAGTACGCGCGTGCTGTTCTCGGGGTGCTGGACGACACCGACCTGGAGGACCGCACTGCCGTCCGGCTGGCTCGACAGCGCATCCTCGACAAGGGGCAGCCTCCGGTCCTCTGGATGGTCGTCAGCGAGTCCGTCCTGTACCAGGAGGTGGGCGGCCCGGAGACCATGCGTGGGCAACTGGCCCATCTGTTGGCCTTCGAGCACATCCCGCTGGTCAACATCCAGATCCTGCCGTTCTCGGCCGGTGCCCACGCGGGAATGCAAGGCTCGTTCACCCTCTTCCGGTTCACGAGTGACCCGGCCATCGTCTACACCGAGGGCTATGGCAGCGGGCATCCGACCGCGAATCCGGACACCGTCAGGGACTGCTCGCTCCGTTACGATCATCTTCAGGCCGCCGCGCTCTCCCTCAGGGATTCGGCGGAGCTGATCCGGCGAGTGATGGAGGAACGCTATGGCGAGCAACACGATTCCGTCGGGGATCCTGTGGCGTAAGTCCAGCTACAGCGGCGATCAAGGCGGCGAATGCGTCGAATGCGCGCCGATCGGGGCCCTGGCCTGGCGCGCGTCCACGCACAGCGGCGACCAGGGCGGCCAGTGCCTCGAAGTCGCCGAAACCCCGCACACCACCGTCGCCATACGCGACTCAAAGAATCCGGCGGGACCGATCCTCACGCTCGACCCCGCCACGTTCACCACCTTCGTCAACTGGACGACTACAACCGCTGAATGATCGTGCCGGTGGCCAAACCGCCGCCCGCGCACATCGTGATCAGCGCGAACTCCTTGTCCGCGCGCTCCAGTTCATGAAGCGCCGTCGTGATGAGCCGGGCCCCGGTGGCCCCCACCGGGTGCCCGAGCGCGATCGCGCCGCCGTTCACGTTCACCTTCTCCAGGTCCTGCTCGAAGACCTGCGCCCAGCTCAGTACGACCGATGCGAACGCCTCGTTGATCTCCACGAGGTCGATGTCCTTCAGGGACATCCCGGCCTTGCCCAGCACGGCCTTGGTCGCGTCGATCGGGCCGTCGAGGTGGAAGTGGGGGTCCGAGCCCACCAGGGCCTGGGCCACGATCCGGGCCCGGGGGCGCAGCTTCAGGGCGCGAGCCATCCTCTTCGACGCCCACATGATCGCCGCCGCCCCGTCGGAGATCTGCGACGAGTTGCCCGCCGTGTGAACGGCCGTCGGCATGATCGGCTTCAGCGCGGCCAGCGCCTCCGCCGTCGTGTCGCGCAGGCCCTCGTCCTTGTCGACCAGGCGCCACATGCCCTGCCCGGCGTGCTGCTCCTCCTCCGTCGTGGGGACCTGGACCGCGAACGTCTCTCGTTTGAAGCGCTCCTCCGCCCAGGCGTGGGCGGCCCGCTCCTGGGAGGCGAGGCCCAGGGCGTCGACGTTCTCGCGGGTCAGGCCACGGTGGCGGGCGATGCGCTCGGCGGCCTCGAACTGGTTCGGCAGGTCGACGTTCCACTCGTCGGGGAACGGCTTGCCCGGCCCGTGCTTGGAGCCCGACCCGAGCGGCACCCGGGACATCGACTCCACGCCGCAGGAGATGCCGACGTCGATCACGCCCGTGGCGACCATGTTGGCCAGCATGTGGGAGGCCTGCTGGGAGGACCCGCACTGCGCGTCCACGGTCGTCGCGGCCGTCTCGTAGGGGAGCCCCATCGTGAGCCAGGCCGTGCGCGCGGGGTTCATGGACTGCTCGCCGGCGTGGGTGACCGTACCGCCGACGATCTGCTCGACGCAGTCGGCCGGGATACCGGTGCGGCCGAGGAGTTCGCGGTACGTCTCGCCCAGGAGGTAGGCGGGGTGCAGGTTGGCGAGCGCGCCTCCGCGCTTGCCGATGGGGGTGCGTACGGCTTCGACGATCACGGGTTCGGCAGCCATGGGTGCGGGTCCTCTCCGGGAGGCTACGCGGAACTAGTACGCGTTCTAGTTCTGCCTGCAGTGTGCTGAGGGTCACTTGTCCACCGCAAGGGTCGTGCGGGTAATTGGGGGGTCCGTGCCTCTTGCTACTTGTAGAACCCGTTACTACCGTCACCGCAACTCCGCACAGCTGATGGGCCGTCAGAATCAGAGTCGGTACGAGTGGTGGGAGCCGCCCATGTCCTGTCCCGCGCTGCCCGACGGGTTCGACTTCACCGACCCCGACCTGCTGCACAGCCGCGTGCCCCTGCCGGAGTTCGCCGAGCTGCGCCGGGTGGAGCCGGTCTGCTGGGTGCCGCAGCCGGCGGGTCTCGCCGGTTTCCAGGACGAGGGTTACTGGGCGGTCACCCGGCACGCCGACGTCAAGTACGTCTCCACACACCCGGAGTTGTTCTCGTCGTACCTCAACACGGCGATCATCCGCTTCAACGAGCACATCGACCGCGACTCCATCGACGCGCAGCGGTTCATCCTGCTGAACATGGACCCGCCCGAGCACACGCGGGTGCGGCAGATCGTGCAGCGCGGGTTCACGCCCCGGGCGATCCGCGCGCTGGAGGAGCGGCTACGGGCCCGCGCCCGGGCGATCGTGGCGAACGCCGGCGCGCATACCGGCCCGTTCGACTTCGTCACCCAGGTCGCCTGCGAACTGCCCCTCCAGGCGATAGCCGAGCTGATGGGCGTACCGCAGGAGGACCGGGACAAGATCTTCGACTGGTCCAACAAGATGATCGCGTACGACGATCCCGAGTACGCCATCACCGAGGAGGTCGGCGCCGAGTCGGCCACGGAGATCATCGCCTACGCGATGAACATGGCCGCCGACCGCAAGCAGTGCCCCGCCCACGACATCGTCACGCAGCTGGTCGCGGCGGAGGACCAGGGCAACCTCAACTCCGACGAGTTCGGCTTCTTCGTGCTGATGCTGGCCGTCGCCGGCAACGAGACCACCCGCAACGCCATCACCCACGGCATGCACGCCTTCCTCACCCACCCCGGGCAGTGGGAGCTGTACAAGAGGGAGCGGCCGTCGACGACGGCGGAGGAGATCGTGCGCTGGGCGACCCCGGTCGCCGCCTTCCAGCGCACCGCCACCCAGGACACCGAGCTGGGCGGCAAACTGATCCGCAAGGGTGATCGGGTGGGGCTGTTCTACGCCTCCGCCAACCACGACCCCGAGGTCTTCGACGAGCCGGACGCCTTCGACATCACCCGCGATCCCAACCCCCACCTCGGTTTCGGCGGCGGCGGCCCGCACTACTGCCTGGGCAAGTCCCTCGCCGTGCTGGAGATCGACCTCATCTTCAACGCCATCGCCGACGCCATGCCGGGGCTCCAACTGGTCGAGGACCCCCGCCGGTTGAGGTCCGCGTGGATCAACGGGGTGAAGGAACTCCGGGTTCAGGCCCAGTAGCGGTCACTGTGGTTGGCGTAGTCCCGCGACGAGGAGCGCGACCAGTCGGCGTGCGTCGTAGCGGGGGTCGCTGTCAGCGCCGACGCAGAGGTTTCCGATGCCGCGCAAGAACGGGTAGGCGTCGAGGTCGGAGCGGATCTCACCGGACGCGGCGGCGGCTTCCAGCAGTTGGGCGCACACCGGCAGGAGGCGGTCGAGGAAGTAGGTGTGCAGCGGCCCGAAGCAGGTGCTGTCCCCCTGCAAGGCGGTGGCCAGGCCGTGCTTGGTGACCAGGAAGTCGACGAAGAGATCGACCCACTGCACCAGGGCGGCATGGGGCGTCGGGCCGGCCGCCAGCAGGGCCGGGCCGGCTTCGGCGCAGGCGTCGACCTGGTGGCGGTAGACGGCGATGACCAGGTCCGCCCGGGTGGGGAAGTGACGGTAGATCGTGCCCACCCCGACGCCCGCCTTGGCCGCGATGTCGCGCACCGGCGCGTCCACGCCCGAGCTGACGAAGACCTCGGCGGCCGCGTCCAGCAGCGTCTGCTGGTTGCGCCGGGCGTCCTTGCGCTTGGACCGGGCTGAGCTTCCGGCGCTCTGGCCGCTGTCGTTCACCGTGGCTTCCTTCCGTGCGGTTGCGTGCGGTTGTAAAACGGAACCGCGTTCCGTATCGTGAGAGTGTAATCGGAACGGCGTTCCGTTTCGTTCATGATGACAGACCTGACCGGAAGGCATCACCATGCCCGGCACTTCCCTGTCCGACTCGACCACGGTGATCTCCGCGAAGCCGGTGGTCCTGCCCGCCCCGGGCCGCGGTGAGGATCTCCAGGTCCGCGTGTCCGCACCCGCGAGCGGCGGCGATCTGCCCGTCGTCGTCTTCTCGCACGGCTTCGGCTGGTCGATGAACGGCTACGCCCCGCTGGCGGACCACTGGGCCGCCCAGGGCTTCGTGGTGGTGCAGCCCACCCACCTGGACTCCAGGGCGCTGGGCCTGCCTCCCGAGGATCCCCGCACGCCGCGGATCTGGCGCTTTCGCATCGAGGACCTCAAGCGCGTACTGGACGGACTCGACGTACTCGAAGCCTCCGTACCGGGCCTCGCCGGACGCCTCGACCGCGACCGTATCGCCGTGGCCGGCCACTCCTGGGGAGCCCAGACGGCGGGCACGCTGCTGGGCGCCCGCGTCCTCGACTCCGACGGTGTTCCCGGCGAGGACATGTCCGACCCCCGTGTGAAGGCGGGTGTGCTGCTCGCCATGGCCGGTCTGGGCGACGACCTGACCCCGTTCGCCGTCGAGCACCTGCCCTTCATGAGGCCGTCCTTCGCCACCATGACCACGCCGGCGCTCATCGTCGCCGGGGACCACGACGACTCGGCGCTGACCACACGCGGACCCGACTGGTTCACCGACCCCTACACCTACAGCCCGGGGAACAAGAGCCTGCTCACGCTGTTCGGGGCGGAGCACTCGCTCGGGGGCATCCCCGGCTACGAGGTGGCGGAGACGACCGACGAGAGCCCCGCACGCGTCGCACTGCTCCAGCGCCTCACCACCGCCTACCTGCGCAGCGCCCTCTACCCCGGGGACACGAGCTGGAAGGCGGCGGCCGTCGCGCTGGAGGAGGACCCGGAGCCGCTGGGGAAGCTTCAGAGCAAGTAGGCGAGGGCGCAGAGAGGGGCGAAGGCGGCGGCCCCGGGGATCAGGGGGCCGCCGCCTTCGGTCTGGGGGTGGGCTCGGTTTTCGGGGGTGGGCCCGGCCAGAGAAACAGGCACGCCGGGTGCCCGCAAGGAACCCGCTACTAGGTGTGGCCGTATGGGCGCGGAAGGTCTGGCCCGTGACAGGGGGGTGTTCCTACGGCCCCGCTTCGTAGGTGACGGGGGTCATGTGGGGGGCTTCACGTCCGGGACGCGTCGAACGTGACCGGCGTCTCGAAGGCCGCCCGGCGGGTGGCGCGGCGCAGCGCCCGCAGGACCGCGGGGCCGAGCGTGAGGGTCAGTACGACCGTGACGACGGCCCGGCCCAGGTCCCAGCCCAGCGAGGTGGCCAGGCAGTACGCGAGGAAACGGGCCAGGTTGGTGGCGACCGCCGCGTGCGGGTCGAAGCCGACGCCCGACGCGAGAGCGCTCATGAAGGGCCAGCCGGCCAGGTTCATGACCGTGCCGTAGGCGAAGGCCGCGAGGAAGCCGTAGACCGCGAGCAGCACGAGCTCCGCCCGGCCGCGCAGCCGGTCCGGGCCCGGCAGCAGACCCGCGCCCATCGCGAACCAGCCCATCGCCAGCATCTGGAACGGCAGCCACGGGCCCACCCCGCCCGTGAGCAGCGCGGACGCGAACATCGTCACCGAGCCGAGGACGAACCCGAAGCCCGGGCCGAGGACCCGACCGCTCAGCACCATCAGGAAGAACATCGGCTCGATACCTGCGGTACCGGCGCCGATCGGCCGCAGGGCCGCCCCCGTCGCGGCCAGCACGCCGAGCATCGCGACCGCCTTCGGGCCGAGACCGGACTCCGAGATCGTCGCGGCCACCACCGCCACGAGCAGCACCAGCAGGCCCGCGAAGAGCCAGGGCGCGTCCTGCGCGTGCGCGCTGAGCCGCGAGGTGGGCGGGGTCAGGAACGGCCAGCCGAAGCCGGTGACGCCGACCGCGCTGACGAGGGCCAGGGCGGTGACCGAGCGGGGGCCGAGGCGGACGGCGCGGGCCTGGCGCCGAGTGTTCACGAGTTGGTCCCGGGCTGGAGCGCCGCGCGGACCTGGGAGACCGTGAGCCAGTGCTGCGGGGCCAGGATCTTGGTGACCTGCGGGGCGAAGGAGGGGGAGGAGACCACGACGTCCGCCGTCGGGCCGTCGGCGATCACCTCGCCGTCGGCGAGCAGCACCACCCGGTGGGCGATCTCCGCCGCCAGCTCCACGTCGTGCGTGGCCAGCACGATGGCGTGCCCCTCGGCGGCCAGGGTGCGCAGCACCGCGACCAGGCGGGCCTTCGCCGCGTAGTCCAGGCCGCGGGTCGGCTCGTCGAGCAGGAGCAGCGGGGGCCGGGCGGTCAGCACGACCGCCAGGGCGAGGGCGAGTCGCTGCCCCTCCGAGAGGTCCCGGGGGTGGGTGTCGTCGGTGACGCCGGGGAGCAGTTCGGTGACCAGGGCGCGGCAGGTGCCGGTTGCTGCGTCCGCGTCCTGGTCGGCCGCCGTGCACTCGGCGGCGACGGTGTCGGCGTAGAGCAGGTCACGGGGTTCCTGCGGGACGAGGCCGACTTTGCGGACGAGGTCCTTCGGGCGTGTGCGGTGAGGGACGGCTTCGCCGAGCCGGACGGTTCCCGAGCTGGGGGTGACCAAGCCGACCAGGGAGTTGAGCAGGGTGGACTTTCCTGCGCCGTTGCGGCCCATGAGGGCGATGGTCTCGCCGGGGGTGATGGTGAGGTCGATGTCGTGGAGGGCTTGGATGCGGGAGCGGGTGACCGAGAGGGAGCGGAGTGCGCCTACCGGGGTGGGCTGTTCGGACAGTTCGCGGGTGCGGGTTGTTCGTGGTTGATCGCGCAGTTCCCCGCGCCCCTTCGGGGCGCTCTCCAACTGTTGCCTCACATCTGCTGCCTTGCGCCTGGCGTCGCGGACCGTCATCGGCAGGGGGGTCCAGCCCACCAGTCGACCCAGGGCCACCACCGGTGGATACACCGGGGAGACGGCCATCACCTCGGCCGGGGTGCCCAGGATCGGGGGTGTGCCCGGGGCGGGCAGGAGGGCGATCTGGTCGGCGTACTGGATGACGCGTTCCAGGCGGTGTTCGGCCAGGAGGACCGTCGTGCCGAGGTCGTGCACGAGACGCTGGAGGACCGCCAGGACCTCCTCGGCGGCGGCCGGGTCGAGCGCGGAGGTCGGCTCGTCCAGGACGAGGACGCTCGGGTGCGGGGTGAGGACCGAGCCGATCGCGACGCGCTGCTGCTGGCCGCCGGAGAGCGTGGCGATCGGGCGGTGGCGCAGATCGGCCAGGCCGAGCAGGTCGAGGGTCTCCTCGACGCGGCGCCGCATCACGTCCGGGGCGAGGCCCAGCGACTCCATGCCGTAGGCGAGTTCGTCCTCGACGGTGTCCGTGACGAAGTGGGAGAGGGGGTCCTGGCCCACCGTGCCGACGACGTCGGCGAGTTCGCGCGGCTTGTGGGTGCGGGTGTCGCGGCCGGCGACGGTGACCCTGCCGCGCAGGGTGCCGCCGGTGAAGTGCGGGACGAGCCCGCTGACCGCGCCCAGGACGGTGGACTTGCCGACACCGGACGGGCCGGCCAGGAGGACGAGTTCACCCTCCGGGACCTCGAAGTCGACGCCCTGGACGGTGGGTTCGGAGGCACCGTCGTACGTCACGGACACATCCTCGAAGCGGATCACGACGGCTCCTTGGGATCGGGGGCGACGAACGCGGGCAGCAGGCCGAGCAGGATCGCCGCCGCGGGCCAGAGGGGAAGGGTCGGGGCCACGAGCGGCACCACGCCCGGGTGCAGGGCCGCGGGGTCGCGACTCGCGGCGAGCGTGAGGAGCGCGGCGACCGCCACGCCGGAGGCGACGACCAGCCAGGCGCGCACGTCCCAGCGGTCGGGGCGGTACCGGGTGCGGGGCGACCGCCGCCCGCCGAGCCGGAGACCCGCGAGGGCGGCGGCGAGGCCCGCGAGGAGGACGGGGATGCCGTAGGCGGCGCCCTCGGCGGTGAGCAGACCGTACGTTCCGGCGCACACGCCGAGCAGGCCGCCGAGAGTGAGGGCGGCGGTGGTGCGGCGGACGCCGGCGGGGACCTCGGCGGTACGGCCGTAGCCGCGGGCGTCCATCGCGGCGGCGAGCGACACCGAGCGCTCCAGCGCGCCCTCCAGGACCGGCAGGCCCACGTGCAGCAGGCCCCTCAGGCCCTTGTCCGGGCGGCCGCGCAGGCGGCGGGCGGCGCGCAGGCGCTGGACGTCGGCGATCAGGCTGGGCGCGAAGGTGAGGGCCACGACGACCGCTACGCCCATCTCGTAGAGGGCGCCGGGGAGGGACTTGAGCAGGCGGGAAGGGTTCGCGAGGGCGTTCGCGGCGCCGACGCAGATGAGGAGGGTGGCCAGTTTGAGGCCGTCGTACAGGGCGAAGGCGAGGGCCTCGGCGGTGACCTCGCCGCCGAGGCGGATGCCCTGGGCCCAGGCGGGGAGGCCGACTTCGGGGAGGGTGAGGAGGGTGTGCGTGCCCGGGATGGGGGAGCCGAGGACCGTGGCGAAGAGCAGGCGGATGAGCAGGACGGCGAGGGCGAGTTTGACGAAGGCGCCGTAGGAGCGGGACCAGGGGGTGTCGGGGCGGCGGGTGGCTACGACGTAGGCGGAGACCGTGATGAGGAGGGTGAGGAGGAGGGGGTTGGTGGTGCGGGTGGCCGCGGTGCCGAGGGAGAGGGACCAGAGCCACCAGGCGCCGGGGTGGAGTGGGGCGGGCTGCGCAACCCGGCGTTGCGGGGTGCCGCTCTTTGGGACGGGCGCCGCCCCAGCGGCACGACTGCCCGCAGGCTGGGGCGTCGTCCTACGCACGTCGGCGTACCTGCCACACTGCTGCTCCGCCCAAGGCCACCACCACTGCGATGCCCGCCACCAAGCCGAGGGACGGGCCGTCCTCCGAGGTGGTCTTCTTCTCTGCGGTCGGCTTCTGCCGCTTGGACATCTGCTCTCCGCACCCCTTCTCCGGGTAACCCGAGATGGCGCACAGGAGGGCGCTCGTGTCGTAGCGCAGGGGCTTGGCGACTGTCGCCAGAGCCTCGGCCGTCGTCGCGTCGGGGGAGACCTGCGCGCAGGCCGTCCGGGGAGCGGGCGGGGTTTCGCCGGACGGGGCGTCCGCCTTCGTGCCGAAGTCGAGGAGCAGGGCCACCCGCTTCCTGCCGTCCCGCGCGGGCGTCTTCGCGCAGATCGTCTTGAAGTCGGCCTGGCCGCGCGGCCGGGCCGCGTCCCCGGAGTCCTCGCTCACCGCGAAGCGGAAGCCCTGGACGTCACCGTCCGAGGGGCGGGCCGTGGACGGGCCCTGGGTGGCGTAGACCCAGCGGCCGCCGTCGCGGTCCCAGAACGACCAGTACCGGTAGCCCGCGGCCTGGGCCTGGCCCGCTCCCGCGCACAGCACGAGCGAGGCCAGGAGGAGGAGAACGGCCCGGCGGATCACGGCTGCTGCTTCTTCCGGCGGCCGCTGAAGAGGAAGCCGATGCCGACACCGGCGACGAGGCAGACACCGACGTACCACCAGACGCCGAAGACGTCCGAGTCGCTCCGCTTCTCTTCCGCCGCTTGAGTCTGCTCGGCGGACTGCGGGGCCGGGCCCGTCGCGTTCAGCCGCTTCACCAGGTCGGTGCCGCCGAAGTCGCGCGGGTTCGTGCCGGTCGCGCGGGCGGCGAAGATCAGCTGGGCGTAGGCGGCGGGGCCGTTCTGGGCGGCCCAGGGCGCGGCGTTCTTCGCCAGCCAGCGCAGGGACTTCGCCGCCTGCCCGGTGTCGCCGCGCGCGGCGAGCGCGACGACCGCATCGGCGGTGTTGCCGTAGTCGGGCCGGGGGTCCGAGCCGGGGGCGGGCGAGGTGAGGTGCCCGTCCTCGGCGAGAACCTTGGTGAGGTAGGCGGCTCCGTTGGCAGCGGCCTGCTCCGGCGTCGTCCTGTCCTCGCAGGCCTGGCCCTTCCCGGCCGCGGACTTCTCCCCGGGCTTCACCACCATGCCCTGGCCCAGTGCGCCCAGCACGCCCGCGGCCGTGGCGTCGGCGTTGGCGGCCAGTTGGCCCTTCTTGTCCGGCTGGAACGCGAAGGCGCCCGCGTCGTCGCCGTCACAGCCGAGGGCGAGTGTCAGCAGTGCGTCGTAGGGCGACTTGCCGCCCTTCTCGACCTGTTGCGGCTTCTCGCCGACGGCGGTCAGCGCGCCGATGACGACGGACGTGGAGTTGGTGTCGCTGGCGCCGCCGGGTGTGTAGCCCCAGCCGCCGTCCTTGTTCTGGACGGACTTCAGCCAGGTGACGGCCTTGCCGGTGACGGCGTCGTGCCCGCCGAGGGCGGTGAGCGCCTGTATCGCGGCGGCCGTCTGGTTCGTGTCGACCAGGGTCTTGGCGTCGCACGCGGCGGTGGGATCGGCGCGGTACGGGGCGAAGGAACCGTCCGCGCACTGCTGGCGTACCAGCCATTCCACGGACTTGGCCGCCGGCTTCACCCCGACGGTGTGCTGCGCGAGCAGGGCGAGGGACTGGCGCCAGACGCCGTCGTACCGGGGGTCCTTGTCGCCGTACAGGGCGGACGGGAACGCCTGGGACGGGGAAGGGGACGGGGCGGCGGCGGCCGGTGTGGCGGCGCCGATCACGGCGACGGCGGCCAGGACCGCGGCGCTGCGGCGGACGTTCATGATCGGCGGGTGCCTCTCCCTGCGGGGAGCCGGGCAGCACGGGGCACCCCCGGCGGCTCGGCTCCGTATACCTCGACGGTGCCGTGCACCGGCGGTCCGCCGGGCACGTGAGCCGGTCACGAACCGTACGGGGCGATCCGGCTCACCACCTCGGGCGGCGGTACACGGTTGCGGGTCAGCGCCGGAATTGCACCGGCTTCCCCCTGTACGGGTGTGATGACGACCTGCTTACTGTACCCGCACGTCCAAAAACGGGCTAAGGGTGCCGAGGACGAGGTGCCGGGGTAGCTTCGGCCCATGCCGTCGACACCCCTGGGACGACTGCTCGGCTCCGGCCGCAGCGCCGACGTGTACGAGATCGACGAGGCGTGGGTGCTGCGGCGTGAACGGGAGGGCGGGGGAGACGCGGCGGGCGAGGGCGCGGTGATGGCGCACGTGCGCGCCCACGGCTACCCGGTGCCCCGGGTCCGCCCGACCGGCTCGCGCACCGACCTGGTGATGGAACGGCTCTCCGGCCCGACCCTGCTCCAGGCCTGCCTGGCGGGCACGCTGGACCCGACGGAGGCGGGCTCCGTCCTCGCCCGGCTGCTGCGCGACCTCCACACCCTCCCCGCCCTGCGCTCCACCGACCCGGCCGTCCGCGTCCTGCACCTGGATCTGCACCCGGAGAACGTGATCCTCACCCCCGACGGCCCCCGCGTCATCGACTGGTCGAACACGGAGGAGGGCGATCCGGCCCTGGACCGGGCGGTGTCCGCCGTGATCCTCGCCCAGGCCGCCGTCGCCGGTGACCACCTCGCCGGCCCGGCCCGCACCATGCTGACCGCCCTCCTCGCCGACGCGTCCCCCCTCGTCCGGCCCGCTCTGACGGAGGCCCTGCGCCGCCGGTCCGCCGACCCGGCCATGAGCAGGGGCGAAGTCGAACTGCTGGGTGAGGCCGAGGAGTTGATCCTGTCTCAGGGGCGGACAAGCTGACGGACAAGCTAACGTGTGCCTCCACGACCACACGCAGGAGCGTCCATGAGTGATCAGGCGGGGAACTCCGGGCAGGAGCCGCTTCCCAAGATCGACACCTCCGTGCCGCACTCGGCCCGGATCTGGAACTACTGGCTGGGCGGGAAGGACAACTACGAAGTCGACCGTGTGGCCGGTGACGCGTTCCGGGAGATCTTCCCGGGCATCGAGACCGGGGCCCGCGCCGCCCGCTACTTCCTTGCCCGCGCCGTCCGCCATCTCGCCGCCGAGGAGGGCATCCGCCAGTTCCTGGACATCGGCACGGGGCTGCCCAACGTGGACAACACCCACCAGATCGCCCAGGGAGTGGCCCCGGAGAGCCGGATCGTCTACGTCGACAACGATCCGCTCGTGCTGGCCCACGCCCGCGCGCTGCTCACCAGCACCCCCGAAGGCGTCACCAACTACGTCGACGCCGACCTGCGCGAGCCGGGCACGATCATCCGGGAAGCCGGCAAGACGCTGGACTTCGACCAGCCCGTCGCCCTCATGCTGATGGGCATCCTGGGCCACATCGAGGACCACGACGAGGCGCGCTCGATCGTCCGGCAGCTGGTGGACGCCCTGCCCTCCGGCAGCTACCTCGTCCAGTACGACAGCACCGACACCAGCGAGGACTACGTCCGGGCCATCGAGCAGTACAACGACGGCGGCTCGATCCCGTACATCCTGCGCAGCCCCGAGCAGATCGCCCGCTACTTCGACGGTCTGGAACTGCTCGAACCGGGCGTCACGTCGTGTTCGCGCTGGCGCCCCGACGCCGCGGCCCTGGACCTCCCCGCGGAGGTGCACCAGTACGGCGGTGTCGCCCTCAAGAGCTGAACCCGGCCCGGCCCGGCGGGATCAGGTCTCCTGGAGGATGCGGTGAAGGATGGTCGGAGTCTCGTCCGGCGACTCGGCTTCGACCACCAGCCGGTTCATCGCGTCCCAGTAGCACTCGATCTCGGCCGGCCGGTCGGGATACAGCGCGGTGGTGAGCTGTTCGAGGTAGACCACGTCGGGCAACTCACCGCCGGGCAGGCGCACGATGGTGACCGGACCGCCCTCCGCGGCGTGGCCGCCGGCGCGGAACGGCAGGATCTGGACCGTGACCTGCGGCAGCCGGCAGATCTCGATGAGATACCTGAGCTGGGCGCGCATGACGGAGAGGCCCCCGACCGGGCGGCGCAGTGCCGCCTCGTCGATCACCGCCCACAGCCGGGTCGCCGGCTGCCGGTGCAGTATCCGCTGGCGGGTCATCCGCAGCGCGACCCGGCGTTCCATCTCCCGCGCAGTGGCGTCCGGGTGGGCGAGCCGGAGCGAGGCCCGTGCGTAGTCGGCGGTCTGGAGCAGCCCGGGAACGCGCTGGACCTGGAAGCAGCGGATGACGCTCGCCGCCTGCTCGGCGCCGAGGTACGTCTGCATCCAGGCGGGCACCACGTCGCTGTAGTACTGCCACCAGGCCGGGGTGTTGGCCTGCTCGGCCAGTGCCAGCAGGGTCGCGCGCTCGGCCTCGTCCGTGACGCCGTAGAGCGTGAGCAGATCGGCGACGTCCCGCAGCTTGAACCCGTGCCGGCCGGCCTCCATCCGGCTGATCTTGGACGAGGAGGCCCGGATGACATGCCCCGCTTCCGCCCGGCCGATGCCCCGCTCCTCGCGCAGTCGCCTGAGCCGGGCGCCCAGCACCAGCCGCGGCACCATGGGCCCGGCCGATCTGCTGTCCAGGGCTCCGCTGCCGGACATCGTACGAGCGGCCTCTTCGGTGCCCATGGGCGTATCTCCTTGCGGTGGAACGCAACTCCGCAGGCCTGCGAGCGCCGCGGCACAGTCATCCTAGGGGCCCTGCCCGGACACCATCTGGCTTATGCCAAAGGCGAGTTCGCGGCCGAGCGGGCCGCGCCGCCACGTACGTCACCTACACCGCCACGTACGTCACCTACACCGCCGCGTACGTCACCGGATCACTCCCCGGCACCGCTTCCGCCCGGCCCGCCTTGACCAGGCGGCGCAGATGGGACTCGGCCTCCGAGACGGCGATGGTGCGGGAGCCGTGGGGAATGTCGGTCCAGGGGCGGTTCCACTCCATGCGTTCGGCGAGCTGCCAGGGCGTGAGCGGCTCGGCGAGGAGGGCCAGCAGGTCGGTGAGGCGGGTCTCGTGGTGGGCGAGCAGTTCGCGGACGCGGGCGGCGGTGCCGGGGAACGGGTGCTGGTGGGCGGGGAGCACCTCGGCGGGGGCGAGGCGGCCGACGCGTTCGAGGGAGTCGAGGTAGTCGCCGAGGGGGTCGGTGACGGTCGTGTCGTCGGGGTCCTCGTAGAGGCCGATGTGCGGGGTGATCTCGGGCAGCAGGTGGTCGCCGGAGAACAGACGGCCGTGGCCGGGGAGCCCGGCGGGGTGGGTCTCCTCCAGGTGGAGGCAGACATGGCCCGGCGTGTGGCCGGGGGTCCAGATCGCGCGCAGGCGGCGGCCGGGGAGGTCGAGGAGTTCGCCGGGGACGATGTCGCGGTCGGGCAGGGCGGGGGAGAGGCCGGGCAGGGTGCGGGGCCGGGCCGCGCGCAGCGGCGCGATGTGCTCCTCCGGGGCGCCGGCGGCGGCGAGCTTGGCCGTCATGTACGAGAACCAGCGCTCGGGACGGGCCTCCCGGGTCCGCCGTACGACCGCCGTGTCCGCCGCGTGCATCGCGATCCACACGCCCGACGCCTCGCGGACCCGGCCGGACAGGCCGTGGTGGTCCGGGTGGTGGTGGGTGACGACGACGCCGTGGATCTCGGCGACCGAGGTGCCGCAGGCCGTGAGTCCGGCCGTGAGGGTGTCCCAGGACGTGGGGTCGTCCCAGCCGGTGTCGATCAGAACCGGGCCGCGGTCGGTGTCGACGACGTACACCAGCGTGTGGCCGAGGGGGTTGTCCGGGATCGGGACCCGCAGGGACCGGACGCCTCCGCCGTGGTCGTACACCGCCGGTATCGGCTCGCGGTCCTGGCTGCTCTTCATGTGCCCTCCGATCCACGGCCATTGCCCACTATAACGAGAACTGGTATCAGTTCCTGAAACACCATCAGATGTGAAGGCAGTCGGCCATGACCGAGCTCGTGGAACACGGACAGCTGTTCGTCGGCGGGGAGTTGACCGACCCCCTGGGTGCGGACGTCATCGAGGTGATCTCGCCCGCACACGGAAGAGGTCATCGGACGCGTCCCGCACGCCTCGACGGCGGATGTGGACCGGGCCGTGGGAGTGGCCCGGCGGGCCTTCGACGAGGGCCCCTGGCCGCGCATGAGCCTCGACGAGCGGATCGAGGTCGTGGGCAGGATCAAGGACGGGATCGCCGCCCGGCACGACGAGATCGCCCGCGTGATCTCCGCCCAGAACGGCTCGCCGTACTCCTGGAGCGTCCTCGCCCAGGCCCTCGGCGCCGTCATGGTCTGGGACTCGGCGATCACCGTCGCGCGGAACTTCACCCACGAGGAGCGGCGCGACGGCGTGCTCGGCCGCATCCTCGTGCGGCGTGAGCCCGTCGGGGTCGTGGCCGCCGTCGTCCCCTGGAACGTCCCGCAGTTCGTCGCCGCCGCCAAACTCGCCCCGGCGCTGCTCACCGGCTGCACGGCCGTGCTCAAGCCCTCGCCCGAGTCGCCGCTGGACGCGTACCTGCTCGGCGAGATCGCGCGGGAGGCCGGGCTGCCGGAGGGCGTGCTGTCGATCCTGCCCGCCGACCGGGAGGTGAGCGAGTACCTGGTCGGGCACCCCGGCATCGACAAGGTGTCCTTCACCGGGTCGGTCGCGGCCGGCAAACGCGTGATGGAGGTCGCCGCCCGCAACCTCACCCGCGTGACGCTCGAACTGGGCGGCAAGTCGGCCGCCGTCGTCCTGCCCGACGCGGACGTCGAGACGGCCGTGGCGGGCATCGCCCCCGCGGCCTGGATGAACAACGGGCAGGCCTGCGTCGCCCAGACCCGCATCCTCCTGCCGCGCTCCCGCTACGACGAGTTCGCCGACGCCCTCGCCGCCGCGGCGGGCGCGCTGACGGTCGGCGACCCGCTGGACCCCGCCACCCAGGTGGGCCCGCTGGTGGCCCGGCGGCAGCAGCGGCGCAACCTCGACTACATCCGCATCGGACTGGAGGAGGGCGCGAAGATCCTCACGGGCGGCGGACGCCCGGCCGGCCTCGACCGCGGCTGGTACGTCGAGCCGACCCTCTTCGGCGACGTCGACAACTCCATGCGTATCGCCCGCGAGGAGATCTTCGGCCCGGTGATCTGCCTGCTGCCCTACGACGACGAGTCCGACGCCGTGAAGATCGCCAACGACTCCGACTACGGACTGAGCGGCAGCGTGTGGACGGCGGACGTCGAGCGCGGCATCGAGATCGCCCGCCAGGTCCGTACCGGCACCTACTCGGTCAACACCTTCAGCCTGGACATGCTGGGCCCCTTCGGCGGCTACAAGAACTCGGGCCTGGGGCGGGAGTTCGGGCCCGAGGGGTACGGCGAGTACCTGGAGCACAAGATGATCCACCTCCCGGCGGACGCGTAGCGATGGGCGACCGCTGGCACGTGGAGGTCGACCGCTCCCTGTGCATCGGCTCCGCCCAGTGCCTCCACCACGCACCGGACGGCTTCCGCCTGGACGCCGCCCGGCAGTCCCATCCGGCCGCCCCGGACACGGACGCGAACGAGCGGGTGCTGGCGGCTGCGGAGAACTGTCCGGTGGAGGCCATCACGATCACGCTGGGGGACAGCGGGGAGCCGGTGTTCCCGCCGGAGGAGTAGGGGTATCCGCCGCGCCGGGGTCCGTCAGACGCCGGCGGGGCGGCCGGTTCAGGAGTCCCTCACGCGCCGGCGGGGCGGCCGGTTCGGGGTCCGTCAGGCGCCGGGGGCCCGGTAGTCCACCTGCTGCCGGACTGCCTCGTCCACCTCCTCGGGCGACAGCAGGACGACCGTGCTCGTGCGGACCCCGCCCGCGGCCGAGACGACCATGCCCATGGCCGCGGCGGAGGTGTTGCCCGGCAGCTCCGCCGTGACGTAGACGTCGTCGTCGCCGAAGGCCCAGTACATCGTCTCGACCCGGCCCCCGAGGCCCTCGACCATGCGCCCGACGACGTCACGCCGCGAGCTCCCGCCCTCCTTGATCAGACCCTTCAGTCCGTCCGGGGTCAGCTTCACCTTGAAGAGGTACTTCGGCATGGGGTCGCCCTTTCACTTCCGCCCGAGAAGTCGCTTTGACTCCCTCATGTTCCTTCCGGCTCGGTGGTTCGTCGCGGCGACGTGGGCCACAAGGGGGGTATATGGATTACTCGGGACATTTAGGTAAAAAATCCCGCCCAGGGGCTTCTCTTCACGGCCAGAAGTTCTAGCCTGGAATCAGGCCTACGGGACGAGTGAGGGAGTCCGACCGGAGTTGGCCGACTCTGGCAGGAAGCTTCGGCTTCCGCCGGTGCCGACTGCGACGGTAGGGCTGAGAGGCCGGAAGGTCGAAGGGCCGAGAGGTCCGGCGACCGGAAGGCGACCCCCAGAACCTGATCCGGACCATGCCGGCGAAGGGAACCCGTCTCGTAGGTCATTCATGTGCGTCGGGCGCCGTCAGGTCGATCAGCCGGCACACCGTCTCGATGTCGATCTTGACCTGGGCGATGGAGGCGCGGCCCGACAGCCAGGTGATGAGGGCCGAGTGCCAGGTGTGCTCGATGACCCGGACCGCCGACAGCTGCTCCGGAGTGGGGTGTTCCAGCCCCATCGCGTCCAGGATGATCGCCGTCGTCTGCCGCGAGACCTGGTCGACCTCCGGGCTCACGCTGCGGTCGGCGAAGGTGAGGGCCCGGACCATCGCGTCGGCCAGATGCGGCTCGCGCTGCAGGGCGCGGAAGGCCCGCATCAGCGTCTCCGCGACCCGCTCGGCCGCCGTCTCGCCCTGCGGCGGCTTCTTGCGCAGCGTGCCGTGCATGTGCTCCAGCTGGTCCTGCATGGTGGCGACCAGCAGGTGGATCTTGGACGGGAAGTAGCGGTACAGCGTGCCGAGCGCCACCTGCGAGGACTCCGCGACCTCGCGCATCTGCACGGCGTCGAAGCCGCCCCGGCTGGCCAGCTGTGCGCTCGCGTGCAGGATGCGGCGACGGCGGGCCTCCTGCCGCTCCGTCAGGGGCGGGGAGCCGGGGGCCGTGGCTCTGGCATCCACCTTGGCCACCTTGTTCACCTTGGCGCTCACCTTGGCTTCCGCGGGCATGGGTCGGGCCCGTTCCGTGACCGTCCGTGAGGACGAGTGATCAGACAGCATGACACGGCGCCTGCCGTGGCGTGAATCACCTGATCCACTGCTCACAGCGCCCCTACCTGCCGGTAGATTCAGAGCCTCCGAACGATCAAGTCTGAAACTTGTTCTAGATTAGCGTCCCGGCGTAATCTCGCGGGACAGAGCAGTCAGAAGGGGGCCCAGAGTGACCGCTGAGGCCAGGGAGGCCGGGGCTCCTCAGGACCCCGCCGCCGACGGCTTGCGACCGCTCCACATCGCGCTCCTCACCTATAAAGGGAACCCGTTCTGCGGCGGCCAGGGCGTCTACGTCCGGCATCTCTCGCGCGAACTGGCCCGCCTCGGCCACCGGGTCGAGGTCATCGGCGCACAGCCGTATCCCGTGCTCGACGAGGGTTACGACGGGCTGAGCCTCACCGAGCTGCCCAGCCTCGACCTCTACCGCCAGCCGGATCCTTTCCGCACCCCGAAGCGCGACGAGTACCGCGACTGGGTCGACGCGCTCGAAGTCGCGACCATGTGGACCGGCGGCTTCCCCGAACCCCTGACGTTCTCGCTGCGCGCCCGCCGCCATCTGCGCGCCCGCCGCGGCGAGTTCGACGTCGTCCACGACAACCAGACGCTCGGGTACGGCTTGCTGGGAGACGTGGGCGCGCCCCTGGTCACCACGATCCACCACCCCATCACCGTCGACCGGCAGTTGGAGCTGGACGCGGCGGAGGGCTGGAAGCGGCGCTTCTCCGTGCGGCGCTGGTACGGCTTCACCCGCATGCAGAAGCGCGTCGCGCGGCGGCTGCCGTCCGTCCTCACCGTCTCCGGCACGTCCCAGCAGGAGATCATCGACCACCTCGGCGTCCGCCGAGACCGCATCCACGTCGTCCACATCGGCGCCGACACCGACCTGTTCTCGCCGGACCCCTCGGTGCCGGTCGTGCCGGGCCGGATCGTGACGACGTCCAGCGCCGACGTGCCGCTGAAGGGCCTGGTCCATCTCGTCGAGGCGCTCGCCAAGGTGCGCACCGAGCACCCCGGCGCCCACCTCGTCGTCGTCGGCAAGCGTCCGGCCGAGGGGCCCGTCGCCCAGGCGATGGAACGTTACGGCCTCGAAGGCGCCGTGGAGTTCGTCAAGGGCATCTCCGACGCGGAACTCGTCGACCTGGTGCGCTCGGCCCAGGTCGCGTGCGTGCCGTCGCTCTACGAGGGCTTCTCCCTGCCGGCCGCCGAGGCCATGGCGACCGGGACGCCCCTGCTCGCCACGACCGGCGGGGCGATCCCCGAGGTCGCCGGCCGGGACGGGGAGACCTGCCTCGCGGTGCCGCCGGGTGACTCGGAGGCACTGGCGGCCGGGCTGGTCCGGCTGCTGGGCGACCCGGAGCTGCGCGCCCGGCTCGGAGCGGCCGGGCGGGAACGGGTGCTGCGGCACTTCACCTGGGCCAGGGCGGCGGAGGGCACGGTGGCGCGCTACCGCGAGGCGATCGCCAGGTCCCAGGACGGCGGAACGGGCCGCTCGGCATCCCCCGACGACCGTTCCGCGGTGACGCCCCCGGCCTCCGGCATCCCCGGCCGTTCCGCTGCTCCCGCAGGTGCTGTTCCCGCAGCCACCACAGATGTAGAAGGCGTCAACTCCGAAAGCAGGGCCACGTGCTGACCGTCGACTTCTCCCGGTTCCCGCTCGCCCCGGGCGACCGTGTCCTGGACCTCGGGTGCGGTGCCGGCCGGCACGCGTTCGAGTGCTACCGGCGCGGCGCGCAGGTCGTGGCACTGGACCAGAACGCCGAGGAGATCCGCGAGGTCGCGAAGTGGTTCGCGGCGATGAAGGAGGCCGGCGAGGCCCCCGAGGGCGCCACTGCCACGGCCATGGAGGGCGACGCCCTCGCACTGCCCTTCCCCGACGAGTCCTTCGACGTCGTCATCATCTCCGAGGTGATGGAGCACATCCCCGACGACAAGGGCGTCCTCGCCGAGATGGTGCGCGTGCTCAAGCCCGGCGGGCGCATCGCCGTCACCGTCCCGCGCTACGGCCCCGAGAAGGTCTGCTGGACCCTGTCCGACGCCTACCACGAGGTCGAGGGCGGCCACATCCGCATCTACAAGGCGGACGAACTGCTGGAGAAGATCCGCGAGGCCGGCCTGGAGCCGTACGGCACCCACCACGCCCACGCCCTGCACTCCCCGTACTGGTGGCTGAAGTGCGCGTTCGGCGTCGACAACGACAAGGCGCTGCCGGTGCGGGCGTACCACAAGCTCCTGGTCTGGGACATCATGAAGAAACCGCTGGCCACCCGGGTCGCGGAGCAGGCGCTGAACCCGCTGATCGGCAAGAGCTTCGTGGCGTACGCGACCAAGCCGCACCTGCCGCGCCTCTCCGACACCGGGGCGGACGCCCAGTGACGACTCCCCGGACGGAACACCTGGTCCTGCCCGGGGTCCTCACCGCCGGACAGGCCGCCGCGACCGTCGCCGGCATCCTCGCCGTGCAGCGCGAGGACGGCGCGATCCCCTGGTTCCGGGGCCACCACCTCGACCCGTGGGACCACGTCGAGGCAGCGATGGCCCTCGACGCTGCCGGTGAACACGAGGCCGCCGAAGCGGCCTACCTGTGGCTGGCCCGGCACCAGAACGGGGACGGCTCCTGGTACGCGGCCTACGCGGACGGCGACTTCGCCGAGGTCACCGACCGGGGCCGGGAGACCAACTTCGTCGCCTACATAGCCGTCGGCGTCTGGCACCACTACCTCTCCACCGGCGACGACACGTTCCTGGAGCGGATGTGGCCGGCGGTGTACGCGGCCGTGGAGTTCGTGCTGCGCCTGCAGCAGCCCGGCGGGCAGATCGGCTGGCGGCGCGACGACGACGGCACGGACACGGCGGACGCCCTGCTGACCGGCAGCTCCTCCATCCACCACGCGCTGCGCTGCGCGCTGGCGATCGCCGAACAGCGTGAAGAGGCCCAGCCGGACTGGGAGTTGGCGGCGGGTGCGCTGCGGCACGCCATACGCCGGCATCCGGAGCGGTTCCTCGACAAGAACCGTTACTCGATGGACTGGTACTACCCCGTGCTCGGCGGTGCCCTGACCGGCGCGGAGGCCAAGGCCCGCATCGAGGAGGACTGGGACCGGTTCGTCGTCCCGGGGCTGGGGGTGCGGTGCGTGGTTCCCAACCCGTGGGTGACGGGGGGCGAGTCCGCGGAACTCGCCCTGGCGCTCTGGGCGATGGGGGAGTCGGACCGGGCGTTGGAGATTCTCCAGTCGATCCAGCACCTGCGCGATCCGGAGAGCGGGCTGTACTGGACGGGGTATGTCTTCGAGGACGACGCGGTCTGGCCGCGGGAGTTGACCACGTGGACCGCGGGGTCGTTGCTCCTGGCCGTGGCCGCGTTGGGGGGACATGAGGCCACGTGCCGGGTCTTCGGGGGCGAGGGTCTGCCTGTGGGGCTGGACTCGGAGTGTTGCGCCTGAGAGCTCGGGGGGTTGTTGCCGTGTTGCGGGCGCGGGTTGTGTGTGGCTTGTCGCGCCCACGCGGCGGAGCCGCATATGGACACAGCCCCGCGCCCCTGAGGGACGAGCCCCTCACGGCAATTTCAGTGCCGGTGTACTCGATTGGCGATCGCGTGGCCCACGAACAGGTAGACCACCGCTGCCAGGCCATAGCCGGCGACCACTCGGGCCCAGGCCTCGTCGAAGGTGAAGAGGTCGTGGGACCAGCCCGCCAGCCAGCGGGCCGCGTCGTGGATGAACTGGACGAAGTCGTTCGCCCGGTTCGCGTCCAGCAGGTACATCAGAATCCACAGGCCCAGGATGAGGGCCATGATGTCGGCGACGACCGCGATGACCGTGCCGGCCTGATTCGCACCGTTGCGATATCGAGGGGACATACCCTCCGGGTTGCCCTTGAAGTCTGGATGAAACCCGTACGTGCGACATTCGCTCAGGCGTTCAACTCCGCGAGCACGCGCAGCGTCTCCGGGTCCGGCGCGAGTGCCAGCAGGTCCGTCACCGGCCCCTTGCGCCACAACTCCAGTCGTTCCGCGATGCGCTGACGCGGTCCGACCAGGGAGATCTCGTCGGCGAAGGCGTCCGGCACGGCGAGGACGGCCTCCTCCCGCCGCCCGGACAGGAACAACTCCTGGATCCGGCGGGCCTCCTCCTCGTACCCCATGCGGGCCATGAGGTCGGCGTGGAAGTTGCGGGCCGCGTGTCCCATGCCGCCGATGTAGAAGCCGAGCATGGCCTTGACGGGCAACAGGCCCTCGGCGACGTCGTCGCAGAGTCGGACCTGGGCCAGGGGGGCGATGAGGAACCCCTCGGGTGCGTCGGCGAGTGAGGCCCCGTACACCTCCGGCCGCGTCGGCGACCAGTACAGCGGCAGCCAGCCGTCGGCGATGCGGGTCGTCTGGGCGACGTTCTTCGGTCCCTCCGCGCCGAGCAGGACCGGCAGGTCCGGCCGGAGGGGATGGGTGATCGGCTTGAGGGGCTTGCCGAGGCCGGTGGCGTCCGGGCCCCGGTAGGGGTGGGCGTGGAAACGGCCGGCCAGCTCGACCGGCGCCTTGCGCCGCAACACCTGCCGTACGACGTCGACGTACTCGCGGGTGGCGGTCAGCGGCGACTTCGGGAACGGGCGGCCGTACCAGCCCTCGACGACCTGCGGGCCGGACAGGCCCAGTCCCAGCATCATGCGCCCGCCGGAGAGATGGTCGAGGGTGAGCGCCTGCATGGCGGTGGTGGTCGGCGGACGGGCCGCCATCTGGGCGACCGCCGTGCCCAGCTTGATGGTGGAGGTGTGGGCGGCGATCCAGGCGAGCGGCGTGAACGCGTCCGAGCCCCACGACTCCGCCGTCCACACCGAGTCGTAGCCCAGCCGCTCGGCCTCCTGTGCGAGCGGCACATGACCGGGGGAGGGGCCGCGGCCCCAGTAACCGAGGGCGAGACCGAGCCGCACGCCTGCCTCCTGACGGATCGTCAGCCGATGTGGGCGACGACTGTACGGCAACGGCCCCCCACCCGGAAGGGCGAGGGGCCGTACGTCGCTGAGGGGCTCAGCCGCGCTGGATGCCCGACGTGTCCTGCAGGACACCGCGACGGCCGTCCTGCGTCTGGGCGACCAGGGCGGCGCCGCGCTGCTCGACGGCCAGGTACCAGGTGCCCGGCGCGAGTTCGGCGATCGGCGTCGGCGAACCGTCCTCGGCGAACAGCGGCCGCGGCACCGGCACCGCGAACCAGAACGGCGAGAAGTCCCCGGCCGGCGGCTGCGGAGACTGGGCCTGCGCCTGCTGGGGCTGCGGCTGACCACCGTACGGCTGCCCCGGCTGCGGCTGGCCGTAGCCACCGGGCTGCTGCGCGCCCGGGTAGCCGTAACCACCGGGGGGCTGGGCGCCGTAGGGCTGCGGGGCGGCCGGGCGGGGAGCCGGGACGAGGGCGCCCTTGAGGGCCGGGATGAGGGGGGTGGCGATCGCGGCGGCGGCCATCAGCAGCGTGGCGATGAGGGCGATGATCAGACCGATGCCCGGGCTCGGGAGCAGGTCCTCGTTGCTCCCCTCGATGTTGTCGTAGCCGCCGGTCACGTCGAAGATGTTGCCGAGCGCGCTCCACGCGGCGAACACCGTGAAGGCGGCACCGAACTGGCCCAGCTCGATCCCCGCGACCTTCGGGGCCTGCGGCAGGCCCCGGGAGACGACGACGAGCGCGGCGCCGATGATCCCGGCCAGCACGACGCTGAACACGACCGGGCCGCTGCCCCACAGCATGGGGAGGTCGACGCTGTCGGGGACATTGTCGAACGAGTAGAGGTCGAGGAACGACGCGATCAACAGCAATACCGCTGCTCCGATCACCACGCCGTCGCCCCGAGTGAGGGAGCGGATATTCACTTCAGGTCCTTCGTAGGTCGTCTCATCGTCGGTAGAGGCGTCGCTGCCACCATGTCGCCGTCAGGCCCCGGTGTGAAGCGCGGGGGTGACCCCTCATCGTACGAACGGACCCTATCGTCCGCCCGACCAGGGTGTCCGCCCGGAACAGCCCGCCGAGAGCTACCCGCGCAGGAAACTCACGATTCCCTCAGAGATCCCTTGCGCCGCCTTCTGCCGCCACGCGCCACTGGTCAGCAACGCCGCGTCCTTGCTATCGCGCATGTTGCCGCACTCGATGAACACCTTGGGAACCGTTGACAGATTGAGACCGCCCAGGTCCTTACGCGTGACGAGACCCGTGCCGTCGCCGATGTAGTTGGACGGTGCGCTGCCGGTGACGGCCACGAAGCGGCCCGCGACGCGTTCGCCGAGATCGCGGGAGGGGGCGACGATCGCGCGGGTGTCGGCGGCGCCGGCGTGGACCGCGCCGGGCAGGATGACGTGGAAGCCGCGGTTGCCGGCGCCCGAGCCGTCCGCGTGGACCGAGACCACGGCGTCGGCCTTCGCCTGGTTGCCGATCCGGGCCCGCTCGTCGACGCACGGGCCGTACGGCCGGTCGCCGTCCTGTGTCAGCTTCACCGTGGCGCCCTGCTTTTCGAGGAGCGTGCGCATCCGGTGCGCCACGTCCAGGGTGAACTTCGCCTCGGTGTAACCGTCGTTGGTGGAGGTGCCCGTGGTGTCGCACTCCTTCCAGTTCGTCCCGATGTTCACCTTGCGGTTGATCTCGGAGGCGTGCTGGAAGTTCTCCGGGTTGTGCCCGGGGTCGATGACGACGACCTTCCCCTTGAGCGGGCCGGAGGCCGGGGCGGGTGCGGAGGTCGAGGACGCCGTGGGTTTCCGCGACGGCGAGGCGCTCGGCTTCTTGGCGTCGTCGGCGGGTGTGTCCGACGCGGAGGACACGGGGGGCGGGGAGGACCGTACGGTCGCCCGGCCCGAGCCGCCGTCGTCTCCCGAGCCGCCCACCGTCTCGTACACGAGCCAGCCGAGCAGCGCCCCGGGCACCAGCGCGGCGAGCGCGACGGTCAGGGGGCCGCGGCGGGGGCGGCGGGGCTGGGGTGGTTCGAAGTCCGGGCCTACGTACGACACGTGTGCCACCCTAGCGGCCGTCGGCAGGGGGCAGCGGGTCGAGGACGGCCAGGCGGGTGGCGGCTACTCCTCGTTCCCGTCGGGCTCTTTGTGCCGTACCGCCTCCTTCACCCGTGCCTCGATCTCCTGGCGCGGGGTGTCCTCCTGTTTCGCGTACGCGGTCACCGCCGCCTGGACGTCGCGGGCGAGGTCGCGCCAGGCGCGCCAGGCGGTCTCCCAGGTGGTGGTCTGCTGGGCGCTCCACGTGGTCTGGGTGGGCGGACCGTAGGCGTCCTGCAGTTGCCGCACGCGGGCGTACGCCTCGTCCGCCGCACGCTGCTTCTCCACGAGCTCTGCGAAGGTGTGTGCCACGCGCCCGGATCCTTGGGCAGCAGCGGTCGCCCGCCGACGCGCCACGCCGCCCGTGGGCCGACCGGGAGGGGGTGGAGGGGGCGCAGTTCACCCGCCCAGCCGTTCGGCTAGATGCCGGGGCCGGTGCGCCGCAGGACGCGCAGGGAGTCCGTCGCCGAGATCTCGGTGAACGCGCCGGAGGCGAGGGCCCGGAGGTAGACGCGGTACGGGGCCTGGCCGGTGAACTCGTCCTCCGGCTCGGGGAAGACGTCGTGGATGACGAGCAGGCCGCCTTCGGCCACGTGCGGGGCCCAGCCCTCGTAGTCGGCGGTGGCGTGCTCGTCGGTGTGGCCGCCGTCGATGAAGACGAGGCCGAGGGGGGTCCGCCAGATCGACGCGATCTGCGGGGAGCGGCCGACCAGGGCGACGACGTGCTCCTCCAGGCCCGCCTGGTGCAGCGTGCGGCGGAACGTGGGCAGCGTGTCCATCAGGCCGAGCTCCGGGTCGACCGTCTCCGGGTCGTGGTACTCCCAGCCCGGCTGCTGCTCCTCGCTGCCCCGGTGGTGGTCGACGGTGAGCGCGGTGACGCCGGCCTCCCGGGCCGCGTCGGCGAGCAGGATCGTGGAGCGGCCGCAGTACGTGCCGACCTCCAGCAGCGGCAGCCCGAGCCGCCCGGCCTCCACCGCCGCCGCGTACAGGGCCAGGCCCTCACCCACGGGCATGAACCCCTTCGCCGCCTCGAAAGCGGCCAGGATCTCGGGCTTGGGGG
The DNA here is from genome assembly GCF_030816955.1 of Streptomyces africanus. NCBI lineage: Bacteria > Bacillati > Actinomycetota > Actinomycetes > Kitasatosporales > Streptomycetaceae > Streptomyces > Streptomyces africanus. The sequence goes on along the minus strand of NZ_JAUSYP010000001.1, from coordinate 2,498,341 downwards.
CCGTGGGCATGGGGTTCCTTCCGGTCGTACGACGGTCCGGGCGCCCATGCTGCCGGACCCCCTGCCGGGGGGCGACAGGGGGTCCGGGTGGGCAGCGCGGTCAGACGGAGACCGTCTCGCCCGGCAGTGACAGGTCCAGGTCGACCGGCCGCTCGTCGCCCGTGTGGGTCGCGGACGAGGCGAGCGGGCCGTGGCCGGTGGCGCGGGCGGCCACGACGTAGTTGCCGCCGGCCGGGACGGTGAGGACGTAGGCGCCGTCCTCGGCGGAGAGCGTCGCGCCCGCCTGGCGGCCCCGGCGGTCGATCAGCGTGACCGTGGCGCGGGCGACCGGCGTGCCGTCCGCCGCCAGGACGCGGCCGCGGAAGCCGCGCAGCACCGCTTCGGCGCGCTCCAGATTGGCGTCCTCCTCGCTGCTGGCGCGCAGCTGCGGCTTGTCCGACGGGCGGCGGCCGGGCAGGAAGAGGGCCAGGAGCAGGCCCACGGCGACCGCGCCGGTCGCGATGAGGAAGGAGAGCCGGAAGCCGTGCATGGTCGGGATCGCGACGCCGCCGACGTTGTCCGCGGTGTTCGCCAGCACCATGCCGATGACGGCGCTCGACACGGACGTGCCGATGGAGCGCATCAGGGTGTTGAGGCCGTTCGCGGCACCCGTCTCCGAGGCCGGGACCGCGCCCACGATCAGCGCGGGCAGCGAGGAGTAGGCCAGGCCGATGCCCGCGCCCAGCAGGACCGAGATGACCAGGCTCTGCCAGGCGGCGCTCATCAGGCCGAGGCCGGCGCCGTAGCCGATCGCGATGATCAGCAGGCCGAGGATCAGGGTGACCTTGGGGCCGTACTTCGCGGACAGCCGGGCGTAGACGGGCGCGGTGAGCATCATCGTCAGGCCGAGCGGCGCGACGAGCAGGCCCGCGACGACCATCGACTGGCCGAGGCCGTAGCCGGTGGACTTCGGCAGCTGGAGCAGCTGGGGCAGGACCAGGGAGACGACGTAGAAGGAGACGCCGACCATGATCGAGGCGAGGTTGGTGAAGAGGACGGCCGGGCGGGCCGTGGTGCGCAGGTCGACCAGCGGGGCCTTGACGCGCAGTTCCATCACGCCCCACAGGAGCAGGACGAGCGCGGCGGCGGCGAACAGGCCGAGCGTGGTGCCGGAGGTCCAGCCCCAGTCGCTGCCCTTGGTGATCGGCAGCAGGAAGAGCACGAGCCCGGTGGACAGACCGAGGGCTCCCGGCAGGTCGAAGGAGCCCGCGGCGCGCATCGGCGACTCGGGCACGACGAGCAGGGTGAGGGCGATGGCGAGGACACCGAGGCCGGCGGCGCCGTAGAACAGGGCGTGCCAGTCGCTGTGCTGGGCGACCAGGGCGGCGGCGGGCAGCGCGAGGCCGCCGCCGACGCCTATGGAGGAGCTCATCAGGGCCATCGCCGAGCCCAGCTTCTCCCGGGGCAGCATGTCGCGCATCAGGCCGATGCCGAGCGGGATGGCGCCCATCGCGAAGCCCTGGAGCGTACGGCCGGTGATCATGAGCAGCAGGTCGCTGGTGAGCGCGCTGACCAGGGCGCCGACGACCATGACCGCCAGGCTCGTGATCAGCATGCGCCGCTTGCCGTAGAGGTCGCCGAGGCGGCCCATGATCGGGGTGGCCACCGCGCCCGAGAGGAGGGTCGAGGTCAGGACCCAGGTGGCGTCGCTGGGGGCGGTGTCCAGCAGTTGCGGCAGGTCCTTGATGACCGGGACGAGCAGGGTCTGCATCACCGCGACAACGATGCCCGCGAAGGCGAGTACCGGGACCACGGCCCCGCTCGCTCTGCCGGCGGGACGGACTGTCGTCGTCTGCGTCATTGAGGGAGGCCTCCAGGCCAGGGGTGTTCGGGAGGTACGTGCTTACGTGGGGTGTGAACCTTGTATGCGTAGGCAACTATTCCGTTGCTTCGGCACTCTAACGAAATCTTGACCTTCTCTTGGGGAAGGAGCCGGGTGCTGCCGCAGCCCTAGGTCGAAATCCCGATGCCAGGAGCATGGAGTGGTTGAGAGCATGACACCCATGCTCGAAGCCGCCGAAATGACTCGTACGTCACGCCGTGCCGCGCCTCCCACCTGGCTCGTGATCGCGCTCACCTGCGCCGGGCAGTTCCTCGTCGTGCTGGACGTGTCCGTCGTCAACGTGGCGCTGCCGTCCATGCGGACCGGGCTCGGACTGAGCGAGCAGGGCCTGCAGTGGGTGGTGAACGCCTACGCCATCGCCTTCGCCGGGTTCATGCTGCTCGGCGGGCGGGCCGGAGACCTCTACGGCCGCAAGCGGATGTTCCTCGTCGGGCTCGGCCTGTTCACCCTGGCCTCGCTGGCGGGCGGACTGGCGCAGGACGACTGGCAGCTGCTGGTGGCGCGGGCCGCGCAGGGGCTCGGGGCGGCGGTGCTGGCGCCCTCGACGCTGACGATCCTCACGGCCTCGGTCCCGGAAGGTGCCGGACGGGCCCGGGCCATCGGGACCTGGACGGCGGTCGGTGCCGGCGGCGGCGCGGCGGGCGGCCTGGTCGGCGGGCTGCTGGTCGAGACACTGTCGTGGCGGTGGGTGCTGCTGATCAACGTGCCCGTGGGGGCGGTCGTGCTGTGCGGGGCCGCCTGGTTCCTCACCGAGGGCCGGGCCGGCGACGGGCGGCGGCTCGACCTGCCGGGCGCGCTGCTCGTGACGGGCGGGCTCGGCACGCTGGCCTACGGCATCTCCCAGACGGAGGCGGCGGGCTGGACGGCGGCGGCCACGCTGCTGCCGCTGCTCGCCGGGCTCGCGCTGATCGCCCTGTTCCTCACGGTCGAGGCCCGCACCGCCAGCCCCCTGATGCCGCTCGGGCTGCTGCGCCTGCGGTCGGTGTCATCGGCCAACGTGGCGATGTTCCTGTGCGGCTCCGCCATGTTCTGCATGTGGTTCTTCATGACCCTGTACGCGCAGAACGTCCTGGGCTACACCCCGCTGGAGGCCGGGCTCGCCCTGGTCCCGAGCTCCGTGGCCGTCATCTTCGGCTCCAAGCTCGCGCCCCGGCTCATGCGGGGGCTGGGGCCGCGGAACGTGGCGGCGCTGGGCACGCTGGTCGCGGTGGTGGGCTTCGGCTGGCAGTCGACGATGACCCCCGAGGGCGCGTACGCGACGACGATCCTGATCCCCGGAGTCCTGATGATGCTCGGCGCGGGACTGGCGGCCACCCCGCTGGCATCCGTGGCCACGTCCGGCGCGGCACCCGAGGAGGCCGGACTGGTGTCAGGGCTCGTCAACACCTCCCGCACGATGGGCGGTTCCCTGGGCCTGGCGGTCCTGTCGACACTGGCCGCGACCCGCTCGGCGGGAAGCGCGACGCCGGCGGCACTGACGGAGGGGTACGCGCTGGCGTTCCGGGTGGGGGCCGGGGTGCTGGCGGCCGGCGTGACACTGATGTGGGTCTGGCTGCCGCGGACGGCAGACGAGCGGTAGGACTGCCGACTGCGGTTGAGTAAGCCGTGGTCTTACAGCCAGCCCTGGCGGCGGGCCTCGCGCAGGGCCTCCGTGCGGTTGCGGGTGCCTGTCTTGCCGATGGCGGAGGAGAGGTAGTTGCGGACGGTGGACTCCGAGAGGTGGAGTCGGGTGGCGATGTCCGCGACCGTCGCGCCGTCCGCGGAGGCCTTGAGGGCGTCGCTCTCGCGCGGGGTGAGGGGGTTGGGGCCGGCGCTGAGCGCGGCCGTGGCGAGGGCCGGGTCGACGACCGTCTCGCCGGCCAGGACGCGGCGGATCGCGGCGGCGAGTTCCTCCACGGGGCCGTCCTTCACGAGGAAACCGGTGGCTCCCGCCTCCAGGGCGCGGCGGAGATAGCCGGGCCGGCCGAACGTGGTGAGGATCAGCACACGGCAGTCAGGCACCCGGGCACGCAGCTCGGCGGCGGCGTCCAGGCCGCTCTTTCCCGGGAGTTCGATGTCGAGGAGCGCGATGTCGGGGTGGTGGGCGAGCGCCGCGTCCAGGATCGCGTCACCGGCGCCCACCTGGGCGACGACCTCGATGTCGTCCTCCATGCCGAGCAGCAGCGCGAGCGCACCGCGCAGCATGCCCTGGTCCTCTGCGAGCAGCACGCGGATGGGTCTGTCGGTCACGGGCCCAGGGTAGGGCTCCCGGTGCGCCGGGGTGCGTCCAGCAACGAGGCCAGCGTCTCGGTGAACGCCGTCGCCGAGTAGTCGGCGTGAGCACGGATGCGCGCCGCCACGGCCTCGGCCCCGCCGCCCTCCACGAGGCGCACGAGCCGGTCGATACGGCGCTCGTGGCCTTCCCTGCTGTCGGGGAGGGTGGACAGGTAGAAGTCCGTCGCGTCGTAGGCCATGTGGAAGACGTGCTTCTTCACATCGCTCAGCGTCAGATAGTCGTCGTGGGTCTTGGGAGCCGGCTCGGGTGCGCCGACGCACACCGCGGGCGTGCCGGCACCCCAGGAGTTCACGGCCAGGTGGTAGGTGTCCGTGATGACCAGGCGGTAGCGGGGCAGGACCCCCACCAGGTCGCCGATGGTGTGCCGGCCCGGGCGCTGCGCGATGTGGCCGACCGGCGCGGGGATGTCCCGGTCGAACCAGGGCAGCCATTCGAGCGGGGCGCCCAGACGCTCGGACAGGTCCTGGCAGAAGGCGGGCAGCCACTCGGGGATCCGCGTCCGCGCACCGAGGAACACGCCGATCGCACCGCCGTCCGGGACCGCCCGGGACCAGTCCGTCGTCGGGAGGTGGTCGAGGTCGCCCGGGCGGGACAGCAGCGCCGCGTCCGAACCGAAGTGGTCGGTCGTACGGTCCCCGCGCAGATGCGCGATCTTCGCCGCCGAGAGCGGGTCACGCACCCAGACGCGGCGGCTTCGCGTCACCAGGCGTGAGAACAGGGGGCCGTACTCCTTGTCCTCGTAGTCGGACTGCGCGTTGTGCAGGATCGTCCCGCCGTAGCTGAGGGTCCGCGCGAGGAGTTCGTCCGGCTGGTCCGCGAACAGCAGGGTGCGGTTCAGCAGATTGCGCGCGGCCTCTCGGTCCTCGGCGAAACCGAAGTCGAGCAGGCGGTTCGTCGCGTCCTGCTCCAGGTAGTGCCGGGTGTGGAGGAAGTCGCCCCAGAAGACGACCGCGTCGTGGTCGCGGAGCGAGTCGAGGTGCTCGGCCAGGGGGTGGAAGCGGAACGGCAGGTCCGTACCTCGCGCGCACTCGCGCAGCGGCACGGTCTGCGGGGTGTGCAGGGTGTACCAGGTGGCCTCGGTCTCGGGGGCCGTACGCCGCCGCAGGGACTCGAACGCCAAGTCGACGGTCAGCATGCCGGTGTTGCGGTACCCGATGTTCGGCGCGGTGATGACGGCGACGCTTGCCATGTGCTCCATTTCCCCTAGCGGTTGCCGGCGCCGTCGACGTGTACGCGTACGTGTACGTGTGGCGCGCGCGGACCATCGGCCAACGTACACGCCCGCGCGGGTCGTACGGCGTCCCGCCCCCGGGTCGCCCGGACGCCCCGGGCGTCGTAAGGCGAACAGTCAGGCCCGTTCCACCACCCCCGGGTGCGCGCCCGGCACGCCCGCATCGAGCGGGAGTTCCGCCGACACGGCGAATCCGCCCCTGGCCCGCGGCCCCGCCGTCAGCGAGCCGCCCGCCGCCGCGAGCCGCTCCGTCAGACCGGTCAATCCCGTGCCGACGCGGACCCCCGGTCCGTCCTGCCCGCTGCCCGCACCGCCGGAAACCGCCGCAACCGCCCCCACCCCGTCATCCACCACCGACAGACGCACCCGTTCCGCCCCACCCGACAGCGTGATCTCGCACTGTCGCGCGGCGCTGTGCCGCACGGCGTTCGTGACTGCCTCGCGTACCACCCACCCCAGCAGCGCCTCGGTCTGCGGGCCGAGTGGAGGGCCGGAGCGGGTCACCGTGAGCGTGATGCCCGCCGCCGTCAGGGCCGAGTGCGCGCGGTCGAGTTCCGTGTCGAGGCTGCCCCGGCGGTAGCCGGTCACGGCCTCCCGGATCTCCGTGAGCGCCTGGCGGCCCACGGACTCGATGTCCGTGATCTGGGCCAGCGCGGCGTCCAGGTCGCGGGCGGCGAGGCGGCGGGCCGCCTCCGACTTCACGACGATCACCGACATCGTGTGCCCGAGCAGGTCGTGCAGGTCACGGGAGAAGCGGAGGCGCTCCTTCTCGACCGCCCGGCGGGCCAGTTCCTCGCGGGCCGCACGCAGTTCGCCCACCGCCTCGGAGAGCCGCAGGATCGCCGCCGTGACCATCGTCGAGATCCACGTGGCGTACGCGATGTCGAGGCCGCCCCAGCCGTCGTGGAAGAAGGACACCGCACCCGCCAGCACCGCCACCGCCGTACCGGCGGGTCGCAGGTGCGACAGGCGCAGCGCCGCGCCCGTCGCGAGGCCGAGCAGGGGGAAGAACAGCAGCCAGTTGCCGCCGTAGCCGGCAGCGAGCGAGCAGGTCACGGCCGTCAGCAGGGCGAGGGCCACCCGCGTGGAGCGGGCCTCGCGCGTCTCTCTGCGGAACGCGCGGAACGCCACGTAGATGTAGAGCGAGTTGAAGGTGAGCAGCCCCAGCGCGCCGATCCACGGGTTCGGCGTCTGGTCCTGGAAGAGGTTGGAGAGGGCGCCCATCCCCAGCAGGAGCCACGGCAGCAGGGTGAACCCGCTGGGCGGCGGACCGGGGTGCTCGGGAAGCTCGCCCGCTTTCCGGGCGGTGCGACACCCGGCCCTGAGCCGCGTCCTGTCCGCCGCGTGGTGGCGCCGGTGCTCCCGAACCTGCCGGACGGCCGCCCGGGTCGCCTCGAAGCGGCACCCGACCTTCAGTGTCCAGGACATGTCCCCGCCCCCGATCAGAGGTTCGCCGCGCCGCGGCGGTACGACAGTGGTCTGCGTGTCATGGCAGAACGCTACGGATCCGCCGGGGTCGGGCGGCAGATGCGGTTGTACGGAGTTCGGCAGGACAAATGTCATGGGTCGCGCCTCACCGCGGCGGCAATCTGACATGGTGTCAGGAGGCTTCACAAGTGCGGGAGCCTGGGCTATACAGAGGGCGCAGGACTGGAACGCGTTCCAGTTCGGCCGCAGACGGCCTCGGCGCGGCCGACGGTGCGGACGGCCGTGCCGAGGTCTTTCCCACGGTGGTCCTTCCACGGCGATCAGGAGCCCCATGCCCATCGACGCAGCCAAGGCGCTCGCCGCCGCACCCCGGAGCGGCGAGCTCTCCTGGGACCACAAGGACGTGCAGCTCTACCACCTCGGCATCGGCGCGGGCGTCCCCGCCACCGACCCCGACGAGCTGCGCTACACCCTGGAGTCCCGGCTGCACGTCCTGCCGAGCTTCGCCACCGTCGCCGGCGCCGGATCCCCCGGCGTGATCAGCGGGCTGTCGATGCCCGGCGTCGACGTCGACCTCGCGCGCGTCCTCCACGGCGGGCAGAGCCTCACGATCCACCGCCCCATCCCCGCCCGGGGCCGCGCGACCGCCACCGGCCGGATCGCCGCCGTGTACGACAAGGGCAAGGCGGCCGTCCTCGTCATGCGCACCGAAGTCGCCGATGTCGACGGGCCGTTGTGGACCAACGACGCGCAGATCTACGTCCGGGGAGAGGGCGGCTGGGGCGGCGACCGGGGACCGTCCACCCGGCTCGAACCGCCCGCCGGCGAGCCGGACTTGGTCGTCGAACGGCACGTCCGCGAGGACCAGGCCCTGCTGTACCGGCTGTCCGGGGACTGGAACCCGCTGCACGCCGACCCCGAGTTCGCCGAACGCGCCGGATTCGACCGGCCCATCCTGCACGGGCTGTGCACCTACGGCATGACGCTCAAGGCGGTCGTCGGCACGCTGCTCGACGGGGACGTGACCCGGGTGCGCTCGTACGCCACCCGGTTCGCCGGCGTCGTCTACCCGGGCGAGACGCTGCGCATCCGCATGTGGCGCCTGGACGGCGAGGTCCGGGTCGCCGTCAGCGCCGTCGAGAGGAACGACGCGCCCGTCCTCGCCGACACCGTCGTCGCACACACCTGAGTCCCACACGTCGTACGAGGGGAGCCGCACCATGCGCGCAGCCGTACTGCACGAGATCGGCCAGGACAAGCTGGAGGTCCTCGACGACGTCGAGGCGGTGGGGTTCGGACCCGGCAAGGTGCGGATCCGGGTGCGCGCCGCGGGACTGTGCCACTCGGACCTGTCCGCGATGAGCGGCGTGCTGCCGCAGCCCGGGCCGTTCGTGCCCGGGCACGAGGGGGCGGGTGAGATCCTCGAAGTCGGCGAAGGTGTCGGCCACTTGACGGCCGGTGACCGGGTCGTCGTGTGCTGGCTGCCCGCCTGCGGCGCCTGCCCCGCCTGCAAGCGCGGACAGACCGAGCTGTGCCTGGCCGGGTTCATGAACGCGGGCACCCCCAACTTCCGGCGGCCCGGCGGGGACGTCTTCGGCATGGCCGGCACCGGCACCTTCACCGAGGAGGTCGTCGTCGACGCCGGGTGCGCAGTCCCGATACCCGACGACGTGCCCTTCGACATCGCCGCCCTCATCGGCTGTGGCGTGACGACCGGACTGGGCGCCGCGCTCAACACGGCCGACGTGGAGGCCGGTTCGTCGGTGGCGGTCATCGGGTGCGGCGGCGTGGGCATCTCCGTGATCCAGGGGGCCCGGCTGCGCGGGGTCGCCGAGATCGTCGCCGTCGACCCGGTCGAGACGCGGCGCGAGGCCGCCCTGCGGTTCGGGGCCACGCGAGCCGTCTCGCCCGACGAGCTGGCCGACGCCAAGCAGCAGGTCACCGCCGGCGAGGGCTTCGACTACGTCTTCGAGGTCGTCGGCAAGTCCGCCACGGCACGCGCCGCGTACGAGAACACCCGGCGCGGCGGCACCCTCGTCGTGGTCGGCGCGGGCGCCATGGACGACTTCCTCCAGCTGAACATGTTCGAGCTGTTCTTCGACGAGAAGCGGATCCTGCCGTCCATGTACGGCGGCGGGGACATCCTGCGCTCCTACGAACGCACCATCGCCCTGTGGCGCGCGGGCCGCGTCGACCTGGCGGGCCTGATCACCCACAGGGTCCCCTTCGCCGACATCAACGAGGCCCTGGACCAGATGCGCACCGGGACCGCCCTGCGTACGTGCATCGAGATGTGAGGACACGCCATGCCGCTGCCTCTGCCCCTGAAGGGACTGTCCGCGATCGTCACGGGCGCGGGCCGCGGGCTCGGCCGGGCCGAGGCGCTGGAACTCGCCCGGCTCGGCGCCGCCGTCATCGTCAACGACTACGGGCGGCCCGGCCGCGACGGCACCGGCGAGACCTCCGCCGGGCCCGCCGAGGAGGTCGTCGCCGAGATCCGGGCGGCCGGCGGGAGGGCGCTCGCGCACACCGGCGACGTCTCCGACTTCGAGCAGGCCCGCGGGCTCGTCGAGTCGGCCGTCGCCGCGTTCGGCAAGCTCGACATCCTCGTCAACAACGCGGGCATCCTGCGCGACCGCATGGTGTTCTCGATGGCCGAGGAGGAGTGGGACGCCGTGCTCCGCGTGCACCTCAAGGGGCACTTCAACACCATCCGGTTCGCCGCCGCCCACTGGCGGGAGCGGTCCAAGCGGGCCGGGCAGCCGGTGTTCGGGCGGATCGTGAACACCTCCTCCGAGGCGTTCCTCGCCGGTTCCTCCGGGCAGCCCAACTACGCCGCCGCCAAGGGCGGGATCGTCGGCCTGACCACCTCCACGGCCCTCGCCCTCGGCAAGTACGGCGTCACCGCCAACGCGATCTGCCCGCGCGCCCGCACCCGGATGACCGAGGACGTCTTCGCGGGCGTCGAACAGCCCCCCGGCAACGGCCTCGACCCGCTCGCCCCCGAGCATGTCGCCCCGCTCGTCGGCTATCTGGCCTCTCCCGCAGCCGCCCATGTGAACGGACAGCTCCTCGTGGTGCACGGCGGCATGGTGGCCGTCGTCGAACGGCCGCGCGTCGCCGCCCGGTTCGACAGCAAGCAGGACACCTTCACGTACGAGGAACTGGAGGCCGTCCTCGGGCCGTACTACGCGGACCGGCCGGCGGGCGAGACGTTCGCCGCGGCGGAGGTGCTGGGGCTGAAACGCGGCTGAGGAACGGGAAACGGCCCCACCCGTCACAGACGGGGTGGGGCCGTTCGCCGTACGGGCGCTGACGTTCCGTCAGGCCGCCGTCTCGGTGCGCTCGGTCCGCTCGGTCTCCGCCACCGGCTTGCGGTGGCGGCCGCGCGGAGCCGTCTCGCCGACCTGCGTGGAGATCTCGCCGCGGTGCCGGCCGTGGCCGGCGGCGGTCTCCTGGACGTCGGCTGTGTGCAGCTGGTTCGTGCTGGCGTCGCTCATCGGATGGAATTCACCCCGTCAACATGATCTTTCAAACAGCCGGGCGAGTTTAACCGGCCCCCCGCACCCCGGATCCAGGCGGCCACGCCAACCGGCACTAGTTCGTTACAAGCCGTCCCAACGGCGCCTCTTGCAGCGGGACCGGGCGGGGGGTGGAGGGGGTCGGGGGCGGAGCGGGACCGTCCGGTGTGGCGGGCCGTGGGGCCTGCGAGAGGTGTCCTGTCGCCGTGGGGGGCGCCGGTTCCGGAGGGTGTCCCGTCGTGGGAGTCGCGCCGGCGGCCGGAGCGCCAGGCCCCTGACCCTGCCCCTGCCCCGGATGCGGCGGCATGACGCCGGGCTCGGGCGGTACGGCCGGGGGCGGGCTCACCTGCGCCACGCCGCACGGCACGGCCTCCGTCGCGTACGGCAGCCGCAGCACCCCGTCCGGCGTCCACAGGCCGGCGCCCGCCAGCCACCCCTCGGGCGCCGGGAGATGGTGCACCCGCCGCTCGGCCGGCCGCCACACGCCGACCCAGCTGCCGCGCGGCCCGTCGACGCGCAGTGCCACCGCGCAGCTCTCCGGCGTCAGCATCTGCCCCGGCTGGATCGCGAACGGCGTGACGGTGCAGTCCGGCAGCCGCAGGCACTCCGGGAAGCGCACCGGCAGGGTGCTGCCCAGGACACCCCAGCCCAGCCGGTTCTGTCCGGGCGAGGGCGCGTCCGAGCGGATCAGCAGCAGCCCGCTGTCGTGGTCGGCGAGCAGCAGCCGGTCGTCGCTGTCGGCGGCGATCTGAAGCAGCGGCGACATCTCCCCGCCGCGCTCCAGGTCCACCACGACGGCCTTGGTGCGCCCGCCGGTCTCCCGGTCCAGGGCCAGCAGCCGTCCCGTACGGTCCAGCCAGACCCCGCCCGAGCAGCGGCCGGGCAGCTCGGCCAGCCGCTCGGGCCCGAAGGCACCGCCCGCCACCAGCCACACCGTCGTCGCACGCGGGCCGACGGACAGGGCGTACGCCCGCTCTCCGCCGGGGGCGGGCGGCAACAGCCGCAGCCGGGCAGTGTCGTCCGGGCACTCCACCACGCCCAGGGGCAGCTCGCCGGTGCCGGGCCCGGTCGGGTACAGCAGCGAGAAGGCGTGCCGCCCGGCCACCAGACGGTGGATGAGGACCCGCCCGTCGCCCATCGGTTGCACCTCGGTGCCGGGTTCCTCCGGCTGGTTGCGGGGCAGGGGTACCGCGTACGGCTCGGGGCCGTCCAGGGTCCAGCGCTCGGGGAACCAGGAATCGCCGGCCGACGCGAGGCGTGCGGCGTAGGCACCGTCCGCGGTGAGTGTGCATCCTGCCGGCGCGGCCTCGTCGTCCTCGTGTCCCGCCGAAGGCTCGATCGCACACGCTGTCATCGTTCGGTCACCTCCAGTGACGAACGTAGTTTTCGTACGCGTAGCCGGGGAATGCGCTGGCTCCCGACTTCACACATAAGGGTGTTCCAGGAACGATTCGCCTGAGGGAAAGGGGACGGTTGTGCTCCGCGGGACGAGGGCGGGCGGGCTGGGGCGGTGGCGGTTCAACGCCACAGATCAGACGGGTAGCCTTGCACCCGTGCCCCGTCTGTCTGAAGTCATCGCCGAGCTGGAGAGCCTGTGGCCCGCCGAGCGGGCCGAGTCCTGGGACGCGGTCGGCACCGTCGCGGGCGACCCGGACCAGCAGGTCACGCGCGTGCTGTTCGCCGTCGACCCGGTCCAGGAGATCGTCGACGAGGCGGTCAAGCTGGGCGCCGACCTGCTCGTCACCCACCACCCGCTCTATCTGCGCGGCACGACGACGGTCGCGGCGTCGCACTTCAAGGGCCGTGTCGTCCACACCCTCATCAAGAACGACATCGCGCTGCACGTCGCCCACACCAACGCCGACACCGCCGACCCCGGCGTCTCCGACGCCCTCGCGGGCGCCCTGGACCTCAGGGTCACCGGGCCGCTCGTGCCGGACCCCACCGACCCCGAGGGCCGCCGCGGCCTCGGCCGCGTCTGCGCCCTGGACCACCCGCTGACCGTCCGCGAGTTCGCCGCCCGCGCCGCCGAGCGGCTGCCCGCCACCGCGCAGGGCATCCGGGTCGCCGGCGACCCCGAGGCGCTCGTCCGCACGGTCGCCGTCAGCGGCGGCTCCGGCGACGGCCTCTTCGACCACGTACGCGCGGCGGGCGTCGACGCCTTCCTCACCGCGGACCTGCGCCACCACCCCGTCTCCGAGGCCCGCGCCCACAGCCCCCTCGCGCTGCTCGACGCGGCGCACTGGGCCACCGAGTGGCCCTGGTGCGAGCTGGCCGCGAGCCAGCTCGACGAGATCTCCGACCGTCACGGATGGGACCTGCGCGTCCACGTCTCGAAGACGGTCACCGACCCCTGGACCGCCCACGCGGCCTCAACCACTTCTGACCCCCTGGGAGCCCCGAACTGAACGCCGCGCCCGCCGACCAGATCCGACTCCTCGACGTCCAGGACCTCGACGTCCGCCTCCAGCAGCTGGCCCACCGGCGGAGGTCGCTGCCCGAGCACGCCGAGATCGAGTCGCTGACCAAGGACCAGACCCAGCTGCGCGACCTGCTCGTGGCCGCGCAGACCGAGGAGAGCGACTGCTCCCGCGAGCAGACCAAGGCCGAGCAGGACGTGGACCAGGTGCGCCAGCGCGCCGCCCGCGACCAGCAGCGCCTGGACTCCGGTGCCGTCAGCTCCCCCAAGGACCTGGAGAACCTCCAGCGCGAGATCGCCTCGCTCGCCAAGCGGCAGGGCGATCTGGAGGACGTGGTGCTGGAGGTCATGGAGCGCCGGGAGTCCGCGCAGCAGCGGGTCGCCGAGCTGACCGAGCGGGTCTCCTCCGTCCAGTCGAAGATCGACGACGCGACCGCGCGCCGTGACGCGGCCTTCGAGGAGATCGACGGCGAGATCGCCACGGTCACCAAGGAGCGCGAGGTCATCGCCGGTTCGATCCCCGCCGATCTGCTGGGGCTCTACGACAAGCTGCGCGGGCAGCAGGGCGGCATCGGCGCGGCGAAGCTGTACGCGCGCAGCTGCCAGGGCTGCCGGCAGGAGCTCGCCATCACGGAGCTGAGCGAGATCCGCAGCGCGGCGCCCGACACGGTGATCCGCTGCGAGAACTGCCGCCGCATCCTGGTGCGCACGTCCGAGTCCGGCATCTAGGCCGCGGGGAGCCTGTCCGGTGCGGGAGTTCATCGTCGAGGCCGACGGCGGGTCGCGGGGCAACCCGGGGCCCGCGGGCTACGGGGCCGTGGTGAGCGACGCGGCGACGGGGGAGACGCTGCGGGAGGCCGCCGAGTACCTCGGCGTCGCCACGAACAACGTCGCCGAGTACCGCGGCCTGCTCGCCGGCCTGCGCGCCGCCCACGAGCTGGACCCGGCCGCGACGGTCCACGTCCGGATGGACTCCAAGCTCGTGATCGAGCAGATGTCGGGCCGCTGGAAGATCAAGCACCCCGACATGAAGCCCTTGGCGGCGGACGCGGCCCGGATCTTCCCGCCCGGGCGCGTGACGTACGAGTGGATTCCACGCGAGCGCAACAAGCACGCGGACCGGCTGGCCAACGAGGCGATGGACGCCGGGGCCAAGGGGGAGCAGTGGTCGGCCTCGACTTCCACGGCGGACCTGGACACCAAGGCCGGGGCCGTCGCCCCGCCTGCTCCACCGGGCCCGCCGGGTGACGCCGCGGCAGGCGCCGCGAGGGCCCGCGAAGCCCTGGCGACCGCCAGGGCTCCGGAAGCCGGGCCTTCTCCCGTGCCGTCTTCCGTCCCCGTGCCGTCTTCCGTCCCCGGGACGACGGAGCAACCGGACGCCGACGGCAGCGTGGCCAAGGCGGATGCCGATGCCCGTGCCGCCAAGGCCGTCGCCACGCCCGGGTGGGCCCCCGCCGACATGGGGGCGCCCGCCACCTTCGTGCTGTTGCGGCACGGGGAGACGCCGTTGACGCCGCAGAAGCGGTTCTCCGGCAGTGGGGGCTCCGATCCCGCCCTCTCCGACGCCGGTCGGGAGCAGGCCGAGCGCGCCGCGGCCCTGCTCGCCCGGCGGGGCACGATCCAGGCGATCGTGTCGTCGCCCCTCGCCCGCACCCGGGAGACCGCCGGCATCGTCGCCGCCCGGCTCGGTCTCGACGTGAGCGTCGACGACGGGCTGCGCGAGACGGACTTCGGTGCCTGGGAGGGCCTCACCTTCGCCGAGGTGCGCGAGCGCCACCCCGACGACCTGAACGCCTGGCTGGCCTCCCCGGACGCCGAACCCACCGGCGGCGGTGAGAGCTTCGCGGCGACCGCCACCCGGATCGCCGCCACCCGCGACAAGCTGGTCGCGGCGTACGCGGGCCGCACGGTCCTGCTCGTCACGCACGTGACCCCGATCAAGACGCTCGTCCGGCTCGCCCTCGGCGCCCCGCCGGAGTCGCTGTTCCGGATGGAACTGTCGGCCGCGTCCCTGTCGGTCGTCGCGTACTACGCGGACGGCAACGCCAGCGTCCGGCTCCTCAACGACACGTCCCACCTGCGCTGAGCGCCGCCGCCTCGCGGGCCAGCGCCTCGACCCGGCCCCAGTCGCGCGCCGCGACCGCGTCCTGCGGCAGCATCCAGCTCCCGCCCACGCAGGCGACATTGGGCAGCGCCAGATAGTCCGGGGCGGAGGCCGGGCCGATCCCGCCCGTGGGGCAGAACCGGGCCTGGGGGAGCGGCCCCGCCAGCGACTTCAGATACGCCCTACCGCCCGCGGCCTCGGCCGGGAAGAACTTCATCTCCCGCACCCCGCGCTCCAGCAGCGCCACGACCTCCGAGGTGGTCGACACCCCCGGCAGGAACGGCACGCCGGAGCCCCGCATCGCCTCCAGCAGCACGTCCGTCCAGCCGGGACTGACCAGGAAGCGGGCGCCCGCGGCCACCGTGTCCGCGACCTGCGCGGCGTTGATCACCGTCCCGGCACCGACCACCGCCTCCGGCACCTGCCCGGCGATCTCGCGGATCGCCTCCAGCGCCGCCGGGGTCCGCAACGTCACCTCGATCGCCGGCAGCCCGCCGGCGACCAGCGCCCGCGCCAGCGGTACGGCGTCACCGGCATCCTCGATGACGACGACGGGGACGACGGGAGCGAGGTCCAGCACGGAGGCGGGCAGGGAGGCGGGCAGGGGAGAGGCCATGGCCGTATCCTGCCGTCGGCCCAACAGCATGCGCAAAGCCCATTGCGCATGCTGCAACGGCGCGCCTTTTCGGCGGCAGCAAATCCTCAGTGCACCTCGGTCACCAGCACGTCCAGCGACCACGCCTGCCCCGCCTTCGCGGGCGCCTGCGCCTCCACGACGTACCCGAGCTCCCGCAGCACCTCCACCAGCTCGGCCGGACCCTTCGGAGCGGCCCCGGCGGTCAGCAGGCTGCGCACGATCCGCCCCTTCGTCGCCTTGTTGAAGTGGCTGACGACCTTCCGCGTCGGCGCGTGCAGCACCCGCACGGCCGCCGTCCGCCCGGCGACCTCGCCCTTCGGCTTCCACGCGGCGGCGTACGCGGCGGACCGCAGATCCAGCACCAGCCCGTCCCCGGCCACCTCGGGAAGCACCGACGCCATCGGCGTACGCCAGTGCGCGCCCAGCGCGCCGAGACCCGGCAGCTTCACCCCCATCGAGCACCGGTAGGACGGAATCCGGTCCGTCACCCGGACCGCTCCCCACAGCCCGGAGAAGACCAGCAGCGACCGCGCGGCACGCCGCTTGGCGGCGGCGTCCAGCGACGCCAGGCCGAGGGCGTCGTACAGCACACCGGTGTAGATCTCCCCGGCCGGCCGGGCCCCCGCCGTGCGCAGCTCCGCGTTCTTCGCGACCTCGCCCCGCAGCCCCTCGCTCAGTCCCAGCACCTCGCGCGCCTTCTCCTCGTCGCCGGCGCACAGCTCGACCAGCTCGGTCAGGACGGCCTCCCGGGCGGCGGCCAGCCCCGGCAGCGACAGCGACTCGGGCTTCAGCGGGGCACCGCGGCCGGAGGGGGCCTTGCCTTCGGACGGCGGCAGCAGGACAAGCACGGGCACTCCTTCGATCGAACTCCGCCGACAGCGTACGGGGAGCTCAGACGCGGGCCCGGCCGAGGGCGCGGACGAGGCCGGCGGCGTCGTCGGCGTGGAAGCGGACGATCCGTACCTGCCTGCGACGCCCGAAGAAGGTGACGTGCGTGACCGGTTCGGTCAGTTCCAGCGTGACGGTGGTCTGCGACCCCACCTCGACGTCGAGCTCACCGTCGGCCCGCTCGTGCGTCATCCGCAGCTCGCGCCGGACCGAGGCGATCCGCTCCAACGGCACCCGCAGGTCGACATGGACGGAGCGGCGGATCCGCAGCGAGCCGCCGTCCGGATCCAGCACGTGCGGCCGTACGACGGACGAGGCGTGCAGCGCGACGACGAACACGATGCCGTACACGTCAAGGAAGAGAAGCACGGCGTGCGCGGTCGGCCAGTCGCGCAGCAGCACGGACATCGCGACGGTCTCGACGAGACACACGAACCCGAACCCGAACATCATCGCGCCCTGCCCGCGCGCGTACCCGAAGACGTGTCCGCCGTGCGCCCCGTGCGTGCGCCGCACCACCCACAGCACGAGACTCGCGAACAACCGCGCCTCGTGCCGTACGAGCAGCCGCGCGGTCCTCATCGCCGCTCCTCAGTGAGGAGGCGCAGCGTCCGGCGGAGCGCCTCCGCCTGGGCCGGAGCCAGGTCCTCGTAGAAGGCGCGCAGCACACTGTCGTCGTGGTCGAGGTCCCCGGTCTCCGGGAACAACTCCGGCGGAATGCAGTCGGCGAGGGCCCGGGCGGCCCCGTCGACGCGCGGATCGTCCGGCTCCGCGCCGGCGAGCGCGTCGAGCAGGGCGTACGCCTGGCCGGCCCGCGCCACGGCTCCGGGCCGGCCGAGCACCTCACCCAGCGACGACACCAGCCGCTGCCGCGCCTCGGGCGGCATGGCCGTCTCCAGGAAGGCGATGACCTCGCGGTCCTTGGCCGCCATCGGCGAATCCGACAAATGAGCGGTCCCCGCGAACAGCGCGGCCAGCTCGGGCGACACCGGCCCCTCGGCCGGCAGCCCGCCCTCCGCCTCCAGCACCGCCCGCAACCGCGCCCGTCGCTCCCGGATGGCCTCCTCCTGCCGCGCCAGATCCTCGTCCAGCTCGGTCAGCACCTCGACGAGGTCCTTGGCCGCGTCGTCCGCCAGCACGTCCCGCACCTCCGCGAGCCCCAGCCCCAACTCCGTCAGCCGCCGGATCCGCGCCAGCACGACAGCGTGCCGCAGCCCATACTCCCGATACCCGTTCGCCCGCCGCTCCGGCTCCGGCAACAGCCCCTGATGGTGGTAATGCCGCACGGCCCGCGTGGTGACACCGACGACGCCGGCGAGTTCTCCGATCCGCATGGGACCAGTAGAGACGTTGACGTTGCGGCAAGGTCAAGCACCGCATCCGGCCTGGACACCACCGACTTCCTCTGATCCCCTGTGAGCCGGGGGTACGAGATGAGCACACAGGGGCGGACACGGGAACAGGCCCGCTGGGCCAGGGCGCGGCTGGGGCGGGGCGGGCCGCCGGTGGACCTCCTCACCGCCCACTTCGACCGGCACGTCTACGCTCCGCACGCGCACGACGAACTGACCGTCGGGGTCACCGTCGGCGGGTCGGAGGCCATCGCCTACCGGGGCGGGCTGATCCGCTCCTACCCCGGCTCGATCGTCGTCCTGGAACCGGGCGAGATGCACACCGGCGGTCCGGCCGCCCGCGACGGCTACGCCTACCAGGCCCTGTACGCCGAGCCGTCCCTCCTCACCGACGGCACGCTCGGCGGCATCCCGCACTTCCGCGACCCCGTCCTGCACGACCCCGAACTGGCCACCGCCCTGCGCGCCGCCCACACCGACATCAGCGCCTGCCCCGACCCGCTGGAGGCCGAGTCCCGGCTGCCCTGGCTGCTCACGGCCCTGGCCCGTCGGCACTCCACGGCCCGGGCGAGCGAGGACACCGTCCCCGGCGCCGGCCACATCGCCAGGGCCGTACGCGACCGCCTCGCGGACGAACTGCTGGAACCGCCCTCCCTGGCCGACCTCGCCACCGACCTGGGCCTGTCCCGCTACCAGCTGCTGCGCGCCTTCCGCACGACGATGGGCATACCGCCCTACGCCTGGCTCGCCCAGCACCGCGTGACCAAGGCCCGCGCCCTGCTGGAAACCGGCCTGCGCCCCGCCGAGGTCGCCGGCCTCGTCGGCTTCGCCGACCAGGCACACCTCACCCGCTGGTTCCGCCGCGTGCTGGGCGTGACCCCGGCGGCGTACCGCAACAGCGTTCAAGACGCGGCGGGATGAGGGGACCGAAACTCGCCGTATGACTGCACGCGGCTGGTTCCTGTTCTCCCTGATGGGAGTGGTCTGGGGCGTCCCCTACCTGATGATCAAGGTGGCGGTGGACACCGTGTCCCCGTCCATGGTGGTGTTCACGCGCTGCGCGCTCGGCGCCGCGCTCCTGCTCCCCTTCGCGCTCCGCCAGGGCGGCCTCGGCCGTACCGTCCGGACCCACTGGAAGCCGATGCTGGCCTTCGCCGTCATCGAGATCATCGGCCCCTGGTGGACCCTGACCGACGCCGAACGCCATCTGTCCAGCTCCACCGCCGGACTCCTCATCGCGGGCGTGCCGATCGTCGCCCTCCTCCTGGCCCGCTTCTTCGGCGCCGCGGAACGCGTGGGCGCTCGCCGTGTCGCCGGACTCGCCCTCGGTCTCGCGGGCGTCACCGTCCTCACCCTGCCCCACCTCACCGGCGGCGATGCCCGCTCCCTGGCCGAGGTGCTGGTGACGGTCGTCGGCTATGCCACCGCCCCGCTGATAGCCGCCCGGCATCTCAAGGACGTCCCGACCCTCCAGCTGATCACTCCCTGCCTCACGCTCGCCGCCGTCGTCTACGCCCCAGCCGCTTACCTGACCCGGCCCGCCACCATGCCCTCGGCCGAGGTCCTGGCCGCCCTCGCCGGCCTCGGCATCGTCTGCACCGCGATCGCGTTCGTGGCCTTCCTGGAGCTGATCAAGGAGATCGGCCCGACCCGGGCCGGCGTGATCACCTACGTCAACCCGGCGGTCGCCGTCGCCGCGGGCGCCCTCTTCCTGGACGAGGAACTGACCCTCGGCATCGGCGTCGCCTTCACCCTGATCCTGGCGGGCTCGGTGCTGGCCACGGCCGCGGCGCCGAAACGGGAGATCCGCCGGGTACCATGGTCGACACGGCAGACGAGCCGGGCGGACGGCCGCGTGGAGTCCCCCTGACGGGGAGCTTCCCGAGGAACGTCCGGGCTCCACAGGGCAGGGTGGTGGCTAACGGCCACCCGGGGTGACCCGCGGGACAGTGCCACAGAAAGCAAACCGCCGAGAGCTCCGGCCCTCGGTAAGGGTGAAACGGTGGTGTAAGAGACCACCAGTGCCTGGGGTGACTCAGGCAGCTAGGTAAACCCCACCCGGAGCAAGGTCAAGAGGGAGCACCTCGGTGCTCCTGCGCGGACGTTCGAGGGCTGCCCGCCCGAGTCCGCGGGTAGACCGCACGAGGCCGGCGGCAACGCCGGCCCTAGATGGATGGCCGTCGCCCGGGGCTCCGCGAGGGGCTCCGGGAACAGAACCCGGCGTACAGCCCGACTCGTCTGCCGCTGCCGGCTGCTTGCCTTGGAAAGGGCATCTGATCTGGGACGGAAGTCCTTTTCGATCTTTCGGGGCTTGCCGCGTCACGCGGCGGAAGTCCCTCGGGCAGTGCTGGATGCCCTCAAAAGTTCCATGGCGCAGATTCAGAGGGCAAGGTCTCTGCGCTGGCCGTTCGCGGCAGCCGTCAGAGCATGGTGCTGGAGCTGCTGGCGGTGGGGTTGGTCTTGGCTCGGCGGGATCACGCGGCCCGATCGCGGCTCGCGCCGGTGACTTGAGCTTCAGAGCGAGGCACTCGCCGGGTACTTCGAGCCTGAGGCCCGGCCTGATGCCCGCCGAGGGTTCCTGATTGACACGGCCGCATTCGCCGGAAGCACTCCGGTATCCGGACCTCGATAGGAGTGATCGGACGCCCCAATCGCTGCTGCCACTGTGACCACCGGTACGACCGTCCGTACCGCCAGGTACCCTCAAACCCATCGTCAACGCGGCCCGACGGGCTTCCGCTCCACCTCGGTGGAGTCTCGAAGGACATGCCCCCACCCGCACGAGTCTTTTCGTGCTGCCTGGGGGAAGTTCTTGCTGTTCCGCGCGTCCGCGAAAACGGTCGCCGTCATGGCACTCGACGGTTCGCTGTTCCTGCACCTCACCGACAACTTCGTCCACATGCACGGCTATCGGCCCGGCGCCTCGGAGGTGCGTTCCTGGGAGCGCAGCATCCCCGTCCTGGCCGCCGCCCTCAACGACGCAGGCCTGGGCGACGTGGAGGTCATGCTGGAGTACTCGCTCCCGCTGAACAGCAAGCGCGTCGACGTCGTCCTCGCCGGAGTACACCCGGTCACGGGAGAGCCGTCCTACGTCGTGGTGGAGCTGAAGCAGTGGAGCCAGGCACTGCCCCACGAGGACGACCCCACCCTGTGCCACGTCGGCGCCTATGCCCACCCGGTCCTCAACCCCATCGAGCAGGTGCGCCGCTACTGCGAGTACCTCGTCAATTTCAACGGGGCGGTAGCCGAACACCGGCATCGGGTGGCCGGAGCGGCATATCTGCACAACGCCACCGAGTTCGGCGTGACCGGGCTGCGGGAGATCGAGCGCGATGGCCACGGACTGCTCTTCACCGCGGAACGGCGGGGCGCCTTCCTCGACCATCTCCGTACGAGGCTGAGCGACGAACACTCGGGGGCCCAGGCGGCGGACCAACTGCGGGCAGGAGCCACCGTGCCGTCTAAGCAGTTGATGTCCGTGGCCGCCGAGGAGGTGCGTGAACGCCAGCAGTTCATCCTCCTCGACGAGCAGCAGGTGGCGTACCGCATGGTGCTCAACGCGGTGGAGAAGGCGAAGCAGGCCGACCGCAAAGAGGTCGTCATCGTCACGGGCGGACCCGGTACCGGTAAGAGCGTGATCGCGCTCCAACTGCTCGGTGACCTGTACCGCCGCGGAGTTCCCACGTTGCACGCGACCGGTTCGCAGTCGTTCACGAGGACAATGAGGAAAGTCGCCGGAGCCCGCAAGCGGGAAGTCCAAGACCTGTTCAAGTACTTCAACAGTTTCATGACCGCTGAGAAGAACAGTTTGGGTGCGCTGATCTGCGACGAGGCGCACCGCATCCGGGAGACCTCGGCCAACCGCTACACCCGTGCAGCACTCCGCACTGGCAGGGCACAGATCGACGAGCTCATCGACGTCGCCTACGTGCCCGTGTTCTTCCTCGACGAGCATCAGGTCGTGCGCCCCGGCGAGATGGGCACCGTGGCGGAGATCAAGGCGGCGGCAGCGAAGCGGGGCATCCCGTGCCACGTCGTCCCGCTCGACAGCCAGTTCCGCTGCGGTGGCAGTGATGCCTACCTGCGCTGGGTGGTACGCCTCCTCGGTTTGGAGCCGGGTGGGCCGGTCGTCTGGGAGCCCGACGACCGCATGCAGTTGTTGGTGGCCGACAGCCCGCAGGAGATGGAGGCCTTCCTGGAAGCCCGTCGGTCCCAGGGCTACGGTGCCCGTATGTCCGCAGGCTACTGCTGGCGCTGGTCCCCGGAACCCAAGCCGGGCGAGCCGCTCGCGACCGATGTCGTCATCGGCGACTGGGCCCGCCCGTGGAACCTGCGCGGCGACCGCTCGGTCTCCGGCGCGCCCCCGGCCGCGCTCTGGGCCACCGACCCGGCGGGCTTCGGACAGGTCGGCTGCGTCTACACCGCGCAGGGCTTCGAGTACGACTGGTCCGGCGTCATCATCGGTCCCGACCTGGTCTGGCGCGGCGACCGCTGGATCACGGACCGCACGGCGTCGAAGGACCCGGTCTTCAAGAAGTCCACGCCCGACACGGACGTGGACCGCCTGATCCGTAACACATACAAGGTGCTGCTGACCCGGGGCATGGTCGGCACGATCGTGTACTCGACGGACCCGGAGACACGGGAGAAGCTACGGGAGCTGGCGGGCGGACACCGGGACCGGGAACCCGCCACGGTCTGACGGGGCAGCGGGAAGCCCGGCGGGAGCGGCAGGCGGAACGGACAGCCCATCCTCTCTGCCTCTTTCGCGATGTCGTGCCCACGGCACTGACAGCGTGATCCGGCCACGATCCTTGCGGTTCGGGCCGACAGCCGCTCTGTCGCTCCCCCTGTAGGCCACCGCCTCCTTAAGATCGTCGGTACCAATTGCGGCCCGACGGGCTTCCTCGCGAGGACACGCCCCCATCCGCACGAGTCATTCGTGCCCTGGGGGGAACCACCTCGTGTCCATGCTCCTGCTGAAGCTGGCAGCGCAGGATCTGCTCACCTTGAACTCAAGACGCCGCATGGTGCCGCATCTAGCCGCCAGGTGGCGGCATTTCCGGGGAGCGGATGCGTCGCTGACGGAGCGTTCCGCTTGGGCGGAGAGCCTGGTGAGCCTCGCTAGCGACCTGGTCGCCGCCGGTCGCGGGAACGTGGAGATGATCGTCGAGTGTGCTGCCACCCTCAGCGAGACTGACCGCCCGGATGGCCCCCGGCTCATCGATGTCGTTCTCGTGGGCCATCATCCGCACCGGCGTCAGTTGTCCGTGCAACTTGTCGAACTGAAGCGCTGGTCGATGGTGACCAGGGTGGAGCAGGCGACCGCTGATCTCGTGCACGTACCGGGGATGGGCAGGAAGAAGCACCCGGCACTGCAGTTGCGCGAGTACTACGAGGCTTTCACGGGCACCGGCGGGCCGCTGAGCGGACTCGACTTCGAATGCGGCGGCTTCGCCTACCTGCACAACGCCACGGACGAGTCCGTACGGCCCCTGATCGACATCGACATGCCGACCGGCTCCTACGCCCGTGTGTACACCAACGACGGTCGAGAGAAGCTGCTGTCCGACCTCCGCGAGAACTTCGCCGAGGAAGGTGGCGCCTCTGCGGCCGAAGTACTCATGCGGAGCATGGGGTTACGCAACACGCCCTTGCTCGACGCCATGATCTGGTCGCGCGGAGAGGACACCGTGTTCACCCTGCGCGGGCGGCAGAAGGAGGTCGCCGACCAGATCCTGGACACGGCCTCCAAGGTCCTCCCCGACCCCTTGAATCCAGCCCTCGTCCCCGACGAGCGGCGCGTGGTCTTCCTGGTGACAGGTGGCGCCGGGACCGGCAAGAGCGCCATCGGACTGCAGATCAAGGCGGAGTTGGAAGCTCGAGGCCGGACGGTCAAGTACGCCAGCGGCAGCAGGGCCTTCAATGGCGCCATCCAGGAGCATGTCGGCTACGGAGACCGGGAGTTCCGCGAGACCTTCACCTACTTCAGCAGCTTCGTCACCCCGCCGGATCCGCCTCTGGACGTGCTGATCTGCGACGAGGCGCACCGCATCCGGGACCGCTCGACGAACCGTTTCTGGAAGCCCGAGCAGCAGGGCACCCAGCCCCAGGTGGACGAGCTGCTCGACGCGTCCCGGCTGACGCTCTTCTTCCTCGACGAGGGGCAGTCCGTGCGACCGAACGATGTCGGCACCGTCGGTCTGATCGAGGACGCGGCCAGGCGACGCAACGCCCGACTCGTGCGCTACGGCCTTCGGGAGCAGTTCCGGTGTGGTGGCAGCGACGCCTACATCCGCTGGGTGCGCGCCGTGCTCGGGGTGACGGACGACGCACCGGGGCAGTGGACACCGGACGGACTGATGCACGTGGAGGTGGCGGACACCCCGGATGAACTCGAACGCATCATCCGCAGCGAAGCCCTGGCCGGCGCGTCCGCGCGCATGGTCGCTGGCTACTGCTGGCCCTGGACGAAGCCTCTCGGCGAGGAGAAGCGACTGGAAACCGACGTCCGCATCGGCGACTGGCACAGGCCGTGGAACGCGGACAGCGACAGCTTCTGCGAGAACGACGCACCACCGTCGAAGATCTGGTCCGTGCACAAGAACGGTCTCGACCAGATCGGCTGTGTGTATACGGCGCAGGGTCTCGAATGGGACTGGTGCGGCGTGATCATGGGTGAGGACATGGTGCGCCGCGACGGCCAGTGGGTGTTCCAGCGGGGCAAGGAGCACGAGGAGCCGGAAACGGGAATCAAGCGCGTCGCCACGCCGGGGTCGTTCGACCCGAAGGTGAAGGCCGGCAGTGTGGACGACGGGGAATTCGCCCGACTGGTCCGGCATGCCTACCACGTGCTGATGACTCGGGCGAGCCGTGCGACGGTGCTCTACTCCACGGACGAGGAGACCCGGACCTACCTGAAGGAACTCGTTGGCGAGGTCCAGATCCACGGACTGCGCCCCACTTGGGAGAACCTGCCGAGGGAAGCGCGCGTACCGCACCTGCCCCGGCCCCGGAGAGGAAAGCGCCGCCGCAGGAGCCGGAACACGCCGGGCTCAGAGGGATCCGATCTGCGTCTGTTCTGACGGGTGCCGGCACTGACGCGGAGTGGCGGGCTCTCCGGGCCCGCCACATGTCTGGTCAGAGGACCAGGCGTGCTGCCGCGGTCAGGGCCGCCACCACGAGATTGGCGACGACACCTACGGCGACGTCGACCAGAATCTCGCGAAGCCGGTTACGACGTGCAGGCTTGTACTCAACGGGGTTCATGGGTAACCACTCCTTGGCGTGAGCTGGGAATGGCAGGGACGGCCCTACCGGGCATCCGCACTCACACCACGTGCAGCACGCGGTGGAAACCACTCGTCAGTCACAGCCGAGGACCGGCGCCTGAACGCCGCCGACGTACCCTCCGGGAAGGTGCGCAGCGGGAAACAACGTAGTGCAGCACCAAAATGTCGGTAGCCAATTTCGGCCACCGTGATCGCCGTCGCCGTCGCTTTCGTACGACAGCCCACGGAAGCGTTTCTTCGATGGCCTCGGCTGTCCAGCCGCCGTCTGTGTTCTCGGCCTCGATGCGTTCGACCCGCTCGACTATGTGGTGGCTCGTCGCTCTGCGGCACCTTCCGTGGCGTGGCGTGGGGTGCCACGGCGGCCCCTGGAAGTCACGAGGAGCGGGGAACAGGCATGCGGGAAGGCCGGTGGGTCACGGTCACCGAGTCCGAGTTCGATCACGAACGCCGCGGCCTGGAGGCGATCCGGGAGAAGCTGCCGGACTCCGACCCTTGGCGTGCCTGGTCGAACTTCACTTTCACCGCGAACACCGGTCACGTCCGTGAGGTGGACCTGCTGGTCGTCGCTCCCGGCGGCGTCTGCATGATCGAGCTGAAGGACTGGCACGGTTCGGTCACGTCCGAGAACGGCACCTGGGTGCAGACCACTCCCGGTGGCCGCCGCCGTACGCACGGCAATCCGCTGCACCTGGTCAACCGCAAGGCCAAGGAACTGGCCGGCCTGCTCGCGCTGCCCGGCAACAAGCGCGTCTGGGTCGCCGAGGCCGTCTGCTTCACGGACAACAGCCTCCGAGTACGGCTGCCCGCCCACGACCAGAATGGCGTGTACACCGTCGACGAGCTGGTCGAGATGCTCAAGCAGCCGCCGCGCGATGAACGGCGCCGCATCACCGCGATCAGCTCCCGCGAGATCGCGGGAGCCCTGAAGAACATCGGCATCCGCAAGAGCGACGCGCAGTACAAGGTCGGCCCGTACGAGCTGGAGCGGAAGTCCTTCGAATCCGGTCCCACCTGGGCGGACTACCTCGCCCGCCACAGCGACCTCCCCGAGGCCGCCCGCGTCCGCATCTACCTCAGCGACCGCGGCTCGGACGCCTCCCTGCGCCAGTCCGTCGAGAACGCGGCCCGGCGCGAAGCCGCGGTGCTGGGCCGTTTCAAGCACCCGGGCGTGGTCGAGCTCAAGCAGTACTTCCCCTCTGGTCACGCCGCCGGCCCCGCGCTGATCTTCGACTACCACCCGGACACCCTGAAGCTGGACGAGTACCTGGTCCAGTACGGCGAGAAGCTGGACATCCTCGGCCGCATGGCGCTGGTCCGCCAGCTCGCCGAGACCATGCGCTCCGCGCACTCCAGCCGCATCCACCACCGGGCGCTCGCCGCCCGCTCCGTGCTCGTCGTCCCCCGGCCGCGCGGCAGGAAGGGCAGGGCCGTGGGGGAGGATGGACAGGGCACCGAGGGCGGCGGACGCCCGCGCCGCCGCGAGGAGACCGTCGCCCGCCAGCTCCGCGAGAACGGCCGCCTCCAGGTCGACCAACTGGAGGCGTACGGCGACTACCTCTTCGGAGCCGTCGACTTCCTGGAGGGCGAGGGCGTCTGGCACCGCGACATCAAGCCCGACAACATCGCCATCCGCATCCGCCCCAACCGCACCCGCGAACTCGTCCTCATCGACTTCTCCCTCGCCGGCTACCCGGCGAAGAGCACCAACGCGGGCACAGACGGCTACCTCGACCCCTTCGTCGACGTCATCACCCGCGGCTCCTACGACTCCCACGCCGAGCGGTACGCCGTCGCCGTCACCCTGCACCAGATGGCCTCCGGCGAGCTGCCCAAGTGGGGCGACGGAAGTGTCCCGCCCCGCATGACCGACGCGAAGGAGTGGCCGTACCCGACCATCGCGGCCGAGGCCTTCGACCCGGCCGTACGGGACGGACTGGTCGCCTTCTTCCAGAAGGCCCTGCACCGCGACGCGGGCAAGCGGTTCCCCGAGCTGAAGCCCATGCGGGACGCCTGGCGCAAGGTCTTCCTCGACGCCTCCCAGACCGTCCCGTCCAGCCACCGTTCCCGCCACCCGGCCCCCGCGACCACGGGGGGGGACACCCGCAGAGGGCGCCGCCGCGGCGGCGATCGCGGACGCCGAGCCGGAGACCGCCGAACAGCAGCGCGACCGGCTTGCCGCCGAGGTCACGCGGCATACTCCGCTGACGGTCTCCGGACTTACGCCCGCTGCCCAGTTCCGACGAAGCCGGGCACCCCGACAGGGCCGCTGCCGGCCGGCTCCGCAGGCCTGCGGGCGAAGTGGAGCTCGACGCCCGGACAGGACCGTGAACTGCGGCGGCGCGGTGAAAGACGCGGTGAGCCGGGGTGAGGTTCTCTCGCAGGCGCAGCCAGCTGTCGGTGAACCGTTGCAGGGGGTCGGCTGAGTCGAAAAGCAGCCAAGGCCGCTTCAGACGGACGCCAGCTGTTACGCCCGCACCAACTGCTCCGTCACCCCAAGGCCCCGAGTCCCGGGCCCCGACTCGTCTGCCGCTGCTGGTGCGGGTGCAGGGGTGGCTCCACTGGGACGACGTCGGGGGTGAACTCTGGGCAGCGGCGCACCGTCCGGCCCGACACGCGAGCCCCTGAGGCGCTCCGAGCCCGGTCACGAAGACCCCGCTTCCCCGTCCTCCTCGAACCGCAGCACCGCGCCGGTCGTCGCTGACGTGACAGCGCCCGTACGCGTCGAAGGCTACGTGCACGGGCTGGTCCAGCCCCCCGGCGAGCACGATGCGGGTGTCGCCGTCGCCGATGGCCACGATCCGACCTCGAAAACCTCCGCGGTGGAAACGTGCCAAACCCCGCGACGGACCCGCCCCCCTCCCCCGTAGAGCAGACGACAGGCAGCTCACAGGGAGGGGAGCAGGACGTGGCAGGGCACAGGGGCAGACGTGTCAGAGGTGCGGCGATGGCAGTGGTGGCGATGGCGGCGCTCACCGCGTCGCAGGCGCCGGCGGCCGTCCCGGCGCGGGCAGCCGCACCAGCGCGCGGTCAGGCACCTGCCGAGGACGGCCCGAGCGTGTCCGGTGACGCCCCGTACCGGACCGAGCTTCCGCCGCTGCGGACCGGGAAGCGCTCGGGCGGCGGGGCGGCGGAGGAGGAGGAAGTGGGCGGCGCGCTGCCGGCGAGTGTGTTCGCCGCCTATCGGCGGGCCGAGGACCGGCTTGCGCGCGAGGTGCCTGGCTGCCAGCTGCGCTGGCAGTTGCTGGCGGCGATCGGGCAGGTGGAGTCGGGGCAGGCGCGCGGTGGCAGGGTGACGCCGGACGGTACTACCGTGGCGCCGATCCTCGGGCCGCGGCTGGACGGCGTGGCGTTCGCGCTGATCCGGGACACCGACGGCGGCGCCCACGATGGGGACCCGGCGTACGACCGCGCGGTCGGGCCGATGCAGTTCATCCCGTCGACCTGGGCCCGCTGGGGCGCGGATGGCAACGGCGACGGCCGTACGGATCCGAACAACGTCTTCGACGCGGCACTCGCCGCCGGACGGTATCTGTGTGCCGGTGGCCGGGACCTGTCCGTTCCCGCCCAGCTGGACCGCGCGATCCTCGGCTACAACCACTCGGCGGCCTATCTGCGCACGGTCAGGGCCTGGTACGCGTACTTCCTGGAAGGGCACCGGGTGGTGCCGGACGGCTCCGCCGGGCCCTTCGCCGGGTCCTCCTCCGCGCGCCCCGAGCCGTCGCGGTCCCCCTCGAAGCCGAAGGAGGCCTCGCCGACACCGACACCCTCCACCCGGCCGAGTGCCCTGCCGTCCCGCACCCCGTCGCCCCCCGCCTCCCCGGCCCCGGCCGGCACGCGCCCCGCCACCGACCCCGAGAAGCCGGACGAGCCACGACTCCCCACCCCCGACCCGGACTTCGAGCTCCCCGGCGACGACCTGCTGCCCAGCGCCGCCCCACTGGCCAGTAACAGCGCGGACTCGATGACCGCCTCCCCCTCCACAACCGGCGATACTCGGCGGTAATGTCGCCCCACCCGCCGGACAGCACGAGACCGGTGGGTGAGCGCGAAGGGGCCCTCATGGCGACGGACATGCCTGCGGACATGCCCGCAGAGACACCTGCAGTGGTGACCGCGGCCGACGAGCGGTGGCGGCGCATGTGGAGCCACCGCGAGCACCTGCTCAAGGTGGCCCGGCGCAGGTCGATGAGTGCGGAGGACGCCGAGGACGCGGTGCACGAGGCGATGCTGCGCGCCGCCGAGCGGCCCGACCTGGACGACGAGCGGCTGGCGGCCTGGCTGACGACGGTGACGATGCGGCTGTGCGTCGACCGCTACCGGCAGGTCAACCGCGAGGCCGAGGTCCGCACCAGCCCGACGCTCATCGCCCCCGGCCCGGTGCCCGTCGAGGAGGCGGTGTGCGACCGGGCCGAGGCGAGGTGGCTGGCCGTTCGCAGTGGTGAGCTGCCCGCGCGGCAGGCCGAGGCTCTGCGGCTGAAGTCGGAGGACCTCGACGTCGGCCAGGTCGCCGTCCGGATGGGGCTGAGCTACCGGACCGTCGAGTCGCTGCTGGCCCGGGCCCGGCGGACGCTCCGGCAGTCGCTGGCGGCCACGTTCGGGGTCGCGCTGTTCCTCATCGGGTGGGGACGGCCGCGCGGAGTCGGCAGGGCGCAGTCCGTGGCGGTCGCCTCGACGGCGGCGTCTCTGGTGGTGGCGGGGTTCGTGCTGCCGTACGCCCTCGACGGCGGCGGAGGCGGGGGCGGTACGGCGCCTCGGCCCGCGGTCGCTTCGCCGGGCGCGGAGACGTTGCGGCCGGACGGCGGTGGCGGGGGTCGTACACCTCGAGGGTCCGAGCCCACGGCGGCGGCAGCCGACCGCAGAGCGGCCGGCTCCCCGGCCGATGGGGACGAATCGTTCCTCCCGCTGTCCGTCCCGTCGCTGTCGGCGGTCCCAGGCGTCCCGAATATCCCGGACGTTCCGGACTTCCCGGTGGCGCCGCTGCCCGTGCTGCCCGCGCCCGAGGTCCCGCAGGTGCCCGACGTCCCGAAGCCCGAGGTTCCCGACCTGCCGGTGGAGCCCTCCGCCGTGCCGACGGACACGGCGGTCCCGGCGGTCCCGGAAGCTCCGGAGGATCCGGAGGCTCCCGCCACACCGTCCGCCTCGCTCCCCGAGCCCACGGTGCGCCCGCTTCCGTAGCGCTCGACACTCGCCTGTAGCGTTCGAAACCCGCCCGTAGGGCACGAAAGTCGCTGGTAGCTCCCGAAGCAAGGCCGTAGTTCCCGAAATCCGCCTGTAGCTCCTGTAATCCGCCTGTAGCTCCTGTAATCCGCCTGTAGCTCCCGAAACTCGCCCATAGTGCCCGGAAGCTCACCCGTAACGTCCGAAAACCCGCCCGAAGCGCCCGGAAACCCGCTCGAAAAAAACCGCCACTCGAGCGACGGACCCCCCTCCCCTCCCCGTAGAGCAGATGTCAGAGCTGCTCCAGGGGCCGAAGGGTGGACCGGATGGGTGTCGAGATCTGTGTGGAAGGGCTGACCAAGTCCTTCGGTCACCAGGTCATCTGGCAAGACGTCTCGCTGACGCTGCCCGCCGGGGAGGTCTCGGTCATGCTCGGCCCCTCCGGCACGGGCAAGTCGGTGTTCCTCAAGACGCTCGTCGGTCTGCTCAAGCCGGAGCGCGGGTCGATCATGATCCAGGGCCGGGACATCACCAGGCTCCGCGAGCACGACCTGTACGAGGTGCGGAAGCTCTTCGGCGTGCTGTTCCAGGACGGCGCGCTGTTCGGCTCGATGAACCTGTACGACAACATCGCCTTCCCGCTGCGCGAGCACACCCGCAAGTCCGAGAGCGAGATCCGGCGCATCGTGCTGGAGAAGATGGACATGGTCGGGCTGATCGGCGCCGAGGGAAAGCTGCCCGGCGAGATCTCCGGCGGGATGCGCAAGCGCGCCGGGCTGGCCCGGGCCCTCGTCCTCGACCCGGAGATCATCCTCTTCGACGAACCCGACTCGGGTCTCGACCCGGTCCGCGTGGCCTACCTCAACCAGCTCATCGTCGACCTCAACGCCCAGATCGACGCGACCTTCCTGATCGTCACGCACGACATCGCCTCGGCCCGCCAGGTGCCGGACAACATCGGGCTGCTGTTCCGCCGCGAGCTGGTGATGTTCGGGCCGCGCGAGGAGCTGCTGGCCAGCGACGAGCCCGTCGTACGGCAGTTCCTGAACGGCCGGATGCAGGGTCCGATCGGCATGGCGGAGGAGAAGGACGCCGCCCAGGTCGAGCAGGAGCTGGCGCAGATCGACGACAGTGCGCATGTCCAGGAGCTGACTCCCCGCCTGCTGCCGGGAGCAGGCATCACCCGGCCGCCCCGCTGGCAGGCGATCGCACGGCGCGAAACCCAGCTCCACCACAAGGAGGTGGCCGGCGCATGAGCCTGTCACCCGTCGGAGCGCTGCGGCACTCGGGCAGCCTCTTCGCGATGGCGCTGGACGTCGTCCGGACGATCCCCCGACGGCCCTTCCAGGCGCGGGAGTTCATCCAGCAGACGTGGTTCGTCGCGAGCGTCACCATCCTGCCGACGGCCCTGGTCTCCATCCCGTTCGGGGCGGTCATCGCACTCCAGATCGGCAGCCTCACCCGGCAGTTGGGCGCCCAGTCCTTCTCCGGGGCCGCCTCCGTGCTCGCCGTACTGCGCGAGGCCTCACCGATCGTCACCGCGCTGCTGATCGCGGGCGCCGGCGGCACGGCGATCTGCGCCGACCTCGGGGCCCGGAAGATCCGCGACGAGATCGACGCGATGCAGGTGCTGGGCATCGACCCCATCCACCGGCTGGTCGTCCCCCGCGTGCTGGCGTCGATGCTGGTGGCGGTGCTGCTCAACGGCCTGGTGTCGGTGGTCGGAGTGGCGGGCGGCTACTTCTTCAACGTCGTCCTCCAGAACGGCACTCCGGGCGCCTACCTGGCCTCCTTCACCACCCTCGCCCAGCTCTCCGACCTCTGGGCGGCCGAGGTCAAGGCGCTGGTGTTCGGCGCGATCGCCGGGATCGTCGCCTCCTACAAGGGCCTGACCGCGAAGGGCGGACCCAAGGGCGTGGGCGACGCGGTGAACCAGTCGG
Source organism: Streptomyces africanus (assembly GCF_030816955.1). Taxonomy (NCBI): domain Bacteria; kingdom Bacillati; phylum Actinomycetota; class Actinomycetes; order Kitasatosporales; family Streptomycetaceae; genus Streptomyces; species Streptomyces africanus. Next base: position 2,466,215 of record NZ_JAUSYP010000001.1, on the reverse strand, counting down.
TGGTGATCACCTTCATGTTGCTGTTCGTGACGAACTTCGTGATGACCGCCGTGTACTTCCAAGTCGTTCCGCAGAGGGGATGAGGCATGGCGCTGCTGAATCGTCTGGAGGAGCTGGGCGCCCAACTCTCCTTCTACGGGCGGTCGTTGGCCTGGACCGGCCGTACCGTGCGCCGCTACAAGAAGGAGATCCTGCGGCTGCTCGCCGAGGTCAGCTTCGGCCGGGGCGCGCTCGCCGTCGTGGGCGGCACGGTCGGCGTGATCGCCTTCCTGTCGTTCTTCACCGGCACGGAAGTGGGGTTGCAGGGGTATGCCGCGCTCAACCAGCTCGGCACCTCCAACTTCGTCGCGTTCCTCTCGGCGTACTTCAACACCCGTGAGATCGCCCCGCTGGTGGCCGGGCTCGCGCTCTCCGCGACCGTCGGCGCCGGGTTCACCGCCCAGCTCGGCGCGATGCGGATCAGCGAGGAGACCGACGCGCTGGAGGTCATGGGCGTGCCCTCGCTGCCGTTCCTGGTGACGACCCGGATGATCGCCGGGTTCGTGGCCGTCATCCCGCTGTACGTGATCGGCCTGCTGTCCTCGTACCTGGCCGCCCGCACCATCACCACCGGCTACTACGGGCAGTCGGCCGGCACCTACGACCACTACTTCCAGCAGTACCTGCCGCCCGTCGACGTGCTCTGGTCCTTCGGCAAGGTGCTCGTCTTCGCCGTCCTGATCATCCTGGTGCACTGCTTCCACGGCTACTACGCGAGCGGCGGTCCGGCGGGCGTCGGCGTCGCGGTGGGCCGCGCGGTGCGGACCTCGATCGTGGCGATCAACGTCCTGGACTTCTTCCTGTCGCTGGCGATCTGGGGCGCCAGCACGACCGTTCGGATCGCGGGGTGAGCCGCCGTATGAGGGTGCTGAGACTGCGGTTGTACGGCGTCGTCTTCATCGCCGTGCTCGCGTTGCTGCTGTCCCTGTCCGTCGCCGTCTACCGGCAGGTGTTCACGCCGGTCGTGCGGATCACGCTGGAGGCCGACAGCCTCGGCAACCAGCTCGATCAGCGGGCCGACGTCAAGCTGCGCGGGCTGCTGGTCGGCGAGGTGCGCGAGGTGCGGGCCGACGGGACCAAGGCGACGCTCGACATCGCGCTCAAGCCGGAGCACGTCGCCCACATCCCGTCCGACGTGCACGCGCGCCTGCTGCCCAAGACGCTGTTCGGTGAGAAGTACGTCGACCTGGTCCCGCCCGCCGGCTCGTCCGCCCGCCCCATCCGCGCCGGGGACGTCATCACCCAGGACCGCACCCGCGTCGGCATCGAGGTCCAGCAGCTGATGAACGATCTGCTGCCGCTGCTGCGGACCGTGCAGCCCGGCAAGCTCAACGCCACGCTCTCCGCGTTCGCCACCGCCCTGGAGGGACGGGGCGACCGGATCGGCGACAACCTCACGCGAGTGGAGGCCTATCTGCGCCGCCTCAATCCGCACCTGCCGTCCCTGAAAGAGGACATCGCACGCTTCGCCGACGTGGCCGAGGTCTACGGTGACGCGGCGCCCGACCTGATGGAGATCCTGCGCAACACCGTCACCACCAGCCGCACGATCACCGAGCAGAAGGACCGGCTGGCCGCGGCGCTGAAGACCACGGCCACCGTCGCGGGCACCGCCGAGGACTTCCTCGACGCCAACGGCGACCGGCTGATCACCCTCGGCCGGGTCTCCCGCCCCACGCTGGAGCTTTTCGCCCGCTACTCCCCGCAGTACCCCTGCCTGCTGGCCGGCCTGGTCCGGCAGGAGAAGGCGTCCGAGGAGGCGTTCCGGGGCGGAAAGATGCACATCACGCTGGAGGTCGTACGGCCGCAGGGTGCCTACGAACCGGGGGAGGTGCCGCGCTACGGCGAGCGGTCGGGCCCCGACTGCCGTGATCTGCCGCATCCCCCCGTGCCCGCGCCCGGTGCCCACCTCAACGACGGTTCCAAGAGCACGAGTTCGTCCCCGGGCGGCCCGTCCGGCGTCTCCGCCACCCGGGCCGAGCAGCGGGCCGTCGGCTCGCTCGTATCTCCGGTGCTGGGCGTGCCCGCCGACGAGGTGCCGCCGGTCGCGACGCTGCTGTTCGGGCCGATGGCGCGCGGGACGGCGGTGAGCGTCGCATGAGCACCACGGGAGCCCGGCAGACCGCCGCTCCGCTGATCAAGTTCAGCCTCTTCGCGCTGGTGACGGTGCTGGCCACGGCCCTGCTCGCCGCCACCATCGTGAACATCTCCTTCACCCCCGAGCACGAGTACCGCGCGGTCTTCAGCGACGTCACCGGCCTGGAGGAGGGCGATGACATCCGGGTGGCCGGAGTGCGGGTGGGCGAGGTCGAGGGCATCCGGATCAAGGACCGGACGCTGGCCGAGGTCACCTTCACGGTCAGCCAGGAGCGGCCACTGCTCAGCAGCACGGGCGCCGTCATCCGCTACCGCAACCTGGTCGGGCAGCGGTACGTCGCGCTGACCGAGGGCGCCGGCGACGGCACCCGGATGCGCCCCGGCGGCACGATCCCCCTCGCGCGCACCCAACCCGCCCTCGACCTGAACGCGCTGCTGAACGGCTTCAAGCCGCTGTTCGCCGCGCTCAGCCCGAAGGACGTCAACCAGCTCGCCACCGAGATCATCAAGACCCTCCAGGGCGAGGGCGGCACCGTCAACAGCCTGCTGACGCACACGGCGTCGCTCACCACCACGCTGGCCGGGCGCGACAAGCTGATCGGCTCGGTGATCGACAACCTCAACACCGTGCTGAAGACGCTCGACAAGCGCGGCGCCCGCTTCTCCGGCCTGCTCAAGCAGCTGCGCCGGGTCATCTCCGGCCTGTCCGCCGACCGCAAGCCCATCGGGGAGTCGCTGGTGAGCATCGGCGATCTGACGGGGGCCACCTCGGGCCTGCTGAAGGACGCCCGCCCGCCGCTCAAGGACGACATCGCGGAACTGACCGACCTCACCGGAACGCTGAACGACAACGAGAAGACCGTGGAGGGCGTGCTGAAGCGGCTGCCGAACAAGCTGAACGAGCTGACGGGGACGGCGTCCTACGGCTCGTGGTTCAACTTCTACCTGTGCGACTTCGACGGCCGGATCGTGCTGCCGAAGACGAAGCAGGTGCTCACGCCCGAGATGCACGTGGCGAGGGCGAGGTGCGGGGCATGAGCCGCAAGCGCCGTCCGGAGCCGCTGGTCAAGGTGCGGGTGGAACCGCCGAAGCTGCCTCGCGTGCGACTGCCGAAGGCACGGCTCCTGCCGCGCCGCAAGCCGCGTCCGCAGCCGCTGATCAAGGTCCGTGTCGAGCCGCCGAAGTTGCCGAAGATCCGGCTCCGCCGTCCGCGCCTCGGCCCCTTCCGCGAGCGGAACCCCATCGTCATCGGCGCGGTGGGCCTCACCGTCCTGGCGCTGCTGACCGTGGCCGCGTTCAACGCCGACCGCCTGCCGGTGATCGGCGACGGCGAGACGTACAGCGCCGCCTTCGCGGAGGCGGGTGGTCTCAAGCCGGGCGACGAGGTGCGGATCGCCGGGGTCAAGGTCGGCAAGGTCGAGGAGGTCGACCTGGACGGCGACCACGTCAAGGTCACCTTCAAGATCAAGGGCGAGCCGGGGTTCGGCACCGAGACCGGCGCGTCGATCCGGGTCAAGACGATCCTCGGCGCCAAGTACCTCGCCCTGCACCCCAAGGGGCGGGGCCGGCTGGAGCCCGGCAGCGAGATCCCGCTGAAGCGGACCGTCCCCGCGTACGACGTCGTGCAGGCGTTCAGCGATCTCACCACCACGACGGAGAAGGTCGACACGGACCGGCTGGCGAAGGCGCTGGACACCATCTCCACCACCTTCGAGGACTCACCGCAAGAGGTACGGGCCTCCCTCAAGGGCCTGTCGAAGATCTCCCGGACGGTGGCCTCGCGCGACAAGGCCCTAGGGGAGCTCCTCGACCATGCGAACGGCGTGACGGGAGTCCTCGCCGACCGGTCGGGCGACTTCACCGCCCTGGTCGAGGACGGCGACAAGCTGTTCAAGGAGATCAACAAGCGGCGGGCGGCGATCCACAAGCTGCTGAAGACCTCCGCCGCGCTCGGCATCCAGCTCTCCGGCCTGGTCCAGGACAACGAGAAGGAGATCGGGCCCGCGCTCAAGGGCCTCAACACCGTGGTCAAGATGCTCGAACGGAACCAAGCCGGCTTGGAGCGGAGCATCAAGCTCCTGGCCCCCTACGTACGGGTCTTCACCAACACCCTCGGCAACGGCCGCTGGTTCGACTCCTACGTCCAGAACCTGGTCGCCGCCCCGGTGGTGCCGCGGACGCGGACGGGGGGCGCGCAGTGAGCAACCGCTGGAAGAAGAGCCTGGCCCTGCTGACCGCCCTGGCCCTGGTCGCCGCGCTCACCTACGTCCTGTGGCCGCGGACCGAGCCGGCCCGCGTCACGGCGTACTTCCCCCGCACCGTCGGCATCTACCCCGGCTCGGACGTCCGCGTGCTGGGCGTGCGGATCGGTGAGGTCAGGAAGATCACGCCGGAGGGCGGCCGGGTGCGGGTGGAGCTGGAGTACGACGCGGACCGCAAGGTCCCGGCGGACGCGCAGGCCGCGATCATCAACTCCTCGGTGGTCAGCGACCGTTACGTGCAGCTGCTGCCGGTGTACCGGAGCGGTCCGGTGCTGCGGGACGGGGACGAGATCCCCGAGTCGCGTACGGCCGTCCCGGTCGAACTGGACCGCGTCTTCGACAGCCTGCACACCACGGCCGAGGCGCTCGGCCCCGAGGGCGCCAACAAGGACGGCGCCCTGTCCCGGCTGCTCGGCGTCAGCGCCGACAACCTCGACGGCCAGGGGAAGAACCTCCACCGGACGGTCGAGGACCTCTCGGAGGCGGTGACGACGCTTTCCGACGGCCGCACGGACCTGTTCGGCACGGTCCGCAACCTCCAGGTGTTCACGGCGGCGCTGGCGGCCGACGACAAGAGCGTGCGGTCGTTCAACAGCAGCCTCGCCAAGGTCGCCGAGCAACTCGCGGGCGAGCGCAAGGACCTGGCGGCCGCGCTCAAGAACCTCGGCACGGCCCTCGGTGACGTGTCCGCCTTCGTGAAGAAGAACAAGAAGTCCCTGACCTCGAACGTGGAGGGCCTGAGCAAGGTGACCAAGGTGCTCGTCACCCAACGGGCGGCGCTGGAGGAGCTGCTGGAGGTCGCGCCGACGGGCATGTCCAACCTGAACAACGCCTACAACCCCGCCGCCGGCACCCTCGACACCCGCAACAATCCCGACCATCCGCAGGATCCGGCCTCCCTGCTGTGCTCGATCCTGAAGACGACAGGGGAGAAGACCGACTGCCGGGACCTGAGGGACCTCTTCGACTCCCTGCCCGAAGTGCCCGAAGTGCCCGAGGGCATCGCGGCCACCGGCACCGTCGACCGCACCCTCGGCGGAATCCTGGGGGCACGCGCATGAGGCCACTGCGCAAGAGCGGGGCCGTCGCATGGGCGACCGCCCTGACGCTGCTGCTGTCCGGCTGCGAGTTCAACGGCTGGTACGACGTCCAGCTCCCCGGCGGAGCCGCCGCCGACGGCCACGCCTACCACGTCACCGTCGAGTTCCGCGACGTCCTCGACCTGGTTCCGCAGTCGGCGGTCAAGGTCGACAACGTCACCGTGGGCGCGGTGGAGAAGGTGGAGCTGGCGGGCTGGCACGCGAGGGTCCGCCTGAGGGTCGCCGACTCGGTGAAGCTGCCCGCCAACGCCGTCGCCGGGCTGCGGCAGACCAGCATGCTCGGTGAGAAGTACGTGGCGCTGGCCGGGCCGCCGGAAGGCAGGCCGGTCGGCCGGCTCCGCGACGGCGACGTGATCCCCCTGTCCCGCAGCGGCCGCAACCCGGAGGTCGAGGAGGTGCTGTCCGCGCTGTCCGCCCTGCTCAACGGCGGCGGCGTCGCCCAGCTCAAGACGATCACCACGGAGCTGAACAAGGCCCTGGAAGGCCGGGAGAACCGGGTCAAGTCCCTGCTCAAGGAACTCGACACCTTCATCGGCGGCCTGGACGACCAGCGCCGGGACATCGTCCGCGCGCTGAAGGCCGTGGACCGCCTGGCCAAACGGCTCGGCAAGGAGAAGACGACGATCGCCGACGCCGTCGACGCGATGCCCCCCGCCCTGAAGGTCCTGGCCGACCAGCGCCGCGACCTGACGAGGATGCTCACCGCCCTGTCGAAGCTGGGCAAGACCGGCACCAAGGTGGTCAACGCCTCCCACGAGGACACGGTCGCCAACCTCAAGCAGCTGCGGCCGATTCTGCGACAGCTCAACAAGGCGGGCAGTGACCTGCCCAACTCCCTGGAGCTGCTGACGACCTACCCGTTCCCGCGCAATGTGGTGGACGCCATCAAGGGTGACTACGTCAATCTGCACATCACGGCTGACCTCGACCTGCCCGGGATCTACGGCAACCTGACGGACGAGCCGGGCGGCGGGAACGGCGGGGACACTCAGGTACCGGAGCCTCCCGAGGCCCCGGACCTGCCGGACGTACCGGATCTCCCGGAGGCCCCGGATCTGCCGGACGTGCCGAAGCCCACCGCGCTGCCGAGCGGTCCGAGCGTGCCGTCGCGCCCGTCGGCCCCCTCGGGCGGCGACGACCCGCTGTGCCCGCCGGTGTGCACCGCCGGCTACGGCTCCAGCGGCTACCCCACCGGGGGCGACTGGCCCGAGGGGATCAACCTCGAACTCGCCGAGCTGATGCTGAAGGGGGTCCAGCCGTGATCACCCGTACGGTCAAGGCGCAACTGATCGCCTTCGCCACCCTCACCGCCGTAGGTGTGTCGTACGTCGGCGCCGAGTACACGGGCCTGGTGGACGAGGTCCTGGACCGCGGCTACACCGTGCGGGCCGACTTCCCCGACTCCGGGGGCGTCTTCCCCGGCGCCGAGGTCACCTACCGCGGGGTGCCGGTGGGCAAGGTCGGCGCCCTGCGCCTGACCGGCCCGGACGGCGTCTCGGTCACGCTCGACATCGAGGACGGGGCGCCGCGCATCCCGGCGGACACGCTGGCCGTGGTCGCGAACCGTTCGGCGGTGGGTGAGCAGTACGTCGACCTCCAGCCCCGCACCTCCCGCGGCCCGTACCTGCTGAACGGCAGCACGATCCCGCGCGAGAGCACGCGGGTGCCGCTGTCGACGACGGACATGGTCCTCAGTCTGGACCGCCTGGTGAACTCGGTCGGCAAGGACGACCTGGGGGTCACGGTCGACGAGTTGGGCAAGGCGTTCGCCGGTACCGGCCCGAACCTGAGCCGCCTGGTGGACTCGGGCAACACCCTGGTCGAGTCGGCGTCCGAGGCGCTGCCGGAGACGACCGCCCTGATCGAGGACTCTCGGAAGGTCCTGAAGACACAGGCCGACCAGGGCTCGTCGATCAAGTCGTTCGCGCGCGATCTTGCGGCGCTCTCGGCCCAGTTGAAGACGAGCGACGGGGACCTGCGCAAGCTGATCGGCAACGCGCGGCCGGCGGCGCAGGAGCTGAACGCGCTGCTGAAGTCGACCGGGCCGCAGCTGTCGGTCCTGCTGGCCAACCTGATCAGCGGCGGCCAGGTCACGCTGGCCCGCCTCCCCGGCGTGGAACAGGCCCTGGTCACCTTCCCGCTGATGGTCGCGGGCAGCTACACGGTCATCCCGGGCGACGGCACCACCCACTTCGGCCTGGTGCTGAACGCCGACGACCCGCCGGCCTGCACCCAGGGGTACGGCACGGCACGCCGCGACCCCGCGGACACCAGCACACGCGAGGCGAACACCGACGCCCGCTGCACGCTCCCGCGCGGCAGCCAGTCGTCGGTACGGGGCGCGCAGAACGCCCCGGGCGCGTCGGCCGACGGCGGCGCGAACCAGGCGGCGTACGTCACCCCGTACGACCCGGAGACCGGTACCACCACCGGCCCGGACGGAAGGAACGTCGAGATCGGCTCGACGGGCGGCCAGCAGGCCGTGTTCGGAAAGGAGTCGTGGCAATGGCTGCTCGTTGGCCCCGTGGCATGAGGCCGGTGCGCCCCGGAGTGATGACGGCGGGACTCGTCGCGGCGACCGTCCTCACCACAGCACTGTCACTCTGGCTGGCCTTCGGCCTCTACGAACACCGCGAGGCGGACCAACGACGCCAGGGCATCCTGGCCGCGGCCCGCCAGTCGGCGCTGAACTTCACCTCTCTCGACTACCGGCACTACGACCGCGACAGCGCGAACGTACTGGCGGCTGCGACCGGCGAGTTCAAGAAGCAGTTCACCGCCCAGACGGACCAGCTGACGAAGCTGGTGGCCCAGAACAAGTCCGTGTCGCAGGGCCAGGTCCTGGAAGCGGGCATCGTCCGCTCCGACGAGGACTCGGCCCGTGTGCTGGTGGTCGCCGACAGCAAGGTGACCAACACCGCCGCGCCCGAGGGGGAGGCGCGCACGTACCGGCTCCAGCTCGACCTCGTACACGAGGACGGCCGCTGGCTGACGTCCGACGTCGAGTTCGTCGGCTGATCCACGGGCCGATCCGCCGACCGACAAGCACCGACGAGGAGCACGAGGAGTACCACCATGCCGAAGACGACCACCGGCCGCGCCCCCGGCCCCGGCACCCGCCGCACCATGACGGCGGCCGCCCGAGCGGCGGCGAAGCGCGCGGAGCGCGGCCACCGGGAAGCGGGCGCGGCGGCGGCCGGCGACGAGGGGCCCCCGCGCCGGGCCGAGCGGCCACGCGCCGGACGCACCGTCCTCATCGAGGCCCCGAAGGACGGCTGGGACGACCCGCCGGAGCCGTCGCCGGAGTCGTTCGAGGAAGACGCGCCACAGGAGCGGAGCGAGCCCGGCCCCGGCAGGCGCCGGAGGCCGCTCACCTTGCTCCTGGCCGCCCTGCTCGCCGTCGGCCTGGTCGCGCTCGCCGCCCTGGGATGGCAGTACCGCGACGGCCGCCTGTCGGAGACCGCCCGGACCGAGGCGCTCGCGGCCGCGCGGAAAGCGGCACCGGTCGTCCTGTCGTACGACTACCGCCACCTGGACAAGGACTTCTCCAGGGCCCGCGCCCACCTGACCGGCGACTTCCGCGACGAGTACGGCAAGACCACGAAGACCGTGGTCGCCCCGACGGCCGAGAAGTACCACGGCGTGGTGAAGGCCACGGTCGCCGCCCCCGGCTCCGGCGGCACCCCGGCCGCCTCCGTCGTCTCGGCCTCCCCCGACAAGGTCGTGGTCCTGCTCTTCGTCAACCAGGTCACCGAGAGCACCCAGGTGTCGGGGGCCCGAGTGGACCAGAACCGGGTGCGGATGACGATGGACCGCACGGGCCACGGGTGGAAGGTGAGCGGGGTGGACGCGCTGTGACGGCAGCTCCGCCCCGGATCAGCGCCGTGCCGAGGCCAGCGACCGCTCCCGCACCCCCTCCAGATGCCGCCCGAACACCTCCCGCGCCTCAGGCGTCAGCGTCCGCAGCGCCATCAGCGCGGTGATGACGACATCGCACAGCTCCGACTGCACGTCGTCCCAGGTGTGCGTCACGCCCTTGCGCGGGTTCTGGCCCGTCGCGCCGATGACCGCCTCGGAGACCTCGCCGACCTCCTCGGACAGTTTCAGGATGCGCAGGAGCACGCCCTCGCGGCCCTCGGCCGGGCGGTGGGTGTCGAGCCACTCGGACAGGGTGTCGATGGTGGCCCACAGGTCGGGCACGGGCGGCGTGTGATCACTCATGGGCGGCAGCCTGCCACGAGGGTCTGACAGTGCCCCCCGCCGCTGCTACTCCATGAACTCCTCTTCGAACAGCGCGTCCTGCTCGCCCTCCTTCGCCTTCCGCAGCCGCCGGGCCCGCGCCCCCACGATCAGCGCCGTCCCCGCCGCCGTCGCCGCGAACGCCGCCGGGATCATCCAGCCCCGGTTCACGGCGTGTCCGAGCGCGTGGTCCAGGGAGAGCCGGCCCGGGCCGGTGACGGCGAGGCCGGCGGCCGTGAGGCCCAGGGACGCCGCGTACTCGTAGCCGCCGCCCTGGTTGAAGAAGCCGTTCGGCGTGTGCACCGCCGCCGCGCCGGCCATCGCACCGGCCGCCGCTGCCCCGGCCGCCGGTGTGGCCAGGCCCAGGGCCAGCAGGGTGCCGCCGCCGGTCTCAGCGAGGCCCGCGGCCGTCGCGCTCGCCTTGCCGGGGGCGTAGCCGACGGACTCCATGAACTGGCCCGTCCCCTCGATGCCGTGCCCGCCGAACCAGCCGAACAGCTTCTGCGTGCCGTGCGCGGCCAGCACACCGCCCGTCCCCAGCCGGAGCAGCAGCAGGCCCAGATCACGTCGGTCGTAACGCCTCACGTCGTCTCCCGGAGCAGACAGCAGGAACAGAACACTCCCCGTCGCGTTTCCACCGTCGCACCCCTGACACCCCCAGACACCCGCCGGGCCCGCCCGGGACGCCGTTCGGGTGGCACCGGTGGCGTGGTCCGGTGGCCGGTACGAGGCTGACTGGCATGACGATTCAGACCACGCGTCTCAGCGACCCGGCCGTCCGCGCTTTCGTGACCGCCGTGAACAACCACGACCGCGAGGCCTTCATGGCGCTTCTCGCGCCGGGCGCGACCATGGCGGACGACGGCTCCGACCGCGACCTCGCCGACTGGGTCGACCGGGAGATCTTCTCCTCCCACGGCCACCTGGAGGTCGACAACGAGTCCAACGGCGGCCGTGCCCTCATCGCCCACTACAGCAACGACACGTGGGGCGAGATGCGTACCCGGTGGAGCTTCACCGTGGACGACGACGGCAGGATCTCCCGCTTCGAGACCGGCCAGGCCTGAAAAATCCCCTCCCTCCGGGGGCTTGTGTTCGCGTGCGCTCCAACTCCTAGCCTCCCGGTCATGGAAACCACACGGTCGCTCGGACGCAGCGGCATCGAAGTGAGCGCCCTCGGCTTCGGCTGCTGGGCGATCGGCGGCGAATGGCAGGACGCGGACGGGCAGCCGCTCGGCTGGGGCAAGGTCGACGACGAGGAGTCGGTGCGGGCGGTGCGGCGCGCCCTCGACCTGGGCGTCACCTTCTTCGACACCGCCGACACCTACGGCGCCGGACACAGCGAACGCGTGCTCGGCCGGGCCCTCGGCAAGCGCCGGGCCGAGACGGTCGTCGCCACCAAGTGGGGCAACGTGTTCGACGAGGACACCCGGACCCGCACCGGCGCCGACGCCTCCCCGGCCTACCTGCGCCGCGCCCTGACCGCGTCCCTGGACCGGCTCGGCACCGACTACGTCGATCTCTACCAGTTCCATCTCTCCGACGCGGACACCGAGCAGGCCGCCCTGCTCCGGGACGCGTGCGAGGAACTGGTCCGCGAGGGGCTGATACGGGCCTACGCGTGGAGCACCGACGACCCGGCACGCGCCGCCGTGTTCGCCGAGGGGCCGCACTGCGCCGCCGTCCAGCACACGCTCAACGTGCTCCAGGACGCGCCCGCGATGATCCGGCTGTGCGAGGAGGCGGGCCTGGCGAGCATCAACCGCAGTCCGCTCGCCATGGGGCTCCTCACCGGCAAACGCCGGGCCCGGCAGCCGCTGGAGGCCGGTGACATCCGCAGCAGGCCCCCGGCCTGGCTCCAGGGTTTCGGTGACGGATCCGGCGCCGACCCGGAGTGGCTCGCCCGCATCGACGCCCTCAGGGACGTCCTCACGAGTGAGGGCCGCACGCTCGGCCAGGGCGCCCTGGCCTGGCTGTGGGCGCGCAGCCCGCGCGCGATCCCCATCCCGGGCTTCCGTTCGGTCGCCCAGGCGGAGGAGAACGCGGGAGCGCTGGAGAAGGGGGCACTGACCGGCGCGCAGCTGGCCGAGGTCGACCGGCTGCTCGGGCGGTGACCGCCCGGCGCCGGGCTGGGCGATGTCCGGGCTCACGCCGAGCACCCGTGATCATTGCGGGACCTTGGGCGAGTCTTTGAACGTTCCGTGCACGCCGAGGTGGTTTCGCTTCGTAACGTCGCGGGATGTGTGACTCCGCCCGGCTGTCCAGACGTTCCGTGCTCGCCCTGGCCGTGGCCGCCCCGGTGGCCGCCGCGGCACCGGCCCGGGCCTCCGGGCCCGTGCTCGGCGGCGACCGCCTCGGCAGCGACGCGGTGCAGGCGGGCAGTACCACCGGACTGCCCGGGAGGCTCACCGCACGGTCCTGGCTGGTCGCCGATCAGGACAGCGGCGAGGTGCTGGCCGCCTACCGGGCGCACCGGCGGCTGCCGCCCGCGTCCACGCTGAAGATGCTGTTCGCCGACACGGTGCTCGACCGGTTCCCGCACGGCAGCCGGCACACCGTCACCGCCGCCGACCTGGCCGGCATCCCGGCGGGCTCCAGCCTCGTCGGCATCCGGGCCGGGAGCACGTACGCCGTCCGCCAACTCTGGCAGGGCGTCTTCCTGCGCTCGGGGAACGACGCGGTGCACGTCCTCGCCCACATGAACGGCGGTGTGGCGAGGACCGTCGCCGAGATGCGGGCCAAGGCGCGGGAGCTCCAGGCCCTCGACACGCACGTGGTCAGCCCGGACGGCTTCGACCACCCGGGGCAGCTGTCCTCGGCGTACGACCTGACGCTCTTCGCCCGATACGGCCTGCGCGACCCCGGCTTCCGCGCCTACTGCCGGACGAGAACGGCCGACTTCCCGGCCGGGGGCGGGAAGACGTTCCAGATCCAGAACACCGACCGGCTGCTGGACGGGGCGTGGGGCCTGCGGGCGTATCCGGGGCTGATCGGTGTGAAGAACGGCTACACGACCCACGCCGGCAACACCTTCACCGGCGCCGCCACGCGGGCCGGGCGGACCCTGCTCGTCACCGTGATGCACCCCGCCGACCGCGCCGACGCCGTCTACGAGGAGGCCGCCGCCCTGCTCGACTGGGGTTTCGCGCACGGTGCGTCGGCACGGGCGGTGGGCACGCTGGTCGAGCCGGTGAGCGCGGGACAGGGGGCGGAGCCGGCGCCCAGGCGAGGGACCGCCGCCGCCGGTACGGTCGCGCCCGGACCCTCGGCCGGGCGGCTCGTGGAAGGCGCCGGTACCGCGGTCGCGCTCCTGGCGGGCGGGGCCTGGGCGCTGCGCCGGCGCGTGGCGCGCCGGCCTGCGAAGGGACGGCACCGCGAGTGACGTCCAACAGCCCTACGGCACCCCGCCCTTGACGTTTGCGGCAGTCGTTCCACTCGTACCGGTGCGTACCCCGCGGTCCCACGCGGGGTCCACCCCCACCCGGTGCCATGGAACGACTGCCGCCCACCCCCCTGGATGTGGCCGACGGAAGCTGTCTGCTCCAACTGTGAAGCTTTCGTGTAGGAGATTTGAGCATAAGTGCCCGACCGGCCGCAATGGGGCGGACGTTCATATTCCGTTTGTGCAGGTTGACGAGTTGACGAATGCCGCTCCGGGATCAGCCGCGCCCGACGTACGGCATCGCCGTGGCCAGTACGGTCGCGAACTGCACATTCGCCTCCAGCGGCAGCTCCGCCATGTGCCGGACCGTGCGGGCCACGTCGGCGACGTCCATGACCGGTTCCGGGGCGACTTCGCCGTTCGCCTGCAGGGCTCCCGTCTGCATACGGGCCGTCATATCGGTCGCCGCGTTGCCGATGTCGATCTGTCCGACGGCGATCCGGTACGGCCGCCCGTCCAGCGACAGCGACTTGGTCAGACCGGTCAGCGCGTGCTTGGTCGCGGTGTAGGCCACCGAATGGGGGCGGGGCGCGTGCGCGGAGACCGAACCGTTGTTGATGATCCGCCCGCCCTGCGGCTGCTGCTCCTTCATCTGCCGGTACGCCGCCTGCGCGCACAGGAACGCCCCGTTGAGGTTGGTGTCCACCACGTGCCGCCACGCCTCGTAGGGCAGCTCCTCGACCGGCACGCCGCCGGGCCCGAACGTGCCCGCGTTGTTGAACAGCAGGTCCACCCGCCCGAAGTGCTCGACGGTGGCGGCGAACAGGGCGGTCACGTCCTCGGGCCGTGAGACGTCCGTCCGCACGGCGAGAGTGGCACCCTCGGGCACCAGGGCCGCCGTCTCCTCCAGCGTCTCGGCCCGCCGCCCCGCCAGCGCCACCGACCAGCCGGCGCGGAGCAGCTCCACGGCGACCGCCCGGCCGATGCCGGAGCCCGCCCCGGTCACCACCGCGATACCAGTTTGCTCGGCGCCAGTTTGCTTCGCACCAGTTTGCTTCGCGTTCATGGGCCCGCAGCGTACGGGAGGGCCCGCCGTCCAAAACTCGTTCGTCAGCCGGCGGGTGCCGGGTGGGTGTCCGCCAGGCTCACGCCGGCGTGAGCTCGGCCGTGAGGTCCTCGTCCGGGGTCTCTCCCGGGTAGCGGACGCCGACCCGGTCCCGGATGGCGTCGAGCGTCCGCATCACGGCGAGCGTGCCGTCGAGCGGGACGAGCGGGGACTCGGTCTCGCCGGCGCGCAGGGCGCGCATCACCTCGGCTGCCTCGTGCCGGAGGCTGTTGCGGGGTCCGTCCGCCGGGTCGGCCGTGAACTCCTCGGGGTCGCGGCCGTCCCGGTGCAGTACGAAGCGGTCCGGGAAGAAGAAGCCGTGCGGGATGTCGATACGGCCCTGGGAGCCGGTGACCGAGGCCGAGGTCGCCGTGCCGCCCACGATGGAGCAGTGCACCGAGCCGAGAGCGCCGCTCTCCCAGGAGAGCAGTGCTCCCGTCTGGAGATCGACACCCTCATCGGAGAGCACCGCTCTCGCCGCGATGTCCGACGGCTCCCCGAGCAGCAGCTGCGCGAACGACACCGGATACACGCCCAGATCGAGCAACGCGCCCCCGCCCAGCTCGGGGTTCCGCAGCCGATGCGAGGGCGGGAACGGCCCGGCCAGCCCGAAATCGGCCTGGACCGTGCGCACTTCGCCGATCGCGCCGTCGTCGACCAGCGACTTCAGCCGCCGCACCAGCGGATTGCAGTACATCCACATCGCCTCCATCAGGAAGCGCCCGTGCTCCCGCGCCAGCGCGACGAGTTCCGCCGCCTCGCGCACGTTCAGCGTGAACGGCTTCTCGCACAGCACGTTCCGCCCGGCCGCCAGACACAGACCGGCGGCGGCCCGGTGCGCCGTGTGCGGGGTGGCGACGTAGACGACATCGATGTCCTCGTCCCGGGCGAGCGCGTCCCAGTCGCCGTACGCCCGCGGAATCCCGAAGCGCTCCGCGAACGTCTTCGCCGACGCCTCCGAACGGGACGCCACCGCCACGACTTCCGCGTCCGGCAGGTCGATCAGGTCCGCGGTGAACGCGCCCGCGATCCCCCCGGTCGCCAGGATGCCCCACCGCACCGTGTCCGCAGTCATTCCCGCCCCGCCTTCACCTCGTAACCCGAGCAGCCCGTACGAGCTGAGAGCATAGGTGGCGATCGACTCGAAAAGGGAGGGACTCATGCCCGAGGGTGGGGCGTCCATACCGAACACCGCGCAGGGGGCCGCAGCCGGGGCGGAGCCCCCCGGCCTCACAGCGCACCGCCGCACCGGGCTCCTGGTCACCTTCCTCCTCGGCAGCCTGACCGCCGTACCCCCGCTGGCGATGGACATGTACCTCCCGGCGCTGCCGGAGGTCACCCGCGCCCTGCACGCGCCCGCCGCGACCGTCCAGCTCACCCTCACCACCTGCCTGGCCGGCATGGCGCTCGGCCAGCTCGTCGTCGGGCCGATGAGCGACCGCTGGGGACGCCGCCGCCCCCTGCTCGCCGGGCTCGGCGTCTTCGTCGTCGCCACCGTCCTGTGCGCCCTCGCGCCCACCGTCGAACTCCTGGTCGCCTTCCGGCTGGCGCAGGGCCTCGCGGGCGCCGCCGCGATCGTCATCGCCCGGGCCGTCGTCCGCGACCTGTACGACGGCATGGCCATGGCCCGTTTCTTCTCCACCCTCATGCTGATCTCCGGGGTCGCCCCGATCGTCGCGCCGCTCATCGGCGGGCAGGTCCTGCGCGTGACGGACTGGCGGGGCGTGTTCGTCGTCCTCACGGCCATCGGCATCCTGATCGGGGTCCTGGTCTGGACGAGGCTGCCCGAGACCCTGCCGCCCGCCCAGCGCCACAGCGGCGGCGTCGGCGAGGCCCTGCACGCGATGCGCGGCCTGCTCGCCGACCGCTCCTTCGCCGGCTACACCCTCACCGGCGGCTTCGCCTTCGCCGCCCTGTTCGCCTACATCTCCGCGTCCCCGTTCGTCATCCAGGAGATCTACGGCGCCTCCCCGCAGACGTTCAGCCTGCTGTTCGGCGTCAACTCGGTCGGGCTGGTCCTCGTCGGCCAGATCAACGGCAAGGTCCTGGTCGGCCGGGTCAGCCTGGACCGCGTCCTGGGGATCGGACTGACCATCGTCATCACCGCCGCGACCGCGCTGCTGCTGATGTCCCTGGGTGTGTTCGGTGAGGTCTCCCTCGCGCCCGTCGCCGTCGCGCTGTTCGTCCTGATGTCCGCGATGGGCATCACCCTGCCCAACACCCAGGCACTCGCCCTCATGCGCACCAAGCACGCCGCCGGCTCCGCGTCCGCCCTGCTCGGCACGTCGTCGTTCCTCATCGGCGCGGTCGCCTCCCCGCTCGTCGGCGTCGCCGGGGAGGACACGGCCGTCCCGATGGCCGTCGTCCAACTGGCCGCCGCCCTGGTGGCGCTGGCCTGCTTCGTGGGAATGTGCCGACCCTGGAAGACGGACGGGAGGACGGAAGAGACTCCGGACCGGAATCCGGCCGAGGAGACGGACGGGAAGACGGACGGCAGGCGCGCGAGCGTGGAGGGAGCAGGGAGCTGAGCGCACCACGACTGCGCCACGGCACGCCGGAACGGGCCGGGCTCGACCGCGGGGAACTGCGTCACCTGGTCCGGGAGGTCCACGTCCTCACCACCGGCCGGCGCCCCTGGGCGCCGGGCGCGGTCCTGGTCGTCGGCCGCGGCCCGGTGATCGCCGTGGAGGAGGCGGCGGGCTGGGCCGTGCGGTACTCGGCCTACGACGAGGACACCGACACCGGCGTGGAACTGCCCGTCGAGGACCGGGTCCCGATGACCGTCGGCACCCCCTTCGACCTGGCGTCCCTGACCAAACTGTTCACAGCCGTGGCCGCCGTGCAGCAGATCGAGCGCGGCACCCTGGGCATCGACGCGCGGGTGGGGGCGTACCTGCCCGACTTCACGGCAGCCGCCCGGCACGGCATCACCGTACGGCAGCTGCTCACCCACACCTCCGGGCTGCGGCCCGACCTCCCGCTGTACGACTGCGCCGACGACGCCGGGCGGCTGGCCGCGCTGCAGTCGGAGGCGCCGGTCGGGGCACCGGGCACGTACCGCTACTCCGACCTGAACATGCTGCTCCTCCAGCACCTCCTGGAACGCCTCACCGGCCGCACGCTCGACGTCCTCTTCCGCGACGGCATCACCCGGCCGCTGGGCATGACGGCGACGGAGTTCGGGCCGTGCCCCGGGGCGGCGGCGACGGAGGACCAGCGGCGGCCGTGGGCCAAGGCGGACCGGGGGATGCTGCGGGGCGAGGTGCACGACGAGAACGCCTGGGCGCTCGGGGGAGTGGCGGGCCACGCGGGCCTCTTCTCCACGGGCCGGGACCTCGCGGTCTTCTGCCGCACCCTCCTGGCCGGCGGCTCCTACGGCCCCGCCCGCATCCTCGGCCCCGACTTCGTCGAACTCCTCTTCACGCCGCCCGGCCTGGGCTTCTCGCTCGACCAGCCGTGGTTCATGGGCGACCTGGCGGGACGCGGCGCGGCGGGCCACACGGGCTTCACGGGCACGTCCCTCGTGCTCGACCCGGCGACGGAGACGTTCCTCATCCTCCTCACCAACGCGGTCCATCCCCGTCGTCGCCGCCCGGACAGCGCGCCGAGGGCGGCGGCGGGGTCGCGGGTGGCGCGGGCGTTGCGGGGGATGTGAGACCCGCGTTCCGCCGCCGACCGCGTCGGGGGTGCCGCCACGGCCGAACCACAGGGACCGACCCTCAATCCTGCCCGGCCTGTCTTTGCACCTGCTCCAGGACCTGTTTCGCGGAACTCGTCCCGTTGAAGAGCTGGGCCCCGTACTGGTTGAGCAGGTGGTTGACCTGCTCCCAGTGTTTCGTCGTACGCAGCGGAATCGACGTGGCATTGGCGGCTTCGAGAACCTCTCGGGCGCCGGCGAGGTGGGCGCTCTCGTACCACGCGTGCTGTGCCGACTCACGTGACGGATAGGCACGTCCCACCCCGCCGAGCCACTCCAGTTGCTTCTTGGCGGTCATCAGCGTGATCGCCTTGAACGCCCGCTCCGGGTCCGGGCAGGACTTGGAGATGCCGAATCCGGAACCGGCCGAGTACGTCCTGCTTCCGTCCGGGCCGGCGGGAATCGTGGTCAGGCCCACCTGGAAGCCGGCCTGGTTCTTCAGGTTCAGCAGCGCCCACGGCCCGCTGGCGCCCATGGCCACGTCGCCGCTGAGGAACATTCTCTCGGCGAAGAATGCGGCATCGGCCCCGGGCAGGTGGGGAGCGACCTTCTTCCTGGCCGCCAGGTCGGCGTACCACTGCACGCCCCTGGTCATGGTGGCGGCGGTCAGTCGCAGGTTGCCCGCCGCGTCGGTGGGTTGCGCACCGGTCTTGGTCAGCACCATGGGAAACATCCACAGATCCTGAGGCGCCGCCACGAACCCGTACTTCCGGTCTCCGGTCAGCTTGCGTGCGACCGACTCGAACTCGGCCAGAGTCCATCCCGGCTTGGGCTCCGGCACCCCGGCGTTCCGGAACATGCCCTTGTTGTACGTGAGGATCACCGGGCCGAAGTCGTACGGCAGCGCGTACTGCTTCCCGTCGGCACTCAGACCCTTCATGATCGATTTGTCGAAATCCGTCACATCGAACTTGTTCTTGGCGATCAGATCGTCGAGCGGCAGCATGCCCTGGGTGTAGCCGGCGGTGCGGAGCGACTGCATCGAGACGATGCAGGGCGCATCGCCCCTGTCGAAGCGGGTGCCGAGCTTGGCGAAGTAGTCATCGAAGGACGAGGTCTCAAGCTTGATCGTGATCTGCGGATCCTCGCCGGACACACGGTCCGCGAGTTCACGCCAGACCTGATGTTCCTCACCGCCGTCGGCCCACATCGACCAGGTCAACGTCTTCGAGCCGCCACCGTCGGCGCCGCACGCCATGACCAGCGTCCCGGCCAGCGCCAGGGCGACGGCTGCCCGCACTGCGGTGAGCGGTCCTTTCACAGCATGTCCAAACGTCCCCTTTGGTGGCATATGCACGGATTATGACATGGTTCACATGTGCATGCCTCGCCGACCGCGACGAGGTGATCCACGGGGAGAGGGGGCAACCTGTCATGCCGACCGCACCACATGCGCAGGCGGCCGGTCCGGACGGGTGAGTCTCCGGGTCCGGGCCCTCGTAGAATCGCCGGGTGAACGCCCCCGCACCCTCGGCCGAAACCCTCCGCACCGCCCTCGCCGGTCTGCTCGACGGGCTGCCGCCCCGGCAGGCCGCGCAGGCGGTCGAGCGGCTGATCGCCAGCTACCGCGGGGCCACCCCGACCGACGCGCCGATCCTGCGGGACCGGGCGGATGTGGCCGCCTACGCGGCTTACCGGATGCCCGCGACCTTCGAGGCGGCGCGGTCGGCGCTGGAGGCGTTCGCCGAGGCCGCGCCCGCGTGGGTGCCCGGATCGCACACCGACGTCGGCGGCGGTACCGGTGCGGCGGCCTGGGCCGTGAGCGCGACCTGGGGCGGGGAGCGGCCCGTCACCGTGCTCGACTGGGCCGAGCCCGCGCTCGCCCTGGGCCGGGAGATCGCCGCGGCCGACCCGGCCCTGCGGGACGTACGGTGGCAGCGCTCTCGGATCGGAGCGGCGCTCACCCTGGAGAGCACTGATCTCGTCACCGTCTCCTACGTCCTCAACGAGCTGACCGCCCCCGACCGCACCGCCCTCGTCGACGCCGCCGCGGCCGCCGCCCAGGCCGTCGTGATCGTCGAACCCGGCACCCCCGACGGCTACGCCCGCGTCATCGAGGCCCGCGACCGGCTGATCGGCGCCGGCTTCCACGTCGCCGCGCCCTGCCCGCACAGCGCCGCCTGCCCCATCGCCCCGGGCACGGACTGGTGCCACTTCTCCGCCCGGGTCAGCCGTTCCTCCCTGCACCGCCAGGTCAAGGGCGGCTCCCTCCCTTACGAGGACGAGAAGTTCAGCTACGTCGCCGCCGCCCGCTTCCCCGTCACCCCGGCCCCCTCCCGCGTCGTCCGGCGCCCGCAGATCCGCAAGGGCCAGGTCCTCCTCGACCTGTGCGAGACCGAACCGTCCCTGCACCGCACCACCGTCACCAAACGCCACGGCGACCTCTACAAGGCGGCACGGGACGCGGACTGGGGCGACCCCTGGCCTCCGGCGCCCTGACCGGAGCCGGTCAACCCTGAGGAGCCCGTCAACCTTGACCGGCCCAGCGGGACAACGCCTCCTGCGCCGACGCCCGGTCGGCGGGGGACAGGTCGGCGATGTCGACACCGTGATTGCCGCCCGGCACCCACAGGACCCGTGAGTCGGCCCCGCCGGGCCGGAAGTACTCGGCCACGGAGGGGTCCTGGGTGCCGTAGACGAACAGCAGCCGGCTGCCGTGGCGGCGGACCCAGCGGTCGATGTCCGGCATGGCCTCCGGGTCGAAGACCATGGGGATGTCCCTGGGGACGAAGGTGCGCGCCGCGATGCCGTCGGGGTGGCGCAGCAGGTCCGCCACGTGGTCGGTGGGGACATCGCCGTACCCCAGTTGCGTGCCGATCTGGTACCAGTACGGGACGTACCGCCGCGCAGCCGTGTCGGCGTACAGGGACAGCCCCGCCCATTCGTCCAGCCACGCGTACAGCTCGTCGGTCGTCGCCTCCGGGCCGGGGATCGCGGCGACGTCCGTCGGCGTTGCGCGCTGCCAGAACATGAACAGCACACGCAGCACGGCGATTTCGAACGCCTGGTCGGCGCTGCCGATGATGCGGAAGGCATCCCCCCGGGAGGTCGCCCAGGCCTCGTAGCGGGCGACCATCTCGGCCCGGCGCAGCAGCATCTGCCGCTGGGCGGCCTTGACGGCCTCACGGTCGGGGGCGGTGCCGACCGTCTCCAGGAAGCGGAGGTAGGCGGAGTCGTCGCGGTCGTCGACGTTGTTCGGCGCCGAGTAGACCACCGTGCCGTCCACGTCGTGGGGGTGGAAGCGGCGGTGGTAGACGCTCGCCATGCCGCCCTTGCTGCTGCCGGTGGAGATCCACGCGCCCGGGTAGAGCCGGCGGAAGAGGCGGACGACGCGGTGGTGGTCGTCGGCGGCCTGGCGGATCGTGAGGTGGGCGTAGCCGGGCCCGGCAGGGAGCGAAGCCCCGAAGTAGCGGTGTTCCACCTGGAGTTGGTTGGCTCCGAGCAGGATCGTCGGTTCGCTCCGCCAGGGTGTGAGGACCGCGTGGTAACCGGTGGTGGTGAGCACCATGGGCCGGTCGGCGGCGGTGTGCAGCAGGGTGAGGCGCTGCTCGAAGGTGCCGGCCGCGGGGTTCGTGTGGTCGACCGGCTGGCGCACGCCGAGGACGAAGTGCCGGTAGCCCGGTTCGGCGTCCTGCCGCTCCTCGATCAGCCGCAGCCCGGGCAGCGCCCGCAGCGCGTCCGCGATGTGGCCGGTACCGGGACGGGCCGCTCCGGCCGCCGCCCGGGCGGGCAGGGCCGTCGTCGCGGCCAGACCCGCCGCCGAGACGGCCGTCGCCGCCGAGGTGAGCAGTCGTCGTCTCGTCCACACGCGCATCGTGAGTCCTCCCGGGTGTCCGTCGGCCGTGGTTTCTCGGCCGCTTCAGTACATCCGCCGGACGTCCCGGGAGGATCCCGCGCGCGAGGGGACCGTCTCCCCCGGGCGGGGGAGGCTCACGACGACTTGTCGGTCGTACGGTCCTCCTGTCCTTCCTGCTGCTGCCGTTTCTCCTGAAGCTTGCGCAGCAACTCGCGTTTCTGGGCCTGCGGATCGAGGCCGCCGCCGATCCGGCCGCCCCGGCCGCCGCCGCGCAGCGCCTCGCGGCCGAGCTTCTGGCGCGATCCGCCGACACCCAGCAGGTTTCCGGCTCCGCCTCGGGTCATGTGGGGGCTCCTTCCCTGACTCTCCTCCGCGACGAGACGGTTCGTCTCGCCCATGGTGCTTCACTGTCCGCGAGACGCTCCGTCTTGTCAACCTGATAAATTCGAGCCATGGCCGCACAGAAGTCCGTCCAGCCCGCCCCCGACTCCACCCGGCGCAGTGAGAAGTCCCGCCGCGCCATCTACGACGCCGCCCTCGCGCTCGTCGTGGAGGTCGGTTATCCGAAGACCACCATCGAGGGCATCGCCGCCCGCGCGGGCGTCGGCAAGCAGACGATCTACCGCTGGTGGTCGTCGAAGGCGGACGTGCTGATGGAGGCGTTCCTCGACCTCGCCGAGCAGGCGTCACGCGAGGGGGGTCACGAGCCGTACGCCTTCCCGGACACCGGCGACCTCGCCGCCGACCTCAAGGTCGTACTGCGGGCCACCGTCGACGAGCTGAAAGACCCCCGGTTCGAGGTGCCGTCCCGTGCCCTGGCCGCGCAGGGCGTGGTGGACGAACAGTTCGGGCGTCAGCTCGTCGCCAAGCTCCTCCAGCCCTCACTCGACCTGTACATGGAACGGCTGCGCGCCGCCCAGGACGCCGGGCAGGTGCGCCCCGGCATCGACCCGCGCATCGCCCTGGAGCTCTTCGTCTCCCCGCTGGCCCAGCGCTGGCTCCAGCACACGGGCCCGATCTCCTACGAGTACACCGACACCCTCGTCGACTACGCCCTTCACGGCCTCGCGCCGCGCTGAGGGCCGCGCCGGCCGGCCCGCGCGAGGCGCCCCGGCGCGTCCGTGATCACGCCGTCGCAGCCCAGCGCCAGTACGCGGTCCCGCTGGGCGTCCGTCACCACCGTGTGCGCCCACACCCGCCGGATCCCCGACTTCACCGCCCGCGCGAGATCCGTGTCACGCGCCCGGTGGTCCACGTCCAGCAGGTCCACGTACGACCGCCAGCGCTCCGGACGGTCCGTGCGCAGTTGCCGCGCCGAGCGCCACAACTGCGTGAGCAGGCCGAGGCGGTGGACGCGCCGGGCCACCTCGGGGTCGTTGGAGTTCACGAACACCGAGCGGGTCAGGCCACGGGCCCGGATCAACCCGGCCAGCCGGTTCAGGCTGCGCGGGTCCTTCGCCTCCAGCATCAGCACGATCCGCCCGCCCAAACGGTCCAGCACCTCGGCGACCGTCGGCGGCCGTTCCGACCGCCAGCTGCCGGGCAGCGCGTCCTTCGGGCGCAGCCGTACGCCCTGCCACTCCCGGGCGTCGAGTCCGCGCACCTCGCCGCCGAGGTAGGTGGTGCGGTTCAGGGTCTCGTCGTGGAACACCACGGGCGTCCCGTCGCGCAGCAGCCGCGTGTCGAAGTCCAGCACGTGCGCCGTACCGCGCTCGTAGGCGGCCACCAGCCCCGTCATGCTGTTCTCGGGGACCTCGCGGGCGCCGCCGCGGTGGGCGACGTAGGTGATCCGGGGGAGCGCCGCCACGGTCAGCGGGCCGGTGCCCCACTCCAGCGGGTGGGTGCGCCCCGCCGGCGGACGGATGCCCGCCGGCAGGGCCGGGGCGGCGCCGGCCGGTCCCGTGAGGGTCAGCGAGACCACCGAAACCGCGGAGGCGAGGCCCGTCAGCGCGATCCTTGTGACCATGGCGACTACGGTAGGGCGCCATGTCACGGCAAAGCGGGCAATGACACCCGATCACGGTGCGGAGTACCTCTCGCCCCACGGGCATATGCCTCGCCCCACCGGTACCCGTCTCGGTCCTCCTGCCCCGGATGTGGGCACTGGCCCCCCGGCGCGCGGCAAGATGGGACCATGAGGCATGCTGTTGCGCACGACAGCGAGGCGAGGGGATAGATGAGCGCGGAGTACGGCGGCAGGACCGGCCTACAGGGCAAACTCACCCAGTGGCTGCGCGCCGGGCGCCGGCCCAAGGAGACCGCCGGTGACGGCGGCCGTGAGGCCCTGCTGCTCGCCGCCGCCGGAGCGGGACTGCCGCTCGCGCCCGCCGCCCACCCGGCCGGCTACCGCTGCTCCTGCGACCGCGTCGGCTGTCCCACCCCGGCCCGGCACCCGGTGTCCTTCGCCTGGCAGACGCAGTCGACCACCGACCGCGCCCAGATCGAACGCTGGGCCCGCCATCAGCCGCAGGCCAACTTCATCACCGCGACCGGCATGGTGCACGACGTCCTCGACGTGCCCCTGGATGCCGGTCGCAGTGCGTTGGAGCGGCTGCTCGCCGCAGGTGTCGAGGTCGGGCCCGTCGCCGAGAGCGACGACGGCCGCATGCTGTTCTTCACCCTCACCCGCGGGACGCCCGAGGACGAGGACGAGTGGTGGCCGTGCGAACTGGACTGCCACCCCGAGACGATGGACGAGCACCCCGGGCTGCGGTGGCACTGCCGCGGCTCCTACGTCCTCGTACCGCCGGCGCGGCTGCCCGGCGAGCACCAGGTGCACTGGGTGCGCGGGCCCGAGCATCCGCTGCCCGATCCACTCACCCTGCTGGAGACGCTGACCGAGGCCTGTGCCCGGTACGCCGGTGAGGACGCCGGCCACGCTGAGGCGGCCTGGCCGCTGCGGCACTGAGCCGACCCGGCTTCGTTTCTGCCTTTACGAGCCCTCTGCCGAGGTCATTCCCTGGATCCGGCCGAGGATCGTCACCTTTGGGCTGCCGCTGCCCTTCGGCGGGTCCAGGGCCACCTCGTTGGAGACGAACTCCATCAGGAGGGACTGCTTGACCTCGCCGTCCGTCAGCGCGAGGACGTCCTTGTTGGGGATGGGGAACGTCGTGCCCGCGTAGGCCGTCTGCTTCTCGTAGTGCCGTGTCGTGAAGAACACCAGCGCGCCGCCGTCCGCCGTGCGCAGGGCGAGGGGCTGGTAGTCGCCGTTGGTCAGCGGCTCGTCGATGTACTGGGTGACCAGGCCCGGCCTCTTGGCGTTCTTCGCGCGCAGGGCGCGCCACTGGCTGGTGTGGGAGCCGTCGGCGAAGGTGTCCCCGCCGCTCTTGAGGTAGGTCGTGTAGTCCTGGCTCAGGTCGCGGGGGGTGGCGGCCAGGCCGGTCGAGTTCACGGGGACGGACTCGGCCCAGCCGTCCGCGTCCTTCTTGAACTGCGGGACCTTGCCCGGTGCGACGAGGGTGAGGTACGCGACCTGGAAGGGGTCGTCCAGGCTGCTGCGGGTGAACACGAGCAGCCAGCGGGCGGCGCCGCCCTTGTTGCCGGCCGCGTCGACGAGGAACCAGCGGGGCCAGCCGGCCTTCTTGGGGATCGTGTACTTGGCGTCCGTCAGCTTCAGGGGCGTGTGGTTCGGGTTGCCGTCCGGGTTGTTCGTCTTGCCGGCCTTCAGGCGTGCCGAGTCGATGTCGGCCAGGGCGCCGGTGGTGTGGTCGGCGTCCAGGGAGGCGTCGTAGGCCTCGTCGGCCGCGTTGTACGCGGTCGTGAACTCCTGGAGGGCCTTGGCGGCTTCGGCGCGGGTGGTCGACGGGAGGATCTCCCGTTCCCCGTGCACCACGACGCATCCGCTCGCCGTCAACGACAAAGCGGTCACCGAGGCTGCTATGAGGGCGCTCCGGGCGGACCTGCGGAGCGTTCGAGGGTCGCGATCCCTGCTCATCGGGTTCCTTCACCTTCCCCTTTCCGGAGGCGAACCCTACCGGGTGCCTCCGGCGGTTGGGCGGGGGGTGCCTGCGGCGGCCTGCGCGGGTGCGGTGGGGGTGCGCGTAGCGCCTTACGCCGGGTGGTGGGTCGGGGCCGCGCCGGGGGGTGTCCGTCCTCGGAACGGCGCGATGGGGTTATCCACCAACTAACCGGCGTTGACGCGCCAACCGCTGCGGGCGGACACCCCCCGACACGTCCCCTTCCGTGCGTACGCGAGTGCGGGTGCGTCGTGGCCGCCCTAGCTGCGGGCAGTCGTGCCTCCCCCAGTGCCTTAAGGGCCTGGGAGGTGCCCCCAGGGCGGCACGGGTGGGCGCAGCGGCACCCCGTTCCGCCGGGTTGCGGGCCCACCCCGCCCCGGCGGTGTCAGACCTTGTCGCGTACCGGTGTTGTGGTTGTCCGGCGGCGTCCGAAGTCCGTCGGGGCCAGGAACAGTGCGAGGGTCGGGAGTAGATACAGCAGCCACACCGTGACCTGGAGGACCGTCGGGTCGGGCTGGAAGTTGAAGATGCCCTTCAGGAGGGTGCCGTACCAGCTGGACGGATCGACGGTGTCGCTGATGTCGAACGCCAGGTTCTTCTCGCCCGGCAGGAAGCGGGCCTCCTGCAAGTCGTGGAAGCCGTACGCCAGTACGCCCGCCGCGACGACGACCAGCATGCCGCCGGTCCAGGTGAAGAACCGGGCGAGATTGATGCGCAGGGCGCCCCGGTAGAACAGCCAGCCCAGGAGGACCGCCGTCAACAGGCCCAGGGCGACGCCGAGAAGAGGGCGCGGGCTGCCGTCGCTGGCCGCGTGGACGGACGCCCAGACGAACAGGGCCGTTTCCAGGCCCTCCCGGCCCACCGCCAGGAACGCCGTGGCGACCAGCGCGCCCGTACCCATGGCGAGGGCCGCGTCCAGCTTGCCGTGCAGTTCGGACTTCAGGTGCCGGGCGGTGCGCCGCATCCAGAACACCATCCACGTCACCAGAGCGACCGCGAGGATCGACAGGGACCCGCCGAGGGCCTCCTGCGCCTCGAACGTCAGCTCCTGGGAGCCGAATTCGAGGGCGCAGCCGAAGCCGAGCGCGAGGGCGACCGCGATGCCGATGCCGATCCAGATCGGGCGCAGCGCGTCCCTGCGGTCCGTCTTGACCAGGTAGGCGATGAGGATGCAGACGACGAGGCTCGCCTCCAGGCCCTCGCGCAGACCGATCAGGTAGTTGGAGAACAACGGGCTCAGGCCTCCTTGGAGAACAGCGTCCGGCCCCACCAGTCGTCCTTGTCACGGACGCCCGGCGGGATGGCGAAGAGCGCCGAACCCACGTGCTGGATGTACTCGTTGAGCGCGTCCGTGGCCAGGTTGCGCTGGATCGGGATGAACCCCTTGCGGACGTCGCGCTGGTAGGCCAGGAAGAACAGGCCCGCGTCCAGGCGGCCCAGTCCGTCCGTGCCGTCGGTGAAGGAGTAGCCCCGGCGCAGGATCGTCGCCCCGTGGTTGGCGTCGGGGTGCGCGAGCCGGACGTGCGCGTCGGGCTTCATGGCCTTCAGGAACGGCTCGTCGCGCTCCTTCGCCTTGCCGACCGGGGCGCCCTCGCCCTTGTCCCGGCCGAAGATGTCCTCCTGCTCCTGGAGCGAGGTGCGGTCCCAGGTCTCGATGTGCATGCGGATGCGGCGGGCGACGAGGTAGGAGCCGTTCGTCATCCAGGACGGGCCGTCCTTCTCGCCCACCCACACGAACTTCTTCAGCCGGTCCGTCTCCGTGCCCGCGATGTTGCGGGTGCCGTCCTTGAAGCCCATCAGGTTGCGCGGCGTCTGTGCCTCGGGTGTCGTCGACGACGTCTTGCCGAAGCCGAGCTGCGACCAGCGGATGACGACCTTGCCGAAGCCGATGCGGGCCAGGTTGCGGATGGCGTGCACGGCGACCTGCGGATCGTCCGCGCAGGCCTGGACGCACAGGTCGCCCCCGCTGCGGTTCTTGTCCAGGTTGTCGCCCGCGAACTTCGGCAGGTCCACCAGGGCGTCCGGTCGTTGCTCCGCCAGGCCGAACTTCTCGAACAGGCTCGGGCCGAAGCCGATCGTGAGAGTCAGGCGGGAGGGCTTGAGGTCCAGGGCCTCGCCGGTGTCGTCCGGGGGCGCTTCGGGGAGGCCGCCGAAGCCGCCCTCGCCCACCGGGCGCCCGGCCGTCATACGGCGGGCGGCTTCCGTCCAGTCCTTCAGCAGCTGGACGAACTCCGCCCGGTCGTCGGTCGTCACGTCGAACGCGGCGAAGTGCAGCCGGTCCTGGACCGGGGTGGCGATGCCCGCCTGGTGCGGGCCGTGGAAGGGGATCGCGGTTCCGGTGTCCGGCGCGGGATCGTCGTCGGTGCGGGCCATCGCCACGGCTCCGCCCGCCGCGGCGGCGCCGAGGGCCAGGCCCGCACCGCCCCAGCCGAGCAGGGCGCGCCGGGAGGGGGAGTGGGAGGGGGTGTCGTTGTCCGTCATGGCGGGCGCCCCCTCTACTTCGCGACTGCGGCGGCGAGCTTCGACAGGGGCTCGGCCAGCGCGTTGACCGCGTCCGAGAGCTCCTTGCGGTCGGCCTTGCCGACCTTGTCGTACGAGGTGAAGTCGTACGACGTCGTGTCCGGGCGGTACTTGTCGAGCAGCGTGTTCAGGGTGGCGAACTGCTTGTCCAGTTCAGTGGTGAGGGCCTTGTCGTTCTCCTGCGCGACCGGCTTCAGCAGCTCGTAGGACTTCTGCGCGCCCTCGACGTTGGCCTTGAAGTCGACCAGGTCGGTGTGCGAGTAGCGCTCCTCCTCGCCGGTGACCTTGCCGGTGGCGACCTCGTCGAGGAGTTCCTTGGCGCCGTTGGCCATCGAGGTCGGGGTGATGTCGGCCTTGCCGACCCGCTCCTGCCAGTCCTTCAGGTCGGTGATGAGCCGGTCGGCGAGCTCCTTCTCCCGGTCGCCGATCTTCTTGTCCTGCCAGAGGGCCTTCTCCAGGCGGTGCCAGCCGGTCCAGTCCTTCGCCGGGTCCTGGCCGGCCTCCAGGCCGTCCTCGCGGACGTCGACCTTGGGGTCGATGTCGCCGAAGGACTCGGCGACCGGCTCGGTGCGCTCCCAGCCGATGCGGGAGGGGGCGTAGGCCTTCTTCGCGGCGTCCAGGTCGCCGTCCTTGACGGCCCGGGCGAAGGTCTCGGCCTTGGGCAGGGTCTCGTCGGCCTGCTCTTGCGTGTAGGCGCGGTAAGCCGCCACGGCCTGGTCCAGGCGCGGGTCGCGCTTGACCGCCTTGCCGCCGGTGGCCTTGACGGCCTGGCGGATGCCCTTGCCCTTCATGCCGGGCTTGCAGGCGATCTGGTAGTCGCCGGCCTTCACCTCGGCGGTGACCCGCTGCTTGGTGCCGGGGCCTATGTTCTCCCGCTCGGTGACCACGCGGTCGTCGGGGAAGAGCACGTAGACCTCGGTGACCTTGGAACCCTTGTTCTCGACGGCCAGTTCGACGTGCCCGGCGGGGAACTCCTTCTTCGACACCTCGCACTTGTCGTCCGTGGCTGTCACGTGGACCACATGGTCGCCGTCCTCGGCGTTGCTCTTCTCCGTACAGCCGGTGACAGCGGTCAGAGCCGCCGCTGCGGCGATCACGACGGATACAGGGCTGGCGGGTCGCATGAAAGCTCCAGGTTACGGGGAAGGTGAGGCTCACCTAAGCTAGATAAGGATTACCTGAGTGGCTCAAAATCGCTGCCATGAACTGGTCAAGGGCAGGTCAAAAGTCGCGCTTCGGGAGGATCGGCGGTGCGCGGCGGCCGGCGTCCCCGAGACTGTCCCCATGACGCGGGCGCACAGGGAGACGGCACCGGCCGGGGCGCTGGTCCTGGACGTCCACGGCCGCCCCGGGCCGCCACCGTTGCGCTTCGAGGCGGCCGACGGCGGCCGGCTGCTGCTGCGGCAGGGTCGCCGGCCGGTGCTGCTCGGCCGCGTGGACGGCCCGAACGAAGGCCTCTTCCTGCATCGACTGCCCGGCTACCGCTCACCGCTGCCACCCGTCCGCGCCGACCTGGCCCGCTCGAACGCGAACGTGCCGCACCAGTACGCGCGATGGCTCGAAGACTCCTCGCGCGGCCCGCTGCATGACGCGCGCTGGCTCCTCGCCCCCCGGTGCGTCTTCCCGCCCTATGTGTGGACCGGCGACTTCATGCGCGGATGGCCCGGCTGCTACCTCGACTGGTGCGCCGGCGGCTGGCAGGGAGTCGTGCCTCTGCGCCCTCTCTCGGCGCCGGACGCGCCCCGGGTGAAGGCCTACCGGCGACGGGCCCGCGAGGGCACCCTGGCGCCGGTGCTCCTGTGGTTCGTGACCCCCCTCGACGGCTGGCTGATCCTCGACGGCCACGACCGGGCCGTCGCCGCGTTGGCGGAGGGCTCGGACCCCGAGTGCGTGGTGCTCGCCCGAGCCGTCGACGACGGTGTCTGGCGGGGGCAGCTGCGGACCCTGACCGACGAGCACGAGCGGCGCACGGCGGAACTGGCGCGCCGCCCCGGGACGGAGGACCTGAGGCACCGCCTGGCCCAGGGCCTCGGCACCGCACTGGCGGACCTGCCCTACGAAGCGGCCCGCACGGTCGCCTGGCCCCTTCCCGGCGGTCCGGCCGCCTGGGACGACCTGGCCGCCCGGGCGATGTTTGAATGCCTCCGTGACTGACTACGACGTGCTCCGCGTCTTCTGTGGCCCGGACGGTGGATACGGCAACGAACTCGGTGTCGTGCGCGAGGGCTCCCTGCTGCCCGAGCGGAGCGAGCGGCAGGCGTTCGCCGCGAAGCTCGGGTTCAGCGAGACCGTGTTCGTCGACGACCCCGAGCGCGGGGTGATCGACATCTACACGCCCACCCTGCGCCTGCCTTTCGCCGGGCACCCCTGTGTCGGGACGGCCTGGCTGCTCGACGTGCCCGAACTGGTCACGCCCGCCGGGGTGGTCGGTGCCCGGCAGGACGGGGAGTTCTGCTGGATCGAGGCGCGGGCGGAGTGGGTGCCGCAGCGCACCCTGCGGCAGTACGGCAGCGCCGCCGAGGTCGACGGCCTGGCCGTGCCGCCGCCGGGGGAGTGGGTGTACGCCTGGGCGTGGCAGGACGAGCCCGCCGGACGGGTGCGGGCCCGGGCCTTCCCCGGGCGCGGCGACGGGATCGACGAGGACGAGGCGACCGGGGCGGCGGCCCTGCTGCTCACCGACCGGCTCGGCCGGGCCCTCAACATCACCCAGGGCGCGGGCTCCCAGATCCTCACCGCACCCCAGCCGGGCGGCTGGACCGAGGTCGGCGGCCGGGTGCACCTCGAACGCTGACCCGGGGGGCGCGCGAGATCGACACCGAGCCCGCCGATCCGGAGTACCCCCTGTCCCCGCCGACCGGTCTACGGCAGCGTGAGGATCTCCGCGCCCGACTCCGTGACCACCAGCGTGTGCTCGAACTGGGCCGTCCGCTTGCGGTCCTTGGTCACGACCGTCCAGCCGTCGTCCCACATGTCGTACTCGTGCGTCCCGAGCGTCAGCATGGGCTCGATCGTGAACGTCATCCCCGGCTGGATGACCGTCGTCGCGTGCGGGCTGTCGTAGTGCGGGATGATCAGGCCCGAGTGGAACGACGAGTTGATGCCGTGGCCGGTGAAGTCCCGGACCACCCCGTAGCCGAAGCGCTTGGCGTACGACTCGATGACCCGGCCGATGACGTTGATCTGCCGGCCCGGCTTGACCGCCTTGATCGCCCGGTTGAGGGACTCCCGGGTCCGCTCCACCAGCAGCCGCGACTCCTCGTCGACGTCACCGACCAGGTAGGTGGCGTTGTTGTCGCCGTGCACGCCGCCGATGTACGCCGTCACGTCCAGGTTGACGATGTCGCCGTCGCGCAGGACGGTCGAGTCCGGGATGCCGTGGCAGATGACCTCGTTGACGCTGGTGCACAGCGACTTCGGGAAGCCCCGGTAGCCGAGCGTCGAGGGGTAGGCGCCGTGGTCGCACATGTACTCGTGCGCCACCCGGTCCAGTTCGTCGGTGGTCACCCCGGGGGCGATCAGCTTCGCGGCCTCCGCCATCGCCCGGGCGGCGATCCGGCCGGCGAGCCGCATCGCCTCGATCGTCTCGGGCGTCTGCACCTCCGGTCCGGTGTACGGCGTCGGCGCGGGCTTGCCGACGTACTCGGGGCGGCGGATGTTTCCGGGCACGGGACGGGTGGGGGACAGCTCCCCCGGTACGAGCAGCGACTGGCCAGACATGCCAGCGAGTCTAACCAGCGGCCATGGGGGAACATGACGGTGGCGAGAGGAGCTGGTCATGGCCCTGTTCAAGAAGCGGACGGTCGGCAAACCGGGTGAGTGGTACTACTGCCTGGAACACAAAAAGGTCGAGGAGGGGCCGGAATGCCCCAACAAGGACCGGTTCGGGCCGTACGCCTCCCGCACGGAAGCCGAACACGCGATGGAGACCGCCCGCGCACGCAACCTGCAGTGGGAGAACGACCCCAAGTGGCACGACGCCCCGGCGGGCGGCCGTAACGAGGAGTAGGCGCGTCCCGGCGGCTGCGCGCGCCTCGCGCAGCCGCACCACCGGCGGAAGTGCCGTCCTGGGACGGCCCCACCGCGCCTACCAGCGCGCCGGCGGTGGAGCCGTCAGGTGCTCCGCCAGGCGCGACACCCTGTCCCGGAAGCGGCGTCGGCCGCGCGGCGTCGGCAGGGCGTTCTCCCCGGCCGCCGCGCTGACCAGGTGCTGCACCGTATCCAGGTCCAGCTCCGAGCCGTCGGGCACGGCCAGGGACTCGTGGGCCATCGCCGGCAGCTCGCCCTCACCGGGGCCGAGGGACAGCACCGTCGCCCCGGCGCGCCGGGCGTCGGACACCCGTTCGAGGAGGGGTGAGGCCGGGCCCTCGGGGGACACCACCAGCAGCGTCTCGCCCCGCCGGGCCGCCTCCAGCCGCCCGAGGCCGACCGCCAGGTGCGCCGGATCCGAGGGGCGCGCGTCATGCCGTACCAGCGTCGGGGCCAGCTCCGGGGTGCCCGACCACGCCGCCTCGTCCACCAGGTGCGCCGCCAGGTGCCACGGCTCGAACTCCGGCGTGCCGACGAGCAGCAGCCCGCCGCCGTGCGACACCACCGACCCCCGCAGCGTGCCGGCGAACCGCCGCGTGGCGCCCAGCCACTCCGTCCCGGCGAGCACTTCCCGCAACAGCGCGACCCGTACGGCATCCATACGACCGCATCCTGCCCCAACCGGTCACTCGTGACGCGGAATTCACCACGAATTCGCCCGGCTTGGGCAGAGGGACCGGTCATCCGTACCGTCGTCGAACACCCAGAGGAACCCGCGCCCCGTCGTCCTCGACACCGGCCGCGTCCTCCTCGTGCACATACGCAACGCCGCGCTCGCCACCGAGGACGCCATCCGGCGCGGCAAGGTGAGCGCGGCCGACGGACCCCGTGTCTGGGTGCAGCACAGCGACGACGACGGACTCACCTGGTCCGCGCCGCTCAGCGACGACCGGGGCGCGACCTGGCGGATCGGCTACGTCGACGACAACACCGACGGTTGCATCAACGCCAACGAGACCACCGCCGCCGAACTCCCTGACGGCCGCGTGTACTTCAACACCCGCAATGACACGGGAAGTTCCCGCCCGCCCTGTCACCCGGCACCCGCGCCGACGCCCACTCCGCCGACGGCGGCCGGACCCTGGTGAAACCCTTCCGACCGCAGGCCGGCCTGTCCGCTCCCGTGTGCCAGGCGAGCGTCCTCCAGCTCCGCGACCCCGACGTGCTGCTCTGCTCCGGCCCCGCCGACCCCGGCTTCCGCGCTCTCATGACGATCCGCGCCTCCGCCGACGGCGGTACCACCTGGCGCCCGGCCCACACCGTGGACGGCCTGCCCGCCGCCTACTCCGACCTCGTGCGCGTCGACGCGGACACCGTGGGCCTGCTGTACGAGACCGGCGACTTCGGGCCCTACGAGACCATCACCTTCCGGCGGGTGTGCGTGACGGAGCTGACCTGAGGCGATGGCGGCGGCGGACGTAGAGTCGGGGCCATGACCTCTACCGACAGTGCTGCCACCGACAACGCCCAGAAGGCCCCCGCCAAGGACCCCTGGGATCTGCCCGACGTCTCCGGACTCGTCGTCGGGGTGCTCGGCGGGACCGGGCCGCAGGGCAAGGGCCTCGCCTACCGGCTCGCCCGGGCCGGACAGAAGGTGATCATCGGCTCCCGGGCGGCCGAGCGCGCACAGGCCGCCGCGGAGGAACTCGGACACGGCGTCGAGGGCGCCGACAACGCCGAGACCGCGCGCCGCAGCGACATCGTGATCGTCGCCGTGCCGTGGGACGGCCACGGCAAGACGCTGGAGTCCCTGCGCGAGGAACTGGCCGGCAAGCTCATCGTCGACTGCGTCAACCCGCTCGGCTTCGACAAGAAGGGCGCCTACGCGCTCAAGCCCGAGGAGGGCAGCGCCGCCGAGCAGGCCGCCGCCCTGCTGCCGGACTCCCGGGTCACGGCCGCCTTCCACCACCTGTCGGCCGTGCTGCTCCAGGACCCGGAGATCGACGAGATCGACACCGACGTGATGGTGCTCGGCGAGGTCCGCGCCGACGTCGAGATCGTGCAGGCCCTCGCCGGGCGCATCCCCGGCATGCGCGGCATCTTCGCCGGGCGGCTGCGCAACGCCCACCAGGTGGAGTCGCTGGTGGCGAACCTGATCTCCGTGAACCGCCGGTACAAGGCGCACGCGGGGCTCCGCGTCACCGACGTGTGAGCCGGTGAGCCCATGGGGGACACTGGACGGCACCAGCAGTGCCCGCAGTGTCCCCCGACAGGAGCCGACCGACATGCCCCGCCTCGCCCTCTATGCCCTGATCGTCTGCGTCCTCGCCGTGGCCGCGGCCGTCGTCTCCTTCACGCGGGGCAGCTGGCTGGGGATCGTCTGGGTGCTGCTGGCCGGCCTGTCGTCCAACATGTGCTGGTACTACGTGAAGCGCGGCAAGCAGGAGAAGTCCGTCACGGGCTGACGCCTCAGGGAGCGGCCGAGCAGAACTCGTTCGAGCCCTGCCAGAAGCGGTACAGCTCCTGACCGCAGTACGTCTCGAAGTCGCTGATCCCGAGCGACTTCAGGAGCGAGTCGACCACGTCGAAGAACACGCCGTTCACCGCCGGCAGCCACAGCAGCGCGAACACGAACAGCAGACCGAACGGCGCGAACGGCTCCACCTGCCGCCGGATGTTGTACGACAGCCACGGCTCGATGACGCCGTAGCCGTCCAGGCCCGGCACCGGCAGGAAGTTCAGCAGCGCGGCCGTCACCTGGAGCAGCGCGAGGAAGGCCAGGGCGAACCGGAAGTCGGCCGGCACGCCGTCCAGCGCGTCCAGCCAGAACGGGGCCGTGCACACGACCGCGAACAGCACGTTCGTCAGCGGACCGGCGGCCGAGATCAGGCTGTGCTTCCAGCGGCCCTGGATCCGCCCCCGTTCGATGAACACGGCCCCGCCGGGCAGCCCGATCCCGCCCATGATCACGAAGATCACCGGGAGGACGATGCTGAGCAGCGCGTGCGTGTACTTCAGCGGGTTCAGCGTGAGGTAGCCCTTCGCGCCGACCGAGATGTCGCCGCTGTGCAGGGCGGTGCGCGCGTGCGCGTACTCGTGCAGACAGAGGGAGACGATCCAGGCCGCCGTCACGAAGAGGAACACGGCGACCCCGGGCTGCTCCGCGAAACCGGTCCAGGTCGCCCACCCCGTGACCGCCGTCACGGCCAGAATCCCGACGAAGACGGGACTGATCCGCCGCTCACTGTGGCGGCTGGTGGCGGTGGTCATGGGACTCCCTGCACTCTCGGACACGCGATGGGACGCCCGACGGTACCGGGCGCACGGGGAAAACGTCTCGCGCGGGGCGGTCGGTTCCGGAGAGGGTGGGCGCATGGGGCTGTGGCACGTGTTCTACGCGGACTGGCAGATGGAGTGCTGCGGCACGCCGTTCTCCGTGGGGGAGGACGTGAGCTGGCCGCTGATGCTCGTGGACTCCGGCAGCGTGCTGGGCGGCGGCTGGCACGACCAGCTCACCGAGGTCGCCGGGCCGGTGGAGGACGTGGGCGGTGTCCGGGTCGTGCGGGAGGAGACGGGCCTCACGGCGGCCCTGGCCGCGGACCCCGACTCCGAGGAGGACCTGCGGCCGAAGCCGGGGGACTGGATCCGGTCGGTGGGGATGCTGTCCGTCGAGCGGCACGGGGCGGTGTGGCCGCGGGCCGAGGGGCGGGTGCGGGCGGTGCAGGTGCTGACCCAGGTCTACGCCGAGAGCGCGCCGGGATCGCGCTCTTGGGAGCCGGTGCACGGGGAGCGCGGGCTGCGGGCGGTGGACCGGTGCCCGAAGTGGTTCACCGAGACCGAGGGGGAGCGGGGTGCCGACGGACGGGGACGGCGGTCGCGTGAACCGGGAGTGGTGGTGACCCTGGACGTGCCGGGCACGGACTCCTGGCTCTCCCACGCGGTCCGCGAGGCCCGGGGCATCCCGCACCAGGGCGCGGAGCCCGGCGCGGAGACGGCGGGGCTTGCGGCGGCGGACCTGGCGGATCTGCTCCGGACACTGAGCACGGTGGCCGGCCCACGGGGGCGCCGGGGGCGGTCGCGGTCCGGTGGACGGCGCGGCCGACATGCCTGACCGCTGCCGCTCCCGCTGCGGCGGCGGTCGGGCACGGGCGGGGCTCGTGACGGGCCGGTGCCCGGTACCCGGTGCCGGGGTGTCGGCGGTTCGGGGGTTTTCTGTCTTGGCCGGGGTGGTTGGGCCGGTGGGTGTCGGGGGCTGTGGCCGGCCGACACGGCTCGCTCGTCGGGGGGTTGCCGTGGCGGTCGGGTATGGGCGGGGCTCGTGACGGGCCGGTGCCGGGCACCCGGCGCCCGGGCACCGACGGCGGCTGGGGCGCGGCCGGCACGGGCCGGTCCGGCCCGCCGTGGGCCTTGCGGGCTCGGGTTCGTTGGCAGGCTGGGGTTCTCTGTTCGTCGTCCCTGGGCCGTCGTTCGCCGGGTCCTGGGCTCCGGCGGGCGGTCAGCTTCGGGGGTGCGGGCCGACGCGCAGCCTCAGTTCGTGCCTTGTCCGGTCGGTGTCCGTGCCGTTCGGTCGTCGTTGTGGGCCCGGCGGGCCCGGGAACATGGCAGGCTGTGGCCCTCTGCCTGTCGCCCTCGGTCCGTCGTTCGCTGGGCCTTGGCCCTGGCCGGGGCCCGTTCTGGCCGTCGCCCCCGCACTGCCCGCGGCCGGGGTGCAGGCCGGCCTGCCGGTCCGTGCCCGCCGCGCCGTGGAACAACCGTCGTGACCCGCCCTCGGACCACCGGAGACAATGGACCCCGTGCGCTATCGCATCCTCGGCACCACGCAGGCGCTCCGCACCGACGGCACGGTCGTCCCGGTCGGCGGGGCGCGGTTGCGTGCGCTGCTGACCGTGCTGGCCCTGCGGGCCGGCCGTACCGTGCCCGTGGGGCTGCTGGTCGACGAGGTGTGGGGCGGGGATCCGCCCGCCGACGCCCCGGGGGCGCTCCAGGCGCTGGTCGGGCGGCTGCGGCGGGCGCTCGGGGCGGAGGCGGTCGCCTCCGACGAGGGCGGGTACCGGCTCACGGCCGCGCCCGACGACATCGACCTGCACCGGTTCGAGCGGCTGGCCGGTGAGGGGCTGCGGGCCCTGGCCGACGGCGATCCCGCCAAGGCGGTCATGCTCCTGGACGACGCCCTCGCCCTGTGGCGCGGCCCGGCACTGGCCGACCTCCCCGACCGCGCCGCCGAGGCGGCCCGCCGGGACACCCGCCGCCTGGACGTGCTGCGCGCCCGCCACAGCGCCGCCCTCGCCCTGGGCCAGGCCGAGCAGTCGCTGCCCGAACTGACGGCCCTGTGCGACAGCCACCCCCTGGACGAACCCCTCCAGACCCTGCGCCTGCGCGCCCTGCGCGACACCGGCCGCACGGCGGAGGCGCTGGACGCGTACGAGGAGGTGCGGCGGCTGCTCGCCGACCGGCTCGGGACCGACCCGGGCCCGGAACTGCGCTCCCTGCACGCGCAGTTGCTGACGCCGGGAGACGAAAGCCCCGGGCCCGCGCCCGCCGCGGACACCCCGGCCGTCGGCAACCTGCGCGCCCGCCTGACCTCCTTCATCGGCCGCGAGACCGACATCGAGACCATCCGGGACGATCTCGCCGCCGCCCGCCTGGTCACGCTGCTCGGACCGGGCGGGGCAGGCAAGACCCGGCTGTCGCAGGAGGCCGCCGAGGCCGTACGGCACGCCATGCCGGGCGGCGTCTGGCTGGCCGAACTCGCCCCGGTCGACGACCCCGCCGCGGTACCGGAGGCCGTGCTCACAGCCGTCGGCGCCCGCGAGACCGTGCTGTACGGCGCCGGCGCCGAGGGCATCCGGGCCGCCGTGACCGACCGGCTCGACGACCCCGTCGCGCGGCTCGCCGAGCACTGCTCCCGACCCCGCATGCTGCTGATCCTCGACAACTGCGAGCACGTCGCCGACGCCGCCGCCCGGCTCACCGAGGAACTCCTGGAGCGCTGCCCCGGCCTGACCGTCCTCGCCACCAGCCGCGAACCGCTCGGCGTGCCGGGGGAGTTGCTGCGGCCCGTGGAGCCGCTGCCCGAGCCGGTCGCGCTGCGGCTGCTCGCCGACCGGGGCGCGGCGGCCCGGCCCGGCTTCCGGATCGAGGACGACCCCGAGGCGTGCGCGGAGATCTGCCGGCGCCTCGACGGGCTGCCGCTGGCCATCGAACTGGCCGCCGCCCGGCTGCGGATGCTGACACCGCGCCAGATCGCCGACCGGCTCGACGACCGCTTCCGTCTCCTCACCTCCGGCAGCCGCACCGTGCTGCCCCGGCAGCAGACCCTCAGAGCCGTCGTCGACTGGTCCTGGGAGCTGCTCGACGAGGACGAACGGGACGTCCTGCGACGGCTGTCGGTGTTCGCGGGCGGCTGCGACCTGCCCGCCGCCGAGGCCGTGTGCGGCCCGGTCGCCCTGGAGGCGCTCGGCTCCCTCGTCGACCGCTCCCTGGTCGTCGCCACACCGCCCGGCGACCCGGCCGACGGCGAGATGCGCTACCGGCTGCTGGAGACGGTCGCCGAGTACGCCGCCGAGCGGCTGGACGAGTCCGGACAGCGCGCCGACGCCGAGCGCGCCCACCTGACGTACTTCCGTGAACTCGCCCGCACCACCGACCCGTTGCTGCGCGGCCCGGGCCAGCTCGCCGCGATCCGCCGGCTGGAGCGGGAGTACGAGAACCTGCGCACCGCCCTGCGGCACGCCGTCGCCCTGCACGACGAGCAGGAGGCGTTGTGCCTGACGCTGTCCCTCGTCTGGTACTGGCAGATGCGCGACCTGCGCATCGAGGCCCGCAACTGGTGCCGCGAGGTCATGGCCCTCGGCCCCGACCCCTTCGCCGAGCCCGTCCGCCGCGCGGCCCCGGTGTGGCAGCGCTGCACCGACGCCCCGCCCCCGATGACCGGCGAGGCGCTGTGGGAGGCCCGGCGCGGTGTCCATCTGGCCCATCTCGCCTGTATGGACACCGAACTGGACGCCTGGCAGAACCCGCGCTC
The DNA here is from genome assembly GCF_030816955.1 of Streptomyces africanus. NCBI lineage: Bacteria > Bacillati > Actinomycetota > Actinomycetes > Kitasatosporales > Streptomycetaceae > Streptomyces > Streptomyces africanus. Next base: position 2,426,973 of record NZ_JAUSYP010000001.1, on the reverse strand, counting down.
CCAGCAGAAGCTGCGGACCATCGCCCTGACCTACGAGCCCGGTCTGCCGCAGAACTGCCGGTTGCCCGGCCTGCTCTGGTTCTTCGCCGTGATGCTGACCGGCGACATGGACCGGCTGCGCGTCATCATCGACGCCGCCATCCGCACCTGCCGGGAGACCCCCGGGTTCGACTGGGAGCTGGCCTCCGCCCTCCAGATGCGGGCCAACTTCCTCGCCAACCGCACCGACTGGGCGGGTGACGCCGCGCGCGACGCCGACGAGTCACTGGAGATCTACCAGCGCCTCGGTGACGACTGGGGCACCGCCGAGGCCCTCTCGGCGCGCGCCGAGGCCCATGAACGCAAGGGCCACTTCTCCCTGGCCGCCGCCGACTACGAGGCGGCCATCGGGCACGCCGAACGCATCGGCGCCCGCGCCCAGGCGGCCGTCCTCGCCGCCCGGCTGGGCAGCGCGCTGCTGGAGGCGGGCGAGGGCGAGCGCGGCGAGCGCCTGCTGCGCGAGGTGATCGCGGCGCGCGAGGACGCGCACAGCGAGGCCATGCCCGCCGCCCGCCTCTTCCTGGCCGGCCGGCTCGGCATGACGGGCCGTGTCCCCGAGGCGCGCGAGCAACTGCGGCGGCTGCGCCAGGACTTCCGTATCGCCCACTTCATCATCTTCGACGCGTACATCCTCGGCACGGAGGCGTGGCTGGACGCCACGGAGGGACGGTACGAGGAGTGCCTGGACCGGATCCGCAAGGCGCTGGAGCGGGCCGCCGACCCGCTGTCCGAGGCCATCGCACCCCATATGCGCTCGGGCTACCTGATCATCGGCGCCTCGGCCCTGGCAGCCCTCGACGGCGGGCGGCGCGCCGTGGACGCGGCCCGCTGCCTGGGCGCCTTCGACGCCCTGCTGCCGTCCGGCCACGTCGCCCAGCGGCAGGAGCGCGAGACCCGCGAGCGCACGGAGCGGCAGGTCCGTGCGCTGCTCGGCGACCAGGCGTACGAGACCGCGTACGCGCAGGGCGGCGGCCTCTCCCTGGAGGAGGCCATCGCCCTGCTCTGACGCGGATCGGGCTCCTTCCGGTCAGTTCTTCGTGCGGAACTTGTGGATGGCGACCGGCGCCATCACCGCGGTGATCGCCACCGACCAGCCGAGCGTCACCCCCAGATCGTGCGCGACGGGCCCGCCCACCATCAGACCGCGCGCGGCGTCCGCCAGCGTCGACAGCGGGTTGTAGTCGGTGAACGCCTGCAGCCAGCCCGGCATGGACGTCGTCGGCGCGAAGATCGACGAGCCGAACTGGAGCGGGAACAGCACCAGGAAGCCCATCGCCTGCACGGACTGCGCGTTCTTCAGGATCACGCCCAGGGTGAGGAACACCCACATGATCGACGAGGCGAACGCCGTGGACAGCGCCACGGTCGCGAGCAGCCCCGGCCAGCTCGTGATCTCGAACCCGACCGCGACGGCGACGATCATCAGCACGGCGGTCGCGAACAGCATCCGCAGCAGTTCCACGGAGATCTTCGCGAACAGTACCGAACCGCGCCCGATCGGCAGGGACCGGAAGCGGTCCATGACACCGGAGTTGAAGTCCTGGCTGAAGCCGGTGCCGACGCCCTGGGACAGCGTCATGCTCATCATCGCGATCATGCCGGGGATCACGTACTGCACATAGCGGTCCTGCCCGCCGCCCAGGGCCTGCCCGATCGAGCCGCCGAAGACGAACACGAACAGCAGGGTGAAGATGACCGGCATCAGCAGGGCGTCGGCCATCGACTCCGGGTCCTTGCGGATCCACAGCAGGTTGCGGCGGATCAGGGCCCCGGTGTGACGCAGATGGCCGCGCAGCGAGATACGGGCGTCGGCCTCGGCGTCGTGGACGGTGACGGCGCTCATACGGCGGCCTCCTGAAGGTCTTCGGCGGGCATGGCGTCCTGCGGGGCACTGGCGCGGTGGCCGGTGAGGGACAGGAACACCTCGTCCAGGCTGGGCAGTTCGGTGGTGAGGGAGGAGAGCGTGATGCCGCGCGCGGAGACCGCGCCGACCACGGCGGTCAGCTGCTCGTCGCTGAGGATCGGCACGAGGACGTCACCCCGTTCGGTGTCCACGGTCGTGGTGGCGAGCCCGGTGATCCCCAGCTCGTCCAGCGCGCCGGCGAGGGGCCGCAGCTGCGCCGGATCGGCCGGGCGGATCCGCAGCGCCCGGCCGCCGACCTTCGCCTTCAGCTCCTCGATGGCGCCGCCGGCGATGACCTGGCCCCGGTCGACGACCGTCAGCTCGGAGGCGAGCTGCTCCGCCTCCTCCATGTACTGGGTGGTGAGCAGCACGGTGACCCCGTCGCCGACCATGCGCTTCACCTCGTCCCACACCTCGTTGCGGGTGCGGGGGTCGAGCCCGGTGGTCGGCTCGTCCAGGAAGAGCACGGCCGGTTGTCCGATCATGGACGCGGCCAGGTCCAGCCGCCGCCGCATGCCCCCGGAGTACGTCGCCGCCGCCCGCTTGGCCGCCTCGGTCAGCGAGAAGCGCTCCAGCAACTCGTCGGCCCGGCCGCGGGCGTCCTTGCGGGGCAGGTCGAGCAGCCGCCCGATCATGTACAGGTTCTCCCAGCCGGAGAGCTTCTCGTCCACGGAGGCGTACTGCCCCGTGAGCCCGATCACCCGCCGCAGCTGCCGGGGCTGCCGTACGACGTCGTAGCCGGCCACGGTGGCCCGGCCCCTGTCGGGGGCGAGCAGGGTGGACAGGATCCGTACCAGGGTCGTCTTCCCGGCCCCGTTCGGCCCGAGGACCCCCATGACGGTGCCCTCCCGCACATCCAGGTCGACCCCGTCCAGTGCCTTGGTCTCGCCGTAGTGCTTCACCAGCCCCCGCACGGTCACAGCGGCGCCGCCGGTGTTCTTGTCGATTCGCGTCATGGCACAGACGGTGTCAGCCTCCACCGACAAACGACCGACAGATCACCGACAGCCGCCTGCGGGCCGCCGATACCTTTCCACGAGCTACGTCACGTCCAGCGGCTCCCACAGGAGTACGGTGCGGTCGTGTCCGCCGGTGGCGATCAGTGTGCGTCCGTCGACGTCCGGGACCGTGCACACCGCGCCGACCAAGGTGTCGTCGTCGTGGCCGCTCAGCGGTTCACCGAGTAGTTCGCGGGTGACCGGGTCCCAGAGCCGGAGCAGCCCGTCCCGGCCGACGGTGACGAGCCGCACGCCGTCGGGGCCCGGCAGGGCGCACATGCCGGTCACCCAGCCCCTGTGGGCGCGCAGCGGGTCGCCGACGGGTTCGCAGGTGACAGGGTCCCACAGCCACACGAGGCCGTCCTCGCATCCGGTCGCCAGCAGGGTGCGGCCCTCGACGCCGGGCAGGGCGCACAAGGCGTGGACCGGGCTGTAGCCGAGGTCGCTGCCGGGCCGCATGGCCTTGCCGACCTGGCAGCGCCTGTCCGGGTCGTACAGCCATACGGACGTCTCGCCGGTGATCGCGGCGACGAGGGTGCGGCCCTCGACACCGGGCACCGCGCATACCTCGTCGTAGCCCGTCCCGCCGTCACCGGCGAGCGGTTCACCCAGCGGCTCTCGCGTCTCCGGGTCCCACAGCTGTACCCACCTGCCGGACTCGGACATGGCGAGCAACGTGCGCCCGGCCACACCCGGCACGACACACATGGTGGACACGCTCCGCCAGCCGACCGCGACCGCGTTCCCGATCTGCTCGCCGGTCACCGGGTCCCAGCGCCGTATGTGATGGTCCTCGTGCGCGCTGACGACGACGGGGCGTCCGTCGGTCCCCGTGATCGCGCATACCGCCAGTGTCCAGTTGTGGCGCGGGAAATCCTCGTGGGGCACGTGGTAGGCACGCGGGATGTCGACCCAGGCCTGGACGAGGTCGCCGGTGGCCGGGTCCCACAGCCGGATCGACGCGTCATGGCCGGCGCTGGCGACCAGGGTCCTGCCCTCGACGTCCGGGACGGGACACAGTGCCCTGACCGGTGCGGTGTGACCTTCCGGTGCGGGGTCGGTCAGATCGTCGTGCGGCAGGTCCCAAAGCCGTAGCGAAGAGTCATCGCCGCCTCGCGCGACGCTCGCCAGCTGAACGCCGCCATCGCCCGAGGGCACCGCGCACAGGGACGCCACCTCATGGGTGTGCCCGGTCAGCGCGGGGCCCCACGGCTCTCCCGTCGCGGTGTCCCACAGCCGGATGGTCCCGTCCCGGCTGCCTGCGGCGAGCAAGGAGCGGCCTGCGGGGCCGGGGACCGCGCACAGGGCCCTCACGGAGCCGGTCAGTCCCGTCAGCTCCGGACCGACCCGCTCACCGGTGGCCGGATCCCACAGGGTGATCGGCCCGTCGTAGCCACCGGCCGCGAGCAGCGTGCGGCCGTGACCGTCGGGTACGGCACAAAGGACCGACCAGCCGTCGATCGCCATCTCGCCGACCGGCCGATCACGGCCTGGCTTCCAGAGTTGCAGGCGTGAGCCGTCGGCGGTCGCCAGTACCGGGCTGCCACCGGGGCCCGGGACCACATATATCTTGGCCCACATGCTGTGCAGGGCTACGGGCAGCGTGCCGACCTGCTGCCCGGTGTCCGGGTCCCACCACCGCACCGACCCGCTGTGGTTCACGGTCACCAACAGGTCCCGGCCGTCGGTGTCGGGCACGGCGCACACCTGTTCCACGGCATCGTCGCGGCCGTCCTGCGCGGCGTTGTCGTGGCCGGTCGACAGCGCACGGATCGGCTGTCCGGTCAACAGGTCCCAGATCACCACCGATCCGTCCTCACGCCCGGCTGCCAACAGCGTGCGGCCGTCCCCGGCGCGCACGGTGCACACGCTGTTGACCCACAGGAAAGGGAGCAACGACGGCACATCCTGATCGCCCTCAGGGCGGTCCTCCCGATCGTCCTGAGGGCCGGACAGGACGGCGAGCAGGTCACCGGAGACCGGGTCCCACAGCGTCACGGCCCCGTCGAAGCGGCCGACGGCGAGCAGGGGCGGCCCGCCGCCGACGCGCACGGTGCACACGCCCAGCGGAGTGGAGGTCGTGAGCACCCGGTGCGGGACCCCGGACCACCACGCGGCCCGCAGCCGCCACGGCCAGCTCTGTCCGTCCGCGCACGCCTCGGCCAGTTCGCCGCAGCGGTTCTTGCGCGCGTGTACGTGCAGCCACCACAGCCGGCGTTCGGTCGCGGGTTCCTCGCGCCAGTTGTGGAGGGCCAGTTGGTAGGCGCCGAGCGCGCGCCGCCCGGTGGTCGTGGCGAGGTCGGACCGGTGGCGCAGCAGCGACGGGGGATCGACGGCCAGCAGGAACCCGGGTGCGACCATCAGTTCGTCGAGCCGGTCGGCGGCGGCCGCGTGCCGCGGCAGCGAGAAACGCCCGTACTCGCCGAGGTGCGACCAGTCGCCGTCGTCCGGGACGAGCCAGTCGGCGAGGTGACGGTGTGCCGTCCGCAGCGCCGCACGCAGCGGGCGGCGTACGCCCGCGTCCAGTTCGTCGTCGGGCTCGACAGCGAAAAGGTCGCGCAGGCTCTGGTGGCGGATGGCGTACAGGCCGTCCTCGCGTCTGAGGAAGGGGCGCAGGACCGTCTCCAGCCACCGGCCCGTGGCCCGGGCGTCGGTGCCCGACAGTTCGGCCAGTACGTCCGGTGCGGCCGGGCCCTGCGCGGCGGCGAGCAGGGCGAGCAGCGGCTCTCCGACGCCGTCCCAGTCCGGACGGTCCTGCCAGCGGACGATCTGTTCCTCGTAGTAGCCGACGAGTCCGTCCGGCAGGCGGCCCACCTCGTGCGGCGAGCGGGTGCCCTGAGCGATCTCGTCGAGCACGTACTGCGCGTACATCCAGACCCCGGCGCAGCGTTCGGCCAGTTCGGCCGCGAACCGGGCCGGGGGAGTGCCGTGCGCGCGGACGGCCTGGTGCAAGGGGGTGCCGGCCTCGCCGGCCCGCAGGGTGAGGTAGGCGAGCAGGTCCCGGCGGTTCTCCGCGCCGTCCACCTGGATCTCCAGCACATCCGTCCGCCCCCTGAGGGCCGACAGGTTGGTGCCGAACCGGCTGGTCGTCAGGATGTGCACACCGCGCGGCAGGTGCTGGGGCCTCGGCAGGCCGAGCGGTACGCCGGTGTCGCTCGCGGACGCGGAGGGTTCCGCCTCGTCGAGTCCGTCCACGACCAGGACCAGCGGTGTCGACGGCGCCTCCCGGTCCCGCCGGGCGGCGGCCTCGTGCAGCACCGTCAGCAGCCAGTCGGGGCGGTCCGCGCTCTCGGGCAGCAGCCCGCCCGGGCACAACCGGTCCTCCAGGCGCCATCGCCGCACGAGTTGGGCGGCCAGGTTCTTGCGGGCGATCTCGGGGTTGCGGCCGCCGTAGAGCGCGGTGAAGTGCCGTGGCCAGTCCCGGGCCCGTGCCAGGTGCGCGGCCAGACTGGTCTTGCCGATCCCGGCCTCGGACAGGACGAGCACATAGCCCCTGTCCTGGCGCGCGAGCGCCCTGTCCACCCGCTCGACGAGCCACTCCCGTCCGGTGAAACGCTCCAGGCCGAGGGCGTCGACCAGCGGTGCCGGGTCGAGGAGCGCGTCCGTGAGCCGTTCGGACGACCCGTACTGGATCGACACCGTCACCGGGGCGTTGATGTCGCGCGCCGTCACCGAACCCGCGCCCGCAGCCGTCGCGTCCGCGGGCAGACCGCTGACGTGGGTCGACACCGCGGCCTTGATGTCGCGGCCGGCGTGGACCGAGCCGGGTCCGAGCTCGTAGTTCATCGCTCCGGGTCCGCGTTCATCGCTCCGGATCCGCGGGCGGCGAGGCGAAGTCCACGTGCGTGGAGACTTCGCCCGCGATGTCCCTGCCCGCCTGCACGGCACCCGCGCCTTCGGCAGCCTCGGGACTGTCCGGCAGTCCGGACACCCGGGCGGACACCGCGGCCGTGATGTCCCGCCCCGCGTGGACGCCACCGGGCCCGGGGCGTGACGGCTGCTGGCGAAGTGTCAGAAAGGCTGCCAGGCCGGCCGAGAGAGCGACGACGGCCGCGAGAGCGACCCACCAGCCCCAGCCCGCTCCCACCTCTTCGAGCACCACCGAGGTGACCACGCCCAGCACCACCGTCGCCGCGGCACCACCGGCGGCGATGATCCGCCCACTTGCCATCAGAACCCCCTCGGTCCGCCGGACGTGCCCCTGGGGAGGATAGCGATCCGCAGGCGCCGGGGCCTCGTCGACGGACGGCACGGACACGCCTCCACAACCACCGCAACCATCAATTGAGGAACCACGACGGCGAGCAACCACCTCCGCGAGAGCGGCGCCGGCTTAGGCGCAAAGAGCGGACAGCCCGTCGACGGGGGAAGATCGACGGGCTGCCCGTGGTGCCGCAGTGGCTCAGTGGACGCTGTGCTCCTCCAGCGGGAACGTTCCGCCCACCACGTCCTCCGCGAACGCCTTCGCCGCGTTCCCCATGACCTCACGCAGATTCGCGTACTGCTTCACGAACTTCGGCACGCGCCCGCCGGTCAGACCCAGCATGTCCGTCCACACCAGCACCTGCGCGTCCGTCTCGGCGCCCGCGCCGATCCCGACGGTCGGAATGTGCAGCACCCGCGTCACCTCGGCCGCCAGCTCCGCCGGAACGAGCTCCAGCACCACGGCGAACGCGCCCGCGTCCTGCACGGCCTTCGCGTCCCGCAGCAACTGCTGGGCCGCCTCCTCGCCCCGCCCCTGCACGCGGTAGCCCATCGCGTTGACGGACTGCGGGGTCAGGCCGATGTGCGCCATGACCGGGATGCCGGACTCGACGAGCAGCCGGATCTGCTCGTGCGACCGCTCGCCCCCCTCCAGCTTCACGGCCTGCACGCCCGCCTCCTTCACCAGCCGGGTCGCCGAGCGCAGCGCCTGCACCGGGCCCTCCTGGTAGGAGCCGAAGGGCAGGTCGCCGACGATCAGGGCGCGCGAGGTGCCCCGTACGACCGCCGCCGACAGCATGGTCATCTCGTCGAGGGTGACGGGCACGGTCGTCTCGTACCCGAGGTGGCAGTTGCCCGCCGAGTCGCCGACGAGCATGACCGGGATCCCGGCCTCGTCGAAGACGGACGCGGTCATGGCGTCGTAGGCGGTGAGCATGGGCCACTTCTCGCCGCGCTCCTTGGCGGCGGCGATGTCCCGCACGGTGATGCGGCGGGTGCCCTTGCCTCCGTACAGCGTCTTGCCGCCGTCGGAGGGCTTCTTCTGAGCGGACTGGGCAGCCGGAAGCTGCGTCATTGCACGGCTCCTCACACGTCATCTCGAGGCGCCCTGACGGCGTCCCCGGACCACGTCCATGGTGGCACCTCGTGCCGGCAAGGGCTAGGGGAGCCCCTGTGAGTTCCGCCCCGGCGGCCGGAAGCACAGCGTCCGTAAGGGCTCGGTAAAGGTATTCCAATACGAGACGGTCTCGTATCGAAATGGTCCTACGCTCGGCGGCATGACTACTCCTGCCGACCGCGCCGCCCCCACCGGCCCTCGCATACCGGAAGCGGTGCACCGGCGCCGCTGGGCGATACTCGGCGTGCTGATGCTCAGCCTGCTGATCGTCGTCCTCGACAACTCGATCCTGAACGTCGCCATCAAGACGATCTCCACACCCGCCCCGACCGGCCTGGGGGCCACGCAGAGCGAGCTGGAGTGGGCGATCAACGCCTACACCCTCGTCTTCGCGGGCCTGCTGTTCAGCGCCGGTCTGCTCGGCGACCGGCTGGGCCGCAAGAAGGTGCTGCTCGGCGGTCTGGTCGTGTTCGGGGCCGGCTCCGCGCTCGCCGCCTTCTCCGGTTCGCCGGGGGAGCTGATCGCCTTCCGCGCCGTGATGGGCCTCGGCGCCGCGTTCGTCATGCCGGCCACCCTCGCCGTCCTCATGAACGTCTTCGAGCGCGAGGAGCAGCCGAAGGCCATCGGCATCTGGGCGGGTGGCGTCGGCCTGGCCATCGCCATCGGCCCGATCACCGGCGGTGTGCTCCTCGACCACTTCTGGTGGGGCTCGGTCTTCCTCATCAACGTGCCGATCGTGCTGCTCGCGCTCGCGCTGATGCTGTGGCTGGTGCCCGACTCCCGGGATCCGAACCCCGGCCGCCTCGACCCCGTCGGCGTCGTCCTGTCCGTCGTCGGCCTGGTGCTGCTCGTCTACGGCATCATCAAGGGCGGCCAGCTCGCCGACTTCACCGACGCCACCGTGCTGTCGACGATCGGCGCGGGGCTCGCGGTCCTCGTCGCCTTCGTGGTGTTCGAGAAGCGCAGCGACCACCCGTCCATCGACGTCACGTACTTCAAGAACAAGGTCTTCTCGGCCGCCATCGCCGCCATCGCGCTGGTCTTCTTCGCGCTGATGGGCGTGACCTTCTTCTCGGTCTTCTACACGCAGAGCGTGCGCGGCTACTCGCCGCTGCAGACCGGTCTGCTGATGCTGCCGCTGGCCGCCGCCCAGATGATCTTCGCGCCGCGCGCCCGGCTGCTGGTCGACCGCTTCGGCAACAGGGCCACCACGACCGCCGGACTGCTGGTCATCGCCGCGATGCTGGCCGCCTTCGCCACGCTGGAGGCCGACACCCCCATCTGGATCCTGGAAGTGATCTTCTTCCTGATGGGCACCGGCATGGCGCACATCATGACGCCGGTCAGCGTCGTCATCATGCAGGCCCTGCCCCGCGAGAAGGCCGGCTCGGCCTCCGCCCTCAGCAACACCTTCCGGCAGGTCGGCGGCGCCCTCGGCATCGCCGTCCTCGGCTCGGTGCTGTCCACGGCGTACCGCACGGGCATCGAGGACGAGCTCGGCCAGCTGCCGCCGGCCGCCCGGCACACCGCGGGGGAGTCCATCGAGGCCACCCTCGGTGTCGCCGCGAAGCTCGGCCCGCAGGGCAAGGCCCTGGTCACCCCGGCCTACGACGCGTTCCTGCACGCGATGCACATCACCGCCCTGTGGGGAGCGGGCGTCGCACTGATCGGCGTGGTCATCGTGGCGCTGTTCCTGCCCGGCCGGCCGCCGGCGCCCCAGCAGGGGGAGGAGGAGAAGGAGCTGTCGGACGCGCGCTCGTAGAACCGCGCGAGAATGCATCCCCGACCCGCTCAGGAAAGGACCAGTCGACGTGAGCCTCGCCGAAAGGCAACCCCGGCACGACGGCCCCGCGAGGGGCCGCCCCAGAAGCGAGGCCGTCGAGCGCGCCATCATCGAGGGCCTGATGAAGCTCCTGGAGGAGGGCGTGTCCCTCGCGGAGCTGTCCATCGAGCGCGTCGCCCGGACCGCCGGCGTCGGCAAGGCCACCATCTACCGCCGCTGGAGCGGCAAGGAGGAACTCTTCGTCGACGTCCTGCGCGCCGTCGAACCCCCCGAGCCCCCGCTCCCCGGCACCTCCATGCGCGACGACCTCGTGGCGCTGCTGGAACAGGCGCGCCGGCGCGGCCTGGCCAACCGCTCGTCGGCGATCCTGACCAATGTGCACGCCCAGATGAAGAGCAGCCCGAAGATCTGGGCGGCGTACGAGGCCATGGTCCTCGCACCGCGCCGCCGGCTCGGCCTGGAGATCCTGCGCCGGGGGCAGGAGAACGGCGAACTGCGCACGGACGTCGACCTCGAACTGCTGGGCGACATGTTCATCGCCCCCGTGCTCGTGCGCTCCGTCCTGCGCCCGGACGCCGACCTCCCCGACGACCTCGCCGCCCAGGTCGTCGACACACTCCTCGAAGGCCTACGCCCCGTCAGTTCCGCAGCAGCTCACGGCTCCTAGTGTGCGCGTTTCGTCACAGACGGCGCTTACTGAGGGCCTGGTCGGAACTCGTCGCGCGGGCTCGAACGTCATCGCCCCCGTACGGCCGTCGAAGGACGGCGGGAACGGAACGGATCATCCCCTAGGGTCGTAGACACGGGGGCGATGGTGTGCACGGCAGGCAGTGAGGCGACGGTATGGCGCAGCAGGCGTACATGACGGAGACGGACAACGGCGGCTCGGGGCCCGAGCCCCGGGGAGACCGGCTTCGGCGCCTGTACGACCGGCTGCTCGGCGGCCGGTTCGGCGACCGGCTCCGCGACCGGCGGATCTGGCGGCGCGGCCTCGTCCTGGCCGCGTGCGCGGTGCTGCTGGCCGTGGTCATGATGCTGCACTCGCGCATCCCGAACACGATCGGCAACCTGGGCAGCCTCACCGAGACGTTCCTGCCCTGGCTCGGTCTCCTCATCCCGGTGCTGCTCCTGCTCGCCGTCATCCGCAAGTCCGCGACCGCGCTGATCGCGGTGGTGCTGCCAGCGCTGGTCTGGCTGAACCTCTTCGGCGGCCAGGTCAGCGACAAGACCGCCACCGGCGGCGGCCTCACCGTGGCCACGCACAACGTCAACGCGGAGAACCCCGACCCGGCCGGCACCGCCCGTGACGTGGCCGCCTCCGGCGCGGACGTGCTGGCGCTGGAGGAGCTGACGGCGTCCGCGGTCCCGACGTACGAGCGGGCGCTGGACTCGACGTACCCGTACCACTCGGTGCAGGGCACGGTCGGGGTGTGGAGCAAGTACCCGCTGACCGGAGTGCGGGCCGTCGACATCGACCTGGGCTGGACGCGGGCGATGCGCGCCACCGTGACCGCCCCGGCCGGGCAGGTCGCGGTCTACGTCGCCCATCTGCCCTCTGTGCGCGTGAAGATGGAGGCCGGGTTCACGGCCCGGCAGCGCGACCGGAGCGCCGACTTCCTCGGCGAGGCCATCGCCCACGAACCGCTGAAGAACGTCGTCCTGCTCGGCGACCTGAACGGCACCATGAACGACCGCGCGCTCAACGCCGTCACCTCCCAGATGCGCTCGACGCAGGGCGCCGCCGGCAACGGCTTCGGGTTCAGCTGGCCGGCCTCGTTCCCGATGACGCGCATCGACCAGATCATGGTCCGGGGCCTGAAGCCGGAGAGCTCATGGACCCTCCCGGAGACGGCCAGTGACCATCTGCCCATCGCGGCCCGTGTGAGTGTCACCACAGGCGGCTGAGGAAAACCGCAGCTCAGGGTCTGTTCGGCAGAGGCCGGCAACCGAGGATTCACCTCTCGGCGACCTCGCGGAATACTGAGCCTGCGAGACTTTGTTCCGTACTTGAACATACGAAGTCGCAAGTACGAACCCCCGTAAGTCTCGAAAGGCTCCCTCATGCCCCTGGCCCTGCTCGCCCTCGCCGTGGGCGCCTTCGGCATCGGTACCACCGAGTTCGTGATGATGGGGCTGCTGCCCGACGTCGCGGACGACCTGCACATCTCGATACCCAGCGCCGGCCATCTGGTGTCGGCGTACGCGCTGGGCGTCGTCATCGGCGCCCCGCTCCTGGCCGCGGTCACCGCCCGGATGTCCCGCCGTACGGTCCTGATGGGGCTGATGGGGCTGTTCGTCGCGGGCAACGCGCTGTCGGCCCTCGCTCCCGACAACGGCTGGCTGCTGGCGGCCCGCTTCCTGAGCGGTCTGCCGCACGGCGCCTTCTTCGGCGTCGGCGCCGTCGTCGCGACGAACATGGTCGCGCCCGAACGCAAGGCGCGCTCGGTCTCCCTGATGTTCCTCGGCCTGACGGTCGCGAACGTCGTGGGTGTGCCCGTCGCGACCCTCATGGGCCAGCAGCTCGGCTGGCGGGCGACCTTCCTCGGCGTCAGCGCCATCGGACTGGCGGCGATCGCCGCGCTCGCGTTCCTGATCCCGCACGACCACGAGCACGCCACCGCCAAGGGCCTGCGCGGCGAACTGGCCGCCCTGCGCTCCGTCCCGGTCTGGCTGTCGCTCGGCACCACGGTCGCGGGCTTCGGCGCCCTCTTCGCGGCCTACAGCTACATCACGCCCATGCTCACGGACGCCGCCGGCTACGCCGACGCCAGCGTGACCCTGCTGCTGGCCCTGTTCGGCGTCGGCGCGACCGCCGGCAACCTGCTGGGCGGCCGTCTGGCCGACCACTCCCTGCGGGGCACCCTGTTCGGCGGCCTCGGCGCCTTGATGGCGGTGCTGGCGCTGTTCCCGCTGCTGATGCGCACGGAGGTCACCGCCGGCGTCGCCGTGATCCTGCTCGGCATGGCGGCCTTCGCCACCGGCTCCCCGCTGCAGCTGATGGTCATGGACAAGGCCGCGTCGGCCCCGTCCCTGGCCTCCTCCGCCAACCAGGCGGCCTTCAACCTGGCCAACGCCGGCGGCGCCTGGATCGGCGGCCTCGCCCTGGCCGCGGGCTTCGGGGTCACCTCCCCGGCCCTGGCCGGCGCGGCCCTGGCCGTGCTCGGCCTCGGCGTGGCGTCGCTGGCGTACGCGGTGGACCGGCGCAGTGCGCCGGCCGGCGGGCGCGAGCGGATCGTGGCGAGCCATGTCCCGCAGGAGGCGGAAGCGGTGCGCCACTGACGAAAGTCTCCGCCGGTGCGCCGGCGCGGTGACTCGGGCGGCAGCCCGCGGGTGTGTACCTGCGGGCTGCCGCCCTTTGTGTGCGGGACCGCCCCGTACGGCAACCGAGAGGCGGCGTCGCCTTCCTCGTGGTCAGACGCGACGTGCCGCGACAACCGCCGAACTGGACGGCGTGGTGAGGACTTCGGTGGCGTCCAGGGCCGGGTGGGTGAGGTAGAAGAGGCGAAGCTCGTCCACCTTGCCCTCGAACCGGGGCGGCCAGTCCGCCGACGGGGTGAAGTCGTCCAGGACGAGGATGCCGCCGGGCGCCAGCAGCTCGACGACCCGTTCGGGGGCGTCCCGCTTGCCGCCGCCGTCGCAGAAGAAGACGTCGAACGGGGCGTGCCGCTCCAGCAGCCGCCAGTCGCCGGTCAGCACGCTGACGCGGTCGTCGTCCGCGAAGACGCCCGCCGCTCGCCGGGCCAGGTCCTCGTCCCGCTCCACGGTGACGAGACGCGCGCCGGCCCCCAGGCCACTGTGCAGCCAGGCGGTGCCCACCCCGGAGCCGGTGCCGCTCTCGGCGACGACCCCGCCGGGCTTGGCGGCGGCGGCCAGCCTGAGCAGCCTGCCCACTTCGGGGATGCAGCTCTTTTTGAACCCCGCCTCGGCGGCGAGCCGCTCGGCGACCACCACGCGGTCCGGAACGTCACGCTCTGCCATGCTCAGCCCCCCCTTGTCGGTGTCAGGCCGACGCTACCTGACCCCTCGTCAACGAGTAGACCGGCCAGTGGAGTTCGCCGAACCGCCCGTCGAAGTCAGCGGCGCTGCCCGAAGCCCTGCCGGCTCGTCGACGCGTGTCAGAGCGACTCCCGCCACGCGTTCGTGATCGGCAGGCGGCGGTCCTTGCCGAAGCCCTTCGCCGAGATCTTGGTGCCCGGCGGGTACTGCCGTCGCTTGTACTCCGCCGTGTCGACCATGCGCAGCGTCTTCGTCACCAGCTCCCGGTCGAAACCGGCCGCGACGATCTCGTCGGCGCCCCGGTCCCGGTCGACATAGAGCTCCAGGATCGCGTCCAGCACCGGGTAGTCGGGGAGCGAGTCCGTGTCGACCTGGCCCGGGCGCAGTTCCGCGCTCGGGGGCTTGGTGATGGAGTTCTCGGGGATCGGCGGGGTCTGGCCGCGTTCGCGGGCGGCCCGGTTGCGCCACTCGGCCAGGCGGAAGATCAGCGTCTTGTAGACGTCCTTGATGGGGCCGTAGGCGCCCACCGAGTCGCCGTAGAGCGTGGAGTAGCCGACCGCCAGTTCCGACTTGTTGCCGGGGGCCAGGACGATGTGGCCCTCCTGGTTGGAGATGGCCATGAGCAGCGTGCCGCGCAGGCGGGACTGGAGGTTCTCCTCGGCCAGCCCCGTCAGGCCCAGCGCGCCCATGTACGCGTCGAACATCGGCTCGATGGCGACCGTGCGGTAGTTCAGGCCGGTGCGGCGGGCCAGTTCCGCCGCGTCGTCCTTGGAGTGGTCCGAGGAGTACTTCGACGGCATCGACACGCCGTACACGTTCTGCGCGCCCACCGCGTCGCACGCGATCGCCGCGACCAGCGACGAGTCGATGCCGCCCGACAGGCCGATCAGGACGGACTTGAAGCCGTTCTTCGCGACGTACGCCCGCAGGCCCACGACCAGCGCCGAGTAGACCTCCTCGTCGTCGTCGAGGCGGTCCGCGTAGCCACCCGTGAGCTCCGGCTCGTACCGGGGCAGCGGGTCCTCGGAGAGCACCACCCGGTCGATGCGCAGGCCGTCGTCCACCACGCCCGTCGGGGCGTCCGCCGACGCCGCCGGCAGGTCCAGATCCAGGACGACGCAGCCCTCGGCGAACTGCGGCGCCCGCGCCACGACCTCGCCGTCCCTGTCCACGACGATCGAGTCGCCGTCGAACACCAGCTCGTCCTGGCCGCCGATCATGGCGAGGTACGCCGTCGTGCAGCCGGCCTCCTGGGCCCGCTTGCGGACCAGCTCCAGGCGCGTGTCGTCCTTGTCGCGCTCGTAGGGCGAGGCGTTGATCGAGACCAGCAGACCCGCCTGCGCCGAGCGCGCCGCGGGCACCCGGCCGCCGTCCTGCCAGAGGTCCTCGCAGATGGCCAGGGCGACATCCACGCCGTGGACGCGCAGGACCGGCATGCTGTCGCCGGGCACGAAATAGCGGAACTCGTCGAAGACGCCGTAGTTCGGCAGGTGGTGCTTGGCGAAGTTGGTGACCACCTCGCCGCCGTACAGCACCGCCCCCGCGTTCTGCGGCGCGCCGGCCGGCTGGCCGTACTTCGGCTGGGCGGTCGCGCAGCGGTCGAGGTAGCCGACGATCACCGGCAGCTCGCCGAAGCCCTCGTCGGCCAGCCGGGCGGCGAGGCTGCGCAGCGCCGCCCGGGAGGCCTCCACGAAGGACGACCTGAGGGCCAGGTCCTCGACGGGATACCCGGTCAGCGCCATCTCGGGGAACGCCACGAGATGCGCTCCCTGCTCGGCGGAGTGCCGGGTCCAGCGGACGATCGACTCGGCGTTCCCGGCGAGGTCGCCGACGCTCGAGTCGATCTGGTTCAGGGCGAGACGTAGTTGAGGCACGCGCCCAGTGTAATCGTCAGAGCGACGCAATGGGGTGGTGTGGGTCACGCCACACCACCCCTGTCCCTTTGCGGAGGTCAGCGGCTGCGGTACGACTCCACGTAACCGCTCGCGGGCGTGCCCACGCCGGTGACGTCGTCGTAGCCCTTCACGGCGGACAGCGAGCTGTCCTTGCCCAGGCTGCGCACGGACGTGGCCAGGCCGCCCGTGGCGTCGTAGCCGTTCACGAAGTCGACACGGGCCACGGCCAGGCCGGAGCCCGTCGGGTCGTCGGTGACGTCGTGGTAGGCCTTCGAGCCGGCCTTCGCGTAGATCGCCGGGTTGGCGAAGCCGATCGCCTTGCCGCCGCGGGCCTCCTGGGCCAGGGCCTGGATGGCCGCGATGGTCGGCGCGGCGAGCGAGGTGCCGCCGATGCGGTACTCGCTGTACGCCTGCGTCTTGCCGTCGGGCATCGTCTGGGTCTGGCCGACCAGGAAGCCGGTGTTCGGGTCGGCGATGGCCGCGATGTCAGGGACGACGCGGTTGCCGTCGGCGCTGTTGGCCTTCGCCAGCGCGGACGGCACGACGCCCTTCTGGTACGAGGGCTCGGCGACGGTCCTGCTGGTGCCGCCGCCCGCGCCGGAGGTGAACGCGCCGGGGAAGTCCGTCCAGCTCTTGCCGTCGGCCGACAGGCTCGCCTTGTCGGTGCCCCAGCCGGTCTCCCACAGGTACGTGTCGCCCTTGCCGACGGCCAGCGAGGTGCCGCCGACGGCGGTGACCCACGCCGAGTTGGCGGGGGAATCGACCTGCTTCGTCCCGGAGCTGGCGACCTCGTCGCCGTTGTCGCCGGAGGAGAAGTAGAAGCCGATGCCCTCGACCGCGCCGAGCTGGAAGACCTGGTCGTAGGCGGCCGCGAGGTCGGGCGTCTGCGCGGCCTCGACCTCGCCCCAGGAGTTGGAGACGATGTCGGCCAGGTGGTGGTCGACGATCTTGCCGAGCGCGTCGAGCAGGTCGGCGTCGGTGCAGGACGCGGCGCCCACATAGGTGACGTCCGCGGCCGGCGCGACCGCGTGCACGGCCTCGACGTCCAGGGTCTCCTCGCCGTACCAGCCGGAGGCCGAGCAGTCCTTGGTGTTCGTGTACTTCTTCGGCAGCACCTGGTGCAGCTGGCCGGTCTTCCAGGCCGCGTCGCCGTGCTTGCCGGCGTAGGTGGCCGCGTCGTAGGCGATCGTCGGCGAGGCGTACGCGTCCGTGATGGCGACCCGGACGCCCTTGCCGGTGCGCGTGCCCGCGCCGTAGGCGGCCCGCAGCTGCTTGCCGGTGTAGCCCTTGACCGCGTACGGGATCTTCGTGCCGTACGCGTCCGGCAGCGTGCTCGCGGTGTTCGAGCCGTAGTACGAGGAGAACGGCCCGGCGTTGCGGAACACGGTGTCCGGCGGCGGCAGTCGGTCGTCGTGCGTGACCATGTGCGGCGCGTTGTCCAGGCCGGTGACGGTCAGCACGGTGCCGGCCAGGTTCGCCGGCACGGAGGCGGTGCTCGCCGGGGCGCGGTAGGTCTTCGCGCCCTTGGCGAAGTTGTGCAGCTGGGCGCCGAACGCCTGCTCCGCGGCGGCCACGTCACCGGTGACGGAGACGTAGTGCGCCGTGACGCCGGTGACCTCCAGGCCGGCGGCCGTCAGCCACGCCTTCACGGCCGCCACCTGGGCCTTGGTCGCGCCGAAGCGGGCCTGCGCCTGCTGGGCGGTCAGGTACTTGCCGTACGAGGCCGACGTCGGGTCGGAGACGGCCCTGGCGTACGCGGCGAGGCCGGCCGCGTCGCGACCCCGGAGATAGACCCGGGCCGACACCCTGGCGCCGTCGGAGACGGCACCCTTGTCGGCCCTGGCCGTGGCCCAGGCGGGCTTGGTCCCGGCGAGCAGGTCACGGAGCGGGTGGTCGGCGGCGTGCGCCGCGGGTATGCCGAGCGCCAGCGCACCGGCGAGCATCGGCAGTGTCGCTGCCATGCTCAGCCCGGCGCGCACCTTGGCGCGGTTGGATCTCATGGAACCCCCTGTGCGGTTCGTCGCGAGTGGATCACTCGACGGTCGCCACTCTCGCGATGAACGGTTCATGCCAGGGGAATGCGCACCCCAAGAAGCGCCCTGCGGAGGCCAAGAAGAGCCCAAGAGGCCGTAAGAAAGGGTGATTTGGGGGCTTACGCCCTACGTGCGCGGCGCCGCGCCCCGCTCCTTCAGCAGGTCCGCCATCAGACCGATCTCCGACTGCTGCGCGTCCACCATGCCCTGTGCGAGCCGCTTCTCCACGCCGACCGCGCACTTCTCGACGCAGCCCTCGGCCATGTGGATGCCGCCCTTGTGATGGTCCGTCATCAACTGGAGGTAGAAGATCTCGGCCTGCTTCCCGCTGAGCGTGCCGAGCTTCTTCATCTCGGTGTTGGTCGCCATGCCCGGCATCAGCGCGCCGTCCTTGCCGGAGGCCATGCCGCCCATGTCCATCCAGGTCATCGGCGCCTCGGAGGACACCTTGGGCAGCCCCCACAGGTCGAGCCAGCCGAGCATCATGCCGCGCTGGTTGGCCTGCGTCTGCGCGATGTCGTACGCGAGGCGCCGCACCTCCTCGTCCTTGGTGCGGTCGCGCACGATGTACGACATCTCCACGGCCTGCTGGTGGTGCACCGCCATGTCCCGCGCGAACCCGGCGTCCGCGGACTCGGCGGAAGGGGTCTGGCCGCCGCCGTCGTCCCCGGCGACGGCGTAGGTGATCGCTCCGGCCGCGACGAGCGCCGTCGCCGCGGCCCCCGCGATCAGAGCGGCCTGCCTCACTGCGACAGCCCGTTCGTGCAGGCGGCGCCCGGCTCGGGGGTCTGCTCGCCCTGGACGAACTTCTCGAAGAACGTGTCGACGTTCGGGTCGCTCGCGCCCGTCACCGTGCGCTGGTGCCCCCACGCCGACAGCATGATCGGGTCCTTCTGGTCGTCCATCGGGCTCATCAGCGTGTACGGCGTCTTCTTCACCTTCGCCGCGAGCGCGTCGACGTCGGCCTTCTTCGCGTCGGCGTTGTACGTCACCCACACCGCCCCGTGCTCCAGCGAGTGCACGGCGTTGGTGTTGTCGAGCTCCTTGGTGTAGACGTCGCCGTTGCAGTTCATCCAGACCTGGTTGTGGTCGCCGCCGACCGGGGGCTCGGAGGCGTACTTCACGGCCTTGGTGACGTGGTTGCGGGACAGCTTGCCCTCCCAGGTCTTCACGCCGTCCTTGCCCGTGACGAACTTGCCCTTGCCCGAGGTGTCGGTGGCCGCCGTGTCGCTGCCGCCGCCGTCGGACTGGGACCGCACGAGCACGACACCGCCGACGACGAGACCGCAGACGATCACGACACTGGCCCCGATGGTGAGGAGCCGGTTGCGGCGCTCACGGGCCTGCTCGGCGCGCCGCATCTCCTCTATCCGAGCCTTGCGTGCCGTGCTGCTCTTGTTGGCGGAGCCCATGGGGTGTCCTTCGTGGGAAAGGTGGGACAGTCGGGTGGGCTGATGGTAATGGGGGAGACGGGACCCCTCGTAGGGCGGTCGAGGGAATGGGCTGAATCGATACGGCACCGACAGGTGCCCGACAGCTTCCGCGGATCGGGTGAACCCGGGCTCCGGATTATTTGAACCTGAGATTCCGATTATCTAGGCTGCGGGTATGCGGCTGCTGCGCTCCACCGACCTGGCCCTGCGGGTCCTGATGCGGCTCGCCGTCTCCGGCGAGTCCACTCCGACGACCCGGGACGTCGCCGCCGGCATGGACGTGCCGTACACCCACCTGGCGAAGGTCGTCGCCGAGCTCCAGCACATGGGCCTGCTGGCCGCCCGGCGCGGGCGCGGCGGCGGCCTCACGCTCACCGAGCGGGGCCGCACGGCGTCGGTCGGCGCCGTGGTGCGCGCCTTCGAGGGCGACGGCGACGTCGTCGACTGCGAGGGCCCCACCCCCTGCCCCCTGAACTCCGCCTGCCGCCTGCGCGGCGCCCTGCGCCGGGCCCAGGAGGCGTTCTTCGCCTCCCTGGACCCGATCACGGTGGCCGACATCGTGGCGGAACCCACCGGAGCGCTGCTGCTGGGGATCTCGCGGGGCGCTGATCGCCGTGACGTCTAGGCCGTCTGCCCCGCCAGCCACAGGTCCGGCCCGAACACCTCGTAGTGGATGTCGGCCGGTGCCACGCCCTTGCCGATCAGTTGGGCCCGTACCGCCCGCATGAAGGGCAGCGGTCCGCACAGGTACGCGCGCGTGCCCGGCTCGACCGGGACGTCGGCGAGGTCGACCAGGCCGGAGCGGGTGCCCGCCGGGGCGTCCTGCTCGTACCAGAAGTGGACGGCCGCGCCGGGCAGCTTGGCGGCGTAGGCCGCGTGGTCGGTGCGCAGGGCGTGGGTGGCGGGCGAGCGGTCGCCGTGCACGACGGTGACCGGGGCGCGGTGTCCCGAGCCGGCGAGGTGGGCCAGCATCGCGGTCATGGGGGTCACGCCGATGCCCGCCGAGGCCAGCAGCAGCGGGGTGTCGGGGCCGGCGTCCAGGACGAGGTCGCCGTAGGGCTCGGACAGCTCCAGGACGTCACCCACCTGCACGCGCGCGTGGAGGTGGTTCGAGACCTCGCCGTCGGGGGAGCCGTCGCCGTGCACGCGCTTCACGCTGATCTGCCTCAGGTCCGGGGCGGGCGCCCCCGAGAGGCTGTACTGCCGTATCTGCCGGGCGCCGTCCGGGAGGGCGACGCGGACGGAGACGTACTGGCCCGCGAGGAAGTCCCGCACCGGACCGCCGTCGGCGGGCCGCAGCCGGAACGTGGCGACGTCGTCGGTCTCGGCGACGCGCTCGACGACCTCCCAGTCCCGCCAGGCGTGCCCGCCGCGCTCCTCCCGGAGCCGCTTCTCGACGGCGATGAGGGCGTTCGCCATCAGCCAGTAGACCTCGTCCCAGGCGGCGGCGACCTCGGGCGTGACGGCGTCGCCGAGCACGTCGGCGATGGCGGCGAAAAGGTGCTCGTGGACGATGTCGTACTGCTCGGGCGTGACGCCGAGGGAGGCGTGCTTGTGGGCGATGCGGTGCAGCATCGCGTCCGGCCGCTGCTCGGGGTGGTCCAGCAGGTGCGTCGCGAAGGCGGCGACGGATCCGGCGAGCGCCTGCCGCTGGGTGCCGGCGGCCTGGTTGCCCCGGTTGAACAGGTCGTTCAGCAGCTCGGGGTGGGCCGCGAACAGCCCGGCGTAGAAGCGCTCGGTGATCGTGCCGAGGGCCGCGCCGACGGCGGGAAGGGTGGCGCGGACGGTGACGGCGGACTGCTCGGACAGCATCGGGACTCCTCAGGACTCGACTGCTGCGTACGGTATTTAAAGTTGCATCTGAAATGCAAATTAAGTGGGCCGGGGTTGCGGAGGGAACCGGCCGTTACGGATGTCGGTGCGAGCAGGCACTATGGGCGGAAGAGCAGTCCACCTGCCGTACGTGAGGCGTTCGGTCCCGGGCCTGCCGGGCGATCATGGTGCGCAACGCGTACGAAATGCTCGTGTGGTGGGATGCTCAGGTGCCCGACCGCCTCCCGTGGTACGGAAGACAGGCGGCCTGACCAGCAAGGATGGGGAAGCGGAAGATGGACAAGCAGCAGGAGTTCGTGCTCCGGACGTTGGAGGAGCGCGACATCCGGTTCGTACGCCTGTGGTTCACGGACGTCCTGGGCTTCCTCAAGTCCGTCGCCGTGGCCCCGGCCGAGCTGGAACAGGCCTTCGACGAGGGCATCGGCTTCGACGGCTCCGCCATCGAGGGCTTCGCCCGGGTCTACGAGTCCGACATGATCGCCAAGCCGGACCCGTCGACGTTCCAGATCCTGCCCTGGCGCGCGGAGGCGCCGGGTACGGCCCGGATGTTCTGCGACATCCTCATGCCGGACGGCTCGCCGTCCTTCGCCGACCCGCGCTACGTGCTCAAGCGCTCCCTGGCCCGCGCCTCCGACCTGGGCTTCACGTTCTACACGCACCCGGAGATCGAGTTCTTCCTGCTGAAGGACCGGCCGCTGGACGGCAGCCGTCCGACGCCCGCGGACAACTCCGGCTACTTCGACCACACCCCGACCAACGTCGGCATGGACTTCCGCCGCCAGGCGAT
The DNA here is from genome assembly GCF_030816955.1 of Streptomyces africanus. Taxonomy (NCBI): domain Bacteria; kingdom Bacillati; phylum Actinomycetota; class Actinomycetes; order Kitasatosporales; family Streptomycetaceae; genus Streptomyces; species Streptomyces africanus. The sequence goes on along the minus strand of NZ_JAUSYP010000001.1, from coordinate 2,404,953 downwards.
CACCATGCTGGAGTCGATGGGCATCTCCGTCGAGTTCTCCCACCACGAGGGCGCACCGGGCCAGCAGGAGATCGACCTGCGCTACGCCGACGCGCTCTCCACGGCCGACAACGTCATGACGTTCCGCCTGGTCATGAAGCAGGTGGCGCTGGAGCAGGGCGTGCAGGCGACGTTCATGCCGAAGCCGTTCTCCGAGCACCCGGGCAGCGGCATGCACACGCACCTCTCCCTCTTCGAGGGCGACCGCAACGCCTTCTACGAGTCGGGCTCGGAGTACCAGCTCTCGAAGGTGGGCCGCTCCTTCATCGCCGGCCTGCTGCGGCACGCCGCGGAGATCTCCGCGGTCACCAACCAGTGGGTCAACTCCTACAAGCGCATCTGGGGCGGCGCGGAGCGCACGGCGGGCGCGGGCGGCGAGGCCCCCTCGTACATCTGCTGGGGCCACAACAACCGCTCGGCGCTGGTCCGCGTCCCGATGTACAAGCCCGGCAAGACGGGCTCGGCCCGTGTCGAGGTCCGCTCCCTGGACTCCGGCGCGAACCCGTACCTGTCCTACGCCGTCCTCCTCGCCGCCGGCCTGAAGGGCATCGAGGAGGGCTACGAGCTCCCGCCGGGCGCCGAGGACGACGTCTGGGCCCTCTCCGACGCGGAGCGCCGCGCGATGGGCATCGAGCCGCTCCCGCAGAACCTGGGCGAGGCCCTGACCCTGATGGAGCGCAGCGACCTGGTCGCCGAGACCCTCGGCGAACACGTCTTCGACTTCTTCCTGCGCAACAAGAAGTCCGAGTGGGAGGAGTACCGCAGCGAGGTCACCGCGTTCGAGCTGCGGAAGAGCCTGCCGGTGCTGTAAGGGCACACGGATCTTCGCCCGAGTGGCACCCAGGGCCGGCGGTCAGGACGCCGTCGGCCCTGGCCCGGGTGAAGCCCGGCAGGGTCAGGCCCCCTGTCGCTTCAGTTCCGCCAGGAGCAGATGCAGCGGCTTCTCCGCCCGCTGCCGGTACTCCTGGATCGCCCAGCCGTTGCCGTCCGGGTCCTGGAAGTGCATGAACGTGGCGCCGTCGTCGGGGGCGTACTGGACCGGCTCCGAGACGTCGAGGCCGCGTTCGACGAGTTCCGTGTGGGCCGCCTTGATGTCGGCGACGCACAGTTGCAGGCCCTGGTAGGAGCCGGGGGCCGGGGTGGGGCCGGGGGTCATCTCCCAGATCGAGTCGCCCAGGGCGATCGAACAGCCGGAGCCCGGAGGCGTCAGCTGGACGATCCGCATCCCGGGCATGACCTCCTGGTCGATGTCCACGTGGAAGCCGACCTTGTCCCGGTAGAAGTCCCGGGCACGGTCGATGTCGGTCACGGGCAGCGGGATGACTTCGAGCGTGAAGTCCATGGCGTGACTCCTTCGTCAGGCATCGGTGAACCGCCACCTCGTCTGGCTGAACGGCTCCCCCTTAGCGAAGCCGAACACGGTGCGCGGCGCCACCGAGTAGACGGCCGCGTGTCCCGCGCCGTGCTGGAAATAGCCCTCCCGTACCTCGAAGTGCCAGAAACTGCCGTACTTCGTCTCCCACGCGGCGGCCAGTTCGCGCAGCCGCCCGTCTTCGGTCACGCGTGCCGCCTCGCCCTCGACCACCAGGTCGTAGCCCTTGTTCCAGGTGTTCGTGCCGGTGGTCAGCACGACGTGCGGGTTCTCCGCGAGGTTCCGCGCCTTGCGCTCTTCCGGGCCCGTGCAGAAGTGCAGGGCGCCGTCCGACCAGACCGCCGGCAGCGGGGTGACGTGCGGGCGGCCGTCGGGGCGCACCGTCGTGATCCAGAACAGTTCGGCTTCCCTGAGCCGCGCCTCGGCCTCCCGCCAGTCGGTCGCGGTGGCCGTCTCGTCGCTGTAGCGGCGGTCCAGACGGGTTTCCTCCGGGTGCATCGTGGTCATGAGCGTCCTCCAGGCCTGTGGCTTCACAGGTGCAGACCCCGTCCGCCCGCCGAACTCATCGGAGCTTCCCCCGGGCTCTGCGGTTAGGCTCAAAGCGGTACGACCTTGATCCGATGCACGTCCGAGACAGAGTGTGGGAGGCCCGGATGACGGCGGCGCCGGGGCGCAGGAGCAGTACCTTCACGCGGCTGCTGCGGCACGGCTTCACCGACGCCTCGGCCGCCGAGCGGCTCCTGGACAGCGCCGAGCTCGTGCCGCTGCGCGACGACCCGGTGCTGCTGGACGCGCTGGGCGCGACCGCCGACCCCGATCTCGCGCTGCTCGGGCTGGTCCGGCTGCTGGAGGCGCAGCCCGGCCCCGGCGCCCGCCGGGAGCTCCTCGACACGCTGATCTCGTCCAAGCCGCTGCGCGACCGGCTGCTCGGTGTGCTCGGCGCCTCCACCGCCCTCACCGACCACCTCACCCGGCACCCGGACGACTGGCAGGCGCTCGTCATGTACGAGGCGCACGACCTGCACCCCGGGGTGGAGGAGTTCGAGGCCGGTCTCGCGGAGGCCACCGACCCCGTCTCCCTGCGCGTCGCCTACCGGCGCTGCCTGCTGTCCATCGCCGCCCGGGACGTGTGCGGCACCACGGGCGTCGCCGAGTCCGCCGCCGAGCTCGCCGACCTGGCCACCGCCACCCTGCGTGCCGCCCTCGGCATCGCCGGGGCGGCCGCGCCCGAGGACGTGGCCCTGTGCCGGCTCGCGGTCATCGCGATGGGCAAGTGCGGCGGCCACGAGCTGAACTACGTCTCCGACGTGGACGTCATCTTCGTCGGGGAGGCCGTCGAGGGCGCCGACGAGACCAAGGCCATCCGGGCCGCGACCCGGCTCGCCTCGCACATGATGCGGATCTGCTCCGAGACGACCGTCGAGGGGTCCATCTGGCCCGTGGACGCCAACCTCCGGCCCGAGGGCAGGAACGGCCCGCTCGTGCGGACCCTCTCCAGCCACCTCGCCTACTACCAGCGCTGGGCGAAGACCTGGGAGTTCCAGGCGCTGCTCAAGGCCCGGCCGGTGGCCGGCGACCTCGACCTCGGCGCGGAGTACGTCGCCGCGGTCCAGCCGCTGGTGTGGAAGGCCGCCGAGCGCGAGAACTTCGTCCCCGACGTGCAGAAGATGCGCCGCCGGGTCGTGGAGAACATCCCCGCGGCCGAGGTCGACCGCCAGCTGAAGCTGGGCCCCGGCGGCCTCAGGGACGTCGAGTTCGCCGTGCAGCTGCTCCAGCTGGTGCACGGCCGGGCCGACACCTCGCTGCGCAGCGGCACCACCCTCGACGCGCTGAAGGCCCTCGCCGCCGGCGGGTACGTCGGCCGGGCCGACGCCGCCCAGCTCGACGAGGCCTACCGCTTCCTGCGCTCCATGGAACACCGGATCCAGCTGTTCCGGCTGCGGCGCACCCACCTCGTGCCCGAGGACGAGGCCGAGCTGCGCCGCATCGGCCGCTCCCTCGGACTGCGCACCGACCCGGTCGCCGAGCTGCTGCGCGAGTGGAAGCGGCACGCCACCGTCGTACGCCGTCTGCACGAGAAGCTGTTCTACCGGCCGCTGCTCGACGCGGTCGCCCAACTCGCCACCGGCGAGGCCCGGTTGAGCGCCGAGGCGGCCCGGGAGCGCATGGTCGCCCTCGGCTACGCCGACCCGGCCTCCGCCCTGCGCCACCTGGAGGCCCTGGCGTCCGGCGTCACCCGCAAGGCCGCCATCCAGCGCACCCTGCTGCCCGTCCTGCTGGGCTGGTTCGCCGACTCGGCCGACCCGGACGCGGGCCTGCTCAACTTCCGCAAGGTGTCGGACGCGCTCGGCAAGACGCCCTGGTACCTGCGGCTGCTGCGGGACGAGGGCGCCGCCGCGCAGAACCTCGCCCGCGTGCTGTCCGCCGGCCGGCTCGCGCCCGACCTGCTGATGCGCGCCCCGGAGGCGGTGGCGCTGCTCGGCGACGGGGACGGCGGCGGCCTCGAACCGCGCTCCCGCGCCCATCTGGAGCAGGAGATACTCGCCGCGGTGAAACGGGCCGACGGTGCCGCCCAGGCGGTCACGGCCGCCCGCGGGGTGCGCCGCCGCGAGCTGTTCCGTACGGCAGCCGCCGACATCGTCGGCTCCTACGGCACCGAGGAGCAGGCCGCTGAGGCCGACGAGGGCGCCCTGGTGGACCGGGTCGGCGGCGCGGTGTCGGACCTGACGGCCGCGACCCTGGCCGGCACGCTCCGCGCGGTCGTGCGCGACGGGTGGGGGGACAGCCTGCCCACCCGGTTCGCGATCATAGGCATGGGCCGCTTCGGCGGACACGAACTGGGCTACGGCTCCGACGCGGACGTGCTGTTCGTGCACGAGCCGCGCGACGGCGTCGAGGAGCGGGAGGCCTCCCAGGCCGCCAACAAGGTCGTCTCCGAGATGCGCCGGCTGCTCCAGATCCCCAGCGCCGACCCGCCCCTCCTCATCGACGCGGACCTGCGCCCGGAGGGCAAGTCCGGCCCGCTCGTGCGCACCCTCACCTCGTACGCGGCGTACTACCGCCGCTGGGCCCTGACCTGGGAGTCGCACGCGCTGCTGCGGGCCGAGCCCGTCGCCGGGGACGAGGACCTGGGCCGCCGGTTCATCGAGCTGATCGACCCGCTGCGCTACCCGGCGGACGGGCTCGCCGACGAGGCCGTGCGCGAGATCCGGCGGCTGAAGGCCCGTATGGAGTCCGAGCGGCTGCCGCGCGGCGCCGACCCCAAGCTGCACGCCAAGCTGGGCCCGGGCGGTCTGTCCGACGTGGAGTGGACGGTGCAGCTGCTGCAACTGCGGCACGGCGCGGCCGAGCCGGGACTGCGCACGACCCGGACGCGCGAGGCCCTGGCCGCCGCCCGTACGGCCGGTCTCATCGGGGACGAGGACGCGGCGATCCTGGACGAGGCCTGGGTCCTCGCGACCCGCGTCCGCAACGCGGTCATGCTGGTCCGCGGCCGGGCGGGCGACACGTTCCCCACGGAGCCCCGTGAACTCGCCGCCGTGGGCCGCTACCTGGGCTACGGCCCCGGCCACGCCGGCGACATGCTCGACGCGTACCGGCGGACGGCCCGCCGGGCCCGGAGCGTGGTGGAGGAGCTGTTCTACGGAGTGTCCGAGCGTCAGGGACTTCGCGGACCCCTCTAGGGGGTGTCCGTACCGGCCCGCAACTCCTTCGCGTGCTTCATGAACCCCGTCAGCCCCACCTCGAACGCCCGGTCCGCCCGGCCCTCGCGCGCCGCCGACAGCGCCTCGGCCAGCCGTGGGGTCGGTGACGAGGCGGTCAGTTCCCACATCGTCTCGGGGGCCGCGAGGTCGAGGGCCGAGCCGAGGACCAGGTTCTCCAGGGCGGTGAGCAGGGGCATCACATCGGCTGGGGCGAAGCCCGCGTCGAGCAGCAGCGTCACGGCCCGCTCGTACTGCTCCAGCACGCGCGGTGCCCGCACGGGGGACGTCATCAGCAGCGGGATCGCCTTGGGGTGCGCGGCGAACGCGGCGCGGTAGGAGCGGGCCCAGGCCTCCAGGGCCGTGTCCCAGGGGCGCAGATCCAGGGTCGCCGGGTCGATCGCCGCCGACACCCGCTCGCGCAGCAGCTCCACGATGCCGTCCCGGCCCTCCACGTGGTGGTACACCGAGCCGGTCTGCGCGCCCAGCCGCTTGGCCACCTGCGGCACGCTGAAGTCGCCGCGTTCGTCGACGATTTCGAGCGCCGTCGTCGCGATGCGCTCGCGGTCGAGGAGCGGTGTGCGCGGCCGTCCCATGGTCGGTGGTCCCCCCTGAGGTCTTCCCGGATGCCGAGGTAGAGGCTACATTGCCAAAACCGAAAGCCTTTAGATTTACCGCGGTGATCCCGCACGCCCGGACTCCCCCCACGCCCTCCCCGTCCGCCGCTCGAAGGGCTTGCCCATGTCCGTCACCACCTCAGGGGAGCGCACCCCGGCCGCCACGGCGACCCTGCGCTCCGGCTCCCTCGGCACCGCGGACATCGCCTTCTTCGTCGTCTCCGCCGCCGCCCCGCTCACCGTCATGGCCGGCGTCGCCCCCCTCGCGATCCTGCTGGGCGGCGTCGGCGCCCCCGTCGGCTATCTCCTGGCCGGTCTCACCCTCGCCGTCTTCGCTGTCGGCTTCACCACCATGAGCCGCCACGTCCGCAGCGGCGGCGCCTTCTACGCGTACATCACCCGCGGACTCGGCCGCCCCGTCGGCATCGGCGCCGCCCTGCTCGCCCTGGTCGGCTACAACGGCATGGAGACCGGCGTCTACGGCCTGCTCGGCTCCGCCGGCCAGGACACCGCACGCGCCCTGTTCGGCACCGACGTCCCCTGGCTGCCGATCTCGCTGGCCGGCCTGCTGCTCATCGGCTACGGCGGCTACCGCTCCATCGACTTCGGCGCCAAGGTGCTCGGTGTCCTGCTCGTCGCCGAGACCGGCATCCTCGTGCTCCTCGCGGGCGGGGTCCTGATCAAGGGCGGCGCGCACGGGCTGTCCCTCGCTTCCTTCGAACCCGGCAACGTCCTGGTCCCGGGCACGGCGGCCGTCCTCGCCTTCGCCTTCGCCGCGTTCACCGGCTTCGAGTCGACCGTCATCTACCGGCGCGAGGCCCGCGACCCCCAGCGCACGGTGCCGCGCGCGACGTACGTGGCCGTCGGGTTCCTCGGCCTGTTCTACGCCTTCATCGTCTGGACCGTCATCCAGGCCTTCGGTGACGCCGAGATCGCCTCAGCCGCCGCAAAGAACCCCGCCGAGCTGTTCTTCACCGCCATCACCACCTACGTGGGCGGCTGGGCGGCCGACCTGATGCACGTCTTCATCGTCACCAGCGTCCTCGCCTCGCTGCTCGCCTTCCACAACGCGATCAACCGGTACGCCCTCGCCCTCGCCGAGGAGGGCGTGCTGCCCAAGGCGCTGGGCCGCATCCACCCGCGGCACGGCTCCCCGTACGTGGCCGGACTCGCCCAGACGGTCCTCGGCGCGGTCGTCGTCCTGGCCTTCGCGGCAGCCGGCGCCGACCCATACGGGCAGCTGCTGCTGTGGGTCAACACCCCGGGGATGATCGGCCTGTTCCTGCTCCAGCTGCTCGCCGCGATCGCCGTGCCCTGCTACTTCCGCCGGGTGCGCCACCAGGAGGGCGCGCTGCGCACGGTCGTGGCGCCCGTCGTCGCCGCCGTGCTGCTCGCGACGGCCATCGTGCTGGTGGTGAACCACATCGACCTGTTCACGGGGGCGTCCCCGACCGTGAACACCGTCCTGGTCGTCACCGCCCCCTCCGTGTTCGCCGCGGGCCTCGCCCTCGCCTGGTGGCTGCGCCGGAAACGCCCGGACGTCTACGCCGGCTTCGCCGCCGAACCCAACGAATAGCCAAGCTGTACAAGGGAGTTCAGTACATGCCGACCGCAGATCTGGTCCTCGCCGGTGCCGAGGTCCGCACCCTCGACCCGGACCGCCCGTACGCCACCTCCGTCGCCGTACGCGACGGGCTGATCGCGGCGGTCGGTGACGATACGGACGTCCGCGACTGGCGCGGCCCGGGCACCGAGGTCGTCCACCTGGACGGCGCGCACCTGGTGCCCGGCCTGGTCGACGCGCACAGCCACCCCGTGTGGGGGCTGGACATGGCGACCGGCACGGACCTGTCGGGCGTGACGGACCTCGCGGGGCTGCGGGCCGCCCTCGCGGACGCGGAGCGCACCGACGGGTGGGTGACCGGCTTCGGCCTCGACCACAACGCCTTCGAGGGCCGCCCCGTCGACCGGGGCCTCATCGAGGACGTCCTGCACGGCACACCTGCCTTCCTGCGCCTCTACGACGGTCACTCCGCCCTCGCGACCGGCTCGGCCCTCACCGCGGCCGGCGTGCACGGTCCCCGGGAATTCCCCCAGCGCTCGGAGGTCGTCTGCGACGCCTCGGGCCGGCCCACCGGGCACCTCGTCGAACACGCGGCGATGGACCTGGTGGCCGCGATCGCACCGCGCCCGTCCCACGCCGCACGCCGGGCGCGCCTGGCGGAGCTGCTGTCCGCCATGGCCGCGACCGGGCTGACCGGGGCGCACGTCATGGACGCCGGCGACCCGGAGCTGATCGACTCCGTGGCCGGGGAGACGGTGCTGCCGGTGCGGCTGCGGTTCGCGCCCTGGTGCATGCCGGGCGCGGACCGTGCCGCCCTGGACGAGCTGGTCGCCGCCCAGGGCCGGGGCGGCCGGCACTGGCGGACCGGCGGGGTCAAGTTCTTCATGGACGGCACCGTCGAGGGCGGCACGGCCTGGCTGGAGCACGCCGACTGCCACGGCCAGGGCACGGACGCCTTCTGGCCCGACCCGGAGGCGTACGCCGCCGCCGTACGGCACCTGCACGCGGCCGGGGTGCGCACGGCCACGCACGCCATCGGGGACGCGGCGGTACGGCACGTCCTGGACGTGGTCGAGGGGCTCGGGCCGGGCGGGAACGGGGCGCACCGCATCGAGCACATCGAGACGGTGCCGGACGAGCTGCTGCCGCGGTTCGCACGGCTGGGTGTGGCGGCGTCCATGCAGCCGCCGCACACCGCGTACACCCGGGCCGACGGCACCGACGAGTGGTCCCGGCGGCTGGGCACCCGGCGGGCGGGCCGCGCCTGGCGGCTGCGGGACCTGCGGGACGCGGGCGCGGTGGTGGCCCTCGGCTCGGACTGGCCGATCGCGCACCACGACGCCCGCGCCGTGCTCGCCACGGCCCGCACCCCGAGGGGCGCGGCATCGACTCGCGCCGGCCTGACCGGCCTGGAGGCACTGGAGGGCTGCACCACCCATGCGGCACAGGCAGCGGGCGAGTCCGACATGACCGGCCGCATCACGCCCGGTTTCCGCGCCGACCTGACGGCCCTGGAGCTGGACCCGGTGACCGCCCCGGCGGACGAGCTGACGGAGGCACCGGTACGACTGATGGTGACCGGGGGGCACGTGGTGTATCGGGGGAAGTGAGCCCCGAGCGGCTTTGCCGGGGCAGCGCGGTCGGCTGTTTCGGGCCAGGCGCGTCCGTGGTGGCAGGGCTGGGGACTTCGGGCCGGATGCTTCCCTGATTGCCGGGCCGGTTGGGTACCGCCGTGGCCGGGGGCCAGGCCGGGCGCGGCCGACTTTGCCCGAGCGGTCCGATCGGCTCCCCGTCGACCGCGGCGGTTCCGCCGCCGTACGGGCCTTTGCGGCCCGGCGTGTCGCCGGTGCCGGCCGGCCGGTGGAGGCGTCTTCGGGCCGGGCGCGGTTCGTTGGCTGGGCCGGTTGGTCACCGCTGCGGCCGGGGGATGTCGGACCGGCACGCGCGGCTTTGCCCGAGCGGCCGGGTCGGCCGACCGTCGAGGGGACTGCCGCCAGTGCCGGCGGCGCGGGCGCCTTCGGGTCGGCGCGCCGGTGGCCAGGTCGGTTGGGCGCCGCCGTGGTCGGAGGGGTCAGTCCGGCCCGCGCGGCCTCGGCCTGGCGATTCGGCCGGCCGCCGTCGAGACGGCGGTCGCGCCGCCGCGCGGGACGCTGCGGCCCGGCGTGGCGGCCGGTGCCGGCAGGCGGGCGGCGACGCCTTCGGGCCCGGTGCGTCCGGTGGTGGTCGGGCCAAGGCCGGCGGCGGTCAGGGCTTGATGGAGGGTACCGGGGTGGGTCGCCTGCCTGAGCTGTCGGTGTCGCGCCTCGGTACGTGCCTCGGCAGTGCGTACGGGTGCCTCCCGTACCAGACCCCGGCCACCGCGAATCCGAAGGCCAGGCAGAGCAGGCCACCGACCGCATCCAGCCAGAAGTGGTTCGCCGTGGCGACGATGACCACCAGCGTCAGCGCCGGGTACAGCAGGCCCAGCACCCGCACCCAGGGGACCGTCGCCAGGACGAAGATCGTCAGGCCGCACCACATGGACCAGCCGATGTGCATCGACGGCATCGCGGCGTACTGGTTGGACATGTGTTTCAGGTCGCCGGACGCCATCGACCCCCAGGTCTGGTGGACCATGACGGTGTCGATGAAATCGCCGCCGTTCATCAGCCGTGGGGGCGCCAGGGGGTACAGGTAGTAACCGACCAGGGCGACGGCGGTCGTCGCGAACAGCACCAGGCGGGTCGCCGCGTACCGGCCGGGATGGCGACGGTACAGCCACACGAGCACACCCAGCGTCACCACGAAGTGCAGCGTCGCGTAGTAGTAGTTCATACCGATGATCAGCCAAGTCACCGAGTTCACGGCCCGGTTCACCGACCCCTCGACGGCGATGCCCAGAGCGTGCTCGGTCTGCCAGATCCAGTCGGCGTTGCGCAGCGCCTCGGTCCTCTGCTCCGGCACGGCGTTGCGGATGAGCGAATACGTCCAGTAACTCACCCCGATCAGCAGGATCTCGAACCAGAACCGGGGCCGGCGGGGGGTGCGCAGCCGGGGGAGGAGACCCCGCCCCGGATCGGCCGCGACCGGGTCCGGAACGGCCGCTTTCCGGCCGTCCAGCGTCGTCACGGTCGTGTCACCCATAGGCACAAAGTCTGCCAGAAAAGCCCTGATCCCCCGATCATCCCCCGCACTGGGGCGGACCGCATGTTCTGCGGCGAAATCCAGCCGCGAGCCTCAGGGGCGAGAGCGGTCCCCGGGCGCCGAGGCGGTCGAGCCGCGCACCACCAGTTCCGGCATGAACACGAACTCGCTGTGGGGCGCGGGCGTCCCGCCGATCTCCTCCAGCAGCGTGCGGACCGCCGCCTGGCCCATCGCCGGGACCGGCTTGCGGATCGTCGTCAGCGGCGGGTCGGTGAAGGCGATCAACGGCGAGTCGTCGAAGCCCACCACGGAGACGTCCTTCGGAACCTCCAGGCCACGCTGGCGAGCCGCCCTGATCGCGCCCAGCGCCATCATGTCGCTGGCGCACACCACGGCCGTGCAGTTCCGCTCGATCAGCGCCGTGGCCGCGGCCTGCCCGCCCTCCAGGGTGTAGAGGGAGTGCTGGACCAGTTCCGTCTCGACGGCCTCGGCACCCAGCCCCAACTGGTCCTGCATGGTGCGCACGAACCCCTCGATCTTGCGCTGCACGGGCACGAACCGCTTGGGCCCCAGGGCCAGACCGATCCGCGTGTGCCCGAGGGACACCAGGTGCGTCACCGCGAGGTTCATCGCCGCGCGGTCGTCGGGGGAGATGAACGGCGCCTGCACCTTCGGCGAGAAGCCGTCGACCAGCACGTACGGCACGCCCTGCGCGCGCAGCCGGTCGTAGCGCTGCATGTCGGCCGTGGTGTCCGCGTGCAGCCCGGAGACGTAGATGATGCCGGCGACACCGCGGTCCACGAGCATCTCCGTGAGCTCGTCCTCGGTCGAGCCGCCCGGCGTCTGGGTGGCCAGCACCGGCGTGTAGCCCTGCCGGGTCAGCGCCTGGCCGATGACCTGGGCCAGGGCCGGGAAGATCGGGTTCTCCAGCTCCGGGGTGATCAGGCCCACCAGACCCTCGCTGCGCTGCCGCAGCCGCACCGGGCGTTCGTAGCCCAGCACGTCGAGGGCGGCCAGCACGGACTGGCGGGTGGTGGCGGCGACGCCCGGCTTCCCGTTGAGGACGCGGCTGACGGTCGCTTCGCTCACCCCCGCCTGAGCAGCGATGTCGGCAAGCCGTGTGGTCACAGCACCGGACTGTAGCGGCCTGGGTTCCGCTTGCACACCGACGGGACGCCTGGTGCGGGCCGGCGCACGGCCCGCTGCGGGTTGCTTGGTCATCGCGGTCCCTCGAAGTCGTGGTCGGCGTCCGATCCGCAACGGATGATTCACCCGGCGGCAACGGATGGCAAGTGCTTGCAGAGTCTTGCACAACTGCCCGACTCCCCGCCGATCAGCCGGAAATCCCCGTTCCGCAACGGTCAGAAGGAGGCCGGGAAGAGGTCACGGCCGGATAACCTTCCGCACCCCTTGCAACTTTTTGCTGCAAGGTCTTTCGCAACTCCTTGCGGCGCGGCTAATCTCACCGACGCCCGGCGGCCAACGGCGCAGTCGGCAGCACGAAACGGGCTTTCACCCTCAAGGAGAACTCATGCGGCGTGGCATAGCGGCCACCGCGCTGGTGGCGTCCCTCGCCCTGGCGGCGACGGCGTGCGGCGGGAGCGACAGCGGCGACGAGGCCGACGGCCCGGTCACCATCACCTGGTGGGACACCTCCAACGCCACCAACGAGGCGCCGGCGTACAAGGCCCTGGTCAAGGAGTTCGAGGCCGCCAACAAGGGCATCAAGGTCAACTACGTCAACGTCCCCTTCGACCAGGCGCAGAACAAGTTCGACACCGCCGCCGGTTCCAAGGGCGCCCCCGACGTGCTGCGCTCCGAGGTCGGCTGGACCCCGGCCTTCGCCAAGAAGGGTTTCTTCCTGCCGCTGGACGGCACCGAGGCCCTCGCCGAACAGGACAGGTTCCAGCCCAGCCTGATCGAGCAGGCGAAGTACGACGGCAAGACCTACGGCGTCCCCTTCACCACGGACACCCTCGCCCTCGTCTACAACAAGGCCCTGTTCAAGAAGGCCGGCGTCGAGGCCCCTAAGACCTGGGACGACCTGAAGAAGGCCGCCGCCACCGTCAAGGACAAGACCGGCGTCGACGGCTACTGGGGCTCCACCCAGGCCTACTACGCCCAGTCCTTCCTCTACGGCGAGGGCACCGACACCGTCGACGCCGACGCCAAGAAGATCACCGTCACCTCGCCCGCCGCCAAGAAGGCCTACGGCACCTGGCAGAGCCTCTTCAAGGGCAAGGGCCTGCACAAGGCCGACACCACCGCCGACGCCTACGCCCACATCCAGGAGGCGTTCGTCAGCGGCAAGGTCGCCTCGATCGTCCAGGGCCCGTGGGAGATCACCAACTTCTACAAGGGCTCGGCCTTCAAGGACAAGAACAACCTCGGCATCGCCACCGTCCCGGCGGGCTCCACCGGCAAGGCGGGCGCCCCGACCGGCGGACACAACCTCTCCGTCTACGCCGGCTCCGACGCGGCCCACCAGAAGGCCTCGCTGAAGTTCGTCAACTTCATGACCTCGGCCAAGGCCCAGGAGACCATCGCGCTGAAGAACTCCACGCTCCCCACGCGCGAGGACGCCTACACCGCCGAGGTCAAGGCCGACCCCGGCATCGCCGGCTACCAGGGCGTGCTGTCCTCCGCCCAGCCGCGCCCGGCGCTGCCCGAGTACAGCTCGCTGTGGGGCCCGCTCGACGACGAGCTGATCGAGATCGCGGGCGGCAAGGAGTCCCTGGACAAGGGCCTCGGCGACGCCGAGACCGCCATCACCAAGCTGGTGCCGGACTTCTCCAAGTGACCGCCGCGTGGCTGCCGGGCCCCGGTCACGGGAAGGGGGCCCGGCAGCCACCGGCCCGCGTCTGCGCCTGCGTCTGCGGCCGCGCTTGCGCCTGGGCAGCCCCCTTGACCTCCTTGAACCTCCAGAAGGTGTCGAACCATGACCGTCGTCATCGACCGAGCGACCGGCAAGCGGCGCGGTGAGCGGGAACCGCGGCCCGGGCCGGGCCGGCGGCTGAAGCACGGCTTCCACAAGCACTGGTACGCCTACGCGATGATCGCCCCGGTGGTGATCGTCCTCGGCGTCCTCGTGCTGTACCCGCTGGCGTACGGCCTGTACCTCACCCTCACCGACGCCACCAGCCTCAACACCGCCCGCACGATCGGCGTCAACGAGATCGACGCCACCTACCGATTCATCGGCCTGGACAACTACGCCGACATCCTGTGGGGCCCGACCTCGTACGACCGCTTCTGGTCGCACTTCCTGTGGACCGTCTTCTGGACGGCGGCCTGCGTCACCCTGCACTACGGCATCGGCCTCGGGCTCGCCCTGCTGCTCAACCAGAAGCTGCGCGGCCGCACCCTCTACCGGATGATCCTGGTCCTGCCCTGGGCCGTGCCGACCTTCGTCACCGTCTTCGGCTGGCGGTTCATGCTCGCCGACGGCGGCGTCATCAACTCCGGCCTGGACTTCCTGCACCTGCCGACACCGCTCTGGCTGGAGGACACCTTCTGGCAGCGGTTCGCCGCGATCATGGTCAACACCTGGTGCGGTGTGCCGTTCATGATGGTCTCGCTGCTCGGCGGCCTGCAGTCGATCGACGCGAGCCTGTACGAGGCGTCCGAGATGGACGGCGCCGGCGCCTGGCAGCGGTTCCGGTACGTCACCCTGCCCGGCCTGCGGTCCGTCAGCACCACGGTCGTGCTCCTGGGCGTGATCTGGACCTTCAACCAGTTCGCCATCGTCTTCCTGCTGTTCGGCAACACCGCCCCGGACGCCCAGATCCTCGTGACCTGGGCCTACCAGCTGGGCTTCGGACAGCAGCCGCGCGACTACGCCCAGTCCGCCGCCTACGGGATCCTGCTCCTGTCCATCCTGATCGTCTTCACCTCCTTCTACCGCCGCTGGCTGAACCGCAACGAGCAGCAGCTCGCGATCTGAGGCAGGAGTCCGAAATGAGTACGACCACCGTCGAGACCTCCGCCGCGGCCACCGGGCGGCGCCCCGCCGGCGCGCCCCGCGCGGTCCGCCGGCGCGGCGAGCACAGCCGCGCGGCCTCCCTCGTCTCGCACGCCATCCTGGTCGGCGCGAGCCTGATCGCGCTCTTCCCGATCGCCTGGCTGGTCTTCCTGTCCCTCGGCCCGGACAAGGACGACTACCTCCACCCCGGGCGCATCTGGGGCAAGATGACGTTCGACAACTACACGTTCGTCCTCAAGGACACGAGCTTCTTCGACTGGCTGACGAGCACGCTGGTCGTGGTGCTGGGCACCACGCTGATCGGCGTCGTCGTCGCGGCGTCCACCGGCTATGCCGTCTCCCGCATGCGGTTCCCCGGCTACCGGAAGCTGATGTGGGTGCTGCTCGTCACCCAGATGTTCCCGATCGCGGTACTGATCGTGCCGATGTACCAGATCCTCTCGGATCTGCAGCTCATCGACAGCTACCTTGGTCTCATCCTTGTCAACTGCACCACGATCGTGCCGTACTGCGCCTGGCTGATGAAGGGCTATTTCGACACCATCCCGTTCGAGATCGACGAGGCCGGACGCGTCGACGGGCTGACCCCCTTCGGCACGTTCGCGCGGCTGATCCTGCCGCTGGCCAAGCCGGGCCTCGCGGTCGCGGCGTTCTACAGCTTCCTCACGGCCTTCGGTGAGGTCGCGTTCGCTTCGACGTTCCTGCTGAGCGACGACAAGTACACGTTTGCCGTCGGTCTTCAGACGTTCGTGAGCGAGCATGACGCGCAGCGGAACCTGATGGCCGCGACGGCTGTGCTGATCGCGATACCGGCTGCTCTGTTCTTCTACCTCGTGCAGAAGAACCTGGTGACCGGGCTCACGGCGGGCGGCACGAAGGGGTGACCTCCGCTTGTCGACCGGCTGCGGGTCCGTCGTGGCTGGTCGCGCAGTTCCCCGCGCCCCTTAGGGCGCTGCCGATCCGCCCTCCAGAATCCCGGGGTGGCCGCGGTGCCCATCCGGCCCCGCTTGTGCCGCGGCCGCCTCGTCACCCACCCCACGCTCACATGACCACACCTCTGTTACGCATCAAGGACGACATGAGCCAGCACTCAGCCGCACCTGCCCCCACCCCCACGTCCGCCGTGGCCGTCGCCAAGCGTCGCGACTGGTGGCGGGACGCGGTGATCTACCAGGTGTATCCGCGCAGCTTCGCCGACAGCAACGGCGACGGCATGGGCGACCTGGAAGGTGTCCGCACCCGCCTGCCGTACCTGCGCGACCTCGGCGTGGACGCCGTGTGGCTCAGCCCCTTCTACGCCTCGCCGCAGGCCGACGCCGGCTACGACGTCGCCGACTACCGGGCCGTCGACCCGATGTTCGGCAACCTCCTGGACGCCGACGCGTTGATCCGCGACGCCCACGAGCTGGGCCTGAGGATCATCGTCGACCTCGTGCCCAACCACTCCTCCGACCAGCACGAGTGGTTCAAGCGGGCCGTCGCGGAGGGCCCGGGCTCCCCGCTGCGGGACCGCTACCACTTCCGCCCCGGCAAGGGGAAGAACGGCGAACTCCCGCCCAACGACTGGGAGTCGATCTTCGGTGGCCCGGCCTGGACACAGGTCCCCGACGGTGAGTGGTACCTGCACCTCTTCGCCCCCGAGCAGCCCGACTTCAACTGGGAGCACCCGGCGGTCGGCGACGAGTTCCGTTCCATCCTGCGCTTCTGGCTGGACATGGGCGTCGACGGCTTCCGGATCGACGTCGCCCACGGTCTGGTGAAGGCGGAGGGACTTCCCGACCTTGGATCCCATGACCAGGTGAAGCTGCTGGGCAACGATGTCATGCCGTTCTTCGACCAGGACGGGGTGCACGAGATCTACCGGCAGTGGCGGCTCATCCTCGACGAGTACTCGGGGGACCGCATCTTCGTCGCCGAGGCGTGGACGCCGACCATCGAGCGCACAGCCAACTACGTCCGCCCGGACGAGCTGCACCAGGCCTTCAACTTCCAGTACCTCAGTACCCACTGGGAGGCCGCGGAGATGCGCGAGGTCATCGACCGCACTCTGGACGCCATGCGCCCGGTCGGCGCCCCCGCCACCTGGGTCCTGTCCAACCACGACGTGACCCGGCACGCCACCCGGTTCGCCAACCCGCCCGGTCTCGGCACCCAGCTCCGTCTGGCCGGCGACCGGGAACTGGGCCTGCGCAGGGCCCGCGCCGCGACCCTGCTGATGCTCGCGCTGCCCGGCTCCGCCTACCTCTACCAGGGCGAGGAGCTGGGGCTTCCGGACGTCGTGGACCTGCCGGACGAGGTGCGCCAGGACCCGGCGTACTTCCGGGGCGCGGGCCAGGACGGCTTCCGTGACGGATGCCGGGTGCCGATCCCCTGGACCCGGGCCGGGTCGTCGTACGGCTTCGGTGACGCGGGCAGCTGGTTGCCGCAGCCGGAGGGCTGGGGCGAGCTGAGCGTCGAGGCGCAGACCGGTGAGCCGGGCTCGACCCTGGAGCTGTACCGGGCGGCGCTCGCCGTGCGCCGGGAGCAGCCGGACCTCGGCGCCGGCGCGTCCGTGGAGTGGCTGCGGGCGCCCGAGGGCGTGCTGGCCTTCCGGCGCGGGGAGTTCGTGTGCGTCGCGAACACCACCGGCGAGTCGGTGGCGATGCCGGCGTACGGCCGGGTGCTGGTCGCGAGCGGGGAGATCGTCCAGGTCGACGACGAGGCGAAGGTGCCCGGCGACACCACGGTGTGGTGGACCACCGCCTGACCATCGTCTGATCCACCGCCTGATTTTCCGTTGAATTTCGCACGGCCCGCTGCCCTTCGGGGCGGCGGGCCTTTACCATCTGCGTCACCGCAAGGTTTCTGAACCTTGCAGCAAGAACCGTCAACAGTCCTTCAACGAAGAAGGAAAACCCCACATGGCACGCAGACACCTCGCCGCCGCCGCGCTCGCCGCGGCTGTGGTTGTCATGAACCCGACTAGTGTGCAGGCCTCCCCACCTGGCACCAAGGACGTCACCGCCGTCCTCTTCGAGTGGACGTACGCCTCCGTCGCCCGCGAGTGCACCGCCGCCCTCGGGCCCGCCGGATACGGCTACGTCCAGGTCTCCCCGCCCGCCGAGCACATACAGGGCCCGCAGTGGTGGACCTCGTACCAGCCGGTCAGTTACAAGATCGCCGGCCGGCTCGGTGACCGCGCGGCCTTCCGGAACATGGTGAACACCTGCCACGCGGCCGGTGTGAAGGTCGTCGTCGACACGGTGATCAACCACATGTCCGCGGGCAGCGGCACCGGCACCGGCGGCTCGCCGTACACGAAGTACAGCTACCCCGGCCTGTACTCCTCGTACGACTTCGACGACTGCACGAGCCCGATCAGCACCTACCAGGACCGCTGGAACGTCCAGCACTGCGAACTGGTCGGCCTCGCCGACCTCGACACCGGCGAGGACTACGTCCGCAGGGCCATCGCCGGGTACATGAACGACCTGCTCTCCCTCGGCGCGGACGGCTTCCGCATCGACGCGGCCAAGCACATGGACGCCGCCGACCTGGCGACCATCAAGTCCCGCCTGACCGACCCGAACGTGTACTGGAAGCAGGAAGTCATCCACGGCGCCGGCGAAGCCGTCCAGCCCACCGAGTACACCGGCAACGGCGACGTCCAGGAGTTCCGCTACGCCTACGACCTCAAGCGGGTCTTCACCAACGAGAACCTCGCCTACCTGAAGAACTACGGCGAGGGCTGGGGCTATATGAACAGCGGCGTCTCCGGCGTCTTCGTCGACAACCACGACACCGAGCGCAACGGCTCCACCCTCAGCTACAAGGACGGCGCGACGTACACCCTCGCCCACGTCTTCATGCTCGCCTGGCCCTACGGCGCCCCGGACGTCAACTCCGGCTACGAGTTCACCGACCACGATGCCGGTCCCCCGAACGGCGGTCAGGTGAACGCCTGCTGGCAGGACGGCTGGAAGTGCCAGCACAACTGGCCCGAGATCAAGTCCATGGTCGGCTTCCGCAACGCCACGCGCGGCCAGGCGGTCACCGACTGGTGGGACAACGGCGGCGACGCCATCGCCTTCGGCCGGGGCAGCAAGGGGTTCGTGGCCATCAACCACGAGTCCGGCTCCCTGACCAGGACCTACCAGACCTCGCTGCCGGCGGGGACGTACTGCGACGTGCAGAACAACACGACCGTGACGGTGAACTCCAACGGGCAGTTGACGGCCACGCTGCGCTCGAACACGGCCCTGGCGATCCACGCGGCCAAGCCGAACTGCTGAAAGTTCTTTCCAGAAGTTGCAGGACTCTTGCTGTAAGCGTTTCGGCGGCGATACGTTCGCGCGGGGTCGGACCCGAGAGAGCCGCAATCGCAAGGAGTCCACGTCAGTGATACCGAGATGGCCGGTGCCGTCCAGGCGCCGAACCTCCCCTGCCGGACGGGTCGCCGCGGTCACCGCGACCGCGCTGGCCGCAGCGCTCGTCCAGCCTCTCGCCGCCGGGGCGGCCACCCCGCCGGCGCCCCCGTCCGACGCGAAGCTCGCCGCCGAGCCCGCTCGGCACGACGCCACCCGTGAGCAGTTCTACTTCGTCCTGCCGGATCGTTTCGCCAATGGAGACGCGGGCAACGACACGGGCGGGCTGACCGGTTCGCGCCTGTCCACCGGCTACGACCCCGCCGACAAGGGCTTCTACCAGGGCGGCGACCTCAGGGGCCTGACCCGGAAGCTCGACTACATCAAGGGCCTCGGCACCACCGCCCTCTGGATGGCCCCGATCTTCAAGAACCGGCCCGTGCAGGGGACGGGCAGCAACGCCTCCGCCGGATACCACGGGTACTGGATCACCGACTTCACCCAGGTCGACCCGCACTTCGGCACCAACGAAGACCTCGAAACCCTCATCGACAAGGCCCACGCCAAGGGCATGAAGGTCTTCTTCGACGTCATCACCAACCACACGGCGGACGTCGTCGACTACGAGGAGAAGTCCTACGACTACCTCTCCAAGGGCGCCTTCCCGTACCTGACCAAGGACGGCGTGCCCTTCGACGACGCCGACTACGCGGACGGGCGGCGGGACTTCCCCCGGGTCGACAGCGGCTCCTTCCCGCGCACGCCCGAGGTGACCAGGAACGACAAGGTCCCGTCCTGGCTCAACGACCCGACGATGTACCACAACCGCGGCGACTCCACCTTCGCCGGTGAGAGCTCCGCTCACGGCGACTTCGGCGGCCTCGACGACCTGTGGACCGAGCGGCCCGAGGTCGTGCGGGGCATGGAGCGGATCTACCAGCGCTGGGTACGGGACTTCGACGTCGACGGCTTCCGGATCGACACCGTGAAGCACGTCAACATGGAGTTCTGGACGCAGTGGGCCACGGCGCTGGACGCCTACGCGGCCAGGCAGGGCCGTGACGACTTCTTCATGTTCGGCGAGGTCTACTCGGCCGACACGTCCGTCACCGCCCCCTACGTCACCCGGGGCCGCCTCGACGCCACGCTCGACTTCCCCTTCCAGGAGGCGGTCCGCCAGTACGCCTCCCAGGGCGGCAGCGCACAGCAGCTCGCGAGCGTCTTCGGCGACGACTACAAGTACACGACCGACAAGGCCAACGCGTACGAGCAGGTCACCTTTCTCGGCAACCACGACATGGGCCGGATCGGGTACTTCCTGAAGCAGGACGACCCGAAGGCCACCGACGCCGAGCTGCTGAAGAAGGGCCGGCTCGCCAACGAGCTGATGTTCCTCAGCCGCGGCAACCCCGTCGTCTACTACGGCGACGAGCAGGGCTTCACCGGCGCGGGCGGTGACAAGGACGCCCGGCAGAGCATGTTCGCCTCCCGCACCGCCGACTACCTCGACGACGACCTGATCGGCTCCGACCGCACCCACGCCGAGGACGCCTACGACACGAGAGCACCGCTCTACCGCCAGATCAGCGCTCTCGCGGGGCTCCGCAAGGCCCACCCCGCCCTGGCCGACGGCGTCCAGCAGCAGCGGTACGCGGCCGACGGGCCGGGCGTGTACGCCTTCTCCCGCACCGACGCGAAGAGCGGCATCGAGTACGTCATCGCCGTCAACAACGCGGACGAGGCGAGGACGGCGACCTTCGCGACCGGCTCGGCCGGCATGGCCTTCAAGGGCATCCACGGCACCGACGTATCCCTGAAGAGCGACGGCGACAGGAAGCTCACCGTCACCGTCCCGCCCGGCTCGGCGATCGTCCTCAAGGCGGCCGGTCGGCTCGCCGCGCCCGCCACCGAGCCGACGCTCACCCTGAAGGCCCCGGCGGCCGGCGCCACCGGCACCGTGGAGCTCTCCGCCGACGATGGGGGCACCTCCCGCTCGAGCGAAGCCGAGAGTGGGGGAGGCGGCCGGCCGGGCCGGGTCGTCTTCGCCGCCCAGGTCGGCAACGGCAGGTGGCAGACCCTCGGCTCCGCCGACCACGCCCCGTACCAGGTCACCCAGACCATCGCCGGCGACGTACCGCCCGGCACGGCCCTGCGCTACAAGGCGGTCGTGGTCGACTCGGCCGGCCGCACCGCGAGCGCCCTGGCCACCTCCACCACCGGCACCCCGCCCGCCGAGCAGCCGCCCGGCGCCTCCTCCCGCGACCACGCGATCGTCCACTACAAGCGCGCCGACGGCGACTACGCCGACTGGGGCCTGTACGCCTGGGGCGACCTCGCCGACGGCGAGACCACCCAGTGGCCCGACAGCCACCCCTTCACCGGCCGTGACGCCTACGGCGCCTTCGCCTACGTCAAACTCAAGCCCGGCGCCTCGGACGTCGGCTTTCTCGTCATCGACAAGGACGGCGACAAGGATGTCGCCACCGACCGCACGATCGATGTCACGAAGACCGGCGAGGTCTGGATCGAGCAGGGCAAGGAGACCGTCACCACCGAGCGCCCGGACTATCCGGCGCCCGACAGGACCAAGGCCGTCCTGCACTACCACCGTGCCGACGGGAACTACGACGGCTGGGGCCTGCACGTCTGGACGGGCGCCGCGCATCCCACCGAGTGGTCGAACCCCCTGAAGCCGGTCAAGACTGATACGTATGGTGCGGTCTTCGAGGTACCGCTCAGCGACGGTGCCACCAGCCTCAGCTACATCCTCCACAAGGGCGACGAGAAGGACCTGCCCGCCGACCAGTCGCTCGACCTCACGGCGAACGGCCACGAGGTGTGGCTGTTGAGCGGCCAGGAGAAGTACCTGCTCCCGCAGCCGGCGGGCACCTCGGCCGCCCTCGACCTGACCACGTCCAAGGCGGTCTGGGTCGACCGGAACACCCTCGCCTGGAACGGCTCCGAGGCCGCCGCCTCCACGCAGCTGCTGTACAGCCGGGACGGCTCGATCACGGTGAAGGACGGCGCGCTCACCGGCGACGCCGCGTGGCTGCGCCTGTCCAAGAGCGAGCTCACCGACGCCCAGAAGGCGAAGTTCCCGCATCTGAAGGAGTACGACGCCTGGACCGTCGACCCGCGCGACCGCGACCGGGTCCGCGAGGCCCTGCGCGGCCAGGTCGTCGCCACGCAGCGGGCCGTGAACGGGGCTGTGCTCGCCGCGACCGGCGTCCAGACCGCCGGTGTCCTCGACGACCTGTACGACGCGACGAAGGCCGACCTGGGGCCGACGTTCCCCAAGGGCCGCCCCACGCTGTCCGTGTGGGCCCCGACCGCGCAGTCCGTCGCCCTGGAGCTGGGCGGGAAGACCGTCCCGATGCGCCGTGACGACACCACCGGCGTCTGGTCCGTCACCGGCCCGAAGTCCTGGAAGGCCAAGCCCTACCGGTACGTCGTGAAGGTCTGGGCGCCCAGCGCCGGCAAGATCGTCACCAACAAGGTCACCGACCCCTACTCGGTCGCCCTCACCGCGGACTCCGAGCGCAGCCTGGTCGTCGACCTCGGCGACAAGTCCCTGGCGCCGAGCGGCTGGTCGACGTACACCAAGCCCGAGGCCGTACCGCTGCGGGACGCCCAGATCCAGGAGCTGCACATCCGGGACTTCTCCGTCGAGGACAGGACGGCGAAGCACCCGGGCACCTACCTCGCCTTCACCGACAAGGTGAGCGACGGCTCGAAGCATCTGCGCCTGCTGGCGAAGGCGGGCACCTCGTACGTCCACCTCCTGCCCGCCTTCGACATCGCCACCATCCCGGAGCGCAAGGCCGACCAGGCGAGCGTCGACTGCGACCTGGCCTCCTACCCGGCCGACTCGCAGAAGCAGCAGGAGTGCGTCGGGAAGATCGCCGCGAGGGACGCCTACAACTGGGGCTACGACCCGTACCACTACACGGTTCCCGAGGGCTCCTACGCCACCGACCCGGACGGCACGGCCCGCACGGTCGAGTTCCGGAAGATGGTGAAGGCCCTCAACGACGACGGTCTGCGGGTCGTGATGGACGTCGTCTACAACCACACCGCGGCCGCCGGCCAGGAGCGGACCAGCGTCCTCGACCGGATCGTGCCCGGCTACTACCAGCGGCTCCTCGCCGACGGCTCGGTGGCGAACAGCACCTGCTGCGCCAACACAGCCACCGAGAACGCCATGATGGGCAAGCTGGTCGTCGACTCGATCGTCACCTGGGCCAGGGAGTACAAGGTCGACGGCTTCCGCTTCGACCTCATGGGCCACCACCCGAAGGCCAACATCCTGGCCGTACGGAAGGCACTGGACGAGCTGACCCTCGCCGAGGACGGCGTCGACGGCAAGAAGATCATCCTGTACGGGGAGGGCTGGAACTTCGGCGAGGTCGCCGACGACGCCCGGTTCGTCCAGGCCACCCAGAAGAACATGGCCGGCACCGGCATCGCCACCTTCTCCGACCGGGCCCGTGACGCCGTGCGCGGCGGCGGCCCCTTCGACGAGGACCCCGGCGTGCAGGGCTTCGCGTCCGGCCTCCACACCGACCCCAACTCCTCGGAGCACAACGGCACCGAGGCCGAGCAGAAGGCCCGCCTGCTGCACTACCAGGACCTGATCAAGGTCGGGCTGTCCGGCAACCTCGCCGGCTACCGGTTCACCGACACCAGCGGCAAGGAGGTCAAGGGCTCCGAGGTCGACTACAACGGCTCACCCGCCGGCTACGCGGACGCCCCCGGTGACGCCCTCGCCTACGCCGACGCGCACGACAACGAGTCCCTCTTCGACGCGCTGGCCTTCAAACTGCCCGCCACGACGAGCGCCTCCGACCGGGCCCGGATGCAGGTCCTGGCCATGGCGACCGCGACCCTGTCCCAGGGCCCGGCCCTCTCCCAGGCGGGCACCGACCTGCTCCGCTCCAAGTCCCTGGACCGCAACTCCTACGACAGCGGCGACTGGTTCAACGCCGTCCACTGGAACTGCGCGGACGGCAACGGCTTCGGCCGCGGACTGCCGATGGCGTCCGACAACGCCGCCAAGTGGCCGTACGCCAAGCCCCTGTTGAGCAAGGTCCGGGTGGGCTGCGAGCAGATCGACGGCGCCTCGGCGGCCTACCGCGACCTGCTGCGGATCCGTACCACCGAGCGGGACTTCTCCCTCGGCACGACCGAGCGGGTGCAGTCCCGGCTCTCCTTCCCGCTGTCCGGCAGGGACGAGACACCCGGCGTGATCACCATGCGGCTCGGTGACCTCGTCGTCGTCTTCAACGCCACCCCCGAGCGGCGGGAACAGCGCGTCCCCGCACTCGCCGGGACCGGCTACCGGCTGCACCCCGTGCAGGCGGCGGGGGCGGACCCTACCGTCAAGTCGGCCTCCTACGCGGCGGAATCGGGCACGTTCGCCGTTCCGGGGCGCACGGTCGCCGTCTTCACCCGGGCCGCCGGATAGCCGCACTACGTTGGGTGGGGCAGGCCGCGACCGACGGTCTGCCCCACCCACGTACGCCCCGAGGGCCCAGTCGAGATGGAC
The DNA here is from genome assembly GCF_030816955.1 of Streptomyces africanus. Lineage (NCBI taxonomy): Bacteria > Bacillati > Actinomycetota > Actinomycetes > Kitasatosporales > Streptomycetaceae > Streptomyces > Streptomyces africanus. The sequence goes on along the minus strand of NZ_JAUSYP010000001.1, from coordinate 2,380,667 downwards.
GGCAACGGTACGCAGCACAGCCCCGGCACCACCGTGCTGGTCGTGGACGACGTCGCGGCCAGCCGGTACGCCATGGGCGCGGTGCTGAGCCGGGCCGGCCACCAGGTCGTGCCCGTCGCCAGCGGCGGCGAGGCGCTCGTCGAACTCGACGTCCGGCTGCGCGACGGCACCCTGCCCGACGTGGCCCTCGTCGACGTGGGTCTGCCGGACATGAGCGGCTTCGAACTGTGCCGCCGGGTCCGGGCCCGACCGCCCATGGCCGCCCTGCCCGTCGTGCACTTCTCCGCCGCCGCGACCGCGCCCGGCGACCGGTGCCGGGGCCTGGACGCGGGCGGCGACAACTATCTGACCGTGCCCGCCGAGCCCCAGGAGATCCAGGCCGTCGTACGGGCCGCCGTGCGCGGGGCGCGCCGCAGCACGGGCGCCGAGACCGCCGTCCACCGTCTGACCCTGCTGTCCGAGGCCATCGTCACCGTGCAGGCCGCCCGCTGCCCGCGGGAACTCGCCGCCGCGGCCGCCGACGGCGCCGCCCGCCTCACCGCCTCGCCCGCCGTGGTGCTGGTGATCGGCCCGGACGGCGAGCCGTACCGGGGCACGGCCCGGTGCCGTCCCGCGCCGGCGGACACCGGCGCCCACCAGGCGGCGGCACGGCTGGTCACCCGGCTCGCGGAGGGCCGCACGGGCGTCCACAGCACCGTCGTCCCCGCGCCGCTGTGGCCGGCCGGGATGTTCCGGCCGGGCGTCGAGGAGGACGCCCGCCTGACCGTGGCGACCGCCCAGGACGGCCGGACGGCGGTCTGCCTCGCCACCACCGTACGCCGGGCCGCCATCACCGACCCCGCGGCCGACGGGCTGCTCGCCCGCCTCGCCCAGGCCTGTGCGCTGGCCGCCGAGCCGCTGCTGCTGTACCGGGTGGAGCGGCACGTCGCCCTCACCCTCCAGCACAGCTTCCTGCCCCAGCCGCACAAGCTGCCGCATCTGCCCGGCGTCGACATCGTCGTCCGCTACGTGCCCGCCTCCCGGCAGACCGAGATCGGCGGCGACTTCTACGCCGCCCTGCGCACCGGCGACGGCGTGCTCACCGCCGTCGGGGACGTCGTCGGGCACTCGCTGGACGCGGCCACCGTCATGGTCGAGATCCGGCACGCGCTGCGCGCCTACTGCGTGACCGAGAGCGACCCGGTGGTCCTGGCCGGCCGGCTCGACCGGATGCTCCAGCAGTACCACCCGGACATCACGGCCACCGTGTGCCTGGCCCTGCTCGACCCGGGCAGCGGACGGGTGCGGATCGCCAACGCCGGGCACATCCCGCCGCTGATCCTGCGCGACGGGGGCGGTGCCGAGTACGTCGACGTGTGCGGTCCGCTGCTCGGGCTGGGCCTGGAACGGCCCGAGCCGACCGAGCGGTACCTGAAGCCAACCGACCGCCTCCTCATGGTCACCGACGGTCTCATCGAGACCCGCGGCACTCCCCTGGAGACCTCCATGGAACAGCTCCGCACGGCCGCCGCGGACGCCCCGGCCGGCCTCGACCCCCTCTGCGACGTGCTGCTCGGCTGCTTCGGGCGGGACCGGGAGGACGACATCGCGATGCTGGCGCTGCGGCTAGGGTGAGCCCGTTGGCCGCCGCCCAGAACAGGAGTGCTCATGCCGCAGATCACCGTCGACTATTCCGCCGACCTCGCGGACGACTTCGACCGGCCCGGGTTCGCGAAGGCGCTGCACGAGGCGACCGTCGAGATCGCGGCCGCCAGGCCGCCGGCGTGCAAGACCCGGTTCCGCCGGACCGAGGACATCGTGGTCGGGCCCGAGACCGGCGGGCACTCCCATGTGCACGTCCACTTCGCGCTGCTTCCCGGCCGCACCGAGGAGACCAAGGCCCGGCTCACCGAGGCCACCCTGGAATTGCTGCGCACGCATGTGAAGGCCGCCGAGGGGCGCGCGCTGCACGCCTCCGCCGAGGTGCGCGAACTGGACGCGTCCTACCGGAAGTTCGAGAGCTGAGAAGCTGAGAAGTCCAAAGCCGCGCGGCCTCAGGTCGCCAGCGCCAGGAGGCGGCCGGCCAGCTGGGCGAACGGGCCGTCGGCCGGCTCCTCCCGGGCGATGCGGCGCATCAGGGCGCCCATCTCCGCGTCCTGGGCGGCGCTGACCGCGGTGAGCGCGGCGAAGTCGTGGACGAGCTGGACCTCCAGCTCGGCCCGCGGGATGCGCCGGCCGTCCAGCCAGATCAGCGCCGTCGACTCGGCGAGCGAGATCCAGGAACGCACGACGAGTTCCAGCCGCGCGGGCGGATCGGTCACGCCCAGATGCGAAAGGATCTGGACATACGCGGCCTGCCGTACGGAGTCGATCAGCGCGTTGGTCGTCGAGGAGCCGACCGCCGGGCCGCCGCGCATGAGGGCGGAGAAACCGGGGCCGTGCTCGTCGACGAAGTCGAAGAAGCGGCGCATCACACGCAGCAGCCGCGCCCCCAGCGGCCCCTCGTGCGGTTCCACGAAACGGGCCGCGAGATCGTCCGAGGCCCGCTTCAACGCGGCCTCGTACAGGCTGAGTTTGCCGGGGAAGTAGTGGTAGACCAACGGGCGTGAGATGCCCGCGGCGGACGCTATCTCGTCGATCGAGACCTCGTCGGGCGAGCGGCGGCTGAACAGTTCGAGGGCGACGCCGATCAACTGCTGCCGCCGCTCCTCGACTCCCATTCTGCGGCGAACCCCGGTAGTCATGCGAACACCTTACCGATCGATTCCGGCCTTGAACGGATCGGATCGATCAGGGATGTTCACCCGGGGGCCCCGGGCGGGTGCCCGGGGCTGTCGGGTGGGCGCCCGGGGCTGTCGGGTGTGAGCCAGTAGCCGTCGGTCAGCGCAGCCCGCCGATCGATCGCCCGTCCCGCAGCGTGCCCTTCAGTTCGGCCCGCGCTCCCTGCTCGGCCGGCACGGTCAGCAGACTGGTCGGCGACGACCCGGCGGCCCCGCCCTTCGCCCGGACCGACGCGGTCTCCCGGCTGCCGGCGGCCAGCAGATACCAGTCGCCCGCCTTCGACTTCCACAGCACTCCGGCCAGGACGTGCGGCTCACGCGCCCCGCAGGCAGGGACGTTCTCGGCCTTCGCCGCCACCGCCCCGTACGTCCCGCCCGGCGTGTGGAACTGGGCCAGCACCCGCGCCCCGCCGCCCCGCCAGGTCTCGGCCCGGGTGCACACCCACGCGGCCGAACCGCTCGCGTCCGGCAGCGGCTGCTCGTTGAACGCCCAGGCGTTGACGCTTCGCACGCCCGCGGAGCGCGCCGTGGCCAGCGAGCAGGCGAACGGCGCCCAGGTGCGCAGCGCCTTGGCGCCGGACGCCTCCCCCGGGGATCCGGGCCGTCCGGCGGTGAGCCGGGCCGGGACCAGTTCGCCGAGGTCGGTCAGCAGCCGCGTCTTCCTGCCGTCGGTCAGTTGCAGCACGTTCCACGACGTGCACGACCCGGACCGCAGGACCGGGCTGGCCAGCGGCGCGGCCACACCGTCGGTGAGGGTCAGGTCCATCGCGCCGGAGCCCGGCTTCATCAGGTCCCGCTCGCCCACCTCCTTCACCCAAGGGGCGGTCAGATAGCGGACGTTGCCGTCGGCCCGGCCCAGGACCACCGCGCCGGCCTCGGCCCGGCCCGCGCCGTCGACCCGGGCGAAGTCGAGGGCGGCGCCCTGCGTGCCCTCCTTCGGCTCGGCGTACCGGGCGATGCGCAGACCGTCGTAGAGGATCACCACGCGCGCCGCGTCGACCGTCCCCGCGTACAGCAGCTGGGGCGGTCCGGCCGGGCCGCCGGACGCGGTGCCGGGCGTCGCGGAGACCCGGACCGTCTCGCCGGGGCGGGCCCAGACGGCCAGCGCGCGGCGCAGCAGGGCCGAGTCGCCGGTGAGATCACCGCGGGCCGGCCACACCGAGAAGTCGGTGCGCGCCGAGCCGCGCCACGCGGTGGGAGGGACCCGGGTCAGCTTCGCCGGGTCCAGGGCGGCCTGGGCGGCCGGATTGCGCGCGTACGGCGGCGCGGCGGCGCCGTCGGGTCCCCAGCCCTCGCCCGGCAGACCCAGCAGCGCCCCGCACACGAGCAGGGCCGCCCCGGCGGCCAGCGCGGCCTTCAGGTGCTGGCGGCGCCGCATCAGGTCGGTGGGGCGGGCCTGGAGCGAGCAGGGGTCGAACTCGGGGGAGTCGAGCAGCCCGTACTGTGCGGGGACCCCGTCGGCCTCCAGCAGCGCGCCGTCCGCGTCGGCGACGCCCGCGGCCGTGAGCACCTTGCGCACGCCGTCGTCCGTCAGCCGCTCCAGGCCGCGCAGCGCGTAGGCGGCCCGGGCCGGTCCCGACAGGGTGGACAGCCGCTGGTCCAGGGCGAGCTCGTCGGCTCCGCCGGAGCGCGGGAACAGCTTCAGGCCCCACACCTGCGGCAGCACCGGCGGCAGCTGGGACCGCTTCGGCCATGCCCTGCGCTTCAGCGGCAGCCCCGCCTCCAGCGCCGTCCGCAGCACCTGGAGACGGACCAGGGCGTAGCCCGGGTCGCCGTCACGGCCGGTCGACTGGGCCGGGATCACCGGCGCCGGTGTGCGGTTGCGGGGGAGTGCGCGCTGGGTGAGGGCGTGTGCGGTGAGGACGCGCCTGTGGCGGCCCAGGCCCGGCGGCAGCACCAGATAGGCGAGCCGCACGAGCCGCGGATAGTGCTCGACGAGCGCGGCCTCGGCCTGCTCGACATCGACGACCGGGCCGGTGGGGGAGGGGGGCGCGGGGCGCTGGGCGACATCCTGTGACTGCACGTTCAGCAGAACGAGCGAATCGGGGGATGGTCACCTGACAGCGGGCGTCACGCCCCCGGTTGCTCCGCGGGCTCGACGAGCAGCCGGGCGTAGTTCGCCATCGACCGCTGGTAGCGCGGCAGGTGCGGGGCCAGGGCGCCGAGGGCCAGCGACAACGCCTCACGGTCGCGGCCCAGGCTGGACAGGCACAGCGCGAGCGTCGCTCTTACGGGATCGTCCAGCTCGTCGGACGGGGCGTCCAGCTCGGGTGTCAGCAGCGCGACGCCCTCCTCGGCCTGCCCGATGTTCCGCAGCGAGCTGGCCAGCTGGATCTTCGTCCGGCGGGCCTTGTAGGGGCTGACGCCGGCGAGGCCGAGCTCAAGGGCCTCCCGGTAGAGCGGGACGGCCTTGTCCGAGTGGCCCGTGGAGTCCCAGGCGCAGGCCTGCTCGAACGGCCCGTGCGGACTGCCCTCCGGCAGTTCGGCCACGAGGGCGTCGACGTCGGCGCGGAAGCGGGCCTCGTCCTCCTCGGTTTCGGCGTAGTCGTCGAAGCGGTCCCACAGGGCGGCCACGCGATCTTCCCAGTCCTGGTTCACCGGGACACACTCGCACGGACGTGCCCACGCCGGCACCCGAATTTGAGCGCTGCGCCCGCCACAGCCGTATCGAAGGCGAGAGCCTCTTGCCGGGGCTCCGTGCGGCATGCGTCCGGACCGTGCCGTGACAAGGACCGGAGGAACAGATGAGGGTGACCCGACCGATGCTCGCGTTGAGCGGCGCGGTGGCGATACTGGCGCTGGCCGGCTGCGGATCCGGCGGCAAGGACGAGGCGGCCGTGCCGGAGGCGGTGACCGGCAGCCTGGAGCACATCGCGGCAGAGGCCAAGTGCAAGCCGAACATGCAGACCGACGCCGACGAGATCCGCCAGGCCCTCTGCAAGAAGGGCAAGGAGAAGTACGTCCTCGCGACCTTCGCCACCGACCGCGGCCAGCGCGAATGGCTGAACAGCGCCAAGGACTACGGCGGCTACTACCTCGTCGGCCGCAAGTGGGTCGCCGTCGGCCAGGAGAAGACGGTCACGGCGCTCCAGGGCACCCTCGGCGGGACCATGGAGGAGGGCTCCGAGCACATGAACCCCGGCGGCAGCCACAACAAGGGCGGTCACGACGGCGGCAGCAGCCATCACGGCTGACCGCGCGGGCGGAAACGGCAAGCGAAAGCCGGCGGTGGGAAATCCCACCGCCGGCTTTCTGCCGTTCTCACTGCGTGAGGACTACTGGCAGTCCTCGCCGCTGTTGATGCACTGGACCATCTCGTTCATCACGTTGTCGTCGAAGAAGTTGATGAAGTCGTTGTGGTCCGTGATCGGCTTGTGCAGCTGCTCCGGGAAGGAGTCCACCGCGAACGGGTTCTGGACCTGCCCGTTCTGGATCTGCGGCGCCGGGACGTCGTAGACCAGGCGGACCTGGAGCTGGGGGATGGCCTTGAAGCCGTTCGAGCAGCTGCCGTCCGCCTCCACGAAGTCCACGTGGGTGCGGTGGTTGGCGCTGTCGATGTTCTGGCCGTCCCAGCAGCTCTGGAAGTTGGACGTCCGCACCACGCTGCTGCCCTCGGGGCAGATCGGGTACTTGTCCGTCACCTGCCGGTCCTCGAAGCCGGTGCAGCTCCAGGAGGTGTTGGCGTTGTTCAGGCCGTTGGTGAAGGACTTGGCGTCACCCGTGATGATGCGCAGGGCCTTCGGCATCGCGACCACGTCGCTCGTCCGGTTGCCGACGAACTTCAGCTGCGCCTCGGCGGGCCGGACGATCTTGCCGACGTTGCTGTCCTGACCGCCACCGGGCTGGCCCTGGTCGGCTTCCTGCGTGCCGTCCTGGATACGGATGACGGGCCAGAAGTACGTCGACTTGTCGCCCTGGTTCTGGCAGGAGGTCTGGCCGCCCGCCAGGTCCTCGTCGCTCGCGAAGGCGTTGTTGTTCTGGTTGCCGACGTAGTCGTGCTGGTGCTGCGCACCGTTGGAGACACCGGGCGCCACGATCACGTTGTCCGAGTTGCGGTTCGCGTTCTCGTTGGTGCCGCAGTTCGTGGTGAAGGTGCCGGTGGAACCGCCGTCGCCGTTCGCGGCGAGGCCGTTCGGCAGGTTGCGGGAGTTGGGCTGGACGTCCTCGATGTTGATGAAGTCGTCCGCCACCGGGCCGTTGCCGGCCTGACCGCCGTTGCCGCCCTGACCCTGGTCCTGGCCGTTGTCACCGCCCTGGTCCTGACCGCCCTGGTCCTGGCCGCCCTGGTCCTGACCGCCGTCCTGGTTCTGGTCCTGGCCGTCCTGGTTCTGGCCGTCGTTGTTCTGACCGTCCCCGGCGTTGCCGTCGTTGGTGTTCGCGTCGGCGGCCATGCCCTTGCACTCGGCCATCTGGGCGAGGTTGTCCGGGGCCTGTCCGCCCACCCGCCGGATGTTGATGCCGATCCGGTCGATGGCCGCGGTCCGCTTCGACTTCAGCGGGCCGAGGATGGCGTTGTCGACGAAGCCCGAGTCACCGGCCTGGGCCTGGCGCGTGGAGGCGAGGCGGCTGTAGGCCTCGCTGATCTGCTTGTCGAGGTTCGCCAGCTCCTTGTCCACCCCCTGGCGGGCGCCGTCCGGCACATCGGTGAGCTGCTGTCCGACGTCCGGACACTGGATCGTGGCGATCTGTGCGCCCGCGGACTTCGTCTGGTTCGCCGAGTTCTCCTCATGCGCCGAGGCGTAGAAGTTTGCCCAGATCAGCCCGCCCCCACCGAGCGCTAGGGCCGCCGATGCGGCTATGGCCTTGGTGGCCATCGGCGTCCGGCGTTTTCTTGTGTTGCGTCCCATGGAACTCCTCTGACTTCCTTTTTCGGGGGCATCGAGGCGCCCGACAGGAGTGAAGCGGCTCCCATCCATACGGAGGCCGTCCCAGGGGTGTTCAGATGTCCCGGAAATTGATGCGAGATTCGTGAGGGAGCTGTGTTCTCAACAGCCCCTTGCGCACCGGGAGTTGTTGATCCCCGACCGTGGGTGAACAAGCCGGGCCGATATCACCGGCCGTGGTCGAGATACGCGAGAACCGCCAGCACACGCCGGTTGTCGTCGTCCGAGACCTCCAGTCCCAGTTTGGCGAAGATGTTCGCGGTGTGCTTGGCGATCGCCCGTTCCGTCACGACCAGCCGGCCCGCGATCGCGGCGTTGGACCGGCCCTGCGCCATCAGCTCCAGCACCTCCCGCTCCCGGGGCGTCAGCCGGGCCAGCGGACGGTCGTCGCCCGACTGCCGCGCCAGCAGCTGCTGGATGACCTGCGGATCCATCGCCGTACCACCGGCGGCGACCCGCCGCACCGCGTCCACGAACTGCTCGGCGTCGAACACCCGGTCCTTCAGCAGGTATCCGACACCGCCTCCCCCACGCTCGGCTCCGCTCGCGCGGGAGGTGCCCCCATCGTCGGCGAGCAGCTCCCGCGCGTACAGCTGCTCCACGTGCTGGGAGAGCACCAGCACCGGCAGCCCGGGCCGCTGCCTGCGGGCGTCCAGCGCGCACTGCAGCCCCTCGTCGGTGTGCGTGGGCGGCAGGCGTACGTCGACCACGGCGACGTCCGGCTCCAGCTCGGTCAGCGCGGCGGCCAGTTCGGGACCGGACTCGACGGCCGCCGCGATCTCGAAGTCGTGCGCCCGGAGCAGCCGGACGAGTCCGTCGCGCAGCAGGAAGAGGTCTTCGGCTAGGACAACGCGCAAGGGATCTCCATGGTGACCATGGTGGGACCGCCCGCGGGACTGCCGACGGCCAGGACGCCGTCGAATGTACCCAGTCGCCGCTCGACCCCGGCCAGCCCCGAACCGGCCCCGATCACCGCACCTCCCTTGCCGTTGTCGGTGACGGTCGCCCGCAGATGGCCGTCCGCATGGTGCAGGTCGACCCAGATCCGGTCGGCGCCGGAGTGCTTCACGGCGTTGGTGAGCACCTCGCTCACGGCGAAGTACGCGGCCGACTCCACGGGCGCCTCCGCCCGCCCGGGCAGGTCGACGTTCACCTCGGTGGCCACCGGCAGCCGCAGCGCCAGCGCCCGTACGGCGTCGCCCAGTCCGCGCTCGGCCAGGACCGGCGGATGGATGCCGCGCACCAGCTCGCGCAGTTCGGACAGCGCCTCGACCGAGGACCTGCGGGCCTGCGCGATCAGCTCCTTGGCCTGGGCCGGGTCCTTGTCGAGGAGCGCCTCGATGGTGCCCAGGTCCATGCCGACCGCGACCAGCCGGGCCTGGGCCCCGTCGTGCAGATCCCGTTCGATGCGCCGCAGTTCGGCGGCGGAGGTGTCGACGGCATCGCGTCGCGTCTCGGTCAGGACCCGCACCCGATCGGCCAGTTCGCGCTGGTTCGAGCCCAGGACGGCCTGGGTGAGCCGGAAGTGGACGTCCAGCAGCGGCGGGGTGAGGAACCGCGCGAAGGAGAGGACGACCAGGCCCAGGGCGGCCGCACCGAACGCCGACACCTGCCCGGTGACCTTGACGAACCCGTACCAGTACCCCTCGGGAGAGACCCGCCACAGCCCCGCCGCGAGCGCGAACCCCTCCAGCGGGTACAGCCACAGCATGGCCGGCAGCAGCGCGGTGACGAACCCGGCCGTCATGTCGACCGGCAGCCACCTCAGGTCCCGCCAGGTCGCCGGGTCGCGCAGCATCCCGAAGGTGCGCGACCACGGATTGGCGTCCTTCGGCAGCGGCCGGTACGCCGGAGGTATCCGCACCCCGCCCCACTGAGCCGCGAGCTCCCGCCGCCAGTTCGCGAACGCCCGCACCCCGTTCAGTACGTACGGCGTCGTGACGAGCCCGATCCCGATCGGGATGAGCGCCATGGACACCAGGGACAAGGTGAAGCACAGCACCGCCCCCGGCAGGGAGACGAGGGCGACCCCCAGCCCCCGCACCGCGGCGAGTGCGAGGCCCCGCCCCTTCGTACGCCCGTTGCCGCTCTTCGTGTCGATGGTCATGGCGTCAGTCTCGCCGAGCGGGGGTGCGGGGTCACTGGGCCGGAACACCCGGTCACGGGGTGGTGTTACGTACACCTCCGCCGGCTGCGAGCACCTTCGCCTCCACCTCCGGGTCCAGGCCCGAGCGCGGCCGGTCCGGGCGCTGGGGCGCCACCCCGCCGATGTCCTGGAGCCACCGCCAGGTGTCGGCCACGGTCTCCTCGACGGGCCGGCAGCTCAGCCCCGCCGCGACCGCCTTCGAGACGTCCCTGTTGTGCAGACCGTCGTGCAGGTCACTGCCCGGCGGCACCCACACCGGCAGCTCGGTCCACGGCTGGATGCCCGCCTGGAGGATCACCTCCGGCTCGGTCCACCGGAGTTCGGCCGCGCCGCCGGTGACCGTCACGCAGGCGTCCAGCAGCTCGCCCATCGTGGTGTGGCCCTGCGGACTGACGAGGTTGTACGGCCCGCTCAGCTCCCGCTCCGCCGCGTGCAGGACCCACTCGGCCAGGTCACGGACGTCCACGTACTGGATGGGCAGGTCGCGCGGGCCGGGTGCCAGCACCGGGCCGCCGCGCGCCGTGCGGGCCAGCCACCAGGGCAGCCGGCCGATGTTCTCGTAGGGGCCGAGGATCAGCCCAGCCCGTACGAGCACCGACCGGTCCTCGCCGAAGGCGTCCAGCACGGCCAGTTCACCACCGAGCTTGTCCTGCGCGTACGCGGTCTGCTCCGCGTCGGCCGAGGCGCCCTCCACCAGCGGCGCGTCCTCGTCGTACCCGGCGGGCCGGCCCCACGCGTACACCGAGCAGCTCGACACGTACACGTACCGGCGGGCGCGGCCCCGCAGCAGCCGCGCCGCGTCCCGCACCGCGCGGGGCGCCGCCGACCAGGTGTCGACGACGACGTCCCACTCGCCCGGGTCCTCGGCGAGGGCGGCCAGACCGCCGGGCTCGGTGCGGTCGCCGAGCAGCGAGCGCACGCCCGGCGGCGCCTCGTGCCGCCCCCGGTGGAAGACGGTCACCTCCCAGCCCCGCCCCAAGGCCGCCTCCACGACGGCCCGGCCCGCGAACTCCGTACCGCCCAGCATCAGAAGTCTCATGCCGTCGACTCTGCCCGCCGGGGCGGCGGTACGGAACGCGCTTCTGCCGTCAGCAGACGGGCGGGCACCAGCGGCTCAGCCGCCCACGGCGGGTACGTACTTGTAGCCGACCCGGCGCACGGTGCGGATCGTGTCGCGGTGCTCGGCACCGAGCTTGCGGCGCAGGCGGGCGATGTGGACGTCGACCGTACGGCCGTCGCCGACGTGCCCGTAGCCCCACACCGTGCCGACCAGCTGGTCGCGGGTGTGCACCCGGCCCGGATGCGCCACGAGGTGGGCCAGCAGCTCGAACTCCAGATACGTGAGGTCGAGCGGCCGCCCGGCCACCTGGGCGGTGCGCTGCACGGTGTCGACGCGGATCGGCTGCTCGCCGCCCGGCTCGGAGCCCGCGGGAGTCGTGGGGGTCGTGGGGCCTTCCGGGCGGGTGGCCTTCGGCAGGTCCGGCACCGCCACCGGGAACGGCGGTTGCTGGTCGGCCGGGACGAGCACCAGATAGCCGATCATCGGCGGCCGGCCGGGGAGCGTGGGCAGGGTGTGCTGCGGCGCCGGCAGCCAGGTGGCGCCCGGGGGCAGCAGGTCCGCGACCGTCACCACCTCCTCCCGGTCGACGGCGCGCAGCCGGTGCCGGGGCCCGGTGGCCGACGGGGCGTTGAAGGAGGCGGCGGTGGACAGGGAACGAGTGGTCGCCATGAGAGGTCAGCTCTTTCGCGCGAGGAGTTCGTCGGAAGGTCGACGGCCGCGAGTTCGTGGTCGGGCTCGCCGAGGACGTACGCGGTTCGCGCTGGCCGAAGGCCGGGGTGTACGGCTTTAGAGGGCCGGCGCGTTCGTCGCGCGGCAACACACCCGGTCGAAGTCGTGGTCCTGACGGGACGGCCAGAAGGGCTCGAGGTCATGGCGACCCGTCGCGGTGTGCTTCTGGTAGCTGGCCATGGGGCCATTGAAGCAGACCGGTGCCGGGTACGGGGACCCTCCTCTCACAGCGTGGACACCCGCCGGGAGGGCGGACGGCCGCCCGGCGTCTCATCCCACCAGGCGTTTGCGCCACTCCAGCGCCGCGACGTCGATCGCCTTGCCCGGGTCGCCGTCCCACTGGGCGGACAGCCCGGCCGCGGTCAGCGCCGCCACGACCTGGTGTCCGACGGTCTTCGTGGTCTCCTCGGAGCCGTCGAACCCGCCGTAGTAGAGCGACAGGCCGTGGCCCTGCGCCGCGCCGCGCGTGCCCTGGTGGTGGAAGAAGACGAACCCGCGCGCTCCCGGCCTGCCGTCCGCCTCCGCGCCGATCTCCGACATGCCGCAGCCGCGGCAGCAGGTGAAGTTCTCCCGGGCGACGATGCCGTCCTCCTCCAGGGCCGCGAAAGCCCGCCCCAGCCGGTCCGGATCGGTCGGCCCGGTCCACTTCTCCTGCTCGTCGAGCCGCTCCAGCCACAGCCGCTCGACCAGCTCGCGGGCCTGCTCCTGGGAAACGGGAGGGGTCTCCTCGCCGTCGTCCGTCAGGTACACCGTCTCGCGGATCATCGCCTCGATGCCCAGATAGCCGTCCTGGAGCATGTCGCGGATGTATCCCTCGGCCCGCGCCGCGACCTCGGGGGCGAGGGCGGGAGCCTCCTCGGGCAGCCCGAACTCCTCGCGCTTCCAGGAGACTCCGGCGTCCCAGCCGTCCTCCTGCCGCGCCCAGCGCACCATCGCGTCCGCGACCGGGCCCGGGTCGGTCACCCGGGCCACCCACATATGGGGGACGCGGCCCGTGCGGTGCTGGAGGTCGTACGCCCCGTCCGCATCGCGTGCCGTCTGGATGAAGACCAGCGGCCGGTCCGGTATCCGCTGCACGACGAGGAAGTGGTCGTCCTCGCCGCCGATCCGCTCCACCAGCTCCCGCAACCGCCGCGCCGAGACCCGCGCGTACGTCTGCCCGCTCTCCGTCATGACCTTGACCGGAAGTCCCCCGTCGATCTCCATGCCCCCACGATGACACGCCCCACTGACAACGCGAGGGGGCGCCCACCGCGAACGGTGAGCGCCCCTCGGAGCCTTGCGGACGGATCAGACCTGGCCGGCCTTCTCCAGCGCTGAGCAGCAGGTGTCGACGAGCAGCCGGGTCACCACGTACGGGTCGACGTTGGCGTTCGGACGGCGGTCCTCGATGTAGCCCTTGCCGTCCTTCTCGACCTGCCACGGGATACGGACCGAGGCACCGCGGTTGGAGACGCCGTAGGAGTACTCGTTCCACGGGGCGGTCTCGTGCAGACCGGTCAGGCGGTCGTCGATGCCGGCGCCGTAGTTCTTGACGTGGTCGAGCGGCTTGGAGCCCTCACCGAGCGACTCGCACGCGGTGATGATCGCGTCGTAGCCCTCGCGCATCGCCTTGGTGGAGAAGTTGGTGTGCGCACCGGCGCCGTTCCAGTCGCCCTTGACCGGCTTCGGGTCGAGCGTGGCGGCGACGTCGAAGTCCTCGGCGGTGCGGTACAGCAGCCAGCGGGCCACCCACAGCTGGTCGGAGACCTCCAGCGGGGCCAGCGGACCGACCTGGAACTCCCACTGGCCGGGCATGACCTCGGCGTTGATGCCGGAGATGCCCAGGCCCGCCTTCAGGCAGTTCTCCAGGTGCGCCTCGACGACGTCACGGCCGAAGATCTCGTCGGCGCCGACACCGCAGTAGTAGCCGCCCTGCGGGGCCGGGAAGCCGCCCTTGGGGAAGCCGAGCGGGTAGCCGTCCTTGAAGAAGGTGTACTCCTGCTCGATGCCGAAGATCGGCTCCTGCGCCGCGAACTTCTCCTCGACCTCGGCCAGCGCGGCACGGGTGTTGCTGGCGTGCGGGGTGAGGTCGATGTTCAGGACCTCGCACAGCACCAGGATGTCGTCGCCGCCGCGGATCGGGTCCGGACAGGTGAAGACCGGCTTGAGGACGCAGTCCGAGGCGTGGCCCTCGGCCTGGTTGGTGGAGGACCCGTCGAAGCCCCAGATCGGCAGCGCGTCGAGACCGGCGGGGGAGCCCGCGATGATCTTGGTCTTGGAACGCAGCTTGGCCGTCGGCTCGGTGCCGTCGATCCAGATGTACTCAGCCTTGAAGGTCACGGGCCACATCCTTCGGGGGTGTGTCTGGGCGCGTATCGCGGGTGCTTGCGGCGCTGCGGCACTGGGGCGCCGCTCAATGCCCGGCAGCCTGTCAACAGGCGATTTCCCGGCCATTGCTCGAATGTGAACCCCGTGTTACCTGGTGCCGCTGTGCCGCACCTCACGCTGTGAGGGCGTTTGGCCGCGAGGGAGGAGCCGGTCACCGGCTTCCCTCCGTCAAGCCGGTGACCGGCGCCGCGTGTCGCACAGCGCGCCGGGTCCTGCCCCTCCTGGCCGGGAGCGGCAGGACCGCTGACACGTACGAGGAGGCGGCCGAGGGGAGGGCCGCCCGCCTCAGTGACTCACTCGTCCTCGCTCGTCCGGCGTCACCCCACCTTCTCGATCACGGCCCGGCGGATGAGGAACTTGCCGGGCTCACGGACCTGTTCGAAAGCCGCGTTGTTGAGCAGCACACAGCTGCCGGAGACCGAAGTGACCTCCACCGTCGTGGACTTGCTGTTGTCCAGGTTGGTGACCTTCAGCTTCGTGCCGGCCGGGAACTGGTTGCTGGACGCGGCGGGCGCACCGTCCTCGCCGGAGAGCGTGACGGTGGAGCCGTTGCACACCTGCTGCCCGGAGGCCGCAGCGCCACCGCCGGCGTTCTCCGCGGGGGCGGACTGCGCGGGCGCGGGGGCGGCCTGGGAGGGCTGCGCGGTCCGGGAGTCCTGAGCCGACTCCCCCACCACGCACCCCGACGCCTCCTGCTTCCGCTTGATCTCCTCGATGACCGCCTGGCGGTTGGCGATCCGGGCTTCCGACTGCGCGTCGGGCTTGGCCTGCTGGTCGGCGATGAACTTCTCGTTGTTGCCGAGGGCGGTGGCCAGTCCCTGGCAGGCTGCCGACTCCGCCGCCGACTGGGGAGCCTGCGCGGCGTTCGACGTGCTCGCCATGACGAAGGCCCCGCCTCCCGCCACGGTCGCCGCGCTCACCAGCAGCGCGATCTTCTTCTTCGTACCGAGCGTTCTCCTACGCGACATGCGCGCCTCCTGAGAGGTAGGGGGAGCGTACGCCGCTATGTACGAGATACCGAACGAGGTTACTCAGCGGTTACAGGAGTCACTTAAGTAACCTCCGTCACACGGAAGCGAGATCTCTGCGGAGACGAGCCCTCTAACGGGAGAGGGCGTCCCGTACGGCCTCGTCGGTGCGCGCGACCACCGCCGTCCCGTCGTCCGCGGTGATGATCGGCCGCTGGATCAGCTTGGGATGCTCGGCGAGGGCCTTGATCCACTGCTCCCGCGAACTCGCGTCCCGGGCCCACTCCTTGACGCCGAGTTCCCTTGCGGCGTCCTCCTGGGTACGGGTGATGTCCCAGGGCTCCAGCCCGAGCCGGTCCAGGACGCCCCGGATCTCGTCCTCGCTCGGCACGTCCTCCAGGTAGCGGCGGACGGTGTAGTCGGCGCCCTCGGCGTCGAGCAGCTTCACGGCACTGCGGCACTTGGAACAGGCCGGGTTGATCCAGATCTCCATGGGGCTACGGTACGCCCTCGTGACGCCGGGGAGCGGGGCCGAAACCTCGTTCTCCCCTTGTGTCACCGCACCCCCGAAAGCCCTTGTGGCCAGGGCCTTTTGTCAGTGGTGGGCAGTAGAATAGAAGCAGTGTTCGAGGGTGGCGCCGGGATCGCCGAGGACCCCGGAGAGCCGCCCTGACCGCGACAGGAGGATGCCTGTGCCCGCTGCCGCACTCAAGCCGAAGCCGCTGCCCACCCAGTCCACCGCGAAGCGCCCCGTCCTGCTCGACCTGCCGTACGCGCCCCTGGAGAAGCGGCCGCTGCCGCCGGGCCGACCGCGCGAGTGGTACGTCGCGCACAACCGTCGCCTCAAGGCGATGCGCCTCGCCATCGCCCTGCTCGACTCCGGCGTCCACACGCCGAACCAGGCCCGCAACGAGACGATCCGCGACACGGCGGAACTGATCGGCGTCCACCCGCCGTCGGACACGACGTGCCACATGGTGAGGGCGTTCATGCGGTACTCGCGCTGACACGATCCGACCCGATCCCGAGCGCCGGGTGCCCTGTTCCGCGGGGCGCCCGGCGCTTCGTCATGCCGCCTGGTCCGGTGCCGCGAACACCGGCGGGTTCAGGCGGGCGAAGCCCTCCTGCCGCTCGTAGGGGAAGTAGGGGTAGGGCGCCGGGCGGTGGCTCGCCGCGTCCAGCTTCGCCATCTGCTCGGGGGAGAGGCTCCAGCCGACGGCGCCGAGGTTCTGGCGCAACTGCTGCTCGTCGCGGGCGCCGATGAGCACGGAGGACACCGTCGGCCGCTGCAGCAGCCAGTTGAGGGCGATCTGCGGCACCGCCTTGCCCGTCTCCTGTGCGACCTCGTCCAGCGCGTCGATCACGCCGTAGAGGTGCTCATCGGTGACGGGCGGGCCGTAGTCGGCGGTGCGGTGCAGTCGGCTGCCAGGCGGGAGCGGCATGCCGCGGCGGATCCGGCCGGTGAGGCGGCCCCAGCCGAGCGGACTCCAGACGATGGCGCCGAGGCCCTGGTCGAGGGCGAGCGGCATCAGCTCCCATTCGTAGTCGCGGCCGATGAGGGAGTAGTACACCTGGTGGGCCACATGGCGTGGGTGGCCGTGCTGCTCCGCTGTCGCGAGGGACTTCATCACCTGCCAGCCGGAGAAGTTGGAGACGCCGGTGTAGCGCACCTTGCCCGCCCGTACCAGCGAGCCGAGCGTGTCCAGTACCTCCTCCACCGGCGTCCCGGCGTCGAAGGCGTGGAGCTGGAACAGGTCGAGGTGGTCCGTGCCCAGCCTGCGCAGGGAATCCTCGCAGGCGCGGATCAGCCGGGACCGGGAGGAGCCAGCATCGCCCGGTCCGTCGCCCATCGGCAGGCTCGTCTTGGTGGATACGATCACCTGGTCCCGGCGGCCCTTGATCGCCTCCCCGAGCACCTCCTCGGACGCGCCGGCGGAGTAGACGTCGGCGGTGTCGAACATCGTGATCCCCGCGTCCAGGCAGATGTCCACCAGGCGGCGCGCCTCCCGTGCGTCGGTGGTACCCCACGCGCCGAAGAGCGGACCCCGGCCGCCGAAGGTGCCGGCTCCGAAGCTCAGCGCCGGAACCATGAGCCCGGACGCGCCCAGTCGCCTGTATTCCATCTCGATCCCCTTCCGGAGGTGACCCGGCCTTTAATGGGTCTGTAGATCCGTTAGTGTCGCTAAGGTAGCAGGGCGAAGGAGTTAATGGAACAGGAGTACCGTTATGGTTGATGGGGGCGAGCCGGGAACCGTACGGCCCGGGGGGCGCACGGCACGGGTCCGGGAGGCGGTGCTGCGGGCGGCCGAGGACGCCCTGACCGAGCAGGGATTCACCGGCCTGGACCTGGCCGACATCGCTCGCCGTGCCGGTGTCGGCAAGACGACCGTCTACCGCCGCTGGGGGACGGTGACCGGGCTGGTGGCGGACCTCCTGGCGGACATGGCCGAGCAGTCGGCGCCGCGCACCGAGACCGGTTCGCTGCTCGGCGACCTGACGGCGAACGCCCGGCTGGTGCAGCGGACGTTGACGGACCCTCGACAGGGGCCGCTGTTCAAGGCGCTGATCGCCGCAGCCACAGGCGACACGAAGACGGCCGCGGCGCTGCACCGCTTCTACGACATCCGCGTCAGGGAGTGGGCCCCCTGCGTCCGGCAGGCCGTCGACCGTGGCGAGGTACCCGAGGGCACCGACACACACGAAGTGGTCCGTGCCGTCTCCGCCCCGCTCTACTACCACCTGCTGATCAGCGGCGGCCGCCTCGACGAGACGATGGCCGACCGGGCGGCGGAGGCGGCGGCGACTGCGGCGCGGGCGGGGGTGTACGTACGGGCCTGACGCCGCGGAGGCCCGACGCCCCTCCTGGCTACGCCGCCAGCTCCTTCTCCAGCGGCGTCCGGAAGCGCGGCGTGATCCTGGTCGTCCCCACCCACCCGCTCAGCCGCTCCGCCTCCTTCTCGATCGCCGCGCGCGCCTCCCGGCCCACCCCCTCCTCGTCGAGGATCCGCCAGACGATCTCCCCGCCGGGCCGCTGGGCCCACCCGCCGACCACGCGTCCGTCCCACCACACCGTCGGCCCGACGTTCCCGCTGCGGTCGAACAGCAGGGGCCGCAGCTCCGGCGCGAGATACCAGTCGCGCTGCTGCCACCCCATGGCCGTCGGGTCGAGGCCGGGCAGCAGCGCCGCCCAGGGCTCGCCGGGCGGGGCCACCTCGTCGACGTCGCCGTCGGCCACGTACCCCGTGCCCTCGTCCAGCGACACCGGCCGCGCCCCGATCGCGGCCAGCGCCGCGCGGACCTCCGTCACGCGCCATCCCGTCCACCACTTCAGATCGGCCTCGGTCGCCGGACCGCACGCGGCCAGCCACCGTCTCAGCAGCTCCGCCTGCGCCTGCGCAGGGTCCAGTTCGGCGTGCTCGGGCGCGACGGCCCAGCGGAACTGGCTGGACGTCCAGGAGCCGAGGGGCCGGCCGCGGACGACCTTCCCTTCGACGCCCAGCACCCTCAGCAGCCGCGTCGAGACCGTGTGCACCCCCTCGTAGCGCTTCCCGGCCGCGTACACGAACTGCTCCCGCAGGCGCGGCTCGTCCTGGGCGAGTTCGGCGGCCGTGGCCTGCCCGCGCCGGGCGAGTGCCGCCAGCGCCGACTGCTCGACCTCCGTCAGCCAGGCCGCGTCCGGCGCCCCGGCCGCCGTCATGTCCCTGAGCAGCGCGGCCCGCTCCCGGGCGGCGACCGCCAGGCCGGTCGAGGCGTGTACGACGGCGGTCAGGGCCGTCGGGAACACGAACACCGTGTGCCGCATGCCGTGCATCCGCACCAGGGAACGGTCGTCGTACAGCGCGCGCCCGGTCTCTGCCACGGTCTTCGCGGGGTCCGCGAGACGCGCGCCCACGGCCAGGTACACCGTCGCCGGGTCCGTGCCGTGCAGGGCGACGAGCGAACCGGCGACCTCCTCCGGCGTGTGCGCCCGCGCCTGCCCGGCCAGCCGCTGCCGCAGCGCGAGCCGGGCCCGCCGCTCGGCCACCCCGATGTACCGCTGCGCCTCGCCCATACCGGCCTCCTTCCGTCACGTCCCTCCGACCCGACTGCATCATCGCGAACGCCACTGACAATCGGCCGTCGACTGCCCGGCTCAGGCGTACCGCTCCAGCAGCCCCGCCACATACGCCTCCAGCCGTCCGCCCAGCACCTCCGGCGTCAGATCGGTCCGGCCCAGCTCCCGCCACGGGCCCGCCAGCTTCGCCGCGTCGGGGACGTAGGCCAGGGCGTCGAGCAGCCGCCAGTACAGGTGGTCCGGCCCGTCGGCGAGTCGGTGGCCGCCGTGCGCCGCGTAGTGCTCCCGGAAACCGAGGCCGTACTCCGGGCCGTACAGCAGCGCCAGGGCGGTCGAGCAGTGGGCGGCGTCCAGGTCGGCGGGACCCCACGAGGTCTCCACCCAGTCGACGACACCACTGATCCGCAAGCCGTCTCCCGAGCCCGTGAACAGCACGTTCCCGGGGTGGTAGTCCCGGTGCAGGAAGCAGCCCTCGTACGGCGGCGGGTCGCGGCGGATCACGTCCACCGCCCGCTCCCACATCGCACCCGCCGGCGCCCGCACCCGCTCCGGGGAGGTCCACGCCTGATACGGACGGGGCCGCTCCACGGGAACCACCCGGTGGATCCGGGCGAGCTGCGCCGCCAGCAGGTCCACCCGGCGGTCGAGGTCCTCCTCGTCGACCCGCACCCGCCCCGGCAGCTCGGACATCAGCAGGGACGGGTGGTCACAGTGCTCGGCGGTGGCGTCCACACCGGTCAGCTCGGGAGCCGGCACACCGTCCTCCCCGGCCAGCAGGGTGAGCACGTCCGCCTCGCGGGCCAGCAGCCCGGGGGCGTGCCGCCGGAAGAAGGGCTTCACGAAGGTCCGCAGGGCGAGTGCGGTGCCGTCGTCCAGGGTGAGCCGCCGCATCTGGGCGCTCCAACCGCCGGTGAGGAAAGTGGACGTGTCGACCGTACGGCCTTCCGGGAGCTGCTTGGCCACCCACGCGCGGGTCGCCGTCCAGCCCTGGTCGCCGAGCCCGGTCAGGACGTTGGTGACGAACTCCCCCAGGTCGCCGGGGTGGTCACGGAACCACCGGCCCAACCGGTGCTCCGCGTCGGGGAGTTCCCAGTGGGTGAACTGGGCGCGCCGGGCCAGCGCCTCCGAGACGGCCTCCGTCACTGCGGGCGGGATGACCTCGTCCGTGCCCGGCACCGCGAGCACCGCCCGCCCCTCGTACCCCCGCAGGACGTCGAGCGCGGGCGACTCCCGCCAGCTGCCGGGCCGCCGGATGATCTCGCTGAACCGCCCGTCACCCGCACCGAACGCCACGTCCCACGCCTGAGCCGCGTACACCGCCGGCGCGCACAGTCCCAGAGCCGCCACCCGGTCCCCGTAGTGCCGGACGAGATCGGCCACCGTCTGGCCGCTCATGCTGAAGCCGACGAGGACCAGCGGCCCGGCCACGCGCGCGTGCGCGTCGATGACGGACACGGCCTGCTCGAAGCGGCGGCGCAGGCTCAGCTCCCGCAGCAGGCCGGTGCTCTCCCCGTGCCCGGAGAAGTCGAAGGCGAGGGCGTGGCAGCCGTGGGCGGCGAACTCCTCCAGCAGCGGCACCAGCCGCTCCTTGCCGCCGTTGCCCGCGCCGTGCAGCAGGACGGCGGTCGCCCTGGCCGGCTCACCCGGGCCGGCGCCGCCGGACAGCCCGCTGAGTCGTTCGCCGTCGACGGTGTGCGTGAAGGGGATCAGCTCACTCATACGGCCATTCACTCACGCACGCGGGCCAGGTGACGGGCGATCACACCGGCGCGGTCACAGACCCGGCGCGCCCCACACCGGGAACCAGCGGCCCAGGTCCTGCTCGATCGGCAGGTCCTCGGCGAGTGCCGCCCGTACCTGGAGTTCCAGCGCGTTGTCACGCCGCTGTGCCTTTCCGGGCAGGGGCGCGAACGGGTAGAAGGTGCCGCGCTTGTAGAGGTAGACCAGCCCGAGCCGCCTGCCCGACCGATCCCTGAACCCGGCCAGGGAGCACAGGAGCTGGGGGCCGAAGCCGTTGACCTCCATCTGGCTGTTCACGGCGTGCAGGTCGGTCACGAGCGGGGCCAGCTGGTCGGGGGCGCGGTGCGAGACCAGCCAGGAGTAGCCGTAGTCGTCCTGCCGCAGTTCCACCGGAGGGCCGTCGCGGTCGATGTCGGCGTCCAGCAGCGCCTGCACCTCGCGGTGGGTCTGCTCGAAGGCCGCGCCCTCGACCGTGGCGAAGCACACCGCGCCCTGCCCGGTCGGGGTGAAGCCCGCCGCGGCCTCCAGTGTCACGGCCGCCGACGGCAGGGCGAAGAGCCGGTCCAGATCCGGCGCGACCGGCTTCGTGCGGCCGAGCAGAATGTCCAGCAGCCCCATGCCCCGCTCACACCCCTCCGGGTGCCGTCGCCTCGCCCAGCTCGGCGGAGATCCGGCCCAGCTGGTCGAGCCGCTGCTCCAGGCTCGGGTGGGTCGAGAAGAGCCGCGCGACACCGGGCTCGCGGCCCAGCGCCGGAGTGAAGTAGAAGGCGTTGAAGGCCTGGGCCGTGCGCAGGTCCTTCGTCGGGATGCGGGCGATGTCCCCCGACACCTTGGTGAGGGCGGAGGCCAGCGCCGAGGGCCGGCCGGTGAGCAGCGCCGCCGCCCGGTCCGCGGCCAGCTCCCGGTACCGGGACAGGGACCGGATCAGCAGGAAGCTCAGCGCGTACACGGCCGCCGAGACGCCCATCACCGCGGCGAAGACCACCGCCGTGTTCTGGTCCCGCCGGCCCCCGCCGAACAGCTGCGAGTAGAAGGCGAACCGCACGATCAGCCCGGCGAGCACACCGAGGAACGAGGCGACCGTGATCACGGCGACGTCCTTGTGCGCCACATGCGACAGCTCGTGCGCCAGCACGCCCTCCAGTTCGGCCGGCTCCAGGCGCCTGAGCAGCCCGGTCGTCACACAGACCACGGCATGGTCGGCATTCCGCCCGGTCGCGAACGCGTTGGGCATGTCCATATCGGACACGGCCACCACCGGCTTGGGCATGTCCGCGATGGCGCACACCCGGTCCACGACCCCGTGCAGCTCGGGATACTCCTCCCGCTCCACGACCCGCCCGTGCATCGCGAACAGCGCGACCCGGTCCGAGAACCAGTACTGCGCCCCGAGCACCGCCGCCGCGACCAGCACGACCAGCACCCACGACTTCAGCAGCACGATCAACGCCGCGACGAACCCCACGTACACCAGCCCGAGCAGGAACAGCGTGATCCCCATACGGGTGGTCAACCGCCGGTCGCTCCGGAAACGGCTGTGCATCTGCATCACCCCGCAGTCACGCACTCGTCCCACTGCCAGTGTGCACCCGGCCCGGCCCATGAACGGGTCGCGATCGCCCCCAGGCCCGGCAAAGGCGTCAGCCGCCCGCGGCCACCGCGTACCCGGGCACGGACGGCCACCGGACCGTCAGCACCACCGACTCCTCCTCGGCGCACCAGGAGTGATCGACTCCGCGCCCCCACACGACGTAGTCGCCCTGCCGCTCCAGCAGGACACTGCGACCGGGAAGCTCCACCCGGAAGCGCCCGCTGATCAGAACGAGCAGCGCGGTCCGCTCCTCGCCCCGCACCCACTGCGACCGCTCGTCGCCGGCCGGATGGACACCCCACTTGACCTCGACGGCCTCGCTGTGCCGCGGATCGCCGACGCCCTTGAAGTGCCCGAGGAGCCATCCCCGGTCCAGCGCCGCGTCCCGGCCCGCGTTGCCCACGTACACACCGTCATCCACGTAGCCGGACGCTCCCTCGTACAGCGGCCGGCTAGTACGGCGGCCGGAAGTTGATGTACCCGAGCAGCACGATCACCGCGGCCACGCAGCCGAGCACCACGACCGTCGACACCCACGACGAGCGGGACCCGCGACCGGACGACCTGTGGTCGGGCTCGGGACGGAAGGGCACGGGCCCGGGCGGGTCGTGCTTCCAGCGCGCGGCGAGCATCCGGGCCCGCGCCGAGGGCTCCTTGTGCTCGGCGCTGTCCGCCCATCTGAGGTCGAACTCGCGCTCCTGGCCGTCCTGTTCGTGCTCGGGCATCTCCTGCTCCACCCCCGTGAGGTCCTGGCAGCAGAATAGAACACACGACCGCGCCCCCGCTGCCCGTAGGGACGGCGGAGGCGCGGTCGTGATGCCTCGATCAGGCGTCGATCACACGGCTCGGGCGTCGATCACACGTCGAAGTACAGCTCGAACTCGTGCGGGTGCGGACGCAGCTGAAGCGGCGCGATCTCGTTCGTGCGCTTGTAGTCGATCCACGTCTCGATCAGGTCCGGCGTGAACACGTCGCCCTGGAGGAGGAACTCGTGGTCGGCCTCGAGGGAGTCGAGGACGGCCGGGAGCGAGGTCGGGACCTGCGGGACGCCCGCGTGCTCCTCGGGAGCCAGCTCGTAGAGGTCCTTGTCGATCGGCTCGGCCGGCTCGATCTTGTTCTTGATGCCGTCCAGGCCCGCGAGGAGCAGCGCGGAGAACGCCAGGTACGGGTTGCCGGAGGAGTCGGGCGCGCGGAACTCGACGCGCTTGGCCTTCGGGTTCGAGCCCGTGATCGGGATACGCATGGCCGCGGAGCGGTTGCGCTGCGAGTAGACCAGGTTCACGGGCGCCTCGAAGCCCGGGACCAGACGGTGGTACGAGTTCACCGTCGGGTTGGTGAAGGCCAGCAGCGACGGGGCGTGCTTGAGGATGCCGCCGATGTAGTAGCGAGCGGTGTCCGACAGGCCCGCGTAACCGGCCTCGTCGTAGAACAGCGGGGAGCCGCCCGACCACAGGGACTGGTGGACGTGCATGCCCGAGCCGTTGTCACCGAAGATCGGCTTCGGCATGAAGGTCGCCGTCTTGCCGTTCTTCCACGCCACGTTCTTCACGATGTACTTGAAGAGCTGGAGGTCGTCGGCGGCGGCCAGCAGCGTGTTGAACTTGTAGTTGATCTCGGCCTGGCCGGCGGTGCCCACCTCGTGGTGCTGGCGCTCGACCTGCAGGCCGGCCCGGTTCAGCTCCAGGGAGATCTCGGCGCGCAGGTCGGCGAAGTGGTCGACCGGCGGGACGGGGAAGTAGCCGCCCTTGTAGCGGACCTTGTAACCACGGTTGTCCTCGACGGCACCGGTGTTCCAGGCGCCGGCCTCGGAGTCGATGTGGTAGAAGGACTCGTTCGCGGTGGTCGCGAAGCGGACGGAGTCGAAGACGTAGAACTCGGCCTCGGGGCCGAAGTACGCCGTGTCGGCGATCCCGGTGGAGGCGAGGTAGGCCTCGGCCTTCTTCGCCACGTTGCGCGGGTCACGGGAGTACTGCTCGCCCGTGATCGGGTCGTGGATGAAGAAGTTGATGTTCAGCGTCTTGTCACGGCGGAACGGGTCGACCCGGGCGGTCGACAGGTCCGCGCGCAGCGCCATGTCGGACTCGTGGATGGCCTGGAAGCCGCGGATGGACGAGCCGTCGAAGGCCAGCTCCTCGTCCGCGTCGAACGCCTCAGCAGGCACCGTGAAGTGCTGCATCACGCCCGGCAGGTCGCAGAAGCGGACGTCGACGAACTTGACGTCCTCGTCCGCGATGAACTTCTTGGCCTCGTCGGCGTTCTGGAACATCCAGCTCCTCCTACTCCCGACCGTCCCGCCGGGGTGGTAGTTCGTTCGTGCGGCCAGTGCGGGTGGCACACGCTGACCTCGACCCTAGGGACGGGTGGTTTCTCGGGCGTGACTCATTTGTTTCGCACAAGTTAACCGGCTCGGCTTCCACCCTAGCCCCGACGCACCCCGCCGTGCCCTGGTCATTTCCGGGCGCAGTACCGTGGACGGGTGGACAACAGGCAAGCACTCGGATCGTGGCTTTCCGGGCCCCGCGCGGCGGCGGAAGAGGCCGGTGTCGACTTCGGATACCGGGGTGAGCAGCTCGGTCTGCCCGAGGAGGGGCCCGGCTCGATCGCCCGTCCGGGGCGGCGGCTCGGCGCCCTCGCCGTGGACTGGGGCCTGAGCCTCCTGATCGCATACGGTCTCATCACCCAGAGCTACAACGAAGCGGCCCAGATCTGGGCGCCGCTCATCATGTTCGCCTTGATGGTCCTCACGGTCGGTACGCTCGGCTTCACGCCGGGCAAGCGGCTCTTCGGCCTGCGGGTGGTCGCCCTGGACACCGGCCGGGTCAGCCCGTGGCGCGCGGTGCTGCGCACGGTCCTGCTCTTCCTCGCGATCCCCGCCCTGATCTGGGACCGCGACGGCCGCGGCCTGCACGACCGGCTGGCGGGCACGGTCGAGGTCCGCCTCTGACACGAACGAACGGACATGAGTGAAGGGGCGGCCGGATCACTCCGGCCGCCCCTTCACTCATGTGGTGTGCAGGCGGTCAGCGCGCCTTCGGCCCGCCGCCCCTCGGCATCCGCATGCCCTTGGGCATCGGCCCCTTCGGCAGCGGCATGTTGCTCATCAGGTCGCCCAGGGCGCGCAGCCGGTCGTTGGTGGCGGTGACCTGGGGGCCGGTCAGCACGCGCGGCAGCTTCAGCATGGTCGTGCGCAGCTTCTTCAGCTCGACCTGGCCCTCGCCCGTGCCCACCACCAGGTCGTGCACCGGGACGTCCGCGACGATGCGGTTCATCTTCTTCTTCTCGGCGGCGAGCAGGGACTTCACCCGGTTCGGGTTGCCCTCGGCGACCAGCACGATGCCGGCCTTGCCGACCGCGCGGTGCACCACGTCCTGGTTGCGGTTCATCGCCACCGCGGGGGTCGTCGTCCACCCCCGGCCGATGTTGTCGAGCACCGCCGCCGCGGCACCGGGCTGGCCCTCCATCTGCCCGAAGGCGGCCCGCTCGGCCCGGCGCCCGAACACGATCGCCGACGCGAGGAAGGCGAGCAGGAGGCCCAGGATGCCGAGATAGATGGGGTGACCGATCAAGAAACCGATCGCGAGGAAGACACCGAAGGTGACGATTCCGACTGCCGCGAGTACAAGACCGATCTTCTTGTCGGCCTTGCGGGTCATCTTGTAGGTCAGGGCGATCTGCTTCAGTCGCCCGGGATTCGCAGCGTCCGCTGCAGGTTCCTTCCTCGCCATGCCACGAAGTCTACGTGGCCCCACAAGCGCCTCCGACGGCAGTGTCCGCGGGGAGGCTCGCGGGGGAGGAGAGCGGGCTCAGGGGTGGACGGAGACGGACCGGGAGACGGACTGCTCGAGGACGCGCTGCGCCTCGACCCGGTCCTTGGCGCGACGGCGGTCCTCCAGCACGGAGGTCCAGGCGTTGCGGCGGGCGGTGCGCTGACCGCTGCTGAGCAGCAGCGACTCGACGGCACGCAGGGCGGTGGTGAAAGACGGAATCGCGGTGGCGCGAACGGGCGCGGCCTGCATGGGTCAGGTCCCCCCTCGGGAGCGGTGTACGTGCTGTGAGTTCAGCGTCACTGATTGGTGTTACCAGGGCGTGTCCGACCGGTCAAACACCCATGAAGCCCCGGCGGGGATCCGCGGAACGCCGACGCGGTCCTGACATACGCCCTCATCTGCGAGGACGGTCAGGACCGCGTCCATTCGGCCGTTACCGGCGGGTAGTGTCTTGTGCGCGAATTCACACGCTTGTCTCGCCCCTTGGCGGGCAGGGACGGTGACGGTTCGTCAGACGGCCTGGGCCGCGATGCGCGCGTCCCGCTGCTCCATGGCCATCTGGTAGAGCCGCCCGGCACGGTACGAGGACCGCACCAGCGGACCCGACATCACACCGGAGAAGCCGATCTGCTCGGCCTCCTCCTTCAGCTCCACGAACTCGTGCGGCTTGACCCAGCGCTCCACCGGGTGGTGGCGCACGGAGGGCCGCAGGTACTGCGTGATGGTGACCAGCTCGCAGCCCGCGTCGTGCAGCTGCTTGAGCGCCTCGCTGACCTCCTCGCGGGTCTCGCCCATGCCGAGGATGAGGTTCGACTTGGTGACGAGGCCGTAGTCGCGGGCCTCGGTGATGACCTTCAGGGAGCGCTCGTAGCGGAAGCCGGGGCGGATCCGCTTGAAGATCCGCGGGACCGTCTCGACGTTGTGCGCGAAGACCTCGGGGCGGGAGGAGAAGACCTCGGCGAGCTGCTCCGGGACGGCGTTGAAGTCGGGCGCGAGCAGTTCGACCTTCGTCCGGCCGGCCTCGCGGTCCGCCGTCTGCCGGTGGATCTGGCGGACCGTCTCCGCGTACAGCCAGGCGCCGCCGTCCTCCAGGTCGTCGCGGGCGACGCCGGTGATCGTGGCGTAGTTCAGGTCCATGGTGACCACGGACTCACCCACGCGGCGCGGCTCGTCGCGGTCGAGCGCCTCGGGCTTGCCGGTGTCGATCTGGCAGAAGTCGCAGCGCCGGGTGCACTGGTCGCCGCCGATGAGGAACGTGGCCTCGCGGTCCTCCCAGCACTCGTAGATGTTGGGGCAGCCGGCTTCCTGGCAGACCGTGTGCAGCCCCTCGCTCTTCACGAGGTTCTGCATCTTGGTGTACTCGGGGCCCATTTTCGCCCGGGTCTTGATCCACTCGGGCTTGCGCTCGATGGGGGTCTGGCTGTTGCGGACCTCCAGGCGCAGCATCTTGCGTCCGTCGGGTGCGACTGCGGACACGACCGGCTCCCTAGCGTTTGATTCTTCGGCGTCCTCAAGGGTACGCCCGTTGATTTGAATGCCTGTGTGGGTGCCAGCCCCTCCACGGCCCGTTTTATGCCGCCGGCGCCTTCTCGATCTCCCGCGGCTTCAGCTCGGCGTTCTCCAGGACGTCCCGCAGATGCCGCTCGACGACCGGCAGGACCTCCTCGATCGTCACGTCGCGGCCCAGTTCGCTCGCCAGGGAGGCGACCCCCGCGTCACGGATGCCGCACGGGATGATCCGGTCGAACCACTTGTTGTCCGGGTTCACGTTGAGCGAGAAGCCGTGCATGGTGACGCCCTTGGCCACGCGGATGCCGATCGCGGCGATCTTGCGGTCCTCGCGGCGCTGGCCCGCGTTGGAGGGCGCGTACTCCGGGCCGTTCAGGCGCGGGTCGAACTCCTCGTCGTGCAGCCGCGGGTCGAAGTCCAGGGCCAGGCCGCCGAGCGCGGGGCGCTGTTCGACCGGGTCGCCCAGCACCCACACCCCGCTGCGGCCCTCGACCCGGGTGGTCCCCAGGCCGAACTCCGCGCAGGTGCGGATCAGGGCCTCTTCGAGGCGGCGCACGTGCGCCACGACGTCCACCGGGCGCGGCAGCTTCTGGATCGGGTAGCCGACCAGCTGGCCGGGGCCGTGCCAGGTGATCTTGCCGCCGCGGTCCACGTCGATGACCGGCGTGCCGTCGAGGGGCCGCTCGTTGTCCGCCGTGCGCCGTCCGGCCGTGTAGACCGGCGGATGCTCCAGGAGCAGCACGGTGTCGGGGACCTCGTCGGCGAAGCGCGCCGCGTGCACCCGGCGCTGTTCGTCCCACGCCTCCTGGTACTCGACGGCCTCGTCACCGAACCCCATGCGGACGAACCGCAACTCACTCACGGCAAGCGCCTCCCTAGGACGGGTGTGTCGGGCACGTATCGCGCCCCAGCCACTGTACGTCCGGCCCGGACACGTCAGTCCTGGGGTCAATCCTCACACGATCGGATGAATGTCCCCGAAAATGTGTGATGGGGTGTTTACTCTCCGCTACATTCGCGCCGTCCAGCAAGCCAAAAGGCCTGCTCACAGGCAATCCGGCAGATCACCAGCACCGGAAGGCAGGAGACCGCACCGCACCATGACGGAACGACCCGCGCAGCGCACCCCCAACCGACAGCTCGCCGCGCTCATCGCAGAAGCGGGGTTCTCCAACGCGGGTCTCGCCCGTCGCGTGGACCAGCTCGGTCTCGAACACGGGCTCGATCTGAGATACGACAAGACATCCGTCACCCGGTGGCTGCGCGGCCAGCAGCCCAGGGGCACCACGCCCGCCCTGATCGCCGAGGTCTTCACCCGGCGCCTGGGCCGCCGTCTCACCGCCCAGGACCTCGGCCTGGACGCCTGCGCGCCCGTCTACGCGGGGCTGGAGTTCGCCGCCACCCCCGAGGAGGCCGTCGACATCGTCAGCGGGCTGTGGCGCAAGGACTCCGGCAGCCACGCCGAGCTGCGCAAGATCGCCTTCACTCCGGCCGGGCTCGTCGTGCCCAGCCGGGACTGGCTGATCGGCCGCGCCGACGAGAAGGTGGCCCGGGGCGAGCCGGCCGCCGCCCGGATCCCGGCGCAGGGCCGCCCCGCCCTGCGTCCCCCGGCCGAGCAGGGCGTGCCGTCCCTGCCCCGCCAGCGAGGGCAGGCCGAACGCGGACCCGGCCAGAAGGTGACCGCCGGCGACATCGCCGCCCTGCGCTCCGTCGGCGAGCTGTTCCGCACCCTCGACGACGCCTACGGCGGCGGTCACGCCCGCCAGGCCCTCGTGCGCTACCTGGAGCACGAGTGCGAGCCCATGCTGCGCGGCACCTACGGCGAGCAGACCGGCCGCCGGCTGTTCGCCGCCGCCGCCGACCTGACCCGGCTCGCGGGCTGGACGTCGTACGACATCGCCGCACACGGACTCGCCCAGCGCTACTTCGTGCAGGCGCTCCGGCTCGCCCAGGCGGCCGGGGACCGGACGTACGGGGCGTACGTGCTGGTCACCATGAGCCGCCAGGCCGTCTACCTCGGGCACGGGCGCGAGGCGGTGCAGCTCGCGCGCGTCGCCCAGCAGGGCGTCGGCACCTCGGCCCCGCCGGTCGTCCAGGCGCTGCTGCACGCCTCCGAGGCACGCGGGCACGGGGTGCTCGGCGAGGTGCGGGCCTGCACGGCCGCACTGGTCCGCGCCGAGCGCGCCCTGGAGACGGCCCGGTCCGGGGACGACGTCCCGTACTGGGCCAAGTTCTTCGACGAGGCACAGCTCGCCGACGAGTTCGGGCACTGCCACCGGGATCTCCAGCAGTTCCGCGCCGCCGCCCAGCACGCGGAACGCTCACTCCAGCTCCGCGCCCCGTCCTACGCCCGCAGCCGCCTGTTCTGCCGCGTCGTCCTCGCCACGGCCCGCCTGGGCCTGGGCGAACTCGACCAGGCCTGCCAGCTCGCGGCGGAGGCCGCCGGCCAGGCCGCTGAGATGCGTTCGGTAAGGGCGGTGGAGTACGTGCGGGACTTCGAGCGAAGGCTGGAGCCGTACAAGGACGCGGCCCCGGTGCGCAGCTACCGCGACAAGGTGGCGGCCTTGGGGTGAGGTCTTGGGGGCGCGGGGCTGTGTCGATTTGCGGCTCCGCCGCGTGGGCGCGACAAGCCACAACGCGCCCGCACTCGCCGACGAAGCGCTCAGGCCGCTTCCGGCTGCGTATCCCGCCGCGTCGGCAACGGGTCGGCCATGTGCAGAGACCGCCCCGCCCCGAGATCCGCCAAGATCGCCGCCGACGCCCGGTGCCCAGAATGCAAAGCGCCCTGGACCGTACTGGTATCGCGGTGATCCCCGCACACATACAGCCCCGCAAGCAACCGCACCGGCCGCCGCAGATCATGCGGCGGCCGCATCGCGGGCACGGCCTCCGCCGTGTGGTGCACGGCCAACGTCTCCCACCGCGCCGTCGACACCCCGTACAGCCGCGCCACATGCATCCGCACAGCCGTGTCGACATCCCCCGGCGGCCGTCCCAGCACCGTCGAGGACACCAACGCCCGCCCCGCCGGCGCCCGGGACGGATCGACGTGGCTGACCACCGCCGTGTGCGCGACCGGCCCACCGAGGTCCGCGTCGAGCAACAGCGACGCCCCCGTCGCCGGCGGCTCGTCCGTCGTGTGATGCACCACCGTCACCGGATGGAACTCCGGCACCCGCAACCCGGGCAGCAGCTCGGCCGCGGCCCTGGCGCCCGTCGCCACCAGTACCGCCCGGCAGCGGATCTCGCCGTGCTCGGCGGTGGTCACCGAGGTCGTGGACACGGAGGTGACGCGCACGCCGGTGTGCACGGTGCCCGGCGGCAGCGTGCTCGCGAGCAGCTCCGGCAGGGCCTCGGCGCCGCCCTCCGGCAGACACAGCCGGCCGCGTGCGAAGGCCCGCAGCGCGAGGTCCGCGCACCGGCTGGACGTCGTCAGGTCCGGGTCGCACAGCAGGGCGGCGAGCAGCGGACGCAGGAAGCCGTCGATCGTCCGGGCCGGCAGCCCGCGAGCCGCCAGGGCCTCACCGGCGGGCAGCTCCGGGCGGGTCAGCAGCCGTTCGGCCGGTGTGCCCGCCAGCCGGGTCAGGGCGGCCCCCAGACGTGCCTGGTCGACTGCCGTGCCCAGCGGCGCACCGGACCGGCTCCGGGGCACCGAGACCTGCCGGCCGGGCACCGCCACCGGCCTCCTGGGCGGCCTGGGCGCGGACGGCGACCGGGGAGCGCTCGCCAGGGCGCGCACCGCGTGCAGTGCGCCCCGTGCGCCCCCTGTGCCCGCCTGGACGCCCGCGCGGTGGTGGCGTCCGTCGCCGTGCAACAGGACCCCGGGCGCGAAGGGACGCAGCGCGAGGGCGCCGAGGCCGGGTGTCAGCCGTAGTTCCGGGTATGCCGTGGACAGCAACTGGCCGATTCTGTCGAGCCGGAAGCCGTCGACCTTCTCCGTCGCCATGCGGCCGCCGACCCCGAGGGCGGCCTCCAGGACCATGGTCGTCACTCCTGCGCTGGTCAGCCGGTGCGCGGCCGAGAGTCCGGCGACCCCGGCCCCCACGACGACCACGTCCGCCTGGTAAGCGGGCTCAAGCACGTGCCCCTCCTCGAGGTTGCGCGGGCGCTGGAGACGTCATGCCCTCAACAGGCCCCAGGGATACGCGAGTTCTGGTCGAGGGTAGGGCCGTGATCGGTCAGGGGGAGTCGCGCATCGACAGGGCACGGTCGCACAGCGGTCGCATACGGACTCCTTGTGGGCATGAAGTGGTCACAGGGGGCTGGTGTGCGGCGCGAGGGGCTGTCTCGGAATGGTCGGTCGGCGGTCGGTCGGCGCTCTCGGGGTACGTCACAACGCCGCCCGGATCGCCCCCTCGATCTCCGGGAAGGCGAACCGGA
Source organism: Streptomyces africanus (assembly GCF_030816955.1). Classification (NCBI taxonomy): domain Bacteria; kingdom Bacillati; phylum Actinomycetota; class Actinomycetes; order Kitasatosporales; family Streptomycetaceae; genus Streptomyces; species Streptomyces africanus. The sequence goes on along the minus strand of NZ_JAUSYP010000001.1, from coordinate 2,348,711 downwards.
ACCCCGACTCCAGCAGGCGCGTCGGCAGGACCCGGGCGCTGCCGAGCACATCCCCGGCCATCTCGCCCAGCACGGTCCGCAGGACGGGCGCGGGCACCGCGAACAGCGTCGGGCGGTGCAGCACGCGCCCCATCGCCGCCGTGATCTCACGGTTCGTCAGCGGGTTCGGGGCGGTGAGGTTGAACGGTCCGGACAGGCCGTCGGTGTCGATCAGATGCCGGATCGCGGCGACCTCGTCGTGCAGCGCGATGAACGACCAGTACTGCCGCCCGTCGCCCATCCGCCCGCCGAGACCGGCCTGGAACAGCGGGAAGAGCCGCCCCCACGCACCGCCCTCGCGGGACACGACCAGCCCGGTCCGGGTGAACACCGTGCGGACACCGGCCTCCTGGGCGGGGGCTGTCGCGGCCTCCCACTCCACGCACAGCCCGGGCAGGAAGCCCTCGCCCGCCGGCGCGCTCTCGTCGACGGACCGGTCCCCGGTCTCGCCGTAGTACCCCATGGCGCTGCCGTTCACGAAGACCCGCGGCCGGTCCTTGTCGTCCAGCGAGGCGACGGCCCGGGCGAGGGCCGCCGTGCCGTTCACCCTGCTGTCGCGGATCCGCTGCTTGTAGGCGTCCGTCCAGCGGCGGTTGCCGACCCCCGCACCGGCCAGGTTCACCACCGCGTCGCACCCGGCGAGCCCGGCCGCGTCCACGCGCCCGCCCTCGGGGTCCCAGCGGACCTCGTCCGCGACCCTGGGGGCATGGCGCACGAGGCGCACCACGTCGTGCCCGTCCGCGGTCAGGGACCGCACCAGGGCGCCGCCGATGAGACCGGACGCACCGGCCACTGCGATTCGTGAGCGTTCCATGGCCCCCATCCTGCCTGCCGGCTCCATAAATCCGGCGTACGGCCACAAGCCATCGCCGTAGGGTGACGCCATGCCCGAGTCCCGCGAACCCCGCATCCGCGTGGCCGCGCCCGATGACGACGAGGGGCTGGCCCTGCTGGACCGGCTCGCCTGGTCGCATCTGCACGCGGTGGTGCCCCGGCCGCAGCCGCCGTACCCGCCGTTCTTCAGCGACCGGCACGCCCCCGAGGACTGCCTGGTCGCCGAACTCGGTGACCGCTTGGCGGGATACCTCCATCTCGGCTTCCCGACGCCGGTCGCAGCGAACCGGCACGTCCTGCAGATCCAGGGCCTCGCCGTCGCGGAGGAGGCACGCGGCCGGGGTGTCGGGCGGGCGCTGGTCCGCGCCGCCGTCGACGAGGGCCGCCGGCGCGGTGCCCGCCGCCTCACCCTGCGCGTCCTCGGCCACAACGCCCCGGCCCGGAGGCTCTACGAGGCCGAGGGATTCGTGGTGGAGGGGGTTCTGCCCGAGGAGTTCCGGCTCGACGGGCAGTACGTGGACGACGTACTGATGGGACGTTTCCTCTGAGCCGGTACCAGGACGCCTACGACGCGGCCAGCTCGCCCGTGTCCACCGGTGCCGTCGCGTCCGCCGCGCGCTCGGCGTCGGAGGAGACCTCGGCCGCCGTCAGGACGTAGCCCGTCTCGGCGTCGGAGGTGGAGCGGGCGAAGACCACGCCGAAGACCCGGCCGTCCGTGGTCAGCAGGGGGCCGCCGGAGTTGCCGGGGCGGACCGTGGAGCGGATCGAGTAGATCTCGCGGGTGACCGTGTCGTCGTTGTAGATGTTCTGGCCCGTCGCCCGGACCCGGTTCGCGACCGTCGCCGCCTGGAGGTTCAGGTCGCCGTCCTGCGGGTAGCCCGCGACCACCGCCGAGTCACCGCGCTCGGCGTTGTCGTCGAACCGCAGCACGGGCGCCTTCAGGCCCGGCACGTACAGCACGGCCACGTCCTTCTGCGGGTCGAAGAGCACCACCCGCGCCTCGTACGTCCGCCCGACCCCGCCGATCTGCACGGTCGGCTCGTCGATGCCCGCCACCACATGGGCGTTGGTCATCACGTGCTCCCGCGCGTACACGAACCCGCTGCCCTCGCGGCCCTGGGTGCCCGCGACGCCCTCGACCTTGACCGTGCTCAGCTTCGCCGCGTTCGTGGCGGCCGCCGTGACACTGTCGCCGGAGGGCGCGGCCACCTCGGCCGTCGACTCGTTCTCGAACGGGTTGAAGACCTGCGGGAAGCCCGCCTCGGTCAGCGCCGACGTGGCCCGCGAGAACCAGGCCGGGGTGGTGTCCGGCATCGTCTCCTGCACCGCGCCGAGCAGCCGCGAGTCCCGGATCGCCGAGGTGACCAGCGGCGACGAGGACGCGCCCAGAACGCTCGCGGCCACCCACGCCACGATCAGGACCGCGACCGAGTTGGCCACGGCCCCGCCGATCCCGTCCGCCACTCGCAGCGGCCCCCGGTCCAGCTCCCGCCGCAGCCTGAGCGCGAGGCGCCCCGCCAGCTCGTGGCCCACCACCGCCGGGAGCAGCACCGTGAACACCGCCGTCACCGTCGCGCGCGTCGTACCCGGCGGCACCAGGTCCATCACCCACGGCAGGATCCAGACGCCGACGACCGCACCGCCCACGAAGCCCGCCAGCGACACACAACCGGCCACCAGCCCGCGCCGGTAGCCGGACGCCGCATAGGCCAGGACGACCAGCAACAGCAGGATGTCGAGCAGGTCCACGCACGCCTTCTTTCTCTCGGAACCCCTTAGTACGTGGGGGGAGGGCCCGTTTGATCAGTCACACGCGCGTGGATGATCAGAACCGGCCACGTGCGCGTGCACTCGGAGGAAAAACGTCGCGGACCGTGACGATGGTTCCACCAGGTGGCACATCACACATCGCGGACGGACCGGATCAGGCCGACAGTGGGTCCATGCGTGTCTTGCGAAGACGGCGGGGTACGCGCAGGCGCCGCGTCGCCGGGACACCCGGCATAGCCGGTATGCCGCGCGCGGCCCGGGTGCTGCTCGGCTGCCTGCCGGGACTCGCCGCCGTCGTGGCGCTGGTGCTGTGCTCCTACGGCGTCGAGAACGCCGCCGAGACCGGCCCCCGCCCGGCCGGGCACCGCCCCGCCGCCACGCCGTCCTACGCCGCCCCGCGGCCCCCCATCGTGCCGAGATCGCGGTGGCTGGGCGACGCCGCCCGCAAGCAGCCCCGCCCGCGCTACGGCGACCGGGTCGCCGCCGTCTTCGTGCACCACACCGACTCGCCCAACGGCTACGACTGCGCTGACGCGCCCCGTATCCTCCGGGACCTGTACACCGGCCAGACCGGCACCCGCGACTGGGACGACATCGGCTACAACTTCGTCGTCGACCGCTGCGGCACCGTCTACGAGGGCCGGGCCGGCGGCGTCGAGCGGGCCGTCACCGGTGCCCACACCCAGGGCTTCAACCACCGCACCACCGGCATCGCCGCCCTCGGCACCTTCACCGCGGGCATGCCCGTACCCCGGGCGATGATCCACGCCATCGCCGCGCTGTCCGCCTGGAAGCTGGGCCTGACCGGCATCGACCCCCGGGCGCGCGTCCGCCTGGTCTCCAGCAACGGCCTGAGCCGGTACGCGGCCGGCACCGCCGCCGAGCTGCCCGCCCTCGCCGGTCACAACGACGGCTACATGACCAGCTGCCCGGGCGCCGCCCTGCACGCCAGGCTGCCCGAGATCAGGCAGCTGGCCGCCCGGTTGCAGGGCCGGCCGGCGGGCCCACAGGAAGGCCACAGCCGACACGCAGCGTCCTCAGATCCCGGCGCCCTACGGTCACCACCACAGGCAGCCGACCGGAGGTGGGGACCATGAACAACGGTCGTACGAGGAACCGGGGGATCCGGGCCGGGGCCGGACGCGGCCCGTGGGCGGTGCTCCGCGCGGTCACGACCGTCGTCCTGGGCCCGGCCGCGGCCACCGCGTCCGCCCTCGACCAGGCCAACGCCGCCCCGCTGCACGAGGCGGTCACGGCGGATCAGCCCCACGCCCACCTCGCTGATCAGCCCCTGAAGCGCTCCCACAGCCGGGGATAGCGCTCGGCGAGCAGGTCCTCGTTCTCGAAGTCGAGCGGGGTGCCCTCCGGTTCCGGGGGCGGGGGCGAGATCTCCAGGTCGGGGGCGACCGTGCCGGTGAGCTGCTCGTAGGCCTCGTCCGCCGCGTAGCCGAGCTCCTCGCCGTCGCCGTCGATCTCCTCGTCGAAGTCGTCCAGCAGATCGGCGAGCGAGTCCGGGTCGTGCACGGCGCCCTCGAAGACATGGCGGCCCTGGCCGATCAGCCAGCAGCGGAAGAAGTCGAAGGCGTCGTCGCTCGCCCCGTCGAGCAGCACCCAGGCGGCGCCCCACAGGTCCCAGCGGTAGGCCCGGTTGTAGCGGGACTCGAAGTGCCGGGCGAAGTCCAGGACCGAGTCCGGGTCCTTCTGCGTGAGCCGCTCCACGAGCAGGTCGGCCTGCTCTTCCGGGTCGCCCTCGGCGGCCTCCCGGGTGTCGTCCACCAGCTCCCAGAACTCCGTCTCGTCCATCACGGGTCCAGCATCGGCCCTGGGGCACAGGGGCGCACCCGGAGTGCGCGGGATCGTTATACGCCGTCCCGGGGGTGGTACAGCCCGGCCAGCCGCAGCGCGTCCCCGGCGAACCGCTCGCGCAGGCTCTCCGGCGCCAGCACCTCCACCTCCGGGCCCAGCGCCGTCAACTGGGTGTGGGCGACCTCCTCGGACTCCACCGGCAGTGCCACCGTCACCCAGCCGTCGCCGTCCGGAGCGTCCGCGTCCGCCAGGGCCTCACGGGCGGACAGCGAGTCGAGGGCGTGCGGCAGTCTGCGCACACCGTCCGGGGACAGCCGCACCACGACCCGCGCCCGCAGGATCGACCGCGCGAACTGCTCCGCCCGCTCCTCCCAGAAGGCCGGCAGATCGAACTCCGGCTCCCGCTCGAAGCGCTCCTCGCCCGTCTCCACCGCCGTGAACCGGTCGATCCGGTACACCCGGAAGGACCCGCCCCCGGCCACCCGGGCGCACAGGTACCAGACGCCCGCCTTCAGCACGAGCCCGTACGGCTCCAGCTCGCGGACGACCTCGTCCTCCCCGCGCCGGTAGCGCGCGGTGATCCGCCGGTCGTCCCACACCGCGTCGGCGACCGCCGGCAGCAGCACGGGCGTCTTCGGCTCCCTGAACCAGTTCGGCGCGTCCAGATGGAACCGCTGCGCCGCCGTCCTCGACGCGTCCCGCAGCGAGGGCAGCAGGGCGGCCGACACCTTCAGCCGGGCCGCCGAGGCGGCGTCCTCCAAGCCCATCTCGCGCAGCGCCCCCGGCACCCCGGACAGGAACAGCGCCTCGGCCTCGCTGCGGTGCAGCCCGGTCAGCCGCGTACGGTACCCGCCGACCAGCCGGTACCCGCCGACCCGGCCCCGGTCCGCGTACACCGGCACACCCGCCTCCGACAGCGCCTGGGCGTCCCGGGTGACCGTCCGCTCGGACACCTCCAGCTCGCGGGCGAGCTCGGCGGCCGTCATGGAGGGCCGGGACTGGAGCAGCAGCACCATCTTGATGAGCCGGGCAGCGCGCATGCAGCACATGATGCAGCAGGAGGCCCCCGCCGCAGCGGGGGCCTCCTGCCTGACAACCCTTACAGGCCGTACTTCGCGCGCGCTTCCTTCACGGCCGTCGCCTTGACCTCGCCGCGCTTGGCGAGCTGGGCCAGGGCCGCGACGACGATCGACTCGGCGTCGACACCGAAGTGGCGGCGGGCCGCCTCACGGGTGTCCGAGAGGCCGAAGCCGTCGGCGCCCAGCGAGGACCAGTCCTGCTCGACCCACTGCGCGATCTGGTCCGGGACCTGGCGCATGTAGTCGGAGACCGCCAGCACCGGGCCCTCGACGCCCTGGAGCGCCTGCCGGACGAACGGCATCCGCTCCTCGCCGCGCAGCAGCGCCTCGTCTGCCTCCAGGGCGTCCCGGCGCAGCTCGCTCCACGAGGTCGCCGACCACACGTCGGCCGCCACGCCCCACTCCTCGGCGAGCAGCGCTTGCGCCTTCAGCGCCCAGTGGATCGCCGTACCGGAGCCGAGCAGCTGGATCCGCGGGGCGTTGGCCGGGGGCGTGATGCCCGCCGACTCCGCCGTGTTGAAGCGGTACAGGCCCTTGACGATGCCCTCGTCGATGCCGTCCACGGACGGCTTCGCGGGCTGCGGCAGCGGCTCGTTGTAGACGGTCAGGTAGTAGAAGACGTTCTGGTCCTCACCCGGGGCCGCCTCGCCGTACATCCGGCGCAGACCGTCCTTGACGATGGCCGCGACCTCGTACGCGAACGCCGGGTCGTACGTCAGCGCCGCCGGGTTCGTCGCGGCGATGACGGGGGAGTGGCCGTCGGCGTGCTGGAGGCCCTCGCCGGTCAGCGTCGTACGGCCCGCCGTGGCGCCGACGAGGAAGCCGCGGCCGAGCTGGTCGCCGAGCTGCCACATCTGGTCGGCCGTGCGCTGCCAGCCGAACATCGAGTAGAAGATGTAGAACGGGATCATCGTCTCGCCGTGCGTCGCGTACGACGTCGAAGCGGCGATGAAGTCGGCCATCGAACCGGCCTCGGTGATCCCCTCGTTGAGGATCTGGCCGTTCTGGGCCTCCTTGTAGTACATCAGCTGGTCGCGGTCGACCGGCTCGTACGTCTGGCCCTTCGGCGAGTAGATGCCGAGCGACGGGAAGAGCGACTCCATACCGAAGGTGCGCGCCTCGTCCGGGACGATCGGCACCCAGCGCTTGCCGGTCTCCTTGTCGCGGACCAGGTCCTTCACCAGGCGGACGAACGCCATGGTGGTGGCCACGTTCTGCGAGCCGGAGCCCTTGTCGAAGGAGGCGAACGCCTTCTCCGCCGGGGCGGGCAGCGGCGCCACCGGGTGGACGCGGCGGGCCGGGGCCGGACCGCCGAGGGCGGCACGCCGCTCCTGGAGGTAGCGGACCTCGGGGGAGTCGGCGCCCGGGTGGCCGTAGGGGACCACGCCGTCGACGAAGTCGCTGTCCTTGATCGGCAGGCCGAGCAGGTCGCGCATGTTCTTGAACTCGTCCACCGTCAGCTTCTTCATCTGGTGGTTGGCGTTCTTCGACGCGAAGCCCTCGCCGAGGGTGTGGCCCTTGACCGTCTGGGCCAGGATCACGGTCGGCGCGCCCTTGTGCTCGACGGCGGCCTTGTACGCGGCGTACACCTTGCGCGCCTCGTGACCACCGCGCGAGAAGTGGAAACACTCCAGGATCTTGTCGTCGCTCAGCAGCTTCGCCAGCTCCGCCAGCGCCGGGTCGCCGCCGAAGAAGTCCTGGCGGATGTAGGCCGCGTCGCGGGTCTGGTACGTCTGGATCTGCGCGTCCGGTACCTGGCGCAGACGGCGTACGAGCGCGCCCGTGGTGTCGAGCTGGAACAGCTCGTCCCAGGCCGTGCCCCACAGCGTCTTGATGACGTTCCAGCCGGCGCCGCGGAACTGGGCCTCCAGCTCCTGCACGATCTTGAAGTTGGCGCGGACCGGGCCGTCGAGGCGCTGCAGGTTGCAGTTGATGACGAACGTGAGGTTGTCCAGCTCCTCACGGGCCGCCAGCGCGAGGGCCGCCGTCGACTCGGGCTCGTCCATCTCGCCGTCACCGAGGAACGCCCACACGTGCGAGGCGGAGGTGTCCTTGATGCCGCGGTTGGTCAGGTAGCGGTTGAAGCGCGCCTGGTAGATGGCGGAGAGCGGGCCGAGGCCCATCGACACCGTCGGGAACTCCCACAGCCAGGGCAGGCGGCGCGGGTGCGGGTAGGAGGGCAGGCCGTTGCCGCCCGCCTCGCGGCGGAAGTTGTCGAGCTGCTCCTCGGTCAGACGGCCGTCGAGGAACGCGCGGGCGTAGATGCCGGGGGAGGCGTGGCCCTGGATGTAGAGCTGGTCGCCGGAGCCGTCGGCCTCTTTGCCCTTGAAGAAGTGGTTGAAGCCGGTCTCGTAGAGCCAGGCCGCGGAGGCGAAGGTGGCGATGTGGCCGCCGACGCCGTACTTGCTGCCACGGGTGACCATCGCGGCCGCGTTCCAGCGGTTCCACGCGGTGATCCGCTGCTCCATCGCCTCGTCACCGGGCACGGCCGGCTCGGCGGCGGTGGGGATGGAGTTGACGTAGTCGGTCTCCAGGAGCTTCGGCAGCGCGATGCCGGCGCCCTCGGCGCGCTCCAGCGTGCGACGCATCAGATATGCGGCACGGTGCGGCCCGGCCGCCTCGGTCACCGCGTCCAGGGAGGCCTGCCATTCGGCGGTCTCCTCCGGGTCCCGGTCCGGGAGCTGGTCGAGCTCGCTCGGCTGGATGGCGTTGGGGTCGGTCATGTCGCCGCCTTCCTCAGTCGAAGGGGGTTCCCTCACGTAAGGGGATCGGGGGTGCCCTTTGTCTTTGGCAGGACAGGGCTGGAGCTTGGGTGGCAAGCCCGTCGGCGACTGTAACTCGCTGATCGATGATCGATCAAAGGGTTGAGAGGCAAAACCTCTTGATCACGAGAAAGTAGGCACGGGGTGCCTCCGGCGGTGGCACGCGGTGACGGCCCTTCTCTGGGTTTTCGCAGGTGGGAGGCGTTTGAGCGGGAGTGCGCTCGGGTGTCACGCCCGGGGCGCGCAGCCCAGTACGTGCGCCTTCACGAGTTCCGCGATCCGGGGGTCACGGCGCTTGAAGGCGGCGACCAGCTCCTCGTGCTCCTCGGCGTACGACTGCTGCCGGGTGCCCAGCCAGCGGATCGACAGGGCCGTGAACACCTCGATGCCGAGGCCTTCCCAGGTGTGCAACAGGACGGAGTTGCCCGCCGCGCGGACCAGTTCGCGGTGGAAGGCGACGGTGTGGCGGACCTGGGCCGTGCCGTCGGACATGCGGTCGGCCTCGTAGAGGGCGTTGACGTGGGGTTCCAGGGCCGAGCAGTCCTCCGACAGGCTCTGGGCCGCCAGTTCCGCGGCGATGGCCTCCAGGCCGGCCCGGACCGGGTAGCTCTCCTCCAGGTCGGCGGCCGTCAGGTTCCTGACGCGGACGCCCTTGTTCGGAGCGGACTCGATCAGGCGCAGGGACTCCAGTTCGCGCAGGGCCTCGCGGACCGGGGTCTGGCTGACCTCCAGCTCGGTGGCGATCCGGCGCTCCACGATCCGCTCGCCCGGCTGCCAGCGTCCGCTGATGATCCCCTCCAGGATGTGCTCGCGGATCTGCTCGCGCAGCGAGTGGATGACGGGCGCGGTCATGTGGGCTCCTTAGGCGGGATTGACGTTTAGACAATACGGCCGGTTCGCTCCGGGGGTGGGACCGATGAGGGCGCTGTCGTGCAGGTGAGATGAGGCGCACATGGTGTCTGTGACGCATGTGAGCTCGGGCTGGCCGGTCTTCGGGCGGCTGCGGCTTGTTTGTGCTTGATCGCGCAGTTCCCCGCGCCCCTCAGGTACGACGATGCCCCGCCCGGGAAATCCGGACGGGGCACCGTACAGCCGTGAGGAAGGTCAGAGGCCGAGCTCGACCTCGAACTCGCCCGCCTCAAGGATGGCCTTGACCGCCGTCAGGTAGCGGGCCGCGTCGGCGCCGTCCACCAGGCGGTGGTCGTAGGACAGGGTCAGGTACGTCATGTCGCGGACGCCGATGACCGTGCCCTCCTCCGTCTCGATGACGGCGGGGCGCTTGACCGTGGCGCCGATGCCGAGGATGGCGACCTGGCCCGGCGGCACGATGATCGTGTCGAAGAGCGCGCCGCGCGACCCGGTGTTGGAGATGGTGAAGGTCGCGCCGGACAGCTCGTCCGGGGTGATCTTGTTGGCGCGGACCTTGCCCGCCAGCTCGGCCGTGGCCTTGGCGATACCGGCGAGGTTGAGGTCACCGGCGTTCTTGATGACCGGGGTCATCAGGCCCTTCTCGGAGTCCACCGCGATACCGATGTTCTCGGTGTCGAAGTAGGTGATGGTCCCCTCGGCCTCGTTGATCTTGGCGTTGATGGGCGCGTGCGCCTTCAGCGCCTGGGCCGCGGCCTTGACGAAGAACGGCATCGGGGAGAGCTTGACGCCCTCACGCGCCGCGAACGCGTCCTTGGCACGGGCGCGCAGCTTCATCAGGCGGGTGACGTCGACCTCGACGACCGAGGACAGCTGGGCCTGCTCGTGCAGGGCCTTGACCATGTTGTCGCCGATGACCTTGCGGATCCGCGGCATCTTGATGGTCTGGCCGCGCAGCGGGGACGCTTCCAGCACCGGGGCCTTCTTGGCGGCGGCCGGAGCGGCCGCGGCCGGAGCCGGGGCAGCGGCGGCGGCCTTGGCGGCCTCGGCGGCGGCCATGACGTCCTGCTTGCGGATACGGCCGCCGACGCCGGTGCCCTTGACGGCGGACAGGTCGACGCCGTGCTCGGCGGCGAGCTTGCGCACCAGCGGGGTGACGTAGGCACCGTCGTCGGCCGGCTTGGCGGCGGCCGGAGCGGCCGGGGCCTGCGCCGGAGCCGGGGCGGGAGCAGGAGCGGCCGGGGCCGGCTCGGGAGCCGGAGTGACCTGCTGCTGCGGGGCCGGGGCCGACGGAGCCTGCGGGGCCGGGGCGGGCTGCGCCGGGGCCGGCTCGGGAGCCGGGGTGGGCTCGGGCTGGGCCGGGGCGGCCGGGGCCTCCTGCGCCGGGGCGGCGGCCGGAGCGGCACCCGCCACGCCGATGACGGCGAGCTTGGCGCCGACCTCGGCCGTCTCGTCCTCGCCGACCACGATCTCCAGCAGCGTGCCCGAGGTGGGCGCCGGGATCTCGGTGTCGACCTTGTCGGTGGAGACCTCCAGCAGCGGCTCGTCGGCCTCGACGCTGTCACCGACCGACTTCAGCCAGCGGGTGACGGTGCCCTCGGTGACGGACTCGCCGAGCGCGGGCAGGACCACGTCCGTGCCCTCGGCGGAGCCGCCGCCGGCAGCGGCGTCGGCGGTGGGAGCGGGCGCCGGGGCGGCCTGCTCGGTGGACGGGGCGGCCGGGGCCGGCTCGGGGGCGGGCTCGGCGACCTGCTCGGCGGCCGGGGCCGGCGCTGCAGCGGGCGCGCCCGTGCCGTCGTCGATCACGGCCAGCTCGGCGCCGACCTCGACCGTCTCGTCCTCGGCGACCTTGATGGACGCCAGGACACCGGCGGCGGGAGAGGGGATCTCGGTGTCGACCTTGTCGGTGGAGACCTCGAGCAGCGGCTCGTCGGCCTCGACGCGCTCACCCTCGGCCTTCAGCCAGCGGGTGACAGTGCCCTCGGTGACGCTCTCGCCGAGCGCCGGAAGGGTTACGGAAACCGCCATGGTTTCGGTTGCTCCTTACGGAAAGTGCGGAAGTCTGTGTCGTCGCGTTCGTCGACCGAGGGGTCAGTCGTGCGCGTGGAGGGGCTTGCCGGCCAGGGCCAGGTGGGCCTCGCCGAGCGCCTCGTTCTGCGTCGGGTGGGCGTGGATGAGCTGCGCGACCTCGGCGGGCAGCGCCTCCCAGTTGTAGATCAGCTGGGCTTCGCCGACCTGCTCGCCCATGCGGTCGCCGACCATGTGGACGCCGACGACGGCACCGTCCTTGACCTGGACGAGCTTGATCTCGCCCGTGGTGTTCAGGATCTTGCTCCTGCCGTTGCCCGCGAGGTTGTACTTCAGAGCGACGACCTTGTCCGCGCCGTAGATCTCCTTGGCCTTGGCCTCGGTGATACCGACGGAGGCGACCTCCGGGTGGCAGTACGTCACCCGCGGGACGCCGTCGTAGTCGATCGGAACGGTCTTGAGACCGGCCAGACGCTCCGCCACCAGGATGCCCTCGGCGAAGCCGACGTGGGCGAGCTGGAGGGTCGGGACGAGGTCACCGACGGCGGAGATGGTCGGGACGTTGGTGCGCATGTACTCGTCGACCAGGACGTAGCCGCGGTCCATGGCGACGCCCTGCTCCTCGTAGCCCAGGCCCTGGGAGACCGGGCCGCGGCCGATGGCGACGAGCAGGACCTCGGCCTCGAACTGCTTGCCGTCGGCGAGGGTGACCTTGACGCCGTCCTGGGTGTACTCGGCCTTCTCGAAGAAGGTGCCCAGGTTGAACTTGATGCCGCGCTTGCGGAAGGCGCGCTCCAGCAGCTTGGAGGAGTTCTCGTCCTCGACCGGGACGAGGTGCTTCAGGCCCTCGACGATGGTGACGTCGGTGCCGAAGGACTTCCACGCGGAGGCGAACTCGACGCCGATGACACCGCCGCCCAGGATGATCGCGGACTTGGGCACACGGTCCAGGACGAGGGCGTGGTCCGAGGAGATGATCCGGTCGCCGTCGATCTCCAGGCCGGGCAGCGACTTCGGCACGGAACCGGTCGCGAGGAGCACGTGGCGGCCCTCGACGCGCCGGCCGTTCACGTCGACGGAGGTCGGGGAGGACAGCCGCCCCTCACCCTCGATGTAGGTCACCTTGCGGGAGGCGACGAGCCCCTGGAGCCCCTTGTACAGGCCGGCGACCACGCCGTCCTTGTACTTGTGGACGCCGGCGATGTCGATGCCCTCGAGGGTCGCCTTCACACCGAACTGCTCGCTCTCGCGGGCCTGGTCGGCGATCTCACCCGCGTGCAGCAGGGCCTTGGTGGGGATGCATCCTCGGTGCAGGCAGGTGCCGCCGACCTTGTCCTTCTCGATCAGGGCGACGTCCAGGCCCAGCTGCGCCCCGCGCAGGGCCGCGGCGTAACCACCGCTGCCACCGCCGAGGATCACTAGGTCGAAAACGGTGCTGGCGTCGTTCGCCACGTCACGTCCTCCATGCATGTGCGCCGTACGCCGGTCTTCACTGACCGGCAGGCGGCTGGTGTCCGGCCGCTCGTTCTTCGGCCCTTCGGTGGGGCCCTGTCCTGCCGAGCCCCATCTTCGCACTTGTCAGCACAGAAGGAGACGCCGGGCTGCTGTGTGAGACGGCCCACGTTCAGATGAGAGACGCCCCTGAAGGGCAGTGCCCCGTTGAGGGGCGCGGGGAACTGCGCGAACAGCCCCCACGCCCCCGCACTCGCCACACAACCGGCGAGACCGAGCTACTGGGCGACGATCAGCCCAGATCACCCGCAGCGGTCAACTCGGCCAGCCGCACGAGCGTCCGCACAGCCGACCCCGTCCCGCCCTTCGGCGTGTAACCGAACGGCCCGCCCTCGTTGAAGGCCGGCCCGGCGATGTCGAGGTGCGCCCAGGTGATCCCCTCGCCCACGAACTCGCGCAGGAACAGCCCGGCGACCAGCCCGCCGCCCATCCGCTCGCCCATGTTCGCGATGTCGGCCGTGGGCGAGTCCATCCCCTTGCGCAGGTGCTCCGGCATCGGCATCGGCCACGCCGGCTCCCCGACCTCCTCCGCCGCCTCGTACAGCGCCGTACGGAAGGAGTCGTCGTTGCCCATGATCCCGAACGTCCGGTTCCCCAGCGCCAGCACCATCGCCCCGGTCAGCGTCGCGACGTCCACGATCGCGTCCGGCTTCTCCTGGGACGCCGCCCACAGGGCGTCGGCCAGCACCAGCCGGCCCTCCGCGTCGGTGTTGAGCACCTCCACGGTCTTGCCGCTGTACATCCGCAGCACGTCACCCGGACGGGTCGCGGACCCGGAGGGCATGTTCTCGGCCAGGGCCAGCCAGCCGGTGACGTTGACCTCCAGCCCCAGCCGGGCGGCCGCCACGACCGCGGCGAACACCGCGGCCGCGCCGCTCATGTCGCACTTCATGGTCTCGTTGTGACCGGCCGGCTTCAGCGAGATGCCGCCCGAGTCGTACGTGATGCCCTTGCCGACGAAGGCGAGGTGCTTCTTCGCCTTGGAGGAGGTGTACGACAGCTTCACCAGGCGCGGGCCCGCCGCCGAACCGGCCCCGACGCCCAGGATGCCGCCGTAGCCGCCCTTCTCCAGGGCCTTCACGTCGAGCACCTGCACCTTGATGCCGTGCTCCTTGGCCGCGGCCTGGGCGATCGCGGCGAACGACTCGGGGTTCAGGTCGTTCGGCGGGGTGTTGACCAGGTCGCGGGCGCGGTTGAGCTCCTCGGACACGGCGACGGCACGCTCGATCGCGGCCTTGTACGCCTTGTCGCGGGGCTTGCCGCCGAGCAGGGCGACCTCGGCGAGCGGGGCCTTGCCGTTCTTCGCCTTGGGATCCTTGCCGTTCTCCTTGTAGGCGTCGAAGGAGTACGCGCCGAGCAGCGCGCCCTCCCCGATCGCGCCGGCGTCGGCGGCGTCCGTCAGCGGCAGGGCGAAGGCGGCCTTCTTGGACCCGGTCAGGGCGCGGGCGGCGACACCGGCGGCCTTGCGCAGCGCCTCGGTGTCGTAGCCGGCGTCCTTCTCGGGCACCGGGCCCAGGCCCACCGCCAGCACGAGCGGTGCCTTGAAGCCGGACGGCGCCGGCAGCTTCGTCACCTCGCCCTCGGCGCCGGCGGCGCCGAGAGTCTCCAGAACGCCGGCGAGTTTGCCGTCGTACGCCTTGTCCACGGCCTCGGCGCCCGGCGCGACGACCGGCCCCTTGGCACCCTTGGCGACACCGATCACGATGGCGTCGGCCCGCAGACCGGGCGCCGCGGCGGTGCTGAGAGTGAGAGCAGTCACGGTGGTGAAATCTCGCTTCCGATGTGAAGTTGCTGTGGTCGAACGGTGTGGGTCGACCGGGCCCGACAGCCGACCCTGAGGGTCGGTCGGCGATCTCCCGCCTGCCCGGCGGTGTCCGGCACGCGCATCTGCGGCGTTGTCGTCGGTCCCCGACGCTCCGCGTCGACTCCCTCCTCCGCCTTGCAGCTGCACGCACCGGACACCGCCGGGCCCGCCCTCCGGGCGGACGACGGGAGATCGCCGACCGACCCTATTCCGACCTCAGGGTTCGGGTATCACGGGGCCTTCCCCGGTGCGGCGAACACTCGACGACGAGACTACGCGCGTGGTCGTGTTCGCTCATTCCTGCGGGCGTTCACCTGTCGGTGGCGTAGTGGCCAGTTCTTGATCCTCCATGTCGGTGAACTGAGTCACACTCATCGAGATCCGGTGAGCGCCCTGCTCGCCGCTTTGCATGATTTCCACGGATCCTCCTCTGTTCGACCGCAAGGGGATCCCTGGGATCTTCTGGGGGAGGAACCATGGCGCAGCGTGCGCGCGGATGGAGAAGCACGGCCGCCGCGGTGACGGCGGCCGGCATGATCACGGCCGGGGCGGTGGCGCCCGGGGCGGCAGCCGCGGAGGAACCCCGCATCGATCTGAAGGTGCTGGTGGTGGACAACGGCGACAGCTCGGTCCGGGCCGTCACCGCCCAGCTGAAAAGCACCGGCGTCCCGCACACGACCGTCGACCTGAACGACGCCGGCCGCCCGGAGATCACCGAGTCGTTCCTCAGCGACACGGTCGACGGCAGCCCCCGCGCCAAGTACCAGGGCGTCGTCCTGCCGAACGAGTCCCCGTTCGGCGCGGGCTCCGCCGAACAGACCGCCCTGGAGACGTACGAGCGGACGTACGGCATCCCCCAGGTCGACGCCTACACCTGGGCGCACCCGGAGGTCGGCCTCGACTACACCAGCGAGGGTGGCTGGGCAGGCACTCTTGACGGGCGCGAGGCATCCGTCACCACGGCCGGGAAGGCGGGCTGGTTCGGCTACCTCGACGGCGCCTTCCGGTTCGAGGACAACTCGGCGGCCGTCCAGGAGAGTTACGGCTATGTGGCCCGGCCCCGCGCCGGTTTCACCAGCTACGTCGACATCCCCGTGCCCGGCGGCACCGGCCGTGGCAGCCTCGTCGGCGAGTACGCCCACGACGGCCGCCGCGAACTCGTCGTCACCTTCGCCTACAACGGCAACCAGCAGCAGTTCCGGCTGCTGGCCCGGGGCATCGTCGAGTGGCTCACCCAGGGCGTGCACCTCGGGCAGACCCGCAACTCCTTCGCCGTGCACGTCGACGACGTGTTCGCGCCGGACGGCCGCTGGGACACCGAGCGCAACTGCACGCCGGGCGACTTCGACTGCGCGGGAGGCGACGGCGAGGGCACCACGCCGATCCGCATGACCGCGGACGACGCCGCGTACGCCGCCCAGTGGCAGCGCGAGCACGGCTTCACCATGGACCTGGTCTACAACGCCGGCTCCGGCGAGGAGTGGAAGACCGAGCACGGCGGCACCGACGCCCTGGCCGACCGGCTGCTCGCCGACAAGGCCCAGTACCGCTGGGTCAACCACACCTACACGCACCCCTTCCTGGGCTGCGTGCAGGACACCTCCACCGTGCCGTGGAGCTGCGCGAAGAACGCCGACGGCTCGACGAAGTACATGAGCCGCGCCGAGATCGCCGCGCAGATCCGCGACAACCACGACTGGGCGGTGAACAAGGGCCTCGGCGTCGACCGCGCCGAGCTGGTCACCGGTGAGCACTCGGGCCTGAAGACGCTGCCCCAGCAGCCCGACGACAATCCCGACCTGGCCGGCGCCCTCGCCGACACCGGCGTCAGGTGGATCGCCTCGGACAACTCCCGCGAGCCCGAGCAGCGCGCGGTCGGCAACGCGCTGACCGTGCCGCGCCACCCGATGAACGTGTACTACAACGTGGGCACGGCGGCCGAGATGGCCGACGAGTACAACTGGGTCTACACCTCGCGGGCCGACGGCGGCAGCGGCGTCTGCGAGGACAACCCCACCTCGACCTGCCTCGACGAGCCCCTCGACCCCGCCACCGGCTACACCGCGCACATCGTCCCGCAGGAGGCGCGCACCGCCCTCGGCCATGTCCTCGCGGGCGACCCCCGGCCGCACTACGCGCACCAGTCCAACCTCGCCGAGGACCGGCTGCTCTACCCGGTCATGGAGAAGGTGCTGGACGACTACCGGGCGCTGTTCGCCGGCAACACCCCGCTGGAGAACCCCCGGCACAGCGTCATCGGCACGGAGGTGCAGCGCCGCGCCGCCTGGCATACGGCCCTGGCCGACGGCCGTGTCACGGCGTACCGCATCGGCAACACGGTCACGGTCACGGCACCGTCCGGAACGCAGATCCCGGTGACGGCACCGGAGGGCACGAAGAAGCAACTCCTGCTGAGCACGACCGATTTCGGCACCCCGTACGCGGGATCCCGCTCGGCCTGGACGACCCCGGCAGCACTCCAGTCGGCTTTGACACTGAAGCTGCCGTAGGGAGCAACGCCCTTCTTTTCAGGGGCGCGGGGAACTGCCCGACCAGCCCACGCGAGACCCGCACTCGGCATCCGGGCAGCAGTTCCCCGCACATCATCCGCACCACAGGGGGAAACACCGCATGAGGCGAACAGGCCGTCATGTCACCATGCTCACCGAAGGCACCTACCCGCACGTCCACGGCGGCGTCAGCACCTGGTGCGACCAGCTCGTCAAGGGCATGCCCGAGGTCGACTTCCACCTCGTCTCGCTCACCGGCAACGGCCGCGAACCGATCACCTGGGAACTGCCGCCCAACGTCTACGCACACACCTCCGTCCCCACCTGGGGCCCGCGTCCCGGCCGCACCAGACCCCCGTACGGCAGGGCCCGCCGCCGCTTCTGCGAGACCTACGAGCGTTTCCTGCTCTCCTTCCTCGACCCCGGCTCGCACGCCGACTTCGGCGAGTCCCTGAACGAGCTGGCCGGACTCGCCCGCGACGGACGCCTGCCGGCGGCCCTGCGCACCGAGTCGGCGCTGCGGTCCCTGATGTGGATATGGACCATGCCGCATCTGCCGACGGCCGCCGCCCGCCCCACCGTGCACGACGCGCTGACCGCGACCGACCTGCTGGAACACGCCCTGCGCCCGCTCGGCGTCCGCATCCCCGAGGACTCCGTCGCGCACGCCGTCAGCAGCGGCCTCGCGACCCTGCCCGCGCTCGCCGCCCGCCACCTGGACGGCGTGCCGTTCCTGCTCACCGAGCACGGCATCTACCTGCGCGAGCGCTACCTCGGCTACCGCCGCGACGCCCAGCGCTGGCCCGTGAAGGCCTTCATGCTCGGCTTCTACCGCGAGCTCAATTCCTACGGCTACCGTGCCGCCGACCTGATCACGCCGTGCAACCAGTACAACCGCCGCTGGGAGGAGCGCGGCGGCGCCGACGCCGACAAGATCCGCACGGTCTACAACGGCGTCGACCCGGCCGCCTTCCCGCACGCCGGCCCCGAGCCCGAGGTTCCGACGCTGACCTGGTGCGGCCGGATCGACCCGATCAAGGACCTGGAGACCCTGATCCGCGCCTACGCGATGGTGCGCGCCGAGATCCCGGCGACCCGGCTCAGGCTCTTCGGCCCGGTCCCGCCCGGAGGCGAGGCCTACCGCACCCGGCTGGAGAAGCTCGCCGCCGAACTGGGCGTCACCGACGGCCTGACCTTCGAGGGCCGCATCAGCGAGGTCTGGCGCGCGTACGCGGCCGGGCACCTGGTCATGCTGTCGTCGATCTCCGAGGGCTTCCCGTTCTCCATCATCGAGGCCATGTCGTGCGGCCGTACGACGGTGTCGACCGACGTCGGGGGAGTGCGCGAGGCCGTCGGCGACACGGGTCTCGTCGTGCCGCCGCGCGAGCCGGAGAAGATGGCCGCCGCCGCACTGACCCTGCTCAAGGACGACCAACGGCGCACCGAGCTGGGGGAGTTGTCGCGGCAGCGGGTCATCGACCGGTTCACGCTGCGCCGCTCGGTGGACGCCTTCCGCACCATCTACAAGGAACTCGCGGGCGAGGACGAGGTGTACGAGCCGACGCTGGAGACCGTCGCCGACTGGACGCTGGAACTGCGCGACCCCTGGTACGCGGCCGTCGCGACGGACGGTGCAGGCTGGTGAGCGGAAGCGTCTGGCTGCCCCCGGGCTCCCGCCCGGACACCCTCCCCGGCATCCCCCGGCAGCGCACCCCGAGCTGGGCCCAGCCCGACCCGGTCGACGAACTGGCCGTCCGTCTGGAGGACTTCATAGCCGCGGCCGTCCACCCCGACGAGGTAGCCGCCCTGCTGGAGTCCGACGGCCTCTCCGACGACCAGATACGCGAGCGGTACGGCGTGAAGAACTCCTTCGCCCTCGCCGAGACCCTCTACGAACGGGTCGAGCGCCGCTACCCCGAGCCCGACGGCCCGGTCCACGACCCCTGGCGGATCGGCCTGCTGGGCTGCCTGCTGCGCGGCGTCGTCTTCGCCCTGCCCGGCCTCGCCTACGTCCTCGGCGCACCCCTGTTCACCGGCCCGGGCGACTTCGGCCTCCCCGCCGGCACGGTCCCGCTGCTGGCCGGAGCGCTGTGCGGCTGGACGTGGAACCAGGGGCTCGCCCACCGGGCGTACGCCTGGCTCGGGCTCGGCGACCGGATGGCCGCCCGGCGCGCCCTGCTGCTCGGCGCCCCGGCCGGCGCGCTGCTCGGCGCGCTGGTCGCCCTGGCGTTCGAAGGCGCCGCCGCCCCGGCCGTGGTCGCCTTCGCCGCCGGGCAGTCCTGCTATCTGGCGGCGGCGACGGTGCTGCTGGTGATGGGCCGCGAACGGTTCCTGCTGACCGCACTCGCCCCGATGGCGATGGGCGCGGTCCTGTCCCTGGTCGACCCGCTGCCCGAGGCCGCGAGCCTGGCCCTGCTGCTGGGCTCCCTGGCGGCGGTCGCGGCCCTCGCCGTCCGCGAAGTCGCACCCGCGCTCAGGAAACCGGGCGAGGGCGGCTGGACCGCCGGCCTCGTCGCCCTGCTGCCCTTCGGCGGGTTCGGCACCGTCCCCGCGCACCGGCGCCCCGCCGGACCCCGGCTCACGGGCTCCCTGCCGTACGCCCTGTTCGGGCTCGGCACGGGCGTCCTCGTGCTGTACGCGGCACTCGGTGACGCCCTCGCCGGCGAGGAGCACAGCGCGGTCGCCGCGCCCCGCCGCGGTGGCGCTCACCCTCAGCATGGGCCCCGCCGAGTGGCTGCTGTACCGCTTCCGCAGCGACAGCCTCGCCGGACTGCGCTCCAGCGGCACCGCCCGGGACTTCCGGCGGACCACGATCCTGACGGTCGTCCAGTGCCTGGCCGCCTATCTCGCCGTGCTGCTCGCGCTGAGCCTCGCCGCCTCCGCCCTGTGGCCGCACTCCCCGGTCCCGGGCGGTGCCCGGCTGGCCGGGCTGCTCCTGCTGGGCGTGGTCCTGTGGACGGGCCTGCTGCTCCAGTCGTTCGGCGCGGTGACCGGCGCGACGGCGGTGTGCTGCGCCGCCGCCCTCGCCCAGACCGTGCTCCTCGTCACCCGCACCGGCGATCCGCACCTGGCCGGTGCGGCCGTCTACGGCACGGCGGCCATCGTCCAGGCCGCCCTGGTGTGCGCCCTGCTGGGAAGGGCAACCGCCCACCGATGAGCACTCTCCTGGTCCCGTACTACGAGCACCCGTCCGTCCGCCCCGCCGAATGGGACGCGATCATCGCCGCCGCGCCCCGCCTCCACGGGGTCGTCCTCAACCCGGCCAGCGGCCCCGGCGACCGCCCCGACGAGGCCTTCGCCGAGGTCGCCGCCCGGTTGAAGGCGGCGGGCGTCCGGGTGCTCGGGTACGCCGACACCGACTACGGCCGCCGCGCCGCCACGGACGTCGTCCGCGACCTCACCCGGCACCGCGACTGGTACGGCACCGACGGCGCCTTCCTCGACCAGGTCCCGTCCGGGCCCGAGCGGTTCGAGCACTACCAGCGGCTGGCCGTGGCCGCCTGGGGCGTCGGCTGCGGCACCCTCGTCCTCAACCACGGCACGGCACCGCACCCCTGCTATGCCCGCATCGCCGACGTCCTCGTCACCTTCGAGGGCACCTGGGCGGCCTATCGCGCCCTGCCTCCCCAGCCCCGGCCCGGCGACCACGGGGTGCGGCTGTGCCACCTGGTGTACGGCGTGCCGCCCGGCGCCGACGCCGAGCGCCTGGCGCGGGAGCGGGGCGCGGCGGTGCACTGCGCCGTGCCCGGCACCGGAGATCATCCTTGGGGCACCCTGCCGCACACCCTGCACGACCCGGAGAACGCCCCGTGAGACGCCCCCTGCTCGCCGCCCTGCTCGTCCTGCTGCTCGCGGGCTGCACCCAGGACCCCGACGACAAGCCCGGCCCCCGCTGGCAGCCCCGCCCCGGCACGGCCTGGCAGTGGCAGCTCAGCGGCCGGCTGGACACCTCCGTCGACGTGCCGGTCTACGACATCGACGGCTTCGACCACTCCGGGGCCACCGTCGCCCGGCTGCACCGCGAGGACCGCAAGGTCATCTGCTATCTGTCCACCGGCGCCTGGGAGGAGTTCCGCCCGGACGCGAAGAGGTTCCCGAAGCCGGTTCTCGGCCGGGGCAACGGCTGGGAGGGCGAACGCTGGCTCGACATCCGCCGCACCGACGTCCTGGAGCCGCTCATGGCAGCCCGCATGGACATGTGCCGTGACAAGGGCTTCGACGCGGTGGAGCCCGACAACATGGACGGCTACCGCAACGACACGGGCTTCCCGCTGACCGCCGCCGACCAGCTCCGCTACAACCGCCTCATCGCCCGCCTGGCCCACGACCGGGGCCTGGCCGTCGGCCTGAAGAACGATCTCGACCAGATCCCGGAGCTGGTCGGCGACTTCGACTTCGCGGTCAACGAACAGTGCGCCCAGTACGACGAGTGCGGGACCCTGAAGCCGTTCGTGGCGGCGGGCAAGGCCGTCTTCCACGTCGAGTACGAGGTGCCCAAAGGCCGCTTCTGCGCCGAGTCCCGCCGCCTGCGCCTGAGTTCACTGCTCAAGAAGTACGAACTAGGGGCATGGCGACAGGCGTGCTGAGCCCGATCCCGGTGACCGCCGTGCCCGCCACCCGGTCGGCGAGGGACCGCCGGCCGGTGAAGAGGACCGGCAGCGCGTTCAGCAGGAACAGCACCACCGCGACCGCCCACACCAGCACCGACATCACGACCTGCCCCTCGACCAGCAGCACACAGGCCACCGCGTACACGGCGACGTCCGAGGCGGTGGTGACGGCGGCCCGCAGCGCCGCCCGGTGCGGCAGCCGCGGCGTGACCTTCAGCCCGACCAGGCCCTTGCCGATCGTCCGCCCCGCCAGGGCCAGGCACGCCCACTGGTAGAGGAACACCGTCAGGACCAGCAGCCCGAAGGCCTGCTCCACGTACAGCACCGACTTGTCCCACAGCGTCAGCCCCAGGTCCTGGGAGGCGTCGAGCACGTCGCCGCGCGAGGTCAGCAGGTCCAGGCCGCTGCGGGTGGCGAGTTCGGGCACGTCGGTGACGAGCGCCGAGATCCGGTGGAAGGTGAGCACAGCGAGCCCCGAGGCCAGCGCCACCACCAGTGCGAAATCGACGAACCAGGCCAGGGCACGGCGCAGCTTCGGCATGAACATCCCCCGATCACTTGTGTGTCGGGGCAGGAAGCTAGCGGCTGGGCAGCCCGTGCAGGAGGGGGACGAGGAGATCGTTTCAGCCCAGTGACAGAACGACCAACGCCGTGGTCGCCGCCGTCTCCGCCAGACCGCCGAAGACATCCCCGGTGACCCCGCCGAAGCGGCGAGTGCAGTGATGCAGCAGCACCTCGGCGGCCGCCAGGGAGAGGACGACCGCGAGCACGCTCCGGACCATGTCGTACGGCCCGAGGAAGGCACCGGCCGCTGCACCGGCTCCCGCGACGGCCACGGCGGTGACCACCGCCCCCCGCACCGGCACCACGCCCGCCACCGCCGCCCCCAGCCCCTCCGGCCGCGCCGCGGGCACCCCGGCCCGGGCCGCCAGGGTCAGGGTCAGCCGGGCGACCGTCGCGGAGACGACGGCGGCACCCGCGCCCCGGGCCCAGGAGGCGTCGTAGACCTGGGCGAGCGCGGCGGCCTGCGCGAGCAGGGCGAGGACGAGGGTGATGACCCCGAACGGCCCGATGTCCGACTGCTTCATGATCCGCAGGGCGTCCTCGGCGGGCTTGCCGCTGCCCAGCCCGTCGGCGGTGTCCGCGAGCCCGTCGAGGTGCAGCCCCCGGGTCAGGACGGCGGGGACGGCGACGGTGGCCACGGCGGCGAGCGGTCCGCCCGCGCCGAGGAACAGCAGCACCAGCCCGGCGGCGGCGGCAGCGGTACCGACCGCGAGCCCGGCCAGCGGAGCGCACAGCATGCCGCCGCGCGCCGCCTCCCGGTCCCACCGGGTCACCCGGACCGGGAACACCGTGAGGGTGCCGAAGGCGAAGCGGAGACCGTCGAGGGGTGAGGTTCTGGGCACCGGCGCAGGCTACCGGCCGGTCAGAAGAGCGGATCCGGTGGGCAGGGATAAAGTTCGCATATGGGATGGCTGGAGCGGAACATCATCGAACCCGGCAAGCTGCCGCTGCTCCTCGCCCTGGTCTCCTTCGTGGTGACCTTCCTGATCACCCGGGGCATCACCCGCCTCATCCGGGCGGGCAAGGGCCCCTTCCGCAACGTCAGCAGCAGCAGTGGTGTCCACGTCCACCACGTGGTCCCGGGGATCATCCTGGTGATCGCCGGCGGCTTCGGCGCGGTCGCCAGCGGCCAGCACGGCGTCGGTGCTGGGCTGGCCGCGGCGGTCTTCGGCATCGGCGCCGGTCTCGTGCTCGACGAGTTCGCCCTGGTCCTGCACCTGGCCGACGTCTACTGGAGCGAGGCCGGCCGCAAGAGCGTCGAGATGGTCGTCCTCACCGCCTCTCTCGTCGGACTGCTCCTGATCGGCTTCTCGCCCCTGGGCGTCGACGGCCTCTCGGACGACCAGGAGCAGAACCGCGCCACCGTGATCGTGAACATCGCCGTGAACTTCGTCTTCGCCCTCATCGCCCTGTTCAAGGGCAAGACCCGCCTCGCGGTCTTCGGCGTGATCGTCCCCGTCATCGCCCTGATCGGCGCCGTACGGCTGGCCCGCCCCGGCTCCTACTGGGCCAAGCGCTTCTACCGGCGCCGCCCCCGCGCCCGCGCCAAGTCCGGCCTGCGGGCCTACCGCCACGACCGCCGCTGGCTGGGCCCCCGGCGC
Source organism: Streptomyces africanus (assembly GCF_030816955.1). Taxonomy (NCBI): domain Bacteria; kingdom Bacillati; phylum Actinomycetota; class Actinomycetes; order Kitasatosporales; family Streptomycetaceae; genus Streptomyces; species Streptomyces africanus. The sequence goes on along the minus strand of NZ_JAUSYP010000001.1, from coordinate 2,324,925 downwards.
GCGTTCCAGGACTGGATCGGCGGCGCGCCCGATCCGCAGCAGACCCGGTCCCTCGAACACCACTGACGTGCCGCCCGCGCACCGCTCCGGCCGCGCACACCACCAGCACGGCCGCGATCGCCGCCAGGTGCTCCTTGCCCGCCAGGTTCTCTTTCACGGCGACCTCGGCCACCATCGCCACGATCACCGCCCCGGCCGTGACATACGCGCGGTAGCGCCATCCCAGGCAGACGGCCAGTCCCACCACCGCCGCCGACGGCCCGGTGTCCACGGCCCGGGCGTCCGAGACGGGCAGGCCCAGTGGAGAGTCCGGGCCCAGCCAGATGCCGAGGCGGGCGTAGAGCGTGCCCGCGAGCGTCGCGAGGTACGCGACGACCAGCGTCCGTCGCCGGCCCAGGCAGAGCTCCGCGATGCCGAACACCAGCAGGAGTTGCACCAGCGCGCCCCACACCGGCAGGTCCAGCGCGGGCACGAACAGCGACAGCGGCGTCCGCAGGAGCGCGAGCCACAGCGGGTCCTCGGCCCGTACCGCCCCGATGTCCTGCACGAACCGGTAGCCCCAGGGCTGGTTGTGCACCAGGTGCAGCGCGGCCGTCAGGCACACGGCCGCGACCGCCATCGGCACGGCCCGCAGGCGCCGCTCCCGCAGCGGCCTGTTCACGGCCGCGTACAGCGGCCCCCATTCGGCACGGGCCCAGCGGGCGAGCGTGGTCATCGGGCCGTCCTCGTCCGGATGTCGGTACGTCAGCGGGTGTGCGCGGTGGCTGGGCTCAGCCAAACCGACACCACACGCGAAGACCGACCGGAACGGGACGAAGTTGAGCCAGGTGTGCGTGACCAGGATCTCGCGGGAACGCTACTGCTCGGAGGGAACCTCCGAGGCCTCGGACGCGTCCGTCGCCTCCGCGGTCTCCGGCTCCTCGGACTCCTTCGGCTTCTCGGGCAGCTCCGCCGCCAGCGCGGCCGCGGCCTGCACCAGCGGCAGCGCGAGCAGGCCGCCCGCGCCCTCGCCGACGGTCACGCCCTGGGTCAGCAGCGGCTCCAGGGCCATCCGGTCCAGCGCCTTGGCCTGCCCCGGCTCGCCGCTGTCGTGCGCGGCCAGCCACCAGTCCGGCGCCCGGAACGCGATCCGCTGCCCGACCAGCGCGCACGCGGCCGTCACGACCCCGTCGAGCACCACCGGCAGCTTGCGCACCGCGCTCTGCAGCAGGAAGCCCGTCATCGCGGCGAAGTCGGCGCCGCCCACCGTCGCCAGCAGCTGCAACTGGTCCCCGAGCACCGGCCGGGCCCGCCGCAGCGCGTCGCGGATCGCCGCGCACTTGCGCATCCACGCCAGGTCGTCGATCGCCAGCCCGCCCCGGCCGGTGACGACCGACGCGTCGACCCCGCACAGCGCCGCGACCAGCACGCCCGCCACCGTGGTCCCGCCGACGCTCACATCGCCGAGCACCACCAGATCAGTACCGGAGTCGGCCTCCTCGTCGGCCACCGCGACCCCGGCCCGGAACGCCGCCTCGGCCTCCTGAAGGGTCAGCGCGTCCTCGACGTCGATACGCCCGCTGCCACGCCGCACCCGGTGCCGCACGACGTCCTCGGGCAGCGACTCCGGGTCGCAGTCCAGGGCCATGTCGACGATCCGCACCGGCACGCCCAGCCGTCGCGCCAGCACCGACACGGGCCGGCCGCCCTCCAGCACCTGACGCACCAGTTCCCCGGCGCCGCCCGCCGGCCGGGCCGAGACGCCCAGCTCGGCGACGCCGTGGTCACCGGCGAAGAGCACCACCCGCGGCCGTTCGACCGGCCGCACCGGCACGGCCGACTGCGCCGCGGCCAGCCACTCACCCAGGTCGTCGAGGCGGCCCAGCGACCCGGGCGGCACGACCTGCCGCTCCCGGCGCGCCTCGGCGTCACGGCGCACCCCGCCGTCCGGACGCTCGATCAGATCGGTGAAGTCGTCGAGATTAAGCGAGCTCATTCGCCGAACAGTACCGGCACCGGTCGAACAGCACGGCGCCACATCGCGACTCCGCGCAGGCGACGTCGTTGCACCCGGGACCCCCATCCCATACGTTCCGGTTTGCAGCGGATTGTCGTACGTGGTTGGTCGGACGTCCCTGCCGTACGCCTCGCGCCCGGGAGCCGCCCATGCCCGCACATCCCGCCCCCTCCGCACCCCCCGTCCTCCAAGCGACCACACCCGTCCACGAGCCGCGCCGCGAGGACTGCCCCTGGTGCGGCTCCGCCCGCCTGCGCAACCGGCTGCGCACCGGTGACCTGCGGCGGTACAACCCGGGCAGCTTCACCGTCGACGCGTGCCGGGACTGCGGTCACACCTTCCAGAACCCCCGCCTCACCTTCGAGGGCCTCGCGCTCTACCACCGGACGGTGCGCGGGGCGCCACGGGACGTCGCGGCCGACACCCTCCTCGCGCTGCGCGCCAGCCGGCTCCGCCACCGCTCGGCCGCCCGCGCGATGCGGCGGTTCGGGGAGCCGGAGAGCTGGCTGGACGTGGGCACGGGCCACGCCCGCTTCCCCGTGACGGCCCGGGAGTTCTTCCCGTACACGTCGTTCGACGGCCTGGACCACACCCCGCGCGTGGTCCGCGCCCGCTCGGCCGACCGCGTCGAGGAGGCCCACGTGGGCCGCCTGGCGGACCCCCGGATCTCGGCGCCCCTGCGCGCCCGCTACGACGTCGTCAGCATGCTCCACCACCTGGAGGGCACCCCCGACCCCCGCGCGGAACTCCACGCCGCCCTCGCGGTCCTGCGCCCCGGCGGCCACCTGCTCATCGAGACCCTGAACCCCCGCAGCCTGTACGCCGCGCTCCTGGGCCGCTGGTGGCTCGCCTACGACCAGCCTCGCCATCTGCACCTGCTCCCCCCGCACAACCTCCGCGCGGAACTGGAGGCGGCCGGCTGCACGATCGCCCTCCTGGACCACCGCCCCGTCCACATCCCCCACGACCTCTCCGGCGCCACGGCCCTGGCCCTCTCCCACGCACTCCCCGCCCCCGACACCCCGTGGCGAGCGATCCCCCCACCCCTGGCCCGCCAACACCTGCGCGAGGCCCTGCTCCGAGCGGGCATCCCGCTGGTGGCCCTGGCATCGGTGGCAGACCACCTCATCGCCCCCCTGGCCCGCCGCACGCGCTTCGCGAACGCATACCGGGTGATCGCCCGCAAACCGACCTAGCCAGCTGCGGGCAGTCGTGCCTCCCCCAGTGCCTTAAGGGCCTGGGAGGTACCCCCAGGGCGGCACGGGTGGGCGCAGCGGCACCCCGCTCCGCCGGGCTGCGCACCCACCCGCCCCCAGCCCACACGCCGAGCACCGTTCACCCCCGCAGCACCACAGCCTGCCCCGCCACCACCAACAGCACATGCTCACACTCGTCCGCGAACCCCGCGTTCAACCGCCCGAGTTCATCCCGATACCGCCGCCCCGACGCGGTCGACGGCACGATCCCCGACCCCACCTCGTTCGACACGGCCACAACCCTCCGCCGAGTCGACCGCACCGCTTCCGTCAACTCCCGCACCCGCTCCCGCAACGCCTTCTCCCCCCGCTCCGCCCACACCGCGTCGTCCCACGCCCCCGCCGCGTCCATCGCATCCGTCAGCCACAACGACAGACAGTCGATCAGCAACGGCGGCCCCTCCGCCTCCAGCAACGGCACCAGATCGCAGGTCTCGACCGTCCGCCACGACCCCGGCCGCCGCTCCCGGTGCGCGGCCACCCGCGCCGACCACTCGGTGTCCCCGTTCCGCGACCCGCCCGTCGCCACGTACAGCACGTCCGGAAAGGCCTCCAGCCTCCGCTCGGCCTCCACCGACTTGCCCGACCGCGCCCCGCCCAGCACCAGCGTCCGCCGCGGCAGGTCCGGCACGTCCTCGTACACCCCCACCGCCAGCGTCGTCCCGTCCGGCACGGCCCGCGCCCCGGCCGCCGCGAGCCGCCGCGCGAGCTCAGGACCGGGCGGCACGTCGTGGTCCAGATGGACGGCGACCACATCGGTCGTCGGCCCCACCGCGCCCACCGCCCGCAGTTTCGCCAGCGCGTCCGGCCGCCCCACGACGTCCGCGAGCACCATGTCGTACGACTCGGCCGGCTCCTCCAGCCCCGCCGGCGCCCCGCCGGGCGGCAGGTACAGCAGCCGCTGCCCCTCCGGCCCGGTCACCGCGTACCCCGTGCCCGGCGCGTCCATCGCCACCGCCCGTACCCGGTGCCCCGTCAGCAGCGTCAACTCCCGCCCGTCCGGCACCCGTCCGGGTTGCGGCAGCCCGGCCGGCACCTCGACCGCAGGCCCGTTGTGCGGGTGCGACAGCAGCACCTGCCGTACGCCGGTCAGGGAACGGCCCGCCCGCGCCGCCGCGAACGCGGCCCCGGGCGTCAGGTCGAGCAGCAGCGCCCCGTCCAGCAGCAGCGCGGTGGCCGCCCGCGCGTCGGGGCCGAGGGCAGCCGCACAGGCCGCGCAGGGACAGTCGGGGCGGGGGAGTCCCGCGGGGGCGCCGGTGCCGAGCAGAGTCAGTTCCACGCCCCGATTCTCACCCGCGAGCATGGGACATGCGTTGTGGAGACGCCCCGACAGGGGCGCGGGCCGTATCGATATGCGGCTCCGCCGCGCGGGCGCGACCAGCTCCACACGACCCGCACGCGCCCAACCACCCGCACTCCCGCAAGGCCTATAACGCCGAACCCAGCGGAGCGCTTAGGCTCTGGACAGGAGCCGGACCAAGATCCGGCTTCCGCTGTGCAGTGTGCTCACACACATGGGAGGCGTACATGGCGGCATGGACGTGGCGGTTCGAGAAGACCGACGGGACGGAGATCCAGCCCGCGGTGCCGCCGGAGGAGTTCCCCACCCAGGGGGACGCCGAGTCCTGGATCGGGGAGCACTGGAAGGCCCTGCTGGAAGGCGGCGCCGACCAGGTGCGGCTGTTCGAGGACGCCACGGAGATCTACGGGCCGATGAGCCTGCACGCGGCCGACGCGTGAGCCCCCGGGGCGGGGGCCCACGGCCCTCGCCCCACCCCGAGGGGGTGGGCGTGTCAGCCGCGCACGCCGCACAGGTGGAGCAGCGCCGCCACCCCGCGGTACGGATCCGTCCGCCCGGCCTTCTCCTCCACCGCGAGCAGTGTCTCCACGTCGGCCGGGACATCGGCGCCGTCCGCCGCCGTGTCCGTGAACACGCGCACCCCGTACCAGGCGTGCAGCGGCGCCCCGATCCCGGCGAGCGTCGACGTCAGGTCCTTCAGCCGGTCGGCCCGTACGTCCAGCCCCAGGCGGATGGGGGTCCCCCCGTTCGAGTCTGTTCGAGAATGGGGGAGGTAGGAGACCGTGTCGAACGCGGCCAGCGCGCCCGCCCAGTCGCCGGACAGCCCCGGCCGGATCGCGAGCGCGTCCCCGTTGCGCACGAGCAGGGACAGCAGCCCGCCGGGCGCGAGCATCCGGGCCAGGCCCGCCAGCAGCGGGTCGGGCTCCTCCACGTACATCAGGACGCCGTGGCACAGGACCACGTCGAAACTGCCCGGCAGGAAGTGCACGCCGGTGTCCCGGCCGTCGCCCTCGATGATCCGCATCCGCTCCCGGATGCCCTCCGGTTCCCCGGCGAGGGACTCCCGGGCCACGGCGATCATCTTCGCGTCCTGCTCCAGACCGGTCACCTGGTGCCCGGCCCGGGCCAGCCGCAGCGCCTGCGTGCCCTGGCCCATGCCCACGTCGAGCACCCGCAGCCGCTGCCCGACCGGGAACCGCCCGACGATCTGCTCGTCCAGCTGGCGGGTCACCAGCTCCTGCCGGACGACATCGCGCAGCCCGCCCAGCTTGTCCAGCCAGGCATCCGCCGCGCCCCCGGAGAACGACGTCGCGGTCAGGGCCGCTCTCCGCGCTTGACCTGCGGCTTCGGCAGCCGGAGCCGGCGCATCTGGAGAGAGCGCATCAGGGCGTAGGCGACGGCGCCGCGCCGGTTCTCACCCGCGAAGCGCTCGTTCAGCTGCTTCTTCAGGCGGAACGCCGTGACGAACGAGTCGAGCACGATCAGCACGATCACCACGAGCCACAGCAGCAGCGCGATGTTCTGCAGCGCGGCCACCCGCACCATGCTCAGCACGAGGATGACGACGGCCATCGGCAGGAAGAACTCCGCGATGTTGAACCGCGAGTCGACGAAGTCGCGCGCGAACCGGCGGACCGGCCCCTTGTCACGCGCGGGCAGGTACCGCTCGTCGCCGCTCGCCAGCGCCTGGCGCTGGCGCTCCAGCGCGCTGCGGCGCTCCTCGCGCTGCCGCTTGGCGGCCTCCTTCCGCGTCATCGACGTGTTGGCGACGCTGCGGCGCTGGGACTGGGCCTCACTGCGCTTGGGCGTGGGCCTGCCCTTCGGGGCCTGCGGGTCGCGGGGCTGCTTGGAGAAGTTCACCGGCGCCTTGTCGGCGGCCTGGGCCTTCTCATCCTTCGCACGGCTACGGAACACAAAACCCAAGGGTAAGGGCTTCCCGGGCATGGACCCCAGTCCCATGGGGAACGATCCGGCAACACCAGTCGTCAGTAAGGGGACAGAGGGGACGTTGTGTACGCACCCGGTCGTTCCCCGGAGGTACGTCTCCGGTTACCGGGGGTATCCCCGGTGACCCCGGGGACCACCTACTCCCTACGCCGGAGCGGGCGCGTGCTCAGTCGTCCTTGGGGATGAGCGCATCCGTCCCCGAACAGTGCGGTAATGGATGCAGGGCCCGTACTGTGGGTTCTGTCGCAGGAGCTGGAGCCGGAGTCGGTCAGAAGGGGGCGCGCGAAGCCCATGAGCGGTGTCATGAAGCGTATGGGGATGATCTTCCGCGCGAAGGCGAACAAGGCCCTTGACCGGGCCGAGGACCCGCGCGAGACCCTCGATTACTCGTACCAGAAGCAGCTGGAGCTGCTCCAGAAGGTCCGCCGCGGCGTCGCCGACGTGGCGACCTCGCGCAAGCGCCTGGAACTCCAGCTGAACCAGTTGCAGTCCCAGTCCACCAAGCTGGAGGACCAGGGCCGCAAGGCGCTCGCGCTGGGCCGTGAGGACCTGGCCCGCGAAGCGCTGTCCCGCCGTGCCGCCCTCCAGCAGCAGGTGACCGACCTGGAGACCCAGCACGCGACGCTCCAGGGCGAGGAGGAGAAGCTCACCCTCGCGGCCCAGCGGCTCCAGGCCAAGGTCGACGCCTTCCGTACGAAGAAGGAGACCATCAAGGCGACGTACACGGCGGCCCAGGCGCAGACCCGGATCGGCGAGGCCTTCTCCGGCATCTCCGAGGAGATGGGCGACGTCGGCCTGGCGATTCAGCGCGCCGAGGACAAGACGGCCCAGCTCCAGGCGCGCGCCGGCGCGATCGACGAGCTGCTCGCCTCCGGCGCCCTCGACGACCAGTCCGGCATGCACAAGGACGACATCCAGGCCGAGCTGGACCGGCTCTCCGGTGGTACGGATGTAGAGCTGGAACTTCAGCGGATGAAGGCCGAGCTGGCCGGAGGTTCGAGCGCCGGGCAGCAGGCCCTCGAAGGTGGCACGAGCCAGCAGCAGTCCCAGCAGCAGCCGCAGGACACCCCGCGCTTCGACAAGCAGTAGGGGCCCACGCCTAGGAGGGCGACATGATCGTACGGATCATGGGGGAGGGCCAGGTGAGGCTGGCCGACGGCCACCTCGCCGAACTGAACAAGCTGGACGACGAGCTCCTGGCGGAAATGGAGAACGGCGACGGCCCCGGCTTCCGGCGCACCATCCAGGCCCTGCTGACCAGGGTCCGAGACCTGGGCGACCCCCTCCCGGACGACTCCCTGGAACCCTCGGACCTGATCCTCCCCTCTGCGGACGCGACGCTGGAGGATGTCCGGGAGCTCCTCAGCGACGACGGCTTGATTCCGGGTTCGTGATCCGCGGGCAATCGTGCCTCCCCCAGTGCCTCAAGGGCCTGGGAGGTGCCCCCAGGGCGGCACGGGTGGGCGCGGGCGGCACCCCGCCACGCCGGGTTGCGCAGTCGCCCCGCCCCCAGCCTCAACGCCGAGCACCTCACACCCGGCCCTTTGCCCCCGGCCCCCATACCCCCGCACACCCACCCCGGCTACCGTGAACCCCCGTGAGCACCCTCCAGCGGGTCAAATGCCAGGCCAAAGCACATCCCCTGGCCATGGACGCCGTCCTGGCCGCAGCCGTCCTGGTCTGCATGGTCGCCGGCTCGTTCGTCGAACCCCGCCACCGTGACAGCGTCAGCTGGGCCCTGCGCACCCCCGACCCCCTCAGCCTCGTCCTCATGGCCCTCGGCGCCGCCGCCCTGGTCTTCCGCCGCCGCGCCCCGATGACCGTCCTCGCCCTCACCGGCGCCGTCTCCGTCATCGAATCCGTCACCGGTGACCCCCGCGCCCCCGTCGCCATGTCCGCGGTCATCGCCCTGTACACCGTCGCCTCCACCACCGACCGCCCCACCACCTGGCGCGTCGGCCTGCTCACCATGACCGTGCTGACCGGCTCCGCCATGGCCGCCGGCAGCCTGCCCTGGTACGCCCAGGAGAACCTCGCGATCTTCGCCTGGACCGGCATCGGCGCCACCGCCGGCGACGCCGTCCGCAGCCGCCGCGCCTTCGTCCAGGCCATCCGCGAACGCGCCGAACGCGCCGAACGCACCCGCGAGGAGGAGGCCCGCCGCCGGGTCGCCGAGGAGCGGCTGCGGATCGCCCGCGACCTGCACGACGTCGTCGCCCACCACATCGCCCTGGTCAACGTCCAGGCCGGAGTCGCCGCACACGTCATGGACAAGCGCCCCGACCAGGCCAAGGAGGCCCTCGCCCACGTCCGCGAGGCCAGCCGCTCCGCGCTCAACGAACTCCGCGCCACCGTCGGCCTGCTCCGCCAGTCCGGTGACCCCGAGGCCCCCACCGAACCCGCCCCCGGCCTGGACCGCCTCGACGAACTCACCGGCACCTTCCGCAACGCCGGCCTGCACATCGAGGTCGCCCGCGCCGACCAGGGCACCACCCTCCCCGCGGCCGTCGACCTGGCCGCCTACCGGATCATCCAGGAGGCCCTCACCAACGTGCAGAAGCACGCCGGAACACAGGCCAAGGCCGAGGTCAGCGTCGTACGGGTCGGACCGAACATCGAGATCACCGTCCTCGACGACGGCACCGGCGAGAACGAGACCCGGGACGACAACGGCGGCGGGCACGGGCTGCTCGGCATGCGGGAACGCGTCACCGCCCTGCGCGGCACCCTCACCACCGGTCCCCGTTACGGCGGCGGTTTCCGCGTCCATGCGATCCTGCCGGTCAAGAACCGCACACCCGGGGAGGACCCCGCATGACGATCCGTGTCCTGCTCGCCGACGACCAGGCGCTGCTCCGCAGCGCCTTTCGCGTACTCGTCGACTCCGAGCCCGACATGGAGGTGGTGGGCGAGGCCTCCGACGGCCTGGAAGCGGCGCGGATGACGAAGGAGCTGCGCGCCGACGTCGTCCTCATGGACATCCGGATGCCGGGCACCGACGGTCTCGCGGCGACCCGCATGATCAGCGCCGACCCCGACCTCGCCGACGTCCGGGTGGTCATCCTGACGACGTTCGAGGTCGACGACTACGTCGTGCAGTCGCTGCGCGCCGGTGCCTCCGGCTTCCTCGGCAAGGGCTCCGAGCCCGAGGAACTGCTGAACGCCATCCGGATCGCGGCCGGCGGCCAGGCCCTGTTGTCCCCGGCGGCCACCACCGGTCTGATCTCCCGCTTCCTCGCCCAGCAGGACCCGGCCGACGACGACCGCGACCCGGCCCGGGGCGAGCGGCTCGACTCGCTCACCGTCCGGGAGCGCGAGGTGCTGGTCCAGGTCGCGGGCGGCCACTCCAACGATGAGATCGCCGAGCGGCTGGAGGTCAGCCCGCTGACGGTGAAGACGCACGTCAATCGGGCCATGGCCAAGCTGGGCGCCCGGGACCGGGCCCAGCTGGTGGTCATCGCCTACGAATCCGGCCTGGTCCGTCCAAGGGTGGAGTGAGCTCTACCCCGGCGTACTGCGGCCGGAGTATGCGCCGCATAAGGAACGGGACTTGGGGCCTACGGATCGGGCCCCGCCGATGGCTCAGGGTGTAAGGGCGGGCGCTCATCTGCGCGCCCGCTGCCGCTTCTGCCGCTAAACAGAAGAGAGACCCTGACCCATGTCCTGGCTGTCGAGATTCAGCCTCGCGCAACGGGCCCTGATAGGGCTGATGTCGATCATCGCGCTCGTCTTCGGGGCGATCGCGATACCCCAGCTCAAGCAGCAGCTGCTGCCCACCATCGAACTGCCCATGGTGTCCGTGCTGGCGCCCTACCAGGGCGCGTCCCCGGACGTGGTCGAGAAGCAGGTCGTCGAGCCCATCGAGGACAGCCTCGAAGCCGTCGACGGCATCAGCGGCGTGACCTCCACCGCCACCGAGGGCAACGCCGTGATCATGGCGTCCTTCGACTACGGCAACGGCACCGAGCAGCTCGTCGCCGACGTCCAGCAGGCCGTCAACCGGGCCCGCGTCCAGCTCCCGGACGACGTGGACCCGCAGGTCGTCGCCGGTTCCACGGACGACATCCCGACCGTCGTCCTCGCCGTCACCTCCGGCCGGGACCAGCAGGCCCTGGCCGACCAGCTCGACAAGACCGTCGTGCCGGACCTGAAGAGCATCGACGGCGTCGGCCAGGTCACCGTCGACGGTGTACGGGACGTTCAGGTCTCCGTCACGCCCGACGAGGCGAAGCTCGCGAAGGCGGGCCTCACCTCGCAGTCCGTCGCCCAGGCGCTCCAGGCGGGCGGCGCGACCGTCCCGGCCGGCTCCTTCGACGAGGGCGGCGCCAACCGCACGGTCCAGGTCGGCGGCGGCCTCACCTCGCTGAAGCAGATCCAGGACCTGATGGTCACGGGCGAGCCCGGCAAGGGCAAGCCGGTGCGCCTCGGCGACGTCGCCACGGTGAAGCAGCAGGAGGCCCCGGCCGACTCCATCACCCGCACCGACGGCAGGCCCAGCCTCGCCGTCACCGTCACCATGGACCGCGACGGCAGCGCGGTCGCGATCTCCGACGCCGTCCAGGACAAGCTGCCCGACCTGCGCAAGGACCTCGGCTCCGGCGCGACCCTCACGGTCGTCAGCGACCAGGGCCCGGCCGTGTCGAAGTCCATCAAGGGCCTCACCACCGAGGGCGCGCTCGGACTGCTCTTCGCGGTCCTGGTGATCCTGGTCTTCCTGGCCTCGATCCGCTCCACCCTGGTGACCGCGGTGTCCATCCCGCTGTCCGTGGTCCTCGCCCTGATCGTGCTGTGGACCCGCGACCTGTCGCTGAACGTCCTCACACTGGGCGCGCTGACCATCGCCATCGGCCGGGTCGTCGACGACTCGATCGTGGTCCTGGAGAACATCAAGCGGCACCTCGGCTACGGCGAGGAGCGCCACTCCGCCATCCTCAACGCCGTGCGCGAGGTCGCGGGCGCGGTGACGTCCTCGACGCTCACCACGGTCGCGGTATTCCTGCCGATCGGCCTGGTCGGAGGCATGGTGGGCGAGCTGTTCGGCTCCTTCAGCCTCACCGTCACGGCCGCGCTGCTGGCGTCCTTGCTCGTCTCCCTGACGGTCGTGCCGGTCCTGTCGTACTGGTTCCTGCGGCCCCCGAAGGGCACCCCGGAGGACGCGGACGAGGCCCGCCGGCTCGCCGAGGAGAAGGAGGCCAGGAGCCGCCTGCAGCGCATCTACGTCCCGGTCCTGCGCTTCGCGACCCGCCGCCGGCTCACCAGTGTGGCCCTCGCGATCGTCGTCCTGGTCGGCACGTTCGGCATGGCGCCGCTGCTGAAGACGAACTTCTTCGACCAGGGCGAGGTCGAGGTCCTCACCGTCAAGCAGGAACTGAAGCCCGGCACCAGCCTGGAGGCGACCGACGCCCAGGCCAAGAAGGTCGAGCGGCTCCTCGACGGCACCGAGGGCGTGAAGGACTACCAGGTCACGGTCGGCTCGTCCGGCTTCATGGCGGCCTTCGGCGGCGGTACGGACACCAACCAGGCCTCGTACCAGGTGATGCTGGACGACTCGGCGTCGTACGAGGACGTCCAGGACAGCATCGAGAAGGGTCTGGCCGGGCTGAAGGGCATCGGCACGACCACCATCTCCGCCGGTGACGGCTTCGGCGCCCAGGACCTCAGCGTGGTCGTGAAGGCCGCCGACGCCGACGTCCTGCGCACGGCGTCCGAGGAGGTCCGCAAGACGGTCGCCTCGCTCGACGACGTCACGGACGTCACCAGCGACCTGGCGACCAGCGTGCCGCGCATCTCCGTGAAGGCCAACGACAAGGCGGCCGCGGCCGGTTTCAACGACCAGACCCTCGGCGCCGCCGTCGCCCAGGCCGTCCGCGGCACTCCGGCCGCCAAGGCCGTCCTGGACGACACCGAGCGCGACGTCGTCATCCGCTCGGCCAAGCCCGCGACGACGCTGAAACAGCTCCAGGACCTGCGCCTGGGCCCGGTGAAGCTCGGCGACATCGCGACGGTGAAGCTGGTCGACGGCCCGGTGTCGATGACTCGTATCGACGGCCAGCGCGCGGCCACCATCACCGCGAAGCCGACCGGCGACAACACGGGCGCGGTGAGCACCAAGCTCCAGTCGAAGATCAACGCGCTGAAGCTCCCCGACGGCGCCACGGCGTCGATCGGCGGTGTCTCCGAGGACCAGGACGAGGCGTTCGCCAACCTGGGCCTGGCGATGCTGGCGGCCATCGCGATCGTCTTCATGCTGCTGGTCGGCACCTTCCGGTCGCTGGTCCAGCCGCTGATCCTGCTCGTCTCCATCCCGTTCGCGGCCACCGGCGCGATCGGCCTGCTGGTGGCCACCGGCACGCCGATGGGCGTCCCCGCGATGATCGGCATGCTGATGCTGATCGGCATCGTGGTGACGAACGCGATCGTGCTGATCGACCTGATCAACCAGTACCGCAAGCAGGGCTACGGCGTCGTCGAGGCCGTGATCGAGGGCGGCCGGCACCGCCTGCGCCCGATCCTCATGACGGCCCTGGCGACGATCTTCGCCCTGCTCCCGATGGCCCTCGGCATCACCGGCGAGGGCGGCTTCATCGCCCAGCCGCTGGCCGTGGTCGTGATCGGCGGCCTGGTGACGTCGACCCTGCTGACACTGCTGCTGGTGCCCACGCTGTACGCGATGTTCGAACTCCGCAAGGAGCGCCGGGCGAAGAAGCGGGCGGCGAAGCGGCAGGCGAAGGCGCAGACGTCGTCGGAGGAGGTGCCGGAACCGGCCGGCGTCTGACGGCCGGCGAGGCGATGACGGCCGGGTCCCTGCGGGGGCCCGGCCGTTTCCGCCGTTGTACGGCTAGGCGCCGTCCTGGGGCTGGGTGAGGGACTGGATGAGGCGCAGCCAGGGGGCGGGGTCTTGACCCGGGCGAGCGCTGAGCGCGGCCAGTTCGGTGAGGAGGCGGGTACGGGTCTCCGGCGGGGCGTCGGCGACCGGGGCGTCGGGGGCGGGAACCTCGCCCTCGCCGGTGAGCAGGGTGGCGGCCTGCGCATGGGCGCGGGAGGACAACGCGTCGCCGTAGACGTCCAGTTCGAGGGCGGAGGCAGCTGTCAGGGCCGCGGCGTCCCCATCGGCGACGGCCCGCTCGACGTACCGCTGGAGGCTCTCCCGCTTCTGGACCCGCTCGTAGGCGGTGTCGATGCCCTCCGTCCGGGCCATGTGGACCAGGGCGCTGTGCGCGGCCGAGCCGATGTCCTGGAGAACGGCGTCCGCGTGCTCGTCGAGGAGGAAGTCGGCGTTCTCCTGGAAGAAGAGCCGCGATGCCTTCAAGGGTTCGCGGTCCACCCAGTCCAGGACGGCGTCCTCCACGTGCAGGCGCCGGAAGACGGGGGCGGCCCCCTCGGAGAGGATGCGCAGGCGCAGCGCGATGTGCTGATCGGCGACGAACGTGAACACCGCGCGCTCCGCCAGGGCCGCCGACGCCTCGTCCGAGCTCAGCACATCGGCGTGGCGGGTCCAGAAATCATGGCTCTCGGACCACGTGGCCGCCTCCAGCCACGCGTCCACCGCCGTCAGGACCTCCGCGCGGATCCGTATCCAGTCCGGCAGGGCGGTGGAGGTCTCGTGCCGCCACACCTCCTCGAACAGAGAGAGACGGTCCGGGTCTTCCTGGATGAAGGTGCGCAGCTTGTCGCGTACGCGTACGGCGATGCTGTCGGGCACTTCATCGGTGTCCCTGACGAGCACACCGATGAGCCGCCGCAGGCCGGCGGCCTTGGACGCCCGGTCGGGGAGCCGGAGCTGGAAGACCCCGCACTCGCTCTCGACCAAGTGTCCGGCGCCCGGGTGGTCCCGGGCGATGGCGCAGGTGGTGTCCGAGAAGAGCCGGAGGGCCTCGTCCACGTCACCGGAACGGGCCAGTTGGTCGGCGAGGTTGTTGAGCGATGTGACGAGGCCGGAGAAATGCGCAGCGGGGTTCGTGCGGACGAGTTCGAGCCGGAGTTCGAAGGACTCGCGGGCGGAGCCCACGGCGGCTCGGTCCTCTCCGTTCTCGGCCAGGCGGAGGGCGAGGCCGTAGAGGGCCTGGGCGAGGCCGGGGAGGTGAGCGGCCCGGTTGGTGCCGGTGAGTTCGGTGTAGAGGTGGACGGCTTCGCGTGCGGTCGTCAGGGCGGCAGGGTGGTCTCCGTTGTCGGCCAGGTGGCTGGCGAGGTTGTTGAGGGCCATGGCGAAGTCGGGGAGGTGGGCGGCCCGGTTGGTGCCGGTGACTTCGGTGTAGATCTGGACGGCTTCGCGGGAGGTCGCGAGGGCCGCCTCCCGGTCCCCGGTCCGGGTCAGGTAGCCGGCGAGGTTGCTCAGGGTGCCCGCGAGCCCGGGTAGGTGCGCGGCGGGATGGGCCCGGGCGAGTTCTCGCTTGATGCAGACGGACTCCCGGGCCGTCTCCAGGGCGGCTGCCGCGTCTGAGGTGTCGGCCAGGTGGCTGGCGAGGTTGTTGAGGGCGAAGGCGAGGCCGGGCAGGTAGGCGGCGGGGTCGGCCTCGGCAAGTACACGCCGGATGCCGACGGATTCCCGGGCGGGCTCGATGGCGGACTGCGGGGAACCGTTCCGGGACAGGTGGCCGGCGAGGTTGTTGAGGGCCATGGCCAGGGCCGGGAGATGGGCGGTGGGATTGCCCTCAGCGAGTTCACGCCGGATGTCTACGGCTTCCTCGATGGTCTCGACGGCGGCCTGACGGTCTCCGTTCCGGGCGAGGCCGGCGGCGAGAGTGTTGAGCGAGGTGGCCAGGTCGGGGAGGTGCGCGGTGGGGTTGACGCGCACGAGTTCGCGGTGGATACGGACGGCTTCCTGGGCGGGGCCGATGGCGCCTTGGAGGTCTCCGTTGTCGGCCAGACGGATGGCGAGGTTGTTGAGGGCATGGGCGAGGCCGGGCAGGTGGGTGACGGGGTCGGTGCGGGCCAGCCGGGTGTAGAGGTGGGCGGCTTCTTGGGCGGCCGTGAGGGCGGCCGGGTGGTCTCCGTTGCCGGCCAAAAGCATGGCGAAGTTGTGTACAGAGGACGCGAGTTCGGCGAGGTGTGCGGCCGGGTCGGCCCGGGCGAGGTCGCATCGGATGCGGACGGCTCGGTCAGCCGTCTCCAGCGCGGCTCGGTGGTCTCCGCTGTCGGCCAGCCGGCCGGCGAGCGTGTGCAGGGCGGCGGCGAGACCGGGGAGATGAGCGGACGGGTCGGCCTCGGCAAGTCCGGCGTGGAGCTGGACGGCCTCCCGGGCGGTTGTGAGGGCGGCTCGGGAGTCTCCGTTGTTGGCCAGGTGGTTGGACAGATGGGTGAGGGCCCTGGCGAGGTCGCGCTGGTGGGCGGCCGGGTCGGTGCGGGCGAGTTCACGCCGGACGGTGACGGACTCCAGGCCGGCTTCCAGGGCCGCCCGGTCGTCTCCGGCCCACGCCAGGAGCGCGCCGAACTCGTTGAGGGAGGCGGCCAGGTCGGGGAGGAGGCCGGGATCGGTCCGGGCGACCTCGCGGCGGATACGGACGGCCATGCTCAAGGGCTCGATGGCGGCCTGCCGGGCGCCGGACAGGTTCAGCGTCGCGGCGATGTTGAAGAGGGAGGAGGCGAAGACGGCGCCGTGTGTCCCGGGATCGGCCTCGGCCAGCCCGGAGAACAGTTCGGCCGCCTCGTAGGACAGGGCGAGGGCGGTCTCGTGGCGGCCTTCCACGGACAGGAAGGCCGCCAGGTCGTGCAGCGCCACCGCGAGCAACGGCAACGCCTTCCCGTCCCACTCGACGATTGCGCGCAGCATGTCGATGCCCGGCTGACCGGCCCACACCGCGTGCCGCGGCAGCCACATCAGGAGATACGGATCGACGGCGCTCCAGTCCCCGACCCGCGCGTCCCGCCGGACCAGATCCACGACCGTCCGGCACACCACCAGCCCCGCGCCGGCACCCCCGGGTCCGCCACGCCCCCGCAGATGCGTCACGAACTCCCGGTGATACAGCCGGTACACGGCCTGGGATTCCGCGCCGTCCTCGACGATGTACCGCCCGTACGCGGACAGCACCCAGTGCACGTCATCCTCGTCGTAGACGGCATCTCCCAGCGCGGAGGCCACCGCCTCCCATACCCCGCCCGCCGGCATGCCGTGCCCGGCAGCCCAGGCCAGTGCCGTCAGCAGGTCCCGCGCCGCCGAGGCAAGTTCCGTACCGTCGTCCCGCACACGCACCGGCCCCGACCGCAGGTCCTCCTCGAACGCGGCCTCGACGGACTCCGGCAGCCCGGCCAGCAGATCGGACTCCCGCACCACGCCCTCCCGGAGCCGGGAGATGAGAAAACCCGTCACCAGCCGGGCGAACAGGAAACCCCCGTCGGCCTCGGTGGCCCGCTCCGCCAGTGCTCCGGCGACCCGCGAGCCGTCGACCTCCGCCGCCTCGCACCGCCGCCGCACGTACGCGGCGATGTCCGCCCGCGTGTCCGGCTCCCGCTCCAGGTCCACGGTGACGACCCCCATCCCGATATAGCGCTGGAGCGCCTGGGGAAGCGTCTCCCCGTTGGCGAGCTTGCTCAGGAACGGCCGCTCCCGCGAGCCGACCAGCACCGGGAGCATCCGGCTCAGCGGGAACACCAGCTCCTCGATCACCTCCTGCGTGTGTTCGGCCGGCACTTCGTCCAGGCCGTCGAGCACGACGACCGGAGGTACGGGAAGCTCCCGCAGCGCGGCCCGGAACGCGTCCACACTCCTCGGCTGGTCGAGCCGCAGCCGCGCCGCCAGCTCCGCGGCCGCCCGCAAGGCATCCAACCCCCGCAGATGCACCGCCGCGAACGACCGCGGATCCCGCACCCCGGGGTCCGGGTCGCCACCCCTCAGCGCCTCCTGCCGTTCCGCCTCCTGCCGTGCCTGCGGGTCCGCGAGCGTGGCGATACGGCCCAGAACGGCCGACTTGCCGCACCCCGCTGGGCCGGTCACGAGGAACAGCCCGGGATCGCCCGTCTCCAGCCACGCGACGATGCGGCCGAGCACCCGTCGCCGCCCGGTGAAGAACCACCCCTCCTCCCGGTGCCCCACACCTCGCGCCGCGAGCACCAGATGCTCCACGAGCGCGGCTGGGGCGCCCGGCTCGGACCTGGGGTTGGGAAATGCCGGGCGCTCGTCCCCGACCGTGACCTTCTGCGGCGTCTGGCCGTCCGCATCCCACTGGCTGCGTACGGCGGCCATCAGGTCGGCGCCGGTGACCAGCTCGTTGTGCACGCTCCAAGCGGAGAGGTAGCGGTCCGTGCGCGGTCCCTCGGCCAGCGCTCTCGCCACCGCCTCCAGCAGCGGGCCGTACCCCTCGGAGAGTTCACCGGCCCGACAACTCGCCATCGCGCCCAGCCACTTCGAGCGGCCCTCCGGCAGCGAGGTCCGTCCCAGATGCTCCAGGGCGGTCTCCACGCCCGGCGCCAGGCCGGCCCCCGCATGGCAGGTGTCCACGAGGAGCAGGATCTGGTCGGCGCCGGAGGCCAAGGCCGTGCCGACGAGCTGCTGTGCCGTGACGCCGTGGTCCCGCAGCAGCATCGTCCGCTCGGAGGGGTCCCCCGTGAGCTTCAGGTCGCCCAGCACCAGCCGGAGGTCCCGGCCGTCCACCAGCTCGCCGTGGCCCGACCAGAGGATCAGCGCGGGACCGTTGCCTCCCTCCCGCCGCCAGAAGGCGCGCCACTCCTCCTTCTCCCGCTTGAAGGCCGCCAGGTCGGGGTCCTCATGCTGCCCGATCACCCGGACCGCGAATCCGAGGCGCCGCAGCCGTTGCGCGATCCTGAGCATCTGCTCGCGCGCCCCGGCCAGCCGCCGGGAGACGGGCGCGCCCTCGTACGACTCGCACACCACGCACAGCGCGGTGGCCGTGAAGGGACCGGTGGCCGCCGAGGACGCGGAGCGGCCGGGCACCTCGCTCACGCCCCGCCACCGGCCCGGGAGTCGCGGCCCAGCACCAGCACGAGCGCCGTCACCGTCTCCCCCGGGGCATGCCGCGCCCCCACCTCCAGCCGGTGCGCCCCGGCACCCAGCCCGCGAAGCGCCGCCGCATACCGCCCCCCGCCCCGATTGCGCAGGGGACGCCATCCGTCCCCGCCGTCTACCCGCACCCCCACCGCCAGCTCCTCGAACCCCGGCACGTCTCGAGGGACCGACACCTCGACCTCGCACAGCTCGCCCTCGGCCACCACCTCCGGGACCCGCACTCCGAGAGCCGCCTCCCTCCTCTCCGGCCCCCGGTGCACACGCGGCTCCGGCGTGAGCCAGCCCCACAGCGCCTGCCGTACGGCGGGGTTGTTCTGCAGCGAGCCGTGCTGCTCCCACGGGGTGCACGCGGGCCGTCGCACCCCGGCGACGTGCGCACTGGACAGACACGGCACCCGGCCGTCACCGCCCTCGTCCTCGCCCTCGATGGTGAACAGCGGCGCCAGCCGATCGCCCCCGTCGAACTCGGCCGTCGTCGGCGTCGGCTGGAGCACCCCGCCGACCGGCAGGTACTCCACCGCGTACGCCGTCCCCGCGGCCGGCTCGCGCAAGGCGCAGTGGAAGGTCTGCGCGTCCTTCAGCAACTCCTCGTCCACGCCCGGCAGACCGGTGACCTCCCACGCGCAGCGCAGTGCCGGGGCCCCTGCCAGGCATGCGTAGTCCGGGGCGAGCTGATGCAGCGACGGCAGGCTGCGCGCGAAGGACGACAGGGCCGGCCCGACGAGCCGGCCGAGGCCCCGCCGCGCGCCGTTGACCAGGTACAGCAGCGCGTCCAGCGAGCCTCGGTAGGGCGTCCCCAGCGTGATCACCCGCCGTGTGATCTCCGCCCCGCCACCCTGCTCGACGTACTGCCGGGCCACCAGCCCGCCCATGGAGTGGCACACGAAGACGGCCTTGGCGTCCGCCCGCCCGGGTGCCGTTTGCCGCCAGCGGCCGAGCTCCTGAGCCACCCGCTCGCCGAGCCTGGCCGCGTTGTAGCGGCAGGACAGGCGCCAGTCGTAGGAGAAGGCGATCAGGTTGGCGGGGGTTCGCGGGTCCTCGTCCGGCAGGCGTCTGCGGAGGGTGAAGTGCCGCTCCAGCCAGTCCAGCAGGTCGGTGTAGCCCTCGACGAGCGATGACAACCCCGGCAGGCCGTGCACGTCAGGTATGACCCCGACGGGCCGTACGCCGTCCCCCGGATGGTCGTCGAGCAGCCCGGCCGGGAGGGCCAGCGCCGTGACGGAGCCCCCGAACGTCCTGATTCCCCGTAAGAGAGCCCGGCCCGAGAGCCCCCACACCTCACGGCCGTCCGCGTCCGCCAGCCGGCTCCCCATGATTCCCGGCACCACGACCACGAGGTCGTCGACCCGGCCACGCCGCGTTGCCAATCTCGCCCCCGAGCATGCACGTGCTGTGAGGAGACCAGGTTAGTGACGAGGAGACGAAAAGGTGCCCCTTCCGTTCGGAAGGGGCACCCCTCTCACCGCTGCTGACGCCTCACGGCCGCTTACGGCAGCGCCAGCATCCGCTCCAGGGCCAGCTTCGCGAACGCCTCGGTCTCCTTGTCCACCTCGATGCGGTTGACCAGGTTGCCCTCGGCCAGCGACTCCAGGGTCCAGACCAGGTGGGGGAGGTCGATGCGGTTCATGGTCGAGCAGAAGCAGACCGTCTTGTCGAGGAAGACGATCTCCTTGCCCTCCGGAGCGAAACGGTTCGCCAGGCGGCGGACCAGGTTCAGCTCCGTGCCGATGGCCCACTTGGAGCCGGCCGGGGCGGCCTCCAGGGCCTTGATGATGTACTCCGTCGAGCCGACGTAGTCCGCCGCGGCCACGACCTCATGCTTGCACTCGGGGTGGACCAGGACGTTCACGCCCGGGATGCGCTCGCGCACGTCGTTCACCGAGTCCAGGCTGAAGCGGCCGTGCACCGAGCAGTGGCCGCGCCACAGGATCATCTTCGCGGCGCGCAGCTCGTCGGCCGTCAGCCCGCCGTTCGGCTTGTGCGGGTTGTAGACGACGCAGTCCTCCAGGGACATGCCCATGTCCCGCACGGCCGTGTTCCGGCCGAGGTGCTGGTCGGGCAGGAAGAGCACCTTCTCACCCTGCTCGAAGGCCCAGTCCAGGGCCCGCTTGGCGTTCGAGGAGGTGCAGATGGTGCCGCCGTGCTTGCCCGTGAACGCCTTGATGTCGGCGGACGAGTTCATGTACGAGACGGGCACGACCTGCTCGGCTATCCCGGCCTCGGTCAGCACGTCCCAGCACTCGGCGACCTGCTCGGCCGTCGCCATGTCGGCCATCGAGCAGCCGGCGGCGAGGTCGGGCAGGACGACCTTCTGGTCGTCGGACGTCAGGATGTCCGCGGACTCCGCCATGAAGTGCACACCGCAGAACACGATGTACTCGGCCTCCGGACGCGCCGCCGCGTCCCGGGCCAGCTTGAAGGAGTCCCCCGTGACGTCGGCGAACTGGATGACCTCGTCGCGCTGGTAGTGGTGGCCGAGCACGAAGACCTTGTCCCCGAGCTTCTCCTTCGCCTTGCGGGCGCGCTCCACCAGGTCCGGGTCGGACGGCGAGGGCAGGTCGCCGGGACACTCCACGCCGCGCTCGCTCCTGGGGTCGGCCTCACGGCCGAGGAGCAGCAGGGCGAGGGGCGTCGGCTGTACGTCGAGCTCCTGGGTTTGGGCGGTGGTCACGACACGCACCCTTTCTGTTCCGCGACTTTTCGTCGATTTGACGCTATCTATCATAACCGCTTCACGTCACTTTGACGATGGCCATAGCGTCTGTGTGACGTGAATCCCGGTGAGCCGCCGTTCATTCCCGGGAAGGCCGGGAAAGAGCCGTTTTCCGGTTCCGGGCGCGTGTGCGAGCATGAAGAGGAGCCGAGATCGAGCGCCCGGCCCGGAATGAATCCGAGGCCCCGCCGGTTGCACCCGTCGGCAAGCAGTCTCCGTACAACCCGGGAGAGATGTAGATGTCCGTATCGGACGAGACCAGCACCGTCACCGACGGCATCATCCTGACCGACGCCGCCGCGTCCAAGGTCAAGGCGCTGCTCGACCAGGAAGGCCGCGAGGACCTCGCGCTGCGCGTCGCCGTCCAGCCCGGCGGCTGCTCCGGCCTGCGCTACCAGCTCTTCTTCGACGAGCGTTCGCTCGACGGCGACGTGGAGAAGGACTTCGGCGGTGTGAAGGTCGTCACCGACCGCATGAGCGCCCCCTACCTGGGCGGTGCCACGATCGACTTCGTCGACACGATCGAGAAGCAGGGTTTCACGATCGACAACCCGAACGCGACGGGCTCCTGCGCCTGCGGCGACTCCTTCAGCTGAGCCTGCCTAGCAGCTGAGCCTGCAGAGCGGCTGAGCCCGCCGAGCCGCTTCCCGCGGCCGCGGACATGACGAAGGCGGCGGCCCCCTCCGAGGGGGACCGCCGCCTTCGCGCTGTGCCGTGTGCTACCGCGCCTGCGTTGAGCCGTCCTACCGCGCCCGCGTCGGGGGAGCCGGCAGCCGCGCGCCCTCCTTGGCCAGCGGGACTCCCTTGCCGTCCGAGTCCACGACCGCACGGTCGCCGAGCGGCTCGTCCAGCTGCACGGTCTTCTGGAACTGCTTCGCGATCATGATGCAGACCTTGCCCGGCCACGGGGTCGAGGTCACCGTGACCTTCACCTCGTCCCCGCTCTCGCTCGCCTTCACGTCGTAGTCGGAGCACACCCCGCCCGTGAAGGTCACCGTCAGCTCCGAGCCCTCGGCCCGGTAGCCGTCCACCTTCACGTCACGCGGCTCGGGAGCCGGCGTCGGCTTGTCACTCGGCCCGCTCGGCGTCGCGGAGGCCAGGTACTTCGGGTCGACCGCCGGGTACGTGACCGTGAACGGGTCCTTCGCGCCCGGCGCCGTCACCTCGAACAGCCAGGACGGCACCAGCGCCTGCCGTCCGTCCACGAAGTGCGAGGCCAGCCCGAACACCGCGTTCTCCACCGTCACCGCGTCCTGCTCGGGAGCGCCGCTCGCCGACGACCCGCAGGGCTGCTCCAGCCGGTCCTTCAGCGGCACGGGGCTCGCGCAGCCGCCGATGCCCATGCGGTGGTCGCCCGTCGGCCGCTTCTCCATCAGCTCCAGCGCCTTCGCGGCGCCGACCACGGGGTAGGTGTCCCCCTTCACCGGCGTCTTCAGCTGACCGCTGCCGCCGACGACCTCGCCGTCCGAGCCGACCGTGACCCCGGTCGTCCAGCCGTGCGTCGGCAGTCCGCCGACCTCGGGAGCGGCGTTCACCACCCGCTGGGCGCCCATGACCTGGCTCGCGTCGCGCTTCGCGTCGTCCTGACCCAACGCCTTCAGCACCGGCGCCGCGGCCTTCTCCGCCTCCGCCTCGCTCACCGGGCTGCCGCCGGACCGAGGAGCGGTGCAGGCGTCGGTGCCCTTGCAGTCGTCGGTGCCCGGGGCGTACCGGCTGAAGGTCCAGGCACCCGGCGCCTGCTTGTTCACCTGGAGGCTCGGCCCCGAGCCGTCCTGACCGGCCCCGACCTTCCAGGCCTCGCCCTGCGCCACCGGCGTCCCCTCGACCCCGAGGGCCTTCGCCAGCCGGGCCACGTCGTCCTTGGTGACCTGGCCCCGCGCCCGGTACACCGGGGCTTCGCCGGGACCCTCGGGCAGCGGGCCGTCGACCCGGTAGGTGGTGCCGTAGGGGTTCGGCTCACCGGGCGCGATGCCGTTGCCGCCGCCAGGCGTCGATTCCGCGTACCCGTCGAGCGCGAGCGGCGGGGGAGTGCCGTCCCCACTGGGCGCGCCGGGCGTCGCACCGCCGCCGGAGCCGCCGGAGGCGTTGGCCGCGAGCCAGGCTCCGCCACCGCCGATCAGCAGCACGGCGGCGGCGACGGAGGCGATGATCGCGGGCGTCCGCGACCGCCCGCCGCCCGGACGGACCAGGTGCTCTTCGTCGCGGGGCAGGTCGCTGTCGGGTGTGGCGGGTGTTTCCTCGTGGGCTTCCGGGGCCGGACCGGCTTCCTCGGCGTCGGCACTGCGAGTGCCGGCTTCGTCGGTGTCGGTGCCCCGGCCCTCGGGTGCGTCGCTCTTCCCGGCCGCGGTTTCCGGTGTGCTGGTCTCTTCGGCCTCGGCCGGCGCTTCGTCCGTCGTCTCCGACTCAGCAGCCCGCGCGTCAGCCCCCGAGGTCGCGGAAGCCTCGGTGGCCTCGGTTGCCTCAGCGGTGTCTGCCGAACCCCGCTCCTCGACCTCCGGGGTGTCGGCGGATCCGGCGCCGCCCACATCCCTGGCGTCGTCGTCGTTGTCGGGTCGCTCGGTGTTCACCGCATCGCTCCTTCGGCTGCACAGCTGTCCCATGGGACCCGGCCCGGGTCCGACACGGGCCGCTGTCGGGTCGTATCCCGCCTCCCCTTTACGGGGGACAGCGATGGGACGCAGCGGGGGAGCGCACGGTTCCCGTCAGCGCGCCGCTCAGTCCCCGTAGTCCGACATCGCGTCGAGCAGCCGCGCCGACGCCGGGGGTACGGTCACACCGTGGATCAGGGCCGGGGAGACCGGCCGGGAGGCGACCCGGTCGGGAACCGCCCAGTGGGGAGCCATCCGGGCGCCGTCGCCGGGCAGCGACGCCAGGTCGCCTTCGAGATCGACCGGAACGGGCACCTGGACCTTGAGGTTCGTCATATCCGCACCGTAGGCACGCCGGACCTCACGGAGAAAGATCTACTATCGGGTAGTTTCGATGCCTTCAGAGCCGCCCCGTCCACCCGATAGCGTGAAGCGTCAAGGTCCGCCTCCCTCAGGAGAGTCCACGCCGTGCGCATCGCAGTCACCGGCTCCATCGCCACCGACCACCTCATGACCTTCCCCGGCCGCTTCGCCGACCAGCTCGTAGCGGACCAGCTGCACACGGTCTCGCTGTCGTTCCTGGTCGACAAGCTCGACGTCCGCCGCGGCGGCGTCGCCGCGAACATCGCGTTCGGCATGGGACAGCTCGGCACCCGCCCGATCCTGGTCGGCGCCGCGGGCGCGGACTTCGACGAGTACCGGGCCTGGCTCGACCGGCACGGCGTCGACACCGACTCCGTCCGCATCTCCGACACGCTGCACACCGCCCGCTTCGTGTGCACCACCGACGCCGACCACAACCAGATCGGCTCCTTCTACACCGGCGCCATGAGCGAGGCCCGCCTCATCGAGCTGAAGACCGTCGCCGACCGCGTCGGCGGTCTCGACCTGGTCTCCATCGGCGCGGACGACCCGGAGGCCATGCTCCGCCACACCGAGGAGTGCCGCTCCCGGAACATCCCGTTCGCCGCCGACTTCTCCCAGCAGATCGCCCGGATGGACGGCGAGGAGATCCGCATCCTGCTGGACGGGGCGACGTACCTCTTCTCCAACGAGTACGAGAAGGGCCTCATCGAGTCCAAGACCGGCTGGACCGACGCGGAGATCCTCTCCAGGGTGGGCCACCGGGTGACCACCCTCGGCGCGAAGGGCGTGCGCATCGAGCGGGCCGGCGACGACCCGATCGAGGTCGGCACCCCGGACGAGGAGCGCAAGGCCGACCCGACCGGCGTCGGCGACGCCTTCCGCGCCGGGTTCCTCTCGGGGCTCGCCTGGGGCGTGTCCCTGGAGCGTGCCGCGCAGGTCGGCTGCATGCTGGCGACTCTCGTCATCGAGACGGTGGGGACGCAGGAGTACCAGTTGCGCCGCGGGCACTTCATGGAGCGGTTCACCAAGGCGTACGGGGACGAGGCCGCGGCGGAGGTGCAGGCGCACCTGGGCTGAGAGGCCGGCGCCGACCGCGTGGGGGCTGGTCGCGCCCACGCGGCGGAGCCGCACATCGACACAGCCCCGCGCCCCTGAGTTACTCAGCTCACCCGGCGGACCAGGTACGCGGTTCCTTTGTGCGCCGGTTCCTCGCCCACGTACTCCTGGCCCCTCATCTCGCACCACGCCGGGATGTCCAAGCGGGCCGCCTCGTCGTCCGACAGGACCCGGACCAGGCCGCCCACCCGCACGTCGCCGATGACCTTCGCCAGTTCGATCACCGGGATCGGGCAGCGCTTGCCGAGGGAGTCGACGACCAGGACGTCCTCCTCGCGGGCGATCTCGGAGGCGACCGGCGCCCCCAGCTTCTCCCGCACCGCCGCCACGGCCCGGGGGAGGACCTCCAGGAACCGCTCGACATCCTCCTCCGCCGCCCCCGGCGGCAGCGACACCCGTACGTTCCCCTCGCTCAGGACGCCCATCGCCCGGAGCACATGGCTCGGCGTCAGCGTGCTGCTCGTGCAGGACGATCCGGACGAGACGGAGAAATCCTCCCGATCCAGCTCGTGCAGCAGGGCCTCCCCGTCGACGTAGAGACAGGAGAAGGTGACGACGCCGGGCAGCCTGCGCACCGGGTCACCGACCACCTCGACGTCCGGCACCGCCTGCGGCACCCGCACCCGGATCCGCTCCGTCAGCTCCCGCAGCCGCGGGGCCTCCTGGGCGGCCTCGGCCCTTACGGCCCGCAGCGACGCGGCTGCCGCCACGATCGCCGGAATATTCTCAAAACCGGGTGCCCGCCCCGATTCCCGCTCGTCCACCGGCCCTTGCGGCGCGAATCGCACACCCTTGCGGACGACGAGCAGCCCGACCCCCGACGGCCCGCCCCACTTGTGGGCACTGGCCGTGAGCAGCGACCAGTCGCCCTCCACCGGCCCCCACCCCAGTGACTGCGCCGCGTCCACCAGCAGCGGCACGCCCGCCGCCCGGCACGCCTCGGCCACGGCCGGGACGGGCTGCTCCGTCCCCACCTCGTGGTTCGCGGACTGCAGACAGGCCAGCGCCGTGTCCGCGCGCAGGGCGGCCGCGTACGCCGACGGCTCCACCATCCCGGTGCGGTCCACCGCGATCTGTGTGACGGTCCCCCCGGCGGACTCGTGGAGCTCCGCCGAATGCAGTACCGAAGAGTGTTCGACCGCCGACACGATCAGGTGACGCCCGACCCGCCTCCGCCCGGCCAGCGTCCCGGCAATCCCCGTGTGCACGGCACGGGTTCCCGACGAGGTGAAGGTCAGCTCGTCCGGCCGGCATCCCACCGCCTCGGCGGCGGCCTCCCGCGCCGCGTCCAGCAGCACCCGGCCACGCCGCCCCTCCCTGTACAGACGCGCCGGATCCGCCCACCCCTCGTCGAGCGAGGCCAGCAGCGCCTGCCGGGCAACGGGGTGGAGAGGAGCACTCGAAGCAGCATCGAAGTAGGGCACACCTCAACGCTAAGCGCCCCAAAGGGGCGCGGGGAACTGCGCGCTCGCCCCCACGTACCCGCGGTCGCCGATTGGCGGAACTCCCGCCCTGGTGGGCGCCCGGCGTAACCCGCGGCGCGTTGGGCACCCCTCCCCGAGAACCCCCGGAGGGCGTCGGCTAGGGTTTGGTCCGCATAAACATCCAAACCCCTGCCCGACGCAGGGCGGCGACCGACCAGCGAGAAGGCCAGGCCGCAGCCGATCCGCGCGGGCGAGACTCTCGGGAAGGCGCTACGTGAGTCCCAACGGCTCCGACCGCTCGCCGCGGCGCCCGATGCGGCGGAAGCTGCTGCAGGCACTGACCGCGGGCCTGGTCTTGGCGACAGCCACCGGTTGCTCGTACAACTGGGAAGACTTCCCCCGCCTTGGTATGCCCACCCCGACCACGGAAGAGGCTCCGCGGATCCTCTCCCTGTGGCAGGGGTCCTGGGCGGCTGCGCTCGCCGTTGGCGTGCTGGTGTGGGGTCTGATCCTGTGGAGTGCTTTCTTCCACCGGCGCAGCCGCACCAAGGTCGAGGTTCCTCCGCAGACCCGGTACAAC
The DNA here is from genome assembly GCF_030816955.1 of Streptomyces africanus. NCBI lineage: Bacteria > Bacillati > Actinomycetota > Actinomycetes > Kitasatosporales > Streptomycetaceae > Streptomyces > Streptomyces africanus. Next base: position 2,297,677 of record NZ_JAUSYP010000001.1, on the reverse strand, counting down.
ATGCCCATCGAGGCGCTGTACACCGTGGTCCCGCTCATCATCGTCTCGGTGCTGTTCTACTTCACCGCCCGCGACGAGTCCGAGCTGCTCAGCCTCAAGAAGAAGCCCGACGTCACGGTCAACGTGGTCGGCTTCCAGTGGAGCTGGTGCTTCAACTACATCGAGCCGGTCGCCGGTTCCACGGGTGACGCCAAGAAGTCCCCGGAGCTCGACGCGATCCCGGACCGGTTCAAGAAGGACTTCCCGGCAGGTGCCGGCGGCGTCTACGACTGCGGCACCCCCGGCACGCGGAACCCGCAGACCAACAACCCGGGCCCGACGCTCTGGCTGCCCAAGGGCAAGACCGTCCGCTTCGTCCTCACCTCGCGTGACGTCATCCACTCCTTCTGGGTGGTGCCGTTCCTGATGAAGCAGGACGTCATCCCGGGCCACACCAACGCCTTCGAGGTGACCCCCAACAAGGAGGGCACCTTCCTGGGCAAGTGCGCCGAGCTCTGCGGCGTCGACCACTCTCGGATGCTGTTCAACGTGAAGGTCGTCTCCCCCGAGCGCTACGAGCAGCACCTCAAGGACCTCGTGGACAAGCAGCAGAACGGTTACGTTCCTGCCGGCATCGCGCAGACGAGCCACGAGAAGAACCGGGAGACGAACAACCTGTGAGCATCCTCAACGAACCCCAGGGTGCCGCGGCAGCAGGGTCCCACTACCAGGACGAGCTGCCGGTCAGGCGCCAGAACCGCGGCAGCGTCGTGGTCAAGTGGCTGACGACGACGGACCACAAGACGATCGGCACGCTGTACCTGGCCACGTCGTTCGCGTTCTTCGTCATCGGCGGCGTGATGGCGCTGCTCATGCGCGCCGAGCTCGCCCGGCCCGGTCTGCAGATCATGTCGAACGAGCAGTTCAACCAGGCGTTCACGATGCACGGCACGATCATGCTGCTGATGTTCGCGACGCCGCTGTTCGCCGGCTTCGCGAACTGGATCATGCCGCTGCAGATCGGCGCGCCGGACGTGGCCTTCCCCCGGCTGAACATGTTCGCCTACTGGCTGTACCTGTTCGGCTCGCTCATCGCCGTGGGCGGCTTCCTCACGCCGCAGGGCGCGGCCGACTTCGGCTGGTTCGCCTACAGTCCGCTCTCGGACGCGATCCGCTCCCCGGGCATCGGCGCCGACATGTGGATCATGGGTCTGGCCTTCTCCGGCTTCGGCACCATCCTCGGCTCGGTCAACTTCATCACCACGATCATCTGCATGCGCGCCCCGGGCATGACCATGTTCCGCATGCCGATCTTCACCTGGAACGTGCTGCTGACCGGTGTGCTGGTCCTGCTCGCCTTCCCGGTCCTGGCCGCGGCCCTGTTCGCCCTGGAGGCGGACCGCAAGTTCGGTGCGCACGTCTTCGACTCCGCCAACGGCGGCGCGTTGCTGTGGCAGCACCTCTTCTGGTTCTTCGGCCATCCAGAGGTGTACATCATCGCGCTGCCGTTCTTCGGGATCATCTCCGAGGTCATCCCGGTCTTCTCCCGCAAGCCGATGTTCGGTTACACGGGTCTGATCGGCGCGACCATCGCGATCGCGGGTCTGTCCGTGACGGTGTGGGCGCACCACATGTACGTCACCGGCGGTGTGCTGCTGCCGTTCTTCTCCTTCATGACCTTCCTGATCGCGGTCCCGACCGGTGTGAAGTTCTTCAACTGGATCGGCACCATGTGGAAGGGTTCGCTGTCCTTCGAGACACCGATGCTGTGGGCGACCGGCTTCCTCATCACCTTCACCTTCGGTGGTCTGACCGGTGTCATCCTGGCCTCGCCGCCGATGGACTTCCACGTCTCCGACTCGTACTTCGTGGTGGCCCACTTCCACTACGTCGTCTTCGGCACCGTCGTCTTCGCGATGTTCTCCGGCTTCCACTTCTGGTGGCCGAAGTGGACCGGCAAGATGCTCGACGAGCGCCTCGGCAAGATCACCTTCTGGACGCTGTTCATCGGCTTCCACGGCACGTTCCTGGTCCAGCACTGGCTGGGTGCCGAGGGCATGCCGCGCCGGTACGCGGACTACCTCGCGGCCGACGGCTTCACCGCGCTGAACACGATCTCGACGATCAGCTCGTTCCTGCTCGGCATGTCGATCCTGCCGTTCTTCTACAACGTGTGGAAGACGGCCAAGTACGGCAAGCCGGTCGGCGTCGACGACCCGTGGGGCTACGGCCGCTCCCTGGAGTGGGCGACCTCCTGCCCGCCGCCGCGGCACAACTTCATCACCATGCCGCGGATCCGCAGTGAATCCCCGGCGTTCGACCTGCACCACCCGGAGATCGCCGCCCTCGACCAGCTCGAGAACGTCGGTCACGGCGAGAAGGCCATCGCTGGTGGCAAGGAGGCCGGCAAGTGAAGATCCAGGGCAAGATGTTCATGTGGCTGAGCGTCTTCGTCCTCGCCATGGCGGTCGTCTATGGCGTGTGGTCGAAGGAGCCGGCCGGTACCACGGCCCTCTTCCTGGCCTTCGGCCTGTGCATCATGATCGGCTTCTACCTCGGCTTCACGGCCAGGCGGGTCGACGTCGGTGCGCAGGACAACAAGGAGGCGGACGTCGCGGACGACGCCGGCGAGGTCGGGTTCTTCAGCCCGCACAGCTGGCAGCCGCTCTCCCTGGCCATCGGTGGCGCCCTCGCCTTCCTGGCCATCGCGATCGGCTGGTGGCTGCTGTACTTCTCGCTGCCGATCATCCTGGTCGGCATCTGGGGCTGGGTCTTCGAGTACTACCGCGGTGAGAGCCGCACCCAGTAACACGAGCCGAGCGCTCCAGGGGCCCGGACACTCCGCGAGGAGCGTCCGGGCCCCTGCTTTTGCCGCAATCCATGTCACTCGAACGAGTCACCCGGCGTGCCGCAGTTGACGCCGCTTCCTAGCGTGAGGTCATGAGCCACACAGCGATCTCCCGCCCCCGCACCGCCGTCAGTTGCACGCTGCTGGTGACAGCCCTCTGCGCGGGCGTCACGGCCTGCGGCTCGGACGGCAACCCGCTCTCCCACCGCCCCTACGACGCGGCGGACCAGATATCCTTCAACGCCCCCTCCGAGGGCCGCAAGAAGGCCGACCCGGACAAGCCCCTGGAAGTGGTCGCCGAGGACTCCGACGGGCGCATCACGGACGTCACGGCCCACGACGCCACGGGACGCTACGTGGCCGGCGAACTCTCCGCCGACGGCGGCCGCTGGCACAGCACCTCACCGCTCGCCGCCAACGCCAGCTACACGGTCCGGGTGAGCACCGAGGACGAGGACGGGGCGCCCGGCCGCAAGGTCCTCACCTTCGACACCGGTAAGCCCACCAGCAACAAGCGCCTCGACGTCACCTTCGGCCCCAAGGCGGGCACCTACGGCGTCGGCCAGCCCATCACGGCCGAGCTGAGCCAGCCCGTCAAGGACAGGTCCCAGCGGGCCGTCGTCGAACGGGCCCTGAAGGTCTCCTCCATGCCCGCCACGGAGGGCGCCTGGCACTGGGTGGACGACAAGGAGCTCCACTACCGCCCGAAGGACTACTGGCCCGCACAGGCCACCATCCAGGTCCGCAGCAACCTGGAGGGCATCAAGATCGGCGACCGTGTGCGGGGCGGCAAGGCCAAGCCGCTGACGATCAGCACGGCCGACAAGGTCATAGCCGTCACCGACGCCGCGGCCCACCAGATGACCGTCTACAAGAACGACGAGATCGTCCGGCAGATCCCGGTCACCACCGGCAGGCCGGGCTACGACACCCGCAACGGCGTCAAGGTCGTCCTCGCCAAGGAGGGCACCGTTCGGATGACCAGCGCCAGCATCGGCGCCTCGGACTTCTACGACCTGGTCGTCCACCACTCCGTGCGGGTCACCAACAGCGGCGAGTACGTGCACGCCGCCCCCTGGTCCGTCGGCTCCCAGGGCTACGCCAACGTCAGCCACGGCTGCACCGGCATGAGCACCGAGAACGCCGTCTGGTTCTACGACAACGTCCGCGAGGGCGACATCGTCAAGGTCATCAACTCCGGCGGCGACACGATGCCCCCCTTCGGCAACGGCTACGGCGACTGGAACCTCGAGTGGAAGCAGTGGCGCACAGGCAGCGCCCTCACAGCCGGCACCCCGGAGGGCCCGACACCGGCGGACAGGGCCCGTCTGAGACCGCAGAGTGCGTGACCGACCCAGGGGCGCGGGGAACTGCGCGACAAGCCACACACCACCCGCACCCGCCGACGACGAGGAAGCCCCGGGCTCCTAGGCGTTCAAAGCCGCCCTCGACCGCAACAAGGAAGCCAGCGCAGAGGCGAACTCCACCGGCTCCACCGGCAACGTCACCGCCGATTCAGCCCGGCTCCAGGTCGCCAGCCACGCATCCTGCGGCCGCCCGATGAGCAACAACACCGGCGGACAATCGAACACCTCGTCCTTGATCTGCCGACAGAGCCCCATGCCCCCCATCGGCACGGCCTCACCGTCCAGCACACAGACGTCGATCCCACCCCGGTCCAGCTCCCTGAGCACCGCGTCCGGAGTCGCACACTCCACGAACTCCACCAGAGGAACGTCCGGCGCCGGCCGCCGTCCCGTGGCGAGCCGCACCTGTTCGCGGGTGGTGGAGTCGTCGCTGTAGACCAGCACCGTGGCGGTCGGCTGCATTGTTCCTCCGTGACGTCAGCGTCGTAAGGACAGGCCCGTTGGGCCGGATGCTACTCCCTTGAACACCACGTCAACACCGGTACGACCGGGTCAGACACTCCGAACGGCACCCCCCGGAGTGAGGGCGGGATAAGCGACCGACATAATGTCGGTCGTGGCGACAGCAACGACAGTAGAAACCGGGCACGCGCACCCGTCGGTCAATCGGCCGAACCTCACCAGCGTCGGAACCATCATCTGGCTGAGTTCCGAGCTGATGTTCTTCGCGGCCCTCTTCGCGATGTACTTCACCCTGCGATCGGTGACGGGTCCCGATCACTGGAAGGAGATGGCTGCCCATCTCAACTTCCCGTTCTCGGCGACGAACACCACCATCCTGGTGCTCTCCTCACTCACCTGCCAGCTCGGCGTCTTCGCCGCCGAGCGCGGTGACGTGAAGAAGCTGCGGATGTGGTTCATCGTCACCTTCGTGATGGGTGCGATCTTCATCGGCGGTCAGGTCTTCGAGTACACCGAGCTGGTCAAGGACGCGGGCCTGTCCCTGTCCTCCGACCCGTACGGCTCGGTCTTCTACCTGACCACCGGCTTCCACGGCCTGCATGTGACGGGCGGTCTCATCGCCTTCCTGCTGGTCCTGGGCCGGACCTACGCGGCCCGGAGGTTCACCCACGAGCAGGCGACCGCCGCGATCGTCGTGTCCTATTACTGGCACTTCGTCGATGTCGTCTGGATCGGCCTCTTCGCCACGATCTACATGATCAAGTAGCGGGACCGCAGCGCGCGCCCGACGAGGCACGCATCCCAGAAGCACCGACGCAGAAGATCCTGACACCGGGGTAATCCGTGAAAAAGCTCTCCGCACGACGACGCCACCCGTTGGCGGCGGTCGTCGTCCTACTCCTCGCGCTGCTCTTCAGCGGGGGGCTGTACGCCGTGTTCGCACCCACGAGCAAGGCTGAGGCCGACGAAACCGCCCAGTCACTCACCATCGAGGAGGGCAAGAAGCTCTACTCGGTCGGCTGCGCCAGTTGCCACGGCACCGGCGGTCAGGGCACCTCCGACGGGCCGAGCCTGGTGGGTGTCGGCGCCGCCGCCGTCGACTTCCAGGTGGGCACCGGCCGTATGCCGGCCGCCACCTCCCAGGGCCCGCAGGTCCCGAAGAAGAAGAACATCTACAGCCAGGCCGAGATCGACCAGCTCGCGGCCTACATCGCCTCGCTGGGCGCCGGTCCTGCCGTCCCGACCGAGGAGCAGTACGGCCCCCAGGGAGCCGACATCGCCAAGGGCGGTGAGCTGTTCCGCACCAACTGCGCGCAGTGCCACAACTTCACCGGCAAGGGCGGTGCGCTGACGCACGGCAAGTACGCGCCGACCCTTGAGGGTGTCGCCCCGAAGCACATCTACGAGGCCATGGAGACCGGCCCGCAGAACATGCCGTCCTTCCCCGACACCACGCTGTCGGAGAAGAACAAGAAGGACATCATCGCGTACCTGGACGCGGTCAACAGCAGCAAGTCCGAGAGCCCCGGCGGCCTCGAGCTCGGCGGCCTCGGGCCGGTCAGCGAGGGCCTGTTCGGCTGGATCTTCGGTCTCGGCGGGCTGATCGCCGTCGCCGTGTGGGTCGCCGCCCGGACCGCAAAGGCCAAGAAGTCATGAGTAGCCAAGACATTCCAGAAGAGAACCTGCCTGCTGAGCAGTCCGAGCAGTCCGCAGGACATGACGAGCACGGGCACGGGGCGCTGAGCCCCGCGGACGAGCACCCGTTCGCCGACCCGGGCCTGCCTCCCCACGAGCACCGGATCCAGGACGTCGACGAGCGGGCCGCCAAGCGGTCCGAGCGCTCGGTCGCCCTGATGTTCACGGTGTCGATGCTGGCCACCATCGCCTTCATCGCCTCGTTCGTGGCGATCCCGGTCGACAAGTCGGTCTACATCTTCCCGCTGGGCCACATCAGCGCGCTGAACTTCGCGCTGGGCCTGACGCTCGGCATCGCGCTGTTCTGCATCGGCGCGGGCGCGGTCCACTGGGCCCGCACCCTGATGTCCGACGTGGAGATCGCCGACGAGCGGCACCCGATCGAGGCGGAGCCCGAGGTTCGCGAGAAGGTCTTCGCGGACTTCCAGCAGGGCGCCAAGGAGTCCGCGCTCGGCCGCCGCAAGCTGATCCGCAACACCATGTTCGGCGCGCTCACGCTGGTGCCGCTCTCCGGTGTCGTGCTGCTGCGCGACCTCGGCCCGCTGCCCGAGGACAAGCTGCGTCACACGCTCTGGTCCAAGGGCAAGCTGCTCGTCAACATGAACACGAACGAGCCGCTGCGTCCGTCGGACGTTGCGGTCGGCTCGCTGACCTTCGCCAAGCCCGAGGGCCTGGAGGAGCACGACCACGAGTTCCAGAACGAGATCGCCAAGGCCGCCCTGATGATCGTCCGGATCCAACCGGACAACATCAAGGACAAGCGCGAGCTCGAGTGGTCGCACGAGGGCATCGTCGCGTACTCGAAGATCTGCACCCACGTCGGTTGCCCGATCTCCCTGTACGAGCAGCAGACGCACCACGTGCTCTGCCCCTGCCACCAGTCCACCTTCGACCTGTCCGACGGTGCCCGAGTGATCTTCGGTCCCGCCGGTCACGCCCTGCCGCAGCTGCGCATCGGCGTGAACGACGAGGGCTACCTCGAGGCGCTCGGCGACTTCGAAGAGCCCGTCGGTCCTGCCTTCTGGGAGCGCGGATGAGTAACAAGGACGACCGCCGCAAGGCACCCGCCGGAGAGCGGGTCGCCGACTGGGCCGACGGCCGCCTGGGGATCTACTCCCTGGCCAAGGCCAACATGCGCAAGATCTTCCCGGACCACTGGTCCTTCATGCTGGGTGAGATCTGCCTCTACAGCTTCATCATCATCATCCTGACGGGTGTGTACCTGACGCTGTTCTTCCACCCGTCGATGAACGAGGTGGAGTACCACGGCAGCTACGTCCCGCTCCAGGGGCAGCTGATGTCGGAGGCGTTCGCCTCCACCCTGGACATCAGCTTCGACGTGCGCGGTGGTCTGCTCATCCGGCAGATCCACCACTGGGCGGCGATCATCTTCCTCGCCGGCATGTTCGTGCACATGATGCGCGTCTTCTTCACCGGCGCGTTCCGCAAGCCGCGCGAGATCAACTGGATGTTCGGCTTCCTGCTGTTCGTCCTGGGCATGTTCACCGGTTTCACCGGCTACTCGCTCCCGGACGACCTGCTCTCCGGCACCGGTGTCCGCTTCACGCAGGGCGCGATCCTGTCCGTGCCGATCGTCGGTACGTACATCTCGATGTTCCTGTTCGGCGGGGAGTTCCCGGGTACCGACTTCGTCGCCCGGTTCTACTCGATCCACATCCTGCTGCTGCCGGGCATCATGCTCGGGCTCGTGGTCGGCCACCTGATCCTGGTCGTCTACCACAAGCACACGCAGTACGCGGGTCCCGGCCGGACGAACAAGAACGTCGTCGGCATGCCGCTGCTGCCGGTCTACATGGCCAAGGCCGGAGGCTACTTCTTCCTGGTCTTCGGCGTCATCGCGGCCCTCGCCGGCATCGCGACCGTCAACCCCATCTGGGTCCTGGGCCCCTACCGGCCCGACCAGGTGTCGACGGGCGCGCAGCCCGACTGGTACATGGGCTTCGCCGAGGGTCTGGTCCGGGCGATGCCGGGCTGGGAGATCAACCTCTGGGGCCACACGCTCGTCCTGGGCGTGTTCATCCCGCTGGTCCTCTTCGGCCTGTTCCTCGGGATCATCGCCCTCTACCCGTTCATCGAGTCGTGGGTCACCGGGGACAAGCGCGAGCACCACATCCTGGACCGGCCGCGCAACGCCCCGACGCGCACCGCCTTCGGTGTCGCCTGGGTCACCGGCTACATGATCATGCTGATCGGCGGTGGCAACGACATCTTCGCCACCCACTTCCATCTGTCGATCAACTCGGTCACCTGGTTCGTCCGGATCGGGTTCTTCCTCGGACCGGTCGTCGCCTTCATCATCACCAAGCGCATCTGCCTCGGCCTCCAGCGCCGCGACAAGGAGAAGGTGCTGCACGGCCGCGAGTCGGGCATCATCAAGCGCCTGCCGCACGGTGAGTTCATCGAGGTGCACGAGCCGCTCAGCCAGGAGCAGATGTACACGCTCACGGCGCACGAGCAGTACAAGCCGGTCGAGATCGGCCCGACGGTCGACGAGAACGGTGTCGAGCGCAAGGTGAAGGGCTCCGAGAAGCTGCGCGCCAAGCTCAGCGAGTCCTACTACGGCGAGGGAGCCCAGATCCCGAAGCCGACCGCCGAGGAGTACCGGGAGATCACGAGCGGCCACGGCCACCACTGATCACTGCTTCGCCACGCCACAGAAGGGCCCCGTCCGGTGTTCGGACGGGGCCCTTCGCGTGCCCTGGGGCTGGATAGGGTGGACCTCGTTGAGACTCTCGTCCCGTAGTGCGGGACGCCTGACCCTGGAGCGGCTTATGAGCGCTGTGACCCCCGCTGGAGGCGACACCGCGGCGGGCCGCTCCTGGCCCCTGCTGTTGAACGGTCTGCTGGACCGCCGGGACCTGACCGCCGACGACACCGCGTGGGCGATGGACCTGATCATGCGCGGCGAGGCGACGGACGCCCAGATCGCCGGACTGGTGGTGGCGCTGCGGGCCAAGGGCGAGACCGTCGAGGAGATCGCCGGGTTCGTCCGGGCGATGTACGAGCACGCGAACGTCATCGAGGTGCCGGGCCCGGCCGTCGACATCGTCGGCACGGGCGGCGACGGGGCGAAGACCGTCAACATCTCCACCATGTCGGCGATCGTCATCGCCGGCACGGGCGCGAAGGTCGTCAAGCACGGCAACCGCGCGGCGTCGTCGGCGTCCGGGGCGTCGGACGTGCTGGAGAAGCTCGGCGTCAACCTGGAGCTGCCGACGCACCGGGTGGCCCAGGTCGCCGAGGAGGCCGGGATCACCTTCTGCTTCGCGGCGAAGTTCCACCCGGCGATGCGCCATGTGGGCGCCGCGCGCGGCCAGTTGGGCATCCGGACGATCTTCAACGTCCTCGGTCCGCTGACCAACCCGGCGAAGGTGCGGGCCCAGGCCGTCGGTGTCGCGGACCCGCGCATGGCACCGATCGTCGCGGGCGTCTTCGCCGAGCGCGGCCACTCGTCCCTGGTCTTCCGAGGTGACGACGGCCTCGACGAACTGACCACCACCGCCACGTCCAGAGTGTGGGTCGTCCGCGACGGCAAGGTGACCGAGGAGGCCTTCGACCCGCGCGACGTGGGCCTCGAACTCGTCCCCGTCGAGGCGCTGCGCGGCGCCGACGCCTCCTACAACGCGGAGGTCGCCCGCCGTCTGCTGGACGGCGAGACGGGCCCAGTGCGCGACGCCGTCCTGCTGAACTCGGCGGCGGCCCTGGTGGCCCTCGAACCCGGCCCGGGGACACTCGCCGAGCAGATCGGCGCCGGCATGGCGAAGGCGGCCGCATCGATCGACTCCGGGGCCGCCAAGCGGACCCTGGAGCGGTGGGTGGCGGCGAGCAACGCGTAGGGCTGTCTGACGCCGGGTGTCCCGCAATCCGGACTCGGGTTGCGGGACGCCGATCTTTTCGCGTACGTTCCTGACCAGGTCATGAGTGACAGTCATGAGGCCCCGGCCGACTGTCCGGCAACCCTCCGTCCGTGGCGGGGTGCCCCGGGTGAAGACCAGGCCGCAGGCAGCGAGGTCTGTGGCAAGCGCGTGACGAGGAGTCTCTCGTGAACCAGCGAATGCGATAGGGCCGCAGAGCCCCGCCTCCGCACCCCTCTTTCCTTCACCCCCGCTTGAGCCATGTGCTCGCGGGCGGATTCCACCTGACTTCACGGGAGTTCCGCCATGTCCGTCTCCACCGTTGCCGCCGCCCCGTCCGTTTGTGCCCCGCTGCCCGTTCTGGGCCGGGACGTCACCGTTCCGCTCGTCACCGGGGGCGAGGTCGCCTACGCCGCGCTCGACTACGCCGCCAGCGCCCCGGCGCTCCAGCGGGTCTGGGACGACGTCGCCGCCTACGCGCCCTACTACGGCAGCGTTCACCGCGGAGCCGGGTACCTGTCCCAGCTGTCGACCGACCTGTTCGAGAACGCCCGCCGGACCGTCGCGGAGTTCCTCGACTGCCGGGACGGTGACCAGGTGGTCTTCACCCGGTCCACCACCGACTCCCTCAACCTCCTGGCCGCCGCGCTCCCGGCCGGCTGCCAGGTCTTCGTCTTCGAGACCGAGCACCACGCCTCCCTGCTGCCCTGGCGCGACGCCCGCGTCACGTATCTCGACGCCCCGCGCAGCCCCCGCCAGGCCGTCGAGACCCTGGAGCGCGCCCTCGCCGACCGTGACCCCTACGGGCCGGCCCTCGTCTGCGTCACCGGCGCCTCCAACGTCACCGGCGAGCTGTGGCCCGTACGGGAACTCGCGGCGGCCGCGCACGCGCACGGCGCCCGGATCGTGCTCGACGCCGCCCAACTGGCCCCGCACCACCCCGTGTCCGTCGCCGACCTCGACGTCGACTGGGTCGCCTTCTCCGGGCACAAGCTGTACGCGCCCTTCGGGTCCGGCGTCCTGGCAGGGCGGGCCGACTGGCTGCGTGAGGCCGAGCCGTATCTCGCGGGCGGCGGCGCCAGCCGCAAGGTCACCCGGCGCACGGACGGGGGAGTGGACGTGGAGTGGCACGACAGCGCCGCCCGTCACGAGGCCGGATCGCCCAACGTCATCGGCGCCTACGCCGTGGCCTCCGCCTGCAAGGCGCTGACGGAGGCCGGCTTCGACACCCTCGTCGCCCGCGAGCAGTACCTGGTCGCCAAGGTGCGCGAGGGGCTCGCCGACGTCCCTCAGGTGCGGTTCCTGTCCCTCTTCGGGGACGACGCCCCGCGCGTCGGTGTGCTCTCCTTCGTCGTCGAGGGCTGGAACAGCTCCCACTTCGCCGCCGCGCTCTCCGCCGAGTACGGCATCGGCGTGCGGGACGGGCTGTTCTGCGCCCACCCGCTGGTGCGCACGCTGCTCGGCAGCGACCCGCAGACGCAGGGCGAGTGCGGGTCGCCCGAGGCCGCGCCCGGCGAGAAGTCCCTCAACGCCATCCGGGTCAGCTTCGGCGCGGGCACGCCGGACGAGCACGTGGAGCGGTTCGTGCGGGCCGTGCGGGAGCTCGTGACGGACGGGGCGCGGTGGAACTACCGCACGGAGGACGGGCGTTGCGTGCCGGACACCTCCGCCTGAACGGGTTCGGACACCGGAGGCAGCCGGGTGCCGAGGACGATCATCCGCAGGGCGCGTTCCGTGGCGTCGGTGAGCAGTTCGCTCGCGCGCGGCAGTGCCTCGGCCGGCTCCTTCGGGGCGGGCAGGATGCCGTGGCAGGCGTCCACGCCCGCACCTCGTGCGCGCCCTCGCCGAGCATGCCCGCCAGGGCCAGGACCGGGCGGCCGTAGAGCTTGGCCCGGCGGGCCACTTCGGCCGGGACCTTGCCGCGCGGCGTCTGGTGGTCCAGGGCGCCCTCGGCGGTGATCACCAGGTCGCGCGGGCCGGCCGGGCGTCCAGGTCGAGGTGGGCCAGCAGCACGTCGAAGCGGGGGAGGAGACGGGCGCCGAGGGTGGCGAGGCCGGCGCCCAGCCCGCCGGAGGCCCCGGTTCCGGGACCGTGCCGGAGGTTGGTGTCCGGGACGGCGACATCGCGGGTGAGGACGAAGGCCCAGTTACCCGGGCCATGCCCCGCTCGCCGCACAGCACGTTGTACGGGTTGCAGGCGACGAGCAGCTCCACATCCGCCAGGCGGGCGTCCAGGCCCCTCGGGTCGACGCGGTGCAACCGCGTCAACTCCCGGCCCCGGAATGTGAGTTCCTTGCCCCACTCGTCCAGCAGCCGGGCCCCGAACGCCTGGAGCGCGCCCGCGCCGCCGCCGCAGCCGACGAGGATCCGCCTCACGCCCCGGTCGAGCGCGGAGCGGATCAGCTCGCCGACGCCGTAGGTGGTGGTGCCGCCCGGGTCGCGCGGGACGAGGGAGAGGCCGGTGACCACCGCCATCTCCACGACCGCCGTGTCCCCGGAGCCCAGCGGGGTGAAGCGGGGGCCCACGGTCCGGAGGACGCGGCCGAGTCGACGATGCCGCGCTTGGCGGCGGGGTCCTCGTGCAGGGGCAGGGCCTGCCGCCGGCGGATCTGCCGGGGCGTGCCGCCCGCCCCGCCGACCAGGCCGGTCAGCTCCTCGTCCGCGTCGGGGTTCTGCCGTTCCAGGAACATCGTCAGCAGCCGGTCCGCGTCGGTGAACGGCCGGCCCGTCCGAGGATCCCGGCCCCGCTCCTCGACGTTGGCGAACTCGCCGGTCTCCTGCGTGAGCAGGCGGTTGCCCAGCGGGCTCAGTACGACCGCGGAGAGGGCGGCCATGCGACGGGAGAATGCCATGTGCCTGATCCTGCGGACGGAACCCGGAGCGAATGATGATCCCGGATGAGGAACTCTTCATCCGGGGCCCGGCAGGCTGGACGGCTCTAGTTGTCCAGCCCGATCGAGAACGCCGCCTCCAGGTCGTGCTGCGAGTAGGTACGGAACGCCACGTGCGTGTCCGTGCCCTCCACGCCGGGGATCTTGCTGATCCGGCCGGGGATGACCTCCGCCAGGTCCTCGTGCTGCTTCACCCGGACCATCGCGATGAGGTCGTAGGTGCCGGTGACGGAGAAGACCTCGCTGACGCTGTCCAGCGCCGCGATCGACTCCGCGATCTCGGGGATCCGGTCCACGCTGGTCTTGATGAGGACGATCGCGGTGATCACGGCTGGTTCTCTCCCTCGGGGGCCGGAGCAGGGGCGGACTTCACTCTAGTGGGACCGGCGGGACGGCCGTAGCGGACCGACGCGTAGCCGAAGCCGAGGCCGAAGCCCACCAGGTGGGCGAGGTAGGCCACGCCCGGCCCGTCCGGGGCCCGCCCCGCCGCCAGCCACTGGAGCGCCGCCCAGAACGGCAGCACGACCCAGGCCGGGAAGCGCACCGGCAGGAAGAAGAGGAACGGCAGGAGACTGGTCACCCGGGCCCGGGGGAACAGGTAGAGGAACGCACCGAGGACCGCCGAGATCGCCCCCGACGCACCGACCAGGGACTGCTCGGAGTCCGCGTTGGCGGCGGCGTAGCCCAGCAGGGCCAGAGAGCCGCAGCCGACGTAGAACAGGGTGAACTGCACCCGGCCCATCCGTTCCTCGGTCATCGCCCCGAAGACGTAGAGGAAGAGCATGTTGCCGAGCAGGTGCACCCAGCTGCCGTGGACGAAGAGGGCCGTCGCGGGGGTGAGGGCCGATCCGGCGGACCCCTCGAACAGTTCTGCGGGGATCACGCCCCAGCGCCGGAAATAGGCCCGGTGCGCGGCGAGCAGCTCGTCGCCCGTGCCGTACGCCGGACCGAGCCCCGAGGCGGGACCGGCCAGGAAGACCGCGCAGCACAGGGCGATCAGTGAGTACGTCACCGGCGCCGACGACCCCCGGAACGTTCTGCCGGCCCGGACGATCGACGCACTCCACTTGCTGATCATGGCTACAGAGCATGACGTAACCGGACGCAACCGCACAGACCGCCTCGCCGCCGTGGGCGCGTGGGCGGCGAGGACCCGCCAGGCCGTAGGGTTACGAGCCACACGCACCGGATGCCGGTGGCGTCACGGACACTAGAAGGAAAGAGAACAGGCCACGATGACGGTTCCCCTGCCGACCGCCGAGACGCGGTGGCGCTGCACCCTCTGCGGCAACCTCACGAGGTTCGACGTGACCCGCTCCTCGAAGGTCGTCGAGTACGTCCACCTCGACCTGGCCGGAGAGCCGAAGGTCGAGGAGCGCGAGGTGCTCAGTGAGACCATCGAGTCGGTGCGCTGCCGCTGGTGCAACGCGGTGGACCAGGTGGAACTCGTGGACAGGCCGGGTGCCGGCTCCTGAGGGGAGCTGGCCCCGCACAGGCATTGGGGTGTGACGGATGGTGGAGACCACAGGCGGGGGGCCGGGCGACGGCGCCGCCGAGGTGCTCGACCGTCCGCTGCCCGACGGCGTGCGCCGCAGAGTCGTCCAGATCGTTTCCGACGGCTTCGGTTCGCTGACGGTCGGCGAGCTGCCCGCGCAGCTCAGGCAGTACGCCCGGTTCGCCCCGAACCGCCGGACCAAGTTCGCGGGCAACGCCATGGCCGCGGCACTGGAGACCGACCCGCTGTTCCGGCAGCGCATCGGGGAGAAGCTCAGAGAGACCCAGCCGGAACTGACCGGCGCCCTCGACTCAGGCTCCCCGCCCCCGGCCGCGGACCCGCTCGACGTGGCGGCCGCGGCCTACGTACTGCGGCCCCACGGCTGGGTGAAGCTCGTGGCCGCCGCCGGCGAGGAGGCCCAGCGGGCCGACGCCGAGCGGGCCGACGAGGAGAACCGGGCCGAGCTGGAGCGGCTGCGCACCGAGCTGGCCCGGGCCCGCGACCACACCAGGGCCGAGACGGAGCGGCTGCGCACGGAGCTGGATTCGGCCAAGAAGGAAGCCGAGTCGCTGCACCGCAAGCTGCGCGCCGCCCTCAGTGACGTCAAGCGCGGCGAGGCAGCCCTGCGCAAGGCGCACGGCGAGATGGAGGCTGTCCGGGCCGAGGGGCAGGCCCAGGTGTCCGCCGCCGAGAGCGAGAGCCGGCGGCTCAAGGCCCGGCTGGGGGAGACCGAGGCCGCCCTGGAGGCCACGCGCCGGGCCGCGCGCGAGGGCCGCAGCGTCGAGGACATGCGGGTACGGCTGCTGCTGGACACCCTGCTGGACGCCACCCAGGGGCTCCGGCGCGAACTGGCCCTGCCGCCGGTGTCCGTGCGGCCCGCCGAGACCGTGGACGCCGTCGAGCCGGACCGGATGAGCCCCAAGGACATCGCCGCCCGCGCCCTGTCCGAGGACGACCCGCAGGTCCTCGACCAGCTGCTGGCGCTGCCGCAGGCCCATCTGGTCGTCGACGGTTACAACGTCACCAAGACGGGTTATCCGCAGATGCCGCTGGAGAAGCAGCGCCTGCGGCTGCTGGGGCAGCTCTCACAACTGGCGGCGCAGAGCGGCGCCGAGGTCACGTGCGTCTTCGACGGGGCCGAACTGGCCGCGCCGGTCCTGCTCGCGCCGCCGCGCGGAGTCCGGGTGCTGTTCTCGAAGCCGGGCGTCACCGCCGACGAGCTGATCCGCCAGCTGGTGCGCGCCGAACCGCCCGGCCGGCCGGTCATCGTCGCCTCCACCGACCGCGAGGTGGCCGACGGCGTGGCCCGCGCGGGCGCCCGCCCGGTGGCCTCGGCGATGCTGCTGAAGCGCCTTTCGCGGGGCTAGCAGCTGTTCGCACCATGCGTAACGTACGGGCTTCATGCCCGAATTGGTGAGGTCTGTGTGCCACGTTGCGTCAAATGGGGCTCACCGCCTGTGAGTCAAGGGGAAAAGATGGCTCACTGTGACGCAATTTTTCAGCTGAGGATTTGAACTGATCACAGGAAGGTCACTAGGGTCAGGCCGAACCTCCGCTCGGGTGATCACTCATCGGGAGAGACGGCGGAGGGGCCAGAAGGAGCTTTTCACCCGTGGCGTCCCACCGTCGTCCCAAGCAGCCGAGCCGCGCACGTGTGACCGTGTTGACCACCGCCGCCGCAGCTGCCGTCGCCTTCAGCTCGCAGGCCGCCAACGCGGCCCCCAGTGAGAAGCCGAGCAAGGACGAGGTCAAGGCCAAGGTCGACAAGCTCTACGAGCAGGCGGAGCAGGCCACCGAGAAGTACAACGGGGCCAAGGAGAAGCAGGAGAAGCTCCAGAAGGAGATCTCCACGATCCAGGACAACGTCGCCCGCGGCCAGGAGGAGCTCAACGAGCTGCGCGACAGCCTGGGTCTCGCGGCCGCGTCGCAGTACCGGACCGGCTCCATCGACCCCTCCGTGCAGCTCTTCCTCTCCGCGAACCCGGACGACTACCTCGACAAGGCCTCCACGCTCGACCAGTTGAGCAGCCAGCAGGTCGAGGCGCTGAAGAAGGTCCAGGAGAAGCAGCGCGAACTGGCACAGGAGCGCGCCGAGGCCTCCGAGAAGCTCAAGGACCTCGCCTCCACCCGGGCCGAACTCGGCAAGAAGAAGAAGGAAGTCCAGGGCAAGCTCGCCTCCGCGCAGAAGCTGCTCAACAGCCTCACCGCCGCCGAGAAGCAGGCACTCGCCGCCGAGCAGGACCGCGCCAGCCGTGACAGCGAGCGCGACGCCCTCACCGACAACGTCCCGCCCGGCTCCGGCCGCGCCGCCGCGGCCTATGCCTTCGCGCAGAGCCAGCTCGGCAAGCCCTACGTCTACGGCGCCACCGGTATGAGCTCCTACGACTGCTCCGGCCTCACCTCCCGGGCGTACGCCGCGGCCGGCGTGCAGATCCCGCGGACCTCCGAGGCGCAGGCCCAGTACGGCACCAAGATCTACTCGGTCAGCCAGCTCAAGGTCGGCGACCTGGTCTTCTTCTTCAACGACCTGCACCACGTCGGCCTCTACGCCGGCAACGGGCAGATCATCCACGCCCCGCGCACCGGCACGGTCGTCCGCTACGAGTCGATGGACACCATCGGCGGCCCGTTCATGTTCGGCGTCCGCGTCTGATCCCAGCGCCCGGGAGTCCCCGGCGTCTCCAAGATCAGGACACCGTGTCCGCCGTTCGGGCGAATCACGCCAACTTCGAGTGAGCCCACGCCCCGCCAGTGACCTGCGTCAGTGGCGGGGCGTCGTGCCGCATACCCACGGATGGTCGTTGGCGGTCCCCCGTCGCGGGGCTACTGTCTGCCGCGTTTCCTAGTCCGCCAGCGGAAGGAGAGCGGCTTCCCGTGGGGTCCCATCGTCGCCTTGCACCGTCCGGGTTCGACCGGAACGCCAGTGTCGCGGTCAGCTTCCTTTCCGTCGCGGCCGCCGCCCTGGGCGCGGTACCGGCCCCAGCCGCACCGTACGACGACACCCGGGCCACGGTGGACCGCCTCTACGAGCAGGCCGAGAAGGCGACGGAGGCCTACAACGAGGCCGATGAGCGCGCCGACCGGCTGCGCGACGAGGTCGGCACCGCCCGGGACCGGATCGCCCGGCAGCAGCAGCGCATCAACTCCATGCGGGAGTCGCTCGGTTCGCTCGCCGGTGCCCAGTACCGGTCGGGCGGCATCGACCCGTCCCTCGCCCTGCTGTTCTCCGACGACCCGGACGACTACCTCGACAAGGCCTCCCGGCTGGACCGCATCACGGCCCACCAGGCCGGTGAGCTCAAGGAGCTTCAGCAGGCCATGCGCGAACTCGCCCAGGACCGTGAGGAGGCCGCCGGCAAGCTCCGCGAACTGGAGAAGAGCCGCGAGGCCGTCGCCGCCCGCAAGAAGACCGTCGAGCACAAGCTCGCCGCGGCCCGGCGGCTGCTCAACTCCCTTCCGGACAGCGAGCGTGACGCCTACGGCCGCGCCTCCCGCTCCGGCCGCGACGGCATCCCCGGCCTCGGCGGCGCCACCGCCGCCTCGGGACGCGGAGCCGCCGCCGTCGCCGCCGCTCGCAGCGCGCTCGGCAAGCCCTACATCTGGGGCGCCAACGGCCCCTCCGGTTTCGACTGTTCGGGGCTGACGCAGTGGTCGTACGCGCAGGCCGGGGTCTTTCTGCCGCGCACCTCGCAGGCCCAGCGGTACGCCGGCCGGCAGATCCCGCTGTCCGAGGCGCGCCCCGGCGACCTGGTCGTCTACCGGGGCGACGCCAGCCATGTCGGGATGTACATGGGCAACGGCCAGGTCATCCACGCGCCCTACCCCGGCGCGCCCGTGCGCTACGACCCGGTCGGGATGATGCCCGTCTCGTCGGTCACCAGGGTCTGACCGGCGCGGCCCGGCGCCCGTACGATCGGGACCGTGGCTGGTCGAAGGTCGAGGTCCCCGGTGGTGGCGCTCGTCGTGCTGCTCGTCGTCCTGACCGGATGCGGCGGCCGGTCCGCCGCCGACAGCGCCACGGCGGACGTCCAGCGGCTCCTCGACCGGCGGGCCGCCGCGGTCCTCGACCACGACGAGCGGTCCTACGCGCGCACGGGCACGGGGGCGGATTTCGCCCGGGTGCGCGCGCTGCCCCTGGCCGCCTGGTCGTACCGCGTGACCGGCCTGCACCGCACCGGCGACACCGCCACCGCCGACGCCGAGCTGCGCTACCGCGTCGCGGGGTACGACCGGGCGCCGGTGACCGCCGGCCGCACCCTGCGGCTGAGCCGCGACGCGGACGGGCAGTGGTCGGTCGACGCCGACCGGCCCGCGAGGAAGTCCGCCCAGCAGCTGTGGGACCAGGGCGCCGTACAGGTCGTCCGGGGCGAGCGCAGCGTGGTCCTCGGCGTCGGACAGTCCGGCCGGTCGCTGCGCGGCTTCGCGGACCTGGCCGACCGCGCGGTGCCCGCCGTCTCTCAGGCGTGGGGCACGGACTGGGGCCGGCGCGTCGTCCTGCTCGTACCGAAGTCGCTGGAGGGGATGGCGGGGCTGCTCGGCTCACCCGCCTCCTCCTACCGCGGGATCGCGGCGGTCACCACCGGCGAGACGGGAGCACCGGCGAAGGCGCCCGCGGACCGCATCATCGTCAACCCGGACGCGTTCGCACTCCTCGGGACCCTCGGCGAGCAGGTCGTCGTCACCCACGAGACGACCCATGTCGCCACCCGCGCCCACACCACCCCCGCCACCCCGCTCTGGCTGTCCGAGGGCTACGCCGACTGGGTCGGCTACCGGGCCGCCGGCCGCACCCCGCCCGAGGCCGCGCCCGAACTGTCCCGCGCGGTGACCCAGGGCCGGATCCCGTCCGCCCTCCCCGGCGACAGGGACTTCGGCTTCACCGGCGATGCGAGCCGCCTGGCCCGGGCCTACGAGAGCGGCTGGACGGCGTGCCGGCTGATCGCCGACCGCTGGGGCGAGGCGCGGCTGGGCGCGTTCTACCGGGCCGTCGGGGAGCACCGGAAGCGGGCTGGGGCGGTGGAGGAGGCGATGCGCGACGTGCTGGGGACGACGCCGGAGGCCTTCACGGCGCAGTGGCGGGACTATCTGCGGGTCCAGCTGGGCTGACCGCCCGCGGTCTCACTCAACCCGGCTGTTCGAGCAGCGCGATGGCCTCCCGCAGCCAGGACCGTTCCGCTTCGCCCGTCGCCCGGGCGACCCGCAGTATGCCCTGGCGGAACAGGTCGTCCGTCTCCTCGGCGCGGACCGGCTTGCCGGACTCGTAGAAGAAGCTCGCCGGGGTCTGAAGGAACTCCAGCCGGCGGCGCAGCACCGCGGCCTGCTCGTGCCGGTCGGGCAGGTGGCGCAGGAACGCCAGGACCGTGTTGAAGCGGACGTGGTCGGTGATCTCGGTCTGCTTCGGGCGGCGCAGCCGCTCCAGCAACTCCTCGTGGCCCTTGCCGGTGAGGGCGAGGATCCGGCGCGGGGCCGCGCTCGCGCCGGGCTCGGTGCGCTGGTCGAGCAGGCCCGCCCCGACCAGGCGGGTGATCGCCGGGTAGAGCGCGCCGTCGCTGACCGGCCGGACATGGCCGGTCAGCGCCTTGATGCGCTCCTTGAGCTCATAGCCGTGCAGCGGTTCGTCGGCCAGGAAGCCCAGGATCGACAGCTCCAGCATGGTCCTCCTCGTCCTCCTTGCGGCGCCGTGAGACGCCATGCTACCTCTTATCGAGCTACCTCGAATCGAGGTTCAGTCGGTCTCAGGGGGGACAGTCACCGTGAACGCCCACCGCAAGCAGCTCCTCCAGCTCGCCCGCCCCGTCTACTTCTCGCTCCTGGCGTCCGTCGCCGCCGGGATCATCAACACCATCTGGGTCGCCCGGCTCGGCGGTCCGGCCGTGGCCGCCGTGGCCGTGGCGACCACCACGGAGAACGTGCTGCTCGGCATCGCCCTGGTCTTCGGCTCCGGCACGACCGTGCTGGTCGCCCACGCCCGGGGCGCCCGCGACCCCGCCGCCGTACGGGCGGCCGTGCGCGGCGGCTGGGCACTGTGGGCGCTGGTGACGCCCCTGGTGGTGGCGGGCGGCCTGCTGGGGCGCGAACCCCTGGCCCGGCTGGTGCTGGGCGGGGCCGACAGCGCCGCCCTCCCGCTCGCCGTCTCCTACTTCACGCTCTCCATGCCCGGCACGGCCGTCTTCTTCGCCCAGCAACTCGTCGACGGCATCCTCAAGGGCACCGGCGACACCCGGACCCCGATGCGGCTCGCCCTGCTCTCCAACGGTCTGATCCTGGCCCTCGACCCGTTCCTCATCCACCTGCACGGCGTCCAGGGCGCCGCCGCCTCGACGGTGCTGTGCCGGACCGTGGCGCTCGGGGCGGGACTCGTCGCGGTCCGGCGCACCGCACTGCTGCGCAGCGCCCGCGGAGCGGCACCGGCGGAGCCCCTGGCCGTCTCCCTGCGCCGGACGCTGACCACCGGCCTGCCCATGTCCGCCGACTTCACCGTGCGGCAGACCGGCACCCTGGTCCTGGTCGCCGTCGTGGCGCGGCTCGGGGTGACGGCGGTGGCCGCGTACTCGATCGCCTACAAGGTCATGTACGTGGCGACCATGGCCTTCTACGCCGTGCGCCAGGCCGCGTCCATCCACACCGCGCACACGCGGGGCGAGGGAAGGGACGCGCGGCGGGAGATCGGGCGGCAGGCGGTGCTGGTCTCCGGAGCCATCGGCCTCGCCGCGGCCGTCCTGCTGGCCGTCGCCGCCCCGTGGCTCATGGCAGCCTTCGGCGCCGGACCCGGGGTCGCGGGCGAGGGTGTGCTGTTCCTGCGCTGCGTCGGGCCCTACCTGCTGCTGATGGCCTGCCTCATCGCGCTCGGCGGGGTCTTCGAGGGCGGCGGGGACGCCCCGAAGCTGCTGCGCGTCACCGTGCTCGGGACGGCTCTCCAGCTGGCGCTCGCGTACGGCCTGACCGGGCTCGGGCTGCCCGGTGTGTGCCTCGCGCTGGCGGTGGCGACGGCGGTGCAGTGCGCGCTGGCGGGCGTGCTGTTCCGGCGGGCCCCGGCTCAGGTGGAGACCGGGGTCTCGTCGGTGCGGGTGGTGGGCTGAGCGGGCACCGGAGCGGGGGCCGTGCGCGGTACCGTCGCCCGCCACAGGGCGCGGGCCGCGAGGAGCGTGGCGGCGACGAGCAGGCCGTTGCGCAGGAGCAGCAGGGTCAGGCCGAGGCTGTCACTGGCCACCACGTTGGCGAAGTAGAGCGGGAACTCCAGCACCGTCACGAAACACGCCACCAGGACGAGCCCGACCGGCAGCCGCATCCGGCTCCCGGGGAAGTACAGGCAGACCGCGGCCAGCCCGACCAGCCAGACCATGTACTGCGGGCTGATCACCCGGCTGGTGGTGGTGAACATCAGCACCGCCACGAAGGCCGCGTCGGCGACCGTGTGCTCCTCGAAGGTCCGGGCCAGCAGCCGCCACAGCACCAGCCAGCCGAAGGCCGCCCCCGTCAGGAACAGCGCGCCCGTGCTCACCTCGCGCACGTACGGCCCGAGGAACTCGATCGAGCCGTAGTTCAGCCGCACCTCGCCCCGCCAGCCGAAGCGCCGGGCGACATGGAAGACCAGCGCGCCCAGCGACTCCACCTCGGTGCCCCGGTCGCGCTGGGAGGTCAGGAAGGTGAACGCCCCCGGCGCGGCCAGGGCGCACACGCCCGTCACCGCGACGCCGGTGACCAGGGCCGACACCCAGGAGGCGGGCCGGCGGGCCGCCAGCAGGAGCATCGCCGGCCAGACCTTCAGCAGCGCGCCGAACGCGGCCAGCACCCCCATCACCTTGGGGTGCCGGGCGCCCGCGAGCAGCGCCGCCACGGCCACCGCCGTGACCATCACGTCGTAGCGCGCGTACACCGTCGGCCCGAGCAGCGGCACGCCCGCCACCCACACCCAGGCGCCGCGCAGCGACCTGCCGGGGCGCCGGCCCGCGTACGTCAGCAGGGCCAGGACGGCCAGGTCGGTGACGCAGACCAGCACGAAGAACGCGGTCGCGTAGGGCAGGAAGGGCAGCAGGCCGGGGGAGAGGATCGCCAGGGCGGCGGCGGGCGGGTACTGCCAGGTGACGTCGTCCTGAGGGAACGTTCCGCTGCTCAGGACGTTGTACCAGCCCTGGTAGATCACGGACACGTCGCTCGTCACGTCCGGGCCCGGGAAGACGTACACCTTCAGCACGAACAGCAGCAGCATCAGCCTCGTGAGACCCCAGGCCACCAGCAGCCATGCCAGGGACCGCTTCGCGCCCGTCGTCCTCACCGAATCCCTGCCCGTCCGCGTGCCGTGTCGAGGAGGCCATGATGTCCCCGACAGCTGTGAGGGTGCCACACCCGGCGGCGCGTACGGCCGCGCGGGGCGGTTCGGTAGGGTCGGCGGCGTGCGCAAGACCCTGATCGTGACGAACGACTTCCCGCCCCGGCCGGGCGGCATCCAGGCGTTTCTGCACAACATGGCGCTGCGGCTGGACCCGCAGCGGCTGGTCGTCTACGCGTCGACCTGGAAGCGGAGCCGGGAGGGCGTGGCGGCGACCGCCGCCTTCGACGCCGAGCAGCCCTTCACCGTCGTACGGGACCGTATGACCATGCTGCTGCCGACGCCGGGTGCCACCCGGCGGGCCGTCGGGTTGCTGCGGGAGCACGGGTGCACCTCGGTGTGGTTCGGGGCGGCGGCTCCCCTCGGCCTGATGGCACCGGCGCTGCGCAGCGCGGGCGCCGAACGGCTGGTCGCCACCACGCACGGCCACGAGGCCGGCTGGGCACAGCTGCCCGCCGCCCGGCAGCTGCTGCGCCGGATCGGCGACTCCACGGACACGATCACCTACCTCGGCGAGTACACGCGCTCCCGGATCGCCGGCGCGCTGAGCCCGCAGGCGGCCGCGCGGATGGCGCAGCTGCCGCCGGGCGTCGACGAGAAGACCTTCCACCCCGGCTCGGGCGGCGACGAGGTGCGGGCCCGGCTGGGCCTGACGGACCGCCCGGTGGTGGTGTGCGTCTCCCGGCTGGTGCGGCGCAAGGGCCAGGACACCCTGATCCAGGCCATGCCCCGGATCCTGGCGGCCGAGCCGGACGCCGTGCTGCTGATCGTCGGGGGCGGCCCGTACGAGAAGGACCTCCGCAGGCTGGCCCACGACACGGGCGTCGCCGCCTCGGTCCGCTTCACGGGCCCGGTGCCCTGGTCCGAGCTGCCCGCCCACTACGGCGCCGGCGACGTCTTCGCCATGCCCTGCCGGACCCGCCGCGGCGGACTGGACGTCGAGGGCCTCGGCATCGTCTACCTGGAGGCCTCGGCGACGGGCCTCCCGGTCGTCGCCGGCGACTCGGGCGGCGCCCCGGACGCGGTCCTCGACGGCGAAACGGGCTGGGTGGTGAGAGGAGGCTCCCCCGATGAGGCAGCCGACCGCATCACCACCCTTCTCGGCGACGCCGACCTGCGCCGCAGCATGGGCGAGCGGGGCCGCGAGTGGGTCGAGGAGAAGTGGCGCTGGGACCTCCTCGCCGAGCACCTGAAAAACTTGCTGTAGATGCTCAGGGGCGCGGGGAACTGCGCGACAAGCCACAACGAACCCGCACCCGCCCACAACGATCAAGCGGCACCCCACTAGGCGGAACCCAAAAATCCGCTGATGCTGCGCACATGACATCAAACCTGACACAGCGTCAGCTGACAAGACGTCAGATCCTGGGCATGGCAGCCCTGCAAACCGCAGCCACCCTGGGATTCACCCGCATCGGCCTCGATTCCGCCCGAGCGGCGCAGCCCGACGCAGTGGACACCGCCCCCGCCATCGTCATCGGCTCCGGCTACGGCGGCGCCGTAGCCGCCCTCCGCCTCGCCCAGGCCGGCATCCGCACCCTCGTCCTGGAAATGGGCCGGCTCTGGAACACCCCCGGCCCCGACGGAAAGATCTTCTGCTCCACCCGCACCCCGGACCAGCGCTCCATGTGGTTCCGCACCCGCACCGAGGCCCCCCTGGGCACCTTCCTCTGGCTGGACGTCGTCAACCAGGACATCGGCCGCTACCCGGGCGTCCTGGACCGCGTGCACTTCGCGCAGATGTCCGTCTACGTCGGCCGGGGCGTCGGCGGCGGCTCACTCGTCAACGGCGGCATGGCGGTCACGCCGCCCAGGGCCTACTTCGCCGAGCAGTTCCCCACCGTCGACGCCGACGAGATGTACGGCACGTACTTCCCGCGCGCCCGCGCCGCCCTCGGTGTGAACACCGTCGACCCGGCCTGGTTCGAGTCGACGGAGTGGTACCGCTTCACCCGCGTCTCCCGCAAGCACGCCGAGAAGACCGGCCTGCGCACCACCTTCGTGCCGAACGTCTACGACTTCGGCCACATGGCGCGCGAAGCGGCCGGCACCGCCCCGAAGTCGGCCCTCGCCGGCGAGGTCATCTACGGCAACAACCACGGCAAGCGCAGCCTCGACAAGACCTACCTCGCCACCGCGCTCGGCACCGGCCACGTCACGATCCACACCCTGGAGAAGGTCCGCGCGATCAGCCGGGCGCCGGACGGGAGCTACGTCCTGACCGCCGACCGCGTCGACGAGACCGGCCGGGTCGTCGAGACCAAGGAGTACGGCTGCACGTACCTCTTCCTCGGCGGCGGCAGCCTCGGCACCACCGAACTGCTGCTGCGCGCCCGGGAGACGGGCACCCTGCCCGACCTCGCCCCCAGCGTCGGCGCCGGCTGGGGCACCAACGGCAACGTGATGCTCGGCCGGGCCAACCACCTGTGGGACACCGTCGGCGCGAACCAGTCGACCATGCCGGTCATGGGCATCGACGACTGGGCCAACGCCGACAACCGCGTGTTCGCCGAGATCGCCCCGCTGCCGACCGGGCTGGAACACTGGGTGAGCCTCTACCTGGCGATCACCGGGAACCCGGAGCGGGCGTCCTTCTCGTACGACACGGGCTCGGGTGAGGTGCGGCTCGGCTGGACGGCCGCCCACAGCGCGCTCTCCGTCGCCATGGCCAGAAAGCTGTTCGACCGGATCAACGCGGCCAACTCGACGATCTACCGCTACGACCTGTTCGGATCGAGCAGCAAGGTCTTCGCCGACGACTTCACCTACCACCCGCTCGGCGGCTGCGTACTGGGCCGGGCGACGGACGACTACGGGCGCGTGAAGGGCTACCCCAGGCTCTACGTCACCGACGGCTCGCTCGTGCCCGGGTCGATCGGGGTCAACCCCTTCGTGACCATCACCGCGCTCGCCGAACGCACGATGGCGCGGGTCCTCGCCGAGGACACCGCGCCATGAACGCCCCAGGAAAGACCTGCTACTTCGCGTAGATCGCCTCGACCTCGTGCGCGTAGTCCTTCGCCACCACGTTCCGCTTCAGCTTCAGTGAGGGGGTCAGGTGGCCCGACTCCTCCGTGAACTGGGAGGACAGAATGCGGAACTTCCGCACCGATTCCGCCTTCGACACCGCGGCGTTGCCGTCGTCGACCGCCGCCTGGATCGCGGCCAGCAGGTCCGGGTCCTCGCACAGCGACGCCGCGGTGGAACCCGCCGGCTTGCCGTGGTCCGCGCACCAACGGCCCAGGAACTCCTCGTCGACGGTGATCAGCGCGCCCACGAACGGCCGCCCGTCGCCCACCACCATGCACTCCGCGACCAGCGCGTGCGCCCGGATGCGGTCCTCGATCACGGCCGGGGCGACGTTCTTGCCGCCCGCGGTGACGATGATCTCCTTCTTGCGACCGGTGATCCTCAGGTACCCGTCCTCGTCGAGGGTGCCGATGTCACCGGTGTGGAACCAGCCGTCGGCCAGCGCCTCGGCGGTCGCGGCGGGGTTGTTCCAGTACTCCTTGAACAGGTGCTCGCCGTGCAGCAGCACCTCGCCGTCGTCGGCGATCCGCACCACCGAGCCGGGCAGCGGCTGGCCGACCGTGCCGATCTTCTGCCGGTCCCAGGGGTTGAACGCGGTGGCCGCGCAGGACTCGGTCAGGCCGTAGCCCTCCAGGACCGTGAAGCCGATGCCGCGGAAGAAGTGGCCGAGGCGCTCGCCCAGCGGGGCGCCGCCGGAGATGGCGTACTCGCCCCGGCCGCCGAGGACCGCGCGGAGCTTGCTGTAGACGAGCTTGTCGAACGTCTTGTACTTGATCTTCAGGCCGAGGGACGGGCCCGACGGGGTGTCCAGCGCCTTGCTGTACGCGATCGCCGTGTCGGCGGCCTTGTCGAAGATCTTGCCCTTGCCGTCGGCCTGCGCCTTGGCGCGCGCCGAGTTGTAGACCTTCTCGAAGACGCGCGGCACCCCGAGGATCAGGGTCGGGCGGAACGCGGCCAGCTCGTCGGTGAGGTTCTTGATGTCCGGGACGCAGCCGAGCTTGATCGGCGCCATCATCGGCGCGATCTGCACGAGCCGCCCGAAGACGTGCGCGAGCGGCAGGAAGAGCAGCACCGAGCACTCGCCCGTGCGGAACAGCGGACGCAGCCGCTCCACGATGTTGCCGCACTCGGCGAAGAAGCTGCGGTGGGTGAGCACACAGCCCTTGGGGCGGCCTGTGGTGCCCGAGGTGTAGACGATGGTCGCCGGGTCGTCGGCCTTGGCGATCGAGCTGCGCTCCTCGACCGTCTGGTCCGTGACGTCCTGCCCGAGCCGGCCCAGCTCCTCGATGCCGCCGGCCTCGATCTGCCACACGTGCTTGAGCGCCGGCAGCCGGTCACGCACCGACTCGACGGCGGCCGTGTGACCGTCCGACTCCACGATGCACGCGGTCGCGCCCGAGTCGCCGAGGATCCACTGCACCTGCTCCGGCGAACTGGTCTCGTACACCGGCACGGTCACCGCGCCCGCGCTCCAGATCGCGAAGTCCAGCAGCGTCCACTCGTAACGGGTGCGGGACATCAGGCCCACCCGGTCGCCCGGCTCGACCCCGGCGGCGATCAGCCCCTTCGCGGCCGTGTGCACCTCGGCGAGGAAGGCGGTGGCCGTGACGTCCTGCCAGGTGCCGCCGACCTTGCGGGCGATGACGGCGACGTCCGGGTGCTGCGCGGCGTTTCTGCGGACGATGTCGGTCAGATTGCCGTCCGCAGGGACCTCGTACAAAGCCGGAAGGCTGAACTCGCGCAAGACTGCTGCTCCTCATAGGGCGCCGGCGCCACGACGTTGTGTGATGCGACGGTCCGGTCCAAGGCTCGGGCAGGTGCTCCGGCATTCACTTGTTGAAATGCAGAGCACGACTGGACTGCCCGGACGTTACCCGCCGGTATGGGTTCTCCGACAGGGGGTCCCGTCGAGATGTTCGCTGCGTCACACAGTTGGGTATTCCTTTGCGCACAGTAGTCCACGTGCTAACTGACTGGCCAGTAACCGCAGGTAGGGCCGCCACTGTTCACAACTGTGCCGCTCGACCTACCCTTGATCACCATGGCACCCACACCAGCCGGAAACCACAGGACGCGCGTGCACGTGGTCAGCGACGTGCACGGCAACGCCCGTGACCTGGCCAGGGCCGGCGAGGGCGCCGACGCCCTGATCTGCCTGGGCGACCTCGTCCTCTTCCTCGACTACGCCGACCACTCGCGCGGTATCTTCCCCGACCTGTTCGGCGTCGAGAACGCCGACCGCATCGTCGCGCTGCGCACCGCCCGGCGCTTCCAGGAGGCGCGGGAGCTCGGGGCCCGGCTGTGGGCCGGCGTCGGCGAGGACCGCGCCTCGGTGATCGAGAAGGCGGTGCGCAAGCAGTACGCCGAGATGTTCGCCGCGTTCCCCACCCCTACGTACGCGACCTACGGCAATGTCGACATGCCGCCCTTGTGGCAGGAGTACGCCGGGCCCGGCACGACCGTCCTCGACGGCGAGCGCGTCGAGATAGGCGGCTGGGTCTTCGGCTTCGTCGGCGGCGGCCTGCGGACGCCGATGCGGACGCCGTACGAGATCAGCGACGAGGAGTACGCGGCCAAGATAGAGGCCGTCGGCGAGGTCGACGTGCTGTGCACGCACATCCCGCCCGAGGTTCCCGAACTGGTCTACGACACGGTCGCGCGCCGCTTCGAGCGCGGCAGCCGGGCCCTGCTGGACGCCATCCGCCGCACCCGGCCCCGCTACTCCCTCTTCGGGCACGTCCACCAGCCGCTGGTGCGGCGGATGCGGATCGGGGCAACCGAGTGTGTGAACGTGGGGCACTTCGCGGGGACCGGGACACCGTGGGCGCTGGAATGGTGAGGACGTCCCAGGTCGGGTGAGATCGGCGGGTCCCGTGCGCGGTAGCCTTCACGCTGCACACGCTTGCGCACGACGACCTCATACCGGCCCGTATCTGGAGGAGCCACGGCGATGGCGGAACACACCAGCTCGAGCATCACCATCGAGGCGGCCCCGGCCGACGTCATGGCGGTCATCTCCGATTTCGCCCGCTACCCGGACTGGACCGGCGAGGTGAAGGAGGCCGAGGTACTCAAGACCGACGAGCGGGGCCGTGCCGAACAGGTCCGGCTCGTCATGGACGCGGGGGCGATCAAGGACGACCAGGTCCTCGCGTACACGTGGACCGGCGAGAACGAGGTCTCCTGGACCCTCGTGAAGTCCCAGATGCTCCGGTCCCTGGACGGCACGTACTTGTTGAAGCCGGCGGGGGCGGGTGGCACGGAGGTCACCTACGCGCTGACCGTGGACGTCAAGATCCCCATGCTCGGCATGATCAAGCGCAAGGCGGAGAAGGTCATCATCGACCGGGCGCTGGCGGGTCTGAAGAAGCGCGTGGAATCGGGCAAGTAGGGGTCGCGCCGTAGCGGTGCCTGTGCCGTACCGGGTGCGGGCCCGTCGTGGCTGGTCGCGCAGTTCCCCGCGCCCCTGGGGTGCCTCGGCTGCGGGCTGCGGACCCACCCGGCCCGAGCGCCAACGCCCGGTACCGTTCACCCTCATGCGCACCATCCTGATCACGGGCCCCGGCGGCAGCGGCCGTACCACCCTCGCGGCCGCGACCGCCCTGGCCGCGGCAGCGAAGGGCACCCGCACCCTCGTCCTCGGTACCGACCGCACGGACACCCTCGGTACCGCCCTGGGCACCCCCACCGGCCCCGAGCCGGTCAAGGCCGCACCCGGTCTCACGGCCTGGCGCCCCGACCCCGCCCAGGACTTCCGCACGGACCTCACCGCCCTCCAGGACCGCGCCTCCTCCGCCCTGGACCTCCTCGGCGCCTCCCGCCTCGACCCCGAGGAACTCAGCCCCCTCCCCGGAGCCGAGGAACTCGCCCTCCTGCGCGCCCTGCGCGACGCCGCGCTGTCGGGGTCGTACGACCTGCTCGTCGTCGACCTGCCCCCGGCCCCGCAGGCCCTCGCCCTGCTCGCCCTGCCCGAGGAACTCCGCCGCTACCTGCGCCGTCTGCTCCCGCCCGAACGCCAGGCCGCCCGCGCCCTGCGCCCCGTCCTGGGCCGGCTCGCCGGCGTCCCCATGCCCGCCGAGTGGCTGTACGAGACGGCCGCCCGCTGGGACCTTGAGCTGGCCGCCGTCGAGGCCGTCGTCGCCGACCGCGACACCGTCGTACGACTGGTCGCCGAGCCCGGCCCGGCCGGTGCCGACGCCCTCCGCACGGCGCGCCTCGGACTCGCCC
Organism: Streptomyces africanus; assembly: GCF_030816955.1. Taxonomy (NCBI): domain Bacteria; kingdom Bacillati; phylum Actinomycetota; class Actinomycetes; order Kitasatosporales; family Streptomycetaceae; genus Streptomyces; species Streptomyces africanus. The sequence goes on along the minus strand of NZ_JAUSYP010000001.1, from coordinate 2,267,480 downwards.
TGCGCGGCCTGCGTACCGACGTCGTGGTCGCCAACCGCGTCCTGCCCGAGGCGTCCCCGGACACCTGGCTGGCCGGCCCGGTCGCCCAGCAGCGCAAGACACTGGACGAGTGGCGGGAGTCCTACGACGTCCGGACCGTCGCCCACCTGGGACGCGACCCGGTCGGCGCCGACGACCTGGCCGCCCTCGCCGCGCCCGGCGTCGACCCGGACGCCCCCGTCCCGGCGGTCGAGTGGCCGGTGGCCGACCGGCTCGGCGAGGACGGGGTGCTCGTCTGGCACATCCCGCTGCCCGGCGCCCTGCGCGAGGAACTGGACCTCGTGCGGCGCGGCGACGAACTCGTCGTCACGGCGGGGCGTTTCCGCCGAATCGTTCCGCTGCCCTCCGCGCTGCGCCGCTGCACCGTCGACGGGGCCGCCCTGCGCGAGGGCGAGCTGCGCATCCGCTTCGCGCCCGACCCGAAGCTCTGGCCGCAGACGCGGTGAGGGGGTATGAGAGGGGGTAACGTCGGAGAGACGAACCGTAGTCAGGAGTCCGTCATGAGCGAAGAGCTCCCCCCGTCCGACGCCGCCCGCGACGAGGCCGCGGACGAGGTGCGGGCGACCGACGCCGACGCCGACGCCTGGGCGACCGCGTGCGCCGAGGACCTCGAAGCGGAGAAGGCCCGCCGCCGAGCCGAGTACGGCCCGCCCCCGGGCTCCGCGGCCGAGGAACTGAAGAAGCTCGTCGACGCCGTCGCGGACAAGCTGTCGGGGATCCAGTCCCCGCTGTTCGGCGCCGTCGCCGGGCCCGCCGCCGAACAGGTCGTCCGCCAGGTCGTCCAGCAGGCCAAGGCCGCCGTGGAACCCGTCATCGAACGCAACCCGGACGTCTTCGACCACCTGGCAGCCGCCGGGAACGAACTGCTCGCCGCCTACCGCTCCGCCGTCGAGGCCCAGGAGCGCCGCTGGACCGGCCGCGACGACCGGATCGACCCGCGTGACCTGGACGAACGCCATGACCGGGGCGACGACGCCGGTCCCGGGGAGCGCATCGACCTGGACTGAGCCCCGCCTCCTCTTCACGAGCCGCGACCGGCGTGCCGCCGCCGGTCCTGCCCAGCGTGCGGACGACAGCGAACCCGACGGCGTGCCTCGGGTACCGTTGGCCGTAGCGGGGCTCGACCGAAACTGAGGGATTCATGGGACTCACCATCGGCGTCGACATCGGCGGCACGAAGATCGCGGCCGGCGTGGTCGATGAGGAAGGCAACATCCTCTCGACCTTCAAGGTGCCGACCCCGGGCACGCCTGAGGGCATCGTGGACGCCATCGCATCGGCGGTGGAAGGCGCACGCGTCGGGCACGACATCGTCGGCGTGGGCATCGGCGCGGCCGGCTATGTGAACCGGCAGCGCTCCGAGGTCTACTTCGCGCCCAACATCCACTGGCGCAACGAGCCGCTCAAGGAGAAGGTCGAGGCCCGCGTGGGCCTCCCGGTGGTCGTCGAGAACGACGCGAACGCCGCGGCGTGGGGCGAGTACAAGTTCGGCGCCGGCAAGGGCCACCGCAACGTCATCTGCATCACGCTCGGCACCGGCCTCGGCGGCGGCATCATCATCGGCAACAAGCTGCGCCGCGGGCACTTCGGCGTGGCCGCCGAGTTCGGTCACATCCGCATGGTGCCGGACGGCCTGCTGTGCGGCTGCGGCTCGCAGGGCTGCTGGGAGCAGTACGCCTCGGGGCGGGCGCTGGTGAGGTACGCCAAGCAGCGCGCCAACGCCACTCCCGAGAACGCCGAGATCCTCCTCGGCCTCGGCAACGGCACGCCCGACGGCATCGAGGGCAAGCACATCTCCATGGCCGCCCGCCAGGGCGACCGCGTGGCCGTCGACTCCTACCGCGAACTGGCCCGCTGGGTCGGCGCGGGCCTCGCCGACCTCGCCTCCCTCTTCGACCCCTCCGCCTTCATCGTCGGCGGCGGCCTCTCCGACGAGGGCGAACTGGTCCTGGGCCCGATCCGCAAGTCCTACAAGCGCTGGCTGGTCGGCGGCAACTGGCGCCCGGTCGCCGAGGTCCGCGCGGCGGAACTGGGCAACAAGGCCGGGCTGGTGGGAGCGGCGGACCTGGCCCGGGAACCCGACCCGATCATGTAAACGCCCTTCTTTTTTGCTTTTTTGGGGGCGCGGGGAACTGCGCGATCAGCCACAGACGACCGGCACTCGCGCACCATCCCCGCGCCCCGAGCCATTGGGCGTAAATTGATCACATGCCCCTGCTCCCCAACTCCCGTACCGAACCCGACGGTTCCGCGGTCATCAGGGTCCTCAGCTACAACATCCGCTCGATGCGCGACGACACCGACGCCTTGGCCCGCGTCATCAAGGCCTGCGAACCCGACCTGGTCCTTGTCCAAGAGGCCCCCCGCTTCTTCCGATGGCGCAAGAAACTCGCCCGTCTGGCCCGCGCATCCGACCTGGTCGTCGTCACAGGGGGCGCCACCACCACAGGCCCGGCGATCCTCAGCTCGCTGAGGGCGAGCGTCGAACGCACGGAGGACGTCCTCCTGCCCCACACCCCCGGCCTGCACCGCCGCGGCTTCGCCACGGCCGTCGTCCGCTTCGCCGGCACCCGCCTCGGCGTCCTGAGCTGTCACCTGTCGCTGCAGAAGGACGAGCGCTACGACCAGGCCGGCATGCTCCTGGACCGGCTCGCCGGCATGGGCGTGGAGCACGTGATCGCCGGCGGCGACCTGAACGAACGCCCCGACGGTCCCGCCTTCCGCCTGCTGGCCGGCACCCTGACCGACTGCCGGGCCGCGTCCCCCTGGGGCGGCGAGCACACCTGGACCCCCGCCGACCCCTACCAGCGCATCGACGCGATCTTCGCGACCGAGGGCATCGAGGTGCTGGGCTGCGGCGTGCCGATCGGACACCCCGGAGTGACCGACACAGACCTGAGGGCGGCCACGGACCATCTCCCGGTCCTGGCCGCCCTCAGAGTGCCGGCTTCCTAGACGACCGCACCCCGCCCGGGGTCGTCGTCCTCCTCGTCGTCGGTGCGCATCCGCATCACCAGCGTCGCGAACCCGCCGAGGAAGCCGCCGATCCCCAGCGTGGTCAGCCACCAGGTCATCTCCCAGCCGAGCAGCACGGCCAGCAGGAGCAGCACCGGCCCGCCCAGGACGCCGAGCCAGGCGAACTTGGCGGTGGGGTCGGCGGACGGCAGCGGGGGCGGCTCCGGCGGCACGAAATGCCCCTCGTCGTCCTCGTCGAAGTCGTCCTCGGCGGGCTCGGGCGCCGAGTAATCGCGCGGGCCGACGCCGGGCGCGAAGGAGACGGAGCCGCCCAGCGGCTTGGCCGGCTTGTCGCCGGATGCCTTCGGCTCCGGCCCGTCCGGCTCGCCGGGCTTCCCGGCGTCCGCGGGGGCCGACGCGGCCGTGTCCACCCGGTCGGCCCGGTCGTCGTTGGTCGGAGGCTCCAGCAGCGGCAGGTCCTCGACCGACTTGAACGGCTTGGCGCCCGGCGGGTCCGGCGGTTCCTCGCCGTACCCGGCGACGATCGCCGCCCAGGCGGCCTCCTCGTCGAACGGGACGCCCTTCTCGTCCGGCTCGCGGCCCTCGCGGTCGGAGTCGTGCTCAGCCACCTGCGGTCGTCCCTTCCTTGCCGAGACCGGGCTCCTTGCCGAGGCCGGACGCGAGCCGGCTGATGAAAGTGGTGCTCTCCTCGAAGATCCGGTCCGCGTCATGGTCCAACGTGGCGACGTGGTAGCTCTGTTCCAGGAGGACCTCTTTCACGTCCGTCGACGAGATGCGGCTGAGGACACGGGCCGAGTCGGCCGGCGGCACCACATGGTCCTGCGGGCTGCGCAGCAGCAGCACCGGCTGGGTGACCTGCGGCAGCTCCCGGTCGGTTACCTGGAAGAACTGGCGCAGGGAGTGCGCGGCGTGCAGCGGCACCCGGTCGTAGCCCAGCTCCCTGCTGTCCGGCTTGGCGATGTCGCTGGCGATGCCCTTCGTCGCGGGGACGAAGTGGCGGATCACCGGGAGGGCGTGCGCGGCCAGGCCGTGCACCTTGTTCGCCGGGTTGACGACCATCACTCCGCTGACGGCGTCGCCGTGCCGCGCGGCGAGCCGCAGGGCCAGGGCGCCACCCATGGACAGACCGGCCACGAACACCTGCTCGCGGCGCTCGCACAGGAGGCGCAGCTCGCGCTCCACCTCCGCGTACCAGTCCTGCCAGCCGGTGATCCGCAGGTCCTCCCAGCGCGTGCCGTGCCCGGGGAGCAGCGGCAGCGAGACGGTCATGCCGCGTGCGGCGAGATGCTCCGCCCAGGGGCGCAGCGACTGCGGTGAACCGGTGAAGCCGTGACAGAGGAGCACGGCGATCTCCCCGCCCTCGTGGCGAAACGGCTCGGCTCCGGCAAGGACCGGCACCTTCGGCCTCCTGGTCGTGAGAAGGGACGAACACGATCACGGAATGTCACGGAACGTCATGGCAGGGGTCGCACGGCGTTCGCGGGACCTTCACCGTACGCGACGGCACTGACACCGACCAGGGCCGTCGGCGCCTTTGACGGCGCGCCGGGTTAAGGTCTGATCGATACCTACAGGAGGCACTCGGTTGTTGTACGGCGCGATGAAGGTCGCTGTTGGGGGGCCGCTGAAGGTCGCCTTCAGGCCCTGGGTGGAAGGCCTGGAGAACGTTCCCGCCGAGGGCCCCGCGATTCTGGCGAGCAACCACCTGTCCTTCTCGGACTCGTTCTTCCTGCCCGCGGTCCTGGACCGCAAGGTCACGTTCATCGCGAAGGCCGAGTACTTCACCACGCCCGGGGTGAAGGGCCGGCTGACGGCCGCCTTCTTCAAGGGAGTCGGCCAGCTGCCCGTGGACCGCTCCGGTGCGCGCGGCGCGGGTGAGGCCGCCATCAAGAGCGGCATCGAGGTGCTGGAGCGCGGCGAGCTGTTCGGCATCTACCCGGAGGGGACGCGTTCGCCCGACGGGCGGCTCTACCGCGGCAAGCCGGGCGGCCTCGCGCGCGTGGCGCTGGCGACCGGCGCGCCCGTCATCCCCGTAGCCATGATCGACACGGAGAAGATCCAGCCGCCCGGGAAGGTCATGCCGAAGCTGATGCGCCCCGGCATCCGGATCGGCAAGCCCCTGGACTTCAGCCGCTACCAGGGCATGGAGCACGACCGGTTCGTGCTGCGCGCGGTGACCGACGAGGTCATGTACGAGATCATGAAGCTCTCCGGCCAGGAATACGTCGACATGTACGCGACGGCCATGAAGCGGCAGCTCGCGGAGGCGGCGAAGGCGGAGAAGGAAGCCGAGAAGGCGGCGAAGGCCGCGCTCGCCCGGGCGGAGAAGGAACAGGCGGAGAAGGAACAGGCGGACCAGGAAAAGCCGGAGCGGTAAGAGCCGCAGAAGAGGCGGACGGAGCCCTGGTCGGGGGCGCGTTCCGGGGGTGGGGGAGATGGCCGAGCGCGAGCGGGTCATGAGGATGTCGGTCGAGCAGCCGCTGTGGCGTGCGCTGACCGCCTACCGGGTGCTGACGATGCTGTACGCGGTCGGCCTGTTCGCCACCGCCTACGAGGAGTTCGCCCGGCCCTGGATCGCCGTCGCCTACTACGCCGTACTGGCCGTGTGGACCCTGGCCACCCTGCCCCGGGTCGCGAACGCCGCCCGCTGCACCAAGCGGTTCCTCACCGCCGACCTCACCATCGCCGTCGCCGGCATCCTGCTCACGCCCGTCGCCGACGCGCACGAGCGGGTCCAGGCGGGAGGCCCGACGCTGCCGTCGATATGGACCGCCGGTTCCGTCCTGGCCTTCGCCGTCAAGGGCGGCTGGCGCTGGGCGGCCCTCGCCTCCACGCTCGTGGCCGCCGCCAACCTGGTCGAGCGCGGCAGCCCGGCCCGCGACACCGTCCACAACGTCATCCTCGTCTGCATCGCCTCCATCGCCATCGGCTACGTCGTCGAGGTCGCCCGCGCCTCCGAGCGCACCCTCGCCCGCGCCCTGGAGATCGAGGCCGCGACGAGGGAACGGGAGCGCCTCGCCCGGGACATCCACGACAGCGTGCTCCAGGTGCTGGCGATGGTGCAGCGGCGCGGCGCGGTGATCGGCGGCGAGGCGGCCGAGCTCGGCCGGATGGCCGGTGAGCAGGAGGTCGCGCTGCGCACCCTGGTCTCCGGCGGACTCGTGCCCGTCTCCCGGATCTCGGAGGACGCCGCCGAGGGAGCCGTCGTCCGGGCCGTCGACGAGCAGCCGGAGAAGAGCGGCCCCGTCGACCTGCGCGCCCTGCTCGCGCCGTACGCCGGCGCCAAGGTCAGCCTCGCCGAGCCCGGCGCGCCCGTGCCGCTGGCGCCGGCCGCCGCCCGGGAGGTGGCCGCCGCGGTCGGCGCGGCCCTGGACAACGTCCGCAGGCACGCCGGAGAAGAGGCGCGCGCGTGGATCCTCGTCGAGGACGAGCCGGACGAGGTGATCGTCACCGTACGGGACGACGGACCCGGCATCCCGGAAGGGCGGCTCGCCCAGGCCGAGGGCGAGGGGCGGCTCGGCGTCGCCCTGTCGATCCGCGGACGGCTGCGCGACCTCGGCGGCAGCGCGGAGCTGATCTCGGTGCCAGGCCAGGGCACGGAGGTCGAACTGAAGGTACCGAAGGACCTGACGACCGTACGGGGGAAGGCGGAGCAGCGATGACGGAGACCACTGCGGACCGGCGGGAGCCGATCAAGGTCATGGTGGTCGACGACCACCCCATGTGGCGCGACGCGGTCGCCCGTGACCTGGCCGAGTCGGGCTTCGAGGTCGTCGCCACCGCGGGCGACGGCGAGCAGGCCGTGCGCCGCGCCAAGGCCGCCGCACCCGAGGTCCTGGTGCTCGACCTGAACCTGCCCGGCAAGCCCGGCGTCCAGGTCTGCAAGGAGGTCGTCGCCGCGAACCCCGCGCTGCGCGTCCTGGTGCTGTCCGCGAGCGGTGAGCACGCCGACGTCCTGGAGGCCGTGAAGTCCGGCGCGACCGGCTATCTGCTGAAGTCGGCCTCCACCGAGGAACTCCAGGACGCGGTCCGCCGCACGGCCGTCGGCGACCCCGTCTTCACCCCCGGCCTCGCCGGGCTGGTCCTCGGCGAGTACCGCCGCCTGGCCTCCGAACCCGCCCCCGCCCCCGACACCGACGAGCCGAAGGCGCCCCGCCTCACCGACCGCGAGACCGAGGTACTGCGCCTTGTCGCCAAGGGCCTGAGCTACAAGCAGATCGCCGAACGCCTGGTCATCTCCCACCGCACGGTGCAGAACCACGTCCAGAACACCCTCGGCAAGCTCCAGCTGCACAACCGCGTGGAGCTGGTCAGATATGCGATAGAGCGCGGACTCGACGACGAGTGAGACGCACGCCACACTGACCCTTCGTCAGGCACCTGCTGCGAAGGGACATTCCATGCGGGTCGGAGTACTGACCGGAGGCGGCGACTGCCCCGGGCTCAACGCCGTCATCCGGGCCATCGTCCGCAAGGGCGTGCAGGAGTACGGCTATGACTTCACCGGCTTCCGGGACGGCTGGCGCGGTCCACTGGAAGGCGACACCGTCCGTCTCGACATCCCCGCCGTGCGCGGCATCCTGCCCCGCGGCGGCACCATCCTCGGCTCCTCGCGGACCAACCCGCTGAAGGAGCGGAACGGCATCCGCCGGATCAAGGAGAACCTCGCCGGGCTGGAGGTCGAGGCGCTCATCGCCATCGGCGGCGAGGACACCCTGGGCGTGGCCGCCCGGCTGTCCGACGAGCACGGCGTGCCCTGCGTGGGCGTGCCGAAGACGATAGACAACGACCTGTCCGCCACGGACTACACCTTCGGCTTCGACACCGCGGTCGGCATCGCGACGGAGGCCATCGACCGGCTGCACACCACCGCCGAGTCCCACATGCGGGTCCTGGTCTGCGAGGTGATGGGCCGGCACGCCGGCTGGATCGCCCTGCACTCGGGCCTCGCCGGCGGGGCGAACGTCATCCTCATCCCCGAGCAGCGCTTCGACGTCGAGCAGGTGTGCGCCTGGGTGACGTCCCGCTTCCGGGCGTCGTACGCGCCGATCGTCGTCGTCGCCGAGGGAGCCATGCCCAAGGACGGCGACATGGTCCTCAAGGACCAGTCGCTGGACTCCTTCGGGCACGTCCGTCTGTCCGGTGTCGGCGAGTGGCTCGCCAAGGAGATCGAGAAGCGCACGGGCAAGGAGGCCCGCACGACGGTCCTGGGCCACGTCCAGCGCGGCGGCACCCCCAGCGCCTTCGACCGCTGGCTCGCCACCCGCTTCGGCCTGCACGCCATCGACTGCGTCCGCGACGGCGACTTCGGCACGATGGTCGCCCTGCGCGGCACGGACATCGTCCGCGTCCCCCTCGCGGACGCGACGGCCCGTCTGAAGACGGTGGACCCGACGCTCTACGAGGAGGTCGGGGTGTTCTTCGGCTGACCGCCCGTGCCAGGTGCCGGTCGGAACCGCGCGGCCCCGACCGGCACCTGTGCTACACCGAGGGCGCGCTCGTGCCCCGCAGCTGTCCCACCAGGTCCCGCACGACCGCCGCGCCGCCCAGCGTGAGCACCGACTCCGGGTGGAACTGCACTCCCGCGAATCCCGGCCCCCGCAGCGCGTGCACCTCCCCGTTCGCCGCGCGGCTGACCTGCACGCCGTGCGCGGCCAGCTCCTGACGGGCCCCTTCGTCGCAGCGCGCCACGAAACTGTTGTAGAAACCGACCGTCTCCGGCCGCCCGAACAGGTCGATCGTCGTCTGCGCCCCCTGGTACGGCACTTCCTTGCGTACGATCTCCAGCCCCAGCTCGGCCGCGATCAGCTCGTGCCCGAGGCAGACGCCGAGCACGCCGTGCGGGTGATCACGGATGACCTCGGAGGCGAGGTTGCGCAGGAGGCGCATCTTGGGATCGGTGAGATCGGAAGGGTCACCGGGGCCCGGGCCGAGCACGACCGGGCCCTCGTGCGCGAGCACCGCCTCGCGGAGTCCGTCCTCGTCGTACCGCCGGACGGTCACCTCCAGCCCGCCCGTCCGCAGCACATGCGCGAGCATCGCCGTGAAGGTGTCCTCGCCGTCGACGACCAGGGCGTGTCCCGTGACCTCCTCGGACGGCTCCTGCATCCGCAGCCAGAACGGCGCGAGCGAGGCCCGGCGCCCGTCGAGCGCGGCCCGCACGCGCGGATCGTCGGCCAGTCGCGGCCGTACGGACTCCTCGCGCGGCCGGCCCGGGCGTACGCCCAGCGCCGTCAGCACGCCGGCCGCCTTCGCGTGCGTCTCCGCGACCTCGCCCGCCGGGTCGGATCCGCGCACGAGCGTGGCGCCCACCGGCACCCGCAGCCGGCCGCCGGCACCGATGTCGGCCGTGCGGATGAGGATGGGGGAGTCCAGGGTCTGGGCCCCGCCCGAATCCCGTCCGAGGAGGGCCAGCGCACCGGCGTAGTACCCGCGCCCGCCGACCTCGTGCCGCTCGATGACCCGGCAGGCGTTCTGCACCGGCGAGCCCGTGACGGTCGCCGCGAACATGGTCTCCTTCAGGACCTCGCGCGCGTCCAGCGAGGACTTGCCGCGCAGCTCGTACTCGGTGTGCGCGAGGTGCGCCATCTCCTTCAGCCGGGGCCCGACGACGACGCCGCCCATGTCGCCGACGGTGCACATCATCTTGAGCTCCTCGTCGACGACCATCGACAGCTCCTCGATCTCCTTGCCGTCGGCGAGGAAGTCCAGCAGGTGCTCGGGCGTCGGCCCCTCGGCGGGATAGCGGTACGTCCCGCTGATCGGGTTCATGACGACCGTGCCGCCGGACATCCTGACGTGCACTTCCGGGCTCGCCCCCACCAGCGTCCGGTCCCCGGTGTGCACGACGAACGTCCAGTACGCGCCCCGCTCGCCCTCCAGCAGCCGCCGGAACAGTGCCAGCGCGTCGGCCCGGCCGAACCCGGGGATCTCCCCCTCGTACGTCCGCCGGATGACGAAGTTCGCGCCCTCGCCCCGCCCGATCTCCTCCCGCAGCACGCGCCCGACGATCTCCGCGTACTCCTCGTCACCGACGTCGAAGCCGCCGCCCTCGACCCGCACGTCGTGCGCCGGGAGCTGTTCCAGGGCGTCGGCGAGCGGGACGTCGTAGGACTCCACGGGGGTCAGCACCGACAGCGGCGTGCCGTCGTCACGGACGTCGAAGCCGCGCTCGCGGATCTGCCGGAAGGGGACGAGCGCCAGGCCCTCGTCGGGGAGGTCGGCGAGGCGGTCGTAGGTGGTGACCGGGCCGATGAGGACCTCGATCAGGTCGTGGTCGTGGCCCGGGGTGCGGCGGCGGAGCAGGGCGAAGGGGCGGGGCTCGTGCAGCAGCTGTGTCAGGTCCATGGTTCCTCCGTGGCTGTCGATCGACGGCGATCGATGTCGGTGAGGAGCGGACCCCGGAAACACCGAAGGCCGCCCTCGGGCGGCCTTCGCGAAGTCTGTCGTACGCGCAGTCAGTGGGCCGCCGGATGAGCGGTCCACCACCAGGTCTGGATCGAGTGCGCGAACATGGCAAGCACCCTACCCCATGTCCGAGTCGTGTACCCCGTGTCTCAATTGCTGGGCATGGGCCGGGACGCCCGACACGACCCCGTAATGTTGAGGCCGTGACCGTGAACGCTAAGACCAGCACGAGTGCTGGCAACACCTGGCGAGACCTGCCCGCGGCGCAGCAGCCCGAGTACCCCGACACCGAGGCTCTGCGCGCAGTCGTTGCGGACCTCGAGTCGTATCCGCCGCTCGTCTTCGCGGGCGAGTGCGACCAGCTGCGCGCCCGGATGGCGGCCGTCGCCAAGGGAGAGGCGTTCCTCCTCCAGGGCGGCGACTGCGCCGAGGCCTTCGACGCGGTGTCCGCGGACCACATCCGCAACAAGCTCAAGACGCTGCTCCAGATGGGCGCCGTGCTGACGTACGCCGCCTCCGTGCCGGTCGTGAAGGTCGGCCGTATCGCCGGCCAGTACTCCAAGCCGCGCTCCAAGCCGACCGAGACCCGCGACGGCGTGACGCTGCCGACGTACCGGGGCGACTCCGTCAACGGCTTCGACTTCACCGAAGAGGCCCGCATCCCGGACCCCGAGCGGCTGAAGCGGATGTACCACGCCTCGGCCTCCACGCTGAACCTGGTGCGCGCCTTCACCACCGGCGGCTACGCCGACCTGCGCCAGGTGCACGCCTGGAACCAGGACTTCGTGAAGTCGTCCCCGTCGGGGCAGCGCTACGAGCAGCTGGCGCGCGAGATCGACAACGCGCTGAACTTCATGCACGCCTGCGGGGCCGACCCGGAGGAGTTCAAGACCGTCGAGTTCTACTCCTCGCACGAGGCGCTGCTGCTCGACTACGAGTCCGCCCTGACCCGGATCGACTCGCGCACCGGGCAGCTGTACGACGTCTCCGCGCACATGGTGTGGATCGGCGAGCGCACCCGGCAGCTGGACCACGCGCACATCGAGTTCGCCTCGAAGATCCGCAACCCGATCGGCATCAAGCTGGGTCCGACGACCACGGCCGAGGACGCGCTGCAGTACATCGAGCGCCTCGACCCGGAGCGGCAGCCGGGCCGACTGACCTTCATCGTCCGCATGGGCGCCGACAAGGTCCGCGACAAGCTTCCCGAGCTGGTCGAGAAGGTCACCGCCTCGGGCGCCACCGTCGCCTGGGTCACCGACCCGATGCACGGCAACACCTTCGAGGCGGCCTCCGGGCACAAGACCCGCCGCTTCGACGACGTGCTCGACGAGGTCAAGGGCTTCTTCGAGGTCCACAAGGCGCTCGGCACCCACCCGGGCGGCATCCACGTGGAGCTGACCGGCGACGACGTCACCGAGTGCGTGGGCGGCGGCGACGAGATCTTCGTCGACGACCTGCACCAGCGCTACGAGACGGCCTGCGACCCGCGGCTCAACCGCAGCCAGTCGCTGGACCTGGCGTTCCTCGTCGCCGAGATGTACAGGGACCAGTAACGGGTTCGCCTGTTACCCGACATCGACTGGGGCGCGGATCACATACGATCCGCGCCCCTCTCGGCTTTTGTGCCTCCCACCCGGCGGGTAAGGTTAGGTTAGCCTCACCGATCAACGGGGACGGCGCCTTGGAACGACCTGTCGGGAGGTGGACCGCGTGTACGTGTGCAGTTGCTTCGGGATCACCGAGCAGCAGGTCAAGCAGCACGCGGACGGTGGCGCTTGCACCCCTCGGCAGATCGCGTCCGCCTGCAAGGCGGGCACGGACTGCGGGTCGTGCGTACGCCGCATCCAGGCGCTCCTCGGCAGGGGTTCGTGTCCTCGGCGTGAGCGGGCGGACCGGGGTGAGCCGGTGCTCGCGGAACTGGAAGACGCCGCCTAGAGCCGCATGGATCCGGCTAGCTCGGCTGCTCGATCTGCTGCGCGATGTACAGCGCCTCGCCGATCTTGTCGATGAGCTCCAGCTGCGTGTCCAGGTAGTCGATGTGGTGCTCCTCGTCCTCGAGGATCGACTCGAAGAGGTTCGCGGACGTGATGTCGCCCTTGCTGCGCATCACCTCGATACCGCGCCTGAGGCGGTCGATCGCCTCGACCTCGACCTGCCGGTCCGCCTGGAACATCTCGGTGACCGTCTGACCGACCCGGACATGGAAGAGCCGCTGGTAGTTGGGCAGGCCGTCCAGCATGAGGATGCGTTCGGTGATCTTGTCCGCGTGTTTCATCTCGTCGATGGATTCTTCACGCGTGTACTTGGCGAGTTTGGTCCAGCCCTTGTTGTCCTGGATCCGGTAGTGCAGCCAGTACTGGTTGATCGCCGTCAGCTCGCCGGTCAACTGCTCGTTCAGGAATTCGAGAACCTCGGGGTCGCCCTGCATCGCAGAGGCTCCTTCCGCGCGGGGGGAACTGGCAGGTTGCGCCGCATGATTCCACCGGCGACGAAGATCGTCCAGTAAGTCTTCACTTAGTAAGTAAGGGCATGCTTAGTTCTCATTGCCCTGTTTTGGTGTTGCCCCGGTCAGGGGCATCACCGGGGGTCTGTCAGGATGGAGTCATGGGTCAGCCGGTGGGACACGAATCGGGAGAAGGGCGCGATCCGGCAGGAGCGACGCAGCCCGGGCTGCCGCCGGGACAGCGGATGCAGCGCGGCTGGCCGGTCACGCACTACGGCCCCGTCCCCAAGTTCCGGCCCGAGCGCTGGGAGTTCAGGGTCTTCGGCGCCACGGCCGACGGCGGCAAGCACTGCTGGACCCACGAGGAGTTCACGGCCCTGCCGTACACCACCGTCGTGGCCGATCTGCACTGCGTCACGAAGTTCAGCATGCTGGGCGCCGAGTGGGGCGGTGTCCCCGCGCGCACGATCCTCGACATCGCGCCGCCCGCGGACGACGTCACCCATGTGATGGTGTGGGCCGAGTACGGATTCAGCTCCAACCTCCGGCTGTCCGACTTCGCCTCCGAGCACGTCCTGTTCGCCACCCACAAGGACGGCGAGCTGCTCACCGCCGAGCACGGCTTCCCGCTGCGCCTGATCGTGCCCCACCTGTACGCCTGGAAGGGCCCCAAGTGGGTGCGCGGTGTGGAGTACATGACCGCCGACCGGCGCGGCTTCTGGGAGGAGCGCGGCTACCACAACATCGGCGATCCATGGCAGGAGCAGCGCTACTCGTACCAGGAGGAGCCGGGGGACGGCCCCGACCTCTGAGCCTTCCAGGCTCTGGCGCCTGCGGTGTCTGTGCGGTCTTTCAGCAGTCGCGCAGCTTCTTCAGCCGCTCCACGTCCGCCGCGTGCCCCTCCTTGCCGCCCGGCGTCTCGATGATCAGCGGCACGCCCTCGGTCGCGGGGTGTGTCATCAGGGCCCGGAACGGGTCCTCGCCGATGTGGCCGACGCCGATGTTCTCGTGCCGGTCCTTGTGCGCGCCCACCACGTCCTTGGAGTCGTTGGCGTGGATCAGCTTCAGCCGGCCCGCGCCGACCGTGTCCACCAGCAGGTCCAGCGTCTGGTGCATGCCGCTGGGGCCGGTCAGGTCGTGCCCCGCGGCGAAGATGTGGCAGGTGTCCAGGCACACGCCCAGCTTGGGATGCGCGTCCAGCGCCTCGAAGTACGGGCCGAAGTCCCAGGTCCGTGAGCACAGGGAGGCGCCCTGGCCGGCGGTCGACTCCAGCAGCAGGCACGGGTCGTCGTCGTGGGTCAGCTCGTCGAGCAGCGGCAGCAGATGCTCCCGGACCTGCTTCAGCGCCACCGACCGCTCACGGCCGCCGGTCGCGCTGCCGGTGTGCACCACCACGCCCAGCGCCCCGATCTCGCGTCCGCGGCGCAGCGAGTGCCGCAGCGACTCCACCGACCGCTCCACGGTCGCCTCGGTGTGCGAGCCGAAGTTGATCAGGTAGGGGGCGTGCACGTACGCCGGGATCGACTCGGCCTCGCACGCGGCGCGGAACGCCTCGTCCTGCTTCGGGTTACCGGCCGGAGTGGCCCAGCCGCGCGGGTTGGCGACGAAGACCTGGACGGTCTCGGCCTTCAGATCACGGGCGTAGGTCAGGCCGACGGAGTGGAGGCCACCGGCCACGGGGACGTGGCCGCCCACGGGGTTGCGGGAGGGGCCGGACAGCTGATGGTTCACCCGTTCAGGGTGTCATGCGTCCGGCCCCGCCCCGTCCACGGGCTCCCCGCCCGCATCCGTCACCTGATCTTGATCGTGATCGTCGAGCCCTTGGGCGCGGTCTCCCCGCCCTTCACGGACTGGTCCTTCACCGTGTCGCCGAACAGGCCGAGCAGTCCGCGGTCCTCGTCGACCTGGAAGCCGGCGCTCTTCAGCTCCCGCGTGGCGTCGTCGACGCTGTCGCCGACCACGTCCGGGACCTCGATCATCTCGGGGCCCTTGGACACCGTCAGCGTCACCGTGTCGCCCTCGGCCGCCCGGCCGCCGGGGTTCGGGCTCTGCCGGGCGATCTGGCCCTTGTCGAACTCGGAGGAGGTGACCCGCTCGGTGGCGACCTTCACCTTGAGACCGGCGTCCGTCAGCTCGGCCCTGGCGTCGGCCAGGTCGTCACCGGTGACGTCGGGGATGTCGATGGGGCTGCCCTTGCTGACGACGAGCGCGACCGCCGAGCCCGCGCGCACCTTCGTGCCGTCCGCCGGCCGTGCGGAGATCACCGAGCCCCTGGGCACGTCCTCGCTGAACTCCCGGGTGACCATGCCCGGCTCCAGCCCGTCCTCCTTCAGCAGCGACCGTGCCTTGTCCAGCCGCTGCCCCTCCAGGGCGGGCACCCGCACGTTCCGGGGGCCGTCGGAGATGGTGACGGACACCGAGTCGTTGCCGCGGATGCGTGTCCCGGCCTTCGGGTCGCTGCTGATGACCGTGCCGCGCTCCACGGTGTCGCTGTAGGCGTGTTCCACCTTGCCGAGCTCCAGCCCGGCGTCCGCCAGCCGGTCCTCGGCCTGCGCCTGCGTCTTCGCCAGCAGCGGGGGGACCTCGGTGAACTGGCCCGAGTTGATGTACCAGATGCCGGCGCCGAGTCCGAGCACGAGCAGGACGGCGGCCACGATCGCCATCGGGCCGCGCCTGGGCCCCGAGCGGCGCCGGGACGGCGGGGGCGGCGGGGACTCGAAGCGGCTGGTGCGGTTGAGCGCGGCCGCGGAGCCCACCTCCTCGTCCTCGTTGACGGGCAGCGGGCGAGGCATGGCCGGCGCGCGGGGGATCACGCTCGTACGGTCGTCGGCGTTGACGTGGTCCGCCGCGAGCGCCTGCGGCGGCACCGCGTCCAGCTGCTCCGCCGTCAGCCGGCCGCGCCCGTCACGGACCTGCGCGAGCAGCGCCACCGCGTCGTGCGGGCGGATGTCCGGGGTGCGGGCGGTCGCCGAGGCCACCATCTCGTCCAGCTCGTACGCCAGACCGGGCACGGCGGCCGAGGGCGGCGGGACGTCCTCGTGCAGATGCTTGTAGAGGATCACGGCCGGGGAGTCCCCGTCGTGCGGCTTGTCGCCCGTGAGCATCTCGTAGAGCATCACGCCGCACGCGTACACGTCGACGCGCGGGTCGGCGGTGCCGTTCTCTATCTGCTCGGGGGCGAGGTACGAGACCGTGCCGAGGACGGTGCCGGTGGTGTTCGTCACCGTGTCGACGGCCCGTACGAGGCCGAAGTCGGCGACCTTGACCCGGCCGTCGTCCCCTATCAGGACGTTCTCGGGCTTCATGTCCCGGTGCACGAACCCGGCGCGGTGCGCGGCGCCCAGCGCTGCCAGCACGGGCTCCAGGATGTCCAGGGCGGCATGCGGCTGCAGGGCCCCGCGCTCGCGCAGCACGTCCCGCAGGGTGCAGCCCGCGACGTACTCCATGGCGAGGTAGACGTAACTGCCGTCGGTGCCCTGGTCGAACACCTGCACCACGTTCGGGTGCGCCAGCCGGGCCACCGACTTCGCCTCGCGGATGAACCGCTCGACGAACGAGCCGTCGACGGCGAGCGAGGGGTGCATCACCTTGAGCGCGAGGACCCGGTCGAGCCGGGTGTCCACGGCCCGGTAGACCGTGGCCATCCCGCCGACCGCGATCCGCGCGTCAACGCGATACCGGCCGTCGAGCACCTGCCCGACCAAGGGGTCCTGAAGGGTCGTGTCCACGCAGGCGAGTGTACGAGCCACGACTGACAGCTCCGTCCCCCCGTCAGTTTCGGAGCGCGACTGAAGCGGACCTGTGACGTGCGTCCCACCAAGCTGCGGGCAGTCGTGCCGCTAGAGGCGGTACGGGTGGGCGCAGCGGCACCCCGCTCCGCCGGGCTGCGAAACGCCCCGGCCTCGGCAACAAAGCCGGGTCACTGAAAAGCAGGCCGCTCCGGATCCAGCACGGCCATGCCCTCACCCGGCGAAGACGCCTCCGCGAAATGCCGCCGAGGAATACGCCCCGCCCGATAAGCCAACCGTCCCGCCTCCACCGCATGCCGCATCGCGTCAGCCATCAGCACCGGCTCCTGCGCCCGCGTCACCGCCGAGGCGAGCATCACACCCGCACACCCCAGCTCCATCGCCAACGCCGCGTCCGACGCCGTACCGGCCCCCGCGTCCAGAATCACCGGCACACGCGCGTGCTCGACGATCAGCTGGAAGTTGTGCGGATTGCGGATGCCCAGCCCGGAGCCGATCGGCGAGCCCAGCGGCATGATCGCCGCGCAGCCGACGTCCTCCAGCTTCCGCGCCAGCACGGGGTCGTCATTGGTGTACGGCAGCACCGTGAACCCGTCGTCGACCAGCGTCTCGGCCGCCTCCAGCAGCTCGATCGGATCCGGCAGCAGGGTCCGCTCGTCGGCGATGACCTCCAGCTTGACCAGGTCCGTGCCGAGGGCCTCGCGCGCGAGACGGGCCGTGAGGACGGCCTCACCGGCGGTGAAGCAGCCCGCCGTGTTGGGCAGGACGCGGATGCCCAGCTTGTCGAGGACGGACAGCACCGAGCCGTGCACCGAGGCGTTCACCCGGCGCATCGCGACCGTCGTCAGCTCCGTCCCGGACGCGACCAGCGACCGCTCCAGCACATCGAGGCTGGGCGCCCCGCCCGTACCCATGATCAAGCGGGACGTGAAGGACGTGCCACCGAGGACAAAAGGATCGTCGGCCATGATCAGCCTCCTTGGACGGCGGTGAGGACTTCCACGCGGTCCCCCTCGGAGAGGGGCGTGGACGGCCACTGCGCGCGCGGGACGACGGTTTCGTTCAGGGCGGCGGCCACACCGGACGGCGCGGCGGTGAGGGACTTCACGACGGCGTCGAGAGCCGTGCCGGGCCGGACGTCCCGGGGCTCCCCGTTGACGGAGATGTTCATGCGGGCTGCTCCGTGAGTGCGGTGGCGGTGCTGAAGCGCTTCGGCGTGAAGGGGCGGGCCTCCTCGGGGAGTTCACCCGTCGCCAGGGCGTGCGCCAGGGCGTCGCCGGTGACCGGCGTGAGCAGGACGCCGTTGCGGTAGTGCCCGGTGGCCAGCAGGAGCCCTTCGAGACCGGTCGGGCCGAGCAGCGGCGCGTTGTCGGGGGAGCCGGGGCGCAGTCCGGCCCGGGTCTCGGTGAGGGGCAGCTCGGTGATCCCCGGGACCAGCTCGTGCGCGTCGCGCAGCAGCTCGTACACGCCGCCCGCGGTCACGGTGGTGTCCCAGCCCAGTTCCTCGCTGGTCGCCCCGATGACCAGCTCCCCGCTCTCGCGCGGTACCAGGTAGACGTGGCTGCCGCGCACGACCGCGCGTACGGTCCGGCTCAGGAACGGCCCGTGCCGCTGCGGCATGGTCAGCCGTACGACCTGCCCCTTCACCGGTCGCACGGGGGGCAGCACCTCCTCGGGGACGCCCGCGAGCCGCCCGCTGAGGCTGCCCCCGGCGAGCACGACCTGCCCGGCGTCCAGCGGGGTGCCGTCGTCGGTGACGACGCCCGTGGCCCGGTCCCGTACGACGGTGAGCCGCTCGGCCCACGCCCGGTGGAAGACCACACCGGTCCGCTCGCACGCGGCGACCAGCGCCCCGGCCAGCCGCCGCGGATCGATCTGGTGGTCCCCGTCGACCCGCAGCCCGCCGCGCACGCCCGGCGCCAGCATCGGCTCCAGGCGACGGCACTCCCGCCCCGACAGCCACTGCGACTCCAGGCCCGACTGCTGCTGCAGGGCGTGCAGTTCGCGCAGATGGGCCCGGTCGTCGGCGTCCAGGGCCACGGCGAGCGTGCCGCACCGGCGGTAGCCGAGGTCGTGGCCGGTCTGCTCGGCGAGCTCGGCCGCGAAGTCCGGGTAGCGCCGGGCGGAGGCCAGATTCAGCGCGAGCAGGGTCTGCTCGCCGTAGTGCAGTTCCGTGACGGCGGCCAGCATCCCGGCCGCCACCTGTGCGGCTCCGCCGCCCGGCTCCGGGTCCACCACGGCCGTGGCGAGCCCGCGCTGCGCGGCCCGCCACGCGGTGACCAGGCCGATGATCCCGCCCCCGACGACGAGGACGTCTGACGTTCGCGTACGCGACATGGGCGTCCAGCCCCTCCCTTCGCCGGCATGACCCGGATCAGGTTCGTACGGTCGGAGGCCGCCAGCCTCCCTCTCAGCCCGGTGCGTCCGGGCTCCCGCGAGTGCCTTACGTTGGCCACCCACCCTAGCCCGATGCCGTATGCCGCAGTAAGGGAGCCACCGCCCATGGCCCGATCCCTCGACGGTCTCGTCCTCGCCCCGGTCGCCGATCAGGCGCCCGGCCAGGTGGGGACCCGCACCCGGTTCACGTACCACGAGAAGGACGGCGAGATCTGGGCCGAGTACACGGGCGGCGACGTCGTACGCGGACATCTCGTGGGTACCCGTGAGGGCGACAGGCTGGATTTCCGGTACGTACAACTCAAGGGGGACGGGACCACCTCCTCCGGGCACTGCGTGTCGACGGTCGTGGAACTGCCCGACGGGCGTGTGCGACTGGAGGAGAGCTGGGAGTGGGAGTCCCAGGTGGGCAGCGGAACGAGCGTTGTGGAGCAGGTCACTGCGTATGAGCACTGACTGACGGAATGTCAGTTGTCTATGGTGATCAGGTGAGCGAGCAGACGCAGGAACCAGGTTCGTCCGCGCCGCGGCGCGTGGTCGTGGCGGGTGCGGGCATGGCCGGTGTCCAGACCGCGGTCGCCCTGCGGGAGCAGGGCTTCACCGGCACCGTGAGCCTGATCGGTGCCGAGCCCCACCAGCCCTACGACCGGCCTCCCTTGTCCAAGGCCGTGCTGCTCGGCAAGGCCGAGGGCTCCGCCTTCGACGTCGACTTCGAGGCCCTCGGCATCGAGCTGCGGCTCGGCTGCGAGGTGCGGGGGCTGCGTCCGGGCGCCCACGAGCTGGACACCGAGGACGGGCCCGTGCCGTACGACGTCCTGGTCGTCGCGACCGGTGCCGAACCCATCCGGCTGCCCGGGGCGGAGGGCGTGCCGGGCGTGCATCTGCTGCGCACCCTGGACGACGCCGAGCGGCTGCGGCCGGTGCTGGCCGGACGGCACGACATCGTGGTCGTCGGCGCCGGCTGGATCGGCGCGGAGTTCGCCACGGCCGCGCGCGAGGCGGGCTGCGCCGTGACCGTCGTGGAGGCCGCCGAACGGCCCCTCGCCGGGGCGCTGCCCGCGGAGGTCGCCGCGCCGATGGCCCGCTGGTACGCCGACGCCGGTGCCGTGCTGCGGACGCACGCGCGCGTGGAGCGCGTGGAGCCCGGCACGGTGGTGCTCGGCGACGGCTCGCGGCTGCCCGCGGACGCGGTCGTCGTCGGCATCGGCGCCCGTCCGGCCACGGCCTGGCTGTCCGGCTCCGGGATCGAGCTGGGGACGCACGGCGAGATCGTGGCCGACGAGCACCTGCGTGCGTCGGTGCCCGACGTGTACGCGGTCGGCGACTGCGCCTCCTTCCCCTCGGGCCGGTACGGTGAGCGCCTGCTGGTGCACCACTGGGACAACGCCCTCCAGGGGCCGCGCACGGTCGCCGTGAACATCGTCGGCCGGGCCTCGGGGGAGACCCCAGCGGTGTACGACCCCGTGCCGTACTTCTGGTCGGAGCAGTTCGGGCGGTTCGTGCAGTACGCCGGGCACCACGCGGCCGCCGACACGACCCTGTGGCGCGGCGACCCGGCCGGACCGGCCTGGACGGTCTGCTGGCTGCGCGGCGACCGGCTGGTCGCGCTGCTGGCGGTGGGCCGCCCCCGGGACCTGGCGCAGGGCCGCCGCCTGATCGAGTCGGGCACGCCGATGAATCCGGCCCTGCTCGCGGACCCGGCGAGGCCGTTGAAGGCGGCGACGGCGTAGCTCGACAGGAGCGCGTGTCCGCCCAGGTGGGCGGTCCCGGCTTCCGACTGTCAGTGGGGGATGGCAGGCTGGTTTCCGTGACCGAGATTGACGCAAAGATCGATGCTCTCGTCCCTGCCTGGCTCACCCTCCCCGACATCGCCGAACAGTTCGGCGTCGAGGTGACGCGCGTGCGGCAGCTGGTCAAGGAGGGCCAGCTCATCGCCGTACGCCGCGGTGAGAACCGCGCGCTGCACGTCCCCGCGGCCTTCATCGACGGGGACAAGGTCGTCAAGGGCCTGGCCGGGACCCTGACGCTCCTGCGGGACGACGGCTTCACGGTCGAAGAGATGCTGGAGTGGCTCTTCACCCCCGACCCGAGCCTGCCCGGCACGCCGGCCCAGGCCCTGAGCGAGAACCGCGGCACGGAGGTGAAGCGCCGCGCCCAGGCGCTCGCGGTCTGACCCGACCACGACCGCACAACGGTCCGGTCCCGTACGAGCGGGGCCGGACCTGAACAAACGCCCGGTGTGTGGGCCGGGGCCCGTGGGGTCCCGGTCACGGGGTGGCTTGTGCCAGTCGCGGGGCGGTTTGTGCCCGGCGCAGACGCGGCGCCGGGTGCCTCGTAATGTCACCGGCACGGCTGCACCCCGCACCCGTACGCCACCGACACCAGGGGGACGACCCGCATGGCCGCCACCACCCGCACCACCGCCCGCGCCCGGCTCGCCGACGCCCGGGTCTACCTCTGCACCGACGCGCGCAAGCGGCAGGGCGATCTCGTGGAGTTCCTGGACGCCGTCCTGGCGGGCGGGGTCGACATCGTGCAGTTGCGGGACAAGGGCATGGAGGCGGCCGAGGAGCTGGAGCACCTGGCCGTCTTCGCCGACGCCTGCGCCCGGCACGGCAAGCTGCTCGCGGTCAACGACCGCGCGGACGTCGCCCACGCCGCCGGCTCCGACGTACTGCATCTCGGCCAGGGCGACCTCCCCGTCCCCGCGGCCCGCGCGATCCTCGGCGACGACGTCCTGATCGGCCGCTCCACGCACGCCGAGTCCGAGGCCGCCGCGGCCGCCGTCCAGGACGGCGTGGACTACTTCTGCACCGGCCCCTGCTGGCCCACCCCCACCAAGCCCGGCCGGCACGCCCCCGGCCTGGACCTCGTCCGGTACACCGCCGCCCTCGGCACCGACCGGCCCTGGTTCGCCATCGGCGGCATCGACCTCGGCAATCTCGACCAGATCCTCGAAGCGGGAGCCCGGCGTGCCGTCGTCGTACGGGCGATCACCGAGGCCGACGACCCGGGCGCGGCGGCGGCCGAGTTCGCGAAGCGGTTGCGGGAGCGGCAGGGGACCGGTTTGTAGGCCGGTTTGTCCAAGGGGTGGACAACAAGCGCACAAATCAGGCAAAAGTCCGGGGCCCGGTTGGGGGACCGACCGCCCCTGGCTAACCTGCCGGTATGGCCCTCGGCACCGCATCCATCAGGTCGGACCACGCGCGCACCGTTCGCGACATGCTCGCGACCGGCAAAACGACGTACTCGTTCGAGTTCTACGCCCCGAAGACCCCGAAGGGCGAGCGGAACCTGTGGAACGCGCTGCGCCGGGTCGAGGCCGTGGCGCCCGACTTCGTCTCCGTCACCTACGGAGCGGGCGGCTCCACCCGCGCGGGCACGGTCAAGGCGACCGAGGCGATCGCCTCCGACACCACCCTCACGCCCATCGCCCACCTCACGGCGGTCGACCACTCCGTGGCCGACCTGCGCAACATCATCGGCCAGTACGCCGACGCCGGGATCCGCAACATGCTCGCCCTGCGCGGCGACCCGCCCGGCGACCCGATGGGCGAGTGGGTGCCGCACCCGCGGGGCCTCGCCTACGCCGCCGAACTCGTCGAACTGATCAAGGCATCGGGTGACTTCTGCGTGGGCGTCGCCGCCTTCCCGGCGATGCACCCGCGCTCCACCGACTGGGACACCGACGTCCGCCACTTCGTCGACAAGTGCCGTGCGGGCGCGGACTACGCCATCACGCAGATGTTCTTCCACCCGGAGGACTACCTCCGGCTGCGCGACCGGGTCTCGGCCGCCGGCTGCGACACCCCGATCATTCCCGAGGTCATGCCGATCGCCAGCGTGCGGTCGCTGGAGCGGATCGGGTCCCTCACCAACGCCGCGTTCCCGGCCGCCCTGAAAGAGCGGATCCTCACAGCAAAAGACGATCCGGCCGCTGTACGCTCCATTGGTATCGAATTCGCCACGGAGTTCTGTGCGCGGCTGCTCGCCGAGGGAGTGCCCGGCTTGCACTTCATCACGCTCAACAACTCCACGGCGACGCTGGAAATCTACGAGAACCTTGGCCTGCACCACCGACCGCAGGCCTAGACCGTTCGCACCGGTATACGACACACTGCGTAGCGGCGACTGGGAGAGGGGCGTACATGGGCTGGGCGGTCCTCTACATCGCGTTCGGCATCGTCGCGCTGTGGCTGCTGGGCGAGGTGCTGCTGCAGTACAAGGCGCGGCTGCGCTGGCGGCTGCTGGCCTTCGCCGGCTTCCTCGGTGTCGTCGTCGGTGTGCTGATCCCGTCCGTCATCGTGATCGGGCTGGGCGCGGCCGCCTTCGCGGTCGGGCAGACGTACGTCACCCTGTCGTTCCGCAGCGGCTTCTCGGCCGGCTGGGCGATGAACGCGCCGATGCTGGGCGGCAAGAGCCGCCGCGGTGAGCGCGGCCGTCAGGAACCGAGCCTCGAGGTCTCCGGCATGGAGGCGGCCGACGGCGGCTACGGCGACGAGGGCGGCGACTACCGCCGCGACGCCACCGCCCCCGCCTACGGTCAGGACGACGACTACGACCGCGACGACGTCTTCACCCCGTCGCGTCCGGTGCACCCGACGGCCGCCGAGACCACCGCCGTCTACGAGCCGCAGCCCGTGCCCGACGACACCGGCTCCTACGGCGTGTACGGCGACACCGGGTACCAGCCGGGCTCGCCCCACGACCAGTACGCCGCCACGGCCCAGGGCACCGACCAGCCCTACGGCTACGACTACTCGGGCTACGGCCAGCAGCAGGGCTACGACGCCACGGACCAGCAGCAGTACCCCGCCTACTCCGACCCGTACATCGGCACGCCGACCTACGGCGGGGCCTCGTACGACACCTCCTACGGCGATCAGCAGTACTACGCCCAGCAGGGCTACGGCCAGGACCAGTACGCCGGCACCTACGGCGGCGAGTCCCCGCCCGACGGTGTGTGGGTCCCGCAGCAGCGCACCACCGACGAGTACGGCCAGGAGCTGCCGCCGGAGCAGTCGTACCCGTACCAGGGCAACGGGCAGCAGCAGACGCCCGGGAGCGGCTTCGACGAGCAGTACCGTTTCTGAGGCCTCAACGCCGCTGGGGCGGCGAGCTCACTGGGAGCCCCGGAACTCCGGTCCCTCCACGATCAGTCCCGCCACCAGCGCGCCCGACATGCCCGCGTGCGGCAGTCCGCCACCGGGATGGGCCCAGCCGCCGACGGTGAACAGGCCGGGCACGCGCGTGCTGTTGGACGGATGCAGCAGCCGCCCGCCGTCCGCCGCCAGGGCGGGCACCGGCACCGCTCCGCCCTCCGCGCCGGTCGCCTCGGCGATGTCGGCCGGGGTGCGCACCTCGTGCCAGAGGAGGCGGTCGCGCAGGTCCGGCAGGGCGCGTTCGGCGACCGTGATCATGTTCTCGGTCAGGGCGTCGCAGGGCTCGCCGGGCCGCGCGGGCACCACCGTCGTGAGGGTGACCGCCTCGTGGTCCGGGTCCGGGGCCAGTCCCGGGTCGTCGGGCCGCAGGACCGTGACGGTAGGACGCGGGTTGTGCGCCGCCGTGCCGAACAGGGCGTCCAACTCGGCCTCTCGGTCCGCCGCGTGGACCACCGTACGGTGTGGCGTGCCCTCGGGGCGGCCTCCGCGCAGGGCGAGCAGTACCGTGACCCGGCTCGCCGCCGCGGGCTGCGGCGGCACGTCGCCGTCGCCCCGCACCACGACCTGGGCCGACAGCCGGTCCAGCGTGCCGGGCGCGACACCGGCGACCACGAAGTCCGCCTCCGCGACCGTGCCGTCGGCGAGCTCGACCCCCGATGCCCGGCCGTCCTTCTCCGGCACCCCGGTCACGTCGGCGCCGAAACGGAACTCGACCTTTCGGGCCACACACCGCTCGTACACCGCGCGGGCCAGCTCGCGCAGGCCGCCGCGCACGTACCAGGTGCCGAAGGCGTGCTCCATGTACGGCAGTACGGCCGCGCTCGCCGGGGTGGTCCGGGGATCCAGGCCGTGCGCCAGGGCGTGGCTCTCCAGGAGGGCGGTGAGCCGGGCGTCCCGCAGCTCCCAGGCGCCGACCTCGGCGAGCGTGCCGGCCCGGCGGGTGCGCAGCAGCCGCTTGTGGGGCACCGCCGGGTACGGCTCGCGCTCGGCCAGCACCTGCCAGTTCGGCCACAGCGGCTCCTCCAGGAGGGGCCGGCGGGTGCGGTCCCAGGCCTCGCGGGCCCGCACCAGGAAGTCGCCCCACCGCTTCCCGGCCCCGGACCCGAGCGCCTCGTCCAGGGCCGCCACGACGCCCGCGCGCGAGGCGTTCGGCAGCGAGACCCCGGTGCCGTCCGCGAACACGTGCCGGGACGACGGGTCGACCTGGACCAGGTCGACGCAACGCTCCAGCGGCTCCTTGCCGGTCTTGACGAACAGGTCGCGGTAGACGGCGGGCAGCGGGAGCAGGCCGGGGCCGGTGTCGAAGGAGAACCCGTCGCGCTCGAAGCGGCGCAGCGCTCCGCCGTATGTGTCCGTCCGCTCGTACACCACCACCCGGTGGCCCGCGACGGCCAGCCGGGCGGCCGCCGCCAGCGCGCCCATCCCGGCGCCGATCACCGCAATCCGTGCCATGCCAGCGACTTTATCGGCCCCCACTGACAGCCCTCGCGCGACCGCCTCCGAGTACGGGCGCGGAGGTGGTCGCGACCAGTCGGCCACGGAGCGTTCTGGGTCCGCGTGCGCAGGGCTGAGTACCCGTACCTAGGGAGGGAGTTGAGTACGCGCGCGGATGGGAGACGACCTGCGAGAACGAGAGAGTGGAGGCACGGAGAGGGGCACGGCCCCGGTACCGGCGACACGGGGCGCCGGAACGAGACCGGGCCCACGATCCGCTCCTTCCGCCGACGGAGTCGGCGGGAGCGAGGCACGGGGGAGACCGGGGGACGACCGCACGGGGGTCCTGCGGGGGGACGTACGGGGGAGCAGGAAAACGGGGGAGCGAGGAAGGCGCCGGTTCGAGGTGGCCCGCGGGGGACGCGGCCACAGCGGACCGGCGCTTTCACATCTGCGCCATCGGTGCCTTCGGCGGCAGAGCTCAGGACGGGTCCTCAGCGGAGCCGCTCAGGGCGTGCCCTCAGCGGCAGCCGCTCACCCGTCCCTGGAGCAGCCGGGACAGCGCCGCGTGGACGTCGTCCAGGGAGCGTTCCGGCTGGAAGGACTTCCAGTCCAGCGCGGCCACCAGGACCATGCCGACCAGCGCGGCCGCCGTCAGCGGGACGTCGATCTCGTCGCTGAACTCGCCGCCCGCCACGCCCGCGCGCAGCACGTCCTCCACGACCGCGACGGCCTGCTGCCGGACCACCATCAGCGTCGACTGCCAGGCCCGGTTCGTGCGCCACAGCTCGGCCACGTACAACTGCGTGAAGGCCGGGTAGCGGTCGATGAAGACCAGCCCCGCGCGGACCATCGCGTCCAGGGCGTCGACCTTGGTGCCGCCCTCGCGGGCGGTCCGCTCGGCCGCTTCCCGCAGGGAGGCGGTCAGGAGGCCTACCCCGTGCCGCAGCAGTTCCTCGAAGAGGACGGACTTGCTCGCGAAGTTGTAGTAGACCGTGCCCTTGGCGACTCCGGCACGCTCGGCGATCTCGTCCACGGTCGTGGCGGAGAAGCCCTGCTCGGCGATGAGCGTGACGGCCGCCTCGTAGAGCTTCTGCCGGGTGGCCTCGCGGCGCGTGCTGCCGCCCGACGCGGCACTGCTGCTTTCCATGGCCCTGATTGTCACAGGAACCTTTCCGGGAGATGTCACCGAAGGGCTCACCGGGGATGTCACCGAAGCGCTCACAGGCTCAGCTCCGGGTGCAGCCGGTCCAGCGTCCACACCTGGCGGCGCCGGGCCGCCACGGCGGTCAGCGCGAGGGCACCGGCGGTGAACGCCGTCAGCACCACGCACGCGTGCCACACCGGTTCCAGGCCGCCGCCCGTGATGAGCCGGCGCAGCGCCTCGACGACGTAGCTCATCGGCAGGAACGGGTGGAGCGCGTTGAAGAAGCCGGGGCTGGTCTGCACCGGGTAGGTGCCGCCCGCCGAGGTCAGCTGGAGCATCAGCAGGGCGAGGACGAGGATCCGGCCCGCCGCCCCGAAGCGCGCGTTCAGCCACTGCACGATCGCCGCGAAGCACGCCGTCACCAGGAACAGGAAGCCCACCGTCCCGGCCGCCCGCGCCATCTCCAGGCCGACCGCCCAGTGCAGCACCGACATCAGGGCCACCGTCTGGAGCACCCCGATCGCCACCACCGGCAGCCAGCCGGCCAGCGCGATCCGCCATGCCGGGGCGCCCGCGGCGAGCGCCCGCCGGTTCATCGGCGCGATCAGCATGTAGGCCACCATCGCGCCCACCCACAGCGACAGCGGGATGAAGTACGGGGCGAACCCGGTGCCGTAGTTGGGCGCCTTGTGCAGGTCCTGGGAGGCGAGCCGCACGGGGTCGGCCATGACCTCGGTGCGCTGGTCGCGGTCCTGCTTGTCGTAGTCGGGTATCCGCTCCGCCCCGTCGTGCAGCCCGCCGGCGAGCTTGCCGGAGCCGTCGACGAGCTTGAACATGCCGCCGCTGAGGTCGTCCGCGCCCGTCTTCAGCTTGCCGACGCCCTTGTTCAGGTCGACAGCGCCGGTCCTGGCCGTGCCGAGCCCCTTGTGCAGCTTCTTCGCGCCCGCGGCGACCCGGGCCGCCCCGTCGTTCAGCTTGTTGATCTTCTTGACGGCGTCGTCGAGGTCCTTGGACAGGTGCGGCGCGCGGTCGGCGAGGGCCTCGGACTGCTTCTGGAGGGCGGCGAGGTTCTTGTCGAGCTTCGTCAGATCGCCGTTCTGGTCCGCGATCAGCGTGTTGACGTCGCCGGCGATGAGGGCCGCGTCGGCCGCCGCGTCCTTGGCCTTCTTCAGGTCGCCACAGGCGGCGTCGGGCAGGACGGGGTCGTCGCAGCGCCTGGCGTAGACGCCGTTCAGCGTGTCCGACGCCGTACGGGCGCCCTTGGCGGCGGTCGGGGCCGTCTTCGCCAGGGTGTCCAGGTGCTTGCGGATCACGCCGGAGGAGTCGGCGACGAGCCGGGCCGTGTCGGCGATGGTCTTCTCGTTGCCCTTGAGGAAGGGGCCGACCTTGCCGGCGGTCGTGTTGACCCGGTCGGCGAGCTTCTGCGTGCCGTCCGCGACCTGCTTCGAGCCGTCCTCCAGGTCGCCCGCGCCCGTGTGGAGCTTCTTCAGGCCCGTGGACAGCTTGCCGCTGCCGTCCTTGGCGTCCTTCAGGCCGTCGGCGAGGTCCTTGGAGCCCTTCTCGGCCTTGCCGAGGCCGCCGTTGAGCTGGTCGGCGCCCTTCGCCGCCTTCACGGTCTTGCCGTGGATGTCGGAGAACGAGACGAAGATCTTGTCCAGGAAGGACCGCGACGTCTTCGTGGACGCGGCCTGGCGCACCTCGCTGAACACCGTCCGGGAGATCTGCCCGACGATGTAGTTGTTCGCGTCGTTCGTGCGCACCTGGAGGGCACCGGTCTCCGGGGAGTTCCCGGAGCTGGAGGCGATCCGCTCGCTGAAGTCGGCGGGCATGGTGAGCGACAGGTAGTAGGTACCGTCCTCGACACCCCGGCGGGCCTCGGCGGCGCTCACCTCCTGCCAGTCGAAGGTCTTGCTGTCGCGCAGGCCCTTCGTGATGTCGTCGCCCGCCGAGATCTTCTTCCCGTCGGCGGTCGCCCCCCTGTCGTCGTTCACGAGCGCCACGGGGATACGGTCCAGACGGCCGTACGGGTCCCAGAACGACCACAGGTACAGCGCGCCGTACAGCAACGGCAGCACCAGCAGCGCGACCAGCGCGGCGCGCGGCAGCTTGCCCCGGCCGAAGCGGCGGAGCTCAAGCGCGGCCAGTCTCGGCGAGCGCATCGGCCTTCTCCTCTCCCTGGGCGGCCTTCTCGTCCTCGGCGGCCGGGTCGTCCTGGTTCTCCTGGTCGTCCTGGTTCTCCCGGGCGTCCTGGTTCTCCTCGGTGGACACCCTGACGGCGCCCTCGGGGGCCTCACTGCACACCGCCACGACCGTCGTCCCGGCGTCGGCGAGAGACCTGAGCAGGGACCAGACCTCGTCCCGCTCGCCGTCGGAGAGCTTGAGGTCGGTGTCGTCGACCCCGAGCAGCCGGGGCCGGCCGACGAGCGCGAGGGCGAGGGACAGCCGCAGCGCCTCCAGGCGGTCCAGATCGCGTACGGCGGTGCGGGGGCCCTTGGGCAGCGCCTCCAGGTCGAGGCCGGCGGCGGCCAGTGCCGCGTCGACGCGCTGCCCGGCCTCGGCCGCCCGCTCGCCGCGGGGCCGCAGCAGCCCGCGCAGGGAGTCGCCGAACCGCCGCTGGAGCAGTGCCCGTTCCCGCAGGTGCTCGCCGACGGTCAGGGCCGGGTCGAGCTCGCTGACCCCGGGCACATGGGCCAGGGCACTGACCCGGCGCACCGCCGACAGCTGCTTGGGGAGCCTGGCCCCGCCGACCGTGGCCGTGCCCTCCGCGATCTTCATACGCCCGGTCAACGCGAGCAGCAGGCACGTCCGGCCGGACCCGGACGGGCCCTCGACCGCGACGAGCGCTCCCGGCTCGGCGTCGACGGAGATCCCGCGGAACGCCCACCCGCGCGGCCCTTTCACCCCAAGGCCCGCGGCGGCGATCCGCGCCCCTCCCACTCGTTCCCCCACGAGTCTCCCTCGTTCTGTCGGAGAATTTGAACTGACTGGTCAGTGCAAAAACTACTCCGAACCTTCGATCGAAGCAAAGTCGCAGGTCAGAACGGATTGTCAGTGCCATACCTCACGATGGGTCACATACGGCACTCCTTACCGGACGTGCCGTCACACAGACGACAGGAGGTTCGTCATGGCCAGCTACCACGCAGCAGCCGCCCGTCGGCGCCGCGCCTCCGGCCCTGCCCCCTCACTGACCGGACCGGCGAGCGACGTGCACCCCGTGCTGCGCCGGGCCACGGCCCCGCCCGCCGCCCTCGACCTGCTCGCCCAGGCCCGCGCCGCCCTCGACGAGGCCGCCGCCCTGGAGACACCGAACGAGCGCTACGCGACGGCCCACCTCGCCGCCCTCCGCACCGCCGCCGCCGTGCTCGCCGCCAGGGGCAGGCCGGAGACCTCGCCCCGGGCCCGGGCCAAGATCAGGAGCGCTTGGGAAGTGCTCCCCGAGATCGCGCCCGAACTGTCCGAGTGGAGCGCCCTGTTCGCCTCCGGCGCCCGGCGCCGAGCCCGGGCCGAGGCGGGCATCCGGGACGCGGCCAGCAGCCGGGACGCCGACGACCTCATACGGGACGTGGCGATGTTCCTCCGCCTCGTCGAGCGCATGCTGGTCCTCCAACCGGTCCTCCCGCAGCCCCGCCCGGACCAGGACCGGCCCGGGGGGCCGGGGGAGGGGCGGGACATGCCGGACGCGGGCTGAGCGGACACCAGCGGCGCGCGTCCGCCCGGTCGTGCCGACGCGTGTCCTGGTGAGCACCGGGCCATGCCGGCCGACCTGCCGGAGGCAATAGGGTGGGGGACGCCTGAAGTCTCCCCTCCCCTTCGCCGGGGCCGGGGAGGCACCCCGTTCGCTCCGCCGCGCAAGAGGCGGTGCCGCGCCGAGGAGTCAACTGCCGTGTCGGACCCGATGCGCCCCCGCGCCTCACTCCGTACCGCCGTGGTCTGGGAGGTCCTCCAGGACGCCCTGGACCGCCGGGTCAAGGCCACGGGTCGGGAGTCGCTGGACGTCCTCGACACCGGAGGCGGCAGCGGCAAGTTCGCGGTGCCCGTCGCCCGTCTGGGCCACCGGGTCACCGTCGTCGACCCCAGCCCCAACGCGCTGTTCGCCCTGGAGCGCCGCGCTGCCGAGGCGGGAGTCGCCGACCGGGTGAAGGGCGTGCAGGGCGACGCCCACGGCCTCTTCGACGTGGCCGAGCGCGGTGGCTACGACGTGGTGCTGTGCCACGGCGTCCTGGAGTACGTGGACGACCCGGCCGAGGGCGTCCGCAACGCGGTGGCCGCCCTGCGCTCGGAGGGCGTCCTCAGCCTGCTCGCCGCCGGTCTCGGCGGTGCCGTGCTGGCCCGGGCCCTCGCCGGTCACTTCAAGGAGGCCCGGCAGGCGCTCGACGACCCGAACGGTCGATGGGGCACGGGTGACCCGGTCCCGCGCCGCTTCACCGCCGAACAGCTCACCGGGCTGGTCGAGGGCGCGGGCCTGCGTGTCGGAGCCGTGCACGGCGTGCGGGTCTTCGCCGACCTCGTGCCCGGGGTTCTCGTCGACACCGAGCCCGGCGCCCTGGAGGCGCTGCTGAAGCTGGAGGAGGCCGCCGCCGAGCTTCCCGCCTTCCATTCGGTGGCCACGCAGCTTCATGTACTGGGTGAGACCACTGAGACTGCTGAGACCGGTGAGGCCTGAGTCCCCTCCCGGGGTACCGCCGCTGATCAGCGCCTTGGCTGCGCATGGAGTACGCCACAGGTCGCCCGAACGGCGGCTTGGCGCCGTATGATCGAGGGAGACCGTTCCGGCATGACGGGTCGGCCGCCGGGGAATGGAAGCCTCAGCGAGCCGGGTCGTCCATGGCGGATTCCGGTTGGCCAATTGGCGCAGAGGGGCGGGTTTCACGGGGGCGATTCCCTGCCTATCCTGAAGAGACCCCCCGGGTCGCCCCGGCGACTGCACGATGAGGAGGACTCCGTGCCGCTCTCGGAGCACGAGCAGCGCATGCTCGAGCAGATGGAGCGAGCGCTGTACGCCGAAGATCCCAAGTTCGCGTCGGCGCTTGAGGGAAGCGGGCTGCGTACGTACACCCGGCGGCGGGTCTACCAGGCGGTCGCGGGCTTCCTCGTAGGTATTGCGCTCCTCATGGCCGGTATGGTCGCCAAGCAGGTCTGGCTCAGCGTCGTGGGCTTCCTCGTCATGCTGGGCTGTGCGGTGCTGGCCGTGACCGGCTGGCGCAAGGCCCCCAAGCCGGGCGAACAGGCGGCCGGGGCCGGCGGACAGCAGGCCGCCCGCCGACAGGGCCGGCAACGGCGCTCCATGATGGACCGCATCGAGCAGCGCTGGCAGAAGCGCCGCGACGAGCAGGGCGGCCATTAGCCGGGAGCGCAGCTCTCCAGGACACGCAAGGACATGAGTCAGGGGTGACCACCCACCGGGTGGTCACCCCTGACGTATGCCTACCGAGCCCTGCCCCGGCCCCTGACACATGCGTGCCGCGCGCGAGGCCCTCGGCTCAGCCCTGCTGGCCCGATGCCTTCCGCCACGTCGGCCGCAGCGCCAGGGCCCGGGTCCGCAAGGTCGACCACCAGGCCGACACCGCCCACACCACGCGCACCGTGGAGCGCGGGACCAGGACCGCACGGAGCCTGGCACCGCGGCCGGCCCCGGCGCTCAGGCCCGCCGCCGCACGGCGGACGTCGTCCGCGAGGCCCGCCGTCGGGCGGGGGTGCGGTGCGTACAGAACCTGCTCCACCGCGTTCGCCACCCGGTGCACCGAGGCCGCGGCCGTCGCGTCGAGGGAGCCCAGCCGGACGATACGGGCGGCAGCCTTGCGCGGCGTCTGCGAGTCGTCCGGCGCGATGCCGAAGTCCCAGGCCGTGTCGGTCAGCTCCTGCCACACGGCCAGTGTGTGCGGAAGTGCGTCCGCTTCGCCACGGCCGTGCGCCCCCAGCCGGACCGCGCGGGTCCGCCGGCGCCACAGCATCGGTGCCAGGGGGAGCGCCAGGACGGCGAGGCCGCCCAGGGTCCAGGCCGCGATCGCGTACCACTTCGGGCCGTCGTCGCCGGTGGGCAGCACCGCCTGCGGGGACTCGCTCGCGCATCCGCCGTCCAGCTTCTTCTGCTCCGGCGTGCAGCTGTCACTCGTCGAGGGCGTCGCGGACGGCGCGGCGGACGACGTCTGGGACGGGCGCGCCTCGTCCGGCACCGAGCTGCCGGGGTTGTCCGGCAGGGTGTACGGCGGCATCGAGCCGCGGTTCGGGGTCGGCTCGAAGCGGGTCCAGCCCACGCCCTCGAAGTACAGCTCGGGCCAGGCGTGCGCGTCGCGCAGCCCCACCGACACCGAGCCGTCCGCCTGCGGGGAACCGGGCGCGAAGCCCACCGCGACCCGGGCCGGTATGTCCAGGGAGCGGGCCATCGCCGCCATCGCGAAGGAGAAGTGCACGCAGAAGCCCTGCTTGTCCTTCAGGAAGCGGGCGATGCCCTCCGAGCCGCTGCCGACCTGCACCTGGGTGTCGTACTCGAAGCCGCCGGTCACGGCGAACCAGTCCTGCAGCTTGACCGCCTGGTCGTAGGGGTTGGCGGCGCCCGCGGTGACCTGGCGGGCGGTGCGGGCCACCACCGACGGCAGCGAGTCGGGCAGCTTGGTGAAGTCGCGCTCGATGGCCGCCGGCGCGGGCCCGGCCGAGGCCAGCTGCTCCGCCGTCGGCTGCACGTCCAGGCTCTTGACCTGGTACGTCAGCCCTCGCGTGTTCTGGCCGTGGTCGCCGACCAGCGTCATGCCCAGGGGCTCGTAACGCCAGTTGCCCCGGATGCTGACGCCGCTCGGTGGGTACGGCATGGGCAGCCAGTCCTGGGCGTACCAGCCGGCCGCCGTGATCGTGGTGTCGACCTCCGTGCGCTTGACGTCGGAGCCGAGGCCGATCGGGGTCGGGAAGGTGCCGTTGGGCACGGCGGTGATGGAGCGCCGGGACGGCTTCCAGGTGGTGCCGTCGAAGTCGTCCAGGGACACGATCCGCAGATAGAGGTCCGAGACGTCGGCCATCTTCGTCTTCACGGAGAGGACCTGCCGGTCCTCGTCCACGTTCAGATTGTCGCGCAGCGACACCAGCGGGTTCACGGCGGAGATCGTGCCGCCGCTGCCCGTGCCGCCGCCCGCGCCCGTGCCCACGGAGTCCAGCAGGCCGCCGTTCATCGCCGGCAGGCCGAGCGGCACCACCAGGGCGATGCCCAGCGCGACCATGCCGATGCGCCGGCCGGTGCGGACCGGGGCGACGGCGCCGCTCGGTTCCCCTCCGGCCGTG
The DNA here is from genome assembly GCF_030816955.1 of Streptomyces africanus. NCBI lineage: Bacteria > Bacillati > Actinomycetota > Actinomycetes > Kitasatosporales > Streptomycetaceae > Streptomyces > Streptomyces africanus. Next base: position 2,233,451 of record NZ_JAUSYP010000001.1, on the reverse strand, counting down.
CGCGGGGCCCCGCCGAAGACCCGGCCCCACTGGGACAGCCGGTCCCGGCCCTCGGCCAGGAGCAGCATCAGATAGCCGGCCGCCGCGACCAGGAACCACAGCCAGTCCGTGCCCCCGTCGGACAACCCCGCGGCCACCGAGTACAGCGCGAGCAGCGGCAGCCCGGCCGGAGCGGCACTGCGGAAGGTCACCGCGAGGGTGTCCACCAGCAGCCCGATGATCAGGACACCGCCGATGAGCATCAGCCGGATGCCGTCGGACTCCAGGGGCGCCGGGATCGCGTACCGCGCGATGTCGTCCCCGCCCTGCCGGAGCAGCAGCGCGAAGCGGTCTACGGCCTCCGGCCCGGGCACCAGCCCGGCGAGGGCCTGTTCACGGGCGAACACGAACGTCAGCAGCACCGCCGTGACCACGGCCTGGGCCGCCACCGTCAGCGGTCGCGCCAGCGGCACCCGGCGGGCCGCGGCCCCCACGCCCGCCTGCACGGCCAGCAGGAAGGCCGCCTGCACGATCCACGTCGCCGGTTTGACGAGGGGCAGCAGGGCGCACGCGGCCATCAGCGTGGCCGCCCACGCGCCCAGCGTCAGTCGTACCCGCCCGCTCATCACGGCCCCTCCCCGCCGCCCGCGACGGCCACGCCCCTGCGCTCCCGGTCGGCCTGCCGCCACAGCTCGTCCACGGAGGCACCCCGCGGCACGCCGAGGGCCGTCCAGCCCGCCTCGCGCAGCATGCGCAGCCGCTCCCCGCTCCGGTCCAACGGACCGGGCACATCACTCGGTTCCCGCACCCAGGTGTCGCTGTCCAGCACGAAGGCGACCGCGCCCGGGCTGCGCTGCCGCATCCGGCCCAGCACGGCCGCCTGCTCCTCGTCCAGGTCGCCGAGGAAGGCCACCAGCAGCCCCTCGTTCCCGCCGCGCAGCACGTCGTAGGCCCGGGACAGACCCGCGCCGTCGGAGTGGTCGATCACCGCGAGGGTGTCCATCATCAGCCCGGCCGCGTCCGCCGACTCCTGGCTCGCGCCCGCGAAGCCGTCTCCGCCCTCGCCTGGCATCGCGTTGCCGGTGTCCGTCAACAGCCGTACCGAGAAGCCTCGTTCGAGCATGTGCACCAGCACCGACGCGGCGCCCGACACGGCCCACTCGAAGGCCGAGTCGGGGCCCGCGCCCTGGTAGGCGATGCCCCGGGTGTCGAGCAGCACCGTGCAGCGGGCGCGCTGCGGCTGCTCCTCGCGGCGCACCATCAGCTCGCCGTAGCGGGCGGTCGAGCGCCAGTGCACCCGGCGCAGGTCGTCGCCGTAGCGGTACCCGCGCGGGATCACGTCGTCCTCGCCGGCCAGCGCGAGCGAGCGCTGGCGCCCGTCGCCGTACCCCTTCGCCTCACCGCTGAGGCGCACCGGCGCCAGCGCCTCCACCCGGGGGATCACCGTCAGGGTGTCGTGCGTGGAGAAGGACCGGGTCAGCTCGCACATGCCGAACGGGTCGGTCAGGCGCAGCTGGAGCGGGCCCAGCGGATAGCGGCCGCGCAGGTCGGAGCGCACCCGGTAGGACACCTCGCGCCGGCCGCCCGCCTCCACCCGGTCGAGCACGAAACGGGGCCGGGGACCTAGCACGTACGGCACCCGGTCCTGGAGCATCAACAGGCCCGTGGGCAGCCGCGAGACGTTGTCCATCCGCAGGTGGACCCGGGCCTCGCTGCCGGCCGGCACGCGCGCGGGGGAGAGGCGGCGGCTGCCCGCGACCCGGTAGCGCGTGCGGTACAGCACCGTCGCGCACACCAGCGGCAGCACCGCCAGCAGCAGGCCCACTCGCAGCAGGTCGCTCTGCCCGAGCACATACGCACAGACGGCGGCCGCGACGCCGGCGGCCAGGAAGGAGCGTCCGCGGGTGGTCAGACCGGCCAGGGCGGTGCGGATGCCGCCCTTCTCGCCCCGGTCGGCCTCCGCCTGCCCCGTCCCCGCGGTGGTCATCACAGCCTCCGCGGCGGCTGCTGGGGATACACCGGCACACCCCGGCCGAGGCCGCCGAACCCGCCTGGCTGCTGGGGCGCGGCCGGCACCGGAGTGCGCTGGAGGATCTCCTCGACGACCTGCTCGGCCGTGCGTCGGTTGAGCTGGGCCTGGGCGGTGGGCAGCAGACGGTGGGCCAGGACGGCGACGGCGAGTGCCTGCACGTCGTCCGGCAGCGCGTACTCCCGGCCGCTCAGGGCTGCGGACGCCTTCGCCGCGCGCAGCAGGTGCAGCGTCGCGCGCGGGGAGGCGCCCAGTCTCAGGTCGGGGTGCGTGCGCGTGGCGCCGACGAGGTCCACCGCGTAGCGCCGGACCGGATCGGCGACGTGGACGCCGCGCACCGCCTCGATCAGCTTGAGGACCTCGTGCGCGTGGGCCACGGGCTGGAGGTCCTCCAGCGGCGAGACGCCGCCGTGCACGTCCAGCATCCGCAGCTCGGCCTCGGCGCTCGGGTAGCCGACCGAGACCCGGGCCATGAAGCGGTCGCGCTGGGCCTCCGGCAGCGGATAGGTGCCCTCCATCTCGACCGGGTTCTGCGTCGCCACCACCATGAAGGGGCTGGGCAGCTCGTAGGTCTGGCCGTCGATGGTGACCTGGCGCTCCTCCATGGACTCCAGGAGCGCGGACTGCGTCTTGGGCGAGGCGCGGTTGATCTCGTCGCCGATCACCACCTGCGCGAAGATCGCGCCCGGCTTGAACTCGAAGTCGCGGCGCTGCTGGTCCCAGATGGACACACCGGTGATGTCCGAGGGCAGCAGGTCGGGCGTGAACTGGATGCGCCGCACCGAGCAGTCGATGGACCGCGCCAGTGCCTTGGCGAGCATCGTCTTGCCGACGCCCGGGACGTCCTCGATCAGCAGATGTCCCTCGGCGAGCAGTACGGTCAGCGAGAGCCGTACGACCTCGGGCTTGCCCTCGATCACGCCTTCCACCGACTCCCGCACGCGTTCCACCACGGCGGTCAGATCAGTGAGGCTCGCTCGATCGTCATAGGTCGTCACCCGGCCCTCCTCGGCCTTTCCCTTGCTCCCAGGGAGCACGGGATACCCCATTTTCCCGGGCCGACGCCCCAAGACGCGGGCCGGCCCACCCCGAACCACGGACACCACGCGTGGAAAGTTCCGCGTGACGCCACTCCCGCATTCTTGCTGCCGTTACCGATTCGTGTCACTCGACTGTGGATAACTGGCCGCGATATGTCGGACTTGCGACCATTCGAACGTGTGACTGACAGGCTTTCGACAGCTGCGAGAGGTTGTGTCCGGGGCGGGCGACCAGGTCAGACGGCGGGGTCGACCTCGCGCAGTCGGCCGGTCTTCACGTCGAAGACAAAGCCCCGCACATCGTCCGTGTGCGGCAGGAACGGCGAGGTGCGCACGCGCTGCATCGACTGCCGTACGTCCTGGTCGACGTCCCGGAAGGACTCCACCGCCCACGCCGGGCGCTGGCCGACCTCGGCCTCCAGCTCGTTGCGGAAGTCCTCGGTGAGGCTCTCCAGACCGCAGCCCGTGTGGTGGATGAGGACGATGCTGCGCGTCCCCAGCTTGCGCTGGCTGATGGTGAGGGAGCGGATCACGTCGTCGGTGACGACGCCGCCCGCGTTGCGGATCGTGTGGCAGTCGCCCAGTTCGAGACCGAGCGCCGCGTGCAGATCGAGTCGGGCGTCCATGCAGGCCACGACGGCGACGTGCAGCACGGGCCGGGCGTCCATCCCCGGGTCGGTGAACTCGGCGGCGTACCGGGCGTTGGCGTCGACGAGGCGGTCGGTGACCGTGCCGCCGCCGGCCGGGGTGTTCTCCGAGGCTGTGGGAACCGATGCAGAAGTCGTCATATGCATGACGTTACTGGTCACACCCCGTCCGAGCCTCTTGTGAGAGTGGACAAAGAATGTCAGCCAGCCTGTGATGTGAGGTAACCCACAAGGGTGATGTGTCGGCGGTCGCGACGCGCAGGCCGGTTGATTGACCGGGAGACAGGGTGGACTAAAGTGACGCGAAGCGGGAGGCGAGACTCTCCCCGCTGGACTGTTTTCCCCGGAGATTCCGGCGACCACCGGAGATCTCCCCACGTGCGCGGCGCGTACGTACGGCTCGGCCTCCTCCCGCTCCCGGTCGGCTGACGCTTCCGGCGCCGGCAGGCCTCCCCTTCACGAGCGGGCGGGGACCCGGCGGTGCGTAGGGCCGCGCCGGATCTGAGAGGGCCCAGGATCAATGGGGCGCGAAGCGCATTCGAATGTGGGTGGTGGCGGGCGACGGGAGGGACAAAGTCGACACGTCCCGGTGATGCTCCAGCGGTGCCTGGATCTGCTGGCACCCGCCCTGGAGGGCCCGGACGCCGTGGTCGTCGACTGCACCCTCGGCCTCGGCGGCCACAGCGAAGCGCTCCTGGAGAGGTTCCCCGGGGTCCGTCTCGTCGCCCTCGACCGCGACAAGGAGGCCCTGCGCCTGTCCGGCGACCGCCTCGCGCCCCACGGGGAGCGCGCCACCCTCGTCCACGCGGTGTACGACGAGCTCCCCGAGGTGCTGCACAAGCTCGGCATCGCGCGCGTGCAGGGCGTGCTGTTCGACCTCGGCGTCTCCTCCATGCAACTCGACGAGGCCGACCGCGGCTTCGCCTACGCCCAGGACGCCCCGCTCGACATGCGGATGGACCAGACGTCCGGAGTCAGCGCCGCCGAGGTCCTCAACACGTACCCGCCGGGCGAGCTGGTGCGCATCCTCCGGGCGTACGGCGAGGAGAAGCAGGCCAAGCGGATCGTGTCCGCGATCGTGCGCGAGCGCGAGAAGGAGCCGTTCAGCACCAGCGCGCGGCTGGTCGAGCTGATCCGGGACGCGCTGCCGCAGGCCGCCAAGCGCACCGGCGGCAACCCGGCCAAGCGCACCTTCCAGGCCCTGCGCATCGAGGTCAACGGCGAGCTCGCCGTCCTGGAGCGGGCGATCCCGGCCGCCGTGAAGGCGCTGGACGTGGGCGGGCGGATCGCCGTGCTGTCGTACCACTCGCTGGAGGACCGGCTGGTCAAGCAGGTGTTCGCGGCGGGTGCCGCCACCACGGCGCCGCCCGGGCTGCCCGTCGTGCCCGAGCGCTACCAGCCGCGGCTCAAGCTGCTCACGCGTGGTGCCGAACTCCCCACCGAGGAGGAGATCGCCGAGAACCGGCGGGCGGCGCCGGCGCGACTGCGCGGCGCCCAGCGCATCAGGGAGGACATCGAGTGAGCCACGTGCAGGGCGTGCGGGTGTCCCGGACCCCAGGGAGCGTGAGTGAGCAGTAAACCCGAACTGAAGGGGAGGGCGGCGCGTCTGGCACAGCTCTTCCCGACCGGCCCCGGGCAGGCGGCCCGCACCCCCTTCGTCCTCCTCGTGGTCCTCCTCCTCGGCGGTGGTCTCATCGGCCTCCTGGTGCTGAACTCGGCCCTCAGCGAAGGCGCGTTCAAGCTCGACGACCTCCAGCGAGAGACCAAGAGCCTCACCGACGAGGAACAGGCCCTGCAGCGGGACATCGACGCCTACTCCGCTCCCGAGGCCCTCCAGCGCCGCGCCCGCGAACTCGGCATGGTCCCCGGCGGCGACCCCGCCTTCCTCGCCCCCGACGGCACCGTCAAGGGCGTCCCCAGCCCCGCCCCCGGCGTCGGGCAGACCTCCGCCCACATCCCCCTGGTCCTGGCCCCCGAGGCCATGTCCAACGGCTCCACCTCGACCTTCGGCAGGTGACGGAAGTGACCGACAGGGAACCCCCGCGCCGCCGCGTGCCCGGCCCCGCCAGGCCCGCTAGGCCCGACGCCCGGCGCCGTCCCGGGCCCGGTGCCCGTCCGGCCCGTCGCCCGGCTCCGGCGCGTCCGGCGGCGTCCAAGCCCCTCCGGCTGGGCAGCCCGCGCCCCCGGCTGCGTCTGGTCGGGCTGGCGCTGACGCTGGTGCTGATCGCCTTCGTCGTGCGGCTGTTCCAGGTGCAGGCCGTCGACGCGAGCACGTACGCCGCCAAGGCCGAACAGAACCGCTACGTCGGGCAGGTCCTGGCCGCCGACCGAGGCGAGATCACCGACCGGTCCGGTGTGGCCCTGGCGACCAGTGAGGACGCCTACGACATCACGGCCGACCCCACGATGTTCGCCCCCGACGAGCTGAAGATCGGGGACGGGCCCGAGCAGGCGGCCGCGCTGCTCGCGCCGATCCTGGGCCAGGAGCAGGAGACCCTGGTGGAGAAGCTCCGGCCGAAGAACAAGGCGCTGCGGTACGTCAAGCTCGCCTCCCGCCAGACCCCGCAGGTCTGGAAGCAGATCAAGGACCTGAAGGCCGCGCTCGCCAAGAAGGAGCAGACCGACAAGTCCGCGCACAACGTCCTGGCGGGTGTCTTCTCCGTCGCCACCAGCAAGCGCGTGTACCCGGCGGGCGACCTCGCCGCCGGGATACTGGGCTGGGTCAACGGCGAGGGCAAGCCCGGCGGCGGCATCGAGCTCCAGTTGAACAAGCGGCTGGCCGGCAAGGACGGCAAGATCCGCTACGCCCAGTCCGGTGGCCGGCTCGTCCCCACCGCGGGTTCCACCGAGACACCCGCCGTGCCCGGCAGCGACGTCGAGCTCACCATCGACCGCGACATCCAGTGGGCCGCCCAGAAGGCCATCAGCGACCAGGTCAAGGAGTCCGCGGCCGACCGCGGTTACGTCATCGTCCAGGACACCCGCACCGGGCAGGTTCTGGCCATGGCCAACTCACCCGGGTTCGACCCCAACGACCTGTCCGGCGCCGACCCCGCGGCCCTCGGCAACGCGGCCCTCCAGGACGCCTTCGAGCCCGGCTCCACCGCCAAGGTCATGTCGATGGCGGCCGTCCTCCAGGAGGGCGCCGCCACGCCGATGACCCACGTCGTCGTGCCCAACCGGCTGCACCGCGGCGACCGGCTCTTCAAGGACGACATCGACCACCCGACCTGGCACCTGACGCTCAACGGCGTCCTCGCCAAGTCCAGCAACATCGGCACCATCCTCGCCACCGGGCAGCTCGGCAGGACCCAGGCCCAGTCCAACAAGGTCCTCTACGACTACCTGCGCAAGTTCGGCCTCGGCAGTTACACCGGCCTCGGCTTCCCCGGCGAGACCAAGGGCATCCTCGCCCCGCCCGACAAGTGGTCGACCTCGCAGCAGTACACGATCCCTTTCGGCCAGGGCGTCTCCATCAACGCCATGCAGGCGGCGTCGGTGTACTCGACCATCGCCAACGGCGGCGTCCGGGTCGAACCCACGCTCGTGCGCGGCACCAAGGGCCCCGACGGTGGCTTCACCCCGGCCCCCAAGCCCGAGAAGACCCGGGTCGTCAGCGCCAAGACGGCGAAGACCCTCGCCCAGATGCTGGAGTCGGTCGTGGACGACGAGGAGGGAACGGGCACCAAGGCGCGCATCCCCGGCTACCGCGTCGCGGGCAAGACGGGCACCGCCAACCGCGTGGATCCGGCCACCGGCAAGTACCACGGCTACACCTCCTCCTTCGCCGGGTTCGCCCCCGCCGACAAGCCCCGCATCACCGTCTACTGCGCCATCCAGAACGCCACCAAGGGCAACTACTTCGGAGGCCAGATCTGCGGCCCCGTCTACAAGCAGGTCATGGAGTTCGCACTGAAGTCCCTCCAGGTCCCGCCGACCGGGGCCAAGCCCGCGAGGCTGCCCGTCACGTTCAAGAACTGAACCGGCCCCCGAGAACCCGGCCCCCCGAGAACCCGGACCGCCTCCCCGCGAACCGACCCGCGAGAATCGAACCGACCCCGAACCGCCAAGCCCCTGATCAGCACCGAGCACCACCGAGCCACCAGGACCGCCCCCGTGACAACGATCACCCCCGATCCCGGGAACCAGAGCGCCCCCCGCCCCTCACTTCGCCCGGAGGCGGGTACGCCCGGTACGCTCACCGCCGTGCCACACGCTGATCAGTCCCAAACCACCCAGAAGGGCCATCCCGTGACATACCCCGGGCCGCCCAGGCCGGCGCAGGTCTCCGCCACACCCCTCGCGGAACTGGCCGACCAGCTGGGTGCTCCAGCGCCGGAGGGCGCCGCCGACGTCACGGGCATCACCCACGACTCACGCGCCGTGCGCCCCGGCGACCTGTACGCCGCCCTCCCGGGCGCCCGTCTGCACGGCGCCGACTTCGTCGAGCAGGCCGCGAGCCTCGGCGCGGCCGCCGTGCTGACCGACCCCACCGGCGCCGAGCGCGCGGCCGCCTCCGGGCTGCCGGTCCTGGTCGTCGAGGCCCCACGCGCACAGATGGGCGAGCTGGCGGCCACGATCTACGGCCACCCCGGCCGGGACCTGCTCCAGATCGGCATCACCGGCACCTCCGGCAAGACCACCACCGCCTACCTCGTCGAGGGCGGTCTGAAAACCGTCAGGTCCACCGGCCTGATCGGCACGGTCGAGATGCGCATCGGCGACGAGCGCATCAAGTCCGAGCGCACCACGCCCGAAGCCACCGACCTCCAGGCCCTGTTCGCCGTCATGCGCGAACGCGGCGTCGAGGCGGTCGCCATGGAGGTGTCCAGCCACGCCCTGGTCCTCGGCCGCGTCGACGGCTGCGTCTTCGACATCGGCGTCTTCACCAACCTCAGCCCGGAACACATGGAGTTCCACTCCGACATGGAGGACTACTTCCGGGCCAAGGCGCAGCTGTTCACGCCGGAACGGGGCAAACTCGGCGTGGTCAACGTCGACGACGAGTACGGCCGCAGGCTGGCGAACGAGGCCACCGTCCCGGTCGTCACCTACTCCGCCGAGGGCCACCCCGACGCCGACTGGCGCGCCGAGGACGTCGAGGTCGGCCGGCTCGACTCGACGTTCACCGTCGTCGGACCCAAGGGCGAGCGGATCAGCGCCAAGTCGCCGCTGCCGGGGCCCTTCAACGTGGCCAACACCCTCGCCGCGATCGTCGCCCTCGCCGTTGCCGGCCTCGACCCGCAGGCCGCCGCCGACGGCGTCGCGGCCGTACCCGGTGTACCGGGCCGCCTGGAGCGCGTGGACGCCGGACAGCCATACCTCGCGGTCGTCGACTACGCCCACAAGACCGACGCCGTCGAGTCCGTGCTGCGCGCCCTGCGCAAGGTCACCGAGGGCCGGCTGCACATCGTCCTCGGCTGTGGCGGCGACCGGGACAAGACCAAGCGCGAGCCGATGGGCGCCGCCGCGGCCCGGCTCGCCGACACCGCCGTACTGACCTCCGACAACCCCCGCTCCGAGGACCCCCTCGCGATCCTCGCCACGATGCTCCAGGGCGCGGCCTCCGTGCCCGCGCACGAGCGCGGCGAGGTGCAGGTCTTCGAGGACCGGGCCGCCGCGATCGCCGCCGCCGTCGCCCGTGCCGAGCCGGGCGACACCGTGCTGGTCGCGGGCAAGGGCCACGAGCAGGGGCAGGACATCGCCGGGGTGGTCCGTCCGTTCGACGACCGCCAGGTGCTTCGCGAAGCCATTCAGAAGACCCAGGGATGAATTCCCGCATGATCCAGGGGATGAACTTGTGATCGCCCTCTCCCTCGCCGAGATCGCAGAAGTCGTCGGCGGGCAGACGTACGACATACCGGATCCGACCGTCCAGGTCACCGGCCCGGTCGTCCGGGACTCCCGCGAGGCGGGGCCGGGCAGCCTGTTCGTGGCCTTCGCCGGGGAGCGCGTGGACGGCCACGACTTCGCGGCGGCGGTCGTCGAGGCGGGAGCGGTGGCCGTGCTCGGCACCCGGCCCGTCGGCGTGCCCGCGATCGTCGTGGACGACGTCCAGACCGCCCTCGGCGCCCTCGCGCGGCACGTCGTACGGCGCCTCGGTGCCACGCTCGTCGCCCTCACCGGCTCGGCGGGCAAGACCAGCACCAAGGACCTCATCGCGCAGGTGCTCCAGCGCAAGGCGCCGACGGTGTTCACGCCCGGCTCGCTCAACAACGAGATCGGACTGCCGCTGACCGCGCTCAGCGCGACCGAGGAGACCCGGTTCCTCGTCCTGGAGATGGGCGCCCGCGGCATCGGGCACATCTCCTACCTCACGAGTCTGACGCCTCCGAAGATCGGCCTCGTGCTGAACGTCGGCAGCGCCCACATCGGCGAGTTCGGCGGCCGGGAGCAGATCGCCCAGGCCAAGGGCGAACTCGTCGAGTCCCTCCCGTCCGAGGCCGACGGCGGGACGGCCGTCCTCAACGCGGACGACCCCTACGTCCGGGCGATGGCCACCCGTACGAAGGCGAAGGTGATCTTTTTCGGAGAGTCCGGCGAAGCGGACGTGTCCGCCGAGAACGTGCGACTCACGGACACCGGACAGCCCTCGTTCAGGCTTCACACACCCTCCGGTGCAAGCGATGTGACCATGCGCCTGTACGGTGAGCACCACGTGTCGAACGCGCTCGCCGCGGCCGCCGTCGCCCACGAGTTGGGCATGTCCGCAGACGAGATCGCCGTCGCGCTCTCCGAGGCGGGCTCCCTCTCCCGCTGGCGGATGGAGGTCACCGAGCGCCCGGACGGCGTGACGGTCGTCAACGACGCCTACAACGCGAACCCCGAGTCCATGAAGGCCGCGCTGCGCGCGCTCGTGGCCATCGGCAAGGGGCGTCGTACGTGGGCGGTGCTCGGCCAGATGGCCGAGCTCGGGGACGAGGCTCTCGCCGAGCACGACGCGGTCGGACGGCTCGCCGTCCGGCTCAACGTCAGCAAGCTCGTCGCGGTCGGTGGCAGGGAAGCCGCCTGGCTGCAACTGGGCGCATATAACGAGGGTTCGTGGGGTGAGGAGTCGGTGCACGTGTCCGACGCACAGGCGGCGATCGACCTGTTGCGCAGCGAGTTGCGCCCGGGAGACGTCGTACTCGTGAAGGCGTCCCGTTCGGTCGGCCTCGAGCGCGTTGCCCAGGCGCTGCTCGAGACCGGTGCCGAGGGTGAGGTTTCCGCCCGATGATGAAGCAGATCCTGTTCGCAGGAGTCATTGGCCTCTTCCTGACGCTGGTCGGCACCCCGCTGCTGATCAAGCTCCTCGCGCGCAAGGGCTACGGCCAGTACATCCGCGACGACGGCCCGCGCGAGCACGCCAGCAAGCGCGGAACGCCGACCATGGGCGGTATCGCCTTCATCCTGGCGACGGTCGCCGCGTACTTCCTGGCCAAGGTGATCACGGGCTATCTCGACCCGGACGTCGACGCGGCGCCGACCTTCTCGGGTCTGCTGGTGCTCGGCCTGATGGTCGGCATGGGCCTGGTCGGCTTCCTCGACGACTACATCAAGATCGTCAAGCGGCGTTCGCTGGGTCTGCGGGCCAAGGCGAAGATGGCCGGCCAGCTGATCGTCGGCATCGGCTTCGCGGTGCTCTCGCTGCAGTTCGCGGACAACCGCGGCAACACCCCCGCCTCCACGAAGCTGTCGTTCATCACGGACTTCGGCTGGACGATCGGCCCCGTGCTGTTCGTGGTCTGGGCGCTGTTCATGATCCTCGCGATGTCGAACGGCGTGAACCTGACCGACGGTCTGGACGGTCTGGCGACCGGCGCCTCGGTGCTCGTGTTCGGCGCCTACACCTTCATCGGTGTCTGGCAGTTCCAGGAGTCGTGCGCCAACGCGCAGACGCTGACCAACCCGGGCGCCTGCTTCGAGGTGCGGGACCCCCTCGACCTCGCGGTGGTGGCCTCCGCGCTGATGGGCGCCTGCCTCGGCTTCCTGTGGTGGAACACCTCGCCGGCCAAGATCTTCATGGGTGACACCGGGTCGCTCGCGCTCGGCGGTGTGCTCGCCGGCCTCGCGATCTGCTCCCGCACCGAGCTGCTGATCGCCCTCCTCGGCGGCCTGTTCGTCCTGATCACCATGTCGGTGGTCATCCAGGTCGGCTCCTTCAAGCTCACGGGCAAGCGCGTCTTCCGGATGGCGCCACTCCAGCACCACTTCGAACTCAAGGGCTGGTCCGAAGTGCTCGTCGTGGTCCGCTTCTGGATCATCCAGGGCATTTGTGTGATCGTCGGACTTGGCCTCTTCTACGCAGGATGGGCAGCGGACAAGTGACCTCCTCGGAGCCCTTCGACTTCCAGGGCAAGCACGTCACCGTCGCCGGGCTCGGCGTCTCCGGCGTCCCGGCGGCCAAGGTGCTGCACGGCCTCGGCGCGATCGTCACGGCCGTCAACGACGGCGCCGACGAGCGCGCGCGGGCGCAGGCCGCCGAGCTGGAGGCGCTCGGCATCACCGTGCGCCTCGGTGACGGCGACACCCTGCCCGAGGGCACCGAGCTGATCGTCACCGCGCCCGGCTGGAAGCCCGACAAGCCGCTGTTCGCGGCGGCGGAGCGGGCGGGCGTGCCCGTCTGGGGCGACGTCGAGCTGGCCTGGCGCCTGCGCGGTCCCGACGCGGCCCCGTGGCTCGCCGTCACGGGCACCAACGGCAAGACCACCACGGTCCAGATGCTCGCCTCGATCCTGAAGGCGGCGGGCCTGCGCACGGCCGCCGTCGGCAACATCGGCGTCTCCCTGCTGGACGCGGTGCTCGGCGAGGAGCAGTACGACGTGCTGGCCGTGGAGCTGTCCAGCTACCAGCTCCACTGGGCGCCGTCGCTGCGCGCCCACTCGGCCGTCGTGCTCAACCTCGCCCCCGACCACCTCGACTGGCACGGCTCCATGGAGGCGTACGCCGCCGACAAGGGCCGTATCTACGAGGGCAATCGCGTCGCCTGCGTCTACAACGCCGCCGACAAGGCCACCGAGGACCTGGTCCGCGAGGCCGACGTCGAGGAGGGCTGCCGGGCCGTCGGCTTCACCCTCGGCACGCCCGCGCCCTCCCAACTCGGCGTCGTGGAGGGCATCCTGGTCGACCGCGCCTTCGTCGAGAACCGGCAGAAGAACGCCCAGGAGCTCGCCGAGGTCGCCGACGTCAAGCCGCCGGCCCCGCACAACATCGCCAACGCCCTCGCGGCGGCGGCCCTCGCGCGGGCCTACGGCGTGCCCGCCAAGGCCGTACGGGACGGCCTGCGGGCGTTCACCCCGGACGCCCACCGCATCGCGCACGTGGCCGACGTGGACGGGGTCGCGTACGTCGACGACTCCAAGGCCACCAACACCCACGCCGCGGAAGCCTCGTTGGCGGCCTACGAGTCGATCGTGTGGATCGCGGGCGGGCTCGCGAAGGGCGCCACCTTCGACGAGCTGGTCGCCAAGTCGGCGCCCCGGCTGCGCGGGGCCGTGCTGATCGGCGCGGACCGCGCGCTGATCCGCGAAGCCCTGGCGCGACACGCCCCCGAAGTACCCGTCGTCGACCTCGACCGGACCGACACTGGGGCGATGCGCGCGGCGGTCCAGGAGGCGCGGCGGCTCGCTCAGACCGGTGACACGGTGCTGCTGGCTCCGGCCTGCGCCTCCATGGACATGTTCGCCAACTACAACAAGCGCGGGGACGCTTTCGCGGACGCCGTTCGCGAGCTCGGCTCCGTCGACGGCTGACCCGGGTCCGCCTCGCCCGGCGGCGGCGCCGGGCGTATCTGGGAGGGACACGTGACACGGATGCGGCTGGTGCCCGAGCGGCCAGGGAGTGTTAGGTCCTTCAAAGCGCCCCCTGGCCGCGGAACGTTCCCCTCCGGCAAGGCGGGGTGAGCGGCGATGCCCACCAGCCGCACCGGGCGGCCTCCCGTCCCCCGCGCTTCCAAGCGCCCCGCCGCGCCCCGGCTCGCCCGCGAGAACCGCGTCCTGGCCTTCTACACCCGCGCGCGCCGGGGCTGGGACCGGCCGCTGACCGCCTACTACCTCATCTTCGGCGGCAGTCTGCTGATCACCGTGCTGGGCCTGGTGATGGTCTACTCGGCCTCCCAGATCACCGCGCTCCAGATGTCGCTGCCGGGTTCGTACTTCTTCCGCAAGCAGCTGCTGGCCGCCGTGATCGGAGCCGGGCTGCTGTTCGCCGCCTCGCGCATGCCGGTGAAGCTGCACCGGGCCCTGGCCTACCCGATCCTCGCCGGCGCCGTCTTCCTCATGGCCCTCGTGCAGATCCCCGGGATAGGAGTGTCGGTCAACGGCAACCAGAACTGGATCGCGGTCGGCGGCTCCTTCCAGATCCAGCCCAGCGAGTTCGGCAAGCTCGCGCTCGTGCTGTGGGGCGCCGACCTGCTCGCCCGCAAGCAGGACAAGAGGCTGCTGACCCAGTGGAAGCACATGCTGGTTCCTCTCGTGCCGGCCGCGTTCATGCTGCTCGGGCTGATCATGATCGGCGGCGACATGGGCACCGCGATCATCCTCACGGCCATCCTGTTCGGCCTGCTCTGGCTGGCCGGCGCACCCACGCGCCTGTTCGCCGGGGTGCTGTCGATCGCCGCCGTACTCGGCCTGATCCTGATCAAGACCAGCGCGAACCGCATGGCGCGCCTGCAGTGCCTCGGCGCCACCGAACCCCAGTCGGGACCGGTCGACTGCTGGCAGGCCGTGCACGGCATCTACGCCCTCGCCTCCGGCGGAATCTTCGGCTCGGGGCTGGGGGCGAGTGTGGAGAAATGGGGTCAACTCCCCGAAGCCCACACCGACTTCATCTTCGCCGTCACCGGTGAGGAACTGGGCCTGGCGGGGACGCTGTCGGTACTCGCCCTCTTCGCGGCTCTAGGCTATGCGGGTATCCGCGTGGCCGGACGCACGGAGGACCCCTTCGTGAGGTATGCCGCGGGAGGCGTGACCACCTGGATCACGGCCCAGGCCGTGATCAACATCGGTGCGGTGCTCGGTCTGCTGCCGATCGCCGGCGTCCCCCTCCCGCTGTTCTCCTACGGGGGATCCGCCCTGCTGCCGACCATGTTCGCCATCGGGCTGCTGATCGCCTTCGCGCGCGACGAGCCCGCTGCGCGGGCAGCGCTTGCGATGCGGCAACCCCGCTTTGGTAGAAAACGGGGGGCTGGGGGAACCGGTTCCGGCCGGAGTCCCCGGAGATGGAACACGATGCGACGGCGCGCCTCGGCGGCGCGTTCGTCCGGAGAGCGGTGAATTTCGGTGCATGTCGTACTCGCCGGCGGAGGAACCGCGGGCCACATCGAGCCCGCGCTCGCCCTCGCGGACGCCCTGCGCAGGCAGGATCCGACCGTGGGCATCACGGCCCTGGGCACGGAGCGAGGCCTGGAGACGCGTCTCGTACCCGAGCGCGGGTACGAACTCGCGCTGATCCCCGCCGTACCGCTGCCACGCAAGCCCACTCCCGAGCTGATCACAGTCCCGGGCCGGCTGCGCGGGACGATCAAGGCGACCGAGCAGATCCTGGAGCGCACCAAGGCGGACGCCGTGGTCGGCTTCGGCGGCTACGTTGCCCTGCCCGGCTACCTCGCGGCCAAGCGCCTGGGCGTGCCGATCGTCATCCACGAGGCCAACGCCCGCCCGGGCCTGGCCAACAAGATCGGCTCGCGGTACGCCAGCCAGGTCGCCGTCTCCACGCCCGACAGCAAGCTGCGGAACTCCCGCTACATCGGCATCCCGCTGCGCCGCTCCATCGCCACCCTGGACCGGGCCGCCGTACGCCCCGAGGCCCGCGCCGCGTTCGGGCTCGACCCCAACCTGCCCACGCTGCTGGTCTCCGGCGGCTCCCAGGGCGCCCGCCGCCTCAACGAGGTCGTGCAGACGGTCGCGCCCTGGCTCCAGCAGGCCGGTATCCAGATCCTGCACGCGGTCGGTCCGAAGAACGAACTGCCGCAGGTCCAGCAGATGCCGGGAATGCCCCCCTACATCCCGGTAAGTTACCTGGACCGGATGGACCTCGCGTACGCCGCGGCCGACATGATGCTCTGCCGCGCGGGCGCGATGACCGTCGCCGAGCTCTCCGCCGTCGGGCTCCCGGCCGCCTACGTTCCGCTGCCCATCGGCAACGGCGAACAGCGGCTCAACGCCCAGCCGGTGGTCAAGGCCGGCGGCGGACTGCTGGTCGACGACGCGGAGCTGACCCCCGAGTGGGTCCAGCGACACGTCCTGCCCGTGCTCGCCGACCCGCACCGGCTGTACCAGATGTCCCGCGCCGCCGCCGAGTTCGGCCGCCGGGACGCCGACGACCTGCTCGTCGGCATGGTGTACGAGGCGATCGCCGCGGCTCGTGCACACCGCTAGGACCGTATGACGGAAGGCAGGGGAGCGTGGCCGGATCGACCACCGCCGAGCGCGGTGAACGCCAGCAGGAGTCGTCCGGCCCGCCGCCCGTCAGGCGTCTGAGGCGACGGCACCTTCGTATGATCGTCATCCTGGGCCTCGCCCTGGTCTTCCTCGGCATCCCGACGGTCTGGCTGTTCTACGGCTCCGACTGGCTGCGGGCCGAGCACGTCTCCGTGTCGGGGACCCGGGTCCTGGCGCCGGATCAGGTCGAGGCGGCCGCCGACGTCCCCCTCGGAAAGCCGCTGATTTCCGTCGACACCGATGCGATCGAGACGCGACTGCGGCAAAAATTGCCCCGAATTGACTCGGTTGACGTGGTCCGTTCCTGGCCCCATGGAATCGACCTGAAAGTGGTCGAGCGGACTCCGGTTCTGATTGTCCAAAAGGCCGGAAAGTTCATCGAAGTGGACGATGAAGGTGTCCGTTTCGCCACGGTTTCCGAGGCGCCGAAAGGCGTGCCCGCACTGGAATTGACGCTCTCCCGGTCCAGCTCCGCCGCCGCGAGCCTGCGCCGCTTCGGCGAGGCCAGGCTGGTGCGTGAGGCGGTGGGCGTCGCCCGTGCCGTCCCGTCCGCCGTCGCACGCGACACACGGACCGTCAAGGTCCGCTCCTACGACGACATCTCGCTGGAGTTGAGGGACGGCCGCAGGGTCGCCTGGGGGAGCAGCGAGAAGGGTGCCGCGAAGGCTCGTACCCTCACGGCTCTGATGAAAGCCTCGCCCGGTGCGCGGTACTTCGACGTGAGTGTTCCCACCGCGCCCGCGTCATCAGGGAGTTGACGCACATCCGCGCAGGCCAGCACCCTGGTTGGGCAGTGCTACGGCTGATCACATAGGGTGAAAAGAAAAACGGGAGGTTCGGCGTGTTCGTTGAAGGAGCGCCACTTGTCGACTTAGTGTCCTGTTCAGAAGACTCCAAGGAACAGACACACTGGTAACCCTAAACTTCAGGGTTAGGGTTCGGGTCGGCGATACGGACCGTCCCATTCGGCATCAGTCGTCGGGTCGCGGGGCGCAGCGCGCCACGGTGATTCGGCGACACGTAACTCGAGGCGAGAGGCCTTCGACGTGGCAGCACCGCAGAACTACCTCGCAGTCATCAAAGTCATCGGTGTCGGCGGCGGTGGTGTCAATGCCATCAACCGGATGATCGAGGTCGGTCTCAAGGGCGTCGAGTTCATCGCCATCAACACCGACGCGCAAGCTCTGTTGATGAGCGACGCCGACGTCAAGCTGGACGTCGGCCGTGAACTCACCCGCGGACTCGGCGCCGGAGCCAACCCGGCCGTCGGCCGCAAGGCCGCCGAGGACCACCGCGAGGAGATCGAGGAGGTCCTCAAGGGGGCCGACATGGTCTTCGTGACAGCCGGTGAAGGCGGCGGCACCGGCACCGGCGGCGCGCCCGTCGTGGCCAACATCGCCCGCTCGCTCGGTGCCCTCACCATCGGTGTGGTCACGCGCCCGTTCACCTTCGAGGGACGGCGCCGCGCGAACCAGGCCGAGGACGGCATCGCCGAGCTCCGCGAAGAGGTCGACACCCTCATCGTCATCCCGAACGACCGGCTGCTGTCCATCTCGGACCGCCAGGTCTCGGTGCTGGACGCCTTCAAGTCGGCGGACCAGGTCCTGCTCTCCGGTGTCCAGGGCATCACCGACCTCATCACCACCCCGGGCCTGATCAACCTCGACTTCGCCGACGTCAAGTCGGTCATGTCCGAGGCCGGCTCGGCCCTGATGGGCATCGGCTCCGCCCGCGGCGACGACCGCGCGGTGGCCGCCGCCGAGATGGCGATCTCCTCGCCGCTGCTGGAGGCGTCCATCGACGGCGCCCGCGGTGTGCTGCTCTCCATCTCCGGTGGCTCGGACCTCGGCCTGTTCGAGATCAACGAGGCCGCCCAGCTGGTGAGCGAGGCCGCCCACCCCGAGGCCAACATCATCTTCGGCGCGGTGATCGACGACGCCCTCGGCGACGAGGTCCGGGTCACCGTGATCGCGGCCGGCTTCGACGGCGGCCAGCCCCCGGCCCGCCGGGAGAACGTGATCGGCTCGACCTCGGCCAAGCGCGAGGAGCCGGCCCCGGCACGGCAGACCGAGAGCCGCCCGTCCTTCGGTTCGCTCGGCAGCGTGACCCCGAAGGAGGACCCGGAGCCCGCTCCGGAACCGGTCAACGACATCCCGGTCGCCCCGCCGGTCCCGCCGGCGCCGCGGACCTACTCGGACAGCGCGGCCGAGGAACTGGACGTACCGGACTTCCTCAAGTGATCCTTCTGACGTGATAGGACAGCGCGAAAGCGTGAGCGGCGCCCACTTCGCCTTCACCGACCGGTGGGGCGGGGTGAGCGCCGCTCCGTATGAGGAGCTCAATCTCGGCGGTGCGGTCGGTGACGACCCGGACGCCGTACGCACCAACCGCGAACTGGCCGCGAAGTCCCTGGGCGTCGATCCGGACCGGGTGGTCTGGATGAACCAGGTGCACGGGGCCGACGTGGCGGTGGTGGACGGGCCGTGGGGATCTTCCTCTGAGATCCCGTCGGTCGACGCGATCGTCACGACGCGGCCGGGGCTCGCCCTCGCCGTGCTCACCGCCGACTGCGTGCCGGTCCTGCTCGCCGACCCCGTCGCCGGGATCGCCGCCGCGGCCCACGCGGGCCGGCCCGGCATGATCGCCGGAGTCGTCCCGGCCGCGCTACGCGCGATGACGGAGCTGGGCGCCGAGCCCTCCCGGATCGTCGCCCGCACCGGGCCCACCGTCTGCGGCCGGTGCTACGAAGTGCCCGAGGCGATGCGCGCGGAGGTGTCCGCCGTCGAGCCGGCGGCGTACGCCGAGACGAGTTGGGGCACACCGGCGGTCGACGTGAGCGCCGGCGTGCACGCACAACTGGACCGGCTCGGAGTGCGGGACCGGGCGCAATCGCCGGTGTGCACGCTGGAGTCGGACGATCACTTCTCGTACCGCCGCGACCGCATCACCGGTCGGCTCGCGGGCTATGTGTGGCTGGACCGATGGGCATGACGGACCGCAAGGACGAACTCGCCGCGAATCTGGCGAAAGTGGAGCGGCGCATCGCCGACGCGTGCGCGGCCGCGGGGCGGGGACGCGACGAGGTGACCCTGATCGTGGTCACCAAGACCTACCCCGCGACCGATGTGCGGATCCTCGCGGAACTCGGCGTGCGGCACGTCGCCGAGAACCGCGACCAGGACGCGGCACCGAAGGCCGCCGCGTGTATGGATCTGCCCCTTACTTGGCATTTTGTCGGTCAACTCCAGACCAACAAGGTGCGATCCGTGGTCGGATACGCGGACTTCGTGCAGTCCGTCGATCGTTCCAAGCTCGTCACAGCTCTGTCGAAGGAGGCCGTCCGAGCCGGGCGGGAGCTGGGGTGCCTCATCCAGGTCGCACTCGACGCCGGCGAGAGCGAGCGGGGTGAGCGGGGCGGCGTCGCGCCCGGCGGGATCGAGGAGTTGGCCGACGTCGTCGCGCAGGCGCCGGGGCTGCGGCTCGGTGGACTGATGACCGTCGCACCCCTCACCGGGGAGTACGCGGGGCGCGAACAGGCGGCGTTCGGGCGGTTGATGGATTTGTCGACTGACCTGCGCCGGAGCCATCCGGCTGCCACCATGGTCTCGGCAGGGATGAGTGCGGACCTCGAGCAGGCTGTGGCGGCCGGAGCGACACATGTGCGCGTCGGCAGCGCGGTACTCGGAGTCCGCCCCAGGCTCGGGTAACGTCGCCAAGAAGTCGGACCACAGCAGAAAATATGGTCATTGCCGCCGAAAGGCGGATTCAAGGACCTCGTGGATCGCGGGCACTTGGCAGTCGTCAGCCGATCCACCACAGAGCGGAGGACTCAGAGCATGGCCGGCGCGATGCGCAAGATGGCGGTCTACCTCGGCCTCGTGGAGGACGATGGGTACGACGGCCGCGGATTTGACCCCGACGACGACTTCGAACCCGAACTGGACCCGGAGCCCGAGCGGGACCACCGACGGCATGAGCCGTCCCATCAGCCGCACGGCTCACATCAGCCCCAAAGGGACGAAGAGGTACGAGTCGCACAGCCGCCCGCCCCTCGTGAACCGGCCGCCCGTTCCGCTTCGCTACCCGCGGAATCCGGCCGCCCGGCGCGCATCGCGCCCGTGGCATCCATCACACAAGAACGCGCAAGTCTGGAGAAGAACGCACCGGTGATCATGCCCAAGGTCGTGTCCGAACGAGAGCCTTACCGGATCACCACGCTCCACCCACGGACCTACAACGAGGCCCGTACCATCGGGGAACACTTCCGTGAAGGCACTCCGGTGATCATGAATCTGACTGAGATGGATGACACAGACGCGAAGCGACTTGTCGACTTTGCGGCCGGTTTGGTGTTTGGTCTTCACGGCAGTATCGAGCGGGTGACGCAGAAGGTGTTCCTGTTGTCGCCTGCTAACGTCGATGTCACGGCGGAGGACAAGGCCCGCATCGCAGAGGGCGGGTTCTTCAACCAGAGCTGAGACGTAACACCGGAAGCAGCAGTAACAGCAGGGCACAGGGGAGAGGGAAGCAACAGGTCATGAGCGTGGTTTTGGATGTCGTCTACATCGCGCTGATGTGCTTCCTCATCGTGCTCATCTTCCGGCTGGTCATGGACTACGTCTTCCAGTTCGCCCGCTCATGGCAACCAGGCAAGCCGATGGTGGTCGTACTGGAGGCCACCTACACTGTCACGGATCCACCGCTCAAGCTTCTGCGGCGGTTCATTCCGCCGCTGCGTCTCGGGGGCGTGGCGCTCGACCTGTCCTTCTTCGTGCTGATGATCATCGTCTACATCCTGATCTCGATCGTGAGCCGGCTGTGAGCGATGTGAACTACGGTCTTGCCGAATGCCGACGACTACGTTGAGGTGAAGAGATGCCGTTGACCCCCGAGGACGTGCGGAACAAGCAGTTCACGACCGTCCGCCTCCGAGAAGGCTATGACGAGGACGAGGTCGATGCCTTCCTCGACGAGGTCGAAGCCGAACTGACCCGCCTGCTCCGCGAGAACGAGGACCTGCGCGCCAAGCTGGCCGCGGCCACGCGCGCTGCTGCCCAGAACCAGCAGAACATGCGCAAGCCTCCGGAGCAGCAGGATCAGCAGCAGCAACAGCAGCAGCAGCAGGGCATGCGCGGTCCTGGTGGTCCCGTACCCGCCGGCATATCGGGCCCGCCGCAGCAGCAGATGGGTGGCCCCATGGGTGGTCCGCCCCAGCTGCCGAGCGGTGCCCCGCAGCTGCCCGCCGGTCCCGGCGGTCAGGGTGGCCCGCAGGGTCCCGGCCCGATGGGCCAGGGTCCGGGCGGTCCGGGCCCGATGGGCCAGCCCCCCATGCAGCAGCAGATGGGTGGTCCGATGGGCGGCCCCATGGGCGGTCCGATGGGCGGCCCCGGTCAAGGAGGCCCCGGTGGCGACAGCGCCGCCCGTGTCCTCTCGCTGGCCCAGCAGACCGCCGACCAGGCGATCGCCGAGGCCCGGTCCGAAGCCAACAAGATCGTCGGTGAGGCGCGTTCGCGTGCCGAGGGTCTGGAGCGTGACGCCCGTGCCAAGGCAGATGCCCTGGAGCGGGACGCGCAGGAGAAGCACCGCGTCGCGATGGGCTCCCTGGAGTCCGCCCGCGCCACGCTGGAGCGCAAGGTCGAGGACCTGCGCGGCTTCGAGCGCGAGTACCGCACGCGCCTGAAGTCGTACCTGGAGTCGCAGCTGCGTCAGCTGGAGACCCAGGCCGACGACTCGCTGGCCCCGCCGCGCACTCCGGCGACCGCGTCCCTCCCGCCGTCCCCGGCGCCTTCCATGGCACCGGCCGGCGCGAGCGCCCCGTCGTACGGCGGCGGCAACCAGACGATGGGCGGCGGTCCCTCGCAGTCCGGTCCGTCCTACGGCGGTCAGCAGCAGATGTCCCCGGCGATGACCCAGCCGATGGCGCCGGTGCGTCCGCAGGGCCCGTCGCCGATGGGTCAGGCGCCCTCGCCCATGCGGGGCTTCCTGATCGACGAGGATGACAACTGACGGCCTGATGGCCAGTAGTACGGCGTAGAGGTCGGCAGCGTTCAGGGCGGGGCCCCGGGGTGAACCCGGGGCCCCGCCCTTTTGCCGTGCGCGCCGCCTCCTTGCCGCACACGTCGTCTCTTTGCCACACGCGTTCGTGCGCACACAACGCCGAAGGCCCGGGCCCACCAAGATCTTTGGCGGGTCCGGGCCTTCGGTCCGTGGCTTACCCCCTGTGGGTTACGCCTTGCGCAGGCGGAACGTCAGCGTCAGCCCCTCGTCCGTGAACGGGTTCCCGTAGCTGTCGTCCGCGTCGCCCTGGGCGCTGTGCTCATTCAAGAAGTCGGTCGCCAGGACCTCGTCGGCGATCAGGCCGGCGTGGTCGGTGAGGGCCGCGACCGTCGCCGGGTCCGTGGCGGTCCAGCGCAGTGCGATGCGGTCGGCCACGTCGAGGCCGCTGTTCTTCCGGGCCTCCTGGATCAGGCGGATCGCGTCACGGGCCAGGCCCGCACGGCGGAGCTCCTCCGTGATCTCCAGGTCCAGGGCGACCGTCGCGCCCGCGTCGGACGCCACGGACCAGCCCTCGCGGGGCGTCTCCGTGATGATCACCTCGTCGGGAGCCAGCGTGATGGTCTCGCCGTCGACCTCCACCGACGCCGTGCCCTCGCGCAGGGCCAGGGACAGCGCGGCCGCGTCCGCGTTCGCGACGGCCTTGGCCACGTCCTGGACGCGCTTGCCGAACCGCTTGCCCAGCGCGCGGAAGTTGGCCTTCGCCGTGGTGTCCACCAGGGAGCCGCCGACCTCGCTCAGCGTCGCCAGGGCC
Organism: Streptomyces africanus; assembly: GCF_030816955.1. Lineage (NCBI taxonomy): Bacteria > Bacillati > Actinomycetota > Actinomycetes > Kitasatosporales > Streptomycetaceae > Streptomyces > Streptomyces africanus. The sequence goes on along the minus strand of NZ_JAUSYP010000001.1, from coordinate 2,210,529 downwards.
TCGACGTTCAGCTCCTCCGTGATCTGCGTGCGCAGTTCGGAGTCCAGCGTCTCGAAGCCCGTCGCCGCGATCAGGGCGCGGGACAGCGGCTGACGGGTCTTGACGCCCGACTCCGCGCGCGTGGCACGGCCCAGCTCCACGAGCCGGCGCACCAGCACCATCTGCTTCGACAGCTCCGGGTCGATGGCGGTGAGGTCCGCCTCGGGCCAGGACGACAGGTGGACCGACTCCGGGGCGCCCGGGGTGACCGGAACGATCAGGTCCTGCCACACCCGCTCGGTGATGAACGGGGTCAGCGGGGCCATCAGCTGCGTCACCGTCTCGACGACCTCGTGCAGCGTGCGCAGCGCGGCCTTGTCGCCCTGCCAGAAGCGGCGGCGGGAGCGGCGCACGTACCAGTTCGACAGGTCGTCGACGAACGCGGACAGCAGCCTTCCGGCGCGCTGGGTGTCATAGGCGTCGAGGGACTGGGTGACCTGGTCGGTGAGCGCGTGCAGTTCGGACAGCAGCCAGCGGTCCAGGACCGGGCGGTCCGCCGGGGCCGGGTCGGCCTCGGACGGGGCCCAGCCCGACGTCCGCGCGTACAGGGCCTGGAAGGCGACCGTGTTCCAGTACGTGAGGAGCGTCTTGCGGACGACCTCCTGGATCGTGCCGTGGCCCACGCGGCGGGCAGCCCAGGGGGAGCCGCCGGCGGCCATGAACCAGCGGACCGCGTCCGCGCCGTGCCGGTCCATGAGCGGGATGGGCTCCAGGGTGTTGCCCAGGTGCTTGGACATCTTGCGGCCGTCCTCGGCGAGGATGTGGCCGAGGCAGACCACGTTCTCGTACGAGGACTTGTCGAAGACCAGCGTGCCGACTGCCATCAGCGTGTAGAACCAGCCGCGGGTCTGGTCGATGGCCTCGCAGATGAACTGCGCCGGGTACCGGGACTCGAACAGCTCCTTGTTCTTGTACGGGTAGCCCCACTGCGCGAACGGCATCGAACCCGAGTCGTACCAGGCGTCGATGACCTCGGGCACGCGCGTGGCCGTCGTGCCGCAGCCGTCTTGCGGGCAGGCGAAGGTGACCTCGTCGATGAACGGGCGGTGCGGGTCCAGGCCCGACTGGTCGGTGCCGGTCAGCTCGGTCAGCTCGGTGAGGGAGCCGACGCAGGTGAGGTGGTCGTCCTCGCAGCGCCAGATCGGCAGGGGGGTGCCCCAGTAGCGGTTGCGGGACAGCGCCCAGTCGATGTTGTTGTTCAGCCAGTCGCCGTACCGGCCGTTCTTGACCGTGTCCGGGAACCAGTTGGTGTTCTCGTTCTCCGCGAGGAGGCGGTCCTTGACCTCCGTGGTGCGGATGTACCAGGAGGGCTGCGCGTAGTAGAGGAGCGCGGTGTGGCAGCGCCAGCAGTGCGGGTAGCTGTGCTCGTACGGGATGTGCTTGAAGAGCAGGCCGCGCTGCTGGAGGTCCTCGGTGAGCTTTTCGTCCGCCTTCTTGAAGAAGACGCCGCCGACGAGGGGGACGTCCTCCTCGAAGGTGCCGTCCGGGCGGACCGGGTTCACGACCGGCAGGCCGTACGCGCGGCAGACCTTGAGGTCGTCCTCACCGAAGGCGGGGGACTGGTGGACCAGACCCGTACCGTCCTCGGTCGTGACGTACTCGGCGTTCACCACGTAGTGCGTGCCGCCCTCGGTCTCCGGGAACTCGACGAGCTCGAACGGGCGCTGGTAGGTCCAGCGCTCCATCTCGGCGCCCGTGAACGTCCGGCCGGTGGTCTCCCAGCCCTCGCCGAGGGCCTTGGCGACGAGCGGCTCGGCGACGACGAGCTTCTCCTCGCCGTTCGTCGCGACGACGTAGGTGACCTCGGGGTGCGCGGCGACCGCGGTGTTGGAGACCAGCGTCCAGGGCGTGGTCGTCCACACCAGGAGCGCGGCCTCGCCGGCCAGCGGGCCGGAGGTGAGCGGGAAGCGGACGAAGACCGACGGGTCGACGACCGTCTCGTAGCCCTGTGCCAGCTCGTGGTCCGACAGGCCTGTGCCGCAGCGGGGGCACCAGGGGGCGACGCGGTGGTCCTGGGCCAGCAGACCTTTGTTGAAGATCTCCTTGAGCGACCACCAGACCGACTCGATGTACTCGGGGTCCATGGTGCGGTAGGGCTCGGTGAGGTCGGTCCAGTAGCCCATGCGGGTCGTGAGCTCTTCGAAGGCGTCCGTGTGCCGGGTCACCGACTCGCGGCACTTCGCGTTGAACTCGGCGATGCCGTACGCCTCGATGTCCTGCTTGCCGGAGAAGCCGAGCTCCTTCTCCACGGCGAGCTCCACCGGGAGGCCGTGGCAGTCCCAGCCGGCCTTGCGGGCCACGTGGTAGCCGCGCATGGTGCGGAAGCGGGGGAAGACGTCCTTGAAGACGCGGGCCTCGATGTGGTGGGCACCGGGCATGCCGTTGGCGGTGGGCGGGCCCTCGTAGAACACCCACTCGGGGCGGCCCTCGGACTGCTCCAGGCTCTTGGCGAAGATCTTCTGCTCGCGCCAGAAGTCGAGCACGGCGTGCTCGAGGGCGGGCAGGTCGACCTGGGCGGGCACCTGGCGGTACGTCGGCGATGTCATCAGCGGGCTTCCTCCGGCGGACTTGCTGCCTTCCGTCCGGAGGGACGAGAGCTACGTCTGTGCCTGCGCCGCCTTCGGCGCGCTCCCGCGGTACCACCCTCCTTGGCCCTCCGGCGCGGGGTGTGCGCCGACGAGCCCCCTCATTGGGGTCGCGATGCCGGTTCTACTGGCCGCCGCGCTCGGCGGCGGTTTTCTTCCGGCGGCTCCGGGGTGATCTTCACGTCGCGCTCGCCCCCGGGCTTCCACCGTCCCCGGGTCGCTCTGGGCTGCGTACGCCGCTACTCGTCCCCATCCACGCTTTTCGCTCCGCCCAGTGTACGGCGCCGCGCGGACAGCGGCCGACCGCTTTTCGGGGCGGTTGGGGGCAGAGGGCCGTAAGGGGCGCCGTTGAGGGTGACGTATGGGTTTGATGACCTGAATGGAGTGGTATGGGTGTTCGGATCCTGGGACGTCCGGCTCGGCGGATTACCGGGCGGGGAGCTGGGCACAACGGATGCAGGTTCGCCGCGCGGCGTGCGCGAGGCGGGCGAATCGGGCGGTGTGCCCCGTTGCCGCGGGACTCAAGTCGATTTATCGTCCCAGCACGATTCGCGAGCAAGATCACAATATGTGAAGGGGCCGCGGCCATGGTGGCGAAGAAGACCGCCGTACAGCAGCCGGCGTCCGGCAGGTCCGCGGAGGCCTCCGGCGGTGCGGCCAAGGACGTGGGCGGGAAGAAGACCACGCAGGGGGGCTCGGCGGGGCGGGCGGCGAAGGGGGCGGCCGGGAAGGCGACCGAGGGGACGAAGGCGGCTGTCAAGAAGACGAAGGCGGCCGTCAGGAAGGTGACGGCCAAGAAGTCCGTGGCCGAGGAAGCGGTGGCCAAGGCCGGGAAGGCCGTGACCAAGAAGACCGCGACCAGGCCTCCGGCTGAGGGGGCGACGGCTGAGAAGGCGGCTGCGAAGGAGGCGGCTGCCGGGGAGACGGTGGCCCGGAAGTCGGCGGCAAGGGGGACGGCGGCCGAGGTCGCGGCCGAGAAGGTCCCGGCGAAGAAGGCGGCCGGCAAGGAAGCGGCTGCCCGGAAGACGGCCGTCAAGAAGACGGCAGGCAAGACCGCGGCCGAGAGGGCATCGGCCAAGGAGACGGCGGCCAAGAGGACGGCGGCCAAGGCTGCGGCCGGGAAGGCCCTGGCCAGGAAAGCGGCGGCCAGGAAGACGGCAGCCAAAGCCGCGGTCGAGAAGGCGCCGGCCAAGGAGACCGCGGCCAAGGCCGCGGCAGAGGAGGCCCCGGCGAAGAAGGCCCCGAAGGCCCCCGCCAGGAGCGCGGCGGCCGAGGAGGCGGCGGAGAAGAAGGCCGCTGTCAAACGGGCGAAGGCCGCCAAGGCCGGTGTCGCGAAGAAGGCCGGCGTCGCGAAGAAGGGCGTCGAGGCCGAGGGCGTTCGCGCCGGAGGCGAGAGCACCACCCCGAAGGGCGCTGTCGGGAAGGGCGCTGCCCGGACCGGCGCGGTCACACAGGACACGGCCGGGAGCAGCACGGCCAAGAAGGCGGGCGCGGCAAGGGCCGCGCAGCAGACGGGAGCGACGACCGTGGGTGCTAAGAAGACTCCTGGCACGGCGACGGCGGCCAAGACCGCTGTTCCGAAGGCACGGGCGGCAGCGGCGGAGCCCGGTGAGCTCGCGGTTCGCCCGGGCGAGGACCCCTGGACGGAGGCGGAGGTCGAGGAGGCGCGTGCCGAGTTGACGTCCGAGGAGATCCGGCTGCGTGAGGAGATCACGTCGTCGGAGCGGTCGCTGGCCGGTCTGATGCGGGACTCCGGGGACGGCGCGGGCGACGACCAGGCGGACACCGGCACCAAGAACATCACCCGCGAGCACGAGCTGGCCCTGGCCGCCAACGCGCGCGAGATGCTCGTCCAGACCGAGCGCGCCCTGGAACGCCTGCACGCGGGCACCTACGGCCTGTGCGAGAACTGCGGCAATCCCATCGGCAAGGCCCGCATGCAGGCCTTCCCGCGGGCGACCCTGTGCGTGGAGTGCAAGCAGAAGCAGGAGCGCCGGTACTGACCGGCCGCCGAATGCCTCCTGAGCACGTGGGGCGCCCGGGGCGTGCCGTACCCTCGTCCTCAGTCAGGCACCTAGGTTGAGGGACTCACGTGGCAGAGGCGGAGCGCATCATCGGTACGCCGGACACACCGGACGCGACCGGCAACGGGCGGGAGCGGCCCGACGAGGCGGCGGCCGCCGGGGTGTCCGGCACGGATGAGCCGACGGCGGCCGGGCGGCCCCGGGGCAAGCGCCGGATCGCGGTCCTGTTCGCGGTCGCCGCGTTCGCGTACGCCCTCGACCTGATCAGCAAGATGCTCGTGGTGGCCAAGCTGGAGCACCACCCGCCCATCGAGATCATCGGGGACTGGCTGAAGTTCGAGGCGATCCGCAACGCGGGCGCGGCCTTCGGCTTCGGCGAGGCCTTCACGGTGATCTTCACCATGATCGCGGCGGCGGTGATCGTGGTGATCGCCCGGCTCGCCCGCAAGCTCTACAGCCTGCCCTGGGCGATCGCGCTCGGCCTGCTGCTCGGCGGTGCGCTGGGCAACCTCACCGACCGGATCTTCCGGGCGCCGGGTGTCTTCGAGGGCGCGGTCGTGGACTTCATCGCGCCCAAGCACTTCGCCGTCTTCAACCTGGCCGACTCGGCGATCGTGTGCGGCGGCGTCCTGATCGTGCTGCTGTCGTTCAGGGGGCTCGACCCCGACGGGACCGTCCACAAGGACTGAGCCCGCGAGGGGTTGTCCACAGGCTCGGTACGGGGCTGTCGGACCCGTCCGGCATACTCGACGGGTGAGCACGATTCCCGAGATCCGTACCCTGCCCGTGCCCGACGGCCTGGAGGGCGAGCGCGTCGACGCCGCCATCTCCCGCATGTTCGGCTTCTCCCGGACCAAGGCGGCCGAGCTCGCCGCCGCGGGGAAGGTCACGGTCGACGGATCGGTGGTCGGCAAGTCGGAGCGGGTGCACGGCGGCGCCTGGCTGGAGGTCGAGATGCCGCAGGCGCCCGCGCCGGTGCAGGTGGTGGCCGAGCCGGTCGAGGGCATGGAGATCGTGCATGACGACGATGACGTGGTCGTGATCGTCAAGCCGGTGGGCGTGGCCGCGCACCCGTCGCCGGGCTGGACCGGCCCGACCGTCATCGGCGGCCTCGCCGCCGCCGGGTACCGCATCTCCACCTCCGGCGCCGCGGAGCGCCAGGGCATCGTGCACCGGCTCGACGTCGGCACGTCCGGGCTGATGGTGGTCGCCAAGTCGGAGTACGCGTACACGTCCCTGAAGCGCCAGTTCAAGGAGCGCACGGTCGACAAGCGGTACCACACGCTCGTCCAGGGCCACCCGGACCCGACGAGCGGCACCATCGACGCCCCCATCGGCCGCCACCCGCAGCACGACTACAAGTGGGCGGTCACCGCCGAGGGCAAGCCGTCCGTCACGCACTACGACCTGATCGAGGCCTTCCGCGCCGCGTCCCTGCTCGACGTGAAGCTGGAGACCGGCCGCACGCACCAGATCCGCGTCCACATGGCCGCCCACCGGCACCCCTGCGTCGGAGACCTGACGTACGGCGCCGACCCGACGCTCGCCAAGCGGCTCCATCTGACCCGCCAGTGGCTGCACGCGGTGCGGCTCGGTTTCGAGCACCCCGGGGACGGGCAGTGGGCGGAGTTCGCCTGCGACTACCCGGAAGACCTGCAGAACGCCCTGGACCAGGTCCGGGAGGAGACCTACGCATGAGCGTCCCGTCGTACGTGGTGCGTGTCGCCGAGGACCCGGCCGACCGTGAGGCGTGCTTCGCGGTGCGCAAGGAGGTGTTCGTCGGCGAGCAGGGCGTGCCGGAGGACGTCGAGTACGACGCGTACGACCCGGGTGCCGTCCATGTGCTGGCGGTCCGGGAGGACGGCGTGCCGCTCGGGACGGGGCGGCTGCTGCTCGGGGAGGCGGCCGTGGCACAGACCGGAGCCGACCCGTCCGTGGGCTCCCTCGGCCGGCTCGCCGTGGCCGCCCACGCGCGCGGACTCGGTGTCGGCGTCGCCCTGGTGCGGGCCATCGAGGACGCGGCACGCGCGCGTGGTCTCGCGGCCGTGGACCTGCACGCGCAGACGCACGCGCTGGGCTTCTACGAGCGGCTCGGCTACGAGCCGTATGGACCGGAGTACGTGGAGGCGGGGATTCCGCACCAGGGGATGCGGCGTTCGCTTTAGCCCGTCCTGAAGGGTGCCGAAACGGTTTGTCCCGGGAGTTGCGTGGCAGGCTTGAGGTCAGTCGTGTGAACGTTTGACCTTCCGGAGCGCTGACCGTGGATCAGTTGGCCCTGCTGTTCGTGCTGTTGCTCGGGGCCGTGATCAGCGTCCCGGTGGGGGACCGGTTCAGTGTGCCCGCGCCGGTGCTGATGACGCTGCTGGGCATAGTCCTCGCGCTGCTCGACTTCGTGCCGAACGTCGAGATCCCGCCGGACCTGATCCTGCCGCTGCTGTTGCCGCCGCTGCTGTACGCCGCGGTGCGGCGCACGTCCTGGCGGCAGTTCGCGGCGAACAAGAGGCCGATCTTCCTGCTGGCCGTGGCGCTGGTGTTCGTCACCATGGCCTGTGTGGCCGCCGCGGCCAACGCGATCGTGCCGGGGCTGCCGCTGGCCGCGGCGTTCGCGCTCGGCGCGCTGGTCGCGCCGCCGGACCCGGTCGCCGCGACCGCCGTCGCCGGGCAACTCGGGCTGCCGCGCCGGCTGGTGTCGATCCTGGAGGGCGAGGGGCTGTTCAACGACGTGACGGCCATCGTCCTCTACCACGTGGCGATCGCCGCCGCCGTCAGCGGGACATTCTCGCCTTGGAAGGCCGGGCTCGATCTCGTGCTGTCGGCCGTGGTGGCGGTGGCCGTGGGCCTCGCGCTGGGCTGGGGCGCGAACAAGCTGATGGAACTGCTCGGGGACGCGACCCTCCAGATCGGGCTGACGCTGCTGGTGCCGTACGCCTCGTACGTCCTGGCCGAGGAGATGCACGGGTCCGGGGTGCTCGCCGTGCTGACCACCGCGCTGTTCCTCGCGGAGTACGGCTCCGACGCCGACGACGTCATGACGCGGCTGGCCGGGCACACGTTCTGGAACATCGTCGACACGCTCGTCACCGGGGTTGCGTTCGGGCTGGTCGGGCTGGAGCTGCACAACGCGATCCACACCGCGTCCGGCCGGTGGGGCGAGCTGCTCGGCTGGGCGGCGGTGGTCGTCTGCGTGGTCGTGTTCGTACGGCTGTTGTGGCTGCTGCCGGCGACCTGGCTGACGAAGCGGCTGCACGCGCGGCGGGACTACGACGAGGACATCCCGGTGAGCTGGCGCGAGACCGTGGTGATGTGGTGGTCGGGGATGCGGGGCGTGGCCTCGGTCGCGCTGGTGCTGGCCATTCCGCTGGAGACCGACGCGGGGGCGCCGTTCCCCAGCCGGGACGAGATCATCTTCATCGCGTTCGGGGTGATCGTGGTGACGTTGGTGGTGCAGGGGCTGACGTTGCCGTGGCTGGTGCGGCGGCTGGGGGTGCGGGCCGACACGGACGTCGAGAAGGAGTTCGCGAAGGCGCTGGCGATCCGGGCGTCCAAGGCGGCCAAGCGCAGGCTCCGGGAGATCGAGGAGACCGAGGAGCTGCCGGAGGAGCTGTCCGAGCAGATGGTGCGGCGGGCGTTCGACATCGCGGTGCGGATCAGTCCCGCGGTGGCCGAGGACGAGCGGCGGGAGGCCTATCGGGAGCGGGCCCGGCGACTGAAGCGGGTACGGCGGATCCAGCAGGAGATGCTGAGCGCTGCGCGGCACGAGGTGCTGGCGGCGCGGAGTGAGCCGGGGGCGGATCCGGAGGTGGTGGACCGGGTGCTGCGGCATCTTGATGTGCGGTCGATGCGGTGACGTTTCGGCTTTCGGGGGGTGGGGGTTGCTGTTCGGTTTGTTCCCCGCCAGGCGCCGCGCCGCCCGTAGCTGTCGGCCGAGGGGCCCTGGTTCTCCCGTGGGGGACGTTCGCCGTTGGCGGCTGACGGGTTCCAGGACCCCTTCCTCAGCGGTCCGGCCTCGTGGAGCCGTGGTAGCGGCGCTGTTGGTGGGGGACGCCGTCCTGGGACGGGCGGTGGCCGTTGCGGGACGGGGGCGGGGTCGCGTCCGACGTGTTGACCCGGGGCAGGGCGTAGGGGTGCTCTGCGGTCAGCCAGCGGATCATCTGCTCGCGGACCGTGACCCGTGCCGTCCAGATGTCGTCCGCGTCCTTGGCGGTCACCAGGGCCCGCACCTGCATGGTGTTCGGGGTGGTGTCCGTGACGGACAGGTCGTAGGCGCGGCCGTCCCAGGCCGGGCACTGGCGCAGGATGTCGCGGAGCTTCTCACGCATCGCGTCCACGGGGGCCGTGTGGTCGACGTGCCAGAAGACGGTGCCGGTCATCTGCGGCGTGCCGCGCGACCAGTTCTCGAACGGCTTGGACGTGAAGTACGACACCGGCATGGTGAGCCGCCGCTCGTCCCAGGTGCGCACGGTCAGGAACGTCAGGGTGATCTCCTCGACCGTGCCCCACTCGCCGTCCACGACGACGGTGTCCCCGATGCGCACCATGTCGCCGAAGGCGATCTGGAACCCCGCGAACATGTTGCTCAGCGTGGACTGCGCGGCGACACCGGCGACGATGCCGAGGATGCCGGCCGAGGCCAGCAGCGAGGCACCCGCGGCGCGGAACGCCGGGAACGTCAGCAGCATGCTCGCCGCGGCCACCACGCCGACGATCGCCGACACCACCCGCATGATCAGCGTCACCTGGGTGCGCACCCGGCGGACCCTGGCCGGGTCCCGCTGGGCCCGGGAATGGGCGTAGCGGCTGTACGACGTCTCGACGATCGCCGACGCGATCCGGATCACCAGCCAGGCGGTCGACCCGATCAGCACCAGGGTCAGCGCCTGGCCGATGCCCTCCCTGCGGCTCTCCAGCAGTTGTGCCTCGTCGTACGACCCTCTCAGCAGGGCCGCGAGGAGCACGAGCTGGTAGGGGATGCGGCCGCGGCGGAGCAGCCCCCACAGCGGGGTCTCGTGGTGCTGTTCGTCGGCCTTGCGCAGCAGGAAGTCGGTGGCCCAGCCGATCACCAGCGTGAGCACGACCGAGCCACCGACCACGATCAGCGGTCGCAGCAGGTTTTCCATGCCCCCGAACCTAACCGGCTCGCGGGGCACATGAACATGTGACTTCGGCGGCGTCCTGGGTAGTGCGGTGATCCGGGCCTGTCACACCCGGCTGGCACCATGGGGTCATGAACATCATGCTCTTTCACTCGACCCATGGGCTGCGCCCCGCGGTGCTCCAGGCCGCCGACCGGCTGCGCGCGGCCGGACACGAGGTGTGGACGCCCGACCTCTTCGAGGGACGCACGTTCGACTCGGTCGAGGAGGGCATGGAGCACAAGGAGAAGATCGGCAAGGACGAGCTGCTGAAGCGGGCCGTGCTGGCCGCCGCGCCCTACTCGGAGCGCGGGCTGGTGTACGCCGGGTTCTCGCTCGGCGCGTCCATCGCCCAGACCCTCGCCCTCGGCGACGACAAGGCGCGCGGGCTGCTGCTCCTGCACGGCACGTCGGACATCGCGCCGGGCGTCACGGCGGACGAACTGCCGGTCCAGCTGCACGTGGCGGAGCCCGACCCGTTCGAGACGGACGACTGGCTCAGCGCCTGGTACCTCCAGATGGGCCGGACCGGCGCGGACGTCGAGGTGTACCGGTACGCGGGGGCGGGTCACCTCTACACCGACCCCGACCTGCCGGACTACGACGAGGAGGCCGCCGAGGCCACCTGGCGGGTGGCGCTCGGCTTCCTCGACAGCCTGTAGCCGGCGGTTACCCCGGGCTCACACGGCGTCGTGGACGCGCTCGATCCTCTGCGTGCCGCTGCGCGTGCGGTACGAGCGGGACCACGTGGCGGTCGCGTCGCGCCGCGTCCGGTCGGAGATCACGTAGTAGTCCATCTGCGCGCGCTCGGCCGTGATGTCCAGGACGCCGAAGCCGTGGCGGTCGGTGTCGACCCAGTGGACGTGCCGGTTGGCGGCGCGGATGACGGGTGCCGCGACCGCGGAGACCGTGCCCTGAGGGACCTTGACGAGGTCGTCGAGGTTGTCGGAGGTGACCGAGGTGACGACGAACTCCGTGGCGGCCGACGGGGACAGCGGGTACGTACCGGCGTCCACCGGCACGTCGTTGGCCCAGGCCATGTGGATGTCGCCGGTGAGGAAGACCGTGTTGCGGATCGCGTGCGCGCGCAGATGGGCGAGGAGTTCGCGCCGGTCGTCGGTGTAGCCGTCCCACTGGTCGGTGTTGAGGGCGAGGCCCTCCTGCGGCAGGCCCAGCAGCTTGGCCAGCGGCTTCAGCAGGTCGGCGGAGAGCGAGCCGATGGCGAACGGCGAGATCATCACCGAGTTGCCGACCAGCCGCCAGGTGGTGTCGGACGCCTTCAGGCCCGCCTTGAGCCAGTCGAGCTGGGCGCGGCCGGTGAGGGTGCGGTCCGGGTCGTCGACCTGGCCGTTGCCGACCTTGACCTGCTGCGAACGGAACGAGCGCAGGTCCAGCAGCGAGAGGTCGGCCAGCTTGCCGAAGCGCAGCCGGCGGTAGGTGGTGCCCGCGATCGCCGGGCGCACCGGCATCCACTCGAAGTAGGCCTGCTTGGCGGCGGCCTGGCGGGCGGACCAGGTGCCCTCGGCGCCCTCGGTGTGGTTCTCGGCGCCGCCCGACCAGGCGTCGTTGGCGAACTCGTGGTCGTCCCAGATCGCCACGACCGGGGCCGCCGCGTGCAGCGCCTGGAGGTCGGGGTCCGTCTTGTAACGCCCGTGCCGGACGCGGTAGTCGGCGAGGGTGACGATCTCGTGGGCCGGGGCGTGCGGGCGGACGACCGTGCCGCGGGTGCCGTACTCGCCGGTGCCGTACTCGTAGATGTAGTCGCCGAGGTGCAGCCAGGCGTCCAGGTCGCCGCGGGTCGCGAGATGGCGGTACGGGGAGAAGTGGCCGGCCTCCCAGTTGGCGCAGGAGACCACGCCGAAGCGCAGGCCCGTGACGGCCGCGTCCGGGGCCGGGGCGGTGCGGGTGCGGGCGGCGGGGGAGTCGGTGCCGCCGGCGGAGAAGCGGAACCAGTAGTCGGTGCCCGGCTCCAGGCCGCGGATGTCGGCCTTCACGGTGTGGTCGGAGGCGGCCGTCGCGGTGGTGGAGCCCTTGGCGACGACGGTGCTGAACGCCCGGTCCTTGGCGACGGTCCAGCTCACCTCGGTGTCCGGGCCGAGTCCGGAGCCGGGTATGGCCTCCGGGACGGGCGTCACGCGGGTCCACAGCAGGATGCCGTCCGGCAGCGGGTCACCGGAGGCCACGCCGTGCAGGAAGGCGGGGGCCTGGTCGACGGCCCGCGCGGGCAGGGTCGCTGCCAGCGGTCCGGCCAGGACAGCGGTCGCCGCCGCGGCCTTGACGACCGTACGGCGGCGCGGGGTGCGGGAGTTGAGGTCCTCTGACGGCTTCGACGATCTGTATCGACTGGTCACGGACGATCAGGTTACTGATCGGTATGCACCAGAGCGGGCGAACTCCGGAAGTTCGCCCGCTCTTCACATGCCGGCCGCTCCTCGACCTGCCGTCACTTCTTCAGAGCCTCGCCCACCACCCTGTTGAAGTCGGCCACCGTCATCAGCGGCGTGCCCTGGTTGTCGGCGGTGAGCTGCTTGCCGTCCATGACGAAGCCCGGGGTGCCCGTGACGCCGTCCTTGTTGTCGTCGAAGGTCTTCGACATGGCCATCGCCCAGGCGTCGTAGGTGCCCTTCTCGACCGCGTCCTGGAACTTCTTGTTGCCCTTCAGCTCCGGGACGGTGTCCGCGACCTTGATGAGGTAGCTGTCGTCCTTGAACTTGTCGGTCGTCTCGTCCGGGTGGTACTTCGCCGAGTACAGCGCGGCCTTGTAGTCGAGGAACGCCTCGGGGCTGACGTTCAGCGCGGCACCCAGGGCGCTCAGCGCGTTCTTGGAGCCCTCGCCGTTGTCCTTGTTGTCGATGAAGGTGGCGCCGACGAACTGCATCTTGAACTTGCCGTCGTCGATGTCCTTCTTCACGGTCGAACCGACGGTCTGCTCGAACTGGGCGCAGACGGGGCAGCGCGGGTCCTCGTAGACCTTCAGGGTCTTCTTGGCCGAGTCCTTGCCGATGACGACCGTGGTGCCCTTGGTGCCCGTGGTGTTGGCCGGGGTGACGACCTTGGCGTCCTTCTGGGCCTCCCAATAGGTGGGCTTGTTGGCCTGGACGACCGCGTAGCCGATGCCGCCGGCTATCGCCAGGACGCCGACGATGGAGGCGGCGACGATGATCTGCCGCTTGGCCTTCGCCCGCTTGGCCTCGCGCTCGCGCTCGATGCGCAGCCGCTCACGGGCCGCCGTCTTTGCCGCCTGGGTGTTCCGCTTGCTCATGGTGATGTTCTCCGTCGGGGACGCGCACAGGTCGTGTGCGGGATACGTAAGGGGGACTGCCGGTGCTCGAAAGGTGCCTCACGCGAAGGCGGGCGAGCACGGCGGTCCACGCCGTCCCAGACAGTGGGCGAGGATCCGCTCGCGGGCGGTGGGCGTGCGGTCGGCGGCCCGCGACGGCAGGCGGCGCCCGGCCGGGGCCCGCGTCACCGTCACCGCGGCGACCGCCAGCAGGAGCGGCCGGAACGTGGTCGCCCCCACGGCCCGCAGCAGCTGGGCCAGGGCCCGCTCGCCCCGGCGCAGCCAGACGGCGGCGGCCAGCCCCACGCCGATGTGCGCGCCGAGCAGCAGCCAGGCGGTGGCCGGGTCGGCGTGCGCGACCGCGGCGGCGAGCCGGTCGGTGCCGGTGGCCCCGGCCATCCGGGCCAGGGGTGTGCCGATCTCGCCGCCCCCGCACAGCACGTCCAGGCCGACCGACCGCAGCGGGCCGGCGACCGGGCCGCCCGACCGGCCGTAACAGGCGTGCTGTCCCGTGGTGAACACCGTGTCGGCGGCCAGTTCCAGCGGGATCAGCAGGGCCGCGATCCGTCGGAAGGAGCGCTCGCGGCCCGCCAGGGCGTAGGCGATCACGAACACGGTGGCGGCGACTGCGGCCACCGTGCCCAGCGGGAGCGGGACCTGGGACAGCAGCACGTGCGACGCGGTGCTGAGCGTCACGACCACTGCCGTGAACAGCGCCGCGCGTACGGCTCTGAGCTGGATCCCGGATATGTCCATAGCGAGAGGAGAGTCTGTCACGGGGGCCGGTAAGGGACCCCTAAAGGATGCCTGTGAGTGAGCGGACGGCCAAAGTCCCGGCAGGGGTCTTTACAGACCCGGGATCCGGCCGTTGCGGAACAGGTCCACGAAGGTCTGGTGGTCGGCACGCGCGCGTGCGCCGTAGCTGTGCGCGAAGTCGATCAGCAGCGGCGCGAAGCCCTCCTCGTCCGCCGCGATCGCCGCGTCGATGGCCCGCTCCGTGGAGAACGGCACCAGGGACTCGCCGGACTGGTCGTCCGCCGCCGAGTGCATCGTGGCCGTGGCCCGGCCGAGGTCGGCCACCACCTGGGCGATCTCCTCCGCGTCGTCGATGTCGCCCCAGTCGAGATCCACCGCGTACGGCGAGACCTCGGCGACCAGCTGGCCCGCGCCGTCCAGCTCCGTCCAGCCCAGCCACGGGTCGGCGTGCGCCTGGAGGGCGCGCTGGGAGATGACCGTGCGGTGTCCCTCGTGCTGGAAGTAGTCGCGGATCGCCCGGTCCGTGATGTGCCGGGAGACGGCCGGGGTCTGGGCCTGCTTGATGTAGATCACCACATCGTTCTCCAGGGCGTCGCTGTGGCCCTCCAGCAGGATGTTGTACGACGGCAGCCCCGCCGAGCCGATGCCGATGCCGCGCCGGCCGACGACGTCCTTCACGCGGTAGGAGTCCGGGCGGGCCAGCGAGCTGTCCGGGAGCGTCTCCAGATAGCCGTCGAAGGCGGCGAGGACCTTGTAGCGCGTGGCCGCGTCCAGCTCGACGGAGCCGCCGCCGGACGCGAAGCGGCGCTCGAAGTCGCGGATCTCCGTCATCGACTCCAGCAGCCCGAAGCGGGTCAGTGACCGCGCGTCACGCAGCGCGTCCAGCAGCGCGCCCTGCGCGGTGTCCAGCGTGAACGGCGGCACCTCGTCGCTCTTGGCGCCCGTGGCCAGGGCGTGGATCCGCTCGCGGTAGGCGACCGCGTAGATCGTCACCAGCTCGGAGATCTGCTCGTCGCTGAGCGCCTTCGCGTACCCGATGAGGGCGATGGAGGCGGCGAAGCGCTTCAGGTCCCACGTGAAGGGGCCGACGTAGGCCTCGTCGAAGTCGTTGACGTTGAAGATCAGGCGGCCGTTGGCGTCCATGTACGTGCCGAAGTTCTCCGCGTGCAGGTCGCCGTGGATCCACACGCGCGAGGTGCGCTCGTCCAGGAACGGCCCGCCTCGCTTCTCCTCGTCCAGGTCGTGGTAGAAGAGCGCTGCCGTGCCCCGGTAGAACGCGAAGGCCGAGGCCGCCATCTTCCGGAACTTCACGCGGAACGCGGCCGGGTCGGCGGCCAGGAGCTCGCCGAAGGCGGTGTCGAAGACGGCGAGGATCTCCTCGCCGCGGTGCTCGTCGTCGAGCTGCGGGAACGACATCGCTGGGTGCCTCCTGGTGCGTACGTCGGGGCGGCAGGTCCGCCCTCCGGCTAACGTGCGGCGGTCCGCGGGAGTGCCCGCGGCCCCCGCACGAAGGTACGCGGGTCAGGCCTCCGAGTGTCAGTGGCGAGGCATAGACTTCGACGCTGTCCCCCAGACTGTCCGCAGCCTGTCGGGCCCCATTCGACGTACGTTTTCCCTGGAGGCCGCAGCCGTGTCAAAGCCGCCGTTCACGCACCTGCACGTCCACACCCAGTACTCGCTGCTGGACGGTGCCGCGCGGCTGAAGGACATGTTCAACGCGTGCAACGAGATGGGCATGTCGCACATCGCCATGTCCGACCACGGCAACCTCCACGGGGCGTACGACTTCTTCCACTCCGCGCAGAAGGCCGGGGTCACCCCGATCATCGGCATCGAGGCGTACGTCGCGCCCGAGTCGCGCCGCAACAAGCGCAAGATCCAGTGGGGCCAGCCGCACCAGAAGCGGGACGACGTCTCCGGTTCCGGTGGTTACACCCACAAGACGATGTGGGCGGTGAACAAGACCGGCCTGCACAACCTCTTCCGGCTCTCCTCGGACGCGTACGCCGAGGGCTGGCTCCAGAAGTGGCCTCGGATGGACAAGGAGACCATCGCCCAGTGGTCCGAGGGCATCGTCGCCTCCACCGGCTGCCCCTCCGGCGAGGTCCAGACCCGGCTGCGCCTCGGCCACTTCGACGAGGCCCTCAAGGCCGCCGCCGACTACCAGGACATCTTCGGCAAGGACCGCTACTTCCTGGAGCTGATGGACCACGGCATCGAGATCGAGCACCGGGTCCGCGACGGCCTGCTGGAGATCGCCAAGAAGCTCGGCATCCCTCCGCTGGTCACGAACGACTCCCATTACACCTACTCGCACGAGGCGAGCGCCCACGACGCCCTGCTGTGCATCCAGACGGGCAAGAACCTCTCCGACCCGGACCGCTTCAGGTTCGACGGCACCGGCTACTACCTGAAGTCCACGGACGAGATGTACGCCATCGACTCCTCGGACGCCTGGCAGGAGGGCTGCGCCAACACCCGGCTGATCGCCGAGATGGTCGACACGACGGGCATGTTCGAAAAGCGCGACCTGATGCCCAAGTTCGACATCCCGGAGGGATACACCGAGGTCAGCTGGTTCCGCGAGGAAGTCATCCGCGGCATGCACCGCCGCTTCCCGGACGGCATCCCGGACGACCGCATGAAGCAGGCCGAGTACGAGATGGACACCATCATCTCGATGGGCTTCCCGGGCTACTTCCTCGTGGTCGCCGACTTCATCATGTGGGCCAAGAAGCAGGGCATCGCGGTCGGCCCCGGACGGGGCTCCGCGGCCGGCTCGATCGTCGCCTACGCCCTCGGCATCACCGACCTCGACCCCATCCCGCACGGCCTGATCTTCGAGCGGTTCCTCAACCCCGAGCGCATCTCCATGCCCGATGTCGACATCGACTTCGACGAGCGCCGGCGCGTCGAGGTGATCCGGTACGTGACGGAGAAGTACGGCGCCGACAAGGTCGCCATGATCGGCACGTACGGCACCATCAAGGCCAAGAACGCGATCAAGGACTCCGCGCGCGTGCTGGGCTACCCGTACGCGATGGGCGACCGCCTCACCAAGGCCATGCCCGCCGACGTCCTCGGCAAGGGGATCAACCTCGACGGCATCACCAACCCCGAGCACCCCCGCTACTCGGAGGCGGGCGAGATCCGGGCGATGTACGAGAACGAGCCGGACGTGAAGAAGGTCATCGACACCGCCAAGGGCGTCGAGGGCCTGGTCCGGCAGATGGGCGTGCACGCCGCCGGCGTGATCATGTCCAGCGAGACCATCACCGACCACGTCCCGGTCTGGGTCAGGCACACCGACGGCGTGACCATCACGCAGTGGGACTACCCGAGCTGTGAGTCGCTCGGCCTGCTGAAGATGGACTTCCTGGGCCTGCGCAACCTGACGATCATGGACGACGCCGTCAAGATGGTGAAGTCCAACAAGGGGATCGACATCGATCTCCTGAGCCTCCCGCTCGACGACCCCACGACCTTCGAACTGCTCCAGCGCGGCGACACCCTCGGCGTCTTCCAGTTCGACGGCGGCCCCATGCGCTCCCTGCTCCGGCTGATGAAGCCGGACAACTTCGAAGACATCTCCGCCGTGTCGGCCCTGTACCGCCCGGGCCCGATGGGCATGAACTCCCACACGAACTACGCGCTGCGCAAGAACGGCCAGCAGGAGATCACGCCCATCCATCCCGAGCTGGAGGAGCCGCTCAGGGAGGTCCTGGACGTCACTCACGGCCTGATCGTCTACCAGGAGCAGGTGCAGAAGGCCGCCCAGATCATCGCCGGCTACTCGCTCGGCGAGGCCGACATCCTCCGCCGCGTGATGGGCAAGAAGAAGCCCGAGGAACTGGCGAAGAACTTCGTGCTGTTCCAGGAGGGCGCCCGCAAGAAGGGCTACAGCGACGAGGCCATCCAGGCGCTGTGGGACGTGCTGGTCCCCTTCGCCGGCTACGCGTTCAACAAGGCGCACTCCGCCGCGTACGGACTCGTCTCGTACTGGACGGCCTACCTCAAGGCGAACCACCCCGCCGAGTACATGGCCGCGCTGCTCACCTCCGTGAAGGACGACAAGGACAAGTCGGCCGTCTACCTCAACGAGTGCCGCCGCATGGGCATCAAGGTGCTCCCGCCGGACGTCAACGAGTCGATGTCCAACTTCGCGGCCCAGGGCGACGACGTGATCCTCTTCGGCCTCTCCGCCGTCCGCAACGTCGGTACGAACGTCGTCGAGTCGATCATCAGGTGCCGCAAGGCCAAGGGGAAGTACGTCTCCTTCCCGGACTATCTCGACAAGGTGGAGGCGGTGGTCTGCAACAAGCGCACCACCGAGTCGCTGATCAAGGCCGGCGCCTTCGACGCCATGGGCCACACCCGCAAGGGCCTGACCGCGCAGTACGAGCCGATGATCGACAACGTGGTCGCGGTCAAGCGGAAGGAGGCCGAGGGGCAGTTCGACCTCTTCGGCGGCATGGGCGAGGCCGAGAGCAGCGAGCCGGGCTTCGGGCTCGACGTGGAGTTCACCACCGAGGAGTGGGACAAGACCTATCTGCTCGCCCAGGAGCGGGAGATGCTCGGTCTGTACGTCTCCGATCACCCGCTGTTCGGCCTGGAGCACATCCTGTCCGACAAGGCCGACGCGGGCATCTCCCAGCTGACCGGCGGTGAGCACTCCGATGGCGCGGTCGTCACCATCGGCGGCATCATCTCCGGCCTCCAGCGCAAGATGACCAAGCAGGGCAACGCCTGGGCCATCGCCACCGTCGAGGACCTCGCCGGCTCGATCGAGTGCATGTTCTTCCCGGCGACGTACCAGCTCGTCTCGACCCAACTCGTCGAGGACGCCGTGGTGTTCGTCAAGGGCCGCCTCGACAAGCGCGAGGACGTGCCGCGGCTGGTCGCGATGGAGTTGCAGGTCCCCGACCTGTCGAACGCGGGCACCAACGCGCCCGTCGTGCTGACCATCCCGGCCACCCGGGTCACCCCGCCGCTGGTCAGCCGCCTCGGCGAGGTCCTCAGCCACCACAAGGGCGACAGCGAGGTCCGGATCAAGCTCCAGGGACCGACCAAGACGACCGTGCTGCGGCTGGACCGCCACCGGGTGAAGCCCGACCCGGCGCTCTTCGGCGATCTGAAGGTGCTGCTCGGGCCGTCCTGCCTGGCGGGATGACCTGGACGGCGCTTGACGCGCGTGAGGGGCGTACCCGGTACCTGGTACGCCCCTCGCGCATGTGCGTGGGTCTCAACAACCCGTCACACAGATGTCAGTTGTGGCCGAAGCTGCGCTTCCGCTTGCGGGACGCCACGTCACCGGGGGTCAGCTCGACCTCGGGCTGGGGCTCCGCCTCGGCCGCGGGGCTGCGGTCCGCGCGCTGCCCGCGCTCGGTCGGACGCTGCTGCTTACGGTCACGGTTCTTGTTCTTGGCCATGGTGATGCCTCCTGTGGGGGATCTAGGGGCCAGGGCCGGGACCAGATTCACACAGGCCGACAACGATCGCATGTCGGACAATTACCCTGCGTGACAGGGGCAGTCGGAGCGGGACGGCGCGAAACGCCACGCCGAAGATCGAGTTCCGGCCGTTAACCTCCGCGCCGTCGGGCAGACTCGAAGCAAGCCCGAAGCAAACCTCCCGGGAAGAGGGTGAGTCGTGTGGACCGCTGCATCGTCCTGGTGGACGCGGGGTATCTGCTGGGGGCGGCGGCGAGTCTCCTCGCCGGGGAGCCCTCACGATCCCGGATCACCGTCGACCACACCGCCCTCATCCAGGGGCTGCGCGAACGCGCCGAGTCGGACACGCAGCAGCCCCTGCTGCGGATCTACTGGTTCGACGGCGCCCCCGACCGCGTCCCGCAGCCCGAACACCGCAGGCTGCGCGTGATGCCCCGGGTCACCGTCCGGCTGGGCGCGCTGACCCGCAGCGACGGCCGCTGGGCGCAGAAGGGCGTGGACGCCGCGATGCACGCCGAGCTCACCGAGCTGGCCCGCAACCGCGCCTGCTCCGACATCGTCCTCGTCACCGGCGACGGCGATCTGCTGCCCGGCATGATGGCCGCCAAGGAGCACGGCGTCGCCGTCCACCTGTGGGCCGTGCAGGCCGCCGACGGCGACTACAACCAGTCCGAGGACCTGGTCGCCGAGGCCGACGAGCGGCGCGTCCTGGACCGGACCTGGATCACCAAGGCCGTCCGCGCCAAGGAGCACACCGGTGTGTGCGCCCCACAGCCCGCGCCCCGGCCCGAGATCGCCGCGATCCTCTCCGCCCCGCTGCCCGAGTCCGCGCTCGCCGCCGCGGCCGAGCGCCCCGCACCGCAGCCGCAGCACCCCGCGGCCGGCGCCGGGCAGAACGGCGCGGAGGAACGGGCGCCCGCCGCCAAAGGCGTCCCCACGCCCAAAGACCTGGCCGCCCTGCGCGCACCCGGCCCCCAGTCCACCCAGCAGCCCCCCGCCGCCACCCTCCGCTGGTCCTCCGACAAGGGCTGGGTCGACCGGCCCACGGCCGAGCCCCCCGAGGCCGCCTCGATGCCGACGCTCGCCCAGCTGACCACGGCCGAGCAGCGGTGGGCCGACCGCGAGGAGGACATCACCACCGTCGGCGGCGACCCCTACGAGGTCGGGCAGGTCTTCGCCCGGCGCTGGGTCGAGCGCCTCGGCGACCAGAGCCACCTGCAGAAACTGTCCGGGATGTACCCGCGCATCCCGCACCGCGTCGACGGGGAGCTGCTGCGCTACGCCGCCCGCTTCGGCCTGCTCGCCCACAAGGACGACCAGATCGACGAGCGGGACCGGTACGCCATCCGGGCCGGCTTCTGGAAGGAGATCGGCGTGCGCACGGGAGTGGAGCACGCGCCCGTGGGCGAATGAGAACTTTGCCGGCGGATTTCCCGTTGTGGACCGACCCGAGAGCGGACCGGGGCAGTCGACCCCGTAGTCTCGTTGCTTGTGAGTAAGCGCGCGGCACAGGCATTTCGGCACGAGGGTGACGTCGTGTGCGCGGTGCGCGGGCTGACCAAGACCTACCCTGCCGTACGCGGCCGGCGCGGCGCGCCCGGAACACCCGAGGTCCGTGCCACGGACGACGTGACGCTGGACATCCGGCGCGGCGAGATCTTCGGCCTGCTCGGGCCGAACGGCGCCGGCAAGTCCACCCTCGTACGGCAGCTCACCGGGCTGATGCGGCCCGACCGCGGCAGCGTGGAGATCCTCGGGCACGACATCGTGCGCCACCCGGAGCGGGCCGCGCGGATCCTCGCCTACCTCGGTCAGGAGTCGACCGCCCTCGACGAGCTGACCGTGTCTCTCGCCGCCGAGACCACCGGGCGGCTGCGCGGCCTGGACATCCGGCGGGCGCGGGCCGAGCGGGACGACGTCCTCGACGAGCTGGGGCTCGCGCCGCTCGCCGGGCGGCCGCTGAAGAAGCTCTCCGGGGGCCAGCGGCGCCTGGCGTGCTTCGCCGCGGCACTGGTGGGGGAGCGGCCGCTGCTCGTGCTCGACGAGCCGACCACCGGCATGGACCCGGTGGCACGGCGGGCCGTGTGGTCCGCCGTCGACCGGCGGCGGGCCGAGCGCGGGACGACCGTGCTGCTCGTCACCCACAACGTCATCGAGGCCGAGACCGTGCTGGACCGGGTGGCCGTCCTCGACCGGGGGCGGGTGATCGCCTGTGACACCCCGGCCGGGCTCAAGGAGCAGGTCGCCGGTGAGGTGCGGGTCGACCTGGTGTGGCGGGACGCGGCGCCGGTGCACGTCCCCGAGGTGGCCGCGCTGCGGGGCCGGGCCGTGGAGTCGGGCCGCCTGTGGACGCTCCGGCTCGGGCCCGAGGAGGCCCGGGCGGTCGTCGCCACCGTCACCGGAGGAGCCGCCTTCGCCGCCCTGGACGACTTCACGCTGGCCACGCCGAGCCTGGAGGACGTGTATCTGGCCCTGGGCGGCGCCGCGCAGCAGGGGCTGGTGAAGGCGTGAGGAGTACGAAGCCCTGGAACATGACGGCCCGCAATACGGCGGCCTTGAGTACGCGGGCCGCCGCATACGTACCGAACACGTACGTACCGAACAGGGCGACTGCCGCAGTGGACCCGACGAAGGGGAGCAGCGCGACGTGAGTGTCGTACCCGCCGATGTCCTGCCGGGCAGCGCCCTGGCCGTGGACGAGCCCGCCGTGGGCGCGGCCGAGCTCGGACCCCGGGCGCGGCTGTGGCCGTCGCTGGCGGCCGTGTACCGGGCGCAGCTGTCCCGGGCGCGGGTCGCGCGGATCCCGCTGCTGTTCGTGGCGACGTTCCAGTCGGTCGGGATCATGGTCCTGATGCGTGGGGTCGTGGACGACGGGGCGGAGGCGCAGGCCGTCGTCGCCGGGTCGTCCGTCCTGGTGGTGGCCTTCGTCGCGCTGAACCTGCTCGCGCAGTACTTCGGGCAGCTGCGGGCCAGCGGCGGACTCGACCACTACGCGACGCTGCCGGTGCCGCCGGCGGCGGTGGTGCTGGGCGCGGCGGGCGCGTACGCGTCGTTCACCGTGCCGGGGACCGTCGTGACGGCGGTGTTCGGCTGTGTGCTGTTCGGGCTGCCACTGGCCCATCTGTGGGTCCTGGTGGCCGTGATCCCGCTGGCGGGCGCCGCGCTCGCCGGACTGGGGGCGGCGCTCGGACTGCTCGCGCCCCGGCCGGAGCTGGCGACGCTCCTCGGGCAGCTGGGCATGTCGGCGGCGCTGCTGCTGGGCGTGCTGCCGGCCGAGCGGATGCCGGAGGCGGTGCGTTTCACGCGGGACCTGCTGCCCTCGACGTACGGCGTGGAGGCCTTCGCGCGGACGTTCGGGCCGCATCCCGACTGGGCCTTCGTGCTCGGCGACCTCGCCGTGTGCGGGTTCGTGGGCGTCGTCTCGCTGGTCGTGGCGACCTGGGCGTACCGCCGGGCGGCCGTCCGGTGAGCGGGGAGGGATCGTCCGGTGACGCGGGGCACAGGCGGGCCTGGCACGATGGCAGGGTGACCGCACCACTGAATCCGCCACCGCCGCCGCATGAACGTTCCGCACAGGATGCGTGGCCGCCGCCGGGCGCCGGGTCCGGGGCGCACGGATCGCAGGCTCCCGGGTCTCAGCACGCCGCGTACTCCGGGCACGGCTGGTACGGGCAGGACGGGCCCGGTATGAAGACGGAAGTGCGGGAGGCCGGCGTGGCCGCCGTGGCGGTGGCGCTCGGCGGGGTGCTGCTGGGTGTGCTGTGGTGGTGGCTCGCGCCGCACGTGCCGCTGGTCGGTGACGTGGTCGGGGGGAAGTGGATCGTCTACCTGAAGGACACCGAGGGGGAGCAGGCCGTCGGGGTCGACGGCACGTTCGCCCTGCTCGGGCTGGCCTTCGGGGTCGTCAGCGCCCTGGCCGTGTTCCTGCTGCGGCGGCGCGGTGGTGTGCCGCTGGTGGTGGGGCTGGCCGTCGGGGGGCTGCTCGGGTCGTTGCTGGCCTGGCGGGTCGGGGTGTGGCTCGGCCCCGCGGAGGATGTCGTCGCGCGGGCGCGGGATGTGGGGCGGGGGGTGACGTTCTCCGCGCCGTTGAGGTTGGGGGCGAAGGGGGCGTTGCTGGCCTGGCCGCTTGCGGCGCTGGTGTTGCATCTCGGGTTGACGGCGTTGTTCGGGCCTCGGGATCCGGAGCCGGAGTTCTCGGACGGGCCGTATCAGACACCGCCTGCTGCATAGGTGCCCGGCGTTTGGGCTGAGGCCGGGTCGGGGCGCAGCCCGGCGGGGCGGGGTGCCGCTGCGCCCACCCGTGCCGCCCTGGGGGCACCTCCCAGGCCCTTGAGGCACTGGGGGAGGCACGACTGCCCGCAGCTAAGCGGCTAGGGGCGTCCGATCGGCGCCAGTACCGCCTCCGTCAGCTTCTGCAAGTCCTCCGGGGACAGTTCCACCTCCAGGCCCCTCCGGCCCGCCGAGACGCAGATGGTCGGGTGGGACGACGCCGACGCGTCCAGCACCGTCGGGAGCTTCTTGCGCTGGCCCAGGGGAGAGATGCCGCCCCTGACGTAACCCGTCGTGCGTTCCGCCAGGGTCGGGTCGGCCATCGTCGCGCGTTTGCCGCCCACCGCCGCTGCCAGGGCCTTCAGGTCCAGTTGGCCCGCCACCGGGACCACCGCGACCGTCAGCGCGCCGTCGATGTCGGCCACCAGGGTCTTGAAGACGCGGTCCGGGGAGACGCCCATCGCCTCGGCCGCCTCCTCGCCGTACGAGGGATGGGCGGGGTCGTGGTCGTAGGAGTGGACCGTGAACTCCACGCCCGCCGCCGTGAGGGCGACCGTCGCGGGGGTGCCGCCCGGCTGCTGCTTCTTCGACTTCTTCGCCATTCCGGTCCGCTTCAGTTGAGACTCGTCGGGCCGCGCGTCAGGTCCGACGCCGGCAACGACGGCAGATTACGGATGATGGCCGTCTCGGAGCGAAGGAGTTTCAGCTCGTCGCGCAGGCGGGAAGCCGTGTCGGGCGCCTGGAGCAGGCGCTGCTTGGTGGGGGTGTCCAGCATCATCGCCGCGGCCACCAGGTACGACACCACGCCGGGCTCGTCGGGCAGGTCGGCGCCGGTCGTCAGGGACCGTTCCCGTGCGCCCGCCAGTCGCTTCTGGTACTGGCGGAAGGACCGCAGCACCCCCTCGGCCAACGGCGCCGCCTCGTCGCCGGGTTCCTCCGACAGCGTCTCCAGCTCGGCCGTCAGGAACGGACCCGACGCCTCCACCGACAGCAGCCGCACCCGGGTAGTGCCGGTCGCCAGCACCTCGAAGGAACCGTCGGTCCGCTCCCGGATCGTCGCAGCGTCCGCGATACAGCCCACCTTGTGGAACGCCTTGGCCGGGTCCGTGCCGAAGCCGGCGGCGGGCCCCCGCTCGGGCAGGGACGTGGGGTCGGGCATGCCGGGCGCGCTCGGGGCCACCTCGTGGCCGTCGCGGATCGCCACGACGGCGAACCGGCGCGGCTCGTCCTCCGGCGTCTTCAGCAGTTCGCGCATCATGGCGCGATACCGCTCCTCGAAGACGTTGAGCGGGAGCACGAGCCCCGGGAACAGCACCGAGTTCAGGGGGAAGAGGGGGAGCCGGACGGTGGTCACGACGCAAAAGCCTAATGGTCGCGGGAGGTGACTCGTCCGCCCCGTTCACTCCGTGGATGCCGGGCCGGCCGGCCGGCTGCTCCGGACAGCACGTCCTCGCGTATCCGCAGGAAGTGACCGAGCGGGTCGTCCGACACCTGGTCCCAGGGGAACGAGGTGGCGTACGGGCCGTTCAGGCGCAGTTGTTCCCAGGCGTCCTGCCAGCGCTCCAGGCGCACCAGGACGAAGACGAGCAGGTTCCGCATCCGGGCCGGCCAGGGGTCGGCCGCCGGCAGTCGCGGGGACAGCGCGATCGCCCGGTCGGCGGCGGCGTCCAGCCGCTCGCGCGGCAGCTCGGGCCCGCAGCCGTCGGTGAGGTAGCCGAAGGCCGCCCGCAGCGGGAGCGCCTGGACGAGCGCGTCGGCGGGCGCGTCCTGTGCGGCCCGGTCGGCGAAGTCGAAGCACTCCTGGTGCGAACCGTGCCAGGACGCGGCCAGATAGCGCAGGGCCGACTCGTGGCAGCCGTAGTGGTGCGGGGCGCGGCGCACGGCCGCCGCCCACAGTTGCTCGAAGTAGCTGTGTCCGGCCTGGGCGCCGCGCGCGTGGTCCAGCGCGAGTCGCCAGGGCACCGGGTCGGCGTGGTCGGCCCGGGCGGCGGCCGTGATCAGCGGGCTGATCTCGCGCAGCGCCTCGGCCCGGGCCGGTGACTGCCAGGCGCGGTCCACCGCCAGCTGGGCCCCGAGCAGCAGCGCGTCCGGGTCGTGCGGGGCCGTGGCGAGCCAGGCGTCCAGCCAGTCGGGGCGCGAGCGGGCGAAGGCGGCCAGCCGGGTCACGTACCGGTCCCGGCGCTCCCACTCGGTC
The DNA here is from genome assembly GCF_030816955.1 of Streptomyces africanus. Taxonomy (NCBI): domain Bacteria; kingdom Bacillati; phylum Actinomycetota; class Actinomycetes; order Kitasatosporales; family Streptomycetaceae; genus Streptomyces; species Streptomyces africanus. Next base: position 2,184,800 of record NZ_JAUSYP010000001.1, on the reverse strand, counting down.
GCCGCCCGGGTGGCGCGGAGCAGACCGGAGGCCGGTCCGTGGTCGCCGCGGGCGGCCGCGACCAGCGCCGGGCTGAGCCGGGCATCGGGCGCGTCGAGCAGCACCTCGTCGTCGGCGCGCGGCCTGCTGACGAGGTGGGGTGCGGTCCTTGTCATCCGGCCCGGGCGGATGAACGGCAGCTGCATGGCCATGGTGCCGACCATTGAAAGTCCGCTGGTCATGACGGCGCCAGATCGTTCGGTGAACTCGCGGAAAGTTGTACGCCTCAGGGTCAAGAGAATGTAAAAGTGTGACAGTTCAACAACACTGGTCACACCAGCATCATCAGTTGCGCCGCAGCAACCGCGTCGCCCCCGCCGCCACCGTCGTCGCCAGGATCCAGCCCAGCAGGATCATCGCCGTCGCCAGCCACTGCCAGCCGCCGCGCAACTGCCAGAAGCCCACCTGGCCCAGGTCGATCACCGGCAGCAGCAGATCGAGCGTGAACAGCGTGGGGTTCCACTCCGGATGCTCGCCCTGCTTCAGCGGCGGATGCCCGGCCTGCGCGAAGGCGAGGGAGCCCGCCGCCCACAGCACCGCCATCCACACCGCGGCCCGGCCCGGCCGGTACCCGTAGGCGACCGTCCAGTCCTGGGCGTAGCCCCACAGCTTGGCGGCCGGCGGCAGGCTCTCCCGGTGCCGGCGCTGCTTGGCGAGCAACACCTCGCGGGCGTCCTCGTCCTCCCCGCCGGCCCGCAGCACGGCGGCGAGCCGCTCGTACGGCTCCGGGTTGTACTCGGCGGTCGCCGCCGCCACCCAGTCCAGCCGCTCGGCCAGCGGGAACGGCCCGCGCGGCACGAGGTTCTCGTAGGTGAAGCCGCCCATGTGCAGCCGCCCCGGGCCGGGCCAGGCGTCCGCCCGGTCCATCAGGTTGACGATCTTCGCCCCCGACAGCACGACACGCCCGCGCGCGGGATGCTCGCCGAGGAACCGCAGCTCCGGCGTCTGCACCCGGCGCAGCGACAGTTCCTGGTCGTCGGTGAAGGTGAATCTGGCCTGCTCGAAGTCGACCGCGTCGCCGAACCGCCCGTCGTCCAGCCGGATCCCGCCCTCGCACGAGAACCGCTGGATCCGCGTCCCGCGCGCCGGGGTCATCCCGCTCATCGCCTGGGCGCCGACACCCGCCGGGGTCAGATACAGGCTGCGCTCGACGGTCAGCTGCGGGGCGTTGAAGGCGAGCCGCTCGTACGGATTGGCCAGGCGGGCGCCGCGCAGGCTCAGGGACACGCCGATGGTGGCGGCGCGCAGGCTCAGCTCGCCGTGCGACTCCAGCAGCTCGGCCTGTAAGTCCTGGCCGACGGTCAGGCCGTCCGCGGCGATCGACCGGCCGCTGCGGTCCCGGTGCGCGATCGCCTGGTTGAGCATCAGGTCCGTGCCGATCTGCGCGTCGGTGAGCCGGATGCCGCGGTGGAACCGGCAGCGCGGCAGATGCAGATCGCCCTCCGTCTGTACCCGGGCCGCCTCCAGCCGCGGCACCGAGCAGTTCACCATCCGCACGGTCGTGAAGCGGGCCTCCGGCAGCAGCACGTCCTGCTCGAACCGGCACTGGCGCATCTCGACGTACGGCACCACCGTGCCGCCCGCGAGGTCCAGCGAGCCGCTGATCCGCACGCCGGCCAGCTTCAGCGACGACACCCGGCCGGCCAGGGCGGGCGGGCCGTCCAGGAGCAGCCAGCAGACGATCCGGGCCCGCACGGTCCGCTCCTCGCCCCAGGGGTGGCCGCCGTGCGGATCGTCCACCACCGGGTCGCCGCTGCTCAGGTCGTACACGCTGCCGTTGCGGAACGCCTGCCACATTCCGGCCTCGGCCGCCGTCAGGTCGTCGGGCACATCCCCGGCACGCACGCCGGCCCCCTCGGTCACGTCTCTTCCATCCTCCCCGGATACTCGCGGGTCAGGTGCTTCGTACAGCTGTTCATGCCCGCTGAGTGACGCCCCGAACGCGAAACGTGAAGGGGATCTTCCGGCTTCCGGCGGTGGTCTGTATCAGCCATTGATACGAGCGGACGGCGCGTGATTCGGGTCTGAGAGAATTGAGCACGTGATCTCCCGAATCGATCTGCGCGGCGACGCCCTCCCCGAGGGCCCCGCCCTGCGTGACCTGCTGCCCCGAGCCGAGTTCGACGTTCAGGCCGCCCTGGAGAAGGTGCGTCCGATCTGCGAGGACGTGCATCATCGGGGCGACGCGGCGCTGATCGAGTACGCCGAGCGGTTCGACGGGGTCAGGCTCGACCAGGTGCGGGTGCCGGCCGCCGCGCTCACGCGCGCGCTGGACGAGCTCGACCCGGCCGTGCGCGCGGCCCTGGAGGAGTCCATCCGGCGCGCCCGGACCGTCCACCGCGAGCAGCGCCGCGCCACCCACACCACCCAGGTGGTGCCCGGCGGCTCCGTGACCGAGAAGTGGGTCCCGGTCGACCGGGTCGGGCTGTACGCGCCCGGCGGCCGGTCCGTGTATCCGTCCTCCGTGGTCATGAACGTCGTGCCCGCCCAGGAAGCCGGCGTCGAGTCCATCGCGCTCGCCTCCCCGGCCCAGTCCGAGTTCAACGGGCTGCCGCACCCGACGATCCTCGCCGCCTGCGCCCTGCTCGGCGTCGACGAGGTCTACGCGGCCGGCGGTGCCACGGCCGTGGCGATGTTCGCCTACGGCACCGAGTCCTGCCCGCCCGCCACCATGGTCACCGGCCCCGGCAACATCTGGGTCGCCGCCGCCAAGCGCTACTTCACCGGCAAGATCGGCATCGACGCCGAGGCCGGCCCGACCGAGATCGCGGTCCTCGCCGACGACACGGCCGACCCGGTGCACGTGGCCTCCGACCTGATCAGCCAGGCCGAGCACGACCCGCTGGCCGCCGCCGTCCTGGTCACCGACTCCGCCGAGCTCGCGGACGCGGTGGAGAAGGAGCTGGAGCCGCAGGTCGCGGCCACCAAGCACGTCGACGACCGGATCGTCCCGGCGCTGTCCGGCAAGCAGTCCGCGATCGTCCTGGTCGACGGCATCGACGAGGGCCTGAGGGTGGTCGACGCGTACGGCGCCGAGCACCTGGAGATCCAGACGGCCGACGCCGCCGCCGTGGCCGACCGCGTCAGGAACGCCGGCGCGATCTTCATCGGCCCCTGGGCCCCGGTATCCCTCGGCGACTACGCGGCCGGCTCCAACCACGTCCTGCCCACCGGCGGCTGCGCCTGCCACTCCTCGGGCCTGTCCGTCCAGTCCTTCCTGCGCGGCATCCACATCGTCGACTACACGCAGGACGCGCTGGCCGAGGTCGCGCACCACGTGGTCACGCTGGCGGAGGCGGAGGACCTGCCCGCGCACGGCGCGGCGATCAAGGCCAGGTTCGGCTGGAAGGTACCCGAGAGCAAGTGAGCGACGTACGCATCGATGATCTGCCCGTACGGGACGAGCTGCGCGGCAAGTCCCCCTACGGCGCGCCCCAGCTGGACGTCCCCGTACGGCTGAACACCAACGAGAACCCCTACCCGCTGCCCGAGCCGCTGGTCGAACGCATCGCCGAGCGGGTCCGTGAGGCCGCCCGCAACCTCAACCGCTACCCGGACCGGGACGCGGTCGAGCTGCGCACCAAGCTCGCCGAGTACCTGACGGACACCTCCGGCCACGAGGTCGGCCTGGCCAACGTCTGGGCGGCCAACGGCTCCAACGAGGTCATCCAGCAGCTGCTGCAGACCTTCGGCGGGCCCGGCCGTACCGCGATCGGCTTCGAGCCGTCGTACTCGATGCACGGGCTCATCGCGCGCGGCACCGGTACCGGATGGATCTCGGGCCCCCGCAACGACGACTTCACGATCGACCTCGCCGCCGCCCAGAAGGCGATCGCCGAGCACCGGCCCGACGTCGTCTTCGTCACCACCCCCAACAACCCCACGGGCAACGCGGTCCCGCCCGAGACGGTCCTCGCGCTCTACGAGGCCGCGCAGGCGGCGAAGCCGTCGATGGTCGTGATCGACGAGGCGTACATCGAGTTCAGCCACGGCGACTCGCTGCTGCCGCTGCTCGACGGGCGCCCGAACCTCGTCGTCTCGCGCACGATGTCGAAGGCGTTCGGCGCGGCGGGCCTGCGCCTCGGCTACCTCGCCGCGCACCCGGCCGTCGTCGACGCCGTCCAGCTCGTCCGGCTGCCCTACCACCTGTCGGCCGTCACCCAGGCGACCGCCCTGGCCGCCCTGGAGCACACCGGCACGCTGCTGGGCTATGTCGAACAGCTCAAGGCCGAGCGGGACCGCCTGGTCACCGAGCTGCGCGCCACCGGCTACGAGGTCGTCGAGTCCGATGCCAACTTCGTGCAGTTCGGCCGGTTCGAGGACGCGCACACGGCCTGGCAGAAGATCCTCGACCGGGGCGTCCTGGTCCGGGACAACGGCATCCCCGGGTGGCTGCGGGTGTCGGCCGGCACCCCCGAAGAGAACGACGCGTTCCTCGACGCGGTACGTGCACTGAAGAAGGAGCAGAGTTCATGAGCCGCACAGGACGCGTGGAGCGGACGACCAAGGAAACCTCGGTCCTCGTCGAGATCGACCTCGACGGCACCGGCAAGACGGAGATCTCCACCGGCGTCGGCTTCTACGACCACATGCTCGACCAGCTCGGCCGGCACGGTCTGTTCGACCTGACCGTGAAGACCGAGGGCGACCTGCACATCGACTCGCACCACACCATCGAGGACACCGCCCTCGCCCTCGGCGCCGCCTTCAAGCAGGCCCTCGGCGACAAGGTCGGCATCTACCGCTTCGGCAACTGCACGGTCCCGCTGGACGAGTCCCTCGCCCAGGTCACCGTCGACCTGTCCGGCCGCCCCTACCTCGTGCACACCGAGCCCGAGAAGATGGCGCCGATGATCGGCGAGTACGACACCACGATGACCCGGCACATCCTGGAGTCCTTCGTCGCCCAGGCCCAGATCGCGCTGCACGTGCACGTGCCCTACGGGCGCAACGCCCACCACATCGTGGAGTGCCAGTTCAAGGCGCTGGCCCGGGCCCTGCGGTACGCCTCCGAGCGCGACCCGCGCGCCGCCGGCATCCTCCCCTCCACGAAGGGCGCCCTGTGAACGGCATCTCGACCCTGCTGATCGTCGTCGGCCTGTTCCTCGTCGGCGGCATCTACTCCTTCGTCAAGCAGAAGATGCCCAAGGGCCTGATCGTGCTGCTCTCCATCGGCGCCGCGATGTGCCTGGCGGCCGGTGTCGTGAGGCTGGAGGTGTGGAATTGAGCGCCCCTCAGAAGAAAGTGGTCGTCTTCGACTACGGCTTCGGCAACGTCCGCTCCGCCGAGCGTGCCCTCGCGCGCGCGGGAGCCGACGTCGAGATCACGCGTGACTACGACAAGGCCCTGAACGCCGACGGGCTGCTCGTGCCGGGCGTCGGCGCCTTCGCCTCCTGCATGAAGGGCCTGCGCGAGGCGCGCGGCGACTGGATCGTCGACCGCCGGCTGGCCGGAGGCCGGCCCGTCATGGGCATCTGCGTCGGCATGCAGATCCTCTTCGCGCGCGGCATCGAGCACGGCGTGGAGAGCGAGGGCCTCGACGAATGGCCCGGCTCGGTCGAACCGCTCCAGGCCGAGATCGTGCCCCACATGGGCTGGAACACCGTGGACGCGGCGGCAGGCTCGCAGCTGTTCGCGGGCCTGGACGCGGACGCGCGCTTCTACTTCGTGCACTCCTACGCCGTCCACGACTGGTCGCTTCAGACCCACAACCCGGCGATGGAGGCCCCCAAGGTCACCTGGTCCACGCACGGCAAGCCGTTCGTCGCGGCCGTCGAGAACGGCGCCCTGTGGGCCACGCAGTTCCACCCCGAGAAGTCCGGCGACGCCGGAGCCCAGCTCCTCACCAACTGGATCGGAACCCTGTGAGCAAGCTCGAACTCCTCCCCGCCGTCGACGTCCGTGACGGCCAGGCGGTCCGCCTCGTGCACGGCGAGTCCGGTACGGAGACCTCCTACGGCTCACCCCTGGAGGCCGCCCTCGCCTGGCAGCGCTCCGGCGCCGAGTGGCTGCACCTGGTCGACCTGGACGCCGCGTTCGGCACCGGGAACAACCGCGCGCTGATCGCCGAGGTCACCAAGGCCATGGACATCAAGGTGGAACTGTCCGGCGGCATCCGCGACGACGACACCCTCGCCGCCGCCCTGGCCACCGGCTGCACCCGCGTGAACCTCGGCACGGCCGCCCTGGAGGCTCCCGAGTGGGTCGCCAAGGTCATCGCCGAGCACGGTGACAAGATCGCGGTCGGTCTCGACGTCCGCGGTACGACCCTGCGCGGCCGTGGCTGGACCCGCGACGGCGGCGACCTCTACGAGACGCTGGAGCGCCTGAACAAGGAGGGCTGCGCGCGGTACGTCGTCACGGACATCGCCAAGGACGGCACCCTCCAGGGCCCCAACCTGGAGCTGCTGAAGAACGTCTGCGCGGCGACGGACCGCCCGGTGGTGGCCTCCGGCGGTGTCTCGTCGCTCGACGACCTCCGTGCGATCGCCGAGCTCGTCCCGCTCGGTGTCGAGGGCGCGATCGTAGGGAAGGCGCTGTACGCGAAGGCGTTCACCCTGGAAGAGGCATTGGAGACTGTGTCGTCATGAGTGATGCCGTACGGCGCGTGCAGAGCGGAAGTCCCTGGGAAGAGAGTTTCGGTTTCGCACGCGCCGTGGCGGCGGGCGATCGGGTGCTGGTGGCGGGCACGACACCCTTCAAGGGCGATGTGCTGTACGGGGAGGGCGACCCGTACGAGCAGGCCAAAGCGGCCTTCACCAGCGCCCTCGAAGCGATCGGCGAGTTCGGGCTCGGTATCGAGTCCGTGGTCCGGACGCGAATGTATCTGGCACACACGCGCGACCTCGACGAGGTGGGCCGGGCCCACAAGGAGCTGTTCGACTCCGTGCGCCCCGTCGCGTCCTTCCTCGTGGTGGACGGCTTCGTCGACCCGCGCGTCCTGGTGTCGGTGGAACTAGAGGCATTCAGAGGAACGGTGGATTCATGACCCTGGCGGTCCGAGTCATCCCCTGCCTGGACGTGGACAACGGCCGGGTCGTCAAGGGCGTCAACTTCCAGAACCTGCGCGACGCGGGCGACCCCGTCGAGATGGCCAAGGTGTACGACGCCGAGGGCGCCGACGAGCTGACGTTCCTGGACATCACCGCCTCGTCGGGCAACCGCGAGACGACGTACGACGTGGTGCGCCGCACGGCCGAGCAGGTGTTCATCCCGCTCACGGTCGGCGGCGGGGTGCGCACCGCCGAGGACGTGGACAAGCTGCTGCGGGCCGGCGCGGACAAGGTCGGCGTCAACACGGCCGCGATCGCCCGCCCGGAGCTGATCCGGGAGATCGCCGAACGCTTCGGCCGCCAGGTCCTGGTCCTGTCGGTGGACGCGCGCCGCACCGAGTCCGGCTCCTTCGAGGTGACCACCCACGGCGGCCGTCGCGGCACCGGCATCGACGCCGTCGAGTGGGCACACCGGGCCGCCGAGCTGGGGGCCGGCGAGATCCTGCTCAACTCCATGGATGCGGACGGCACCAAGGACGGCTACGACCTGGAGATGATCCAGGCCGTCCGGGGGCACGTGACCGTCCCGGTCATCGCCTCGGGCGGCGCCGGCAAGCTGACGGACTTCCCGCCGGCCATCGCGGCGGGAGCGGACGCGGTGCTGGCCGCGTCGGTGTTTCACTTCGGGGACCTGCGCATCGGCGAGGTCAAGCAGACGCTGCGGGAGGCGGGCCACCCGGTGCGGTGACCCACCCCCTCGGATCCCGGACCGTTTCAGATCCCGAGCTGCTTGCTTTCGTGCAGCTTCGCGATCGCGTCCTCGTCGCCGTCCAGCTCGACCTTGGCCTTGCTCTGCCGACCGTAGGAGAACAGCACCAGCTCCGAGGGCTCACCCGTCACCGTGACCACCGGCGCGCCCCGCTGGGCGACGACCGTCTGGCCGTCCGGGCGGCGCAGCACCAGGCCCGTCGGGACGCTGCGCCCCATCAGCCGGGCGGTGCGCTCCAGCCGGGACCACAGGGCGTCCTGGAAGACCTGGTCGAGCTCACGCGGCGACCAGTCGGGCTGGGCGCGCCGGACGTCCTCCGTGTGGACGTAGAACTCGATGATGTTCGACATCTCGTCGACCTGCTTGAGCGAGAAGGGCGAGAACCGCGGCGGCCCCGTACGGATCAGCTGGATCAGCTCCTCGTACGGCTTGTCGGTGTACTCCGCCATCACCCGGTCCAGGCGCGGCGCGAGCTGCTTGATCAGTATCCCGCCGGCCGCGTCCGGGCGGCGCTCGCGCACCACCACGTGCGCGGCGAGGTCCCGGGTGGTCCAGCCCTCGCACAGGGTGGGCGCGTCCGGGCCCGCGGTCTCCAACAGATCGGCGAGGAGAAGTCGTTCACGCTTGGCATGGGTCGACATGGAGTCAGCCTACGACCGGCTCGAAGGTCCGCACAGTGGACACTCCACCTGGCCTGTCAGTGGCGCGCGGCACAATGGTCGGCATGACCAGCACGTCCCCCCGGCCCAGCCGTCTCGACCCGGAGATCGCCGCCCGCCTCAAGCGCAGCGCCGACGGCCTCCTGCCCGCCATCGCCCAGCAGTACGACACCGGAGAGGTGCTGATGCTCGGCTGGATGGACGACGAGGCGCTGCACCGCACCCTGACCACCGGCCGGTGCACCTACTGGTCGCGCAGCCGCCGGGAGTACTGGGTCAAGGGCGACACCTCCGGCCACTTCCAGTGGGTGAAGTCCGTCGCCCTCGACTGCGACGCCGACACCGTCCTTGTCAAGGTCGACCAGGTCGGCGCCGCATGCCACACCGGCGCCCGCACCTGCTTCGACGAGGACGTGCTCCTCAAGGACGGCGGCTCCGACGCCCCCGCCTCGGATCAGTAAGGTCAGCGGCCATGGACCTCGAGACGTTCCGCAAGCTCGCCACCGACCGGCGGGTCATCCCCGTCACCCGCAAACTCCTCGCCGACGGCGACACCCCGGTCGCGCTCTACCGCAAGCTCGCCGCCGAGCGCCCGGGCACCTTCCTGCTGGAGTCCGCGGAGAACGGCCGCTCGTGGTCCCGTTACTCCTTCGTGGGCGTGCGGTCGGCGGCGACGCTGACCGAGCGCGACGGACAGGCCCACTGGCTCGGCGTCCCGCCCGTCGGCGTCCCCGTCGACGGCGACCCCCTCGCCGCGCTGCGCGCCACCATCGAGGCCCTGCACACGCCCCACCAGGACGGCATGCCGCCCTTCACCGGCGGCATGGTCGGTTATCTCGGTTACGACATCGTCCGCCGCCTGGAGAAGATCGGCCCCGGCGAGCGCGACGACCTGAAGCTGCCCGAGCTGACCATGCTCCTCACCAGCGACCTGGCCGTCATGGACCACTGGGAGGGCTCGGTCCTGCTGATCGCCAACGCGATCAACCACAACGACCTGGACAGCGGCGTCGACGAGGCCTACGCGGACGCCGTGGCCCGGCTCGACGCCATGGAGGCCGACCTCTCCCGCGCGGTCGCCCAGCCCCCGGCCGTGCTCCCGCCCTCCGAGCTCCCCGCGTACACGGCGCTGTGGGGCGGCCCCGACTTCCAGGAGGCCGTCGAGGACATCAAGGAGCGCATCCGGGCCGGCGAGGCCTTCCAGGTGGTCCCCTCCCAGCGCTTCGAGACGCCGTGCACGGCGAGCGCGCTGGACGTCTACCGGGTCCTGCGGGCCACCAACCCGTCCCCGTACATGTACCTGTTCCGCTTCGACGGCTTCGACGTGGTCGGCTCGTCCCCCGAGGCCCTGGTCAAGGTCGAGGACGGCCGGGCCATGGTCCACCCCATCGCCGGCACCCGCTGGCGCGGCGCCACCCCGCAGGAGGACCAGGCCCTCGCCGACGAGCTGCTCGCCGACCCCAAGGAGCGCGCCGAGCACCTCATGCTCGTCGACCTGGGGCGCAACGACCTGGGGCGGGTCTGCGAGCCCGGCTCGGTCGAGGTCGTCGACTTCATGTCCGTCGAGCGGTACTCGCACGTGATGCACATCGTCTCGACGGTGACGGGCCGCGTCGCCCCGGGCCGCACGGCCTTCGACGTCCTCACCGCCTGCTTCCCGGCCGGCACCCTCTCCGGCGCCCCGAAGCCCCGCGCCCTGCAGATCATCGACGAACTCGAACCGTCCCGGCGCGGGCTGTACGGCGGCTGCGTCGGCTACCTCGACTTCGCGGGCGACTCCGACACCGCCATCGCCATCCGCACGGCCCTCCTCCGGGACGGCACCGCCTACGTCCAGGCCGGCGCGGGCATCGTCGCCGACTCCGACCCGGTCGCCGAGGACACTGAGTGCCGCAACAAGGCGGCGGCGGTGCTGCGGGCGGTCCATACGGCGAACAGGTTGGGCAGGTGACAGCACGATTGGCATGTGATCGTCCGATTACGCTATGTTGCAGCTCCCGCGCGGGAGTCCCTGAAGGCACAACCCCGGCTTGCCGGTGGACCCGGTTTCGTACGGGACGTTGATCGCGTAGGCGCGGGGTGCAGCCAATCACCCCTGCTCCACCGGAGTGGAGCTGGACGCAAGCGCCGTGTCACAGCCAGTGGCACTCGTTGTGCAAGCCCCGGTGTCCCGGTGCCTGGCAGTTGGCGCGATAGTGGGTACATGACTGCCGTACCTCACCCCCACTCCGTAGCGGCCGGCCCCACCCGGGCCGGCCGCCGGAGCCTCGCCGTCGCGCTGCTGTGCGGTGCGCTCGGCGCGGCCGTGGCGCTGCTCGCCACCCGGCAGCGCTGGGCGGAGGGCACCGCGACGGTGGCCGGCGGCGCCTTCCCCCTGACCGCCAAGGGCAGCGACGTCACGGGCGTACCCGCGGCGCTCGCCGTGGTGGGCCTCGCCGCGCTCGTCGCCGTCTTCGCCGTCCGCCGGGCCGGCCGCTTCGTGGTGGCCGGGCTGCTGGCGCTCTCCGGCGCGGGCATCGCCGCCGCCGCCCTGCTCGGCGCCTCCGACAGCGCCGCGCTCGACGAGCAGGCCGCCCAGGCCTCCGGCGACACCTCCGCCTCCGTGGACACCCTCAGCCACACCGCCTGGCCGTACGTCGCGGCCGTCGGCGGCCTCCTGATCCTCCTGGCCGGGCTGCTCGCCCTGCGCTACGGCCGGCTGTGGCCCGCGATGTCCGGCCGCTACGAGCGGGGCGGCACGCCCCAGCCACGCCGCAAGGCCCCCGCCGTCGACCCCGACCGGCCCGAGGACCTGTGGAAGGCACTCGACCGGGGCGAGGACCCGACCGGGGCCTGAGCCCACCCGGGGGAGCGGGGACACCCCCGCTCACGGCGGGCGCGTGCGTGCGGGACAATGGGCCTGAGCGTCCTGCTCAGACACGCACACAGCAACGAGGAGCAAGCAATGGCGGGCAGCAGCCACGGTCACACCCCGGCCGCCTGGACCGGTGTCATCATCGCCTTCATCGGTTTCTGCGTCGCGGGCGCGTTCATGGTGATGGACCAGCCCGTGGGCTTCTGGGCGGGCATCGTCGTCGTGCTCCTCGGCGGTGTCGTCGGCGGCATCATGCGGATGATGGGCCTCGGCCAGCCGAAGGACCTGCACCAGCCGCACCAGATGACCGGCGACCGCGAGCCGGCGCGCGCCGAGGGCTGACCCCCGGCGGAACACTCCGTCGTCGCGTGAGGGGCGGCCGGCACTCGGGTGCCGGGACCGCCCCTCAGGCGCGTGCGGGGCACAATGCCTACCGTGAACGCCGACAGCCGAAGGGTGACGCACAGCGTCCCGGGCCGCCTGGCCGTCCCCGCCGGGGTGCTCGCGGCCGTCGCCGCCGCGTTCGCCTATGTGGGCGCGGTCGACCCCAACGAACCCGGCCACTACCCCGCCTGCCCGCTGCTGCACTACACCGGCCTGTACTGCCCCGGCTGCGGCGGACTGCGCAGCGCCCACGCCGTCGTCCACGGCGACCTCCCGGCGGCACTGCACGCCAACGCGCTCGCCGTCCTCGGCTATCTGGCCTTCGCCGTGCTGTGGACCGTATGGGTGGTCCACGCGGTGCGCGGGCGCCCGATGCGGTTCGACCCCCGCCCGGGGCTGGTGTGGAGCCTCGGAGCGTTGCTGCTGGTCTTCACCGTTGTCCGGAACCTGCCCTTCGGTGGCTGGCTCCATCCTTGATCAACTGGCGGATGTCCAGTATGGGGGCACCTCCCGCCCGAGCATGCGAAGCTGGTTCGAGGGTGGGGGAGGGACCGGCGTCAACCGGATGCGAGGCCTTCGCCCCGCTGCGGATACCATCGCAGTGACCATCGGTTTTCGATCGGTCGCTGGAACTGTCAAGAGTCTGGAAGGGGGCCGCTCGCGTGAGTGTGCTCGACGAGATCATCGACGGAGTCCGTGCCGACCTCGCGGAGCGGCAGGCGCGCGTCAGCCTCGACGAGCTCAAGGAGCGCGCGGCGAAGGCTCCCGCGGCCAAGGACGGCGTGGCCGCACTGCGCGGCGACAGCGTCAAGGTCATCTGCGAGGTCAAGCGCTCCAGCCCCTCCAAGGGCGCGCTGGCCGCGATCGCCGACCCGGCCGGACTCGCCGCGGACTACGAGGCGGGCGGCGCGGCCGTCATCTCCGTCCTCACCGAACAGCGCCGTTTCGGCGGCTCGCTCGCCGACCTCGAAGCGGTCCGCGCCCGCGTGGACATCCCGGTCCTGCGCAAGGACTTCATCGTCACGTCGTACCAGCTGTGGGAGGCCCGCGCCTACGGCGCCGACGTCGTCCTGCTGATCGTCGCAGCCCTCGACCAGCCCGCCCTGGAGTCCCTCATCGAGCGCGCCGAGTCCATCGGGCTCACGCCGCTCGTCGAGGTGCACGACGAGGACGAGGTCGAGCGCGCGGTCGACGCCGGCGCCCGTGTCATCGGCGTCAACGCGCGCAACCTCAAGACCCTCGAGGTCGACCGCGGCACCTTCGAGCGCGTGGCACCGGAGATCCCCGACCACATCATCAAGATCGCCGAGTCCGGCGTCCGCGGCCCGCACGACCTCATCGCCTACGCCAACGCCGGCGCCGACGCGGTCCTGGTGGGCGAGTCCCTCGTCACCGGCAAGGACCCCAGGACGGCGGTCTCCGACCTGGTGGCGGCGGGCGAACATCCCGCACTCCGGCACGGCCGGGGCTGATCTCCCGCTAGGCTTGGCCCCGATGACTGTCACCATGACGACCGTGGACCGGTACGCCCGCCTCGCGCGCGGCTGCCGCCCCCGCGGCTGCCGAGCCCCCGCGCGCCGCGTCCACGGCCGCCGGGTGAGGTACGTCATCGGTGACGAACCGGGCCAGGTGAACGGCATGCGATGGCAGCAGCGCCCCTTCAGGGGCGCGGGGAACTGCGCGACCAGCCACTGACGGCCCGCGGTCAACAGCCGATCCTCGCCCCCACGGCGATTAGTGCATCCAACACACTCACCGTGAGGTATTCGCATGCCCAGCCAGTTCTTCATCCCCGACCCCGAGGGTCAAACGCCCAACCCCGAAGGCTACTTCGGGACATTCGGCGGCAAGTTCATCCCGGAGGCCCTCGTCGCCGCGGTCGACGAGGTGGCCGTCGAGTACGACAAGGCCAAGCACGACCCCGAGTTCGCCAAGGAACTCGACGACCTCCTGGTCAACTACACCGGCCGCCCGTCGGCCCTCACGGAGGTGCCCCGGTTCGCCGAGCACGCCGGAGGCGCCCGCGTCTTCCTCAAGCGCGAGGACCTCAACCACACCGGCTCCCACAAGATCAACAACGTCCTCGGGCAGGCCCTGCTCACCAAGCGCATGGGCAAGACCCGGGTCATCGCCGAGACGGGCGCCGGCCAGCACGGCGTCGCCACCGCCACGGCCTGCGCCCTCTTCGGCCTCGAGTGCACGATCTACATGGGCGAGATCGACACCCAGCGCCAGGCCCTCAACGTCGCCCGCATGCGCATGCTCGGCGCCGAGGTCATCGCCGTGAAGTCCGGCAGCCGCACGCTGAAGGACGCGATCAACGAGGCGTTCCGCGACTGGGTCGCCAACGTCGACCACACGCACTACCTCTTCGGCACGGTCGCCGGACCCCACCCCTTCCCGGCCATGGTCCGCGACTTCCACCGCGTCATCGGCGTGGAGACCCGCCGGCAGCTCCTGGAACGGGCGGGCCGGCTCCCCGACGCGGCCGTCGCCTGCGTCGGCGGCGGCTCCAACGCCATCGGCCTCTTCCACGCCTTCATCCCGGACGAGTCCGTCCGCCTCATCGGCTGCGAGCCGGCCGGCCACGGCGTCGATACCGGCGAGCACGCGGCGACCCTGACCGCCGGCGAACCCGGCATCCTGCACGGCTCCCGCAGTTACGTCCTCCAGGACGACGAGGGCCAGATCACCGAGCCGTACTCGATCTCGGCCGGTCTGGACTACCCGGGCATCGGCCCCGAGCACTCCTACCTCAAGGACTCCGGCCGCGGTGAGTACCGCGCGGTCACGGACGACGCGGCCATGCAGGCCCTGCACCTGCTGTCCCGCACCGAGGGCATCATCCCGGCCATCGAGAGCGCCCACGCGCTGGCCGGTGCCCTGGAGGTCGGCAAGGAGCTGGGCAAGGACGGGCTGATCGTGGTCAACCTGTCCGGCCGCGGCGACAAGGACATGGACACCGCCGCCCGCTACTTCGGCCTGTACGACACCGACGCCGAGGTCGCCGCCGACGCGGACACCGACACCGCCGAGATCGAGGGGGACGCCAAGTGAGCGGCAAGATCCAGCTGTTGACCGACACCCTCGCCGCGGCGAAGTCCGAGGGCCGGTCCGCCCTCATCGCCTACCTCCCGGCCGGCTTCCCGACCGTGGACGGCGGCATCGAGGCGATCAAGGCCGCCCTGGACGGCGGCGCCGACGTCGTCGAGGTCGGTCTGCCGCACAGCGACCCCGTCCTCGACGGCCCCGTCATCCAGACCGCCGACGACATCGCCCTGCGCGGCGGCGTGAAGATCGCGGACGTGATGCGCACGGTCCGCGAGGCTCACGCGGCCACCGGCAAGCCGGTCCTCGTCATGACGTACTGGAACCCCATCGACCGCTACGGCGTCGAGCGGTTCACCGCCGAGCTCGCCGAGGCGGGCGGCGCCGGGTGCATCCTGCCCGATCTGCCCGTCCAGGAGTCGGCGCTGTGGAGGGAGCACGCGGAGAAGCACGGCCTCGCCACCGTCTTCGTCGTCGCCCCCAGCAGCAGGGACGAGCGGCTCGCGCAGATCACCGCGGCGGGCAGCGGCTTCGTCTACGCCGCCTCCCTCATGGGCGTCACCGGCACCCGTGAGTCGGTCAGCTCGCAGGCCGAGGACCTGGTGGCACGCACCCGGGCCACCGGCACGGGCCTGCCGGTCTGCGTCGGCCTCGGCGTCTCCAACGCCACCCAGGCCGCCGAGGTCGCCGGCTTCGCCGACGGCGTGATCGTCGGCTCGGCCTTCGTCAAGGCCATGCTGGACGCCCCGGACGACGCGGCCGGGGTCGAAGCCGTCCGCAGCCTGGCGGCCGGCCTGGCGCGGGGCGTGCGCGGACAGGCGTAAGAGACCGGGTAGTCATACAGGTCCCTCGTACGGGTGGACCTGGGGCCGGGGAGGCGCGGTGCGCCTCCCCGGTTCGTTTCCGGGGTGTGAGCGAGAAGAACCGTGAGGGAAAGCGCACCGCCCGGGAGAAGCTGGCGGTGGAGCGCGAGAAGCAGAAGGCCTCGGAGAAGCGCCGGCGCGCGCTGATCGTGGGCGGTGCCGTCGTGGCCGTCCTGGGACTCGCGGCGGTGATCGGCGTCGTCGCCGCCAACGCCGGGAAGGACGACGACAGCGAGGCGGCGGGCCCGGTCGTGGCGCCCTCGGGAGCCCAGGGCAAGGACGGCCTGGCCATCCCGGTCGGCAAGGACAGCGCCAAGTCCACGCTCACGGTGTGGGAGGACTTCCGCTGCCCGGCCTGCAGATCCTTCGAGACGGCGTACCGGCCGGTGATCCACGAGCTGACGAACGCCGGACAGCTGAAGGCCGAGTACCACCTGGTCACCCTGATCGACGGCAACATGCGCGGCACCGGCTCCCGCAACGCGGCCAACGCCGCGGCCTGCGCCCAGGACGCCGGGAAGTTCCCCGCGTACCACGACGTGCTCTTCGACAACCAGCCCCCGGAGGTCGACGACGCCTACGCCAAGAACGCCAAGCTGATCGAGCTGGCCGGCAAGGTCGACGGTCTGGACACCCCCGCCTTCCGCAAGTGCGTCGAGGACGGCACGCACAACGCCTGGGTCGCCAAGTCCCACCAGGCGTTCAACAAGGGCGGCTTCTCGGGCACGCCGACCGTCCTGTTCGACGGCAAGAACATCTACCAGGACCGGACGATGACCCCGGCGAAGCTCAAGCAGATGGTGCAGGAGCAGAACAAGGGGTGAAGGCTCTTCTCACGTGCCCGTTATGGACCCGTAGCCGGGCTGCCTGCCGCGGCCCGGGTCCGGCACGGTAGCGTCGACCTTGCCATGGAACTTGCCTTCATTCCCAGCCCGTCACGCGGGGTGCTGTACCTCGGCCCCATTCCGCTGCGCGGCTACGCGTTCTGCATCATCATCGGCGTCTTCGTTGCCGTCTGGCTCGGCAACAAGCGCTGGATCGCCCGGGGCGGGCGGGCCGGCACGGTGGCCGACATCGCCGTCTGGGCCGTGCCCTTCGGCCTCGTGGGCGGCCGGCTCTACCACGTGATCACGGACTACGAGCTGTACTTCAGCGAGGGCCGTGACTGGGTGGACGCCTTCAAGATCTGGGAGGGCGGCCTCGGCATCTGGGGCGCGATCGCGCTGGGCGGGCTGGGTGCCTGGATCGGCTGCCGGCGCCGTGGCATCCCGATGCCGGCGTACGCCGACGCCGTCGCGCCGGGCATCGCCCTCGCCCAGGCGATCGGCCGCTGGGGCAACTGGTTCAACCAGGAGCTGTACGGCAAGCCCACCGACCTGCCGTGGGCCCTGGAGATCACGTCCTCCGCGGACGGCCGGGTGCCGGGCACGTACCACCCGACGTTCCTGTACGAGTCGCTGTGGTGCATCGGCGTCGCGGTCCTGGTGATCTGGGCGGACCGCCGCTTCCGGCTGGGACACGGCCGGGCGTTCGCGCTCTACGTCGCCGCGTACTGCACGGGCCGGGCGTGGATCGAGTACATGCGGGTCGACGACGCCCACCACATCCTGGGTCTCCGGCTGAACGTCTGGACCGCGTTCCTGGTGTTCCTGCTCGCGGTCACGTACCTCGTGCTGTCGTCGAGGAAGCGGCCGGGCCGTGAGGCCGTGGTGGAGCCGGGCGCGGAGGCCTCCGGAGATGACGCCGACGGCGGCGACGAGTCCGCCGGCGAGGGCAAGGAAGACGAGGCCAAGGCCGACGACGAGACCAAGGCCGACGACGAGGCCAATGACGAGGCCGGGTCGGCGAAGAAGAGCTGACCGTCCGCCGTACGTGACCGAGGGCGCCCGTGGATGCGCGGGCGCCCTCGGTGTTTTCCGGGTCGGGAAACGGATCACCGGCGGCGTGCCAGGGACAGGGTGCGCTGGGCCGCCGTCACCACCGCCGTGTCGATGAAGCGGCCGTCCGGGAGGGCCTGGGCGCCCTGTTCCGCCGTCGCCGCCTTGACGATCGTCTCCGCGTGCTCGATCTCCTCCTCGGTGGGGAGAAAGGCCCGCTCGATGACCGGGAGCTGGCGGGGGTGGATCGCGGCCCGGCCCAGGAAGCCCAGAGCGCGGCCATGGGCGCAGGAGGCGACCAGCCCTTCCAGGTCGCGGACGTCCGGGTGGACCGACTGCGCCGGCGGCGGCAGGCCCGCGGCCCGGGCGGCCACGATCACCCGGGAGCGGGACCAGTCGAGCCCCTCGTCGTCACATCCGCCCAGGTCGGCCCGGAGATCCGCCTCACCGAGCGCGATGCCCCGCAGGGACGGGTGGGCCGTGGCGACGGCGTACGCCTGCTCCACGCCGAGGGCCGTCTCCAGGAGGGCGTACAGGGGCATCCCGGTGGGGACGGCGTGCTGGGCGATCCGGACGACCTCGGCGGGTGAGCCGATCTTGGGGAGCCGCAGGGCGCAGAGGCCCGGAGCGGGGGCGACGGCGGCGAGGTCCTGCCCGGCCCAGGGGCTGTCCAGGGCGTTGACGCGGACGTGGACCGGGACCGGCGGCAGCTCGGTGAGCAGCTCGGCGGTGGCGGCACGGGCGTACTCCTTCCGGTCGGGGGCGACGGCGTCCTCCAGGTCGACGACGACGATGTCGGCGCCGGAGGTGAGGGCCTTGGCGACCACGTGGGGGCGGTCGCCCGGGGCGTAGAGCCAGGTGAGCGGGAACGCCGTCACAGCGCGCCCTCCGCGCGCAGTGCCGTGAGGTCGGCCGGGGACAGGCCCAGTTCGGTGAGGACCTCGTCCGTGTCCGCTCCGTGGGGGCGGCCGGCCCAGCGGATCGCGCCGGGCGTGGCGGAGAGCCGGAAGAGGACGTTCTGCATGCGCAGGGGGCCCAGCTCCGGGTCGTCGACGGTGGTGATGGTGTTCAGGGCCTGGTACTGCGGGTCCGCCATCACGTCCCGGATGTCCTGGACCGGGGCCACGGCCGCCTCTGCCTTCTCGAAGGCGGCCAGGACGTCCGTGCGGGTGCGTGCGGCGATCCAGGAGCCGACCGCCTCGTCCAGGACGTCGGCGTGGCGGGCGCGGTCGGCGCCCGTGGCGAACCACGGCTCGTCGATCAGTTCCGGGCGGCCCACCAGGTGCATCACGCGCTCCGCGACCGACTGGGCCGACGTCGAGACGGCGACCCAGGTGCCGTCCGCGGTGCGGTAGACGCCGCGCGGGGCGTTGTTGGGGGAGCGGTTGCCGGTGCGGGGCTGGACGTGGCCGAGCTGGTCGTACCAGAGGGGCTGAGGGCCGAGGGCGGCCAGGATGGGCTCGATCAGGGCCATGTCGATGACCTGGCCCTCGCCGGTCCTGTCCCGGGCGGCGAGCGCCGTCATCACCGCGTACGCCGTCGTCAGGCCGGCGATGGAGTCGGCCAGGCCGAACGGCGGGAGCGTCGGCGGCGCGTCCGGTTCGCCGGTGATCGCGGCGAAACCGCTCATCGCCTCGGCGAGGGTGCCGAAGCCGGGGCGGTGGGCGTAGGGGCCGAACTGGCCGAAGCCGGTGACGCGGGCCAGGACCAGGCGGGGGTTGGCGGCTGACAGCTCCGGCCAGCCCAGGTCCCATTTCTCCAGGGTGCCGGGGCGGAAGTTCTCGATGATCACGTCGGCGCCGGCGGCGAGGCGCAGGAGGGTGGTGCGGCCGCCGGGCTTCGACAGGTCGAGGGTGATGGTGCGTTTGTTGCGGCCGAGCATCTTCCACCACAGGCCCAGGCCGTCCTTCGACGGGCCGTGGCCGCGGGACGGGTCCGGTTTCGCCGGGTGCTCGACCTTGACGACCTCCGCACCGAAGTCGCCGAGCAGGGTGGCGGCGAGCGGACCGGCGAAGAGGGTGGCGAGGTCCAGGACGCGGAGGCCGGTGAGGGGCGCGGTCATGAGCGGTGGGTCTCCCGGTGGGTGAGATGGGCGAGGGTGTCGAAGCCGATGCCGTTGAAGTCGCCGACGGAGGTGGACAGGCGGTTCTTCAGCGGGGCCGTCCAGCGGTCGGGGAGCGCCGCGGGGTCCCCTGCCAGCAGGCCGGCGATGCTGCCGGCGGTCGCGCCGTTGGAGTCGGTGTCCCAGCCGCCGCTCACGGCGCGGCAGATCGAGCCGGAGAAGTCGCCGTCGGCGTGGGTGAGGGCGGCGGCGACGAGGGCGGTGTTGGGGACGGCGTGCACCCAGTGGTGGGTGGCGGCGTGGGTGGCGTGCAGTTGGTCGACGACCGTGTCGAAGTCGTCGTGTTCCCGGGCCAGTCGGATGGCGTGGTGGACGGCTCGGGCGAGGCGGGAGCGGGGCGGGACGACGGTGAGGCCGGTGCGCAGGCAGGTGTGGACGTCGTGTTCGCCTGTCGCGGCCCGCGCGATGGTGGCCGCCGTGAACATCGCCGCGTAGACGCCGTTGGCGGTGTGGGTGAGGGTGGCGTCGCGGTGAGCCTGTTCCGCGGCGGTGGCCGGGTCGCCGGGGTTGGTCCAGCCGTGCATGTCGGCGCGGATCAGGGCGCCGATCCATTCGCGGAACGGGTTGCGGTGGCGGGCGGTGTGCGGGGGTTCCAGGCCGGTGAGGAGGTTGCGGTAGGCGATGCGTTCGGCGGTGAAGGTGCGGCCGGCGGGGAGTTCGTCGAGCCAGGTGCGGGCCACGTCCGTGGTGGTGAAGGACGTGCCGTGGCGTTGCAGGAGGATGAGGTTGAGGAGGGGGTAGTTGAGGTCGTCGTCCTCGGGCATGCCGTCGATGTTCTCGGCGAGGGAGGTTTGTGCGGAGCGGCGGTTCCAGGGGTGTGCGGCGAGGAGGTCTTGGGGGACGCCTCGGGCTGTGAAGTAGGTGGTGAGGGGCCAGTTGCCGGTGGACTCGGCCAGTTGGCGGATGGCGTCCAGGGGGAGTTTTTCGACTGGTTTGCCCAGGAGGCAGCCGACGGCTCGGCCCAGCCAGGCGGCTTCCAGGTGCTGCGGGGTTGTGGCTGGGGTCGGGGTGGGGTCGCTCGCCGGCGCCGGCGGGGTGCCGCCTGCGCCCACCCGTGCCGCCCCAGCGGCACGACTGCCCGCAGGCTCAGGCAATGACCAAGCCGGGCACAGGGACTTGATCGCTGCCAGGTCCGTCGGCTCGTCGTCCGTCAAAGTGCTCGGCAGGTCCGCCAGTTCGTCCAGGAGGTCTTCTGCCAGTTGGCGGAGGTAGCGGGAGGCGGGGGTGGGGGACGCGCCTGCTGTGAGGGGGGCGTCCGGGCCGCCCGCTGCTCTCCAGCGGGCCGCGATCGCTTTCGGCTCGCGGCCGTCCTGGGTCGCCTGGTGGAGTTCGTGGCCGATCAGGTCCTCCGGCTGGACCCAGGTCAGGCGGAGCATTCCGGGCCTCCGAGGGCTGCGAAGGCCTGTTCGTGGGTGCGGCGGCGGGAGATGTCCCGGGCGAAGATCTCGCGGGTGACGGCCGTGAGGGTCGTGGCCGGTTCCCAGAGGTCCAGGCGGCTGGCCTCCGCGACCGTCTTGGCCCAGTCCTGGGGGACCGGCGAACCGAGGGCGCCCGCCAGGGCTCCGGCCATCGTGGCGATGGAGTCGCAGTCGCGGCCGTAGTTCACGGCGCCCAGGACCGCGTGGCGGTAGTCGCCCCGGGCCACGAGCAACAGGCCCAGGGCCACGGGGAGTTCCTCGATCGCGTGGAGGCGGGAGGGGCGGCGGGCGCCGAGGGAAGGGGCGCGGTAGTCCGGGCCGACCGTGTCGTAGGGGGCGACCGCCTCGCGCAGGGGGACCAGGGCCGACTCGAAGTCCGTGTGGCGGGAGGCCTCCTCGCAGACCCGTTCGATCGCGGTGCGCGTGCCGTCCTTCGCCAGGGACAGGCAGGCCGAGACGACCGAGTCCGGGGTGGCTCCCGGGCTGCACGCCGCCGCGACCGCCGCCGCCAGGACGCCCGCCGCCTCACGGCCGTACGACGACTGGTGCGCGCCGGCGATGTCGAGGGCCTCGGCGTAGGCCGCCCGCGGGTCGGCCGCGTTGACCAGGCCGACCGGGGACATGTACATCGCCGCACCGCAGTTGACGATGTTGCCGGTGCCGGCCTCGCGCGGGTCGGCGTGGCCGTAGTGGATCCTCGTCACCAGCCACTTCTCCGCCAGGAAGACGCGGTGCAGGGGGAGTGCCTCGGTTTCCAGCTCCGGGATCCAGCGGGGCTCGGTCATCAGGTCGGGGACGAGGTGGTCGGCGATCGCATAGGCGTCGAGGTGGTCGCGGACCCGGGCGTAGACGCGGATCAGGGCGTGCGTCATCAAGGTGTCGTCGGTGACGTGGCCGTCGCCCTTGTGGTACGGGGCGAGGGGGCGGGCGGTGCGCCAGTCGTCGCCGTGCCAGGGGCCGACGATGCCGTGGACGCGGCCGCCGTGGCGTTCCAGGATCTGCTCGGGCGAGTAGCCCTCGACGGGGCCGCCGAGGGCGTCGCCGACGGCGGCACCGACCAGGGCGCCGGTGATCCGCTCGCCCAGTGTGGCGTTTTGGTGTGGTTTGGGCTGCATGGCCGCATCATCCACCGGGGCGGGCCGGTTGTGCGGCTTCCAGGAGTTCGGCGAGTTCCACGAGGTCCGTGCCGGTGAGGCGGGGCAGCACGCAGCCGGAGAGGGCGCGGCAGGTCTCCCGCCAGGAGGCCGGGATCGAGGCGCCGCCGCCGAGTGCGCCGGTGAGGGCGCCCGCCAGGGCCGGGGCGGAGTCCGCGACGCGGGACAGGCAGGCCGCGGCCGGTACCGCCTCCGCGATACGGCCGCGGGCCGCTGTGGCCAGGGCGAGGGCGACCGGGACCGTTTCGGCGGCGGCGATGCCGTAGCTGTAGACGTGGTCGACGATCTGGTGTTCCAGGGGCGGGACCAGGGCGAAGGCGCTGTCCGCGTCGGCCGCGAGGTGCAGCGCGTGCCGGGCGTTGCGGCCGATCTCCGTCTCCTCGGGCAGTTCCGCGAGCGCGGCGGTGACGCAGGCGTGGACGTCCGCGCCTGCCAGGGCCAGGGCGAGGGCCGCCGCCATCGCGCGGGCGCCGTGCACGCCGTCGCCGTCCTGGGTGTACCGGGCGTCGAACTCGGCGAGGTCGGCGGCGCGCCGGGGGTCGCCCGGGTGGGCCACGGCCAGGACGCAGGCCCGTACGCAGGCGGCGTCGTCGAAGTAGTGGGGGTTGTCGTGGCCGGTGGCGGGCGGGCGCAGGCCGGTGGCGAGGTTGCCGAGGCCGGCGCGGACGGAGATGCGGGCGCGCAGGGGGAGGACGGCGGATTCGATCTCGGGCGCGCGGTCCGCTGCGGCGGCCACCTCGCTTGCGATGGCGTTCCAGGTCAGGTCGATCGCGGCGCGGATGCGGCGTTCTCGGCTGAGGTCGTTCAGGACGGTGTCGTCGCCCGCGCGGAGGAGGGCTTCGGCGGCGAAGGCTGCCCATTCGGCGTCGTCCGAGGGGCCCAGGCGGAGGGGCTCCGGGGGCTGATTCAGGGCGATGGGGACGGGGAGGGTGGTCGTGGCGTTGTGTTCGGCGAAGGTGTCCAGTTCGCGGGTGAGGCGGCGGGTCCAGTCGGGCATGCGGGCGGCTCTGTGGCGGGCGGCGGGCCAGCCGGCGGCGTCGCCCGCGGCCAGTCCGAGCAGGAGGCCTTCGGCCTTCTTGTCTGCCACCCGCTCACCGCCCGTAACTGTCACCCGAGGGGCCTTGGTCTCCCGTGGGGCGTCTTCGCCGTCGGCGGCTGCGGGTGGTCCCTCCGGGGCCGCGGCGCCGGCCGCTCCCGCCGGATCGTGCGGCGTCATGCGGGGGCCTCCGTTCCGTCGCCCGCCAGGACGAAGTCCGTCGGCCCGGGCTCGTCGCCGTGTGCCGCGGCCCAGGGCGCCAGCAGGTCCGCCACGTCCAGGACGTGGTAGCCCGCCATCGCCGGCAGGCACCGGCCGCGGACCGGGCCGATGGGGGTCGTCCAGGCCTCCGGGATCGCCGAGACGCCCCGGGTCGCACCCGCCAGCGCGCCCGCCACCGCGGCCGTCGTGTCCGCGTCGCGGCCCATGTTGACCGCCGTCAGGACGGACTGCTCGAAGTCGCCGTCGGCCGCCGCGTACGCGCCGAAGGCGAGGGCGACCGCCTCGGGGGCCAGGTCGGTCCACGGGTAGCCGCCGATGACGACCGCGGAGCGGACCGCGCGTTCGCCGCGGTGGGCCACCGCCACCGCGCGGCGCAGGCAGCGGGCCGTCCACGAGTCGTCGGGCACGACGGCGAGGGCGGCGGCCACGACCGCGATCGGCTGGGCGCCCGCCATCGCCGCCGCCACGCCCGCCGCCACCGCCTGGCCGCCGTAGATGCCCTCGCCGTCATGGCTCACCGAGCCGTCGATCGCCACCAGCCGTGCCGCCTCCGCCGGGCGGCCCGGCGCGAACACCCCGAAGGGCGCCGCGCGCATGGCCAGACCGTCGCTCCAGGCGTGCCGGTGCTGGGCGGAGATGGGGGCGGCCAGGCCCCGCCGGAGGTTCTCCAGCGTGCCGCGTTCGCTGAAACCGGCACCCCGGAAGGGGCCCTCCTCCCGGTCGGCGATCCACTCGTGCCAGGCCGCCTCCACATGCGCGGGGGTCAGTGCCGAGCCGTGCCGGGCCAGGAGGAGGCCCGAGAAGATCGCGTACTCGGTGTCGTCCGTGCCGGCGGGGTGCTCGGTGACGTAGCCGGTGATACGGCCCCACCGCGCGCGGATCTCGGAGGGCTTCAGGTTCTCGGCCGGGGCCCCGAGCGCGTCACCGACGGCCAGGCCCAGCAGGGCGCCGCGGGCCCGTGCGCGGAGTTCGGTGGCGTCCCCGGGCGCCGGTACGGAGGGGATGCAGGCGATCGATGCCATAGGGAAGGTGTCCCACTGCGGCGACCGCCCCGAGCCTCGGGAGCCACAGCATCACCCGGTCGACATCTGTGCAAGATCGTCATCAAGTGAGCACCGAAGGGCAAAACCGCAGGTTAGCGCAGCCTTTCCTTGCTGGCGGCGCCGGAATCCACGGCGTACTTTGTGTGTTGTAAAAATCTGGAACTCGTCCAGAGAAGCTGGTTCGGCAAGGGGATCGGGGATATTTCATGGCCATCATCGAGACCGAGGCGGCGCTGCACGAGGCGCACCGGGACAACCACACCCACCGGGACGTCAACGGCGGCTGGCTGCGTCCCGCGGTGTTCGGTGCGATGGACGGCCTCGTCTCCAACCTGGCCCTGATGACCGGTGTCGCGGGCGGCTCGGTCAGCCAGCACACCGTCGTCCTCACCGGACTCGCGGGCCTGGCCGCCGGCGCCTTCTCCATGGCCGCCGGCGAGTACACCTCCGTCGCCTCGCAGCGCGAGCTCGTCGAGGCCGAGCTGGACGTGGAGCGGCGCGAGCTGCGCAAGCACCCGAAGGACGAGGAGGCCGAGCTCGCCGCGCTCTACCGGGCGCGCGGAGTCGAGGCGCGGCTGGCCGACGAGGTCGCCCGGCAGCTGTCGAAGGACCCCGAGCAGGCGCTGGAGATCCACGCCCGGGAGGAGCTGGGCATCGACCCCGGCGATCTGCCCTCGCCCACCGTGGCCGCGGTGTCGAGCTTCGGTTCCTTCGCGCTGGGCGCGCTGATCCCCGTCCTGCCGTATCTGCTGGGTGCGGGCAGCCTCTGGCCGGCCGTGCTGCTGGCGCTGCTCGGGCTCTTCCTGTGCGGCGCGGTGGTGGCCCGGGTGACGGCTCGCACCTGGTGGTACAGCGGGCTGCGGCAGTTGTTCCTGGGAGGCGCGGCGGCCGGTGTGACGTACGCCCTGGGCAGCTTGTTCGGAACGGCCGTAGGATAGCTCGGCTCGGACTTATGCGAGGGACCGTATAAGTAGCCGTTACTTGCTGGTTTCGAACGCGCAATCACCGGGCATGAGCCGTAAGCGCTGCGGGCAACGAGGCCCGTGGCCGCGCTCAGCGGGGTGGGTGAAGACGCCCGTCCCGCCCCCGGGCCCGACGGGCATCGATCTCACCCGGTCGTTCCGTACTGGCCCCCCATAGCTTCCGCCGTCGGTGCGGTACCCCCGCCGCGAGCCGCCGGTGTCCGCATGTTGGAACGGATTATCCCGGTTCCCGAGAACCGCTCCATCATGTAACCTGCACGAAATTTTGCGATCACGCGAGGGCCAACGTCGTCCCTCGGCACTTGCATATGCCACATGACGACGACGGGAGAGCCGATGCGTACGCCGCGCCAGCCGTCCCAGCATTCCGCGAATGGCCAGAACTGGTCCTTCATGGATGCTCGCCCTGCTGCGCAGGGTATGTACGACCCCCGCAACGAGCACGACGCCTGTGGCGTCGGCTTCGTCGCCACCCTTACCGGCGAGGCGTCCCACACCCTGGTCGAGCAGGCCCTGACCGTCCTGCGCAACCTCGAACACCGCGGTGCCACCGGCTCCGAGCCCGACTCCGGCGACGGCGCCGGCATCCTGTCGCAGGTCCCGGACGCCTTCTTCCGTGACGTGGCCGGATTCGAACTGCCCGCGGCCGGTGCCTACGCCGTCGGCACCGCCTTCCTGCCGGAGGACTCCGTCGCCGACGCCGTCTCGCAGATCGAGACGATCGCGGCCGAAGAGGGCCTGACCGTCCTCGGCTGGCGCGAGGTGCCGGTCGCCCCCCAGCTGCTGGGTGCCACCGCCCGGTCGACCATGCCGGTCTTCCGCCAGATCTTCGTCAGCGACGGCGTCTCGGAGGGCATCGCCCTCGACCGCAAGGCCTTCGTGCTGCGCAAGCGCGCCGAGCGCGAGGCCGGCGTGTACTTCCCGTCGCTGTCCGCGCGGACCATCGTCTACAAGGGCATGCTGACCACCGGCCAGCTGGAGCCCTTCTTCCCGGACCTGTCCGACCGCCGGTTCGCCTCCGCGATCGCGCTCGTGCACTCCCGGTTCTCGACCAACACGTTCCCGTCGTGGCCGCTGGCCCACCCGTACCGCTTCGTCGCGCACAACGGTGAGATCAACACCGTCAAGGGCAACCGCAACTGGATGGTGGCCCGTGAGTCGCAGCTCGTCTCGGACCTGTTCGGTTCCGACGACAAGGCCATAGAGCGGATCTTCCCGGTCTGTACGCCGGACGCCTCCGACTCCGCCTCCTTCGACGAGGTCCTCGAACTCCTGCACCTGGGCGGCCGTTCCCTGCCGCACTCCGTGCTGATGATGATCCCGGAGGCGTGGGAGAACCACGACTCCATGGACCCGACGCGGCGCGCCTTCTACCAGTTCCACTCCAACCTGATGGAGCCCTGGGACGGCCCGGCCTGCGTCACCTTCACCGACGGCACCCAGGTCGGCGCCGTGCTCGACCGCAACGGCCTGCGCCCCGGCCGCTACTGGGTCACCGACGACGGCCTCGTCGTCCTCGGCTCCGAGGTCGGCGTCCTCGACATCGACCCGTCCAAGGTCGTCCGCAAGGGCCGCCTGCAGCCCGGCCGCATGTTCCTCGTCGACACCGCCGAGCACCGCATCATCGAGGACGACGAGATCAAGGCCCAGCTCGCCGCCGAGCAGCCGTACGCGGAGTGGCTGGAGGCCGGTGAGATCGAGCTCTCCGACCTGCCCGAGCGCGAGCACATCGTCCACACTCACGCCTCGGTCACCCGCCGCCAGCAGACCTTCGGCTACACCGAGGAGGAACTGCGCGTTCTCCTCGCGCCGATGGCCAAGGCCGGTGCCGAGCCCATCGGCTCGATGGGCACCGACTCGCCGATCGCCGCGCTGTCGGACCGCCCGCGCCTGCTCTTCGACTACTTCACCCAGCTGTTCGCGCAGGTCACCAACCCGCCGCTGGACGCCATCCGCGAGGAGCTCGTCACCTCGCTGCGCTCCTCGCTGGGCCCGCAGGGCAACCTGCTCGACCCGAGCGCGGCCTCCTGCCGCAGCGTCGTGCTGCCCTTCCCGGTGATCGACAACGACGAGCTGGCCAAGCTCATCCACATCAACGCCGACGGCGACATGCCCGGCTTCAAGGCCGCGACCCTGTCCGGCCTGTACCGGGTGCACGGCGGCGGCGAGGCCCTCGCCGCGCGGATCGACGAGATGTGCGCCGAGGCCGACGCCGCGATCGAGAACGGCGCCCGCCTGATCGTCCTGTCGGACCGCCACTCGGACGCCGAGCACGCGCCGATCCCCTCGCTGCTGCTCACCGCGGCCGTCCACCACCACCTCATCCGCACCAAGCAGCGCACCCAGGTGGGCCTGCTGGTCGAGGCCGGTGACGTCCGCGAGGTCCACCACGTCGCCCTGCTCATCGGCTACGGCGCCGCCGCCGTCAACCCGTACCTGGCGATGGAGTCCGTCGAGGACCTGGTCCGCGCCGGCACCTTCCTGCCCGGCATCGAGTCCGAGAAGGCCATCCGCAACCTCATCTACGCCCTGGGCAAGGGCGTGCTGAAGGTCATGTCCAAGATGGGCATCTCGACCGTCGCCTCCTACCGCGGCGCCCAGGTCTTCGAGGCGGTCGGTCTCGACGAGACCTTCGTCGAGAAGTACTTCAACGGCACGGCCACCAAGATCGGCGGCGTCGGCATCGACGTCATCGCCAAGGAGGTCGCCGCCCGGCACGCCAAGGCCTACCCGGCCTCCGGCATCGCCCCGGCGCACCGCGCCCTCGACATAGGCGGCGAGTACCAGTGGCGCCGCGAGGGCGAGCCGCACCTGTTCGACCCGGAGACGGTCTTCCGCCTCCAGCACTCCACGCGCTCCGGCCGCTACGACATCTTCAAGAAGTACACCGAGCGGGTGAACGAGCAGTCCGAGCGGCTGATGACGCTGCGCGGCCTGTTCGGCTTCAAGTCCGACCGGAAGCCGATCCCGATCGACGAGGTCGAGCCGGTCTCCGAGATCGTCAAGCGGTTCTCGACGGGCGCCATGTCGTACGGCTCCATCTCCCAGGAGGCGCACGAGACCCTCGCCATCGCCATGAACCAGCTGGGCGGCAAGTCCAACACCGGTGAGGGCGGCGAGGACCCGGAGCGCCTGTACGACCCGGCCCGCCGGTCGTCCATCAAGCAGGTCGCCTCCGGCCGCTTCGGTGTGACCTCCGAGTACCTGGTCAACTCCGACGACATCCAGATCAAGATGGCCCAGGGCGCCAAGCCCGGCGAGGGCGGCCAGCTGCCCGGCCACAAGGTCTACCCGTGGGTCGCCAAGACGCGGCACTCGACGCCGGGCGTCGGCCTCATCTCGCCGCCCCCGCACCACGACATCTACTCCATCGAGGACCTGGCCCAGCTGATCCACGACCTGAAGAACGCGAACCCGCAGGCGCGGATTCACGTCAAGCTGGTCTCGGAGGTCGGTGTCGGCACGGTCGCCGCGGGTGTGTCGAAGGCGCACGCGGACGTCGTCCTCATCTCCGGCCACGACGGCGGCACCGGCGCCTCGCCGCTCACCTCGCTGAAGCACGCCGGCGGCCCCTGGGAGCTCGGCCTCGCCGAGACCCAGCAGACGCTGCTGCTCAACGGCCTGCGCGACCGCATCGTCGTGCAGACCGACGGCCAGCTCAAGACCGGCCGCGACGTGGTCATCGCCGCGCTGCTCGGCGCCGAGGAGTTCGGTTTCGCGACCGCGCCGCTCGTCGTCTCCGGCTGCGTCATGATGCGCGTCTGCCACCTGGACACCTGCCCGGTCGGCATCGCCACGCAGAACCCGGTGCTGCGCGACCGGTACAACGGCAAGGCCGAGTACGTCGTGAACTTCTTCCGGTACATCGCCGAAGAGGTCCGCGAGATCCTCGCCGAGCTGGGCTTCCGCTCCATCGAGGAGGCCGTCGGCCACGCCGAGACCCTCGACGTCACGCGGGCCGTGGACCACTGGAAGGCGCAGGGACTGGACCTGGCACCGCTGTTCCACGTGCCCGAGCTGCCCGAGGGCGCGGTCCGCCACCGGCTGATCGCCCAGGACCACGGTCTGGAGAAGGCGCTCGACAACCAGCTCATCAAGCTCGCCGCTGACGCCCTGTCCGCCTCGGACGCCACCGAGGCCCAGCCGGTCCGCGCGCAGGTGCAGATCCGCAACATCAACCGCACGGTCGGCACCATGCTCGGCCACGAGGTGACGAAGAAGTTCGGTGGCGCGGGCCTGCCCGACGACACCATCGACATCACCTTCACCGGCTCCGCCGGCCAGTCCTTCGGCGCCTTCGTGCCGCGCGGTGTCACGCTGCGCCTGGAGGGCGACGCCAACGACTACGTCGGCAAGGGCCTGTCGGGCGGCCGGATCGTGGTCCGCCCGGACCGCGCGGCCGACCACCTCGCCGAGTACAGCGTCATCGCCGGCAACACCATCGGCTACGGCGCGACCGGCGGCGAGATGTTCCTGCGCGGCAAGGTCGGCGAGCGGTTCTGCGTCCGCAACTCCGGCGCGACGGTCGTCTCCGAGGGCGTGGGCGACCACGGCTGCGAGTACATGACCGGCGGTCACGCGGTGGTGCTCGGCGAGACGGGCCGCAACTTCGCGGCCGGTATGTCCGGCGGTATCGCGTACGTCATCGACCTGGACTGCGACAACGTCAACGTCGGCAACCTGGACGCGGTCGAGGCGCTGGACGACACCGACAAGCAGTGGCTGCACGACGTGGTCCGCCGCCACCAGGAGGAGACGGGCTCCACCGTCGCCGAGAAGCTCCTGGCCGAGTGGGACACCGCCGTCGAGCGCTTCAGCAAGATCATCCCCAGCACGTACAAGGCAGTGCTCGCCGCCAAGGACGCCGCCGAGCGAGCCGGTCTCTCCGAGACCGAGACCCACGAGAAGATGATGGAGGCGGCGATCAATGGCTGACCCGAAGGGCTTCCTGAACCACGGGCGCGAGGTCGCCAAGTCCCGCCCCGTCGAGGAGCGCGTCAGGGACTGGAACGAGGTCTACGTCCCCGGCTCCCTGCTGCCCATCATCAGCAAGCAGGCCAGCCGGTGCATGGACTGCGGCATCCCGTTCTGCCACAACGGCTGCCCGCTCGGGAACCTCATCCCCGAGTGGAACGACTACGCCTACCGCGAGGACTGGGCCGCCGCCTCCGAGCGGCTGCACGCGACGAACAACTTCCCGGAGTTCACGGGCCGGCTGTGCCCCGCTCCCTGTGAGTCGGCGTGTGTGCTCGGCATCAACCAGCCGCCGGTCACCATCAAGAACGTCGAGGTCTCGATCATCGACAAGGCGTGGGAGACCGGGGACGTCGCCCCGCAGATCCCGGAGCGCCTGTCCGGCAAGACCGTCGCGGTCATCGGCTCAGGCCCGGCGGGGCTCGCCGCCGCCCAGCAGCTGACGCGGGCCGGCCACACGGTCGCCGTCTACGAGCGCGCGGACCGCATCGGAGGCCTCCTGCGGTACGGCATCCCCGAGTTCAAGATGGAGAAGCGGCACATCAACCGCCGCATCGAGCAGATGCGCGCGGAGGGCACCCGCTTCCGCACCGGCATCGAGATCGGCCGCGACCTGAAGGCGACGGACCTGAAGAAGCGGTACGACGCGGTCGTCCTTGCCGTCGGCGCCACCACGGCCCGTGACCTGTCGGTGCCCGGCCGCGAACTCAAGGGCGTCTACCAGGCCATGGAGTACCTGCCGCTGGCCAACAAGGTGCAGGAGGGCGACTACGTGGCGCCCCCGATCTCGGCCGAGGGCAAGCACGTCGTGGTCATCGGCGGCGGCGACACCGGCGCCGACTGCGTCGGTACGGCCCACCGCCAGGGCGCGGCCTCCGTCACGCAGCTGGAGATCATGCCCCGCCCGAACGACGAGCGGCACCCGACGAACCAGCCCTGGCCGACCTTCCCGATGCTCTACAAGGTCACCTCGGCCCACGAGGAGGGCGGCGAGCGCGTCTACTCGGTCTCGACGACCCACTTCGAGGGCGACGAGGACGGCAACGTGCAGTGGCTGCACCTCACCGAGGTGGAGTTCATCGACGGCCGGCTGACCCCGAAGCCGGGCACCGAGCGCAAGATCCCCGCCCAGCTGGTCACCCTTGCCATGGGCTTCACCGGCACCGACCGCGAGAACGGCCTGGTCGAGCAGTTCGGCCTGGAGCTCGACGAGCGCGGCAACATCGCCCGCGACGAGGACTACCAGACCAACGTGCCGGGCGTGTTCGTCGCCGGTGACGCGGGCCGCGGCCAGTCGCTCATCGTGTGGGCGATCGCCGAGGGCCGCTCGGCGGCGCGCGGGGTGGACCGCCACCTCACGGGCGCCAGCGAGCTGCCGGCACCGATCCGCCCGACGGATCGCGCGCTGATGGTCTGACGGAGCCCATGAGACAAGTGACCTGACGGTCACCCATACGTCCCGTACAAAGGCGTGCGGAACACTGACGGCGCCTGCCCCACAGTCCCCGACCGGACGAACGGGCAGGCGCTGTCGCCTTTCCCCGCTACTTTCGCCGGGCGCGACCCACGTGACGATCACCGCGGCGGCGACGCACAGGACACCGGCCAGGGCGAGCCAGCGCGCGCACTCCACCAGCAGCCAGACGGTCTTCGTCCGCTTCTTCTCGTACCGCAGCAGCCTGCCCGCCTCCAGCAGGATCTCCTCACCGGGCCGTCCGTGCACGGCCAGAACGCCCAGCCAGGAAGCGGCGATCAGGGCGAGGAACCCGGCGATCAGCAGACCGGTCACCCACCAGCGCGGCGTGTCCGCCAGCTTGCTCAGATCCTCCTGGCCCTTCAGCACGAACACCGCCGCGAGCAGGCCGGTGAGCGAGACGAGGAAATTGCGGTACCCCTCGGCCTGATGCAGCGCCGCCTGCAACTGCCGATCCGGGGAGGCCATCTCGCGACAGCGGCGGTCCGCGCCGCGGAGCTGCTGCGGCGTGGGCGTGAAGGTCATGGCGTCGCTCCGGGCTGCCCGGGCGAGGGCGGCGCCGCGATGGTCAGCAGGGCGCCGCAGCCCCGCGGCTCGCTCGCGGGGCGGTTCATGTGCAGTGTGCGGCACTGGCACAGGGTGTGGAACGGCTCGGGCCCCGGCTCCTCGCGCCGGCCGAAGAAGCCGCCCTTGGCGACCGGGGGCTGCCCGAAGGGCCACGTCCTCGTCATCGGGCAGGTGCAGACCGGACAGGTCCCGGAGGCTTCGTACTGGGCGTCGTCGCCGTTCCTGCGGACGATCCACCGGAAGGTGAGGACGGGTGTGTGGACGGCGTCGGGGTCGTACTCGATCGGGGGCGTCACTCGGCGGTGCCTTCCAGGTGAGGGGCTTCGGCGGGGAGTTCGAGGGAGAAGAGGTCCGCGTACCGGGCCAGCCGCTCGCGCACCTCGGGCCCGGACAGGTCCGTCTCCTCCGCGCAGAGCGTGATGTGGTCCTGGGAGACGGTGCCGGCCAGGGCCGGGGCCCGGCCGGTGAGCTGCTCGGTCAGGATGATCAGGTCCTGCCAGTCGGGGACACGGTCGGCCACCGAGCCCTCGGGCCTGGCCACGGTGACGTCCAGGCCGAGGCAGGCGAAGGGGGCGTAGCGGTCGTACGTCTTGGCGAGGGTCCAGTCGAAGCGGCCTGCGGTGCGGGCGAGTTCGAGGGGGCCGAGGGCGCAGGACTCGTCGTCAGCGCCGAGGAGACCCGCGCTGAAGGCGGCGAGGTCGAACAGGTCCGGTGTGCGGTCCCGTACGGCCGCGAACCCGGGGGTGTCGGGGGTGCAGGGGGGCGGTGGGCCGCCGAGCGGGACGAACCGGGTGAGGTGCTCGATGGAGGCGGCGAGGGTGCGGCGCGTGCTGTACGCGTGGTGCAGCAGTCGCCGGAGCCGGAGGTCCGGCATGAAACCTTTCGACGGGTGCAGCAGGATCGCGTTGACGTCCTGGGGCGTCGCTTGCAGGTCCAGCACCTCGGGGGCGGGCCGGGTGACCGCGATCGGCAGGATCTGCTCCTGACCGGTCAGCCGCTCCACGAGATCGCCGATGGTACGTCGCTCGGTGGCGCTGAGCTGGACCAGGTCGGGAGGTCTCACGCCGTGCTCGTCCAGGTCCCTGCCGGCCACCCCGACCGAGTGTCCACGCGTCAGCGGATGGTCCCATTGCCCCAGTTGCCGGACGGTTTCGTCGATGACGTTCTCGAAGCCCGGTGCGAGAAGACCTGCTGCACTCAGGCGCCGCAGGACGCTGTCGATCTCGTCCAGGACAAGGTCCTGCCGAGCCGCCAGGCCGGTGGGGCGAGCGGTCCTGCGCATGACGACCCTGATGAACATCCACGGAGTGATACCGACGCCACGGCGACGGATCGTGTTGATCACCTCGGTGGCGAGTGCTGAGGGAATCCAGTCGGCCACCTCGACGGGCGGCTGGTCGGCGCGTATCCCGGTCACCGGCGTGAGGGCGTTCACGCGTGAGGCCACGTCGACTGGCGAGGTCTGCAGTTCGGTGGCCAACAAGAGCAGGTCGGCGATCCCGAGATCGTCGCCACGCCATACGGACTCCCTTCGCGGGATGCCGACCGACCGGGCGAACAGAGAGCGTTCCAGCTCCGAGAGCGGACCGTGCTCTTCGGCCGCCGACGAGGGGTCGTCCCGCAGGGAGAAGCCGAGCGGTGCAAAACGCCGGACACGGGCCACCAGGTTGCTGAGGGGGACACCCGGGTCCGCGCGGACGAGGAGATCGATGACGCCCAGCTCACCGGGCCACAGGTGCAGCTCCTCGTCCAGTTCCTTGCTCACCAGCAGTGCCGCGTCCCCGCGGGAAGGGACCTCGGCGGCCAGGTCGGCGTCCAGTTCCGGCGGGGGCGGCAGCTCGGGCTGCCAGGCCCGGAGTTGTTCCAGGAGCGCGACCGCGTCCGCGAGGCGCATGCGGTGCCGCGCGGCGAGCAGCAGCAGCGGAGCGTACGGTGCTGGATCGTTCCAGGCCCCGACGCCCAGTGTCGACCTGAACATGTCGGACAGCTCGACCAGCTCCGTCGTCGGCCGCACCGTCCGAAGTCCGCGGAGATCCGTCGTGGCCGGAACCTCCAGCCCCATGATCGCGTAGCGGCGGAGGGCCTTGAGGGGCTCTGACAGCGGCGTGTGTGTCAGGTGTGCCGCGCGCAGAACCGTGACCCATCCGCGCGGGGCGGTGTCCTTCAGGAAGAGAAACGCGTCCATGCCGGCCGGTGCCGGATATCCGGGCGGCCGGAAGGGCTTGCCCTCCTGTTGAAGGGCCAGCCGTGTCTTCTGCCACCACTGGGCGAGGGTGCCCTGGTACTCGCCGAGCAGCCTGCGCCAGGGGCCTCGGTTCCCGGCACTCTCGTCCATCGGGAGGCAACCCGCGATCGCCAGAGGCACCGTGCGAGGCAAGGCCCGGCGAGGTCCGGCCTGGGGGAAGATGACGGCCATGGTGTCGCCCCGCAGCGAGCCGAGCACCACGAGAGCCAGCCGGGGCGACTTCTCGGTGAATTCCCACAGCCACGACAGGTTGACCTCCCGCCACCGCCCGGCGGCCCTCGGCGCGGCCTCCAGCAGCTCGGACGTCACCGCCTCCTCGTCGTACGAGATCAGGCTGTTGCGGTCCACACTGGGCTCCGGCCGGTGCCGCTCCCGCAGATTGACGATGTGGCCGTACGACTCCGGCGCGTCCTTGATGACCACTCCGTCCAGCAGCCACCCGCCTTGCCCCTGCACCAGCCAGATGTCGCGGGCGCCCTGGACGGCGTCGCCGTACCAGGGCTTGGGGGTGGGAGGCGTGAGGACTCCGGCCTCCCAGCGCCGGTGCCGTACGACCGTCCGGGTGTCGTCCTTGGTGAGCTCCCGTGCCTCCACCTCGAAGTCCGCCACCCACAGGAAGGACTCCAGCGTGTCCACCAACGACGGCGGGACGGTGGAGTCCTCGCCGAGATAGAGCCGCACCCGCGTCCCGCCGTCCAGCGCCACATGCGGATCCTCGCCGATCCGCAGCAACCCCGAACCCGACTGGATGTCGGCGCGCAGCGGCTCCAGTTGGAGCGCGCGGCCGTAGTGGTCCACCGGGCTCGTCCAGACGACGACTTCCTCGGCCAGCATGAAGTAGCTGAACACGCCGATGCCGAAACGGGAGTTGAGAGGCATCTCGCCGAGTTCGGCGCGGCGCCAGTTGCGGCGCTCCTGGACGAACTCCGGGTCCTGCTCGTACCGCTTGCCGGCACGGGCGAACATCGAGGTCAGCTTGGCGCGGTTCATGCCGGAACCGTTGTCGGTGCACTCGATGTACGGCCTGCCGTCGGCGTCCCAGCCCTGCGTGAACGTGATCCTCGGCTGCCAGTCGGGCCCGGGCCGCCCCTGCGCCGCGCCGTACTGCCGGCGCATGTCGCGGTAGCGGCAGGCGTCCAGGGCGTTCTGGTACAGCTCGCGCACCGCCAGCATGGGATCGCCGTAGAGCTGGGTGCCCATCAGCAGGGGACGGATCTCGTCCTCGGCCAGCCGGAAGCGTTCCAGCGGCTGTTTGTACCGCTCGGCCACGGGGACGAGCTGGTCGGTGGTGACGCGCTCGGGGAATCCGCGCAGCAGGGCCGGCGGGGTCGTCCGGGCTTTCTGGCACTCCTGGTGCAGCAGGCTCACGGTCGCGTTCGTCCGCGCGGCGAGCTCCTCGACGGCCACGTGCAGTGCCGGATGGGGGCAGGCGAACCGGACGGTGAGTTCGTAGGGGCCGTCGTCCTGTTCGCCCAGGAGCGTCACGTCGTAGCCGAAGTCGGCGGACAGGGCGGCCACCACGTCGTCCGGGTCCAGGGGCTCGTGGGCGCCGAGGTGGTCGACGAGGACACTCGACATCCGGCGCGGATCGGCGGCCTGGAGGCCGGCCGTCCACAGCAGACGGGCGAGGTCCGAGGCGCGCCACTGGTTCCCGGGCACCGGCGGGTAGGTGCTCCAGTCGTCACCGCCCCGCGCGTCGTTGATGCGCGGGCTGGTGCTCGGATGGACCGTCAGATGGCCGAGGACCTGGCGCACCTGGCCGTCGATGGTGAGCCTGGTCGCCTCTCTGACCGGTGTTCCCGTGGGGTCGGCAGCCGCGTCCAGGATCGCGCTCACCAGCAGGTCGAGGATCGAGTCCACGGCCGCGTAGTCGCCCGTGCGTTCCCAGAGCAGGTCCCAGTCGGTGATGAAGCGGTGCCGCAGCCAGTGGTCCGCGGCCGCCGTCTGCTCCTTGAGGCCGCGGCGGCGCAGGGTCGCGACGGTGCGCCGGACCTGGGAGTGCGCGCGGGCCACATCGTGGGCGGCGTCCCGGACCAGGCGGCCGTGGCCTTCGAGGGCGTCGTCCGCGGCGCTCTTGACGTCCATGCCCTCGGGCATCGTCCTGCGCAGTTCCTCCAGCGCGATCGCGACGACGCCCTCCTGCACGACGGGCGCGGCGAGAAGCGCCGCCGTCTCGGCGGGCGAGAGCAGGTCGCGGCCTTCCAGACGGGCCCGCTTGACCAGGGTCTCCGTCCGGTCGACCACCCGGACCGGATAGGTGGGGTCGGTCCACGGGTCGTCCCGGTGCGCGCCTTCGGTGGAGAGGGAGTCCACGATGTGCTCGACCAGCTCGCCGAGCCGCTTCTTGACCCGCTCGTGTACGGCGGTGCCCGACGTGTACTCCCACAGGGACGACTGCTCGATCATCGTCGTCCACCGGTACGCCTCTTGTGCGCCCTCGCACAGCACGGGGCCGGGGCCGTCCGCGTCCAGGCCGTGCGGGACGTACCGGTCGACGGCGGGCGGCATGACGCCCGCGTCGGAGGCGTTCCGGCGCACCGCCGTGCGGGTGTAGCGGACGAGGTCGGCGAAGGTGGTCGGCTGGGTCGTCGGAGCCAGCGCCTTGGCGAGCGCCCGGCCGAACCAACTGCCGTCCTGGGGGTCGGCGTAGGAGCGTTCGCCCCGGCTGCAGCTGTACAGCCAGTACACGTCCTCGGCGGCCGAGAGCACGGTCTTCCTGCTCTGCTCGGCCAGCGGCGTGGGCTCCTCTGTGCGGCAGATGTCCAGGCAGACGACTGTCGTCACGCCGGCGGGCAGCCCGTCGAGCAGTCCCTCGGGGTCGGCGGCTATGAGCGTGCGGTCGAGGAGCGCCCGGCCACCGGCCGGGTCCATACGGCCCGGCTGTACGTCGGCGGGCAGGAGATGGTCCCGCTTGCCCACGGTCGTACCGTGACAGGACACGTAGAGGAACGCCGTGTCGCCGGGGGAGCACTCGTCGAAGAACTCCTGGAGGGCGCCGAGCAGTTGGAAGCCGCCTGGGTCGAGCAGCGGCCGTACCTCGTAGTGCGACTGGCGCAGCGCACGGCTCACCAGTTCGACGTCCTCGACGGCGCTCTCCAGGGCGGGGAAACGCCGGGCCAGATGCTCGTCCCGCTCCAGCGCGGGGGTCCGCCCCACTCCGACGACCAAAGCCAGCCGTCTGCCCGCTCCAGGGGCCTCAGCCTGTCCCGGTTTCACGCGTCCCCCTCATGCATTTCACGAGTAGGACATCATCGCAGAGCACACGGGCCCGGGTGCCGTACTCTCGGGACCCGTCCCGGTGATCGACAGCCGGTGACCGAGGGGGGAGCCCGGATGGCCGCGATCAGTCTCAGCAAGGTGGAGGAGACCGCCCCCGCGCTGGTGAACCTCTACAAGAGCGCCGGGGTGTCGCTCCGTAAGCACGGCCTCGACGGACTGCGGGCCGCGGTCTACCTCGTGGTCGACTACTCCGGCTCGATGAAGCCCTACTACAAGGACGGCAGCGTGCAGGCGCTGGCCGACCGGGTGCTCGGGCTGTCGGCGCACCTCGATGACGACGGCACCGTGCCGGTGGTGTTCTTCTCCACCGACGTCGACGCCGAGACCGAGATCGCTCTGGCCGGCCACCAGGGGCGGATCGACCGGATCGTCGCCGGGCTCGGCCACATGGGCAAGACCAGCTATCACCTGGCGATGGACGCCGTCATCGACCACTACGTCGACAGCGGGGCGACCGAGCCGGCCCTCGTGGTCTTCCAGACCGACGGCGGGCCCATCAACAAGCTCGCCGCGGAGCGGTACCTGTGCAAGGCGGCGAGGCTGCCGCTGTTCTGGCAGTTCATCGGCTTCGGCGACCCGGGCAGCAAGCAGTTCGACTTCCTGCGCAGGCTCGACGAGCTGCCCGTACCGGGCAAGCGGGTCGTCGACAACGCCGGGTTCTTCCACGCGGGCGAGGACCCACGGCGGATCTCGGACGCCGAGCTGTACGACCGGCTGGTGGCCGAGTTCCCGCAGTGGCTCGCGGCCGCCAGGGCCCAGGGGATCGTGCGGGGTCCCGGCAGCCGCTGAGCCGCCCGCTCGCTCCCCTGGCCCAATCGCCCCGCCCCTTGGCCCAACCGCCCAGACGCCCCATTTGCGTGGCCGCGCCGCCGTGCCACGCTGGAAAGGATGCGACGGGGAGGCGACGACGTATGGGCGACGACGGCGCACGACGGGTGTACGGGACGGCTTCCGCTCGCCGGGGCCCTCCGGCCGGCAAGGGCGAGAAGCTCGCCGACTGGGCGGACGGGCGGCTCGGGCTCTACGCGCTGGCCAGGGCCAACATGCGCAAGGTCTTCCCGGACCACTGGTCCTTCATGCTGGGCGAGGTCACCCTCTACAGCTTCGTCGTCCTGATCCTCACCGGCGTCTACCTCACCCTGTTCTTCGAGCCGAGCATGCAGGAGGTCGCCTACCAGGGGTCCTACACGCAGCTCAACGGCGTGCTCATGTCCAGGGCGTTCGAGTCCACGCTGGACATCAGCTTCGACGTGCGCGGCGGGCTGCTGATCCGGCAGATCCACCACTGGGCCGCGCTGGTGTTCATCACGGGCATGCTGGTGCACATGATGCGGGTGTTCTTCACCGGCGCCTTCCGCAAGCCCCGCGAGCTCAACTGGGTCTTCGGCTGGACCCTGCTGATGCTCGGCATCATCACCGGCCTGACCGGCTACTCCCTCCCCGACGACCTGCTGTCCGGCACCGGCATCCGCTTCGCGCAGGGCGCGATCCTGTCGGTCCCGATCGTCGGGACGTACCTGTCGTTCTTCCTCTTCGGCGGGGAGTTCCCGGGCGAGGACATCATCCCGCGGCTGTACCCCGTCCACATCCTGCTGCTGCCCGGGATCATGCTGGGCCTGGTGACCGCCCATCTGATCCTGGTCTTCTACCACAAGCACACCCAGTTCCCGGGCCCCGGGCGCAAGGAGCGGTCGGTCGTCGGGATGCCCTTCCTGCCGGTCTACATGGCCAAGGCGGGCGGCTTCTTCTTCCTCGTCTTCGGTGTCCTGGCGGTCATGGGCGGCATCGCCCAGATCAACCCCGTGTGGGCCTTCGGCCCCTACCGCCCCGACCTCGTCACCACCGGCGCCCAGCCCGACTGGTACCTCGGGTTCTCGGAGGGGCTGATCCGGGTGATGCCGGGATGGGAGATCAACCTCTGGGGCCACACGCTCGTCCTCGGCGTCTTCATCCCCTTCTCGCTCTTCCCGCTGATCCTGCTCGCCCTCGGCCTCTATCCCTTCATCGAGGCGTGGATCACCGGCGACAGACGCGAGCACCACATCCTGGACCGGCCGCGCAACGCGCCCGTGCGCACCGGCCTGGGCGTGGCCTGGCTGACCCTGTACGCGGTGCTGCTGATCGGCGGCGGCAACGACATCGTGGCCACGCATCTGCATCTGTCCATCAACGTGATCACCTGGTTCGTGCGGATCGGTGTGTTCGTGCTGCCGGTCGCCGCCTTCCTCGTCACG
Source organism: Streptomyces africanus (assembly GCF_030816955.1). Classification (NCBI taxonomy): domain Bacteria; kingdom Bacillati; phylum Actinomycetota; class Actinomycetes; order Kitasatosporales; family Streptomycetaceae; genus Streptomyces; species Streptomyces africanus. Next base: position 2,144,564 of record NZ_JAUSYP010000001.1, on the reverse strand, counting down.
AAGAAGATCTGCATGGGCCTGCAGCGCCGCGACCGCGCCAAGGTGCTGCACGGCAGGGAGACCGGCACCATCAAACGGCTGCCGAACGGCGAGTACATCGAGGTGCACGCGCCCCTCTCGCAGGCGGAGCTGTTCACCCTCACCCAGCATGAGCAGCATCCGCCCTACGAGATGGGGCCCCTGGTCGACGCGGGGGGCGTCCGCCGCAAGGTCAGGCGGTCCGAGCGGCTGCGTGCCCGGCTCGCGAAGGCGATGTTCGGGCCGGACGCGCGGATCGAGAAGCCGACGGTGGAGGAGTACCGGCAGATCACCAGCGGCGATCACCAGCCGCACTGACGACCAGGGCCCGGCACGCGTGGGGATCGCCCCACGCGGTGCGCAGGGCCCGGGCCTTGGTCAGCCACAGCGACAGGCCGTACTCCGCCGTGTAGCCGATCGCGCCGTGCAGGTGCAGCGCCGTGCGGGCGGTGCTGTACGCCGCCTCGCACGCGGCGGCCTTGGCGGCGGCGACCTCGGCCGGCCGCATGGTCAGGGCGGCTCCGAACACCAGCGGGCGCGCGAACTCCAGGGCGATCTTCGCGTCGGCCAGCCGGTGCTTGACCGCCTGGAACGACCCGACGGGCACCCCGAACTGGCAGCGCCGCTTCACGTGGGCGACGGTCCGGTCGAGGAGCGCCAGGCCCACACCCAGCGCCTGGGCGGCCGTGGCGAGACGGGCCCAGGCGAGGGCCTGGTCCGTGAGGGACCCGGGCAGGAGGAGTTCGCCGCCGGGGGTGAGGGGCGTGAGGCGGCGGGCCGGGTCGAGGGAGGGGCGGACGGGGCCGTGGCCGGGGGAGAGGCGGATGCCGTCGGAGGAGCAGGAGAGGCGGAGCCCGGCGGCGTCGCCGTCGAGGGCGTACGACCTCTCGGTCCCCGCCTTCCCGGTCCCTGCCTTCTCGGTCCCTGCCTTCTCGACCTCCACCGTCGCGATCGTCCCGCCCGACGCCAGCGCCGGCAGCAGCCGCTCGGCTGTGCCCGGGTCCGCACCGCTGAGGAGCACCGCCGCCGTGACCGTCTCGACCAGCGGGCCCGGTACCGCGTGGCGGCCCAGCTCGACGAAGGCGAGGGCCAGTTCTGCCGGTCGCGGTCCCAGGCCGCCTTCGCAGGTCTCCGGAACCGCCAGCGCGAACACACCGGCCTCCGCGACACGGGACCACAGCGCCCGCCCGCTCGCATGGTCGCCCCGGCTCCAGTCCCGCACCACCGCCGGTGTGTCCGCCGCCGTCAGCAGGGCGTCCAGCGAGGCGGCGAAGGCGCGCTGCTCCGCGTCGAGGAGGAAACGCATCAGCGGCGTCCCTTCGGCAGTCCGAGCAGGCGCTCGGCGATGATGTCGCGCTGGATCTCGTTCGTCCCCGCGTAGACGGGACCGGCCAGGGAGAAGACGTAGCGCTCGGCCCAGTCCGTGTCGGCGAGCTCGCCCTCCTCGCCCAGGAGGTCGAGGGCCGTCTCGTGCAGCGCGATGTCGTACTCCGACCAGAAGACCTTGTTCAGGCTGGACTCGGGGCCGATCGACGCGCCGTCCAGGAAGCGGGAGGCGGCGGCGTAGGCGAAGAGCTGGTAGGCGCGGGCGCCGATCAGGGCGTCGGCCACGCGGTCCCGGGTGCTCTCCGGGCTGCCCTGTTCCCGCCAGAGGCGGTGGAGCCGGTCGGCGGCGGCGAGGAAGCGGCCGGGGGAGCGCAGCATCAGACCCCGCTCGTTGCCCGCCGTCGACATCGCGATCCGCCAGCCCTGGCCGGGCTCGCCGATCACGTCCTCGTCGGGCACGAACACCTCGTCCAGGAACAGCTCCGCGAAGGCCGGCTTCCCGTCGAGGCGGGCGATGGGCCGGACGGTCACGCCGGGCGAGCGCAGGCCGAACATCAGGTACGTCAGGCCCTGGTGGGGTTTCGGCGCGTCCGGGTCGCTGCGGAACAGGCCGAAGGCGCGGTCGGCGAAGGCGGCCCGGGACGACCAGGTCTTCTGTCCCGTCAGCAGCCAGCCGCCGTCGGTGCGCACGGCCTTCGAGCGCAGGGACGCCAGGTCCGAGCCCGCCTCCGGCTCCGACCAGGCCTGGGCCCAGATCACCTCACCGGTGGCCATGGCGGGCAGCACCCGGGCTCGCTGCTCCCGCGTGCCGTGCTCGAAGAGCGTCGGGGCGAGCAGATGGATGCCGTTCTGGCCGACTCTCCCGGGCGCGCCCGCCGCGTAGTACTCCTCCTCGAACAGCAGCCACTGGACCAGCGTGGCGTCCCGGCCGCCGTACTCCCTCGGCCAGTTCACCACGGACCAGCCGTCCGCGGCCAGCTCCGCCTCCCAGGCGCGGTGAGCGGCGAAGCCGTCCTCGGTCTCCAGGGAGGGCAGCGGCTCGGACGGCACGTGAGCGTGCAGCCAGGCGCGGGCCTCGGCGCGGAACGCCTCGTCGGCGGGGGAGTGGGTGAGGTCCACGACCGGCGCCCTCCTTCCCTCACCGGTGGGCTTCCCTAACAAGTGTTTGGTAGGTTAGCGTGCTGCCATGACAAACGTCGAGGCGCCGGCCAGGGTTCCCGGACACGGGCTGCTCGACGGGCGCACGGCCGTCATCACCGCGGCGGCGGGCGCCGGGATCGGCGGGGCGACCGCACGCCGTTTCCTGGAGGAAGGCGCCCGCGTGCTGATCAGCGACGCCCACCCGCGGCGGCTGAAGGAGCATGAGGGGCGGCTGTCCCGGGAGTTCGAGGGCGCCGTGGCGTCGGCCGTGTGCGATGTCACCGACGAATCGCAGGTACGGGCGCTGTTCGAGACCGCCGTCCGGGAGCACGGCCGGCTCGACGTGGTCGTCAACAACGCGGGCCTCGGCGGGACCGCGCCGCTCGTCGACATGACCGACGAGCAGTGGGCGAAGGTCCTCGACGTGACCTTGAACGGCACCTTCAGGTGCACCCGGGCCGCCCTGCGCCGGATGCGGGACACCGGCGGCGTGATCGTCAACAACGCCTCCGTCGTCGGCTGGCGCGCCCAGGCCGGACAGGCGCACTACGCGGCCGCGAAAGCGGGCGTGATGGCCCTGACCCGGTGCGCCGCCGTCGAGGCCGCCGCGTACGGGGTGCGGATCAACGCGGTGTCGCCGAGCCTCGCCATGCATCCCCACCTCGCGAAGGTGACGCCCCCCGGCCTGCTGGAGGAACTGACGGCCCGCGAGGCCTTCGGGCGCTGCGCCGAGCCCTGGGAGGTGGCCAACGTGATCGTGTTCCTGGCGTCGGACTACTCCTCGTACATGACGGGCGAGGTCGTCTCCGTCAGCAACCAGCACCCCTAGGACAATGGACAGCGTGCCGACCAAGAAGAAGTCCCAGGCGACAGCCGTGACAGCCGCGCCCCCCGCCCCGGACCGCCGCAGCGAACTCCTCGGCACCGCCGCCGAGGTCTTCGCCGAGCAGGGCTACAACGCCACCACCGTCCGCAAGATCGCGGACCACGCGGGAATGCTCGCGGGCAGCCTCTACTACCACTTCGACTCCAAGGAGTCGATGCTGGAGGAGATCCTGCGTACCTTCCTCGACGAGCTCTGGGACGGCTACGACGCCGTCCTGGGTGCCGGGCTCGGGCCCCGCGAGACGCTTGAGGCCCTGGTCACCGAGTCGTTCCGGGAGATCGACCGGCATCGCGCGGCCGTCGCGATCTACCAGAAGGAGAGCAAGCAGCTCGTGGCGCAGGAGCGGTTCGCGTTCCTCGCCGAGTCGCAGCGCAGATTCGAGAAGGCGTGGCTGTCCACGCTGGAGCGCGGCGTCGCCGAGCGGGCCTTCCGGGTCGACCTCGACGTCCGGCTCACCTACCGGTTCGTGCGCGACACGGTGTGGGTGGCCGCGTCCTGGTACCGGCCGGGCGGCCAGCACAGCCCGGAGGAGATCGCCCGGCAGTACCTGTCGATGGTGCTGGACGGGATCGCCGTACGCGAAGAGCCCTGATCTGTGAGGGAGTTGCCATGGCCGAGGCCTACATCGTCGAGGCGGTCCGCACGCCCGTCGGGCGGCGCGGAGGAGGGCTGAGCGCGGTCCATCCGGCCGACCTCGGCGCGCATGTGCTGCAGGAGCTGATGAACCGCTCGGGCGTGGATCCGGCCGCCGTGGAGGACGTCGTCCTCGGCTGTCTGGACGCCGTGGGGCCGCAGGCCGGGGACATCGCGCGGACCTGCTGGCTGGCGGCCGGGCTGCCCGAGGAGGTGCCGGGCGTGACCGTCGACCGGCAGTGCGGTTCCTCGCAGCAGGCCGTGCACTTCGCGGCGCAAGCCGTGCTGTCCGGCACCCAGGACCTGGTGGTCGCCGGCGGTGTGCAGAACATGTCGATGATCCCCATCGCCTTCGCCACCCGGCAGGCCGCCGAGCCGCTGGGGCTGACCGAGGGCCCGTTCGCGGGCAGTGCGGGCTGGCGGGCGCGGTACGGGGACAAGCCCGTCAACCAGTTCGCGGGCGCCGAGATGATCGCCGCGAAGTGGGGGATCAGCAGGCGCGACCAGGAGGAGTTCGCCCTGCGGTCCCACCAGCGGGCTGTGCGGGCGATCGACGAGGGCCGCTTCGACCGCGAGACCGTGCCGTACGGGGACGTCACCGCCGACGAGGGCCCGCGCCGGGACACCTTCCTGGAGAAGATGGCCGGTCTCAAGCCGGTCATCGACGGCGGCACCATCACCGCCGCCTGCTCCTCGCAGGTCTCCGACGGGGCGGCGGCGATGCTGCTGGCCTCCGAGCGGGCCGTGCGCGACCACGGGCTCACCCCCCGCGCGCGCGTGCACCACCTCTCGGTGCGCGGCGAGGACCCGATCCGGATGCTCACCGCCCCGATCCCGGCCACCACCCACGCCCTGAAGAAGACCGGCATGACCATCGGCGACATCGACCTCGTCGAGATCAACGAGGCCTTCGCACCGGTCGTCCTGGCCTGGCTGAAGGAGACCGGCGCGGACCCGGAGAAGGTCAACGTCAACGGCGGCGCCATCGCTCTGGGTCATCCGCTCGGGGCCACCGGCGTGAAGCTGATGACGACCCTGCTGCACGAACTGGAGCGCACCGGCGGCCGGCTCGGCCTGCAGACCATGTGCGAGGGCGGCGGACAGGCCAATGTGACGATCATCGAGAGGCTGTGAGACGCCGCCGGGTGTCCTCGGCCTCCTTCATGATCCGCTCCACCAGCTCCGCGCACGACGGCAGGTCGTCGATCACCCCGGCGACCTGCCCGGACGCCATCACCCCCAGATCCGTACGGCCGTCCACCATGGACGCCTTGAGCAGCATCGGCGTGTTCGCGGCGAGCAGGACCTGGCTCCAGGTCAGGTCCTTGCCGTGCTGGAGGGCGAGACCGTCCTGGAGCATCCGGCGCCAACTCGTGCCGGACAGCTTCCGGTAGCCTGCCGCCCTGCGGACCGCCTGGAGGGCACCCCTCACCCGGCCGGACCGCTCCAGCGCCTCGACCAGCTCCGTCCGCAGCATGCGGTGCGGAAGCCCGTCCACCGCCCGGGTGACCGTCACGTCCCGCACCGTCGCCGCCAGATACCGGGCCTTCACCGCCTCCGGCACCGTCGAGTCCGAGGTGAGCAGGAACCGCGTCCCCATGGCGACGCCCGCCGCCCCGTAGGCCAGCGCCGCGACCAGTCCCCGCCCGTCGAAGAACCCGCCCGCCGCCACGACCGGTATGTCCACGGCGTCGACGACCTGCGGCAGCAGCACCGTCGTGGCCACCTCGCCGGTGTGCCCGCCGCCCTCCGTGCCCTGGACGAGGACCGCGTCCGCGCCCCACGCCGCGACCTTCTCGGCGTGCCGCCGCGCCCCCACGGTCGGCATGACGACCACACCGGCCTCCTTGAGCTCGCCGATCAGCTCCCGGGAGGGGGCCAGGGCGAAGGAGGCGACCCGGACGCCCTCCTCGATCAGGATCCGCACCCGGTCGCCGGCGTCCGCCGCATCCGCGCGAAGGTTCACCCCGAACGGCGCGTCGGTACGCGCCCGGACCTCCCGGACTGCCGCGCGCAAGTGGTCGAGCGTCATCGTCGCGGAGGCCAGGATGCCCAGAGCACCCGCGTTCGCCGTGGCGGAGACCAGACGCGGCCCCGCCACCCAGCCCATCCCCGTCTGCACGAGGGGGTGGCGGACCCCGGTCAGCCGGGTCAGCGCCGTCTCCATCACGCGGCGACCTCCCTGGTCCGCGTGCCGGCCGGGTCGACGACCTCGCGGATCAGCCGGAGCTCCTCGGCGGTCGGCTCGCGGGTCGGCGGCACCTCGTCGGGGACGGCCAGCTCGAAGCCCGTCGCCTGACTGACCTGCTCCACCGTGACTCCCGGGTGCAGCGAGGCCAGCCGCATCGAGCGGTCCGGGGTGGCGAAGTCGAAGACACCCAGGTCGGAGACGACCCGCGGGATGCGGTGGTGAGGCGCCCCGGCCGCGTGGTCGTACCCGACTCCGCAGACCATGTCGACCCGGTCGACGAAGACCCGCCGGGAGTGCCGCGGGATCCAGTAACTGGTCGGATGGTTGAGGGTGTTGACCGGTGCGCCGCGCACCCCGAGCAGCTGCCGCCGCGGCCGCTCCCAGTCGCCGATGCACGAGATGTTCTGGTTGCCGAACCGGTCGATCTGGCTCGCGCCCATCATCACGTGCCGCCGGCCGCCCGTGACCAGGGCCAGATGCTGCCGGTACGGCAGCCAGCCCTCCGTCGTCCCGTCCGGGCGGACCAGCAGCGCCTCGCCGTCGGTCAGCAGCAGGTCCGGCGCGAAGGTGAGCCGGGCGAGCCGGGCACCGACGGAGGGGACCAGCCCCATGGGACTCGCGAGCACCTCACCGGCGCCCCGCCAGGCCTCGGCGCACGCGATCACGCAGTATTCGGCGCGGCTGACGCCCGTCATGGCCCCTCCCCGACGGCCGACTGGTACGCCTGCTCGTCCCCGGCGAGGAAGCGGGCCCTGAACTCCGGCCAGGGTGTCGTCGCGTACGTCTTCTGGAACGACTCGTCCCGGCCGTAGTCCGGCGCGCAGGACGTGAAGTGCGCCCCGTTCGGCGCCTCCACGACGCCCGTCACCGTGTGCCGCTTGACCAGCAGGGTCTGCGGCGGTGCCGCCTTCGTCAGCTCGGCCGTGCCGACGATCCGTTCGCAGCTGACGTATGCCGTGTCCGCCGCCTCGCAGAACAGGTCGTCGAAGTACGGGTCCGGGCCAAGGTACTGCCCGTTGCCCAGCCGGTCGGCGCGGTTCACGTGCACCAGGGCCGCGTCGAGGCGCAGGGCGGGCATCGCCACGAACGTCTCCCCGTCCTCGTACGGCGAAGTGACCGTCCGCAGACCGGGGTTGACCCGCATCACGTCCGAGCCGAGGCCGGCCCGCACGGGCAGGAACGGCAGCCGGTTCGCCGCCGCGCGCAGGCCCCACAGGAACATCGCCTCGTCGATCTCCGTCAGCGCGAAGGCGCCGCGCTCGCGGGCCGCGCGGTAGTGCGGCTCAAGAGGGATCGAGTCCAGGGTGACGAAGGCCGTGACCAGCTTCCGGATCCGCCCGGCGGCGGCCAGCATGCCGACGTCCGGGCCGCCGTACGAGACGATCGTGAGATCGGTGATCCGGGACCGGAGCACTGCTCTCACCAGGGCCATCGGCTTGCGGCGCGAGCCCCAGCCGCCGATGCCGAGAGTCATGCCGCTGGACAGGCGGGACACGGCCTCGTCGGCCGTCATCGTCTTGTCACTCACCTACGCGCCCTCCTTCCCGAAGCCGGCCCGCACCCGGTCGCCCACGCCGCTGAGCCCCGCCTCGAAGGTGAAGCCCTGCTCAAAGCGGTAGCTGCGGCGCACGTCGACCGGGTCGATGCCATTCAGCGCGGCCTTGGCCAGGCGCAGCAGCCGCCCGTCCTTCGCGGCGATCTCCCGGGCCAGTTCCAGGGCGGCGGCGCGCAGTTCGCCGCGCGGGACCACCCGCCACACCGAGCCGTGCGCGTGCAGTTCCGCCGCGCTCGCCGTGCGCGCCGTGTAGTACAGCGCCCGCATCAGGTGCTGGGGGACCAGCCGGGCCAGGTGCGTGGCCGCCCCCAGGGCGCCTCGGTCCAGCTCCGGCAGGCCGAAGCGGGCGTCCTCGCTCGCCACGATCGCGTCCGCGTTCCCCACGAGGCCGATGCCGCCGCCCAGACAGAAGCCCTGCACGGCCGCCACGACCGGCACCTCGCACTCGTACACCGCCGCGAAGGCCTCCGCACAGCCGCTGTTCACGCCGAGCAGCGCACGGTGCTCCCGGTCGTCCGCCTGCAACTCCTTGATGTCCACGCCCGCGTTGAACCCCCGCCCCTCGGCCGTCAGCAGCACGCACCGCACCTCCGGGTCGCGCCCGGCCGCGCGCACCGCGTCGGCCAGGGCGAACCAGCCGGCCACCGGCAGGGCGTTCACCGGCGGGAAGTCGACCGTGACGACGGCTATGCCCTTTTCCCCGCACGAGGTGGAGACACCCATGGCCGCATCAGCTACCTTTCCACCAAACGTTTGTTAGGTGGAAGGTAGCAGCGAATGGAGCTGGACGGGAAGGTCGCCGTCGTCACGGGCGGGACCCGGGGCGTCGGTGCCGGCATCGCGCGCGCCTTCGTACGGGCCGGCGCCCAGGTCGTGGTCTGCGCCCGCCGCCCGCCGGACGTCCCGGTGCCCGGAACGGAGTTCAGGCCGCTCGACGTCCGGGACGCCGAGGCCGTCCGGCGCCTGTGCGCCGAGCTGCCCCGGCTGGACGTCCTCGTCAACAACGCGGGCGGCAGCCCCCACCGCCCGCTCACCCACGCCGACGCCGGCCGGCACGCGCGCGTGATGGAGCTCAACCTCGTGGCTCCGCTGACCGTGTCCCTCGCCGCCTACGAGCACCTGCGGCGGGCCAGGGGCTCCATCGTCATGATCGGCAGCGTCAGCGGAGGCCGCCCCTCCCCGGGCACCGCCGCCTACGGCGCCGCCAAGGCGGGCCTGGAGAGCCTCGCCCGCTCGATGGCCGTGGAGTGGGCGCCCGACATCCGGGTCAACACCCTCGTCGTCGGCATGGTCCGCACCGAACTTTCCCACCTCCACTACGGCGACCAGGACGGCGTCGACGCCGTCGCCCGCACCGTCCCGCTCGGCCGTCTCGCCGAGCCGTCCGACGTCGGCCGGGCCGCGGTCTTCCTCGCCTCGGACGCCGCCGCCTACATCAGCGGGGCGAGTCTGCTCGTCCACGGGGGCGGGGAGCGCCCCGCGTTCCTGGACGCCTCGACCGTCAACAAGGAGACGTGACATGAGGGGAGAGCTCGGATGAGCGGAATCTGCGACGGCCGGGTCGTCGTCGTCACCGGCGCGGGCCGGGGCCTCGGCCGCGCCCACGCCCTCGCGTTCGCCGCCGAGGGCGCCCGGCTCGTCGTCAACGACCTCGGCGTCGGCCTCGACGGCACACCCGGAGCCGAAGGGCTGCCCGGCCCCGGCAGCCCGGCCGCCCGTGTCGCCGACGAGATCCGCGCGGGGGGCGGCGAGGCGGTGGCGCACGGCGGCGACATCGCCACGGCCGAGGGCGCCGCCTCCCTCGTCCGGACGGCCCTGGACACGTACGGCCGGCTCGACACGCTCGTCAACAACGCGGGCTTCCTGCGCGACCGGATGCTGGTCAACCTCGACGAGGACGACTTCGACGCCGTCGTCCGCGTCCACCTCAAGGGCCACTTCCTCCCCCTGCGGCACGCCGCCGCGCACTGGCGGTCCGAGGCCAAGGCGGGCCGCCGGCCCGAGGCGCGGATCGTCAACACCAGCAGTGGCGCGGGCCTGCTGGGCTCGGTCGGACAGGGCAACTACAGCGCCGCCAAGGCCGGGATCGTCGCCCTGACCCTGGTCGCGGCGGCCGAGCTGCGCCGCTACGGCGTCCAGGTCAACGCGATCGCCCCCGCCGCCCGGACCCGTATGACGGAGCGGACCTTCGCCGACACGATGGCGGCGCCCGACGCGGGCTTCGACACCATGGCCCCGGAGAACGTCTCCCCCCTGGTCGTCTGGCTCGGCTCGGTCGCGAGCGCGGGGGTCACGGGCCGGGTCTTCGAGGCGGAGGGCGGCCGGATCACGGTGATGGAGGGCTGGCGCCCGGGCCCGACCGCGGACAAGGGGGAACGGTGGGCCCCGGCGGAGGCGGGGGAGGCGGCGCGGAAACTCCTGGCGGAGGCGGGGGAGCCGGGGAGCGTGTACGGGGCCTAGGAAGACGTACGGGGCGTACCCCAGCGCCCGCCTACGTGTCGCACTCCAACACGCTCCGGCACAACGCACACCGCGCCCGGACACGCCCCCGCACCGGCACCCTGATCCGCTGATGACAGGTCGGGCAGGGAAACGACACCCGCAGCCGCCCGCCCCCGTCCGGCGTGAACGAGTACCGCACACCCGGCTGCGGCGGCCCGGCCTGCGCATGCCGCCGGTCGTGCGCGTACCGCCGTCGCCCGGCCCACCCCGCCGCGGTCAGCGGCGGCTGCTGCTCATCGCGTCGGGCCAGCTCCCTCCCCTTCACGTACGCCGTGTACGCCTGCGGGCTGGTGAACCACACCGACGGGTCCTCCCCGAAGAGCAGCGCGCGCTTGGCCAGCACGTACCCGAACTCCTCCGGCGTGAGATACCCCAGCTTCTGGGACGACGCCCGGTCCTCCCGGTACGCGTCCAGCAGCAGCCAGCCCGCGCCCAGATACGTCGTCGCCGTGTCCGTGAGGATCTCGTTGTCCCGGACCCCGGGAAACGACAGGTCGAGGCGGTGCAGGTACACATGCATCACCTCGTGCGCCAGGGCCGCCCCGATGTCCCGCCGATGCGTACGGAACCGGTCGTTCAGCTCCACGAAGTACTCCGGCCCGGCCGCCAGCTCGACATTCGCCGCGTGCCGCATCTCCCGGAAGCTCACGACCAGCCGGGCGTCCGGCAGCCGGTAGTGCCGCACCATCTCGTGCGCCACCCGCTGCGCGCCCATATACAGGTCGTCGGTGTCGCAGAACGCCACGTCGGCGGGGAGCACACTGGTCGCGAACGTCTGGATCGTGTCGTACGACAGGCGCTTGTACAGCGCCGTGATGGCGGCCCGCACCGTCTCCAGATGCGGGTAGCCGTGCTCGACCGGCCCGTCGTTCGCCACGCCTCACCCCCAAGACGCCCCTGAACCCGGTTCCACTGTACGAAAGTGTGCCGCCCACAGGGCCGCCGTGCCGCCGCGAAAACCGGTCGTCGCCGCCCCGGGCCGCCGGCAGAATCCGGGCCGTGACCAGCGACCAGCGCTCCGTCGCCGCCTCGCTCCGGGTGGGCGGCCAGGACGACGCACTCGAGAAGCGGCTCGGCAGCCTGACTTGATCGTCTCCACGTACGGCTTCCAGGCGCCCGGCTCCCACCCGCAGCTCTGCTCCCGGGAACGGGCCCGCGGCTGAGCCCCGCCGAGTCGTGAGACGCCCCGCGGCCCCCGGGCGTGCGCCCCTTAGGCTGACCTGCCATGACCACCAGCAACACCGGCACCGGTGACGTCGACCCCGCCGTCGTTACGGAACTCGCCCGCCTGCGCGACAGCATCGACAACATCGACGCGGCCGTCGTCCACATGCTCGCCGAGCGCTTCAAGTGCACCCAGCAGGTCGGCCACCTCAAGGCCCGGCACCAGCTGCCGCCCGCCGACCCGGCCCGTGAGGCCCGCCAGATCGCCCGGCTGCGCTCGCTCGCCGAGAACGCCAAACTCGACCCGGCCTTCGCGGAGAAGTTCCTGAACTTCATCGTCGCCGAAGTCATCCGCCACCACGAGCGCATCGCGGACGAAACGCTCAACGGCTCGGCGCCCAGCCGCGACTGACCGCGCGCGACCGCCCCGGGGGGAGTGACACGGCGCCCCGCGCGGGGCATGCTGCGCTGTGCACAGCATGTCAGCTGACGAGTACTGCGCGTCAGTGTCCCGGACTTACTCTGGATCCTCCACGAGGGAGGGGCGTCGGGCCATGCCGTCGGATACCAGGATCCTCATCGTCGACGATCACGAGGACACGCTGTACGCGCTGGAGAGCGCCCTGGCCCCGCTGGGCTACCAGCTCGGCCGGGCCACCAGCGGCGACGAGGCGCTCAAGGAGGTGCTGCGCGGCCAGGTCGGCCTGCTCCTGCTCGACGTGCGCATGCCCGGCGTCAGCGGACTGGAGGTCGTGCGCTACATGCGGCGCGTGGAACAGACGCAGCACATCCCGGTCATCCTGCTCACCGGCTTCGGCCCCGATCAGGAACTCACCGCCGCCGCCTTCGGCCTCGGCGTCGCCGACCTGGTCATGAAACCCGTGGACCCCTGGGCCCTGCGCACCAAGGTCCGCTACCTCTACGACGCCCACCAGCACCACCTCGCCCTGGAACAGGAGGTGCGCCGGCTGCGCGCCGTCGTCCGGGAGCACACCGAGAGCGCCGCACACTCCGAGCGCCCCGCCCTGCCCCACCCCGACGCGCGCGTGCCGCCCCAGCGGCCCATGGGGGCGCACGCCGGTGAGCTGGAAAAGGACCGCACCTAGACCGGACATCGGTCGCATACCGATCCGCCTCTGTGCCATGCCCGTGCCATCAGGCAGCATGTCCTGCATGTCCGTACTGACGCGCGACGAAGCGCAGACCCGAGCAGGGCTCCTCGACGTCCACCGCTACACGATCGAACTCGACCTGACCACCGGGGACGAGACCTTCGACTCCCGCACTCTGATCAGGTTCGGCGCCCGCGCGGACGGGGACACCTTCGTCGAGGTCAAGCCCGCCGAGCTGCGCTCCGTCACCCTCGACGGACAACCCCTGGACCCGGAAACCCTCGACGGCAACCGGCTGCCCCTGAAGAACCTCACCGCCGGCGAACACGAACTGCGCGTGCACGCGCGCATGCGCTACTCCCGCACCGGCGAGGGCATGCACCGCTTCACCGACCCCACCGACGGCGAGACCTACGTCTACACCCAGTTGTTCATGGAGGACGTCCAGCGCGTCTTCGCCGCCTTCGACCAACCCGACCTCAAAGCCGTCTTCGAACTGTCCGTGACGGCCCCGCAGGGCTGGACCGTCCTCGCCAACGGCATCACCGAACACACCGGCGACGGCCTCTGGAAGGCCGCCGCCACCCCGCTGATCTCCACCTACCTCGTCGCCGTCGCCGCCGGCCCCTGGCACTCCGTGCGCACCGAACACCGCGGCCTGCCCTTCGGCCTGCACTGCCGCCGCTCGCTGGCCCCCTACCTGGACACCGACGCCGACGAACTCCTCGACGTCACGCGCGCGTGCTTCGACCGCTACCACGAGAAGTTCGACGAGCCGTACCCCTTCGACTCCTACGACCAGGCCTTCGTCCCCGAGTTCAACGCCGGCGCCATGGAGAACCCCGGCCTGGTCACCTTCCGCGACGAGTTCGTCTACCGCTCCGCCGTCACCGACACCGAGCGCCAGACCCGCGCCATGGTCGTCGCCCACGAGATGGCCCACATGTGGTTCGGCGACCTCGTCACCCTCAAGTGGTGGGACGACATCTGGCTGAACGAGTCCTTCGCCGAGTACATGGGCTACCAGACCCTCACCGAGGCCACCCGCTTCACCGACACGTGGACCGACTTCGGCGTCAACCGCAAGGCCTGGGGCTACGACGCCGACCAGCGCCCCTCCACCCACCCCGTCGCCCCCGAGGCCGTCGACGACACCGCCTCCGCGCTGCTCAACTTCGACGGCATCTCCTACGCCAAGGGCGCCAGCGCACTGCGACAGCTGGTCACCTGGCTCGGCGAGAAGGACTTCCTGGCCGGCATCAACACCCACTTCGCCCGCCACAAGTTCGGCAACGCCACCCTCGCCGACTTCATCGACTCCCTCGCCGACGCCACCGAACGCGACGTCCACGCCTGGGCCGACGCCTGGCTGCGCACCACCGGCGTCGACACCCTCACCCCGCGCATCACCCCCGGCGAGAACGGCACCTGCTCGCTCACCGTCGACCGCACCGGCAGCCGCCGGCACCGCATCGCCGCCGGCCTGTACGACCGGGACCTCGGCGACGACGGCAGGCAACTCGTCCTGCGGACACGCCTCCACCTCGACCTGCCGCACACCGAAGCCCGCCCCATCGGCAAGCGCCCCGCGCTGCTCCTCCTCAACGACGGCGACCTCAGCTACGCCAAGGTCCGCTTCGACCCCGAGTCCTTCGAGACCATCCGCAAGGACCTGTCCGGCCTGCCCGAACCGCTCACCCGCGCGGTCGTCTGGAACGCCCTGCGCGACGCCGTCCGCGACGGCGAACTGGCGCCCGCCGCCTACCTGGAGACCGCCCGGGCCCACCTCCCGCTGGAGACCGACCTCGCGATCGTCCAGGGCGTGCTCGCCTTCGCGTCCACATACATCACCGACCGCTACGTCACGCCCGAGGAACGGCCCGCCGCGCTCGCCACGCTCTCCGAGCTGTGCCGCGACCTCATCCGCCGCACCGAGGACGGCGACAACCCCGGCCTGCGCCTGATCGCCGTACGCCACCGCATCGACGTCACCGCCCACCCGGACACCATCGCCGCCTGGCTCGCCGACGGCACCGTGCCCGGCGGCCCGGAGCTCGACCCCGAACTGCGCTGGCGCGTCCTGGGCCGGCTCGCCGCCCTGGGCGCCACCGACGAGGCCGCCATCGCCGCCGAACTCGAACGCGACCCGAGCGCCACCGGCCTGGAGGGCGCCACCCGCTGCCGGGCCGCCCTGCCCGACGCGGAGGCCAAGGCCCGCGCCTGGGAGTCGATGTTCGGCTCCGACGACCTGTCCAACTACCTGTTCACCGCCACCGCCCAGGGCTTCTGGCAGCCCGAACAGGCCGACCTGGTCCGCGCGTACGTGCCGCGCTACTACACGGACGCGGTCGCCCTCGCCGGCCGCCGCGGCCCCGCCATCGCCGAAGCCGCCGGCCGCTGGGCCTTCCCCGCCGACAACGTCGACCCCGAAAACCTCCGCCTCGGCGAGGAGTGCCTGCGGGACGCCGCACCGATCCCGGCGCTGCGCCGTAAACTCCTCGACCAACTCGACGACCTGGCACGGGCGTTGCGCGTCCGCCAGGGCAAGGAGGTCTAGGACCCGCGACGTAGGGCGCGGGCGGGGCGACTGGTCCCTTCCGACGATGCGGCGGGCCGGTCGCCCTTCATAGCCTCGGGCGGACAAGGACGATCAAGCCCGAGGAGCCCTTCGTGATAGCAGTGACCGGTCCCACCGGAAACGTCGGCCGTGCCCTGGTCGAACGCCTCGCCGCCGCCGGACAGCCCGTGCGGGCGCTCACCCGCGACCCGGAGCGCGCCCGCCTGCCCGCGGGCACCGAGACGGTACGGCTCAGCCTCGACGAGCCGGCCGCCCAGTTCGACGGCGCCACCAAGCTGTTCCTGTACGTCCAGGCGGGCGGCGACCGTACGGCCGCCCTCCTGGACGCGGCCCGTGCCGCCGGAGTGCGTCACGTGGTCCTGCTGTCCTCCGGGATCATCGGCTCGGGCGCCGACGAGACCCACCCCATCCACGTCATGCACGCCACCGCCGAGCAGCAGGTCCGCGACAGCGGCCTGGAGTGGACCTTCCTGCGCCCCAACGCGTTCGCCGCCAACGCCTTCCAGTGGGCCCCGCAGATCCGCAGCGGCGACACCGTCCGGGGCATCTTCGCCGACGGGCAGTCCGCCCCCATCCACGAGGACGACATCGCCGCCGTCGCCGAACGCGCCCTCCTCGACGACGGCCACGAGGGCGCGGCCCACCGCCTCACCGGGCCCGAGGCGATCACCAACGCCGGGCAGGTCGCGGCGATCGGCCGGGCCCTCGGCCGCGAGCTGCGCTTCACCGAGATCTCACCGGACGAGGCGGGCCCCGAACTGTTCCCGCACGTCCCGCCGGGCATGCTCCAGGCCCTGCTGGACACCTTCGCCGCATCGGTCGGCACACCACCGGAAATCACCGGCACGGTAGGGGAGATCACCGGCAGGCCGGCCCGCCCCTTCGCGGTCTGGGCCGAGGACCACGTGGACGACTTCAAGGGCTGAGACGGTCCGGAACCCTTTCACGGGTTCCCCCGGACGGAAGTACCTCCGTCCGGTCCTCCCGTACGGAAGTACCTCCATCAGGTTTCCCGTAAGGAAGTACCTCCGTACGGGTCCGGTCGTTGGGCTATTCGGGCGCGTCGCCCCGCTCCCGGAGGAACGCCCATGCGCACGTCACCCCTCGCCTCAGGCCCCGAAGGCCCGCGCGCCCTGCGGCCGCTGCTCGACACCGTGCTCCAGGCACTGGACGCCGGCGCCCGGGCCCGCGGCGGACCGCTGCCGGCGGGCGGGCCGGAGGCGGTCGCGGCGCGCCTGCGCCAGGCGGTGGGGGAGGTGCTCCCCGACCAGGGCGACCCGCACGCCCCGCGCACCCTCATCCGCGCCTTCGTCGAAGGCGCCGCCGACCCGGCACACCCCCTGTGCGCCGCCCACCTCCACTGCCCGCCCCTGGCCATCGCCGCAGCAGCCGACCTCGCCGCCTCCGCCCTCAACCCCTCCCTCGACTCCTGGGACCAGGCCCCGGCGGCATCGGAACTGGAGACACTCGTCGCGGGGGCACTGGCCACCGAGATCTACGGGCCCGGCACAGCCCCGGGCACGGCCCCCGACTCCCTGATCACCACCGGCGGCACCGAGTCCAACCAGCTCGCCCTCCTCCTCGCACGAGAGGCGTACGGCCACTCCGTGCGGCTCGTGTGCGGAGCGAACGCCCACCACTCGCTCCCGCGAGCCGCCTGGCTGCTCGGACTGCCCGACCCCGTCGTCGTACCCGCCCCGGCCGGCACGCTCCACCCCGCCGCCCTCGACGAGGCCCTCTCCCGCCTGCCCGGCCCCCTGCTCGTCGCCGCCACCGCCGGCACCACCGACGCCGGACTCATCGACCCCCTGCCCGAGATCGCCGCCGCCTGCGCGGCCCACGGCGCCCGGCTGCATATCGACGCCGCCTACGGCGGAGGCCTCCTCTTCAGCGACCGCCACCGCACCCGGCTCACCGGGCTCGACGCCGCCGACACCGTCACCCTCGACCTGCACAAACTCGGCTGGCAGCCGGTCGCCGCCGGCCTGTTGGCCGTCAAGGACCGGCGCGACCTCACCGCCCTGCGGCACCGCGCCGACTACCTCAACGCCGCCGACGACACCGAAGCAGGCCTGCCGGACCTGCTCGGCCGGTCCCTGCGCACCACCCGCCGCCCCGACGTCCTCAAACTCGCCGTCACCCTCAAGACCCTCGGCCGCAGCGGCCTCGGCACGCTCGTCGACCGCGTCTGCGCCCGGGCCCGCGAGTTCGCCGTCCTCGTCGACGAGCACCCCGGCCTCGAACTCCACGCCCGGCCTTCCATCAGCACGGTCCTCTTCCGGCCCGCGGGCGCCACCGACGACACCGTCGCCGCCGTACGCCGCGCGCTCCTCACCGACGGCCGCGCCGTCCTCGGCCGGGCCCGCCTCGACGGCCGGCTCTGGCTCAAGGCCACCCTCCTCAACCCCGCCACCGGGCCCGCCGACCTGGCCGCGCTACTGCACCTCGTGACAGCGCGGCCAGCGACACTCGTGGAAGGACACACCCCCCGATGAACCCCGCACAGACCCCCGGCCCCGACGCCCCCCGCGACCTGGTCGGCATCGGCATCGGCCCGTTCAACCTGTCCCTCGCCGCGCTCGCCCACCCGCTCGGCACACTCGACACCGCCTTCTACGAGCAGCGCCCCGCCTTCGGCTGGCACTCCGGCCTGCTCATCGAAGGCGCCACGATCCAAGTGCCGTTCCTCGCCGACCTGGTGAGCCTCGCCGACCCCACCAGCCCCTGGACCTTCCTCAACTACCTCAGGTCCCGCGAACGCCTGTTCCCCTTCTACTTCGCCGAGCGCTTCCACATCCAGCGCGCCGAGTACGACGCCTACTGCCGCTGGGTCTGCGACAACCTCCCGGCGCTGCACTTCGGCCACCAGGTCGACGCCGTCCGCTGGAACCCCGAACAGGACCTCTTCGAGGTCGACTTCACCCAGCTCGACCTCGACGGAGAAGCCGAGGCCCTCGGCCGCACCTACGCGCGCAACGTCGTCCTCGGCATCGGCACCGAACCCTACGTCCCCGACCCCCTCAAGCCCCTCGTCGAAGCCCCCGGCGTACCCGTCGTGCACGCCGCCGACTACCTCCACCACCGCGCCGCGCTCCTCGCCGCCGAGCACGTCACCGTCGTGGGCATCGGACAGACCGGCGCCGAGATCTTCCTCGACCTGCTGCGGGCCAGGCCCGCCGGACGCGAGAAGCTCCACTGGCTGGGCCGCACCGAGGCCTTCGCCCCCATGGAGTACTCCAAGCTCGGCCTGGAGCACTTCACCCCCGACCACACCCGCTACTTCCACGCCCTGCCCGAATCCGCCCGCGACCGGCTCGTCGCCGGCCAGTGGCAACTGCACCAGGGCATCGACGCCGCCACCATCGCCGCCATCCACGAGGAGCTGTACCGCCGCACCCTGCACGGCGGCTGGCCCGACGCCGTCCTCACCCCCGGCGTCCGCGTGCGCACCGCCGGCCGCGTCGCCACGACCAAGGTCGAACTGCACCTCGAACACGGCCCGCAGGACAGCCGCTCCCGCCTCACCACCGACGCAGTCGTCCTCGCCACCGGCTACCGCGAACGCCCCCTCGACCGCATCCTCGCCGGCCTCGACCCCTACATGCGCCGCGACAGCCGGGAGCGTCCGCGCATCGACGAGGACTACCGCCTCGTCCTCGACCCGTCCGTCACCGGCACGGTGTACGTCCAGAACGCCGAGACCCACACACACGGCGTCGGCACCCCGGACCTCGGCCTCGCCGCCTGGCGCAGCGCGATCATCCTCAACTCCCTGACGGGCAGGGAGGCCTACGCGCTCCCGCGCCGCACCGCCTTCACCACCTTCGGCCTCACCCAGCGCCGACAGGTCCCGCCGCCCCGCGAGGCACCGGCACTCACCCCACTCGTCGACGACCGAAGGTGATGAAACACGCGGCTCAGAAGACGGGCGTGCCGTTCCGCGTGAGCTTCCAGTCCACCGCCGCGAACCCGGCCGGATCGATGGACCCCTTCGCCTTCACCCAGGCGATCATGGTGTTGCGGATCTCCTCCGAGTTCGACCACAGCACCGGGGCGGCGGCCACATGCGGGAAGTTGCCGCCCCCGTTGGCCCGGTAGTTGTTCACCGCGAACACGAACTGCGCGTCGTCCGCGAGCGGCCGCCCCTCGAACCGCACGTCCGTCACCCGCGAACCGGCCGGCTTCGCGATGTCGATCTCGTACGACAGCCCGCTCACCACGTCGTAGTTGTAGTCCGGCGTGCCGTTCGCGTTCGTCAGCTTCGCCGGATCCACCGGAGCGTCCGGCGCCGTCTGCACGTAGTAGTTCGCCGAGAACTCCAGGTACGCCTTCATCTGCGCACCCGTCATCAGACGCGCCTCCAGCGTGTTCTCGAAGACGTACAGACCCGCCACGTCCCGGATCGTCACCTCACCCGCCGGGATCCGGGCGGACCGCGAGAAGCACGCCGCCTGCGACAGCACCGGCAGCGCGGCGTGCTCCGTGCCCGCCAGGGCCTGCTTCACCGTGTCCGCCTGGATGTGGTTGATCAGATCGATGATCGGCACGTCCTTGTACGGCGCCTCCGCCGACGTCATCTCCGCCGCGTTCGTGCCGATGACCTGGTTGACGTACGCCACGACCTTCTCGTGCTCGTCCATGAGCAGCTTCGTGATCTTCGGGTCCTCCTCCACCGTGTTGGAGTTCAGCACCCGCGCGCCCACCTTCTCCACCGTCCAGCGGCCCTTGGCCCACACCAGCTCGAAGTCGAAGAGCGTCAGCCGCTGACCCCACTTGAGAGGCTCCGACAGCACGACCCGCTTGCCGGTCTCCTTGTTGGTGACGAAGTACTCGGGGATCTCCGTGTGCGCGTGCCCCACCAGGATCGCGTCGATGCCCGGCACCTGCTCGGCCACCAGAGCGGCTGCGTTCTCGACGTACGGCAGCTGGTCACCGTAGGACGACGTCCCCGACGAACCACTGTGCGCCGACACGATGACGACGTCCGCGCCCATCGACCGCAGCTTCGGCACCCACTTCGCCGCCTGCTCCTCCAGACCCGGGAACGTCATCTTCCCCTGCACGTTCGCCTTGTCCCAGATCGCGATGCCCGGATTCGTCAGACCCAGCACCGCCACCTTCACGTCCCGCCCGCACGGCGTACGCAGCCGGTGCATGCTGTAGGGCGCGAACGCGGGCCGCAGCGTCTTCGCGTCCAGCGCGTTCGCACCCAGCAACGGGAAACGGCACTGCTGCTCGAACTTCCGCAGCACCGGGATGCCGTAGTTGAACTCGTGGTTGCCGAGCGCCGCCGCGTCATAGCCCATGGCGTTCATGGCCTGCGCCATCGGGTGCACCGGGCCGCCCTCGGCCGTGATCGGGTCGACCTTCGCGTAGTAGTACGACAACTGCGTGCCCTGGATGGTGTCGCCCGCGTCGATCAGCAGCGTGTTGCGGCGGCCCTTCTCCGCACGGACGCGGTTCACCAGGGTCGAGACCTTGGCGAGCCCGACGTCGTTGTGGTCCTTGTCGTCGAACTCCTTGTCCGTGAAGTAGTCCCAGTTGAAGACGTTGCCGTGCAGGTCCGTCGTCCCCAGCACGGTGAAGGCGTACCGCTTGGCGCCGCGCTTCACCTCGGCCGCCTGCGCACCCGGCGACCCGACCGCACCGGCCAGCGCCACCCCCGCCCCGGTCACGGCGGACTTCCCCAGGAACTTCCGGCGGTTCAACGGCATGTCTGGCACCCCTCGCGGAATCTGTGAACGACGCGCGTAGATAACGCGCGTAGATTCTGACCCGGACATGACCGAACGCAACAGTCCCCCCAGGTTGCGATCTGATGACTCGTCCCACCGGCTCCACGCCTTTGGCCAGGAAAGACGTGACAGAGTGGGGCGTATGACCGCCCCCACGTCAGACGCCTCCCAGCCCGCCGTCCCCTACGGCACGCCCGACGCCCCCCGCATCGCCGTCCGCGGTGAAGCCCGCCTCGAAGTCGACCCCGAGATCGCCCGCATAGGCATCACCGTCGCCGCCCGCGGCCGCGACCGCCGCTCCGCCCTCGACGACCTCACCCGCCGCAACGCCGGCGTCCTCGACCTCGTCAAGTCCTACGGAGACGCCGTCGAACGCCTGGAGACCGGCGCCTTCTCCATCACCCCCGAACTCACCAAACACGGCCGAGGCGAACGAGTCCGCACCTACCACGGCACCGTCCACGTCACCGCCGAACTCACCGACTTCACCGCCCTCGGCGAACTCACCACCCGACTCGCCGACCTCGAACTCACCCGCGTCGACGGCCCCTGGTGGTCCCTGCGCCCCGACTCACCCGCCCACCGCGAAGCCCGCAAGAAAGCGGTACGAGGAGCCGTCCAGCGCGCCCGCGAATACGCCGAGGCACTCGGCACCACCCTCTCCGCCCTGGTCGAACTCGCCGACATCGGCGCCGAGAGCGCACCCCCGGCCTACCCCCAGGCCCCCGGCCGCGCCCGCTCCGCCGCCTACGGCGCCGCCGCCGAGAACACCCCCGCGGCCCCCCTCGACCTCGAACCCCAGCGCCAACGGGTCCACGCCCAGATCAACGCCCGCTTCACCATGGTGCCACCGGAGCTCTAGCCGGCCCCTTTTCCGAAAACCCGACCGAATTCCCCCGGGGTGCTCATCGGAGCACCCCGCCGCACAATTCAACACTTGTCAATAACGTTTCATGCAAAGTCTGTTGAGCAGTCACTCACGACCAATTCTCTACCGGTGGGTAACTCATAGGCTCAGACCATGCGCCGAGCAAAAATCGTCTGCACACTGGGCCCCGCCACCGACTCCTACGACCAGATCAAAGCCCTGGTCGACGCCGGAATGGACGTAGCCCGCCTCAACCTCAGCCACGGCGAACACGCCGAACACGAGGAGCGCTACCACCGGGTACGAAAAGCCGCCGACGAAACCGGCCGCAGCGTCGGAGTCCTCGCCGACCTTCAAGGCCCGAAAATCCGCCTCGGCCGCTTCACCGAAGGCCCCGTACTCCTCGAACGCGGCGACACCTTCACCATCACCGTCGAAGAAGGCACCGAAGGCGACCGCACCATCTGCGGCACCACCTACGCCGGCCTCGCCGACGACGTCACCCCCGGCGAACGCATCCTCGTCGACGACGGCAAGGTCTGCCTCGAAGTCACCCAGGTCGACGGCCCCCGCGTCCACACCACCGTCGTCGAGGGCGGCGTCATCTCCGACCACAAAGGCCTCAACCTCCCCGGCGTCGCCGTCTCCGTCCCCGCCCTGTCCAAGAAGGACGAGGCCGACCTCCGCTGGGCCCTGCGCACCGGCGCCGACGTCATCGCCCTCTCCTTCGTCCGCACCGGCCGCGACATCCAGGACGTCCACCGCATCATGGACGACGAAGGCCGCCGGCTCCCCGTCATCGCCAAGGTCGAAAAACCCCAGGCCGTCGAGAACATCGACGACATCGTCGCGGCGTTCGACGGCATCATGGTCGCCCGCGGAGACCTCGGCGTCGAAATGCCACTGGAACAGGTCCCCATCGTCCAGAAACGCGCGATCAAACTGGCCAAACGCAACGCCAAACCGGTCATCGTCGCCACGCAAATGCTCGACTCCATGATCGACAACGCCCGCCCGACCCGAGCCGAAGCCTCCGACGTCGCCAACGCGGTCATCGACGGCACGGACGCCGTCATGCTCTCCGGCGAAACCAGCGTCGGCAGACACGCCATCGAAACGGTCAGCACCATGGCCCGCATCGTCGAAGCGGCGGAGGAAGACATCCTCGCCAAGGGCCTCCCGCCCCTCACCGAGCGCAACAAACCCCGCACCCAGGGCGGCGCGGTAGCCCGAGCGGCGGCGGAAATGGGCGACTTCCTGGGCGCCCGCTTCCTGGTCGCCTTCACCCAATCCGGCGACACGGCCCGCCGCCTCTCCCGCTACCGCTCCCCGATCCCCCTCCTCGCCTTCACCCCCGACCAGGCCACCCGCTCCCAGCTCAGCCTCACCTGGGGCGTCGAGACGTTCCTCGGCCCGGAGGTCGGCTCGACGGACGCGATGGTCGACCAGGTCGACGAACTGCTGCTCCGCTACGGCCGCTGCCAGAAGGGCGACACGGTCGTCATCACGGCGGGCTCGCCCCCCGGCGTCTCCGGCTCGACGAACATGGTCCGAGTCCACCACATCGGCGAGGACGACAGCCCGAAGTAGGGCGCCGTCAGTACTTGGGGCCTACGTGGGCGTCCATGAGGGCTATGGAGGCTTTGCGGGCGATGGAGACGTTGCATGCGTTTGCCTGTTTCCACAGGACGCCGACCTGGTCGAGGGTCGTGGTGAAGAGTCGGATGATGTCGGCTGAGCGGTTCGTGAAGAAGTACCGGGGATATTCGTAGCGCTTCCGTTCACCGCCGACGAGCCGAGTGGTCCAGTTGGTTACCCGGCAGCCGTCGGAGTGGATGAGGCCGCGAATGAACTCCCAAGGGTGGGCGTCGACGATCGCCTGCTGCCAGGGTTCGAGTGCGATACGTCGCTCGTGCTTCTTGCCGGGGCCGTGCTGGGGGAAGAGGTACGGCCAGTGCTTGCTGTAGCTGACCACTGAGACGTAGCCCTGCGCCTGGACGCGGTTGGCACGCCCGGTTGGGTTGATGGCGCGCATGGCGCTCTCGCAGGCGTCGATCAGACCGGGCCATGAGTTCGCGCACGCGATTCTCAGGTAGTAGCCGACGCCGCGAGGGTGGCCGCTGATGCAGCCATCGCCGAGGTAAAGGCCCAGTAAGTAGGCGTAAACGCAATGGTCGGCAGGGGGCCCGGGGTCTGGAGGCGCCAAGCGTGGCAGCGGCTCGAGGCGGTCCTGCCAGGAGCGGATCGCGGCCCGCGAGATGCCTGTCTCACGGCTCACGGAATTCAGGCTGCGGCCTTGACCGACCAGCGCGAGCGCTCGCTTGCGTGTACTGATGTCGTACATGAAGGCCACTGTGAGGCGGTGATCAGGACGACACGCAGAAAGAAGCGGATGTTCACGAGAACGTGGACATCCGCTTGTAAGCAGTGACCTTGGAATTGAAGGAAAAGTGCCCCGGGTCGGACTCGAACCGACACTGTATGGGTTTTGAATCCATTGCCTGCTGCCAATTGGGCTACCGGGGCCCGGTGAATCGAAGGTTGACCTCGACCCTCCGCCTGACCACCATACCGCAGCTAGGTACGCTCTTGGGAGCAGTACCGGCCTGCCCCTACCAAGGAGCCCACGTGAGCGCCCCCGAGTCGCCCCAGCCTGTTGACGTGCCTGAAGACGACAAGTCGCACGTGCCTCCGATGACGACGCGGGTCGTCATCGCCGAGGACGAGGCCCTGATCCGGCTCGATCTCAAAGAGATGCTGGAGGAGGAGGGGTACACCGTCGTCGGTGAGGCCGGGGACGGGGAGCAGGCGGTGGAGCTGGCCCGTGAGCACCGGCCCGACCTGGTGATCCTGGATGTGAAGATGCCGAAGCTGGACGGTATCTCCGCGGCCGAGAAGATCGCCGAGGAGAGCATCGCGCCGGTGCTGATGCTGACGGCGTTCTCGCAGCGCGATCTGGTGGAGCGGGCCCGGGACGCCGGTGCCATGGCCTACCTGGTGAAGCCGTTCAGCAAGACGGATGTCGTGCCGGCGATCGAGATGGCCGTCTCGCGTTTCACGGAGCTGAAGGAGCTGGAGAAGGAGGTCGCGGACCTCACGCTGCGGCTGGAGACGCGCAAGCTGGTGGACCGTGCCAAGTCGATCCTCCAGACGGAGTACGGGCTGACGGAACCGGCGGCGTTCCGGTGGATCCAGAAGACGTCGATGGACCGGCGGATGTCGATGCAGCAGGTCGCGGAGGCGGTCATCCAGGACGCCGAGGAGAAGAAGTCCAACAAGGGCTGAGAGGGCAGAGCGAGAGGCCCGCCCCCTGCACTTCCGTTCCAGTGGTCGTTGAAACACCCCAGTTCAGGGAACTTCCCAAGAGCACCGGCCTGTCCGTCCACACCCGTGATCACCCGGCCGCTGTCGCCGCCGGAATCAACGGCCGCCCCACGCGAAACGCTCGGCTGGGAAGCCCCGGCCGAGGGTCTGCGCAGACTGCTCGTGGCCTGAGTCCGGCTATGTGCTGACCGCGTGGTATCAGCTGACCGGCCAGGTGCGCTCGGCCGCCCAGGTGCCGAAGCGCTGCCAGCCGATCTCCGGAAAGTCGCGCCGCAGTGCGTCCACGTCCACATCGAGGCCGACCTCGGTGAAGTAGCGGAACATCGCGGCGAGATCGGCCGAGAACGCCTCGACGTGGGCGATCGGCAGCCGCTCGAAGACGATCGGCCGGCCGCATGCGCCGGTCAGGGCTTCCGCGATCTCCAGGCAGGTCAGCTTGTCGGAAGCGATGTCGATGCGCCGACCCGCGAACTCCTGCGGCCGTGCAAGAACATGGGCTGCGAAGGCGCCGATGTCCCGCGCGGGAATCAGCGTCAGCGGCCGGTCGGCCGGCATCGGCAGCACGAACCGACCTGCACGCAGACCCTCGAGCGACCACTCGACCGTGTAGTTGTCCATGAACGCGGCCGGGCCGAGGATCGTCCACGGCACATCCAGTCCTCGCAGGTGCCGCTCGATGCGGTACTTGCTCTCGAAGTGCGGAATGCCCGTGCCGCGGTCGGCGTGCGCTGCCGAGGTGAACACGATGTGCCCGACACCGCGGGCGGCCTCCAGCAGGTCGATGCCCTGGCGGACCTCGGTCTCCGGGTCCGAGCCGAACGGCGTGGACATCGCGAACAATCCGTCGGCGCCCTTCAGGGCGGCCTCCAGCGACTCGCTGTCGTCGAAGTCGGCCGCGTGCACCTCGGCGCCGAGGACCCTCAGCGCGTGTGCGGCGGCCGAGTCGGGAGTGCGGGTCAGGGCCCGGACCTGGAAGCCCTGATCGAGTAGCGAGCGGGCGGCCGCGCCGCCCTGGGCGCCGGTCGCTCCGGCGACGGCCACCACGGGCCGGTAGGATTCCTTCGTCATGCGGTTACCGTACAACGCAGTTACTGCGTTACGCAGATATTTAGGGGTGTGCATGCTGATTGACGATCTCCAGCAGGAGTCCCGCCGCTACCTGGCCTCGTACGTCATGTTCAACCAGGCGGTCGCGGACCATCTCAAGCTGCACCCCACCGACGTCCAGTGCCTCAATCTGCTGACCGCCGAGCCCGGCCCGTTCACCACCGGCCGGATCGCCGAGCTCACCGGTCTGACCAGCGGATCGGCGACCCGGCTGGTCGACCGTCTCGAGAAGGCCGGTTACGTTGTCCGGCACCGTGACAAGACCGACCGCCGCCGGGTCCGGGTGGAGCCTGTCCCGGAGGCGATGCGGGATCTCATGGAGCTGTGGTCCGAGCTGAGCCAGGGATGGCGGGCGATGTTCGCCGACTACACCGAGGACGAGCGCGCCCTGTTGTACCGGCACATGCAGCGCACCGTTGAACTCTCCCGGCAGCAGATCGCCCGCCTGCGCGACAAGGAATGACCGCCGCCCACGCAGAACGCTCGGCCGGCAAACGCCGGCCGAACGTTCTGCGCGGGCCTCTTCGTGTACGGCCCGGACGTCAGTCCTCGCCCAGGTACGCCTTGCGTACCGACTCGTCGTGCAGCAGGTCCTGCCCGGTCCCGGAGAGGACGACGTTGCCGACCTCCATGACGTGGCCCTGGTCGGCGAGGGAGAGTGCCGCCTGGGCGTTCTGTTCGACGAGCAGGATGGTCGTGCCCTGGGACTTCAGCTCGGAGATCGTCGCCATGATCTTCTGCATCATGATCGGGGAGAGGCCCATGGAGGGTTCGTCGAGCATGAGCAGCTTGGGCCGGGACATCAGGGCGCGGCCCATGGCGAGCATCTGCTGTTCGCCGCCGGAGAGGGTTCCGGCGGCCTGCTTGCGGCGTTCCCCGAGGATGGGGAAGAGGTCGTAGGCGCGCTGGATGTCCTTCTCGATGCCTTCCTTGTCCTTGCGGAGGAACGCGCCGAGCTGGAGGTTCTCCGCGATGGTGAGGCGGGGGAAGATGTGCCGGCCCTCGGGGGAGTGGGCGAGGCCGAGGGCGACGATCTTGTGGGCGGGGATGCCGCTCAGCGGCTTGCCGTCGAAGACGATCTTCCCGGACGTCGGCTTGAGCAGACCCGACAGTGTGCGCAGGGTGGTCGTCTTGCCGGCGCCGTTGGTGCCGATGAGGGTGACGACCTGGCCGGCGTCGACGCTGAAGGAGATGCCTTTGACGGCTTCGATCTTGCCGTAGGAGACCCGGAGGTCCTCGACTTCGAGGAGTGCGGTCACTGGGCTTCTCCCTTGGTGCTGCTGGCGGTGCTGGGTGCGTCGGCGGCGGCTCCTGCCGCGGCTTCGGCTGCTTCGACCTCTGCGGCTTCGGCCTGTCCGGGGTCGCCTTCGAAGGGTTCTCCGAGGTAGGCGGCGATGACGCGTTCGTCGGCCTGGACGACTTCGGAGGTGCCCTCGACGAGCTTCTCGCCCTGGACGAGGACGGCGACGCGGTCGCTGAGGTTGAAGACGAAGCGCATGTCGTGCTCGATGAGGAGGACGGCGACGCCCTTGTCGCGGATGGCGAAGACCAGTTCTTCGGTCGCCCGCGTCTCCTGGGGGTTCATGCCTGCCGTGGGTTCGTCGAGCAGGAGGAGGCCGGGTTCGCTGGCCAGGGCGCGTGCGATCTCCAGTTTGCGCTGTTCGCCGTAGGGGAGGTTGCGGGCGAGGTGGTCGCGCTTGTGGGCGAGGCCGATGAACTCCAGGAGTTCCATGGCCCGTTCCTCGCTGGCGCGTTCGGCCTTCTTGAAGCCGGGGCCGCGCAGGAGGGCCGACCAGAGGCCTTCCTTGGTCCGTGTGTGGCGGCCGACGAGGACGTTTTCCAGGACCGTCATGTTGGCGAACAGGCGGATGTTCTGGAAGGTCCGGGCGATGCCGGCCTGGGTGACCAGGTGGGGCTTGGGCGGCAGGACGGTGCCCTTGTAGGAGACCGTGCCTTCCGTCGGGACGTAGAGGCCGGTCAGGCAGTTGAAGAAGGTCGTCTTGCCGGCGCCGTTGGGGCCGATGAGTCCGACGATCTCGCCGGCGTTGACCGTGAAGTCGACGGAGCGGACGGCGGTGAGGCCGCCGAAGCGCATGGTGACGTCGCGTGCTTCGAGTACAGGTGTCGTCATGGTGGTTACGCCCCCGCCTTGGTGACGGCCGGTTCGTCGGTCAGCGTGGTCTGTTTGGGTACGTCGAGTTGGCCGGTCTCGTGGAATTCGAGCTGGCGCCGGCGGTTGGCGATGATGCCTTCGGGGCGGAAGCGCATCAGCAGGATGAGTGCGATGCCGAAGGCCAGGAGCGACTTGTCCTGGAGGAACACCAGCTTCTCGGGGAGCAGGTAGAGCAGGGCCGCGCCGAGGAGGGGGCCTGCGACCGTGCCCATGCCGCCGAGGACGACCGCGGCCAGGAGGAACGCGGAGTTGGGCGGGGTGGAGCCGGCGAACTGGTACGGCGTGGGGACCACGCTGTAGGTGACATGGGCGCTGACGGTGCCGGCGAGGCCGGCGAGGGCGGCGCCGAGGGCGAAGGCGACGAGTTTGACGCGGAAGCCGTTGATGCCCATGGCGGTGGCGGCGGTCTCGTCCTCGCGGATGGCGATCCAGGAACGGCCGATGCGGGAGTCCGCCGCACGCGTGTAGACCAGGACCACGATGGCCATGATGAGGACCATCAGCAGGTAGTAGTTGGCGAACCGGCCGAGGGTGAATCCGCCGATGTCGTGGGGCTGGCCGAAGTTGAAGCCGAGGAGGTTCAGGTCGGGGATATTGGCGATGCCGTTGGGGCCGTTGGTGACGTCGGGTCCGGAGTCGCCGTCCATGTTGTTGACGGCGATGCGGAAGATCTCTCCGAAGCCGAGGGTGACGATGGCGAGGTAGTCGCCGCGCAGCCGCAGGGTCGGGGCGCCGATGAGGACGCCGAAGACGAGGGAGGCTGCGGCGCCTGCCAGGGCGGAGGCCCAGAAGGGCAGGTGGACGCCGGAGATGGTGGAGAACTCGGAGCCGGAGACGAGGGCGGCGGTGTAGGCGCCGACGCCGAGGAAGGCGACGTATCCGAGGTCGAGGAGTCCGGCGAGGCCGACGACGATGTTGAGGCCGAGGGCGACCGTCCCGAAGATCAGGATGTTGACGCCGATGTTGGCGTAGTGGTCGTCGGTCTGGGTGAAGGGGAAGGCGATGGCCGCGGCGAAGCCCATGGCGAGGGTGAAGCTGCGGTTGCCGGCGATCAGCCGGGAGAAGCGGTCGAGCAGGCCGGCGGTGTGCAGGGCCCACATGGCGAAGGTGACGACGAAGAGGTAGCCGACGAAGAGTTCGCCGTACTCGGTGTCGATGCCGTAGGTGAAGACGCCGAGGCCGATGATGGTGACGACGGTGATGACGGCTCGCTGGACCCAGCCGCTGCCGAGCTGGGCGGCGGGGATGCGGTCGGGTTTGGCGATGTAGGCCTTGAGGGCTGCCTTGGTGCCGTCGGTGCCGGTCTTCTCCTGGGGGAGGGCGAAGGCGCCGAGGAGGGGCAGGAGGGAGGCGATGGCCGCGATCCAGCCGCCGGGTTCGAGGTTGACGACGCCGCCGAGTTCCGCGCTGATGGCGATGACGGTGAACCAGGTGACGGCGAAGCCGCCGAGAGCGGTGAGGACGAGCGGTGCGTTGTTGCGGGCGGGCAGCAGCCAGCCGAGGCCGCGGACGCCGTAGGAGGCGAGGGTGAACAGGGCGGTGAGGACGCCGGCGGTGAAGGTCAGCCATTGCAGGCCGCCGGGGTAGCCGTTGATGGTGAGGTCGCCGGGGAACTCGTCGGTCCAGGTCCAGGCGAGGAACGCGGAGGCCGCGGTGGCGATGCCGCCGGCGAGCAGCAGGGCGCGGGCGGCCGCGGCGGGCAGCGGTATGAGACCGCGCAGGGCGGGCGTCGGGGTGGGGACGGCGTCCGGCGCTGGGGTCTTCTTGGTCGTCTCGGTCATGTGATCACGCCCTGTCCGCGACGCGCTCGCCGAGCAGGCCCTGGGGCCGGAACAGGAGCACGAGGATGAGGAGGCAGAAGGCCCACACGTTGGCCCAGCTCTGGCCGCCGAGCTGCGACATGCCGGGGATCTCGTCGATGTAGGCGGAGGCGAGGGTTTCGGCGATGCCGAGGACGACGCCGCCGAGCATGGCGCCGTAGATGTTGCCGATGCCGCCCAGGACGGCGGCGGTGAACGCCTTGAGGCCCATGAGGAAGCCCATGCGGTAGTCGACGTTGCCGTACTTGAGTCCGTAGGCGACGGCCGCGACGGCGGCGAAGAAGCCGCCGATGGCGAAGGCGATGACGATGATGCGGTTGGTGTCGATGCCCATCAGCTGTGCGGTGTCGGGGTCCTGCGCGGTGGCCTGCATGGCGCGGCCGGTGCGGCTGCGGCGCACGAAGACGGCGAGGGCGGCCATGCAGCCGACGGCGGCGAGGATGAGGAAGATGTCGGCGTCCTTGATGGTGACGGAGCCGATGTCGTGGG
Source organism: Streptomyces africanus (assembly GCF_030816955.1). NCBI lineage: Bacteria > Bacillati > Actinomycetota > Actinomycetes > Kitasatosporales > Streptomycetaceae > Streptomyces > Streptomyces africanus. The sequence goes on along the minus strand of NZ_JAUSYP010000001.1, from coordinate 2,113,943 downwards.
TGGCGTCGAGGCCGGGGAAGGCGCGGGCGCGGTCGGCGCCGGGGTAGAAGTTGCGGACGACCTCCTGGAGGGCCAGGGAGAGGCCGATGGCGGTGATGAGGGGTGCCAGGCGTGGGGCTCCGCGCAGTGGCCGGTAGGCGAACCGTTCCGCTCCGACGGCGATGAGGATGGCCACGACGGCGCCGCCGAGGAGCATCAGGGGTACGGCGAAGACCATCGAGGTGCCGTCGGGGAGGATGTAGAAGTAGACCGTGAGGGCGCCGAAGGCGCCGGTCATGAAGATCTCGCCGTGCGCGAAGTTGATGAGCTGGACGATGCCGTACACCATCGTGTAGCCGATGGCGATCAGCCCGTACATCGAGCCGAGAAGCAGCCCGTTGGCCAGCTGCTGCGGCAGGGTGTTCACCGCATGGCCTCCATGTCGCTGGTGGTCGTGTGCACTGGATGCGTGCGTGGTCGCGTGCTGTGTGGGGGTGTGAAAACGGGCCGCGCGGTCGGGGTCCTCCTCCCGCGCGGCCCGTGGTGCGGCTTTTGGGGGGCCGGGACTACTTCAGGTCGGCGGTGCCCGTCTCGACGTCGTTCCACTTGCCCTTTTCGACCTGGTACACCGTCAGCTGCTTGTTGGTGGTGTCGCCGTACTGGTCGAAGGAGACCTTGCCGGTGAGGCCTTCGAAGTCGGACTTCTGGACGCCGTCGACGACCTTGGAGCGCAGGTCGTTGATGTCGCTGGGCACCTTGCCGCCGTTGGCGTCGGCCGCGGCCTTGACGGCCTTGATGATGGCCGTGGTGGCGTCGTAGGCGTAGGCACCGTACGCGCCGTAGTCGCCCTTGTAGCCCTTGTCCTTGTACGTCTGGATGAACTGCTTGGCCGCGGGCAGGGTGTCGGCGGGGACACCGATGGCGGTGACGAGGTCGCCCTCGGCGGCCTTGCCGGCGGCCTCGATGTAGGTGGAGGCGAACATGCCGTCGCCGCCGAACAGCGGGATCTTGACGCCGGCGTCCTTGAGCTGCTTGGTGATCAGCGCGGACTCGTCGTACTGGCCGCCGTAGTAGAGCAGGTCGGCACCGGAGTTCTTGATCTTGGTGACGAGGGAGCCGAAGTCCTTGTCGCCGGTGTTGACGTGGTCGGTGGCGACGACCTTGCCGCCGAGCTTCTTGAACTGCTCGTTGAAGATCTTCGCGAGGCCGGCGCCGTAGGTCTGCTTGTCGTCGACGACGAAGGCCTTCTTCTTCTTGAGGCCGTTGTACGCGTAGCCGGCCGCGAAGCTGCCCTGGAGTTCGTCGGTGGTGGCGGTACGGAAGTACGTCTTGAACGGACGCTTCTTGTCCGTCTGCCAGTTCTTGCCCTGGGTGAGCTCGGGGGCGGTGTTCGCCGGGGAGATCTGGACCATGTTGGCCGAGGCGAAGACCTGCTGCATCGTCTGGGCGACGCCGGAGTTCAGCGGGCCGACGGCGCCGACGGCGGTCTTGTCGCCGGTGAAGGTGGTGGCGTTGGACTGGCCGGTGGCGGGCTGGGCCTTGTCGTCCAGGGCCTTGAGCTTGAATTTCACGCCCGGGACCCAGTTGTTCTTGTTGGCGTCGTCGACGGCGATCTGAGCGCCGTACTGGATGCCGAGGCCGGTGGTGGAGTTCTCACCCGACAGGGGGGCGTCGACGCCGATGGTCAGCGTGGTGCCGTTGCCGCTGTCTCCGCTCTTGTCACCGCTGTCGTCTCGGGAGCCGCAGGCGGTGAGAGTCAGAGCTCCGGTCGTCAGAACGGAGGTAAGAATCACCAAGGAACGCTGTCGCACGATCAGTCCTTTCACAGGCAGGCCCGCCCTGGTCGGGGGGTGAGTGCCGCGCTGGTACCGAACTCCCGATGGAGCGGTGACTGGCCGTGACTCTAAGCCCGTGTGGAGGCAGGGTCAGCGGCGTGGGCTGGCTTGTGACTTTCTTGTTATGACGCGATGGATGCCCGGCTTCGGTGGCGGGCCCTCTCGGCGGGTTTGGTGGATTTTCTCCGTGGTCCGCATTCTGAGAACGCGCACTTCCGGTTGGCCGTGGCTGAGATCGTGTGTCCACCGGGGCGCGGGCGGCCGAAAAGGGGGCCGGCGAGGTCCGGGGAGCCGCTGCGGCCGAGGGTGGAACTGAGCTGTTGTATTGCACGCGCGTTACGGAGCGTTACGCCGAGAAAAGGGACGGTCCGCGTCCGGGGGAGTTCCGGCTCGCCGGAAAAGGCGATTTCCGCGGTGATGCGATGGGCCGGCTCGCCGGCCGGCTCGGTGAGGAACGGGTAAACGCCGATGCGGGCCTGAACCGCCTGCTCGTGGGGGAGTCGAGGATCAGTCGTCGGTGGTGAGGCGCGTGGAGGTGGCCGGGGTCACGGCGGTCACGGCCACCGTTGCGGGGGTCGGGCGTCCGGGGGCGGGCCGGCGGTCGGGGGCCATCGCGGCGGGGTGCGCGTCCCCGGGGTGCAGCGCGGGCCGGCGGTCGGGGCCACCGCGACGGGGTCACGCGTCCCGGGCTGCCGCGCGCCGGCGGTCGGTCGACCGTGCCTGCCGGGCCTGCGCTGATGACGTTCAACTTCCGTCGCTGTACGGCGAATTGACGGCCCGATGGCCCGGTGAGGTGCGTTGCCTGATGGGACCCGGAGAGTGAGGGGCGGGGGCGCTGCCCGGGGGCCCCGCCGCACCTGGTGGTGCGCGATGCGGCGGGGCGTTCGGTCATGCCGGGTGGCCGGTGGCCGTCGGCGCGAGGATGCGGCAGCATCACGAACGGCGAGGTGATCGCGGCCACCGTGACGGGGTCACGCGTCCCCGGGGTGACCGCGCGGCCCAGCGGTCGGCGAACCGGCCTGCCGGGCCTGCGCTGATGACGTCCGACTGCAGTCGCCGTACGACGACTTGACGGGCCGGAGGGTCCGGTGAGGTGCGTTGCCCGATGGGGTCGGGGGAGTGAGGGGTGGGGCCGCTGCCCGGGGGTGGTGCCCCGCCGCACCTTGTGGTGTGCGATGCGGCGGGGCGTTCGGTCATGCCGGGTGGCCGGTGGCCGTCGGCGCGAGGTTACGGCAGCTTCACGAAGGGCGAGAGGAAGGCGCGGGCGCCGGGGGTGTCCAGGCGGTAGGTCACGTTGGTGGCGTAGCAGGGTGTGTCGCCGGTGATGGTGGTGGCGGCGAGGATGTTCTTCCCGCCGATGACGGCGAAGTTGGGGCCGCCCGAGTCGCCGTAGCAGGCGCCTCCGTTGCCCTGCGGGGCGGTCATCGCCAGCCGGGCCCAGGAGTTGTTGAGGGCGTCGAAGGTGACGGGTGCCTTCATGCGGACGCCGCCGCCGGGGTGGGTCTGGCCGCCGGGCCCGTTGACGGCCTCCTGGGTGCCGTAGCCGGCGACGAGCCAGTCGGTGGCGTTCAGTCCCTGCGGGCCGAGTCTGCCGAGCTGGTTCGCGGTGGGCAGGGTGGCCGGGGTGAAGCTCCAGCGGGCCTTGACCTTGGCGGCGGGCAGTTCGATCACCGCGATGTCGTGGGTGTCGGAGGCGGGCCCCGGGTAGTCGGGTTGGGTGTGGGCGGCGCCCGGGACGGCGACGGCGGCGGCCTGCGCGGCCGGGTCGCCCGGGTACTTCTTCGCCGCCGCGTCGAGCCCGGACTGCACGTCCTGGTCCAGGGACACGTAGAACCGGACGTTGTCGGGCCAGTCGGAGGTGCAGTGCGCGGCGGTCAGGAAGGTGTCCGCGTCGATCATGGTGCCGGAGCAGACCCAGTCGACCCGGTCGGGGGTCGCGGGGTCGCCGTCGTTGTCCCAGGTGGCCACGAGCGCGCCGACTTCGGTGCGTTCGGGGGCGGGTGTCGCGTTGTAGGAGTTGATGGCGGAGGACGGCAGCGCGGTGGCGAGCACGGCGGCACCGGCCGCGGCGGTGACGGCGATGGCACGTACGGAGGTCAAGAGAAACCCTTCTACGGGTGGGACGGGTCTTCTCCTGTGGGGGTGGAGCGTCAGTGAAGCGCGCGGGGGCGGCCGCGACAAGAGCGCGCCCGCCCCTCCAGGGTTTTCCCTACGTCGGTCAGCTCGCGGCGCGGATGAGCTCCTCGTCGCCCGGGTTCACGTCGCGCAGCAGGCAGGTCAGCCGGGCCGTGCACACCCTTTTGTCGCTCTCGTCCGTTATTACGATTTCGTACGTAGCGGTCGAGCGCCCCCGGTGCACGGGCGTGGCCACGCCGGTCACGAGGCCGGAGCGCACCCCGCGGTGGTGCGTGCAGTTCAGGTCGACGCCCACGGCGATCTTGGAGCTGCCGCCGTGCAGCATCGAGCCGACCGAGCCGAGCGTCTCGGCCAGCACCGCGGAGGCCCCGCCGTGCAGCAGTCCGTAGGGCTGGGTGTTGCCCTCGACCGGCATCGTCCCGACCACCCGGTCCGCCGACGCCTCGACGATCTGGACGCCCATCCGGGTCCCGAGGTGGCCCGCGGAGAACAGGGCCAAGAGGTCGACGCCGAGCGCGGCGTACTCGTCGATGACCTCCTGCGGGAACTTCACATGCTGCTGCTCGCCCATGGGGCCCGGTCTCCGTTCGTCCAGATCATGCGGTTGGGCACTGTGGCTGAGCAAACGCTCAGTCGGTCGCCGATTGTTCCAGACGCACCACGACGGACTTGCTGGCCGGGGTGTTACTCGTGTCCGCCGTGGCATCCAGCGGCACCAGCACGTTGGTCTCCGGGTAGTAGGCGGCGGCGCAGCCCCGGGCCGTCGGGTAGTGCACGACGCGGAACCCCGGCGCCCTGCGCTCCACGCCGTCCCTCCACTCACTGACCAGGTCGACGTAATCGCCGTCCGCCAGCTTCAGGGCCCGCGCGTCCTCGGCGTTGACCAGCACCACCCGGCGGCCGTTCTTGATGCCCCGGTAACGGTCGTCGAGGCCGTAGACCGTGGTGTTGTACTGGTCGTGCGAGCGCAGCGTCTGGAGCAGCAGGCGGCCCTCGGGCAGCTCCGGGTACTCCACCGGCGCGGCGGTGAAGTTGGCCTTGCCGGTGGCCGTGGGGAAGCGGCGCTCGTCGCGCGGGGCGTGCGGGAGCGTGAAGCCGCCGGGGCGGGCCACGCGCGCGTTGAAGTCCTCGAAGCCGGGGATCACGCGCGCGATGCGGTCCCGGATCGTCGCGTAGTCCTTCTCGAACTCCTCCCAGGGCGTGGCGCTGTTCTCGCCCAGTACACGGCGGGCCAGACGGCAGACGATGGCCGGCTCGGACAGCAGGTGCCGGCTCGCGGGCTCCAGCCGGCCCCGGGAGGCGTGCACCATGCCCATGGAGTCCTCGACGGTCACGAACTGCTCGCCGCTGCCCTGGAGATCGCGCTCGGTACGGCCGAGCGTCGGGAGGATCAGGGCACGCGCGCCCGTGACCGCGTGCGAGCGGTTCAGCTTCGTCGACACGTGCACGGTCAGCCGGGCCCGCCGCATGGCCGCTTCCGTGACCTCCGTGTCCGGGGACGCGGAGACGAAGTTGCCGCCCATGGCGAAGAAGACCTTCGCCTCGCCGTCGCGCAGCGCGCGGATGGCCCGTACGACGTCGTAGCCGTGCTCGCGCGGCGGGGCGAAGCCGAACTCCTTCTCCAGGGCGTCGAGGAACGCCGGGGCGGGGCGCTCGAAGATGCCCATCGTGCGGTCGCCCTGCACGTTCGAGTGGCCGCGCACCGGGCACACGCCCGCGCCCGGGCGGCCGATGTTGCCGCGCAGGAGAAGGAAGTTGACCACTTCCTTGATCGTCGGCACCGAGTGCTTGTGCTGGGTGAGACCCATCGCCCAGCAGACGATGGTCCGCTCCGAGGTGAGGATCATCCGGAGGGCCTTGTCGATGTCCTCGCGGGTCAGGCCGGTCGCCGCGAGCGTCTCGTCCCAGTCGGCCGCGCGGGCGGCCTCGGCGAACTCCTCGTAGCCGTGCGTGTGCTCCCGCACGAACGCCTCGTCGACCGCGCCCTCCGTTTCGACGATCAGCTTGTTGAGCAGACGGAACAGGGCCTGGTCGCCGCCGATGCGGATCTGCAGGAACAGGTCCGTCAGCGCGGCGCCCTTGAGCATGCCCTGCGGGGTCTGCGGGTTCTTGAAACGCTCCAGGCCCGCCTCGGGCAGCGGGTTGACGCTGATGATCCGCGCCCCGTCGGCCTTGGCCTTCTCCAGGGCGGACAGCATGCGCGGGTGGTTCGTCCCCGGGTTCTGTCCGGCGACGATGATCAGGTCGGCCTTGTAGAGGTCCTCCAGCAGGACGCTGCCCTTGCCGATGCCGATCGTCTCCGACAGGGCCGAGCCGGACGACTCGTGGCACATGTTCGAGCAGTCGGGCAGGTTGTTCGTGCCGAGCTCGCGGGCGAACAGCTGGTAGAGGAACGCGGCCTCGTTGCTCGTGCGGCCCGAGGTGTAGAAGACGGCCTCGTCGGGGGAGCCGAGGGCGGCGATCTCCTCGGCGATGATGTCGAAGGCGCGCTCCCAGGTCACCGGCTCGTAGTGGGTGCCGCCCTCCGGGAGGTACACGGGGTGGGTGAGGCGGCCCTGCTGGCCCAGCCAGTAGCCGCTGCGGCCGGCCAGGTCGGCGACCGGGTGCGCGGCGAAGAACTCGGGCGTGACCCGGCGCAGCGTGGCCTCCTCGGCGACGGCCTTCGCGCCGTTCTCGCAGAACTCCGCCCTGTGCCGGTGCTCCGGCTCCGGCCAGGCACAGCCCGGGCAGTCGAAGCCGTCCTTCTGGTTCACACTCAGCAGCGTCAGCGCCGTGCGCTTCACACCCATCTGCTGCTGGGCGACCCGCAGCGTGTGCCCGATCGCGGGGAGGCCCGCTGCCGCGTGCTGCGGCCCGGCGACCTGCGGCGCGTCCTGAACCGGATCACTCTTGGGCGGCTTCGTCGCCATCGCACGCTCCCCTTCGACTGCACTGTGAGGTACGTCTCCGATCCTCGCACGCTGCGGTGACATCGCGTGAGGGGAGGGCTGGAGGTGACGGCCCGCCCCGGCGCACGCGCCGTCGGGGGCGGGGCCGAGTGTCAGTGGGGCGTGGCAGGATCGGGGGCGTGGCAGAGACAGCATCGAAGACGACCGACCAGACCTCCGGCGGCAGCCGCCCGCGACTGATGCTCATGGACGGGCACTCGCTGGCCTACCGAGCGTTCTTCGCGCTGCCCGCGGAGAACTTCACCACCGCGACGGGCCAGCCGACGAACGCGATCTACGGCTTCGCTTCGATGCTGGCCAACACGCTGCGCGACGAGGCGCCCACGCACTTCGCGGTCGCCTTCGACGTCTCCCGCAAGACCTGGCGGTCGCAGGAGTTCACGGAGTACAAGGCGAACCGCTCCAAGACCCCTGACGAGTTCAAGGGCCAGGTCGAGCTGATCGGCGAGCTCCTCGACGCGATGGGCGCCGTCCGCTTCGCGGTCGACGGCTTCGAGGCGGACGACGTCATCGCCACGCTCGCCACGCAGGCCGAGGCCGAGGGCTTCGAGGTGCTGATCGTCACCGGTGACCGGGACTCCTTCCAGCTGGTCAGCGAGCACACGACCGTGCTGTACCCGACCAAGGGCGTCTCCGAGCTGACCCGCTTCACCCCGGAGAAGGTGTTCGAGAAGTACGGGCTGACGCCCGCGCAGTACCCCGACTTCGCGGCCCTGCGCGGCGACCCCTCGGACAACCTCCCCGGCATCCCCGGCGTCGGCGAGAAGACCGCCGCGAAGTGGATCAACCAGTTCGGCTCCTTCGCGGAGCTCGTCGAGCGCGTGGACGAGGTCAAGGGCAAGGCCGGGCAGAACCTCCGCGACCACCTGGAAGCGGTCAAGCTCAACCGCCGGCTCACGGAGCTGGAGCGCCGGGTCGAGCTCCCCAAGGGCGTCACCGAGCTGGAGCGGACCGCGTACGACCGCAAGGCCGTCGCGATGGTCCTGGACACCCTGGAGATCCGCAACCCCTCGCTGCGCGAGCGGCTCTTCGCCGTCGACCCCGGCGCCGAGGAGGCCGAGACCACCCCCATCAGCACGGACGGCGTGCAGCTGGACGGCACGGTGCTCGGCACCGGCGAGCTGACCGGCTGGCTCACCGAGCACGGCACCGGGCCCCTCGGTGTCGCCACGGTCGACGCCTGGGCGCTCGGCGCCGGCTCGGTCGCCGAGGTCGCGCTCGCCGGGCCCGGCGGAGCAGCCGCCTGGTTCGACCCCTCCCAGCTGGACGAGGCGGACGAGACGGCCTTCGCGGCCTGGCTGGCCGACGCCGGGCGGCCCAAGATCTTCCACAACGCCAAGGGCGCCATGCGGGTCTTCGCCGAGCACGGCTGGAGCGTCGAGGGCGTGACCATGGACACCGCGCTCGCCGCCTACCTCGTCAAGCCGGGCCGCCGCTCGTTCGACCTGGACGCGCTGTCCCTGGAGTACCTGCACCGCGAGCTCGTCCCCGCCGCCGCGGCCGACGGCCAGCTCGCCTTCGGCGCGGACGAGGGCGCCGAGGCCGAGGCCCTGATGATCCAGGCCCGCGCTGTCCTCGACCTGGGCGAGGCCTTCGAGAGCCGCCTGGAGGAGGTCGGCGCCGCCGACCTGCTGCGCGACATGGAGCTGCCCACGTCCGCGCTGCTCGCCCGCATGGAGCGGCACGGCATCGCGGCCGACCGGCCCCACCTGGAGGCCATGGAGCAGATGTTCGCCGGCGCCGTCCAGCAGGCGGTGAAGGAGGCGCACGCGGCGGCCGGGCACGAGTTCAACCTGGGCTCGCCCAAGCAGCTCCAGGAGGTCCTCTTCGGCGAGCTGGCCCTGCCCAAGACGAAGCGGACGAAGACCGGCTACACCACGGACGCCGACGCGCTGGCCTGGCTCGCCACGCAGACGGACAACGAGCTGCCGGTGATCATGCTCCGCCACCGCGAGCAGGCCAAGCTCCGCGTCACCGTAGAGGGCCTGATCAAGACGATCGCCGCGGACGGCCGCATCCACACCACGTTCAACCAGACGGTCGCCGCCACCGGCCGCCTGTCCTCGACGGACCCGAACCTGCAGAACATCCCGGTCCGCACCGACGAGGGCCGCGCGATCCGCCGCGGTTTCGTCGTCGGTGAGGGCTTCGAGTCCCTGATGACGGCCGACTACAGCCAGATCGAGCTGCGCGTGATGGCCCACCTCTCCGAGGACGAGGGCCTGATCGAGGCGTTCACCTCCGGCGAGGACCTGCACACCACGGCCGCCTCTCAGGTCTTCTCGGTCGAGCCGACCGCCGTGGACGCCGAGATGCGCCGCAAGATCAAGGCCATGTCGTACGGCCTGGCCTACGGACTGTCCGCCTTCGGCCTCTCCCAGCAGCTGAACATCGAGGCGGCGGAGGCCCGCGCCCTGATGGACGCGTACTTCGAGCGGTTCGGCGGCGTACGGGACTATCTGCGCCGGGCGGTCGACGAGGCCCGGGCGACGGGCTACACGGCGACGCTCTTCGGACGCCGCCGCTACCTCCCCGACCTCAACAGCGACAACCGCCAGCGCCGCGAGGCGGCCGAGCGGATGGCCCTCAACGCGCCCATCCAGGGCACGGCGGCCGACATCGTCAAGATCGCCATGCTCAAGGTGGACAGCGCGCTGAAGGACGCCGGACTCGCCTCCCGCATGCTGCTCCAGGTCCACGACGAAATCGTGCTGGAGATCGCCCCCGGGGAGCGGGCCGCCGCCGAGGAACTCGTCCGCCGCGAGATGGCGAACGCCGTCCACCTCCGCGTCCCCCTGGGCGTCTCGGTGGGCGCGGGCCCGGACTGGGAGTCGGCGGCGCACTAACCCGGCGCGCAGTGCGCTTGGCCGGCTCCTGAGCCGGGGGCGTCCGCCCCGGCCCCCGTCGACCGGGAGTCGGCGGCGCACTGGCCCGGCGCGGAGTGCCCTCGGCCAGGTCCTGATCTCCAGGCCGGGCCGCTCGGGCCGTCGCCGACGACCACGACCCGGATGTGGGAGGGTGCCCGCCCCCTCATTCCGCCGCCTGCGAGTCGGTCGCGCATCGCCTGGTGCGGCGTGCCCTCGGCCAGGACCTGAGCCGGGGGCACCCGCCGCCCACCCCCGCTGAACCCCCGCCGAAACGTCACTCGCGTGGCCCCCGACAAAGGGCCCCCGCCCCCTGCCGTCGTAAAGATGCGGGCATGGGTATACGCACGCTCCTTTGCCGCACGGTCCCAGGCGTGGCACTCCCGCCGGTCCCGCCCTTCGCGGCCGCCGCAAGCACGGTCCGCGTCCCCGCCGGCCTCACCACGGCCCTGCGCCGCACGACGGCGGACCTTCGGCAGCGCCTTGCCAAGGGCCGGCGGCCGACCGATCCCACGCGCGCCGGCGCCGGTGACATGACGGCCGTCCCCGGGCTCACCGGCACCGGCGCCATGTCCGCCGTCGTGGGTCTCACCAGCCCCGGCGACGTGTCCGACATCCTCGGTCTCACCGGCGGTCCAGCCCCTGGCGCCCAGCACCGAGCCAATGCCGATCGCGTCGGCGATGCCGATCGCTCCGGCAGGACCGATCGGCCCGGCAGGGCCGGCCGCCCGTGGGCGGACCTGGCCCGCAGCTACCTGACGCTCGTCCTGACCCGGCTCCCACGGCCCCGCCGCCCCGCGCACACCACCATCACCGTGTACATCGCGACGACGGCGCCCCTCAGCGAGCGGCCGACCGGCTCGGCTCCGCGTCATCGACGCGGTCAGCACGGCCCGGGACCGGAGCCGGACGCCACGCCCTGACCCCCACGGCGTACAGCAGCAGCGCCGGGACGAGCCCCGCGCCCGCCCCGAAGCACACCGTCGGAATGATCTCCCACGGTTTCGCGCTCGAACCCCAGTAGGCCCACCACCGCGACGCCCGCTGCACCGCCCCCACCAGCGCGAAGCCGCCGATCACCGCACCGGCCAGCCACCGGTCCCGCACCGACAGCGCCGGGACCCCCACCGGCTCGCGCACCGGCGCCCGCCGCACGGCCCGCGCCACGAACACGGCGATCACGACAGCGGCCACCGCCGAACCGCCGTACTGCAGGTACCAGTACAGCGGCGAACCCGCCACCTCCCGGCCCAGCACCGGAAGCAGCCGCATCCCCCACCGGTCGAGATGCGTGAACGCGTCCCAGACGACGTGCGTCAGCGCGCCGAGCACCGCGGACGCGTACCACCGCAGCACCAGGGACGGCCGCACACGCGCGCGTGGCGCCCCGCACCGCACCAGCGCGGAGACCCGCCCCTGCCGGGCCCGCGGCAGCAGCGCCACCAGCGGTTCGCGCACCAGCAGCCACAGCCCCACCAGCGCCCAGGCGAGGAGCACATCGACCGTGAAGACACCCGGGAACGAGTGCGTGACGTCCCCGAACTCCATCGCCCCGGACACCGCACTCGCCGCGTAATAGGTCATGTCGGGCGCGAAGGAACCCGCCACCAGCACGGCGGGGACCAGTGGGCCCCGGCCGGTGCCGTCGGTGCGTACGGCGGGCAGTACGGCTGCCGCGTGGCTCAGCGTGAACGGCAACTCGGCTCCTTGTGACGGTCGTTGGCCGGGTGATCGGAGGGGCCCAGTATGCGGGAGGCCGGACACCGGCCCGCCCGCCGTACTCGCCACATGACCAACCGGTGAAAAACGGGCACGAACGGGTGCCCGAGCAAAGGAAGTTGTCGTAGGGTCGCCAGGGTCACCGTGCCGGTGGCAGGAGACAGGCCTGTCGGAGGGCAACCACTCGGGCCGGTCGATCGTCACAACAGAGCGAACGCAACAGAAGTACGCGTACGCAACAGAAGCGCGCGACAGACAGAGACGGGCGCTCGGGCGTCCACGGGAGGGGTTCACTCTATGGCGGCGCAATTCGGCAGGAGGCTGTGCAAGGGGGCGGCGACCACCGCCGTGGCCGCGGTAGCGGTCGCGGCCCTGTCCGCCTCCCAGGCTCCGGGCGTGAACGACCACGGCAGACAGCCGGCCGCGGACGCCACACCCTCACCCGACGCGAGTGCCTCCGACGGCAGCGCCACCGGCAACTCGCCGTACTACACGGACCTGCCGCCGCTCAACAGCCCGAGCCCGTCGCCGAGCACCGGGCCGCTCCCCACCCCCTCCGGCACGACGGAGGCGGGCATCCCCGCGACCGTCCTCGACGCCTACAAGAAGGCCGAGGCCTCGCTGCGCGACTCCAAGCCCGGCTGCAACCTGCCCTGGCAACTCCTCGCGGCCATCGGCCGGGTGGAGTCGGGGCAGGCCCGCGGCGGCCGCGTCACCGCCGACGGCACCACCGTCTCGCCGATCCTCGGCCCGCAGCTCGACGGCAACGGCTTCGCCCTCATCAAGGACACCGACAACGGCGCCTACGACGGCAACAGCAGCTACGACCAGGCCGTCGGCCCCATGCAGTTCATCCCGTCCACCTGGGCGTGGGCCGGCCGCGACGGCAACGGCGACGGCAAGAAGGACCCCAACAACGTCTACGACGCCGCGCTCGCCGCCGGCCACTACCTGTGCCGCAACAACTGGGACCTGTCCGACCAGAACGACCTCGACCGCGCGATCCTCAGCTACAACAACTCGCGCGAGTACCTGAACCTGGTCATGCGGTGGCTGGACTACTACCGCAAGGGCACGCACGAAGTCCCCGACGGCACCGGCACGCTGCCCGGCAACCGCAGCGACGACCGGGCCGGATCGAGCTCCAGCCCCTCCACGCCGAGCACGCCCGGCACACCGGGTGCGGGCGGCTCCAAGCCCAACCCCAGCCCCAGGCCCGAAAAGCCCGGCGGGGGCGGCACGACGACCCCGAAGCCCACCACTCCGCCCACCACCCCGAGTGCGCCGCCTTCGACGTCTCCCACGCCCACCGACACGGTGCACCACCTGGAGGACGCCGGGACCGCGAAGCTCACCGCGATGGCGGGCGACACGTTCACCAAGCGGATCAGCACCCGCGCCGAGACGAAGGCCGGCGAGGCCGTCGCCAAGGTCAGGATCCGCTTCACGATCGTCGGCGACACGGACACCACGTTCGCAGGCGGGGAAAGCGTGGCCACGGTCGCCACCAACAGCTCCGGAGTGGCCGTCGCGCCCGCACTCCAGGCGGGGGAGAAGACGGGCGACGTCACCGTCCGGGCCACTGTCGTGGGCCGCACGATCGCGGGCCTCGACTACACGGCCACCGTCACCGAGCGTGCTGCCGACACCCTCACCCGCACCGGCGACGCCGCGCTGACCTGCACCCCGGGCGGTGAGTTCGCGAACCAGGTCGAGGTGAAGGCCACGTACAAGGGCGCCGTCGCGGACGGCGTCGCGGCCACCGCCACGCTGATCAAGTCGGCGGACGATCCGACCGCCAACGACAAGGGCCCCTACTTCAAGGACGCCGACGGCAAGGCCGTACGCACCCTGACGGGCCTGAAGACGGACGCGAAGGGCCTGCTGAAGCTGCCGAAGCTCTACGCGGACGACACCACCGGCACGTTCCTGCTCCGCGTCAACACCGAAGGCGCGAGCGACCCTCACCGTCGAACTGACGGTGGCGGCTGCCGAGACGTCCTCGCCGAGCCCCTCGGCCGGCCCGAGCGCGTAGCTCTCAGGTACGACGCACGACGCCCCTCTTTCAAGAGGGGCGTCGTTGTGTGTGCAACGTGTTCTCATCTCCGCCGCGCGTTGCTACGGTGCCGAGAAACCTGACGGTGTATCAGCTCAGCCCGTGGGGAGGCCCCGCATGCGCGTACTCATCGCCGCCGCCACCGGTCTCGCCGTCGCGTTCGCCGTGGTCCTGACGCTGACCGCCCTCGGCTCCCCCTCGGGCGGTACGTCCCCGAAGCCGCTGCTGACGACGGTGCCCGCACACCCCTGACCGCCCGCCCGGGAGGGAGGCCGAGATGCGCCGCAAGGCCGGCCTGGTCCTGCTCGCCCTCGCCGTGTTCTTCACGGCACTGTCCCCGCTGCTGCGCTGGTACGCCTTCCCGCGCCTCGCCAAGGTCCCCGCGCACCAGTACCAGGACATGGTCCTGGAGGCGGAGAACGCCACCCTCCTCGACTACGGCACGATGCGGGCCCGCACGGTCCCCAAGGTCACCATCGTGCAGACCCTCAAGGGCAACGTGGAGGCCTCGGAGCGGATCGAGGAGTCGGCCGGCCGGGACGTGGTCGCGTGGGACGGTCTGTCCTACGTCGTCGGCCCCGACGGCGAGATGGTGTCGAAGATCCCCGAGCGCTACATCTTCGACGCCCACACCCAGGAACCCGTCCACGCCACCGGCGAGACGGTCGACGGCGACCCGGTGCGCCGCGAGGGCATCGAGTTCAAATGGCCGTTCCTCACGGAGAAACGGGACTACGAGTACTTCGACGCCCAGGCCCGCGTCACCGCCCCCATCCACTACAAGGGCACCCGGGACTTCCGCGGCCTGGAGGTCTACTACTTCGAGCAGACCATCCCCTGGACCAAGGTGCGGATCCCGAAGACGCTGCCCGTGGCGGGCCTCACCCCCGAGTCCGTCGCCGAGACCGGTACGACCCGCTGGTACACCACGGTCCGCAAGTTCTGGGTCGAACCCCTCACCGGCGCCCCCGTCTACGGCGAGGAACTCCACCGGGAGGAACTGCGCGGCGGCACCCTCCTCGGCGACCGCGACAAGGTGACCGCATTCGCCGGGCACGTGAAGATGCGCGAGGACTACATCGCGCACACGGTCGACCTGGTGAGGTCCCAGCGCCTGCTCATCCTGCTCATGACGTCCTACGGGCCGTGGGGCTCACTGGCCCTCGGCGTCCTCCTGCTGGCCCTCGCGCTGTACCTGGAGGCCCGCGGCCGCCGCCCGTCCGGCCCGGCCGCCACGGAGGCCGAGGAACCGTCACCGGTCAGCGCCTGAGCCGGACGGCGATCAGCGCCTGAGCCGGGCGCTGGTGTGCCGGGTCGGCTCGGCCCCGGCCGGGTCCTCGGGCCACGGATGCTTCGGATAGCGCCCGCGCAACTCCGCCCGCACGCCCTTGTAGCCGTCCCTCCAGAACGAGGCGAGGTCGGCGGTCACGGCGGCCGGACGCCCGGCCGGAGACAGCAGATGCACGAGCAACGGCACCCCGGCGACCCGCGGCGACTCCTGCAGCCCGAACATCTCCTGCAACTTCACCGCCAGCACGGGCTGCTCGGGCCGGGAGTAGTCGACACGGATCCTCGACCCACTGGGCACGGTGATCCGCTCCGGAGCGAGCTCGTCGAGCCGCCCGGCCTCACCGGAGGCCCAGGGCAGCAGCCGCGCGAGCGCCTCCCCGGCTTCGATCCGCGCCAGATCGGCCCGCCGCCGGGCCCGGCTCAGCTCCGGCTCCAGCCACTCCTCCACACGCGCGTGGAGCGCGTCGTCGGAGACGTCGGGCCACGGTTCACCCAGGTGCAGCCGCAGAAACGCGAGCCGCTGCCGCAGGACACCGGCCTCCGGCGACCAGCGCAGCGCCCCGAACCCCTCCCGCCGCAGCCCGTCGAGCAGCGCACCGCGTACCAGCCCGGGATCGGCGTCCCTCAGCGGCCGCACCGCCAACTCCACGGCCCCCAGCCGCTCCACCCGCCGCGCCACGACGTCCCCACGGTCCCACCCGACCTCGTCCCGCTCCTCCAGCAGCGCCCCTGCGGCGAGCCGCGCGACTCCTTCGTCGACCACGGCACCCGACTGCACGCGCGCGTGCCCCTTGCCGACGGGCCGGTCCGCCACGGCGACGGCGACCCAGTCGGCCCCCCGCAGCCCGCTCCCCTCGCCGATCTCGGCACGCGTCCCGGACACCATGAGGCACGACCCGCCGTCGACCCTGGCGACGCGCTCAGGAAAGGCAAGCGCGGCAACGAGCCCCACCTGCCGATCCTCCGAGGCGTTGTCCCACCTCCCGACCTCGACCTCTGGACGCGAGATACGGCTGGGCGGGTGGGAAACCCCCGAAACGACGGCCCGCAGCCGCCGAACCTCGCTCCGCCACCGCGCGGCATAGGCGTCACCCCCACGCCGAGCACGACGCAACGCACCCGCGAGATCATCGCCGTACTCCCGAGGCGCCTCCTCACTGAGCAACGCGATGACCTCGGCGGCCCTCTCCGCCCCGACCAAGCCGGACCCGTCCAGCAACGCCCGCCCCAGCCGCGGATGAAGCCCCAGCCGAGCCAGCGCAGCGCCCCGCTCCGTGGCCCTCCCGACGGAGTCAACGGCCCCCACCGCCGCCAGAACATCCCGCGCCGCCGCCATCGCCCCACCCGGCGGCGGATCCAGCAACGCCAGCCCGGACGCGTCCGGATCCCCCCAGCACGCCACCTGGAGCGCGAACGCGGTCAGGTCGGCCACCTTGATCTCCGGCGAGGGGAAACGCGGCAGACGCGCGTCCTCGGCCTCCGCCCAGCACCGGTACACCGCCCCCGGCGCCTCACGCCCGGCCCGCCCCGCCCGCTGCCGCCCGGCCGCCTGTGACGCCCGTACCGTCGTCAGCGCGCTCAGCCCGCGCGCGTGGTCTACGCGCGGCTCCCGCGCCAGCCCGGAGTCGACGACCACGCGCACACCGGGAACCGTCAGCGACGACTCCGCCACCGACGTGGCCAGCACCACCCGGCGCCGCCCCCCGCCGGCCAGCACGGCGTCCTGGACGGCCGCGGGCGCCCGCCCGTGCACTTGGAGCACCTCGACGTCCCCGAGCTCACCGAGCTGCCCGGCGACCCGGGCGATCTCGCCGACGCCCGGCAGGAAACACAGCACGTCCCCGTCCCGCTCGGCCAGTGCCCGCCGCACCACCGACGCCACGTGCGCCAGCAGCGCCGGATCGACACGCATCCCGTGCGGCGGCCGTACGGGCCGCACCGGCGGCGCCCACACGACCTCCACCGGATACGCCGCCCCCCGCGCCTCGACCACCGGAGCCCCGCCCAGCAGCCCGGCCCACCCCTGCGCGTCGGTCGTCGCCGAGGCGGCCACCAGCCGCAGTTCCGGACGGAGCGTCTGCCGTACGTCCCACAGGAACGCCGCCGCCGTGTCCGCGTCCAGATGCCGCTCATGACACTCGTCGAGGACCACCACATCGGCACCGGCCAGCTCCTGGTCCCGCTGCAGCCGCTGCACCAGCACCCCGGTCGTGACGACCTCCACGCGCGCGTGCCGCCCGACGACGCGTTCCCCGCGCACGGTGTAGCCGACGCTTTGGCCCACCTTCTCGCCCAGCAGCCACGCCATCCGCCGCGCCGCCGCCCTTGCCGCGATCCGCCGCGGCTCGGCGACGATCACCCGCCGCCGGGGCCCCTCCCCGAGCAGCCCCGCCAGAGCCAGCGGCACCAGGGTCGTCTTGCCGGTGCCGGGCGGCGCCACGAGCACGGCGGTGCCGTGCCCCTCCAGGGCGTCGTCCAGGGCGGGCAGGGCACCGCGTACGGGCAGGGCGTCCAGAGCGTCGTAACGGATCACGCCTTCAGTGTCGTACGGCCCGGAAGGCCCCCGTCACACGCGCGTGCGTCAGTCCCCTCGGTCCCGGCCTCAGTCCCGTTCGCACACGAAGATCGCCGTCCCCGGGATCAGGTTCCCGCGCAGCGGCGACCAGCCGCCCCACTCGGACGTGTTCCAGGCCGGCCACTCCGGCTCGACCAGGTCCACGAGCCGGAAGCCCGACGCCACCACGTCCCGGACGCGGTCGCCGAGCGTGCGGTGGTGCTCGACGTAGACCGCGCGGCCCTCCTCGTCCTGCTCGACGTAGGGCGTGCGGTCGAAGTACGAACCCGACACAGACAGCCCCTCCGGTCCCGGCTCGTCCGGGAAGGCCCAGCGGATCGGGTGCGTCACCGAGAAGACCAGACGGCCCCCGGGGCGCAGCACCCGGCACACCTCCCGCAGCACCAGGCGCGGATCGGCGACGAAGGGCAGCGCCCCGTACGCCGAGCAGGCCAGGTCGAACGAGCCGTCCGCGAAGGGCAGCGCGCCGGCGTCGGCGCACACCAGGGGGAGGGGGCCGCCGATGCGCAGCGCGTGCTGCAACTGCCGGTGCGAGATGTCCAGGGCCACCGGGCGGGCTCCCTGGCCGGCCAGCCAGCGCGAGCACTGCGCCGCGCCCGCGCCGATCTCCAGGACGTCCTTGCCCTTCAGCTCTTCCGGAGGGCCGAGCAGTTCGGCCTCCACCTCGTCCAGACCCTCGGGGCCCCACACGAAGCGGTCGTCGCCGAGGAAGGTGCCGTGCTCGGTCTGGTACTCGTCCGCGTTGCGGTCCCACCAGCCACGGTTGGCGCGGGAGCTCTCCGTGACCCCCGCGGTACGCCGGGTGGCCTCGGGTTCGGACGCTTCGGGCTCTTGGATGATCGGCTCCCTCGTCGTACTCTTCCGTCCAGCCGGTCCCGGAGGGGCACGAAACGGGCGCCCCACGCCCTACGTGGCCTCGGACGACACGACTTGTGCCGGGTATGCGGTGTTCCGCCCCGGGTGGGCGGCTTCGCGCATTGACCCTGCCCGGCTGCCCCCGTATGCTACAAGTTGCGCTGCGGGCCTGCGCACCTCAGACGTAGCAGGCTGCGCTCGCATCTGTATGTATGTCCCCTCGGTTGTCGAGGCGCCACCGATCTTGTGTGGCGCTTCCTTGGCTGTCCGGCTTCTGCAGAGCGAAACGGGCTCCCGGCGTAGCAGTACCTACGACTTCAATGTCCGTACCGGAGCCCTTTCCCACATGACGAGCAGCACCGAGACCACCGCCACCACCCCGCAGGTAGCGGTCAACGACATCGGTAACGAGGAAGCCTTCCTCGCCGCGATCGACGAGACGATCAAGTACTTCAACGACGGCGACATCGTCGACGGCGTCATCGTGAAGGTCGACCGGGACGAGGTCCTGCTCGACATCGGTTACAAGACCGAAGGTGTGATCCCGAGCCGCGAGCTCTCGATCAAGCACGACGTCGACCCCAACGAGGTCGTCGCCGTCGGCGACGAGATCGAGGCCCTTGTTCTCCAGAAGGAGGACAAGGAAGGCCGCCTGATCCTCTCGAAGAAGCGCGCCCAGTACGAGCGTGCCTGGGGCACCATCGAGAAGATCAAGGAAGAGGACGGGATCGTCACCGGTACCGTCATCGAGGTCGTCAAGGGTGGTCTCATCCTCGACATCGGCCTCCGTGGCTTCCTCCCGGCCTCCCTGGTCGAGATGCGCCGCGTCCGCGACCTTCAGCCCTACGTGGGCAAGGAGCTCGAGGCCAAGATCATCGAGCTGGACAAGAACCGCAACAACGTGGTCCTGTCCCGCCGTGCCTGGCTGGAGCAGACCCAGTCCGAGGTCCGCCAGACGTTCCTCACGACCCTCCAGAAGGGTCAGGTCCGTTCTGGCGTCGTCTCCTCGATCGTCAACTTCGGTGCCTTCGTGGACCTGGGTGGCGTCGACGGTCTGGTCCACGTCTCCGAGCTGTCCTGGAAGCACATCGACCACCCCTCCGAGGTCGTCGAGGTCGGCCAGGAGGTCACGGTCGAGGTCCTCGACGTCGACATGGACCGCGAGCGCGTCTCCCTGTCGCTGAAGGCGACCCAGGAAGACCCGTGGCAGCAGTTCGCCCGCACCCACCAGATCGGCCAGGTCGTGCCCGGCAAGGTCACGAAGCTGGTTCCGTTCGGTGCGTTCGTCCGCGTGGACGAGGGCATCGAGGGTCTGGTCCACATCTCCGAGCTGGCCGAGCGCCACGTGGAGATCCCGGAGCAGGTCGTCCAGGTCAACGACGAGATCTTCGTCAAGGTCATCGACATCGACCTCGAGCGCCGTCGCATCAGCCTCTCGCTGAAGCAGGCCAACGAGGCCTTCGGTGCCGACCCGTCGACGGTCGAGTTCGACCCGACCCTGTACGGCATGGCCGCGTCCTACGACGACCAGGGCAACTACATCTACCCCGAGGGCTTCGACCCCGAGACCAACGACTGGCTCGAGGGCTACGAGACCCAGCGCGAGGCCTGGGAGACCCAGTACGCCGAGGCGCAGCAGCGCTTCGAGCAGCACCAGGCGCAGGTCATCAAGTCCCGCGAGGCGGACGAGAAGGCCGCTGCCGAGGGTGGCGAGGCCGCCGCTCCCGCCGCGTCCGGCGGTGGCGGTGGTTCGTACTCCTCCGAGGGCCCGGACAACTCCGGCGCGCTGGCCTCGGACGAGGCGCTCGCCGCGCTCCGCGAGAAGCTGGCGGGTGGGCAGAGCTGAACGCCCACTGAGCTGTAGCTCCTGACTGAGGGCCCGCACCTTTCGAGGTGCGGGCCCTCAGCGTGTGTCAGGGGCGTTGTCCCAGCTGCCAAGATCGATGTTCTCCTCCTCCGGGGGAATGCCCATGCCCGCAACGGCGTTGTGGAGTATGAACACGAGGAGGAGCGGTCACTGTGCTAGATCCGCAGGGCTTGTACGCATGGGAGCCGAAGGGGCTGGCCGTCGTCGACATGGCGCTGGCCCAGGAATCGGCCGGTCTTGTCATGCTCTACCACTTCGACGGATACATCGACGCGGGCGAGACGGGCGACCAGATCGTCGACCGGCTGCTCGACTCGCTGCCCCACCAGGTCGTCGCCCGCTTCGACCACGACCGGCTCGTGGACTACCGCGCCCGCCGCCCGCTGCTGACGTTCAAGCGCGACCGCTGGAGCGACTACGAGGACCCCGCCATCGAGGTGCGGCTGGTCCAGGACGCCACGGGAGCGCCGTTCCTGCTGCTGTCCGGCCCCGAGCCGGACGTCGAGTGGGAGCGTTTCGCAGCGGCCGTGAAGCAGATCGTGGAGCGGCTCGGCGTCCGCCTGTCGGTGAACTTCCACGGCATCCCGATGGGCGTCCCCCACACCCGGCCCGTCGGCCTGACCCCGCACGGCAACCGCACCGACCTCGTCCCGGGCCACCGCAGCCCGTTCGAGGAGGCGCAGGTGCCCGGCAGTGCCGAGTCCCTCGTCGAGTACCGCCTGCTCCAGGCGGGGCACGACGTCCTGGGCGTCGCCGCCCACGTCCCGCACTACATCGCCCGCTCCCCCTACCCGGACGCGGCCCTGACGGTCCTGGAGGCCGTCACGGCGGCGACCGGACTGGTGCTGCCCGGCATCGCCCACGCCCTGCGTTCGGACGCCCACCGCACCCAGACGGAGATCGACCGGCAGATCCGCGAGGGCGACGAGGATCTCACGGCGCTCGTCGAGGGCTTGGAGCACCAGTACGACGCGGTCGCGGGCGCCGAGACCCGGGGCAACATGCTCGCCGAGCCGGTGGACATCCCCTCGGCGGACGAGATCGGCCGTGAGTTCGAGAAGTTCCTGGCGGAAAGAGAAGGCGACAGCTGAGCCCGGGACACCTGGACAGGGCCCTGCCCACGGCAGGGCCTAAGCTCGGCTCATGCTGAAGGTGGGCCTGACCGGCGGTATCGGCGCCGGCAAGAGTGAGGTGTCCCGGCTGCTCGTCGAGCGCGGTGCCGTGCTGATCGACGCGGACCGCATCGCGCGGGAGGTCGTCGCACCAGGGACCCCGGGGCTCGCCGCGGTCGTGGAGGCCTTCGGCGAGGAGGTGCTCACGGCCGACGGCAGCCTGGACCGGCCCCGGCTCGGCTCCATCGTCTTCGCCGACGAGGCGAAGCTCGCCACGCTCAACGCGATCGTGCACCCCCTTGTGGGTGCCCGCTCCCGGGAGCTCGAAGAGGCCGCCGCCGACGACGCGGTCGTCGTGCACGACGTCCCGCTCCTCACGGAGAACCGCCTGGCGCCCCTGTACGACGTCGTGATCGTCGTCGAGGCGAGCCCCGAGACCCAGCTCGACCGGCTCCTCCGGCTGCGCGGCATGACTGAGGAGGACGCCCGCGCGCGGATGGCCGCCCAGGCGACCCGCGAGCAGCGCCGGGAGATCGCCGACATCGTCATCGACAACGACGTCCCGCTGGAGGACCTGGAGCGCCGCGTCAAGGACGTGTGGGCCGAGCTGACTCGCAGGTCGCAGGCGTCCCGGCCGTCCTCACAGGAATAGCGGCATCGCCCGGGGGCGTTGAACCCTTGCAGTGAGGGAAGGACTCTGCCGTGCCCGAGACCAGCGGTTCGACCGGACGTACCCCGGAGACGCACGTCATCGACTTCCGTGCCGCCGAGCAACTGCTCGCCGCGCGGGACCCGCGGGGCGCGGTGAAGCTGCTCGACGGAGTCATAGCCGCGCACCCCGAGAACACCGCCGCGCGGCTGCTGCGCGCCCGCGCCTTCTTCGCGGCGGCGCAGCTGCGGCCGGCGGAGCTGGAGTTCTCCATCGTCCTGGAGCGCGAGCCGGACAACGCGTTCGCGCACTTCGCGCTCGCCCGCACATACGAGCGGCAGAACCGTCCCGACCAGGCCAAGCGCCACTTCCGCCTGGCCGCGGCGCTGGACCCGAACCCGCGGTTTTTGAAGGCGGCGCGCTTCGACTCGTGAGCGGCGGCCCTTGTCTGCCTCGGACGTGATCCGTCTGCGTCGGAGGTGATCGGTCCGCCTCAGGGATGACCTTCCGGCGGACGGTAGGGCGGGATGTCGGGGCCCGGCTGGTAGTGCGGGCCCTGCCGGATGTGCCTGAGGACGATGACGAGGTCGATCGTGACGACCAGCAGCAGCGCGCCGCAGGCGATGGCCCAGCCGGTCCGCCCGGCGAGGGTGAACGCGACCGTCCCGAAGAGCGCCCAGACCAGCCCCCACAGGCTCAGCCAGAAACGCGCCCGCAGGGCACTGCGCGCGGTCGTCGGTTCACTGCCTGTACGCATCACGATCTCCGCTCCTGTTTGCAACGTACTCCTCACCGCGGACGCCGACCAACAGGGGGAGCCGGGCCGACGCGCGACGTCGTTCACTCGGGAGGGTGAACACGGGCGGGGATGGGAACGGGCGTGCGGGTGTGGTCCGTTGGGCGGGCATGGAGCTGAAAATGCGTGAGGGGTACGAGGGGACGGGACCCGGGGCCATCACCCCGGACGGCTGCGCGGTGGAGCTCTACTCGCGGCTGCCCGTCGGGGACGAACCGGAGATCATCGCGGCGGCGGTGCCGGCGGGCGCGCGCATCCTGGAGCTGGGCAGCGGCGTCGGGCGCATGACCCATGCGCTGCTGGAGCGCGGCTTCGAGGTCACGGCGGTGGACGAGTCCGCCGACATGCTGGAGCGCGTACGCGGGGCGCGGACGATATGCAGCCCGATCGAGGACCTGGACCTGGGCGAGACGTTCGACGTGGTGCTGCTCGCGTCGTTCCTCGTGCACGCCGGGGACGCCGAGGTGCGCCGGGGCCTGCTGCGCACGTGTGTGCGGCATGTCGCGGAGGGCGGTTCCGTGCTGATCCAGCGGGAGGGCGAGGACTACCACGTGAACGTGCCACGCGAGCGGGTGGACCCCAGCGGCTTCACCGTGCGGATCGTGTCGTCGGAGCCGGTCGGCGACGGGGTCAACTCGGTGCGCGCGGAGTACGAGTTCCCGGACGCGGTCTGGACCCAGACATTCCGGGCACGACCACTGACGAGGGAACAGTTCGAGGAGGCGCTGGAGGAGACGGGCCTGAGAGTGGACCGGTACCTGACGGAGGACCGGATCTGGGTGCGGGCGGTGCCGGCGGTCCGGGCGGCCGGGGAGGGTGAGAGGCCGTAGGGGACGGGACGCCGGGCGACTGGCCCACTTCGATCGGCGCGAGCCGGGGCGTAATTTCGCCGGGTGGCGATGAGTTCCAGGACGAGGGGCGGTCTACCCCTGCGGCATCATCACGGACCGCTTCCCCAGGAGACCTCCATGTCCGAGTCCAACGCTCCCGCCCCTTCGACCCCGGCCGGTGTCGTCGTCGCCGAGTCCGCTGCCGTCCGCGGGCGGCGTGCCCGGATCGCCCTGCGCGGTCTCCAGGTGCTGCTCGCCCTCGTCTTCGGGATCGCGAGCGCCGTGCCCAAGCTGATCGCGCACCCGTCGGCTGCCGAGTCGTTCGAGAAGCTCGGCTGGGGCAGCGGGGGGATGTACACCATCGGCGTGCTCGAACTGGCCGGAGCGGTCGCCCTGTTGGTCCCCGTGCTCCAGTCGGTGGCGGCGATGGCGCTGGGCGCGCTGATGGTGGGTGCGTTCGTCGTCCAGATCACCGTCATGGACGGGCAGTACGCGGCGACGCCGATCATCCTGCTCGTGCCGCTCGCCCTCATCGCCTGGGCGCGGCGGCGGCACAACGCGGATCTGCTGCGCCTGCTGCGGCTCCGCGCGTGACCGTCCCGAGCGCGCTGCTCACGGCCTCGGTTTGCCGGACCCACCGGCGAGGCCGGGACCGGGACCGCGGCGGAAGGGGCCGCCGGAGCCCGGGCCGGGTACGGGGCCCGGGACGGGGCCGGCCAGGCCGCGCAGGCGTTCCATTTCTCGGCGGTCCCGCTTCGTCGGGCGGCCCGCGCCGCGGTCGCGGATGCCGGCCGGGGCGACGGCCTCGCGGGGCGGGGGCGGCGGGGAGTTGTCGATGTAGCACTGGGCGGCCACGGGGGCGCCGACCCGCTTGCGGATGAGCCGTGTCACGACGACGACCCGCTCCCGGCCCTCGTGCCGCACGCGCACCTCGTCGCCGACGCGTACCGCGTGGGCGGGCTTCACGCGCTCGCCGTTGACGCGGACGTGTCCGCCCCGGCAGGCGGTGGCGCCCAGGGAACGGGTCTTGACGAGGCGTACGGCCCAGATCCAGCTGTCGACTCGGACGGTCTGGCCGCTCTGCGGCCCGGCGGCCTCGGCAGCGGCGATGGCCGCCGCGACCTTCGGGTCCACGGCTTTCGGGTCCACGGCTTTCGGGTCCACGGGCTTCGGGTCCACGGCCTTCGTGTCGCCCGCCCCGTCGTACTCCGCGTCTTCAGAAGCCATGTCCCCGACCTTAGTCCTTCCGGAGTCCTTCCAGTCGTCTGATTTCAGGCCCCTGCGGGCAGGGGACCAGCCTCCGCCGGACTCTGCAAAACCAGTTTTGCAAAAACTATTTTGGTAAGTGCCGGTGGCGGCCTACCCTCCCGGCATGGACAGCGACGAGCACAAGCGCGTACTCGACCCGGAGCGCGACACGGACGCACTGAAGGCCCTCACCCACCCCCTGCGCATCCAGCTGCTCGGACTGCTGCGGCAGGACGGGCCCGCCACGGCCAGTGAGCTCGCCGTGCGGACGGGGGAGTCGTCGGCGTCGACCAGTTACCACCTGCGGGTGCTGGCGAAGTACGCGTTCATCACCGAGGCCGAGCATCGTGACGGGCGGGAGCGGCGCTGGCGGGCCCAGCACACCGTGACGTCCTGGAGCAACGAGGCGATGGAGTCCTCCGAGGCGGGCCGTGCCTTCGTCGGCCTGGCGCGGCGGCGGCAGCTGGAGCACCTGGAGGTGTCCCTCGCCCGGCACGAGGCGGACATGGCCGCCGGGCGGTTCGGCCAGGAGTGGGTGCAGCCGTCGGGGATCAGCGATCTCATGCCCCGGCTGACGGCCGAGTCGCTCAGCGAACTCCGGGACACGATCACCCGGAAGCTGGAGGAACTGACCGCCCGGGACGCGGAGGACCCGCGCGCCGAACACGTCATGCTCCTCACCGCCTGCCTGCCGCTCGCCCCGCACGACGGCGGGGACACGGGCCGCGAGGAGACGGACCGCGAGGGCGCCTCATGACCGAGCTGCCCGAGCTGCCCGAGCTGCGGACCGTTCGCCGCCGCTACGTCACCGTCTGCGCGCTCTTATGGCTGCCGTCGGGCCTCGGCCTGGCCTCGATGGTCCTGCTGTTCGGCGAGCGCGGCATGTCCCTGGCCGCGATCGCGGGGCTCTTCGCCGCCCAGTCGCTGACGGTGGCCGCGCTGGAGCTGCCCACGGGCGGGCTCTCCGACGTCCTCGGGCGCCGGTCGGTCCTGGCCATGGCCGGTGCGCTCAACGTGGCCGCCTGCGTCCTGGTCGGCCTCGGCACCACCGCGTGGGTCCTCACGGTCGGCCTGGTGCTCATGGGCGTGGCCAGGGCCCTGGCCAGCGGCACCGCCGAGGCCTGGTACGTCGACACCGTCCAGGAGCGCTCCGGCCCGGACGCCGAGCTGCGCACGGGCCTGGCCCGGGGCGGCTCCGCGACCTCCGCCGCGCTCGCGGCCGGCATGCTGCTCGGTGGTGCCCTGCCCTGGCTGCTCGGTCTGGGGCCCGACCCCGGTGCCCGGCTGAGCGAGGCGACGTCCGGTGCGGTATTGCCGCTGTCCGTTCCGCTGCTGCTGGGAGCCGCCGTCAGGGTCGTCCTCGTCTGCTACGTGCTGGCCGTGCTGCGGGAGCCGCCGCGACCGCCGGCCACCCTGCGTTCGGTGCTGCGCGGCGTCCCGGTCACTGTCCTGGACGGGCTGCGGCTGGGCGGCCGGGACGCGCTGGTCCGCCGGGTCCTGCTCACCGCCGCGGCCGTCGGCAGCGCCCTGGCCGCCATCGAACTGCTCATCCCGGGCCGCACCGTCGAGCTGACCGGAGCACCCGGCTCCGGAGCGATGGTGTATGCCGCGCTCGCCTGCGCGGGCTTCGTCTGCAACGGTCTCGGCAGCCACCTCGCGCCGTTCGCCGCCAGGGTCGCGGGCAGCGGCGAGCGGGCCGTGCTGGTCTGTCTCGGGGCGGGCGCGGGCGGCATGCTGCTGCTCGGTGTCACCGCGACCACCACGCACCCGCTCGTCACGGCCCTCGCGGTCGTCGGCTTCTGTTTGCTCTACCTCGGCATCGGCGCCGCGTCCCCGAACCAGAACGCCCTGCTGCACCGCCGCGTCACCAGCGCCGGCCGCGCCACCGCCCTGTCAGTCCAGTCCCTCGCCCTGCAACTGGTCGGCGCGCTCACCGGCCTCGTCGTCGGGGCGTTGCGGCCGGGCCCGCTGCCGTGGCTGCTGACCGGTGCGGTGTTGCTGTCCGGGGCCCTGCTCTGGCTACGCCGCGTCGAGGCACGGTCCGCGCCGGACACGACCCTCACCCCGGGCTCACGTGCCGGCGTGTCCTGAGCCCTCTGCCTCCCGGTGAGGGGGGCGGCCCCACCGCCGCCTACCGTGGAGTGATGGACGCCAGCGGTCTCCCCCTCCTCGACCGGCGCATCACGGACTGCCGGGCCTGCCCGCGGCTGGTCTCCTGGCGTGAGGAGGTGGCCCGGGCCAAGCGAGCCGCGTACGCGGACTGGACGTACTGGGGTCGGCCGGTGCCCGGGTTCGGGCCGGCGGACGCCCGGCTGCTGATTGTCGGACTCGCCCCCGCCGCGCACGGCGGCAACCGCACCGGCCGGATGTTCACCGGCGACCGCTCGGGGGACGTCCTGTACGAGGCGCTGTACGACGTCGGCCTCGCCTCCCGGCCCACCGCCGAGCACGCCCACGACGGCCTGGAGCTGTACGGCGTGCGCGTGACCTCGCCTGTGCACTGCGCCCCGCCCGCGAACAAGCCGACCCCTCAGGAACGGGACACCTGCCGGCCCTGGCTCGTGCAGGAACTGCGGCTGCTGCGTCCGACGCTGCGGGCCGTGGTCGTGCTCGGCGCCTTCGGCTGGCAGGCCGCGCTGCCGGCGTTCGCGGAGGCGGGCTGGTCCGTGCCCCGTCCCCGGCCCGCCTTCGGCCACGGGGCCCGGTACCACCTGGACGGCCTGGAGCTCTTCGGCTGCTTCCACGTCAGCCAGCGCAACACCTTCACCGGCCGGCTCACCCCGGCGATGCTGCGTGACGTCCTGCGGACGGCCGCGCGGGCGGCGGAACTGCCCACCGCACGCGGCTAAGGAGCCTCCTCCCCGAAAGCCTCCTCCCCGAACAGGTGCCGCACCGTGGAGCGGTAGTTGGTGCGTACGTGCGTGAGCGCGTGCGCGCGGGCCCGGTCCGGGTCGCCCGAGGCGATCGCCTCGTACAGCTCGCGGTGCTCCACGAGGAGTTGCGGCCACTCCTCGTTGCGCCGGGTCATCCAGCGCAGCCGGCCGGCGACCGGTTCCAGGGCCTCGGTCAGCAAACTGTTGCCGGCCATCGCCACGATGCGGTCGTGCAGGCGGCTGTTGAGGTCCGTGATCAGCTCGGCGTCCCCGGCCTCGGTGGCGTCGGCCGCACGGTCGAGGAGCTCTTGGACCTCGGCCAGGTCCTGCGGTGTCGCGCGGGACGCGGCGAGTCCGGCGGCGTAGACCTCCAGGGCCTCGCGCAGTTCGAACAGTTCCTTGACGTCGGTCGGGGTGAGACGGCGTACCACCGTGCGCCGGGGCGTCTCGAAGTGGACGAAACCCTCGGCGACGAGCGCCCGGATCGCCTCCCGGACCGGAACGCGCGAGACGCCGAAGCGCTCCGCCAGCTCGCGTTCGACCAGGCGGTCGCCGGGGCGGAGGCCGCCCGCGATGATCTCCTGCCGCAGGTCGGCCGTGACGCGTTCGCGCACCGCTCCGAGGGGTTCGATCTTCGTCATGGAGCCCATCTTCGCCGACGCGGAGTCTCTTTTACGGAGCGTTAACAGGAGCGACATCGGTCAGAACGGTTGACGAGGAGACCATGTGCGCAGTTTGGTATACCAAACCCTCGCAGAGCAGTCCTCCGTCGTCCCCTTGCTCATGGAGGCCCCGTGTCCCTCGCCGACCGTGCCGCAACCACCGGCACCCCAGTGTTCGTCCCCGATCCCCGGCTCACCAACGAAGACCTCGCGCCCGCGAAGAAGCGCAACTGGAAGGTCTTCGACCTCTTCGCCATGTGGATGTCCGACGTCCACAACCTCGGCAACTACACCTTCGCCGCCGGACTGCTCTTCCTCGGCATGAACGTCTGGCAGATCTTCACGTCCCTGCTCGTCGGCTTCATGATCATCTACATCGGCATGAACTGGATGGGGAAGATCGGGCAGCGCCACGGCGTGCCCTTCCCGGTCGTCAGCAGGATCGCCTTCGGCGTCTGGGGCGCCAACATCCCGGCACTGATCAGGGCCGTGATCGCCATCATGTGGTACGGCATCCAGACCTACCTGGCCTCCATCGCCGTCAACGTGATGCTGCTCGCGGCCTGGCCGGGCCTGGAGTCGTGGACGCACAACTCGTTCCTCGGGCTGGACGCGCTCGGCTGGGTCTCCTTCGTCGCGCTGTGGCTGGTCCAGGCGGCGATCATCAGCCGGGGCATGGAATCGGTCCGCAAGTTCCAGGACTTCTGCGGTCCGGCGATCTGGCTCGTGATGATCGCGCTGGCCGTGTGGATCCTCGCCAAGGCCGGCTGGACGATCTCGCTTACCTCCACCCCGCACCCGGTGTCCGTCGGTGAGCAGTGGCGCCAGTGGTTCGGCGCGATCGGCCTGGTCCTCGCCACGTACGGCACGCTGATGCTCAACTTCTGCGACTTCTCCCGCTTCGCGCCTGACTACAAGTCCGTCAGACGCGGCAACTTCTGGGGCCTGCCCGTCAACTCCACGGCCTTCGTGATCGTGTCGGTGATCGTCACGGCGGGCGCCTTTGAGGTCTTCGGCAAGGAGATCACCGACCCGGCCTACCTCGTCGCCGAGATCGGCAACACCTGGGTGCTGGTGCTGGGCGCGCTGACCTTCGCCATCGCCACCATGGGCGTCAACATCGTCGCCAACTTCGTCTCGCCGGCGTACGACCTCGCCAACGTCTGGCCGCAGAAGATCACCTTCAAGGTCGGCGGCATGATCAGCACGGTCGCGGCCCTGCTCGTCACGCCCTGGAACCTCTTCTCCAACCCGACCGTCGTGAACTACTTCCTCGGCGGCCTCGGCGCCTTCCTCGGCCCGCTGTTCGGCGTGATCATGGTCGACTACTACTGGGTCAAGCGCGGCCGGGTGAACGTCGACGAACTGTTCGACGCCACGCCCGGCTCCCGCTACCACTACCGCAAGGGCTTCAACCCGAAGGCGCTGTGGGCGTTCCTGCCGGCGGCCGGTGTCGCGGCGGTCCTCGCGCTGGTGAAGACCTTCAGCGACGTGGCGCCGTACTCCTGGTTCATCGGCACGGCCATCGCCGCCGGCCTCTACGCGGCGCTGTGCCGCCCCGAGCGCACCACCGCGGAGGTCTGAGAGACGTGCGGATCGTCGTCACCAACTGCAACACCACGCAGGAGATGACCGAGGAGATCGTACGAGGTGCCCGGGCCGCCGCAGGCCCGGGCACCACCGTGACCGGACTGACCCCCTCCTGGGGACCGGAGTCCGCGGAGGGCTGGCTCGACAGCTACCTGTCCGCAGCGGCCGTCCTGGACACGCTGCGCACGTACGACGGACCGCCGTACGACGCCGTCGTCATGGCCGGCTTCGGGGAGCACGGGCGCGAGGGCGTCCGGGAACTGGTGGACGTACCGGTCGTCGACATCACCGAGGCGGCGGCACATCTGGCCTGTCTGCTGGGCCGCCGCTACGGCGTCGTCACGACGCTGGAGAGGTCCGTCGGCCAGATCGAGGACAGCCTGGAGACGGCGGGCGTGGCCCGGAACTGCGCCGCGATCGTCGGCACGGGCCTGAACGTGCTCGACCTCGGCGACGACGAGCGCACCGAGACGGCGTTCCTGGCCGCCGCCGAGCGGGCGTGCGCGGCCGGGGCCGAGGTACTGGTGCTGGGCTGCGCCGGCATGACGGGGTTGCAGCGGCTGGTCGGGGAGAAGCTGGGCCTGCCGGTCGTCGACGGGGTCGCCGCCGCGGTCAAACTGGCGGAATCGCTGGTGGCGCTGGGCCTGACGACGAGCCGGGCGGGAAGCTACGCCGAGCCGCTGGCGAAACGGAGGGTGTGGGGGCGGCCAGGACCGGACTAGGTCATGCCGCGTCATGCCGGGCCGCCGTCGAGTGTGACGTCGTCGCGATGAGCCCCGTAGAACGCCGCCTGGCGGGCCATGACCTCCCGCATCGAGGTGCCGCGCGGGATGCCGTACACCGTGCCGGGGAAGTCCAGCGCCTCCTGCACCTGCCACAGCTCGTCGTGCTCGCCGGGGGCGAAGAGCCGGGCCCGGGGCGCTCCCGCCGCGATCCAGCCGATGGGCAGGACGGTGCCGGGCGGCAGCACGGAGTTGACGTGCAGCACGCTGTGGATCCGCAGTTCGGAGCCGGTGCTCGCGACGGCGCCCGGGAAGACGCAGGCGCCGGTGGCCACGAAGACCTCGTCCTCCAGCGTCGCCCCGTTGACATGGGCGTGCGGGCCGACGAGCACGGCGTCACCGATCACCGCGGGATGCCCGGCCCGCCCCCGCACCAGCGCGTTCTCCATGACGACGACGTCCGAGCCCACCCGCACCTCCCCGTCCTCGGCGGTGAGCACGGCCCCGTGCAGCACCCGGCTGCGCTCACCGAGGACGACCGCCCCGCACAGGACGGCCGTCGGGGCGACGTACGCGGACTCGGGGACGACCGGGCGCCGTCCGCGGTGCTCGATCAACATGGCGTTCTCCTCAGGCCTCAGGCCGGCGGCTCGCCGGGCACGACCGCTGTCGCCGTAATCTCCACCAGCTGCCCCGTGTACCCGAGGCACGCCACGCCGATCAGTGTCGACGAGTGCGGCCCGGTACTGAGCCCGGACGCCTCGACGACCTCCCAGACGGCCGACAGCACGGCCGGCTCACCGCTCACGACGTACACGTCGGTCGACACGACGTGCGCCAGATCGCTGCCGACGGCGCGCAGTTGCTCACGAAGGTTGTCGATCACCTGCTCGGCCTGCCGCACGGGATCCCCCGGGCCGACCAGCTCGCCGTCGGCGTCCAGCGGCACGGACCCGGCGAGGAACGCCAGCCGCGTGCCGGCCTCCACGACGGAGGCGTGGGAGTAGGCGGGCGGCGGAAACAGGCTGGGGACAGTGACTCGCTGGATCACGGGGGTCTCCGATCTACGGGCGGCAACCGAGGGCAACCCGCCGATCATGCGAGGTTCCGCCACGCGGGCGCACCCGTATTTCGGTTCCACCCTCGCCCGAGCGCTCCCTTACGCTTCCCGAGGATCACCCGCCGGCCCTGGAGCGACGCCCGTGCCCACCCGCCCGGACCAGACCTTCCTCGACACCACCGCCGACCGCCTCGCCGCCCTCCCCGCCGTCACGGCCGTCACCCTCGGCGGCTCCCGCGCCCAGGGCACCGAACGCCCGGACAGCGACTGGGACCTGGCGATCTACTACCGGGGCGCCTTCGATCCGGAGGACCTGCGGGCTGTCGGCTGGCAAGGCGAGGTCTCCGAACTCGGCGCGTGGGGCGGCGGCGTCTTCAACGGCGGCGCCTGGCTGACCGTCGACGGCCGGCGCGTGGACGTGCACTACCGCGATCTCGACGTCGTCGAACACGAGGTGGCGCAGGCGGAGCAGGGCCGCTTCCGGGTCGAGCCGCTGATGTTCCACCTGGCGGGCATCCCGACGTATCTGCTCGTCGCCGAACTCGCCATCAACAAGGTGCTGCGGGGCGAACTGCCGCGCCCTCCGGCCTACCCGCCGGCCCTGCGCGAGACCGCCCCGGCCCATTGGCACGGCATGGCCACGGCCACCCTCGCGTACGCCAAGGCGGGCCACGCGCCCAAGGGCGCGGTCACCCAGGTCGCGGGCGCGATCGCCCTCGCCGCGACACAGACGGCGCACGCGGTGCTGGCGGCACGGGGGGAGTGGGTGACCAACGAGAAGGGGCTCGTCGAGCGAGCGGGTCTGCGGGAAGTGGACGTGCTCCTGGGCGCCCTCACCAGCCCTCCGGACGAGCTCGTGAAGAGGATCACCGACGTGGAGACGCTCCTGAACCGGGCCGTGGAGGCAGCGCGGAGCTGACCGGGTACGGCCATCGCCGATCAGGTCCGTTGTCGACCGGGTGCGGCCGTACCCGATTGCGCTCATGCCGATTGCGTTCATAAAGAACCCGGCTTTCCCGCCCTCCGTCACGTTCCGGAAACCTTTCCTCCAGGAACCCCGCCTACTGTGGGCATCCCTACCCCCGCCCCGGCCACCGTCGCCCGAAGGCCCACCCCTGCCCTCGACGAGTCGACAGGAGCCCCGTGTCCCGGTCCCGCCGTGCCTATCTCGCGTTGCCGCCCTGGCTCGCGCACGCCCTGCGCGCTCAGCGGGGGCCGGTGCCCTGGAGCGCGGTGACGCGAGGGGCGCTCTCGGCGGGGCCGCTGTTGCTGGTGGCCGTGCAGGTCGGGCGTACCTCGCTCGGGGTCGTCGCCGCCATCGCCGCCATGCTCGCCGGGATCAACGACCGGCCCGGGAGCCGGCGGGCCTCGGTCAAGCGGATCGGGGTGCCCGCGCTGGGCGGTGCCCTGGGCCTGGTGGCCGGGACGTACGCCGGACAGCAGACCGGCGCGGTCGTGCTGACGGTGATCCTCACGTTCGTCGGGCTCGTCGCCGGGAGCATCAGCGCCATCGGGCCGGTCGCCTCCGCCGTCGGGACGCAGTTGCTCGTCGCCTCGGCGATCGGGGCCGGGATGCCCCTGCCGGAGCCGGGGTGGGAGCGTGCGCTCGCGTACGTCGCGGGCGCCGGGTGGCTGCTCGTGCTCCGGCTCGTTTTGCCCACGCCCGGCTCCCTCGCCGGGGACTTCCGGTTCGACGGGGAGCGGGAGGCCGTCGCCGGCGTGTACGAGGCCGTCGCCGACCTGCTCGACGCCGTCGGCGGGCCCGACGCCATGCGCCGCCGGGCCGCGCTCACCGCCGCCCTCGACCACGCGCAGGATGCCCTCGCCGGGCCCCGGCTGCGGCGGTACGCCTCGTCCTCCGCCGAGCGGCGGCTGCACGCGCAGTACGCCGCCGCCCTGCCGCTCGCCGAGGCCGCCACCGCCCTGGCGTGGGCCGGAGAGGCCGTCGCCGAGCGGGCCTCCGAGGGACCCCGGCGACTCGCCGCCGCCGTACGCGGCAACTCCCATACCGGGCCCCTGCCCGCACCCTCCCGCTCGGCGCCCGCCCTGCGCGCCCTCGACGACGCCCTCCTGCACGCCGCCGAGGTGTTCGACCAGGGCAGGGGCGGCGATCTGCACACCCGGCCCCGCACGCCCAGGGACCGGCTGCGCGCCGCCTTCGGCAGCGCCGGACGCGAGTACGGGCTGCGGGTCGCCCTCTGCTTCGGGGCCAGTTCGGCCGTCGCCCAGGCCCTGCACCAGGGCCAGTGGTACGGGCAGCACGAGCACTGGTACTGGCTGCCGGCCACCGCCGTCTTCCTCGTCAAGCCCGACCTGGGGCCGCTCGCCTCGCGGGTGCTGAACCGGGCCGCCGGGACCGTGCTCGGCGCTGTCGTCTTCGCCGGATTCGCCGCCGTCCTGCCCCGGCCCGAAGGGCTCATCGCGCTCGTCGCCCTCAGCGGAGCGCTCATCCCCGTCGCCACCCGGCACTTCGCCGCCCAGACCGCCGTCGTCACCGTCCTCGTCCTCGCCCTGGTCATGGTCGGCGGCGAGCCGCAGGCCTCCATGGGGCGGATCGGGGAGACGCTGTTGGCCTGCGCGATCGTGCTGATCACCGGGCACCTGCCGATGCCCGGACAGCGGGGCGGGGGAGTGCGCGCCCGGCTCGCCGCGGCGGGCGACGCCGCCTACGCCTATCTCACCCACGTCCTCGACG
The DNA here is from genome assembly GCF_030816955.1 of Streptomyces africanus. Lineage (NCBI taxonomy): Bacteria > Bacillati > Actinomycetota > Actinomycetes > Kitasatosporales > Streptomycetaceae > Streptomyces > Streptomyces africanus. The sequence goes on along the minus strand of NZ_JAUSYP010000001.1, from coordinate 2,079,582 downwards.
AGGCCGACGCCCCGCGCATCGGCCCGCCCGGAACGCCTTCCGAGCGCCGCGGCACGCCCACCGAGCGCCCGGTCACCTCCTCCGAGCGCCCCATCACGCCCTCCGGCTCTCGCGGCACGCCCGCCGAGCGCCCCATCACGCCCTCCGACCCCCGCGCCACCCGCTGGACCCTGCGTCGCGAGGCCTACCGCACGCTCGCCGAGGCACGGACGGCCATCTCCCTGTCCGCGCACGAACTGCCCGCCCTCGCCCGGCACACCGAGGGCGCGGACGAGGTGGCCGACCTCCTCGAACGCCTCGTCGACACCACCACCGCCTGCGCCGTCCACCTCGACGACACGGGACGGATCGGTCCCGAGCACACCGAGCGCCTCACCGCCCTCCTCGGTGAACTCGCCGGACAGGGAGAGCGGGTGGGGCTGCGGCTGCCCAGGACGCGCCGCGCCGGATGACCCCTCAGCCGAACCCGCAACCGGCCCCTCAGCCGACCCGTATCCACACCGGCGCGTGGTCCGACCCGGGCGCGCCCCGCCGCTCCGCCGGGTCGGGGCCGACCGACGGCAGACCGGGCGGGCCGTCGCCGGGCAGGCCCGTGCCCGCCGCCGTCACCCGGTGCACCAGGCGGTGGCTCACCAGCACATGGTCGATCAGTTCGCGCCGCCCTGAGTTGACGCGGGAGTAGCGCTGCCCGGGCGGGATGAGCGGGGCCACGTCCCACAGCCGGGTCGCGTAGCCCCGGTCGGCCCGCTCGTAGCCCGGCGTGCCGATCTCGGAGCCGGGCGGGCCGAGCAGGATCTGTGTGGTCGCGGCCTGCACCTCGTCGTTGAGGTCGCCCAGTACGGCCACGTCCCTGCCCTGCCCGTCGCCGTCCAGGAGTTCGTCCGCGAGGGAACGCAGGGCCGTCGCCTCGGCGGCCCGCCGGTACAGGGCGTAGGCGCCGTAACGGGCCCGTTCGCCCTCGTCGCGCGGCTGGAAGCGGCCGTCCGGGTACGACAGCAGCTTCGACTTCAGATGACAGACGGCCACCCGCAGCGGCCCGTCCTCGACCTCGACGGCAAGGAAGCCCCGCCCCGCCTGCGTCACCGTCACCCCCGAGTCGTCCACCTGCACGGGCCGCAGCTCCGCCGGGAAGGCCGTCGTGTCGGCGAGCACCGTCATGGCCGTACGGCTCAGGAACCCGACCCGTATGCCCCGGCTGTCCGGATGCCCGGACAGGGCGACATGCCAGTCGTCGCCGAGCATCCCGGCGAGGTCCTGCAGGGCCTCGGGGTCCCCGACCTCCTGCACGCCGAGCAGCGTCGGGTCGAGTTCCGTGATCACGGCGGCGAGCGCGGCGAGCTTGGTCTCGTACGCGGCCTCGTCCTTCGGGCCGAACGGGCCGCCGGGCCGGTAGAGGTTCTCCAGGTTCCAGGTGCCGAGGAGCATGCCGGGCTCCTTTCAGAAGCCGACAGGTCGTACGTTGGCGCGATGACGCTTTCCGCCGCGGACAGTCCCGCGGACCTCATCATCAGCGCATGTACCGTCCTCGTGCACGACGATCAAGAGCGCATCGGGTTCGAGGAGGACGCCGCGATCGTCGTGCGCAACGGAGTCGTCGAGGCCGTGACGGGCACCGCCGCGGTCGCGGACCTGCCCGCCGCCGAGCGCCTCGACGCCCGGGGCCAGGTCGCCCTGCCCGGTCTGATCAACTGTCACACGCACGCGCCGATGGTCGCGCTGCGCGGTCTCGCCGAGGACCTGCCGACACAGGAGTGGTTCAACGACGTCGTCTGGCCCGTGGAGTCCAACCTCACGGAGAAGGACGTGGAGTTGGGGGCGCGGCTCGCCTGCGCCGAGATGATCCGCGCCGGCGTCACCTGCTTCGCCGACCACTACTTCGCCATGGACGCGGTGGCCCGAGTGGTCGCGGAATCCGGCATGCGGGCGCTGCTCGGCGAGGCGTTCTTCTCCTCGCAGGGCCCCGAAGGCCGGGAGCGGACACTGGAGTTCGCGCTGCGGCACCGCGGTGCGGCCGACGGCCGGATCACCACCGCGCTCGCGCCCCACGCCCCCTATACGGTCGACGACACCGACCTCGCCGCAACCGGCGAGCTCGCCCGCACGCACGGCCTGCCCGTCCACCTCCACGCCGCCGAGAACCGCGACCAGACCGAGGCCAGCCTCGCCCGCCGCGGCGCGACTCCGATCGAGGTCCTGGAACGCACCGGCATCCTCCACACGGACCTGCTCCTCGCCCACGGCACCGGCATCGTCGACAGCGACCTCCCCGTGCTGGAGCGGGCGGACGGTCGTACAGCCGTCGCCACCGCGCCCCGCGGTTACCTCAAGTTCGCCTGGCCCGACACCACACCGGTCCGCGCCCTGCGCGACATCGGCGTCGACGTCGGACTCGCCACCGACGGCGCCGCCTCGAACAACTCCCTCGACGTATGGGAGTCGATGGCCCTCACCTCCCTGGTCCAGAAGTCCGCCGAGGGCGACCCCCGCTGGCTGACCTCCCGCCAGGCCCTGCACCACGCCACCCTCCAGAGCGCGCGTGCCGTGGGGCTGGGAGACAGCGTCGGCAGCATCGCGCCCGGACGGCGGGCGGACATCGTCCTGGCCGACCTCACCGGACCGCACACCCAGCCGGTCCACGACCTCGCCGCCACCCTGGTGCACAGCGCCCGCTCCGCCGACGTCCGCACCACGATCGTCGACGGCCGGATCCTGATGCGTGACCGGACGCTCCTGACGATCGACGTGCCGGCGGTGGTACGGGAACTGGAGGAGCGCCTGCCCGCCCTCGTCGACCGCAGCCACGGCCGGCGCATCCAGGACTACGACACCTGACGTTCCCACAGGGCCCGTCGGATTTTCTTCCCGGGCGGCGATGAGTTCCGTCCCTCCCGCCGGTCACCACCCCGGACGGACCGCTGCCACAGGAGGGCCCATGTCGCTTCCGGAGATCGTCTCGCGCGAGGAGTGGCGCGCGGCGCGCGCGGAACTGCTCGTCAAGGAGAAGGCCGCCACCCGCGCGCGGGACGCGCTGTGCGCCGAGCGGCGCGGACTTCCCATGGTGGAGGTCGACGAGGAGTACCTGTTCGAGGGCGGGGACGGCAAGGCCACCCTGCTCGACCTGTTCGAGGGCCGGCACCAGCTCGTCGTCTACCACTTCATGTTCGCGCCCGAGTGGGGCGCCGGCTGCCGCAGCTGCTCCGCGTTCCTGGACCAAGTAGGGCATCTCGCCCATCTCCACGCTCGTGGTACGTCGTTCGCGGCCGTGTCCCGGGCGCCGTACCCGAAGCTCCTGCCGTTCAAGGCGCGGATGGGCTGGACGGTGCCCTGGTACTCGTCGTTCGGCAGCGACTTCAACCACGACTTCGAGGTGACCCTCGCGCGCGAGGGCGAGCTCGTCGAGCGCCCGGGCCTCAGCTGCTTCCTGCGGGACCGCGACCGGGTCTTCCACACCTACTCGACGTACGAGCGCGGCCTCGACGGCCTCGGCTCGACCACCAGCCTGCTGGATCTCACGGCACTGGGCCGGCAGGAGGAGTGGGAGGAGCCCAAGGGGCGCGCATCGGCCCTTGGGGCGCCTGCGGGAAGTGAGCGCGTCCGCTATCACGACGAGTACGACGACTGATACGGAAAGTGAAAAGATAGGCCAAGTGGCTGAGAGTTTTGTCACACTCGGTGGTGAACGAGTGTCAACTACGTCTCAGAACCGTCACTTCGCGGGCCGTTCACCCCATGGTTGGCGTTTAACTCTACGAGTACAGCGCTACATGGAGGTGCAGGGTGAACGGGCGAACGGTGCTCGAGAGCTTTCCCGCCGGTGGGCCGCGTGGTTCCTGGCCGGCGGAGGAGTTCGCGCAGGCGCGGCGTCTGGAGGGCCTGCCTGCCGAGGTCGTCATGGATCTCGCCACGGACATGTTCCTGGTGATCGTGCGCAGCGGGGACGGCGCCGACGCCGTGGCCTGACGCGCGTCCCGGGGGCCGGCGGCGTCGGCTCAGCCCGCCTTCGGCGCCGGCACCTTCGGGACCGGCTGGACCGTCGTGGGTTGCGGGGTCGTCCTGGGTGGCGTGGCGAACTGGTCCGCCTGGAGCGCGTACAGCTCGGCGTAGAGACCGCCGGTCGCCAGCAGCTCGTCCGGAGTCCCGGACTCCACGAGCCGGCCCTGGTCCAGGACGTGCACCAGGTCCGCGTGGCGTACGGACGCCAGCCGGTGCGTGATCAGGACGACCGTCTGGCCGCTGTCGGCCAGGGCGCGGATCCGCTCGAAGACCTCCAGCTCGGCCCGGGCGTCCAGGGCCGCCGTCGGCTCGTCCACGATCAGGATGCGGCCCCTGCGGTAGGCCGCCCGGGCGATGCCCAGCCGCTGCCACTGGCCGCCCGACAGCTCGTGCCCGCCGCTGAAATTACGGGCGAGCAGGGTGTCCAGCCCGCGCGGCAGGTCCGCGATCACCGTCTCGGCCCCGGCCTCGGAGATCGACGCGGCCAGTCGCTGCTCGCACACCGGCGCCGACGTGCGCCCCAGGGCGACGTTCACCCGGGCCGTGAACGGCCACCGCTTGAAGTCCTGCGCCACCATCGCGATCCGCTCGGCCAGCCGGTGCCGGTCGGCGGTCGCCGCGTCCACGCCGTCCCACAGGATCCGCCCCTTCTGCGGGGTGTAGAGCCCGGCGAGCAGCTTGACCAGGGTCGTCTTGCCGGAGCCGTTCTCCCCGACCAGCGCCACGATCCGGCCCAGCGGGAGGGTGAGCGACACGTCGTCGAGGGCGGGGCGGGCGGAGTCGCCCGGGTAACGGAACGTGACGTTCTGGAAGCGGATCTCGCGTGGATCCTCCGGCAGCGGCGCGCCGCCCGCCGGGATCGCCCACTGGTCCGCCTCGGTGTACAGCCGATGCAGATCGCCGACGAAGAGGGCCTCCTCGTGCAGCGCGTTGACCTCCACCACGAGCGTGTCGAGGCTCTGCGAGCCGGTCCGGATCGCGATCACGGCCGTACCCGCCACCGACAGGGCCATCGCGCCCGCCAGCAGCAGCCCGCCGAGCGTCGCGTACGTCGCCACCGTCGCCAGGCCCGTCCACGCCGCCGCGATCAGGCCGGTCCGGGCGGCGAGCCGGGCCAGCCGGGCCTGCTCGGCCTCCGCCGTCTCCGACATCGCGCGGAAGTGCCGCAGCAGGAACGCGCCCACCCCGTGCACCCGGATCTCGGGGGCCGCCTCGGGCTCGATCAGGAGATTGCCGAGCAGCCGGCCCGCCCGGGCGTGCTGCACCCAGGCGTGGAAGGACTCGTAGCGCCGCCGGGCCACGGTCAGCGCGCTCCAGGCGCTCGGCAGGGTCATCGTGACCAGCAGCGGCAGCAGCGCCGGATGCAGCACGGTGAGCACGCCTGCCGCCGCGACCAGCGAGATCATCGCGTTGATCACGCGCGTTCCGTAGGAGATCATCCGGCGCGCGGAGGCGGCGCCGTACTGCGCGGTGTCCAGCAGCTTGTGGAAGGCGTGGTCCTCGATCGCGGCCAGTTCGACGGCCGCGGCCCGCTCCAGGTACTGCTCGGTGGCCACCCGCTCCACCTTGGGCTCCAGCCGTCCGGTGGCATAGGTGCTCGCGGCCCGCAGCAGCGCGGCGAGCAGCATCACGACGGCCACGGTGACCAGCGCGGGGACGGCCCCGCGCAGCCGGTCCTCGATCACACCGCCGCCCATCAGCCGGGCCAGCACGCTGTTGACCGCGAGCAGCGCCACCGCCTGCGCCACGCCCCGGCCCGCCTCGGCGGCCAGCACGATCCGCGCGGCGCCCCGGTCGGCCTGCCGGGCGAGCCGCAGGCTGGACGCCAGCAGGGACGGCAGCCGGGTGATCATGGCGCGGAAGTTCAGCTCCAGGAACGCGTCCGCGTGCTGGTTCCAGCCCATGTCGTAGCGCAGCGGCCCGCCGAAGAGCAGCCGCTCCGACTCGGACACCTCCGGCGCGGTCCGCTTCTTCGCCACCGTCGACCGACCTCCCCGCTCATGCCCCGCTCGTGGACGAACGGTCACTATGGCGGGGTCGGAGCCCGCCCGGGCAGGGCGCAGCCCGGGGCGCCGGAGGCGCACGGGCGCACAAATCGAGCGGGGGAGGCGTGAGGCGGCGCTCGACGAGTACTACGGTCCGGCCGAGCCCTGTTCGAGGAGCCCTACGCGCTGACCGGCCGCGACCAGGCCGGCGCGGTCCCCGTCACCCGGCACAGGGCGAGATACAGCGGTATCGGCGGGGTGTACGGCAGTGTGCCGTCCGGGCGGTGGATCAGTTCGGGCAGCTCAGGGACGTCCGGGACGACCGCGCCGGTGGTGTAGTGCGCCGGGACCGGCCAGTCCAGGGCGTGGTCGGAGTCGGACGGCACCAGCCACCACCAGTGCGTCTCGTCGGCGTAGACGCAGCCCACCCGGGGCAGCCGGGGCATGACCAGCGGGCCGAGACGGGCGGGTACCGCGACCGCGTCGCAGCCGAGCGGGGCGGTCATGCCGTCGGGCACGGGCAGCCGCAGAGCCGGGCTCGTCGTCCGCAGCTCGCACCGGAGCCGGGCCAGAGTGTCGAGGTTCAGGACGCGGCCACCGCGCCCGGGGCTCATGCCGGTCCCCGCTCTCGGCGTCGCTTCTGCGCGGGGACTTGCTTCGGGACTTCCTCAGCGGGGACTTCCCGAGCGCCCTTCGTACGGCGCGCCCGGTGTGCTTCGTTCCCGTCGTCCGAGTCGTCGGACGGCCCCGGCTTCGGGCGGGCGCCCCAGCCCAGGTCGTTCCGGGGCTCCGCCGGGTCGCGCGGGGTGTCGGCCGTGCGCGGCAGCTCGGCCCAGACCAGCAGCCCGGGGCCGTGCTCATGGGCACCCCAGGCGTCGCAGAGGGCGTCGACGAGAAGCAGTCCCCTCCCGTGCTCCTCCTCGGGCCGGGTGCGGCCGGCCGCGGGGGGCCGGCCCGGGGCGCAGCCCTCGTCACGCACGGCTATCCGTACCAGGTCGGCGCCGTCGTGCAGCTCGCACACGATGTGGGTGCTCGCCGTGTGCACGAGGGCGTTGGTGACCAGCTCGGAGACCACCAGGGCCGCGCTGTCGCACGTGTCCTCGCACACCGACCAGCCGGTCAGCCGGGCCCGCGTCAGGCGTCTGGCCTGTGCGGGGGAACCCGGATGTGCGGCCAGCTCGAAACGGAACCGGCGCTCGGCAGCGTCCCCGACGGGGCTTGCTCCCGGGCTGGCACCCAGGCCGTAAGGGCCTGCGGCGGCGTCTGTTCCTAAGGGCGCGGACGGAATCACGCTTGCCACTATCGCCCCGCCGTGAACACTTGGCAAGTGTCACTCTGAAAATTGCAGAGTGCTGTGTGACGGTCTGGAAGGCCGTGGCACACTGCTCGCAACAGCACCCCGCGCGGCGCCAGTTGAGATCGTCGAAGTTCTGTTCGGAACGCCTGTTCGGATAGTCAACTCTTCGAAGGGGCCTTCGAATGGCGCCGCCGGGCTGTCAGCGTCCTTCTGTGGCCGGCTGGTCAGAACTCTTGGTGGAGGTGGAGCGTGAGCGAACCGCGGTCCGCGCCGACGGTGGGCCAGGTCGTCCTCGGCCGGCGCCTGCTGGACCTGCGGGAACGCGCCGGGATGAAGCGCGAGGAAGCCGCCCGCATCCTCCGCGTCGCCCCCGCCACGGTCCGCCGTATGGAGATGGCCGAGGTCGCGCTCAAAATCCCCTATCTGCAACTGCTCCTGAAGGCCTACGGAATCTCCGAGGAGGAGGCCGACGCCTTCGTCCTGCTGGCCGAGGAAGCGAACAAGCCCGGTTGGTGGCAGCGTTTCCATGACATCCTGCCCGGCTGGTTCTCGATGTACGTGAGCCTGGAGGGCGCGGCCGGCGTCATCCGCAGTTACGAACCCCATTTCGTCCCCGGGCTGTTGCAGACCGAGGACTACGCGCGCGGTGTGCTCCGCTCGGGCGCCATCGGCCAGACCCGGCCCGACGACATCGAGCGGCATGTCGCCCTGCGGATGCAGCGCCAGGAACTGCTCACCCGCGAGGACGCGCCCCGGCTGTGGGTCGTGATGGACGAGACCGTGCTGCGGCGCCCGGTCGGCGGCCCGGAGGTGATGCGCGGCCAGATCGACCGGCTGCTCGAGGCCACGGAGCTGCCCCATGTGACGTTGCAGGTCGCCCAGTTCGCGACCGGGCCGCACCCGGGCACGTACGGGCCGTTCGTGCTGTTCCGATTTGCCATGCCCGAACTGCCGGACATGGTCTACAGCGAGTACCTGACCGGCGCGGTCTACCTCGACGCGCGCGCCGAGGTGGCGACCCACCTCGAGGTCATGGACCGCATGGCGGCGCAGGCCGCTACGGCACATCGCACGAAGGAGATCCTCAGGGATCTCCGCAAGGAGCTGTGAATGGATCGCATCAAGCCGCGCAAACACGTCTACAACGGCATGCCCGCGCGCGACTTGGGCAGTGAAGGCTGGCACAAGCCGTGGAGCGGCGGGAACGGCGGGAACTGCCTGGAGGCGATGAAGCTCGCCGACGGCCGGATCGCCGTCCGGCAGTCCACCGACCCGGACGGTCCGGCGCTGATCTACACCACCGACGAGATGACGGCCTTCATCGAAGGGGCGAAGGCGGGGGAGGCGGACTTCCTGCTGTCCTGACGCGATTGCCTTTTCTGACGCTCGACTTACTGACATTGGTGCCGAATTGACCACCCTTTGTGCCTTACGGAGTGCCTCATGACCGGGCAGGACCCCATACCGGCCGTCCAGATCGACACGACCAGACCCCACCCCGCGCGGATGTACGACTGGTACCTCGGCGGCAAGGACAACTACCCGGTGGATGAGGAGATGGGCCGGCAGATGCTCACCCTCGACCCGAGGGTGCCGGTCATGGCGCGGGTCAACCGCGCGTTCATGCACCGGGCCACCCGCTGGCTGGCCGCGAACGGCGTACGGCAGTTCCTGGACATCGGCACCGGCATCCCGACCGAGCCCAACCTCCACCAGATCGCCCAGGAGACCGCCCCCGACGCCAGGGTCGTCTACTGCGACAACGACTCCATCGTGCTGGCCCACGCGGCGGCCCTGCTGCGCGGCACGGACGAGGGGGCGACCGAGTACCTCCAGGCCGATGTGCGCGACCCGGACGCCATCCTGGAGGGCGCGCGGAAGGTCCTGGACTTCACCCGGCCCGTCGCGCTGTCGCTCATCGCGCTGCTGCACTTCGTCTCCGACGACGACGGCGCGCACGACCTGGTCCGCCGGCTGCTCGCCGAACTGCCCTCCGGCAGCTACCTGGTCATCACGCACGCCACGGCCGACTTCACGCCGGAGGAGTCGAAGGCGGCCACCGAGAAGCTCCGCGCCGCCGGTGTCACCCTCGCCCTGCGCTCCCGCGAGGAGTTCACCCGCTTCTTCGACGGCCTCGACCTCGTCGAGCCCGGGGTCGAGGTGCCCCACCACTGGCACCCCGAACTGGGCGAGCCCGTACCGGGGCAGGACGACGGGGTGATCCCGGGATACGGGGCGGTGGGGCGCAAGCCATAGCTTTCCGAGCGCTCATGATGGGTGCTCGTGATGGGTGCTCCTGATCATTTCTCATGGACCGGTCACGGTGGCGGCAGTGCGCGGCACAGCGCCTTTGGGGCCGGCCCGTACGCATGCTCGGCGAGCGCCGCGACGAGCCGGTCCCGGCGGCCGCGGTAACGGCGACCCGGAAGGCGGCGGGGACCGGACGAACGGTGATCGCCCCCCCTAGACGACCATGGGCCGGTCGTACGGTCCGATCGGCGACGGGAGTCTCGAACTGCCCGTCAGATGACGGTCGACCGCCGCCGCCACGGCCCGCCCCTCGGCGATCGCCCAGACGATGAGCGACTGGCCGCGGGCGGCGTCTCCGGCGGCGAACACACCGGGCACGTTCGTGGCGAAACCGGCGTCACGCGCGATCGTGCCGCGGGGCTCCATCTCCAGCCCAAGCTGGTCGACGAGCCCGTCCCTCCGGTCGGGCCCCGAGAAGCCGAGGGCGAGCAGCACGAGGTCGGCGGGGAGCGTCCGTCCGGTGCCCTCCACCGGGCGGCGCCGCGCGTCCACCTCGACCAGGTGCAGCGACCGCACACGGCCGTCCGCGTCACCGTCGAAGCGCAGCGTGGACGCCGCGAACAGCCGCGCGTCCGCGTCGGCCACCGGGGCCGTCCGCAGGTCACGGGCCTCCTCGTGCGCGGCGGAGAGCCGGTAAAGCCGGACCGGATAGGTCGGCCAGGGCTCGCTGTCCTCGTCGCGCTCGGTGTCCGGCAGTGCGTAGATGTCCAGCTGTGTCACGGACGCGGCGCCCTCCCGGACGGCCGTGCCCAGACAGTCGGCCCCGGTGTCGCCGCCGCCGACGATGATGACGTGCTTCCCGGCGGCCGACAGCGGGGACGTCTCCAGATCGCCCTCGCGCACCCGGTTGGCCAGCGGGAGGTACTCCATCGCCTGGTGAATGCCCGTCAGTTCCCGCCCCGGCACGTCGAGTTCGCGCCACGCGGTCGCCCCCGTGGCGAGCACCACGGCGTCGTAGCGAGTCCGCAGGTCGTCGGCCCCGATGTCCCGTCCGACCGCCGTCGACGTACGGAACTTGGTCCCCTCGGCCCGCATCTGCTCCAGCCGCCGCTCCAGATGGTGCTTCTCCATCTTGAACGCGGGGATTCCGTACCGCATCAGCCCGCCGAGCCGGTCGTCCCGCTCGTACACGGCGACCGTGTGCCCCGCCCGGGTCAGCTGCTGGGCCGCCGCCAGCCCGGTGGGCCCGGAACCGATCACCGCGACCGTCTTGCCGGACAGCCGCTCCGGCGGCATAGCCGGCGTGAAGCCCTCCTCCCACGCCCGGTCGGCGATCGCGCACTCGACGTTCTTGATGGTGACGGCCGGCTGGTTGATCGCCAGCACACACCCCGCCTCGCACGGCGCCGGGCACAACCGGCCGGTGAACTCCGGGAAGTTGTTCGTGGCGTGCAGCCGGTCGGCGGCCGCCCGCCAGTCCTCCCTCGACACCAGGTCGTTCCACTCGGGGATCAGGTTGCCCAGCGGGCAGGCCTCGTGGCAGAAGGGGATGCCGCAGTCCATGCAGCGGTCGGCCTGCTTGCTGATGATCGGCAGCAGCGCCCCGGGGACGTACACCTCGTCCCAGTCCCGGACCCGCTCCTCGACGGGCCTGCGCGGCCAGTCCTGGCGGGGGGTGGTCATGAAACCCTTGGGGTCGGCCATGGCCGTCTTCCTTGCGTGCGCGTTGACGGGCCGTGCGTCGTCGGGCGGCGCTCCTTCCGGCAACGATACGTCCGTGGCGGCCCACCCGCAGGGGGGGCGGTCACGCTCGCAAGGGCCGCACAGCGTCAGCCGGCCCGCTCAGGTGAGTGCCAGCACGTACGCCACCGCCGCCCCGGCCGAGGCTGCCGTGCGGACGTGGTTCCACATCGTCCACTCGCGCACATACGCCGGCCAGTACGCGGCCGCCTCCGAGATGTCCGGCTCCAGCTTCAGCAGCGCGTCGTTGCGCGGCACGTTCGCGACCATGGTGACCCCGAAGGAGCCGAACAGGTACAGCGCGCTGCCCACCAGCAGCTCCACCGTCCCCTCCTGCGGCCACAGCACGAACGTCACCACGGCGATCACCGCGCACAGCACGGCCGACCCGAGGAACACGGCCATGAAGGGCGGTGTCACCGCGGCCACGTTGATCGCGTTCATCGCGGCGACCCCCTGCGCGGGCGGCAGCGTGGCGAGGCCCCGCATGACGAAGGTCGAGAAGCCGCAGAACACCCCGGCCACCAGGCCGGTCCCGAGCACACCCAGCACCGTCAGCACGAAGTACGGTCCGTCGATCATGTCAGTTTCTCCCGCCCGTCGCCCCGGGATCCTGCCCCGGCGCCCTTCCTCACCACAAGTGAAATCTCGTATCGGACCAGTGACCATGGCCTGGCGGCGCGGGGCCATACGCGTCCGTCCACGGCCCACCGGCGGACCGGATCCGGGTTCGGCGAGCGTCACCGCAAGACCGACCGACCCGGCTCACCCGGCGGAACCGAGCCGCGCCTCGGTCCACCCCCTCAGCACCGTCTCCACCGCCGCCGCGATCCGCCGCCGCGCCTCGTGCCGCGGCACCCCGCTCATCAGCAGCCGGTCGTACGGCGTGTCCAGATGCCGTACGGACGCCACGACCGCCGAGGTCACCGCCCCCTCCGTCAGCGCCCGCCCGGCCGCACTGCGGCCCACCCGCCCGCTGCCCCGCTCCGAGGCGTGCGCGGCGATGGCCCGCGCACGATCGGCCGGACAGCCGGGAAACAGCCGTCGTATCTCCGCCGCGAACGCCTCAGCGAACCGGGCGTCCTGGGCCGCTCGCCGCCGCGCGTCCCGGACCCGGCGTCGCCGTCGCGCCTCGGCGTCCGCCAGACACCGCTGCTCGGCCTTCGCGAGCGCCGCCTCCTCGACCAGGACGCCCTGACGCTCATAACGGCTCTTGCGCCGGTTGAACCGCACGACCACCGCCGACAGCGCGCTCTCCTCCCGCGATCTGCGCGTCAGCGCCGTGTCGCCGCGCGGCAGGAACACCAGGTGCCCGAGGTCGGCACAGTCGAGGCAGCGCGGGGCGGCGTCCTCCAGGACGAGCAGCGGCAGCGGCCCTCGCCGGCACTCGGCGCAGTGCCGCCCCTTGAGGGGCTGGAAGACGAGAAGTCCGGTGGGGGTGTGGGGCGGGAGCGTCGCGCGCGGTGCCATACGGCGGTCGGGGACCATAGGGGGTTCCTTCCCGCAGACGGGGGCCCGGCACGTCCTGCCGCGGTCTGACGCATCATGGGCCGTGTGCGACTCGAAGCGATCACCTGGGACCGGCTCGGCGACACGCTCGCCGAGCGTCTGCTCGACCTGAAGCCCGCCGACGGCAGTCCCTGGCCGCGCATCGCCTTCGACGGGGCCCCGGCCGCCCGCCCGGGAGAGCTCGCCCGGCGGGTCTCCGAGGCGCTGCGCATACGCGGCCGCTCCTCGCTCGTCGTGGGCACGGAGGGCTTTCTGCGCCCCGCCTCCGTGCGACTGGAGTACGGCCACCGGGACGTGGAGTCCTACTACAGCGGCTGGTACGACACCAGCGCCCTGTGGCGCGAGGTGTTCGGACCCCTCGAAGCCGGTGGCGACGGCCGCGTCCTGCCGGATCTGTGGGACCCGGACGCCGACCGGGCCACCCGCAGCCCCTACGTCCGACTCCCGCCCGGCGGCGTGCTGTTGCTGCACGGTCCCTTCCTCCTTCGGCACTGGTTCCCCTTCGATCTGAGCGTCCACGTCCTGCTCTCCCCGGGCGCCCTGCGCCGCCGCACGCCCGAGGCCGAGCACTGGACCCTGCCGGCCTTCGAGCGCTACGAGCAGGAGACCGACCCGGCGGGCACGGCCGATGTCCTGGTGCGGGCCGACGATCCGCGCCATCCGGCGTGGGGCGGCTGAGCCGCTGTCCTGTCTGCTCGGGGAGGGGGCGCTGTTTCCGTGTGCGGGCGCCAGGTGACGCGGCGAGAATGAAGGACGCCGGGACTCGCGGTGCCTCCCGCGCCGCGCCGGCCGTCCGGCACCGGGAGGTACTCCATGACCACCGCCGGAGACATCATGCACCGCGGCGTCCAGTGGATCCCCGCTCACGAAACCCTCGACCGCGCGGCCCAGCTCATGCGCGAACTGAACGTCGGCGCCCTGCCCATCAGCGACGAGAACGAACGGCTCTGCGGCATCCTCACCGACCGCGACATCGTCGTCGGCTGCGTCGCCATGGGCCATGACCCCGCCGAGGTCACCGCGGGGGAGATGGCCAAGGGCACGCCTCGCTGGATCGACGCGGACGCCGACGTCGGCGAGGTGCTCCACGAGATGCGGGAGCACCAGATCCGCCGGCTGCCCGTCATCCAGGGCAAGCGCCTGGTCGGCATGATCAGCGAGGCCGACCTGGCCCGGCACCTGGCGGGCGACCAGATCGCCTCCTGGGCCGAGAGTGTCTACGCCAGGACCACCCCGCGCTGACCGCTCCTCACCCCACCACGACCCCGCAGGTCACGGCCCTCGTCAGAGCCAGCCGCTGCGCCGGAACCCCCGGTACAGCGCCAGGCACGCGACCGATATGACGCCGATGACCATGCCGTAGCCGTAGCGCCAGTGCAGCTCCGGCATGTGGTCGAAGTTCATGCCGTACACCCCGCAGACCATCGTCGGCACGGCGACGATCGCCGCCCACGCCGTGATCTTCCGCATGTCCTCGTTCTGCGCGACCGTGACCTGCGCGAGGTGCGCCTGGAGGATGGAGTTGAGCAGCTCGTCGAAGGAGGCGATCTGCTCCTTCGCCCGCAGCAGGTGGTCCGAGACGTCGCGGAAGTACGCCTGTATCTCCGGGTCGACCGCCCGGATCGGCCGGGTGGCGAGATCCTCCAGTGGCCGGCTGAGCGGCACCACCGCCCGCTTCAGCTCCAGCAGTTCACGCTTGAGCTGGTAGATGCGCCCCGGGTCGGCCCGCGCGCCGGTCTCCGCGAACACGTCCGTCTCGACCTGGTCGATGTCCTCCTGCACCGAGTCCGTGACGGTCAGGTAGTCGTCCACCACGTGGTCCGCGATCGCGTGCAGTACCGCGGACGGGCCTTTGGCCAGCTGGCCGGGGTCGGACTCCAGCTCCTCGCGCAGCGGGCCCAGCGAGCCGTGCCGGCCGTGCCGCACCGTGATCACGAAGTCCTTGCCGACGAAGACCATGATCTCGCCGGTGTTCACCACCTCGCTGGTGGCCGTGAGTTCCTCGTGCTCGACGTAGCAGACCGTTTTGAACACCGCGAAGAGCGTCTCGCCGTAGCGCTCCAGCTTGGGGCGCTGGTGGGCTTCGACGGCGTCCTCCACGGCCAGGGGGTGCAGGTCGAAGAGCTCGGCGATGCCCGCGAACTCCTGGTCGGTCGGCTCGTGCAGGCCGAGCCAGACGAAGCCCTCGCCCTTCTTGCGCACCCACTCCACGGCGTCCACCAGATCGCCGCGGGCGTCGGTGCGGGCACCGTCCCGGTACGTCACGCAGTTCACCACCGAGGAGCCCAGCGGGGAGCGGGCCGGGTGGCTCAGGTCGACGCGCGGGCGCCGCCGGGCCAGCCGAGCCACCTTGCGGAGGCCGCCGACCCCGCCGAGGCTCGTGACCTTCCGCAGATTCCCTGCCATGGACATCTGCATCTCCTTGCGTGGAGCTCCTCGCGCCGTTCCCGCGCCTTGGCGGCAGTCTGCCAGGCCGACGTGAGCTGCGGGTAAGCCTGTGGAAACGGCTCGTTCCGCTTTGTTCCCGGCTGTGGATGAACGACTCCGGGTGCCTCGTCCCCGAGACTTCGACGCGTATCGGACGCCGTGCGGTTCTCCGCACCGGAGCGTCGACCATCACGGACAAGTCGCATAAATGGGATGATCGCGGCATGACGCGAACCGACGGGTACCTCCTCGACCACCGGCAGACCGAGGCGGCAGAGCACTTCAACGCCTTCGCCGCTCTCTTCGACCCCACGACGTTCCGGCATCTCGAAGCGCTCGGAGTCGGATCCGGCTGGCGGTGCTGGGAGATCGGAGCCGGCGGCACCTCCGTGGTGTCCTGGCTGGCGAAGAAGGTCGGCCCGACCGGACGCGTCGTCGCGACCGACACCGACACCTCACGCCTCGCCCCCGCTGCCCGGCCACCCGTCCAAGTGCGCGTGCACGACCTCGGCACCGAGGAGCCGCCGGGGGAGGGCTTCGACCTGGTGCACGCCCGTCTCGCCCTCCTGCACGTGGCCGACCGGGCACGGGCCATGCGGTCCATGGTCGAGGCGCTGCGCCCCGGCGGGCGCATCCTCGTCGAGGACGCCGACCCCGCCCTCCAGCCGCTGCTCTGCCCCGACGAGTACGGCCCCGAGCAGCAGCTCGCGAACCGGCTGCGGCACGGCTTCCGCAGACTGCTCGCCGACCGCGGGACCGAACTGCCCTGCGGCCGCGTCCTCCCTCGGCTGCTCCGGGAGGCAGGCGTGACCCGGGTGCACGCCGACGCCTACTTCCCCGTCGCCTCGCCGGCCTGCGCCGCCCTGGAGTCGGTGACGATCCGCCAGATCCGCGACCAGCTCGTCACCGCGGGCCTCGCCACGGACCAGGACATCGACCGGCATCTCGCGAACGTCACGTCCGGCGCCCTCGATCTCACGACGGCTCCGATGATCTCGGCCTGGGGGCGCAAGCAGTAGTCAGAGGTGGTGCGGGCACCGGGCGTCAGCCGGGCAGGGGCGGTCTGCCGCCCACCCGTTCCACCGCCCTCGCGCCCGCCCGGCAGCCCTCTTCCGCCGCCTCCTCCGGCCCGGCACCCGCGAGCAGGGCGGCGAGGAACGCGCCGGTGAAGGCGTCACCGGCGCCCGTGGTGTCCCGTGGCGTCGCCGGCACGGCGGGGACGCGGGCGCACACCTTCCCCGAGCGGGCGACGAGCGCCCCCTCGTGCCCCTGCTTGGCCACCACCAGCGGAACACGCAGGCTCAACTCGGCCGCCGCGTCGGCCGCGTCGGTCAGCCCCGTCAGCAGACACGCCTCGTCCCGGCTGGGCAGCAGCACATCCACGCCCTCGACGAGCGCGAGGAACCGCCCGGCGCCCAGCTCCCCGAGGAAACCGGCCGACGCGGGGTCCAGACTCACCGGCACGCCACGCGCGCGAGCGGCCTGCAGAGCCACCGTCACCAGGGCGCGACTCGGCTCGGAGAACAGCAGGTAGCCCGACAGGTGCAGCCGGGCCACGCCGTCGAGCAGCGCGTCCGACCAGTCGGCGGGTTCCAGCCGCAAGGACGCGCCGCTGTCGGTGAGGAACGTCCGCTCCGCCGAAGCGCCCCCGTCCACCAGGCAGATCACCGTGCCGGTCGGCGCCCCGGGGTCGACGACGAGCCGCGGGCGCACGCCGTGGGCCACCAGCTCACGCTCGTGCCAGGCAGCCGCCTCCGCCCCCACACGACCGAGCAGCCGCACCTCCGCCGCGCCCCGGTGCGCCGCCCAGCACGCCACGTTGGCGCCCGCCCCGCCCGGCACCGTCCGGATCGAGGCAGCCGTGTCCGTACCGGCGGCGAGCGGCCCCGCATGCCGCGCGACGACGTCCGTGATGACGTCCCCGACGACCAGCAGCGCCCCGCCCGCCGGGGAGGTCCCCGCCGAGTCGGCTCCACCTGCCGCACCGCGGCCGGCCCCGGTCATCCCCGCGCCCAGGCCGCCGCGATCCGCGCCGCCAGGCGTACGTTGCCGCGCACCGCCGCCAGGTTGGAGCTCAGGGAGGCACCGTCGGTGTGCCGTACGAGGTAGTCGAGCAGGAACGGCGTGACCGCCTGGCCGGTGATTCCCTCCTCCTCGCACGCGTGCAGCGCGTCCGTGAGCACGCGCGCGTGCAGCTCCGGATCGAGCTGCTCCTCCTCGGGGACGGGGTTGGCGACGATCAGCGCCGACTCCGGCCCGGCGAGCGCGTCCTGGGCGCGCATGACGCCCGCCACCTCGTCAGGCGTCCGCAGCGTCCAGTCCACCGGATGTCCCGAGTCGGACAGATAGAAGCCGGGGAACCGGTCGGTCCCGTAACCGGCCACCGCCACACCCAGCGTCTCCAGCCGCTGCAAGGTCGCCGGCACATCCAGGATCGACTTCACCCCGGCACACACCACGGTGATCCGCGTGCGCGCCAGCAGCCCCAGGTCGGCCGACTCGTCCTGCGTCACCGTCCACTCCCGGTGCACCCCGCCGAGCCCACCCGTCGCGAACACGCGCACGCCCGCCAGCGCCGCCAGCAGCGCCGTCGCCGACACCGTGGTCGCCCCGCTCACCCCCGAGGACACCGCGAGCGGCAGGTCGCGGTGGCCCAGCTTGCGGATGCCGTCCTCGTTCGCGACCCGCTCCAGCTGCTCCTTGTCCAGCCCCACATGGGGCCGCCCGTCCAGCACGGCGATCGTCGCGGGCACCGCGCCCTCCTGCCGCACCACCGTCTCCAGCTCCAGCGCCACCTGGAGGTTGCGCGGCCGCGGCAGCCCGTGGGCGATGATCGTGGACTCCAGGGCCACCACGGGCCGACGCGCGTCGAGCGCCTCCCGCACCTCTTCTGACACCACCAGCACCACGCGCCTGCCTCCTGTCGGTCGGTCTTCCCTCATCTCTGGCGGGCGGCGCGCCGGGCCAAACCCTTGCGGGCTGTCGGCGACGTCACGAGCCTGGGACGCATGACGGACAACACACCGCGACTCGACCACGTCGTCCTCTGGGTGCGCGACCCGCTCGCCGCCGCGGACTTCTACGAGAAGGCCGTCGGCCTGGAGACGCTCCGGCTCACCGAGTTCGCCGCCGGTGAGGCGCCGTTCCCCTCCGTACGCGTCAACGACGAGACCATCCTCGACCTCATGCCGCTGACCTTCGCGGAACGCATGACGATGCTGCCCGGCGCCGCCGACAGTGCGGGGCACCCCGTCAACCACGTCTGCCTGTCACTGCCCCGGGGAGACTTCGACGCCCTTCTCAGCCGCCTGGCGGAACGCTCCGTACCGGTGTCGGACCTCTCGTACGACTCCTTCGGGGCCCGGGGCAAGGCCACGCGCAGCTTCTACTTCCGCGCCCCGGACGGCAACATCTTCGAGGCACGGCACTACGACTGACCGGGCCCGGCCTCAGAACAGCGGCTCGGGCAGCACCCCTTCGAGGGCCAGCAGCCGCCGCTTGGTCTCCAGGCCGCCCCCGAAGCCCCCGATGCCGCCGCCGCTCTCGACGACCCGGTGACAGGGCACCACCACCGGCAGCGGATTGGCGCCCATCGCCGCGCCCACGGCCTGGGCGGCGCCCGGCTGGCCCACCCGCCCGGCCAGATCGCCGTACCCGACGACCGTGCCGTACGGCACTCCGGATGCCAGCTCGCGCAGGACCTCGCGATTGAAGCCGGAGATCAGTGACCAGTCCAGCGGCAGGTCGAAGGCGCGGCGCTCACCCGCGAAATACGCCTCGACCTGACGTATCGCCTCGGCCAGCAGCGGGGAGCCGGGCGCCTCGGCGGGCTCGGTGCCGAGCCACGACGCCAGCCGCTCGACCGCCCGGTCCCGCACCCCGTCCGTGGCATGGAACACGACGTTCACCAGGCCCTCGCGGGTCGCCGCCAGCAGCAGCGGGCCGATGCCGCTGTCGACGACGGCCCACACGACCCGCTGCTCAACCCGCCCGTGGCTGTCCATGCGCCCACCGTACGACCCACCACTGACAACGCCGCCCCGGCCGGACGCACCGCCCACCGGCGGCCGGCCTGCCTCACCCGCCCACGGCCTCCCGCACCACATCCGGCTTGTTCGTGATGATCCCGTCGACCCCGTACCCGGCCACCCGCCGGGCCCTCGCCGCGTCGTCGACCGTCCAGGTGAGGACCTGCAAGGGCCTGCCGTGCGGTCCGGTGAACGCCTGGACGGAGGAGACGTACGCCGTGGAGAGCGAGCCGTACGACGGGTTGATCTGGTCGGCGAAGCCGGCGTAGAGCGGCAGGGCCGACACGGGCGGCGTGCCCAGCAGACCGGTCTTCACGGCGGGCTTCAGCTCGTGCACCGTCCGCACGCTGTCCGCGCTGAAGCTCTGCACGATCAGCCGTCCCGTCACGTGCGACCGGTCCAGCCAGCCCTCGTTGCCGAGGACCTTGAGCGTCTGCCGCTCGATGCCCGGATACAGCTCCGGGTTCTTGATCTCCAGAAGCAGCTTCTGGTGATGCCGCTCGACGCGGTGCACGAACTGCTCCAGCGTCGGCACTCGCGCGTCCGCGAACGCGGGGCCGAACCAGCTGCCCGCGTCGAGACGGGTGATCTCGGCGGCGGTGAAGTCCTTCACCTTCCAGGGAGCCCGGCCGGGGTAGACCTCCTCGACGTCGGTGGTACGCCGCAGGTTGTCGTCGTGGAGGACGACGAGCTCACCGTCCCTGGTCCGCTGCACGTCGTTCTCCACCCAGGCCGTGCCCAGCTCGGCTGCCTTGTCCACCGCGGCCAGCGTGTTCTCGGGCGCGTACGCGGAGGCCCCCCGGTGCGCGATGACCAGCGGCCCGCCGCCGCGGCCGGCGGCGTGCGCGGGGGAGACGGGGAACAGCAGGGCGGCGGTCCCCAGGAGCGCGGTGGTCGAGGCGGCAACAGCGCGCGCGTGCATACGTACTCCTCGCGTCGAGCGATCACGGCATCACAGACAGCTCAACTGTGACAGCAGAGAGTCAACGGAAGAGGGGTACAGGATGGCCACAGGTTGAACGAGGAGGACCCAACTCCGCACACCGGTAGCGCACAACTGGGGCAAGGACGTGTTTCTTTGCCGGAAAGTCGTTCGACCATTCCGGTGGGGGTCATACTCTCTGCGTCAACCCTGACCGCTGCCGCGGTCCTGGGAGGGGGCGCAGATCGGGAATTCCGGGACGCAAAGGGCGGGAAGGGCAGCCGCGCATGCAGGGCACGGTCGACGGATTCAGCTACGGCCTGGTCACACCCCTGGTGGCCTACCTCATGGCCTGCCTCGGAGGCGCCCTGGGCCTGCGCTGCACCACCAGATCCATGCTCGTCGCCCAGTCCTGGCGCCCCGGCTGGCTCGCCCTCGGCTCGGCCGCCATCGGCTCCGGCATATGGACCATGCACTTCATCGCGATGATGGGATTCACGGTCCGGGGGGCCACGATCCACTACGACAAGCCGATGACCTTCGCGAGCCTGGCCGTCGCGATCGTGATGGTCGGCATCGGGATCTTCATCGTCGGCTACAAGGGGGCCAGCGGAACGGCCCTTTTCACCGGCGGCACCATCACCGGCCTGGGCATCGCGTCGATGCACTACCTCGGCATGGCCGGCATGCACCTGGACGGGAAGCTGGAGTACGACACCCTCACCGTCGGCATCTCCGTCGCGATCGCCATGGCCGCCGCCACCGCGGCCCTGTGGGCGGCCGGCCAGGTCAGGGGCCTGATGTGGAGCGTGGGCGCCAGCCTCGTCATGGGACTCGCCGTCAGCGGCATGCACTACACCGGCATGGCCGGCCTCAGCGTCCACCTGCACGGCACGGGCGAACCCACCGCGGGTGAGTCGCCGGCGGCCCTGCTCGCTCCCATGCTGATCGGCCCGCTCGCCTTCCTCCTCCTCGCCGGCGTCGTGGTGATGTTCGACCCGCTGATGGTCATGGGGAAGCCCGCGGTCGGCCCCGTCGAGCACAGGCCCGGCATCCCCGCCCACATCCACACCCCCCACAACCCGCAGCGCCTGCGGCTGCGCCCCCGCCGCACCCTGGAGCACCGAGGCTCCCGAACCCCGCAGAACCGCTGACCGGAGCCCATTGTCAGTGCGGGGTCGTACGGTGGATCCCATGCGGCCCGTTTCCCACATCGAACGCACGGTGGCGCCCTTCGAGGTCGTCAGCCCCTACCAGCCGAGCGGCGACCAGCCGACGGCCATCGCCGAGCTCGCCCAGCGCATCCAGGCGGGCGAGAAGGACGTCGTCCTCCTGGGCGCGACCGGCACCGGCAAGTCCGCCACCACCGCGTGGATGATCGAGAAGCTCCAGCGCCCCACGCTCGTGATGGCGCCGAACAAGACGCTGGCGGCCCAGCTGGCGAACGAGTTCCGCGAGCTGCTCCCGCACAACGCCGTCGAGTACTTCGTCTCGTACTACGACTACTACCAGCCCGAGGCCTACGTCCCGCAGTCGGACACCTACATCGAGAAGGACTCCTCGATCAACGAGGAGGTCGAGCGCCTGCGCCACTCCGCGACCAACTCGCTGCTCACCCGCCGCGACGTCGTCGTGGTCGCCTCCGTCTCCTGCATCTACGGCCTCGGTACGCCGCAGGAGTACGTGGACCGCATGGTTCCCCTCCGCGTCGGCGAGGAGCACGACCGCGACGAGCTGCTGCGCCGCTTCGTGGACATCCAGTACACGCGCAACGACATGGCCTTCACCCGCGGCACCTTCCGCGTCCGCGGCGACACCATCGAGATCTTCCCGGTCTACGAGGAGCTGGCCGTCCGCATCGAGATGTTCGGCGACGAGATCGAGGCGCTGTCCACGCTGCACCCGGTCACCGGCGAGATCATCAGCGACGACCAGCAGCTGTACGTCTTCCCGGCCTCCCACTACGTCGCAGGGCCCGAGCGCCTGGAGCGGGCCATCAACGACATCGAGAAGGAGCTGGGCGAGCGCCTCGCCGAGCTGGAGAAGCAGGGCAAGCTCCTGGAGGCCCAGCGCCTGAGGATGCGCACGACGTACGACATCGAGATGCTCCGCCAGATCGGCTCCTGCTCCGGCGTGGAGAACTACTCGATGCACTTCGACGGCCGCCTGCCCGGTTCCCCGCCCAACACCCTGCTGGACTACTTCCCGGACGACTTCCTTCTCGTCATCGACGAGTCGCACGTCACGGTCCCGCAGATCGGCGCCATGTACGAGGGCGACGCCTCCCGCAAGCGCACCCTCGTCGACCACGGCTTCCGGCTGCCCTCCGCCCTGGACAACCGCCCGCTGAAATGGGAGGAGTTCCAGGAGCGCATCGGCCAGACGGTCTACCTGTCGGCGACCCCGGGCGCCTACGAGCTCTCCCGCTCGGACGGAGTCGTCGAGCAGATCATCCGGCCCACCGGCCTCGTCGACCCGGAAGTCGTCGTCAAGCCCACCGAGGGGCAGATCGACGACCTGGTGCACGAGATCCGGCAGCGCACCGAGAAGGACGAGCGCGTCCTGGTCACCACGCTCACCAAGAAGATGGCCGAGGACCTCACGGACTACTTCCTGGAGCTGGGCATCCAGGTGCGCTATCTGCACAGCGACGTCGACACCCTGCGCCGTGTCGAACTCCTGCGTGAGCTGCGCGCCGGTGAGTACGACGTGCTGGTCGGCATCAACCTCCTGCGGGAGGGCCTCGACCTGCCCGAGGTGTCCCTGGTGGCGATCCTGGACGCCGACAAGGAGGGCTTCCTGCGCTCCGGCACCTCCCTGATCCAGACCATCGGCCGCGCCGCGCGCAACGTCTCCGGTCAGGTCCACATGTACGCCGACAAGATCACCCCGGCGATGGCGAAGGCCATCGACGAGACCAACCGGCGCCGGGAGAAGCAGGTCGCGTACAACAAGGAGCGGGGCATCGACCCCCAGCCCCTCCGCAAGAAGATCAACGACATCGTCGCCCAGATCGCCCGCGAGGACATCGACACCGAGCAGCTGCTCGGCTCGGGCTACCGCAAGGCGAAGAAGGACGGCGGGGGCACCAAGGCGCCGGTGCCTTCCCTGAGCAGGGGCGCCGAGGGCGCCAAGCCGGCCAGGGGCAAGGGCAAGGCCAAGGAGACCGTGCCGACCGATCGCCCCGCGGCCGAACTCAGCGAGCAGATCGAGGAGCTGACCGCACGGATGCGGGCCGCCGCCGCGGACCTCCAGTTCGAGATCGCGGCCCGGCTGCGCGACGAGGTCTCCGAGATGAAGAAGGAACTGCGCCAGATGAAGGAGGCGGGCCTGGCCTGACAGCGGGCCCCGTACGCGCAGTGTTGCAAGACCGACACAAAGTGCGGACCGGGGTGCGTCACTGTCAGTGCCCCTGCGTAGTGTTCTGATCAACCGCGACTGCGCGGCAACAGGGGACGTCCGAGAGGGGATCAGCGCGTGACCGTCAACATGACCAAGGGTCAGGCCATCAGTCTGCAGAAGAACGACGGCGGCAGCCTGACCGCGGTGCGCATGGGTCTCGGCTGGCAGGCGGCTCCCCGGCGCGGCCTGTTCGGCTCGCGTACGCGAGAGATCGACCTCGACGCCTCGGCCGTCCTGTTCGCCGACAAGCAGCCGGTCGACGTCGTCTTCTTCCGGCACCTGGTGAGCGACGACGGCTCGGTGCGCCACACCGGTGACAACCTCGTCGGCGGAGTCGGACAGGGCGGCGACGACGAGGCGATCCTCGTCGACCTCTCGCGCGTCCCGGTCCACATCGACCAGATCGTCTTCACCGTGAACTCCTTCACGGGCCAGACGTTCCAGGAGGTGCAGAACGCGTTCTGCCGCCTGGTCGACGAGACGAACGGCCAGGAGCTCGCCCGCTACACCCTGGCCGGCGGC
The DNA here is from genome assembly GCF_030816955.1 of Streptomyces africanus. Taxonomy (NCBI): domain Bacteria; kingdom Bacillati; phylum Actinomycetota; class Actinomycetes; order Kitasatosporales; family Streptomycetaceae; genus Streptomyces; species Streptomyces africanus. The sequence goes on along the minus strand of NZ_JAUSYP010000001.1, from coordinate 2,055,507 downwards.
GGCCAGTACACGGCCCAGATCATGGCCAAGGTGCACCGCTCGGGCCCGGGCTGGACGATGACGGCCCTCGGCAACCCGGCCAACGGCCGCACCTTCCAGGACCTGATGCCGGCGATCCTGCCCGTCCTCTGACGCCCGCGGGTCAACAGGCCGGGGCGGGCAGGCGAGCGGCACACGACACCACACAACGACACAGGGGGAGAAGGCGATGACGGCCGAGCTGGTGCGGGGGCAGAACCACCCGCTCTCCCAGGCCCGCCTCGAGATCCGGGTCTCGGCCGGCACGCCGATCGTGGCCGCCGCCGCGCTCAGCGACGAGAACGGCCGGATCCACGGGGCGGAATGGGTCGCCCACCCGGGCGCGCCCACCCAGCCGGGTCTCGAGGTATCCCGGCAGGCCGCCGCCGACCATCGCCTCGCCGTGGACCTGGACGCCGTGCCGGAGGCCGTCCACCGTGTCGGTGTGCTGCTCGCCCTGCCCGCCGCCGGGGCGGGCCCGGCCCGTTTCGGCGCCGTGGCCGCCCCGTTCGTCGCCGTCACCGGCCTCGACGGCGCCGAGATCGCCAGCTACACCATCACCGGTCTGGAGGCCGAGTCGGCGGTCGTCGCCCTGGAGCTCTACCGCCGGCAGGGAGCCTGGAAGGTGCGCGCCGTCGGCCAGGGCTACGCGGGCGGCCTCGCCGAACTCCTCACCGACCAGGGCCTGCCCGAGGCCCGCCGGCTCGCCGGCAGCATCCACGACGCGGTGGCCCAGGGGCTGGCCCGCTCGGTGCAGGCCCCTCCGCCGCGCACGGCGGAGGGCGACCGCTCCCGGCAGACGGCGGCCCCGGCCCTCGGCCCGGACCAGAGCTTCGCCGCGCCTCAGCCGAGCCAGGCACCGACGTCGCCGTACGGGGGGCAGACGCCCGGCGGGCCGGGGCAGCCCGCGCCGCAGACGCCGTCGTATCCCGGTACGGCCCCGGACCCCAACGCCGTCACCCAGCCCTCCACGCCCACCGCGGGCGGCCCCATCGACTACAGCCACCCGCGCCGCCAGAACGCCGCTCCGCCCCCGCCGCCGCCCACCGCACCCCCGGCCGCACCCGGGCAGCCCGCCCAGCCCGTCGCGGGCGACGCGACCGGCTGGTCCATGGACGAGCGGCTCTACAACCAGGTGTGGGGCATGTTCGAGGACCTGGCCCGCAGCACCGCCGCCTACCGCAGCGCCGTCGACTTCGCCGAGTCCCGCATGGACAAGGAGCTGGAGCAGGTCCTCTCCGACCCGCGCAGCCGGATCGGCGGACAGGGCGACGCCGCCCGCGAGGCGGCCCGCGCCCGGCACGACCAGCTCGTCGCCCAGGCCGGCGAGGCCCTCGACCGCGACCTCACCCAGCTCGCGGCCGAGGCCGAGGTCGTCGAACCCGCCCTCCCGCCGGCGTACGCCCGCTGGGACAGCCCCGTCTGGCACGCCTACCGGGTACCGATGGAGATCCCCATGGCCCTGCGCCTGGGCGACCTCCATCTCCCCGAGGCCGACCGGATCCGCATCCCGATGCTGGTCCGGCTGCCGCTGGAGCGCGGCCTGTGGATCGACAGCGGCCGAACCGGCTCGTCCGACGTCTCGTTCGCGGACTCGCACGCCCTGGGGCGTCTCGCCCTGGAGACGGCGGTCGCGCACGCGGCCCGGCTGCTCGCCGTCTACCCGGCGGGGGAGTTCACCGTCCACGTCATCGACCCGGCCGGCTCGGGTGCGCAGCCGCTCGTACCCCTCGTACAGGCCGGTGTGCTCGCGGCCCCGCCCGCGCTCGGCGCCGCAGGGGTGGCGGACGTGCTGGGCCGGCTGACCCAGCGGGTCGACCTGGTGCAGATGGCGGTGCGGGGAGGGGCCGCGGACTCCCTCCCGCCGGGCTTCGACACCTCCCAGCAGCTGCTGATCGTCAACGACTTCCCGCACGGCTTCGACGACCGGGCCGTGAACCAGCTGCGCTACCTCGCCGACGAGGGCCCCGCCTTCGGCGTCCATCTGATGATGGTGGCCGACCGCGAGGAGTCGTCCGGGTACGGGCCTTTGCTCGACCCGCTGTGGCGTTCGCTGCTGCGACTGACCCCCGTGCCCGACGATCACCTCGCCGACCCGTGGGTCGGTCATGCCTGGACGTACGAGCCCTCGCTCGTGCCGCCGGGCAGCCAGGTCCTCCAGCGGGTGCTCACCCAGGTCGCGGCCGCCCGTACCAAGTATGTGTAAAGCCCTCTGACGCCACCCTGACCAGGGATTTTGGTCTTTCTTTTGCCAAGCGCTTTACCTGTTCTTGGTGATTGGGGTACTGTTGACGGCACGGAGGGGAGTACTCCCTGTCTGCTGCGGCGTACCCGTCAATACGGATCAGGCCAGATCCCGGGGCGTCGGCCCATCCTTGGGTGGAAGAGACCTCCGGCAGCGACGACGCTGACATTTGCCGTTACGACTGCCGGAGGCGCAGTGGATGTTTCCGTGACCCTATGGGTCCTGACCATCGTGGGGCTTGCCGCCCTGATCGCGGTCGACTTCTTCATCGGCCGCAAGCCGCACGACGTATCGATCAAGGAAGCCGGGATCTGGACGGTCGTCTGGATCGTCCTCGCGGCGCTCTTCGGGCTCGGCCTGCTGGTGTTCGGCGGAGGCCAGCCCGCCGGCGAGTTCTTCGCCGGCTTCATCACCGAGAAGTCGCTGAGCGTCGACAACCTCTTCGTCTTCGTCCTGATCATGGCCAAGTTCGCGGTGCCCTCGCAGTACCAGCAGCGCGTCCTGCTGATCGGTGTCCTCATAGCCCTGGTCCTGCGGGCCATCTTCATCGCCGCCGGAGCCGCGATCCTCGCCAGCTTCTCCTGGGTCTTCTACATCTTCGGCGCCTTCCTCATCTGGACCGCCTGGAAGCTCATCCAGGAGGCCCGGGCGGACGAGGAGGACGAGGACTGGGAGGAGAACAAGCTCCTCAAGGCCGCCGAGCGCCGCTTCGGTGTGGCGGACCGCTACCACGGCACCAAGCTGTGGATCCAGGAGAACGGCAAGCGGGTCATGACCCCGATGCTGGTCGTGATGCTCGCGATCGGCACCACGGACGTGCTGTTCGCGCTCGACTCCATCCCCGCGATCTTCGGCCTGACGCAGGACCCGTACATCGTCTTCACGGCCAACGCATTCGCCTTGATGGGTCTGCGCCAGCTGTACTTCCTCATCGGCGGTCTGCTGAGGAAGCTGGTCCACCTCAGCTACGGCCTGTCGATCATCCTCGGCTTCATCGGCGTGAAGCTGGTGCTACACGCGCTGCACGAGTCCGGGGTGCACGTGCCCGAGATCAGCATTCCGGTCTCGCTCGGCGTGATCTGCGCCGTCCTGATCGTCACCACGATCACCAGTCTGCGGGCTTCGAAGAAGCAGGCGGCGGCCGAGGCGGCGCAGGGGCGGAGCGGAGGCGCTCCGAAGGACAGCATCGACGTCTGACCAGGTCGGACGCAGCAACAACCATCACCGGGACCGGTGGCCGGCGAATTGCCGACCACCGGTCCCGGTGCTTGTTTGTTCTTGAGCGCGTTCCCCGGCCGGGGGGCGCCGTGGCCGGCTGGAGGTGCCATGAAGTTCGTACAGATCATCGACTTCGAGACCGAGCGCTTGGGCGAGATGGAGCAGCTGCTCGACGAGGCGGCACAGCGCTTCGCCGGCCGGCCGGGCGGCCCCACACAGCGGATGCTGCTCAAGGACCGCGACAATCCGCGCCGCTATCTGGCGCTGATCGAGTTCGGCTCCTACGAGGAGGCCATGCGCAACAGCGAGGACCCCGAGACCAGCAGGATGGCCGAGCAACTGGGCGCGCTCTGCATCGGCGAGCGGGTGTACACCAACTGCGATCTCGTGGAGGAGCGCGAACTCGCGTAGCCCCGCGGGAGGCGTGAAGGGGCTCGCCGCGACCGGAGTGCGGGGCCTCTTCACGTCTGCGACGATCACCGCGTGATCGCTCGGCGCAGGCCGCTCACGGCACGGTGGACGACCCTGGCGCCCTGGCTCGCGGCCGTGCGGCTGATCCTCACCTGGGGGGCGCGATCTGCCGACCGGGGTCGTCGCGCCGGTGACCCTGGTCCTCGTGGGAGCCGTGCTGGCCGCCGTGCACCACGCCGAGATGGTGGCCCACCGGGTCGGCGAACCGTTCGGCTCGCTCGTCCTCGCCGTGGCCGTCACGATCATCGAGGTCGCCCTGATCGTCACCCTGATGGCCGACGGCGGGGACAAGAGCTCGACCCTGGCCCGCGACACGGTCTTCGCGGCCGTGATGATCACCTGCAACGGCATCGTCGGCCTCTGTCTCTCGTCGCCTCCCTGCGGCACGGCACGGCCGTCTTCGGGCTCGGCCATGGCCAGAATCGGCCTGACCATCCCGGCGGTCGCGCTCGCGTCCGTCTGGCTGTCCGGCCCGCTGGTGCTACATCTGGTGCTGTTCGCGGCGTATCCGGAGCTGGCGGTCAACCCGTAGAGGCTCGCCGTGGACGCGCGTGCGCGTAAACGATCGCGCAAACGTTTACGCGCATCGCCACGAAGGTCACCCCGAAGCCGGCTCCGCAGCCGCCGCCACCGGCATGGGACGCGTCTCCGGCAACAGCGCGAAGCACCCCAGGCTGAACAGCGCGATCACCGTCAGATACGCGGCCACGCCCCACGGCACCCGCCCGCCCTGCTCGGCCAGCGCCGTCGCCACGATCGGCGTGAGCGCGCCCCCGATGACCCCGCCGAGGTTGTAGCCGACCGCGGCGCCCGTGCAGCGCACCCGCGGCTCGTACAGCTCCGGCAAATAGGCGGCGATCACGGCGAACATCGTGATGAACGCGAGCATCGCCCCGAGGAAGCCGAGGAACATCGGCAGCGGCGCGCCGGTGGCGAGGAGCGCGACCATCGGGAACATCCACAGGGCGGCGGCCGCGCATCCGGCCAGGCACAGGGGACGCCTGCCGTACCGGTCCCCGAGCAGCGCCACCAGCGGCGTGAGCGCGCCCTTCACGACCACCGCGCCCATGATGCAGGTCAGCATCACGCTGCGGCTCACCCCGAGCCGTTCCGTCCCGTAGGCGAGCGACCAGGTCGTCACGGCGTAGAAGATCGCGTAGCCGATCGCGAGCGCCCCGCCGGTCAGCAGCAGGAGCCGCCAGTGGTCGCGCAGGACCTCGACGAGCGGCACGCGCGCGTGGTCGTCGATCTCGAGGAAACTGGGGCTCTCGGCGAGCGACGAGCGCAGCCACAGCCCCACGACGGCCAGCACCCCCGCCGCCCAGAACGGCACCCGCCACCCCCATGCGGCGAACTGCGCCTCGGACAGCGTCGCCGACAATCCCAGCACCACACCGTTGGCGAGCAGGAACCCCAGCGCGGGCCCGACCTGCGGGAAGCTCGACCACAGCCCGCGCCGCCCGGCGGGCGCGTGCTCCACCGTCAGCAGCACCGCGCCGCCCCACTCCCCGCCGAGCCCCAGCCCTTGCAGGAAACGCAGCACCAGGAGCAGCAGTGGAGCGACCACGCCGATCGTCCCGTACGTCGGCACACAGCCGACCGCGACCGTGGAGGCACCGGTCAGCAGCAGGGAGGCGACGAGAACCGGACGCCGCCCGTGCCGGTCCCCGATGTGCCCGAACAGCACCGAGCCCAGCGGCCGCGCGATGAAGCCCACGCCGAAGGTGGCGAAGGAGGCCAGCGTCCCCGCCACCGGCGAGAAGGTCGGGAAGAACAGCGGCCCCAGGACCAGGGCCGCCGCGGTGCCGTAGACGAAGAAGTCGTAGAACTCGATGGCTGTGCCGGCGAGCGAGGCGGCCGCGAGGCGCGGCATGGAAGGTGCCCTTACGGTGCGTACGTCGTGCATGCCGCGTCAACTACCCACCGTGACGGTGGGTTACGGGGGCGCGCGGAGGCCCCGGGGCCCTCAGTACGTGACCGTGATGCGCCGGGCCGGTCCGTCCACGCGCACGGTGCCGCCGTACGGGATCACCAGCTGCGGATCGGTGTGCCCGAAGTCCACGTCGAAGACGATCGTGGTGTCGGGCGCGTAGGTACGCATGGCCCGCAGCACGGCCTCACGCTGGTCGGACGCGTGACGACCGGCCTCCTCGGGGCTGTTCGGGCGCTCGAAGGACCAGGTCTTCGGGCGGCCCATGAGGAGGGCCGAGAAGCGCTGGAGCAGCCCGCGTTCGCCCATGTTGCGAAGGGTGCAGAAGACCTCCGTGGCGCTCGGCATGTCCTCCGAGGTCTCCAGGAGCAGCACGCCACCGTCGTACACCGACAGATCGCTCGCGATCTCGCGGTCGGCCATCAGCAGCCAGCCGATGATCTCCAGGCAGCCGCCCCAACTGCGGCCCTCGACGACCCGGTCGGCGTTGACCCAGGTCCAGCCGGTCCCGGGCCGGGTCTCCGGCTCCGCGTCGAAGGTCGCCGGGTCCGCCCAGTCCCGGTCGATGTCACGCCACCGCTCGGCGGGCCGCAGCTCGTACGGGCCGGAGGTGAACAGGGCGGCGCGCAGGGACTCGGCGGTCTGCGGGTGCATGGCCACCGGGCGGCCCAGCTCGCACATCACACTCGCCCCGTGAAAGGCGACGATGCCGCTGTTGTGGAGGTAGGCGAGCAGGTTCGTGTTGTCGCTCATCCCGAAGAACGGCTTCGGGTTGGCCCGGATCAACTCCCGGTCCAGCAGCGGCAGCACGGTGATCTGGTCGTCCCCGCCGATCGACGCGATGACCGCCTTGATGTCCGGGTCTGCGAAGGCCGCGTGGATGTCGTCGGCCCGCTCCTGGGGCGTGGAGCCCATCGTGCGGGTCGCCGGATACTCGACCGGCTCCAGCCCGTACTCCTTGCGCAGCCGCTCCAGGCCCAGCTCGTAGGGGAGCGGGAAGAGCCCCGGCAGGCCGGACGAGGGCGAGAGCACGGCGATGCGGTCACCGGGGGACGGCTTGGGCGGGTAGGAGAGGATCGTCATGCCGGGAGGCTACGGCCCGGCGGTCCGTCGGCGCACCGTGATAAACCGGGTCCGAGCAGCGGTCCCGCCCGGGCCGCCCGACCCCGAACGGACCGGAGGAACCGTGCCCCGCACCCTGGCCAACGCCCCGATCATGATCCTCAACGGCCCCAACCTGAACCTCCTCGGCCAGCGTCAGCCGGAGATCTACGGCTCCGACACCCTCGCCGACGTCGAGGCCCTGTGCGCCAAGGCGGCGGCAGCGCACGGCGGCACGGTCGACTTCCGCCAGTCCAACCACGAGGGCGAGCTGGTCGACTGGATCCACGAAGCGCGGCTGAACCACTGCGGCATCGTGATCAACCCGGGCGCCTACTCGCACACCTCCGTCGCCATCCTGGACGCCCTCAACACCTGCGACGGCATGCCGGTGTTGGAGGTCCACATCTCCAACATCCACAAGCGCGAGTCGTTCCGGCACCACTCCTACGTCTCGCTGCGCGCCGACGGAGTCATCGCGGGGTGCGGGGTGCAGGGGTACGTCTTCGGCGTGGAGAGGGTCGCGGCGCTGGCCGGGACGGGGCACGCCGACGCCTGAGCTCTCCTGCAGCCGATCGCCCCGCTACAACCGCCCCGCCTCCACGATCCGCCGCAGAAAGCGCCGCGTGCGCTCCTGCCGCGGTTCCCCGAAGACCTGCTCGGCGGTGCCGCGTTCCAGCACCACGCCGCCCTCCAGGAAGCACACCTGGTCGGCGACCTCCCGCGCGAAGCCCATCTCGTGCGTGGCCAGCACCATGGTCATGCCCTCGTCCTTCAGGCCGCGGACGACGGTGAGGACCTCGCCCACCAGCTCGGGATCGAGGGCGGCGGTGATCTCGTCGAGCAGCAGCAGCCGGGGGCGTACGGCCAGGGCGCGCACGATCGCCGCCCGCTGTTGCTGTCCGCCGCTCAGCCGGTCCGGGTACTCGCCCGCCTTCCCGCCGAGCCCGAGCCGTTCCAGTAGTTCACGCGCGCGTGCCTCGGCCTCGGCGCGGGGCACGCCGTGCACCCGGCGCGGCGCGAGGGTGATGTTCTCCAGCACCGTCAGGTGCGGGAAGAGGTTGTACGCCTGGAAGACCACGCCGATCCGGCGGCGCACGGCGTCCTGGTCGGCGCGCGGGTCGGTGATCTCCTCGCCGTCCAGCCAGATCGCACCGTCGTCGATCTCCTCCAGCAGGTTCGCGCACCGCAGCAGCGTCGACTTGCCGGAGCCCGAGGCGCCGATCAGCGCGGTGACCGTGTGCGGGGCGACCTCCAGGTCGACGTCCCGCAGGACGACCGAGCCGCCGAAGGACTTGCGGACGGCCTCCATACGCAACACGGGCGCGTCGGACGCGTCGCTCATGTGATTCCTCCCTGGGCCCGCCGGCGGTCCATCCGCGCCGTCACCCAGTCCGTGAAGCGGGTCATGGGGATGGTCAGCGCGACGAAGACCAGACCCGCGACGATGTACGGCGTGTAGTTGAGGCTGCGGCCCACGATGATGTCGGCGGCCCGTACGGCGTCCACCGCGCCCCCGATCGAGACCAGCCCGGTGTCCTTCTGCAGCGACACCAGGTCGTTCAGCAGCGGCGGCACCTGGCGGCGCACCGCCTGGGGCAGCACCACGTACCGCAGCGCCTGCCGGTTGCTGAGCCCGAGGGAGCGGGCCGCGGCGCGCTGCGAGGGGTGCACGGACTCGATGCCGGCCCGGAACACCTCGGCGACGTACGCCGAGTACGTCAGGGTGAGCGCGGTGCCGCCGAGGAGCACCGGGTCGACGGTCACCCCCTGGAGCCGCAGCGCCGGGACACCGAGGACCACGATCATGAGGTTGATGATCAGTGGCAGCCCCCGGAAGAAGTCCGTGTACGCGGCGGCCAGGACGCGCAGCGGGAAGAACACGGGGCCGCGGAGGGTACGGGCCACGGCGATCAGCATGCCGAGGACGAGCACCGCGGCTCCGCAGACGAGCAGCAGCCGGACGTTCAGCCACAGCCCTTCGAGGACCTTCGGGAGCGCCTCGCGCGCGTACCCCCAGTCGAAGAACGTCTCCTTGGTGCGCGGCCAGCCGGGGGCGTTGACGACGACCAGGTAGAGGACGGCTCCGGTGACGAGGGTCGAGAGCGCGCCGATCGCCGTGGCGCGCCGGGCGCGGACGCGCTTGTAGCGCTCACGGTCCAGGCGACGCTGCGACGGCACGTAGCCGTCCCGCGCGTCGTGTTCGCCGGAGCCGACCGCCGGCTCCTCCTTGTCCACCGTCACTTCAGCACCGGAGCGTCGACGGCGTCCGACAGCCACTTCTGCTCGATCTGCGCGAGCGTGCCGTCCTCGCGCAGCGCGTCCACGGCCCGCGAGACGCAGGAGGTGAGCGCGCTGCCCTTGTCGAGCACGAGTCCGAACTGCTCCGGCGTACCGCCCTGGTTCTCGAACTGGCCGACGATCGTCGCGTCCGTGATCTCGGCCCCGGTGATGTAGAAGGCGGTCGGCAGGTCCACGACGACGGCGTCGACCTGGCCGTTCTTCAGCGCGGACTTGGCCTGGTCGTTCTTGGCGAACACGGCGGCCGCCCGCGTGGGCCGCACCACGTCGTCGATGTAGTCGAGGCTGGTGGTGCCGACCTGCGCGCCCAGCTTCACGTCCTTCAGGTCCGCGACGCTTTTCGCCTTCGCCGCCCTGGAGCCCTTCAGGGCGACGACGGCCTGGCGCACGTCGTAGTAGCCGGACGAGAAGTCCACGGCCTTCTTGCGCTCGTCGCTGACGGACACCTGGTTGATGTCGAAGTCGAACGTCTTCTCACCGGGCGCGAAAGCCTTGTTGAACGGGACGGTCTGCCAGACGACCTTGTCCTTGCCGTAACCGAGGTGCCGGGCGACGGCGTACGCGACCGCCGACTCGAAGCCCTTGCCGCTCGCGGGGTCGTCGTCCTTGAACCACGGCTCGTAGGCGGGTTCGTCGGTGGCGATCGTCAGCTTGCCCGCGGTCCGGGTGGCCAACTCGCCCTTCTCGCACGTGTTTCCGGCCGAAGAGGTACCGGCCGCGGGCTCCTCCGGCTGCGGTGCACAGCCGACGGCGGCGGCGAGCAGGGCGACGGTGACGGCGGCGGCAGCGCGGCGCGGGGCGCGCGGAGCAGGATGCATGGCGCGAGATTGGCAGCCGACGGACCCGTTTGTCGAGGTCACGACGACATCTGCTCGCATCGTGGGAGCCGGCGTTGCGTTCTTGTGAACACTCCGTGACGCGCGCCGAGTTCGGCGGTCGCCGGGGCCGCCGGCCGAGGGCGGGGATCGACAGGCCGGCGGCCCATCCGCCCAGGAGCCGTCATCCTGCGCGGGGCTGCTACCAGTTGACTGCGCAACTACGTGCAGGGGGAGCGTATGTACGACACCGGCGTGTGCGAATGGTTCACACGGGGCGCGTGCGCGGCCCACCGCTCCACGCGCGTACGCCCCGCGAGGTCCCTCACCACCCGCGCGCGCCACTCCGGCAACTGCGGGCGTTCCGCGCCCAGCGTGGTGTCGTTGCCGTGCCCCGGGTAGACCCACGTCTCGTCCGGGAGGACGTCGAAGACCTTGATCTCCACATCGTGGATGAGGCTGGCGAACGCCTTGGGATCCTTGTGGGTGTTGCCCACGCCGCCGGGGAACACCACAGCACGCGCCAACACACCAGGTCACGGCGGCGCGTAAACCTATGGGCCGTGCCTCCGCGGCGTCGAAGTGGGCCGACCGCATCAGATGCCTGTGCAATGAGGCCGGCCGTGCCCTTCTCAGCGGTGGCGCGGGCGAGGCAGCAAGGCGAACGCGCTCTCCGCAATCGAGGTCAGGCGGGCGGGACTGTGGCCGTACGCGCCTACGACATCGGTCCCGCGGATGATGGTCAGCAGAAGGTACGCAAGGTCGTCGGGATCCGCGTCGGGGTCGATGTCGCCGTTGCGCTGCGCCGCTCGAACACACTCGGCCACCGCCGTCGCGAGCACGGAGAAGCAGTCGTTGGCCAGGCGTTTCACCTCGGAGTCGGAGGCGCCGATCTCCAGGGCCATCTTGGCGGCGAAGCAGGCCGCCGCCGCCCGGTCAGGGGCGGGGGGTACGTCGGCGGCGAGTGGCACCCCGTGGACGGCGCGGAGCAAGTACGCGTGCAGTCGTTCCAGGGCACCCTCGTCCGGTCCGGCGAGCGCCTTCGGCGCAAACTGCCCCAGCCGGGCGAAGTAGCCGGCCATCGCCTGCAGCAGCACGCCGTGCTTGCCGTCGAACGCGGCGTAGAGGCTGCCGCGGCCCAGGCCGGTGGCGGCGCTGATGTCGTCGACGCTCGTGCCGTTGTAGCCCGAGGCGCGGAACTGCCGCTCGGCGGCATGCAGGACGTTGTCGCGGTCGAAGCTTCGTGGTCTCGCCATACACCGAAGGTAAAGCCGACCCGCCGTTATTGACAACCCAGTACAGAACCATCTAGGTTTCTGACTGTTCAGTACACAACCATCCTGAGCTCACCGGACAGGGTGTGTGTACGCCTGGCGCGATGGAGAGCAACCCATGCCTTTGCACTCCTCCGCGCCGCCCAACGTTGCGACGCCTTCCAGGCCGGCAAGGCCCGGTCTGATCCTCGCGATCCTGGCGACGGCGAGTTCCATCGCCGGACTGGATCTGTACATCACGAACGTCGGGCTGTCCTCGGCGCGGGGCGCTTCCTGCACCTCGAACAGCCCAAGACGGTCGCCGACCACATCCTGGGCTTCCTGAACAGCTGACCACCCTCCAACCACCCAGAACTCGAAGGGCTGACCGAACCATGACTGACAAGGAAAGGCAGGAGGCCATGGCTGTGACGACTCCTCCGTACACGAGCGACGCACTGGCCGAGGGGACCGTCGACGCGGTGGTGATCGGCGGGGGCGCCGCGGGGCTGAACGGTGCACTGATCCTCGCCCGCTCCCGAACGCTCGGTCGTCGTGATCGACAGCGGCTCCCCGCGCAACGCGCCCGCGGAGGCCGTGCACGGCCTCATCGCCCTGGACGGCACCCCGCCGCCCGAAATCCTTCGACGGGGCCGGGAGCAGGTGCGCCAGTACGGCGGACGCGTCGTGTTCGGCGAGGTGGTCTCGGCCGAGCCTGCCGCCCCGTCGGCGGACGGGGACCTGCGGTTCACCGTCACCCTGGCCGACGGCCGCCGCATCACCGCCCGCCGCATCCTGGTGGCCACCGGCCTCACGGATGTGCTGCCGGAGGTGCCCGGACTCGCCGAGCACTGGGGGCACAGTGTGGTGCACTGCCCGTACTGCCACGGCTGGGAGGTGCGCGACGAGCCCATCGGCATCCTCGCCACCGGCCCGGCCTCCATCGGCCACGCGTTTTTGTTCCGCCAGCTCACCGAGGACCTGACCTACTTCACCCACGGCACCGACCTGGACGAGGACAGCCGCGCCCGCTTCGCCGCCCGCGGCATCCGCGTCATCGACACCCCGGTCACCGAGGTCGTCAACGACGAGGACGGTGCCCTCGCCGGGGTGCGCCTGGCCGACGGCCAGGTCGTGGCCCGCCGCGTCGTTGCGGTCGCCGCGCCGATGCAGGCCCGCACCCAGGGCCTGGAAGGTCTGGGCCTGCCGGTGCGGGACCTGCCGAACATGGGCCGCGGTTTCGCCTCCGGCACGGCCGGCACCACTGAGGTGCCGGGTGTGTGGGTGGCCGGCAACGCCACCGATCTGGTCGCCCAGGTCGGGGCCTCCGCAGCGGCCGGCGCACTGGCCGGCGCCGACATCAACAGGATGCTGGCCATCGCGGACACCGACGCGGCCCTCCAGGGGATCGCCGAGGGAAGCCCACAAGGGGCCACAGGATGATCTTGAAGCCCGGAGATCTCAGCCCGTCGCCCGCTCGCCTCACGGGCAATCAAGTGCTTCCGCTCGTCCGCCCCGTCCCCCTCAGGAGCTACTGATGCCCTTCCTAGCGAACACCCCCGTGGAGAAAATGACCGGGCCTTACGCGCGGCGCTGGTGGGCGCTGCTCGTGCTGTGCCTGAGCCTGCTGATCACGGTGATGGCGAACACGTCGCTGATCGTCGCCGCCCCCGACATGACCACCGACCTGGGCCTGAGCAGCAGCGATCTGCAGTGGGTCGTCGACTCCTACACCGTTCCGTACGCGGCGCTGATGCTGGTGCTGGGCGCGATCGGCGACAAGTACAGCCGACGCGGCGCGCTGGTGCTGGGTCTGCTGATCTTCGCCGGCGGTTCGGTGATGGGGAGCATGGTCGACGAGACCTCGCTGGTCATCGCGGCCCGCGCGATCATGGGTGTCGGTGCCGCGGTCGTGATGCCGGCCACGCTGTCCCTGGTGGTCGCGACCTTCCCCCGGAGCGAGCGGGCCAAGGCCATCACCGCCTGGGCCGCGACCTCCGGGCTGGCGGTAGCCGTCGGCCCGCTGGTCTCCGGCTGGCTGCTCGAGGACCACGCCTGGGGCTCGACCTTCCTGATCAACGTGCCGATCGCCGTCCTCGCCGTGTTCGGCGCGCTCGCCCTGGTACCGCCGTCCAAGGCGGAGGGCATGGGCCGGATCGACTACGTCGGTGGTCTGCTGTCGATCGTCACCGTCGGCTCCCTGATCTACGCCGCCATCGAGGGCCCGCACTCCGGCTGGGGCGCCGGCCCCGTCACCGCCGCCGTGGTCGCCGGTGCCGGTCTGGTCGCCTTCGTCGCCTGGGAGCTGCGGCACCCGCACCCGATGCTGGACGTCCGAAAGTTCGCGCTGCGGCCCTTCAGCGGCGCGATGCTCGCGGTGCTGTTCTTCTTCTTCGGTATGTTCGCCGTGATCTACTACTCGACGCAGTTCCTGCAGTTCGTCCTCGGCTACGACGCCCTGGACACGGGCCTACGGCTGCTGCCGCTGGGCGGTGCGGTGTTCCTCGGGTCCGCCCTGACCGGGTTGTTCACCCCGAAGCTGGGGGTGAAGGTGATGGTCGTGACCGGCATGGCCATCGGCACGGCGGGCATGTTCCTGCTCACCCAGATCGACAAGGGGTCGACGTACGGGGACTTCCTGGCGCCGCTGATGATGCTGGGCCTCGCGCTCGGACTGGCCATCTCCCCGGCTACCGACACGATCATGGGCTCCTTCCCCGAGTCCGAGCTGGGCGTCGGCGGCGGTGTCAACGACACCGCGCTCGAACTGGGCGGGGCGCTGGGCATCGCGGTGCTGGGCTCGCTGCTGGGCACGGCCTACCGGGACGAGCTGACCGACCTGGTGGGCAACCGGCTCCCGGGCGAGGCGATGGAGACCGCCAAGGACTCGGTCGGCGCCGGCCTGGCCGTCGCGGAGCGGGTCGCGCAGGATCCCTCCGCCGGGCCCCAGCAGGCCCAGGCCGCCGTGGACGCCGTCCACCAGGCCTTCGCCCACGGAGTCGCCCAGACCAGCCTCATCGGCGGGATCATCATGGCCGCCGGAACACTGATCGTCCTCGCGGTCCTGCCGGGCCGGCGCGGCTTCGCGAAGCAGAGCGCCGAGCCGGGGGCCGGGACGGCGGCGAGCGAGGCGGCGACTGTGCGGGAGCACACCGGGTCCACCCACTAGATCGCCGACGGGGCGTCCACCGGATCGCCGGAGCGACGGGCACCGCCTCCGCCGGGTCGCCCGCCAGGCGCGTCGGGCAGGAGCCCGGCGGCGCGAGACGCGCAGGGCGCGGGCGTGGTCCACGGTCCACGGCCACGCGGATCCTCTGCCGGAACACCTCACCGTCTTTGGCCTCCGGGCCGCCCCGGGCTCTCCTGCGGGCGGCCCGGAGGCCAAGGGCCGTGAGGTGACAGCGGCGGTCGCAGCCCGCTTGAGCGCGGCCTGCAGCTGCGTGCGGGTGTTTCGAGCCCGTAGTACGGCTGGGAGCCGAAGGGATGGATTGCGGAGAAGTGGGAGGTTCCGCTGCCTGCCAGGTGAACCCGGCCCGGCAGACCGCAGCCCATGCAACAGTCCCCCTGATCATGACGGTCACCGCTGCCGGCGTCGGTGACGGTGCTCTGGAGGCCACCGTCCGTGGGGCATGACCCTCCCGAGCGCGGAACGGGCCTGAATGCGCGACCGCCCCCGCTTCGGTTTCGAAACAGGGGCGGTCGGCGTTGGACGGTTACCAGCCTCGTGCGCGCCACTCCGCGAGGTGGGGCCGCTCCGTGCCGATGGTGGTGTCGTTGCCGTGGCCGGGATAGATCCAGGTCTCGTCCGGAAGGACGTCGAACAGCTTGGTCTCCAGGCCGTTCATCAGGGAGTTGAACTCTGCGGCCTGTGTTGTCCGGCCAGGGCCCCCCGGGAAGAGGCAGTCCCCGGTGAACACATGGGGATGCCCGTGCGGGTCGTCGTAGACGAGGGCGATCGAACCGGGCGTGTGCCCGACCAGGTGGCGCGCGGTGAGCTCCACGTGCCCCACCCGGATGGTGTCGCCGTCGTCGACCAGCACGTCGGTCGGCACCGGGATGCCGTCGGCGTCGTCCCGGCCCGCGTACGTGCGGGCGCCGGTGGCCGTTACGACCTCGGCGAGCGCCTGCCAGTGGTCGCCGTGCTGGTGGGTGGTGACGACGGACGCGATGCCGTCGTCACCGATCATGCCGAGCAGCGTCCCCGCCTCGTTGGCGGCGTCGATCAGCAGCTGCTCGTCCGTGGCCCGGCAGCGCAGCAGATAGGCGTTGTTGTTCATCGGACCGACCGCGATCTTGGTGATCATCAGGTCCTTGAGCTCGTGCACGTCGGCAGGTCCGCCGACCGTCACCTGTCCGCTGTACGTCATGAGCGCCAGCCTATAGCGGGGAAGCGGCCCGGGTCCTACAGCGGGGGCAGGGCCGGAAGCGCTCCGCCGTCCACCGTCAGCGCGGCTCCCGAACGGCGGCCGGCGAGCCAGCCCAGCAGGTCCGCCGGGGAGCCGGTGACGGTCACCCCGGGCCCGTCGTCGGCCTCCCGTCCCGTGCTCCACGCGCGCGTGCCGTCCGTGAGGCGCGTGGACGGTACGTCGCGATGCCCGGCGAACCGGTCGGCGAGGAAGGCGATCTCCCGCTCCGTGAAGTCCGCAGGCAAGTCCTCCAGCTCGTACCCGGTCCCCAGGTCCACGTGATGCAGCTCCACCTCCACCCACCGCCGGAACGGCACCCGCGACGCCGAGTCCGTGACCCCGTTACGCAGCTCCACCGTGCGCGACCAGTCCGCCGGAGCGGCCCCGGCCTCCTGGAAGCGGGCCGCGCTCTCGCGCAGGTCGGCGAGGTGGACGTCGAGCGGGCGCGGGGCGTCCCGCTCGATGTCGGCGTCCCGGGCCTCGCCGGAGACGTACATGGGACGGCCTTCGAGGACGTTCACGAGAGCGTCCGCGTTGCGGGCGAGGTGGGCCAGCACATGGCCCCGGGTCCAGCCGGGAAGCCGTGACGGCTGCGTCACAGAGGCGTTGTCCAGTTTGCCGACTGCGATGAGCAGCCGTTCCGTAGCGGCATGTACAGACGCCAGGTCATGACCGTGATCAATCATGGTGCTGACCCTAGCTCCGCCACACCTTCGGGTGAAGGTGGTGAAGCAGTGCCGGTAATCGAATGCGCGTGCTATATGGTCGGACGTGACGTCGGGCATGCTGGAAAGCCGGGGTTTGTTGGCAACCCGTGAATCCGACCGGCGTTGTCAGTGGCTCCCCCTAGTCTGAGAAAGCACGGGGGCCCCGCCCCTGTCACTTCTCTCAAGAAAGGTGCGGACCGGCGTGGCCGACCGTCTCATCGTTCGTGGAGCGCGCGAGCACAATCTCAAGAACGTCTCGCTCGACCTCCCGCGCGACTCGCTCATCGTCTTCACGGGCCTGTCGGGGTCGGGCAAGTCCTCGCTGGCCTTCGACACCATCTTCGCCGAGGGACAGCGGCGCTACGTGGAGTCGCTCTCCTCGTACGCCCGGCAGTTCCTCGGCCAGATGGACAAGCCCGACGTCGACTTCATCGAGGGCCTGTCCCCGGCCGTCTCCATCGACCAGAAGTCGACCTCGCGCAACCCGCGCTCCACGGTCGGCACCATCACCGAGGTCTACGACTACCTCCGTCTGCTCTTCGCGCGCATCGGCAAGCCGCACTGCCCCGAGTGCGGCCGCCCGATCACCCGCCAGTCGCCGCAGGCCATCGTCGACAAGGTCCTGGAGCTGCCGGAGGGCAGCCGCTTCCAGGTGCTGTCGCCGCTGGTGCGCGAGCGCAAGGGCGAGTTCGTCGACCTCTTCGCCGACCTCCAGACCAAGGGCTACTCCCGCGCGCGGGTGGACGGCGAGACCATCCAGCTGTCCAACCCGCCCACGCTGAAGAAGCAGGAGAAGCACACCATCGAGGTGGTCGTCGACCGCCTCACGGTGAAGGACAGCGCCAAGCGCCGTCTCACCGACTCCGTCGAGACCGCCCTCGGCCTGTCCGGCGGCATGGTCGTGCTCGACTTCGTCGACCTCCCCGAGGACGACCCCGAGCGCGAGCGCATGTACTCGGAGCACCTGTACTGCGCGTACGACGACCTGTCCTTCGAGGAGCTGGAGCCCCGCTCCTTCTCGTTCAACTCGCCCTTCGGCGCCTGCCCGGACTGCTCCGGCATCGGCACGCGCATGGAGGTCGACCCGGAGCTCATCGTCCCGGACCCGGACAAGAGCCTCGACGAGGGTGCCATCCACCCCTGGTCGCACGGCCACACCAAGGACTACTTCGGCCGCCTCATCGGCGCCCTGGCCGACGCCCTGGGCTTCCGTACGGACATCCCCTTCGCGGGCCTGCCGCAGCGCGCCAGGAAGGCCCTGCTGCACGGCCACAAGACGCAGGTCGAGGTCCGCTACCGCAACCGCTACGGGCGCGAGCGCCGGTACACGACGGCCTTCGAGGGCGCCGTCCCGTTCGTCAAGCGCCGGCACAGCGAGGCCGAGAGCGACGCCAGCCGTGAGCGCTTCGAGGGCTACATGCGCGAGGTGCCCTGCCCGACCTGTGAGGGCACGCGCCTGAAGCCGATCGTCCTCGCGGTCACGATCATGGACAAGTCCATCGCGGAGGTCTCCGCGATGTCGATCAGCGACTGCGCCGACTTCCTGAGGGAGCTGAAGCTCAGCGCCCGCGACAAGAAGATCGCCGAGCGCGTCCTGAAGGAGGTCAACGAGCGGCTCCGGTTCCTCGTCGACGTCGGCCTGGACTACCTCTCCCTGAACCGCGCGGCCGGCACGCTGTCCGGCGGCGAGGCCCAGCGCATCCGCCTGGCCACCCAGATCGGCTCCGGGCTCGTCGGCGTGCTGTACGTCCTCGACGAGCCGTCCATCGGCCTGCACCAGCGTGACAACCACCGGCTGATCGAGACCCTGGTCCGGCTGCGCGACATGGGCAACACGCTCATCGTCGTCGAGCACGACGAGGACACCATCAAGACCGCCGACTGGGTCGTCGACATCGGCCCCGGCGCCGGTGAGCACGGCGGCAAGGTCGTGCACAGCGGCTCCCTGAAGGAGCTGCTCGCCAACGCCGAGTCGCAGACCGGTCAGTACCTGTCCGGCAAGAAGGCCATCCCGCTGCCCGACATCCGGCGCCCGATCGACCCGTCCCGGCAGCTCACGGTGCACGGCGCCCGGGAGAACAACCTCCAGGACATCGACGTCTCGTTCCCGCTGGGGGTGTTCACCGCCGTCACCGGCGTGTCCGGCTCCGGCAAGTCGACCCTGGTCAACGACATCCTGTACACGCACCTGGCCCGCGAGCTGAACGGCGCGAGGAACGTGCCCGGGCGGCACACGCGCGTGGACGGCGACGACCTCGTCGACAAGGTCGTGCACGTGGACCAGTCGCCCATCGGCCGCACCCCCCGCTCCAACCCGGCGACGTACACCGGCGTCTTCGACCACATCCGCAAGCTGTTCGCCGAGACCACCGAGGCGAAGGTCCGCGGCTACCTGCCCGGCCGCTTCTCCTTCAACGTCAAGGGCGGCCGCTGCGAGAACTGCGCGGGCGACGGCACGATCAAGATCGAGATGAACTTCCTCCCGGACGTCTACGTCCCGTGCGAGGTCTGCCACGGCGCCCGGTACAACCGGGAGACCCTGGAGGTCCACTACAAGGGCAAGTCCATCGCCGACGTCCTGAACATGCCGATCGAGGAGGCCACGGAGTTCTTCGAGGCGGTCCCCGCGATCTCCCGCCACATGAAGACCCTCAAGGACGTCGGCCTCGGCTACGTCCGGCTCGGCCAGTCCGCGACCACCCTGTCCGGCGGTGAGGCCCAGCGGGTCAAGCTCGCCAGCGAGCTCCAGCGCCGCTCCACCGGCCGCACGGTCTACGTCCTGGACGAGCCGACCACCGGTCTGCACTTCGAGGACATCAGCAAGCTGCTGACGGTCCTGTCCGGACTGGTCGACAAGGGCAACACGGTCATCGTCATCGAGCACAATCTCGACGTGATCAAGACCGCCGACTGGGTCGTCGACATGGGTCCCGAAGGCGGCGCCGGCGGCGGCCTGGTCGTCGCCGAGGGCACGCCCGAGGAGGTCGCCGCGGTCCCGGCCAGCCACACCGGCAAGTTCCTGCGCGAGGTCCTCGGCGCCGACCGGATCAGCGACGCGTCCTCGGTGAAGGCCCCGAGCAAGACGGCGGCGAAGAAGACGGTCCCGGCACAGACCAGGGCGAAGAAGACCGCCTCCAGGACGGTCGACAGCACCGCCGCCAAGAAGACAGCCGCCAAGCCCACCAAGGCCGCCGCGAAGAAGACGACGCGGACGGCCAAGAGCTGACAGCTCGCCGACGCGCCGTGCCCCACAGGGAGTTCCTTGCGGGGCACGGCGCGTCTGCGTGCTGATCAGGCGTTCTTCGGTTCCACGAACTGCATGTCGAGCTGGATCTTCACCACTTCCCCGAGCAGACCGGGAGCGAAGTCGAGCCCGAACTCGCTGCGCCGGATCTCGCCCGTCGCCTCGAAGCCGGCGTGCCGGCTGCCGTCCATGGGCACATCGACCAGCCCGCCGAACTCCACGGCGAGCGTCACCGGGCGGGTCACCTCGCCGATGGTCAGCTCGCCCTCCATCGTCCAGTCCTCGCCCGCACCCGACACACGCGTCGAGCGGTACGTCATCGTCGGGCGCTTCTCGACGTCGAGCAGGTCGGAGGCGCGGACATGCGCGTCCCGGTCGGCGTTGCCGGTGTCGATCGAGGCCAGATCGACGGTCGCGGAGACCCGCACGTCCTCGACGCGCTCCCCGACGAACAGGTCGGCCTCCAGCCGTTCGAAGCGCCCCCGCACCTTGGCGATGCCCAGGTGACGGATGGTGAAGCCCACGGAGGAGTGGAACGGGTCAAGGGCCCAGTGCCCCGGGGCCAGCGGCAGAGCGGTGGCGGAAGCGGCGGTAGCGGTGTCATTCGTCATGGCTCCACTCTGAGGGGCGCGCGGCCCGTGAGGGAGACCGGCCGGAGCCTGGTAGTGGCAGGGACACCCTCCCCACGCGCGGGGAGGGTACGTTCGGCGGGTGAGCGACAACAAGGTGAGCGACAACGAGTTGGGCACGTTCCTGCGCACCTGGCGTGAAGCCGTCAGCCCCGCCGAGGTGGGCCTGCCCACCGGCCCGCGCCGCCGCACCCCGGGCCTGCGCCGCGCCGAGCTGGCCACGCTCGCGGGCATCAGCGTCGAGTACCTCACCCGGCTGGAACAGGGGCGCGACCGCCACCCGTCCGCCCAGGTGCTCGGCGCACTCGCCGACGCCCTGAACCTGTCTCTCGTCGACCGGATGCTGCTGCGCCGCCTGACCAAGGAGGCGGACGGCGGCGACCCGCTGATCTGCGCGGCGGCCCCGTCGCTCAGCCACACGGCGCGCCCCACCGTCCAGGCCGTGCTGGACCACCTGGAGCCGGCTCCCGCACTGGTGGTCAACTGGATCGGCGACGTCCTCGCCCACACGACCGGTTACGAACGCCTGGTCGGTCCCATCGGCCTGCTCGACGACGAGCGCCCCAACCTGCTGCGGTACCTGTTCACCGACGAGCGGGCCCGCAGCGCCTACCGCGACTGGGACCGGGTGGCCGATGACCTCGTCGCCCGGCTCCGGCACGGCGTCCCCCTGCGGGACCCGCACCTCGCCGAGCTGGCCGACGAGCTGACGGTGACGGCGGGGGCGGACTTCGCCGACCGGTTCGCGGACCTGGCCGTGACGCCGCGGCGGACCGGCTCCCAGCACATCGAGCACCCGGAGGCCGGATCGCTGCGCCTGCTGCACGAGACGTTCGCGCTGCCCGACGAGGGTCAGCGCGTGATCGTCCACCTGCCCGCGGACGACGCCACGGCCGCCGCCCTGGACCGCCTCAACGGCCGTCGCCCCGGCGCGCTGCGGGCCGTGGGGGAGGCCGGCTGAGCGACGCCACGGGACGCGTACGGGAGGACGTTTTCCTGCCGTCCGCGCTGGTTCGCGGGAGGTGTCAGCCCTCCAGCTCGTGCGCGTACGGCGGTTCCGCCCCGGCCCGGGAGCAGGTGATCGCCGCCGCACGGGCCGCGAAGCCCAGCAGCCCCGTCCAGCCGTCGTGCCCCAGCGCGGCCAGCGCCTGCGCGCTGAGCGCGTCGCGTGCCGCGAGCCCGTGCAGCAGCGCCGCGTTCACCGTGTCGCCCGCGCCGATCGTGTCCACGACCTCCACCCGCTCACCCGGCACCGCGTACTCGCCGTCGGCGGTGAAGGCGGTCAGCCCGTCACCGCCCCGGGTGATCACGACCGCTGCCGGACCGGCCGCCAGCCACTCCTCGGGCGTACCGCCGAGCCACCGGGCGTCCTCCTCGGACAGCTTCAGCAGCGACACCGACGGCAGCCAGCTCTTGAACCGCGCCCGGTAGGCGTCCGCGTCGGGGATCAGCCCGGCCCTGATGTTCGGGTCCAGCGCGGTGAACACGCCCTGCGCGGCCGCCGCACGCATCAGCTCCTCGTAGGCGCTCGCCCCCGGCTCCAGCACCAGCGAGCAGGTCCCGAAGGAGACGGCCCGGGTGCCGGGCGGCAGCGCGGAGGGCGCCGTGAACAGCCGGTCCGCCGTGCCGTCGACGTAGAAGGAGTACGCCGCCGAGCCGTCCGCGCCGACCGTGGCGACGGCGAGCGTCGTGGGCTCGGCGCCCCGCTGCACCGACGACACGTCCACCCCGGTCTCCCGCAGCCGGTCCAGCAGGGCCTGACCGAAGGCGTCGTACGACACCCGGGAGCAGAAGGCGGCGGGCGAGCCGAGGCGGCCCAGCGCGACCGCCGTGTTGTACGGGCCGCCGCCGAGCGCCGGCTGGAGTGCCGCCAGGGCACCCGTGCCCCGCGGGACCAGGTCGATCAGTGCCTCACCGGCGACGACGATCATGCGACGGTTCCTCTCTCGGACTGCGCGGACTGCTCGGGCTGCTCGCACCGCACGGACTGCCCCGGCTCCTCGGGGCAGCCGCACGACGTGCGGTGGACGAAGGTGCAGGGGAGCCGCACGGTCCGGGCGGGCCGGTCCGGCTCGGCGAGACGCTCCAGGAGCACGCGTACGGCCTGCGCGCCGATGTCCCTGCTGGGCTGCGCGATCGCGGTCAGCCGGGGCGAGAACAGCTCCGCCCAGGCGAAGTCGTCGAAGCAGCACAGCGCGATGTCGCCGGGCACGGAGAGGCCGTGCGCGCGCAGGGCACGCAGCGCCCCGATGGTCATGGCGTTGTTGCCCGTGACCAGCGCCGTGGGCGGCACGGCGAGGGACAGCAGGGCGGCGGTGGCCTGTTCGGCACCGGCCGACTCCGAGTCGCCGTGCACCAGCAGCCGTTCGTCGTAGGGAAGTCCCCCGAACGCGAGGCCGGTCCGGTAGCCGGTGATCCGTTCGCTCGTGGTGCTGAGGCCCGGCCGTCCCGCCACCAGCCCGATCCGCCGGTGACCGAGACCGGCGAGGTGGGTGACCAGCCGGGACGTCGGTTCGGCGTTGTCGGAGCAGACCTGGTCGAAACGCGGTCCGCCGCCCGGGGCGTCCACCAGCCGGTCCAGGAACACGGCCGGTACGTCGTGCCGCCCCAGGTAGGCGAGCAGCCCGCGCGGATGAGCGGAGGGCGCGACGATCATGCCGTCCACCCGGCGCTCGTGCAGCAGCTGGACGACCTTGCGCTCGTGCTCCGGGTCGTCGTGCGGATCGGCGATCAGGAGACTGTAGCCGTGCTCCAGGGCGGCGGCTTCGACGCCCTGGAGGATCTCCGTGAAGTACGGGTTGCTGATCGCCGACACGGCCAGCCCGATGGACCGGGTACGGGCCGTCACCAGGGACCGGGCCAGCGTGTTCGTGGTGTAGCCGAGCTCCTCCACGGCGTCCAGGACCGCCTGGCGGGTGTGCGGCAGCACCGGCCGGGTGCCGTTCAGGACGTGCGAGACGGTCGCCACGGAGACCCCGGCGCTCCGCGCCACGTCGGCCATGGTCGCCATACCGCTCCGCCTCCTCTGTCAGGTCCCGGCGGGAACGTATCGCATTCAGAGGCAGACGTAAACGCTTACGCAAGCGTTTACGTCGACCCCAACGCCACGGGGCAGAGGCCTGGGCAGAGGGCGGAGACACAGGGCAGAGGGCAGAAGAGAGAGGGCGGCGAACCGCAGCCGCCCTCGGGGCGGCTACTCCCAGTCCCAGCCGATCCCCAGAAACCCCGTCCGCACCCGTGGCTCGACCAGGTGCACCGACCGGTGCCGTCCGCTCAGTGCCAGCTCCTGGCAGCCGGTGCGCGGGGCCGCCGTCGAGTGCTGCGCGAAACGGTGGCAGCGCACCGGGAGGGCCGCCGCGTCGAAGCACACCTGGAGCGCGTACTGGCCGCCGGGGGAGTCGAAGCCGCGGAGGTACTCGTGCGACACGCCCGCCGTGCCGTCCTCGACGCCGTAGCGGAACAGGAACGTGTCGCCGGCCCGCAGCCGGGTGTCGAAGAGCAGCTCGGCCGCGAGCACGCCCGTGTCGCGGTGCCAACGGACGCGTCCCGTACGGCAGTTCTCCAGCGCGTGCACCCGCATACGCTCCGGTGCGGCTCCCCGGTCGCCGTGGTGGACGGCCACGAATCGGTCGACGCCGTCCCGGTGGGCGCGCACGATGTGGTGCGACTCCCGCTCGGCCAGCTCGCGCCGCGCCCCGATCCGCAGCCGCTCGTGGTGCCCGAGGGTGTGCAGACCGCCGTCCGGCGGGCAGTCCAGCTCGGCCAGCAGCTGGTCCAGGACCCCGGAGGCCTCGACGAGGGAGCGGTAGGAGCGGGCCGCTGACCGCTGCCCGGACGGGCCTTCGCCGGGCTCGGCGAGCAGCCGGATCAGCGACTCCTCGGGAAGCTCCAGGATCTCCTCCAGCGCGCGCACGGCCCGCAGCGACTCGGGGCGCTGCGGGCGCCTGGCCCCCTGCTGCCAGTAACTCAGGCTGGTGACGCCGACCTTCACCCCGTGGCGGGACAGATGGTGCTGCACGCGCTGCAGCGGCAGCCCGCGGGCGGCGATCGCGGCACGCAGGGCGACGTGGAAGGGGCCGCCGCGCAGAACCGAGTCCAGTTCCGCGGTGGCGACGTCCGCGTGCTGTGGGGCGTGCGGCATGCAGGGGCCTCTCTGTGTGTCGGCGACGGCTGGTCAGACCGTTCGCACGGGCCGCCCGGGGCCGTCCCGCCGGCGCAGGGGAGGTCTTCACATCCGTAGGCCGTCGTTCAGGGGTCCCGAGTTCCTCCGCATTGAAGCGTGTTGACCTGGTCCCGACAACACCTGATGCCGGACAGTGACGTACTCCCGGCCAGGCCGGTCCCCACATGAGACCGCCCGGGGCGCTTGGCGCCCCGGGCGGTCTCTGCTGACGGCGTCACCGGCCTCCGCCGAGGCCGGCGTCTGCGGCGTCCGTCTACGAGCGGTCGCTCCCGCCCCGTTCCTCGACGGCCAGCCGCTTGGCCCGCACTATGTCGGGGTCGCGCGGGTCGAGGGCGTCGTGCAGGGCGAACCGTTCGTCCGCGTACCGACGGGCACGGACGGCCCGCCGGGTCTTCTCGATCCGCATCCGCTTCATCTGCGCAGCCCTCCGACCCGTGGCCCGCCCGCTTCGCACCGAAACGGCCGGTCCACACCGACAACCCGCCTGCACCGGCACGGCCTCCGTCCGCCGGACGTCGCCGTGTCCCCGTGGGAAGCCTGCATTCCCGCTCCCGGCGTGCCGTAACCCCGGGCGGGGCATGCCGTTGGAAACTGCCCCTCGCCGAGGCCGTGACCGTGTCCCGCCGTCCCGTCGGACTGTCGGTGCTCGCCAGTAGGGTGTGAGACATGGCCGACCCCTCCAGCTACCGCCCCAAACCGGGTGAGATCCCCGACTCGCCGGGGGTCTACAGGTTCCGTGACGAGCACCGCCGGGTGATCTACGTAGGAAAGGCGAAGAGCCTGCGCCAGCGCCTGGCGAACTACTTCCAGGACCTGGCGGGCCTGCACCCGCGCACCCGCTCCATGGTTACCACGGCCGCGTCCGTGGAGTGGACGGTGGTGTCCACGGAGGTCGAGGCGCTCCAGCTGGAGTACTCGTGGATCAAGGAGTACGACCCCCGGTTCAACGTCAAGTACCGCGACGACAAGAGCTACCCCTACCTCGCGGTGACGATGAACGAGGAGTACCCGCGCGTGCAGGTGATGCGCGGTCACAAGAAGAAGGGCGTCCGCTACTTCGGGCCGTACGCGCACGCGTGGGCGATCCGTGACACGGTCGACCTGCTGCTGCGCGTCTTCCCCGTGCGCACCTGCTCGGCCGGCGTCTTCAAGAACGCCGCCCGGACGGGCCGCCCCTGTCTCCTCGGCTACATCGGCAAGTGCTCCGCCCCCTGCGTGGACCGGGTCTCCGCCGAGGAGCACCGCGAACTGGCCGACGAGTTCTGCGACTTCATGACCGGCCGCACGGCCACGTACATCCGCCGCCTGGAGAAGCAGATGGGCGAGGCGGCCGAGGAGATGGAGTACGAGCGGGCGGCCCGGCTGCGCGACGACATCGAGGCCCTGAAGAAGGCCATGGAGAAGAACGCGGTCGTGCTCGCCGACGCGACCGACGCCGACCTGATCGCGGTCGCCGAGGACGAGCTGGAGGCGGCCGTCCAGATCTTCCACGTGCGCGGCGGACGCGTGCGCGGCCAGCGCGGCTGGGTCACGGACAAGGTGGAGGAGATCACCACCGGCGCCCTCGTGGAGCACGCCCTGCAGCAGCTGTACGGCGAGGAGACGGGCGACGCGGTCCCCAAGGAGGTCCTCGTCCCCGCCCTGCCCGACCCCGTGGAGCCCGTCCAGGAGTGGCTCGCCGGGCGGCGCGGCTCGGGCGTCTCCCTGCGCATCCCGCAGCGCGGCGACAAGAAGGCCCTCATGGAGACGGTGCAGCGCAACGCCCAGCAGGCGCTCGTCCTGCACAAGACCAAGCGCGCCTCCGACCTGACCACGCGCTCGCGCGCCCTGGAGGAGATCTCCGACGCCCTCGACCTGGACAGCGCCCCGCTGCGGATCGAGTGTTACGACATCTCCCACCTCCAGGGCGACGACGTGGTGGCCTCCATGGTCGTCTTCGAGGACGGTCTGGCCCGCAAGAGCGAGTACCGGCGCTTCCAGATCAAGGGCTTCGCCGGACAGGACGACGTCCGCTCCATGCACGAGGTGATCACCCGGCGCTTCCGCCGCTACCTCGCCGAGAAGGAGAAGACGGGCGAGTGGGCGGACGGCGAGGACGCCGAGAACGCCGAAAACGGCCAGCTCACCAGCACCAGCACCAGCACCCTCACCGAGGACGACGGCCGCCCCAAGAAGTTCGCCTACCCGCCCCAGCTCGTCGTCGTCGACGGCGGCGCCCCCCAGGTCGCGGCCGCCCAGCGGGCCCTGGACGACCTCGGGATCGACGACATCGCCGTGTGCGGCCTCGCCAAGCGCCTGGAGGAGGTCTGGCTGCCCGGCGACGACGACCCGGTGGTCCTGCCCCGCACCAGCGAGGGCCTGTACCTGCTCCAGCGGATCCGTGACGAGGCCCACCGCTTCGCGATCAGCTACCAGCGCACCAAGCGGTCCAAGCGCTTCCGGTCCAGCCCCCTGGACGACGTCCCCGGCCTCGGGGACACGCGCAAGCAGGCACTCCTGAAGCACTTCGGCTCGTTGAAGAAACTGCGATCCGCCACCATCGACCAGATCTGCGAGGTTCCCGGCATAGGCCGCAAGACCGCCGAGACCATCGCGGTGGCCCTCGCCCAGGCGGCCCCGGCCGCACCCGCCGTCAACATGGCGACTGGAGAGATCATGGAGGAGGAACCCGACACCATGGGTCCCAGCGGGGAGCCCGCACGGACGGGCGCCCCGGACGAACGACGGGGGCAGGAGACATGAATGTGAACGAGCACGACGGGCAAGAAAAGCAAGCCGGAGACGGAGCACAGGTGAGTACGGGCACGCCCAACGACAAGGCCGCAGTCCCGGACGTGGCCATCCCCGAGCTGGTGATCATCTCCGGCATGTCCGGGGCCGGCCGTTCCACGGCCGCGAAGTGCCTGGAGGACCTCGGCTGGTTCGTCGTCGACAACCTGCCGCCCGCGCTGATCCCCACCATGGTGGAGCTCGGCGCCCGCTCCCAGGGCAACGTGGCCCGGATCGCCGTCGTCGTCGACGTCCGCGGCCGCCGCTTCTTCGACAACCTCCGCGAGTCCCTCGCCGACCTGGAGGCGAAGAACGTCACCCGGAGGATCGTCTTCCTGGAGTCGTCCGACGATGCCCTGGTGCGCCGCTTCGAGTCGGTGCGCCGCCCGCACCCCCTCCAGGGCGACGGCCGGATCGTCGACGGCATCGCCGCCGAGCGCGAGCTGCTGCGCGAGCTGCGCGGCGACGCCGACCTGGTGATCGACACCTCCAGCCTCAACGTGCACGAGCTGCGCGCCAAGATGGACGCCCAGTTCGCCGGCGAGGAGGAGCCGGAGCTGCGGGCCACGGTCATGTCCTTCGGCTACAAGTACGGGCTGCCGGTCGACGCCGACCTGGTCGTCGACTGCCGCTTCCTGCCGAACCCGCACTGGGTCCCGGAGCTGCGCCCGTACACGGGCCTCAACGAGGAGGTGTCGGGTTACGTCTTCAACCAGCCGGGCGCCAAGGAGTTCCTCGACCGGTACACGGAGCTCCTGCAGCTCGTCGCCACCGGCTACCGCCGTGAGGGCAAGCGCTACGTGACCATCGCCGTGGGCTGCACAGGCGGCAAGCACCGCTCGGTCGCCATGTCGGAGAAGCTCGCCGCCCGGCTCGCCGCCGAGGGCGTGGAGACGGTGGTCGTACACCGGGACATGGGACGCGAATGACACGACGTACTCCGCGGCTGAGCCGGCTGCGCCGGGTGGTGCCCGACGGCAGCACCGACGGAAGGGGCAGCCGGCCCGCCGAGGCCCGGGGCGGCAGACCCCGCCGCCGGGGCACCCAGCCCAAGGTCGTCGCCCTCGGCGGCGGCATGGGCCTGTCCGCCTCGCTGGCCGCGCTGCGCCGGATCACCGGCGACCTCACCGCCGTCGTCACCGTGGCCGACGACGGCGGCTCCAGCGGCCGGCTGCGCGACGAGCTGGGCGTGCTGCCGCCCGGCGACCTGCGCAAGGCACTGGCCGCACTGTGCGGTGACGACGACTGGGGCCAGACCTGGGCGCGCGTCATCCAGCACCGCTTCCAGTCCAAGGGCGACCTGCACGAGCACGCGGTCGGCAACCTGCTGATCGTCGCCCTGTGGGAGCAGCTCGGCGACCATGTCCAGGCCCTCGACCTGGTCGGACGGCTGCTCGGCGCACAGGGCCGCGTGCTGCCCATGTCCGCCGTCCCGCTGGAGCTCCAGGCCCTGGTCAAGGGCCACGACCCGGCCCGCCCGGACGAGGTGGACACGGTCCGCGGCCAGGCCACCGTCGCCCTCACCCCGGGCGAGGTGCAGTCCGTGCAGGTCGTGCCGCACGACCCGCCGGCCGTGCCCGAGGCGGTCCAGGCCGTCCTGGACGCGGACTGGGTGGTGCTCGGCCCCGGCTCCTGGTTCTCCTCGGTCATCCCGCACCTGCTCGTGCCCGAGCTGCTGGACGCGCTCACGCAGACCAAGGCCCGCCGGGTACTCTCCCTGAACCTCGCCCCGCAGCCCGGAGAAACCGAGGGCTTCTCTCCGCAGCGTCATTTGGAGGTTTTGGGACGACACGCCCCTAAACTCGCCCTGGACGTGGTGCTGGCCGACGAGGCCGCCGTGCCCGACCGCGACTCCCTGACCGATGCCGCCAAGCGGTTCGGGGCCGCGGTCGAGCTGGCGCCGGTGGCCCGGCCCGACGGGACCCCGAGGCATGACCCGGAGCTGTTGGCCGCCGCGTACGACCGTATTTTTCGGATGCATGGAAGGATCGGCCCATGGCGATGACGGCAGCGGTGAAGGACGAGATCTCCCGGCTCCCCGTCACCCGGACCTGCTGCAGAAAGGCGGAGGTCTCCGCCATTCTGCGGTTCGCCGGCGGCCTTCACCTGGTGAGCGGTCGGATCGTGATCGAGGCGGAGCTGGACACGGCGATGGCGGCCCGCCGCCTCAAGCGGGACATCCTGGAGATCTTCGGCCACAGCTCGGAGCTGATCGTGATGGCACCGGGCGGACTGCGCCGCGGCTCGCGCTACGTGGTGCGCGTCGTCGCGGGCGGTGACCAGCTGGCCCGCCAGACCGGCCTGGTCGACGGGCGGGGCCGCCCGATCCGCGGCCTGCCCCCGCAGGTGGTCTCGGGGGCCACCTGCGACGCCGAGGCCGCCTGGCGGGGCGCCTTCCTGGCGCACGGCTCGCTCACCGAGCCCGGCCGCTCCTCCTCCCTGGAGGTGACCTGCCCGGGACCCGAGGCCGCGCTCGCCCTGGTCGGCGCCGCCCGCCGCCTGTCGATCGCCGCCAAGGCCCGCGAGGTGCGCGGCGTGGACCGGGTCGTCGTCCGCGACGGCGACGCGATCGGCGCCCTGCTCACCCGCCTCGGTGCCCACGAGTCGGTGCTGGCCTGGGAGGAGCGCCGGATGCGCCGCGAGGTGCGCGCCACGGCGAACCGGCTGGCCAACTTCGACGACGCCAACCTGCGCCGCTCGGCCCGCGCGGCCGTCGCCGCCGGTGCCCGTGTGCAGCGCGCGCTGGAGATCCTCGGCGAGGACGTCCCCGAGCACCTCGCCGCGGCCGGCCGGCTGCGCATGGAGCACAAGCAGGCCTCCCTGGAGGAGCTGGGCGCGCTCGCCGACCCGCCGCTGACCAAGGACGCCGTCGCCGGCCGGATCCGCCGCCTGCTGGCCATGGCCGACAAGCGCGCCTCCGACCTGGGCATCCCGGGCACCGACGCCAACCTCTCCGAGGAGCTCGCCGACAATCTCGTGGGCTGATCCAACAGACCGTCAAGAAGCCGGTGCCGACCGCCACTTGGGTGGTCGGCACCGGCTTTCACGTGTCGTTCGGCACTCTTGACTCGATCATGGACTGTCATGAGCCTGGCATCTGTTCGCTGCTGTGGCGAACCCACGCTAGGGGGGTTCATGAGACGAAGAGCGAGATCGATCCTCGCTGTCGGCGCGCTCCTGATCGGCGGAGCGAGCATCGCACCCATCGCCCAGGCACAACCGGACAGTTCACCCCCGTCCGACCCGGACGAAGTCAAGGTCTTCCGTGCCGAGGTCACCCGCAAGCAGGTACCCCTGCTGCTCGCGGTCGGCCAGGACGGCCACGAACTCGGCGAGCAGGTGCCCGACAAGGGCACAGGCACCGTCGAGGTCTACCTCACCGACCAGCAGGCGAAGAAGCTGGCGAAGCAGGGCGTCGACCTCATCGAGCACGACCTGTCCACCCGTGCGGAAGCCCGCGTCGAGAACGCCGCCGAGGGCGTGTTCCGCCCGTACAGCGGCAAGGGCGGCCTCAAGGAGGAGATCCTCAGGACCGCGCAGGAGAACCCCGGCCTCACCAAGGTCGTCTCCATCGGCAAGACGGTCCGGGGCCAGGACATCCTCGCGCTCAAGCTCACCAAGGGCGCCAAGAAGACGAAGGACGGCTCCAAGCCCTCGGTCCTCTACCTGTCCAACCAGCACGCGCGCGAGTGGATCACGCCGGAGATGACCCGGCGCCTGATGCACCACTACCTGGACAACTACCACAAGGACCGGCGCGTCAAGAAGATCGTCGACTCCACCGAACTGTGGTTCGTCCTCTCGGCCAACCCCGACGGCTACGACCACACCCACGCCAGTGACGACAACCGCCTGTGGCGCAAGAACCTGCGGGACGTCAACGGCGACGGCGTGATCGGCACCGGCGACGGCGTCGACCTCAACCGCAACTTCGCCTACAAGTGGGGCTACGACAACGAGGGCTCGTCCCCCAACCCCGCCGGCGAGACCTACCGCGGCGTCGGACCGGGCTCCGAGCCGGAGACCAAGGCCCTGGACGCCTTCGAGAGGCGGATCGGCTTCACGTACGGCATCAACTACCACTCCGCCGCCGAACTGCTGCTCTACGGAGTCGGCTGGCAGGTGGCCACGCCCACCCCGGACGACGTCCTCTACAAGGCACTCGCCGGTACGCCCGAGAACTCCGCGATCCCCGGCTACCACCCGCAGCTCTCCTCCGAGCTGTACACCACCAACGGCGAGGCCGACGGCCACGCGGCGAACGTCAACGGCATGGCGATGTTCACCCCCGAGATGTCGACCTGCCAGTCCGCCGCCAATGCCGACCCGGACGACGAGTGGAAGGCGTCCGACTGCCGGTCGGTCTTCACCTTCCCGGACGACGAGAAGCTGATCCGGCAGGAGTTCGCCAAGAACGTCCCGTTCGCGCTCTCCGTCGCCGAGTCCGCCGCCCACCCCGACCGGCCCTCCTCGTCGGTCGGACTGAGCGCCGCCGACTTCACCCCGGCCGCGTTCCCGGTGTCGTACTCCCGCGGCGCCGACCAGGAGGTCTCCGTCGTCGCGCGCAAGTCGCTGCGCGACAAGGAACTGAAGTACCGCGTCAACGGCGGCCGCACCGAGGACATGAGGCTCAAGCCCTGGAAGGGCGGCGAGACCTACGGCGGTGAGGACAACCTCTACTTCGACGCGTACCGGGCGAAGGTCAGGGACGGCGACCCCGGCGACAAGGTCGTGGTGTGGTTCACCGGGGAGACCAGGAAGGGCAAGAAGGTCTCCAGCGAGCGCTTCACCTACACCGTCGCCGAGCGGCCCAAGGCGGACACCCTCGTCGTCGCCGAGGAGGGCGCGGCCGCCACGCAGGCACAGAAGTACGTGGCCGCCCTCAAGGCCAACGGCCGCAAGGCGCTCGTCTGGGACGTCGCCGGGCGGGGCGCGCCGGACGCGCTGGGCGTGCTGAGCCACTTCGACACCGTCGTCCACTACACGGGCGCCGGCGTCCCCGGCAACGCCACCCAGGTCCAGCTGCGCGCCTTCCTCAACGAGGGCGGCCGGCTGATCGAGGCCGGCGAGCAGGCCGGCGGCAGCGTCGACCTCGGCGGCGCCCTGTCGGACGACTTCAGCCAGTACTACCTGGGCGCCTACAGCCGTACCTCGGCCGCCGGAGCCACCGGATTCACCGGCTCCGGCGAGCTGGGCGGCTTCACGGGCCCGCTCGCCGCCGCGCCCGGCAACCCCCTGGACGCGGCGGGCCGCTACAGCGTCACCTCCGACGAGCTGCCCGCCGGCACATTCCCGAAGTTCGCGAGCAAGGGCGCCGGACAGTTCGCCGGCGCGGTCAACCCGTACGGCCCGTACGCGGGCTCCTCGATGGCCGCCGCCGTCCACACCGACGACGCCTACAAGCGCCTCACCCGCACCGTGGACCTCACCGGCGTCGCCGCGGCCGACAAGCCCACCCTGCGCACCCAGCTGATGTGGGACACCGAGCCCGGCTACGACAACGTCCTGGTCGAGGCCCACACCACGGGCGCCGACGACTGGACGACCCTGCCCGAGGCGGGCGGCGCCACCAAGGCCGCCGTTCCGGCCGAGTGCGGGGGCGGCTTCTACGTCCGTGAGCACCCCTGGCTCAAGCACTACCTGACCCAGTCGGACGACGGCTGCACCGCGACCGGCAGCACCGGCTCGTGGAACAGCCTCACCGGCGCCTCCGGCGGCTGGCAGCGGGTGGACTTCGACCTGAGCGCGTACGCGGGCACGTCGGTCGAGGTCTCGATCAGCTACGTCACCGACCCGGGCACCGGCGGGCACGGCGTCCTCGCCGACGAGGCCTCGCTCGTCGTCGGCGGCACGGCGAAGGAGACCGAGGGCTTCGAGACCTCGCTCGGCGCCTGGAAGGCGGCCGGACCGCCCGCGGGCAGCCCGGCCGTCCTCAAGGACTGGGCCCGCACCGGGACCCTGCTCCAGACCTACGGCGCGGTCACCACGGACGACACCGTGCTGCTGGGCTTCGGCCTGGAGCACGTCGCCACCGCGGCCGACCGGGCGGCACTGATGAGAAAGGCGCTCGCCTCCCTCGACGTGTGACCGCGGACGTGTGACCCCACAAGACCTGGGAACTCTCCGTCAACAGGCACCACACCAAGTAGCGAATTCGAGTGATCTCGCTCTCGGTGACGGGCGGTCCGTACCCCTACTGGCGGGTACGGACCGCCCTGCCGTGTATGGGGCATCTGGATGTCACCACCGCAGCCTCAGGGAGGTAGGGTCGTAGGCGGTCGGGGACATCCCAAACAGAGCTCGCCGGCTCTTCATGGCCGGCGTACCAACGAGGAGATCGGTTCGTGACGATCCGCGTAGGCATCAACGGCTTCGGCCGCATCGGTCGTAACTACTTCCGCGCGCTGCTGGAGCAGGGTGCAGACATCGAGATCGTGGCTGTCAACGACCTGGGTGACACCGCGACCACCGCTCACCTGCTGAAGTACGACACCATCCTCGGCCGCCTCAAGCAGGAGGTCTCGCACACCGAGGACACCATCACCGTCGGCGACAAGACCATCAAGGTCCTCGCCGAGCGCAACCCCGCCGACATCCCGTGGGGCGAGCTGGGCGTCGACATCGTCATCGAGTCGACCGGCATCTTCACCAAGAAGGCCGACGCCGAGAAGCACATCGCCGGCGGCGCCAAGAAGGTCCTCATCTCGGCTCCGGCCAAGGACGAGGACGTCACCATCGTGATGGGCGTCAACCAGGACAGCTACGACCCGGCGAACCACCACGTCATCTCCAACGCCTCCTGCACCACCAACTGTGTGGCGCCGATGGCCAAGGTCCTCGACGAGAACTTCGGCATCGTCAAGGGCCTGATGACGACGGTGCACGCGTACACGAACGACCAGCGCATCCTGGACTTCCCGCACAAGGACCTGCGCCGCGCCCGTGCCGCCGCCGAGAACATCATCCCGACCACCACGGGTGCCGCCAAGGCCACCGCGCTGGTCCTCCCGCAGCTCAAGGGCAAGCTGGACGGCATGGCCATGCGCGTCCCGGTCCCGACCGGTTCGGTCACCGACCTGGTCCTCGAGCTCGGCCGCGAGGTCACCAAGGAAGAGGTCAACGCCGCCTTCCAGAAGGCGGCCGAGGGCGAGCTGAAGGGCATCCTCGAGTACACCGAGGACCCGATCGTCTCGTCCGACATCGTCAACGCCCCGGCGTCCTGCACCTTCGACTCCTCCCTGACCATGGTCCAGGAGGGCAAGAACGTGAAGGTCATCGGCTGGTACGACAACGAGTGGGGCTACTCCAACCGCCTCGTCGACCTGACGGTCTTCGTCGGCAACCAGCTCTGATCCACAGAGCAGGCACGTCCATGTGAGAGCAGGGCTCGGGCGGCGCGAGAATGCGCTGTCCGAGCCCTGACTCACGTACAGATCAGAGCTGTTCGATCACGAGCGCTTTCGAGCGATCACGAGCTCTTCCAGGAGTCCCCTCATGAAGACGATCGACGAACTCCTCTCCGAAGGGGCCGCCGGCCGGCGGGTCTTCGTCCGCGCCGACCTGAACGTGCCGCTGGACGGCACCACCATCACCGACGACGGCCGGATCCGCGCCGTCGTGCCCACGGTCAAGGCCCTCGCCGACGCGGGCGCCCGGGTGGTCGTCGCCTCGCACCTGGGCCGCCCCAAGGGCGCCCCGGACCCGGCCTTCTCCCTCGCCCCGGCCGCCGCGCGCCTCGGCGAACTGCTCGGCACGGACGTACGGTTCGCCACCGACACGGTCGGCGAGTCCGCCCGGGCCACCGTCGCCGCCCTCGCCGACGGCCAGGTCGCGGTCGTCGAGAACCTGCGCTTCAACGCCGGCGAGACCAGCAAGGACGACGCCGAGCGCGGCGCCTTCGCCGACCAGCTCGCCGCCCTCGCCGACCTCTACGTCGGTGACGGCTTCGGAGCGGTGCACCGCAAGCATGCCTCCGTCTACGACCTCCCGGCCCGGCTGCCGCACGCCGCCGGCTACCTCATCGCCAAGGAGGTCGCCGTCCTGAAGAAGCTGACGGACGATCTCCAGCGGCCCTACGTCGTCGCCCTCGGCGGCGCCAAGGTCTCCGACAAGCTCGCTGTCATCGACCAGCTGCTCGGCAGGGCCGACCGCATCCTCATCGGCGGCGGCATGGCCTACACCTTCCTCAAGGCCAAGGGCTACGAGGTCGGCAGTTCCCTCCTCCAGGAGGACCAGATCCCGGCCGTCCAGGAGTACCTCGAGCGGGCCGAGAAGACCGGCGTCGAGCTGGTTGTGCCCGTCGACGCCCTGAGCGCGACCGAGTTCCCGGACCTGAAGACCAAGGCTCCCGCCCACCCCACGACCGTCGCCGCGGACGCCATCCCGGCCGACCAGATGGGCCTCGACATCGGGCCCGAGACCCGCAAGCTGTACGCGTCCAAGCTCGCCGACGCCGCCACCGTCTTCTGGAACGGGCCCATGGGCGTCTTCGAGCACCCCGACTACGCCGAGGGCACCAAGGCGGTCGCCCAGGCCCTCGTCGAATCCAAGGGCTTCACCGTGGTCGGCGGCGGCGACTCCGCCGCCGCCGTGCGCACCCTGGGCTTCGACGAGACGGCATTCGGCCACATCTCGACCGGTGGCGGCGCCTCCCTCGAATACCTCGAGGGCAAGACGCTCCCCGGCCTCGCCGCACTGGAGGACTGACCTAGATGGCTGTATCTGATGTTCCTGGGCGCACGCCGCTGATGGCGGGCAACTGGAAGATGAACCTCAACCACCTCGAGGCCATCGCCCACGTCCAGAAGCTCGCCTTCGCCCTGGCTGACAAGGACTACGAGGCCGTCGAGGTCGCCGTCCTGCCGCCCTTCACCGACCTGCGCTCCGTACAGACCCTGGTCGACGGCGACAAGCTCAAGATCAAGTACGGTGCGCAGGATCTGTCGGCGCACGACTCCGGCGCCTACACCGGCGAGATCTCGGGCTCGATGCTGGCCAAGCTGAAGTGCACGTACGTGGCGATCGGCCACTCCGAGCGGCGCCAGTACCACAACGAGACCGACGAGCTGGTGAACGCCAAGGTCAAGGCCGCCTACAAGCACGGCCTGACCCCCATCCTGTGCGTCGGTGAGGAGCTGGAGGTCCGCGAGGCGGGCAACCACGTCGCCCACACCCTCGCCCAGGTCGAGGGCGGTCTGAAGGACCTCCCCGCCGAGCAGGCCGAGACCATCGTGATCGCCTATGAGCCCGTCTGGGCCATCGGCACCGGCAAGGTCTGCGGCGCCGAGGACGCCCAGGAGGTCTGCGCGGCGATCCGCGGCAAGATCGCCGAGCTGTACTCGCAGGAGCTGGCCGACAAGGTCCGCATCCAGTACGGCGGCTCCGTCAAGTCGGGCAACGTCGCCGAGATCATGGCCCAGGCCGACATCGACGGCGCCCTGGTCGGCGGTGCCTCGCTGGACGCCGACGAGTTCGTCAAGATCGTGCGCTTCCGCGACCAGTGAGTATGCGGTAGACGCGATCCGTCGTACCCTTGCGGGGTCCAGCACTGTGCTGGGCCCCGCGTCGTCCATCCGAATCCGAGGAAGTTGGTCCAGCCGTGGTTTTGGGGTTCTCGATCGCCCTGATCGTCTTCAGCCTGCTGATGATGCTGCTGGTGCTGATGCACAAGGGCAAGGGCGGCGGTCTCTCCGACATGTTCGGTGGCGGCGATGCAGTCCTCCGTCGGCGGCTCCTCGGTCGCCGAACGCAACCTCGACCGGATCACCGTCGTGGTCGGTCTGCTCTGGTTCGCGTGCATTATCGTGCTCGGCATCCTGATGAAGGTGAAGAACTGACCGGCCCGCATCCCGCACACACTGCGTACGCAGGCAATACGTACGTAACGCCCCATGTTCGGTACGCGCGGCACAGCGCGGCCTATCATGGGGCTTGCGTCTAGGTGTGAGGGTTGTAACTCCAATCACTGGACGCGCGTTGGGCCTTACGTAGACTGAGGCGCTCGCAGCGAAGCGGAACGCCGACTCGCTTCGCGGCACCATCACGCAGGGAGTTACGACCGTGGCAAGTGGCAACGCGATCCGGGGAAGCCGGGTCGGGGCGGGGCCGATGGGCGAGGCCGAGCGCGGCGAGTCCGCGCCGCGGCTGCGCATCTCCTTCTGGTGCTCCAACGGACACGAGACCCAGCCGAGCTTCGCCAGCGACGCGCAGGTGCCCGATACCTGGGACTGTCCCCGCTGCGGCTTTCCGGCCGGCCAGGACCGGGACAACCCGCCGGACCCGCCGCGCACCGAGCCCTACAAGACGCACCTGGCGTACGTGCGCGAGCGCCGCAGCGACGCGGACGGCGAGGCGATCCTCGCCGAGGCGCTCGCCAAACTGCGGGGCGAAATCTAGGAGTTGAGACCGGCCGGGCACCAGCAGGTGCCCGGCCGGAGCTGCTTTCCGCAACCGACGGACGGCCGCTCGCGGACCGATTGTCAGTGGTGCCCTCTACGGTTTGTGCATCGGGCGAACCGTGAGGGGGGAACAGTGGCGACGGTCGAGGTGGAATGCGTGCGCGTGCCCGCGTGGCGCGGCGGCTTCGGACGGCTGTGGAGCGCCGCCGTGCTGTCCAGTTTCGGTGACGCGCTGCGTACGGCCGCGCTGCCCCTGCTCGCCGTCACGCTGACCGACGAGCCGCTGCTCATCGCCTCCGTCACGGCCTGCGGCTATCTGCCCTGGATCGTCTTCGGCCTGCTCGGCGGGGCCGTCGCCGACCGGGTGGACCAGCGGCGCGCCATGTGGAGGGTGGATGTCTTACGGGGGCTGCTGGTGGCCGCCTTCGCGGTGGCCGTCGCTCTCGGTCACGCCTCGATCGGCCTGCTCATCGTGCTGGCCTTCGCCCTGACCACGTTCCAGACCCTCTTCGACAACGCCGCCACGGCCCTGCTGCCCGCCCTGGTCGACCGGGACGCCCTCGGCAGCGCCAACGCCCGGCTGCTGACCGGCCAGCGCATCGCGGGCGGCCTGCTGGGCGGGCCCGTCGTGCCGCTGCTGCTGGCCGCCGGGGCCGCCGTGCCCTTCGCGGCCGACGCCGTGACCTTCCTGGTGGCCGCCGCCCTGGTGGCCTCGCTGCCGGCCGCCGAGTCCGACCGCACGCCGCGACCGTCGGGGAGCACCCTGCGCCGCGAGATCGCGGAGGGACTGCGCACCCTGTGGCGCGACCGCGCCCTGCGTAGCCTGTGCGCCGCGACCGCCCTGTGCAACATCGGCATGGGCACCCAGCTCGCCATGCTGGTCGTCCTCGTCACCGACTGGCTCGACGCGGGCCCCGCGGGATACGCGGCGGCGGGCGCGGCCTTCACACTGGGCAGCCTGGCCGGGGGAGTGGTGAACAGCCGGCTGGTCGCGCGGCTCGGCCGGCTGCGGTCCGTGCTGCTCGCCGGCTCGGTGCAGACCGCCGCCCTCGTCGTCATGGGCACCGTGCGCAGCCTGACCGTGCTGGTGGGCGCGCTGGCCGTCTTCGGGCTCATGGGCATGGTGTGGAACGTCAACACGACGACACTGATGCAGGAGCGCAGCCCCGCCCGGCTCCTGGGCCGGGTCAGCTCGGCCTTCCGGACCCTGGCCTTCGCCGGTGTGCCCCTCGGCGCCCTGCTGGGCGGGGCCGTCGCCACCGCCTGGGGGCCGAACACCCCGCCCCTGCTCACGGCCGCCTTCTTCGTCCTGTCCGTCCTCGCACTGATACCCGCGCTCAAGGCGAACGTAGTTGTTGTCGGGCCGGACGACGGCGCCACGACATCCGATGTCACGCGCTGATCAATTAAGTTGGGGACCGGCAGCGGGGCAAGGTACGCAGGCAGGACAGGAAAGAAGGCTGAAGCCCGAGATGAACGCAGACGGCCGTACCAGGCTCAACCAGACGTCCGAGTGGACGGCACTGGCCAAGCACCGCGAGGAGCTGGGCGATGTCCAGCTGCGCGAGCTGTTCGCCGCCGACTCCGGCCGCGGCACCGCGTACACCCTCCGGGTCGGCGACCTGTACGTCGACTACTCCAAGCACCTCGTCACCGACGACACCCTGCGGCTGCTGCGCGAACTGGCCGCCGCCACCGACGTGTTCGGGTTGCGGGACGCCATGTTCCGCGGCGAGAAGATCAACACCACGGAGAACCGGGCCGTGCTGCACACCGCGCTGCGCGCCCCGCGTGACGCGGTGATCGAGGTCGACGGCGAGAACGTCGTCCCGGGTGTGCACGCCGTGCTCGACAAGATGGCCGACTTCGCGAACCGGGTGCGCTCCGGGGAGTGGACGGGGCACACCGGCAAGCGGATCCGCAACGTCGTCAACGTCGGCATCGGCGGCTCCGACCTGGGCCCCGCGATGGCGTACGAGGTGCTGCGTGCCTTCACGGACCGCTCGCTGACCGTGCGTTTCGTGTCGAACGTGGACGGCGCCGACCTGCACGAGGCCATCCGCGACCTGGACCCGGCGGAGACGCTGTTCGTCATCGCCTCCAAGACCTTCACCACCATCGAGACGGTCACCAACGCCACGTCCGCGCGCGGCTGGCTGCTGGACGCGCTCGGTGGGGGAGAGGCCGCCGTCGCCAAGCACTTCGTCGCCCTGTCGACGAACGCCGAGAAGGTCGCCGAGTTCGGCATCGACACGGCCAACATGTTCGAGTTCTGGGACTGGGTCGGCGGCCGCTACTCGTACGACTCGGCGATCGGCCTGGCCCTGATGATCGCCATCGGTCCGGACAACTTCCGGGAGATGCTCGACGGCTTCCGGATCGTCGACGAGCACTTCCGGACGGCGCCCGCCGAGTCCAACGTGCCGCTCCTGCTGGGCCTGCTGGGCATCTGGTACGGCAACTTCCACGACGCCCAGTCGCACGCGGTGCTGCCCTACAGCCACTACCTGTCCAAGTTCACCGCCTACCTCCAGCAACTCGACATGGAGTCCAACGGCAAGTACGTCGGCCGGGACGGGCGTGAGGTGGAGTGGCAGACCGGGCCGGTCGTGTGGGGTACGCCGGGCACCAACGGGCAGCACGCCTACTACCAGCTCATCCATCAGGGCACGAAGCTGATCCCGGCTGACTTCATCGGCTTCGCGCGACCGGTCGGCGAGCTGGGCGACCGGCTCAAGGCGCAGCACGACCTGCTGATGGCCAACTTCTTCGCGCAGACGCAGGCGCTCGCCTTCGGCAAGACCCCGGAGGAGGTGCGGGCCGAGGGGGTGCCCGAGGAGCTGGTGCCGCACAAGACGTTCAAGGGCAACCACCCGACGACCACCATCCTGGCGCCCGAGCTGACGCCGTCCGTCCTCGGCCAGTTGGTCGCCCTCTACGAGCACAAGGTGTTCGTGCAGGGCGCGGTGTGGAACATCGACTCCTTCGACCAGTGGGGCGTGGAGCTGGGCAAGATCCTCGCCAAGCGCGTCGAGCCCGCGCTGACCGAGGGCGCCGAGGTCGAGGGCCTGGACGCGTCCACCAAGGCCCTGGTCGGCACGTACCGGGAGCTGCGCGGCCGGCAGTGACGAGCACCGGGCGGGAGGCGGACGGCAGCGCGCTGTCCGCCCACCGCCCGGCGGCGCCCCCTCCGCTTCCCGTAGACTCCCGCACGATCATCATGGCGAGTGCTCGGGGGAGCGCGAAATGGCACGCACACGCGGCAGTTGGACAGGCGGCAGGCTGACGGTCCGGTCCGTCCTGAAGCCCCAGGACGTGGCCCAGGCGGTGTTCCACCCCGCGTGGATACCGCAGCCGCTCGATCCGTCCGTGGAGCGGCTGAAGAAATTCCGGGTCATCGCCGGGGCGGTCGCGTCCCTCGGGGTCTACACCTTCATCGAGGGCGGCTTCGACTTCACGGAGCTGCTGGAGAACGCGATGACGGCCTCCGTCGTCCTGCTCTTCCTCACGCCGCTGACGGTCGGGGCGATGCTCTGGGTCTGGCGGCGCGGGGGCACGGTGCGGCAGCTGCGGGTGCCGCTGCTCAACTCCCTTCTGCTGCTCCTGCTGTTCGTCGGGTGCGTGGCCGCCCTGCTGTTGCTGGTGCGGACGGTGAACGGCTCG
The DNA here is from genome assembly GCF_030816955.1 of Streptomyces africanus. Lineage (NCBI taxonomy): Bacteria > Bacillati > Actinomycetota > Actinomycetes > Kitasatosporales > Streptomycetaceae > Streptomyces > Streptomyces africanus. Next base: position 2,014,157 of record NZ_JAUSYP010000001.1, on the reverse strand, counting down.
GCGAACCCCGTCGTGATCATCGGGGTCGGCCTGACGATGATGTGGATGCTCATCTTCACGGCCTACGGGGCGGTGCGGGTCTCCGGCAACTTCTTCGGCACGGCCGCCACGCACCGCTGCCTGCCGCCGCTGCTCGCCATGGTGACCAGCTGGCTGGTGGCCGTCCCGGATCTCGTCACCGGTGATCTGCACGGACTGAGCCTCACCCTGGGCATCGTCTTCATCCTGGGCGCTCCCGTGACGGTCACCGCCATCGCGCTGCTGGAGATGGGGCGGCTCAAGCGGCGGTACGGGATCAGGCTGAAGGCCCATCCGGCGACTCTGGCACCGGCGCCTGGGCCGGTGCCGCCGATGCCGCCGGGGATGCCTCCGGCGGGATCGCCGTACCTGCCGCCGCAGGGGAACCCGTACGGGCATCCCTACGCGCCGGGCGGGCAGCACCCGTACGCCGCGCACCCGCAGCCGCCGTACAACCCGCAGTACCCCTACGGGGGCTGACCCGGGAGCCGCCGGGACGTCAGGCGACCGCGCTCAGCGTGTCCGCCAGTCGGCGGCGGGCCGCGCGGGCCGCGGGCACGGCGGCCAGCGCGGCCGCGCAGAGCACCGCCGCCGCACCGAGCAGCAGCACCAGCGGGGCGGACGGGCCCCGGGCGATCCCGGCGCCGATGCCGCTCGACCGGCCCTGGGCGTCGATCAGCCAGTGGGCGAGCGGCAGGCCCAGGGCGGTGGCGGCGAGCACGGCCGCCAGTGCCGTACAGCCGGTGGCCGTGACCGTGATGCCCGTGATCTGCCGGGGGGACAGGCCGATGGCCTTCAGCGCGAGCAGGTCCCGTTCGCTCTCGCGGACCGTGCCGCCGATCGCGGTCAGCAGCTCGATCAGTCCGATGAGGGCGAGGACGGCGATCAGCCCGGCGACGACGGCGCGCAGCGGGGAGAGTCCGTCGGCGGGGTTGGTCACGGTGTGCACGTCCAGGTGTCCGCGCCCGGCCGTGGCCAGCCGGTCGGCGACCTCCCGCGGGTCGGCACCGGGGTCCAGGCGCAGCTCGTAGAGGGTCGGGCGGAGCCCGGGGTCGTTCGCGCGGAGGGTGTCGAGGGACGTGGAGATGACCCGGCCGGCGTTCTCCGGCTCGATGCTGCGGCCCACGATGTGCAGGATCTGCGGCTGGTCGCCGACGGTCATCCGCACCCAGTCGCCGACGCGCACGTCCAGCAGGTCGAGCAGGCCCTGCCCGGCCACTGCCTCGTCGGCGCCGCGGGCGGGGCGGCCCTCGGCGAGGGTGTACGGGTAGGGGTCCTGGCCGGTGCCGAGGCCGCGCAGGGCGATGGTCGCCGTCTGGCCCGGGACCAGGGCGGCCGTCTCGACGCCGGGGTAGGCGGCGGCCACCTCCGGGTCGCGTTCCAGGAGGGCACGGGTCTGCCGCTCGTCCAGACCGGCGTCGGCGCGGACGCTGAGGGCGGTCGGCAGGCCGATCTGCTCGGGCGTGCTGTGGAAGCGCTCGATGGTGGTCCACGCGCTCATCGCCACGACGATCAGCAGCAGCGGCAGGGTGAGGCGGGCGACGGTGGCGAGGGACCGGGGGCGGCGGGTGAACGCCTTGTGCCAGCCCAGCACCAACGCGGGCGGAACCCGCGCCCCGAGGGCGCGACGCGCCAGGTCGGAGAGCTGCCCGCTCCGGGGAGCCGCGGGGCGCAGCCCGAGGCCCCGACGCAGCCCGCCGATCGGCCGCCCGCCGGGCGGAGCCGCCGCGGGGCCCGGGCCGAAGGCCCGGCTCGGGCCCGGCCCGGGCAGTCGGCTGCCGAGTGCCGCCGTCGGTTGCTGGACCGGTACCGGCGGGACGCGGCCCGCCCGCCAGGCGGCCAGGCCGGTGGTCGCGCCGATGAACAGCACCGCGCCCACCGGTATGACGAACAGCGCCACGGTGTGGCCGGGCAGCCCCTGCCACACGCCGACCGCGTCCCCGAGCCGCCCCGGGATCCGGCTGCCCAGGGCCTCGGCCAGCGCGGCGGCGGCCACCGCGCCCAGCAGCGCGTAGGCGAGGTGCTGGAGCAGGTAGATCCGGACCACCTGGCCGGGGGTGAAGCCGATGGCCTTGAGGACGGAGAGGTCCCGCAGGTGGCCACGGATACGGGTGCCGATCGCGCCGTGCACGGCGAGCCCGGCGGCGATCAGCGCGCCCAGCCCGAACAGGCCCAGCACCTGGCCGAGGAGCCGGTTGTCGCCCTGGGCCTCAGCCCGGGCCTGCTGCCAGGTGGACACCTCCCCGATCGCCCCGGCGCCCAGTACGGTCACGGCACGCTGGACGACGTAGGACGTGTCGCCGGGGTCCGTCAGCCGCAGTCCGATCACCTGGCCGCCGGGGTCCGGCACGGCCGACGGCAGTGCCCACACCAGGCCCGGCTGCTCACCGGGCCGGTAGCGCGGCTCGGCGCTGTCGGCGAGGCCCACGACGGTCAGTTCGCGGGCCGTGCCGGGCACCGTGAGGATGTCGCCGGGCTCGGCCAGCAGCGCGCGGGCGAGGCGGCTCTCCAGGACGACACCGTTCGGGGTCGCGGGGTCCAGCCAGTGGCCGGAGACGACCGGCGGGCGGCCGACGGACGGGCGTTCCGGAGTGCCGCGCAGCTCGACGGCGGCGCGGCTGCCGCGCGAGGCGACGGTGGTGGCGGCCGTGGGGTACGGGCCGGCGACGGAGTCGACGCCCTCCAGCTCGGCCAGCTTCCCGGTGTCGGCCGCGGTGTCGGTGTGCAGCCACACATGCGCGCCGTGCGACTGTGTGAACACGCGCTGCCAGGGATTGGTGGCGTACCCGAACAGGGCCGTGGCCAGCAGCAGGGAGGCGACGATGCCAGCGGTGGCGAGGACGAGGAACAGCGCCTCGCCGCGGTGCGTGCGCAGATCGGAGTGCGCCCAGCGCAGGGTGGCTCGCACAGGCCTCAGCCTCTCGGCCCGGACACCGGGCAGCCGTCGTACACCCGCATGTCAGTCCCTCACCCGCATGTCAGTCCCTGAGTTCCAGCACACCGGAGATGCCGGACCGGCGGGGCGGAGTGCCGCCGTCGAGTTCCGCGTCGTCGGCGATCCGGCCGTCGAAGAAGCTGATCACCCGGTCCGCGGCGCTCGCCAGCCGCGCGTCATGGGTGACCAGCAGGATCGTCTGCCCGCGCTGGTGGAAGCGGGACAGCAGCCGCATGACCTCGCGGGTGCCCTTGCTGTCGAGGCTGCCCGCGGGTTCGTCGGCCAGCAGCAGCGGGGGATGGTTGACCAGGGCCCGGGCCAGGGCGACGCGCTGCTGCTCACCGCCGGACAGCTCGCCCGGCATGCTGCGCTCCTTGCCCGTCAGGCCCAGCTCGGCCAGCAACTGTTCCCGCTCGGCCCGCGCCCGCTTCGGCGAGGTCCCGGCGAGCAGGGCGGGCAGCTCCACGTTGTCGGCGACGGACAGGTTGGACACCAGGTTGAAGAACTGGAAGACGATCCCGATCCGCTTCCGACGCTCCACCGCCCAGCGTGCCTCGCTGTAGGTGTCGGTGGACTCGCCGTCGAGCCAGATACGGCCCGCGTCCGGCCGCTGCAGGCCGCCGAGCAGATGCAGCAGCGTCGACTTGCCGGCCCCGGACGGACCGGTGATCGCCACGAACTCGCCGGGCCGTACGCACAGGTCGACCCCGCGCACGGCATGGGCGGGCGCGCCCTCGCCGTGATGCGTCTTCACCAGGCCCTCGGCGCGCAGCACAGGAGCGGGACGGTCGTCGCTCACTCCAGCTCCTCCAGCTCTTCCTGGCACCGTTCCAGCCAGTCGAGGTCGGCTTGCAGGTGCAGCATCGCGCCCTCGATCAGCAGGTGGGCGATGCGGTTGTCACGGTCTTCGGCGGCGGCCAGCTTCGACAGCTGCCGCATCGTGTTCAGGTACTGGCGCCGCTGCTGGTTGATCAGGGAGATCTGGTCGGCGAGCCCGCTCTGCGGAGCGAGCGCCAGCTTCATGAAGAACTCGTCCCGCACCCGCGGCTCGTCCTCGGGCTCCTCGAACCAGGCGCGCAGCGCCTCCCGCCCGGCGTCGGTGAGGTGGTAGACCTTTTTGTTGGGCCGGCTGGACTGCGCCACGTCCTCGCCCTCGATCAGTCCCGACTTCTCGAGGCGGCCGAGGGTCACATAGATCTGGCCGACATTCGGCTGAGGGTACGCGGAGCCCAGCAGTTGCTCAAGGTCCTGCTTGAGCTCGTAGCCGTGGGCGGGTCCGCGGGCGAGGAGTGCCAGGAGGGGCAGGCGCACGCGTGCAGTCCTCCTGTCCGGTCCAATGTGCTCCAGGCCCTAGTATCGCCCATACCTAACAGGTATACATGGCCTCTGTTCCGGGCGAAGGTGCCCGTCGCCGGTGTACAGGGAGGAACCTATGCGGTGGATCCATGCCGCGGGTAGGGGCCTTCTCGTTCTCGTCGTGGTCCTGACCGGTTACGTCGCCGCCGGAGCTCAGGCGGGCGAGCCTGCCGACGGCGGCCGCGGACCGCTCACCCTCGCCACCGCCGGAGACCTTACCGGCTACCTCGGTCCCCTGCTGGAGGGCTGGAACCGCACCCACCCCGGCGAAAAAGTGACCCTCGTCGAGCTGCCGGACTCCGCCGACGAGACCCAGGCCCAGATGACCACCGACCTGCGCGACGGCGACCGCAGCCGGTTCGACGTGCTCAACATCGACGTCAACTGGACCTCGGAGTTCGCCGCCGCGGGCTGGATCCGGCCGCTGCCCCGCGACCGTTTCCCGCTGCGGACCTTCCTCCCGCCGGTCGTGGACACGGCGACCTACGACGGACAGCTCTACGCCGTCCCGTACGTCACCAACGCCGGCCTCCTCCTCTACCGCAAGGACGTCCTCGCCAAGGAGGGCGTCCAGCCGCCGCGCACCTGGGCGGAGCTGGAGCGGTACGCGAAGACCATCGCCCCGAAGTACGGCCTCGACGGCTACGCCGGGCAGTTCCTGCCGTACGAGGGCCTCACCGTCAACGCGGCCGAGGCCGTCTACTCGGCGGGCGGCTCGATCCTCGGCGACGAGGGCGAGCGCGTCACCGTCGACTCGGCGGCGGCCCGTGAGGGCATCGGCTTCCTGGCACGCGGGGTGCGCGAGGGCTGGATCCCGAAGGAGGCGCTGACCTACAAGGAGGAGGAGTCCAAGCAGGCCTTCCAGGACGGCCGGCTGCTCTTCCTGCGGAACTGGCCCTACGCCTACGTCGGCGCCTCCGCCCCGGGCTCCGAGGTCGCCGGGAAGGTCGGCGCCGTACCCCTGCCCGGGCCGGACGGGCCGGGCACGAGTGTCCTCGGCGGCTCCAACCTGGCCGTCAGCACGCACGCGCGGCACCCCGACTCGGCCGCCCGCCTGATCGCCTACCTCACCAGCGAGCGCGTTCAGCGCCAGGTCCTCACGCGCGGCGCGCTGCCGCCCGTCCGGGCCGATCTCTACGAGGACCCCGCGCTCATCCGCAGGTTCCCGTATCTGCCGACCCTGCGCGAGAGCGTGCGCACGGCCGCGCCGCGCCCCAAGAGCCCGCGCTACGACCAGGTCAGCCTGGTCGTGCAGGCGGTCGTGCACGACGCGATGGCCGGGAACGAGACGCCCGCGGCGGCGGTGCGCCGGCTGGCCCGCGAACTCGCCGCCATCTCGCGCCGCTAGGGCCCCTAGTTACTTGTTAGGTAACGCGGACGTCTCATCTGGCTGAGATATGTCCGATAGATGGCGAATTCTACCACCTCAACTCCTCGGTAGCTTCTGTCTTTTCATTGACACCCTCTCGACACGCCTACTTAACATGCATGCATAACCGCTGCCCTCCTCAGAGACAGGTCGATGGGTTGAACAGGCACCACTGGTGGCGTGACGCAGTGATCTATCAGGTGTACGTCCGCAGCTTCCTGGACAGCACCGGCGACGGCGTCGGCGACCTCGCCGGCGTCCGGGCCGGACTGCCCTACCTGAAGAAGCTCGGCGTGGACGGGATCTGGCTGAGCCCCTTCTATCCCTCGCCGCAGCACGACCACGGCTACGACGTGGCCGACTACTGCGACGTCGACCCGCTCTTCGGCGACCTCGACGAGTTCGACCTGCTGGTCGGGGCCGCGCGGCGGCTCGGCATCAAGGTGCTGCTCGACATCGTCCCGAACCACTGCTCCAGCGAGCACCCCTGGTTCCGCGAAGCGCTCGCGGCCCCGCCCGGCAGCCCGGCCCGCGCCCGCTTCCACTTCGCCGACGGCCGAGGCCCGGACGGCTCCGAGCCGCCCAACAACTGGCACTCCATGTTCGGCGGCCCCGCCTGGAGCCGCGTGACCGAGCCGGACGGGCGGCCCGGCCAGTGGTACCTGCACATGTTCGCGCCCGAGCAGCCCGACTGGAACTGGCGCAACCCCGAGATCGCCGCCGAGTTCGACCGGATCCTCCGCTTCTGGCTGGACCGGGGCATCGACGGCTTCCGCATCGACGTCGCCGCCGGGCTCTACAAGCACCCGGAGCTGCCCGACTCGGACGACCCGGAGGCCGACGCCCGCACCCGCGACTCCGTCAATCCGCTCGCCTGGAACCAGCCCGAGGTGCACGACGTGTGGCGCCGCTGGCGCTCCATATGCGAGGAGTACACCGAGCGCGACGGCTGCGAACGCCTCCTCGTCGGCGAGGTCTCCGTCCCGACCGCCCGCGAGCACGCCCAGTACGTCCGCCCCGACGAACTCCACCAGGCCTTCTTCTTCGACCTGCTCAGCGCCCCCTGGGACCCGGACGCCTTCCAGAAGGTCATCTCCGAGGCCATGCAGGACATCGCCGGCACCGGCTCGACCGTCACCTGGGTCCTCAACAACCACGATCAGGTCCGCACCGTCACCCGCTACGGCGAACCCGCCACCGAGGGCAGCGGCCTCGGTGCCGCCCGTGCCCGGGCCGCCGCCCTGCTGATGCTGGCCCTGCCCGGCGCCGCGTACATCTACCAGGGCGAGGAGCTCGGCCTGCCCGAGGTCGTGGACCTGCCCGACGACGTGCTGACCGACCCGATCTTCCGCCGCACCGGCAGCCGGGCCCGCATCCGCGACGGCTGCCGGGTGCCGCTGCCCTGGTCGGGGCAGGCCTCGCCGTTCGGCTTCACCTCCGGCGAGGAGAGCGCCAAGCCGTGGCTGCCGCAGCCGGAGTACTTCGCCGAGTACGCCACCGACCGGGCCCTCGCCGACACCCGCTCCTTCTGGCACCTGTACCGCGACGGCCTCCAACTGCGCGCAGCCCTGCCGCAGTTGGGCGAGGGCACGCTGCGCTGGCTGGACGCCCCGCCCGGGGTGCTGGCCTTCGCCCGCGGCGACGACCTGGTGTGCGCCGTCAACTTCGGCACCGCCCCCACACCCGCGCCGGTCCCCGGCGCCCCGCTGCTCGCCAGCGGCCCCTGCCCGCCCGGAGTGCTCTCCGGGTCGACGGCCGCCTGGTGGATCCGTTCCTGAACACCCCGCGAGTCAACCCCGCAAGTCAATTCCCCGAAGGGACATCAACGATGATGCGACGACGCACCACCCTGCTCACCAGCTGCACCGCTCTCGCCCTGGCGCTCGGCGCGACCGCCTGCGGCGGCGGCCCCGTCTCGGCCGGCGGCGGCGACAAGGCGCTCAGCGGCCAGACGATCACTGTGGCCGGTGTCTGGTCCGGCACCGAGCAGAAGAACTTCCAGAAGGTGCTGGACGCCTTCACCGAGAAGACCGGCGCCAAGACGCAGTTCGTCTCCACCGGCGACAACGTCTCCACCGTCGTCGGCAGCAAGATCGAGGGCGGCAACGCCCCCGACGTCGTGATGGTCCCCCAGGTCGGCGTGCTCAAGCAGTTCGCCCAGAAGGGCTGGCTCAAGCCGCTGTCCAAGAAGACCGAGCAGTCCGTGGACGCCGGCTACGCCCCCGTGTGGAAGAAGTACGGCAGCGTCGACGGCACCCTCTACGGCCTGTACTTCAAGGCCGCGCACAAGTCGACCGTCTGGTACAGCCCCGACGCCCTCACCCAGGCCGGTGTGAAGCCGCCGAAGAGCTACGACGAGATGCTGAAGGCCGGGCAGACCGTGTCCGACTCCGGACTCGCCGCGTTCTCCGTCGCCGGGCAGGACGGCTGGACCCTCACCGACTGGTTCGAGAACGTCTACCTCTCCCAGGCCGGACCCGAGAAGTACGACGCCCTCGCCGCGCACAAGCTGAAGTGGACCGACGCGTCGGTCGTCGACGCCCTCACCACCCTCGGCAAGCTCTTCAAGGACAAGCAGCTCATCGCCGGCGGCCAGAAGGGCGCCCTGAACACCGACTTCCCCGGCTCGGTGGAGAAGGTGTTCGGCCCGAAGCCCGAGGCCGGCATGGTCTACGAGGGCGACTTCGTCGCCGGCGTCGCCAAGGACCAGTTCGGCAAGAAGGTCGGCGAGGACGCGAACTTCTTCCCGTTCCCGGCGGTCGCCGGCGGCGAGGCACCGGTCGTCAGCGGCGGTGACGCGGCCGTCGTCCTCAAGGACGGCAAGAACCAGAAGGCCGCCCAGGCCCTCCTGGAGTTCCTGGCGACCCCCGAGGCCTCGGCCGTGTGGGCGGAGGCGGGCGGCTTCCTCTCCCCGAACAAGAAGCTCGACCTCGCCTCCTACGGCGACGACGTCACCCGCGCCACCGCCAAGTCCCTCGTCCAGGCCGGGGATACGGTCCGCTTCGACATGTCCGACCAGGCCCCGGCGGCCTTCGGCGGCACCAAGGGCACCGGCGAGTGGAAGCTGCTCCAGGACTTCCTGCGCGACCCGTCCGACCCGAAGGGCACCGCGGCGAAGCTGGAGGCCGCGGCGGCCAAGGCGTACCAGGACTGATCCGCCATGACAGCGACCCTCGTGAAAGAGACGAACCCCCCGCCGCCCGTCACGGTCGCGGACCGCACCCGGCGTCTGCGCCGCCGCGGGAAGATCGTCGCCCTGCTGTTCGTGCTGCCCGCCCTGCTGCTGCTCGGCGCGCTCGTCGTCTACCCCGTGCTGTTCAGCGTCGGCCGCAGTTTCTTCGACGCCTCCGGGACGACCTTCGTCGGCGGCGACAACTACACCGAGATGTTCCGCGACCCGGCGACCCTCACGGCCGTCCGCAACACGGCCATCTGGGTCGTCGTGGCCCCGGCCCTGCTGACCGGCCTCGGGCTGATCCTGGCCGTGCTGGTGGAGAAGGTCCGCTGGGCCACCGCCTTCAAGCTGCTCCTCTTCATGCCGATGGCGGTCTCCTTCCTCGCCGCCGGCATCATCTTCCGGCTCGCCTACGACGAGGACCCCGACAAGGGTGTCCTGAACGCCGCGGTCGTCTCCGTCCACGACGCCTTCAAGGCCGAGTCCTCGTACCCGACGGCCCGGGCGCGTGACGGGCAGGGCCTGACGAAGGACAAGGACGGTTCGTACCGCACGCGTACGAGCGTGTCCCCGGGCGACGCGGTGACGCTGGGCCTGGTCGGGGTGCTGCCCGACGACCTGCCCGGCGGGACCGAACCCGCGTACACGGCGGCGGGGAAGAAGGCCGGCCCCGACGAACTGCGCGGCGTGGTCTACCTGGACTTCACGCCCGGCGGGGGAGGGGAACAGGGCAAGGTCGACCGGCGGGAGAGCGGACTGCCGCAGATGAAGGTCGAGGCGGTACGCGACGGTAAGACGGCCGCCACGGCGACCACCGCCTCCGACGGCTCCTTCCGCTTCGAGGGCCTCGCACCGGGCTCCTACGAGGTGAAACTGCCGGCGTCCAACTTCGCCCCGCCCTACGAGGGCGTCTCCTGGCTCGGACCGGCGCTCGTCACACCGGCGATCATCGGGGCCTACCTGTGGATCTGGACCGGCTTCGCCATGGTGCTGATCGGGGCCGGCCTGTCCACGCTGCCGCGGGACGCGCTGGAGGCGGCGCGGATCGACGGCGCGAACGAGTGGCAGATCTTCCGGCGGATCACGGTCCCGCTGCTGGCCCCGGTCCTCACGGTCGTCTTCGTCACCCTGGTCATCAACGTGATGAAGGTCTTCGACCTCGTCTACATCATCGCGCCCGGGCCGGTGCAGGAGGACGCGACCGTGCTTGCGACGCAGATGTGGCTGGTGTCGTTCGGCGGCGGCAACAACCAGGGGCTCGGCAGCGCGCTCGGAGTGCTGCTCCTGCTGCTGGTGGTTCCGGCCATGGTGTTCAACGTCCGTCGTTTCCGAAGGAGTCAGCGATGAACGCGGTGCGGCGCGGGTTGGGCAACGGAGTCGTCCAGGCCTTCCTCGTGTTGATCGGTCTGGTGTGGATGACGCCGCTGGCCGGGCTGTTCCTGTCCTCGCTGCGGTCCGCCGAGGACACGGCGAAGGGCGGCTGGTGGACGGTGTTCTCCAGCCCCGGGCAGCTGTCCTTCGACAACTACTCCTCGCTGTTGCAGAACTCGGGCATCACGCAGGCGTTCTGGAACACGGTGCTGATATCGGTGCCGACGACGGTGCTGGTCGTGGTGATCGCGGCGCTCGCGGGATACGCCTTCGCGTGGCTGGACTTCCCCGGGCGGGAGGCGGTCTTCCTGGTCGTGGTCGCGCTGCTGGTGGTGCCCGTGCAGATCGGGCTGCTGCCGGTCGCCAAACTCTTCGGTCAGCTGGGCCTGTTCGGCACGATCCCCGGGGTCGTCCTCTTCCACGTGGCCTACGGCCTGCCGTTCGCCGTGTTCCTGCTGCGGAACTACTTCGCCGAGATGCCGAAGGAGATGCTGGAGGCGGCTCGGATGGACGGCGGCAGTGAATGGCGTATCTTCACGCGGCTCGTGCTGCCCGTGGGGCGGCCGGCGATCGCCTCCCTGGCCATCTTCCAGTTCCTGTGGGTGTGGAACGACATGCTGGTGGCGCTGCTGTTCGCGGACAGTTCCTCGCAGCCGTTGACGGTGGAACTCCAGTCGCAGATACGGCAGTTCGGCAGCAACATCGATGTCCTGGCGCCCGGGGCGTTCGTGTCCCTGGTCGTCCCTGTCGTCGTGTTCTTCGCGTTCCAGAGGCACTTTGTGCAGGGCGTGATGGCTGGGTCGGTCAAGTAGCCGCTGCCTGTTCGCGATACCAGGGGGCTCCGCCCCCTGGACCCCCGCCTTTGCCCACCCACCACCCGAAACTGCCCTTGAAAGGGGCAACTCGCGAGTCCAGCTTCCTGGCTGACTGCTTCGGGTGATGGGTGGGTGAAGGCTTGAGCCTAAGCCGAAGCCGGCGGGTACAGGGAACGGGGCAGCTCCGACGCCGCGGCAGCGTCCAGCAGCCACAGCGTCCTGCTGCGGCCGTACGCCCCCGCCGCAGGTGCCTGGATCTCGCCCGCGCCCGACAACGCGATCGCCGCGGCCTGGGCCTTGTCCTCGCCCGCGGCCAGGAGCCACACCTCCCGCGCCGCACGAATCGCCGGCAACGTCAGCGTCACCCGCGTCGGCGGCGGCTTCGGCGCGCCGTGGACACCGACGACCGTACGGTCGACTTCCCGCACCGCAGGCAGCTCCGGGAACAGCGACGCCACGTGCGTGTCCGGGCCGACGCCCAGCATCAGCACGTCGAACGTGGGGACGGGCCCGTGGTTCTCCGGGCCCGCCGCCCGCGCCAGTTCCTCCGCGTACGCGGCTGCCGCCGCGTCCACGTCGTCGCCGTAGGGGCCGTCCGACGCGGGCATCGCGTGCACCCGCTTCGGGTCGAGCGGCACCGAGTCGAGCAGCGCCTGACGCGCCTGCGTGACATTGCGCTCCGGGTCGCCCTCGGGCAGGAACCGCTCGTCGCCCCACCAGAGGTCGAGCCGGCTCCAGTCGACGGCGTCCCGGGCGGGCGCCGCGGCGAGGGCGGCCAGCAGGCCGTTGCCGTTGCGGCCGCCCGTCAGGACCACGGACGCCGAGCCCCGGGAGGCCTGCGCGTCCACGATCCTGGTGATCAGCCGGGCCGCCGCGGCCTGCGCCATCAGTTCCTTGTCGCGGTGGACGACCAGCTGCGGTGCCGTGCTCACTTCGTCGTCGCCTTCCGTACCGGTTCCAGCTGGGGCGGTTCCCGCTTCACCGGTTCCTGCTTCACCGGTGCCTCCGCCGTCGCTTGCGAAGCGGGTGCTTTCGCAGCCGTTTCACGGGGAGCGGGGAGGGCGAGTCGTGCTCGCCCGTCACTTTTGGGCTCTCCCTGATCTCCCTGATCTCCCGGCTCTGCCTGTGCTCCTTTGGGGGACTTCAGCCGGTCCACCCCGTACCGCAGCGCCGACGCGTACGTGTCGTCCGGGTCGAGCCGCCGCAGCTCCTCGGCGATCAGCTCGGCCGTGTCCCGGCGCTTGAGCGCCACACCACGGGCCGGCTGGCCCTCGATGGAGAGCGTCGCCAGGGAGCCGTCCGCCCGGTCCAGCACGATGGGGCCGCAGTCCGTGTCCATGCGGACCGCCGTCAGACCGGGGCCCCCGGACAGCGAACGCTTGACGGGGACGTCCAGCCGGTCCGCGAGCCACATCGCCAGCAGCTCACAGCTCGGGTTGAACTCCTCGCCCTCCACCTCGACGGCCCTGACCTCGCAGGTGACCTGGTCGAGGGCCGCCGCCAGCATGGAACGCCAGGGCGTGATGCGGGTCCAGGACAGGTCCGTGTCGCCGGGGGTGTAGGTCCCGGACCGGGTGGCCAGGTCCCGCACCGGCTGCTCGGAGGCGTACGTGTCGGTGACGCGGCGCTGGGCGAGGGCACCCAGGGGGTCCTTCGCCGGGTCGAGCGGCGCGTTCACCGGCCACCACACCACCACCGGTGCGTCCGGCAGCAGCAGCGGCAGCACCACCGACTGGGCGTGGTCGGCGACCTCGCCGTACAGCCGGAGCACGACGGTCTCGCCGGTGCCGGCGTCGGCGCCGACCCGGACCTCCGCGTCCAGGCGGGACTGCGTACGGTCGCGGGGCGAGCGGGAGACGCGCTTGATGACCACGAGCGTGCGCGAGGGGTGCTCGTGCGAGGCGTCGCTCGCGGCCTTCAGCGCGTCGTAGGCGTTCTCCTCGTCGGTCACGATGACCAGCGTGAGCACCATCCCGACCGCCGGGGTGCCGATCGCCCGGCGGCCCTGCACCAGCGCCTTGTTGATCTTGCTGGCCGTGGTGTCCGTGAGGTCTATCTTCATGGCCGGCGCCAGCTCCGTCCGTGTCGCTCGAGCATTTCGTCCGCCTCGACGGGCCCCCAGGTACCGGCCGGGTACTGGGCGGGCTTGCCGTTGTTGTCCCAGTACTCCTCGATCGGGTCGAGGATCTTCCAGGACAGCTCGACCTCCTCGGTACGCGGGAAGAGGTTCGAGTCTCCGAGGAGGACGTCCAGGATGAGACGCTCGTACGCCTCCGGGCTGGACTCCGTGAAGGACTCGCCGTAGGCGAAGTCCATCGACACGTCCCGGATCTCCATCGACGTGCCGGGGACCTTCGAGCCGAAGCGGACCGTGACGCCCTCGTCGGGCTGGACGCGGATGACGATCGCGTTGGAGCCCAGCTCCTCGGTGGCCGTCGTGTCGAAGGGGGAGTGCGGGGCCCGCTGGAAGACGACCGCGATCTCCGTGACGCGGCGGCCCAGCCGCTTGCCGGTGCGCAGGTAGAAGGGGACGCCCGCCCAGCGGCGGTTGTCGATCTCCAGCTTGATCGCGGCGTAGGTGTCGGTCTTCGAGGAGGCGTTGATGCCGTCCTCCTCCAGATAGCCGCGCACCTTCGTGCCGCCCTGCCATCCGGCGGCGTACTGGGCGCGCACGGTGTCCCGGCCGATGTCCTTGGGCAGCTTCACCGCCCCGAGCACCTTGGTCTTCTCGGCGGCCAGCGCGTCCGCGTCGAAGGAGGCCGGCTCCTCCATGGCGGTGAGCGCCAGGAGCTGGAGCAGGTGGTTCTGGATGACGTCACGGGCGGCGCCGATGCCGTCGTAGTACCCGGCCCGGCCGCCGATGCCGATGTCCTCGGCCATGGTGATCTGCACGTGGTCCACGAGGGACCGGTTCCAGATCGGCTCGAACATCGTGTTGGCGAAGCGCAGCGCCAGGATGTTCTGGACGGTCTCCTTGCCCAGATAGTGGTCGATGCGGAAGACCTGGTCCGGGGCGAAGACCTCGTGGACGACCTTGTTGAGCTCCTCGGCCGACTTCAGGTCGTGCCCGAAGGGCTTCTCGATGACCGCGCGCCGCCAGGAGCCGCCCTTCTGGTCGGCCAGCCCGTGCTTCTTCAGCTGCTGGATGACCACCGGGAAGGACTTCGGCGGCACGGACAGGTAGAAGGCGAAGTTGCCGCCCGTGCCCTGTGCCTTGTCCAGCTCCTCGATCGTGGAGCGCAGCCGCTCGAACGCGTCGTCGTCGTCGAACGTGCCCTGCACGAAGCGCATGCCCTGGATGAGCTGCTGCCAGACCTCTTCGCGGAAGGGCGTGCGGGCGTGCTCCTTGACCGCGTCGTGGACCTCCTGGGCGAAGTCCTCGTGCGCCCACTCGCGGCGGGCGAAGCCCACGAGCGAGAAGCCCGGCGGCAGCAGACCCCGGTTGGCGAGGTCGTACACGGCGGGCATGAGCTTCTTGCGGGACAGGTCGCCCGTGACGCCGAAGATGACCAGGCCCGACGGCCCCGCGATACGCGGGAGCCGTCGGTCCGCGGGGTCACGCAGCGGGTTGCTGCTCGACACCTGTTCAGCCCTCCGAGGGGGCGAGGCGCTGAAGCTCGGCCTCGGTCGACTTCAGCAGGTCGGTCCAGGACGCCTCGAACTTCTCGACGCCCTCCTCCTCCAGCAGCTGGACCACGTCGTCGTACTTGATCCCGAGCTTCTCGACCGCGTCGAGGTCGGCGCGGGCCTGCTCGTACGTGCCGGCGATGGCGTTGCCGCGGATCTCGCCCTGCTCCTCCGTGGCGAACAGGGTCGCCTCCGGCATGGTGTTCACCGTGTTCGGAGCCACCAGCTCGTCGACGTACAGGGTGGGCTTGTACGCCTTGTCCTTGACACCGGTGGACGCCCACAGCGGACGCTGCTTGTTGGCGCCCGCCTTCTCCAGCGCGTTCCAGCGGTCCGAGGAGAAGACCTCCTCGTACGCCTGGTAGGCCAGACGGGCGTTCGCGACGCCGGCCTTGCCGCGCGCCGCCTTGGCCTCGTCGGTGCCCAGCGCGTCGATCCGCTTGTCGATCTCGGTGTCCACGCGGGAGACGAAGAACGACGCCACGGAGTGGATCTGCGACAGGTCCAGGCCGCGCTCCTTGGCCTTCTCCAGGCCGGTCAGGAACGCGTCCATGACCAGGCGGTAGCGCTCCAGCGAGAAGATCAGCGTGACGTTGACGCTGATGCCCAGGCCGATGGTTTCGGCGATGGCCGGGATGCCCGCCTCGGTGGCCGGGATCTTGATGAGCGTGTTGGGCCGGTCCACCAGCCAGGCGAGCTGCTTGGCCTCGGCGACCGTCGCCCGCGTGTTGTGCGCCAGGCGCGGGTCGACCTCGATCGAGACCCGGCCGTCCTGGCCACCGGTGGCGTCGTACACCGGGCGCAGGATGTCGGCGGCGTCGCGGACGTCCGCCGTCGTGATCATGCGGATGGCCTCTTCGACGGTGACCTTGCGGGCGGCGAGATCGGTCAGCTGCGTGTCGTAGCCGTCGCCCTGCGAGATCGCCTTCTGGAAGATCGACGGGTTGGTGGTGACGCCCACGACGTGCTGCTGGTCGATCAGCTCGGCGAGGTTGCCGGACGTGATCCGCTTGCGCGACAGGTCGTCCAGCCAGATCGCCACGCCTTCCTCGGAGAGGCGCTTGAGTGCGTCTGTCATGGAAATTCCATCTCCTACGTGTCGTATGTAAGCGTCAGCGCTGAGCTGCGGCGATCGATTCCCGCGCGGCGGCGGCCACGTTCTCGGGAGTGAAGCCGAACTCGCGGAAGAGGACCTTGCCGTCGGCCGAAGCACCGAAGTGCTCCAGGGAAACGATGCGGCCGGCGTCGCCCACGTACTTGTGCCAGGTGAGACCGATACCGGCCTCCACCGCGACACGGGCCCGGACGGACGGCGGCAGGACGCTGTCCCGGTACCCCTGGTCCTGCTGCTCGAACCACTCCACCGACGGCATGGACACCACACGCGTGGGCACGCCGGCGCCCTGGAGCTGCTCGCGCGCCTCGACGGCGACGTGCACCTCCGAGCCGGTGGCGATGAGGATGACCTCGGGCTCGCCGCCGTCGGCCTCGAACAGGACGTAACCGCCCTTGGCGGCATCGTCGTTGGGCTCGTACGTCGGCACGCCCTGACGGGTCAGCGCCAGACCGTGCGGCTGGCCCTTGCCGAACTCCTTCGTCCAGCGCCGGAGGATCTCGCGCCAGGCGGTGGCCGTCTCGTTGGCGTCGGCCGGCCGCACGATGTTCAGGCCCGGGATCGCCCGCAGCGACGCCAGGTGCTCGACCGGCTGGTGCGTCGGGCCGTCCTCGCCCAGGCCGATGGAGTCGTGCGTCCACACGTACGTCACGGGCAGGTGCATCAGCGCCGACAGCCGCACCGCGTTGCGCATGTAGTCGGAGAAGACCAGGAACGTGCCGCCGTAGATCCGGGTGTTGCCGTGCAGCGCGATGCCGTTCATCTCGGCGGCCATCGCGTGCTCGCGGATACCGAAGTGGATCGTGCGGCCGTACGGGTCCGCCTCCGGCAGCGGGTTGTCCGCCGGGAGGAAGGAGCTGGTCTTGTCGATCGTGGTGTTGTTGGAGCCGGCCAGGTCGGCGGAGCCGCCCCACAGCTCCGGGATCACCGCGCCGAGCGCCTGGAGGACCTTGCCGGAGGCGGCACGCGTGGCCACGCCCTTGCCGACCTCGAAGACCGGGATCTTCTCCTCCCAGCCGGTGGGCAGCTCACCCCCCGCGATCCGGTCGTACTCGGCGGCGCGCTCGGGGTTGTTGTCCCGCCACTGCTGGTACGCCTTCTCCCACACCGCACGGGCCGCCTGGCCCCGCTCCAGCGCCTTGCGGGTGTGCGTGATGACCTCGTCGGCGACCTCGAAGCTCTGCTCCGGGTCGAAGCCCAGCACCCGCTTGGTCGCGGCGACCTCGTCCTCGCCCAGCGCCGAGCCGTGCGCGGCCTCGGTGTTCTGCGCGTTCGGGGCCGGCCAGGCGATGATCGAGCGCATCGCGATGAACGACGGCTTGTCCGTGACGGCCTTGGCCTGCTGGATCGCCTCGTAGATCGCGGCCGGGTCCAGGTCGCCGTTCTCCTGCGGCTCCACCCGCTGCACGTGCCAGCCGTAGGCCTCGTAGCGCTTGGCCGTGTCCTCGGAGACGGCCGTCTCGGTGTCGCCCTCGATCGAGATGTGGTTGTCGTCCCACAGCAGGATCAGGTTGCCCAGCTTCTGGTGGCCCGCGAGCGACGAGGCCTCGGCGGAGATGCCCTCCTGGAGGCAGCCGTCACCGGCGATGCAGTAGACGAAGTGGTCGAAGGGGGACTCGCCCTCGGGGGCCTCCGGGTCGAACAGGCCCCGCTCGTAGCGGGCGGCCATCGCCATGCCCACCGCGTTGGCGACACCCTGCCCGAGCGGGCCGGTCGTCGTCTCCACACCGGTGGTGTGCCCGTACTCGGGGTGGCCCGGGGTCTTCGAACCCCAGGTGCGGAAGGACTTCAGATCGTCCAGCTCCAGGCCGAAGCCGGCCAGGTACAGCTGGGTGTAGAGGGTCAGGGACGAGTGGCCGGCGGACAGCACGAAGCGGTCCCGCCCGACCCAGTCGGCGTCCGCCGGGTCGTGCCGCATCACCTTCTGGAAGAGGGTGTAGGCGGCAGGCGCCAGGCTCATCGCCGTACCCGGATGGCCGTTACCGACCTTCTGTACGGCATCGGCGGCCAGGACACGCGCGGTGTCGACGGCCCGCTGGTCCAACTCGGTCCACTCGAGGTCTGTGGTGGTCGGCTTGGTGCTCACCCTGGGTCAGGGCTCCTCTCCACATGTCGGATGCCGGTGTATCGGGGCGTCCACCGGCCGCAGCCGAGCCTACCCCCGTGGGACGTGCGTTCTTTCGAGTCACTCCAGAGTGCCGGGACACGTTTGGATCCGCCTCCTGACTGGGCCGTATCCCCTTCGACAGGTGAATACGGACCCGCTCATCCGGGTGCTCAATCGAGCTTCCGCGCGCCCTTCGGTAGCCGCTCACCAACACGACCCGACCCCCGCGAATGTCCGACTCTGGGCAACGTCTAAAGTGGCGTGGTACGCGCGAGCCTTTACCGGGACTTCACACGGGTGAGGCTTGCTGGGATGTCTCTGTAGGGGTGTGCGTGACGGCCGTTGAATCCCGTCCAGCGGGGATGATCGGGACGGACCAGAGCCCGGCCCACCGGCCGTTCGGGGCCCGTGTCAAGGCGTTCGTGGCTCTCACCAAGCCGCGGATCATCGAGCTGCTCCTGATCACCACCGTGCCGGTGATGTTCCTGGCGCAGCAGGGTGTGCCCGACCTGACCCTGGTGCTGCTGACCTGCGTCGGCGGTTACATGTCCGCGGGCGGCGCCAACGCGCTCAACATGTACATCGACCGCGACATCGACGCGCTGATGGACCGCACCTCGCAGCGGCCGCTGGTCACCGGCATGGTCAGCCCGCGCGAGTGCCTCGTCTTCGGCATCACCCTGGCGATCGCCTCCACCCTGCTCTTCGGCCTCACCGTGAACTGGCTGAGCGCCTGGCTCTCCCTCGGCGCGCTCCTCTTCTACGTCGTCGTCTACACGATGATCCTCAAGCGCCGTACCTCGCAGAACATCGTGTGGGGCGGCATCGCCGGCTGCCTGCCCGTGCTGATCGGCTGGTCCTCGGTCACGAACTCCATGTCGTGGGCGCCGATCATCCTGTTCCTCGTCATGTTCTTCTGGACGCCGCCGCACTACTGGCCGCTGTCGATGAAGGTCAAGGAGGACTACGCGCGCGTGGGCGTGCCGATGCTGCCGGTGGTCGCCTCCAACAAGGTCGTCGCCAAGCAGATCGTGATCTACAGCTGGGTCATGGTCGCCGTCTCGCTCCTGCTGACCCCGCTCGGCTACACCGGCTGGTTCTACACGTCGGTCGCCGTGCTGGCGGGCGGCTTCTGGCTCTGGGAGGCGCACGGCCTGCAGAACCGCGCGAAGGCGGAGGTGACGGGCGCGAAGCTGAAGGAGATGCGCCTGTTCCACTGGTCGATCACCTACGTGTCGCTGCTGTTCGTGGCGGTCGCGGTCGACCCCTTCCTGCGCTGACCCAGCACTGACGTACGTCACAGGGATCTGCTCTCGCCAGTCGATCTACCCGTGAGTAGCATCGCCACCATGGCAGACACGCAGCAGGTTGACCCGAAGGCCGAGCGCAAGGCGGCCCGGCTGGCCAAGCAGATCAGCTCCTTCTCCAAGGCCCACGGCGGCGCCGAGGGCCAGGTCGCCTACCTCGGCGAACGCGGCGCCCGTATCGTCCTGGTCGGCGAGGACGGCAACTGGGGCGACCTGGTGGCCCCCTCCTACGAGATCGCCGAGAAGGCCGTGGAGAAGTCCGGCATCACGACCCACGAGTCCTTCGACGGCGAATTCGCCGCGAAGGTCAGGACGGGCCGCTACGAGTGGTCGCGCATGGCCGGTATCCAGGTAGGCGGCCCGAAGAACAACTGACCTTCTTGGGGGCGCGGGGCTGTATCGATGTGCGGCTCCGCCGCGTGGGCGCGACCAACCACACACAGCCCGCACCCGCCGAAACAACACAGGCACCCCACCCCGGGACCGCGACCTCATCCCCGTTCACCCGTTAGGACCTTAGGAACAACACGGTCCACACCGGGGAGCCCGGATGATCGAAACGCCGTCCCTAGTGGACCAGTACTGCCACGGAGTACTCCGCACGGAGCTGGGCCTCGGCACCTTCGAGGCCCACCTCTCCCGCACGGAGGGCCCACCCGCGCCCGGCACCACCCTCTTCGACACCCAGACCGGCTTCGCCGTGCGCCGCTGGTGCCCGCCCCTGCTCGGCCTCGAACCGCACTGCACGCCCGCCCGCTACCTCGCCCGCCGCCGCGAACTGGGCGTCCTGGAGTCCGCCCGCCGGCTCCTGCGCGGCAGCGGCATCACGACGTACCTGGTCGACGCGGGCCTGCCCGGTGATCTGACCGAACCCGGCGAACTGGCCTCGGCCGGAGCCGCCGAGGCCCGCGAGATCGTCCGCCTGGAGCTGCTCGCCGAGCAGGTCGCCGACACCTCCGGGACCGTCGAGTCCTTCCTCGCCAACCTCGCCGAGTCGGTGCACGCCGCCGCCGCGAACGCCGTCGCCTTCACCTCGGTCGCGGGCGTACGGCACGGCCTCGCGCTCGCGCCGGAGCCGCCGGGGCCGGGGGAGGTGCGGGGGGCCGTCGGCCGCTGGCTCGCGGGGCGCGGGGTCGGCGGGGAGCTGAGCGACCCCGTGCTGCTGCGGCACCTGCTGTGGAGCGCCGTCGCCTCGGGGCTGCCGCTCCAGCTGCACGCGGGGCTCGGCGCGCCGGGCCTGCGGATCGACCGTACGGATCCGGTGCTGCTGACGGACTTCGTCCGGGCCACGGCCGGTCTGGGAACGGACCTCGTCCTGCTGCACGGGTACCCGTACCACCGGCACGCCGCCCACCTGGCCGGTGTCTTCCCGCACGTCTACGTCGACTCCGGCGCCGCCCTGGTCCGCACCGGCGCCCGCGCCGCGACCGTCCTCGCGGAGGTCCTTGAGCTGGCCCCCTTCGGCAAGATCCTCTTCTCCACCGGCGCCCAGGGGCTGCCCGAGCTGCACGTGGTGGGGGCCCGGCTGTTCCGCGAGGCGCTCGGCCGGGTGCTCGGCACCTGGGTCGCCGAGGGCGCGTGGTCCCTGGCCGACGCGCAGCGCGTGGCGGGGATGCTGGCGTCGGGGAACGCGCGGCGGGTGTACGGGCTCGACTGAACCTGGTCTTGGCCTCTAGGCCTTCGTCAGGGAGGCCTCGGCCGCGGGACCGGGCACGTCGGCCACGGCCTGCGGACGTTCGCGCAGCGACAGCACCACCCGCAGCACCCAGATCCACATCAGGGCCGAGCCGAGCATGTGCAGGCCGACCAGGATCTCGGGCAGGTCCGTGAAGTACTGGACGTACCCGATGACGCCCTGCGCGAGCAGGATCAGGAACAGTTCGCGGGTGCGGTTCAGCGGGGAGCGCGGCGCGTCGACCGCCTTGAGGACGAACCACAGGGCGAACGTCAGCGTCACCACGATCCACGCCAGCACGGCGTGCAGCTTGCTCACCGTCTCCCAGTCGACCGGCATCCGCTCGACCTCGCTGGAGTCGCCGGCATGCGGACCCGCGCCGGTGACCACCGTGCCGACCAGGATGAGCAGCACGGCGGCGGCGACCAGGAACCACACCAGCTGCTGCACGGCCTTGCCGACCAGCGGGCGCGGCGGAGCGTCGCCCTCACGGGTGCGCTGCCACATCACCGTCGCCACCGCGATCAGCGCGGACGTCGCCACGAAGTGGGCCGCGACCGTGTAGGGGTTGAGACCGACCAGCACCACGATGCCGCCGAGCACCGCGTTGCTCATCACGATCCAGAACTGCGCCCAGCCCAGCCGGGTCAGGCCGCGCCGGTACGGCTTCTGCGAGCGCGCGGCGATGATCGCCCAGCCGACGGCGGCGCACAGCACGTACGTCAGCATGCGGTTGCCGAACTCGATGGCGCCGTGGAAGCCCATCGCGCTGGTGGCGGTGAGCGAGTCGTCGGTGCACTTGGGCCAGGTCGGGCAGCCCAGGCCCGAGCCGGTCAGCCGTACGGCTCCGCCGGTGACCACGATGAGCACCGACATGACGATTGCGGAGAGGGCCGCGCGCTGGACCGTCCGGGGTTCCGGGGTCCAGCGCTCGGCGATGAAGGCGAGCGGGTTGCGCAGGGCCGCCCTGGCGTCGGCGCGGGTCACTTTTGGCACGCGACCCATCGTAGGACGCCGCTTGTGCACGCTTTCACGAGGGTCGGTCATGGCTTGCTCCCAGCGCTTACTCCCAGCGGAAGAACCGTCCGGCCGCCGTCAGACCGACGACCGCCCAGACGGCGAGGATCCCCAGGTCGGCCCAGGGCATCCCGGTCCCGTGCCGCAGCACGTCCCGCAGGCCGTCGGACAGGGCCGAGATGGGCAGCAGGCCGAGCACGTCCTGCGCGGCGGCGGGGAACTTGTCGAGCGGCACGATGACCCCGCCGCCGACGAGCAGCAGCAGGAACAACAGGTTGGCGGCGGCGAGCGTCGCCTCGGCCTTCAGCGTCCCGGCCATCAGCAGACCGAGGCCCGAGAAGGCCGCCGTGCCGAGGACCAGGAGCAGCAGCACGGCGAACGGGTTGCCGTGCGGCGACCAGCCGAGCGCGAAGGCGATCACCGTCAGCAGGACCACCTGGAGCACCTCGGTGACCAGCACGGACAGCGTCTTCGCCGTCATCAGGCCCCAGCGCGGCAGAGGCGAGGACGCGAGCCGCTTCAGGACGCCGTAGCGGCGCTCGAAACCGGTCGCGATGGCCTGCCCGGTGAACGCGGTCGACATCACGGCGAGCGCGAGGATGCCGGGGGCGAGGAAGTCGACGGCCTCGCCCGCGCCCGTGTCGACGATGTCGACGGTGCTGAAGAGCACCAGGAGCAGGGTCGGGATGACGACGGTGAGCAGCAGCTGCTCGCCGTTGCGCAGCAGCATCTTCGTCTCGAGCGCGGCCTGGGCCGCGATCATGCGGGTCAGGGGCGCGGCCCCCGGCTTCGGCGCATAGGTGCCGGTGGCGGTCACGAACGCAGTTCCTTCCCTGTGAGCCGCAATCATGAGCGCAGCTCCTTGCCGGTCAGCTCGAGAAAGACGTCTTCCAGGGTGTGCCGCTCCACCGAGATCTTCTCCGGCATCACGCCGTGCTGGGCGCACCAGGAGGTGACCGTCGCGAGCAGTTGCGGGTCGACCTTGCCGACGACCCGGTACGAACCCGGCGTCAGCTCGGCGGCCGAGCAGTCGGCGGGCAGGGCCTTCAGCAGCGAGCCGACGTCCAGGCCGGGACGGCCGCTGAAGCGGAGCGTGTTCTCGGCGCCGCCCCGGCACAGCTCCTCCGGGGAGCCCTGGGCGATGACCCGGCCCCCGTCGATGATGGCCACGTCGTCGGCGAGCTGCTCGGCCTCGTCCATGTAGTGCGTGGTGAGGATCACACTGACACCGTCGGCGCGCAGGTCCCGGACCAGGTCCCAGGTGGCGCGACGGGCCTGCGGGTCGAGCCCGGCGGTCGGCTCGTCCAGGAACACCAGCTCGGGGCGGCCGACCACGGCCATCGCGAGGGCCAGCCGCTGCTGCTGCCCGCCCGACAGCCGCCGGTACGTCGTACGGCCGCACGAGCCGAGCCCGAGGCGTTCGATGAGCGCGTCCACGTCCAGGGGGTGGGCGTGCAGCCTGGCCACGTGGCGGAGCATCTCGTCGGCGCGGGAGCCCGAGTAGACGCCGCCGGACTGGAGCATCACGCCGATCCGGGGCCGCAGCTCCCGGGACTGTCCGACCGGGTCGAGGCCCAGGACGCGCACCGTGCCGGAGTCCGGCTTCCGGTACCCCTCGCAGGTCTCGACCGTGGTCGTCTTGCCCGCCCCGTTGGGGCCGAGCACGGCGGTCACACCCTCCCGGGCCACCAGGTCGAGCCCGTCCACCGCGGTCTTCGTGCCGTACCGCTTCACCAGGGCCTGGACCTGGACCACGGGCTCACTTCGCATGGGTCCAGAGTCTAGGTTCGTGCGCGGGGTCTCAGAGCGGCGGGTGCTGGAACTCCTCCTCACGGGGACGGTGCACCGGCAGCCAGCGCTCTGCGTAGGCCACCGCGTCCGCCACCGGGAACAGCCGCGCCTCGGCCGCCCCGACCTTGCCGCGTACGACGGGACGGTCCCGCTCGAAGTCGTAGCCCAGCTCGTCGAACCGGTCCGAGCTGATCGACACCTCGGTCACGGTCTCCCAGCCGTCGGGGCCCGGCCGGCCCACGGCGACGCGCGGGGACGGTATCCGGTACTCGGCGAGGTGGAAGCTGGTGCAGGAGGCGTAGCCGGCGCCGAGCAGCAGGACCCGGGCGCCCATGGCCTCCAGCTTCGCCAGCGGGCTGCGCTCGCCGAGCCGGCAGTCGGGAGCGTGCCCCTCGATCACCTCCGCCGCGCGCGGGCCGACCGCCGCGAAGGAGGTCTGCGGATGGGCGCTGCGCAGCGCGCCGGGCCAGGTGTGCGCACGGTCTCCGGGACGACGCCGACCCCCCGTGTGGGCGTGATCCGGGGGTCGTAGGCGGGCATCGTGGCGCGGATGGCCTCCCACCAGTCGGGTGGCACGGGCGGGTTGCCCCACAGGGCCGGGTCGGAGAGGTCGCCGGTCTGCGTCGGAACCACCAGCGTGCCCTGCGGGCCGAGCGCGTCGAGCAGTCCCCGCACCACCGCGACGGCGCCGCCGTTGACCCAGCCGAGGGAGCTGAGCGAGGAGTGCACGAGGAGGGTCTCGCCGGGCCGCACTCCCAGGTCGCACAGCTGCGCGCGCAGTGTGTCCCGGGTGACAAGAGGGCCGGTCGGAGGGGGTGTGGACATGGTTCGGGAGTGTCCCCCACGCGGCTGCGCCATGCCACCGGTTTGGTCGATCGGAGATCGTTTCCGCAGGTCAGGTTAGCTTTACCTAAGTGACGCAGGGCACCACGGGGGTGACCGGACGCGGCTTGCCCGGCCCCGATGAATTACGCAACAATGGCGTTGTGAAAAACGTCGGCGAGGTTCGGGAGACCCCCACGGGGTCCCCTCAGGAGGAACTCGCGACCGGGGAGCGGTCCACCCGCAACCGAGTCGCGCGATCCATCCTGGACCACGGCCCGTCGACCGTCGCCGAACTCGCCGAGCGGCTGGGCCTCACCCAGGCGGCCGTGCGCCGGCACCTCGACGCCCTCGCGGGCGACGGTGTCGTCGAGGCGCGCGAGCAGCGGGTCTACGGCACGCGCACCCGCGGCCGGCCGGCCAAGGTGTTCGCCCTGACCGACTGCGGCCGGGACGCCTTCGACCAGTCCTACGACAAGCTCGCTGCGGACGCGCTGCGCTGGATCGCCGACCGCGAGGGCGGCAACGAGGCGATCGCCGCCTTCGCCCGCGCCAGGATCGCCGCGCAGGCGAGCGCGTACCGCGAGGCGGTCGAGACCGCCGCGCCCGAGCAGCGGACGGAAGCCCTGGCCAAGGCCCTGAGCGCCGACGGGTACGCTGCTACGGCGCGCAGCGCGCCCCACCCGCAGAAGGGTGAGCAGCTCTGCCAGCACCACTGCCCGGTCGCCCACGTCGCCGAGCAGTTCCCGCAGCTGTGCGAGGCGGAGACGGAATTTTTCGCCGAGCTGCTCGGTACGCACGTACAGCGGCTCGCCACCATCGCGCACGGCGACGGCGTCTGCACGACGTTCATCCCCAAGATTTCCCACAACGCATCTGCAAGCACGGCCGGGAGGAACCCCGCATGACTCTCCCCACGGAGACTGCCCACCCCGAGCTCGAGGGCCTGGGCAAGTACGAATACGGCTGGGCCGACTCCGACACGGCCGGCGCCTCTGCCAAGCGCGGCATCAACGAGGACGTCGTCCGGGACATCTCCTCCAAGAAGAGCGAACCGGAGTGGATGACCAAGCTCCGCCTCAAGGGTCTGCGCCTCTTCGAGAAGAAGCCCATGCCGAACTGGGGCTCGGACCTGTCGGGGATCGACTTCGACAACATCAAGTACTTCGTGCGCTCCACGGAGAAGCAGGCGGCCTCCTGGGAGGACCTGCCCGAGGACATCAAGAACACGTACGACAAGCTGGGCATCCCCGAGGCCGAGAAGAACCGCCTCGTCGCCGGTGTCGCCGCGCAGTACGAGTCTGAGGTCGTCTACCACCAGATCCGTGAGGACCTGGAGGAGCAGGGCGTCATCTTCCTCGACACCGACACGGCCCTGAAGGAGCACCCGGAGCTCTTCAAGGAGTACTTCGGGACCGTCATCCCCGTCGGCGACAACAAGTTCGCGTCGCTGAACTCCGCCGTGTGGTCGGGCGGCTCCTTCATCTACGTGCCGCCGGGCGTCCACGTGGAGATCCCGCTCCAGGCCTACTTCCGTATCAACACGGAGAACATGGGCCAGTTCGAGCGGACGCTGATCATCGTCGACGAGGGTGCCTACGTGCACTACGTCGAGGGCTGCACCGCCCCGATCTACAAGTCGGACTCGCTGCACTCCGCGGTCGTCGAGATCATCGTCAAGAAGAACGCCCGCTGCCGCTACACGACCATCCAGAACTGGTCGAACAACGTCTACAACCTGGTCACCAAGCGTGCCGTGGCCTACGAGGGCGCGACCATGGAGTGGGTCGACGGCAACATCGGCTCCAAGGTGACGATGAAGTACCCGGCCGTCTACCTGATGGGCGAGCACGCCAAGGGCGAGACGCTGTCCATCGCCTTCGCCGGCGAGGGCCAGCACCAGGACGCGGGCGCCAAGATGGTCCACATGGCGCCGAACACGTCGTCCAACATCGTGTCGAAGTCCGTCGCGCGTGGTGGCGGTCGTACGTCCTACCGCGGTCTCATCGAGATCGGCGAGGGCGCCGCGGGCTCCAAGTCGAACGTGCTCTGTGACGCGCTGCTGGTCGACACGATCTCCCGCTCGGACACCTACCCCTACGTGGACGTCCGCGAGGACGACGTGTCCATGGGCCACGAGGCCACCGTCTCCAAGGTCTCCGAGGACCAGCTCTTCTACCTGATGAGCCGCGGTCTGAGTGAGTTCGAGGCGATGGCGATGATCGTGCGCGGCTTCGTCGAGCCCATCGCCAAGGAGCTCCCCATGGAGTACGCCCTTGAGCTCAACCGGCTGATCGAGCTGCAGATGGAAGGCGCGGTCGGCTGATCCCCACCGCAGTCCCATCAAGCCCTTACGTAACGGAAAGCGAGCACTACGACAGCCATGGCTGAGGCTCAGAACATCCCGGTGGGCTCCACCACCACCGGCTCGATCGCGGTGGCGGCCGAGTCGACCGTCGCCACCCGCATGAGCGCGCCCCCCTCCTTCGACGTAGCGGACTTCCCCGTGCCGCACGGCCGTGAGGAGGAGTGGCGGTTCACCCCGCTGGAGCGCCTGCGCGGGCTGCACGACGGCACCGCCGTGGCCGACGGCAACGGCGTGAAGGTCGACGTCCAGGCCCCCGAGGGCGTCACCGTCGAGGCCGTCGGCCGCGACGACGCGCGGCTCGGCAAGGCCGGCACCCCGGTGGACCGCGTGGCCGCCCAGGCCTACTCGGCCTTCGAGAAGGCCTCGGTCGTGACCGTGCCGAAGGAGACCGTCCTCACCGAGCCGATCCGCATCGCGGTGCACGGCGAGGGCGGCACCGCCTTCGGCCACCAGGTGATCGAGCTGGGCGCCTTCGCCGAGGCCGTCGTGGTCATCGACCACACCGGTGACGCGGTGCTCGCCGCCAACGTCGACTACCTCCTGGGCGACGGCGCCAAGCTGACCGTCGTCTGCGTCCAGGACTGGGACGAGAAGGCCGTCCACGTCGCCCAGCACAACGCGCTCGTCGGCCGCGACGCCTCCTTCAAGTCGGTCGTCGTCACCTTCGGCGGCGACGTCGTCCGGCTGCACCCGCGCGTGCGGTACGCCGGCCCCGGCGGCGAGGCCGAGCTGTTCGGCCTCTACTTCACCGACCAGGGCCAGCACCAGGAGCACCGCCTCCTGGTCGACCACAACGTCCCGCACTGCAAGTCGAACGCCGTCTACAAGGGCGCGCTCCAGGGTGACGGCGCCCACGCGGTGTGGATCGGCGACGTGCTCATCGAGGCCAAGGCCGAGGGCACCGACACGTACGAGATGAACCGCAACCTGGTCCTCACGGACGGGGCGCGCGTGGACTCCGTACCGAACCTCGAGATCGAGACCGGCGAGATCGTCGGCGCCGGCCACGCCTCGGCCACCGGCCGCTTCGACGACGAGCAGCTCTTCTACCTCATGGCCCGCGGCATCCCGGAGCACGAGGCCCGCCGACTGGTGGTCCGCGGCTTCTTCGCCGAGCTGGTCCAGCAGATCGGCCTCCCGGACATCGAGGAGCGCCTGATCGCCAAGATCGAGGAGGAGCTGGAGGCGGCCGTCGCATGACCTTCGTACGCGCCTGTGGACTGGGCGAGCTGGAGGAGGACACCCCGAAGCGGGTGGAACTCGACGGCACGCCCCTGTCCATCGTGCAGACCGAGGGCGAGGTGTTCGCGATCCACGACATCTGCTCGCACGCGAACGTCTCCCTGTCGGAGGGCGAGGTCGACGACTGCCACATCGAGTGCTGGCTGCACGGCTCGCGCTTCGACCTCCGCTCCGGCAAGCCCGACGCCCTTCCCGCGACGCGCCCCGTCCCCGTATACCCCGTAAAGATC
Source organism: Streptomyces africanus (assembly GCF_030816955.1). Lineage (NCBI taxonomy): Bacteria > Bacillati > Actinomycetota > Actinomycetes > Kitasatosporales > Streptomycetaceae > Streptomyces > Streptomyces africanus. The sequence continues at coordinate 1,985,818 of NZ_JAUSYP010000001.1, read as the reverse complement.
GAAGGGGACGACGTGCTCGTCTCCCTCACCCAGGAGTCCTGAGGCACCCATGGCAACGCTTGAAATCCGAGACCTGCACGTCACCGTCGAGGTCGAGAACGGCACGAAGGAAATCCTCAAGGGTGTCGACCTCACCGTGAAGCAGGGCGAGACGCACGCCATCATGGGCCCCAACGGCTCGGGCAAGTCGACCCTCGCCTACTCCCTCGCGGGACACCCGAAGTACACCATCACCGGCGGCACCGTCACCCTCGACGGCGAGGACGTCCTGGAGATGTCCGTCGACGAGCGGGCCCGCGCCGGTCTGTTCCTCGCGATGCAGTACCCGGTCGAGGTCCCGGGCGTCTCCGTGTCGAACTTCCTGCGCACCTCCGCGACCGCCATCCGCGGCGAGGCCCCCAAGCTGCGGACGTGGGTGAAGGAAGTCAGGGAGACCATGGAGCGTCTCAACATGGACCCGGCCTTCGCCGAGCGCAACGTGAACGAGGGCTTTTCCGGCGGTGAGAAGAAGCGCCACGAGATCCTCCAGCTGGAGCTGCTCAAGCCGAAGATCGCGGTCCTCGACGAGACCGACTCCGGCCTGGACGTCGACGCCCTGCGCGTCGTGTCGGAGGGCGTGAACCGGGTCCGCGAGACGGGCGAGGTCGGCACCCTGCTGATCACGCACTACACGCGCATCCTCCGCTACATCAAGCCCGACTACGTGCACGTCTTCTCCGGCGGCCGGATCGTCGAGTCCGGCGGTGCCGAGCTCGCCGACAAGCTGGAGAACGAGGGCTACGAGGCATACACGAAGGGTGGCGCATCCGCGTGACACAGCTGCCGGGCCTCCTCGACACCGAGGCGCTCCGCAAGGACTTCCCGATCCTGGACCGCGTCGTCCACGACGGCAAGAAGCTCGTGTACCTGGACAACGCGGCGACCTCGCAGACGCCGCGCCAGGTGCTCGACGTGCTCTCCGAGTACTACGAGCAGCACAACGCCAACGTCCACCGTGGCGTGCACGTCCTCGCCGAGGAGGCCACGGCGCTGTACGAGGGCGCGCGCGACAAGGTCGCGGAGTTCATCAACGCGCCCTCGCGCGACGAGGTGATCTTCACCAAGAACGCCTCCGAGTCGCTCAACCTCGTGGCGAACATGCTGGGCTGGGCCGACGAGCCCTACCGCGTGGACTCCGACACCGAGATCGTCATCACGGAGATGGAGCACCACTCCAACATCGTGCCGTGGCAGCTGCTCGCGCAGCGCACGGGCGCGAAGCTGAAGTGGTTCGGCCTGACCGACGACGGCCGTCTGGACCTGTCCAACATCGACGAGGTCATCACCGAGAAGACGAAGATCGTCTCCTTCGTGCTGGTCTCCAACATCCTGGGCACCCAGAACCCGGTCGAGGCGATCGTGCGCCGCGCCCAGCAGGTCGGTGCGCTGGTCTGCATCGACGCCTCGCAGGCCGCGCCGCACATGCCGCTGGACGTGCAGGCCCTCCAGGCCGACTTCGTGGCCTTCACCGGCCACAAGATGTGCGGCCCGACGGGCATCGGCGTCCTCTGGGGCCGCCAGGAGCTGCTGGAGGACCTGCCGCCCTTCCTCGGCGGCGGCGAGATGATCGAGACGGTCTCGATGCACTCCTCCACCTACGCCCCGGCGCCCCACAAGTTCGAGGCGGGTACGCCCCCGGTCTCCCAGGCGATCGGTCTCGGCGCGGCGATCGACTACCTCAACGCGATCGGCATGGACAAGATCCTCGCGCACGAGCACGCGCTCACCGAATACGCGGTGAAGCGGCTGCTGGAGGTCCCGGACCTGCGCATCAATCGGCCCGACCACGGCCGAGGAGCGCGGAGCGGCGATCTCCTTCACCCTCGGGGACATCCACCCGCACGACGTGGGCCAGGTCCTCGACGAGCAGGGCATCGCGGTCCGGGTCGGCCACCACTGCGCGCGGCCGGTCTGCCTGCGGTACGGAATTCCTGCGACCACGCGAGCGTCGTTCTATCTGTACTCCACGCCGGCCGAGATCGACGCGCTGGTCGACGGCCTGGAGCACGTACGGAACTTCTTCGGCTGAAGGGCGTGCTGAACGGTGAAACTGGACTCCATGTACCAGGAAGTCATCCTGGACCACTACAAGAACCCGCACGGGCGGGGCTTGCGGGATGGCGACGCCGAGGTGCACCACGTCAACCCGACGTGCGGTGACGAGATCACACTGCGCGTGAAGTACGACGGAACGAAGATCGAGGACGTCTCGTACGAGGGCCAGGGCTGCTCGATCAGCCAGGCCTCGGCCTCCGTACTGAACGAACTCCTCGTCGGCAAGGAGTTCTCCGACGCGCGGAAGATCCAGGAGACCTTCCTGGAGCTGATGCAGTCCAAGGGGAAGCTCGAACCCGACGACGCGATGGAGGAGATCCTGGAGGACGCGGTCGCGTTCGCCGGGGTGTCCAAGTACCCGGCCCGGGTCAAGTGCGCCCTGCTGAGCTGGATGGCCTGGAAGGACGCGACGGCCCAGGTGCTGGGCGGAGCCGACGCCGAGAAGGAGACGACGGCATGAGCGAGACCGTGGAGATGAAGCCGGCCTCGGAGGAAGAACTCCGTGAGGCCCTGATGGACGTCGTCGACCCCGAACTGGGCATCGACGTCGTCAACCTCGGCCTGATCTACGGCATTCACGTCGACGAGTCGAACATCGCGACCGTCGACATGACCCTGACCTCCGCGGCCTGCCCGCTGACGGACGTCATCGAGGACCAGGCGAAGTCCGCTACGGACGGCCTCGTCAACGAGCTGCGCATCAACTGGGTCTGGATGCCGCCGTGGGGCCCCGACAAGATCACGGACGACGGGCGGGAGCAGCTTCGGGCGCTCGGGTTCAACGTCTGAGATCCACGTCTGGGATCTACTGAGATCCACGTCTGGGATCCACTGACTGACGAAGGGGCGGCACCCTGCCGGGGTGCCGCCCCTTCGCGCGTGTCAGTCCAGTTCGCGTGTGTCAGTCCAGCCCGGCGACCAGCCGGAACGCCGAGTCCGCGCGGTACACCCCGTCGTACTGGTACGGGTCGAGGCGGAGCTGGAAGTTGCGGTGGCGCAGGAAGCGGCCCGGGTAGTTCGCCGACTCCAGCATGATCGCGCCCGGGTAGCTGGCGGGCCGGGGGCAGAAGGTGGCGTCCTTGCGGAAGAGGGACGAGCCGTCGTTGCGTTCCGCGCGCAGGACGAAGTTGCGGTGGCGGAGGTAGCCGCCGTCGGCCGTGGTGAAGGAGTAGCAGGAGGAGTCGGCCAGGCCCGCCACCCGTTCGAAGGTGGCGTTGCGGCGGGCCGAGGCCGAGCCGGCCGGGGCGAGAGTCACGTAGTCGCCGCTGATCTGCCAGTAGCGGTCGGGGTAGTTGACGGAGCGTATGGAGGTCCCGGTCTGCGCGGCCGGGGGCTTCGCCGGCGGTGACGTCCTGTGGGACGCCGGGGGCTTCGGCGCCTTCGTGTGCGGCTCCGGACTGGCGTCGGGGCGGGGCGATGTGCTTCTGGTGGGGGTGGGGGACGGGCGCTTGTGGTCCGCTTCGGGCGCTTCCCCCGTCTTGGAGGGCGTCGCGAACGAGATCAGGCCGCCCGGTGCCGAGCTGCTGAGGGCCGTCGGCTGCGCCGCCGAAGGGGTCGGCTCGGCGGTCCGGTTGTCCATCACGGCGATCGCGGTCACGCACGCGGTGACCGTGGCCAGGGCGAGAGCGCCTGCCAGCCAGAGCCGTCGCGTTCCCGGTGCCCGGGTGGTGTCCGGGGCCCAGCCGCTCTCCCACGGGCGGCCCAGTGGGGGCCGGGACTTCTCTTCTGACATGCGCTTTTTCCTCCGGCGGGCACCCTTGACGCGGCGCGGTTGCGGTCGCCCGGTCTGTGATCGCTGACACCGTAGTGGACCGCGGGGAGCACTGGGAGGCGTTTGTTGAAACCGGTATCTCTTCTCTCGTTGCGTACGGGTGTACAGATGTTGTGTACGCTCGTACATATGGGTTATCTGCTGCTGGCCGGGGCCATCGCCGCCGAGGTGGGTGCGACCACCGCCATGAAGTACAGCGAGGGCTTCAGCAGGCTCGGACCCTCGCTGCTGACGCTCCTCGGCTACCTCGTCTCCTTCGCGCTGCTCGCGCAGACGCTGAAGACCGTCTCCGTCGGAACGGCCTACGCCATCTGGGCCGGCGTCGGCACCGCCGCCATCGCCACGATCGGGTTCGTGTTCCTCGGTGAGGGGATGACTGTCGCCAAGGCAGCCGGGATCGCCCTGATCATCGTCGGGGTCGTGGTGCTGAACCTGGGAGGTGCCCACTGATGCCCCGGCGCTACGACCCCGAGCGGCGGCAGCGGATCATCGACGCGGCGATCCGGGTCGTCGGGGCGAAGGGCATCGCGGGGCTGAGCCACCGCACGGCCGCCGCCGAGGCCGATGTACCGCTCGGCTCGACGACGTACCACTTCAAGACCCTCGACGAACTGCTGGTCGCCGCGCTGCGGCAGGCCAACGAGGGCTTCGCCAAGGTCGTCGCGGGCCGGGGCGGGCTGGAGGACCCCCGGACCGATCTGGCGGCCGAGCTGGCCGGGTGGATGGGGGAGTGGCTCGCGGGCGACCGCACGGGCGTCGAGCTGGAGTACGAGCTGTACCTCGCCGCCCTGCGCCGGCCCGCCCTGCGGCCCGTCGCCGCCGAGTGGGCCGAGGGGGTCGCCGAGCTGCTGTCCCGGCGTACGGATCCGGTGACCGCGCGGGCGCTGGTGGCGGTCGTCGACGGCATCTGCCTCCAGGTGCTGCTGACCGGGGTGCCGTATGACGAGGCGTATGCCCGGGAGGTGCTGGGGCGGGTGGTCGCGGGGGCGCGGGAGTGATGCTCGCGAGGGTGAGGGAGGGCTGGGAGGACCCCGATGGCGGGGCTGCCACCGCGCGTCACCGACCAGCGGCGGGGCGTACCGCCCGGCACGTGAGACGGCCCCGTACCGGTTCGCATCGACCGCTGTCCGCCGGTTAGGTTGCCCTCATGACCGACACGACTGCTCCTCGCACCACCGGCGCCGTTGCCGCCGGCCTCGCCACGATCGCCGCCGACGGCACCGTCCTCGACACCTGGTTCCCCGCGCCCGAGCTGGCCGACGGGCCCGGCCCGTCCGGCACCGAGCGGCTCTCCGCCGAGCAGGCCGCCGAGCTGCTCGGTGGCGGTGCGACCGCGGCGATCGGCCCGGACGCCCGCCGGGGCGTCGAGGTGGTCGCGGTCCGCACGGTCATCGCCTCGCTCGACGAGAAGCCGATCGACGCGCACGACGTCTACCTGCGTCTGCACCTGCTCTCCCACCGCCTGGTCAAGCCGCACGGCCAGAGCCTGGACGGCATCTTCGGCTTCCTCGCCAACGTCGCCTGGACCTCGCTCGGCCCGGTGGCTGTCGACGACCTGGAGAAGGTGCGGCTGAACGCCCGCGCCGAGGGCCTGCACCTCCAGGTCACCTCGGTCGACAAGTTCCCCCGCATGACCGACTACGTGGCCCCCAAGGGCGTCCGCATCGCCGACGCCGACCGGGTCCGCCTCGGCGCGCACCTCGCCGAGGGCACCACCGTCATGCACGAGGGCTTCGTCAACTTCAACGCCGGCACGCTCGGCACGTCGATGGTCGAGGGCCGCATCTCCGCGGGCGTCGTCATCGGCGACGGCTCGGACATCGGCGGCGGCGCCTCGACCATGGGCACGCTGTCCGGCGGCGGCAACGTCATCATCTCCGTCGGCGAGCGGTGCCTGGTCGGCGCCGAGGCGGGCGTCGGTATCGCGCTCGGCGACGAGTGCGTCGTCGAGGCAGGCCTGTACATCACCGCCGGCACCCGCGTCACCATGCCCGACGGCCAGATCGTCAAGGCCCGCGAGCTGTCCGGCGCCTCCAACATCCTCTTCCGCCGCAACTCGGTCACCGGCACCGTCGAGGCCCGGCCGAACAACGCGGTGTGGGGCGGGCTGAACGAGATCCTGCACAGCCACAACTGATCACCTCGTACGAGGTACCCGGCGTGACCTCGTGGTGGCTTTTGCAGATGAACGGGTGGGCGCAGGGTCCGATGAACGGGCGGGCGTCGTTTCCGAGCAGAAGCCGAACCGATGAAACGAGGACCGGGGCATGAGGAACGAGCGGGGGCGGGGCGTGGCGCGGTTGCTGGCGGGGGCCGTGGCGGGGCTGGTGGTGTGCTGGCTTCCGGTGGGTGCCGCGCACGCCGACGAGACCAACACGGGCTCGCACAACGGCCACCGGGTCGGGCTGGTCAACGTCAACGTCGGGCAGGTCGACGACCCGGCGGAGGACGTGCTGGAGCACACGCTGCTGTTCGGCGACGGGTACGCCTGGAACTGAGCCGGCAGTTCGACGGGCCGGGGCCCGTACCGCACGCACGTGCGGTACGGGCCCCGGCCCGTTTTTTGTGTCCGGCAGTGGCATAGCGGGAGGCTCCCGCGCGCGTCACAAGGGGTACGGGGGCGGGCAGCGGGTCCGCCCCGGGGGAAGGCGAAGGTGACGATGGATGCCGAAGCGCAGGAGAGCTTCCGGGAATTCGTGGCGAACAGGTCGTCCACGCTGCTGAAGACCGCGGTCCTGCTGAGCGGCGGCGACCGGCACGCGGGGGAGGACCTGCTCCAGAACGCGCTGATCAAGGCGGCGGGCCGCTGGCACCGGATCGACGAGCCCGAGGCGTACGTCCGGCAGATCCTCTACCGCCAGCAGGTCAGCCGCTGGCGGCTGAAGTGGCCGAGGCGCGAACTGAGCGTCGCCGAACCGCCGGAGACCACCACCGCCCCGGACGCCTCCGGCGCGGCCGAGCTGCGTCTGGTGATGCGGGGCGCGCTGGCCCGGCTGACCGCGCGGCAGCGCACCGTGCTCGTGCTGCGCTACTTCGAGGATCTGCCCGAGGCGGAAGTGGCCCGGATCCTGGGGTGCTCCGTCGGCACCGTGCGGTCCGCCACCCACCGCTCCCTGGCCCGGCTGCGCGCCCTCGCGCCCGAGCTGGCCGCCCTGGGCCCGGCCGCTGCGGAAGAGCGGCCGTCCCGTGACTACTCGCCCGTGGAGGTGCGTCAGTGAACGTCGACGAACTCGTGCGCGACGCGCTGCGCGACCAGGCCGAGGGGCAGCCGCCCGCGGCACCCGGCTTCGCCGACCGGGTGCTCGCCGTCCGCCGGCGCCGCCGCAGCCGCCGGCTCGCCTCCGCCGCCGCGGCGGTCGCCGCCGTGGTCGCCGTGGCCGTGGCCGTGCCGATGCTGGACTCGGGCAAGCAGGACGTACGTCCCTCGGGCGGCGTGGAGCAGACCAGTGTCACCGCCCGGCCGGACCAGTCGCCGCCGCGCGACCTGATCGCCGCCGGCCGGGTCGCCCTGGCCGCGCACTTCACCAGATCGATCGTCGAGCAGTCCGCCGACCGGGCCGTTTCCAAGCGCACGTACTGGCTGCTGAACCCGAAGACGAACAAGTACGTGAAGGACGACCGGTGGTCGTACGTCGCCGTCGCCCCCCGGATGACGACCGCCGCCGTTCTCGAACGGGACCTGCCCGTGCCACGTATCGGGCTGCTCGACCTGGCGAGTGGTCAGGTCAAGCGGTGGATCCCGGTCGACCGGCCCGTGGCGGGGGTGGAGTTCTCCACCGACGGCAGGAAGCTCGTCGCGACGACGTACAGCAAGAACCCCGACCGCCGGGTGAAGATCGACGGGTCGGAGGGCTGGGACGTCCCCTTCATGGAGTCGGACCGGACCGGGTTCCACGTCATCGACGTGGCCTCCGGAAGCAGTTCCTGGGCGGGGGTGGAGATCGGCGGAGGTGCGCACAATCCCGATGCGTTCATCAACTCGCGCCAGGACTTCGCGTTCACCCGCGACGGCCGTCTCGTCTGGTCGGGGATGCCCACCGAACCCGGCGAGAAGTTCTACGACTTCACCGGCAAGGAAGTTCCCGCGCCCGCGCTGGAACGGTACCGGGACTGGTCCGTCGACGCGGGCGTGTCGCCGGACGGGCAGCTCGTCGCCGGCCCGTTCGCGGGGCAGAAGTGGAAGACGTCCTCCTTCGTGCTCGACGCGCGCACCGGGAAGCAGCGCGAGGTACGCGGGCAGCAGTTGCTCGCCTGGGCGGACGGGAACTCGCTCGTCGCCTGGGACATCGGGCCGGACGGGAACGAGTACCACCAGCGGCTGGTGCTGGTCTCCATCGGCGGCGAGAAGACGACCCCGCTCAGTGATTTCCGGTCGCCCAAGGACAACACCAAGGGGCGGTGGGAGCCGGTGTTCGCGGAGCGGTGATCAGGTCCGGGTGAGGTCCGCGTGGAGCGCCAGCAGGGCGTCGGTCGTGGCGGGGCCGGCCGGCCGGAGCGGGGCGCGGACCGGGCCCGCGGGGAGGTCCAGGGCGGTGAGCAGCGCCTTCGTCGTCACCGTGCCCGGGAGGCCTGCCGACATGATCGCCTCGATGAGGGGGGTGGCCTGCTGCTGGAGGCGGGCCGCCTGTGCCGTGTCTCCCGCGTCGAACGCGTCCAGGACCGCTCGCAGCCGGGCCGGGACCACGTTCGACACCGTGCTGACGTAGCCGGCCCCGCCCACCGCGTACAGGGCCAGGTTGTGCTCGTCGCAGCCCGCGTAGTACGCCAGGTCCGTGCGGGCCAGCACCTTCTGGGCGGCCAGGAAGTCGTAGGAGCAGTCCTTGACCGCGACGATCCTGGGGTGTGCGGAGAGGCGGAGGATCGTCTCCGGTTCGACTCGGACGCCGGTGCGGTTCGGGATGTCGTAGAGCATGAGCGGGAGCTCGCCGGCGTCGGCGATCTCGCGGAAGTGGGCCTCGATCGCGTCCTGCGGGGGTCTGCTGTAGTACGGCGCCACCACCAACAGGCCGTCCGCGCCCGCCTTTTCCGCCTCCCGGGCCAGGTCGACGGTGTGGCGGGTGTCGGGCGTGCCGATGCCCGCGACGATCGTCGCCCGGTCGGCCACGGCCTCGCGGACGGCTGCGATCAGGGCCGACTTCTCGGCGTCCGTGGTGGTCGGCGACTCGCCCGTCGTGCCGGACAGGACGAGGCCGTCGCAGCCCTGTGCGACCAGGTGGGCGGCGAGGCGTTGGGCGCCGTCGAGATCCAGTGCGCCGGACGTCGTGAACGGGGTGATCATGGCGCACAGGGCGCGGCCGAAGGGGGGCGTCATGTGAGTAGTGTCGGCAGCATGACTGTGTAGCTCTAGTTAATTTTGCTACCCGGTATTCGTAAGGGATGCTTTCCGGTCGCCTTGGGGGGTGCGGGCGCCGTGGCCGGGGTACTCGGGGGTTCCTACTTCGAGAGGAGGCGGAACACCGTGACCGGGACCATCGATCATCGGGCCGTGCACGACGAGCACCACACCGTGGGCGAGCTCGTCTCACAGGCCGCGGAGCAGCTCTCCCGGCTCGTGCGGCAGGAAGTGGCTCTGGCCAAGGAGGAGCTGGCCGAGAAGGGGAGGCGTGCGGGGCGTGGTGGTGGGCTGCTCGGTGCGGCGGGTGCCGTCGCCTACGCCGGGCTGCTCGCGCTGGCCGGGACGGGGGTCGCCGCCCTCTCGCTGGTGCTGCCCGTCTGGGCCGCGGCGCTCATCGTGACGGGGGTGCTGTTCGTGATCGCGGCCGTGCTGGGCGCTGCCGGCCGGGCGCAGTTGCGCCGGGCCACGCCTCCCACTCCTGAGGAGGCTCTCGGCAGTGTCAGGGCGGACGTGGAGGAGATCAGGGAAAGGGCACATCGATGACGGAAGCGACGGGTGGGGCCAAGGGGCCCGACGAGCTGCGGCAGCAGATCGAGCGGACCCGTGGTGAACTCGGGAACACGGTGGAAGAGTTGGCGGGGAAGGCGGATGTGAAAGGGCGTGCGCGGGCGCGGGCGGCCGATCTGCGGGACAAGGCCGGGGCGATGACGGTGCAGTTGCGCAGCAGCGCCGCGCAGGCCGGGCACACGGTGCACGACAAGGCGACGCATGCGACGCACGCGGGGCCTCGGCCGGTGCGGGGTGTCGTTCGGGCCGGAGTGCAGCATCCCAAGCCGGTGCTGGTTGCCGGGGCGGCTGCGGGGGCTGTGGTGGTGACCGTCGGGGTGTTGCGGCGCCGGCAGCAGGCCGCTCACGGGCCTCTCTGGCGTCTCGTGCATCGCTGAGCGGGGTGGGGGTGCCGCGCCGCGCGCCTGACGCCGGGTGGTGGGTCGGGGCCGCGCCGGGGGGTGTCCGTCCTCGGAACGGCGCGATGGGGTCGGACGCCGACTGACTGTCCGTTGACGCGCCAACCGCTGCGGGCGGACACCCCCCGACACGTCCCCTGCTCGCCGTCGGCGGGTGCGGGTGCGTCGTGGTTGCCCTAGCTGCGGGCAGTCGTTGCCTCCCCCAGTGCCTTAAAACCCTCGCTTGACCTCAAGTTCGGTCGAGGTTGAAAGGTGGGGTGCGCAGGCAACCGGCGTATACGACTGGAGTGTTCCATGAGCCGTCGAACCGAGCAGCACCCCGACCCCACCGACCCCCGCATCGGTGCTCCCTTCTTCAGCACCTGGCGAGTCGGTACTCCCGAGCGGCAGCAGCAGACCGTGGAGACGATCGGGCGGACGTGGGAACGGCGGCCGTGGCCCGCCGGTGATCTGCTGGGATACCACGTGTACGCGGGACACGACGGGTCCACGCTGATGCACTACTCGCAGTGGAGCGCCGAGGCCGCCTACGAGGCCTTCGTCAAGACGCATCGGCAGGAGCGGGTCGACGAGATCGACACCGCCGTGCCGGGGATCGAGCGGGTGGGGCTCGGGCGGTACCGGCGGTATCGCAGCCGGGAGCGGGCCGTGGGGGACGTGCGGGTGCCGGAGTTGATCGTCACCGTGCGGATCGACTTCGAGGAAGGGGCCGGGGAGCGGCGCCAGGAGTGGGTCGATCTCGTGCACAAGGCCCTGGGTGACGATCCGCAGGGCCATGGCGGGCTGATCTCCGCCCATTTCCATCTGAGTACCGATGGCGGGCACGTGCTGAACTACGCCGAGTGGGAGAGCGACCAGGCCTATGACGAGGCCTTGGCGGCGCCCGGGACCGACGCGTGGGAGCGCGTGCGGACGTACCCGGGGGTGCGGGGAGTGAGCGGGAGCCGGTATCGGCATGCCCTGGGGCTCGTCCCCGGGTGAGGGGCCGGCTGGACCTTCGGTGCAGCCGGCCCCCGGCCGGGTCACGGGCGGAAGCGCAGGACCTGCGGGTCGTGGTCGCTGATCTGGTCGTTGAACTCCGCGTTGACGTGCACGCTGTCGTACGCGAAGTCGCAGTCGCGGCGGATCGACGGGCTGACCAGGATCTGGTCGAGGACCTGGCTGTTGCCCTGGTAGACGTACGAGTAACGCTCGCTCCTGGGCAGCGACTTGATCGCCGACCAGAGTTCGCCGCGGCCTTCGAGAAGCTTCGCGGTCCGGGAGAACTCGAAGTCGTTGATGTCGCCCAGGGCGATGACGTCCGCGTTCTTCTCGGTGTCGAGGATGTCCTTGACGAAGGCGTTCACCAGCGTGGCCTGGCGGTGGCGCTGGGTCTCGGAGCTGCGGACCGGCGGCTGGTACTGGGAGGTCAGGCCCTGGTCGCCGCCCTTGGAGTTGAAGTGGTTGGCGATCACGAAGACCGTGCGGCCGCGGAAGACGAACTCGCCGGCCAGCGGCTTGCGGCTGTTCTTCCAGGCCTCGTCGGCGGGGGCGATGCGGCCGGGGCTGAGCGTCAGGTGCGCCTTGCCGCGGATCTTCGTCACGCCGGTCGCCGTCGTGGCGTCGCCGCCGGCGCGGTCCGTGAAGGAGACCCGCTCCGGGTTGAACAGGAACGCCTGGCGGATGTTGCCGCCGGGCTCGCCGCCGTCCGTGTTGTCGGCCGGGTCGATCGAGCGCCAGTCGTACCTCGGGCCGCCGGCCGCGACGATCGCGTCGATCAGCTCGGCCATGGTCTGGTCGGCGGCGACCGTGCCGTCGTTCTTCGCGCCGTTGTCGTCCTGGATCTCCTCCAGCGACACGATGTCCGGCGACTTCAGGTTGTTCACGATCGCGGAGGCGTGCTCGGCGAAGGTGTCGTCGGACGGGTCGAGGTTCTCGACGTTGTAGGTGGCGACCGCGAGTTCCGAGGAGCGCTGCTTGCTCGTCGTCTCGCGCTTCAGGCCCGCCTGCTCGAGCGTGCCGAGTTCGCTCGCGACCAGGGTGTAGCCGCCGAACTGGTTGTAGTCGAGCGGGCCCGCCGTGGTGCCGGTGAGGGTGTCGCCGACGTTCGCCTTCGGGAAGTCGGCCGTCGAGCCGAGGGACTGGATCTGGAGACGGCCGGTGTTCTGGGCGTCGTAGGAGCCGTAGACCGTGCCGCCGTGGCGGTTGCGGTTCTCGTGCGGCTTCACCGTCACCCAGAGTTCGGTGTACGGGTCGGTGGCGCCCACGACACGGGTGTCGCTGACGCGGACGGTCATGCCCTCCAGCGCCTCGTAGTGGTCCAGGGCGTATGCCGAGGGCTTGAGGGGGAGGGCGTTGATCGAGCCGTTCGCCGTGGTGTCGCCGGACGGCGTGTAGGCGGCGGGGACCGACCTGGCGTCGATCGTCGTGGCGGCGGGGAGCTGGTTGCCGCTGGAGACGACCGTGGTCGTCGGCTTGGTGATCTCCGTCAGGGACTGGTTGCCGGAGGCGGTGCCGCCGGGGACGTACTCCGAGACCGTGCCGCTGACCGTGACGGAGTCACCGACGGCGACCCCCTTCGGAGCGGAGCTGGTGAAGACGAAGACGCCCTCGCTGGTCGCCGGGTCGGCGTCCGGGGCGGGATCTTGTATCCAGAAGCCGCGGGACGAGCCGTAGGTCCGGATGCCGGTGACGATTCCGGTCACGTCCGTGACCTGCTTGCCGGCGAACGGCGATATCCGGGTGCTGCCCTGGATGTCGTGGATGCGGACCGAGTCCGCGTGTGCGGGGGCGGTGAGGACGATCGTGGATGCCGCGGAGCACACGGCGGCGACGGTGAGCGCGGCGAGGCGCGCGGACGACTTGCTCGGCAACGGGAATCCCTCCGGGGACATGACAGGGCGCCGGGACGAGGGTGGAGCGTGGACTGTCAGCCGCTACCTGTGGGGCGGGCGGTGTGACGCGCGTAGAGGGCGGTGGACGGGCAGGTTGTGGGGCCGGCCCGGTGAACAAGTGTCCGCCGACTTCTACGCGCGTCAATCTCCAGCCTGCTCAGGGCACTTGTCAAGGTTTCGGCCATGTACAGCTCCTGACGGGGACATGAAGTAGGCGGCATGGGTGTAAATCCGTCTAGGCTGAGCGGCTGAGTCGTATGAGGCGCCCTAGGAGAAACCCCCGATGTCAGACAGCTCCCCCCTGCCGCCGGTGCGGCTGACGTCCGAAGCGGAGCTGGCGCGCGACGCGCTGTCCACGCCGTTGCTGTCCCGAGCCGCCCGGCTGGCCCGCTGGGCCGGGCCGGAGACCCGGGTCGACGCCGGGGGAGGGCTCGTCGACGAGCAGTTGCCCGCCGCCGCCGAGGCACTCGGACTGAGCGGGGACGACGCCGCCGCCGACGCCGGCGAGGCGTGGCGGGTGGCCGTGGACACCGGGCTCGTCGAGATCGTCGACGAGGAGGAGGGCACCGTCACGGCGGGCGAGGACCTCGCACTGCTCACCGGCGGCTCCCCGCAGGACGTGCTCACGGTGTGGCTCGCGGCCCTGGAGGCGGTGCTCGCCGACGCGAGCGTCCCCGACCTGGACGGGCTCGTGGCCGAGGACGGCGAGGTCGACCTCTCCGCCCTCGACTGGGACCCGGAGGCCGAGGCCGAGTTCCTCGACGGCGTGCTCGGCAACCTCTATCTGCTGACGGCCGGCGAGGACACGCCCGCCGAGGCGCCCGTGCCGCTGCCCGCGCTGGCCGCGTCGGTGATCGTGCCCAGTGACATGGGCGAGCCGACCAACGACGTCCTGGAGCAGGTGTCCGACGCGATGATGCGGCTGGACAACCAGTTCCGGATGCTGGAGCCGGTGGGTCTCGTGGCGTACCAGCCGGTCGACGAGGCGCTCATGGCCGATGCCGACGAGGAGCCCGCGGGGCCCGTCGACGACGCCGACGTCTCCCGGTACGGCATGGTCCGGCTCACCCCGCTCGGGCTGTACGGCCTGCGCGCCCGGCTGCTGGAGGCCGGGTTCGACGCGCCGACCGTCGGGGACCTCGCGCACAAGGGAGCCGACGCGCTGCTCGACGGCACGGCGGCGTTCCCGCCCGGTGCTGCGCAGGCCGAGACCGAGCAGTGGCTCCAGCGGCGGGAATCGCTCGACGCGGCGCGGGAGTTGCTGGCGGCGGCGCGGGGTGCGGATGCCGGGGCGCCGCTGCGGCGGTTGCGGTGTCAGCAGGCGTTGTCGCTGGTGGGTGCTTCGGCCGAGCCGGCGCTCCGAGAGGTGCTCGATGATGCCGAGTTGGGCGGGCTCGCGCGGGTGTGGCTGACCGAGCACGGTGCGGCTGATGTGCCTCCGCCCTCGGAGGCGATGGTCTATTGGCTGACCATCGATACGGTGGCCGCGCAGCTGGCGGCGGAGGGTAATTCCGAGGAGTTGCGGGCCTTGGTCGAGGGGCTTGCGCGGCAGCACGGTGGGTTTTTCGAGGCGGTCTGGCGGGTTGATCATCCCGCGACCGCTGATGTGCTGGAGGCGATGGGGCGGTTGCATCCCGACAAGAAGGTTGCGAAGGAGGCGCGGAAGGCTGCGTTCAAGGCGCGGTCGCAGCAGGGGGGCTGACCTTGCGTTGCGCGTGCGGGTTCGTTGTGGCTTGTCGCGCCCACGCGGCGGAGCCGCATATGGATACAGTCCCGCGCCCCTTGGGTGTTGTTCAACCGGCGTTCATGGATGAGCGGGACGGTGGCGGTGATCGAGGTCCGCCACCCTCCACGGCATATCCACCGTCACAGGAGACACCATGTCGCTCACCCGCAGGGACTTCGCCAGAACCTCCGCGATCACCGGTGCCGGTGTCGCGCTGGCGGGCAGTGTCGGGGCCCTCGCCACCGCGCCGAACGCCCTCGCGTCCTACGACACCGACAGTGCGGAGGGCGCGGCGGACGCCCGGCACGGGGTCGGCTACGGGCCGCTCGTACCGGATCCCGAGGGGATCCTCGCCCTGCCCGCGGGCTTCACGTACCGCATCGTCACCTACAGCGGAAAGACCAAGCTGGAGTCCGGTGAGTTCACGCCGTCCAACCACGACGGCACCGCCACCTTCGACGGCCCCCGCGGCACCACCCTGCTCGTCAACAACCACGAGCTGAAGGGCCCGCGCGCCAACTGGAAGTACCCGGTCCCGCTCACCGAGGGCCTCGTCTACGACCCGGCCGCCGCCGGCGGCTGCACGGTCGTCGAGATACGCCCCGACGGACGGGTCGCCGAGTGGGTGGGCATCGCCGGTACCTCCACCAACTGCGCGGGCGGCCGCACGTCCTGGGGCACCTGGCTCACCTGCGAGGAGAACTCCGACAAGGCCGGCGTCAACGGCATGACCAAGGACCACGGTTACGTCTTCGAGGTCGACCCCGTCGACCGGCGCGCCAACCGCGGCCCCAGGCCGCTGAAGTTCTTCGGCCGCTACGACCATGAAGCCGTCGTCATCGACCCCAGGCGCGGCCACGCCTACCTCACCGAGGACGCCGCCGGCCCCAACGGCCTCTTCTACCGCTGGACCCCGCCCGAGGGCTTCGCGTACGGCCCCGGAAAGTTCCGCGAGCTCGCCGACGACGCCGGCGTCCTCCAGGCACCCAAGTGCTTCGACTCGGGCGGGAAGTACGTCGACGACCTGTCCCGCGCCACGAAGACCGGCACCGTCTACGGCGTCGACTGGGTGGACGTGCCCGACCGCGACGCCCGTACGACCCCCGTGCGCAAGCAGTTCGGCGAAGGCGAGGTCACCCGCGCCCGCAAGCTGGAGGGCATGTGGTGGGGCGACGGGGGCGCCTACATCGTCTCCTCGTACGCCCGCGAGGAGAGCCCCGGCCGGCACGACGGCCAGGTCTGGTTCTACGACCCCAAGCGCCGGACGCTGACCTTGAAGGTCCTGCTCGGAGTGAACCCCGACCCCTCCGCGGACGGCGCGTTCGACGGCCCCGACAACATCACCGTCTCCCCGTACGGCGGCCTCGTCATCGCCGAGGACGGGGAAGGGGTGCAGCACCTGTTCGGGGCCACCGACAGCGGCCGGACCTACCCGATCGCCCGCAACGAGCTGAACATCGGCACTGAAGAGGAGCCGGAATACAGCGAGTTCGCCGGTGTCACCTTCTCACCCGACGGCCGGACCCTCTTCGCCAGCATCCAGACGCCCGGCATTCTGCTCGCCGTCACCGGCCCCTGGAAGCGGCAGAAGCGCTGATTAATTCGCTCGCAGTGCCCGCGCTGCGCCTCCTACAGTGAGATCACAACGTCACGCACCTCCCGGTGCGATGGCAGCGGCTACTTCTCTTCCAAAGAATCCGACGCCGCCGCCGACTTGATCTCGGGAGGCGCAGCATGGGGTGGGTGCCCGGTGCGCAGGCAACGGTTACTTCCTTTGACCGGAGGGTTGCGGGTTCGAATCCCGTCAGCGGCTTCGGGTCGCTGTAGCTCAATGGGCAGAGCATCCGGATAAGTCCGTCGCCGACTTCTGTTCTCGGGCATCCACCTTTTTCCTGTGCCGCGCTTCCCTCGGAAACCTGCAAAGAATTCGGGGGAATTCATCATGGCGCGATTCAACAGCAAGGCGGCGCGGGCGCGTCCCGTGTCCCGTGTGACGTCCACCGGGCGGGTGCTGCGCACCTACGAGGGCGGCCGGGGCCGGGAGCGCGACGCCCGCTCGGAGCTCTTCCTGCTCGCGGTGTCGAACTTCGTGTCGCAGCAGACCTTCTACGAGACCGGCGCCGACCGCGACGACCGCTTCGCGAAGCTCGTGCGCGAACTCGCCGTCACCGACCCGGCGTGGACGGCCGGACTGCTCGGCTGGCTGCGCGGCGAGGGCAACCTGCGCACGGCCTCCGTCGTCGGCGCCGCCGAGTACGTCAAGGCCCGCCTGGACGCGGGCGCGACCGGCGGCCCCACGGGCCGGCAGGTCGTCGCCTCCGTGCTCCAGCGGCCCGACGAGCCCGGCGAACTGCTCGCGTACTGGACGGCGACGTACGGCCGCAACGTGCCCAAGCCGGTCAAGCGCGGCACCGCCGACGCCGTGCGCCGTCTCTACCACGGCAAGGCGCTGCTGAAGTACGACACCGCCTCCAAGGGCTACCGCTTCGGCGACATCCTCAACCTCGTGCACGCCGCGCCGGACCCGGACAAGCCCTGGCAGGGCGAGCTGTTCCGGTACGCCCTCGACCGGCGGCACAACCCGGACACCGCGGTGCCGCCCGCGTCGGACCGCGTCCTCACCGCGCACCACGCGCTGATGGCGCTGCCGGTGGCGGAACGGCGCGCGGTCGTGACCGCCGAGGGCGGTGCCGAGCGGCTGGCCGAGGCCGGGATGACGTGGGAGACGCTGGCGGGCTGGCTCCAGGGGCCGATGGACAAGGCGGCCTGGGAGGGCGTGATCCCGTCCATGGGCGTCATGGCGCTCGTGCGCAACCTGCGGAACTTCGACGAGGCCGGGGTGTCCGACGAGGTGGCCGAGCGGGTCGCCGCGCGGATCAGCGACCCGGCGGAGGTCGCGCGCTCGCGGCAGTTCCCCTTCCGGTACCTCGCCGCGTACCAGCACGCGCCGTCGCTGCGCTGGTCGTACGCGCTGGAGCGGGCGCTCGGTCACTCGCTGGCCAACGTGCCCGCGCTGCCCGGCCGGACGCTGGTGCTCGTGGACCGCTCGGGCTCGATGTTCTGGTCGCGGCTGTCCGACCGCTCCGAGCTCACCCGCGCCGACGCCGCCGCGATCTTCGGCACGGCGCTCGCGCTGCGGGCGGAGCGCGCGGACCTGGTCGAGTTCGGCTCGACGAGCGGCCGCGTGAGGTTCCGCAAGGGCGAGTCGGTGCTGAAGATCCTCGGCCGCTTCGGCGACCTGGGCGGCACCGACACCACCGAGGCGGTGCGCCGGCACTACCGGAAGCACGACCGGGTGCTGATCGTCACCGACGAGCAGTACACGCAGCACCACCGGGGTGACCCGACCGAGCAGGTCCCGGCCGACGTGCCGGTCTACACCTGGAACCTGGCCGGATACCGGGCGGGCCACGGCCCGTCGGGCACCGGGCACCGGCACACGTTCGGGGGCCTGACGGACGCGGCCTTCCGGATGGTTCCGCTGATCGAGGCCGCCCGGGACGCCGACTGGCCCTGGGCGGTCTGAGAGACCGTGGCCCGCACCGCGTGGGGAGTGCGGGCCACGATCTCGTCCGGGCCCTTGTTCTCGACTGGTACTGACATCTAACATTTCAGTTCATGGAGGCCATCCGGCCCGTGCCCCGGACCCTGCTCAGGGACCGTGCGTACGAGGCGATCCGGGACGCCATCGTGGCCGGGGAGATCGAACCCGGTGCGGTGGTGCGGGACGCCGAGCTCGCGGAGCGGCTGGGGCTGTCCCGGGCGCCGGTGCGGGAGGCGTTCTCCCGGCTCGTGGACGAGGGGCTGCTGGAGAGCAAGCCGCAGAGCTACACCCGGGTGACACCGCTCGTGGCCTCCGACGTCCGGGACGCCGCCGCCGTGGTCGGCGCCATGCACGAGCTGGTGACGCGGGTCGCCGTACCCCGGCTGGGGGCCGCGGACATCGAGGCGATGCGCGCCGCCAACCAGCGGTTCGCCGCCGCCGTCGGCACCGGAGACGTGGACGGGGCCCTGCGTGCGGACGACGCGCTGCACGACGTCCTCGTCCGGGTGAGCCACAACCGTGCGGCCGCCGCGACCGTCGCCCGCTACACCCCGCTCATCCGCCGCCTGGAGCGACGGCGCTTCGGTGAGGGCGGCAGCTGCCGTTCGGCCGGGCTGCACGAGCGGCTGATCGAGGCCTGCGCGGCCGGTGACGTGGCCGAGGCGGTCCGCGTCACGGCGGAGATCTGGCGAGGGCTCGAAGAGCTCGCCGACTGAGACCGATCCCCATCCCGTCCCGACCCCGGGAGGACCCATGTCCCTTTCCCCGTCCCCTTCTTCGTCTTCCTCGTCCCTTGCCTCGTACGAGCGTTACCCCCTGCTCTTCGGGCCCTCGCCCGTCCATCCCCTGGAGCGTCTGACCGCGCACCTCGGCGGTGCCGCCCTCTGGGCCAAGCGCGAGGACTGCAACTCCGGTGTCGCGTACGGCGGGAACAAGACCCGCAAGCTGGAGTACCTGGTCGCCGACGCGCTCGCCCAGGGCTGCGACACGCTCGTGTCGATCGGCGGGGTGCAGTCCAACCACACCCGCCAGGTCGCGGCGGTCGCCGCCCGGGCCGGGCTCAAGTGCGTGCTCGTGCAGGAGAGCTGGGTGGACTGGCCGGACGCCGTGTACGACAAGGTCGGCAACATCCTGCTCAGCCGCCTCGCCGGGGCCGACGTGCGGCTGGTGAAGGCCGGGTTCGGGATCGGCTTCAAGGAGAGCTGGGAGCAGGCGCTCAGGGAGGTCGAGGAGGCGGGCGGCAAGCCGTACGCCATCCCGGCCGGGGCCTCCGACCATCCGCTCGGCGGCCTCGGTTTCGCCGGGTGGGCGTACGAGGTCGCCGAGCAGGAGCGTGAACTGGGCGTCTTCTTCGACACCGTGGTCGTGTGCTCGGTGACCGGCTCCACCCAGGCCGGCATGGTCGCCGGGTTCGCGGCGCTGGAGGAGGCGGGTGGGCGTCCCCGGCGCGTGCTCGGCATCGACGCCTCGGCGAAACCGGCCGCGACCCGCACCCAGGTCGCCCGCATCGCTCACCGCACCGGGCAGCTCATCGGAGTCAAGCGTGAGTTGACCGAGGCCGATGTCGAACTCGACGAGCGGTACCACGCGGGCACGTACGGCGTACCCGACGAGACCACGCTGGCGGCGATGCGGCTCGCGGCCCGGACGGAGGGGATGGTCACCGACCCCGTGTACGAGGGGAAGTCCATGGCCGGGATGACCGACCTGGTCGCGCGGGGCGAGATCGGCCGCGACTCCACGGTGCTCTACGCCCACCTGGGCGGACAGCCGGCGCTGAACGCGTACAGCGCGCTGTTCTGACAAGGTCTCCGACGGGTCCGGCCGGCCGCGCGCAGGAATCAACCGGCCGTCCCCCGGGTTGTCAGCGGTTACCCGAGCCCCGAAGGAGCCTCGATGTCCGACGAACCAGCCGTACGGGAACTCCGCCTGGTCGTGACCGCGGACGACTACGACGCCGCGCTGCACTTCTACCGGGACGTGCTCGGTCTGAGCGAGCAGGGCGCGTTCGCGTCGGAGGGCGGGCGGGTCACGATCCTGGAGGCCGGGCGGGCCACTCTGGAGCTGACCGACCCGAACCACGCCGCCTTCATCGACGAGGTCGAGGTGGGGCGGCGGGTCGCCGGACATGTCCGGGTCGCCTTCCAGGTGGACGACTCCGTCGCCGTCACGGCGAAGCTGGCCGCCGCCGGAGCCGAGGTGGTCGCCGAGCCCACGCGCACCCCCTGGAACTCCATGAACTCCCGGTTGGAGGCCCCGGGCGCCCTCCAGCTGACGCTCTTCACGGAACTCGACGGCTGAGGGGCCCGCGCGGTCGCCCCTGCCGGGCGGCGTGCCGCGCCGGATAAGGTGCTCAGCGTGTGGACCGACAATCAGTGGGGGGAGCCGGGTGCCGAGCGGCCCGGCGGTGCCAGGCGCCGGGCCACGATCCACGACGTCGCACGACTGGCCGGGGTGTCACGGCAGACGGTCTCCCGGGCGGTCAACGACAAGGGTGAGATCGACCCGGCCACCAAGGAACGGGTCCTGGAGGCGGCCCGGCTCCTGGACTACCGGCCCAGTCGTTTCGCGCGCGGACTCGTCCAGAAGGGGGCGGTGACGGCAGGCCTGGTCATCCCGGACCTGCGCAACCCCTTCTTCCCCGAGGTGGCCGCCGGAGTGCTGGAGGCGGCCGAGCAGCGCGGCTGGCAGGTGGTCGTGTGGGACTCCCGGATCGACGAGGCCAGGGAGCGGCAGGCGCTCGACGTGCTCTCCCACCAGGCGGACGCGGTCGTGGGCTACTTCAAGGACCCGGACGACGTCCTCACCCGGCACCTCGGAGGCGTGCCGCTGGTGCTGCTGGAGCGGGGCCCGCAGCAGACCCGGTTCGCGGCCGTGGGCATCGACGCCGCCACCGGAGTCGAGCAGGGCATGGACCACCTGTTCCGCGCGGGCCACCGCAGGATCGGCATGCTGGACGGCGTGCACGGCCCCGGCCCGCGCAGGCTGGCCTTCCTGGAGCAGGTGCGGCGGCTCGGACTGCCGGTCGACGAGGACTGGGTCGTGGTGTGCCCGGAGCACAGCGTGGCCGGCGGCGAGGCCGGCATGGAACGGCTCCTGGCGGCGCGGCCCGAGATCACCGCTGTCTTCGGCTTCAACGACCTGATCGCGGTCGGGGCGATGCGCACCGCCCGTCGCCGGGGCCGGAGTGTTCCGGACGATCTGGCGGTGCTGGGCTTCGACGGTCTCTCCCTGGGCGAACTGGTGGAACCCGCCCTGACCACCCTGCACATCGACAAGCGGCAGCTGGGACGGCTGGCCGTGGAGCAGGTGGCCCGGCTGCGCGCGGGTGAGGAGCCACTGCGGGGCGCGGACGCGTGGGTGGTGCCCGAGCTGGTGGTCCGCGCCTCCGCCTGACGACCCGGGCACGGGCCCGGCGGATCGTTCCGCGCAGTTCCCTTGACACCGGTTTTCGGGCGCCCCGATACTCAACGGCAACGCTCACGTGAACGTTCACGAGCCACACCCCCCCACGCGAGATCGTCGGCCGACCACCACCCGCCCCGCCCGCCGACATCGTTGTCTTCCGTTCACTTCCTCATCAGGGAAGCTCCCCCCATCCCGTGAAAACGGGCCCGCGGCGGCCCTGTGCCCGGCCGCGGCACGCCCGGAAAGCGAGTGCGCGCCCATGGAACACCGAACGATGTCCCGCAGACGCTTTCTGGGGGCCTCCCTGGGCGGTGCGGGGGCGGGCCTGCTCGGGCTGACCGGATGCGGGTCGGCGGAGGGATCGGCCTCCGCCGGCACCGACCACCTGAGCCTCTGGTACTGGAAGGGCTCGCTCAGCGACAAGCTGCTCGCCACCGCCAGGCGGGGCGTCCCCGGAGTGCCGGGGCTGCGGGTGCGGGGCTCGCAGATCCCCGACGGCGACATCGACTCCAAGGTCCGCACCAGTCTCGCCGCGCGCGCCTACGTGCCGGACGTGACGGTCGTGAACAACGACAACCTCGCCACGTTCTTCCCCGACGAGAACGAGTTCCTCGACCTGCGCGAACTCGGCGCGGAGTCCGTCCGCGACCAGTACCTCGAGTGGAAGTGGAAGGCCTGCTTCACCCCGACGGGCCGGATGATCGGCTTCCCCTTGGACGCCGGCCCCACCGCGCTCTACTACCGCAGGGACCTCTTCCGGGAGGCCGGACTGGCCCACGAACCGGCGGACGTCGCCGAGGAGATCCCCGCCTGGGAGAAGTTCATCGCCGCCGGGCGGACCCTGCGGGCGAAGGGCCCCGGCAAGCCGTACCTGGTGAGCAACATCGGCAACGTCTTCCAGCAGGTCCTGCTCCAGAGCACCCGGCAGTTCGTCGACGCCGACAACCGCTTCATCGGCGACCAGGAGCACGTCCGGCGGGCCTGGGACCTGTCCGTGGACATCCTCCGCCAGGGACTCAGCGCCAGGATCACGGACGGCACCCCCGACTTCAACGCGGCCATGAGCGGAGGCCGGATCGCCACGATGACCACGGCCGTGTGGGCCATCAACGGCCTGAAGGACACCGCCCCGAAGACCGCCGGGTCCTGGCGGCTCACCACCATGCCGGACGGCCCCGCCAACTACGGCGGCTCGTACATGACGCTGACCCGCTACTGCCGGGACCCCGAGGCCGGCTTCGCCTTCCTGAAGTGGCTGCTCAGCCCGGCGAACCAGCTCGAGAGCTACCAGGAGATGGCCCTGTTCCCCACCACTCCGGCCGCGTACGCCGACCCGGCGATGCACCGGCCCGACCCCTTCTTCGGCGGTCAGCAGCCCATCGACGTCTTCGGCCCGGCCGCCCGGAAGGCCCCGGTCGTCTACTTCAGCCCCTACGAGGAGTCCGCCAACACCCCGTTCTTCCAGGAGCTGACCAATGTGGAAATGCTCGGCAAGAACCCCGAGCGGGCCTGGCGGGACGCCGTGCACACCGCCGAGACCACGCTGTCCCGGGTGGGGGTGAGCTGACATGGCGACCTTGCTCGAACCGGCCGGAGCGCCGGCGGCGAACGAGAAGCCGCCGGCCGGTCGCACACGACCCACCACCCCGGGCGGACGCCGCCGGCACCTCCCGCCGCTGCTCGCCATCTCCCCGTTCTACGTGCTGTTCGCCGTCTTCGGCGCCTTCCCGATCCTCTTCTCCGTCTACCTGTCCTTCCAGGACTGGGACGGCATCGGCGACATGCGCTACGTCGGGTTCCAGCAGTACGGCTGGCTGCTGCAGGACTCGGTGTTCTGGCACTCGGTGCTCAACACCTTCGAGATCTGGTTCCTGTCCACGGTGCCGATGCTGTTCCTGGCCCTGGTGCTGGCGTTCCTGCTGCACTCGCAGGTCCGCTTCGCCGGGGCCTACCGGGTGGCGTACTTCGTCCCGAACGTCACCTCGATGGTCGCCATGACCGTCGTGTTCGGCTCGGTCTTCGCCCAGGCGGGCCTCGCCAACTCGGCGCTGCGGGCGATCGGCCTGGACGGGGTCGGCTGGCTGTCCTCGGAGTGGGGCATCAAGTCGTCCGTCTCCATCATGATCATCTGGCGGTGGGTCGGCTACAACGCGCTGATCTTCCTGGCGGGCCTCCAGGCCATCCCCACCGAGCACTTCGAGGCCGCCCGCGTCGACGGCGCGAACAGCAGGCAGACCCTCTTCCGGGTCGTCCTGCCGCAACTGCGGCCGGTGGTGCTCTTCGCCGCCGTCACCTCCACCATCAACGGCCTTCAGATCTTCACCGAGTCCCAGGTGCTCTTCCAGTCGACCGACGTCGGAACCACGGGCGGGCCGGGCCAGGAAGGGATGACCATCGTGCTCTATCTGTGGCAGAAGGCCTTCAAGGAGCACCAGTTCGGCTACGGCGCCGCCATGGGCTGGGTCCTCTTCGCGATCATCGCGGTCTTCACCGTCGTCAACTGGCGTCTGGTCGCCGGCTCGGACGACGACCGCCGGCCCGGCATCGCCGGACTGCTGCGCCGCAAGGGGGCACGCAATGGCCGTTGAACAGAGGTCGACCGGGAGCGCGGGCCTGGCCATCGGCTCCGGCAGCAGGCTCAGTCGCACGTGCGTGCGGGCGGTGCTGGTGCTCGGTGTGCTGGTCTCGCTGTTCCCCTTCTACTGGCTGGTGGTGCTGGCCTCCGGCACCACGCAGGACATCTACCGCTACCCGCCCAAGCTGGTGCCGGGGCCGCATCTGCTGGACAACATGGGGCGGGTGCTCGACACCGTCGACTTCTTCGGCTCGCTGTTCAACACCGTCGTCGTCGCCGTGCTCGGGACCGTGCTGGTGCTGTTCTTCGACTCACTGGCCGCGTTCGCCTTCGCCAAGTACGAGTTCCCCGCGAAGAGGTTCCTCTTCGGCATGCTGCTGGTGACGTACATGATCCCCGCGCAGCTCTCCCTGGTGCCGCAGTTCGTGACCATGGCCGCGTTCGGCTGGGCCGGATCCCTGAAGGCGCTGATCATTCCCGGCGCGGCGAACGCCTTCGGTATCTTCTGGATGCGTCAGTACGCGCAGAACTCGCTGCCGGACGAGCTGCTGGACGCCGGGCGGATCGACGGCGCCGGCTTCTTCCGCCTCTACTGGACGGTCGCCCTGCCGCTGTTCCGGCCGGCTCTCGCCTTTCTCGGCATCTTCACGTTCATCGGCCTCTGGAACGACTACATCTGGCCCCTGGTCGTCATGATCGACCCCGACAGGGTCACCCTCCAGGTCGCCCTGGCGAATCTCAACGTCCTCTACAACACCGACTATTCGCTGGTGATGGCGGGCGCGCTGATGAGTGTCGTCCCGCTGATCGTCGTATTCCTGATCGGGGCGCGGCACTTCCTGCGGGACCTGGCGGCGGGGGCGATGAAGATGTGAGGCGGCGGGGGTACGGACCTCGGCCCGCCGACTCTTGTCGATAAGGTGCGGAGGGGGTCCCCGGTTCGTGAGTCCCCGGTTCGTGAGGAGTGGCTGCATGGCGCAGGTCAGGCCCATGCGGGCGGATGCTCGGCGTAACTACGAGCGGTTGCTGAAGGTGGCCGTGGAGGCCTTCGCCGAGCACGGGGAGGGCGCGTCGCTCGACGACATCGCCAAGCGGGCCGGGGTCGGCTCCGGCACGCTGTACCGGCATTTCCCGACCCGGCGCGCGCTGCTGGAGGCCGCGTACCTCGACCGTATCGAGGCGATCGCGGCCCGGGCCGACGCCCTCGCGGCCGCGCTGGCGCCGGGCGAGGCGCTGGTGGAGTGGCTGTACGAACTCGGCGCCGGGATGATCCGGATGCGCGGCCTGCGGGCCCTGCTGGGTCCGACCGTCACACAGAACGGCTCGACCGTGGCCACGGCCTGCGGCGACGCGGTGAAGAGCGCGGCGGGGCGCCTCGTCCGGGCTGCGCAGGAAGAGGGCACGCTCCGGCGGGACGTCGAGCCGATCGACGTCCTGCGATTGGCGCACGGCGTCTCGGCGGCGGCGGAGCTGGCGGACGAGGAGGGCGGCCACATCCGCCGCTGTCTGACCCTGCTGACGGAGGGCCTGCGGCCGCGGGGCGGGTGAGGGACGGGCCACGCCGGCGTGGCCGGACGGTGTCGCGTGCCCCCGGCAGTCCGGCTCGTGGGGGTGTGCCCGGGCCGGGGGCGTCGCTTCGTCGCGTGGGGCCGTTACAGGGACTGGGCCGCCGGCTTCACCATTCCCCTGACCGTGCGGGACTTGACGAAGTCACCGAGCGCCGTCATCTCCCACTCGCCGGAGAACTGGCGGATCAGCTTGGCCATCATCACGCCGGTCTGCGGCTCGGCGCTGGTGAGGTCGAAGCGGACCAGTTCCTCGCCGGTCGTGGCGTCCAGGAGGCGGCAGTAGGCCTTGGCGACCTCCGTGAACTTCTGGCCGGAGAAGGAGTTGACCGTGAAGACCAGGCCGGTGACCTCCTGCGGGAGGCGGCCGAGGTCGACCACGATCACCTCGTCGTCACCGCCGCCCTCACCCGTGAGGTTGTCGCCGGAGTGCTTGATCGCGCCGCCGACGATGGACAGCTTGCCGAAGTAGCAGCTGTCGATGTGGTTGCGCTGCGGGCCGTAGGCGATGACTGAGGCGTCGAGGTCGATGTCCTTGCCCCGGTACGCCGGCTCCCAGCCGAGGCCCATCTTGACCTGGGACAGCAGCGGGCGGCCGCCCTTGACCAGGGAGACGGTCTGGTTCTTCTGGAGGCTGACGCGGCCCTTGTCGAGGTTGATCTTCCCGGCGCCGGGCGCGGGCGGCGGCGGCGTGGCCGGGGCCGGGGGCGCCGCGGGCGTGGTGACGGGCGGGGCCGGGGGAGCCACGGGCGGCTGCGCCGGGGCCGGCGGCGGGATCACCGGCTGGGCCGGGGCTGCCGCGGCCGGCTCCTCCACCGTGACTCCGAAGTCCGTGGCGATGCCCGCGAGGCCGTTGGCGTATCCCTGGCCGACGGCCCGGGCCTTCCACTGGCCGTTGCGCAGGTAAATCTCCACGATCACCAGGGCCGTCTCGTCACCGAGCTGCGGGGGCGTGAAGGACGCCAGCACGGAGCTGTCGTCCGCGTTGCGGATCGTGGCCGTCGGTTCGATGCCCCGGAAGGTCTGGCCCGCGGCGTCGGGGCTGGCCGTGACGACGATCTTCTCGATGCCGGGGGGTACGGCCGTCGTGTCGACCACGATCGCGTCGGGCGTGGCGCCGCCGCCCGAGCGGTACGTCACGCCCGGGCCCGAAGGCTGGTTGTAGAAGATGAAGTCGTCGTCGGAGCGCACCTTGCCGTCGGCGGTGAGCAGCAGGCCCGATACGTCGAGCCGCACCGGGGCGGCGACGTCCACCGTCACGCGGGCGGCGGACAGGGGGATGTTCGAGCCGGGGGTCATAGCTGTCATGACCCGTGAACGAGCGAGGTGGTTTTGCCGTTCCCTTACCTCGCGGCCAATCGGGTCAGCGGCGGTTGCGCGGATGATCGCGGGCGGTGCGTTCGTTGCCCCGCTTGTAGTTTCCGGTCCAGCGGGCCATGACGAGCTGAGGGTCGGAGGCCTCGACCTCGGCGAGGAACTGGTCGGCCCGGGGGCCGTTCAGCGTGGTGGCGGGGCGGCCGTGGTGGGTGATGCGGACGGTTCCGCCCGCGTGCTGCTCGTAAGCGAATCCGTGGGGTCGTGGCATGCCGGGAGCGTACGGGGGGTGGGGGCAGGCGCCCCAGCGGATTTCGCCTGCCCCCGGACGAGAGGTCCTACGGCACGACCACGATCTTGCGGCCGACCCCGGACGCGAACTGCTCCAGCGCCTGCGGGTACCGCTCCAGCGGGATCCGGTCGCTGATGAAGACATCGGGGTCGAGAACCCCGCCCGCGAACAGCTCGGCCGCGCGCTCGAAGCTGTGCAGCACCGCCATCGAACCGGTGATGGTGATCTCCTGGTTGTAGATGCGGTACGGGTCGATCGTCACGCGCGTCGCGTAGTCGGCCACGCCGAACTGGAGGAACGTGCCGGCCTTCGCCACCCGGTCCAGACCGTCCTGGATCGCCGCCGCGTTGCCCGTTGCGTCGACGACCAGGTCCCAGCCCTGCGGGCGGTCCAGTTCGTCCGGGCTCGCCGCCGACGCCGAGACGCCGAGGCGGCGGGCCGTCTCCAGGCGGGCCGGGTTCACGTCGACGACGTCCACGCTCGCCGCGCCCGTGCGCTTGGCCAGTTCCAGCATCATCAGGCCCATCGTGCCGGAGCCGTAGATCAGGACGTGCGCGCCGAGGCGGGAGCGGAGCACGTCGTAGCCGCGTACCGCGCAGGACAGCGGCTCCACGAGGGCCGCGTCCTGCGTGCGGACGTGCTCGGGGAGCTTCACGCAGTTCGCCACCGGGGCGAGCGCGTACTTCGCCGCGCCTCCGGCCGTCGTGACGCCGATCGCCGCCCAGCGTTCGCAGAGGTTGTTGTGGCCAGTACGGCAGTAGCGGCACTCGAAGCAGTACAGCGACGGGTCGACCGCGACCCGGTCGCCCACCGACACCTCGGTGACCTGGGTGCCGACCCCGACCACCTCGCCCGCGAACTCGTGCCCGGGCACGATCGGCAGCTTGGGGGCGAACTCGCCCTGGAGGATGTGCAGGTCCGTGCCGCACAGCCCGCAGGCCGCGACCTCGACGACGACCTCGCGCGGCCCTGGCGTCGGGTCCGGGACCTCGGCGACGACGGCCTTGCCCACGGACTCGATGACGGCGGCCTTCATTTGACGGCTCCCAACGACAGGCCCTGGACCAGCTTGTCCTGGGCGGCGAACCCCGCGGCGAGCACCGGCAGGGAGATGACGAGCGACGCGGCGCACACCTTCGCCAGGAACAGGCCCTGGCTGGTGATGAAGCCGGTCAGGAAAACGGGGGCGGTCTCGGCGACCACGCCCGTGAGCACCCGGGCGAACAGCAGCTCGTTCCAGCTGAAGATGAAGCAGATCAGGGCGGTGGCGGCGATACCGGGGAGGGAGATCGGGGCGACCACGCGCGCGAGGATCGTGGGCAGCCGGGCTCCGTCCACCTTCGCCGCCTCGATCACCGCGACCGGGATCTCGGCGAGGAACGACTGCATCATCCACACCGCGATCGGCAGGTTCATGGAGGTGTAGAGGATGACCAGCAGCCAGATGTTGTCGAGCATCCCGGCGTTCTTGGCGAAGAGGTAGATCGGGAGCAGGCCCGCGACGGCCGGCAGCATCTTCGTGGAGAGGAAGAAGAACAGCACGTCCGTCCATTTGCGGACGCGGTTGATCGACAGCGCGTACGCCGCCGGGAAGGCCAGCAGCAGGACCAGCAGGGTCGAGGCGAGGGACGCGACCGTGGAGTTGATCAGAGCCGGCCAGGGGCTCGCGCCGCCGCCCGCGCCGAAGAACTCGCGGTAGCCGTCCAGGGTCAGGGCGGCGGCGAAGGACGGCGGGTTGGTCGCCGCGTCCTGCTCGGAGTGGAAGGACGTCAGCGCCATCCACGCGATGGGCAGGAAGAACGCGATGCCGAGCAGCCAGGCCAGCAGGCCAAAGCCCGCACCTTTGCCACGGACACGACGGACACGCAGGGCGTTCGTGCTCATGCGCGGGACACCTCCTCGCGGAACAGGGACGACACCACGCGCAGGGCGAAGGTCGCGATGACGATCGAGCCGATGACCACCAGGACGCCCGCGGCCGAGGCGAGGCCGTTCTCATGGGCCTGGTAGAAGCTCTGGTAGACGGTGTAGGGGAGGTTGGCGGTGCCCAGGCCGCCGGACGTGATCGTGAAGACCGCGTCGAAGTTCTGGACGATGTAGATCGAGCCCAGCAGGGCGCCCAGTTCGAGGTAGCGGCGCAGATGCGGGAGCGTCAGGTGGACGAAGATCTGCCAGTCGCTCGCGCCGTCGACCCGGGCCGCCTCGATCTGCTCGTGGTCGCGGCTCTGCAGACCGGCCAGCAGGATCAGCATCATGAACGGCGTCCACTGCCAGACGAGCGACGCCTCGACCGCGAGCAGCGGAGTGTGGGAGATCCAGTCGGGCTGTGGGCCGCCCACATAGTGCAACAACCCGTTGAACAGGCCGTATTCGGGGTTGTAGAGCACATGCTTCCAGAGCAGGGCCGCCGCCACGGGGACCACCAGGAACGGGGCGATCAGCAGCGTCCGTACGATGCCCCGGCCGCGGAACCTCCGGTCCAGGAGCAGGGCGAGGACGAGTCCCAGCACCAGGCTGGCCAGGACCACCGCCACCGTCAGCAGGACGGTCGTCCACACCGACTGGCGCAGGTCCGCGTCGGTGAGGACCTCCTGGTAGTTGCCGAGGCCCGTGAAGCGGCGGGCGTCGGGATAGAGGGCGTTCCAGTCGAAGAAGGAGATCACCAGCGTGGCCACGAAGGGCAGCTGGGTGACGACGATCATGAAGATCAGGGCCGGGAGCAGCGGGGCGCGGGTGGCCCAGGCCCGCAGGCGGGCGGAGGGCCGGCGGACCGGGGTGCGTGTCTCGGGAGCGGCCAGGGGGGCCGTTGTCGTGGCGGTCATCGTCCCTCGTACTCCTCTGAGATCTTCTCGGCGAGCGCCTGCGACTTCTTCAGGGCCGACTCGACGGACTGGCGTCCGGCGATGGCCGCGCTGATCTCCTGCGAGACCTTGGTGCCGAGGTCGGTGAACTCGGGGATGCCGACGAACTGGATGCCGGGCGCGGGCCGCGGCTGCACGCCGGGATCATTGGGCCGGGCCCCCTCGATGGCCTGCTTGGTCATCTCCTGGAAGGCGGCGGCCTCCTTGCGGTAGTCGGCGTTGGCGTACGTCGACGCCCGCTTGCCGGCCGGCACGTTGGACCAGCCGATCTGGTCGCCGACCAGCTGCTCGTACTTCTTGCCGGACGCCCAGGAGACGAACTTCCAGGCGTCGTCGGAGTTGCGGGAGGCCTTCTGGATGCCCCAGGCCCAGGTGTAGAGCCAGCCGGAGGACTTCGTCTGCTCGACGGGGGCGGGGGCGTAGCCGAGCTTGCCCTTGACCGGCGAGTTCGCCGCCTCCAGGGATCCGGCCGCGGAGGTGGCGTCGTACCACATGGCGACCTTGCCCTGGGTCATGTTGTTCAGGCACTCGGCGAAGCCGGACTGGGCGGCGCCGGACTCGCCGTGCTCGCGGACCAGGTCGACGTAGAACTTCGTCGCCTTCTCGAAGGCGGGGGAGTCGAGCCGCGCCTTCCAGTTCTTGTCGAACCAGGTGCCGCCGAAGGTGTTCACGACGGTGGTGAGGGGGGCCATCACCTCGCCCCAGCCGGGCAGGCCGCGCAGGCAGATGCCCTTCATGCCCGGTTCGGCGCCGTCCGCCTTGGCCGCGAGGTCCGCCACCTGCTGCCAGGTGGGGTGCGCGGGCATCGTCAGGCCCTTCTTCTCGAACACGTCCTTGCGGTACATCAGGAACGACGACTCGCCGTAGAAGGGCTGGCCGTAGAGCTTGCCGTCGTCGCCGGTGAGGGACTGGCGCATCGGCTTCAGGACGTCCTGCTCGTCGTAGGCCGGGTCCTTGGCCACATAGCCGTTCATCTCGTGCAGCCAGCCGTTGCGGGCGTAGATCGGTATCTCGTAGTTGGACAGCGTGGCGACGTCGTACTGGCCGGCCTGGTTGGCGAAGTCCTGGCTGATCTTGTCGCGGACGTCGTTCTCGGGCAGGACGGTGAAGTTGACCTTGATGCCGGTCTCTCGGGTGAAGTGGGCGCGGGTGAGCTTCTGCAGCTCGACCATCTGGGGGTTGTTGACCATCAGGACGTTGATGGCGTCGCCGCCGGATCCGGCCCCGCCCGCGCCGACCCAGCAGCCGGAGAGCAGCGGGGCGAGCAGCGTCCCTGCGGCGGCCATGGCGAGCGTGGCTCGCGGTGGCCGTCGTCGGCTCTGGGTTCGCATGGATCGCTCCTGGAGGTATGGGGAGATAAGGGGTATCGCAGGGCGTGAAGGTGCCCTGTGGGGACAAGGGGTGAAGGAGTCGTGGGTGGCGGCGGTCAGACCCGGATGACCTGCGGTCCGAGCAGTGAGTAGCGGTGGGCCTCGGCCGCGGGCAGCAGGGTGCTCGTTACGATCGTCTCCAGCGCGCCGACCTCGGCGAACCGGCAGAAGCTGACCGCTCCGAACTTGGTGTGCACGCCCGCGAAGACCGTGCGGCGGGCGGCCCGGATCGCCTGGGTCTTGACCTCGCTGACGGCCGGGTCGGGGGTGGTGAGGCCGTGTTCGCGGGAGATGCCGTTGGCGCCGATGTACGCCAGGTCCACGACGAAACCGGCCAGCATCTTGGTCGTCCAGTGGTCGACGGTGGCGAGGGTGCCGGAGCGGACCCGGCCGCCGAGCAGCAGGACGGACACGGTGTCGGTCCCGGCGAGGGCGCCGGCGACCGGGAGGGACGCGGTGACCACGGTCAGCGGCCGGTCCCGGGGGAGTGCCTCGGCGATGAGCTGCGGGGTGAAGCCCTCGTCGACGAAGACGGTCTCGGCGTCGCCGAGCAGGTCCGCGGCGGCGGTCGCGATGCGGCGCTTCTCGGGGACGTGGCTGGTGGCGCGGAAGGCGAGCGTCGTCTCGAAGCCGGCGCTCTCCACCGGGTAGGCGCCGCCATGGGTGCGGCGGAGCAGGCCGTGGTCCTCCAGGACGCGCAGGTCCCGCCGGACCGTCTCCTTGGCCACGCCCAGGTCGGCGGCGAGGGCGGTGACGTCGACCGAGCCGGCGCGCCGTGCGGCCAGCACGATCTCGCGCTGGCGTTCCTCCGCGGTTCTGGTCATGGCCGTCACCCGCCTTCCTGCTGTGCTGCCCGTTCGGACCCTCGGTCGGGCCATGGGGGAAGTTCTACAGCGGGTGCTCCACGGCGACCAGGTCTGCTGCGGAAGTGTTCGTGCCCGTGTGTGCCCGTTCGGTCCCGGACATGCGTCGCGTACCGGAGGGGGATCGTGGCCGTCCGCGGGTGCGTTGTGGCTGGTCCCGCGGTTCCCCGCGCCCCTGAGGGCGCTGCCCGACCGCATCCGGGCCGTGCCCGGATGCCCGAGCGGGCGGGCCCGTTCTCTGCCCGCCCGCCCTCTCGCGACGACTCTTTCCGGTCAGTACGGCCAGATCGGCGGGTCCGTCACGAAGTGGCCGCCCAGGTAGGCATGCGCCTCGTTCGCCGGGTCCAGCTCGCCCTGCTCGGCGATGAGCTTCTCGGCCCACGGCTCGGAGTCGTCCCGCGGCTCGTAGCCGAGCGCCCGGGCGGTGGTCAGGTCCCACCACAGCCGGGTGTTGGCGGACGAGCCGTGGACGACGGTGTGGCCGACATGCTCTGCGGTCAGGGCCGCGTGGAAGAGGCGGGCGCCGTCGGCGGGGCTCATCCACACCGAGAGCATGCGCACGCTGGTCGGCTCGGGGAAGCAGGAGCCGATCCGCACCGAGACCGTCTCCAGGCCGTGCTTGTCCCAGTAGAGCTGTGCGAGGTCCTCGCCGAAGCACTTGGACAGGCCGTAGAAGGTGTCCGGGCGGCGGGGGGTGTCGACCGGGATCAGGGGGTCGTCGCCCTGGGGGCGCGGGGTGTAGCCGACGGCGTGGTTGGAGGAGGCGAAGACGATCCGGCCGACGCCCTCCTCGCGGGCGGCCTCGTAGAGGTGGTAGGTGCCCTCGATGTTCGCCTTGAGGATCTTCTCGAACGGGGCTTCCAGGGAGATGCCCGCGAGGTGGATGATCGCGTCGACGCCGCGGACGGCCTCGCGCACGGCGTCCTGGTCGGCCAGATCGGCGACGATCGCGTCCGGCGCGCCCTCGATCGGGCGCAGGTCGAGCAGACGCAGCTCGTAGCCGTAGTCCGGGAGCAGGTCCCGCATCAGGGTGCCGAGGCCGCCGGCGGCGCCGGTGAGCAGGACGGTGCGGGGAGCGGGCATCCTCGGTCTCCTTGAATCTCCCACCGTGCAGATGAGTGCACGGCATTCATATGCGTGGACACGCTAAGGATCTGGAGCGGAACCCGTCAAGTATGCCGCGGAAAGAGCGAATCCGCTGGTGCGTGGCGGGTTCGCGCGCTTGACCGGCGCCGAGGCGGCGCTTTAGCGTGGGGGCGTTCAGAAATATAGACGGCAATCATGAATATGGAACCGGGAGAGCTCGTGACGTCAGCCCCTCTCGCCGCCCGACTCAACATCCCCAGCGGACCGCTGTTCTTCCCGGTCACCGCCTACGGCCCCGACGGCTCGGTGGACCTCGACACCTACCGCACGCACGTGCGCCGCGGGGTCGAGGCCGGAGCCGCCGCCGTGTTCGCCTGCTGCGGCACCGGCGAGTTCCACGCGCTCACGCCCGAGGAGTTCGAGGCCTGCGTACGGGTGGCCGTCGAGGCGGCCGAGGGGCGCGTGCCGGTCGTCGCGGGCGCCGGGTACGGCACGGCACTCGCCATCCGCTATGCCCGGCTCGCCGAGGCGGCCGGGGCGGACGGACTGCTCGCCATGCCGCCGTACCTCGTCGTCGCCGGGCAGGAGGGCCTGCTGCGGCACTACCGCGAGCTCGCCGCCGCGACCGCCCTGCCGGTCATCGTCTACCAGCGCGACAACGCCGTCTTCACGCCGGAGACCGTCGTCGAACTCGCCCGCACGGACGGGATCATCGGCCTCAAGGACGGGCTCGGCGACCTCGACCTCATGCAGCGCGTCGTCAGCGCCGTGCGCTCCGAGGTCCCCGGCGACTTCCTCTACTTCAACGGCCTGCCGACCGCCGAACAGACCCAGCTCGCCTACCGGGCCCTCGGCGTCACGCTCTACTCGTCCGCCGTGTTCTGCTTCGCGCCCGAGATCGCCCTCGCCTTCCACCAGGCGCTCCGCAACGGCGACGACAGCGTGGTGGAGAAGCTGCTGGACGGCTTCTACCGCCCCTTCGTCGAGCTGCGCGCCCAGGGCCGCGGCTACGCCGTCGCCCTCGTCAAGGCCGGCGTCCGGCTGCGCGGACTGGACGTGGGGGAGGTGCGGCCCCCGCTGCACGAGCCGACCGGGGATCATGTCAAGCAGCTCGCCGAAGTGATCGAGCGCGGCTACGCGCTGCTTGAGGAGGCCAAGTGAAGGCGTCGGCATTCGTCTACCCCTGGGACGTCAACGGGGACCCGGAGGCGCCCGCGCGGATCGCGGCGCTCGGCGTGGAGCAGGTGACGCTCGCCGCCGCCTACCACTCCACGCGCGCGCTCACCCCCCGCCACCCGCGCCACCGCATCGTCACCGCCGAACACGCCGCCGTGCTGTACCCGGCGGGCGACCGCTGGGACGGGCGGGAGCTGCGCCCCTACCCGGCCGGTGACTGGGCCCCCGGGGACGCCTTCGGCGAGGCCGCCGCCGCGCTCACGGACGCCGGCCTGGAGGTGCACACCTGGGTCGTCCTCGCGCACAACTCCCGCCTGGGCGCCGAGCACCCGGGCACCTCGGTCGTCAACGCCTACGGCGACCGCTACCCCTGGGCGCCGTGCATCGCGCAGCCCGCCACGCGCGCGTACCTGACCGGCCTGGCGGCGGAGGCGGCCGTACGGCCCGGGGCGCGCGGCACCGAGCTGGAGTCCCTCGGCTGGTACGGCCTCCAGCATCTGCACGCCCACGACAAGACCGGCGGCGTCGGCCTCGGCGACGCCGGGCAGTACCTGATGGCGCTGTGCTTCTGCCCGTCCTGCCGGGAGGGCTACGGCCGGCACGGCCTGGACGCCGACGAGCTGGCCGCCGCCGTACGGACCGCGCTGGAGCCGGTGTGGCAGGGGGTGACGCCCTCCGACGGAGACTGGGCGGGCATCGAGAAGCTCCTCGGTGAGACGCCGGCGAACACCACGCGCGCGTACCGGGACGAAACCGCCCGCACGCTCCAGGAGGAGGCCGTGACGGCGGTCCGGGCGGCCGCGCCCGACGGCTTCCAGGTGCTGCTGCACGCGGACCCGGTGTCCTACCACGTCGGTGCGAACCCGGGCGTCGACCCGGCCCACATCCTGTCCGTCGCGGACGGTGTGGTCGTGCCCTGCGCGGGCGGCACCGGCACCCTGACGCCGTTCGCCCGGCAGGACAAGGCGGGCGCGGTCATCGCCGCCAACTTCACCGTGGTCTCCGGCATGGGCGGCAGCCCCGGCACCCTCGCCGCCGACGCGGCCGAGGCCCGGCGGCTCGGCGCCACCGAACTGCGGCTGTATCACGCCGGGTTGGCGTCCGACGACGACCTGGAGACGGTCCGCTCCGCTCTCGCCGGGCGCTGAAACAGCGGGGCCGCCGTCACCAGCAGGGCCACGCCCAGGGTCACCAGCACCAGCCGGTGGCTCACCAGCTCGACGAGGGCGGCCCCGGTGGCCAGTCCGGCCACGTTCGGTGTGTATACCAGCGTGTTGGCGGTGGCGGTGACCCGGCCCAGCAGCGGCCCCGGCGTCTCGCGCTGCACGGACGTCAGCGCGGCGATCAGCACCGCGGGCAGTCCCGCCCCGATCGCCGCGCTGCACACCAGCGCGAGCGGGTCGGACGGCACCGCCCGCAGGGCCACCGCGACGGCCAGCAGGGCGATGCCGTACGCCGCGAAGCGCCGCTCGCCCAGACGGCGCAGAGCGGTGCCGGAGAGCAGGCCGACCGTGACCGACCCGGCGCCCTGCACGGCGTACAGCACACCGGCGTAGGCGGGGGAGTGCCCCAGGTCGTCGACGACGGCGTAGGCCATCGCCCCGTTCAGGCCGGCGAACAGCATGGTGGCGCCGCCCGCCAGGACCAGGGTGCGCAGTACGGGGTGCGCCCACAAATGGCGGGCGCCCTCGGCGGTCCGCTCCCGGCGGCTGCCCGTGGGCGGCGCGGGCTTCTCCTCCCGCACCCGCAGCAGCGCGTACAGGCCCGTGGCCAGGACGAACGTCGCCGCGTCCAGGAGGGCGACGCTCGCGCCGCCGTACGCCGCGTACAGGCCCGCGCCCGCCAGCGGCGCCAGGAGCTTCATGCCCTCGGTGGCCGTCATGCGCAGGCCGTTGAAGTCGCCGAGCAGGGACGGGTCGACGGCGGCCGCCACGAGCGCCGACTCGGCCGCGTCGTGGACGACGCCCGCCGCGCCGTACACGAACAGCACCGCGTACAGCAGCCACAGATCACCCGGGGCGTCGACGCTCAGGAGGGCGAGCAGGAGGGTTCCCAGGAGCAGGTTCACGCCGATCAGCAGGGGTTTGCGGCGGCCCCGGTCGGCGAGTGTGCCCAGCAGCGGTCCGGCCAGGGCCGGCAGCCACATGGCGAGCATGCACAGCGCGGCCAGGCCGTCCGAGCCGGTGAGGTCCTTGACCCACACGCCGGACGCCAGCCACAGCGCCGAGGTGCCGAAGCCGGAGACCACCACGCCGGAGAGGCAGAGCCCCGCGTCGCGGTCGCGCAGGACACGCACCACGGGCCAGGTCGTTCTGTTCGTCATGCCTGGTCATCGTGGCTCTAAGGCCCGCGAGCAGGGATCGGGAAGGTGCCGTAGAAAACGGGCGGCCGGGCGATGAGTTCCGCGGTCGCCGTCGGTCTACCTCCCAGGAACGAAACCAGGAGGCACAGCGGATGACCGACACCACCTCGACCCTCGACCTCGGACCGCAGACGACGGTCCTGGCGCGCCTGGCCGAAGGCGTCACCGACGAGCAACTGGCGGGCCCGACGCCCTGCCCGGAGTACGCGGTGCGCAACCTGCTGGGCCACCTGGTCGGGCTGACCGTCGCCTTCCGCGACGCCGGCCGCAAGGACCTGGGCGTCACGACCGACACCAGCCCGGACTCCGCCCTCCCGGACCTCGGGCCCGGCTGGCGCGAGGAGCTGCCCAAGGTCCTCGCCGAACTGGCCGAGGCCTGGCGCGACCCGGCCGCGTGGACCGGCATGACCCGGGCCGGCGGCGTGGACCTGCCCGGCGAGATCGCGGGGCTCGTCGCCACCGACGAGCTGGTGATCCACGGCTGGGACCTGGCCCGCGCGACCGGCCAGGCGTACATCCCCGACCCGGCCGCGCTCCGGGTCTGCCACGACTTCCTCGCCGCGTCGGTCGACGATCCCAGCCGGGGCGAGATCTTCGGCCCCGTCGTCCCCGTCCGGCCGGACGCGCCCCTGCTGGACCGGGCGGTGGGGCTGAGCGGGCGGGATCCGGGGTGGACGCGACGGTCCTGAGGACGCAGGGCCGGGCACCGGCGAGGCGGCGGCAGGTGGCTGTGGGCCTGCCGGGGGGTTTCGGCTGCTCGGGGAGTATCCCGTGGCGAGGGACGCGCCACGGGAAACGACCGGCCGAGGGCGTTGGTGGCGTGTCTGCGGGGCGGGTTGTGGGTGGCCGTCGGCTGGGGGTGCGGCTGGGCGGACGGATCGTGGAGGCGTCTTGTGCCGCGGGTGGCGGTGGGTGTTGGTGGCGTGTCTGCGGGGCGGGTTGTGGGTGGCCGTCGGCTGGGGGTGCGGCTGGGCGGACGGATCGTGGAGGCGTCTTGTGCCGCGGGTGGCGGTGGGTGTTGGTGGCGTGTCTGCGGGGCGGGTCGTGGGTGGCCGTCGGCTGGGGGTGCGGCTGGGCGGACGGATCGTGGAGGCGTCCTGTGCCGCGGGTGGCTGCGGCACGCCGGGGCGCCGAGTTCTTCGTCGCACGGCTGCGGGGCTCGCCGTTCCGTATGCCGGGCACATCAGGCGGCGGGTATCGCGAGGCGGCACATAGGCTCCCCGGATGACCCTCACCCTCACCGTCCTCGGGACGGCCTCCCCGCACCCGCGGCCCGACCGTCCCTGCTCCGGCTACCTGCTCCGCGGCGGGGGTGCCGAGGTGTGGGTGGACGCGGGGCCCGGGACCTTCGCCGAGTTGCAGCGGCACACCGATCCGGCGCGGCTCACCGCTGTGTGGATCTCGCACCTGCACGCCGACCACTGTGCCGACCTGCTGTCCGCGGTGTACGGCCTGGCGTACGGCGGGCTCACCCCGCCCGAACCCGTACCGGTGTACGCCCCGGTGGGGTGCGCGCAGCGTCTCGCCGGGTTCTTCGGGCGGCCCGACGCGGGCTTCCTGAAGGGCATCCTGGACTTCCGGACCCTGCACGACGGCCACCGGGCACAGCACGGTGATCTGGTCCTCGGGGCCCGGGCCGTCGATCACGATGTCGAGGCGTACGGCCTGCGTGCCGAGGCCGGCGGGCGGGTTCTCGCCTACTCTGGCGACAGCGGCCCCTGCCCGGCCCTGACCGAACTCGCCGGAGAAGCCGACCTGTTCCTCTGCGAGGCCGACATCGACGAGCATCGCGAAGGCGAACAGGTCCATCTCACCCCCGAGGACGCCGGCACCACCGCCCGCCGGGCGGGCGTGCGGGAGTTGCTCGTCACGCACGTCGGGCCCACGCTCACCCCCGAGGAGGCGACCGCACGAGCCGCCTCCGCCTTCGGCGGACCGACCGCCACCGCGCACCCTGGCCTCACCAGGAGCGTGTGAACAGCACCGCATCTTCTTTGTCAGAAGCATTGACGAAACAAACGCGCCCTCCTACCGTCATCGCGTCGTACTTCGTACGTCATATATGAGACGCGATACGCGAGATCCGATACGCGATCCCCCCCGGGGACGCGAGATCCGAGAGGCGCGCATGACCTCTGTGCCCACGCCGATCCCCTCCCGCACGCAGTACGTGCTGGAGGGGATCAAACACCGCATCCTCACCGGGCAGCTGACGCCCGGCCAGGCGCTGGTCGAGACCGAGCTCGCCGCGCAGTTCGGGGTGTCGAAGACCCCGGTGCGCGAGGCGCTCAAGACCCTCGCCGGGACCGGGCTGGTCGTGATGAACCAGTACAAGGGCGTCACGGTGCGCATGGTGGACGCGGACATGGCGCGCGAGGTCTACGACGTCCGGCTGCTGCTGGAGCCCGAGGCGCTGAAGCGGGCCGTGCACCGCGGGGCCTCCCTGGAGGCCGCCCGCACTGCGCTGACCAGGGCCGACGCCGCCACCGACACCGCCGAACGCTCCCTGGCCAACCGGGAGTTCCACCGCGCCCTGTACCTGCCGTGCGGCAACCCGCTGCTCGGCCGGATGCTCGACGAGGTCCGCGACCAGGCCGCCCTCGTCTCCGCCGTCGCGTGGGCCGCCTCGCCCTCCTGGGAGCGGGAGGCCGGCGAGCACCGCGAGATCCTCCGGCTCGCCCTCGACGGCGACGCCGACGGCGCGGCGCGCGCCCTGCACTCCCACATCGCGTCCTTCGTGCAGCGCGCTTTCCCCCAGGCGGAACTGGAACAGGAAGGTCAGGAATGAGCAGCGTGGCGTTCGAGACCCAGCGGGCGGCCCTGGCCGACGTGGTGGCGATCCCGGTGACGCCGTTCGCCGAGGACGGCTCCGTCGAGCAGGACACCTACCGGGCCCTGCTGCGCCGTCTGCTCGACGGCGGCATCACGACCCTCACCCCGAACGGCAACACGGGCGAGTTCTACGCCCTGACCCCCGAGGAGCGCCGCCTCGTCACGGAGTTGACGGTCGACGAGGCCGGGGAGCGGGCCGTCATCCTGGTCGGTGTCGGGCACGACGTCCCGACCGCCGTCGCCTCCGCCCGGCACGCCCGGGAGCTCGGCGCCCAGATGGTGATGGTCCACCAGCCCGTCCACCCGTACGTCTCCCAGGCCGGCTGGGTCGACTACCACCGGGCCATCGCTCAGGCCGTGCCGGAGCTGGGCGTCGTCCCGTACATCCGTAACGCGCAGTTGACCGGTGCCCGGCTCGCCGAACTCGCCGACGCCTGCCCGAACGTCATCGGCGTGAAGTACGCCGTCCCGGACGCCGCCAGGTTCGCGGCCTTCGCCCGGGACGCGGGCCTGGAGCGGTTCGTGTGGGTCGCCGGGCTCGCCGAGCCCTACGCCCCCTCCTACTTCTCCGCGGGCGCCACCGGCTTCACCTCCGGGCTGGTGAACGTCGCCCCGGCGGTCTCCCTGAACATGATCGAGGCGCTGCGCTCCGGCGACTACCCGGCCGCCATGAAGGTCTGGGAGCAGATCCGCCGCTTCGAGGAACTGCGCGCCGACAGCGGCTCCGCCAACAACGTCACCGTCGTCAAGGAGGCCCTCGCCTCCCTCGGGCTGTGCCGCCGCGAGGTCCGCCCGCCGAGCAGGCAGCTGCCCGAGAGCGAGCGGGCCGAGGTCGCCGCGATCGCCGCCGGGTGGTCGATATGACCGACCGCAAGCGCCCCGAGGAACTGCGCAGCCACCAGTGGTACGGCACCGAAGGGCTCCGTACCTTCAGCCACCGTGCCCGCACCCGCCAGCTCGGTTATCTGCCCGAGGAGCACCTCGGCAAGCCCGTCATCGCGATCCTCAACACGTGGTCGGACATCAACCCCTGCCACGTGCACCTGCGGGATCGCGCCCAGGCGGTCAAGCGCGGTGTCTGGCAGGCGGGCGGCTTCCCGCTGGAGTTCCCGGTCTCGACTCTGAGCGAGACCTTCCAGAAGCCGACCCCCATGCTCTACCGCAACATGCTCGCCATGGAGACCGAGGAGCTGCTGCGGTCGTACCCGGTCGACGGGGCCGTCCTGATGGGCGGCTGCGACAAGTCCACGCCCGCCCTGCTCATGGGCGCGGCGAGCGCGGACCTGCCGGCGGTGTTCGTGCCGGCCGGGCCCATGCTGCCGGGCCACTGGCGCAACGAGGTGCTCGGATCCGGCACCGACATGTGGAAGTACTGGGACGACAAGCGGGCCGGGGTCATCGGCGACTGCGAGATGCAGGAGCTGGAGAGCGGCCTCGCCCGCTCGCCCGGCCACTGCATGACGATGGGCACGGCCTCCACCCTGACCGCCGCCGCCGAGGCCCTCGGTGTCACGGTCCCGGGCGCCTCCAGCATCCCGGCCGTCGACTCCGGGCACGACCGGATGGCCGCCAAGGCGGGCATGACGATCGTCGACCTGGTCCACCGGGACCGGAAGCTGAGCGACATCCTCACCGCCGAGGCCTTCGAGGACGCCGTGACGACCGTGCTCGGCCTCGGCGGCTCCACCAACGCCGTGATCCACCTGATCGCCATGGCGGGCCGGGCCGGCGTCCGGCTCACCCTCGACGACTTCGACCGCATCGCCCGCACGGTCCCGGTGCTGGCCAACGTGCGGCCCGGCGGACAGACGTACCTGATGGAGGACTTCCATTTCGCGGGCGGTCTGCCCGGGTTCCTCTCCCGGATCACGGACCTGCTCCACCTGGACCGGCCGACCGTCTCGCACGACACGCTGCGCGAGCAGCTCGCCGGCGCGCAGGTCCACAACGACGACGTCATCCGGACCCGGGACAACCCGGTCGCGAAGGAGGGCGGGGTCGCCGTGCTGCGCGGCAACCTCTGCCCGGACGGCGCCGTCATCAAGCACATCTCCGCCGAGCAGCACCTGCTCAAGCACACCGGGCCCGCCGTCGTCTTCGACGACTACAAGACGATGCAGCGCACCATCAACGACCCGGCGCTCGGCATCACCCCCGACCACGTGCTCGTGCTGCGCAACGCCGGCCCCAAGGGCGGCCCGGGCATGCCCGAGTACGGGATGCTGCCCCTGCCCGACTACCTGCTCAAGCAGGGTGTGCGGGACATGGTCCGCATCTCCGACGCCCGGATGAGCGGCACGAGTTACGGCGCCTGTGTGCTGCACGTCGCTCCCGAGTCGTACGTGGGCGGACCGCTCGCCCTCGTCCGCACCGGCGACTCCATCACCCTCGACGTCGAGGCGCGCACCCTCCATCTCCACGTCGACGACGGGGAAATGGAGCGGCGCCGGGCGGACTGGACGCCGCCGCCCGCCCGGTACGAGCGCGGCTACGGCGCGCTCTACAACGAGCAGATCACGCAGGCCGACACCGGCTGCGACTTCGAGTTCCTGGCCCGCACGGGCAAGGTGCAGGACCCGTACGCGGGCTGAGCCACCGCACCACCCGAATACCGCAGCACCACCCGAGTACCTCAGCACGACCCGGCACGACCCTGCACGGGGAGAAAGCGCTTCCCGTGCACGCACCGACGCATGACGTACCACGACGTACTGAGAACGGAGAACAGTCATGGCCCAAGCCGCAGCCGTGGCGAAACCGCCCGCGCCACCTCGGCGGCGCCGTGCCTCCGCCACCCCGCGCAGGCTCCCGTACCTGCTGATCGCACCGGCCGCCCTGCTGATGCTGGGCTTCATCGCCTACCCGGTCATCAGCGTCTTCTACTACAGCCTGCAGAACTACAACCCCACCAAGCCGTGGCGGAACGGATACGCGGGCTTCGACAACTTCGTCCACGCCTTCACCGAGGACCCGGTCTTCTGGGACACCCTCGTCTTCAGCGCCAAGTGGGTCTTCGTCGAGGTCGGCCTCCAGCTGCTGTTCGGTCTCGCGCTGGCCCTCATCGTCAACCAGACCTTCGTGGGCCGGGGCCTGGGACGTGCGATGGTCTTCTCCCCCTGGGCCGTCTCCGGCGTGCTCACCTCCGCGATCTGGGTGCTGCTCTACAACTCCCAGACGGGCATCACCCGTTACCTCGCGGACATCGGCATCGGCTCCTACGGGACCAGCTGGCTGTCGGACACCTCCACCGTCTTCCCGGCGGCGATCGTGGCCGACCTGTGGCGAGGGGTGCCGTTCTTCGCGATCCTCATCCTCGCCGACCTGCAGTCCGTCTCGAAGGACCTCTACGAGGCCGCCGAGGTCGACGGGGCCAGCCGCCTCAAGCAGTTCTGGCACATCACGCTGCCCCACCTGAAGGACGCCATCATCCTGTCCACGCTGCTGCGGGCCGTCTGGGAGTTCAACAACGTCGACCTGCTCTACACGCTGACCGGCGGCGGCCCGGCGGGGGAGACCACGACCCTCCCGCTCTACATCGCCAACACCTCGGTCGACGCCCACAACTTCGGCTACGCGTCCGCCCTGACCACGGTCGCGTTCGTGATCCTGCTCTTCTGCTCGATGGTCTATCTGCGGCTGAGCAAGTTCGGAGGCGAGAGCAAGTGAGCGTCAAGGAAGCCACCAAGGCGGCGCCCGCCCCGGCGCCCCTGGCCCCCGAACCGCCGCGTCCCGCCAAGGGCAAGCGCGCCTGGGACGAGGCGCCCCGCTGGCAGATCTACCTGCCCCTGGGGATCTACCTGGTCTTCACCCTCATCCCCTTCTACTGGATCCTGCTGTTCGCCCTGCGCCCGTCCGGCTCGACCTCGCTCGTGCCCTGGCCGATGACCTTCGACCACTTCGAGAAGGTCTGGACGGAGCGCAGCTTCGGCACCTACTTCGCCAACAGCGTGCTCGTCGGCGTCGCCACCCTGGTCATGACGACCCTCGTCGCCCTGGCCGGCGGCTACGCCCTCGCCCGGTTCGACTTCAAGATCAAGCGGGCGTTCATGCTGGGCCTGCTGTGCTCCCAGTTCGTGCCGGGCGCGCTGCTGCTGGTCCCGCTGTTCGAGATCTTCGCCGAACTCCAGATGATCAACAGCCTCGGCAGTGTCATCCTCGCCGAGACGGTCTTCCAGCTGCCGCTGTCGATGATCCTGATCAGCAACTTCATCAAGAACGTGCCGTACTCCCTGGAGGAGGCGGCCTGGGTGGACGGCTGCAACCGCATGACGGCCTTCCGGATCGTGGTGCTGCCGCTGCTGCGGCCGGGTCTGATCGCCGTCGGCTCCTTCGCCTTCGTGCACTCCTGGAACCACTTCCTGTTCGCCCTGATGTTCCTCAACAACCAGGACAAGCAGACCATCCCGGTCGGCCTGAACACCCTGATGAGCGCGGACAGCGTCGACCTGGGCGCCCTCGCCGCGGGCGGCATCATCGCGGCCGTGCCGGTCGTGATCGTGTTCGCCTTCATCCAGAAGTGGCTGATCACCGGGTTCAGCGCGGGGGCGGTGAAGGGATGAGACTGCGCCAACTCGCCGTCGCGGCAGGGCTGGTGGGCGTGCTCTGCGTCCCCGCGCACGCCGAGGCACGGGACATCGGCCGCGACACCCTGCCCGCGAACGACGGCTGGGCCTCCGAGGGGGCGGGCACCACCGGAGGGGCCGCGGCCGACGACGCCCACGTCTTCACCGTCACCGACCGGGCCCAACTGGTCCGCGCCCTCGACGGCGGCAGCGACACCCCGAAGATCATCAGGATCGCCGGGACCATCGACGCCAACACCGACGACGACGGCGACCGGCTCGACTGCTCCGACTACGCCACCGGCGGCTACGGCCTGAAGAAGTACCTCGCCGCCTACGACCCCCGCACCTGGG
Organism: Streptomyces africanus; assembly: GCF_030816955.1. Taxonomy (NCBI): domain Bacteria; kingdom Bacillati; phylum Actinomycetota; class Actinomycetes; order Kitasatosporales; family Streptomycetaceae; genus Streptomyces; species Streptomyces africanus. The sequence continues at coordinate 1,940,890 of NZ_JAUSYP010000001.1, read as the reverse complement.
GCGCCGCCAAGCCCAGCGGCCCGCAGGAGGAGGCCCGCCAGGCCTCCGCCGCCCGGCAGGCCGAGCGGGTCGTGCTGCCCGTCGGCTCCCACACCACCATCGTCGGGCTCGGCGACTCGGCCGTCCTGAAGGGCGCGAGCCTCCAGGTGCGGAACGCGGACAACGTGATCATCCGCAATCTCGACATCCGCGACGCCTACGACTGCTTCCCCGTCTGGCAGCCCAACACCGGTGGCCTCGGCGACTGGAAGACGGCGTACGACGGCATCTGGCTGGCCGGCGCCACCCATGTGTGGGTCGACCACGTGACGTTGAGCGACAAGGGCCACCCGGACGCCAAGGAGCCCGTGTACTTCGCCCGCAACTACCTGCGCCACGACGGACTGCTGGACATCACGAACGGCTCCGACCTGGTGACCGTCTCCTGGAGCCGGTTCGCCGACCACGACAAGGCGATGCTCATCGGCAACGGCGACACCGCCACCGGCGACCGCGGCAAGCTCCGGGTCACCCTCCACCACAACGCGTTCGAGTCGGTCGTCCAGCGCGCCCCGCGGGTCCGCTTCGGCCAGGTGCACGTCTACAACAACCGCTACGAGATCACCGACGACGACTACCGCTACTCCCTGGGCGTCTCCACCGAGTCGAGGATCTACGCCGAGAACAACGCCTTCCACGCCCCCGGCCACGTCGAGGTCGCCGACCTGGTCAAGAGCTGGAACGGCAGCGCCCTGCACCAGAGCGGCACGCTCTTCAACGGCTTTCCGGTCGACCTGCTCACGATCTACAACGCCTACAACTCGGGCAGCGAGCGCGACCTGACCGGCGACGTCGGGTGGACGCCCGCCCTGCACGGGCCGATCGACAGCGCCGCCGAGGCCGACCGGGCGGTGGCCCGCGGCGCGGGTGCGGGGAGGATCCCATGACCGGTCGCATGATCAACTCCATGAACACACCTCTGCCCGTCGTCCTCGCCGGCGCCCGGGGCCACGGCCGCTGGCACGTCGAGAACATCCGCCGCCTCCAGCAGCAGGGCCTCGTCCGGCTGGCCGGCGTCTGCGAACTGACGCCGCTGACCGGGGCGGAACTCGACGGCCTGGGCACCCCCGAGCAGTCCGCCGCCTTCGGCGCCCTGCTGGACTCCACCGGTGCCCGGATCGCCGTGATCTGCACACCGATCCCGACCCACACCGACCTGGCGCTCACGGCGGCCGAGCGGGGCGTGCACCTCCTGCTGGAGAAGCCGCCCGCCCCCTCGTACGCGGAGTTCCGCCGGATGGCCGACGGGGTCGCCGCGGCCGGGGTCGTCTGCCAGATCGGCTTCCAGTCGCTGGGCTCGCACGCCCTGCCCGCCATCCGCGCGCTGATCGCCGAGGGGGCGATCGGCCGGCTGGCCGGGATCGGCGGGGCCGGTGCCTGGGTGCGCGACGAGGACTACTTCCGGCGGGCGCCCTGGGCGGGCAAGCGGCGGATGGACGGCGTCGACGTGATCGACGGGGCGCTGACCAACCCGCTCGCCCACGCCGTGGCCACCGCACTCGCCCTCGGCGGCAGCACCCGCGCCGAGGACGTCACCGGCATCGAGACCGAGCTGCTGCGCGCCAACGCCATCGAGTCCGACGACACCTCCTGTGTCCGGATCGGCACCCTCCAGGGCCACCCGGTCACCGTCGCCGCGACCCTGTGCGCCGAGCGGGCGGACGAACCGTACGTCCTGGTGCACGGCAGCACCGGCCGCATCACCTTCTGGTACAAGCAGGACCGCGTGCTGCTCCAGCGCGCGGGGCACGGCCCGGAGGAGTTCGAGCACGGCCGCACCGACCTGCTGGAGAACCTCGTCGCGCACCTCACCACCGGCGCCGACCTGCTGGTCCCGCCGGACGAGACCGGCGCCTTCATGAAGGTCGTGGAGGCCATCCGCACCGCTCCCGACCCGGCTCCGCTGCCGGACACCGCCTGGCACCGGATCCCCGGCGAGAACCGCCGGGTGGTGCCCGGCATCGACGGGCTCGTCGCGGCCGCCGCCGACACCCTCGCCCTCTACTCCGAGCTGGGCGCCCCCTGGGCGCTGACCGCGGAGCACCTGTCGAAAGAGGTGAGCACCAGATGACCAGCAGCAACGACACGGCGGTGCTGCGTGTCGCCGGGCGCCCGGTCGGCCGGTACGTCACCCGGCCCGAGCTGCCGGCGCGGCTCTCCCCGCGCCCGTATCTGCACCCCGTCACCACCCTGGCCGGCACGGCGGTCACCGAACTGACCCCCGCCGACCACGCACACCACCTCGGCGTCGGTGTCGCCGTTCCCGACGTCGAGGGGTTCAACTTCTGGGGCGGGCGCACCTACGTCCGCGACCAGGGCCCGACCGAGCTGGACAACCACGGCTCCCAGCGGCACGTCGCCTTCCAGCTGCGCGACCCGGACGGCTTCGTGGAGGAGCTGCGCTGGGTCGCGGCGGGCGGTGAGCTGCTGCGCGAGCGCCGCACGGTCGCGGCCACCGAACTCACCGACCAGGCCTGGGCGCTGGACCTCACCTTCTCCCTCACCAACGTCACCAAGGACCCGCTGTCGATCGGCAGTCCCGCGACCAACGGACGGCCGGGCGCGGCCTACGGCGGTTTCTTCTGGCGGGCCCGCAAGGAGGCCGCCGCACCGGAGGTCTTCTCGGCCGGGGCGGAGGGCGAGGGGCAGGTCCACGGCCGGCCCGCCGACTGGCTCGCCCTCAGGGGCGGCACCTGGACGCTGGTCTTCGCCGGCGCCACCGAACAGACCCGCCGCGACCCGTGGTTCGTACGCACCGAGGAATACCCGGGCGTCGGCTCCTCCCTGGCGTACGGCGAGCGGCTGCCCCTCCCGCCCGGCGAGACCGTCGTCCGCCGGGTGGTCACCGTCGTCGCCGACGGCCGCCTCGACCGGGACGCCGCCGCGGCCCTCGTCCGCAAGGCGGTGAGCCCGTGACCACCGAGACCTACCGCAACCCCGTCCTCGACGCCGACTGGTCCGACCCGGACGTCATCCGCGTCGGCGACGACTTCTACCTCACCGCCTCCAGCTTCGGCCGCGTCCCCGGACTGCCGTTACTGCACTCCCGAGACTTGGTGAACTGGACCCTGGTCGGCCACGCGCTCGAACGGCTGGAACCGGCGGAGGAGTTCGCCACCCCCCGCCACGACTGCGGCGTCTGGGCCCCGTCCCTCCGGTACCACGACGAACGCTTCTGGATCTTCTGGGGCGACCCCGACCAGGGCATCTTCCAGATCAACGCCCCCGCGATCAGGGGTCCCTGGACCCGACCGCACCTGCTGAAGGCCGGCAAGGGCCTGATCGACCCCTGCCCCCTGTGGGACGAGGAGACCGGCGAGGCCTATCTGGTCCACGCCTGGGCCAAGTCCCGCTCCGGCATCAAGAACCGCCTCACCGGGCACCGGATGCGCCCCGACGGCACCGAACTCCTCGACGAGGGCAAGGTGATCGTCGACGCCGACCGCATACCCGGCTGGTTCACCCTCGAAGGACCCAAGCTCTACAAGCACGACGGCTGGTTCTGGATCCTCGCCCCCGCCGGGAGCGTGGAGACCGGCTGGCAGGGCGCATTCCGCTCGCGCGGCTTCTTCGGGCCGTACGAGGAGCGGATCGTCCTGGAGCAGAAGGAGACCGACGTCAACGGCCCCCACCAGGGCGGCTGGGTGCGCACCCCGTCCGGTGAGGACTGGTTCCTGCACTTCCAGCAGCGCGGCCCCTACGGCCGGGTCGTGCACCTGCAGCCGATGCGCTGGGGCCCGGACGGCTGGCCGGTGCTCGGGGACGACGGCGCCCCCGTCGCCGTACACGAGAAGCCCGGCCTGCCGCCGCAGCCGCCCGCCGCGCCCGCCACCGACGACGACTTCCCCGGCGGACGGTACGGCCGCCAGTGGCAGTGGACCGCCAACCCGGGCGACGGCTGGGCCACCCAGCACTCCGGGGACGGGCTCCGGCTGACCTGCGTCCGCTCGGCCGACGCGCACGATCTGCGCAAGCTGCCGAACGTGCTCACCCAGCGGCTGCCCGGCAAACCCTGCACGGTCGAGGTGGAGCTGCGGCTCGACAGCGACGAGCCCGGGGCCCGGGCCGGTCTCGCGGTCCTCGGGGACGCGTTCGGCTGGATCGGCCTCCAGCGGGGCGCGGACGGGACCGCGCACCTCGTGCACCGGTTCGCCGAGGCGGTCGCGGACGCCGAACGCGACGCCGCCCACCCGCGGCTCGCACCGGGGGACCGGGCCCGGCTGCGGATCGAGATCGGCGCGGGCGCCCGCTGCCGCTTCTCGGCCGACGTCGGCGACGGCTTCCGGCCGTCGGGCCCGGTCTTCGCCGCCACCCCGTGGCGCTGGGTCGGCGCCCTGCTCGGCCTCGTCGCCCTCGCGCCCGCCGGTCAGGGACACGCCGGCGCGGCGACCTTCACCCAGTTCCGGATCAGCGCCTCGTAAAGCACCTCAACCGTAAGCCTGTTGGGAGCCGCAATGACGCACCTCCGTAGCAAGCGCTTGTCGAGACCGGGGCACGGCAAGGTCGTGGCCGCCGTGCTCGGCCTCGTCGCCGCGCTGAGCCTCGGGACTCTCGGGGACGCACAGGCGGCTCCGCAGTCCCGGAAGACCGGGCCCGCCGCCGACCGCTGGACCGACCGGGCGCACGGCTTCGCCTCCCTCGCCGGCGGCACCACCGGCGGGGCGGGCGGCAAGGTCGTCACCGTCACCGACCAGGCCGCGCTGGCGAAGTACGCGGCGGCCGAGGAACCGTACGTCATCCGCGTCAAGGGCTCCCTGGACATGGACCCCTTCGGCACGGAGATACCCGTCGCCTCCGACAAGACCATCATCGGCGTGAGCGACACCGCCGAGATCGTGCACGGCGGCTTCACCCTCGACCCCGGCACGCACAACGTGATCATCCGGAACCTCACGATCCGCGACACGGCCATCGAGGGCAACTGGGACTGCAAGGACACCGACTACGACGGCATCCGTCTCGACACGGCCCACCACGTGTGGATCGACCACATCCGCTTCTCGCGGATCTGCGACGGCCAGCTCGACATCCGCAAGGACAGCGAGTACGTCACCGTCTCCTCCAACCAGTTCACGAACAACAACAAGACCTTCGGCATCGGCTGGACCCCGAACGTCAAGACGCAGATCACGATCGACCACAACTGGTTCCGCGGCACCAAGCAGCGCAACCCGTCCGCCGACAACTGCGCCTACGCCCACCTCTACAACAACTACCTGTCCTCGCAGCTGTCCGACGGCGACCCCGTGTGGACGTACGGCAACTGGTCGCGCGGCCGCACGAAGATGGTCATCGAGAACAGCTACTACGACGGCGTCCAGCACCCCTACCAGGCCGACGCCACCGCCGAGCTGGTGCAGCGCGGGTCGGTCCTGCGCAACACCACGGGCCGGCACGACGCGTGGGGCACGGCGTTCGAACCGCGCGCGTTCTACGCCTACCGGCTCGACCCGGCCGCCGCCGTGCCCGCGCTGGTGAAGCGGTTCTCCGGACCGCAGAAGCGGATCGGCGGCCCGGTCGTCCTGCACGTCCCGGGTGACTACCCGACCGTGCAGGCGGCGGTGGACGCGGTGCCCGACGGCAACGACACCGCCGTCGAGATCGCCGTCGCGCCGGGCACCTACCGCGAGAAGGTGTTCATCCCGGCGAGCAAGCCGAACCTCGTGCTGCGGGGGACTGGACAGGACCGCTCCGACACCGTCATCGTCTTCGACACGCCCGCCGAGTACGGGGGTTCGACGGGCAGCGCCACCGTCCGGATCGCCGCGAACGACGTCACCGCACGCAACCTCACCTTCAGCAACGACTTCGACGAGGCCGCGCACGAGCTGAAGGGCGAGCAGGCGCTGGCGATGAAGACGACCGGCGACCGGATCGTCTTCGAGGACACGGCGTTCCTGGGCAACCAGGACACGCTGATGACCGACAGCCCCAAGCTGACCACCCTCAGCCGGGTCTACGTCCGCGACTCCTACATCGAGGGCGACGTCGACTTCATCTACGGCCGGGCCACGACCGTGATCGAACGGTCGGTGATCCGGGCGCTGAGCCGGGGCTCGGACACGAACAACGGCTACATCACGGCCGCTTCGACCTGGAAGGGCAACCCGTACGGGTTCCTGATCACCCGGTCGGAGATCGTCAGCGACGCCCCCGCCGGGAGCTTCCACCTGGGCCGGCCCTGGCACCCGGGCGGCGAGCCCGACGCGATCGCGCAGGTGCTGATCCGGGACACCGCGCTGCCGGCCGCGATCAAGTCCTCGCCGTGGACCGACATGAGCGGGTTCTCGTGGAAGGACGCGCGGTTCGCCGAGTACCGCAACCACGGCCCGGGTGCGACGGTCACCGCCGACCGTCCGCAGCTGAGCGACCAGGAGGCGCGGCCGCACACCGTGGCCGCCTACCTCAAGGGCACGGACGACTGGGCACCCCACGACCGCCACTGACCCCCACACCTTCAAGTTCCGCTGGATCCAGAAGAAGAGAGCCGACCAATGAAGATCAGCAATCGCAGAAGCAGGCGCGCCGCCACGGCCGTCGCCCTGGGGGCCGTACTCGCGCTGACCGCCACCGCCTGCGGCGACGACGGCAGCGGGACGGGCGGCGACAAGGGCGCCGACGGCAGCGGCAAGGGCAAGATCGTCTTCTGGGACAACAACGGCGGTGTCCGCACCGAGATCTGGAAGGAGGTCATCGCCGACTTCGAGAAGGCCAACCCGGACATCAAGGTCGAGTACGTCGGGATCGCCTCCACCGAGTACCAGTCCAAGGTCGACACCGCCCTCCAGGGCGGCGGTCTGCCGGACGTCGGCGGTGTCGGCGCGGCGATGCTCGCCGGGTTCGCGGCACAGGGCGCGCTGGAGCCGCTGGACGAGCGGCTCGAGAAGTCCTCCCTCAACGGCAAGCTCAACAAGGACATGGTCGAGTCGCTGAAGGCGGCCGGCGGTGGCGACGACAAGCTGTACTCGATCCCCACCTCCGCCAACAACGGTGTGCTGTACTACCGCACCGACCTGTTCAAGAAGGCGGGGCTTGAGGAGCCGACGACGTGGGAGCGGTTCTTCACGGCCGCCGACAAGCTCACGAACAAGGGCAAGAACGAGTTCGGCTACACGATTCGTGGCGGCGCCGGTTCCATCGCCCAGGCGCTGGACGCCATGTACGGGCAGTCCGGGATCACCTCGTTCTGGGACTCCAGCGGTGAGAAGACCACCGTCAACGACCCCAAGAACGTGGCGGCGCTGGAGAAGTACGCGGCGCTGTACAAGAAGGTCACCCCCGCGGCCGACCTCAACAACGACTTCACCAAGATGGTCGCGCAGTGGGACTCCGGCACGATCGGGATGCTGAACCACAACCTCGGGTCGTACCAGGACCATGTGAAGGCGCTCGGGGTCGACAAGTTCCGCGGTATTCCGCAGCCGACCGGGCCCGGCGGGAAGCGGGTGCAGGTCTCCAACCCGGTCGACGGAATGGGGCTGTTCAAGAGCTCCAAGAACAAGGCCGCCGCCTGGAAGTTCATCGAGTTCGCCACGTCCAAGGCGGAGAACTCGAAGTTCAACGAGGCGGCGGGCCAGGTGCCGTCGAACACGGACGCGGCGAAGGATGCGTGGATTTCGAAGGCCGAGCCCACGAAGCTGGCCGCTGACGCGTTGTCGGACGGGTCGACGACGATTGTGCAGCTGCCGTACTACCTGCCGGACTGGAACACGATCTCCAAGGCCGACAATGAGCCGAACTTCCAGAAGGTGCTGCTCGGGAAGATGAGTGCGAAGGAATTTCTGGACACGTTGGCTGAGCAGCTGAATGCCGCTCAGGAGGAGTGGGACCAGCAGAAGGGTTGATTTTCGCTGGGTTTCGCCGTGGGGCGGCCTGTGGTGTGCAGGGTGTGGGCCGCCCCTGGCTTGTCGCGCAGTTCCCCGCACCCCTAAGGAGTTTCTCGCATGTCTCTCAGTCGAAGACAAGTCGCCGTTGCCGCTGTCGCCTCGGTGCCCCTCGCGCTCTCCGTAACCGGTACGGCACAAGCTGCCGGTAGCCGTAATCGCACCCTCTACATCGCCGGTGACTCCACCGCCGCCCAGAAATACGCGAACGCCGCGCCCGAGACCGGGTGGGGTATGGCGGTTCCGTTCTTTCTCCGTAAGGGCCTGGCGGTCGCCAACCATGCGGTGAACGGGCGGAGTTCGAAGAGTTTCGTAGACGAGGGGCGGCTGGAGGTTATTCTCTCCGCGATCCAGCCCGGCGATTTCCTCCTCATCCAGTTCGGTCACAACGACGAGAAGGCCGAGGACCCGACTCGGTACACCGAGCCCTGGACGACGTATCAGGACCATCTGCGGATGTACGTCGAGGGGGCCCGGGCCCGTGGCGCGCGGCCCGTGTTGGCCACCTCCGTCGAGCGGCGGAAGTTCGACGCCGGCGGGAAGGCCCTGCCGACGCACGGCGAGTACCCGGCGGCCATGCGGGCGCTGGCCGCCGAGGAGCGGGTCGCGCTGCTCGATGTGCAGGCGCTGTCGCTCGCCCTGTGGCAGGAGCTCGGGGTCGAGGAGACGAAGAAGTACTTCAACTGGACCGCCACCGAGCAGGACAACACGCACTTCAACCCGCCGGGCGCGATCGCCGTGGCCCGGCTCGTGGCCAGGGAGCTGCTCCGGACCCGGGTGCTCGGGCCGCGTGATGTGCGCCGGCTGGACGAGCCGATTCCCGAGTCGTGGATCACCTGGCCGCAGGCCGCCGCGTAACACCCCCGACGCAGAAGGAAAGAGAGCCGCACCATGAACGTTCGGAAGTGTCATGATCATGGCAAAATGAAGGTCGCCGCGGTGGTCGGGTGTGCCGCGCTCGTGCTGTCCCTCAGCGGTACCGCCGCGCAGGCCGGGCCCCGGGACGCGGCCCGCCAGACGCTCGGCGCCAACGACGGGTGGGGTGCGTACGGCACCGGTACCACGGGGGGTGCCGCGGCCGACGCCGCGCACGTCTACACCGTCACCACCTGGGAGCAGTTCAGGGCCGCTCTGAAGGACGGCGGGTCCGCGCCCAGGATCATCAAGGTGAAGGGGATGATCGACGCCGTCTCCCAGGGCTGTGAGGCCTTCGAGGCCGAGGGGTACGACTTCCAGAAGTACCTCGCCGCCTACGACCCCGCCGTCTGGGGCCACGACAAGCCGGTCAGCGGTGAGCAGGAGGACCTGCGGGCCGCGTCCGCCGCCCAGCAGGACAAGACCATCAAGGCGGTCGTGCCTGCCAACACCACCATCATCGGCGTGGGCAAGAACTCCGGGATCCTCGGCGGCAGCCTCCAGATCAAGGGCGTCGACAACGTCATCGTCCGGAACCTGGCCATCGAGGCGCCGGTCGACTGCTTCCCGCAGTGGGACCCGGCCGACGACAACAAGACCGGCGCCTGGAACAGCGAGTACGACGGGGTGGTCGTCTACGGCTCCACGCATGTGTGGGTCGACCACAACACGCTGACCGACGGCCGCTACCCCGACAGCTCCCTGCCGTCCTACTTCGGCAAGACCTACCAGCAGCACGACGGGCTCCTCGACGTCGTGCGCGGCTCGAACCACGTCACCGTGTCCTGGAACTCCTTCAAGGACCACGACAAGACCATGCTGATCGGCAACAGCGACAGCGCCACCGCCGACGACACGGGCAAGCTGAAGGTCACGCTGCACCACAACCGCTTCGAGGGCATCGTCGAGCGGGCGCCGCGGGTGCGGTTCGGGCAGGTCGACTCGTACAACAACCACTTCGTGGTCACCAAGGGCCAGAAGTGGGGCTACGTCTACGGCATCGGCAAGGAGTCCCGGCTCGTCGCCGAGCACAACGCGTTCACGCTGGCGCAGGGCATCAGCCCGGCGAAGATCCTCAAGAAATGGAACGAGGCGCCGGTCTCTGCCAAGGACAACTACGTCAACGGCAAGGCCGTCGACCTGATCGCCGTGCACAACGCGGAGATCCCCGGGGAGACGCTCCAGTCGGGCGCCGGCTGGACGCCGGCGCTGCGGGCCGGCGTCGACCCGGCGAAGGCGGTCCCGGGCATCGTCGACGCCCGCGCGGGCGCCGGCCGCGTGTGCTGACCTGATCCGACCCGACCGGCACGTGAACCGGCCGGGGCGGCCCGCATCCCCGCCCCGGCCTTCCCTCTCCGCACCAGTCACCCCGCACCAGCCGCACCGCGAAGGAGCAGCCGTATGCTCTCGCAGCCCCATGTCCCCGTCTCCCGCCGGACGTTCCTCTTCGCGAGCGCCGCGGCGGGCGCCGCCACCGGCCTCGCTGCCGGCCCCGCGCGGGCCGCCACCCGGCCGCGCCCGTTCGGCCGGTACGGCTCACCGGCCGTCCGCCGCGACCCGAAGACCCTGTACGTCCACCCGGGCGGCGCCGGTGACTTCACCACCGTCCGGGACGCCGTGGCCGCCGCGACCGGCAGCGGATACACCCTCGTCATCGCCCCGGGCGTCTACCGGCAGACCGTCGCCGTCGACCCCGACCGTACCCAGATGACCTGGATCGGGGCGAGCGAGAACCCCCATGACGTCGTCATCGTGTACGACAACGCGGCCGGGACGCCCAAGCCGGGCGGCGGCACCTACGGCACCACCGGGTCCGCCACCACCACCGTGCAGGCCGACGGATTCACCGCCCGCTGGATGACCTTCGCCAACGACTGGCTGCGCGCCGACCACCCCGAGATCACCGGCACCCAGGCCGTCGCCCTCAAGGTCCAGGGCGACCGGTCGGCCTTCCACCACTGCCGGTTCCTCGGCCACCAGGACACCCTGTACGCCGACTCGATGGCGCTGGGCACCTTCGCCCGCCAGTACTTCGCCCACTGCTACGCCGAGGGCGACGTCGACTTCGTCTTCGGGCGGGCGACCGCCGTCTTCGAGCAGTGCCGCTTCCGGACCCTGAACCGGACCGACCTGCCGGGCGCCCCGTACGGCTTCGTCTTCGCCCCGTCGACGGCCGCTGCCAACCCGCTCGGGTACCTGGTGACCAGGAGCCGCGTCGACAGCGAGGCCCCCGACGGCTACTACAAGCTCGCCCGTCCCTGGGTGCCCAGCTCCGACACCACCGCCCGTCCCATGCTCACCGTCCGGGACACCCGGCTCGGTGCGGGCATCGACGCGGTCGCGCCCTACACCAACATGTCGAACGCCTATCCGTGGCAGTCGATGCGGTTCGCCGAGTACCGCAACACGGGACCGGGCGCCGCCGTCTCCGTGCCGGAGAACCGTCCCCAGCTCACCTCCCGGCAGGCCCGGTCGGCGACCCGTGCCGGCTACCTGGGCGACTGGGAGCCGTGGAAGGAGGCCTGCTGAATGCGCCGGCGCACCCTGCTCACCGGATTCGCCGGCGGCCTCGTCGCCACCGGCGCGGCACCCGCCTTCGCCACGCCCGCTCGTCACCGCGTCCTCCACGTCCGCCCCGGCGACTCCGTGCAGGCCGCCGTGGACGCCGTGGACGGCCCGGGCCGGACCGTCGTCGTGCACCCGGGGACGTACCGCGAGGTCGTCAGCGTCCCGGCGGAAAAAGCCGGGCTGACCCTCAGGGGCGCCACCCGGGACCCGCGGGACGTCGTCATCGTGTACGACAACGCGGGCGGCACACCGAAGCCGGACGGCTCGGGCACCTACGGCACGGCGGGCTCCGCCACCTTCACCTCGGCGGCTCCCGGGCTGACCGTCCGCGACCTGACCCTGGCCAACGACTGGCTGCGCGCCGACCACCCCGACATCACCGGCACCCAGGCGGTCGCGGCGTACACGTACGGCGACCGCACCCGCTTCGAGAACGTCCGGCTCCTGGCCCACCAGGACACCCTGTTCGTCGACACGACCGCGCTCGGCGCCTTCGACCGGCAGTACTTCCGGCACTGCTACATCGAGGGCGACGTCGACTTCGTCTTCGGGCGGGCCACCGCCGTGTTCGAGCAGTGCCACTTCCGCACGCTGGCGCGGGACGTGGACTTCACTCCCAAGGGCATGGTCTTCGCGCCCTCCACCGCCCGGGCGAACCCGTACGGCATCCTCGCCGTCCGCTGCCGCATCACCTCCGGCGCCGAGGACGGTGCCTACAAGCTGGCCCGGCCCTGGGTGCCGTCGTACGAGATCACGGCCTGGCCGTCGCTGGTGGTGCGGGAGACCCGGATCGGGCCGGGCATCGACGCGGTGGCCCCGTACACCAACATGCGAGAGGCCTATCCCTGGCAGTCGATGCGGTTCGCCGAGTACCGCAACAGCGGGCCGGGCGCCGCCGTCTCCGTGCCGGAGAACCGGCCCCGGCTCGGCCGCGCGCAGGCCGCGACGCACACCAAGGACGTCTACCTCGGCGACTGGCGGCCCGGTGCGTAGGGCCGCGGCGCTCCTCCTCGGGATGTGCCTGCTCTGGCCGGCCCCTGCGGCCTCCGCCGCCGAACGCGCCCCCGTCGGCTGGGCCTCGGCCGGCTCCGGCACCACCGGCGGGGCGGGCGGGACGACCTGGACGGTGCACACCCGCGCCGAGCTCAAGGAGGCACTGGCCAACGAAGGCGCCCCCACCGCGCCCAAGGTCATCCGGGTCGTCGGTGACGTCAACGGCCACGAGAGCGACGACGGTTCCCTGCTCGGTGAGCAGGACTACGCGCCCGGATACGACCTCGGCAGGTACATGTCCTGCTTCGGCGAGGACGGCGCCGTCTGGTCCGACACCCGCTTCGACTACTGCAAACAGCAGCGGCAGCTGCGCCAGACCGGCTCGAACAAGGAGAAGGCGCAGATCCAGCTCACCGTGCCGAGCAACACGACCCTCGTCGGCGTGGGCCCAGGCGCCCGGCTGCTCGGGGTGTTCCTGACGGTCAACACCGGCAGCAACATCGTCGTGCGGAACCTGCGTCTGGAGGCGCCCGTCGACCACTTCACCAGCTGGTCCCCGGACGACGGCACGCGGGGCAGCTGGAACGCCCGCTTCGACGCGCTCACCGTGATCACCGGCCGGAACATCTGGATCGACCACTGCACCTTCACCGACGGCCGGTTCCCCGACCGCGAGGCACCCCTCGGATTCCACGGCGAGCGCGTGCAGCGGCACGACGGACTGCTGGACATCGAGGACGGCTCCGACTTCGTCACGGTCTCCGACAGCCGGTTCGAGGACCACGACAAGGCGATCCTGATCGGCTCGGGCGACGGCCGCGGCGACCGGGACCGGGGGCACCTCAAGGTGACCTTCGTCCGTAACCTCTTCAGCGGCATCGTGCAGCGCGCCCCGCGGGTCCGCTTCGGGCAGGTGCACGTCCTCAACAACGTCTACCGCGGCCGGGCTCCCCTGTACGCCCTGGGCGTGGGCGTGGAGTCCGCGATCCACTCCGAGCGCAATGTGTTCCGCTTCCCGAATCCGTCCCAGACCGTCGCCGCCTACGGGGGCGAGCACTTCCACGACACCGGCTCCTGGTTCGACGGCCGGCCCGCCGGCCTCGACGCGGTGGCGAGCCGGCTGGGACTCACCGACGACGTCGGCTGGGACCCCGCCGACGTCTACCACTACCGCCCCCTGACGTCCCCGTCGGCCGTCGAGGGGTACGTCCTGAGCCACGCCGGAACCGGGAGGTCGTATGGGCACCCATGAGCCGCTCGGGCGGCGGACGTTCGTGGTCGGGGCCGGCACGGCGCTGCTGGCCGGAGGAGCGGTGAGCGGTGCGGAGGCCGCGGTCGTGGACGGCCCGCTGCCCGACTTCCACCCGGCGCTGAAGGACGCCCTGACCTTCCCGCTCGCCTGGGGGAGATCCCCGATCCGCGACTTCCGCGCCTGGCGGCACGCCGCCCGGGCCACGGTCGAGGAGCACCTGCTCGTCGAACGGCAGGACGGGACGCCGTACGCGCCGCAGACCAGTGGCCGTGCCCAGGGGGACGGGTACACAAGGGAGTTGGTCACCGTCTCCCTCACCCGCCACGAACGCGTGCGCGGCGCCCTGCTCACCCCGCACGGCAGGGGACCCTTCCCCGCCGTGCTGCTCCTGCACGACCATGGCGCCAGGTTCGACATCGGGAAGGAGAAACTGGTCCGGCCCTGGTACGACGACACACGGCTCGCCTCCGCGAGGGCCTGGGCGGACAAGTACTTCAGCGGACGGTTCGTCGGCGACGAACTGGCCCGGCGCGGCTATGTGGTGCTGTGCCTGGACGCGCTCGGCTGGGGCGACCGCGGGCCGCTCGCCTACGAGCAGCAGCAGGCCCTCGCCGCCAACTTCTACAACCTCGGCTCCTCGCTCGCCGGGCTCATGGCCCGGGAGGACCAGCGGGCCGCCGCGTTCCTGGCGGGACTCGACCGGGTGGACGCCCGGCGGGTCGCGGCCGTCGGCTTCTCCATGGGCGCCTACCGCGCCTGGCAGACCGCCGCCCTCAGCGACCACGTCGCGGCCGCCGCGAGCGTGTGCTGGATGACCGGCCTGAAGGAGATGATGGTGCCCGGCAACAACACGCTGCGCGGGCAGTCGGCCTACTACATGCTCCACCCGGGTCTCGCCCGGCACCTCGACATCCCCGACGTGGCGAGCATCGCCGCCCCCCGGCCGATGCTGTTCCTGGGCGGCGGGCTCGACACGCTGTTCCCGGCCGAGGGCGTACGGGTCGCGTACGACAAGCTGCGGGCCGTGTGGCGGTCGCGCCACGCCGAGGACCGGATACGGACGAAGACGTGGCCGGAGCTCGGCCACGTCTTCACCCAGGACATGCAGGACGAGGTCTTCAGCTGGCTCGACGACGTCCTGTGAGGCTCATCGCCGTACCGGCTTGACGCCCTCCAGCGTCGGCACCACCGGCTTGATGCTGCCGTCGGCCGCGAACTCCATGCGGTCGATGGTGGTCTCCCGGTGCATGCCGTCACCGCCCGGCCTGCCGGGGCCGTTGAGGGCGAAGCGGTGGTAGACCATGTACCAGTCGTCGGTGCCGGGGGTGTTCACCACCGAGTGGTGACCGGTGCCGAGGATGCCGTACTCGGGCCGCTTCTGCAGGATCGTCCCGCGCTTGGTCCACGGGCCGAGCGGGGACGGCCCCGTCGCGTACGCCACGTGGTAGTTCTCGCTGCGGGTGTCGTCCTCCGACCACATGAAGTAGTACGTGCCCTTCCGCTTGATCACGAAGGAGCCCTCGCGGAAGTTGTCCGGTGTGATGTCCTGCACCTTCGACGCGTCGAAGGACACCATGTCGTCGTTGAGCGGCACCACGTACCCGTGGCCGTTGCCCCAGTACAGGTACGCCTGGCCGTCGTCGTCCGTGAAGACCGCCGGGTCGATCATCTGGCCCTTGAGCGCTCCGCCCTTGGCGACCAGCGGCTTGCCGAGCGCGTCCTTGAAGGGGCCGGCGGGGGAGTCGGCCACCGCCACGCCGATCTGCTGCTCGGCGCAGAAGTAGAAGTAGTACTTGCCGTTCCGCTCGGCGATCGCGGGCGCCCAGGCGTTCTTGTCGGCCCAGCTGACGTCCGGCCCGAGGTCCACGATGACGCCGTGGTCCTTCCAGTGGACCAGGTCCTTCGACGAGTACGCCTTGAACTTGGTGCCGCTCCAGCCCTGGAAGCCGTCCGTCGTCGGGTAGATCCAGTATCTGCCGTTGAGGTAGTGGACGTCCGGGTCGGCGTTCAGGCCGGGCAGCAGGGGGCTGCGGGTGCGGACCGCCTCGACCGTCCAGGTGCGTTTGGTGCCGTCGGCCGCCGTCACGGTGTACTTCTGCGGCGTGCGGAAGTCGCGCCGCGTCCCGGACTTCGGGCTCAGCGTGGCGCCCTCACCGACCCACAGCTTCGGGGCGAGGCCTCGCAGTGCCGCGTCCGAGATGGACGGCTCCATCGGGAGGACCACCTTCGAGGCGCTCTCCGTGACGATCGAGTAGCCCTTCTGGTGCGGGGCCGTCGCGTCCGTCACGGAGGCGGGGGAGCTCGGGTAGGCCGCCAGCAGCCGGTCGTACTCCTGCTGCGTCACCGGGAGCACCGTGCCGTGCCGGGGGCTCGCCGGGAGCTGGTAGTCGGTGGACGGGGTCCACTTGCCGGAGGCGAGGTCGGTGGTCTCGAACGGGACGTAGCCGCGGCCGCCGTACTCGTCGATGAACAGGTACCACTTCTTCTCGGTGTTCGACTTGAACACCGTCGGGCCCTCGCCCCGGTCCATCGCGCCCTTGCCGATGCAGTCGGCCACGAAGTCGTACTTCGTCGAGGTCAGGGACGTCGACTTCTCACCGGTGATGAACTTGGAGCAGGGGCTGGAGGAGCTGGGGTCCCGCTCGTCCTTGGTGTAGCGGTAGTACTCGTCCTTGTACTTCACGACCGTGGAGTCGATCACCGAGTAGCCCGGGTCGTTCCAGATCTTCGGCGCGCTGAAGGTGCGGAAGTCCTTGGTGGTCGCGTACATCATCTTGTTGTACGTGTTGCCCTTGTGGTCCGGGTCGTCGTCGGCATACAGCTTCGACGCCCAGAAGACGACGTACTCACCGAGCTCGTCGTCCCAGTAGGCCTCCGGGGCCCAGGTGTTGCCCGCATTGTCCGGGGAGACCTTCACCAGGCGCTGGTCGGTCCAGTGGACCAGGTCGGTGGACTCCCAGACCATGATCGACTTGCTGCCGTGCCGCTGCACCTGGTCCCAGCTGCCGCTGGAGTTCTGGTACATCCGCAGGTCGGTGGCGATCAGAAAGAACTTGTCGCCCTTGGGGGAGCGGATCACGAACGGGTCGCGCAGGCCCTTCTCGCCGATCGTCGACGTCAGGACCGGCTTCCCGGCGTTCAGCTCACGCCAGTGCAGCGCGTCGTTGCCCCGGCTGAGGGCGTAACGGATCTGCTCGCCGTCGGCGGTGCCCTCGCCCGTGAAGTAGGCGAAGAGATAGCCGGCGTACTTGGAGTGCTTCACGGGTGGTGCTCCGGGGTCTGCGGTGCTGGGCGGCGCCGTGAGAAAGGTCAGGAGGAGGCCGGTCAGGGCCAGGAACGGAAGCAGGAGCGTGCGGGGGCGCATGACACTTCCTGTCGAAGTCTGGGGGATTCTGTTGGATAGCGGCCTTCGGAGTTTCACCGGCCGGGGACAGTGCGTCAACGGGTGTGCGTGAGGCCGGTGGTTCCGAAACTTTCGGAGACTGGGGCGCGCCCGTGCACGTGACAGCGGCACCGGCGGCAACCCTTTGGCGGCGCGGCGGCGACTGCTGGTCGGAAACGGGCCGTTGCGGGCCCCTCCGGACCGTTTCCGTCCCCATCGCCTAGGAAAGGAACGCTCCGTGCTGCTCAGCACCGGACGCCACCGCAGGACCCGTACGCTCACCATCGCCGCCGCGGTGGTCTGTGCCTCGGGGGCGGGCGGCGTCTATCTCGGGCTCTCCGGCGGCGGCGCGCAGGCCGCCTCGTCGACGGTCACCGTCTCCAGCACGTCCCAGCTCGAAGCGGCCGTGAAGAACGCCACCGCCGGTACGGTCATCCAGGTCCGCGGCGGCACCTACTACCCGTCCGCGACCCTCAAGTCAACGGCTGACGGCACGAGTTCGGAACGCATCACCCTGCGCGCACACGGCGCCGAGAAGGTCCGGATCGACGGCTCAAAGCTGCCTGACGGCTCCTGGCTGGCCGGCATCTACGGTGACTACTGGACGGTCGAGAACCTCGCCTTCGTCAACTCCCCGGCCCAGGGCTTCGTCGCCACGTCCTCCGCCGGCGGCGTCTTCAGGAACCTCGTCACCGCGGACAACGGCGACTCCGGCTTCACCCTGCGCGGCGACGGCACCACCGGCAACCTCGTGCAGAACCTGGACAGCCACGGCAACTACGACCCGGCCGGCCACGGCCAGAACGCCGACGGCATCGCCGTCAAGTTCGGCTCCGGGACGGGCAACAGGATCACCGGCGCCCGGTTGTTCGACAACTCCGACGACGGCCTCGACCTGTGGCAGTTCTCCTCGCCGGTCACCATCGAGCACTCCTGGGCCTTCGGCAACGGCGAGAACCGCTGGAGCGACCCGGCCTTCGAGGGCAACGGCAACGGCTTCAAACTGGGCGGCGGGGGAGCGTCCGTCGCCCACGTCGTCAACAACAACGCCGCCTGGGACAACACGCTGCACGGCTTCACCGAGAACTCCAACACCGGCGCCATTGCCCTGAACCGCAACACCGCCTACGCCAACGCCCAGAACGGCTTCTACTTCGCCACCGGCAGGGCCCGCCTCGGCAAGAACCTCGCGGTGAGCGACAAGGGCGGCCCCGCGAAGCTGGGCTCCGCGGCCGTCTCCGCCGGCAACAACTGGGACAGCGGCGTCGCCACCCCGCCCTTCAGGTCGACGGACGCGAAAAGCGCGTACGCCGCGCGCGGGGCGGACGGCTCCCTCCCCGCGACGACGTTCCTGACGACCGGCTCCACGACCATCGGCTCGACGATGGACTAGCGCGAGTCCCTCCGACGGGTCACCGGCAGGTGTCCATCCACCGGGTGACCAGGGCGGTGTTGTTCTTGTCGGCGTCACGGGCGGGACCGCACAGGAACGGGCCGAAGCGGGTGTCGGCACGCAGCCAGAGGCTGAAGAACGACACGATCCACTTGCCCTGCTTGGCCTTGTCGCCGTAGCCCGTCATCGGGCACAGATGGTCGCCCGGTACCTCGATGTAGAGCTTCTCCGCCCGGGACATGGAGGTGTACCAGGGCACCGCGAAGGTGTCGCCGTGGGCGACGGGGTCGCTCTGACAGGTCAGGAAGAAGGTGGGCTCGGTGACCGAGGCGAAGTTCCCGTTCGGGTGGTACGGGGCGGTCGGCACGCCCGCCCGGAAGCGCGGGTCGTCCCTCAGGGCCGCCATGACGCCCCCGCCGCCCATCGAGTGACCGGCAGCGCCCAGGGTGCCGTTGAGCTTCCCCGACAGCGGATTGCGGGGGGCCTTGCCGAGCGCGAGCAACTGGGTACCGGCGGCGCTGATCTGGCGGCCGCGCGATTCGGGATCGTCGGTGAGTGTCTTCGTTCCGACATTGATGACGACGAAGCCCCAGGAAGCGAGGCGCGGTGCCAGCCACTTCAGGTTCTCCTGGGTGCCCTGATAGCCGGGCATCAGCACCACGCCCGGGTAGGAGCCCCTGGCGGTCGGATACGTGACCGTGCCCGAGCCGTACCCGCTCGGGCGGGGAACGGTGTAGGTGGCGGTGGTCAGCGGCCCGTCGGCGGCCTCCAGGGAAGCGGTCGTCGGGCCCGGGATGCCGGCGGCGGCTGCCGGCGCGGCGGTGGCCGTCAGCAGGGTCAGCGCCAAGCCGATGCTGGTCGCCAGTGCGATCAGCGCCGTCAGGGGCCGGGATCGGGTCGATAACGGCGCGCTGGTGCGGGTGGAACGACTGCAGGGACGCATTGCTCTACCTCCGTGAAGCGCTAGCGGGACTGTGCGAAGAGCCAGTCGATGACCACGTCGTTCTCGTACGTCTGGGCCCAGGACAGATGGGGGCTCACCGGTGTCGTTCCGGCCGTGTAGCTCGTGAACAGGACGTGGCTGCGCGTGGCCCGGGCCTGCCGCAGGAGGGCCCGTGACCGGGCCTCGAACTGTGCCTTCGGCAGGTCGTTGGCCCACTCCCCACGGGTGACCCGCACCGGCGGACTCCAGCGCGTTCATCAGGGTCCAGGTGCCGGGGTTGCCGAACCGGCCCTCCCGGTAGGGGACGACCGGGTCGTCGACCGAGTGGTCGGCCCAGATCGGGATGTGCGTGATCCTGTCCATGGTGGCCGCGTCGCCCCAACCGGCCGTGGGCAGGGCAGCCGCGAACATTTCGGGTCGCTCGGCCAGCAGACTGTAGATGCCGCGACCGCCCGAGGACAGGCCGACCAGATAGAGCCGGTCGGTGTCCACGTGGCCCGCGTGCTCGCGCACGAAGGTGTCGATGAGTTCGATCAGCGCGGCCTGGACCTTCGCGTCGGTCCAGTCCGTGCCGTCGGGTCCGTCCATGGGACGGGGCAGGGGGATCTGCGGAGAGAGGACGAACGCGGGGTCGCGGCGCTGTCGTTCGGGTTCGGCGAACGTGACCGCGACCCGGTTGGACGTCAGCTGGGTCATGTTGTTGTCCGCGACTTCGCCACCGCCGTGCAGGGTGACGACGAGCGGGTACCGGGTGCGGCTCCGCGGGTTCCGCAGGAATCCCGCGGGCCGGTACAGCCGGAAGTCCAGTTCGAAGCCCGCGGAGTCGGTGAAGGAACCGGCGGTGAAGTCGTCGACCACGGGAGTGATGACGTCGTCGTTCCGGTGCGCGAACGGACCGGCCTCGAGTACCGGTTCACCCGCCGGGGTGCGCACGTCCGCCACCTGTCTGACGGAGTAGGCACGGTCGAGCGGAAGGGGATCGGTGGTGCCGACCGCCCTTGCGTTGGAGTCGTTCGGATCGAGCTCCACGATCAGGCGGTCCCCCGGTCGTCCGGGGCGGGAGCGGTCGTCCACTTCGGCGGAGGTGTTGGAGTAGACCCGGGTCACCGTTCGCGCCGCGGTCCGTCCGCCCACGGTGGCCTGGACCTGGAAGGCGGTGGGCGGGACCGTCCCGCCGGGTAAGTCGATGCGGTGCGCGTACTGGATGGCGACCGCTGTCACCAGCCAGTTGTTCCTCGGTGTCACCTGCGTGAGGAGGTCCGTCCGCAGGACCGGGTTGAGCCCTGAGGCGGCTTGCCGTCCTTCGGACGGTGCTGCCGTGGCCGACGTGCTCACGGCCGGTGCCGCGACCGCACCCGCGGTGACGGCGAGCACCGTACGTCTGGGGATCGATCTCATGGGTCCTCGTCTCGGTCATCGAGCTGGGGGGCGGGCCGAGGTGTTACGCGAGAGTTTCGGAGCACCACCGGATCCGTGTCCAGCATCAAACCGAGATCTGTCCATGCGATAGGCGCATCAATTCAAGCGGGTGCGCAGGCAGGTGAGACGACGCCCCCGCCGGTTCGCACCGGCGGGGGCGTCCTGCCGACCGGCCGAGGGGGGCTCGGCCAGGGCTGTCCGGCCGTCCGGAGGGGGGCTCCGGAGGGCCGGGGCGCCGGGACGTCCGGCTGGGGGCCCGGACACCCGGCAGCCGGCCGGCCCAAGGGGGGATTCGGGCCGGCCGGAGCTCACACGTGCCGCGGCATCACTGGTAGCTGATGTCCGAGGCCGTGAACTTGCAGGTCTTGCCGTCCGGGCCGGGCGGGGTCAGTTCCTTGGGCTCCTTGCCCGTGTTGTTGCCCTCGAAGCGCACGCACGTCTTGATCTTCTTCTTGCTGTCGCCGTGGATGCGGATCTTCGACAGCGTCGCCGTGTCGCCGTAGTTGGCGTTCACGCCGACGATCGAGTTCATCGGCGCCGTCACGTCGATGTCGTTCAGCACGACCGTGCGCTTGTACTGGGTCTTGCAGTTGCCGCAGGAGCGCACCAGCTTCCCGGCGTTCTGCACCTGGAAGCCCGACACGTTCAGCGTCCCGGCGCCGTTGAACTGCAGCACCTTGTCGTCGGCGTTCTTCGCGCCGCCGCCGATCACCTTGTACACGGCCGACGACGACTTGCCCTTGAAGCTGGCCGCGTCCTCGCCGACGTCCGTCCACCACACGTTCTGCAGCGTGCAACTGCCCTTGCAGTGCACGCCGTCCGCGGCCGGGGTGCCGATGATGACGTTCTTGAGGACAGCGCCGTCGGCCAGCTCGAAGATGGGGTCCTGGCCCTCGTCCTGGCTGTCGCCGCCGAGCGCGCCGGTGCCGTAGAACATCTTCATGCCGCCGTCGCGGACACCGGAGACCGGGATCGTCTCCGACACGGGCGTCTTGCCCTTGTCCGTGGGCCAGGAAGACGCGGCGCCCGCGGTGGACAGCATCGACGTGGTGGCGATCGCCGCTCCCGTGATGCCGAACGCGGCTAACCCGGAGATCACCGCCCGCCGCTTGGTGACCCGGCGGCGGTGGCGGACGCGCTGTTCTGCTGGTGCAGTCATGTACCGATTCCTCAATGGGAGGTGACTCTTGCGCCTGGTGGTCGCCACCCGCGAGGGAAGGGTTGCCGCGTCTTCAGGAATTTTTCACGAGTCGTCGTCGGTGTCGTCCACGGCCGCGAAACCGCCGCCCACGGACAGTCGCTCCGAGCCGGCGGCGGCCGTCACCGCGTAGCGGTCGGCGCCGGCGTCACGGCCGCCGCGCTCGTGGTCGAACTGGCCCGCGAACACCCACTCGCCCGCCGGGACCTTGCGGCCCTCCTTCAGGGTCCAGGTGTAGAGGAGGAAGCCGTCCCGCTCTTTGACCGTGAGCGTGAAGTCCTGCTCGGGCAGCGACCGCCAGGCGCCCGCGTCGGAGACCCCGCCGGTCTGGGCGACGCTCAACCGTACGGTCAGCGCGGTCAGTTCCGTGCGCGTCTTGATCGTGACGTTGCTCTGCGCCCAGAAGTCGTTGCTGTGCGGGTCGACCGAGCCGTCCGACCACAGCGGCCCGTCCTCGGTGGCGGCCGGCGGGCGCCCGGTGACGGAGGTGCTCGGCGTCCGCGAGGGCGGCGGAGCGGACTCGCGGCGCTCCGGCGGGGCGGACGGCGTGGGATCCACCGGCGGCGCGGGGGCCCGGCTGGTCGCCTCCGGTGACGGCGTGGACGTGGGCGTCGGCGAGGTCACCACGTCCTGCTGCTGCGGCGTGGCGGTCTCCTCCTTCACCGCTGACGCGACGGCGTAACCGCCCACCGCCAGCACACCCGCCACCGCGGCCGTGGCGCCGGCCACCCGCATCCACCCGAACACCGCCGGACGCGTCGCCCGGTGGCCGGAGCCGGCCGGACCGGCCATACCGCGCTCGACCCGGGCCAGGATGTGCTCCCGGTCGGGCTCGTGCGTCCCGGCCGCCTCGTGCAGCCGGGCGCGCAGCTCCTCGTGCACGTCCCGCCGCATGGTCATCGGTCCCTTCCTCCGCCCTCACCGGTGCGCGCCCGCAAGCTTTCCACGGCCGGCGAGCAACGGGGAGCGCCCACCGCCGCGTGCATCCGCTGCGGCACTCCCTGTGTGCCCAGCAACCGCTGGAGTTCGGCCATTCCCTTGGAGGTCTGGCTCTTCACCGTACCCACCGAGACGCCGAGGGCCAGCGCGGTGTCCTTCTCCGACAGGTCGAAGGCGTGCCGCAGCACCACACAGGCCCGCTTGCGGAACGGCAGCCTGCGCAACGCCTCCTGAACGTCGACGACGCCCGCGACGTCCGGGTTCTCGGTGTTCTCCTCGCGCTGCGACCAGAACAGGGCGATGCGCCGCCGCTCCCGCACTGCGCTGCGGATCCGGGTGCGGGCCAGGTTGGCGACCACACCGCGCGCGTACGCCGCCGGATGGTCGGCCGCGCGCACCCGGTCCCAGCGGTGCCACAGCGCCAGCAACGCGTCCGCCGCCAGATCATCGGCGGTGTCCGACTCGCCCGTCAGCAGATAGGCCAGGCGGGCCAGTTCGGCGTAGTGACGCTCGAAGAAGGCGTGGAACTCCACGGAGGCGGCGTCGTCGACGACTGTGCCCACGGGCGACCTCTCCTCGCAGCGGCTTCGGGCACCCCCGGGCTGGGGCGCCTGTGCGTGTCATGTAGATGACATGTGATCATCCGAGGGAGGCCCGGACGAGATCGGGAAGCGTAGCAGCGTTCTCAGGACGGTTCGTACGGAGCTTCGAACGGCGTATGGCGGGCCGGACTCTGATTCCGTAACACGAAGAAAACCTGAATGTGGTTCAACGCGGGAACAATCCAGCCAGCATCCGCACACCGATCACCCAGGCACCGAGGAGCACTCGCCATGTCCGAATCGCAGAAGGTGGCCGACCGGTCCGACGCCGCACCACCGGCGGTGAACAGCGTCGACCGGTTCTTCAAGATCTCCGAGCGGGGGTCCACCTTCGGCCGTGAGATACGCGGCGGCTTCGCCACGTTCTTCACGATGGCCTACATCCTTGTCCTGAATCCCATCATCCTGGGCAGCGCCAAGGACAAGTTCGGGCACCAGCTGGACGCCGTCCAGCTCACCACCGCCACCGCCCTGGTGGCCGCGGTCATGACGATCATCATGGGCGTGGGCGGCAATCTGCCCCTCGCCCTGGCCGCCGGACTCGGCCTGAACGCCGTAGTCGCCTTCCAGATCGCCCCGCTGATGAGCTGGGACGACGCGATGGGCCTCATCGTCCTCGAAGGCCTGCTGATCTGCGTGCTGGTGGTGACCGGTCTGCGCGAGGCCGTCATGCACGCCATACCCCAGCCGCTCAAGCAGGCGATCAGCGTCGGCATCGGCCTGTTCATCGCCTTCATCGGCTTCGTCGACGCCGGGTTCGTCAGCCGCATCCCGGACGCCGCGAACACCACCGTGCCGGTTCAGCTGGGCGGCACGGGAACGCTCACCGGCTGGCCGATTCTCGTCTTCTGCCTCGGCGTCCTGCTGACGATCGGCCTGCTCGCCCGCAAGGTCAAGGGCGCCATCCTGATCAGCATCGTCACCATGACGGCACTGGCGATAGTGATCAACTCCATAGCCGACATCAAGACCTGGGGCCTGACCACACCGTCCTGGCCCGAGAAGCTCGTCGACGCCCCCGACTTCGGACTCATCGGCCACTTCGACCTGTTCGGGGCCTTCAGCGCCCCCGGCGTCGGGGTCATCACCGTCGTCCTGCTGGTCTTCACCCTGATCCTGTCCGACTTCTTCGACACCATGGGCACGGTCGTCGGCATCAGCGCCGAGGCGGGCCTGCTCGACGAGGAGGGCAAGGTCCCGAACCTCGGCCGGGTGCTGCTGATCGACGGTGCCGCGGCGGTCGCGGGCGGCGCGGCCTCGGCCTCCTCGGCGACCTCCTACATCGAGTCGGCGGCCGGCGTCGGCGAGGGCTCGCGCACCGGCTTCTCCAACCTCGTCACCGGCGGCCTGTTCGGCCTCGCGCTGTTCCTGACCCCGCTGCTGACCATCGTCCCGCTCCAGGCCGCCGCCCCGGCCCTGGTCGCCGTCGGCTTCCTGATGATGACCCAGGTCAAGCACATCGACTGGGACCGCTACGACATCGCCATCCCGGCGTTCCTCACCATCGCGGTGATGCCGTTCACCTACTCCATCACCAACGGCATCGGCGCCGGCTTCCTCGCGTACGTCGTCATCAAGACCGTGCTCGGCAAGGCCAGGGAGATCCACTGGCTGCTGTGGGGGACCTCGGTGCTGTTCCTCGTGTACTTCGCGATCGACCCGGTCGAGCAGCTCCTGGGAGCCAAGTAGCGCGAAGGGCCGCCCCCGGGGGGAAGGGGGCGGCCCATCTGTCTGTACAGACGGCTTTCGTGCGGCGGAGGTTCAGTCCTTCAGCGCCGCTTCCATCATCGCCTTGGCGACCGGCGCCGCCAGGCCGTTGCCGCTGACCTCCGAGCGGGCCGCGTTCGACTGCTCGACGACGACCGCCACGGCGACCTCCTTGCCCGACGAGCCGGACTTGGCGTACGAGGTGAACCAGGCGTACGGCACCTGGCTGTTGTTCTCGCCGTGCTGCGCCGTACCCGTCTTGCCGCCCACGGTCGCGCCCGGGACCTGGGCGTTCGTGCCCGTGCCCTTCTCCACGACCGTCCGCATCGCCGACTGCAACTGCTCGGCCGTCGAGGAGGAGACGATCTCCTTCGAGCCCGCGTCGTCGTCGTAGTCCTGCAACACATCACCACCGCTGTTGGTGATCTGCGACACCATATGCGGCGATACCAGCTTGCCGCCGTTGGCTATGGCAGCCGACACCATGGCCATCTGCAGCGGCGTCGCGGTGACGTCGAACTGGCCGATGCCCGTCAGGGCCGTCTGCGACGGGTCCATGTCCGAGGGGTACACGCTCGTGTAGGCCCGGACCGGCACGTCCAGCTTGTCGTCGTCGAAGCCGAACTTCTCGGCCATCGCCTTCACCTTGTCCTGGCCCAGCTGGACGGCCATCTTCGCGAAGACGTTGTTGCACGAGTACTCCAGCGCCGTACGGATCGTGGCGTTCGTACAGGGCGCGTTCGGGTTCTCGTTCGACAGGTCCCGGGAGGTGCCCGGCAGCGTGTAGGGGTCGGGGCTGGCCGTGTTCTCGTCCACCGACGAGTACAGCCCGTCCTCCAGCGCGGCCGCCGCCACGACCAGCTTGAACGTGGAACCCGGCGGCAGCGGCTGCCGCAGCGCACGGTTGACCAGCGGCTTCTCCGGGTCGGCCGTGAGCTTCTTCCAGGCCGCCCCCGCGGTGTTGGCGTCGGTCAGTGACGAGGGGTCGTACGACGGGGTCGACACGACCGCGAGGATCTTCCCGGTCTTCGGGTCGATGGCGACGGCCCCGCCCTTCTTGTCGCCGAGCGCGTCGTACGCCGCCTTCTGCACGTCCGGGTCGATCGTCGTGACCACGTTGCCCGGGTCGGCCCGTTGGTTGGTGATGGTGTCCATCACGGACTTCAGACGGCTGTCGGTGCCGTTGAGGAGGTCGGTGTAGATGCCCTCCAGCTGGGTCGGGGCGTACGCCTGCGAGGCGTAGCCCGTCACCGCCGCGTACAGCTCGCCGTCCGTGTACGTGCGCTTGTACTTGAGGTCGCTGCCCTTCGTCGAGGCCGAGCCGGTGACCGACCGGCCGCCCACGATGATGTTCCCGAGCGGCGCCGAGTACGTCGCGATCGCGTTCCGCCGGTTGTCCTTGTCGTCTGCGAGCGCCTGGCCCTCGTAGTACTGCACCCAGGTCGCCCTGACCAGCAGAGCGAACACCAGCAGCAGCGTGAAGACCGAAGCGCGCCTGATCGTCTTGTTCATCCCGAACATGAGGACGAGCCAGGCGGGGCGGAACGTTCCCACCCGTCCGGTTTTCTCATCCGGCGTTCAGAAATCCCGCCTCGTACGCCGCGATGACCGCCTGCGTACGGTCCCGGGTGCCCGTCTTGGCCAGTACCGCCGCCACATGCGACTTCACCGTGGCGGGGCCGACCTCCATCCGGCGGGCGATCTCCGCGTTGGTCAGCCCCCCCGCCATGTGCCGCAGTACCTCCCGCTCGCGGCCCGTGAGCTTCGCCGCCCACTCCGGCGGCGCCGGGTGCGCGCGTGCGTGCTCGGTCGCGAGGGTGCGGACGGCTGCCGGGAACAGCAGGCTGTCGCTGCGTGCCACCAGCCGGACCGCCTGCACGAGCGCGTCGGCGTCCGCCCGCTTCAGCAGGAACCCGGAGGCTCCGGCGCGCAGCGCGTCGTATACGTAGGAGTCGTTCTCGAAGGTCGTCACGACGACGATCCGGGGCGGCTCGTCCAGGGTGGCGAGGATCTGCTCGGTGGCGCGGATGCCGTCGATCTCCGGCATGCGGACGTCCATGAGGACGACGTCCGGCCGCAGGTCCCGGACGACCGACACGGCCTCGGCGCCGGTGGCCGCCTCGCCCACCACCTCCAGGTCGGGCTCGGCGGAGAGGATGGCGCGCAGCGCGGTGCGGACCATGCGCTCGTCGTCGGCGAGTACGACACGGATGGGGGCGGGGCGGGTCATGCGGGTCCTTTCATCGGCAGACGTACGTGCAACCGCCAGCTCTCTTCGACCGGTCCGGCCGTCATGGTCCCGCCCAGCAGCCTGACCCGGTCCGCGATGCCGCGCAGCCCGTGGCCGCCGCCGGGGCGGGAGGACGCGGGATCAGTGACCGTGGCGGGGCCGGTCACCGGATTCTCCACGGTGATCGCCAGCTCCCCGTCCGCCCCCTCGATCCGCACGTCCACGGCGACCTGCTCACCGGCGTGCCTGAGGGCGTTGCTCAGCCCCTCCTGCACGATCCGGTAGCCCTCCCGGGACAGCAGCGGAGGCAGCAACCCCAGGTCGGTGCCGACCGTGGCAGTCACGCGCTGCCCACCCGCCCGGGTGCGACGCAGCAGCCCGTCGAGGTCGGCCGCGAGGGTCGGCGCCGGGGCGGTGCCGGGCCCGTCACCCTCGCGCAGCACGCCGAGCACGGCGTCGAGTTCGCCGACGGTGCGCCGGGTCGTGTCCTCGATCGCGGCGAGGGCCTCGCGGACGAACTGCGGGTCGGAGTCGAGGACGCGGCGCGCCGCGCTCGCCTGGAGACCGACCGCGCTGAGCGCGTGGCCGACGGAGTCGTGCAGCTCCCGCGCCAGCCGGTTGCGTACGGCCAGGTCGGCGGCGCGTGCCTCGGCGGCCGCGAGCCGGCCCTCGGGAGACGGGCCGAGCAGCGCCGGCGCCCAGCGGGCCAGCAGCGCGCCGCCGCCGGCCGCGCAACCCGCCAGGGCGACGAGCATCACCGCGCCGGCGACCGGCGCGAGCGCCAACGCCCAGGCGTGGTCGAGGACTTCGGGCAGCCCGAGCCGGGTGCCGCCCAGTCCCGCGACGACCGGCAGCGCGATCAGCACGACGGCGAACGGCGGCACGGCCAGCGACATCCCGGCGATGATCCCGCCGAACCCGAGATGCAGGGTGAACCAGCCCGCCGTACGGCCCTTCTCGCCCCGCGTCCGCGCCGGTCCGAAGGCCAGCCGGTCCGTGTCGACACCGCACAGCCAGCGCACGGCGGCGGCCTCCAGCGGCCGGGTCAGCGGGAACAGGGACGTGACGGCGGCGAGCGGCAGCCCCACGCCGAAGGAGGCGAGCTGGAGGGGAAAGGACCCGAAGACGTCCGTGCCGCCGGTGGCCGGACCGATGATCACCGAACCGACCAGGACGTACGGCATGGCGAGGGCGCCGCCGAGGATCAGATGCACCCAGCGCAGCCGGGCCCGCCGGCCGAACAGGGCCCGGGCGGCCTGTCTCACGCTGTCCGCCGCGCGGACCTGGCCGAGCGCTCGGCGAAGGAGTAGACGCCGATGGCGGCGACGAGGAAGCCGACGAGCATCTGCCCAGCGTAGGCGAGGCTCATCAGCGGCGTCGGACGGTCGGCGATGTCCTCGACGCCGCCGAGGGAGGCGAGCGACAGCCAGCCGCCCCAGCAGGCCACGGCGCCCGAGCCGACCCAGGCCAGGCCGAGCGGTACGGCCACGGGCAGCGCCCGGCCCCGCCGGAAGGCCAGCAGGAAGCCGCCGGCGACGGCCGCGAGGAGGAACACCACGAACACCGCTTCCAGGACGGGGAAGTCACCGCCCCGGTCCGCCGCCCGGCCCTCGCTCAGCCCGGCTGTGCCGCCGCAGGCCCACAGCACGTGCAGGGCGAGCGGCAGCAGGGCCAGCACGCCGGCCGCGACGGCGAGGGCACGGTGGGCCGGCCCCACGACACCCACGGGCAGCTCCCACACCCGCCCGCGCCACAGGTGCCCCCAGCGGTCTCGGGCGTAGAGCAGGAACAGGGCGCCCAGGGCGAGCCCTTGGAGGATGAACCCCGAGTACACGACGGCGAATACCCACTCGTCCAGGAAGGCGTCCTTCCCCGGAGACCCCGCGCTCCGTCCCTCGAACGCCCTCACGACCAGCTGCGCCGGGAACCCGACCATGATCGGCGCGAGCAGCCCGGTGGCGACCCACACGGGGAACGCGAGCAGCCACGCGGGCACCCGCAGCCCCCACGGCCGGGTCAGCACCAGCGCCAGCACGATCACCGCGCTGTCCAGCAGCACGGAGA
Source organism: Streptomyces africanus (assembly GCF_030816955.1). NCBI lineage: Bacteria > Bacillati > Actinomycetota > Actinomycetes > Kitasatosporales > Streptomycetaceae > Streptomyces > Streptomyces africanus. The sequence goes on along the minus strand of NZ_JAUSYP010000001.1, from coordinate 1,911,363 downwards.
TGCCGTTGATCACGGCCATCCCCACCCGGTCGTCGAGGAGTCCGCTCCCCTCCGGAATACCGACGTGGCTCCCGGCGATCCAGGCGGCCTTGAGCCCGAGGTACGGCAGGCAGGAGAGGACGGCGACGGCACGCAGGACGCGCCGGGGGCGGCTGAGAGGGACAGCGGGGCCGTCGACGGCGGCGGGAGCGAGGGTCTGCGTCATGCGAGGTGACTGCGTCATGCGCTCAGGCTCCCGCGCGGCGGGCCGGCGGCACCTCCTGCACGACGACGATCCGCCTCCGCCGGACGGGGGAGGGCGGCTCAGCCCTCCAGGATCAGCACCGTCTCCTCGATCTCCGCACCCCGCGCGCTCGCGTACCCGCTGGCCGTCGCGACGGCACGGAAGCCGCACTTCTCCAGGACGCGCAGCGAGCCCGCGTTGTCCGACGCCGCCCGTGCGTACAGGGGACGCTCGGGCACCTCCGTCAACAGCGCCCGCAGGGCCGCCGTGGCGATGCCCTGGCCCCAGTACGCGCGGTCGACCCAGTACGTCACCTCGCGCTCGCCCGCCACCCCGTACACCGCCGCGCTGCCGACCACGTCGCCGTCGGCCAGGACGGTCCGCACCACGTCGGACGAGGACCGGATCTTGGCCCAGTGGGCGTCGAAGGCGTCCCGGTCGGCCGGGTCCTTGGGGACGAAGGCCGCCATGTGCAGCGCCTCGGGGTCGTTCATCTGCCGGAAGAAGACCGGCAGATCGCTGTCGTGGACCTCGCGCAGCTCGACGTTCATGCCTCAGAGCCTACGGGTGGCCAGCGTCAGCCGGTCCCGCGCGTCGAACAGCGCGTCCTTGACCAGCTGTTCGTGCGCCGGCGTGAGCCGCGCCACCGGCACCGAGCAGCTGATCGCGTCCCGCGCCGGCGTGCGGTACGGGATGGCCACGCCGAAGCAGCGCAGCCCCAGCGTGTTCTCCTCGCGGTCCACGGCGAAGCCCTGCTCCCGGACCTGGGCCAGCTCCTCGATGAGCTTCTCGCGGTCGGTGATCGTGTTCTCGGTCAGCGCGGGCAGGGTCTCCGGGAGCATCTTGCGGACCTGCTCGTCCGAGTAGGTGCTCAGCAGCGCCTTGCCGAGGGACGTGGAGTGCGCGGGCAGGCGGCGGCCGACCCGGGTGAAGGGACGCAGGTAGTGCTGCGACTGGCGGGTGGCGAGGTAGACGACGTTCGTGCCGTCGAGGCGGGCGAGGTGGATCGTCTCGGTCGTGTCGTCCGAGAGCCGGTCCAGGGTCGGGCGGGCCGCCGCCACGACCTCGTCGCCGTCGATGTAGGAGGTGCCGACCAGCAGGGCCCGCACCCCGATGCCGTACCGCGTGCCCGTCGCGTCCGTCTCCACCCAGCCCAGCTCGACGAGCGTGCGCAGCAGCATGTAAAGACTGGACTTGGGGTATCCGACGGCCTCCTGGACCGCCGCGAGGGAGTGCATACCGGGACGCCCGGCGAAGTATTCCAGCAGTTCAACCGTTCGTACCGCGGACTTGACCTGCGCCCCGCCGCCCGTCTCGCCAGCCGACATCGCCCTTGACCCCTTCGTTGGACGGGAAATAGTCTCCACAGCATATTCATCATCAGAGACAGCGTTCAGTATATCGAACGTCCCTGGTGGATGACCCAGTACTGCGGCATTACATGTGTGGAGGGACCCGCGGTGGCAGCAGCACCAGTCTGGAGTGTCGACCCCCGAACCGGGAAGCAGCGTGAACAGGTTGCGGTGGAGGCCACAGCCCAGGAGGTGGACGCCGCCGTCCGTGCCGCGCAGGAGGCGCGTGGCTCACTCGCGGACCGTACCGTCCGCGCGGCCTTCCTGCGCAGCGCCGCCGAGGAGCTTCAGGCGGCCAAGGACGGACTCGTCGAGACCGCCGACGCCGAGACCGCGCTCGGCCCGGTCCGGCTGACCGGCGAGCTCGCCCGCACCTGCTACCAGCTGCGGGCCTTCGCCGACATCGTCGACGAGGGCGCCTTCCTCGACGTCGTCATCAACCACCCCGACGACACCGCGACCCCGCCGATCCCGGACCTGCGCCGCTACAAGGTGCCCCTGGGTGTCGTCGCCGTCTACTCGGCCTCGAACTTCCCCTTCGCCTTCTCCGTCGCCGGCGGCGACACCGCGAGCGCCCTCGCGGCCGGCTGCCCCGTCGTGGTCAAGGCGCACCCTGACCACCCGGCCCTGTCCGAGTACGTCGCGAAGATGCTGCGCCGTGCCGCCGCCCGGCACGACATCCCCGAGGGTGTCGTCGGGCTGGTGCACGGCTTCGAGGCGGGCATCGAGCTGATCAAGCACCCGCTGGTCACGGCGGCCGGCTTCACCGGTTCCGTGCGGGGTGGGCGCGCGCTGTTCGACGCGGCCGCCGCGCGTCCCGTGCCGATCCCCTTCCACGGCGAGCTGGGCTCGCTGAACCCGGTCGTCGTCACCGAGGCCGCCGCCGCCGAGCGGGCCGAGGCGATCGGTGCGGGCCTCGCCGGCTCGATGACGCTGGGCGTCGGCCAGTTCTGTGTGAAGCCGGGCCTCGTCCTCGCGCCGTCCGGCGCCGCCGGTGACGCCCTGCTGAAGTCGCTGACCGACGCCGTCAGCGACACCGACGCCGGGGTCCTGCTCGACCACCGCATGCGCGACAACTTCGTGGCCGGTGTCGCCGAGCGCGCGCAACTGCCCGACGTCGACTCCCCGGTCACGCCCGGCGCGGGCGGCGAGCACACCGTCAGCGCGGGCTTCCTCACGGTTCCGGCGAGCAGGCTGGCGGCGGAGGGCGAGCACGACCTGCTCCTGGAGGAGTGCTTCGGGCCGGTCACCGTGGTGGCCCGCTACGAGGACGAGGCCGAGGTGAAGGCCGTGCTCTCGCGGCTGCCGGGCAACCTCACGGCGACGGTGCAGCTGTCCGAGGAGGAGGCCGCGGGCGAGGGCCGGGGCGCGGAGCTGCTGCAGGAGCTGACGCCGCTGGCCGGGCGTGTGCTGGTGAACGGGTGGCCGACGGGGGTCGCCGTCGCGCCGGCGCAGCATCACGGTGGGCCTTACCCGGCTACGACGTCGACGTCCACGTCGGTGGGGGGTACGGCGATCGAGCGGTGGTTGCGGCCGGTTGCCTACCAGAACGCTCCGGAGGCGCTGCTTCCTGCGGAGCTGCGGGATGAGAACCCCTTGGGGCTGCCTCGGCGGTTCAACGGGCGACTTGAGCGTTGATCGCGTAGCGCCGTAGGGGTGCGGGTGATCTGCGGGCTGCCGGTTGGTTGTGGTTGATCGCGCAGTTCCCCGCGCCCCTGGAGGTCGGACCTGAAAGACTTGGCCGAATGGATCTCGAACTTCCCGAACTTCCTTTCGCCCTGCGCTCTTACGGGCCCGAAGCCCACTGGTCCTATGAGGACGGGGTGCTCACCGGGTGGGCCGGTGCTCGGCAGGATCGGTTTGTGCCGCCCACCGGGGAGGGGCTGGACCCCGCCTCCGACGCGCCGAGGCTGCTGGGGGCGCCCGAAGGGGACTTTCAGCTGATCGCCCGGGTCACGGTCGGGTTCGGTGCGGCCTTCGACGCCGGGGTGCTCTACGTCCATGTCGGCGAGCGCGCCTGGGCCAAGCTCTGTCTGGAGTACTCCCCGGACGTGCCCACCGTCTGCACGGTGGTCACCCGGGGGCACTCCGACGACGCCAACTCCTTCGCCGTCGACGGCAGTTCCGTCTGGCTCCGGGTGAGCCGCACCGGCCGCGCCTTCGCCTTCCACGCCTCCCGCGACGGCGAACGGTGGACCTTCGTCCGCCTCTTCACCCTCGGCGACGAGAAGGAGACGGGCGCGGCCCTGATCGGCTTCATGACCCAGTCGCCGATGGGGGAGGGCTGCGTGGTGACGTACGACCACATCGAGTTCAGGCCGCACTGGCCGAACGACCTGCGCGACGGCAGCTGAGGCCTGGTGGTGATCCGTACCGTCCTGCCGGACGAGGTGGAGGACGTCGTCGCCCTGCACGCGCGGGCCCGGGCGACGTACTACCCCGGCGGGCTGCCGCAGGACGGCACCGACTGGCTCGCCGCCTGGCGGAGCGCCCTCGTGCGACCGGACGGCCAGGTGCTGTGCGTCGTCGAGGAGGGCCGCATGGTCGGCCTGGCTTCCTTCCGCACCCCCGAGGGCGCCCCGGCGGACACGGTGAAGCTGTTCCAGTTCCACGTCGACCCCGGCCACTGGGGCCGCGGCGTCGGCAGCGCCCTGCACACGGCCTGCGCCGAGGCGTGGACCTCCGACGGCAAGCGCACGGCCGTTCTCGAGGTGCACGTCGACAACCGGCGGGCGCAGCGGTTCTACCGGCGGCACGGGTGGGTGCCGGAACCGGCCGAGCCGGGGGATCACCACCTGACGATGAGGCTCCCCCTGACCGCGGAATGAAACCGGCTGCTTGAATGTTCACCAACTCGGCGGAGGGAGCCTCCGCGCCCCGTACGAGCTGGAGAGAGCCGAAGACATGCGCGTCGAGATCTGGAGCGACATCGCCTGCCCCTGGTGCTACGTGGGCAAAGCCCGCTTCGAGAAGGCGCTGCGGGACTTCCCGCACCGCGACGAGGTCGAGGTGGTGCACCGCTCCTTCGAGCTGGACCCGGGTCGTGCCAAGGACGACATCCAGCCCGTGATCACGATGCTCACCAGGAAGTACGGCATGAGCGAGGCGCAGGCCGAGGCCGGTGAGGACAACCTGGGCGCGCAGGCCGCCGCCGAGGGGCTGGACTACCGCACCCGGGGCCGCGACCACGGCAGCACCTTCGACATGCACCGCCTGCTGCACTTCGCCAAGGAGCAGGGGCACCAGGAGCGGCTGCTCGACCTGCTCTACCGGGCGAACTTCGCCGAGGAGCGCTCCGTCTTCAACGACGACGAGCGGCTCGTGGAGCTCGCCGTGGCCGCCGGGCTGGAGTCGGAGGCCGTCCGCGCGGTGCTCGCCGACCCCGGCGCCTACGCCGACGACGTCCGCGCCGACGAGCGGGAAGCCGCGCAGCTCGGCGCGAGCGGTGTGCCGTTCTTCGTGCTGGACCGCAAGTACGGCGTCTCCGGCGCCCAGCCCGTGGAGGTCTTCGCCCAGGCCCTGACCCAGGCGTACGGCGAGCGCTCGCCCCTGACGATCGTCGACAGCGGGGACGCGGACGCGTGCGGGCCGGACGGCTGTGCGGTGCCCCAGCGCTGAAGCCGCAGGTCGGGGCGTATGTATAAGCGCCTCTTAGCGACATCACGCAGAAATCGGTAATGGACGGGGAGATCCAGGGGACGCAGAGTGGTTCCATGGAGACCTTCGAGAATCTCGTCCGTGCCGAGTTCGCCCCGAAGCACACCTACCTCAACACCGCGAGCAACGGGCTCCTGCCCGCCCGTACCGTCACCGCCCTGCACCAGGCGGTGCGGATGCGCGCGGAGGGCGTGCCCCTGGGGCCCCTGTACGAGGACGTCGAGGCGGCCCGCGCGTCCTTCGCCCGGCTGGCCGGCGTGCCGGCCGAGCGGGTCGCCACCGGAGCCTCGGTCGCCGAGTACGGCGGGCTGATCGCCGCCTCGCTGCCCGAAGGCGCCGAAGTCCTCACCGCGGAAGCCGACTTCGCCTCCCTGGTGAACCCGTTCCACGCGCGCGGCGACCTCAAGGTGCGCGCCGTGCCCCTGGAGCGGCTCGCCGAATCCGTCCGCCCCGGCACCGCCCTGGTCGCGGTCAGTACCGTCCAGTCCGCCGACGGCCGGCTCGCCGATCTGCCGGCCGTGCGCGAGGCGGCGCGGGCGCACGGGGCCCGCACCTACGTCGACGCCTCCCAGTCGGCCGGCTGGCTGCCGATGGAGGCCGACGCGGACGACTTCCTCGCCGCCGTCGGTTTCAAGTGGCTCCTGGGACCGCACGGAGCGGCGTTCTTCGTCGCCCCGCGGGACTTCGGCGGGCTCACGCCGCTGCTCGCCGGCTGGGTCGCCGGTGAGGTCCCCTGGGAGAGCTGCTACGGCCCGGTCGAGGAACTCGCCCATTCCGCACGGCGCTTCGACATCAGCCCCTCGCTCTTCAGCTACGCCGGGCTGCGCGCCTCCCTGGAGCTGCTGGAGGAGATCGGCATCGACGTGGTGCACGCACACGACGTCTCCCTCGCGGACCGCTTCCGCGTCGGGCTCGCCGAGCTGGGTCACGCGCCGGTGCCCGCGCCGGGTTCGGCGATCGTGTCCGTGCCGGGGCTCGGCCAGCGGCAGGGCGAGCTGAGCCGGGCGGGCATCGAGGTGTCCGACCGGGCGGGGAACCTGCGGGCGGCGTTCCACCTCTACAACACCACGGCGGACGTCGACCGGCTGCTCGAAGTCCTGGCCGCATGACAGAACCGGGTGGGGCCTCCCGTCCCACACGAGGAGGCCCCACCCGGCAGCTTCGTCACACGGTCACTTCACCGGCGTGAAGTCCCGCGCCCCAATGAACTCCGGACGCCGCACCGGCGCCGCGAACGGCTCCACCGCCGTGTTCTCCACGCTGTTGAACACGATGAACACGTTGCTGCGCGGGAACGGCGTGATGTTGTCGCCGGAACCGTGCATGCAGTTGCAGTCGAACCACGTCGCCGAACCGGCCTTGCCCGTGAACAACTTGATGCCGTGCTGCGAGGCCAGCAGGGTCAGCGCCTCGTCCGACGGCGTGCCCGCGTCCTGCATCTGCAGCGACTTCTTGTAGTTGTCCTTCGGCGTGGCCCCCGCGCACCCGAGGAAGGTCTTGTGCGACCCCGGCATGATCATGAGCCCGCCGTTGGTGTCGTAGTTCTCGGTCAGCGCGATCGAGACCGACACCGTGCGCATCCGCGGCAGACCGTCCTCGGCGTGCCACGTCTCGAAGTCCGAGTGCCAGTAGAAGCCACTGGCCCCGAAGCCCGGCTTGACGTTGATCCGCGACTGGTGGACGTAGACGTCCGAGCCGAGGATCTGCCGCGCACGGCCGACGACCCGCTCGTCCCGCACCAGCCTGGCGAACACCTCGCTGATCTTGTGCACCTCGAAGACCGAGCGGATCTCCTTGGACAGCGGCTCGACGATCGACCGCTCGTCGGCACGGATGTCCGGGTCGTTCACCAGCCGGTTGAGCTCGTTCCGGTAGACGGCGACCTCGTCGTCGGTGATCAGCTCGTCGATCGCGAGGAAGCCGTCACGCTCGAAGGAGAGCAGGTCGGCCGGCGCGACCGGACCGGGCGCGTCGGGGGCGCCCCAGACGACCGGGTCCTGGCGCGGGGTGAGCACCTCGGTGGCGCCCCGACTGGGATAGAGGTCGGGGATACCGGTGGTGGTGGTGTCGGTGGTGGCGGTCATGAAATGTCACACCTCCTCGGTGAGCAGCGGGTAAACGCCGTTCTCGTCGTGGTCCTCCCGTCCGGTCACGGGCGGATTGAAGACGCAGAGGCAGCGGAAATCCTTCTTGATCCGCAGCGTGTGCTTCTCGTGCCCGTCCAGGAGGTACATCGTGCCGGGCGTGATGGTGTACGACTTCCCGGTCTCGCGGTCGGTCAGCTCGGCCTCGCCCTCCACGCAGACGACGGCCTCGATGTGGTTCGCATACCACATCGACGTCTCCGTACCCGCGTACAGGACCGTCTCATGCAGGGAGAAGCCGACCTTCTCCTTGGCGAGGACGATGCGTTTGCTCTCCCACGTGCCGGACGCCGACTTCACGTGCCGGTCGGTACCTTCGATCTCCTTGAACGAACGGACAATCACGGTGCTGCGATGCCTCCTTGATGGGGTGGTGCCGGTTGGTTGGTCAGGCGGTCTCGCGGACGGCGCGGGCCAGCATCGACAGGCCCTCGTCCAGTTCCTCGGGCGTGATGGTCAGGGCGGGAAGCAGTTTCACGACCTCGCTCTCCGGCCCGGACGTCTCGATGAGCAGCCCGAGCTCGAAGGCGCGCTTGGCGACCTTGCCCGCGCGGTCCTTGTCGTGGAACTCCATACCCCACACCAGGCCGCGGCCCCGGTACTCCTTCACGTCGGCCAGGTTCTCCTCGGTGATGGAGATCAGCGCCTGCTCGACCTGCTCGCCGCGCTTGCGGGTCTGCTTCTCCATCGCGGAGCCGTCGGCCCAGTACGCCTCCAGGGCCGCGGTGGCCGTGACGAAGGCCGGGTTGTTGCCACGGAAGGTGCCGTTGTGCTCGCCGGGCTCCCACACGTCGAGCTCCGGCTTGAACAGGCACAGCGACATGGGCAGGCCGTAGCCGCTGATCGACTTCGAGACGGTGACGATGTCCGGCACGATGCCCGCCTCCTCGAAGGAGAAGAAGGCACCGGTACGGCCGCAGCCCATCTGGATGTCGTCGACGATCAGCAGCATGTCCTGCCGCTCGCACAGCTCGGACAGGGCGCGCAGCCACTCGGGCCGGGCCACGTTGATGCCGCCCTCGCCCTGCACGGTCTCGACGATCACGGCGGCCGGCTTGTTCAGGCCGGAGCCCTGGTCCTCCAGCAGCCGCTCGAACCACAGGAAGTCCTCGACGGTGCCGTCGAAGTAGTTGTCGAACGGCATAGGCGTGCCGTGCACCAGCGGGATACCGGCGCCGGCCCGCTTGAAGGCGTTGCCGGTCACGGCCAGCGAGCCCAGCGACATGCCGTGGAAGGCGTTGGTGAACGACACGATCGACTCGCGCCCCTTCACCTTCCGCGCCAGCTTCAGCGCGGCCTCCACGGCGTTGGTGCCGGTCGGGCCGGGGAACATGACCTTGTACGGCAGGTCACGCGGGCGCAGCAGCAGGTTCTGGAAGGCCTCCAGGAACGTGCGCTTGGCGGTGGTCGACATGTCGAGCCCGTGCGTGACGCCGTCCCGCTCCAGGTAGTCGATCACGGCGCGTTTCAGGACGGGGTTGTTGTGCCCGTAGTTCAGTGACCCGGCTCCGGCGAAGAAGTCGAGGTACTCATGGCCGTCCTCGTCGTACATGCGGCTGCCCACCGCACGGTCGAAGACGGTGGGCCAGCCGCGGCAGTAGCTGCGTACCTCGGACTCGACGGTCTCGAAGACACTCAGGTCGGGCTGGGTGATGGTCACGACGAATCGCTCCTCGGTGCGTGGGGGAAGTCTGCGGGAGTCAGGGGGAAAGTCAGGGGGCCAGCGGGCCGATGCGGTACAGGACCTCGGGGTCGTGCGGCCCGTCGGGGAACACGGCCGTGTCGAACAGCACCTCGCGCTCCAGCCGGGCGCCGTGCCGCTCGGCGAACGACGTGAACAGGCGCTCCGAGGCGGTGTTGCCCGGGGTGATGGTGGTCTCCACTGTCGTCACCCCGCGCTCGGTGGCGGTCCGGGCGACCAGACCGTCGAGCAGCGTGGCGGCCAGCCCGCGCCCGCGGTGCGCCTCGTCCACCGCCACCTGCCAGACCAGCAGGGTGCGCGGGCTGTCCGGCCGCACGTACCCGGTGATGAAACCCATCGGCTCGCCGTGCTCGTCACGCGCTACGGCCGACGTGGCCGCGAAGTCGCGGCACCACAGCAGATAGCTGTAGGACGAGTTCAGGTCGAGAACCTTCGAGTCCTTCGCCATCCGCCAGAGTGCGGCTCCGTCAGCCACCGTGGGGCGGTCGATTTGCGGATCTGCTTGTACGGCAGTCATGCGAATTGAACTTACCCAGCGAAAATCGAAATTGCATCGCCGAGAGGGGTTACGGATGGGCCGGGTCTGTGTTATCGCGCGAGCGCGAGGCTTCACATCTCATGGCGGCAATATGCCCGGTATTGCCCGGGTAATACCGGGCATAGCGGTCACGATGTGTAACGCGTCACAGCCATGTAATCCCCACGAGATCTGCCCGAATTTCCTCTCCGAGTGTTCTCAAAATCTTTGGGTTTAGGATCGGAGAAAGCGGGCAGAAGAATACGGGAAGCTGTTCTTGAAAGAATTCTTAATTGTGTGCCAGCTTACATATGGGTCGCTTCGGAATCACGTGCAATTCAAGCCCCGGTCACTCCGTCGATGCGTTCCCGCAGGACATCGGCGTGACCGTTGTGCCGTGCGTACTCCTCGATCATGTGGATCAGCACCCAGCGCATACTGACCTCCATCCCGGGCACCGGCCCCTCGGCGACCCGCCCGATGTGGTCCAGCGGCAGCCCGGCGCACAGCTCCCGGCCCCGCGCGATCTCCCGCCGCCAGACCCCGAGCGCCTCGTCGAGCCCCCGCCCGGGGTCCAGCGTGTAGCCGGTGCCGTCCTCGTACACCGGTGGCACGTCGAGGCCGGCGGCCACCCGCTGGAACCAGTTCCGCTCGACCTCGGCGAGGTGCTGCACCAGCCCGAGCAGCGTCAGCGCGGACGGTTCGGCCGACGCCGTCCGCACCTGCGCGTCGTCCAGCCCGGCGCACTTCAGCTCCAGCGTGGCCCGGTGGAAGTCCAGCCAGCTCTCGAGCATGGCCCGCTCGTCACCGGTGAGGTGCGGGATGGGACGGCCGTCGGGAAGGGTGTGGGGGGCGCCGGCGGGAGTGTCGGTAGTCATGCGGGGAGCATGGCACGGACCACTGACAGCGACGGCGGAACCGGGCCACCGCCCGGCGGTGGACCCCGGCTGCCGCCCGGCGGCGGGCCCCGGCTACCGCCACGCCTCCTCGGCCGCCCGCAGTGCCCCCGCCACATCCACCGACAGCCCCGCCTCCGAGAGCGCGGCCCCCAACGCCGCCAGGCTCGCCCGCACAGCCCCCGGCGTCGCATCGGCCCCGTAGTGATTGACCCGGATCATCTCCTTGGCCAGCGCACCCCCGCCGGCGGCCAGCGGCACCGCCGGATCCGCCTGAAACGCCCTGGCCACCAGCTCCGACGCCACGACCCCGGACGGCGCCCGGAGCGTCGTCGCGACGGGCGCCGCGTCCCGCGCCTCGTGCACATACGGCTCCAGCCCGCCACCGAGCGCGACCGCCCCGGCCCGCGTGGCCGCCGCGGCACGGGCGTGCCGGGCCATCACGGCGTCCGGCCCCACCGCCTCGATCCGCTCCACGCACGCCTCCAGCGCCAGCATCTCCAGCTGCGCCGGAGCGTGCAGCAGCGCCTTGCGGCCGCCGTCGATCCACCGCTCCTTCCAGTCGAGCAGCGACAGATACGAACGGCGCGGCGCCCCCGGGTTCGCCACCATCCGGGCCCAGGCCCGCTCGCTCACCGACACGGCCGACACCCCCGCCGGCCCGCCCATCGCCTTCTGCGCCCCGATCACGCACAGATCCACGCCCCACGCGTCCGGCAGCACCGGCTCGGCACCGATCGACGCCACCGCGTCCAGGTAGAACAGGGCCCCGTGCGCCCGCACCACCTCGCCGATCTCCGCGACCGGGTTGGTGTTGCCGGTCGCCGCCTCCGCGTGCACCAGCGACACGAAGTCGATCTCCGGGTGCTCGGCGAAGGCCTGCCGGATCTGCTCGGCCGTGACCGCCGTGTGGAAGGGCACCGCCAGGTCGACCACCGTCGCCCCGCAGTCCCGCAGCCAGTCGCCGAAGGTCTGTCCGTACGGGCCCGTGATGACGTTCAGGGCCGTCGTGCCCGGACCGGCCGCGGCACGGATCGCGCCCTCCAGCGGCAGCAGCGCCTCGCCCTGCATGATCACGACGTCCTGCTCGGTGCTCAGCAGCCGGGCCACCCGGTCCTCGATCGCGGCGAAACGGTCCGCACCGAGCGGGGCCAGGTCCAGAAACGGATGCGTCACGGTGGCACTCTCTTCACGTACGGGGACTACTCGCGGGAACAACGGGAACGAGCGTAACCGCCGCGCCCCGGCCCGCTGCGACCGGCGACTTCCCAGGTCCGGCGGCTCCGCAGCCATCGGATTGTTTTGAGGAGCCCAAACTTCTCCTTATGATCAGAACCCACAGTTCACTCACAGGAGGCTCGCCGTGAACACGCACCCCGGGCACCGGGCCCGCATCCTGGCCGCCACCACCGCGACGGCCGGGCTGCTGCTCGTGGCCGGCTGCACCTCCACCGACGACGGCGGCAGCGGCAAGAAGACGGCCGCGGGCGGCGTCGAGCTCGTCAAGGCGGGCAAGCTCACCACCTGCACCCACCTGCCGTATCCGCCGTTCCAGTCGGAGATCGACGGCAAGGTCCAGGGCTTCGACGTGTCGCTGATCGACCTGGTCGCCAAGGACCTGGGCGTGCAGCAGGACATCGTCGACCAGCCCTTCGAGAACTTCAAGACCGGCGGGTCCCTCAACGCCGGCCAGTGCGACCTCGCCGCCGCCGGCATGACCATCACCGAGGAGCGCAAGAAGAACGTCGACTTCTCCGACCCGTACTTCAACGCCACGCAGGCCGTGCTGGTCGACAAGAAGAGCGGCATCGGCTCCTTCGCCGCCCTCAAGGGCAAGAAGCTCGGCGCCCAGGCACAGACGACCGGTGAGGACTACGCCAAGAGCAAGGGCCTCGACCCGGTCTCCTTCGAGTCCTCCGACGCCGTCCTCAACGGCTTGCGCACCGGCCAGGTCCAGGCCGTCGTCATCGACTACCCCGTCGTCCAGGGCTGGCTCAAGGACAAGGCCAACGCCGACGCCTTCAAGGTCGTCGACAACCTCGAGACCGGCGAGCAGTACGGCTTCACGGTGAAGAAGGGCAACACCAAGCTCCGCGCCGCCATCAACAAGGCGATCAAGGACGCCCAGACCGACGGCACGTACAAGAAGCTGTACGAGCAGTGGATCGGCCCCTACGACGAGTCCGCCGCGTCGCCGGCCGCCTCATGACCGACACCGCCACGCCCGGGGTCCAGCCCAAGAAGAAGGGCCTCACCCGGCGGCAGAAGCGCAGCCTCTCGCGCGGTGTCCAGTACGCCGTCTTCGTCGGGGCCGTGATCGCCTTCGCGGTCTCGGCGGACTGGGGCCGGCTCCAGAACCAGTTCGCGCAGGCGGACATCGCCGAGCGCATGTTCCCGGACGTCATCACGCTGGCGCTGAAGAACACCGTGCTCTACACGGTGACCGGCTTCGCGGTGGGGCTCGCCCTCGGCATGGTGATCGCGCTGATGCGGCTGTCCTCCGTGGGCCCGTACCGCTGGCTCGCCGGGATCTACATCGAGATCTTCCGCGGCCTGCCCGCCCTGCTGATCTTCATCTTCATCGGCGTCGCCGTGCCGCTGGCCTTCCCCGGCACCGAGATCGTCGGCGGCACGTACGGCAAGGTCGCTCTCGCGCTCGGCCTGGTGGCCGCCGCGTACATGGCCGAGACGATCCGCGCCGGCATCCAGGCCGTGCCCAAGGGGCAGCTGGAGGCGGCCCGTTCGCTCGGCTTCTCGCCCGCGCGGGCCATGATCTCCATCATCATCCCGCAGGCGTTCCGCATCATCCTGCCGCCGCTCACCAACGAACTGGTGCTGCTGTTCAAGGACTCCTCGCTGGTGCTGTTCCTCGGGGTCACCCTGGAGGAGCGCGAACTGTCCAAGTTCGGCCGGGACCTGGCCAGCCAGACCGCAAACTCCACGCCGATCCTCGTCGCCGGACTCTGCTACCTGCTGGTCACGATCCCGCTCGGCTTCGTCGTACGCCGCATGGAGGCGAAGGCCCAGGAGGCCGTCACATGAGCCGACCCGAGATCGAGGTACGCGCGCTGCACAAGTCGTTCGGCGCCAACGAGGTGCTGCGCGGCATCGACCTGGAGATCGGCCGGGGCGAGGTCGTCTGCGTCATCGGCCCGTCCGGCTCCGGCAAGTCGACGCTGCTGCGCTGCGTGAACCTGCTGGAGGAGCCGACCAAGGGCCAGGTGTTCGTCGGCGGTACGGAACTGACCGACCCGGACGTCGACATCGACGCCGTACGCCGCCGCATCGGCATGGTCTTCCAGCAGTTCAACCTGTTCCCGCACCTCACGGTGACCGAAAACCTCACGCTGCCGCAGCGCCGGGTGCTCCGCCGCGACAAGGCGGCGGCCGCGCAGGTGGCCGCCGAGAACCTGGCGCGCGTGGGCCTGTCCGAGAAGGCGGCCGCCTACCCCTCCTCCCTCTCCGGCGGCCAGCAGCAGCGCGTCGCCATCGCCCGGGCCCTGGCCATGGGCCCCGAGGTGATGCTGTTCGACGAGCCGACCTCGGCGCTGGACCCCGAACTGGTCGGCGACGTCCTCGCGGTGATGCGCATGCTCGCCGACGAGGGAATGACGATGATGGTCGTCACCCACGAGATGACCTTCGCCCGCGAGGTCGCCGACCGGGTCGTCTTCATGGACGACGGCGTGATCGTCGAGGACGGCACCCCCGAGCAGGTCATCGGCAACCCGCGCCACGACCGCACCCGCCACTTCCTCTCCCGCCTCCTCGACCCCGCCATGGCCGAGGTGGAGGAGGAGACCTCGGACCAGGTGGGCAAGGCCGACTAGCGGCTGGCTAGGGTGCCGTACATGAGCGATCGCACGGTGCTGCACGTGAAGGGACGGGTGCTCGTCGGACCCGACGAGGTCCGCGACGAGCTGTGGGTCGTCGACGGCCGGATCTCCTACGACCGTCCCGCCGGCGCCCGTGACATCCGTACCGTCCGGGGCTGGGCCCTGCCCGGCCTCGTCGACGCGCACTGCCACGTGGGACTCGACCGGCACGGCGCGGTCCCGCAGGACGTCGCCGAGAAGCAGGCGCTGACCGACCGGGACGCGGGCACGCTGCTGATCCGCGACGCGGGCTCGCCCTCCGACACCCGCTGGATCGACGACCGCGACGACCTGCCGAAGATCATCCGCGCCGGGCGGCACATCGCCCGCACCCGCCGCTACATCCGCAACTACGCCTGGGAGATCGAGCCGGACGACCTGGTCGCCTACGTCGCCCAGGAGGCCCGGCGCGGCGACGGCTGGGTGAAGCTGGTCGGCGACTGGATCGACCGCGACCTCGGCGACCTGTCGGCCTGCTGGCCGCGCGGGGCGGTCGAGGCGGCGATCGCCGAGGCACACCGCCTGGGCGCCCGGGTCACCGCCCACTGCTTCGCGGAGGACTCCCTCCAGGACCTCGTAGAGGCGGGCATCGACTGCGTCGAACACGCCACGGGACTGACCGAGGACCTCATCCCGCTGTTCGCCGAACGGGGCGTCGCCATCGTCCCGACCCTGGTCAACATCGCGACGTTCCCGCAGCTCGCCGACGGCGGCGAGGCCCGGTTCCCGCGCTGGTCGGCCCATATGCGCCGGCTCCACGAGCGCCGCTACGACACCGTACGCAGCGCCTACGACGCCGGGATCCCGGTCTTCGTCGGCACCGACGCCGGCGGCGGACTCGCCCACGGCCTCGCGGCGGCGGAGGTCGCCGAACTGGTCACGGCCGGCATCCCGCCCGTCGAGGCCCTGGCGGCGGGGACCTGGACGGCCCGGGCCTGGCTCGGCCGCCCCGGCCTGGACGAGGGCGCCCCGGCCGACCTCGTCGTCTACGACGAGGACCCGCGCAAGGACGTGGGCGTGCTGACCGCGCCGCGCCGGGTGGTGCTGAACGGGCGCGTGGTCGGGTAGGTGCCGGCCGGGGGGCCTCCCGGTCCCGGATGGCCGGGCACCTGGACCTCTGAGAGCGTGGAAGGCGAGGACGAACCCTGCCGGAGCGGGAGGTTCCGATGCGCGTCGCACCTCTGAGCGGATTGCTGGCCGTCATCCTGACCCTCACCGGTTTCGCGCTGCTCGGCGACACACCCGGCTTTGACGCCACCGGCCGTGAGGTCAGGGCGTTCTACGAGGATCACCAGGGCCAGACGTGGGCGAGCCTGTACCTGCTGGTGCTCGCGGCGGTGTTCATCGTCTTCTTCGCCGCCCACCTGGCCGGTGTCGTACGCGACGTCCCGGCGGGCGGCGGCTGGCTGCACCGGGTGGTCATCGGCGGCGGGCTGCTGCTCGCCATCGGCTTCCTGACCGGGGCCACGCTGACCCTGGCCCTGGTGGACCTCGCAGGCGAACCGACGGCCTCCGGCCCCGCGCTCCAGGCCCTCAACACCTTCAACGAGGACTTCTTCATCCCCTTCGTCGGCGGCATGGGCCTGTTGCTGCTGGGCGCGGGCCTGGCCACCTTCCGCGCCGCCGTCAGCCCGCTGCCCCACTGGCTGGCCTGGGCAGCCGTCGTCCTCGGTGTGCTGGTCTTCATCCCCTGGGTCGGCTACATCGCCTTCGCGGCCGGCGGGCTCTGGGTCGCCGTCACCAGCGTCCTGCTGACCCGCCGCCCCGCGAACGGCACACCCATCGCGCGGGAGACGTCCGGAACCGCCCGGCGGTGAGCCGTCAGCCCGCCACCGCACGCTCCAGCGCCCGCAGGAACCCGTCCACCGTCGCCCGGTCCCGCACCGCCAGCCGCAGCCACTCCCCGTCCAGGCCGGGGAAGGTGTCCCCGCGCCGCACGGCGTAGCCGAGGTCGCGCAGACGGGCGCGGACGGCCGCCGCGTGCGGAAGCCGGATCAGGACGAACGGGCCCTGCGCGGGCTCCACCACCCGCAGCCCGGCCGGGGCGAAGCGGGCCAGGCCCGCCAGCAGATGGGCCCGGTCCGCGGCGATGCGGTACGCCGCGTGAGCCGCCTCCGCCACCGCCCGTGGCCCCACGCACGCCCGCGCCGCGGCCAGCGCCGGTGTCGACACCGGCCACAGCGGCTGCGCCCGCTCCAGGTCCTCGACGGTCTCCGGCGCCGCGAGCACGTACCCGATCCGCAGGCCCGCCAGCCCCCACGTCTTGGTCAGGCTGCGCAGCACCACGAGGCCGGGCACGTCGACACGGTCCGCGAGGGACTCCCGCTCGCCCGGCACCGCGTCCATGAACGCCTCGTCCACCACCAGCAGCCGCCCCGGCCGGGCGAGGGAGGCGATCACGTCCGCCGGGTGCAGCACCGACGTCGGGTTCGTGGGATTGCCGATCACCACCAGGTCCGCGGCCTCGGGGACGGCCGCCGGGTCCAGCCGGAAGCCGTCCTCCTCCCGCAGCAGCACCCGGTCGACCGTGTGCCCCGCGTCCCGCAGCGCGGCCTCCGGCTCCGTGAACTGAGGGTGGACCACGACCGGCCGGCGCACCTTCAGCGCCCGCGCCAGCAGCACGAACGCCTCCGCCGCCCCCGCCGTCAGCAGCACCCGCTCCACCGGCAGGCCGTGCCGCGCCGCCACCGCCGCGCGGGCGGCCCGCCCGTCCGGGTAGGCCGCCAAGCCGCCCAGCGACGCGGCGATGTGTTCCCGCAGCCACGCCGGCGGGGTGTCCGCGCGGACGTTGACGGCGAGGTCGACGAGCGAGCCGCCGTCGTCCCGGACCTCCGCGTCCCCGTGGTGCCGCAGATCGTGCCCGCCGTCAGTGGGCATGGGAGTGCGCCCCGTGGTGGTGCCCGTGCCCGTGGTGGTGGCCGTCGTCGTCCGGGTGGAAGTGCGGCTGCTGCGGCAGCCCCACCTTGTCCTCGAAGCCCGGCAGCGCGATGCGGTACACGCACGAGTCGCAGTTCATCCGCAGATCGCCCTCGACGGCCTCCGTGTACCGCTCCCACACCAGGTCCAGCAGCTCCGGCTCCGGCCCGATGACGTCGGCCGAGCGCACCTCGACCTCCGGGTGCGCCGCCGCCCAGCCCTCCGTCTGCAGCCGCACCCGGTCCGGCAGGATGCCCGTGAACAGGAAGTAGGGGAGCACCACGATCCGGCGGGCGCCCAGCCGCACGCACCGGTCCAGGCCGCTCGGCACGTCCGGCGCCGCCAGCGACACGAACGCCGTCTCGACCCCCGCGTACCCGCGCCCCTCCCACAGCAGCCGCGCCGCCTTGTGCACCTCGGCGTTGGCGTCCGGGTCCGTCGACCCGCGCCCCACCAGCAGCACCGTCACATCGGCCCGGTCACCCGGCCTGCGCCCCGCGGCGCCGCCCAGCGCCTCGTCCAGCCGCCGCTCCAGCACGTTCAGCAGCGTCGGATGCGGGCCGAGCGGACGCCCGTACGTGTACGAGATCCCGGGGTGCCGCTCCTGCTCGCGGGCCAGCGCCGCCGGGATGTCGCCCTTGGCATGCCCGGCGGACACCAGCATCAGCGGCACGGCGGCGAACCGCCGCACGCCCCGCTCCACCAGCTCGGTGACGGCCTCGCCCAGCGGCGGCGGGGACAGTTCGATGAAGCCGCCCGCGACGGGCAGTTCCGGGTGGCGGGCCGCCAGCTCCCGGACGAAGTCGCGGAACGCCTCGGCTCCGGCGTCGTCACGGGTGCCGTGGCCGGCGATGAGCAGGGCGGGCGGGGTGGTCACAGGTTCTCCTCGGCGGACGTGGGGTGGTGGACGGCGCGGTTCACTCGGGCTCCTCCTGCCAGCGGTAGCCCCGCGGTGTCACCATGCGCCCGGCGATCTCGCGGGTCGCGGTGTTGCCCACGGTGACGACCGTCATCATGTCGACCGTCGCCGGGTCGAGCGCGGTCAGCGTCGTGAGCCGGGCGGACTCGTCCGGCCGCGAGGCGTTGCGCACGACACCGACCGGCGTCGCAGGCGCCCGGTGCTCGGCGAGGATGCCCAGCGCCTTGGGCAGCTGCCAGTCGCGGCCGCGCGAACGCGGATTGTAGAACGTCACCACGATGTCGGCCTCGGCCGCCGCCCGTACCCGCCGCTCGATGACCTCCCACGGCGTGTGCAGGTCGGACAGACTGATCGACACGTGGTCGTGGCCCAGCGGCGCGCCCAGGATCGCCCCGGCCGCGAGCGCCGCCGTCACACCGGGCACGCCGACCACGTCGATGTCGTCGGAGGCCTCGGCGAGCGCGGGGGAGGCCATGGCGTACACGCCCGCGTCTCCGCTGCCGATCAGCGCGACGGCCCGCCCCGCGCGGGCCTCCTCGACGGCCGTGCGCGCCCGCTCCTCCTCGGCCCCCAGCCCCGACTCCAGGATCCGGGTGCCGGGCCGCAGCAGATCGCGGATCTGGTCGACGTACTGGTCGAGCCCGACGAGCACGGAGGCGCGCCGGAGCTCCGCCTTCGCCCGCGGCGTCAGCAGGTCCCGGGCACCCGGCCCGAGCCCGACCACCGCGAGCCGCCCGCGCCCCGGCCGCCGTACGACGGCACAGGTCGCCATGGCGGGGCTCGCGGCCGACTTCCGCTTGGGGACGAGGAGTTCGCCCCCGCGCACCAGGGCGGCGGCCTCCGCGACCGAGGGGGTGCCGACGGCGGCGAGCGGCGCGTCGGACGGATTGGGCACGTCCACCTCGGCCAACTCGCCGGCGGAGTACGTCACCAGGGGCACACCGAGCCGCCGTGCGGCCTCGACGATGCCGGGCTCTTCGGCCTTGGCGTCGACGGTGGCGAGCTCGGCGACCGACGCGGCGGACAGCCCGGCCTCCCGCAGGACGCCCTCGATCAGCCCGAGCACCTCCTCGGCGGGGGCACCCTTCGACGCCCCGACCCCGACGACCAGCGACGGCGGGCGCAGCACCACCTCGCGCTCGGCCGCCTGGACGAGCCGGTCGGTCAGCCGGATCGTGTACGACCCCTCGGCAGCCACCGGGAGCGGCGGCAGCGGCCAGGCCACGTCGGCCCGCAGCGCCACCGCCTCACCGTCGAGCAACGCCCGGGAGACCCCGGCGACATCGCCCTCCACGGGCAGGCCGAGGGTGTCCAGGCCGGGCAGGTCCGCCGCGTCCGTCGCCGTGGTCACGACCGGCTCGGCACCCAGCACCTCCCCGACCTCCCGGGCGAGTTCGTTGGCCCCGCCGGCGTGCCCGCCCAGCAGGGACACCGCGAACCGGCCCCCCTCGTCGACGCACACCACGCCCGGGTCCGCCGTCTTGCCGGACAGCAGCGGCGCCACCAGCCGCACCACCGCGCCGGTCGCCAGGAAGCACACGAGCTGCTCGCACTGCCCGAACGCGGCCCGTACCGCCTCCCCGACGGGACCCTCGTACACGCGCGTGCGGTCCGGCCACGCGGCGGCCAGCCGGTCCCGCGCGGCCGCTCCCGCCGCCGTGGCGGAAATGAGGCCGATCACTGGGCGACTCCTTCTGCGATTTCTACGATTGCTGCGACACGTTCGACACGTACGACACGTACGACAGGCCGGACGATCATGTACGGGCACCCCGTTCGCGCAGGGCCTTGCGGGCCTCCGGGTCGGCCTTGCGGTAGCCGTGGAAGTGACCCGGGTGGTAGAGGTGCGAGCGCGTGCCGTGCGCGTCGAGCGCCGGGCCGACCAGGAACAGGGTGTGCTTCCAGAGCTTGTGTTCCTTGACCGTCTCCTCCAGCGTGCCGATCGTGCACTTCACGATCAGCTCCTCCGGCCAGGTCGCCTGGTACGCCACCACGACCGGGGTCGTCGTCGGATAACCGCCCTCCAGCAGCTCCCGCACGAGCTGCCCGCTGCGGGCGGCGGAGAGGAAGATCGCCATGGTGGTGCCGTGCCGGGCGAACTCGCGGACCTCCTCCCCGGGCGGCATGGGCGTCTTGCCGCCGCCGAGCCGGGTCAGGACGACGGACTGCGCGACCTCGGGGATGGTCAGCTCGCGCTGCGCGAGCGCGGCGACGGCGGAGAAGGCGGACACCCCGGGCACGACCTCGGTCGCGAGGCCGATCTCGGCACACCGGTCGAGCTGCTCCTGGGTGCCGCCCCACAGGGCGGGGTCACCCGAGTGGATCCGGGCCACCTTCAGCCCCTCTTCGCGCGCCCGCTCGTACACGGCCACCACGTCCTCCAGGGACAGGGCCGCCGAGTCGAGGATCTCGGCGTCCTCGCGCGCGTGCTGGAGAACCTCCGCCTGGACCAGGCTCGCCGCCCAGATCACCACGTCGGCCTCGGCGATGGCGCGCGCGGCGCGGAACGTCAGCAGGTCGGCGGCGCCGGGGCCGGCACCGACGAAGGTCACCTTGCCGGTGGGGGCGTCGGCCATGGGTTGGTCCTCTCGTACAGGGGGGTTCCGGTAGGCGGGGTGATGCACGGGCCGGTCAGAGCTTTCCGCCGCGCCCGCCGTCGCGCCGCGCGGGGGAGATGAGCGTCGACAGATAGGGCAGGGGAGTGCCGTCCAGGTCGGCGGCCGGCCGGATCGACTCCTCCGTCAGCCCCAGCGCCGACCCCCACACCGCGTCGCCGATCCGCCCGGTCTCCCGCAGCGCCTCGGCGACCTCGCGCGCCTGCCGGCCGAACTTGTAGGCGACGACCGTCCCGGGCCCGGCGAGGGCCTCCTTGAGCACCGTCGCGCCCGCCGTGACGGGCACCAGCGTGAGCGGCTCGGTCCCCTCGGTCAGCACGGCGCCCGACCGCGCGGCGAGGTCCTGCATGGCGGTGATCCCGGGCACCGTCTCGACGACGGTCCCCGGCACCAGCCCGGCGACCGTCTGCGCGAGATAGGTGAACGTGGAGTACACGTTGGGGTCCCCGATGGTGGCGAAGGCGACGGAACCGTGCCCGCGCAGCAGCTCGGCCACCCGCTCGCCCGCCGCGTCCCAGGCCGCCTCGCGCCGCGCCCGGTCGCTGCGCTCGTTCAGCGCGAACACGACCCGGACGACCTTCTCCTCGGGCACGTAGTGCAACACGGTCGCCTCGGCCCGCCCGCGCTCTCCGGTGTCCATCACGGGAACGACCACGACCTCGGCTTCCCGCAGGGCGTTCACGCCCTTGACGGTCACCAGCTCCGGATCCCCGGGCCCGACCCCGACCCCGACCAGCCTGCTGCTCATGACGTCCGGCACCTCTCCACGAACCGACGGGCGACACCGGGCTGTGCCGCCCAGTGCGTGTGCAGATAGCTGGCGTGCACACCGCGCCGCACGAACCCCTCGACCCGACGCCGAGGGGTCCGAAGGCCCCAGGCGGGTTCGGCCCCCGCCCCGGGCTCCACGACGGTCCGGTGGAACTCGTGCCCGCGCATCCGTGTACCGGCCGCCGCGAGCACACTGTCGCCGACGGCCACCGCGTCCCGGTACCCCAGGGTCAGCCGCCCGGTCATCCGCGCCCCGGCGTCCAGCACCCCGCACATCGGCTGCCCGTCCAGCTCCCGGCACAGATACAGCAGCCCGGCACACTCGGCGGCCACGGGCGCACCGCTCTCCGCCAGGTGGGCTACGGCCTTGCGCAGGGGTTCGTTGGCGGACAGCTCGGCGGCGTACACCTCGGGGAACCCGCCCCCGATCACCAACCCCCGCGTCCCTTCGGGCAGTTCCTCGTCCCGCAGCGGATCGAAGGGCACGACGTCGGCACCGGCGGCGGCGAGCAGCTCGGTGTTCTCGGCGTAGGAGAAGGTGAACGCCTCACCACCGGCGACGGCGACAACCAGCCCGTCCGGCGTTTGAGGACGAGGCCGTTCAGGCCGATCGGGGGTCCAGGGGGCGGAGTCCCCTGGCGGGGTCGAAGGGGCGGAGCCCCTGGAGGACGGGACGGGTAGGGGCGGCGGGGGCGAGGAAGCCACAGCCTCAGCCGCATCCCAGGCCTCGCACGACAACACCCCCGCACTCCGGGCCAGCCCCGCCAACGCGTCCAGATCACAACCGTCGGAGACCTGCGCGGCCATCGCCGCCACCGCCTCCACCGCCTCGGCCCGCCGCTCGGCGACCGGCACCAGTCCCAGATGCCGCGACGGCGTGTCCACCTGCGGAGCCCGCCGCAGCACCCCGAGCACCGGCACGCCCGTCTGCTCCAACGCCTCCCGCAGCATCACCTCGTGCCGGTCCGACGCGACCTTGTTCAGAATCACGCCCCCGACCCGCACCTCCGGATCCCAGGAGACGAACCCGTGCACCAGCGCCGCCACCGACCGCGACTGCGACGACGCGTCGACGACCAGCACCACCGGCGCCCGCAACAGCTTCGCGACATGAGCCGTGGAGGCCAGCTCCCCCTCCCCGGCGGCCCCGTCGTACAGCCCCATCACACCCTCGACGACAGCGAGATCGCACCCGCGCGCCCCGTGCAGGAACAGCGGCCCGACCAGCTCAGGCCCGCACAGATACGCGTCGAGGTTCCGCCCCACCCGCCCGGTCGCGAGCGCGTGGTACCCGGGGTCGATGTAGTCCGGCCCGACCTTGTGCGGGGACACGGCGAGCCCCCGCGCGGCGAACGCGGCCATCAGCCCCGTGGCGACGGTGGTCTTGCCACTGCCCGACGAGGGCGCGGCGACGACCAGCCGGGGCACGGACGAGGACATCACCACTCGATGCCCCTCTGCCCCTTCTGCCCGGCGTCCATCGGGTGCTTCACCTTGGACATGTCGGTCACGAGGTCGGCGAAGTCCAGGAGCTTCTCCGGAGCGTTGCGCCCCGTGATCACCACATGCTGGGTACCGGGCCGGTTGCGCAGGACGTCCACGACCTCGTCCGTGTCGACCCACCCCCAGTGCATCGGGTAGGCGAACTCGTCCAGCACGTACAGCCGGTAGGTCTCCGCCGCCAGGTCCCGCTTGACCTGCTCCCAGCCCTCCCGGGCCTTCTCCTCGTTGTCCAGCTGCGCGTCGCGCTGCACCCAGGACCAGCCCTCGCCCATCTTGTGCCAGGCGACGGACCCGCCCTCGCCGGAGGCACCGAGCACGCGCAGCGCGTTCTCCTCGCCGACCTTCCACTTCGCCGACTTGACGAACTGGAACACCCCGATCGGCCAGCCCTGGTTCCAGGCCCTGAGCGCGAGCCCGAAGGCGGCGGTCGACTTGCCCTTGCCGACGCCCGTGTGCACGACGACCAGCGGCCGGTTCCGGCGCTGTCGGGTCGTCAGACCGTCGTCCGGAACGACACTCGGCTGTCCCTGCGGCATTACGCGGCCCTCCTCGAAGTCCCCTGCACATCCCTGACCAGCCCGGCGATCGAGTCGGCCCGCAGCTCGTCCAGCGTCACGGCGGTGCCGCCCAGCTCACCGGCGAGCTGCCCGGCGAGCCCGAGGCGCACCGGCCCCGACTCGCAGTCCACGACGACGGACGCGACGCCCTCGGCCGCGAACAGCCGTGCCGCCCGCCCGGCCAGGGCGACCGGCTCCGGGCCGCCGGTGGCCCGCCCGTCCGTCACCAGCACGACCAGCGGCCGCCGCGCCGGATCCCGCAGCCGCTCCACCCGCAGCACGTCGTGCGCGCGCAGCAGCCCGGCGGCCAGCGGCGTGCGCCCGCCGGTCGGCAGCGACTCCAGCCGGGTGGCCGCCGCGTCCACGGACGAGGTCGGCGGCAGCGCGACGTCCGCCCCCGAACCCCGGAACGTCACCAGGCCCACCTTGTCGCGCCGCTGGTACGCGTCCAGCAGCAGCGACAGCACGGCCCCCTTCACGGCGCTCATCCGCTGCCGCGCCGCCATCGAACCGGAGGCGTCCACGACGAACAGCACGAGATTGCCCTCGCGCCCCTCGCGGGTCGCCTGCCGCAGATCGTCCCGGCGCACGACAAGACCCGGCCCGGACCGCCCGCGCGCCCGCTGGTGCGGTGCCGCGGCCTGCACGGTCGCCGCCAGGTGCAGCTTGGTGAGCGCGCCCCTCGGGCGCCGGGCCCCGGTCGTGCGCCCGTGTTCGGTCCGGGCCCGCGAGCGCCGCCCGGCGGCACCCTCGCCGATCCCGGGCACGCTCAGCACCTTGGTCCGGAACGGCTCGGCCGCCCGTACGGCCGACTGCTCACCGGCGCCCGACGGCTGCGGCTGCCCGTTCTCCCCGGCCTCGGGCGTGGCCCCGGTGTCATCACCCTGGGGCCCGTCCTCGGGCTCCGGCTGCCCGCCGTCCCCGCCGCCTCCGCCGGGCCCGTCCGGACCCTGGTCAGGGTCGGGGTCCGGGTCCGGGTCGTCGTCCCCGGAGAACTCCTCCAGGGTCTCGTCCAGCTTGTCCTCGTCAAGACCCGGCGCGTCGAAGGGGTTGCGCCGCCGCCGGTGCGGCAGCGCGAGCAGCGCGGCCTGCCGGACGTCCTCCGCGAGCACGTCCGTACGCCCGGCCCAGGCCGCCAGCGCGGTCGCCGTCCGCGCCATCACGATGTCGGCGCGCATTCCGTCGACCTCGAAGGCCGCGCAGGTCGCCGCGATCTGCCGCAGCGCCCCGTCGCCCAGCCGCACGGACGGCAGCAACTCCCGCGCCGCCACGATCCGCGCCCGTACGTCGGCCTCCTCGTCCGCCCACCGGGTCGCGAAACCGTCCGGATCGGCGTCGTAGGCGAGCCGCCGCCGGACGACCTCCACCCGCTGGTCGGGCTCCCGCGAGGCCGCGACCTCGACGGTCAGCCCGAAACGGTCGAGCAACTGCGGCCGCAGCTCGCCCTCCTCGGGGTTCATGGTGCCGACGAGCAGGAACCGCGCCGCGTGCCGTACGGAGACGCCCTCGCGTTCCACGTACGAGGCGCCCATCGCGGCCGCGTCCAGCAGCAGGTCGACCAGGTGGTCGTGGAGGAGGTTGACCTCGTCCACGTAGAGGATGCCGCGGTGCGCGTCGGCCAGCAGGCCGGGCTCGAAGGCCTTCACGCCCTCCGACAGCGCCCGCTCGATGTCCAGTGCGCCCACCAGCCGGTCCTCCGAGGCACCGACGGGGCAGTTCGACCATCCGGGCCGGACGGGACCGGCCGGCGGTTCCCGGCGCGTGCGGTCCGTCCGGGCAGGCGGGGTCGGGGGAGGCGGGGTCGCAGGAGAAGCGGCACCCGGGGACGACGGCGACCTCCGGCATGAGCGCGGACAGCGCCCGCACGGCGGTCGACTTGGCGGTGCCCTTCTCACCGCGCACCAGCACACCGCCGACCGCCGGCGACACGGCGTTCAGCAGCAGCGCGAGCCGCAGGTCGTCCTGGCCGACCACGGCCGTGAACGGGAACGGGGTGCTCACTTGTCGTCACCTTCCAAGTCGCCTTCGAGCTCCAGGTACGTGGCACGCAGCCGTTCCAGCGTCTCCGCGTCCGGCTCCGCCCACAGTCCGCGGTCGGCGGCCTCCAGCAGCCGCTCGGTGATGCCGCGCAGCGCCCACGGGTTGGACGTCTTCATGAAGTCCCGGTTCTCCGGGTCGAAGACGTACTCGGCGCTGAGTTTCTCGTACATCCAGTCGTCCACGACCCCGGCCGTGGCGTCGTACCCGAACAGGTAGTCCACGGTCGCGGCCATCTCGAAGGCGCCCTTGTAGCCGTGCCGCCGCATGGCCGCCATCCAGCGCGGGTTGACCACCCGGGCGCGGAACACCCGGTGCGTCTCCTCGCCCAGCGTGCGGGTCTTCACCTGGTCCGGGGTGGCCGAATCACCGACGTACGCCTCGGGGCTCGCGCCCGTCAGATGGCGGACCATGGCGACCATGCCGCCGTGGTACTGGAAGTAGTCGTCGGCGTCGACGAGGTCGTGCTCACGCGTGTCGACGTTCTTCGCGGCGACCGCGATCCGCCGGAACGCCGTCTCCATGTCGCCGCGCGCGGCCCGCCCGTCGAGGCCCCGCCCGTAGGCGTAGCCGCCCCACACCGCGTACACCTCGGCGAGGTCCGCGTCGGAGCGCCAGTTGCGCGCGTCGATCAGCGGCAGCAGACCGGCCCCGTACGCGCCCGGCTTGGAGCCGAAGATCCGGGCGGTCGCCCGGCGCCGGTCGCCGTGCTCGGCGGTGTCCTCATCCGCGTGCGCCCGGACGTAGTTCTGCTCGGCGGGCTCGTCCAGCTCGGCGACCTTGCGGACGGCGTCGTCGATCAGCCCCACCACGTGCGGGAACGCGTCCCGGAAGAAGCCGGAGATCCGGACCGTCACGTCGATGCGCGGCCGGCCGAGCTCCTCCGGGGAGATCACCTCGAACCCGGTCACCCGGCGCGAGGCGTCGTCCCACACCGGCCGGCAGCCCAGCAGCGCCAGGATCTCGGCGATGTCGTCGCCCTGGGTGCGCATGGCCGAGGTGCCCCACACCGTCAGGCCGACGGACTTCGGGTACTCGCCCGTGTCGGTCAGATACCGCTGCACCAGCGAGTCCGCGAGCGACTGCCCGACCTCCCAGCTCAGCCGGGACGGGATCGCCTTGGGGTCGACGGAGTAGAAGTTGCGCCCCGTCGGCAGGACGTTGACCAGACCGCGGGTCGGCGAGCCGGAGGGGCCCGCCGGGACGTAACCGCCGTCCAGGGCCCGCAGGATGTGCCCGATCTCGTCGGTGGTCCTGGCCAGCCGCGGCACGACCTCCGCGCAGGCGAACTCCAGCACCGCCACGGCGTCGGCGACCTCCCCGCCGAGCACCTCCCGGACCAGCGCCGGGGCCTCGGCGACCGCCCAGCCGCGCTCCTCCATGCCCTCCGCGACCCGCCGGCACAGCTGCTCCAGCAGGTCGATCGCGTCGGCGGCGGTGCGCGCCGGGCCCGCCACCAGCTCCGTCAGCTCCGCCGGCACCTTCACCGGAGCGCCCGGCTCGGCCAGCAGCTCCTTCTCTACCAGCCCGAAGTGCTGCGCCAGCGCCGCCCTCAGCCCGGGCAGCGCATTGGCCTGGCCGCCCCACACCTGCGAGGCGCGCAGCACCGCCAGCACGAGGTTGACGCGCGGCTCGCCGACCGGGCCGCCGCCCAGGATGTGCAGGCCGTCGCGGATCTGCACGTCCTTGATCTCGCACAGATAGCCGTCGATGTGCATGACGAACTCGTCGAACGCCTCGTCGTCCGGCTGCTCGTCGACATGCAGGTCGTGATGGAGCTCGGCGGCCTTCACGAGGGTCCAGATCTGCGCGCGCACGGCCGGGGCCTTCGCCGGGTCCAGGTCGGAGACGAGCGCGTACTCGTCCAGGAGCTGCTCCAGCTTGGCCAGGTCGCCGTAGGTGTCGGCGCGGGCCATCGGCGGCACCAGGTGGTCGACGACCGTGGCGTGCCCGCGCCGCTTGGCCTGGGTGCCCTCGCCGGGGTCGTTGACGATGAAGGGGTAGATCAGCGGCAGCTCCCCGAGCACGGCGTCCGGGGCGCAGCCGCCGCTGAGCCCGAGGCCCTTGCCGGGCAGCCACTCCAGCGTGCCGTGCTTGCCCATGTGCACGATCGCGTCGGCGCCGAAACTGTTCTCCAGCCAGCGGTAGGCCGCCAGGTAGTGGTGGGAGGGCGGCATGTCCGGGTCGTGGTAGATCGCGATGGGGTTCTCGCCGAAGCCGCGCGGCGGCTGGATCATCACCACGACGTTCCCGAACCGCAGGGACGCCAGCACGATGTCGTCCCCGTCGACGTAGAGGTTGCCCGGCGGCTCGCCCCACGCCTCGGTCATGGCGTCCCTCAGCTCCGGGTCGAGCTTGTCGAACCAGGCCCGGTAGTCCACCAGCGGCACCCGCGCGGGCGCGGCGGACAGCTGCTCCTCCGTCAGCCACTCCACGTCGTGCCCGCCGGCCTCGATGAGCCGGTGGATCAGCTCGTCGCCGTGGTCAGGGTACTCGGTGAGGCCGTACCCGGCGTCCTTGAGGGCGTCCAGCACCCGCACGGCCGAGGCCGGGGTGTCCAGCCCGACGGCGTTGCCGACCCGCGAGTGCTTGGTCGGGTACGCGGTGAAGACGAGCGCGAGCTTCTTCTCGGCGTTCGCCTTGTGCTTCAGCCGCGCGTGCCGTACGGCGATCCCGGCGACCCGCGCGGCCCGCTCCGGGTCGGCGACGTACACGGGCACGTCGTCCGCGCCCTGCTCCTTGAACGAGAACGGCACGGTGATCAGCCGACCGTCGAACTCCGGGATCGCCACCTGCATCGCGGCGTCCATGGGGGAGAGGGCGGCGTCGGACGCCTCCCAGGCGCTCCGCGAGGACGTCAGGCACAGCCCTTGCAGCACGGGGATGTTCAGCTCGGCGAGGGCGCCGATGTCCCAGGACTCCTCGTCACCGCCGGCCGAGGCCTGCGAGGCGTGGGTGCCGCCGGCGGCGAGGACGGTGGCGACGAGGGCGTCCGCCCGGCCGAGGATCTCGTACAGCCCCGCGTCGGCCCCGCGCAGCGAACCGCAGTACACCGGAAGCGCGTTGGCGCCCCGCGCCTCGATCGCATCGCACAGGGTGTCCACGAAGGCGGTGTTGCCGCTCAGCTCGTGCGCCCGGTAGAAGAGCACGCCGACGGTCGGCCGGCCCTCGACCCGCGCGCGCTCGCCGCGGACGCCGTACTCCGGCATCCGCTGGGGCGCGGCGAAGCCCTCGCCCGTGAGCAGCACGGTGTCGGACAGGAACCGCGCCAGCTCGGTGAGGTTGGCCGGCCCGCCCTCCACGAGGTACTTCAGCGCCTCCGCCACGACACCGGCCGGCACCGACGACTCGGCCATCAGCTCCGCGTCGGGCACCGTCTCGCCGCCGAGCAGCACGGTCGGGACGCCCGAGGCCTTCAGCGCGGCGAGCCCGTCCTCCCAGGCCCGCTTGCCGCCGAGGAGCCGTACGACGGCGATGTCCGCGCCGTCGAGGAGGGCCGGAAGTTCCTCCCCGACGTCCACGCGGGTCGGGTTGCCGATCCGGTACGAGGCGCCGGCGGCGGCCCGGGCCGCCAGCAGGTCCGTGTCGGCGGTCGACAACAACAACACAGTGCTCATGCGGGTGCTCCCGGTGGAATGAAGGGCAGTCCTCGCGGCACGCCCGACTCGATGAGCCGCCACAGCGCGTCCGTGTCCGCGTGCTGTTCGATCAGGTCGCCGAGCCGGTCGAGCTGCTCCTCGCGCAGCGCGGCGAACGAGGTGCCGGGCGCGGGCACGAAGCGGCGCCCCGCGGCGGCCGCCACCTCGCGCAGGAAGGCCCGCCGGAACCCGTCCGACTCCAGCGAGCCGTGCCAGTGCGTGCCCCAGGTCTGGCCGACCCGGCAGCCGTCCAAAAAGGCGGAGCCGCCCTGGACGTCGGCGACCCCGTGGTGGATCTCGTACCCCTCGACGCGCTCCCCGAGGGCCTCGCCCTCCGGCCGGGTGAGGGTCTTCTCGCGGGCGAACCGCACCCGCACGGGCAGGACCCCGAGCCCCTCGACATGGCCCCGGCGGCTCTCCACGTCGTCCTCGATGTGCTCGCCGAGGATCTGGAAACCGCCGCAGATCCCGAGGACGGGCCGGTGCTCGGCGGCCCTGCGGACCAGGGCCTCGGCGAGCCCCCGCTCGCGCAGCCACTCCAGCGCACGGACGGTCCCGCGGGTCCCGGGCACGATGACGAGGTCGGCGTCGGCGAGTTCCTCCGGCCGGTCCACGAACCGCACGACGACACCGGGTTCGGCGGCCAGCGCGTCGACGTCCGTGAAGTTGGACATCAGCGGAACGGCGCACACGGCGACGCGCAGCACGTCCTCGCCGACCGGCGGGGCGACGACGGACTCACGGACCGTCCCCCGCAGGGAGACGCGCAGCCCGTCCTCCTCGTCGATCCCCAGCCCGTGCCGGAAGGGCAGGACGCCGTACGTACGCCGCCCGGTGAGGCCCTGGAGCATGTCGAGACCCGGCTCCAGCAGGGAGACGTCCCCCCGGAACTTGTTGACGAGGAACCCGGCGACGCACTCCTGGTCCTCGCGCGACAGCAGCGCCACGGTTCCGAAGAACGAGGCGAAGACACCGCCCCGGTCGATGTCGCCGACGACGAGCACGGGGAGCCCGGCGTTGCGGGCGATCCCCATGTTGACGATGTCGGTCCGCCGCAGATTGATCTCGGCGGGACTGCCCGCCCCCTCACAGATCACCGCGTCATACGTGCCCCGCAACTGCTCCAGACAGTCCAGCACGGTCCCGAGCAGTTGCTGCTGCCGTCCGCCGTGGTACCCGCGTGCGCTGAGCTCCCCGACCGGTTTGCCCAGCAGCACGACCTGGCTGCTGCTCTCGCCGCCGGGCTTGAGCAGCACCGGGTTCATCAGCGCGGTCGGCTCGACGCGGCAGGCCTGCGCCTGCATGGCCTGCGCCCGCCCGATCTCGGCCCCTTCCTTCGTCACGAAGGAGTTGAGGGACATGTTCTGCGCCTTGAAGGGCGCGACCTTGACGCCCTGCCGCACCAGCCACCGGCAGATCCCGGCGGTCACGACGCTCTTGCCGGCGTCGGAGGTGGTACCGGCGACGAGAAGCCCACCGCCCGTCATGACGTACGCCCTTTCGCGATACGGCGCGCGGCGACACAGACGCCGAGCGCGAGCCAGCCGACCCGCCTGGACAGCCGTACGGCCCGTTCGATGTCCCGGGTGGCGACGGGGCGCCCGGCGCCGTTGAGCACGGGCCGGTGCTCGACGCGCCCGCCGTACGACAGGGTCCCGCCCAGCCGCACCCCGAGCGCCCCCGCGAACGAGGCCTCCACGGGCCCGGCGTTGGGGCTCGGATGCCGGTCGGCATCGGCACGCCAGGCGTGCACCGCTCCCCGTGGATCGTCTCCCGCCAGGGCCGCGAGCACGGCGGTCAGCCGGGCCCCCGGCCAGCCCGCGAGATCGTCCAGCCGTGCGGAGGCCCACCCGTAGCGCCGGTAGCGGGCCGACTTGTGCCCGACCATGGCGTCGAGGGTGTTGACGGCCCGGAACCCGAGGAGCCCCGGCACACCGCCGATGGCCCCCCACACGAGCGTGCCCACGACCGCGTCGGAGGTGTTCTCGGCGACGGACTCGACCACGGCCCGGGCGATCCCGTCGGCGTCGAGCGTCTGCGGATCCCGCCCGCACAGATGCGGCAGCCGCGCCCGGGCCCCTTCGACGTCCCCCGCCTCCAGGGCACCCCCGATGGCCTGCGCCTCCCGCGCGAGCGAAGTCCCCCCGACCACGGCCCAGGTGGCGGCAGCCGTCAGCGCGACGGACGCGACGGCGGAGTCCCTCACGGCACGCGAGGCGACGCCCCCGAGCGCGACGGCGCCTCCGGCGCACACCGCGGTGTGCAGCGCGCCCCACCCGCGGTGGTCCCGCCACAACACCCGTTCCACGGCCCCCGCGGCCCGCCCGAACACGGCGACCGGATGTCCTCGGCGGGGATCGCCGAGCAGCAGGTCACCGATCAGACCGGCGGCGGCGCCGTACGCGAAGACGCGACCGGCACCCATGGGCTCAGCCGGCCGCGGGGGCGGGCAGGGGTGGGGTACTGAACCTCGATCGGCAGCCGCGCATGGCGATATGTCCTCACTCAGGGTGTCCACGCCCTGGTTCGACTAGACCGGCGGTGAGAGTTCCTGGCTCCCGGGGATTGCTACCCCGGTGACAGTGGCGGGACCGCGCCGGACTTCCACCGGCTTCCTCTCCTGCCGCCGTACTGGCCCCGGCAGTCCACCACGGCCGGGATCAGCCGTCAACTTGCCGTTGACCTGCGTGGGGAGAGTGTGCAGAAGCCCACACCGGCGCCCCGACGCCGACTTGGCGCCCCCGCCACACGACAACCGGGCGGCACAGGACCGAAGTCCCGTACCGCCCGGCAGAAGTGACCGTGATCAGGCCACGATCAGATAGATCCCGTATCCCACAGCCGCCGCACACGCCGCGAAGCACGCGTAGGCGCCCGTCACCGCGAGTCCCGCGGTCCCGCCCTCGGCGGCCGCCCGCTCGCGGCGGGACAGGCCGGTGATGCCGAGGGTGAACAGGCCCACGAGGGCCACGGTGACCACGAGGCTGACGCCGAAGACGGAGCCGAGGGCCGCCCAGTCGATTTTCATGGCAGAGGTTCTCCTTGTAACCGAGTGGGCGGGATCAGACCGGGGTGGTCGTGGTGGAGGGCCGGCGTTCGACCGGGGCCGGCGCCGGGATCGTGGCGCTCGGCTCGTCCGTGGCCGTGCCACCCGCCGGCGGCGGTGTCACCGCGGCCATCGCCGTGGTCACCACACCGGCCGGCTCCGCCTCGTCGGCGTCGTTGACGTTGGTGTGGTCGACGACCTCACGCCGCGAGAGCTTCCAGATCGCCGCGCTGGAGGCGACGAGGAAGACGGCCACGACCGCGGTGCCCCAGCTGCCGAAGCCGGTGACGTACTCGGCGAGCGCGCCCACCAGGGCCGCCGCCGGCAGCGTCAGGCCCCACGCGACGAACATCCGCGTCGCCGTCGACCAGCGGACGACGCCGCCCTTGCGGCCGAGTCCCGCGCCCATCACCGAGCCGGACACGGAGTGGGTGGTGGAGAGGGAGAAGCCGATGTGCGAGGAGGCCAGGATGACCGTGGCGGCGCTGGTCTGGGCGGCGAAGCCCTGCTGCGGCCGGAGGTCGGTCAGGCCCTTGCCCATGGTGCGGATGATGCGCCAGCCGCCGAGGTACGTGCCGAGCGCGATGGCGAGACCCGCCGAGAGGATGACCCAGGTGGGCGGGTCGGAGTCGGGGGCGACGGCGCCGCCGGCCACCAGGGCGAGGGTGATGACACCCATCGTCTTCTGGGCGTCGTTGGTGCCGTGGGCCAGGGAGACCAGGCCCGCGGAGGCGATCTGGCCGGCCCGGTAGCCCTTCTCGGAGGCCTTGCCGTCGGCCTTCTTGCCGAGGGAGTACGTCAGCCGGGTGGCGAGCAGTGCCGCGACGCCCGCGACCAGCGGGGCGGCGATTGCCGGGATCAGCACCTTGGTGACCAGGACGTCACCGTGCACCGCGCCGACGCCCGCCGAGGCGATCGTGGCGCCGATCAGGCCGCCCATCAGGGCGTGCGAGGAACTGGACGGCAGGCCGACCAGCCAGGTCACCAGGTTCCAGAGGATCGCGCCGACCAGGGCGGCGAAGATGACCTCGGGACGGATGCCGGCCTCGTCGACGAGGCCTTTGGAGATCGTGTTGGCGACTTCCACGGACAGGAAGGCGCCGACCAGGTTGAGGACGGCCGACATGGCGACGGCGACCTTGGGCCGCATGGCGCCCGTGGAAATGGTCGTGGCCATCGCGTTCGCGGTGTCGTGGAAACCGTTCGTGAAATCGAACGCGAGTGCGGTTACCACCACAATCGCGAGGATCAGCGAGAAGCTTTCCATTTACCCAGGCAATCGTTCGAGGTCGTTGGCCAGTCGAACGTAGGTAACCCGAGTGAACGGAAGATGAACTGAGGGGGGCGCCGGGGTGTCTGCAATCGAGGGTTGCCGTTCCGTCCTGGGGGCGGGACCAGGTTCGTATACGCGTCAAGGGTATCTGTCCTGGTATGCGAATTTCCGTAGGCGCGACTTCCGGCCTGAAGTGGACCCGCCCGGCGGCGCGTTGAGGACCTGCCTGGCAGGATCGCCGCATGGCTGAGCAGCGAGGCGACGGACGAGGCGCCGGGGACGTCCGGGACGGCGGACAGGATGCGGGGGAGTCGCGGCGGAGGGGCGTGCGTCCCGAGGAGGCGCGCGCCTGGGAGGAGCTCGTCACGACGGCCCGCCGGACCGTCTCCGACGGGCTCGTCGTCGGCACGTCGGGGAACGTCTCGGTGCGCGTCGGGGACACGGTCCTGGTCACGCCGTCGGGCGTCCCCTACGACCGGCTGCAGCCGGACGACGTGACGGGAGTCGGCCTCGACGGCCGGCAGGTCCTCGGCGCGCTCGTCCCCACCAGCGAGCTGCCCATGCACCTCGCGGTCTACCGCACGACCGGCGCCCGTGCCGTCGTCCACACCCACGCCGTGCACGCGACGGCCGTCTCGACGCTCGTGAGCGAGCTGCCGCTGATCCACTACATGGCCGCCGCGCTCGGCGGACCCGTCCGGGTCGCCCCGTATGCCACGTACGGCACCGACGAGTTGGCCGAGAACATGCTCCACGCCCTCGCCGACCGCTCCGGCTGTCTCCTCCAGAACCACGGCACCGTCACCCACGGCGCGTCCCTCGACCAGGCCTACGACCGCACGGCCCAGCTGGAATGGATGTGCCGTCTGTGGCTGACCGCCACATCGGTCCCGGGGCTGTCCCCGAGCCTGCTGTCGGGCGAGCAGCTGGCGCAGGTCCAGGAGCAGCTACGGGGCTACGGCCAGCGCCGCTGACCTGCCGCCCCGGTCACCCCGCCGCTGTCTCCTCCTCACCCCGCCGCTGCCGCCCACTGGTCCGTCGCCCGGTCCGCCGGGACACTGGTGACGTGCGCACTGCCAGAGCGACGGCCGCTGCCGTCACCGCCCTGTTCGGAGTCGGTGCGGCCGCCGTGGCCGCCGGACGGTTCGCCAGTGACGCCGCGCTGAAGGCGACTCCCGGCAGGCCCCTGCCCACCGAACCCCGGCTCACCGTGCACGGCACCGCCGCGGGGCAGATCAGCCTCACCCGGGACCTGGCCGCCCTGCGGCCCGGCCGCTACGGCCTGTCCGGCGACGGCTCCCACGCGGTCGTCGGACCCGTCCTGGCCGACGCCTCGGACACCGCCGACACCGTCGTACGCCGCCTGGAGCGGGTCACGCACGGCACCCTGGAACCCGGCGACAAGGCCTGGCTCACCCCGAACCTGTACGTCGGCAACCCGAGTGCCGCCCTCGGCATCGAACACGCCGACATCGACATCCCCGGCGAACTCGGCGCCCTGCCCGCGTGGTTCGTGCCCGGCGCCCGGGACACCTGGGTGATCGCCGTGCACGGCCTCGGCACCACCCGGGAACTCGCCATGAACGTCATGGGGTTCCTGCACCGCAACCACTTCCCGGTGCTCGCCCTCTCCTACCGCGGCGACCTGGGCGCGCCCCGCCCGCCCCACGGCCTGAACCACCTCGGCGAGACCGAGTGGCGCGACCTCGACGCGGCGATCCGCCACGCCGTGCGCCACGGCGCCCGGCAGGTCGTCCTGCACGGCTGGTCCACCGGCGCCACCATGGCCCTGCGCGCCGCCGCGCACTCGGACCTGCGCGACCGCGTCTCCGGGCTCGTCCTGGACTCCCCGGTGCTCAGCTGGGAGACCACCCTGCGCGCCCTCGCCGCGGCCCGCCGCACCCCCCGCGTGCTGCTGCCCCTGGCGGTCCGCGCCGCCCAGGGCCGCACCGGTCTGTACGGCGACCGAGCCCCGGGCGCGTCCCCCGCCGCCGGGCTCCGGGTCCCGGCACTCGTCTTCCACGGACCGGACGACACGGTGGCTCCCTGGCAGCTCTCCCGCCGGCTCGCCGACGCCCGCCCCGACATGATCGCCTTCCGCACCGTCGGCAACGCGCCCCACAGTGCGATGTGGAACGCCGACCCGCAGGCCTACGAGGAAGCCCTGCGACGCTTCCTGACACCTCTCATGTGACCCCCTGGCCACGCGCACCCCCTGGTTCACGCCCCCTTCACCCTGTCGCAACCACCTCCCGGTCCCCCTTCCCCGCTGACCGGTCGTGATGATTCCGTTTAGCGTCGTACCACTGGCCTGTTTGCGGCCCTCGACCACTCATGGGACCCCGTGCGTTGGCCATCCCCGTCGCCCGCCGTGACATTCCGTTTGGGTTTTCGGACCGTCAACCGGAAGACTGCCCTCGTGACGTCCCGTATCCCGCGCGACTCCAGGCTTCGACTCGTCCGCCCGCGACCCCTGGCCGCCGCCCCCAGAGCGATGAACCAGCGGCGCTCGCGCCGCCCCGCACCGCGCCCCCCGGAGGGCACCCCGGCACCGGCGGAGCTGGCCGGAATGGCACGCTCAGGTCTGGCCGACGCGGCCCGCGTCGCCCGCTGGGCCGACACCGAGCTCGGCCCCGGCCGGGGCAGCGCCACCGCCGACGGCAAGGCCACCCTCTCCGCCGCGACCGCCGAACGGGCCGCCCACGAGCTGGGCCTGACCCCGGATCAGGTCAGAGCCGACTGGGACACCGCACGGCTCGCCGGTCTCGTCGAGGTGCACGGCGACAGCGCCCGCCCCGGCTGGCGGCTGCGCGCCTGGGACCGCGACGACAGTGCCGTCCTGCGGGGCTGGGTCGCCCTCTTCGACGCCTGGTCGCTCGCCTATCCGGAACCCGAGGACCACGAGCCCGCCGCCGTCGCCGAGGTCGTCTCGGCCATGCCGCAGGTGCTCTCGTTCCTCCAGCTGTCCGCCGGCCCCGTCCCCGTGGAGCAGCTCCTCGACCTGCTGGAGCAGCGCGTCACCGAGCTGCGCACCGCACGCTGCGAGATCCCCTACGGCCCGCAGCCCGAACCGCAGGCCGAACCGGCGCCCACCGACGCCCCCCTCGCCCCGCTCCTCGACTGGGCCCTGCGCGCCCTCGCCTCCGTCGGCGCCCTCACCTACGGCGACGGCCAGGCCACGCTCACGCCGCTCGGCAGCTGGGCCGTCTGGGTCAAACTGGAGCAGATCTGCGTCGCCGCGCAGAGCCCCGCCGGGAACATCGAGCAGGCGGCCGAGGACATGCTCCGCGGCTGCGCCCAGCTGCGCCCGAACGCGGCCCGCGCCGAGTACCGGGCCTGGCTCGCCGCCCGTCCCGTCGGCAGCGCCGTCACCGAACTCCTCGGCGCCGCCCGGGGCGAGGACGCCCTGCTGCGCGGCCTCGCCTTCGAGGCGCTGCGCGTGGTCGGCGCCCCAGCCGAGCCGGACGTCCGCGCCGTGCTGGACGAGCCGACGCTCCGGCCGTACGCGCTGCTGTGGCTGGCCGAGCACGACGGCACCGACCCCGAGGACGCCCACGAGGTCCTCACCCGGGAGGAGGCGACCTGGCTGTGGGTGGACACCGCGGCCGCCGTCGCCGACCACGGTGAGGCCCCGCTGCTCGTGCGCCACCTGGAGTCCGCCGTGCAGCCGACCGTCCCGATGCTGCTGGACGAGGTGCGCGCCGTGGGCCATCCGCGGACCGTGCAGGTCCTGGTCGCCCTCGCCGCGGCGCACCCCGACCCGGCCCTGGCCAAGGCCGTACGCCGGGCCGCATTCCAGGTGCACACCGGCGGCAGCTAGGACCCCGGGCCGGGCCGTCAGCCGGATATCTCCGGCGCGTACGTCCCGAAGCTCCACACGTTGCCCTCGAGGTCCCGGGCCATGTAGTCCCGCGAGCCGTAGTCCTGGTCCGTCGGGGGCATCAGGATCTCCGCGCCGTGGTCCACCGCGCGGCGGTGGTGCGCGTCCACGTCGTCCACGACGACGTACACCCCGGTCGTGCCCGCGTCCCTCATGGCCTTGTCGAAGACGCTGCCGGTGCCCTTGCTGCCGATCATCACCGCGCCGTCGCCCTGCACCAGCTCGGCGTGCATCACCGCGCCGTCCTCGCCCTCGAACACCGACAGCTCCGTGAATCCGAAGGCCTCCGTGAGCTGCCGGATGGCCGCCTTCGCGTCGGCGTAGAGCAACGTCGGATAGATGCTCGGACGCCCGCCGGACGTGCCTGCCATACCGATCACTCCCTTCTGCTGCCCAGTCTGGCACCCATCACTGACAACGACCCGGCGAGACGAACCGAACACCCGCACGCAGAAAAAGTGGTTGCACTGCCCCGTTAGACTGTCCCCCATGGCCTTTCTCCTCGCGCATTAGACGGCGGGAACGTCCTCAGCCGCCCATCCCGCCCCCGTATCCGCCCTGGAGTCTGTCCGTGATCTCCGCCTCCGGTATCGAGCTGCGCGCCGGTGCCCGCGTCCTCATCGAAAACGCCACCTTCCGTGTCGCCAAGGGCGACCGCATCGGCCTGGTCGGCCGCAACGGCGCGGGGAAGACCACCCTGACCAAGTGCCTGGCGGGGGAGGGCATGCCCGCCGGCGGCACCATCACCCGCTCCGGCGAGGTCGGCTACCTCCCGCAGGACCCCCGCACCGGCGACCTCGACATCCTCGCCCGCGACCGCATCCTCTCCGCGCGCGGCCTCGACGTACTGATCCGCAAGATGCGCGACAACGAACAGCGCATCGCGGTCGGCCAGGGCGCCACCCGCGAGAAGGCCCTCAAGCAGTACGAGCGCCAGGAGACGGAGTTCCTCACCAAGGGCGGGTACGCCGCCGAGGCCGAGGCCGCCACCATCGCCGCCGCGCTGAACCTGCCCGACCGCGTGCTCGGCCAGCCCCTGCACACGCTCTCCGGCGGTCAGCGCCGCCGTATCGAGCTGGCCCGGATCCTGTTCTCCGACGCGGACACGCTGCTGCTCGACGAGCCGACCAACCACCTCGACGCCGACTCGATCGTCTGGCTGCGCGACTACCTCAAGACCTACCGCGGCGGCTTCATCGTGATCTCCCACGACGTCGACCTGGTCGAGACGGTCGTCAACAAGGTGTTCTACCTGGACGCCAACCGCGCCCAGATCGACATCTACAACATGGGCTGGAAGCTCTACCAGCAGCAGCGCGAGGCCGACGAGAAGCGCCGCAAGCGCGAGCGGCAGAACGCCGAGAAGAAGGCCTCGGCGCTGCATTCCCAGGCCGACAAGATGCGGGCCAAGGCCACCAAGACGGTCGCCGCGCAGAACATGGCCCGCCGGGCGGACAAGCTGCTGGCCGGCCTGGAGGCCGAGCGGAAGTCCGACAAGGTCGCCAAGCTGCGCTTCCCCGAGCCCTCGCCGTGCGGCAAGACCCCGCTCATGGCCGAGGGCCTGTCGAAGTCATACGGCTCGCTGGAGATCTTCACCGACGTCGACCTGGCCATCGACAAGGGCTCGCGCGTCGTCATCCTCGGCCTCAACGGCGCGGGCAAGACGACCCTGCTCCGCCTTCTCGGCGGGGCTGAGGAGCCCGACACCGGCAAGGTCATCGAGGGGCACGGCCTCAAGCTCGGCTACTACGCGCAGGAGCACGAGACTCTCGACCCGGAGCGCACGGTCCTGGAGAACATGCGCTCGGCCGCCCCCGACCTGGACCTGGTGGAGATCCGCAAGACACTCGGCTCGTTCCTGTTCTCCGGCGACGACGTCGACAAGCCCGCCGGTGTCCTCTCCGGCGGCGAGAAGACCCGCCTGGCGCTCGCCACCCTGGTGGTGTCCTCGGCGAACGTGCTGCTCCTCGACGAGCCGACCAACAACCTCGACCCGGCCAGCCGTGAGGAGATCCTCGGCGCGCTGCGCACGTACAAGGGCGCGGTCGTCCTCGTCACGCACGACGAGGGCGCCGTCGAGGCGCTCCAGCCGGAGCGGATCATCCTGCTGCCGGACGGCGTCGAGGACCTGTGGGGCGCCGACTACGCGGATCTCGTCGCCCTCGCTTGATCGAATACGTGATCAACGGCGTATGGATCATTCGGCCTAGCGGTGATCCATCATCTGTGTGAGATCTCCTCGTACCGAGGTGTGTCCTACATCGATTTCGCGGCCGAGCCCCCGATTCTTCCGGGCTCGGCCGCGACGCCTTTCTGACCTGGCCTTTCCCGTGTGAATCCGTTCGGGCGTACGGACGCCACTCTTCGGAATTCTGTATTCCGTTTGTGGGGACGCGCTCCCGTCGTCACAACCTTGTCTCACGGACCTTGCCGAATGGGTGGCCATCAGGGCCCGGAGGGGTGATCATGAGGAGACCAGAGCGCACTTCCCATGAGGAGGCACGGGTGGCCGAGACTCTGAAGAAGGGCAGCCGGGTGACCGGCGCCGCGCGCGACAAGCTCGCGGCAGACCTGAAGAAGAAGTACGACGCCGGTGCGAGCATCCGGGCGTTGGCCGAGGAGACCGGCCGCTCGTATGGCTTCGTACACCGCATGCTCAGTGAGTCGGGTGTCACGCTGCGAGGGCGTGGCGGGGCGACCCGGGGCAAGAAGGCCACGGCCTGACCCCGGGTGGCCCCTCGGCTCCGATGGTGGCCACCCGGTCGGTCGGCTGATCGACCGGGTGGTTACTGTGCAGTCACTTAGCTGACCGCACACATCGGAGGCGTCCATGGCTTCGCCCGACAAGGACCTCGTTCCCGTACTCGACAAGGACGGCGTACGGCTCACCGTCGACGACGCGATCGCCACGGTGACGCTGACCAACCCGGCCAAGCGCAACGCGCAGAGCCCCGCTCTGTGGCGGGCGCTGACCGAGGCCGGCCGGCAGCTGCCGGGCTCCGTCCGCGTCGTGGTGCTGCGGGCCGAGGGCAAGTCCTTCTCGGCCGGTCTCGACCGGCAGGCGTTCACGCCCGAGGGCTTCGACGGGGAACCGTCGTTCATCGACCTCGCGCGTGGCAGCGACGCCGAGCTGGACGCGACCATCGCCGAGTACCAGGAGGCGTTCACCTGGTGGCGGCGCAGCGACATCGTCTCCGTCGCCGCTGTCCAGGGGCATGCCATCGGGGCGGGCTTCCAGCTCGCTCTTGCCTGCGACCTGCGCGTCGTCGCCGACGACGTGCAGTTCGCCATGCGCGAGACCAGCCTCGGACTCGTGCCCGACCTGACGGGGACGCATCCGCTGGTGGGACTCGTCGGATACGCCCGCGCGCTGGAGATCTGCGTGACCGGGCGCTTCGTCACGGCCGACGAGGCCGTGAACACCGGGCTGGCCAACGTGGCCGTGCCCGCCGACCAGCTCGACGACACGGTCCGCGACCTCGTCTCGGCCGTGCTCGCCGCGCCCCGCGACGCGGTCGTCGAGACCAAGGCACTGCTGCGCGGCGCCCAGGACCGCTCCTACGAGACCCAGCGCGCCGCGGAACGCCAGTCCCAGGCCCGCCGCCTGCGCGACCTCGCGGGCGTCGGCGACTGAGCCGACCGTAGTACGGCCGTCACCAGGGGGCCGCGACCGGTTGCACGACGCCTGCGCCGGCACCACGGCGGGCCCAACGCCACCTCGTGCCGCCGAGCGTGCGCATGCGCTGTTGGTGCGGATACCCAAGCTGTGGCGGTCCGCCCCCGGCGGGTGACCCACAGGGCGCGGTGCCCGCGCTGAGGCTGGGCCGCCGGGCGGGCGCAGCGGCACCCCATGCCGCGGGGTGGCGGGCGGCCCCGGTCTGCGCCCCAGGGCGGGCCCACCGCCGACCTGTGCGGCCGGGTGGCGGACGCCCCCGTGGCCTACGGCCTGTGCCCCACAGGGCGCGCCCGCCGTGCTGTCGCTGGGGTGGCACTGCAGGATGCGGCGGCAGCTCGTGTCGCCGGCCGGCGAATGCCCCATGGCGGGCCCAACACCACCCCGTGCCGCCGGTCGGCGGGCGCCCCCTTGCGGACGCCCCACGGCCGGTGCCCCACAGGGCGCGGTGTCCGTGCTGTCGCTGGGCCGGCGCGTGCGGGCTCAGTGCCCCCTCGTGCCGGCGGGGGCGCTCCCTCAGCCGATCCCGCTCACCAGGACCGCCACCGTCGGATGGTCCGGCAGGGTCGTTCGCACCGCGGTGCGGACCTGGCGTGCCACGTCACGGGCCCGGTGGTCCTCGCGTACCGCGACTTCCAGCCGGACGTGGCGGTGCGGCAGCGCGGTCTCGCCCGGGAGTTCCTCGATGTGCACGGGGTGGCCCAGCGCGCCGGTCAGCCGGAGCACGCCCGGGACCTTGAGCGCCGCGGCGGCGACGCGACCCTCGTCGTCGCCCCCGGCCTGCGCGGCGCGCGGCGGCTCGGGGAGCGGCGCGGCGGGCCCGGGCGGCTCCGCCTTCTCGTCCAGCAGGCCCGTCACGCGCAGATCCACGTCCGTCACCGTCAGACCGAGCCGCTGCGTCGCGGCCGCCGCCAGCGTCGCCCGCAGTAGGGACGCCGTCGTCGTCAGCGGCTGCGAGGCCGTGGCCGCGAACTCCGCCGTCACCCGCAGCGGACCGGGCGGCAGACCGCTCGGCGGGGCCGGCACGGCCGGTCTCCCGGTGTCCGCCGGATCGGCGAGCGCGACACGGAGCGCGTCGAGGCGCACGCCCGGCGCGTCCCCCGCCGCGCGCCGCAACACCGCCTCGGCCGCCCGCTCGGCGATCCAGGCGCCGTCCCGCGCATCACCCAGCGGCAGCAGCCTGCCGAGGCTCAGCTGATGTCTCACTGCCTGCGTCCACCCGTCGGCCGTCATTCCTCCAGCCTGCCGTATCAAAGGCGCGTATCCACGCAACCATGCTTACCGTTGTCGAAGGACGACGAAAAGGACACACGGCGATGACTGACATGACCGAGAACCGTGGCGGGGAGACCGAGACGTCGGCGGCGCGCAGGAGTCCGCTGACCAAGCGTGGCGGGGGAGACCCCGGCTCACGGGGGCGGACGACCATCGCGGACGGCGTCGTGGAGAAGATCGCCGGACTCGCCGCACGCGATGTCGACGGCGTGCACGCCATGGGCAGCGGCCTGTCCCGCACCTTCGGAGCCGTGCGCGACCGCGTGCCCGGCGGCGCGAAATCGGTGTCGCGCGGCGTGAAGGCCGAGGTCGGCGAGGTGCAGGCGGCCCTCGACCTGGAGATCGTGGTCGTCTACGGCGTGGCGATCGCCGATGTGGCCCGGGACGTACGGGAGAACGTCATCACCGCCGTCGAGCGGATGACGGGACTCGAGGTCGTCGAGGTCAACATCGCCGTGAGCGACGTGAAGCTGCCGGACGAGGAGGAAGAGGAACCGGAGCGCCGGATCCAGTGAGCCACCCGCCCCGCAGAGCGCAGCGACC
Source organism: Streptomyces africanus (assembly GCF_030816955.1). Lineage (NCBI taxonomy): Bacteria > Bacillati > Actinomycetota > Actinomycetes > Kitasatosporales > Streptomycetaceae > Streptomyces > Streptomyces africanus. Next base: position 1,868,351 of record NZ_JAUSYP010000001.1, on the reverse strand, counting down.
GAGAAGCTGAGGAGCGCAGTATGAGCATGGCCGTCGCCGGCATGATCGCCGGCATGGCACTGGCATTCGCCGGGTATTTCGGCGGATTCGGCGCCTTCCTGCTGGTGGCGGCGCTGGGCGCCGTGGGCTTGGTCGTCGGCCGGTTCCTGGAGGGGGACATGGACTTCGGCGACTTCTTCCGTTCCCGTGAACGGCGGCGGTGACGGCCGTGAGCGCGGGGGCCGGTGAGCTCGACAGACCCCTGACCGTCGTCCCGCCCGGCGGGCGGGGCGCCACCCGGATCGCCGACCGGGTCGTCGCGAAGATCGCCTCGCAGGCGGCCCTCGAAGCCGTCGGAGCGCTGCCGCCCGACGCCGCCCGTCCGTCTGCCACCGTCGCCGTCCGCCACGACATCGCGCATGTGCGTGTCCACGTCGAACTCGACTACCCCAGCGACGTCGGCGCGCGCTGCCGCCAGGTGCGTCGCCGAGTCGTCGAGCGGGTAGGCGCGTTGGTGGGAATGCAGGTGCCGGAGGTCGTCGTCCAGGTGGAGCGGCTGCACCTGGCCGCCGGGCCCGGCGCGGTACAGGGGAGGACGCGATGAGCGAACCCCGGGCCACCGAACCGCCCGAGCCCGAGCCCGAGGGCACCACACAGCGGCTGCCCGTCCTCCAGAAGCCGGAGACCGGCACCGGACCCGACCGGTCCGCGCAGGCGGGCGGGGACGGAACGCCGCCCGTGTACGAGAGCGAGGGCGGCCGCGAAGGCCGCTTCTGGTCGCCACGCCGCGTCCCGGCGGGCATCGTCGCCCTGCTGCTCCTGGGACTGACCGGACTGTTCCTCTACGACATCGTGTCCGTGCGCGCCGACCGGCCCGGCATGAGCTGGCGCCGGGAGCTGGCCCGGCAGCTCGCCCAACGGCCCCTCGACGACACCTGGGTGCTCGTCGGGGCCGGGGTCGCCGCCGCCCTCGGGCTCTGGCTGCTGGTCCTGGCCGCCACGCCCGGCCTGCGGCACGTGCTCCCGATGCGGCGGACGCACGCCGACGTACGCGCCGGACTGGACCGGGACGCCGCCGCGACCGCGCTGCGCGACCGGGCCATGGCGGTGGCCGGTGTGCAGTCGGTACGGGTGCGGGTGCGCCGCAGGCGGGCGGCCGCCCGCGCCGTGTCGCACTTCCGTGAACTGGACGACGTACGAGCCGACTTGGACGCCGTGCTCACCGACGCGATCAGCGGACTGGGACTCTCCCGGCCGCCCTCGCTGTCGGTGCGCGTACGGCGGCCCGGCCGGAAGGAGTGACCGCGATGCTCAGGGTCGTCAACCGCGTGTTCCTGGGGCTCGTCGGCCTCGTCCTGCTGGTGCTGGGCGGCTCCGTGCTGGCCGTCGGCCTCGGCGCTCCGGCACCCTCGTGGTGGATCCACGACAGCCGCCACGACGTGCTGCTGAGCAACGCCGAACGCACTCGCTGGCGGGACGACGGCTGGTGGTGGCCGGTCGTCATCGCCGTACTCGCCGTGCTGTTGCTGCTCCTCCTGTGGTGGCTGGTCGCGGTGCTCCGCCGGCGCCGCCTCGCCGAGGTCCTCGTGGACACCGGCGACGGCGAGGGAGCCCTGCTGCGCGGCCGGGCCCTGGAGGACGCCCTCACCGAGGAGGCGGCACAGATCGACGGCGTCGACCGGGCCCGCGCCCGCCTGAGGGGCCGCCGCAGCGCCCCCGAGGCCCGCGTACGGCTCGCCCTGGAACCGCACGTGGACCCGGGCACGGCCCTGCACGACCTGACGACCGGCGCCCTGACCCACGCCAGAACAGCGGCGGGCCTCGCGTCACTGCCGGCGGAGGTACGCCTGCGGGGGGTCAAGCACGGTGCGGAGCGGGTGAGCTGACGGTCCCGACGCAAACGGCGCTCAGAATCCGTGCCGCGCCCCGCCGTCCACCGGCACCATGACCCCGGTCAGATAGGAAGCCGCGGGCGACAGCAGGAACGCAGCCACCCGCCCGAACTCCTCGGGCGCCCCGTACCGCCGCAACGGAATACGCGACTCCGACGCCGCCCTGGTCGCCTCGGGATCCGCCGACAACGCGTCCAGCTCGCGCACGCGGTCCGTGTCGATGCGCCCGGGAAGCACCCCGACCACCCGAACTCCCCGCGGACCCAGTTCGTCGGAGAGCGACTTGGCGAACCCGGCCAGCCCCGGTCGCAGCCCGTTCGAGATCATCAGCCCCGGAATCGGCTCGTACACCGACCCGGACAGCACGAACCCGATGACACCCCCGGACCTCAACTCGGCCGACGCGGCGCGAGCCAGCCGCACCGCACCCAGGAACACCGACTCGAACGCCGCCTGCCACTGCTCGTCCGTGTTGTCGGCGACGAACCCGGCCGGCGGCCCGCCCACGCTGACCAGGACACCGTCGAAGCGGCCGAAGTGCTCCCGCGCGGCCCCGATCAGCCGGGCCGGCGCGTCGGGATCGGCGTTGTCGACGGCCACCCCGACCGCGTTCGGGCCCAGCGCGGCCGCCGCGTCGGCGACGTTCTTCTCGTCCCGCCCCGAGACGACCACCTTCGCCCCGTCCGCGACGAGCTCGCGCGCGGCGGCGTTGCCGAGGCCCCGGGTGGCCCCGGTGACGATGTACACCCGGTCCTTCAGTCCAAGATCCATGGTCCCTATCCTGCCCCGTCCGCCCCGAACAGGGCGAGGGCGGTGTTCACCAGACCGATGTGGCTGAACGCCTGCGGGACGTTGCCGAGCTGCCGGCCGGTCACCGGGTCGAACTCCTCGGACAGCAGGCCGACATCGTTGGCGAGTCCCGCCAGCCGCTCGAACAGCTCCCGGGCCTCCTTCGTACGGCCCGTCATGTGCAGGGCGTCCGCGAGCCAGAACGAGCACACCAGGAAGGCGCCTTCGGAGCCGGGCAGTCCGTCGACGGCCGAGTCGTCCGCGCCGTCGGTGGTGTAGCGGCGCAGGAAGCCGCCGTGGTCCAGCTCCTCGCGGACCGCGTCGATGGTGCCGATCACCCGGGGGTCGTCGGGCGGCAGGAAACCGACGCGCGGGATGAGCAGCAGCGCGGCGTCCAGTTCGCGCGAGCCGTACGACTGCGTGAAGGTGTTGCGTGCGGGGTCGTAGCCCTTCTCGCACACCTCGCGGTGCACCTCCTCGCGCAGCGCGCGCCAGCCGTCCAGGTCGCCGTCCAGCTCCGGATGGTGCTCCAGGGTGCGTACGGCACGGTCGGCGGCGACCCACACCATCACCTTCGAGTGCACGAACTGGCGCCGGCTGCCGCGCACCTCCCACAGCCCCTCGTCCGGCTGCCGCCAGTGGGTGCGCAGGAAGTCCATCAGGGCCGTCTGCAGCGCCCACACGTCCGGCTGGGCGGACAGGCCCGATTCGCGGGCCAGCGACAGGGAGTCCATGACCTCGCCGTAGACGTCCAGCTGGAGCTGGTTCACGGCGTCGTTCCCGACGCGTACGGGGGCGGACCCGGCGAAGCCGGACAGCCACGGCAGCTCGAACTCGGGCAGCCGTCGCTCGCCCGCCACGCCGTACATGATCTGGAGGTCCGCCGGGTCGCCGGCGACCGCGCGCAGCAGCCAGTTCCGCCAGGCCTCGGCCTCCTCCTGATAACCCACCGCCAGCAGCGCGCCCAGGGTGAGGGTGGAGTCGCGCAGCCAGCAGTAGCGGTAGTCCCAGTTGCGCACCCCGCCCGGCTCCTCGGGCAGTGAGGTGGTCGCGGCGGCGACGATGCCGCCGGTCGGGGCGTAGGTGAGCGCCTTGAGGGTGATCAGGGAGCGGACGACGGCGTCCCGGTACGGTCCGTCGTAGCGGCAGCGCGACACCCAGGCCCGCCAGTCCTCCACGCTGTGGCGCAGCGACTCGTACGGGTCGACGAGCGGCGGGCGCTCCACGTGGGAGGGGTGCCAGGTGAGGACGAACGCGACCTTCTCCCCCTTGCGGACCGTGAACTCCGCGTGCGTCCCGAAGTCCTCGCCCCAGCTGGGCACCTCCGGCTCGCTGCGCAGCCAGGCCGAGTCCGGTCCGGCGACGGCGACGCGGTGGCCGTCGGCCCGGCGTACCCAGGGGATGATCGAGCCGTAGTCGAAGCGCAGCTTGAGGACGCTGTGGAGCGTCACCTCGCCGTCCAGGCCCTCGACGACGCGTACGAGGTCGGGGGCCTGGTCGCGCTGCGGCATCAGGTCGGTGACGCGGACCTTCCCGTGCGCCGTCTCCCACTCGGTGTCCAGGACGAGGGTGTCGCGGCGGTAGGCGCGCCGGGCGCACCGGTCCGCCCCCACGGGGGCGATGCGCCAGAAGCCGTTGTCCTCGTCGCCGAGCAGCTTGGCGAAGCAGGCGGCCGAGTCGAAGCGGGGCAGGCACAGCCAGTCCACGGATCCGTCCGTGCCGACCAGGGCGGCGGTCTGTTCGTCGCCGATGAGCGCGTAGTCCTCGATGCTCGGGTCCACGCAGTGCGGGTTCCCGGCAAGTCGGCGCGGCAATCAGGGCGAGGGCCGGGGGAGTGACGGGCCGTCGGCGACCGGGGCGCGCGTGCCCGAGAAGATCACCCCCGGGTCCGACGGGGCCTGGTTGAGCACCCAGAGGCCGATCAGGGTGGCCAGCGTGAAGACGACGGCGATCAGCACGGCGAGCACGAGCCGCCGCCGGCGCTCGCGCCGCAGCCACTCACCGCGTGCCGTGCGGTACGCGTCGGGGTCGGGAAGCACCCCGCCCGCCAGCGCCCTGAGCGCCTCGCGGAGCTCCTCCTCGGTGCGGCCGTGACCGGCCCGGTCGGGACTGGTGCCATGCGACGGAGTCGCGTCTCGATGCGTCATCGCCGGGCCTCCATCGCCTGGGTCAGGGCGGCGATGCCGCGTGCCGTGTGCGTCTTGACCGAACCGCCGGATATGCCCATCGCGGCGGCTATCTCGCTCTCCTTGAGGCCGAGCCAGTGCCGCAGCACCAGCGCCTCGCGCTGCCGGGGCGGCAGCTGCTGGAGCGCGTCGACCAGCACGCGCTGGTCGTCCCGCAGCAGCGCGGCGTGCTCGGCGGAGGCGACCGTGTCGTCCGGCGGGTGCTCCTCGTGTCTGCGGGCGACTTGAAGGTGCCGGATCCGCATCCGCGTCAGATTGCAGACGGTGGAGCGCAGATACGCCTCCGCCGCGGCCGCGTCCCGCAGCCGCCGCCACTTGCGGTAGATCTGGTAGTACGCCTCGGCCACCACGTTCTCCGGGTCGTCGGCGCCGAGCAGGACGGCGAGGCGCAGCATCGAGGAGTAGTGCAGCTCGAAGAGGCGGGCGACACCGGCCTCGCGCTCCAGGTCGGCGGAGTCGCCGGCCGGGGGAGCGAGGGGCTCGGCCGGTTCCGGTGCCGGCACCGGTGGCAGCGTGGGGTTCTGTCTGCGTCTCACGGGGTGTTCGCTCCCGTCTCCGGGCGTCGCCGGACGGTCAGGCGGGACGGCAGGCCGGTCGTGTCGGCGCCGCGCGGGACACCGAGGCGGGTCAGCACCGCGGTGCCGGTCACCGCGACGGCCAGATTGAGCAGCAGGGCGGCGAGCCCGGCGTAGATCTCCAGCGGCCGGGCGCCGGTGCCGAGCGGCACGATCGAGGAGAACCCCTCGCGCACCACCAGGTAGGTCCCCGACGCCATGCCCACGGCCCACCCGGCGAGCAGCGCCCGCGGGTGCGGCCACCGGGTGAACAGCCCGACGGCGACGGCCGGGAAGATCTGCAGGATCCACACGCCGCCGAGCAGCTGGAGGTTGACGGCGTCCTGGTCGCGCAGTCCGAACACGAACGCCACGGCCCCCACCTTCGCGGTGAGCGACACCGCCTTGGCGATCCGCACCTGCCGCTTCGGCGTGGCCGTCGGATGGACGTACTCGACGTACACGTTCCGGACGAAACTCGTGGCCGCGGCGATCGACATCACCGCTGCCGGGACGAGTGCCCCCACGGTGATCGCGGCGAACACCAGGCCGGCCAGCGGCGCCGGCATCAGCCGGTCCACCAGCATCGGCACGGCCGCCTCGGCACCGCCGCGCGGCGCCCGCACCCCTGCCGCGAGGGCGGCGATGCCGAGGAACCCGAACAGCGCGAGCAGCCCGGTCCAGGCGGGCAGCGCCACCGAGACCTTGCGCAGGGTGCGGGGGCCGTCGGCGGCGAAACCGGCGGTGAGCACGTGCGGGTACATCAGCAGGGCGAGGGCGGAGCCGAGTGCGAGCGTGGCGTAGGCCGGCTGCTGCGCGGGGGACAGGAGTAGCGCCGGGCCGCCCAGCCGCCGCGCCGCGCCGTCGAAGACCGGGCCCGGGCCGCCCAGCCGGGCGAGGACCAGCCAGGTCACCGCGGTGAGCGAGACGAACACCGCCACCGCCTTCAGCGCGGAGATCACCGTGGGCGCCCGCAGCCCGTGCCGGTACGTGGCCACCGCGAGCCCCGCGAACAGCGCGACCAGCACCAGGTCCCCGGCAGCGCCCCGCGGGTACACGCCCCCGGCCGTCAGGACCGCCCTGATGCCCAGCAGTTGCAGGGCCAGGTACGGCATCGTGGCGAGGATCCCGGTCAGTGCCACCACCAGGGCCAGCGGCGGCGACCCGTACCGGCCGCGCACGAAGTCGGCGGCGGTGATGTAGCCGTGCCGCCGGGCCACGCTCCACAGCCGGCTCAGCAGCACGAAGGCGAGCGGGCAGACGATCACCGTGTAGGGCACGGCGAAGAAGGCGGGCGCGCCGTTGCCGTAGGCCAGGCCGGGTACCGCGGTGAAGGTGTAGGCGGTGAAGATCGTGCCGCCCAGCAGCAGCCAGGTCCAGCCGGGGCCGAGGGAGCGGTCGGCCAGGGCCCAGCCCTCCAGGGAGGGCAGCCGGTCGACCGGGCGCAGCCGCCGCGCGGTGACGGCGAGCAGCGACGCCCCGCCGATCACGGCGAGGAACGTCGCGGTCATGGCGCCGTCAGCCATGGGTCACCGTCCTTGGTGTGCCTGTGCCCTCGGGCGAGAGTTGCGCGGACGGCCCGTCCGGAGGACAGGAAACCGGCGGGAAATCTTTCTCGAATGCCGTGTCCACCACTTCCGGCGAGTGCGCAACTCTTGCACAGACCGACAGCGAGCGGGAGAGGAGCACAGGTCATGGCACGCACCGGGCACCCCCGGCTACGGCGCGTCGCCGTCGCCCTGCTGCTGCTCGCACCCGCGGCCGCGTTGCTGTGGGTCCCGCTGTACGCCGGTGCCGGTCCGCGGCTCGCGGGGACGCCGTTCTTCTACTGGTACCAGCTCGCGTGGGTACCGGGCTGCGGCCTGTGCCTGCTCGCCGCGTACGCGCTGACGGACCGACACCGCTGATCCGCAACCCCCCGTTGTGCACACCCGTCGAGGTGAGGAGCCGCCATGCCCGCATCAGCCCTGCCCGAATCCGGACCAGAGGTGCCGGAATCCGGACCAGAAGTGCCGGAGAAGTCCAGAACACGGCAGATCCTGCTCTGGGCCGCCGTCTCCCTGCTCGGCGCGGTCGCCTGGGGCGTCCTCGCCCTGGCCCGCGGCGAGCGGATCTCCGCGGTCTGGCTGGTGATCGCCGCGCTCGGGTCGTACGCCATCGCCTACCGCTTCTACTCCCGGTTCATCGCCCGCCGGGTCCTGGAGCCGGACGACCGCCGGGCCACCCCCGCCGAACGCCTCGAGGACGGCGTCGACTACCACCCCACCGACCGCCGGGTCCTGCTCGGGCACCACTTCGCCGCCATCGCCGGCGCCGGGCCCCTGGTCGGGCCGGTGCTCGCGGCCCAGATGGGCTATCTGCCGGGGACCCTGTGGATCGTGGCGGGGGTGATCTTCGCGGGCGCGGTGCAGGACATGGTCGTGCTGTTCCTGTCGATGCGACGGGACGGCACGTCGCTCGGGCAGATGGCCCGCGACGAGATCGGCCGGGCCGGCGGTGCCGCCGCGCTGATCGCCGTGTTCGCCATCATGATCATCCTGTTGGGAGTCCTGGCGCTGGTCGTCGTCAACGCCCTCGCCCACAGCCCCTGGGGCACCTTCTCCGTCGCGATGACCATCCCCATCGCCCTGTTCATGGGCTTCTGGCTGCACGTCATCCGCCCGGGCCGGGTCGTCGAGACCAGCCTGATCGGCGTGGCCCTGCTGCTGCTCGCCATCGTCGGCGGCAGCTGGATCCAGGAGTCCTCACTGGCCTCCGCCTTCACGCTCAGTCCCACGACCCTGGTCTTCTGCCTCGTCGGCTACGGCTTCGTCGCCTCCGTCCTGCCGGTGTGGATGCTGCTGGCGCCGCGCGACTACCTCTCCACCTTCATGAAGATCGGCACCATCGCCCTGCTCGCGGTCGGCGTGGTCGTCGCGGCGCCGGTCCTGCGCACGGACGCGGTGAGCGACTTCGCCTCGTCGGGTGCCGGGCCCGTCTTCGCCGGGGCGCTGTTTCCCTTCCTCTTCATCACCATCGCCTGCGGCGCGCTGTCCGGCTTCCACGCGCTGGTCTCCTCCGGGACCACCCCCAAGCTGATCCGGAAGGAGTCCCAGGTCCGGATGATCGGCTACGGCGCCATGCTGATGGAGTCGTTCGTCGCGATCATGGCGCTGATCGCCGCGGCGACCCTGGAACCGGGCCTCTACTACGCCATGAACGCCCCGGCGGCCCTCCTCGGCACGACGGCCGAGTCGGCCTCCCACGCCGTCGCCGGCCTCGGCTTCACCGTCACCCCCGACCAGCTCACCCAGGCCGCCAAGGCCGTGGAGGAACAGACGCTGATCGCCCGCTCCGGAGGGGCCCCGACCCTGGCCGTCGGTATGTCGGAGATCTTCTCCGGGGTCTTCGGCGGCGCCGGGATGAAGGCCTTCTGGTACCACTTCGCCATCATGTTCGAGGCGTTGTTCATCCTGACGACGGTGGACGCGGGCACCCGGGTCGGCCGTTTCATGCTCCAGGACATGCTCGGCAACGTGTGGAAGCCGGTCGGCCGGGTCAACTGGAAGCCGGGCATCTGGCTGTGCAGCGCCCTGGTCGTGGCGGCCTGGGGTTACTTCCTCTACACCGGCGCCACCGACCCGCTCGGCGGGATCAACCAGCTCTTCCCGCTCTTCGGCATCGCGAACCAGCTCCTCGCCGCGATCGCCCTCGCCGTCTGCACCACGATCCTGATCAAGTCCGGCCGGCTGCGCTGGGCCTGGGTCACGGGCATCCCGCTCGCCTGGGTCGTCGCGATCACCTTCACCGCGGGCTGGCAGAAGATCTTCTCCGCCGACCCGAAGATCGGCTTCTTCGCCCAGCGCGCGCGGTACGCCGACGCCCTCGACGCCGGTCAGGTCCTGCCGCCCGCCAAGAACCTCGGCGACATGCACACCGTCGTCACCAACTCCACGATCGACGGTGTGCTGATCGCCCTGTTCCTGCTGCTGGTCGCCGTGGTGATCGGCAACGCCGCGGTGGTCTGCGTGCGGGCGATACGGGCCCCGGGCTCGACTCCGGTCACCGAGGCGCCGTACGTCGTATCCCGCCTCGACGTGCCGGACGAGCCGCTGGCGGGAGCCCGTACGTGAGGGCGGTGCGCTGGGCGCGGGCGGTGCGCTGGTACGTGCGGGAACTTGCGGAGGTCCTGAACCGGTCGCACCGGGAGGAGTGCCGGCAGGGGCGCTGCTGCTGACGCGGCCGGGGGCGGCCGGCGGGGGTCACACCGCCGCCGGCTCCGCCTCGCTCGCGTCGGCTTCCCCGGCCGCCGCCTGTGCCCGGTCGCGGGCCTCGCGGCGGGCCAGGACCACCCAGCCGACCGGGACGGCGGCGGAGAACAGCCACCACTGGATGGCGTACGCGTAGTTCAGGGCGGCGTCCTCCTTGCCGGGGTTGCCCAGCAGTTCGGGGATGTCGCCCTTGGGCTCGGGCGCCGTCTGCGTGATGTAGCCGCCGAGCACCTGCGCGTCCAGGCGCCGGGCCTCCTGCTCGCTGTTGATCAGCATGATCTGCCGGTCAGGCAGGCCCTTGAGGTCCTTGATCCCGCTCGCCGCCGTCGTCTCACTCGGCATCAGCCGCCCCTTGACGGTCACCTCGCCGCCCGGCGGTGCGGGGACCTTCGGGAACGTGGTCTGGCTCGGGCCGTCCGAGGGGATCCAGCCCCGGTTGACCAGCAGAACCTTGCCGTCGTCGAGGACGAGCGGGGTCAGGACGTGGTAGCCGACCTCGTCGTCGGAGTTGGTGCGGCGGCGGACGACGACCTCGTCCTCCGTGTCGAAGCGGCCCTTCGCGGTCACGGTCCGGTACCGCTCGCTGCTGGTGACGGTGTGCCCGGGCGCGGTGAGCTTCTCCACGGGCACCGGGTCGGCCGCCAGCGCGTCGGTGACCAGCTGGTTCCGGGCGGTGCGCTCCTCGTAGCGATGCATCTGCCAGATGCCCAGCCTGATCATCGTGGGGATGAGAAGCAGGGCGATCAGCGTCAGGATCACCCACTGCCGGGACATCAGGAAGCGGTACACCCCACGACCGTACAACTCGGTCGTGGAGTGTTCTCAGCGGGGTACGGGTTCAGACCTTGTCGACAATTCCCACCTTTCCCTCCGCGCGGGCGCAGTGGGCTCCGCAGAACCAGTGGCCCTCGACCTCGACGCCCTGGCCGATGATCTGTACCCGGCAGTGCTCGCAGATGGGGGCCATACGGTGGATCGCGCAGGCGAAGCAGTCGAAGACGTGCACCGCCCCCTGCGCGTGCACCTCGAAGGTCATTCCGTACTGATTGCCACATACCTCACAGGTCGCCATGCGCCACAGGGTGAGCCGTCGTCCCCGCTCGGGCGAGCGGCCGCCGGGCGAGTCGCCCGTCAATCACCCGTCCGTACGGTCACCCGTCCGTACGGTCACCCGTCCGTACGGTCACCCCTCCGACGCCGGCTCCACATCCGCGAGGAGCTGCCCGAAGGCCGCCTCGTCCACGATCGGGGTGCCGAACTGCCGGGCCTTGACCACCTTGGACGTGCCCGAGTCCGGGTCGTTCGTGACGAGCAGGCTGGTCAGCCGGGACAGGCTGGTGGCCACATGCAGCCCGGCCTCGGTCGCCCGGTCCTCCAGCAGCTCGCGCTCGGTCGAGGTGTCACCGGAGAACGCGACCCGCATGCCCTGCTTGAGCCGCCCGCCCGTCTCGTACCGCCCGGGGTTGGGGTAGGGGCAGGCGGGGCGCTTCCGGGAGGGGCGCCAACTGGTCTGGCGGTAGCCGCCGTAGCCCCGCGGGCCCGCCTGCTGCCCGATCCGGGGCGTGGCAGGGCGGTCCGACCACTCCGTCAGCGGCCGGCACTCGTGCAGCGGCAGCCGCACGCCGCTCGCCGCCGCGGCCCTGAGGCTGGGGCGGAACGCCTCCGCAAGCACGCGCGCGTCGTCCAGCGCGTGGTGCGCCCGCCGCTGGACGACGCCGAAGTGCGCGGCGAGCGACTCCAGCTTGTGGTTGGGCAGCGGAAGCCCTAGCTCCTTGGAGAGCGCGATGGTGCACAGCCGCTGCCGCACCGGCGCCTCGCACTTGGCGCGCGCGTACTCCCGGGCGATCATCTGCCAGTCGAAGACGGCGTTGTGCGCGACGAGCACCCGCCCCTCAAGCCGGGCCGTGAACTCCTCGGCGATGTCCTGGAAGAGGGGCGCGCCTTCGAGCGCCTCGCTCGTCAGCCCGTGGATCCACACGGGGCCGGGGTCGCGCTCCGGGTTGACCGTCGTGTACCAGTGGTCCTCGACCTCACCGCGCGCGTCCAGCCGGTAGACGGCCGCCGAGATGATGCGGTCGTCCCGGGCGAGGCCCGTGGTCTCCACGTCAACGACCGCGTATCCCTTGGGATACGCGGCCGGCCACGCAGGGGGCGAGAACGCTGCGGTCGTCAGGTCTTCCAGCATGGTCACTGAGGATACGGGCCTCGACTGACAGTCAGGTGCCGTACCGTGCCGTGCCGCGTCCGCCGTGCCCCGGCAAGGCGAACCAGGGGATTCCGGCCCCGGGTCTGAGGGCATCCCGAATGCAGTTGACGGGAAGTCCGCTGAGGCGGGTGGAGGGCGAAGGGGCAGCGGGGCAAGGAGCGGAGCCGGATGTGCCGCATGTCTCCTGTGCCATTCTTGCCCGTGCCGCACAGGGGCCGAAGGGGGACGAGCGGGACGATGGGGGAGAACAGGCAGGCGCTGATCGTCGCCGTTCCGCAGTACGAACTCTCGGAGCGCTTCCACGACCTGACGGAGACGGTGGGACGTGACGTCGAGCTGATGACCGGGGCGCTGCGCTCCTCCGGGTACAGCGTCGAGCGGATCGGGGCGACCCCCGACGAGCCCGCCCTGCGCTCCCGGATCCGCAGTGCGATCAGCAGAGTCTGCGCCACCGCGCCCGAAGACGGCACGGTCCTCATCCACTTCACCGGACACGGACTGTCCGCGGACGGCGCGGACTACCTCGTGCCCGCGGACGCCCAACTCACCTGGGCGACCACGCCGCCGCAGGTGGCGCTGGACAGCCTCATCGGCCTCGACCTCGCCGAACTGCTCCAGGGATGCCGTGCCGGTACGGTCCTGCTGACCGTCGACGCCTGTCGCGAGGAAGCCGCCCCGGGCGGCACGTCGTACGGCGGGCCGGCGACGAACTTCCCGGCCGGGCGGGACCGGGTGGCCGTGCTCTTCGGCTGCGGTCCAGGCCAGACCTGCGGCTCCGACAAGGAACTCGGCAGCCACTTCACGCGCGCGCTCGCCGACGCCCTGCAGCCGGACACCGCGCCCCGCACGGTCGCCGACGTCATCGCCCACACCGTCCGCAGAACCGCCGAGTTCGCCCGGGCCGCCCGCCAGCGGCAGACGCCGACCGCCCACTACGCGCCCAGCGGCCCGGAGGCCGTCCACAAGGTCGAACTCTGCGCCGGCCGCACCCTCCACGAGGAGTGGGCCGCAGCGGTCCGCGACCCCGAACTCTGGTCCGCCGTCGAGGGCGGCGGTGACGCACGACGTGACGAACTCCAACGCGCCCTCGTGCGGTTGACGGCCGAGTGCGCCAAGTGGCGCGGCACCGCGTTCGCGACCGTCCCCGACCCCTGGTCGGACGACGACTACCCGGTGCGCGTGCTGGCCCGCGGGCTCAGACCCCTGCTCGCACCCTCGCAGACCCAGGGCGGCCCGCTCCTGGACCCGGGCGAGTTCGCGGTGCTCGCCGCCGCACCCTTCGTCCGCGAGGCCGTGTACGCCATGGGCGTCAAGGAGACCACGGCGGTCGAGCCCTTCCAGCTCGATCCGGAAGCCGGCTCCCTGGGACGCGATCCGGAGCGCGTCGACCTGGAGCACACCTTCGCCGCGCACGCCCTGCTCTGGCGCAAAGGCCGCGAGCTGGCCGGACGCGGCCGGGCCGAGGACGCCGCGGCGGTCGCCGCCTGGCTGCTGCACCGGCATGTAGGGGGCAAGGAGCAACTGTGGGACACGTACGCGCCCCAGCTGCTCGCTCCACTCGCGAAGGCGCTGATCGGTCCCGGCTCCGCACCGGCCCGGACCGAGGAACTGACCGACGAACTCATGCGGGTCTGCCGGCAGATCGCGGTCGCCCCCACCGAGCCGAACCAGGGCGAACGGGACCGCACCGACACCCACTGGCGCCTGGAGGAGCTCGCCCGCGCGGACGGCACGGCGGAGCGCTGGCGCCCCCGCGAGCTGTCCTGGCTGCTGGGCGTCGCGGGCCTGCTCGGCGGCGACCTGAGGCAGCTGCCCGGTGTCCTGGTGGACAACATCGGGGTCGCCGACGGTCTGCGGCCCGGCGAAGCCGTGGCGAGCGTGCGCGAGCTGCGCTGGGCGCGGGACCGGCTGAGCAAGACACTCGACCTGGACCTGCCCTGCCCGCACCCCGCGGTGCACGCCGCTCTGGAGACGCTGGCCGGCTGGGCCGACGAAGCCGTACAGAACGTGCGCCGGCGCCTCACCTCCGCCCAGCCCGCCGCGCTCCTCGCCCACGTGCCCGACCGGATCACCTGCCGTCGGCTGCGCCCGCGGTACGACAGCGCCGTCAAGAGCGACGCCTACGGTGTCCCGCTGATGCGGTTCAGCCTCGCCGAGGACGAGATGCGCGAACTGCTCATGGGCACCCATCTGTACGGCGACCCGGCCCTCGCCCTCCGGGAGATGTACCAGAACGCCCTGGACGCCTGCCGCTACCGGCAGGCCCGGCTGCGCTTCGGAAAGGCCGACGGGAGCGTCCCGTACTCCTGGCAGGGCGAGATCGTCTTCCGGCAGGGCACGGACGCGGAGGGCCGCTCCTACGTGGAGTGCGAGGACAACGGCGTCGGCATGGATCACAAGAGCCTGCGGGGCACCTTCTCGCGGGCCGGCCGCCGCTTCGAGCAGTCCCGCGAGTACCGCAGGGAACAGGCCCGCTGGCGCCGCGCGGACCCGGCCCTGCGGGTCTATCCCAACAGCCGTTTCGGCGTGGGTGTGTTCAGCTACTTCATGCTGGCCGACGAGATCAGCATCTGGACCCGGGCGACCGACGAGTACGGGCGCGCGGACGCGGACGGCGGACTGCGCGTGGACGTGGCCTCGACCGGCAGTCTGTTCCGGGTCCGCAGGAACGACGGGGCGCAGCCCGGGGGCGGCACCCGCGTGCGGCTGTACCTCCAGTCGGGCGACATCGACGTGGCGCAGGAGCTGGCCAAGCGGGTATGGCGGTCCGAGTTCGCGATGCGGGTGGAGCGGGACGGGGAGGCTGTGCGGACGTGGGAACCAGGAGCGCTGTACTACTTCGGTGATGCCCGGCGCCCCCTTCCCGCGGGCCCCGACGCGTGGTGGGTGGACGGAAAGGGATGCCTCCTGGCCGACGGCATCCTCGTGGATCCGGCGTCCATGGTCCAGGAGGACAGCAGCGCCGCCGCCTGGCTCCGCACCAGCGCCGGGAAGCTGGACCGGCACGACAACGCAGGCAAGGACTGGCACGACCTGGGCGGGCATCCCTTCGGCTTCGTGATGGACCTGCGCGAGACGCACGCTCCGGACATCAGCACCGACAGGACCAGGATCCTCTCCTACGACCGGGCGTGGGTGGACGAGCAACTCCTCGACGCGGCCCGCGCGTTCGGGGCACCGGAGTGGCTGACGCTGGAGTGGCTCTGGGCGTTCGCCTGGCTGCACCCGGCCGCGGCGGTCCGGGTGACGGCGCGGCTGCTGGCTGCCGATACCCGTCTGACCAGCAGAACCGGCTCGTACCGGGCGACGGTCCTCGACTTCCGCAGGGTCGGGTGCTTCCCGTTGGACGTGGCGCTGGTTCCGCTGAAGAACTTCGGGGCGGCTGTCCTGCCGGAGCAAGCCGGGGTGCTGTCCTGGCGGGCGGCGGTTCTGCGCAGCGTCGGGATCGAACTGGGCGACCGGGCCTGGGAGCGACTGGCGTTGCCGGAGTCGGTGGACGGCTATCCCGCGCCCGAGTCCTGGGAGTCCGGCGTCAGCCCTCGGGAGCTGTGGCTGTCCGATGCCACGTGGCAGGCGGCTCTGCCTCAGTTCCCGGAGGAGAGCATCACTCTGGGGGAACTCATGAGGCGGTTGCGCCGGTACGCCATCGCCGGCCTGGACGTGCCCGCCGTCACCGGACTCGACGCGGCGCACCGGATGCTGCTCGACGCGACGGACCGCCGGATCCTCCTCGGCCGTGAGCGCTTTGACGCGTTGCTTCGCGAGGATTACGCGCGCCACTTCGCCCACGATGTGGTCGCGGTGCTCCGGAGGTTCAGTGTCGTGGAGGGCCTGCCCCTCCGGGAGGCCCTGGAGCGGGCCAGACGGTTCGCCGCGGCCGGATTCCCCCTGGACGTGCCGCACGACACCGAGGTCGTCCCCGCCGACGCCATCGCCACCCACGAGGAGCTCAACGTGCTGGCCTGGCACCCCCGGTTCACGCCCCCGGGGAAGCGGAGAGTGGGGACGCCGCCGGCTCAGGAGAAGTACGAGGAGATCCTGCGTCGGTACGCGTGGCTCGGCTGGCCGGCGGAGGGACCGGCCCCCGCGGAACCTCCCGCCGCCACGTCCTCCAGGTTCGACGTACCCAGGTCCTGGACGGACGAGCAGCGCACCGAGTTCACGATGAGCCTCGGCATCGCCACATACAGCGCCGATCTGGACCTGTCGCCCCGGCAGATGGCCAGGGCATCGGGAATGCTGGGGATCCCGGTGGCCCAGGTGCCCGAACGGTTCGCGGATGTCCTGGCGGCCCAGCAGCTGCGCGTCCCCCCTCCTGGCGAACTGGCCGACCGCGTCTTCACCAGGCTCGACAGTGATCTCCTCGGCGCCGTCATCGACTACGGGTTCACCGACAACTGGCCGTACGACCCGACCGGATGCCCCGCGCCCCTGGTGGAGACGGCGCAGGCCGTGCGGAAGGTCCGGGCCGACGGCGCGCTGGTGGCGCAGCGGCTCACGGAACTCGCCGAGGCGGGCCTCGTGGACGCACGCGCGCCGGCGCTCGTGGAGCAGTGGCGTGCCGTCTCGGCCGGTGACTGGGACCTGCTCATGTGGTCGGGGCGAGACGTGGCGTCACGCCGCGGATATTACGACTCGGAGGGATCGCTGGAGCTGACGAACATGGGCAGAGTGGTCCGCGGCGTCGCCCTGCGCCAGGGACTCGACGTCTTCTTCGTTCTGTATGCCGCGGCGATGGACCGCACCACGCTCGGCTCCGCGATCGAACGGCTCACCGCGCTCGGCCCGCTGGTCGGGCTCGACGTCTCGGCGCTGGACCGGTTGGCCGATGAGGCACCTGCCGATCTGCGTCCCACCGGCGCTGGCATCCTGGCCTGCTGCACGCCGCAGCGGACGGAGCGGGAGAATGCCTTCCTCCCGTCCTGGCGGGGTGTCCACCTCCCGCGTTGGCGCTCCCGCCCGAGCCCCGCCGTCCTCGTGTCCCACGCCCGGGCCAACGACGCGACCCTCGGCGAGAGCGTGGCCGCCCTGGCCCGCTACGCCCCCCTCGGTGCGCCCTGGCAGGAGCCCGCCGACGGAGCCGAGGGCGGATCCGACGGCTGGCGCGAGCACCGGCCCACCGAGCACGACAGCGCGCTGTTCCGGCCGGACCTCGTCGGCCACGGACCCGTGGGCCCGCTCGAACTGCTGCGTGTCGCGGCCCGGTTCGGCTGGGCGCTGACCACGGCGTGGGACCGGCTCGCGTTCTACCGCCCGTTCGGCCTCGACCTGCTGGTGGAACGGCCGGGAGCGGACGCGGACACGGTGCCGACCTGGCAGGACCTGATCATGCTCACCGAGCAGTACACGGGGCGGGCGCCCGCGCTGAGCGGGGCGGTGACGGCCGAGCGCATCGCCGTGGCCGCGCGTGAGCTCGGGCAGCCGACCCGCGGGGTGTACGACCGGCTCGCCGTGTACGCGCCGCTGTTCGGCCTCGTCCTGCCGCCCGACTGTCCCGCCGAGCCGGCCCCGATGCCGCCGGCGGAGCCCTGCCGGGCCCGATGACAACCGTCAGACCCTTGACGCGACCCTGTGAGGAGCCATGCCCGACCACGTTCCGACCGAGTTCCGTGAACAAGAGGTCACCGTCCACCCGGAGGAGCCCTTCACCGTCGCACGGTCCGAGGACGGCCGCTGGTACACCGTGACGGGACTGTGCCCGACGTGCAGAGCGGCAACGGTCTTCCGGGTCGCGTACGGAGTGCTGGGCCCGCCCAAGCGGCTGTGGCGCCGGGACCGGAGCGAGCCCGAACCCCTCACCGGCTGCATCCCCGTCTACTGCGCCTGCGGTTACCCCCACCCCGAACGGCCGCCGGAGTCCCCCGACTCGGGCTGCGGTGCCTTCTGGGACGTTCCGGTGCCGCCCGCGCACGGGGCGGCGTCGTGACCGACCTCGCCAGGAAGCGGTTCGCCCAGCTCGGGCAGCAGCTCCAGTACGACCAGCTGGGCGCCGTACGCCGGCAGGCCGAGGGCTGGCGCAACGGGCTGACCGGGCTCACGGGGCTGGTCGGCGTGGTCTTCGTCCTGAAGGGCCGCGAGAGTGTCGCGGGCATGCCGGGCGCCTGGCGCTGGACCACGGCACTGCTGCTGGTGCTGGCCTTCGTGCTGCTGCTGTCCGGGGCCCTGGGAGCCGTACGGGCCGCCCACGGTCCGCTCGGACGGCAGACCTGGCTGAGCGGTGACCGGCTGC
This sequence comes from Streptomyces africanus, assembly GCF_030816955.1. Classification (NCBI taxonomy): domain Bacteria; kingdom Bacillati; phylum Actinomycetota; class Actinomycetes; order Kitasatosporales; family Streptomycetaceae; genus Streptomyces; species Streptomyces africanus. Next base: position 1,850,266 of record NZ_JAUSYP010000001.1, on the reverse strand, counting down.
TCGCCGCCGTCCTGGACGAGGTCGTGCGCACGCAGGCCGCTCTGATCCGGGCGCGGCGGCTGTCCGTCGCCGGGCTGTGCGCGATCGTCGCAGCGATCGCGGTCTCCTGGCTCGTGCCCGTCGACGATCCCGCGAACCCCCGGGAGGGCGGGCCGTACGTTCTGGTGACCACGGGCGGCGGCGTGCGGTGCGGGGAACTGGTGATGAGCGACGCCACGGCGGTGACCATCAAACCGGCGAAGGGTGACGAGTACCGCAGCATCCCGATCGGCACGGTCCGGTCGGTCACGCCGACGCGGCGGTGCTGACGGCGCGGCGATTGGCGGAGATCGCCAAGAAGCAAGCGCGTACCGTCGGTAATACTTGTCGGTAACAACGTCTGGTGGGGGCGGGACGGCCGCCCTACGGTTCAGACATGTCGAACCTGCCCGATGTCGTGCTGTGGTCGATACCCGCCTTCGTGCTGCTCACGGTGGTGGAGATGGTGAGTTACCGTCTCCACCCCGACGAGGACGCGGCGGGCTACGAGGCGAAGGACGCCGCGACGAGCGTCGGCATGGGGCTCGGCAGTCTGGTCTTCGACTTCCTCTGGAAGATCCCGATCGTGGCCGTCTACACGGCCCTCTACGAACTCACGCCGCTGCGCGTGCCCGTGCTGTGGTGGACCGTCCCGCTGATGCTGCTCGGGCAGGACTTCTTCTACTACTGGTCCCACCGCGGCCACCACGTCATCCGCATCCTGTGGGCCTGCCACGTCGTCCACCACTCCAGCCGGAAGTTCAACCTCACCACCGCGCTGCGGCAGCCCTGGACGTCCCTGACCGTGTGGCCGTTCTACGTGCCCCTCATCGCCGCCGGAGTCCACCCCGCCGCGCTGGCGTTCTGCTCCTCCGCGAACCTCGTGTACCAGTTCTGGATCCACACCGAGCGGATCGACAAGATGCCCCGCTGGTTCGAGTTCGTCTTCAACACGCCGTCGCACCACCGGGTCCACCACGCCTCCCAGGGCGGTTACCTCGACCGCAACTTCGGCGGCATCCTCATCGTCTGGGACCGGCTGTTCGGATCCTTCGTCGCCGAGACCGTGCGGCCCGTGTACGGACTGACCAAGAACATCGGCACGTACAACCCGCTGAAGGTGGCGACGCACGAGTACGTGGCCATCGCGAGGGACCTGAGGGCGGCGCGCGACTGGCGTGAGCGCGCGGGGCGCGTGTTCCGGGGGCCGGGGTGGGGGCCCGCGCGGGCCGAGGCACCGGTGTCGCCTGCCGGTACGGCTGCCGAGAGCGCGTCGGCGTGAGCCACTCCCGGCTCCTCCTCGGCGCCTTCGGTCTCGCCGCCGTCGTCGACCTCGTCTCCCTCGCGGCCGGCTTCGACGCCGGGCACGCCGTCGCCAAGCCGCTGCTGATGCCGCTCCTGGCGCTCTGGGCCGTCCTGCGCCGGGCGCCCCGGCCGCTCGTGGCCGCCCTGCTGTTCGGCTGGGGCGGGGACGTGCTGCTGCTGTCCGGCGCCGAGCCGGCCTTCCTCGCCGGCATGGGCTGCTTCGCGGCGGGGCACGTCTGCTACCTCGTCCTCTTCGCCAGGCACGGCAGCCGGTACGCCGTCCCCCGCGCGCGTGCCGCCCTCCTCGCCCTGGGCTACGCCACCGCCCTCGTCACGACCGTCGCGCTGCTGTGGCCGGACCTGCCCGCGGACCTGCGCCTGCCCGTCGCCGGGTACAGCCTCCTGCTCACGGCCATGGCGTACCGGGCCGCCATCCGGCTCGGCCTCTTCACCGGACTCGGAGGCGCGCTCTTCCTGCTGTCCGACACGCTCATCGCGACCGGCGTCGCCGACTGGCCGCAGCCGCCCGGGCCGGACTTCTGGGTCATGCTCACGTACAGCGCCGCACAGGCCCTGCTGACCGGCGGCACGCTCGGGGCGCTCAACGCGCGCCGGGCACCGGCCGCGACGTACGGAGAGATGCGCGCCGCCTGAGGGTCACCGGCGCAGGGGGAGCGTCACCAGCGGATCGGAAGCGGCAGGGCCGTCAGCAGTCCGGACACGGCGACCACCAGGCCCAGTGCGACCACCTCAGCCCACGCCGGCGCACAGGCGGTCAGCGGGTCGGCCGCCCGGCGCAGCCGCCGCCGGGCCCACAGGGCGAGGGCGGCGACGGCGGCCACGAGGAGCACCTTGGCGAGCAGGGCCCGCCCGTACGCCGTCGCCGTCAGCTGCTCAAGGACCGTCTCCGGCGGCATCCGGCGCAGCGAACTCCACACGCCCGTCGCGGTGATGGCGGCGAGCAGAACGGTCGCCACGCGCGCGTAGAGACCCAGCAGGGCCGCGCCCGCCTGCGTGCCGTAGCGGCCGTGCCATCGCCGCAGGGTCCGCAGCGCGTGCAGCAGGCCGCCCGTCCACAGCGCCGCACAGGTCAGATGGACGAGCGTCAGCCCGGAGCCGGTCAGCGGGGTGTGCTCGGTCGTGGGGTGCGCGCGCAACGCCTCGGCGACGACCACGGCGCCCAGCGGCCACAGCTGTGTGACCGGCCGGCGCGAGACGGCACACAGCCCCGCCACGAGGAAGGCGTTGACCTCCAGCAGGGCGAGCTTGCCGTCCCGGGAGGCGTAGAGCCCGCCGACGTCGATGTCCGACAGGCCGTCAGGGACGAGATAGCCCGTCGCCACGACCGAGGCGAGCCCGAGCGCGGCGACGAAGCCGGTGACGGCCGCGAACGGCGACCAGCTGCGCGGCACGACCGGGCGGCCGGCGGCTTCCTCCGTACCCGGCACGGAACGCGCCGGTGGCCGGTTCACGAACGCGCCCGGCACGGAACGCGCCGGTGGCCCGTTCACGAACGCGCCCGGCACGGAACGCGCCAGCCGGTTCACGAACAGCTCGCCGACCGGTACGCACAGGGCCGCGAACAGCGCCGTGCGCAGCAGGGCCACGCCGCCGGCGCCGGGCGCGGCGGCCTCCCCGGTGCCGTGCAGCGCGGTGGACGGGCCGAGCAGCGGGATCAGCGCGGCCAGTGCCGCCAGCACCAGCACGGCGACGGGTCTTGTCAAGGTCACCCCGAGATCTTCACCAGCCTTCACACGGCTGGGCAAATCCGGGGAAAGAACTCAGGCAGCCTTCGACGCGGCCGACCACCACAACCGGACTTCCTTGCGCACGTCCGTCGGCCGCAGCTCCCACCCTTGCGCGAGCGCGACCTCGGCGACGTACCAGCCGCCGACGCCCCGGTAGGCCCGCAGCGGTATCGCGCACTCGGCCGGCGGCCGCGGCTTGTTCTTCTCGACCGGAGCCGAGGCCCGGGCGGTCCACTTCGCGACCGCCTTGTCCACGCGCGCCTTGTAGTACTCGGCATCTCCCTCATGGCGCAGCTCCGGCCAGGACACGCACCAGGAGGCCAGACGCCCGACCCTGTTCATCGTCACTTCCGTGGCGCGGAGGTAGCCGCGTTCGAGGGTGTTGCTGAACACCGTGACCACCTCGGCGAACATGCCGACGACGAGAAACGCGGCCAGCACCGCCGCCCACAGCACACACACCACCGGAAACCACACCACACTCGCGGCGAACCGCAGGGCCAACTGCCACCTCGGCCGTACCGGTCGAGCTGTCCAGGTCGAGGGATCCACGTACACGTCCATGACAAGGAATCCTGCCGCAGACAGGAAGCGGGCCGGTCGGGTGCCCCCGCCCGGCCCGGACTACCTCCACACGAGCTCTACTTGGTCACCGCGTCCAGCGCGTCCGCGATGCCCCAGCCGTAGAAGCCGTTGCGGTTCTTGGAGCCCTCGCACACCGCGTCGATCTTGCCGTCGGCGTCGATGTCGTACGGGTCCGTGCACGGCGTGGCGTCGGCCTCGGCGTACAGCAGGGCCTTCACCAGGGCCGGAGAGGCGTACGGGTGCGTCGACTTGATGAGGGCGGCGACGCCCGCGACGTGCGGGGACGCCATCGACGTACCGGCCATGTAGCCCCACTTGCCGCCCGGCAGCGTGCCCAGGATCAGCCCGCTCGTGGCCGGCGCCTCCGGCTTCTGGTAGGCGGTCGAGTCGCCGCCCGGGGCGGCTATGTCGATGACTCCCAGCCCGTGGTTGGAGAAGGACGACTTGATGCCCTTCGCGCCCGTCGCCGCGACCGTGACGACGCCCGGCAGCTGGGTGGGTATGTCGAGGCACTTCGACGGGTCGACGACCCGGTCGCCCGGCGTGGAGTCGTTCGGGGACGACGGGTCGGTGATCTCGTCGGAGGCCAGGTCGTAGTTCTCGTTGCCGGCCGCCGCGACGTTGACCGCGCCCTTCTTCTCCGCGTACCGCGAGGCCCGGCCGACCGCGTCCAGCAGCGCCTTCTGGTCGGGGTCGTTCTTGCAGTTGAAGTACCAGGGGTCGGTGTAATAGCTGTTGTTCGTCACGTCGACCCCGTGCTCGGCCGCCCACACGAAGCCGCACACGACGGCCTCCGTGTAGAAGAAGCCGTCCGGGTTGGACACCTTGATGCCGGAAACCTTCACGCCGGGCGCGACACCGGTCATGCCGACGCCGTTCTTCGCGGCGGCGATCTCACCCGCCACGTGCGTCCCGTGCGGGCTCTCCGCGGCGCCCGGCCGCCAGGCCCCGTCGGACGTGTCGGGTTTGCCCGAGACACAGTTGACCGACGCGCCCCGGTCGAAGTTGGGCGCGATGTCGGGGTGGGTGTCGTCGACACCGGTGTCGATCACGGCGACCGTGACCTTCTTGCTGCCCAGCGACTTCTCGTGCGCCTTGTCCGCCTTGATGGCGGGCAGGTCCCACTGCTGCGGCTCCAGCGGGTCCTGCCCGGCCGGGGCCTCGGCCCGGGCGACCTCGGCCGCGCTCAACGCCTTCGGCGTGCCCAGGTCGCCCGTCGACGCCGACGGCAGCGGCTTGGTGCGGGTGGCACCGGCCGACTGCACCCCGGGCACCTTGCGGATGCTCTTGGCGAAGTCGGGGTTCGAGGAGTGGACGACGATGACGCCGATCTGGTCGTACGACGTCACGATCGTGCCCCCGGCCTTGCCGACGGCCTTCTTCACGTAGGCCGAAGTGCCGTGGCCCGGCTTGACGTTGACGACGTAGCTGAGCGAGGTCGCGTCGGCCGAGACCGGCGCGGGCGCCTCGTCGGCGGCCGTGGCCGTGGTGTTCGGCAGGAACGCGAGGGCCGTGGCCATGGCCATCCCGGCCGGGATCGCGACGGCGCGGCGGTAGCGCGCGTGCGGCGCAGTCATGCTTTCTCCAGTTCGTTCACGGTACGGGCGGACTGTGCGGAAGGTCTGGGAAACGCGCGTCACTTGACGGCGCGCAGCGCGTTGACGATGCCGTACCCGTAGAAGCCGTTGACGCGCTTGCCGCCCTCGCACACCGCGTCCTGCGTGCCGTCGCCGTCCTGGTCGTACGACTCGGGGCAGGCCGTCCGGTCGGCCTGCGCCTTCAGCAGGGCCTGGAGCTGGGCCGGGGACGCCCACGGGTGCTTGGACTTCAGCAGCGCGGCGACAGCGGAGGCGTGCGGGGAGGCCATCGAGGTGCCCTGGAGGAAGCCGTACGCGCCGTTCGGCAGCGTGGACAGGATGCGGCCGTCCTTCGAGGGCGTGTCGGGTATCTGGTAGCGCCGGTCGCCGCCCGGCGCCGCGACGTCGACGACGCCCTCGCCGTACGTCGAGAAGTACGACTTCACGTTGTCGACGCCCGTCGAGCTCACCGTGACGACACCCGGCAGCTGGTTCGGCACGTCGAAGCACTCGTGCGGGTCGATGGTCCGCTCGACGGGGGTGGAGTCGTCCGGGCTGGAGTCGTCGACGATCGCGTCCGCGTCCAGGTCGTGGTTGGAGTTGCCCGCCGCGGCGACGTTGAGTGTGCCCTTCTTCTGCGCGTACAGCTGCGCCCGGTTGACCGCGTCGACGATGGCCCGCTGGTCGGGGTCGTCCAGGCAGTTGTACAGCCACGGATCGACGTAGTAGCTGTTGTTCGTGATCTCGACGCCGTGGTCGGCGGCGAACACGAAGGCGCACACCACGCTCTCCGGGTAGAAGAGACCGTTCGCCCGGTCGGTCACGTTGATGCTGGAGACCTTCACACCGGGTGCGACGCCTGCCACGCCGATTCCGTTGCGCGCGGCGGCTATCTCACCCGCGACATGCGTGCCGTGGTAGTCCTCGGCGGTGTACGGACGCCAGGCGCCCTGGCTGGTGTCGGGCTTGCCGCCGGCGCAGTTGGCGGACTGGGACGCGGAGAAGTTCGGGGCGATGTCGGGGTGGGTGTCGTCCACGCCGGTGTCGATCACGGCGACGGTCACCTTGCTGCTGCCCGGGTTGATCCGCGCGGCCTTGTCGGCGCCGATCGCGCGCAGATCCCACTGGTCGGCCTCGAGGGGCTCGCTCTCGGGCGTCTGCGCCGAGGCGGCCTCGGTGCGCTTCGCCTGAGCGGCCGTCAGGTACTCGACCGCGCCCTCCTCCTTCGTCCCCGCGGCCGCCAGGGGCGTCGTACGCGTCGCACCCGCCGACTGGACCCCGCGGGCCTTGCGTATGGTCGTGGCGAAGTCGGCGTTCGAGGAGTGGACGACGATCACGCCGATCCGCTCGTACGTGGCCACGACCGAGCCGCCGGCCTTCCCGATCGCCTTCTTCACCGACGCGATCGTGTGACGGTCCACCTTGGTGTTGACGACGTACGCCAGTTGCGGCGCGTCCGCCGTCCGGGCGGCCGACTCCGCCTGCGGGGCCGCCGACGCGGCGGCGGGCAGGAAGCCCAGCGAGGCCGTCAGGGACAGCACGACGGGCACGGCGAGGGCGAGCCGGCGTCTGGAACGCAAGTGAGACATGGGGTCTCCACATCCTGGAAACGAAACCGGCCCGAGGCACAGGTGGTGCTCGGGCAGGTACATGACGAGGTGGTGCAGGGCGAAGCTATCCCGCGCTCTCGCTGCCAGCAACGTTTTGCCGAAACGACTTCGGAAAGAACGCCGCGCGGTTGAACCGGTTCTCGCGTGCCGCCGTGACGTTGGACAAGGAGCGCGGGGACACTCGCCTCCGTCCCTGTTCACAACCGCTTCCGTCATCGCGAGGAGACTCTCCGTGGCCACCGACGCACCGCCCCCCTCGAAAGAGCAACACAAACTCCCTTCACCAGAGGAGTTCAGCGAGGTGCAGGAGAGCGCGGAGTTCGGTGAACTGCGCCGCTCCTACCGCTCCTTCGCCTTCCCGCTGACCGTCGCCTTCATCGCCTGGTACCTGCTGTACGTCCTGCTGTCGAACTACGCGGGCGGCTTCATGGGCACCAAGCTGTTCGGCAACATCAACGTCGCCCTGATCCTCGGCGTCGCCCAGTTCGTCACCACGTTCCTCATCGCCTGGTGGTACTCGCGGCACGCCGCCGCGAAGCTCGACCCCAAGGCCGAGGCCATCAAGTCCCGGATGGAGGGCGGCGCATGAGCCCCGCACAGCAGACCCTTCTCGCCGCGAACGAGGCCAGCGAGCACCGCCCGCTGATCATCACCCTGTTCGCGCTGTTCGTCCTGGCCACCCTCGGCATCACCATCTGGGCCGGCCGCCAGACCAAGGACGCCGCCGACTTCTACGCCGGCGGACGCCAGTTCAGCGCCTTCCAGAACGGCCTCGCCGTCTCCGGCGACTACATGTCGGCCGCGTCGTTCCTCGGCATCGCCGGCGCGATCGCCATCTTCGGCTACGACGGCTTCCTCTACTCCATCGGCTTCCTGGTCGCCTGGCTGGTCGCCCTGCTCCTGGTGGCCGAGCCGCTGCGCAACTCCGGCCGCTACACCATGGGCGACGTCCTCGCGTACCGCATGCGCCAGCGCCCGGTCCGCACCGCCGCCGGCACCTCCACCATCGTGGTGTCGATCTTCTACCTGCTGGCCCAGATGGCCGGTGCGGGTGTCCTCGTCTCGCTGCTGCTCGGCATCACCTCCGACGCCGGCAAGATCCTCATCGTCGCCCTCGTCGGCGTCCTGATGATCGTCTACGTCTCCATCGGCGGCATGAAGGGCACCACCTGGGTGCAGATGGTCAAGGCCGTACTGCTCATCGGCGGCACCATCCTGATCACCTTCCTGGTGCTGCTGAAGTTCAACTTCAACATCTCCGACCTGCTCGGCCAGGCCGCCGAGAACAGCGGCAAGGGCGCCGCCTTCCTGGAGCCCGGCCTGCAGTACGGCGCGACCGGCACCTCCAAGCTGGACTTCATCTCCCTGGGCATCGCCCTGGTCCTCGGCACCGCCGGTCTGCCGCACATCCTGATCCGCTTCTACACGGTGCCCGACGCCAAGGCCGCCCGTAAGTCCGTGAACTGGGCGATCGGCATCATCGGCGGCTTCTACCTGATGACGATCGCGCTCGGCTTCGGCGCCGCCGCCCTCATCTCGCAGGAAGAGATCATCGCGTCCAACCCGTCCGGCAACACGGCGGCACCCCTGCTCGCCCTGCACCTGGGCGGTGTCGACTCGACCTGGGGCGCGATCCTGCTCGCCACGATCTCGGCGGTGGCCTTCGCGACGATCCTCGCCGTCGTCGCCGGCCTCACCCTCGCCTCGTCGTCGTCCTTCGCGCACGACATCTACGCCAACGTCATCCGCAAGGGGAAGGCCTCCGGCGCCGAGGAGGTCCGCGCGGCCCGCTGGGCGACCCTCTTCATCGGCGTCGTCTCCATCGGCCTGGGCGCCCTGGCCCGCGACCTGAACGTGGCCGGCCTGGTCGCGCTCGCCTTCGCCGTCGCGGCCTCCGCCAACCTGCCGACGATCCTCTACAGCCTGTTCTGGAAGCGGTTCACCACCCAGGGCGCCCTGTGGTCGATCTACGGCGGTCTGATCGTCGCCGTCGGCCTGGTGCTGTTCTCGCCCGTCGTCTCCGGCGACCCCAAGGCGATGTTCCCCGAGGTCGACTTCGCCTGGTTCCCGCTGAAGAACCCGGGCATCATCTCCATCCCGTTCGGCTTCCTCATGGGCTGGCTCGGCACGGTCCTGTCCAAGGAGGAGCCGGACGTCAAGAAGTACGCCGAGCTGGAGGTCCGGTCCCTGACCGGCACCGGCGCCCACTGAGCACCAGCCCCCTCAGGGGGTGTCCGCAAAGTCCCGCCTGCCCCGCGACGCCCGGCACGCACTCTCGCCGCACCGGGCGAACACCCGAGTACGACCAGTACGCGGGTGTCCGCCCGGCACGCCGAGAGCACGCACCGGACGCCGCAGGGCCCGCCCTCCGGGCGGACGACGGGACTTTGCGGACACCCCCTAGCGCGGCCGCGTCGTAGGAACCTCCAGGTCCCTGCGGCGCGGCCGCGTCCCGCGTCGTGGGGTCGGGCCTGTGGGGATGTCAGTGGGGTCACGTAGGCTCTCAGGTATCGGAGAAGAAGCGCTCCGGGCACGATCCGCGTCGAGGGAGGGGGCCCACGTGCTCATCGACACCTACGGCCGAGTGGCCACCGACCTGAGGGTCTCGCTGACCGACCGGTGCAATCTGCGCTGCACGTACTGCATGCCCGAGGAGGGCTTGCAGTGGCTGGCCAAGCCGGACCTGCTCACGGACGACGAGATCGTCCGTCTGATCGACATCGCGGTCACCTCCCTCGGCATCGAGGAGGTCCGCTTCACCGGCGGCGAGCCCCTGCTGCGCCCCGGCCTGGTCGGCATCGTCGAGCGCGTCGCGGCGCTCGAACCGCGCCCGCAGATGTCCCTCACGACCAACGGCATCGGCCTCAAGCGCACGGCGGCGGCCCTGAAGGCGGCAGGCCTGGACCGGGTCAACGTCTCCCTCGACACACTCCGGCCGGACGTCTTCAAGACCCTCACCCGCCGCGACCGCCACAAGGACGTCATCGAGGGCCTGCACGCCGCGCGCGACGCCGGCCTCACGCCGGTCAAGGTCAACTCGGTCCTGATGCCGGGGCTCAACGACGACGAGGCCCCCGACCTGCTGGCCTGGGCCGTGGAGCACGACTACGAGCTGCGCTTCATCGAGCAGATGCCCCTGGACGCCCAGCACGGCTGGAAGCGCGACGGCATGATCACGGCAGGCGACATCCTGACCTCCCTGCGCACGCGCTTCGAGCTGACCCCCGAGGGCGACGAAGCACGCGGCTCGGCCCCGGCGGAGCGCTGGCTGGTCGACGGCGGGCCGCATGTCGTCGGCGTGATCGCCTCCGTCACCCGCCCCTTCTGCGCGGCCTGCGACCGCACCCGCCTCACGGCCGACGGACAGGTCCGCACGTGCCTGTTCGCCCAGGAGGAGACCGACCTGCGCGCCGCCCTGCGCTCGGGCGCCCCGGACGAGGAGATCGCCCGCATCTGGCGCCTGGCGATGTGGGGCAAGAAGGCGGGAGCGGGCCTGGACGACCCGACCTTCGTCCAGCCGGACCGGCCGATGTCGGCGATCGGGGGCTGAGGGACCTCAGCGGTCGGTCTCTTCCCACTCCTTGAGAAGAACCACGTCCTTCAAAAACCCCCGCACCCCGAGGAACTGCGACAGATGTTCGCGATGCTCCTCGCAGGCCAGCCACGTCTTGCGCCGCTCCGGCGTATGGATCTTCGGGTTGTTCCACGCCAGCACCCACACGGCATCCGTGCGGCAGCCCTTCGCGGAACAGATGGGCGTCTCGTCACTCACAGATTCGTCTCACCACTGCACACAGAAAAGGCGACGCCGAGCAGCCACGGGGGGAGCTGCCCGGCGTCGGTCCGTCGCTCCGACGGGGGATGCGGAGCGCGTACGAAGTATGTCACGGGTAACCCCGAGCCCGGCACTGGAACAACATGATTGATCTGAGCTTTTCTTGAGCTTGGCGGGAAGATGACGTGCGTCCGTGACCCGCCCCCGAGCGCTCCTACCGCTCCTGCGACTCGGCTCGCGCCCCCGGCACCGTCCCGGACACGGCGTCTTCCGCGACGGATTCCGCGGGGCCGTCCTGCGCCCCCGGCGGCGCGATCATCGGCCGCACCGGCGGCACCACGAACGTGGACGGCAGGGACGGCGCGTTCTCGCGCCCGGCGTTCGCGATCACCACCGCGATGTACGGCAGCACCAGCCCGAGCACCAACGCCACGACGGCGACGTGCCGTTCGACGTTCCACAGTGTGGCCGCGAGGATCACGGAGATCGTGCGGACCGTCATCGAGATCACGTACCGGCGCTGCCGCCCGCGGACGTCCTCCTGAAGCCCCGCTCGGGCGCCGGTGATCCGGAAAACCTGGACGTGTCCGCCGCCATGCTGCTTCCGCATCGCATTCCACCATCCGCCCGTATCGCACTCTCCCCGCCCCGTAGCCGCCCTCGGCCGGTCGGGGACCCTGCCCAGGGCAGCTTCCACGTTACGCCGCGCCTGCGTCGGCTACGAGACCGGGGCCGGTCCGGCCCCGGTCGAACGGCCTGAGCCGTGCTGTGTACGGCCATCCCCGGCATGCGGCGTAGGGCACCTGGGCCGACACTGGGCGTAGTGCTCACGTCGAGCCGTACGAGGAGGCAGCGATGGGCTGGTTGTGGGCGATCATCGTGGGACTGGTACTCGGTCTGCTCGCCAAGGCGATCATTCCGGGCAAGCAGCACATCCCCCTGTGGCTGACCGTCATCCTGGGCATCATCGGCGGCATCGCCGGCAACGTCATCGCCCGGGCGGCCGGTGTCGATGCCACAGCGGGCATCGACTGGTGGCGGCATGTCTTCCAACTGGTGATGGCGATCATCCTCGTCGGTCTCGGCGACCGGGCCTGGACGGCGGCCAGGGGAGACAGGCGAAGGGCGTAACGAGGCAGATTAGAGCGTAACGGGGCAATCGGCGAAGGGGGGGGCGGCCTCCGGCACCGGAGACCGCCCCCCTTCCTCGCGTCCTCGCGCGCTCAGGCGCCCGTGACCTCCACCGCCGCCAGGTTCTTCTTGCCCCGGCGCAGCACGAGCCAGCGGCCGTGCAGCAGGTCCTCCTTGGCGGGGACCGCGTCCTCGCCGGCGACCTTGGCGTTGTTCACGTAGGCACCGCCCTCCTTGACCGTGCGGCGCGCGGCCGACTTGCTGGCCACCAGGCCGACCTCGGCGAACAGGTCGACGACCGGGCCGAGCTCGGCGACCTGGATGTGCGGCACCTCCGACAGGGCTGCGGCCAGCGTCCGCTCGTCCAGCTCCGCCAGCTCGCCCTGCCCGAAGAGGGCCTTGGAGGCGGCGACCACGGCGGCCGTCTGGTCGGCGCCGTGCACCAGCGTCGTCAGCTCCTCGGCCAGCGCACGCTGCGCGGCACGGGCCTGCGGACGCTCCTCGGTCTGCTTCTCCAGCTCCTCCAGCTCCTCGCGGGAGCGGAAGGACAGGATGCGCATGTACGTGGAGATGTCCCGGTCGTCCACGTTCAGCCAGAACTGGTAGAACGCGTACGGCGTCGTCATCTCCGGGTCGAGCCAGACGGCGCCGCCCTCGGTCTTGCCGAACTTGGTGCCGTCCGCCTTGGTCATCAGCGGCGTCGCCATGGCGTGCACCGTGGCGTCCGGCTCCAGCCGGTGGATCAGGTCCAGGCCCGCCGTGAGGTTGCCCCACTGGTCGCTGCCGCCCTGCTGGAGCGTGCAGCCGTACCTCCGGTAGAGCTGGAGGAAGTCCATGCCCTGGAGGAGCTGGTAGCTGAACTCCGTGTAGCTGATGCCCTCGGAGGACTCCAGGCGCCGGGCGACGGAGTCCTTGGTCAGCATCTTGTTGACACGGAAGTGCTTGCCGATGTCCCGGAGGAACTCGATCGCGGAGAGGTTCTCCGTCCAGTCGAGGTTGTTGACCATGACGGCCGCGTTCTCGCCCTCGAAGGAGAGGAAGGGCTCGATCTGGCCGCGCAGCTTGTCGACCCAGCCGCGGACCGTCTCCGGGTCGTTCAGCGTGCGCTCCGCTGTCGGGCGCGGGTCGCCGATCAGGCCCGTGGCACCGCCGACCAGCGCCAGCGGCCGGTGACCGGCCTGCTGGAGCCGGCGCACGGTCAGCACCTGCACCAGGTGCCCCACGTGCAGCGACGGCGCCGTCGGGTCGAAGCCGCAATAGAACGTGACGGGACCGTCCGCGAGCGCCTTGCGCAAAGCGTCCTCGTCAGTGGACAGGGCGAACAGCCCGCGCCACTTCAGCTCGTCGACGATGTCCGTCACGGTTCTCGTGTCTCCTTGATGATCTTCGGGCAGTCGGGTGACAGCCGACTACGAGGTTATACGCCCTGACTGACAGAGCTCATATTGAAATCCGGGACGCGCAGCGCGGGCATCGCGGCCCTGGTGAACCAGTCGCTCCACTCCCTGGGCAGCGTCTTCTCGGTGCGCCCGGCCTCCGTGGCCCGGCCGAGGACACCGACCGGCGACTCGTTGAACCGGAAGTTGTTCACCTCGCCGGTCACCTCGCCGTTCTCGACCAGGTAGACGCCGTCCCGGGTCAGACCGGTGAGCAGCAGCGTCGCCGGATCGACCTCCCGGATGTACCACAGGCAGGTCAGCAGCAGCCCGCGCTCGGTGTTCGCGACCATCTCCTCCAGGGAGCGGTCCTCGCCCCCGTCCAGGATCAGGTTCTCGATCCCCGGTGCCACCGGCAGCCCGGTCAGCCCGGCACTGTGCCTGCTGGTCGTCAGGTGCCGCAGCTCGCCCCGGCTCATCCACTCGGTGGCCGCGAGCGGCAGCCCGTTGTCGAACACCGACTGGTCGCCCCCCGAGGAGTGCGCGATCACGAAGGGCGCCGACTCCAGACCGGGCTCGTTCGGGTCGCTGCGCAGCGTCAGCGGCAGATCGGTCAGTTTCTCGCCGACCCGCGTACCGCCGCCCGGCTTGGAGAACACCGTGCGGCCCTCCATCGCGTCCCGGCCCGACGCCGACCACATCTGGTAGATCAGCAGGTCCGCGACGGCCGTCGGCGGCAGCAGCGTCTCGTACCGGCCCGCGGGCAGCTCCACACGCCGCTCGGCCCACCCGAGGCGCACGGCCAGCTCCGCATCCAGCGCCGCCGGGTCGACGTCCTTGAAGTCCCGGGTGGAACGACCGGCCCAGGCGGACCGGGTCCGGTCCGGCGACTTGGCGTTCAGCTCCAGCGTCCCGTTCGGCTGGTCGTGCCGCAGCCGCAGTCCCGTGGACGTCCCCACATACGTCGACACCAACTCGTGGTTGGCGAAGCCGTACAGCTCCCGGCCGCCGGCACGCGCGCGTGCGAAGGCCTCGCCGAGCGCCGGAGCGAAGTCGGCGAACACGGCGGAGGAGGTCTCGGCGGGCGCCTCCGTGAACTCCGGCGCCTGCGTCACGCCCGTGACCAGCGGCTGCGCGTCCTCTGCGGGCCCGGCGCCGCGCGCGGCGGCCTCGGCGGCCCGTACCAGGGGCTCCAGCTCGTCGGCCGTCACGGCGGACCGCGACACGACCCCCGAGGCCGTGCCCTGCTTGCCGTCGACCGTGGCGACGACGGTGAGCGTGCGTCCGCGCGTGACCCCGTTCGTGGTCAGCGCGTTGCCCGCCCAGCGCAGGTTGGCGGTGGACTGCTCGTCGGCGATGACGACACACCCGTCCGCCCGGGACAGTTCGAGGGCGCGCTCGACGACCTCGTGCGGCTTGCTGGTCAACGAAGTAATGCCGTCAGGCACACGCCCGCTCATCGGCCGGCCTCCTGCGTGGTGTTGAGGATGTTGACGCCCTTGAACAGGGCCGACGGGCAGCCGTGCGACACGGCCGCGACCTGGCCCGGCTGGGCCTTGCCGCAGTTGAAGGCGCCGCCCAGGACATAGGTCTGCGGACCGCCCACCGCGGCCATCGAGCCCCAGAAGTCGGTCGTCGTCGCCTGGTAGGCCACGTCCCGCAGCTGCCCCGCGAGCCGCCCGTTCTCGATCCGGTAGAAGCGCTGCCCGGTGAACTGGAAGTTGTACCTCTGCATGTCGATCGACCAGGACCGGTCGCCGACGACGTAGATGCCCCGCTCCACGCTCCCGATGAGGTCCTCGGTGGACATCCCGGCCGGGTCCGGCCGCAACGACACGTTGGCCATGCGCTGCACCGGCACGTGCCCGGGGGAGTCGGCGTAGGCGCAGCCGTTGGACCGCGCGAAGCCGGTCAGTCTCGCGATCCGCCGGTCCAGCTGGTAGCCGACGAGCGTGCCGTCCTTCACCAGGTCCCAGGACTGCGCCGCGACGCCCTCGTCGTCGTACCCGATGGTGGCGAGCCCGTGCTCGGCGGTGCGGTCGCCGGTGACGTTCATCAGCTCCGAGCCGTAACGCAGCTTGTTCAGCTGGTCGAAGGTCGCGAAGGAGGTGCCGGCGTAGGCGGCCTCGTAACCGAGCGCCCGGTCCAGCTCGGTGGCGTGCCCGATGGACTCGTGGATGGTCAGCCACAGGTTGGACGGGTCGACGACCAGGTCGTACAGGCCCGCCTGGACGCTCGGCGCCCGCATCTTCTCGGCGAGCAGTTCCGGGATCTGCTCCAGCTCGCTCTCCCAGTCCCAGCCGGTGCCCCGCAGGTACTCCCAGCCGCGTCCCACGGGCGGCGCGAGGGTGCGCATCGAGTCGAACTCACCGCTCGACTCGTCCACCGACACGGCGTTGAACACCGGGTGCAGCCGCACCCGCTGCTGCGTGGTCACGGTCCCGGCGGTGTCGGCGTAGAACTTGTTCTCGTGGACGGTGAGCAGCGAGGCGTCCACATGGTCGACCCCGTCGGCCGCCAGCAGCCGCGCGCTCCAGTCCCCGATCAGCCCGGCCTTCTCCTCGTCGGGCACGGTGAACGGATCGATCTCGTACGACGAGATCCAGGTCTTGTCGGCGTGCACCGGCTCGTCGGCCAGCTCCACCCGCTCGTCGGACCCGGCCGCCTTGATCACTTGTGCCGAGAGCTTCGCCATGGCCACCGCCTGGGAGGCCACCTTGGCGGCGGCGTCCAGGGTGAGATCCACCCCCGAGGCGAAACCCCACGTACCGGCGTGCACGACGCGCACCGCGTATCCGAGGTCGGTGGTGTCCGACGACCCGGCGGGCTTGGCGTCCCGGAACCGCCAGGAGGCGCTGCGCACCCGCTCGAACCGGAAGTCCGCGTGCTCGGCGCCCAGCGCACGCGCGCGTGCGAGGGCCGCGTCGGCGAGGGCGCGTAGGGGAAGGGCCGTGAAGGCCTCGTCGATGGTATGAGGCACCGCCGTCTCTTTCTGTCGAGGTGAGGGTGGTCGCCGTACTTCGTGACTGCTCCGATCATGTCGCCTCGGCCCGCGCGCGGGCCACGAGTTTCCCGACCCGGTCGCGCGGGTTTCTGTAGGGACCCGACAGTGAGTCCCGTACGCCACTGTCGGTGCCCGATTGTCCGCGGGCGTGCCCGGACCGATAGGTTTTCGGGGAAGCCGCCTGTCATCGCCGCCTGTCGTCCAGGCGCCCGGGCGGGGTATCAGACCGCTACCGAAAGGGTGATCCGTTGAGCCGCTCGGTTCTCGTCACCGGAGGCAACCGGGGCATCGGCCTCGCCATCGCCCGCGCTTTCGCCGATGCCGGCGACAAGGTCGCCATCACGTACCGCTCGGGTGAGCCCCCGGCGGGCTTCCTCGCCGTCAAGTGCGACATCACCGACGCCGAGCAGGTGGAGCAGGCCTACAAGGAGATCGAGGAGGCCCACGGCCCCGTCGAGGTCCTCGTCGCCAACGCCGGTGTCACCAAGGACCAGCTCCTGATGCGCATGTCCGAGGAGGACTTCACGTCCGTCCTGGACACCAACCTCACCGGTACCTTCCGTGTGGTCAAGCGCGCCAACCGCGGCATGCTGCGCGCCAAGAAGGGCCGCGTCGTCCTGATCTCGTCGGTCGTCGGGCTGCTCGGCTCCGCGGGGCAGGCCAACTACGCCGCCTCCAAGGCCGGCCTCGTCGGCTTCGCGCGCTCCCTCGCCCGTGAGCTGGGCTCGCGGAACATCACCTTCAACGTCGTCGCGCCCGGCTTCGTCGAGACCGACATGACCGCGGTGCTCTCCGACGAGCAGCGCGCCGGCATCGTGAAGCAGGTCCCGCTCGGCCGTTACGCGCAGCCGGAGGAGATCGCCGCGACGGTGCGGTTCCTCGCCTCGGACGACGCCTCGTACATCACTGGAGCCGTCATCCCCGTTGACGGCGGACTGGGAATGGGTCACTGATCACCATGAGCGGAATTCTCGAGGGCAAGCGCGTCCTGATCACCGGTGTGCTGATGGAGTCCTCCATCGCCTTCCACGCCGCCAAGCTGGCCCAGGAGCAGGGCGCCGAGATCATCCTGACCGCGTTCCCGCGGCCCACGCTGACCGAGCGCATCGCCAGGAAGCTCCCCAAGCCCACCAAGGTCATCGAGCTCGACGTGACGAACGACGAGCACCTCGGGCGCCTGGCCGACATCGTCGGCGAGGAACTCGGCGGCCTCGACGGCGTCGTCCACTCCATCGGCTTCGCCCCGCAGGACGCCCTCGGCGGCAACTTCCTGAACACGCCGTTCGAGTCCGTCGCCACGGCCATGCACGTCTCGGCGTACTCCCTGAAGTCGCTCACCATGGCCTGCCTGCCGCTGATGCAGAACGGCGGCTCCGTCGTCGGTCTGACCTTCGACGCGCAGTTCGCCTGGCCGCAGTACGACTGGATGGGCCCGGCCAAGGCCGCACTGGAGGCCACCAGCCGCTACATGGCCCGTGACCTGGGCAAGCAGAACATCCGGTGCAACCTGATCTCGGCGGGCCCGATCGGTTCCATGGCCGCGAAGTCCATCCCGGGCTTCGGCGAGCTGGCCTCCGTGTGGGACTCCCGCTCACCGCTGGAGTGGGACCTGAAGGACCCCGAGCCGGCCGGCCGCGGCATCGTCGCGCTGCTGAGCGACTGGTTCCCGAAGACCACCGGCGAGATCATCCACGTGGACGGCGGTCTGCACGCCATCGGAGCCTGATCTCGCGTACGGAGCCTGAGCTCCTGTACGGAGCCTGATCTCCCGTACGTCGTCGGCGCCCCGTTTCCCGCAGCGCGCGGGGAGCGGGGCGTCACCCGTTCGGCTCATCCGGCCGGGCGGGGGAGGCGCACAACTGGGCACCCTGGAGTACGCGTTCACCACGCGAGCCCCTCCCCAGCACGGCCGAGGAGGTCCCCTTGTGCGCTTGTCCCGCCGAACGGCCTCACTGTCCCTCGCCGTCGCCCTCGTCCTGACCCTGGCGTATGAAGCGGTGCCCCACGCGCGCGTGCCCGCCGACGAGCACGAGCCGGCCGCCCCCTTCGGTGCCGCGTGCCGGATCCGCGTCACCGGCTCCAAGGTGACCGTGTACTGCCACAACCCGTACCCCGAGGCCGACCGCGTGAGCCTGCACGTCGAGTGCGCCCGCTGGTGGGACATCGACACCGACAGCTCCCCGGTGGAGGCCGGGCCCGCGCAGACCGTGCGGCTGACGGGACGCTGCTGGAAGGAAGTCGGCGACGTGTGGATCAGTCACCGGCGGGCGGGCTGAACCCGCCCAGGCGGCACAGGAACGGATAGCGGGCGGCCTCCGCCGCCGCCTGCGCCGCGTCGCCCGTGCGGATCGCGTCGAGCAGCCGCGCGTGCTCCATGTACGTCTCCGGCGTCAGCTCCTCGCCGACGTCCTCGCGCAGCCAGTCCCGCAGCACCTCGCCCAGGTCCGCGTACATGGCCGTCATCACGTCGTTGTGGGAGGCGGACACCACGGCCAGGTGGAAGGTCGCGTCCGCCGTCACGAACGCCTCCGCGTCACCCGACTCCCAGGCCTCCTCGCGCCGCCTCAGCAGCGCGTCGAGCTGCTTGAGGTCCCTCTCCGTACGCCGCTCCGCCGCCAGCCTGGCCGCGGCCGACTCCAGCGTGGACCGCAGCTCGGCGATGTGCCGGGGGTCGGCGCCGGCGAACCGCCGCTGCATCACCCCCGCCAGCTCACTCGTCGCCACGACGTACGTGCCCGAGCCCTGGCGGATGTCCAGCAGACCGTTGTGCGACAGGGCGCGGACGGCCTCGCGGACCGTGTTGCGGGCGACACCCAGCTGCTCGACCAGTTCGGGCTCGGTCGGGATCCGGGAGCCGACCGGCCACTCGCCGGAGGTGATCTGGGCCCGCAGGGCTGCGATGACCTGCTCGGAGAGCGCCGAACGTCGGGGATGGCTCAGGGGCATGACACACCTTCGCACGACCGGGGCGTCGGAGCGCGGCCCGGGAGGGAACGGCGTGGACAGTCAATCATCCTATGATTCTATGATGGGCCTCATGGCTAGCGAGGAAACCCGGACGATGACGCCCCCGACCGTACGCAGCTCGGCCGCGCACGAGGCCGGGGAACCCGGCGGCACCGCCACGCGCGCGTGGACGATGCGGCTGCTCGTCCTCGGCATCGTGCTCTCCGCGCTGAACCTCCGCCCCGCCATCACCAGCCTCGGCGCCCTCCTGGAGGAGGTCCGCGACGGGCTCGGCATGAGCGGCAGCGTGGCCGGGCTGCTGACCTCCGTGCCGCCGCTGTGCTTCGCCGTCTTCGGCGTCATGGCCCCGCGGCTCGCCCGCCGCTTCGGAGCCGGCGCCGTGGTGTGCGCCGGCATGGCCGCCATCGCCACCGGCCTGGCGATCCGGCCGTACGCCGGCGGCACGGCCGGCTTCCTGGCCGCCAGCGCCCTCGCCCTCATGGGCATCGCGGTCAGCAACGTCCTGATGCCGGTCATCGTCAAGCACTGGTTCCCCGACCGCGTGGGCTCCATGACCGGCTTGTACTCCATGGCGCTCGCCCTGGGGACAGCCCTCGCGGCAGCGGTCACGGTGCCCCTGACCGACGCCCTGGGCGGCAGCTGGCAGTCGGGCCTCGCCCTGTGGGCGGGGCTGGCCGTGGCGGCGGTCCTGCCGTGGCTGCCGTTCGTACGGGGGCGTGCGGCGGGTACGGCGGCGTCCGGGCCGGGGGAACGGAGCCGGGCCACGGAGACCCGGGCCAGGGAGACCGGGCCGGGGGAGCGGGCCGTGAGCCCGGAGACCGACGGCGACCGGCCGGTGCGGGACCCCGAGACGGACGGCGACCGGTCGGCGCGGGACCAGGAGACGCCGGGCTCGGGTCCCGCCGGATCCGCCGCCGGGGAGGCTCCGCGGCTGCGGATCACCCGGAGCCGTACCGCCTGGGCCCTGGCCGTCTTCTTCGGGCTCCAGGCGACCGCCGCCTACATCACCATGGGCTGGATGGCGCAGATCTTCCGGGACGCCGGCGTGCCCGCGGGCACCGCGGGGCTGCTGCTCGCGGTCACCATGGTGATGGGCGTGCCCCTGGCCTTCGTCATACCGCGCCTGGCCACGCGGCTTCCGCACCAGGGCCCGATCGTGCTCGCCCTGGGCGTCTGCGGCCTCGCCGGCTACGCCGGGCTGTACCTCGCGCCGGCCGCCGGAGCCTGGGCCTGGGCCCTGCTGCTCGGCGTCGCCAACTGTGCCTTCCCGCTCGCCCTCACCATGGTCGGCATGCGGGCCAGGACCGGCCCGGGCGTGGCCCAGCTGTCGGCGTTCGCGCAGAGCACCGGCTATCTGATCTCCATCCCGGGGCCGCTCCTGGTGGGCGTCCTCTACCAGCACAGCGGCGGCTGGGGCCTGCCGATCGCGCTGATGAGCGCCCTGATGATCCCGCAGATGGCGGTCGGATTCCTGGCGGGCCGGGACCGCACGGTGGAGGAGGAGGCGGGCCGCTGAGCCCGCCCCGGAACCGTTGGTATCACCCCGGGGCGCCCGGTGCCCGCGGCGGGTGCGAGACTTGTCCCATGCCAGTGCTCGACCCGAATCCCCAGCACGGTCAGAAGAAGATGCTGCTCGTGTTCGGCGCCTTCTTCGCGATCTTCATCATCATCGGCGTCATCGCGACCATCGCCTCGCCATGACCGGCCGCCGCCCCGCCCGTGGTGGGGCTAGCCCCCCTGTCCCCTAGGGGGTGAGGGTCAGGGTCAAGTGGGTGGATCACCGGATGGGTCGGCCGCCCCGGATTCCGTAACTTCGACGTGTGACCGCGAGACGCGGGCCACGGACCATTCGAAGAAGCGGAGGCACCATGTCGGCTCCTACGCACACCCGGCCCCACCCGGCGACCCGGGCCGGTGCCGACAGCCGGCTGCCCTGGTGGGCCCTCGCCCTGCCCACGCTCGCCTTCGTCGCGCTGCTCGTGCTGATCCTGAACCCCTCCGATGCCCAGGCGGCCACCGGTGACCCCGTGATCACCCACCTCCTCGAGCGGGCCCGGCAGCTGATGGCCCGCTGAGCACGGCAGAAACCGGTGGTCAACTCCCTGCGCCCCGTGGCCTGTTTCGTGCGAAGCTGGATCTTATGAGCGTCGCAGAACCCCGCACGATTGTCCTCTTCCGCCATGCGAAAGCCGACTGGCCACAGGTGAGCGATCATGAGCGTCCGCTCGCCGACCGGGGCCGAAAAGAAGCGGCGGAGGCCGGGCGCAGGCTGGCCGACACCGGCATCGCCTTCGACCTGGCCCTGTGCTCCACCGCGGTCCGGACCCGGGAGACCTGGAAGCTCGCCGTCCAGGAGTTCCCGCAGCGACCGAAAACCGTCTACGAGGAGCGGATCTACGACGCCTCGCCGGGCGAACTGATCGCCGTGCTCAACGAGACTCCCGACGACGCGCAGAACATCCTCGTGATCGGCCACAACCCGGCCATCCAGGGCCTCGCCGACATCCTGGCGGGCACGGCCGAGGGCGACGCCCGCGACCGGATGAGCCGCCGCGGGTTCCCGGCCGCCGCCTTCGCCCTCCTGTCCTTCACCGGCTCGTGGAAGAGCCTGGAGCCGGGCGTGGCCACGCTGCGGGACTACTGGGCGCCGACCGAGTGACCGACTCCGTGTGAGCGGGGCCCGGCACCGTTGCGGTGCCGGGCTCGCCTGGCCGGTTCAGACCGTGTCGAGGGTGTCCGCCGCCTCGACCTCTTCGCGCGTGATCCCCAGCAGGTACAGCACGGTGTCCAGGAAGGGGAAGTTCACCGCGGTGTGCGCGGCCTGGCGCACCACCGGCTTGGCGTTGAAGGCGACGCCCAGACCGGCCGCGTTCAGCATGTCCAGGTCGTTGGCACCGTCACCGATCGCCACGGTCTGCGACAGCGGCACCCCCGCCTCGGCGGCGAACCGGCGCAGCAGCCGGGCCTTGCCGGCACGGTCGACGATCTCGCCCGTGACCTTGCCCGTCAGCTGCCCGTCGACGATCTCCAGCGTGTTGGCGTGGGCGAAGTCCAGCCCGAGCCGCTCCTTCAGATCGTCGGTGACCTGGGTGAAACCGCCGGAGACGACACCGACTTGGTAGCCGAGCCGCTTCAGCGTACGGATCAGCGTGCGGGCGCCCGGCGTCAGCCGCACCTCGCTGCGCACCTTGTCCACGACCGAGGCGTCGAGCCCCTCCAGCAGCGCCACGCGCGCGTGCAGGGACTGCTCGAAGTCCAGCTCGCCGCGCATCGCGGCCGCCGTCACCTCGGCGACCTGGTCCTCGCAGCCGGCGTGCGCGGCGAACAGCTCGATGACCTCGTCCTGGATGAGCGTCGAGTCGACGTCCATGACGACCAGGCGCTGCGCGCGCCGGTACAGACCGGCGGCCACGACCGCCACGTCGATGCCGAGCTTCGCCGCGTCGGGCGCCAGGGCGGTGCGCAGCGGCTCGGTCTCCACGCCGGACACGGCGAACTCCACGGCGGTCACGGGGTACTTGGCGAGCCGGAAGATACGGTCGATGTTGCCGCCGGTCTTGGTGATCCGCGCGGCGATCGCCGCGGTCGCCTCCGCGGTGAGCGGATGCCCGAGCACGGTGACCAGGGAGCGGCCCAGTCCGCGCGGCCGGTTGTCGCCGAGGCCGGAGATGATCTCCGCCTGCATCTTCATCGACTCGGCCCAGCTGTGGACGGTCGCCCGCAGATCGCCCTCGAGCCCCTTGGGCGGCTCGGTCACGAGCGCGCACAGCACCATTCGGCCCCGGGTGACGACCTGCTCGATGTCGACGACGTCGACGGAGTAGGCGGCCAGGGTGTCGAAGAGGCCGGCCGTGATGCCCGGACTGTCCTTGCCGAAGATCTTGACAAGGAGGGTGGGAACGTCGGAGGACGAGGTCTGCGAAGCGCTCATGGTGGTTCCACCGTATCCGGCGGGCAGGTCGTACCGCCCGTGAGGTCCGCCTGGCGGACAGCGAACACTGGGTGACGGGTGGGTGGCCCGCACCTTGCGTGCCCTGTCCCCACCGGCGGTGGGGCCTACTTCCCCCCACGCGGTTTCCGCGGCGGCGGAGGCGGAGGCGGAGGCGGCGGCGCGTCGTCCGGCCGGGACGGCGGCCGGTTCCCGCCCTGCGGCCCGGGCGGCTGCCGGGGCCCACGCGGCGGCGGCCCGACCGGCCGCGCCACGGTGGGCACGCTGTACACGTCCCCGTCCTGGTGAGCAGCGGGGTCACTGCCCGACGGTGGTTCGTGAGATGCCCTGGGTTCACCGGCGCGTGGCCGCGCGTCCTCCGGTGCGCGCTGTTCGTCCGGCACCCGGACGTACGGATTGGTGGCCGGGTTGGGTGGCCGGTACGGCACTCCCCGCGCGTAGGGCCCGGCCTCCTCCCCGTACGACGACGCCCGCCCGGCGCCGGCCCCGCCCCGGCCACCGGACCGCCCGGCGTCGGCGCCGTACCCGGCCGGTCCCGTTCCGGCCCCCGGCCCCGTCGCATGCCCGGCACCGGCGTCGTACCCGGCCTGCCCCCTGCTTGCCCCTGGTCCGGCCACCCCCACCCCACGGGCCAACCCCGTAGCCCACCGCCCCGCGCCCCCGCTCGCCCACGCGAGCAACGCCCCCACCGCCCCGGCCCCCGCACCCCACCCTGCGCCCAGCAGCAGGG
Source organism: Streptomyces africanus (assembly GCF_030816955.1). NCBI lineage: Bacteria > Bacillati > Actinomycetota > Actinomycetes > Kitasatosporales > Streptomycetaceae > Streptomyces > Streptomyces africanus. Next base: position 1,826,491 of record NZ_JAUSYP010000001.1, on the reverse strand, counting down.
CCATGCCGACGTGGCCGTGCAGGTCGATGCCCGCGCCGAACGCGTCGAAGCCGAGGACGGACAGGGAGGCGGTCACGGAGACGTCCGTCAGCCGGGCGAGCAGTGGCAGGGCCAGCGCGGTCACGACCCCCAGCCGCAGCGCACACCTCCCCGCGCAACCGAGCGCGCCCGAACCCCGTACGTCCCCAGGACCGGGCACCGGCGTCCGCACCGCCGTCAACACCCCCGCCAGCAGCATCATCAGCGCCGCCGCCACCCCCAGCAGCCACACCCGCCCGTCCAGCTCGGCCAGCCGCCCCAGCGTCACGGGCTGGTCGGAGCGGACCGCGAGCAGGTCGTCCAGGGGGTCCGGCAGCAGGCGGGTCAGTTCACCCGTCGCCCGGCCGTCCCACGGCACGAGCAGGCCGATCGGGACGCCCAGCCACACCCCGTTCGGCGCCCCGAGCAGCGCCGCGCCGGCGATGCGCCGGGGATGGTCGTCGCCGGTCGCCGCGTACGCCGCCGCCGCGAGCCCCGCCGCCACCGCGACCAGCAGCACGGTCACCACGGCGGAAACGGCGGGCCGAACGACCCGGTGCACGGCCTCCCAGCCCCGCGGCAGCGGCGTGCGGCGCGAGGCCAGCAGGGCGATGAGGAGGATCCCGGCCGACCAGCCGGCCCCGCCGAGCAGCGTGGGCCCGGTGTCGACCGTGAAACCGACCGCCGCCCGCGCGTCGACCAGGTCGCCGATCCGGTCCGGCAGCAGCCCCCCGATGTCCCCCAGCCCGGGAATCTCCAGGCCGTCTCCACCGCCCCCGCCCGCCAGGTCGTCCAGGCCCAGCGCGCCGCCGTCGATCGTGATGACGTCGTGCCCCGCCCACGCCAGCCCGCCCAGCATCGCCACGGACAGCGCGACCACCGCGCCCGCACGCGCGAGGAGTTCGGTCGGCGCTATCACAACTCCCGCCGCCCGCAAGGACCTTAGGAAGAAGTACGACAGCAGCACCGCCCCGACCAGGCTCACCCCCAGTGGCGTGATCTCGATGGCCGTGTCCGCCTGCGCGCCCGTGAGGCCGAACGCGGACACATCACCGGACGGCGTGACCGAACCACCCGCCCCGATGGCCACCACCGCCGCGGTCATCGGCCCCAACGAGCCCGCCGTGTCCGCCTCCAGCAGCCGCAGACCCAGCGCAGCCGTACCCGCCATCCCGATCAACGCCCAGCTCACGGCGGCGACGGCGGACATCAGCACGTCCCCCCACGGCACGCGCGTGCCGTCCCTCGCCGTCCCGACACCTGTACCGGCACTCATGGCAGACCCCCCGATCCGCTGCGCGACGGGAACACCACGCATGTCCCCCTCGCGTCGAAATACCACTCTCCGGCCCGTTTTCAACCCCGTCAACGGAATCGGCAGATGCCTCCGTACGCGGTCTTCACAAGGCCCGACTTTCGGTCAGGCGGCCGCTACTGAAATAGTTCCCCCCGATGTTCGACATCCCTAGACTCCCCATGTCGGGGGTAACTCGGGGGACAACTCAGTGGGGCATGGAGTGCCGGAACTCGTACTGGAATCAAACGGACGTACCTGGACGCTCGATCCGTCCAGGGCCTACACCCTCGGACGTGATCCGCAGGGGGACGTCGTCTTCGACGACGCCAGGGTCTCCTGGCGTCACGCCACGGTCAGCTTCAACGGCCGCAGTTGGGTCATCGAGGACCATGGCAGCACCAACGGCACCTTCGTGCAGGGGCAGCGGATCCATCAGCTGGAACTCGGCCCGGGCTCCGCGGTCAACCTGGGCAACGCGACCGACGGCCCGCGCCTGGACTTCTCCGGTGCCGCCGCCTCCGTCGCCACGCCGCAGGCCCAGCCGCAGCAGCAGCCGTACGCCGCACAGGGCGCGAACCCCGGCTGGGCCCAGCAGGCCCCTGCCCAGCAGGCACCCGCCCAGCAGGCGCCCTACCAGCAGCAGCCCCAGGCCCCGCAGCAGCAGGCCCAGGCCGGCTGGCAGCAGCCGCAGCAGCACGCGGCACACATCCCGCAGCAGCAGGGCCCCGGCGGCGTCGCGGGGGCGCCGCCGGTCTACGGCGACCGCAGCCCGACCACGTTCCACCAGTTCTCCCTCGGCCGCGTGATGCGCATCGGCCGTGCCCTGGAGAACGAGCTGGTCGTCTCCGACCTCCAGGTCTCCCGGCACCACGCCGAGTTCCACTCGACGCCCGACGGGCGCATGGAGATCCGCGACCTGGGCTCGCACAACGGCACGTACGTCAACGGCCAGCCGATCCCCAAGGGCGGCACGCAGCTGCTCGGCCCGACCGACGTCGTCGGCGTCGGCCACTCGACGTTCCGGATCGTCGGCGACCGGCTCGAGGAGTTCGTCGACACCGGTGAGGTGTCCTTCTCCGCGCGCCACCTGACCGTCACGGTCGACGGCGGCAAGCAGATCCTCAAGGACGTCTCCTTCGGCGTCCCGGAGAAGTCGCTGATCGCGGTCATCGGCCCGTCCGGATCCGGCAAGTCGACGCTGCTCAAGGCGCTCACCGGCTACCGCCCGGCCGACCAGGGCGAGGTCCTCTACGACAACCGCAACCTCTACAAGCAGTTCGCCGAGCTGCGCCAGCGCATCGGTCTGGTCCCGCAGGACGACATCCTGCACAAGGAGCTGACCGTCAAGAAGGCCCTGAAGTACGCGGCCAAGCTCCGTTTCCCGGCCGACACCACGGCCGCTGAGCGCGACGCCCGTATCGACGAGGTGCTGCGCGAGCTGAAGCTGGACATCCACAAGGACAAGAAGGTCACGTCCCTGTCCGGCGGCCAGCGCAAGCGCGTCTCCGTGGCCCTGGAGCTGCTCACCAAGCCGTCGCTGATCTTCCTGGACGAGCCGACCTCCGGCCTCGACCCGGGCATGGACCGCGATGTCATGCAGCTGCTGCGCGGCCTGGCGGACGACGGCCGTACGGTCCTCGTCGTCACCCACTCCGTGGCGGAGCTGGCGCTGTGCGACAAGCTGCTCGTGATGGCGCCCGGCGGTTCGGTGGCCTACTTCGGCCCGCCGGAGGAGGCGCTGAACTTCTTCGGCTACGACACCTGGGCCGATGTCTTCTCCGCCTTCGAGAACTACCGCGACTACGACTGGGCGGGCCGCTGGAAGGGCTCGCAGCACTACCAGATGTACGCCGCGGACATCGACGCCGTAGCGCCGCAGTCCGTACAGGTTCCGCCGATGCAGGCGATGAAGCCGCCGAAGCCGCAGGGCTGGATGTCCCAGTTCGTCACGCTCGTGCGGCGCTACGTCTCGGTGATCGCGTCCGACAAGGGCTTCCTGGCGCTGATGGTGATCCTGCCGGCCGTGCTCGGCGCGGTCAGCCTCCTCATCGACGCCGACAAGGGACTGCTGCCGAACCCCGCCAACCCGCAGACCGGCCGGATCATCCCGAACGGCACGGCCACCACGGTCCTGCTGATCCTCGCGGTCGGCGCCTGCTTCGCGGGCGCGGCGAACTCGGTCCGCGAGCTGATCAAGGAACGGGTCATCTACGAGCGGGAGCGCGCGACCGGCCTCTCGCGCTCGGCGTACCTGATGTCGAAGGTGTTCGTGCTCGGCATGATCACCGTCCTGCAGGGCCTGCTGGTCGGCGTCATCGGCTTCTCCAGCCGGGAGATCCCGGAGGAGGGCCTGGTGCTCGGCAGCGCGACCCTCGTCGAGCTCTCCATCCCGATCATGGCGCTGGGCTTCACCTCGATGATGTTCGGCCTGATCATCTCGTCGCTGGTCAAGACCGCCGAGAAGACCATGCCGCTGCTGGTGATGTTCGCGATCATCCAGGTCGTCTTCACGGGCTGCCTGTTCACGCTGCACGGCTCGATCGGCGTCAACCAGTTCTCGTTCCTGATGCCGTCGCGCTGGGCGGTCGCTGCCTCCGGTGCCACGCTGGACTTCAACAAGATCAGCCCGCCCGAGACGGCCGGCGACACCGACCCGCTGTGGGAGCACACGGTCGGGGCCTGGGCCATGGACATGGGCGCGCTCCTCGCGCTCGGCGTGATCTGCGGCTTCTTCGTGGCCCGCTTCCTGCGCCGCCACGAGCCCGAGGTCATGCGCAAGTAGTCACCGCTCCACCGCGCCCGAAGGGCGGCACCCCGTCAGGAGGGTGCCGCCCTTCGGCGTTCGTTCAGCGAAGCAGAGAGGTCCGCGCCGGCCTCAGTACGCGCTGTTGACGTTGTCCATCGAGCCGTACTTGTCAGCCGCGTAGTTGCAGGCGGCGGTGATGTTGGCGACCGGGTTGTAGATGTCCCAGGAGGTGCCGGGGACGTGGTACGCCTTGAAGGTCGGCGGGATGACCTGGAGCAGGCCCTTCGACGGGATGCCGTTGATGGCGTTGATGTCCCAGTTGTTGATCGCCCGCGGGTTACCCGAGGACTCCCGGATGATGTTGCGGTGGATGCCGTCGTAGGACGCCGGGATGTTGTGCTTCTTCAGGATGTCGAGCGACTCGCGGATCCAGCCGTCGAGGTTGTTCGGGTAGCTCTTGGCGGCGGCCTTCTTGACCTGGGCGCGCTTGGCGGCCCGGCTCGCGGCCTCCTTGGCCTCGCGCGCGGCCTCGGCCTTCTTCTTCGCGGCCTCGGCGGCGGCCTTCTTCTTGGCGGCGGCCGCGGCGTCGGCCTTCTTCTTCGCCGCTATCTGCTCCGCCTTCAGGCTGGCACCGGCCATCTGGTCGGTGACGCTCGCCTTGACGTCCTTGATCTGCTCGGTGCTGAACGCCACCGCAGCCGGCTGAGCGGCCTCGGTCGTGGTCTTGGTCGAAGCGCCGCTCGGCACCGCGGAGAAACCGATGGCGGCGGCGCCGAGGGCGGCGACACCCGCCATGGCGATCTTGTGGTGACGGGTCAGGGTACGACTCTGAACACGGCTGAAGATGTTCTTGGGCATGCTGCTGTGGACCTCTTCGAATAGCGCGGGAGTCGCTCGGCGTCCGGCGTTGGACTCGGTGTGTTTCCGACACGAACGCCGCGGAGGTGAACCCACGGCGCTGAGCGACGCAGCAATTCTTAGCGGCCGCAAAATTGCGTGGCAAAGGTGTGACGTACGATGCCCGATAGTGGATCAGGGATGGGCAAATCGGGGCAGACTGGACTGTCTGTGCCGCTCAATAGGTGGGGCTTTGTCTCCTATGCACTTTCGTACGTGACGTGGGTCCTATGCGCGGGCTCACACCGGGCGGAGTGCGGTCTCACCGCTGGTTGCACAAGCGATGCTCTGTGTGAGGGGTTTGCCACGCCGTCGCTACGGCAGGACGAGGTGCACGTCCCCGAACTCGTGCCACAGATAGCGGCCCTGGAGCGCGGCCTCGTAGCCACGCTCGATCGCCTCCCGCCCGGCGACCGCCTCCAGCATCAGCAGATGCGAGGCCTCCGGCTCGTGCAGTCCGGTCAGCAGCCCGTCCACCACACGCACCCCGCGCTCCGGTGTGACGACGAGATCCGTCCACCCCGCACGCGCGCGTACGACCCCGTCGGCGCCCACCGCCGACTCCACGGCCCGCACCGCCGTCGTCCCCACCGCCAGCACCCGGCTGCCACCGGCCTTCGCGGCGTTGATCAGCCGCGCCGACGCCCCGGGCACCGCGAAGCGCTCCGGATACGGCGGCTCGTGCGCCTCCGCCGACGCCACCCCCGTGTGCAGCGTGACCGGCGCGAACTGCACGCCCCGGCTCACCAGCTCAGCCACCAGCCGCGCCGTGAAGGGCCGCGCCGCGCTCGGCATCTCCGCACTGCCCGCCCCGTCCGCGGACGGCAGCGCGAACACCGTCTGGTAGACGGACAACGGCTGGTCGCGCTCCGTGTACGCGTAGCGAATGGGCCGCCCGTGCTCCCGCAGCAGCCCCGGCACCCCCGGCCCGGCGACCCGCGCCCACCACAGTCGCCCGCTCCGCCCGCTCAGCGGCTCCTCCAGAACCAGCCACCCGCCTCCCGGCAGGCGCACCTGCGTACCCGCGGGCCCACCCGCACGCGGACGCGTGGTGCCCCGCCCGTCGGGCTCCCGCAGCTCCACCGCCCAGCGGCCGTCGTCCCCACGCGTGGAGAAATGCACCACCACGCGCGCGTGCCCGATCCGCCCGTCCACGGCCGCCGCCAGCGTGGCCGAGGTGTTGACCACGAGGAGATCCCCGGCCCGCACCAGCCGCGGCAGCTCCGTGAACGTGTGATGCGCCACCTCGACACCCCGGGACACCAGCATCCGCACGGCATCCCGGTCCAGCCCGGGGCCCCGCTGCTCGGCCGGCACCCGGGCCGACAGCTCCTCCGGTACCCGCACGGCCGGCGTCATCGCACCCCGTCCACCAGAGCCGGAGCCCCGTACCTCCCGCTCGCGGGCCGCTCGTCCAGCAGCCGCAGGAACCCCGGCAGCACAGCCGCCGGCTCCGGCCGCGGATCGTGATCGTCCGGTACGGCCGCCGCATACAGGTCCGTGGCCATGTCCCCGGGATCCACCGCCCAGACCCGCAGCCCCGGCTCCTCCACGGCGAGCACCGCCATCAGCTGGTCCAGTGCCGCCTTGGACGCCCCGTAGCCGCCCCAGGTCTCGTACGCCTCGGCTGCCGCGTCCGAACTGACCGCCACGACGGTGCCGGCCCGCGAGGCGCGCAGCAGCGGCAGCGCCTCCTGGACCAGGCCGAGACCCGCCACCAGGTTCACCTCCAGCGCCCGCCGCAGCCCCTCCAGGGGGAGCTCCTCCAGCCGTACCAGCGGCTCGGCGCCCAGCGCGCTCGCGTTGTGCACCAGCAGGTCGGCGCCGCCGAGTCGCCCCGCCGCCGACACCAGTGCCGCCCGGTGCGCGGCGTCCGTGACGTCTCCCGGCAGGGCGGTCACGCGCGCGCCGTGCGCGGAGACGGCCTCTGCGGCTTCCCTCAGTGTCTCGGCGCCCCTGGCATCGAGCACCAGATCCCAGCCCCGCCCGGCCAGCGCCTCCGCGAGCGCCCGGCCCAGCCCCTTCGAGGCCCCGGTGATGATCGCAACCGGCATGATCCGCTCCCTCGCCGTGGTCGTGTGCCCTCACCGTAGGAACAGGGACGCCCGGACCGCCTCGGACGCGGGCCGCAGTCCACCGGGTCCCTTCGCCCTACGCCACTGGCCCGGTGCCCCGGTCCTCCGCCGTGCCGCCCGCCCGTATCGGCCCAGCGACCTAGGTCCAGCGGCCCGGGCGACCGCCGCCACCGGTCCGATCCGCGCTGTCACAGCCCGCCGGTACCGTGAGGACATGAGCCACGGTCCCCGGTCCGGCCTCGCCGCGGTGAGTTCCGCGTTGCTGGCCATGAGCAGGCATCTCGAGGTGCGCGACGTCCTCAAGACGATCGTCGCCTCGGCCCGCGAACTACTCGACGCGCAGTACGCCGCGCTCGGCGTCCCGGACGACCACGGCGGCTTCGCCCAGTTCGTGGTCGACGGCGTCAGCGAGGAGCAGTGGAAGGCGATCGGCCCGCTCCCGCGCCAGCACGGCATCCTCGCCGCGATGCTCCGCGAGGCCAGGGCCGAGCGCCTCGCCGACGTCCGCAAGGACCCCCGCTTCGAGGGCTGGCCGAGCGCCCACCCCGACCTGGTCGACTTCCTGGGCCTGCCCATCCGCGACGGCGACGAGGTCATCGGCGCCCTGTTCCTCGCCAACAAGAACTGCCCCAAGCCAGAAGGCCGTTGCGGCTTCACGCAGGACGACGAGGAGTTGCTCGGCATCCTCGCCCAGCACGCGGCGATCGCCCTCACCAACGCCCGCCTGTACGAACGCAGCCGCGAGCTCACCATCGCCGAGGAACGCTCCCGCCTCGCCCACGAACTGCACGACGCGGTCAGCCAGAAGCTCTTCTCCCTGCGCCTGACCGCCCAGGCCGCGGCCCGCCTGGTGGACCGGGACCCGTCCCGGGCCAAGGGCGAACTCCAGCAGGTGGCGGCCCTCGCCGCCGAGGCCGCCGACGAACTGCGCGCCGCTGTCGTCGAGTTGCGCCCCGCCGCCCTCGACGAGGACGGCCTCGTGGCCACCCTTCGGACGCAGGTCCAGGTCCTCGACCGCGCCCACTCCGCCCGCGTCACCTTCGCCGGCCGCGGGGTGAAGGCCCTGCCGGCCTCCCAGGAGGAGGCCCTCCTGCGTGTCGCCCAGGAGGCTCTGCACAACGCCCTGCGCCACTCCGGCGCCGACCACGTGGACGTGACCCTGGACCGCCGCGGCAGCGGAGCCGTCCTGCGCGTCACGGACGACGGCAGCGGGTTTGACCCGAGGACGGTCCGCCGCGCCGGACGCCACCTGGGCCTGGTCTCGATGCGGGACCGGGCGAGCGGGGCCGGCGGCACGCTGACCGTGGAATCGGCGCCCGGCAAGGGCACCACGATCGAGATGGAGGTCCCCGGTGGCTGACGCAATCAAGGTGCTGCTCGTCGACGACCACCAGGTCGTCCGCCGGGGCCTGCGCACCTTCCTGGAGGTACAGGACGACATCGAGGTCGTCGGCGAGGCGGCGGACGGCGCCGAAGGGGTCGACCGCGCGGAGGAGCTGCGGCCCGACGTCATCCTCATGGACGTCAAGATGCCGGGCATGGACGGCGTGGGCGCCCTGCGCAGACTCCGCGAACTGGACAACCCCGCGCGTGTGCTGATCGTCACCAGCTTCACCGAGCAGCGCACGGTGGTCCCGGCCCTGCGCGCGGGCGCCGCCGGCTACGTCTACAAGGACGTCGACCCCGACGCCCTCGCCGGAGCCATCCGCTCCGTCCACGCCGGGCACATCCTCCTCCAGCCGGAGGTCGCCGACGCCCTGCTGTCCCAGGAGGAGGCCAACTCGGGCCCGGGGCGGGCCGGTTCGCTCACCGAGCGGGAGCGCGAGGTGCTCGGCCTGATAGCGGACGGCCGCTCCAACCGGGAGATCGCCCGCGCCCTCGTCCTCTCGGAGAAGACCGTCAAGACCCACGTCTCGAACATCCTGATGAAACTCGACCTGTCCGACCGAACGCAGGCCGCCCTGTGGGCCGTTCGCCATGGCGTGACCGGCTGACTCGCTCATCCCACGGCAACACGGAAGGTTCCATTCCGAGCTGAGATTCATACTGTCGTGGGAACGTCCCTCACATGGCGCAACCTCGGTGGATCTCCGCCGTTCTCCAGTGCGTGCTGCGGCGCCTGCCGCGGCAATCGCAAGGAGGGCTCAGAAGTGAAGAACCTGAAGAAGGCCGCTGCCGTGACGATGGTGACCGGTGGCCTGCTGGCCGCGGGCGCGGGCATGGCCTCCGCCACCAGCGCGCACGCCGACGGCCAGGCCGTGGGCTCCCCGGGCGTCGTCTCGGGCAACGTCATCCAGGCCCCGGTGCACGTCCCGGTCAACGTCTCCGGCAACAGCGTGAACGTCGTGGGCGTCCTGAACCCCGCCTTCGGCAACCACGCCGTCAACCACTGACACCCCACCTCCGTCTCCGAGCCGGAGGTGACACCGGCCTCCCAGCAACGCCTGGGAGGCCGGTCCACTTAGCCTGCGGGCAGTCGTGCCTCCCCCAGTGCCTTAAGGGCCTGGGAGGTACCCCCAGGGCGGCACGGGTGGGCGCAGGCGGCACCCCGCTACGCCGGGCTGCGCACCCACCCGCCCTCAGCAGCAACGTCGAGCACCAGACCAACCCCGGTCAGCGCCCCCACCGCACCGCTGCCCAGCGTCACCGCACCCCCCGCTCCCGCTCCTCCACAACGGAGTTGTACGCCGCGACCTGCGCCCGCCGAGCCGTCCGCTCCACCGGCCGCAACGCCTCCCGCCGCGCAGACATCTCGGACGAACTCACCGCACCACCGTGCCCACTCTCCGTCGCCACAGCGATGAGCGTCCCCACCCGCTGCGCCAACTCCAGCACCCGCACCGCCCGCGACGGATACCCAGGCGCCAGCACCTCCCGCCCCCGCTCGGCCCGAGCCCGGTACGCGTCGACCGCCGCCTCCGCCACCGGCCCCGACCCGGCCACATCCAGCCGCGTCAGCGCCTCGGTCGCCTCCCTGAGCGCCTCCGCCAGCTCCCGCTCCGCCTCACCCAGCGACGGCACATCCGCCGGCGGCGCCTCCCGTACGGGCAGCACATGCCACACCACTTCGTCCCGCACACCCTCAGGCCCGGCCTCGTACACGTCCGGCACCAACCCCAAGGCGGCCCCGTGACAGACCACCGCCTCCTCTGCCTCCAGCGCCCGCGCGTTGAACTCCGGCGGCCCGCTCAGCCCCAGCGGATGCCCCGGCGCGGGCAGAGCCACCCGCAGCCCGGACACCCCCAGCGTCCGCAGCCGCCCCAGCGCGAGCGTCAGCCCGACCTGGCCCGATTCTCCCGGCAGCCCCTCCACCCGATGCACCGCGTCCTCGCCGACGATGGCGAGCACAGCGTCATCCGGTGAGACAAGTCCGGCCAAAAGGGCATTTCCCCATGCAGCGAGACGTCCAGCGCGTGGTTCCGTGAGCATGTCCCCACCCTAGGACCCTCCAAGGACCGGACCGAGGGAATGTCCGGGCCGACCGGTGGCGTAGATTTCATGGAGGGCTGCGCCCACCGGCGCGGCGGACCGAGCCACAGGCTTACGCGACAGCCGAGACCGGCCACACTGCAAGGGGAGACAACGCGCTCATGAGCGATGTTCTGGAGCTTCAGGACGTATCCGTGGTCCGCGAGGGCCGGGCTCTGGTGGACCAGGTCTCCTGGTCGGTCAAGGAGGGCGAGCGCTGGGTCATCCTGGGCCCGAACGGCGCCGGCAAGACCACCCTCCTCAACCTCGCTTCCACCTACCTCTTCCCCAGCTCGGGCACCGCCGCCATCCTCGGCGAGACCCTCGGCAGGCCCGGCACGGACGTCTTCGAACTGCGCCCGCGCATCGGTATGGCCGGCATCGCCATGGCCGACAAGCTCCCCAAGCGCCAGACCGTCCTGGAGACGGTGCTGACCGCCGCGTACGGCATGACCGCCACCTGGCACGAGGACTACGAGGAGATCGACGAACAGCGCGCCCGCGCCTTCCTCGACCGCCTCGGCATGAGCGAGTACCTGGAGCGCAAGTTCGGCACGCTCTCCGAGGGCGAGCGCAAGCGCACCCTCATCGCCCGTGCCCTGATGACCGACCCCGAGCTGCTGCTCCTCGACGAGCCCGCCGCCGGCCTCGACCTCGGCGGCCGCGAGGACCTCGTCCGCCGCCTCGGCCGCCTGGCCCGCGACCCGATCGCCCCCTCGATGCTCATGGTCACCCACCACGTCGAGGAGATCCCCCCGGGCTTCACGCACGTCCTCATGATCCGTCAGGGCAAGGTCCTCGCCGCCGGCCCGATGGAGCTCGAACTCACCTCCCGCAACCTCTCCCTCTGCTTCGGCCTCCCGCTCGTCGTCGAACAGGCGGGCGAGCGCTGGACGGCACAGGGCCTCCCGCTGTCCTGACCCGGCCCCTCACCGCACAAATCCCAAAGTAAGAAGGGCATTTCACACCCTGGGCGCCCTGTCGGTGACAGGGCCGTCCGACCTACCATGCCCCTGTGGACATCGACGCATGGCTGTGGTGGCTGATCGGCGCGACCGCGCTCGGCATCGCGCTCGTGGTCACCGCGATGCCGGAACTCGGCATGCTCGCGGTGGGCGCCATCGGCGCCGCGGTGGTCAACGGCCTCTTCGGCGGCGGAGCCGTCGCCCAGGTCGTCGTCTTCGCCGTCATCTCGACGGCCGGCATCGCCGTCGTACGCCCCATCGCGAACCGGCATCGCGCCCAGCGGCCCCAACTCGCCACCGGCGTGGACGCGTTGAAGGGCAGACAAGCCGTCGTCCTGGAACGCGTCGACGCCTCCGGCGGCCGGATCAAGCTGGCCGGAGAGGTCTGGTCGGCCCGCGCCCTCGACACCGACCGCGCTTTCGAAGTAGGCCAGGAAGTGGACGTCGTGGACATCGAGGGAGCCACTGCGATCGTCATGTGACCTCGCAAGACGTAACTGGAGTGAACTCCTCGCCAGCTACGCGACGGTCTGACAGACTCGACCAGCAAGATCTTCGACAACCATGAGATCTGCCGAAGTCGCCGAGGCGGAGAAGGGTACGGGGAACGACGATGGAACCGGTCATCATCGTCCTGATCATTCTGGTGGTGTTGGTCTTCATCGCCCTGATCAAGACGATCCAAGTCATCCCACAGGCCAGCGCGGCCATCGTCGAGCGTTTCGGCCGCTACACGCGGACGCTGAACGCCGGCCTCAACATCGTCGTCCCGTTCATCGACACCATCCGCAACCGCATCGACCTGCGCGAACAGGTCGTCCCGTTCCCGCCGCAGCCGGTGATCACCCAGGACAACCTGGTGGTCAACATCGACACGGTCATCTACTACCAGGTGACCGACGCTCGCGCCGCGACCTACGAAGTCGCCAGCTACATCCAGGCGATCGAGCAGCTCACCGTCACCACGCTCCGCAACATCATCGGCGGCATGGACCTGGAGCGGACCCTCACCTCCCGCGAGGAGATCAACGCGGCCCTGCGCGGCGTCCTCGACGAGGCCACCGGCAAGTGGGGCATCCGCGTCAACCGCGTCGAACTCAAGGCGATCGAGCCGCCCACCTCCATCCAGGACTCGATGGAGAAGCAGATGCGCGCCGACCGCGACAAGCGCGCCGCGATCCTCCAGGCCGAAGGTGTCCGGCAGTCCGAGATCCTGCGCGCCGAAGGTGAGAAGCAGTCCCAGATCCTGCGCGCCGAAGGTGAGGCCAAGGCAGCGGCCCTGCGCGCCGAGGGCGAGGCCCAGGCCGTACGTACGGTCTTCGAGGCCATCCACGCCGGCGACCCGGACCAGAAGCTGCTCTCCTACCAGTACCTCCAGATGCTCCCCAAGATCGCCGAAGGCGACGCCAACAAGCTCTGGATCGTCCCCAGCGAGATCGGCGACGCCCTCAAGGGCCTCTCCGGCGCCATGGGCAACTTCGGCGGCATGGGCGGCGGTTCCGGCGGCAACGGTGGCGCGTCCGCAGGCGCTGTCCCCGCCCAGGAACGCCGCGAGAAGCCATCCATCGACTGACCCAGCACGCATGAAGGGGGCCCGCTTCCCAGAGGAAGCGGGCCCCCTTCATGCGACAGCCAGGCTAGGCGGCAGGCTGGGCCAGCCACTCCGGCAGCGCGTCGAAATCGTCCTGCCCCAGCGCCAGCAGCATCGCGTCCGCCGGAGTCGGCTCGAACGGTTGCCGCAGCAGCGGCATCCCCGCCTGCTCCGGAGTCCGGTTCGCCTTGCGGTGGTTGTCCTCGGCGCACGAGGCCACCGTGTTCAGCCAGGTGTCCTGACCCCCCTGCGACCGCGGCACCACATGGTCGACGGTCGTCGCCCGCCTCCCGCAGTACGCGCACCGGTGCCGGTCCCGGACCAGCACACCCCGCCTCGACCACGGCGCTCGTCTTCGGAAGGGCACCCGTACGTACTGGCAGAGCCTGATCACACGGGGCACCGGTATGTCGACCGCGGCTCCCCGCATCCGCAGTTCGGGGTGGGCCTGCTCGACGACGGCCTTGTCCTGCAGCACCAGAACGACGGCTCGGTTCAGCGTCACCGTCGACAACGGCTCGAAGCTCGCGTTGAGTACCAGCGTGTCCCGCATACCAGCCCACCTCCCGTGTGCACCGGCCCACCCCCTGGCGGGCTGGGATCAACTCTGGCCGGGCACGCCGAGATGGACAACGCAATATCTGCTGCTCCTACGGGGGGTGACCCCCGCGGCCCCCGGCAACAAAAATGCCCGCTCCTGATCAATTCCAAGACCAGGAGCGGGCAAACGTTCCGTGAACGCCGGGATCGCGGGGGCGGCTCGTCAGCCCTCGGCGGGCACCTCGTACTCACCGATCAGCTGAGCCCGCGCGATCGTGTGGAACCGCAGGTTGAAGCCCACGGCGGCAGGCGAAGCGTCCGCATCCGGACCGAGCTTCTCCTGGTCCACGGCGTACACCGTGAACACGTACCGGTGCGGCCCGTCCCCGGGTGGCGGCGCGGCACCACCGAACTCCTTGCCGCCGTAGTCGTTACGAGCGTGGATCGCACCCTCGGGCAGACCCTCGAACTTGCCGCTGCCCGCACCCACCGGCAACTCGGTCACCGACGCCGGGATGTCGAACAGCACCCAGTGCCAGAACCCACTGCCCGTCGGGGCATCGGGGTCGTAGCACGTCACGGCGAAGCTCTTGGTCTCGGGCGGGAAGCCCTCCCACCGCAGCTGCGGCGAGGTGTTGCCGGCCGCGTGGACCTGAGCGTCCTTGAGCGTCGCACCCTGCTGGACGTCCTCGCTCGTCACAGTGAACGACGCCACGGGCGGATGGAAGTCGTGGGGGAGCGGCCGCCGCTTGAGCTCGGTCACCTCGGTACCTCCTGATCGGTTCTTGCAGTTGATCCCGAGCCTAGGGCCTCCCCTAGAACCAGTTGCGCTTGCTGCCCACCTCGGAGAGCCACTGGTTGAGGTACGCGGCCCAGTCGGTCCCCTGGTAGTCGTTGAGACCCACCTGGAAGGACCGGAAGGTGTCGCTGCCCTCGCTGAACAGACCAGGCCTCTTGTCCATCTCGAGCACCACGTCCATGGCGTGCGCGTCGGCCACGAAGCTCAGCTCGACCTGGTTCAGTCCCCGGTACTGCTGCGGCGGGTAGAACTCGATCTCCTGGTAGAACGGCAGCTTCTGCCGCGTACCCCGGATGACCCCGCGCTCCATGTCCGCGTTCTTGAAGCGGAAGCCCAGCTGGATGAAGGCGTCCAGGATCGCCTTCTGCGCCGGCAGCGGGTGCACCTTGATCGGGTCCAGGTCACCGGAGTCCACCGCCCGCGCGATCTCCAGCTCCGTGGAGACCCCGATGTGCATCGAGCGCAGCTCCTGCCCGTCGATCGTCGTGATCGGCGTCTCCCACGGAATCTCCAGCCCGAACTGCACCGCGTGCACCGCGTTCGCCTGAAGCTCGAACGCCCCGCCCAGCCGGGACTTCGTGAACTCGATGTCCTGCTTGTACTCCTGGTCGCCGCTCTCCACCTCGACCTTGGCCTGGAGCCCGACCGAGAGCCCCTCGATCTGCTGGTTCACGGAACCGCCCTGGATCCGCACCTCACCCTGGACGACACCGCCCGGGACGACGTTGACCTCATGCAGCACCGTCTCGACCGAAGCCCCGCCGGCCCCCAGGCTCGCGAGCAGCTTCTTGAACGCCATGTCTCTCCCTCTCGCCCACTACGGGTGAATCCCTGATCCCTACAAACGCGATCCGGCCGTGGCCGGTTCCACGCCCTCACCCTGGCAAGGCCGGTGCCCTGAGGCCACCCCGCCGCACCAGCCGTCTCCAGTACCCTCGGACGGCATGATCGCGATCCCCGACCGTACGCCCCTGCCCAGGGAGTTCTTCGACCGGCCCGTCCTCGATGTCGCCCCCGACCTCCTCGGCCGCATCCTGGTACGCACCACCCCGGACGGTCCGATCGCCCTCCGCCTCACAGAGGTAGAGGCCTACGACGGTGCAGACGACCCCGGCTCCCACGCCTATCGCGGCCGCACGGCCCGCAACGACGTGATGTTCGGTCCCCCCGGGCACGTCTACGTCTACTTCACCTACGGCATGTGGTTCTGCATGAACCTGGTGTGCGGCCCCGAGGGCAAGGCGAGCGCGGTCCTGCTCCGCGCCGGCGAGATCATCGAGGGCGCCGAACTGGCCCGCACCCGTCGACTCTCGGCCCGCAACGACAAGGAACTGGCCAAAGGCCCGGCCCGTCTGGCGACGGCCCTGGGCGTGGACCGCTCCCTGAACGGCACGGACGCCTGCACCTCCGATGACACCCCCCTGAAGGTCCTCGCGGGCACGCCCGTACCGCGCGACCAGGTCCGCAACGGACCACGCACCGGAGTCGCGGGTGAGGGAGGCAACGGCGACGTGCACCCCTGGCGCTTCTGGATCGCCAACGATCCAACGGTGAGCCCGTATCGGGCCCATGTCCCGAGGCACCGCCGGAGTTGACGCGTCCCCGCAAGATGCGTAATGTAGCCCGAGCCGCTTGACCCGGGTACGGCATTCGCCAGCAGCCGGAAGCGGCCAACCCACTACCTGACGACTTCCCCTCAGCAGGGGCGAATTCGGCGTGCTCGCATGCCTGAATTCGGCGCCGACGGACTCGATTATGAGTTGGCCGGGGGAATCGGCTAGCGTAGTGAATGTCGAAAGGCCGACGAGCGAAAGCCAAGGCCGCTCGGCAAATCCCGCCGACAGGGAATCGGATCGAGAAAACGATCTGATAGAGTCGGAAACGCAAGACCGAAGGGAAGCGCCCGGAGGAAAGCCCGAGAGGGTGAGTACAAAGGAAGCGACCGTTCCTTGAGAACTCAACAGCGTGCCAAAAGTCAACGCCAGATATGTTGATACCCCGTCTCCAGCATCTGCTGGGGCGAGGTTCCTTTGAAAAAACACAGCGAGGACGCTGTGAACGGCCGGGCTTATTCCGCCTGGCTGTTCCGCTCTCG